>NZ_OZ245776.1:6382500-7736916 GCF_965227735.1 Larkinella sp. | reverse complement strand
GAAGGCATCGAGTCGTCCATCGAAGTGATTGTGCCCTCGCCCTGGTTTCCCGAAGCCGTCGAGATGCTGAAAGACATTCCGGACATTGACGTGGGCATTCACCTGGCCCTGACCAGCGAGTGGGACAACGTGAAATGGCGGCCGGTTTCGGCCGACGGTTATTTCTATCCCATGATTTATCCGAATAAAAACTACCCCAAACGCGCCCTGGTCGAAAACGACTGGAAACTGGAAGACGTTGAAAAAGAGTTTCGGGCGCAGATTGAAATGGGCCTGAAAAAGATTCCCCGCATCAGCCACGTTTCCGGCCATATGGGTTGCACCGGCATGGGCGACGACGTGAAAGCCCTGGTGCTGAAGCTGGCGAAAGAATACAACCTCCTGATTCTGGATCGGAACATGCAGGATTGGGGCGTGACGGGCGTCGGCTACCTGGGTGCCCACGCAACCTCGGACGAGAAAATTGAGAGCTTTTCCAAAATGCTCGAAAGCCTGGAACCTGGCAAAACCTACCTGTTTGTCGACCATCCCGGTCTCGATACGCCCGAACTGCGGGCCATTCACCACATTGGATACGAGCAGGTGGCCGTCGACCGCCAGGGCGTCACTGACGCCTGGACCAGTTCTAAAGTCAAAGCGCTCATCAAGGCCAAAGGCATTCAGTTGATTGGTTACCGGGATTTGCGGAAATAGACCCGGGCTTCGGGGAAAACCAACCCTTCAGCAAAATTTGGTAACATCTGCAACGGGCAGATGCATTCCCGCGTATTTACCGGTAGAGAGCCGTAGTGAACGGCTGACGGGCAGTACAATTCCCTTCATGCCTAGATGTTGCGGTATTAATTTTTAAGTTACGATATTGAAAAAAGAGTAACTTTAGTTGTCTGAATGAATTTTTCAAAAATACGTTCATATCGACCATTTCTACTGTCTGACCCATGCTTCCCGTTTTTAACCGAGCTTTGCTCTGGCTTCTGCTGCTGGGCTTTGCCTTTCCGGTTTTGGCTACCCACCAGGTTGGCGGGCAGATCGAAATGCGGGCGATTGGCGATGTGCCGGGACACTTTCAAATCACGGTGATCAATTACCTTGAAGACAACAACCGGGCGGCCCAGACTACGGGCGGGCAGATCGGGATTTTCCGACTGCGCGACAACGCCCGGATGCTGGTATTCAACGTTTCGGAAACCGCCCAGCGCGAACGCGTGGTCTTTACGAATGAAGCCTGTGCCACCTCGCAAAACCAGCGGGTGATTGCCGCTACGTTTGGGGCTGATATTCAGCTCGATCCGGCCCTTTACAGCGATGCCGGTGGCTATTACATGTCGTTCCAGACCCAGAACCGCAACGCCGGGATCAACAACATCAACAATCCCGTACAAACCGGTTTTACTTTTTACCTCGAATTTCCGGCCCTGCAAAAAAGCGGTCAGTATTTCAATAATTCTTCCCCCCGCTTTAATCCCATCAACGGCGAGTATCTCTGTATCAACGAGGCTTTTTCGTTTGCCTTTGGCGGAATCGACCCCGATGGCGATGAACTGCGGTATTCGATGGTGACACCCCTCAATAAAAATAGTACCCAGGGGCGAAACATAGAAGCCAGTGCCGGACCGTATCCGGACATTCAGTGGCTGAGCGGTTTTGGCGCCAACAGTGCCATTCCCGGCAGTCCGACGCTGACGGTCGATGCCCGGAGCGGACAGTTGTCGGTGACGCCCAACCAACTGGGTTTGTTCGTTTTTGCGGTTAAAGTAGAAGAATACCGCAACGGCGTAAAAATAGGGGAGGTTCGGCGGGACTTCCAGTTTCTGGTGATCGATTGCCCCCCGGTTGCGGCCCCTAACCCGACCGTGTGGGCCACCGGTTTGCCGGCCAATACCGAATTTACGATCTGCAAAGGAAAAACGCTGGAACTCCAGACGACCGTCAACCCCGACTGGAATTACCAGTGGCGTCGCGACGGACTGAATCTGCCCGATGCCACCGGCACCAAACTACAGGTCAATGAACCGGGGACGTATTCGGTTTTTGTATCCCTGAAAACCCAGTGCGGTAAGGCCAGCGGTTCCCAGAATGTAACACTCAAGGTGGTGGATCTCACCTCGGATCTCAATGTAACCGGGCAGTTGTGTGCCACGGATGGTTCCGTCGTCCTGAGGGTTTTGGAAGGGAACGATCTGACCTACCAGTGGTTTCGGGACGGCAAGCTCGTGGTGGCACCTCCTGCCGTTAATTCCCTGACCGTTACCCAGCCGGGAGAATACCGGGCCGTGTTAACCCAGACGCAATACGGCTGTACCTACAACACCGGCGCCCTTTCGCTCAACCGCGCACCCGCCGTACAGGCGGCTATCCGTTCATCGCAGAACCGGATTTGCCCCGGTGCGGCATTGCCGCTGGAAGGCGTCGGCGGGGTCAGCTTTGCCTGGCAAAGGGATGGTCAGCCCGTCGCAACGGTCACCGATCCGGTTTTTCCGGTGCAAACCGCCGGAACCTACGTCGTGGAAGTAACCGCGGAAAATGGTTGCAAGGCGATTTCCGCCCCCTTCGCCGTTGCGCAGATTCCCGCCATCACCGTCACGATGGACGCTGTTCCGCCGGTTTGCGGTACGGAAGGTCCGGTTTTTTCACTGACGGGAACCCCGGCAGGAGGGACTTTCGCCGGGCCGGGCGTGTCGGGAACGCAATACGATGCGAAAGCCGCCGGGATCGGCAACCACGTGCTGACGTATTCGATCAACTTTGCACCGGAATGTCCGGCGGCCGTGGCGCAGCAAACCGCCGTCGTGGCTCCCATTCCGACCATTCTGTTACCGGAAGAAGTTATTACATCGCTGGGTACTTCGTTGACCCTCAGTCCGGTTCTGACCGGTGATCCGGTGAAATTCGAGTGGTCACCACCCACCTATCTGGCCGATCCGGCCGAAGCCAACGCGCGGGTGGTTGCCATTGAAGACGACATCGTCTACACGTTAAAAGTCGAAAATGCAACGGGCTGCAAAGCCGAAGGGACGGTGGTCGTAACAGTTTACGAGCGAATCTGGGTGCCGGGCGCGTTTACACCCAACGCCGACGGACAGAACGATGTCTGGGAGTTAAAAGGCGTCGAAGCTTTCCCGACCGTCGAAGTAGCGGTTTTCAACCGCTGGGGTGAGGTAATTTACAAATCGGCCGACGGCTATGCTCATCCCTTCGACGGCAGGCTGAAAGGGGATCTGGTGCCACCGGGGGCTTACGTATATACAATCCGTTACAAACCGGATGCGCCTTTGCTGCGGGGGACGGTGATGATACTGCGGTAGGAGCTAGCCCGAAGCAAATTTGCCTTGCACGGGTTTTTCTTTTTAAAAACCGCCTAATTTTAATAGAATGGTTGTAAACCAAAACAGACCCGGAATCTCCATTCCGGGTCTGTTTTGATGGTGGTATTTTGAACTCAATTATTTCACCGGAATGGTTTTTACTGCGATGGATGCCCCGGCGGCTGAGGTGATTCCCAGCGGTTTTCCAAAGGTATCAATCAGGTTCTTCCAGTACAAATCACCCGGAGCGGTTGAGTTTCCGGCAATTTGGCGGGCAATGTCAAAATTCGTCTCGGAAAGGGTCGTTATGTTCCATACATCCGGCGTTGGAATTTGGGTCGTCGTGAGTGACAATTTCGTGTCATTGTCCGTCAGCGCCCACTTGCCGGTGGAAGATGTTCCGTCCAGGCTGGTTTGTACGAAGTCTCCACCCGTCTTGAATTCAAGTTTGAACTTGCTCATATCAATGAGGTTGCCTGTACCACCTTTGGTGTAACCCGTTATAGGTGTTGCAGTGCCTAAACCGATAGAACCAGTTTGCACTTCCCAGGTACGAACCAGCATTTCAGATTTGGTTTTCACCGCCGGGGTGTCGTCATCATCTTTGCTGCAACTTACGAACAGCGTAGTCCCCATCAACAGGAGCAGGAGGGCTTTTTTCATACAGATTGATTTTTCAGGCTTATTTTGACTGCAATGTATTGAATTATTTTTAGTTCAGTGGTTTTAACCACCGAATAAGGAACGGTTTGCCCGACTAATATATTATACGGCAAAAATACCGGGGTCAATGCAACCCTTGACACACGCAATGAATGTGTCCGAAGCTCTGCGTTTCGGCGTGCCAGTCGAAACCGTCGTTGGATCGGTTGTTTTCCCAGTAAAACTTGCCGCGCGTCCGGGTATAATTCCCGGTTTCGTTCATGGTGGCGGCATCGAAAAGCCGTCCGTTGATCATTACATACTGAATGAACTGGCTGTTGCGCAGGTCCTGCAACGGGTTTTTGTCGAGCACCAGCAAGTCCGCCAGCTTTCCGGCTTCCAGCGAACCAATTTCTTTGTCCAGTCCGAGGTTTCGGGCCGGGCCGATGGTGGCCTGTTTAAGCGCCTGCAGGTTGGAAATACCGCCCTGGCCGAGCATCCAGAGTTCCCAGTGCGCGCCCAGTCCCTGCAACTGGCCGTGGGCACCGAGGTGAACGCTCACGCCCGCATCCGTAAGTTGTTTAGCGGTTTGTGAATTTCCGATGTGACCAAATTCTTCATCAGGCAACATCGTCCGCCGACGCGACCGGCTGTCGACCACGGCGCGGGGCGTAAACCGCAGCAAGCGTTCCTGTTCCCAGACGTTCATTTTCTGGTACCAGTAATATTCGCCGGAAACACTGCCGAAACTCACAATCAGCGTGGGCGTATAACCGGTTTTGCTGTTGCCCCACAACGAAACGACATCCTTGTAAATCGGATCGACGGGGAGGTTGTGTTCTACCGTCGTGTGGCCGTCCATGACCATCGTCAGGTTGTGGTTGAAGAACGAACCGCCCTCGGGCACCACCATCATGCCCAGTTCGCGGGCGGCCTGAATGATCTGCTGGCGTTGGTTCCGGCGGGGCTGGTTGTAGCTTTTAACCGAAAAAGCGCCCACGGCTTTCATTCGGCGGAGGTGCGAACGGGCGTCGTCCAGGCTGTTGATCACCGCCTTGAAATCGCCGTCGGCTCCGTAAATAATCGTTCCGGTCGAATACACCCGGGGTCCGAGCATCCGGCCGGTTTTGACCATTTCCGACTGGCTGAAAACCATCTCGGTATTGGAGGACGGATCGTGAACCGTCGTGACGCCGTAGGCCAGGTTTGTAAAATACGACCATTGCTGCTGGGGCGATTTGCCGTCGCCGGTGCCGATGTGGGCGTGGGAGTCGATCAAACCGGGCATGATGGTTTTGCCCGTGGCGTCGATGATTTTGGCCCCCGCCGGAATCGTGACCGAACTGGCCGGGCCGACCGCCAGAATCTTGTTGTCCTGCACCACCAGCACGCCGTTTTCAATCACCGCATCGTCTTTCATCGTCAGAATGGTGGCCCCTTTAAAGGCTACGATGCCTTTCGGAACGTCGGTCGTCAGCTTCAGGCCGATCGGAATTCCGGTGCTGTCGATGGCAGGCAGCTTTTCGGGGGCACCTTCCACAAAGGCAAAACTGTTCTGGATGGAGCGGGTGAAATAGTCAGGGCCAATGGTCCAGTGGAGCTTTTTGCTGTCGTTCGACCAGTGCAGATAATCCCCGGCGTCGCGCGTTACCTTATAAACCGGAAACGCTTTCGTTCCACCTGAAAGATCGGCGGCTTTTCCGCTCACTGGGAAGGGGGCGATGTAGAGTTGAAAAAGCTCCTGAAATGCAATCCAGCGGTTGTCGGGGCTCGGCACAAACCGGGTGGCATACTGCGACGTAAAATGCGTTTGCTCGTCGGAATTGTTCAGCGAAACGCTTTTGAAAGCTTTCGTCGCACCATCTTCCACGAAGAAAATCCGGTCGCCGGCGGGGTTGAACAGCGGTTCTTCGCCACTTTCCCGAATAAAACGGGCCACACCGCCGTTGCCCGGCATGACGTACAAGCCCGGTTCCTTGCCATATGCAAAGCCCATAAAACCGTTCCCGGTGCTTTTTCGATACACAATTTGGGAGCCATCGGGCGAGAAAACCGGCGTATTGTAAAACCCTTTTTCGCGGGTCAGTGTCTCGATTTTGCGGGATTGGAGATTCAGTTTGCGAATGCTGCCCGTCAGTGAATCGTTCCAGGTGGTGTAGAGCAGGAATTTGCCGTCGGGGCTAAAACTGGGTTCGTATTCAAAACTGGCGGTTTCTTTGGTCAGCCGTTCGGGCTGGCCGTCGGGCAGTTTTTTCAGGTAGAGAAAACCGGCTGCGTGAAAAACCAGCGTTTTTTCGTCGGGTGAGGTCCGGGCGTGGCGGATCATTTTCGAGTCGAACGTGGGCGAGAAAACCGTCTGCGGAAAACGCACCGCGTCCTGAATCGTCAGTTTGGCGTTCACCGTGAAGGGTATTTCAACCGCTTTGGCCGTTTGAACGATTACGCGAAACAGCTTCCCTTTGGCCCAGATCACGATTTCTTTGCCGTCGGGCAGCCAGTTGTAGTTGGGGTACAGACCCATAATGGCCCAGGCTTCCTGCTGGTCTTTGTTGAGCTGATCGAAGACCGGAAATTCCTCCCCGGTTTTCAGGTCGTGGATGTACAGCACGGTTTTGGTCCGAACCCGCCGGACAAACGCCAGTTGCCGACCATCGGGCGAAAGCTGCGGGCGGGTCGCACCACCGGGGCCAGTCACGATATTCTTGACTTCGCCCGTCTGGCGGTCAAACCGTTTGATGGCGTAAATCTGGCCGTTGGGATCTTTGTTGTATTGGAAAATCGGCCCCGGACTCACGTCTTCACTAAAATAGACGTACCGTCCGTCGGGCGAAACGCAGGGCTCTCCGGCGTCCTGCTGGTCGTTTTTTCGTTTGGTCAACTGCAAACCGGCGGTTGTGCCCCCGGCATGATAGAGCCAGAGTTCACCCGCCCCCAATGAACGGCGGCTGGTAAAGTGCTTGCGGGCCACGAGGTACTGGCCGTCGGGCGTCCAGACGGCGTTGTTCAGCAGCCGAAAGTCTTCGTTGGTGATCTGGCGCAACCCGGAGCCGTCGCGGTTCATGGTCCAGATGTTATCGCCCCCGGCGCGGTCGCTGGTAAATGAAATCCGGCTGCCGTCGGGGCTGTAGCGGGGTTGAATTTCCAGGGGTAGACCGCCGGACAGAAGCTTCGCGGTGCCGCCGGTGATGGGCAGCGTGTAGAGATCGCCGAGGAGGTCGAACACGATTTCGCGGCCGTCCGGACTCACGTCGAGGTTCATCCAGGTGCCTTCGGTGGTCGTTAGACTAACTTCTTTGGCGGACCCTTTGGGCGTGGCGACGTCCCAGGTGTCTTTGGATTTTTGGGCAAATGAAAGAGTAGAAGCCAGCAGGGCAACGGCTACGGTGTACAGTTTCTTCATGTCGGGCATATAAGGCTCCGAAAGATACTCATAGTGCGGAAAAGACGTGCCGAAACCGTTAAATCTTGCCGTATGACGATTGGAAGTATAAATTTAAAAATTTTACCAATTGTTGTATTATTCGGCGATGCAGCGTGACGATAGGATAAACCTTTGTTAAGGAATAAATTTCGTAAAACTCTTTTGGTCAGAATATTGTAGTATTGTATAGGAGATAATTAGAGAGATAGAATAGTATCGTAGGAGTCTTGTAATTGTACTAAAGTAATTGTCGATTTTATATAATACGCATTTGCACCATGAAAAACATAGAAAAACAACTGGCTGATTTACAGCTTCAAATCGAACACCTGAACAAAAAAGTTACCGTATTGCTGGAAAATCCGCCCGCGGGCGAAGGCTTGTCAAGCCGGACGCTGGTGCGTAAGCAGCAACACAAAGCCAATCCGGGAGACCGCTTATTTAACCCGTCCAAAGGCATCGACCGGTTTCGCTCGTTGCAGAATAACGGCTAAAACCGGCTCTGTTTCGGTTGGATAGAGTTGATAATCAGGCCGATGTTTGCTTTATTTGTAACTTTCAATGGCCCACTCCAGAGGCTCATTCCGGCTCTGTTTATCAACATAGGCCGTACGGCAGTCTGCCGCCGACCGACCCGGTTTCTTTTGATTCGCCGTCTTCCCATTCGCTTTTTGAACCGCCGGTACCACATGAGCCGGTTTTTTGGTCCGAACGGCACCATATTCAGGGCCACCAGCGGCCAAAATGGCCAGGCCAATCACGAGCCCCAACGCCGAGGGGACTAACTTTACATTCAGATTCATCAGGTGTGTTGTTTCGTTTACTGTGCAAGGTAAAACGGAACCCGCCTTCGGTGAAAAATAATTTGGTTAAGTGGAAAAAACGGGACCTTAAGTGGAGGATTCTTTTTCGGAAACGCGAACCGGAACCAATAATACCGGCACCTTCGTCGGAAAATGAATAGTAAAAATCGGGGCGTCGTCGCTTATGGTTAAATATAGGTGTGGTTTCTACCCAAAAAGCCTTTTCAAACCTTGCTAACTATGGCACCGGAAAAAAAATCAGTGGTCTCCCGGAGAAAATTTCTCGACCTGACCACCAAAGGAGCCCTCGCAACAACCGCGCTTGTCAGTGGTTTTCCAACCATCGTACCGGCCTCGGTCTTTGGTGAAAATGCGCCCAGCAACCGCATCAATGTCGGCGCGATTGGCGTTGGCCGCATTTCGCGGACGCACGACATGCCGGGTGTCTGGCAATACGACAATGCCCTGATCATGGCCGTTTGCGATGTAGACAGCAAGCGGGTCGAAGAAGGAAAACAACTCGTCAATGGCGTTTACGCCAAGAAAACAGGTAAATCATACGATGGCGTGCGGGGTTATGGCGACTATCGCGAGTTGCTGGCCAACAAGGATATCGATGCCGTTTTGATCAGCACGCCCGACCACTGGCACGCGCCGATGGTGGTTCATGCCGTCAATGCCGGAAAAGATGTCTACATGCAGAAACCGGCGTCGCTGACCATTTCGGAAGGCCGATTGATGGCGGATGCGGTGAAACGGACGGGGCGGATCATGCAGGTGGGAAGCCAGCAGCGGTCGTCGCACCAGTTCCGGTTTGCGGCCGAACTCGTTCGCAACGGGCGGATTGGTCAATTGAAAACCGTCTCCGTCGGCTTGCCCGGCGATCCTTCCGGCGAGGAAGAACCGGAAATGCCGATCCCGAAAAACCTGAATTACGACATGTGGCTCGGCACGACGCCTGAGGTATATTATACCGAAAAACGGGTGCATCCGCAGAAGGACTACGACCGACCGGGCTGGTTGCGCTGCGAACAGTTTGGCGCTGGCATGATCACCGGCTGGGGCTCCCACCACATCGACTGTTCCCACTGGGCGATGAATACCGAATACACCGGACCGGTGGAAATCTGGGGGAAAGCCGATTTTCCGAAGAAAGGCCTGTGGGATGTTCACGGTATTTTCCGCACCGAAGCCTTGTACGAAAACGGCGTTCGGATGGTGGTCAGCAACGAGTTGCCCAACGGAATCAAGTTTGAAGGCACCGACGGCTGGATTTTTGTGTCGCGGGGCGACGCTGCCGTGACCGCCAGCGATCCCATTGCCAAACAGAAAGCCGCCAAAGCCCTGGATGCCAGCGATCCGAAGATTCTGGAGTCGGTGATCGGGCCGAACGAAATTCATTTACCGGTCAGCAAAGAACACCACGGCAACTGGCTGGAAAGCATCGTCAGCCGGAAAGAACCCATTGCCCCCGCCGAAGTGGGCCACCGGTCGTGTTCGGCCTGTCTGCTCCACCACGCGGCCATGAAACTGGATCGAAAACTGTATTGGGATCCGAAAAAAGAGCAGTTTAAGAACGATGCGGAGGCCAATAAACTATTGTCCCGCACACAGCGGTCGCCCTATGCCATTCAAGTCGTTGCCTCCACCAAATCAAAATAATCCGTGCGTTTAACCAAAATGCTTCGAATGAAAGTAGCCCCCGTTGCCGGCAGTCTGTTGATGGCTGCCTTACTCACCGCTTGTCAGTCAGATCAAAAGAAAGATGACATGATTCATCTGATTACCCTGGACCCCGGTCATTTTCATGCGGCCCTGGTGCAGAAAACCATGTTTGATGGCGTCGATTCCACGGTGCATGTCTACGCCCCGGATGGCCCGGATGTTCAGCTTCATCTGGATAAAATCAAGGGTTACAACGCCCGCCCGGAAGACCCCACGAACTGGCATGAAGACGTCTATCTGGGTACGGATTTTCTCGATAAAATGCTAACGGACAAAGCCGGGAATGTGGTGGTCATGGCGGGCAACAACCGCCTGAAAACCGACTACATTCAGAAAACCGTGGGGGCCGGATTCAACGTGCTGGCTGACAAACCGATGGTGATCAGCGCGGCCAACTTCGACCAGTTAAAGGAAGCATTCGCGACCGCCGAAAAGAACAAGGTGTTGTTGTATGACATCATGACGGAACGCTACGAGATCAGCACGATGCTGCAACGGGCCTTCTCGCAGCAGGCCGATCTGTTCGGGACGCTGGAAAAAGGAACACCCGAAAATCCGGCGGTTACCAAGGAAAGTGTTCACCATTTCTACAAAAACGTTTCGGGCAGCATCCTGACCCGGCCGTCCTGGTTTATGGATGTGGCCCAGCAGGGCGAAGGCATCGTGGACGTAACCACCCACCTCGTCGATCTGGTGCAGTGGGAGTGTTTTCCGGAACAAACGATTGATTACCAAAAAGATATTAGCCTGACGTCCGCCCGTCGCTGGACGACCGACATGACGCTGAGCCAGTTCAAAGCCATCACCAAACAGGACGTTTTTCCGGACTATCTGAAGAAAGATGTGGTGAAAGACAGCGTATTGAAGGTCTACAGCAATGGCGAAATCAACTACCAGCTTCGCGGGGTTCACGCCAAGGTGTCGGTAATCTGGAAATACAAAGCACCGGAAGGCACGGGCGACACCCACTATTCGATCATGCGGGGAACGAAAGCCAATCTGATTATTCGTCAGGGTGCCGAGCAGCAGTACAAACCGACGTTATACATTGAAGCGGTTGACAAAAACACGGATCTGGAAGCGGCATTGAAAACGGTTTTGCCGAACATCCAGAAAGAATTTCCGGGCGTTGAGGTGAAGAAAATTGCCAAAGGCTGGGAATTAGTAATCCCCGAAAAATACAAGGAAGGACACGAAGCGCATTTTGGCCGCGTGGCGCAGAAATACCTCGATTACCTGAAAGCCGGTGCCTTGCCCGCCTGGGAAGTGCCGAACATGATTTCAAAGTATTACACGACCACGCAGGCACTCGAACTGGCCAAAAAGTCCAAAAGTGAACTAGCGACAAAGTGAAACGACCATGAACAAATCACAAGCCAACCGGCGACGGTTTATCAAAGAATCCGTTACCACCGCGGCCGGACTCGCCGGTCTGACGGCCCTTCCCAAAGAACTTCTGGCCGCCCCCGGAATCCCGTATTCGGTTCCCGTGGTTGGCAGCAGCCGTCAGAAAGGCGCGGCCCGCATCCGGTTTTCGGCCATTGGTCTGAATCACGGCCATATTTACGGGCAGGTCGAAGCCATCATTCGCGGGGGCGGGCAGCTTGTTTCGTTTTACGCCAAAGAACCGGATCTGGCGGCTGCATTCACGAAGCGCTACCCGGATGCCAAGCTCGTCAAAAGCGAAAAAGAGATTCTGGAAGACAACTCCATCCAACTTGTGGTCAGTGCCGCAATTCCCGATGAACGCGCACCACTCGGTATTCGCGTAATGAAAGCCGGGAAGGATTACATGGCGGACAAACCCGGTATTACGACGCTGGAACAACTGGCTGAAGTTCGTAAGGTGCAGAAAGAGACCAAACGGATTTACTCCATCATGTACAGTGAGCGGCTTGAAAACAAGGCAACTACCAAAGCCGGGGAGTTGGTGAAAGCCGGCGCCATTGGCAAAGTCATTCAGACCATCGGCCTGGGTCCCCACCGCATGAATGCCAAAACGCGCCCCGAGTGGTTTTTCGACAAGCAGCGGTTTGGCGGCATCATCTGCGATATTGCCTCGCACCAGTTCGACCAGTTTCTGTTTTTCACGGGCTCCACCCAGGCCGAAATCGTTGCGTCGCAGGTGGGCAATACGAACCATCCGCAATACCCGAAATTTGAAGATTTTGGCGATGCGATGTTGCGAGGCAACGGCGGAACCGGTTACATCCGCGTCGACTGGTTCACGCCCGACGGCCTGAACACCTGGGGAGACGGACGGTTGACAATTCTGGGCACCGAAGGGTTTATCGAAGTTCGCAAGTATGTAGACATCAGCGGACGTGAGGGGGGCAATCACCTGTTTCTCGTTGACAATAAGGAAACGAAAACCATCGATTGCAGCCAGGTCGAAACGCCTTATGGTAAGCTTTTGATCGATGACATTTTAAATCGCACCGAAACCGCCATGACCCAGGCGCATTGTTTTCTGGCGACGGAACTGGCGTTGAAAGCCCAGAAACAGGCGCAGGATGTTAAATTGAAGGTGTAGAATTTTATCGATTTATGGATTATGCGATGCGGTTAGCGTGCAATGGATTGGAAAAGAAATAAATCAGCCCACGGTTAAAACCGTGGGTATAAGAAGCAAAACTATATGGAACCGTTTTAACGGGTTGGGGCTCGCTAAACCGTTAAAACGGTTCCCAAAATTCCTATTTTAACTTTTTCCCACGGTTAAAACCGTGGGCTAGTAGATTAATTCTCTAACCATACTATATGGTTAACTTATAAACCCATCTAACTTCTTATGAATCGCATTGCTACGATTTTTTGGGCCGGATTGTTTTTGCTGCTGCTGACCTCGACTGTTGGCTGGAGCCAAGGCGATAAGGTTAACTGGAAGAAAGTCAAGGTGTTGGTGTATACCAAAAACGGAAAAGGATACGTCCACGACAACATTCCGTTTGCTGCGAAGAGCATTCAGAAGCTGGGCGAGGAACACGGTTTTAAGGTGGACGTTACGGACCAGCCGTCGGTTTTTACGGAAGACAACCTGAAACAATACACGCTGCTGGTTTTTCCCAGCACCAACAACGATGTGTTCGACACCGACGCCCAGCGGCTTTCGTTCCGGCGGTACATCGAAGCCGGGGGCGGTTTTGTGGGCGTTCATTCGGTGACGGGTACCGAGCGAAACTGGACCTGGTTCAAGCGGATGATTGGCGGCACCTTCGCCTGGCACCCCAAATTCCAGAAGTTCAAAACCGTCGTGATCGACACCCAACATTCGTCGATGCAGGGCATTCCGAAAGTCTGGGAAAAGGAGGACGAATTCTATTTTACCAAGGAAATGTCGCCGGGACCCACCGTAGTGATGGCCCACGACCTGACTTCCCTCAACGGCGAGGAACCCGAAAAAGTGAAGATGTTCGGCGGTTCTTTTACAAACCTGTATCCGGCCGCCTGGTACTACCACTTCGACGGCGGCTATACCTGGTGTACGACGCTCGGCCACGACAAAAAGGATTATTCGGAACCGCTGTTCATGAAACACATTTTTCAGGGCATTCAGTACGTAGCCAGTCAGGTGAAGAAAATCGACTTTGGTAAAGCCTACGCCGATTCGCGGGACACGCCGATTCGGGATAACTAAAAACCGCTCAGTTCTCCAGCAGTTTCACGATGTCCTCATAAATGGCATCGGCTGTGCTGGGGCGTTTGGCATTCAGGTCGGCCATCTGGCCTTTTTTATCGATCAGGATGTAACGCGGAATGCTCTGAACACCAAAGTATTGCACAATTCGTGAGCGCCAGCCGCCCTTCGACCAGCCCTGGTCGCCGGGTAGCTGGTGTTTTTGCAGGGCCGTCTTCCAGTTGGCTTCCGAATCGTCGATGGAGATGTAGAGGAACGCGACTTTTTCCAACTGCTTCTTCGTCAGGCGCTCATAGAGCTTTTTGGAGTGCGGCACCTCGCCGATGCAAGGCCCGCACCAACTGGCCCAGATGTCCAGATACACCACCTTGCCCTTAAAATCGTCCAGCGTGACGGACTCGCCGTTCTGGTTTAGAAACGAAAAGACATTCGGATCGACCGGTTTTTTCTTCGCAGCGGCTGTCGGTTTGGGTTCGTCTTTCCGGGTCATCACCTCTCCACAGCGTGTTTTTACCAGATCCGTATACGCCGTTGCGTTTGGAGTGGCCGTCAGGGCTGCAAATACTTCGCGCACCGACGAAGGCGTTGCTTTTTCGCAATTATCCATCAACAGCCGGGCCAGGGCATACTGATACGGTTTTCCGGTCAGGTGCTGGCGGGCATAACCGGCTTTTTCCGGCAGCATTTTAGGCAGTTCATCCGGTGTGTATTTGGCAAATTTCCGGGACCTGGAATTGAAATACGTCACGTAGTAAAACAGAAAATTTCGATAGGGTTCGGCGATCATCGCCGTTTCATCGTTCGCTTTCGACTCGTCAAAACCTTCCAGCATGACGGCGGGCAGCGACGGCACGGTTTGCTGCGTAGCCTGCGCATTGGTTCGGACGATGGGCCAGGCCATGAGCAAATGCCAGTAATTCCAACGGATGCAGTTTTCTACGTATTTTTTGAACGGCTCGGAAAACTGACCCGCCTGTGGATGTGCCTGGTAGAACGCCAGTTGGGCTTTTCGGGCCGAGAACAGCGTCATTTCCCAGCCGTCGACACCGGTGGTTAGCGCTTTGGTATACTGCGCCGGGGCGTCGAAGTCGGATTTGAATTTTTCATTGAATTCCTTCAGAAATCCCAGTTCGGCGTTTGCGGTGAAAACGGTTTCGGGCTTCGGTCCCTGGTAAAGATCCTGCGAAAAACCATTGGGTAAAAAGCGGGATATGAAGAGAAAGAGGAGGACGATTTTTTTCATAGTACTTATGTAGGCTATTCAAATTTTGCCCCTAAATCCCCTGAAGGGGACTTGGACACAGCCTCTTACGGATGCTGAAAGTCCCCTTCAGGGGATTTAGGGGCAAATATTGATTTGACAAGCAAATAACAGTCCAAACCGGATTGAAACGCTGGCGTTGGCTTCTTATTGGATGAAATACTGGTAAATCATTCCGGAAACCGTGGCCAGGGACTCGACCACGGCGGCATCACTTTTGATTTCTTTCGAGAGCAGAATCAGGACGTATTTGCGGCCATCGGGCAGAAAAACGATCCCCGAATCATGCCGAACCGTGGCAATAGAGCCAGTTTTATGCGCCACTTTGACGGTTTTGGGTAACTTTGCGGGAATAACGGAGTTGAACCGCTGATCGAGCAGAATCCGGATCATGTCCTGGGAAGCTTCCGGACTGACGGCTTTTCCGGTGGCCATTTTTTCGAACAGGACCATCAGGTCGTAAGCGGTAGTGGTGTTGTTCAGCCCTTGCTGAAACGCTTTCGTGTCTTCCACGCCCCGCCGAACCTGAAGGTCTTTGGCGCCCATTTCGCGCATCGTTTGCATCACTTTTTTAGCGTCGACCTTCTCGATAATGAGGTTGGTGGCGAGGTTGCTGCTCAGGATAATCATGTCGTATAGCACCGCCGAAAGGGGAAGTTTCGTGCCGACTTTGGTATAAATCAGCGTGTCGCTGTCGTCGGTCGCTTTCAGGCTGTATGGACTGCCGTCGACGATGCTTTTGAACTCGTTTTTGATCAGGATGGAGTCGGATAGCGAAAACCGCTTCTGGGCGGCCTGTTTGTAGACCTCGATCATGACCGGCGTTTTCATGGTGCTGGCGGCATGAAATTCTTCCCGTTCGTGAATCAAAAGCTCCTGTCCGGTGGTTAAATCCTTGAACGCGACAGCGAAGCGGCCCGGCTGCGTTGCCAGCTGGGCTTCAATTTGTTGCCGGAGTTGTTCCAGCGAGGTTTTCGATTGCCCGATTGAGAAAAATGGAATCAGTGAAATAAAGCAAAAAGAAATACCCCGGCGCACCGCCTTGTCGAATTGAAAACCCATACCTTAATTCGGTTGTAAAAGCTGAATGATTCAGCGTTCTAAAGTAAGCATTTTCTGTAATAGAAACCGTCTCGATGACCAATCTTGAAATCGTTTTAGTGTTAATGGCCATTCTGGCCGCCCTCGCATCCGTTACCCAGAAACTGAAAATTCCGTATCCCATTCTGCTGGTGATTGCCGGTCTGGTACTGGGATTTTTGCCCATTGTGCCGGACATTCACCTGGAATCGGAGGTGGTTTTTCTGATTTTTCTGCCACCGTTGTTATACGAAGCCGCCGGCAACATTTCCTGGCACGAATTCAAAGCCTACCGCCGACCCATCGGTTTGCTGGCGGTCTGGCTGGTTTTTTTTACCACCGTGACCGTCGCCGTGGTCGCCCATTATTGCATCCCCGGTTTTAGCTGGCCGCTGGCGTTTGTGCTGGGTGCCATCACCTCCCCGCCGGATGCGGTAGCGGCCACGAGTGCCACCCGCGGCCTGGGGCTTCCCAACCGGCTGATTACCATTCTGGAAGGCGAAAGTCTGGTGAACGATGCGTCGGCGCTGATTGCCTACCGGTATGCGGTGGCGGCTGTTACCAGTGGGAGTTTCATTTTCTGGCAGGCTGGTTTGCAATTCCTGGTGGTAGCTGCCGGGGGCGTTGTCATCGGTCTCGCCATCGGCTACCTCTTTCGGCATATACACAACAAGCTCGAAAACCCGACGGTGGCCACGACCATTACCTTGCTTTTGCCTTTTGTGGCGTATTTGCTGGCCGAACACCTGGGCGTTTCGGGGGTGCTGGCGGTGGTGTCGATGGGCTTGTATCTGGCCTGGAATTCTTACGAAATTTATTCGTTTCAAACCCGGATGCAGATCAACGGTTTTTGGAATATTCTGATTTTTCTGCTGAACGGTTTTGTCTTCATCCTGATCGGGTCGCAGATGCCGGTGATCCTGAAAAACATCGAAGACCATTCCGTGGGACGGCTAATCGGCTTTGGCCTGCTGATTAGCTTCGTAGCCATCGTCACCCGGATTATCTGGATTTTTCCGCTGGCCTACATCAGCACTTTACTGGATCGGGGGAAGAAAAGACGTATTCTGTTCCGACCGAATGAGCTGTTCATCACCTCCTGGGCCGGGATGCGCGGGGTGGTGTCGCTGGCCACGGCGCTGGCCTTGCCCTTAACCCTAAGCAATGGAAAGGCTTTCCCGATGCGGAATGAGATTCTGTTCATCTCGTTCATGGTCATTTTTGTCACCTTAGTGCTACAGGGGCTCACGCTGCCGTTTTTTATCCGCTGGCTCAACGTGCAGGAACCGGCGGGAAAGGCCGTGCAGGAAGAAAAGAAAATCCGCCTGGCCATCACCACCAGCTCGATTACCTACATTGAAGGCGAACTTTCCATGAACCTGCACGACGAGGTGCTGAGTGAATTGAAAACCCGGTTTGAACAACAGACCAACTACCTGAACGGGGTGTTGCGGTTGGACGAAAAACCCCAAAAAGGGGCACCACCCACGGCTGCGAATTTCTTCCGGGAATTTGTCGAAAGTGAACTCGCCGTCATCAACCACCAGCGGGATCTGATCATTCAGTGGCACAAGCAGGGGACCTTCAGCGAAGAGGCCATCCGCCGGATCGAGCAGGAACTGGACATTCGCAGCCTCGGTTTGCAAACCCAGTTGCGCCGGTTGGACCCGGTTTAATTCGATCTTTTTGCCGGGAATGAACGCCGGATTTTACTTCGCTGTCGCGTTGACCGGATCGCCCTTGGCATCCGTCGTGGTCGACTGGGACGAAAACCGGATGGCAATGGCTTTCAAACTTCCCGAATCGAGAATGATCCCGCCGTCCTGCCAGGGTGCGTTAAGAACATCGTTCGGCGAATAAAACCCCTGATTCTGGTGAACGTAGTGGATTTCATAGAATCCGTTCGGCAGTTTGAAGGGGTTCGAAGACGCGGTAGGTTGCCAGCGGGCACCCCAGACGTAGATTCGGGTGGGTGATTTTTTGGAAACGCTGACCAGACCGCCCAGGTAAGCCTTTCGATCTACCTTGAAATCCGCGTACGAATCGCCCGTGCGCAGATAATCCAGTGCTCCAGAGGTGCTGGTTTTATCCAATTTATAAAAACCCTCTTTTGCCGAGCTAAACCGCTGGAAGCCCGGAATTTTACGAACCAGATCATTTTCTGCCATTGCTATAACAGGCGCATCCGACGACTTGCCGTATGACGCATTCGGCTGATTGCCAATGCGAACCTGATAATACTCTCCATTGACCGCAATGAGCAAAAACAGGTTGTTACTCACCATCCGGGTTTCCCGAACTTCGCCCACCAGCACCCCGTAGTCGCCCGGAATTCCGCGCTGGACGACGGTCGGCTGGGGTTCCTGTTTTACGTTGGCATTGGCGGTGTTGTCGATGGGCGAAACGGTTGCCGGTTCAGGATCAGGTGTTGCGGTTGCGGGCAGTTCGTCCGTGGCCGGTTTGGTTTGCGTGGGATACGAATTGGTTTGGGCGGGCGTTCGGTTGGAAGCCTTGGCGGGTGCGGTCTTTTTCGGAACCGATTTGGGTCGGGTTTTGACGGTGGTGGCTTTGGCCGGTGCGGTTTTCGCTGCTGTAGCGGGAGTGGTCTGGGGAGACGAATCCGGTTTCTCAAGGTGAAGTTTGATCCAGGCGGCAGTGAGTCGGGCCAGCGAATCCGTCCTCCCGGGTGCAAGAGTCCGGCGCGGAACCCGCACCATCAGCAGATTTTTGTTCCGGGGTGCATTGGGCAGAAACAAATTGACGCGGTTGAATTGAGCCGCCTGTTGGGCGATGGTGATTTCCTGAATCTGGCGGTTACTCCGATCCTGGGCATACGCCGGTGTGCTGTACTTTTTCAGGTTGGCACCGTAGCTGTCCAGGGCGTCGATACGAAGTAGAAGAGAATCGGCTTGCAGGCTCTGATTTAATAGTTTTAAGTAGTCGACCAGCAGGGAGTCCTGCGGAAAAAAGCCGGGGCCTGAATACCAGGACGTGGGGGCTACAATTTTTCGGATTCCCCGAATTGTGAGATCCTTTTCCCGGCCGCTGTTGATTCCGGTTGAATCCAGAAAAACGCTCCGCTGAAACCGTACCGCGTGCAAATTATAAAGTGCTTCGAAGGTGGTCCGCTGCCGGAGCGATGCCATCAGCAACGCAATGCGCATCGAATACAATTCGGCTTCCAGGATTGGTAAATACTTTTTCTGATGTGCTTCAAGCTCGGTGGTCATTTCTGAAACAGACTCAAAACCGCCTGATGACTTGGACGATTGATAGCGGCCGGCGATGCGATCGATTCCGTTCTGATAGGTAGCCCCAATGGAATCGTTGGCCGGTATGTAGCCGATGGTTTTTATCGCACCAGCCATCTCGGTTGCAAAGTTCGAATTCTTCAGGCTATCGAACGAAAGTCGGGCCGCCAGGTTATTATACGTCACGGCGCTATCGGCCCGGAGCGAATCGGACGCGGTGTAGAAAAACCGCTTCGAACCTGCCGGGGGGGCGGTGCTGGTTTTGGGGAAAACAAAATACCCGGCGGCCAGCCCAAAAACCGCCAGGATCGCAAGCGTCAGGCCATAGGCCAAGGTTTTCCGGCGTTCGTGAGCGGTTATCTGGCGGTCGATGGCCGGGCTGGTGATGAGTCCGGCTTTCTGAAACGGAGCCAGTTTTCGCAAGCCTTCCGCCCGGTATTTCTCGTCGGTCAGCATCACTTCGTAGGTGTGTCGTTCCCGTTCTTCTTCGGCCAGGCTGCCCGGACTGGTCCTGACCGATTCGAGCAACTGCAGGACGTCCTGATGAATGACCGCTTTCAATCCGGTCGGCAATTCGTCGAAGCGGGCGAGGAGGTCCTGGCGCAGCGGTTCGGGGATGCTGCTTTGCTGCAACCACGGCAAGGCGGTTATTTTCAGGAGATTGGTGGTGGTGACAAAGGCATCGGTTCCGTGGTAGCGTTCCATCGTTTTGCCAATGGCCAGCGTCATTTCCCAGGTCGGCGTTGAGTACACGGCGGTGGCGTAGGCCCACTGTTTTAACCGGGCGGTTTCTGCTTCGGTCGGTTTTTCGGTGTCAAACGGATTTTCGAGAAACCGGTCGATTTCGGAGATGGTCAGTTTGCTGGCCGGTTTTCCAAAAAAGCCCCGGTCAGCGGCCGAAGTGGTGGTGACCGGCCACTGGCGACGCAGTTCTTGAAACGTCGGCTGCTCCCCCGCCTGAAAATACGTCCGGAGCAGCAACTGCCCGTCGGGGGTGGCCGGTAGTACGATGAAAAACCGGGCGAGAATGGCCTCGATGGACGTCCAGTTTTCGGGGTAGACCGGCGTCAGAATCGCGCGTTTTTCCCAGCCGTCGAACCCGTTCGTGACCCAGGGGGCCACAGTGCCCCGGTCGTAGTCGATCAGGCGGATGCCTTCCGTAATCAACACCAGGTAGGAATGGCGTTGAATCCGGAACAGGTCGCTGAGGGCAATTCCCTTCGGGTATTTTTCGCTTCGGCAGATACGCGGGTCGCTGTTGAAAAAAAGCGTTTCCAGTTCAACTTCGCTTTCGGCTAGCACCGATCCCAGATAGGCATACAGCCGGGCCTGCTGGTGGAAGGTCGATCGTTGATCGATCAGCACCAGATACCGGGGGCGGAGTTTGATTTGCTGGTAATAAATCGAGGGATAACCGCCCCGGCTGGCCGTGGCCCGAATGGTGCGCGAAACGTCCATCATCCGGCGTTGGCCTTCATCGCGCTGGTTCAACTGCCGCGCCCAGACGTCCATCGACTCGGCGACTTTGATCGTTTTCTCCTGATCCGGGAAGGTCAGAAAGTAGGGCGGGCCGTCGCTTGGTCTGCGTTTTCGGCTCGGGAAAAAATACCGAAAGAGCACCACGCCCGCTGCGGCCGTAGCCAGCAAAACCGCCAGCAGGAGATACACGGTGTTTCGCGAGTAGGTGGTGAAGCGTATCGGTTTCGCCTGAATGAGCGGAAAAGAGGGGTACGAAGACGGCCTGACAACGGGACTCGGATCAGTGCTTCTGGTCGTGTCGGCCACCAGCGGCTGCGTCGAGTCGGGTAGTGTTTGAGGAGGTTTTATCCTAGGGGTGACTGGTTTTGGGGTGTAATAAACCGCCAGTCCGATGAGAATCAGGGTGATAACGGCCAGGAGCGTAGCCCGCCGAAGCCGGTTGGGCTTCGGCGGTTTTTGCGAATCCTCTGATTTTTCGGCGGTTTCAACCTGTTTCGCTGGGTGATCGGAGAACCGGACGATCTGGTCGAAGATCCCCCCGAACTTTTCCTGCTCAAGGTCTGACCGCACCACCACCGGGCCGAGTAACTCCTTCAATTCCCGGAGCTGCCCGGCGGTGGTCAGTCCGTCCGGAAACCAGGTGTCGGCGATTCGGAAACAGCGGTCGTACACCTCCGGCGTCACCACAAAGCCTTCCAGCCGAAGTTGCTCGAGCAATTCGCCCAGGGGAAGCGGTCGTTGGGGAGAAACGGGCGTCATGGCCGTCGGAAGAAACCGTTACAGGGTTTTGAGGAGTGCAAAATCTTCGGCGTGTTTGGCCAGAATGCTGTAGCTCGCCAGCCGTTTGGGTTCATCCACCTCTTTCAGCGGACGGGGGTGGAGAATGTCGTCGCGCAGGAAATACATCCAGCTAATGAGTTCGGCGGTGGCCGGTTTTTTCTTCAGATTGGCATTTTTGACCGTCACGAAATAGGCAATGTATTCTGCAATCGTCTGTTCAACGGCGCGCCGTTTCGAAACGGATTCGGTTCGCTCCAGTTCTTTGTTAAAAATCTGATTCAGAACGATTTCCATAAGCTGATCTTCTTTCGGAAATTCGATGTGGTAAAAGATGCACCGGCGCAGAAACGCGTCAGGCAGATTCTTTTCCGAATTGCTGGTCAGGATAACAAAGATGTTTTTGGTTCCGATTTCGTATTCCGCGTTGCCATCTTCCCGAACCTGAAACCGGAAGCGATCCAGTTCATTCAGCAGGTCGTTCGTAAAATCGCGCGGGGCTTTGTCCACTTCATCGATCAGCACCACCGAACTGCGGGGACTGGACGAATCGATGTCGTTCATGGACAGATACGGGCATTTTTCCAGCATCGCCGGATTGCTCAGCACGATGGCCTGCCCGAGCGCCTGAAGCCGGATGTGCCGGGCTACCTCAGGAACGGGCGGTTTTTCGGGAATCGACAAAACCGTTCCGGCAGCGGCCCCGTTGGTGGAAGCCACCGGTTTTTCCGGGTCAAAATGCGTCGCGTGGAAATGGCCGAGGGCGTCGTACAGGTAAAATAAATCCGTGGATGTCGACACGGTTTTGGTGTTGAATACCAGCGGTTTACTCAAGTACTCGTTGGGGTATCGGGCATACAGATCGGCGGCCAGTTTTTCGGCCAGGCGGGTTTTTCCGGTCCCCGGTTCGCCGGTTAGCAGCAGTGGTTGCTTGAGCAGAATCGCCACCCGAACGGCGTTGTAGAGGGCCGAGTCGAGGATGTAATCCGAAGGGTTTTTCTTCATCCGCGGAACATTCAGTTCCGTTTGCTCATCAAATTCAAATTTTTCGACCAGGGCCATTTTTCAGGAAGTTTGAGGGGTATTGAAGCGTTCGATCAGCGTCAGCAGTTTATCTTCCAGCGCCGGGACGTCGATTTTTCCGGAGTGATCCGGCTGAAAAATACTGGTAATCACGCGCTCCTTATCCGCATCCGGCGCGTGCCGGAGGTAGTTCCGGAACCATTCTTCGAGGTATTTCCGCTGATCGGGAACGGCCAGCAGTTCGTCATCCTGATTCAGAATAATGAGCGGACTCCGGGCGGGATCGTCGGGATCGACCAGGCCCGAGTTTCGGAACGGTTTCAGTATTTTTTTAACGGAATTGCCCGGCATAAAAGCGGAAAACCAGCTTTGTTTCGGGGTGAAAATAATGTTCCAGAAAAACAGCAGATACGGATGGGTCGGCGAATTCGCCCCGGTTTCGGGCGGGCAAAATTCCGTCATGAACTGTCGGATCGACCCCAGCACTTTTTCATTCAAATCGTCGGCATTGATTTGGAGAGCGACAATGGTATACTGGCTGTTTTTGATCGCCGGAATGCCCAGAAACTCATCAAACGTCAGGCTGGTGCTGTCGTCCTGGCCTTTGACGATTTTATAGAGTTCGCGCCGGATTTTAAGGGGCGTGTCGTAGGCCCGGTTGAGTTTGACGAGCATGTCATCAACATCCCGACGGCGGTCGTTGGGGTCGAACGGGTAATTATAAACCCGGTCGGGATTCTTCGTGATTTTCTCGTAGACCAGCTTCCGCGCCAGCCCCAGCGGAGACTGGTAATCCTCGCCCACAATCAGGTAATGCTGTACCGGCCGGTACAACACATCGAGTCCCTGGCTGAGGTTGAAGCTGGGGTCGAACACGTTGCGGTATTGATCCCGGTCACACAGAAAGGCCTTTTGCCGGTCGATGAGGGGGATTTTTTCGGTATTGACCCGTTTAACCACCAGCGTCCATTTCAACACCTCGGGCTGGTTGAAATAGAGACCCCAGGCACAGGGTGCGTCCGGGATTTCGGTCGGAAAACCGCCCCGCAGAAACGTAGAGGGTTTGCCGGAGAGCACGCTCGAGGTCGCTACTGCTTCGTCAAAAGCCTGCTGGAGGGTTCGCAGGGGGCGGGTGAATGAAAAGTAAAACGCCATGGCAAACTCGCTGGCTTGCCCATCCGGAACGGAAGTTGAGGTGGCGATGACGGCTTCCACCCCCGCGCTGAGGAGGGCTTCGACGTAGCCATAGGTGGAGCAGCCGTTCAGAAAAACCAGCTTCGGTTTCTTGCCGCTCAACAATTTAAGCAGTTGGTCCTGGCTGTAGTTGCCGTCGGTCAGCGTAAAATTGGTTTGGCTGGCGTGACCGCAGTAATGAAAAACGGTGAGGTTCTGGCTGATTTTTACAAATGCCCTGCGAATGCCCTCGGAATCGGTTTCGGTCGAAGGCGTTGGGTAGATGATCTCCTCGTTTAATTCCAGTTCATTGAGCAATTCATCGATAAACCGTATTTCATCTTTCAGGGCCAGAAGATACGGTCCGTCGTCGAGGGTAGACGGGTTGGCGCTGGCGATAAAGATAACAGGCTTGCTCATAGACCTTCCGGATCCGGTTGACGGCGTCACACTGACTTTGGAAAGTAAGATACTTAAAACCTGAGCAGCCAGAGCAGGGTTATTATTTAACGGCAGGTCCGGTCTGTCAACCCGGCAGGTTGAGGTGGCGCAGAATGACCCGCATCAGGCTGGTCGGATTATACGGTTTGACCAGAATTTCGTCCAGACCGGCCACCTGAGCGCGGTTGCCGACTTCCTGCGCCAGACTGGCCGTTACGGCGATGATGGGCAGCGTTTCGTTTCGTTCGCGGATGATGCGGGTCGCTTCGTATCCATCCATGACCGGCATTTGCAGGTCCATCAACACCAGCCGGTGTTTGGCCGAGTCCAGTTTATCGACCGCTTCCTGCCCGTTGCCGGCCACATCGACCGACGCGCCGAGCCGCTCCAGCACGCTTTTGGCCAGCAGCACATTCATCGCGTTGTCTTCCACGAGCAGGATGCAGACGTCTTTCAGGGGTTTATCGGTCGACAGGGGTTGGTGTTCGGACAGCATTTCCGGCGGATCTGTCATTTTCCGGAATTGCTGTGTGAAGTAAAACCGGGACCCTTTCCCCGGTTCGCTCTGCAGATGAAGCACCACGTTTTGCAGCTCCAGAATCCGCCGGCAAATGGTCAGGCCCAGCCCCGTTCCGCCGTAACTGCGCGACATCGACGAATCGGCCTGTGTAAACCGGTTGAAGACCAGTTCCTGTTTCTCGGGGGCAATGCCGATGCCGGTATCTTCGACGGCCAATGTGAGGGTGACATCCTGCCCGGTTTGTTCAAGGACGGAGAGGCTTACTTGTACCTGTCCCTGAATGGTGAACTTGATGGCGTTGTGAACCAGATTCGAAATGACCTGGGCCAACCGGGTGGGATCGCCAAAGACTTTGCCTTTCCAGGTGGGATCGATCGTCAGCGTCAGCGTCAGTGATTTTTCGTTTGCAGCCGACTGGTAACTGCTAATGATCTTGTGCAGGATGGTGGCCGGATCCATCGGGATTTCTTCCAGGGTGGTTTTGCCGGCTTCAATCCGGTTGAAGTCCAGAATGTCGTTGACGATGTGCAGCAAATTTTTGGCCGAAAACAGCATCACGTCGAGGTGCTGCTTCTGATCCGGTCGGGGCTGGTCCTGCAGCAGCAAATGCGTCATGCCGATCACGGCGTTCAGGGGCGTCCGGATTTCGTGGCTCATCGTACTCAGAAATTCGCTTTTGGCCCGCAGGCCATCTTCGGCCTGTTCCTTGGCTTGTTTGAGCGTAAACGCGAACCGGAACGAGAGCACCAGCGATTGGAGAAAGAAAAAACCGATGTATCCCATGAACAGCACCAGATTTTCGGGAAAGGCAATCTGGAAGTATTTAAAAATAATGATGACAAACACCCCCAGCAGTACGGCGGTACTCATCAGGGAATACTCAGCACCGGGGCGTTTTCGCTGGGCCGCTACCCAATAGACGTAAAAAGCGTAGGCGATGTAGATCGGCATCAGGCTGAGGAACGGTTTGACCAATTGGGTAAAAACGATGGGCGGACACAGGACCGTAATGCCGGCGAATGCCAGACAAATCCACGCCAGTGCCGTCAAAAATCGCTTGTGGACGTCGGCGGGGTAGAGAGAGCGGGTATAAAGGATAAAAGCCGCAATGCTTAAAAAAAGCGTGAGGTATTCGAGGTGGAGCGTCACCGACCAGTCGATCTGGTGGAAGATGGAATGGAGGGCATACTGATCCGTACCGATGATGCGGTAGCTGTAGAGCAGGCAAAACAGGGAGAAATAGAGAATGGAAGTTTCGTGTCGCCCGAAGAGAAAGAGGCCCAAAAAAAACAGTCCGCCCATGAAAAGGCAGCCTGTCAGTAGAAAATTAAGGGCCAGTTCCCGGTTTGCTTTTACCGTCAGCGTGTCGGCCCGGCCCAGCAGGATCTCCTTGTAGGGACCTCCTTTGGAATGGTGGAAATTGGCAATTTGCAGCAGGAGGTGGAGCGTATCGGCTTTTTCAGGAATGTTTTTTAGCTGCGTTGACCAAAAGGGAATCGTAGTTTCCCTTGAAGTGCCGGGGGTGCCGCTCCGGGCCAGTTCCTGCCCATTCAGGAGCAGGCGGTAGGCGGTGTAGACATCGGGGAGTTTGAGGGCTAGTGCAGGATGCCGGGGCGGCAGCACGACCGTCAGAGCGTAGGTGGCGTAGCCGTAGGAGGGAAGGGGCTGGCCGTTCCAGGTTTGGGAGTTCCAGATTTCCGGAAACGGGCTGTATTCAAAAGGGATTTCGGGATCGCCGGGATTTCGTAACGTGTGCCAGTACCATTTCCAGGTTCCGTTCAACGAAACGATTTTTTGATCGAGGTTTACCCGCCGAAGATCCAGAACCCCCTGCCGCGCGGCAGGGGAAAGAGAGTCGGTTGATTGCGCATGGAGGAGTGTGCAACCCAGTGATAAAAAAGACAGTAAACCGCAGACGTAATAAAAAATAGGAATACTGATTTTGCCCGAAAAAAACCGGCTTTTCATGTGTTGGACTAACTTCCCGTTGAGTGAATGTACTTACCTGTTACCAGACAAAAGGTCCGGTTTATTCAGGCAATGAATTCCCCTCAAATTTTAGTCCAAAAATGGTTGAATCGGGCGTCGCGTGTGGAAATCGTGTTTTTCCCGCTTACCAAAACCGGGGGATGGGCGAATCTGTTCGTTGGGGCAATCTGGCCGGAATCGCCGAAACGACAATGGGTTAAGGTTTGGCGTCAGGTGCTGGCCGGAATCCGGGCGGTGTCGAGCCAGAAGGACCGGATCTGGCTGATTAAATTTGTAAGCTGCTGGTAGCCAGGTGGTTTTGTTAAGTACGTATTGGCACCCAATTGATAGCAGCGGGTAATGTGTTCGGGCAGGGAGGAGGTTGTAAAAATAATCACCGGAATGGAGCGGAAAGCTGGATTGGCGCGCAGTTCGGTCAGGGTCGTAAATCCGTCCATCCGGGGCATATTCAGGTCCAGAAAGATCAGTGACGGCAGTTGACGGGTGGTATTCAGGTGGTCGAGCAGTTCGACCCCATCACCCGCGAAGGCAACCTCACAATCCAGCCAACTGGAATCAAACACCGATTTGAACAGGAGCCGGTCGTCGTCGTCGTCGTCTGTAATGATAATGCGGTATTTGTAAGCCATTGGAAAAGGGGAAGAATGGGAATGAAGGTAGTTTTGTCAAATATAGATAATAGATGTCAAATACAATTTTAACCCCCGACAAACTTTTGAAATCATACAATGACCTTTCTTAAATTATAAAACATACGTTTCGGTAAGATATGGGTCGATTGGTTTCGGACCGCGATTGTTTACGGCCTGCCGATCGGGATGCCGGTTTTTGATTCATTTCGTCTGCCGGAATGAACCACCCGAAAAGCCTTTTGGGGCAGTCGCAACGTATACAACTGGAATGGCGCGAAAAACCGCATCGGTCCGGAGGGTCAGAAATTGCACTTCACGCGGCAAATACTTTTATTTGTGGCGATTTTTTTGCATATTTGTATGATAGGCGTATCGTAGAACAAGCCTCAAACCGTCTGACAATTTCCAATCTGGCGGTTCCACTTTTTTAACCATCGCTTCGTTCGTATTATCGGACAAAGAATTGACTTCTTATGGCAGAAGAGACAGAAGAACAGAACAACTCCACCAACATTATTCCCATCAACATTGAAGACGAAATGCGCGGAGCCTACATCGATTATTCGATGTCGGTCATTATCTCCCGCGCGCTGCCCGATGTTCGTGACGGCCTCAAGCCGGTTCACCGCCGGGTGCTTTTCGGAATGGCTGAACTGGGCGTCAACTATAATAAACCTCACAAAAAATCCGCCCGGATTGTCGGGGAGGTTTTGGGTAAATATCACCCGCACGGCGATTCATCCGTGTACGGTACGATGGTGCGGATGGCCCAGGACTGGTCGCTGCGGTATCCACTCGTCGACGGTCAGGGAAACTTTGGTTCCATCGACGGTGACTTTCCGGCCGCCATGCGGTATACCGAAGCGCGGCTGAAGCGGATTGCCGAGGAATTGCTCACCGATATATATAAGGAAACCGTCGACTTTCAGTCGAACTTCGATGACTCGCTGGAAGAGCCGACCGTGATGCCGGCCAAACTGCCGAACCTGTTGCTGAACGGTTCGTCGGGTATTGCCGTCGGGATGGCCACCAACATGGCTCCCCACAACCTGACGGAAGTGGTAAATGGAATTGTGGCCTACATCGACAACCACGAGATTACCATCGACGAGTTGATGGAACACATCACCGCGCCGGATTTTCCGACGGGGGCTACGATCTACGGTATCGAAGGGGTACGGAATGCGTTCCGGACCGGACAGGGGCGGGTCGTGCTGCGGGCTCATGCCACCATTGAAGAAAACAAGGGCAAAACCCAGATCATCGTTTCCGACGTTCCCTACATGGTCAACAAAGCCATGATGCTGGAAAAGACGGCGGAGCTGATCAATGATAAAAAAATTGAAGGGATTTCGGCCTTCCGGGATGAGTCGGACCGCGACGGATTGCGCGTGGTGTATGACCTGAAGCGGGATGCGGTTCCGAACGTTGTTCTCAACAACCTCTATAAGCATACCCAGTTGCAGTCGGCTTTCAACATCAACAACGTCGCGCTGGTGAAAGGCCGCCCGGCTTTGCTGAATCTGAAAGACATGATCCGGTATTACGTGGAGCACCGCCAGGAGGTGATCACGCGCCGGACGCTGTATGAACTGCGGGAAGCGGAAAAGCGGGCGCATATTTTGGAAGGCTTGCTGATCGCACTGGACAACCTGGATGCGGTCATCGAAATCATCCGGAGTTCGCGGGATCCCGAGGTGGCCAAAAACGGCTTGATCGACCGGTTTAAGTTGTCGGAAATTCAGGCCAAGGCGATTCTGGAACTCCGTCTCCAACGCCTGACCGGACTCGAACGCGACAAGATTGTGGCGGAATATGAAGAACTGGCCCGGCTGATTGCCGATTTGCGGAGCATTCTGGCGAGCGAAGAACGGAAACTGCAAATCATCCGCGACGAACTGCTCGAACTCAAAGCCCGTTACGGCGATGCCCGCCGGACTGAAATCAGTATTCTGGGCGACGGCAACATCAGCGATCTGTCGCTGATCGCCGACGATGAAATGCTGATTACGATTTCGCACGAAGGCTATATCAAACGGACGCCGTTGACCGAATACCGGACCCAGAGCCGGGGAGGAGTTGGGTCGCGTGCGGCCAAAACCAAGGAAGACGACTTCACGGAGCATCTGTTCATGGCGACGATGCACAATACCCTGCTGATTTTTACGCAGAAAGGACGGTTGTACTGGTTGCCGGTGTATGAACTGCCGGAAGGCGCGCGGGATTCGAAAGGCCGGCCGCTGGCCAACTTCATCAACATTGAATCCGACGACCAGGTGCGGGCGGTGATCAATGTGAAGGATTTGAAAAACACCGATTACATCAACAACAATTACCTGGTGATGTGTACGGAGCAGGGCACGATCAAGAAAACCCTGCTGGAAGCCTACTCGCGTCCGCGCCAGAACGGGATCATTGCCATCACGATCAATGAAGAGGAGGGAGACCGTCTGCTGAATGTCTGTATGACCAATGGACAGAACGATATTGTCATTTCGTCGAGCCTGGGCAAAGCGGTTCGGTTCAACGAAAGCCGGGTTCGTCCGATGGGCCGTACGGCCGCCGGGGTTCGCGGCATCGATCTGGAGCCGGGCGTGAAAGCCGTTGGTATGGTTTGCATCGGTCGCGACGATGCTCAACTGCTGGTGGTTTCGGAAAAAGGATTTGGCAAGCGGTCACCGATCGATGAATACCGGGTGACAAACCGGGGAGCCAAAGGCGTTGGTACGTTGAAGGTTACGGATAAAGTCGGCCATCTGGTGGGCATTCTGGAAGTAACCGATTCGGATGATATGATGATCATTACGAAGTCGGGAACGGCCATCCGGATGCACGTCGATGAGGTGCGGGTGATTGGACGGAACACCCAGGGGGTGCGGTTGATCAACCTGCGCGACGGCGACGAAATTTCGTCGGTGACGCGGATTGCCCGGGAGGAAGATGTTGAAATTGAAGGGAATGCTGTTGTACCGGAAGCACCGGTGGATGGTCCGGAGGAAGCTTCGACTGATCAAATGGCTTGATATTCCCATAAATTATTCTGTACTTTCCAAAATTAAATCAAAAACAACGTTCAACCACAAAATTTAGTCATATGAAACGATTCTCGTTCTTCCTACTGGCGGGATTTTTATCAGTAGGAGCATCGTATGCTCAAGGGCTCGATGCTCTAACCGAAAAAGCTTTCCAGAGTGAGAAAGAAAAAAGCGACAAGGCAATCACGGATGAGAAGGCCTCTGTCAAGCCCAAAACGTGGCTGGATCGCGCTAAGACGTACGAGAACATTGCTACGCAGGCTATCAAACTGGACTCGAATGCGGCAACCGTTGCCTACGATGCTTATAAGAAAGTAGTCGAACTGGATAAGGATAAAAAAACCGGCGGTCCGGGTAAAATGGCTAAAGAAGCAGAGGAAGCCATGAAAGGGCAGACCTTGTTTCAGGCGTTTATGAACTCCGGTATCTACAAGTACCAGGCGAAGAACTTCAAAGACGCGGCTGCGCTGATGTCCAGAGCAGGGGAGATCAATCCGAAAGATACCACGGCGGCTTTGTATGCGGGTATCTTTACCCAGAACACCGAAAAACCGAGTGATGCCAAAGCACATTTTGAGCGGTATATCGAGAATGGTGGAAAAGATCAATCGGTTTACACCACGCTGGTGAGTCTGTATTACCAGGACAAGGAAATCGAAAAAGCGCTGGCTACGATTGACAAGGGAATTGCCACGCTGCCGAACAGCAAAGACCTCGCTACCCAGAAAACCAGCATCCTGGTCACGTCGGGTAAAATGGATGATGCGATTACGGAACTGAAAGGACAGCTTGCAAAAGACCCCAACAACGTAAACCATCTCTTGACGCTGGCCAGCCTGTATGGCGATAAATACAGCAAAGGTTCGGATGAATTGTCGAAGCTGACGGGCAGTGCCAAGAAAGGACCGAACGCGACCAAGCAGTTGAGCGAAGAAAAAGTGGTTTTGAAAGAATCGCAGAATGAGCTGACGCGCTTGACGGCTCGGGCCAAGAAAGAGCCGAAGAACGCCGATGTGAAAAACCAGATTGCACGGGTGAACCAGATGATTGCGGATTCAAAAACGAAAATCACCGGTCTGGAAAAAGAAGTAGCAGAGCAGGCTCAGGCCAGCGCAGCGGCAGGCAACCAGGAGCAGAAAATTGCGGAATTGACCAAGCAGGTTGATGAAAGCCGGGTCGCTTCCAAAGAGTATTACACCAAAGCGTTGGCGGCTGATCCGAATAACTTCGATGCCAACTTCAACCTGGGGGCTGCTTACTTTAACGAAGCCGTTCAGATCCGGAAGCAACTGGAGATGATGGACATGAAAGACTACCAGACCAAGGGCAAGGAAATCGAAGGCCAGGTTTGCGGGAAATTCAAACAGGCACTGCCGTATTTCGAAAAAGCGAAATCGGTGAAAGATACCGACCAGGATTTGAACGACAACCTGACAAACCTGCAGAATATTCTGAAGCAGTTTGAAGAGAAGAAAATTCCCTGCGTCGAAAGCAAATAACAAAAAAGGCAGCTCGCAACGGCTGCCTTTTTTTATTCCATAAAAAGCTCCGATCTTGTGAAAGCGAGGTCGGAGCTTTTTAATGAGGTAGTATGGTAAAGATTACAAGGTTACTCATCACCGTGGCTATGATTGGTGTTTGGGGTTGGCTGGCTTTTATGGCGATTATGACGGCAAGTTTACGCGGTCGGCTGACATCCGTAGCCATCGGTATTTTACTCAACAGTACATTGGCGTTTTGGTACATGCATCTTGAGAAGCGGTTGAAGCAATCACCGGATGAGGGAAAGCAAAAAATGGAGGAGGTGAAACAGGATACCTAGATAATTGGGAATTCTAGTTAACATAATATAAATTATACAACAACTATTTTGCAGTAAATTCTGCTTGTAAAGGAGTTTGTAAGGGTCTGGTATATAATGGGTTATAGAAGGTCGTATAGATCAATGATTTATGGATTCACGTGGAACAAAATCTCTGATTTTCTCTGATAAACTCTGTGTAATAACAATTTTTAATCAGGGTTTATCAGAGAAAATCAGAGGGTATCAGGGAGAATGTCCTGAAAGATGAATTGGGTGTCCCACTGATCGGGTTCCGCTGAAGCGACATACGAGCGCCGGACTATCTCACCTTTTTTGAATGGTATGGGTGATTTAAAAATCGGTCCGTCGTAGACAAAGGTATGGTACTCGCCGTTTTCTCCGCATGGATCGACCACTGGTGGCAGATCGTTTAAAACCGTAGCGTTCAGTTCGCGACCGGCCCAGCTTGCCGGCAATTGATTTTCGTTGACACAAACCAGCACAGCTTTGAAACCAGCCTGGACAAATTTCGCCAGCAACACCGTCGTGTTCTGATTCCACAACGGAAACACACCCTGCAAATCCACCTCGCTCAGTTGTTGTTCCCGGTACTGTCGCAGGTCTTCCAAAAAAATATCGCCGTAAATCACATGGGTAACGCCCTGTTTTTTCAACTCTGTCAGTTTCTGTTTAACCAGTGTGTTGTAGCATTCCATCGAGACGTCGCCGGGAAATTGAACCGTATGCAAAGGCAGCTCAAGAGTCTGCGCCTGTGCTTCGATCAGTTCGGTGCGGACGCCGTGCATGCTGACCCGTCCGAATTGTTCATTGACATTCGTGAGCAAGCCAACCACATCATAGTGTCCGGCTTGCTGGCAAAAAAAGAGAGCGAGGGCCGAATCCTTGCCCCCGCTCCAGCTAATGACTGCTTTTTTCATTTTTTGGAGAGTAAAGAAGAAAGACAAGAGAGTAAAGAACGGTTCTACTTACTTAAACTAAAAAAGTCTTTATTCTCTTGTCTCACCTCTCTTGTCTATTTAAAATAAAAACCGGATGGCGCAATCTCCGCTTTGACGGAATCAATCAGGGTTCCGCTGGCCTGGTAGCGGAAGACGTAACCGGCCTGTTTGTAAGATGGCGTATAACCGCCGTAAATGATGCCGGATTGCGGTTCGACAGCCAGGCCGCTGAACAACCGCTTGATAAAGGGTGTGGTCGCCGGAACGCTGGTGTCATTGACCGAAAAACGATAGGTCTCGCCTTTTTCCTTGTAGTTTTCGGACGCATCGCCGTAGTAACTGCTCACAAAGTAAAAGTATTGTTTGTCGGAACTCAAGCGGAATTTTGACAGCGACCGGGTTTTGTCGGTTCCAATTTTCAGGCGGTTTTCAATCGACTTGCTTTGCGGGTTAATCCGAATCATTTCACCGCCACTGTAGACCCAGAGTTTGCCGTTGCCGTCGACGGCCACCGGATTGGGATTCGCGCCGATTTCGATACCGGTTTTAAGCTGATCGGTGGTGATGTCGATCACTGTAAGTTTTGTCGAACCACCGGTCGAACCGGCAAACACCTCGCTACCCACCAGCAGAAGGGTCTCCACTCCTTTCACCGCCGGTATTTTTTTGGTTACGGAATTGGTCGTTAAATCCACAACGGCAATGTAACCCGGATCTTTATAAAACGTGCCGTTTGAAAAATCACCGGAAACATCCCAGCAACTCACGTATACTTTGTTGGCACTTACCCGAACCGCCGAGCGGGGGTTTTCAATTTCCGGGGTTTTTAGTGTCGCCAGTGACTTGAAGGTATTGGCATCCACGATTTCGACTTTGTCCTGCCCTGCCGTGGTGTTATCGACCAGAATCAATCCTTTTCCATCGGCTTCTTCGTAGGCCTGGACACTCCCGGTCAGGGAACGCTGGTTGACCTGATTGAAAATATCGTAGGAAGCCGTGGAGCCCGTCGGCGGAAAATACGAGATGGTCCCGTTGTTGTCGGTGAAATTTCCCTGGTTGACAACCAGCACCCCCGAACCATACGGCAGGGCTTGCGGATCGTCGTTGTCGTTGTTACAGGACCAGTTCAGGGCAACCAGCAGACCAAGTGCCAGTGTCAAGCGGACCGACGGTGCGGTAGTTACTTTTCTCATTGTTTTGGAGTATTCAGATTACAGATTAATTGAAGGGTAAAGTTGCGGCCCGGCATGGCGTTGCGTTTGACGTTGAGGTAGACGGTATCGAACACATTGTTGATCTGTCCCTGAATCCGGGTTGCAACGGGGCCGAGCTTGATCTGGGTTTCGAGCAACACGTTCGTCAGCACATAGCCGCGTAGAAACTGAATGTTGTCGAAAGTGATGTACTGACGGGAATTTACCTGGTTCTGGATGGTCAGGCGGTTTTTACCTTTTGCCACGAAGACCGAAAACCGGCCGCTGTGTTTGGGAACATACACCAGTTGTTTGCCGATGATGTCCTGCGCATAGACGTTGTAGACCCGCTCCTGGCTCGACCGCGTCAGGGCATACGCCAAGGTCAGGCCCGATTGCCAGTTTGCGCCGGAATATGTTGCCGAACTGTTCCACTCCAGGCCACGGGCCACGACGAGTTGCAGATTTTCGACCCGGTAGCCGGACTCCGGATTCCAGTACGACCAGTCGTCGATGCGGTTTCGGAATGCTGTGGCTTCGGTAGTAAGGGTCAGGTGTTCGGTGGGAATCCAGCGGCTGGCCAAACCCGCTTCCAGATTAAACCCGTTTTCGGGGCGAATGTCCGGATTGCCCAATACTTTCCAATACCGTTCGTTCAGCGTGGGAACCCGGTAGCTGCGACCGGCGGATGCTTTGGCCGTTAGCATTGCTTTCCCTGTTTTTACCAAAGAATACTCTACACCCAGCGAAGGCGTTATCGGCGGATCAAACCGGGTGACGAAAGCCTGCCGGATATTGGCCGAAACCAGCCACCGGGACCATTGCATCCGGAGCAGCGCATACAGATCGGCCCGGTCTTCCTGAATCGGTTGATCACCGTAGCCGTCGACCTGCGTACGGTAATGCGACCACTCGCCCCCCAACCGCAGCGAAACTTCGGCTGATTTATAGGAATGCGTCAACTCCTTCTCAATTCGACTGATTAGTCGATCGGTTTCGGAATGACTGGGATTATTGAATTTTCCACGTGCGTAATCGATAATATCGCGAATCCAGCCCAGTCTCAGCGTGAGTTTGTTCGTTTCGTAGGTGGTTAAAAACCGGTACGACTGTGAGCGGGTTCGTTCCCGAACGGTAGTATCGTAGGGCGTAACGGTCAAGTCGTTATCCGTTAACCAGAGGTTCACCGAAAGCTGCTGGTTTTTCTGGTTTCGGAAATACAAATCCTGAATGAAGCCCTTCTGTTTGGTGATCGAATGTTCGACGAAGTAATTTCCCCGTTCGCGATATGGGAAATCATTGTTGGCGTTGGTGGTGTAGAAGAACGATTTCCCGGCGATCTGCCAGCGCTTTCCGGCGGTACTCACAAACCGGATTCCAAGCTGGGTTCCGTAATTCCGGAAACTTCCGAGCTGCTGCCCGACGGAAGCCTGAAAACCGGGTTGCTGCCACTTCGGATTGTTCATGAGCAGAATACTGCCCCCCACGGCATCCGAACCCACGCAACTGGCGGAGGAGCCATACTGAACCGCAAGCTGATCGAAACCGGTGACGGGCAGCGTTGAGAAGTCGCTAAGCCCAAGCGTTGGCTGGTTAATGTTGATTCCGTTCCAGAGCACGGCGGTGTGATTGGCCGAGGTACCGCGGAACGAAGCGGTCGATAACTGGCCCGCACCGTATACCTTAAACGCAATGGGGGTCGTATAGGTCAGGAGGTCCGTCAGCGTTTGAAAACGGAACTGTTCGAGCGTCACGGAGTCGATCCGCTGGGTTTTTTGCCCGGCCGAAAACCGCTCGGGCGTGGTTCCACGAATCGTTACGGCGGGTAACGTTTGGTCAGTACCGTTGGTTTGGCCGTTCACAACCGAAAACGAACCCACCAGTAAGGACAGGATAATCCCGTCTCTATACCGCATCATAGCTGAATTAAGTAAAAAAGTGGCCGTCAATTCCCTCGTAAAAAGGATTGGGAGCCGTAAAACCCGGTTTCCTTTTCACCCGAAAGAAACTGAGCATCGTTGTTTTAGGCAGGTCTCCTGGCTCACCCACTGATTTCGGCCTTCCCATCCGAACGAAAGCGGACAGTGGCAAGAAGAGGAAATCAGTTCGTACGGGTTTACAGTTGCGGGGACAGCATCGGTTTTGCACCGACTTCCCTATTAAGCCAACCCTGCCCAAAATCGGCAGGCGGCACCTAATGCGACAAAGGTAGCAGGTTGTGGAGGATTCTCCAATTATTTATGACGGCGCGTACTCCCGGAAGGTGCCGTCGGTGTAGAAAATCAGAATTCGCTCTATGGTTTTTTCTTCTTTATTTTTCGCTACAGACGATTGTGGCGGGGCAGTATAAGGCGGTTTTTCGTCTACAATTTCGGGTTGCGGGCTGGGCTTGCGCGAAATGGCTGGCATGGCGACCGGACGAGGATTTACATTTGTTAAGGGTTGATCTTCTTCCAGTATCCAATCGTAACCTAGCTCGGGAAACCGGCGAATGATCTTCTGGATGATGTCGAAGCTGGGGCGGTTGCGTCCCGAGAGGATGTGAGAGATGCTCGACCGTTGAACCCCGATTTCATCAGCGAAATAAGAAGGGGTTAAGTTCTTGTCCTTCAGTACCTGTTTAATTTTGTCATTTACATTCATGGCGGTATGTTTTTTACAAAAGTAATCAGTTTACAACGCATAGCAACACAAATGTAAATCAATATTTGTTAATAATGTAAATAGTACAAATGTTAATAGTTTACAAATAGAAAAAGCCAACGTTACTGATGTAAAATTGGCTTTTGTGAATTTAGATAGAAGGAGACTGCTCGTTTACAGATGTATCACGGTTTAAACCGTTACATTGTTTGTGCGCAGCGCGTCGTTAAGCGACGTTTTCAAATCCGTCGATTCCTTGCGCAGACCGATGATCAGCGCGCAGGGAACCTGGTAGACACCGGCTGCAAATTCTTTAGCAATAGTACCCGGGATGACGACGGAATTGTCGGGGACATAGCCCCGGTGTTCGACCGGTGTTGAACCGGTGACGTCGATAATTTTGGAACTGCCGGTGATGGTGACACCGGCCCCCAGGACGGCTCTTTTGCCAATGTGTGCGCCTTCCACGACGATGCAGCGGGAGCCGATGAAGGCGCCGTCTTCCACAATAACGGGCGACGCCTGGGGTGGTTCCAGCACCCCGCCGATGCCTACTCCCCCACTGAGGTGAACGTCCTTTCCGATCTGTGCACAACTGCCCACCGTAGCCCACGTATCGACCATGGTTCGCTCATCGACGTAAGCACCGACATTTACATAAGACGGCATTAGAATCGCTCCTGGTGCAATGTAGGAACCATAGCGGGCAACGGCTGGTGGAACGACCCGGACACCGCGACTTTTGTAGTCGGTCTTCAGCGGAATTTTGTCGTGAAATTCAAAAATGCCGACTTCCTCAGTCTTCATCGTCTGGGAAACAAAATACAGTAAGATCGCTTTTTTGACCCATTCGTTCACGATCCACTTCCCTCCTTCACCACCCGGTTCGGCCACGCGCAGACGACCACCGTCCAGTTCGGCAATCACGTTTCTGATGGTTTCCAGGGTTACTGAATCGGTCAGTAAAGAACGGTCGGACCAGCAATCTTCAATTACTTTTGTGTACTCCATAATTCAAAAATTTGTTTATAGGGATTATTCACTTTGGTTATTATAACTGCTTGATTTTGATCATACTTAAACGATGACATCTAAAATCATTCTCATCGGTTTTTTACTATTTTATATATGCAGTATTGTGAGATAATGACCGATAGGGATCGCGTTTGTTACCGGCAATAAACAGGTACCGAGAGTGACAATCTTTGAGTGAGTGTCAGGCTGAATCTGTATGTTACCAAATAAATATAATACAATTATATTATACAAATACACTGTAGAAAAAGAGTATTGCCGGTTCTTTGAAAGGATGATAAAAAGGCCATTATGAATCGACTTTAAACCATAGTGGTTCTGAAGTACGCTGGTGAAGAATTGGCCTAACCGTACATAATGTTTACTGATACAGGTTGAGATTACCTGAACGGTATGCAGGCCAGGGCGAATGATTTGATTGATTGACGGCTTGATCACGCCGGGTTCAGCCGATGTTATTTTCCGGATTGCGTTTGTCCAATGCAAGCTGTGTGGTTTTAATAAACCGCAATCGATCGGTCTAAAGATAGGCAGGCTGGTGTATAAGTCCGCGATATTAGGGCGGTCAGCATTCTGAGACGTATCGTTTTTTAGGGTAGTCAAGTATGCTAAATTCGAATAAAGAGAATGGGCTCGCTCCTATTTTAAACCTTAGAATGAATGATAGTTTGATAGAAGCAGACTATAAAAATAACCATTTTTAAGCAGGTAATGAATTATTTTATCCGAATATTCAGAGTTCATTTTGGCAGGTAAATGAAGATTGCTATAACAGCATCGAATGGATAAGAAGGGCAATATTGAACGGTAATACATTAGTAAAAACAAGTAAGATATACTATTAAAATTAGTAAATTGCCAATAAATCGTTAGCATTTTACTAAATATAATGTCAATATGTGTCATTAATATTAGCTCCTAATGCGTATAATACTAAAATATATGGTTTTTTATTTTACTAAACAATTCATTTTACCTCCATCAGACATGCCGGTCCTCAAGTGATTTTATGACTTTCCCTTTCAAACTTACCTTTACGTTTCAATTTGTAATACTATCTTTGTACCCGTTCTTGTTAACTAATTAAAACACACAATGGGCAAAATCAAAGTCGCCATCAATGGGTTCGGCCGCATCGGCCGCCTGTCTTTTAGAAGACTCCTCGAAAAAGAAAATGTTGAAATTGTTGCGATCAATGACTTGACTGATAATGCAACCCTGGCACATTTACTAAAATACGATTCCATTCATGGTAAATTTCAAGGCACTGTTACCTCCGATAGCGAGAGCCTGACCATCAATGGCGTAAAAATTCACGCGTATGCCGAACGTGATCCCAAAGCACTGCCCTGGGGGACACTCGGTGTTGATGTAGTTCTGGAATCAACCGGTCGTTTTGTCGATGAAGCCGGTGCCGGTCAACATTTGACTGCCGGTGCTAAAAAAGTGGTGATCTCCGCTCCTGCCAAAGGAAATATTCCAACGGTTGTTCTGGGTGTGAACGAAGATACCCTGACAGGAACTGAAACGATCCTTTCCAATGCCTCCTGTACGACGAACTGCCTGGCTCCCATGGCCAAGGTTCTGGACGACGTTTTTGGCATTGAAAAAGGCTATATGACAACCATTCACGCCTATACCGCCGATCAGAATCTTCAGGATGCTCCCCACTCCGACCTGCGCCGGGCCCGGGCGGCCGCTTTGTCGATCGTTCCGACCTCGACGGGTGCTGCCAAAGCCGTTGGTCTGGTGTTGCCGCAATTAAAAGGAAAACTCGATGGCTATGCACTCCGGGTACCCATCCCCGACGGTTCAGTAACGGATCTGACCGCCATTTTGAAACGCGAAGCCACGAAAGAAGAAATCAACGCAGCCATGAAAGCCGCGGCTGAAGGTCCGCTGAAAGGAATTCTGGAATATTGCGAAGATGAAATCGTTTCAACCGATATCGTTGGAAACCCAAGCTCGTGTATCTTCGATTCGAAACTGACTTCCGCCAACGGAACGCTGGTGAAAATCGTCGGCTGGTACGACAATGAATTTGGCTACTCAAGCCGAGTTACCGACCTGATTGCTAAATTGTAATATAAAAGGATTTGGCACCCAAAAGGCGGGTTAATAGCCCGCCTTTTTGCATTTTAAGTATTTTATCGAAAACCCCTTTCGGGTAAAAATCTCTTCGTATTTCGTCTTGATGCCGAGGTGCAGGTTGTTCATTTCGGAGGCATACAGATCGCGGGTCGAGACGAGATCATCGAAACCGTTCTGACTCAGGCTATCGATGCTGAAATCGAAAAAGTCATCGTGATCGGTTTTCAAATGAAGCAAACCACCATCGATCAGAATCTCGCGATATAGCTTCAAAAAACGCGCGTCCGTCGAGCGGTTTTTCAATTGACTCACCCTCGGCTGCGGATCCGGAAAAGTAATCCAGATTTCGTTCACCTCATCTTTTCCGAAAAAGTCCTGAATCCGGTAAATATCCGTCCGCAAAAAAGCGACGTTGGTCAATCCGGTTTCCAGCGCGACCAGACTCCCCTGCGCGATCCGGTCGCCCTTCCGGTCGATACCGATAAAATTCAGGTGCGGATAATGCCGGGCCAGGCCAATCGTGTATTCTCCTCTCCCACAGCCGATTTCAATCACGATCGGATTGGCATTCCGAAAATACCGCTCACGCCAATGCCCCTTGATGGTGTCAAATAACTCTTTTCCCGGCTCCAGAACATTCTCACTGACGCGATTGTGTTCAAAACGGGAAAGCTTCTTTCTACTCACGCTTCCAATTGGTTTAATTCTGCAACAACGTACGTGCTTCCGGTCACCAGGATACAATCCGCCGGGTTGGCACGGTTTTTAGCGGCTTCCAGCGCCTGATTCACATCCGGGAACACCTCACCCCCAAATCCCTCCGCACGAAACGCTTCCGCCAGCAACTCCGTATCCAGCGCCCGGGGAATGTGGGGCTGACAAAAGTAATACCTCGCTCCTTTCGGAAACAAACGAATCACTTTCGACAGATCCTTGTCTTTCACAAAACCAACCACCAGATGCAATTGCTGATACGAAACCGTTTCCAGCGACTCCAGCACACTCAGGATACCGGGTTCATTATGGGCCGTATCACAGATCACGGTGGGATTTTGCTGTAACACCTGCCAGCGTCCTTTCAAACCGGTCAGCTCAATGACTTTGGCAAAACCATTCTGAACCGCCGATTGAGAAAAATCGAACTCATTTTTCAATACGTCAAGGGTCGCCAGGACACCAGCGGTATTTTTCAGTTGGTATGTCCCCAGTAAACCAACCGTCATTCCGGCGATAAACCCTTTCTGATCCGTTACCGACAATAGACGTCCGTTTTCATGAGCCCCAAAATCGGTTACGGCATACACATCCGAAGCAAATACGATGGGACTTTGACAGGCTCTGGCCCGATCCTCAAAAACCGCCTGGGTTTCGGGATCCCGCTCGCTGATGACCACCGGAACACCCGGCTTGATGATCCCGGATTTTTCGGAGGCAATCTTCTGAAGACTATCCCCCAGAATATCGCTGTGATCCCAACCAATGTTGGTAATGAGCGACACCAGCGGGGTAATGATGTTGGTAGAATCCAGGCGTCCCCCCAACCCTACCTCAATTACGGCCAAATCGACGTTCTGACGCGCGAAGTAGTCGAAAGCCATACCAACGGTTACTTCAAAGAAAGAAGGCTTTAAATCCTCGATAAACGCCTTGTGGGTTTTCACAAAATCCGCGATCTCCGCATCCGGCATGGGAAATCCATCGATGCGGATGCGTTCGGTAAAGGATTTGAGATGGGGAGAGGTATATAAACCGGTTTTGTAGCCCGCCGATTGCAGCACAGCGGCCAGCAAATGCGACGAGCTGCCTTTGCCGTTCGTGCCGCCAACGTGAATGGTTCTGAATTTTTCCTGGGGATTTCCCAGGTACTCGCAGAGTTTGAGAATGTTATCCAGACCCGGTTTGAGGGCCTTCGCTCCGATCCGGTGAAAAACCGGCAACTGCGCATACAAATAATCAATTGCTTCCGAATACGTCATTCGGTACTAGTTTGAGCGGATGTTGATGGTGTAAGTACCCGTAGAGATCGGCGGAGCGGCCGACGCTTTCTGCACAAGTTGCAATTTGTACACCTGTTGTTTGTAAAACTCCGTTACGGTTGGACTGACCCGGGTTTCCTTAACCCGCACAAAAGTAACATCACCCTTGTCATCCACCTTGATTTCAAAGACAATTTTTCCGCTTTCTCCGGAGTTATCCTGAGCAATGCGGTTGGTAGCCAAACGCCAGCCGGCAATGTTCAACGAAACACCGGACCCGGTTCCACCCGGTGTGCCGTAAAACTGCTTGGCGTTGATATTCCCATCCGGATTGCCTTTATCCCCCACACCCGAGGCATCATCTCCGTTGTTGTTCCCTCCGGTTCCGGATGCTTTTCCCACCGTTCCATTCGAACCGCCGGATGAGCCTTTTTTATACAGCGCATTGGCATCCACCTTTTTCGGCTCGGCAACCGGTTCGGCCTTGGGCGGTGCGGGCGTCGGTTTGGGCGTAGTGGCTTCCACTTTTTTGGGTTCGGCCTTTTCAGGAACCGTCACCGGGCTTTCAATCTTGCTGGCGATATCCGGTTTTTCCGTAACGACTTTGCTCGGTTTGGCGTCTACAATTTTAGGAACGGGCGAAACCGGTGTTTTCTCCACCCGCGAGGTGGTTGTCACTTTCGGATTCGGCTTGTCCTCCTCCTTCTTAACATCTTCCGTATTTTTGGAATCGCTGGCTTTGTTATACGTCTGAATGTTGCCACTACCCACCAGATCAGTACCGAAGTTCACCTCCACATATTCGATCGGCGGAGGATCCGGAACCGACTGCCACAGCCTGATGTAGAGCAGCAGGAAAAACAACAGGGCACAAACGGCGAACGATCCGGCCAAAGCCGTTACCCGGTATTCATTCTCATTTTCCAGTACGACGCGACTCATGGATGCAGGTGTTTAGCCAATTAACGGAACTACCGGTGGACTCTATTGTTCAACACCGGCAAAATTAAAACGATTTCGTGAATTGTTGGGTTCACCGGAAGCAAAAAGGCAGCCGATGGCTGCCTTTTTGCTGGTTTATCTAGTTTATAAGGTATAATTCTGATACACTTGCTTTTTACCCCTAAATCCCCTAGAGGGGACTTTGCGCATCCGGAGTAACCCGTGTCCAAGTCCCCTCTAAGGGATTTAGGGGCAAAAGCCAAAGTCCTAATGGTTCAATTCACTCAATTTTGCAAACCCAGGCACTCGCGCCGGACAAGCGGCTCACTTTGTCGAGCGAAGCCAGCACCTCGGTTTTATCATTCGACCCGATGGCCGCTACTTTGATCAGTTCTTTCTTTTTCGAATGCGGCAAAATATACGCCGTTTCAAAACCCTCCCGACGCAACCGTCGCATCAGCCGTTTCGCATTCTGAACGCTGGCAAAACTCCCCGCGATGGCCAGGTAATAGGTTTCGGTTTTCTTTGGCTCCAGCACCGCGGGCGCAATCGTTTCGGCCACCACGGCGGGCTTCACCGGTTCAACCACCGGAACCGCTACCGGACTCGAAACCGGGATAACAACGGGCCCGGCTTTTTCCGTTTCAGTCGGTGCCGCTGGGGTTTCCGCAACCGTTACCGGAGCGTCATCCTCATCACTCACAAACAATTCGAAAGGATTTAGGCTACTCAGCACCTGCGAGGGTGTTTTTTTCACGGTCACGATACCGAGCGAGCAGATCAGCAAAACCGCTGCAGCCCAGGCCAGGTATTGCCGGCGACTTCTCGCTACGGGCATTTCCAGCTCTTTGCTTTCAGCCTGAACTTCTTCCGCTTCTACCAAAACCGGAGCTTCCGGTACAAATGTAGACAGCGCAAGCGGTTTTTCTTCTTCCTCGACGGCCGTCACCATACGGGCCGCAATGGGCTGAAAACCGTAGGATTCGCCTTGAAAATTATGACGAATTTCGGGATCGAACTGCAGCTTACCCTCCTCGTTTTCCGAGAACAACCCCAACCCTTCTATCGTAAAAATGCGTTCCTGACGCACTTCCTGCTTCAGTTCGTCGACAAACTGCCGGATCGCCTGAAACACCTCATCGCGGGTTGATCCCTCGTGAAGCATCATGTAGTTGATCAGCAGGCCATCGTCCAGCTTTAAAGCTTCGTTGAACGCGATTTTCTTCCGGGGAGGCAGATACGTTCCGGTGTTTTCCACAAACGTGGCCGGAATATAGTGCAGAATAAAACCGCCCAGTTCGGGAACAACGAGGCAATCATACTGAAACAACAGTTTTTTGAGATACTCCGATACAGGAACCATACGCTTTTCGGTTAAGGCGGTGTCAGAAGCTATACGACAATCCTCCGAGAAAGTTAAGGCCTTGTTGCGGATAATACAAATACCGCTGATAATTAGAACCTATAATGTTATTTAACGAAACAAACGCTGAAACCTGTTTTCCCAGGAAATAGTCAATTTTCAGGTTCAAATCCCAGATTGGTTTAAGGGTAACAATCTGATTGGTAACGAAATTTTTGCCCTTCATCCCCTGATAATGGTACAAGTCGGCCGTGATAAATAATTTTTTATTCACGATAAATGAATTCGACCACGAACCCGAAATCGTTGGCCGGTGCCAGGCCGCTTCCATCCGGCTCAGGCTGTAGTCATAGAAGTCGGCCCGCAGCGTCGACCGGAATATTTCCTTGTAGGTATACCCCACCTGACCTGAAACCGTCAGGACATGGGACCGGTCGCCGTCATAGACCACAAAGAACTGCGAAGTGTCGGGCCAGGTGTTGTTGAAACCGTAGAAGTTCCTGTAGCGGGCATACGATACTTTTCCTTCGTAGGAAATACCGCTTCCCAGTTCGCCCTTGCTTCCACCGTACAGATCCCAGGTTTTCTCGGTGTTTGCCAGCACCGTCTGCGGAGCCAGCCAGCGGTTTTCGCCCAGAAAAGTCCGTAACGTATTCCGGTTGATGTCGCCGTCGACGCCCGCAAAAAAGTGAATATTCCCAGCCGGAACCACATCGAGATCTAAAACCGGAAATGCCCGCGTCCGATTGATACTCTGGCGTTTATCCGATTCGTTAACAGCGTTAACCCCGAACGTAACCGTCAACAACGAATTAGAATATTTGAAGGTGGGCTTCACCCGGAACAAATTCCGGTTATCGACCGGCCCGTCGCTCCGTTGGGTGACGTAGGCATCGGCGGCAAAGAGGGCTACGAACTGATCCGAGATCCCCACCGATCCTTTCAGGTTGGTTCCCCAGTCGAGCTCGGTCGCTTCATAATTATCGGCCAGGTTTACGATCCCGGTTTTCAGCGAGTAGTCGATGTTCCGATCCGGGTCAACGTTTTCGATGCCAATCCGGAACTGCGTTGTGGTCAATTTCTGCCGAATGGTTTGCCGGTCGATTTCCTGCGGGCGACGATACCCGTAGAAATAAAACGCTTCCCGGTCATAGCCCAGGTTGGCCGAAATTTTGAAGGCATCCGTCTGGTAGTTTCCGTTCAGCTTCAGGCGGTTTTCCGAGGTAGCCGAGTTTTTGCCATCCACCGGCCCCATGCCCGACGATAAATGCTTGAACGAACCATCGACGGCGATGTTTTCCATCACCTGACCGCTGCCGAACGCTTCACCGTAGAACGAGCTGTAGTTTCCCGCGCCCAGTTTCACGTAATTGTTGAAGAGTTCCTGCTGCTCGGATTGGGCCGCCGGAATGGGCAAGGCCGAGGGCGAGAGTTTCGGGTCGCCCACCGACAGCGACCGGTCGTTGAATTCGTAGGTGAGTTTACGCTGCTCGGTAGACGGTTTAATGGACGGTATTTTATTGAAAAGGCGGTTGGCGGCCGGCATTTCAATCTTGCGGTTTTTCTCAATGGTAATCTCCTGATCATCCACCTCGCCTTCCCGGGCGGGTGGCGTGGTGGGGCGCGGGGTCTGTTGCGCCAATGCATCGACCGAAGTGAGCAGCAAACTGCCCGTAACGATCAAAAGCAATCTAAGATGGTCGATGGATGATTTTGGTAAGAACATGCAGGTATGCTGTTTGAATCGCTGTGATTCGGATGTCTGTTAGTTGAATGAATAAAGCCGGTCCGGTTTCAAATACCGATCAGTTTTTGCTGTCGATGGCGGCTAGTTTTTGCTTGGCCTCCGCAACAATTTCCTGATTTTCAGCATTTTCAATAATGGAGTTCAGCACGGCTTTGGCCTGGGCAATCTCGTTTTGCGCCACGTTGTTGTCGGCAACCAGAATGAAACCTTTGCCCTTCCAGTAGTCATACTGCGCAAAATCGGAGTTGAACCGCAACAAGGCGTCGATGGATTCCTTGTGCTTTTTGGTCCGGTACAGAATATCGGCGATCCAGTAATTGGCTTCGGCTCCCTGCTCGTCTTTGGCCAGGGCAATGGTTTTATCAAACTCGGTGGTCGCCTGTCTGAAATCCCCTTTGGCATAGGCCACTTTCCCAAGCATTAACTGCGCCCGGTTTTGCGCCCCCGGCACCACATTCCCCATCGACAACACTTCGCGGGCCGAAACCAGCGTCGAGTCGTAATTGCCCGTTGCGTAATAGGTATCCATCAGGCCCAAAACCGCCTGCGACTGTTCGTTCTTGCTTTTCGACTGCGCCAACACCGTGCGGTAGTTCCGAATGGCGCGCGGGTAATTCTTCTGCTGACGTTCGACATCAGCGGCACGGGCAGCCGCGCGGGTCACAAAATCCGATTTGTTATCGCTGATGACCAGGTAATAATACCGCAGCGCATTTGGCAAATCGCCCGACCGGAAATACGAATCCGCCAGGTAATACCGGGCTTCATACACCAGCGGGCTTCCCGGATTGTCGTCGATAAAACCGAGTAAAGTCGTTACCGCCTGCGGGTATTTCTCATTGAAATATAGGCTCTTAGCATTTTCATACTCAACCTTTTGTACATCCGTACTGCCGGGATTACTTTTCTTGTAACTGGACAGGGTGCTGCTGAATTCATCCGCCCGACCGGCATCACTCAGGGCGTTCTGCAAACCGAGCAATGCACCCGGTGCCGACGGACTTCCGCCAAACTGATCCAGAATTCGTTTGTAATCCTGAATCGCCGGTTCGTAAACCTGGAGGTTCGTATTGGCGGTAGCCCGCTTCAGGAGGGCCGCCGGAATCAGGTAGCTTTTCGGTTTGTCATTGATCAACCGGCTGAATCCGCGGATGGACTGCTGGTAAGCGCCTTTCTCAAAGTCCACGTTTGCCATTTGAAACAAGGCATCATCCGCATACCGCGAATTGGGGAATTGAGTCAGTACTTTTTCAAACTGCGCTTTGGCTTCCACATCCCGTTCCATGAATGCCAGAATCAGACCCTTCTGGAAGGTGGCATAATCCCGGTCAATGCGACCCTGCGCGATGGCATTGTCGTAAAACCGCATCGCTTCGTTATAGTTCTTGGTCGCAAAATAGCTGTCGGCCACCCGAACCGTCGCATCTTCCAGCGCCTGTTTGTCGGAACTCCCGGATTTGGTAATGAAATCCCGAAAATAGGTAATGGCCTGCGGATAGTTCTTTTTATTGTAGGATGCGTAACCGAGGGCGTACAAACTCTTGCCCTGCAAATCACCCGAAACATTCCCGGAACGCATGGCCTGCTGGTACAGCGGAATAGCCTCATCGTATTTGCGCAAAGCCGAGAAGGTTTCCGCTTTCCAGAACAGGGCGTTATTCCGCAGATCCGAATCGACGGGGTATTTCAGGGATTTATCAAAATTGGCAATCGCCTGGTCGTAGCGTTCCGCGTTGAAATCCGTCACCGCCTGGTTATAGGTGATGCGTTGGTACGACGCGTTGATCCGTGGAGTCCGCCTTTTCAGGCCTTCGATGTACGAAATGGCAGCCGCATTGTTATTGGAAGAGAAATACGCTTCGCTAAGCAGTTCGTTCGATTCGTTTTCAAACTTGCTGTCGGGATACCGTTTCAGAAAATCCGTAAATTCTTTTACAGCATCGCCCCCATTGTTCAGATCAAGCTGGAGTTTGGCGTGATTAAAGGCCGATTCCTCCTGAATGGGTTTGTTGAAATTCAGCCGGGCCGACTGATCGAAGGCGTTCAGGGCAAAACTCGGATTGGCGGTTTGCAGGTAACTGATCCCCAATCGGTAGGCCGAATACTGGGCAATCGTATCTTTTCCCGCCGATACATTTTTCAAAGCCGCAATGGCCCCGGTGTAATCACCGGTTTTGAACAACGCGTCGCCATACCGGAACTGAACTGCCGGGGGAACGCTGCGGCCCTTGATGTTGCTGTATTGCTTATAATACGGAATGGCTTTGGCAAAATCGCCTTTTTTGTACAGGACTTCAGCCGTGAACAGCGCCACCTCGGCCAGTTGAGCCGCGTTGCCCCGGTTCCGTTGCAGCAACGGCTGGGCATACGCCAGCAAATCATCATACCGACCGGCTTTGTACATTGACTGCACAATCCAGTTCGGAATTTCGTTTTGATAGGTTGGATTCTGTTCAATCCGCTTGAAATCGGCAATGGCCGCGGTATAGTTGCCTTGCCGGAAATTGATGACACCGGCGTAATACGAGGCCGACGCTGCCTGTGCCAGACCGGGGTCCTGTTTGATCTGGTTCAGCAAGGGCAATGCCGCCCGCAAATCCTGCTTCGAATAATAGGCCATCGCCAGCAGATACTTGCTTTCGGCCTGTCCGTTTGCATTCTGGCTTTGCTTGATGGCTTTTTCCAGAAACGTGATTGCCCGGTCGTAGTCGCCTTTGTCGAAATAATATTTTCCCAGATCGCCGTACAAAAGCCCGGCTTTCGGATGTTCGCGGTGGGTTTTCACAAACCGGTCCACCTGAACTTCCGCTTCCGGAATGTCGAGATACAGGCCCGTCAGCGCAATGTAGTATTCCGCCGAAACCGCATTCTGGTCACTGATGTTGGTAATGGGCTTTTTGCGATCCAGGTATTGCTGAAATTCCTGGCGCGCAGCCGCGTAATTATTTTTTTCAAACCACTCCAGCCCGTTCCTGAACAGGACGTCGGGTTCGGTGTAACTGAGGGTTCGTTGGGCGGTTGCCGGAATCGCCAGCACCGAGCAGGTCAATAAAACCGATAAGTGGAATGCCTTTCCAAACGGGGTCGGACGCATACGTTGGGGTTAAACAGATTTTATTTATCGTAGTTACGTTATTACTTTTGTCAGTCGTAAGAACGGGTTTCTACCATCTGAAAACGAAAGTACACGCATTTCCGTATGAAAAAAAATCATTGGCTTTTCTTTTTACTCTGCCTGCCGGCTTTCGTCCACGCGGCTTTTCCGGCACCGGAAGTTCCTTCCATACCCCCGCTCGCAACGCTTCCCGCGATTACCTATACCCTGTCGATGCCCGAACCGCAAACCCATTATTTTGAAGTGGAAATGCAGGTAAGCGGAGCTTCAACTGAATCCAAAACGGGTTCTAAGGACTACATCGACGTAAAAATGCCGGTTTGGACACCCGGTTCTTACCTGATTCGGGAGTATGCCAAAAATGTGGAAGGGTTTCGGGCCTCGGTGGGTGACAAACCGGTGCGCTCCGAGAAAATCCGGAAAAATACCTGGCGCATCTATTCCACGGCCAGCCCGCTTACGATTCGCTACAAAGTCTACGCCTACGAACTTAGCGTACGGACCAGTTTTATTGACGCATCCCACGGGTATCTGAATGGTGCGAGCATCTTCCTCTACATCGATCACCTGCGAAACCAGCCCCACCGGCTCCGGATTCAGCCATACCATGACTGGAAAAAAATCAACACCGGTCTGGCCAGCGTCACCGGACAACCCAACACCTACGAAGCCGCCGATTATGATGTGCTGGTCGACAGCCCCATTGAAATCGGAAACCAGCATACGTTTTCGTTCACGGCAGCCGGTGTTCCCCACACGGTGGCGGTATACGGCGAGAAACTGTATGACGAAACCCGGCTGGCCGACGATATGAAACGGGTTTGTGAAGAAGCCTTCAAGGTCATTGGCGAACATCCCTGCAAGGACTACACCTTTATCATCCACCAGACGCCCACCGGCGGGGGCGGTTTGGAACATGCCAACTCCACGACCCTGCAAATTACCCGCAACGCGTTTTTGAACGGTCAGCTTTACCAGAATCTGTTGAGTCTGGTTGCCCACGAATACTTTCACCTCTGGAACGTCAAGCGCATTCGCCCCAAGGCCCTCGGCCCGTTCGATTACGAAAATGAAAATTACACCCATCTGCTGTGGGTTTCGGAGGGCATCACGACGTTTTACCAGTCCATGATTCTGAAACGGAGCGGTTTTCTGACGTCGGAAGCCTACCTGCGTTCCGTGGGCAGTGAAATCTCCGGCATCGAGAATTTACCCGGAAACGAGGTGCAATCGGTGACCGAAGCCAGTCTCGATGCCTGGATCAAGCTGTATCGGCCCAATGAAAATTCGATGAACAGCACCATTTCGTACTACAGCAAAGGCAGTGTACTCGGCAGTTTGCTGAACCTGGCGATCGTATCGAACACCAATGGCCAGAAAAACCTCGACGATGTGATGCGCCTGTTATATTCGACTTATTACAAAAAGCTGAAACGCGGGTTTACGGATGCCGAATTTCAGCAGGCCGTCGAACAGGTTGCGGGCCGCAAAATGGAAGATTTCTTTCAGAAATACGTGTTCGGAACCGAAAAAATCGATTACAATGCGTTTCTGAATCCGGTGGGGCTGAACCTGGTGGACGCCAGCGCCAGCAAACAGGACGCCTACCTGGGTGCGATGACGAAATATGCCGATGGCAAACTGACGGTTTCCGCCGTTCGTCGCGATTCACCCGCCTGGATCAGTGGGTTGAATGTTAATGACGAAATTCTGTCGATCGACAACCGACGGGTCAACAACGATCTGGAAAAAATACTGGACACCTATCATCCCGACCAAACCATTCAGGTGCTGGTGAATCGGGGTGGTGAACTAAAAACCGTATCCGCCAAACTGACGGGAAATCCGCTGGCCGCTTTTCGGATCGAGCCGGTTGCGAATCCGACGGACGGGCAGCGGGCATTGTACAAAAAATGGCTTTCGGTAACGAGCATTTAGTCTAGTATTCGTGCCGTTCGATTGTATCCATAAAATCTTCGTGCATCTGACCAAACCGCTCGTTCACCCGTTGCATGAACGGTTCGTCCAGTAACTGAATCACTTCTTCATCGGAACTGACCTCCATTTCGCTGATCTTGTAGGTCTGTTCATACAAACCGGCTTCGATCTTGATCAGGTATTTGTTGTTCCAGAAGTAGAGACCAATCCGGAAGGCCGGATGCGAAATTTCTTTGATATACCGCATTTTGTTACCATTTAACAGTGTTAGGTTACTTATTCAATGCCAAATTACCAAATCATGGCTTCCATCCCCTCCCATACACCCTTTCGTTATTCAACATTCGTTATTCAATATTCGTTATTCATTATTCATTGTTCATTCTTATTCGCCTGTTCGAACTCGGACAAAGACGAATCGGCGCTTTTTTTTCAACGGGGAAACGTTTCGTTCAAAACCGGCGAATACCGGCAGGCGATCCGGTTTTACAACGAAGCGATTGAAAAAAATCCTGATTTTGCTGATGCCTACCTCAATCGCGGATTGGCGCAGTACCGGCTCGGCGATCTCCAGGCGGCTCTGGCCGACTACGACCGGGCGGTTGACAAAGACGCCGAATTCTGGCAGGCCTACTTCAACCGCGCCGAAGTTCGGTCGGATCTGAACGATCTCCAAGGAAGTAGCGACGATTTGACCAAAATTCTGCCGGTTTATCGGGATTCGACCTATTATTATGTACGGCTGGGCAATCTGCAGGTCAAGCAAAACCGCCTTTCAGCGGCACAGGCTGCCTACGAAAAAGCCCTCGCGCTGGACCCCAAAAACGCCGAAGCCCTGACCAACCGGGGCGTGTTGTACTTCAACCAGAAACAATTCGATTTGGCCAAAACCGACTTCCAGCAGGCAACCCAGCTCGATCCAAAACAACATTTTGCGTTTAATAACCTGGGGCAGATTTTAAGCCGGGAAAAGAAATATGTCGAAGCGTTACAACTGACTGACAAGGCGTTAGCACTGCAACCCACCCAGCCGTATTACCTCAACAACAAAGGCTATCTGCTGCTCCAAACCAACCGCCCGGACGATGCCCTGAAACTCATCCAGCAATCCATTAAACTGGATGACCAGAACGGCTGGGCGCACCGGAATCTGGGTCTGTATTACCTGGCAAAAAATCAACCCACTCCGGCCATCGCGGCACTGAAAGAAGCCGAGCGGCTCGATGCTTCGGTCGAAAATGTGTATGCTTATCTGGGTCAGGCTTATCAGCAAGCGGGCGATGTGGCAAAGGCGTGTCAAACCTGGAAAACGGGCGGCACTGCGGGCGACGAACTGGCGAAAGAGCAAAACGCCCGGTTTTGCCGGTAGTTCATTTCGAACCTGAAAACGGAGATTCTAACCATTTTTAACAGCCCACGGTTTCCAACCGTGGGTTTGGAGAAAATCGGAATATAGATTTAGGAAACCGTTTTAACGGTTTTAGATCGCCAAAACCGTTAAAACGGTTAAAAAAATTCCAGATTCTCTTTGCAAACCCCCGGTTGAAACCGGGGGCTGTATTTATTAAACCGCTTTGAATGTTTCCTGAATGAGTTGCTTATACCTTTGAAATTGTTCAGCGTTGACATACCGGTCCGTTTCAATTTCCAGCAATTTACCCCGATCAGCCTTTACAAAAAAATCCGCCAGGGCGGTTTTTAAATCACCATACGAAGATACTTTCGCATACGACAGACCGGCGTCTTTTGCCGTATTTTCGGCCGAGAGTGGTTGGCTCGTTTCAAAATAGGCATTGAGTTCCGGCTGTTTGGACGGCCCGTCGATGATGCGGAAAATGTTACCCCCGTGGTTGTTGAGCACAATGACGCGCAAATTGGCCGGAATCAGGTTGTTCCACAGGCCATTCCGATCATAGAAAAAGGCAACATCGCCAATCAGGGCCGTTACGGGTTGATCCGTCGTCAAAGCCGCGCCCACCGCCGTACTCAAACATCCGTCGATGCCACTTGTTCCGCGGTTGGAAAATACGCCAATTCGCTGATTTTCAGGCAGTCCACAGAAATTGACGTAGCGCACCGGCATGCTGTTGGCCACGTGAAGCTGACTATCCACCGGCAACGCATCCAGAATCCGCTGAATAACCGCCCATTCGTGAAAAACCGTGTCGTCGTTCAGAAATTGACTCAGCAGGCGCGTCGATTTGCGATCCAGGGTTTGCCACTGTTCCTGAAAATTGTCGTCGGAATCGGCCTCGTCATTGCTCACAAACCGCTGGTAGTCAATATCCGAAAACAGTTTTTCAAAAAAAGCCGTCGGTTCATACGGGATCAGGCGCGTCAGGGACTGAAACGGATCGGCCAGGCGGTGGTGCGCCTGAATCTGCCAGTGTGCCTCGGGCTGGTGATTCCGCAGGAATACTTTAAGCTGTTTTGAAATGAACGACTGTCCGCAGGTGATGAGCAAATCCGGCACGAGGTCTTTTTTCAATGCTTCATTGGCAGAACTCAAAAAAATATCCTGCTGCGTAATGAACTCCCCGTTCCGTGGCAGATTCGAAATCACATCGCCCACTACCGGAATCCGCCATTCTTCACTGATTTTTTTCAGAATCGCCAACAGCGCCGGGTTGTGCGGACCCTGACCAATGGCAATCAGCTTCCGTTCGGCGGTTTCCCACTCCTCCTGCAACCGGTGCCAGGTTTCCGACGACAAAGCCGAAGCCGCTGTCACCTGTTCAATCACCCGAACGGCTGGGTACTGAAACGTTTCGTCACCAACCGGATACAATGGTTCGCGCAACGGCAGGTTGATGTGTACCGGACCACACGGTTCTGCCCGCGCCAGGTCGACGGCTTCGTTTGTCACCCGTTCGGCGAACCAGCGGGCATTGGGGTGGACAAAGTCGGCGGGCAGTTCAAACGATTGTTTGACATGTTTACCAAAAATGTCGGTCTGGTAAATCGTTTGCCCGTCCTGCTGGTGCGTCCATTCTTTGGGTCGGTCGGCGGTCAGGATCAACAGCGGAATTTCCTGAAAGTAGGCTTCGGCCACGGCGGGTGCCAGGTTATAGACCGCACTGCCGGATGTACAGACCAGAATCACCGGCTGACGAAGTTGCTGCGCCATGCCCAGGGCGATAAAACCGGCAGATCGTTCGTCGGCCACGGCGCGGGTCGTCATTTCCGGATGACGCGCCAGCGCCAGGGTGATGGGTGCGCTGCGGGAACCGGGCGAAATGACGGCCTGCCTGATGCCCTTGCGGACACACAATTCAACGAGATTCAGTACGTGCTGATGAATAGCCACAACAAGCGGGGGGTTGGTACAATGCGATCACAAAAAAAGCCGAGTCCGCAAAGTATCTCTGCATTCCCGGCTTTTCTTTACGATCTCGGCGTATTCTTACAATTCGTCTACCCTAAATACGTTTTCAACGCTTTGGAACGGGACGTATGCCGCAGACGGCGGATGGCTTTTTCCTTGATTTGCCGAACGCGCTCCCGGGTCAGGTTAAATTTCTCCCCGATTTCTTCGAGCGTCATGGCGTGTTCGCCATTCAGACCGAAGTAGAGCGTGATGACATCGGCTTCCCGTTGGGTCAGCGTCGACAGCGCCCGTTGCACTTCTTTCCGCAAGGAGTCGTTGATCAGGCCTGAATCCGGTTTGTCTTCGCCATCATTTTCGAGAACGTCGAGCAAACTGTTTTCTTCGCCCTGCACAAACGGCGCATCCATGGAAACGTGCCGACCCGAAATTTTCAGCGTATCGACCACTTCGGCCGCCGAAATCTCCAGCACGGCGGCCAGTTCTTCCGGTGACGGTTCGCGTTCGAATTTCTGCTCCAGGTCAGAGAACGTCTTGGAAATCTTGTTCAGGGAACCCACCCGGTTCAGCGGCAGACGAACAATCCGCGACTGTTCGGCCAGTGCCTGCAGAATCGACTGGCGAATCCACCAAACGGCGTACGAGATAAATTTGAACCCCCGGGTTTCGTCAAAACGCTGGGCGGCTTTGATCAGACCGAGGTTTCCCTCGTTGATCAGGTCACCCAATGACAAACCCTGGTTTTGATACTGTTTTGCTACGGATACAACGAACCGGAGGTTGGCTTTGGTCAGCCGTTCCAGCGACAACTGGTCGCCTTCGCGGATTTTCTGGGCCAACTGAACCTCTTCGTCGGGCGTTAATAGATCCACTTTACCAATCTCCTGCAAATACTTATCAAGCGATTGGCTCTCGCGGTTGGTAATCTGTTTTGAAATCTTTAGCTGTCTCATGTACGGAATACTGCCTTCCGGCAGTCCGGTTTTAATACTACTTCATCGGCGAAACGCCTACCCAAGTCCAATTGGTAACGAAATCATAAACTGATTCTGTACACTAAAATGTAACAAATCAGGCTGGATTTTTGTTCGCAGGCCTGGGCAGTAGTATTTTACGCGACAGACGGTATTTCCCGGTTTTTTTGTCGACTTCAATCAACTTCACCCGGACCTCTTCACCCACTTCGAGGACGCCGTCCATGGTTTCCAGACGATCCCACTTGATCTCGGAAATGTGCAATAATCCATCTTTGCCCGGCAGGAACTCGACGAACGCGCCGAACGGCATGATGGTTTTTACTTTTCCATCATAAATCTCACCCACTTCCGGAACGGTGACGATGCCCCGAATCCGGGAAACCGCTTTGTCCATGCCGACCTGGTTGGTCGAGAAGATGTTGACATAACCGGCATTGTCTTTTTCTTCGATAACAATCGTCGTACCGGATTCTTTCTGGATTTCCTGTACCACTTTACCACCTGGCCCGATTACGGCGCCGATAAACTCACGGTCGATCTTGATGGTAATTGCGCGGGGAGCGTGGGGTTTCAGTTCCGGACGCGGAGCCGTCAACGACTTGTTCATTTCGCCCAGAATGTGCAGACGACCGGCTTTGGCCTGATGCAGAGCCTCCGTCAGTACTTCATACGACAAACCGTCGACTTTAATGTCCATCTGGCAGGCCGTAATACCGGCTTCGGTACCCGTTACCTTAAAGTCCATATCACCCAGGTGGTCTTCGTCACCCAGGATGTCGGACAGAACGGCGTATTTACCGGCATTGTCCGTGATCAATCCCATCGCAATTCCGGCCACCGGTGCTTTGATTTTCACCCCGGCATCCATCAGCGCCAGCGTTCCGGCACAAACCGTGGCCATCGATGACGAACCATTCGATTCCAGAATGTCGGAAACGATCCGGATCGTATACGGATTGTCGGCTTCGGGAGGCAATACTTTCTTCAACGCGCGGTGCGCCAGGTTTCCGTGACCAATTTCCCGGCGACCGGCACCCCGGTTCGGTTTCACTTCACCCGTCGAAAAGCCCGGGAAGTTGTAGTGCAGCAGGAATTTGGAGTAGCCTTGCAGCATGGCCTGATCGACGATCTGCTCGTCCATTTTCGTACCGAGCGTCACCGTGGTCAGCGACTGGGTTTCACCGCGGGTGAACACCGCCGAGCCGTGGGCCGAAGGCAGGTAATCGACTTCGGTCGTGATCTGCCGGATTTCGTCCAGTTTCCGACCGTCCAGACGATAGCGCTCGTCGAGCACCAACCGGCGGGAGGCTTCCCACTGGACATCGTGGAAGTAGGTTTTCGCCAGTGACAGTTTAAAGCCATCGACGTCGCCGTCCGGGAAAAGGATATTTTTGAATTCGTCGAAAACCGCTTTGAACGATTCGCTCCGAACTTTCTTATTTTTGTTTGCCTGCAGGGCCACGGCGTAGACTTTGTCGTAACACTGCTGGTGTACCAACTGACGGAGTTCTTCGTCGTGCGTTTCGTGGCTGTAGAGCCGCTTCTCCTGTTTGCCAACGGCGGCTTCCAGTTCTTTCTGAGCGGCACACTGCAATTTGATGACTTCGTGAGCGGCTTTGATGGCCTCGACCACTTCCTCTTCCGAACACTCGTTCATCTGGCCTTCGACCATACAAACGTCTTTCGCCGTTGCGGCCACGATCAGGTCGAGTGTTGCCCGTTCCAGATCGGAGGTTTTGGGGTTAATTTGATACGCACCGTCGATTTTGGCAACCCGCACTTCGGAAATCGGTCCGTTGAACGGAATGTCCGAAACCGCCAGGGCTGACGATGCAGCCAGGGCCGCCAGGGCATCGGGCAATACTTCAGCATCCGCCGAGATCAGCGTGATCATGACCTGTGTGTCGGCATGATAATCTTCGGGGAAAATGGGGCGCAGGGCGCGGTCGACCAGGCGGCTGATCAATACTTCGTGATCGCCCAACCGGCCTTCCCGGCGTTGAAAGCTCCCCGGAATGCGACCGGAAGCCGCGAATTTTTCCTGATAATCGACGGAAAGGGGCAGAAAATCTGCGCCTTCTTTTCCTTCTTTATTCGAGACCACTGTTGCCAGCAACATGGTATCGCCCAACCGAACGACTACGGCACCATCCGCCTGACGGGCGAGTTTGCCCGTTTCGATGGTGATGGTACGTCCGTCTGGAAGGTTAATGGATTGCGTGATGATTTGTGACATACTTTAGAGAATAATACACGACTGCCGCTTTATAAACCGATTGTTTCTACTGAAAGACCGCAACTATACTAAACTTACTCGCAGACCGCTTCGTCGGACCATCCGAACGTGAAAAAATCTAAAAAACAGCGTAAATACGAAACGTAAAACATAAAATCAGGGAACCGGTTTGACGGGTTCCCTGATGCAAAGTAGGAATTACTTCCGGAGACCTAATTCGACAATGATGGCCCGGTACCGACTAATATCTTTTTTAATCAGATAATCCAGCAACCGACGGCGCTTTCCTACCAGTTTCAGCAGGCCAAGCCGGGTGCCATAATCGTGTTTGTGCTTTTTCAGATGCTCTGTCAGGTGGTTAATCCGGAATGTGAACAGTGCAATCTGAGATTCAGCCGACCCAGAGTCTTCCGCAGTTCTGTTGAACCCCTGAGCAGCAAAGATTTCTTGCTTTTTCTCGGTATTTAAATACATCGTCAGATAGCTAATAGTAATGAAAAAATGAATGAAACGCAAAAGTACGATTTTATTTCTTATCTGCTGAAAAACCGGTGCAGAATATTTCAGGCCACCCGGGTTTCCCGGCGGCTCGTGCGCCAGTGGCTATACCGCTTTTTCAGCCGCTCAAAGGCGATGACGTAGACATCCTTGTCAAACAGCCGGGAATCATTTCGGGCCTGTTTCATGAGGTAAAGCCCGACCGGCAGCAAAATCGCATTCGCCATCCAGGCCCCGGCCGGCACCCAAATCAACCCGTCTTTGGCGTATTTATCGCCCGTCAGGGTCAGCACGTACAGCAGAATGAAGAAAATAATCGACACCAGCACCGGAATACCAAAACCGCCTTTTTTGATAATCGCCCCCAGCGGTGCCCCGATCAAAAACATGATGAAACACGAAATGGCCTGGGTAAACTTGTGGTGGCTCTCCAGCTCATACCGGTTGACGGTTTTGCCTTTCTCTTTCAGGTAGGTCTGGTTCGATTCGGCATAGGAAAGCATGTTGCGGGCCTGCGACAGGGCCATTTCGTTGGTTTCACCCTGAATTCGGGCCTCCACCGGCCGCGCCAGCAGTGAATCGATCCATTTGCCGGCCTTCACAACGGGCGGCACCGGCGTGTTTGGGTTGGTAACAATCACGGGCTGCGGCTGCTTGAACTGGTAACTGTAGTATTGCCGGGAGGTGGTCGCCGTTCCGGCCAGGCTGGCTTTCAGTTCCTTCTTCAGCGAATCGGTCAGCGTGGCCAGCTCCGTCAGGTTTTTCATGTACTCGTGGTATTCGAACTGCTGCTCGTCGGTCCGTTTCAACCCATAGGAATCCAGGCTGATTCGCAGCTTATAATGCTGAAAACCGTTCCGCAGAAACTTGGCCAGTTGATTGGGCGAACCGTTGCTGGCGTAGGACACGCTGCTGGTGTTATCGGTGTATTCGGTGTAATCGTTGCCGTTGTACAGCTCAAAAATCAGGTATTGCTTGTCGGGGGTGGTGAACATGCGCCCCGAATCGGCCAGAATAATTTCGCGGTTTCCGGTTTCCATGCCGTTTTCCTGGTGTTTGTAAATCACCATGCCGCGCAGGGTTTCGCCGTCCTTCTTATCGGCTTTGATGCTGTAACCGGGCAAATCGTTGTAAAAAATCCCTTCCTTGATGCTCAGCGTGGCCTTCGACGATTTGATGTCCCACAACAAACTGTAGCCTTTGAGGTTCGCCCAGGGCGCGACTTTGTTGTTGAACCAGAAGGAGAAAATAGCAATGCCGGTGGCAACGATCAGCAGCGGGCGCATGGCCCGGGTCAGGGAAATTCCGGCGCTTTTCAAGGCCGTTAGTTCAAAGAATTCACCGAGGTTCCCGTACGTCATCAGCGACGAAAGCAGCACCGCCAGCGGCAGGGCAATGGGAATGGTGATGAGGCTGAAATAGAAGAGGATTTTGGCAAAAACCTGTAATTCAACGTCTTTCGATACAAACTGGTCGATGTAAAACATCATCAGACGCATCAGAAAGATAAACACGACTACACAAAGCGTCAATACGAACGGCCCCCAAAATGACTTCAGTATGAGCTTGTCAATTTTTTTCATTGGCAATCAACTTCCCACGATTTCTTTTAACTTATCGATTAAACTGTTCCAGAGCGATTTAAGTTCGTCGGGGTCGGTATTGGAAGAGTAGTCGGTGATGCGTAAAAACGTCGACTGGGTCAGTTCGCTGACATCCACCCGGAAGTCGATATAGGTATGTTCGCCGGTTGGGGTGTCGTTGCCATTCAAAAACTCAAACCGAACGCTTTTATTCTGACGCATGGAAACCTGTTTGGCGGGGTGACTCTCGTTGTCCCAGTAAAAATCAAACTGATGATCCGGCCGGACGTTCACTTTCGATGCAAACCACTGAGAGAGGCCCGAAGCCGTGCTGATATAGGGAAAAAGGACCTTCGGAGATGCCCGCAGCTCGTATTCCGCAATAAATTTATAGTTTTCCATATCAGTGATTTTTAATAGGTAATGTGGCAAAGTTAGCAGAATTTTAATACGAGACTTAAAAAGGTTTGTTGGAGTAGATGTTTTTTTTCTTACTTTTGTGGCACGAAAAATCTGGCGGGGTAGCTCAGTTGGTTAGAGCACAGGATTCATAACCCTGAGGTCACGAGTTCAACTCTCGTCCCCGCTACGAAATGCAAAACCGCCCCTTCAGGCGGTTTTTTGCGTTAACCCTGTCAGCGGTTTTGCCCCCAACCCCCTGAAGGCCGGGCGGCCGGTGCCGGGCTTAAAAAAACCGGATCTAGAAGCCCGGCACCGGCCGCCCGGCCTTCAGGGGGTTGGGGGCAAAACCGCTACTGGAGCAAAAGGTCAGTGCAGAATCTCGTATACCAGTTGCTTCAAAATAGCGCCTTCATTTAGCGACGGTGCGTCGATGCCTTTCGACAACGCATCGGCCTGCCGGATGGAATGAATGATTCCGGCCACTTTCCACAGCGGGTAGGCGCGGGCGGTTTGCAGGTAATCCTTCACAAAAAAGGTGTGAACACCCAGCAAAGCCGATAAGGTTTTTTCGGATTGGTCGCGGGAGGCCTGTACCATCAGCACTTTTGTAAAAAACTGGTACAGAATGATCAGCATCGGCGGCAACGGATTGTCTTTTGGATTCCGGCCGAAATAATCGGCAATCCGGTTGGCTTTCAGCACATCCCGCAGCGTGAGGGCTTTTTGCAGTTCAAACACATTGTATTCCTTGCTGATGCCGACGAGCCGCTCCACGGTGTCGGCGCTGATTTCCTCGCCAACTTTCAGGTTGATCATGATTTTGTCGATCTCACTGGCCAGTCGTTTCAGGTCGTTGCCGATGTAGTCGAATAGCATCTGGATGGCTTTCAGACTGATTTTTATGTTCTGCTGGCGGCAATAGTCCCCAATCCAGTCCGGCACTTTGTTATCGTATAGTTTTTTGGAGTTGAGCAACACGCCTTTCTGGCCGATGGCTTTGGCGAGGGCCTTGCGTTCGTCGTAGGGGCCGGTATGGCACAACACCAGAATCGTGGTAGCCAGCGGTGATTTGGCGTAGTCTTCCAGTAAAGACTGACTCGCTTTCTCATTCAAACCGCCCATCTGCTGGGCTTCCTTCACCAGCACCAACTGACGGTCGGCCATGAACGGATACCGCCGGGCCATGTTGATCACCGCCCCCACCTGGGTGTCCTTGCCAAAAACCGTAAATTGATTAAAGCCCTTTTCGTGTTCAGGAACCGCCACTTTTTCGATTTCATCCGCAATCAGATCCACGAAATACGTTTCGTCGCCGTGCAGCAAATACAGGGGAGCAAAGTTCTTCTTCCGAACGTCTTTCAGAATCTGGTCAATAGCCGGGGTCATAACGGTACACTATATACGTAACAAATCGAGAAAAGAAACGATCACACAACCGGCGGGTTCATCGCCTGAAAATCACGCACATGCTGCTGTAATTCTGGAAAAAACCGGTGGAAATACTCCTCAAAACTAGCGTAATTATCATTCAAATCTTCAATGGCGGTATCCAGATTCGACGGGAACGCCGTGCGCCGGGACATTCCTTTCAGGCTGCGGTCGATGCCTTCCAGAAACTGGTAATTCGTCAGCCAGTCGTGTTGCATCATGTACCCGGCCATGCGCCAGGCGGCATCGGGCAGTTGAGTCCGGTGGTTTTTCAGAAACTGGTAGAAGGCCGGGACAAATTCCGTCAACGACCGTCCGGAAATTTCCGTAAAGTGTACCGCCAGAAAATGATCCAGAAATACATCGATGGCTGCTCCGGCGTATTTATGACAGCGGGGCCGAACCAGAATCCGCATTTCCTCCACCAACGGATGCTGATCCGTAAACTGATCGATCTGGCGGTGGAGCCAGATGCCGCGCTGCACCGCCGTCGATAACCCATGCCGGGGATGGGCGGGATTTCCTTTGATGAAATCCGCGATAAAATTGCCGATCAACAGCCCCTCGTCATCGCCGGAAAGGTACGCATGTGCTAATATATTCATCGATCAGACCGCCTACAGATGCGGGTCGCCCTGCGCAATCACAGTTTCAAACCCCGCCGTGGGCTGGTATTGGACGGTTTCTACCCCGAATTTACGCAAAAACTCGACACCCTCGTCCGTCGGGATACCTTTGTACTGCGCGTAGGAATGCAGAAAAACCACCTTGGCAATTTTCATACTGAAGATAATCCGCGCACAGGCGATGCAGGGCGACAGCGTAACGTAGATGGTCGCGCCTTCGATCACCGCGCCGTTTTTGGCGGCATACAGAATCGCATTTTGCTCGGCGTGAAGCGCCAGTGAGCAACTCCCTTTGGAGTCGCGCGGACAACCGACTTCCGGAAATTCTTCGTCACAGTTGTGTGTTCCCGACGGTGGCCCGTTGTAACCAATGGAAATAATCCGGGTTTCTTTCGTCAACACCGCGCCCACCTGCGCCTTGATGCAGTGCGACCGCTTCGAAAGATTGACGGCCAGTTCCATGAAAATATCGTCAAATCGCGGCTTGCTCATCAATCTCAGGTTATGGTCAACGGTCAATCGACGATGGTCAATTGACCATTGCCAATGGTTTCAACCCTAAACTTAAGACTATTTACCCGCTTGTCAAGCCGCGTTTTCCATTTCCAGTCGCAGTTTTTTGGAAACCAGCCAATCCGGCTTATGGGTAATTACCTTGGCTTTCAACTCGTTGAGCATCGAATAGAGGCCAAAATACGTCCGGTTGATATATAAACCGTGTTGCGAGCCACGGGCCACTTTCGAGTTTTTCAGTTCTTCCACCTGGGCCAGTTCTTCGGCAAACGCATACACGGTGTCGAAATAGGAATTATCCCCAAAATCGAAGGTCTGTTTCTCAAACGGCTTTCCGAGTAAAACGATCATTTTCTTGAACAGATCGACAAAAAAGACCTGTTCTTTCGGCGAATCTTCCGGAACGATGAACTCCAGGTTGCGGAAGGTTTCCAGGGTGGCGGCCTCGTCGTCAAGCATGTCGAAGTTAATCAGCCGGAAATAATTGTCGTAAAAGAAGTCCGAGATCACTTTCACACAGCCGAAGTCGATGACGCCCATCGTGCCGTCGGCCCGCATCAGGAAGTTACCGGGGTGCGGATCAGCGTGTACCTGTTTGAGGTCGTGAATCTGGAAGTTGTAAAAATCCCACAACGCCTGCCCAATGCGATCGCGGATTTCCTGTGATGGATTCGTTTTCAGAAAATCCTTCATGTGAAAACCGTCCAGCCAGTCCATCGTCAGAATGCGCTTGCTCGACAGATCGGGGTAATATTTTGGGAAAATCAGGTTTGGAATCGACGCACACTGCTCCGAAATGTACATCGAGCGTTTCAGTTCGAGTTCGTAGTCGGTTTCTTCCAAAAGCTTGGATTCGACCTCGCCCATGTATCGGTTGATGTCCTTTTCATTCAGGTTCAGCAGCCGGATCGCCAGCGGTTTGGCAATCCGCAAATCAGAACTGACGCTGTCGGCTACACCCGGATACTGCACCTTCACCGCCAGTTTCTTGCCGTCTTTCCAGGCCAGATGCACCTGACCAATGGATGCCGCATTGACCGCTTCCATCTCGAACCGGTCGTAAATCTGCTGGGGCGATTTGCCAAAATAGGTTCGGAACATTTTGACCACCAGCGGTCCCGACAAAGGCGGTGCCGAATACTGCGACATGGCAAACTGATCGACATACGCCCGTGGCAGAATATTCCGGTCCATGCTCAGCATCTGCGCCATTTTCAGTGCGCTGCCTTTCAGTTCGCTCAGGGCGTTGTAAATATCCGTCGCATTGTCCTGATGCAATTCCTCTTTCGTCAGGCTGGGGTCGAGCAACTTTTTCCCGTAATGCTTCAAATAATTCCCGCCAACTTTCACACCCGCTTTCACAAACTGGCTGGCCCGGGCAACTTTGGTGGTGGGGATATGGTTTTGCGTTTTCATCATTTATTTTGATAGATGAACTTCGCCAGGTCGAACAACGAGTCCAGCGGGGAGCGACCGATCAGATCGAAGGCGGTGTTGACCGATTTTTCGATGGCGGTATCGGTTTTTTCAAAATTCTTGCTGACGTCGTTGACCCAGAAATGCAGGATGAACAGGGTTTGGGTCCACAACCCATCGGCGTAGCGGTCGGACAGGAACGGCCGGGGTTCGACCTCCTTGCTTTCGCGCCCTTCGGCCAGTAAATCCCGAACGTAATCGTAGAAGGCTTCCTTGAAGAGTTGGAGAACCCGGGCCGACGGTTTTCCCATCCGGGCTTTCGCCATGGGCGACAGATTGGTGGTAGACGGGCGTAGTTGGTTGTAGCTAAACACCACAAAACTGCGCTGGGCTTTCAACACCTCCACCCAGGTATAATAGAACGCGAGGAGCTTTTCGCGGACCGAATACGTCTGGTAAATCGGATCGGCTTCGACGGTTTGCTGGGCCTGTTTGAAAAAGGCCAGCCAGACATCCGCTTCAATGGATTCAAAAGAGGTGTACTCCTGATAGAAGTCCGCTTCCGAAATTTTCAGCTTCTTCGCAAATTGAAAAACACTCGGTGGTGGGGTTCCGTTTTCAAGCACATAGTCGGTATAGGCTTTACGGATTTTTTCCAGTTTTTCCATACCTGACGAACGCAGTGTGCAGCAAAAAAGTTTAGCTTTTCATGTTCACAAATTGCAAAGATATTTCCAGTTCTGCCCGGCGCAACATGCCGATGACGGCCTGCAGATCGTCGATTTTTTTGCTCGTCACCCGCACCTGATCATCCATAGCCTGCGCGGTTAGTTTCGGAAAGCTTTCCTTAATCAGTTTCAGGATTTTTCGTTGCTGGTCTTTGTCGAGCCCCTGCCGGACTTTGAGCTCGTGCCGCAGGCGGTTTCCCGACTGGTGGGGCTCGGCAGTAAAGTCCAGACTCCGCCCATCGACACCCTGTTTGATCACGCGGGTCAGCAGAATATCCTCCACCGACTTCAGACTCATGTCATTGTCGGTATCGATCTTCACCGTCAGGTCTTTTTTGTTGAGTTCAACGCTGGTTTTGCTATTCCGCAAGTCATACCGGTTCGCGATCTCTTTGATTGCCACATTAATAGCATTGTCTAACGTTTGCAAATCAACTTTACTGACAATATCGAAGGAGGCCATACTACATCGGGTTGGTGATGAATTAAAAAACAAACGGATTCGCAAAAATAAGCGGTTTTCCGGGTCGAAGCACACATTCGACCCGGAAAACCGCCTTTCGGTGGACAAACTATTCCCGCCCTGTTGTAGCTTTGGGTGCTAATTCATCCTGAAATGATGCAAAAAAGAACCGTTCTGATTACCGGAAGCACCAGCGGCATTGGCCTTTCCATTGCCACGGCCTTTGCCCGGCAGGGCTACAATCTGATTCTGAACGGGTTGGAAGCCAACGGCCCCCAACTGGCCGAAACGATGGCGGCAGAATTCAGCATCAATGTGGTTTTTGATCCGGCCAACATGCTGGACCCGGCCGCCCTGCGAACGATGGTCAGCCGGGCCGGGGAGAGATTTGGCGGAATCGACGTGCTGGTCAACAACGCCGGGATTCAGTACGTCTCGCCGATCGAGGAATTTCCGGAAGACCGTTGGGATACCATTCTGGGTGTTAACCTGAGTTCGGCCTTTCACCTGACCAAAGCCGTCTGGCCGTTTATGAAAAACCAGCAATTTGGCCGGATCATCAACATCGCTTCGGCCCACGGTCTGGTGGCGTCTGAGTTCAAAAGCGCCTACGTAGCCGCCAAACACGGTTTGATTGGCTTCACCAAAACCATCGCCCTTGAAGGCGCCCCCTGCGGCATCACCGCCAACGCCATCTGCCCCGGCTACGTCAAAACCGCCCTCGTGGACAAACAGATTGCCGATCAGGCCCGCACGCACCAGCTTTCGGAGAAAGACGTGATCGAAAAGGTATTGCTGGCGAAACAGGCCCTCAAACAGTTCATCCCCGCCGAAGCCATTGCCGCGCTTTGCCTGTTTCTGGCATCCGAAAGTGCGGCTACCTTAACCGGGGCTGCTCTGCCCATCGATGGCGGCTGGACGGCACAATGAGGGGCGGAGTTGCCTGTACTCCGGTGCGCATCTTGCAGGAATTACTTAAGAAAAAGTTACTATTATTTGCTTGTCTATGCAAGCTGATTTACTTTTGGGATCGATCTATTAATCAAGACTTTCCCGTGAAAAAAATCATTTACTTTTTCGTTTTAGTGGTTACATTTTTACCAAAATTTGGCTTTACGCAGTGTGCGCCCCCGGCTCCCTCCTGCTCGGGCTGTGTGGCTTTAACCACCGGTAACCAAACATTGACGAGCGGCACCTACTGCATTACCACTGCCATATCGAACCTGACCATTCCCAGCGGGGCCGTTGTCTGCATGAGTGGCGGTTCACTCACCAATTCCAACCTGAACGGTGGCACCTTGATTTACAACTCCGGAAGCCTGTCCAATCTCAACTCCAATTCGGGGGATATCCGGGTGCAGGGCACGCTTTCCAACCCCTCTAATACCAGTTTTAACAACGTCCGGGTGATCGTTGAAAACGGCGGAGTGTTGAATATGAACTCACTGGACATCAACAGCAGCCTGGTGGTCGATGGCGGCACGGTCAATGTAGCGAATCTGACGCGGGTCAACGGCAGCGGCAGTATTTGTATGGCCAACATGGGTCAAATTCATACCCAGTATTTCCAAAACAATAGTACCAATCAAACCACCGCCCAGTCGACCAAAGGTTGTCTGTCGATTGCTCAACCCCAGAATGGGCAGACCTTTCTGAACAATCCCCTGACCACCTCCCCGAATGTGCTGGTCTGTCTCCCCGGCACCTTTACGCCCTCCAACCTGGGTTCGGCCACGGTGACGACCAACTGCACGGGTTGTGCCAACGCCATGCCCGTCACGTATGCCTACTTCCGCGCCCAGCCGCTGGAAACCGGGGTTCGGCTGGAATGGCAGACGACCAGCGAGTTGAATCACCGGTTTTTTGTCGTTGAACGATCCGGAAACGCCCTTGATTTTTCACCCGTCAGTGGCGATGTCATCGACCCGTTTGGCACGCAAAATGGCCGGAAAGTATACCGGTATACCGATTTCGGTGCCTTGTCCGAAACCTATTATTACCGTCTGAAACAGGTCGATGCGGATGGGACGATTGCGTATTCCAAAATCCTGTCCGTCATTCTGGGGGATCAAACTCCCGAAGTCCGGGTGTTCCCGAATCCCGTGGTCAATCAGTTGACCATTGAATTTGAAACCACCGAAACCGGCATTATCGACATCGAAGTGGCCGATCTGAGCGGAAAACAATGGCTCAGCCAGAGTGGCAACAAAACCGGGAAAAGCCACAGCCAGACGCTTCAGGTGCAATCATTGCCCAAAGGATTTTATCTGGTAACGATTCGGCTGGGCAACCAGTATTTTATTCGGAGAGTCTTAAAATAATCCTTAGAAAATCGCCAGATACGCCCCCTGCTGACGAACCGAGTGACACGGAATGCCGAGTTTTCGGGCGTCCGCCAGCAACCGGTCCGTCAGCGGGGTTTTGTTCGAATCGTCGAAAATCAAATGCCGGGCGGCCACGCGTCCTTTTAGCTGGCTCCAGGATTGCAACGCGTTCCGGCTGATGATAACATAATCGACCACGGCGGGCAATCGCCACCCTTTCCGGGCAGGCAGCCGGTTGATGATCAGCACACTTTTTCCCTGCCAGTTCACCAGCGTGATGGCCCGGTTCTGAAACAGCGGCAATCCGGGGTTCGTTTGACCCGGTTGCAAATACGAGATTCGGTCGACGCCCAGACTGTCCCAGGTATTCCGGATGTAAAACGTCACTTCCCGGCTTTGATCCGACAGCGAATCCCGGCTCAGTAAAACTGCCTTGCTGCCCTCTACAAAACTAATCGCCGACTGGTGCGGCACGAAATGAACCAGCAGCAACCGCTGTTTTTTTTGATTCAGGGTGGTCATCCCAACCGACCCGGTCAGCAAAACCGCACTGATGGCCAGCAGCCAGCCGAATCGTTTTTCCCGGAACAACAGAAAAGCCGCTCCGAACAGAATGATGGCATACATCAGCCCTAGTTCAAAACCGCTGGCCATGAGCGGTTTCAGGATGGAGTGTGGCAGTTTCTCCGTCCTGATGATGCACTGATTGAGCAGCCACATCGATGCAAACAGTGCTTTTCCAACCAGCATAGCCAGATACGGAATCCAGCCAACGACCAGCAATCCCATTGCCAGAATCAGAACCACGGACGAAACCGGAATCACCAGCGGATTGGCCAGCCAGAAGTAGGTGGGAAACTGGTGGAAATAATACACGCCCAACGGAAAAGTAACCACTTGCGCCACCAGCGACATGGCCGTTATTTTCCACAGTTTATCGGCCAGCCAGAATCGGAAAGTCAGACCCTGATACAGACTTTCGTACCAGAGCGTCAGGCCACCAACGGCCAGGTATGACAACTGAAAACCGGCTGTCGTCAGCGCGTACGGATCGAGCACTAAAATCAGGAAAGCCGATGCCGCCAGCGTATTCAGGGGGTTGTTGGCGCGACCCAGGGTCTGGCCGATGAGCAGCAGGGAAAACATAAACGCCGACCGCAAAACCGGGGCGGAAAAACCGGTCATCAGCGCGTAAAACCAGAGCAATGCCAGCATGATCACTGCAAAGACGTATTTTCCGCCCTTTCGTCGCTTCACAAAACCCAGCACAAAGCTGACCGCGGCAAACAGTACCCCCACGTGTAGCCCCGAAACCGACAGGATATGCACCGCTCCGGCCGCCGAATAGGCTTGCTGCAACCCGGGATCGATGCCATCGCGGACGCCCAAAATCATTGCCTTCACAATGGCAAATTCCTGCCCGCTCCCGAGATGACTGGTAAAAACGCTGTCGGCCCATGTATTTATTTTGTATGCTTGTGCAGTCAACTGATTTAAAGGACTAAAGCCCAGAATGACTCGATCATTCGGTCGTAAATACTGCTGGTGGTAGATCCCCCGGTGAGCCAGGTGCCGTTTGTAGTTAAATTCGCCGGGATTCAGGGGCGGGTCAATCGTCCGGGGTTCGCCCCGAACCAGCCAGACATCGCCGTAGCGCGGTTTTTGGGCCACGGTTTTATCGATGTAGACGATGAGACGTCCGCTCGCCGGTTGCCAGGTGCTACCGGTCAACACCTTCCGCACGTCAAGTTCCAGTCGAAAGGTTTTGGCACGGTTTTCGGCCTGTGAGCCCACCACAGCTTCATACGCCCGAATGGGCTGGCGAAGGTGAACCAGATTCGCAGGGTCGTTCAGCGGGGTATGAAACGAAGTCACCAGCCAGCCGATGGCACCCAGGGTCAGCCAACCGGCGATGCCTTTAAGGACGGCATGGGGTTTTTCTCTAACGAAAAACAGCAGTCCCAAACTCAGGAAACCGAGCAGAAACAAGCCCGCGACGAGCCGGAAATAGTCCGGAAAAAACAGACAGGCGGTTATTCCGCTCATCAGTGCCACGACGAAGCGAACGAACGGGAAGGCATTCCAGCGCAGCATCAGGCCGGAAAAGATGAAGCGGGCAGCACCATTTTGTAATGCTGAATACCGCATTCTTCGAACATCGGGCCGACGGCTTTAAACCCAAATTTCGCATACAGCGGCATGGCCGTTAGCTGGGCGTTCAGATAAACCGACTCAATGGGTTCCGGCTGCTGACTCAGCACATCGTCGAGCACCGTCCGAACCAGCGCCTGACCGACGCCCTTGCCCCGGAAAGGGGCCAAAACGGCAAACCGCTCCAGCTTTACACCGTTAGACGTCGTACGCCAGCGGGCGGCTCCACAGGGCGTTCCGTCGCAGAAAGCCAGGAAATGGCGGCTGCTCGTTTCAAATTCATCATACTCATCTTCCGCCCGAACATGCTGTTCCTGAACGAACACAGCCTCTCGAATGGCAAACACTTGCTGCATTTCAGCCGAACGGATAACCTGAATCACTTCAATCATACGGCAGGAAAGTTAGTCGGTTGACGGTATACCGTTTACAGTTTTCGCCGGGCCGCCGGAGCGGTGCGGTTCCCCGTCGGGATTGACGCTTGTCTCTTCGTTATTCAATATTCGTTATTCAATATTCGATATTTATTATTCGATATTTATTATTCGATATTTATTATTCGATATTGTAAGAACGCGTCAGTCCGGGCGGGGAACCGCACCGCTCCGGCGGCCCGGCGAAAACCGAAAACAGAAAACCGTAGACCGTAAGTTAACGAATCAGCAGCCTTTTGGACGCCGTTTCTTTATCGGTGTATACTTTTACAAAATAAACACCCCGAGCCAGCGCATCCAATGGCAGGCTGATGGAAGAACTGGGATAATCGGTATAATGCTGGGTGCGGACGATCCGCCCCGACAAATCGGTGATGTCGACCTGAAAGGATTGAAAACCGGTGAACAGCACTTCCAGCGTCGATAGTTTCTGGGCAGGATTCGGAAACACATTCACCGTCAGCGATTCGGTTTGGGGCAGCGGGTCTGCCGACCGCACCACGCGCTGACGCCGGGGGCTGGCTTCGATCACCGCCCGCATCCGGTTTCGCTGGTCCTGCGTGAACAAATTCATGCAGGCATCGGGCGTATAATCGAGGTAATTTTCGATCTGGTTGCGGGTTCGGGTACCGTTGCAGGTAGAAAACCGCTCGGCGCAGGCCGTCGTCTGGTTGGCACTTTCGGTCGGGGGCGTGTCGTTGCAGTAATCCGTTCCGCAAACCGCATCGCCCCAGGTATGAATCAGGCCCAGCCAGTGACCCACTTCGTGCGTCGTGGTTCGGCCATACCGGTAGGTTGGGCTCGTAACGGCCCCGATGTCGCTGCCAAAATACCGGTAATCGATGATGACGCCGTCTGTCAATTCATTTTCCAGGGACGAGAGACCGTCGATGCCTTCCGCTTCCGGAAATTGGGCGTACCCCAGATAATCGTTCCGCAGAGTCGTTACCCAGATATTCAGGTATTTATCGCTGGGCCAATAGGCAATCTGCGACAACTGAACGTCGTCACCACTGGAACCGTCGTAGATGTTAAAGCTCGTTTTTTGGGTATAGTGCCGGGTAATGCCGGTGGTTTGAAGCCCGTCGGGGTCGGTGCGGGCCAGAAAAAATTCAATGCCGGTGTCGGCCCCAATCGGGTTGGTGTTAAAGCCCCGGGTATCAGCCATCCGGCGGTAATCCTCATTCAACACCCGGATCTGGGAGGCAATCTGCTCGTCGGAAATGTTGGAGTTGTTGGCTCCGCCCACAAAACCGGACGAGTTGGTATGCACCACATGCACCACCACCGGAATCCGGTAAACAACCTCTCCTACCCGGGCTTTTCCGGGTTCTTCGGTTCGCTGCCGAATGAGGTCTTCTATCTTTTCGTTAAGTTTCAGGCGTTTGGTTAGCCGCTGCGCATCACGCCGTTGTAAGGTTTCTTCGCGCAGATCGATGCCACAGCGTTGCGGAGTCACGGGCGTTTGTGCCCGTGACTCCGTTAAACCGATGCTGAGAATGAGTCCCAGCGCAGCAAAAAGTTGCCTATTTTTCAGCCCGTTCATACGCGGTGATAATTTCTTTAACCAACCGGTGACGCACCACATCGCTGCCATCCAGTTCCACAAAGCCGATTCCTTTGATATCTTTCAGCAGTTCAACGGCTTCAATCAGCCCGGAGCGCTGGTTTTTGGGCAAATCGATCTGGGAACGGTCGCCGGTGATGATCGCCTTAGAAGCCGGCCCCATCCGCGTCAGAAACATCTTCATCTGCATCGGCGTCGTGTTCTGCGCTTCATCCAGCAAAATGAACGCGTGGTTGAGCGTTCGTCCCCGCATATACGCCAGCGGAGCAATTTCAATCGTACGGCTTTCGATGTAGAGTTTCAGTTTTTCGGCGGGAATCATATCGTCCAGCGCGTCGTAGATCGGGCGAAGATACGGATCGATTTTCTCTTTCAGATCGCCGGGCAAAAAGCCCAGATTCTCGCCGGCTTCCACCGCCGGACGCGTGATGATGATTTTCCGTACTTCCTTGTTTTTCAGGGCGCGCACGGCGATGGCTACGGCGGTATACGTTTTCCCGGTTCCGGCCGGGCCTACGGCGAAGACCAGATCGTATTTTTCGGACACGTCCACCAGCCGTTGCTGGTTGGCGGTTTTGGCCCGAACGATGACGCCTTTCGTGCCGTACACCAGCACGTTGTCGTCGGTTTGGGGCAGCGCAACCGGCTCACGCTCATTGTTTTTGAGAAAGCTGCGAACGTTCTCGTGGGTCAGTTTACCATATTTCTGGTAATGCTCGATCAGCGAGTCCAGAATGTCGGTAATACGGGTAATCTCCGGGGTCGTCCCTTTAATACGGATTTCGTTCCCACGGGATATAATCTTGCTCATCGGAAAAGCGGCCGCGACCTCTTTGATGTTGTTGTTTTCAACTCCCAAAAAGTCGATGAGCGATACATTGTCAAGGGTGATTACTTTTTCTACCAAATCTCCGTTCATATTTTCAGTGTGACCGATCCTTATTTTCTTTCTAAATTTAGAGGATCATACGTAGTAAACAACAAAAACCGTCAATTATTATCTCCAAATCCTGCCAAATTTACGCAAATCCTTCACGATTAATCAGTTGCCTTTTCCAGCGTCAACCCCGAATTCTATGGGTCAGCAAGGCTATAAAATCGAATGAAACCGTAAGCTAAAAACAAAAAACATTTTCACATTTTTTTCACCCCGCCAGCCGGGGAATATGTACTTTAGAGACAACAACTTAGTGCCTTGCTAACCGTTCCTCAACCGATTGACACCCGGCCTGCCGGCTTTTCATTCTACCGCCGATTGGCTATACTTGCAAAGCAATGGAGAACGATCGCCCTACCAATTCTAACTTTCGGAAGACCCCTTACCTGGGCAATCGGCGTAGCCAGTCCGACGGTGTAAACCACATGCTGACGCCAACGGGACTGGGCAAATTGCCCCCGCAGGCCATCGATCTGGAAGAAGCGGTGCTGGGTGCGTTGATGATTGAAAAGGATGCCCTTTCGGCCGTGATCGACATTCTGAAGCCGGAAAGTTTTTACAAGGAAGCCAACAACCGGATTTATAACGCCATTGTCACCCTGTTCGGAAACGCCGAACCGGTCGACATGCTGACGGTGACGCAGCAACTGCGCAAAACCGGTGAAATTGAAATGGTCGGTGGCGGTGGGTACGTGACGGAACTCACGACCCGCGTTACCTCGGCTGCCAACATCGAGTATCACGCCCGCGTCATTGCGGAAGCGTCCATCAAACGCGCCCTCATTACGGTTGCCAACGAGATTCAGCGCGACGCCTACGAAGACACCACCGACGTTTTTAACCTCCTCGACCGCATCGAGCAGTCGATGTTCAAGATTTCCGAATCCAACATCCGCAAGAACTACGCCGACATGAGCACCATCATGCGGCAGGCGCTGGATGAACTGGAGCAGAAAAAGAACATGAAGGACGGCCTGACGGGGGTTCCGTCGGGATTCAGTGCCCTCGACCGGCTGACCTCCGGCTGGCAGCGGTCCGAATTGATCATTCTGGCGGCTAGGCCAGGGATGGGTAAAACTGCATTTGTAGTTAGCGCACTTCGCAATGCCGCCGTTGATTTTGGGCAGGCAGTGGCGATTTTCTCGCTCGAAATGTCATCGGTGCAGTTGGTCAACCGGCTGATTTCGGCGGAAGCGGAAATCGACAGTGAAAAAATCAAGAAAGGAAATCTGGCTCCGCACGAATGGGCGCAGCTTCACCATAAAATTCAGCGCCTGACCGAAGCGCCGATCTTCATCGACGATACGCCCGCGCTGTCCATTCTGGAATTACGGGCCAAATGCCGCCGACTGAAAGCCCAGCACGATATTCAACTGGTTGTGATCGACTATTTGCAGTTGATGCAGGGCGATACGTCGGGCAAAATGGGCGGGAACCGTGAACAGGAAATTGCCTCGATTTCGCGGGCCATGAAAAACCTTGCGAAAGAGCTGAACGTTCCGGTCATTGCCCTGTCGCAGTTAAGCCGGGCCGTTGAAACCCGGGGTGGCGACAAAAAACCGCAACTCTCCGACCTTCGGGAATCCGGTTCGATTGAGCAAGATGCGGATATGGTTATCTTCCTCTACCGGCCTGAATACTACGGCATTAGTGCCGATGAAGCCGGTAATTCGGTCTCCGGGATTGGTGAGGTCATCATCGCCAAAAACCGGTCGGGTTCGCTGGATACCGTTCAACTGCGCTTTGTGGGCAAATACACCAAGTTTGCCGATCTGGATGCGTTCTTCATGCCGCAGACTCCTCCCCCATTCAGTGGCCCGTCGGCCGGTTTCGACGCCAAAACGTCCGGCGCGCAGAATTTCGAAAACCAGGGCGGTATTGTCAAAAGCAAAGCCAATACGTTGAACACGCCGGGTGGCAACTTCACCAACTTCGGCCACATCGACCCCAACCAACAGGAAACGCCGTTTTGAAAGAATATTAAATGAAAAATGATGAATGTAAATGTAAAAGTGCCGGATTGGAAAATACTTTTACATTTTACATTCATCATTTTTCATTTAATATTCTTTTTATTCTCTCTTCTCCAGCTTCACCACATTCTCCACGTGATGCGTATGCGGGAACATGTCGACAGGCTGAACGTCTTTCACTTCGTATAATTCGTCCAGAATGGCCAGATCGCGGGCCTGGGTAGCGGTGTTGCAACTCACGTAGACAATGCGTTGGGGAGCGGCCAGCAACAGATTCCGCGTCACGGCTTCGTCCATGCCCGCCCGGGGCGGATCGGTGATGACCACATCCGGTTTGCCGTATTTATTGAAAAGAGACGGTGTCAACAAGGTCCCCATGTCGCCCGCCAGGAACTCCGCGTTGTGAATTCCGTTGATGGACGCATTCACCCGCGCGTCCTGAACAGCCGCTTCAATGTATTCAATGCCAATCACTTGCTTCGCTTTCCGGGCCACAAAAAGGCCAATGGTTCCGGTTCCGGTGTAGAGGTCATACACGCGCTCGGAACCCGTCAGCCCCGCCCAGTCACGCGTGATTTTGTAGAGTTCGAAAGCCTGAGCCGCATTGGTCTGGTAAAAGGATTTGGGGCCAACCCGGAAGGTTAACGGTTGGCCGCTGCCATCTTCCATCTGCTCCTCGATATACGGTTTTCCCCAATACGGAACCACGGTCTGATCCTGGTACGAATCATTCAGTTTGGTATTCAGAATGTAATTCAGCGACGCGATCTGCGGAAAGGTCGTTTTCAGCATGTCCATCAGTCCGGCCAGCTCCTCCGGCCGGTCTTCGGCGACCTGCACCACCACCATCACCTGCCCCGTCGAAGCGGTGCGGATAATCACCGTCCGCAAAAAACCGACGTGCGTGTTCAGGTTATACATCGTAAAACCGTGCTCGAACGCATACGCCCCCACCGCCAGCCGGATGGCATTTGACGGATCAGGTTGCAAATAACAATGCTGAATGGGCAGAATTTTATCAAACCGTTTCGGAATGTGAAAACCGACTGCCCGTTTGTCCACCGACATCCCGGAACGAATCTCCTCCTCGGTGATCCACCGGCCGTCGGCGCAGGTAAATTCCAGTTTGTTGCGGTAATAGGTGGTCTGCACGGAAGACAAGGTTGGCCGAACCGGCGGCAGTTGCACCTTCCCGATCCGGGTCAGGTGATCGAACACCTGCTGGCCTTTGAAACGGAGTTGTTCGTCGTACCGGATGTGCTGCCATTTACACCCGCCACAGGTGCCAAAATGCGAACAAAACGGTTCGGCCCGGCTTGGCCCAAAGGAATGTATTTTTTCGACGACCGCTTCACGGTATTGTTTTTTCCGGTTGACAATGCGAATATCGACCACGTCGCCCGGTGCTGCCACCGGCCCGCCCGAACGGCCTTCCACAAAAATGACTCCCTCATCCGTTCGAATCAAACATTTTCCTTCAGCCGCAACATCATCAATCCGAATCGCTTGCAACCGTTGCGACATCTTTTGGGTCTTTCCTGACATAATAAACTGTAATAAATTCTGTAAATTAAGCACCGTATTTTGGTTTCGACAACCCTATCCGTATTTGAATGAAACAGTTTTATCGGATTACAGCCTGGTGGTGTTGGTTGGTAGTGGGCTGGATGGGCCTGATTTTTCCGGCTTTGGCAACGCACATCGTGGGGGGCGAACTGGAGTTGAAAAGACTAACCAATCAAAACCCGTTTACCCACCAAATCAACCTCAACCTGTATTTTGACGATCTGAACGGCAATCCGCAAGCCGAAGATCCCACCGTTGTCATTTTTATTTACCGCAAAGGCGACAATGCCTTTATTGGTTCGGTCGAACTGCCACAAATCGGCTCGCAGCCCGTCGACTACACCAAACCGGAGTGCGCCCTGCCGTCGCTTCGTACACGGTTGCTGAAATATGGCGGAAACGTGGTATTCAATCTCAATGCGTTCAACGATCCGCGCGGCTATTACATGGTCTGGGAACGCTGTTGCCGCAACAATTCCATCAGCAACATCCAGAATCCCGCTCAGGCCGGTTCCACGTTTTACCTGGAGTTTCCGGCGCAGCGTACCGGCAACACGGACGTCTTCAACTCATCCCCAACCTTCCGCCCCGTTCAGGGCGATTACATCTGCATCAACCAGCCGTTTGCGTTCGATTTTGGTGCCACCGACGCGGACGGCGACAGCCTGGCCTACCGGCTCGTGACGCCTTACAACGGTTTCAGCACGGCGGCCAATCCCCGGCCGCAGGTGGCCTTGCCCAGTTCTTCCTATCCCGAAGTCCGGTGGAGCAGCGGACTCAACCAGGACCGGGCCATTCCGGGACCGCTGCCGTTGCGGGTCAATGCCCGAACCGGACAGCTCACCGTGACTGCCGGGCAGGTGGGTTTGTTTGTTTTTTGCGTTCAGGTGGAAGAATACCGAAAAAATGCGTCGGGCGTTTACCAGCGCATCGGCCTCGTTCGTCGGGATTTTCAGTTGAAAGTCATTGACTGTCAAAAGAATAACCCGCCCGCTGTGGCGATGCGGCAAACCGGACAGTCGGCTTTTTACAAAGAAGGAACAGTCTTGAAATTAAGCACCCAGGATGCGAATTGCGTGGATGTGTATGTCACCGACCTGGACGCCAATCAGAAGGTCAAGCTGTCGGTGTTGAACGGTCCGGCGCAAGGCATCACCTTTTCACCGGACGAAGTGACCATCCGCACTTCCGGCGACTCGGTCCGGACCCGGATCTGTTTCGACAAATGCCTGGCCGATGGAAAACCGCTGCAACTGGCTTTGCTGGCGACCGACGAAGGTTGTCCGCAGGGGTTGAAAGACACGCTTTTCGTCACCCTGCTGCTGGAACCGGAACTCAACCGCCGACCGGATGCAGAAACGACCCTGCCCGGCAACCAGACGACCGTACAGGCGGGAAAAAATCTCCAGTTCAACGTGTTGGGAACCGATGCCGACAAAGATATGATCACGCTGACGGCCGTCGGACGCGGGTTCACGCTTTCTCAGGTCGGCATGAGTTTTTCGGCGGTTTCGGGACAAGGCTCGGTAAGTTCGCAGTTTAACTGGAATCCGCAGTGTGATCAGGTTAAAAACACGGAATATGTCGTAGATTTCATCGTGACCGACACCCGCTGCAACCGAAATCTACGCGACACGGTGACCGTTCGGCTGAAAGCCACACCCGCAACCGGTCGACCGCCCACGGTCCGAACCACGCTGACCGATCCGGTGGTTGAGCTGACCATTACGCACGGCGACTCGGTTCCGGCTGCGGTTCGCTTCGATGCCGTTGCCGAAGACCCCGACCCAGACGTGCTGAAACTCACGGCGGTGGGTCGAAATTTCGACTGGAAAAGCATGGGTATGCAGTTTGAAAACAAAACCGGGCCGGGGCCGCTAACCTCGCCCTTTGTCTGGCAACCCGATTGCTCGGTGCTTCAGGGAAAAGAACAGGCCACGTTTGAACTCGATTTTATTTCGCAGGACAGCAGTTGCCCGAACCGCTACGATACGACCCGCGTCACCTTCGTGGTGAAGGATGTTCCGGTCGATTACAACATCACCATTACAAACGTCATTACGCCCAATGAAGACGGCAAAAACGATGTGTTCAGCGTTCCCAACTTACCGCTGGACAATTGCTCCGATCAGTTTCGCCGGGTCGACATCGTGAATCGGTGGGGAAAAGCGGTTTTTTCGTCCACCAACCGGCTCTTCCGCTGGGATGGGGAGGACTATCCACCGGGGCAGTATTTTTACCTGATTCAGTACACCAACCGGTCGTACAAAGGCACGGTGACGCTTCTTCGTTAAAACACACAAAAAAAGCGATCCTTTCCGGGATCGCTTTTTTTGTGAATTGACCACGTCAATTTTAGAATTCTTTCCGCATGATATTTCCGCGAATTTCTCCAGCAGGAAACAAAGCAGTATGTAAGTTGGCATACAGCCGACCCTCCATCAAGGCGTTTTCCTGCACTTGGTTCAGCGTGCTTTTTCCGCTAATCGGACTCGTCAGGGAGGCAAATGGAATGATGACGCCACCATTTGTTCCCGGGCCACCGGGTGCCAGGTGGATATGGCCGGCCGTCGGCGTTATGCCCGTGTAATTGATGGTATAGCTTAGTTCTTTGGCAGCTTTGTTGTAAGTTCCTGTCATTGTGCCGGTTGCTGCCGAAGCGTTGCCGGGTACCTCCTGCGCACCGTTCAGGGTGGCTACAAATTCGACCGTATTATTCTTGTCGGGAGCGTCTTTAATGGGTGAGCAGGATGTCACCGTCAGGGCTGCTGCCACAAAGGCGGTCATCAGATACGCAAATGTTCTTTTCATAAATCGTAAATAGTAAATGGTCCAGATTGCTCCGCAATAATACTAACTTTGCTCTAATTCTCTGCAACCTCAGGCGGGCAATACTTAGATAACTTATTAAAATGAGAAGTTTCTACCAAAAACTGATAATTATTTATCCGCCCTCCTTTCGGTTCTCATCCGGAATTCCCACTGTTTCATGAAAGATAAAGTTGTTTTGATTACGGGTGCTTCGTCGGGAATCGGCAAAGCACTCGCTTTTGCGTTTGGCCGCGAGCAGGCTTCCATCGTCATTTGCGCCCGTTCGCCCGAATCGCTCGAAACCGTCCGTGACGAATTGCGCCGGAGTGGCATCGATACGCTGGCCGTTCAGGCCGACGTGAGCCAGGAAGCCGACGTCCGGAAGTTGATCGATGCGACCGTTCAAACCTACGGCCGACTCGACATTCTGATCAACAATGCCGGCATCAGCATGCGCTCGATGTTGCAGGACGTGGACCCGGACGTGATCCGGAAAGTGATGGACATCAATTTCATGGGAACGGTGTATGCCACCCGCTACGCGCTGCCCCACATTCTGAAAACCAAAGGCTCCATCGTCGGCATGTCATCGATTGCCGGCTACCGGGGGCTGCCGGTGCGCAGCGGTTATTCGGCCTCCAAATTTGCCATGAACGGTTTTCTGGAAGCACTCCGCACCGAACTGCTCGACACCGGCGTTCATGTGCTGGTGGCCTGTCCGGGTTTTACGGCTTCCAACATCCGCGTCTCTTCCCTGAACAACGAAGGTAAGGTGGCGGGAGAAACGATGCGTGACGAGAGCAAAATGATGAGCGCGGAAGAATGTGCCGATCACATCGTAAAGGCCGTCAAGCGCCGGAAACGCGACCTGATCCTGACCTCTCAGGGGAAGCTGACGGTTTTCCTCAACAAATGGATGCCCGGACTCATGGATCGCCTGGTCTACAACACCCTGGCGAAGGAAAAAGACTCGCCGTTGAAGAAACGCGTTTAAAGTTTACGGTATTCGGTTTACGGTATTCGGTTTACAGTTTACGGTATTCGGTTTACGGTGGCTGACGCATTATACAAAGCGCTAGCGAGCATGCGTCAGCCACCGTAAACCGAATACCGTAAACTGTAAACCGTAAACCGTAAACCGTAAACTCAAAGTTAAATCAACCACACACTGTCCTTACGGACGTAGTACAGGCCGTCGTTCCAGAAGACATGGAGCCAGACGTCCTGGCTGCCGAGGATGTTGACTTTGTGGCCCCGGTTGATGACGTCAGCCACCGGAGCCGCCGAAGAGGGGTCGCGCCGGAGCAGAACGCGGTCGCGGTTGATGATTCCGGACTGGTAGCGTTCGGGCAGGTTGACCAGCAGCAGCAAACCCGTGAGGTAGGCCAGGACGATGAGTTTATGCCGTCGGCGGGCCGGTTCGTGGTTACGGTATTTCAGCCAGAAAATGCCAAAGGCGTAGGTCCCCAGCAACACAAGCCCCAGCGTAATGTAGAGTCCGTATTGTTTGTAGAACAGGTAAAAATAATTCAGGTCGTCGGTTTCATAGCCCCGAAGATTATTCTGAATCGCCACTTCGTGCATTTTTTTCAGGATGGCTTCGTCGGGTCGGCGGTCGAAATAAACTTGCAGATAATAGAGCATTTTGGCCACGTCACCCTGCTTTTCCCACACGTAGGCCAGCTTCAACAGCATCGGATCGGTCGGTTTGTAGCCTTTTTGAAGGTGGAATTCATAGGCTTCTACGGCAGCCGGGTAGAGCCCCGCAGCAAACAGAGAATCAGCCTGATAGAGGGTCACGGACGTCGATGCTGCGGCCGCATTTCCGACCCGCAGGAACAGCAAAAATGAAAAAAAATAGAGCAATTTTAAGGAGTGACCTTGCATTTTCACGTCAGAAAAGGTACTTTTGCATCGCAATTTTGGGAAGCGACTCAAAATTACAAAAGGTAAAAGTAGAAAGGTTACGGTTTATATCATTTCTTTTCATCTGCTCCTTTTCCGATCTGGTAGCTCAGCTGGTAGAGCAATACACTTTTAATGTATGGGTCCTGGGTTCGAATCCCAGCCGGATCACCAAAAAATAAGAAGTCTACAGTTTTCAGTGTTAATTCTTCAGTCGCATCGAGTTCCTCATGTCTGATCACTGACAATTGCTAACGATCTGGTAGCTCAGCTGGTAGAGCAATACACTTTTAATGTATGGGTCCTGGGTTCGAATCCCAGCCGGATCACCAAAATTACAGCGAAGACACACTTTCTTCCCGAACCCGCATCCTTCTCAGGGGCGGGATTTTTATTGCATTCCACCGTCCGTTCACGCTCCTGCCAACTTTTTCAACGGCCATTCGTTTTAAAAGCAACTGAATGAACGCTCCAACCATGAAAGCCCTTACACCGGCCTGCTTTTTTTGTATCCTGATTGCCATCGCTGCCTGTAGCTCGATTCGTGTCGTTAAAACCGATCCGGCTCCCAACTTTGCGTTGTCCAATTACAGCACGTTTGCCTTTTCGGACATCGAATCGACGGGCGACATCCCGCAGAGCGGTTTTTACCGGTCACAGGTCGATGCGTTGAAAACCGCCATTGAGAAACAGTTGGTGGACAAGGGACTCCGTCGGGTGGACACGCACCCGGATCTGATGATGAACATTGGGATTGCGGTCGATGAGAAAACGCAGACCCGGGAAACGAATTTTCGCACCGATCCGCCCTATTACATCGGACAGCGTCGCTATAGCTGGCGGGCTCAGGAAGTCCCCGTGGGCAAATACCGGCAGGGAACGATCGACGTACACCTGATCGATTCGAAGCGGAATGAGCTGGTTTGGCAGGGAATTGTGGAAGGGGTTATCCCGAAGAAGCCGGAGAAGCTTCAGAAACAGATCGACGTAGGAATGGAAAAGCTGTTTTCCAAACTCTGATTCGGGTGATTTCCGGCAGAACCAAAAATCACCCGGGTGGTCAGTGTAGCCTTAGAACGGAAGTCCGTTGTCTTCTTCTTCAAACGTCGTCAGCGGGCGGTCAGCCGCAGCTGCGCGGGGTTCCGAGCGACGGGGGGCCGCGGCTGGAGCTGATTGCGGTTCGTATCCTCCTCCACCGCCTTCGGCGGCCTCGATCCGCCAGGCCCGCACGTCGGTATACCAGCGATCGTTGTATTCGCGGGATTCGATGCTGATGGCGCATTTCATCGTGTCGCCCGGCGCATACTGCGCCAGTTCGGCGGCTTTTTCGCCCCAGGCCATCAGGCAGACTTGTTTGGGAAACTGGTCGATGGTTTCGAGTACAAATTGTTGCTTCGTCCAGGTTCCGTTTTTCCCCTGACCCGATTGTTCAGGTAAAACTTTTACCAGTTTACCTACTAATTCCATTGCCATATGCTCTCTGTTATTTTCTTTTTGTTTACTACTGGCCGAATTTCGTTTCGTCCGGCGAAGGTTGAAATGAATCGTTGAAGTTACAACTTTTTGGCTTAATTTTCCCCAAAAAAACCCCTCATTGACCCCCTGAATTATGAAAATCGGAGTCTTGTTACACGGAAACGGCGTCTACGACGGCACCGAAATTCACGAAGCGGTCCTGACCCTGCTGGCCCTGGCAGAAGTGGGCGCCGAGCCGGTTTGCATCGCCCCGGATGTGGACCAATACCACGCGATTAACCACCTGACGGGCGAAGAAATGCCGGAAACCCGGAACGTACTGGTCGAATCGGCCCGGATTGCACGGGGCAACATCCGGAATCTGGCCACCCTGACCGCCGATGAACTGGATGGACTGGTGATGCCGGGCGGTTTCGGTACGGCCAAAAACATCACCAAATGGGCATTCGAAGGTCCGCAGGGGCCGATTCTGGAACCGGTCAGGCAATTCATCCTCGACCTGGTTTCGCTTAAAAAACCGATTGTCGCGCTCTGCATGAGCCCTACCACGCTGGCCAAAGCCCTGGAAGGCAGCGGGATTTCGGCCACGCTCACGGTGGGTTCGGATCTGGAAGAAAGTCCGTACGAAATCAGCGGAATTGCCGCCGGGATCGCTTCGCTGGGCCACCACGCCGAGATGAAAACCGTGCGGGAAATTTCGGTCGATCGGGAAAACAAGATCATTACCGCGCCCTGTTACATGATGGAAGCGTCCATTCTGGACGTCCGCAACAACATCCGGGCCGCCATCGATGAACTGGTGGTGCTGTTGAAGGGGGACGGTTGACGATTGACCATTGTCCATTGACCATGACCATTGACGATTGTAAGGAGAGACGATAAGCCATTTCGTCAATCGTCCATGGTCAATCGTCAATCGTCCCTTCCCCCCACAAAAAAACACTGGCTCTTCTATCGGGAGAAGAGCCAGGTTCAGTGCTAACCTATGATGAACGAACCAGCCCGGTGGCGGAACCACCGACCTGAACAGGGATCCCAGCCATTGTTTATACGCGCCGGCTACGACCCACTATACGTTCTGGATTATAAAGGCACGGGGCTTGCTGCACTTACTGATGGTCGCATCATTTTTTAGTAATAAGTAAGGACGTCTTGGTTTTTTGCGTGCAACTGCCTACTTTTGCATCCACAAAAAATACGGTTTTCCTGTCCATGTGGTGGAATTGGTAGACACGCCATCTTGAGGGGGTGGTGCCGTCATGGTGTGAGGGTTCGAATCCCTCCGTGGACACATTGAAATTGAAAATCCCCGTAAACGACTGTTTACGGGGATTTTTTGTGGCTAATCGTTGATGGCGCACGCTCCGGGCCAACACGGAAAGCCAACCGAGCTTAAGATTTATTAATGTTGTTTTCAGTTAGACTTCATCTGGCGCAGGTAGATTTGAAGCGGCCCTGAAAGTGCCGGACCCATGGGTTTAGACTACCATCACCATCCATTTTTAAGCGAATGAAGTCATTGTATAGCATCGGACTGCTAATTGTATCGAACATTTTTATGACCTTGGCCTGGTATGGTCATCTCCAGCTCAAAAGTTATCCCTTCATTGCAAAACTATCTCTTTTCGGGATCATCATGCTGAGTTGGGGGCTGGCTTTTTTTGAATATGTATTCCAGGTGCCGGCCAACCGCATTGGCTCCAACGAAACCGGGGGGCCCTTCACCTTATTCGAATTGAAAACCATTCAGGAAGCAGTTTCGCTGACGGTCTTCACGCTCATCACGATTTACTTCTTCAAAACGGATAAACTAGCCTGGAATCACCTCGTAGGGTTTGCCTTCATGGTTATAGCCGTCTTTTTTATCTTCAAAAAATGGTAAAAACAACCCCTGAAATTCCGGCCTGCAAGCCCACCAGCACCAGCTTGCGGGCTCTTGATGCGGCCAATTTCTTCCTGGCGGATGTGCGTGATGGGCTTGGTCCCTACCTGGCCATCTATTTACTCGCCACGCGGCATTGGAACGCTCAGGATATAGGCATTGCCATGTCCCTGATGGGCATTGCAACCGTTGTGGCCCAAACACCAGCCGGCATACTCGTTGACCGCACGCGACGAAAACGTCTGTTGTCGATTGTGGCTTCGCTGCTGATTGCTTCGGCTTCGCTGCTTACCATTCTGTGGCCCCGCTACGAAATTATCTTGAGTGGACAGATCATCATGGGTTTTGCTGCCGCCTGGTTTGTTCCGGCGGTTGCCGCCATCACGCTCGGCCTGGTTGGCCCCAAAGCACTCGATAATCGAATTGGCCGGAATGAAACGTTCAACCATGCCGGCAATGTCGTGGCCGCCGTGCTGGCTGGTCTCGTTGGTTATTACGTAAAAACCGAGGGTATTTTTGTGTTGCTGGCCCTGATGTCGCTCCTGAGCAGCGTATCCCTCTGGCGCATTCGGGAAGATGATATCGACCATGAAGTGGCCCGCGGCAAAAGCGCACCCAAAAAAGAGGGGGAACAGGAAGACAACGTAACGGGGATTCGTGCCGTGATGAAAAACCGGTCGATCCTGTTTTTTGCTTTGGCCTGTGTCTTATTCCACTTTGCCAATGCCGCCATGCTGCCCCTGCTGGGCCAGCGACTGGCTCAGGGAATTAGTGCCGGAGCGTCATCGGCCTACATGTCAGCCTGTATCATTGTGGCGCAATTGGTCATGATTCCCGTCAGTCACTTTACAGGGCGACTGGCCCCAAAAGGCCGTAAGCGGTTGTTATTGATTGCCTTTGCCGTATTGCCCGTTCGGGGGCTGCTCTACACGCTCACGGACGACCCGGTTTTGCTGGTAGCCATTCAGATTCTGGATGGGATTAGCGCCGGCATTTTTGGTGTCTTGTCGATCCTGATGGTATCCGATCTGACCAGCGGGAGCGGATTGTTCAACACCACACAGGGAGCCATTGCAACCGCCGTTGGCCTGGGCGCATCACTCAGCAACGCTTTCTCGGGTGCCCTTCTCCAGCGAACCAGTTACAATGTGGCTTTCCTGACCCTGGCCGGACTGGCCGTCGTTGCCCTGGCCGTGTTGTGGTTCCTGGTACCGGAAACCCGCCCGAAAGCACGCTAACTGCTTAAACACGCTCCCAAAACCGGGAGCATTGACAGGGGATTCTGACGGAACAGAACTCCGTCGCAGCCAAACCGGAATAGCAACAAATGGGGGCTGACTGCTATCTACAGTGGAATTATAAAGCCAGTTTTCAGTTGGGAGCTGGCTTTATCGTTTCTCAAAACAAACGGTTGAACAGAACAACCCATCGGCAACGGCTACGGTAAGTGTTCCCCCCATCAACCGAACAATCTGGTGACTGATCCAGAGCCCCAGTCCGTAGCCATCGTACCGAGCATCAGCCTGGTAAAATTCACTGGAAAGTCGATTGGGATCCGGTATCGGCACGGCAGTCCGGTTGGAAAGTGACCAGACAATCGAGTGGTTTTCCTGAAGAATGCTGAGTTCAAGCCGGGTTTGCGGCAAGGCGTATTTTACGGCATTGTCGAGTAAATTCAGCAATACATTGATCAGTTTGTCCTGATCGGCCAGCACGGTGAGCGAAAGAGCGGTTTCATCCAGCCGAATCGACAGGTAAAGTTGTCGCTCGTTGATGGGACGATGATACCTTTCGGTCAGGTAGAGAGTCAGGTCGTCGAGTTCGATGGGTTCCGGGCGCAGGTGCAGCGTTCCAGCCCGGAGCTGGCTCATGGCCAGCAAATCATCGACCAGGCGGCTCAACCGGCGAAGTTCTGTAAGCTGGCTAGCCAAGAAATGACGTTCGCGTTCGTCGACGGCTTCCCGCTGAGCGACTTCGATTTCGGTGCGCAGAATGCTGAGGGGAGTTCGCAGTTCGTGTGAGGCTGCGGCAAAAAAATTCTGCTGGGTATCGACCGCCTGACGGATGCGCGCCAGCATGTCATTGATGGTATCGGCCAGTTCCTGCAATTCATCGCTGGTATTCGGCGTGGGAATGGAGGTAACCTGCTCAGCCCGGTTGACCGACCGCGCCGAGTTGATGATCGTCCGCAGGGGACTTAACAGCCATCCACCAAGCCACCACGCACCAAGTCCGGAAATGACCATACTGATTACGAGCGTGATGATGAGCAGCCAGCCAATTTCCTGCAACTGTCGGATCAGCGGACGGTCGCTCCGCCCCACGACGATCGCGATTTTCCCATAGCCATCGCTGGCCGTACGTACAACGCGGGCCAGCCGAAACGTATCGATCTGGGTAATAGCGGATCGTTTGGCGCCCGCATAGGCGGTGGGGAACGCGGGAGATTGGTAAAGGCGTTTTCTGAAATTTTCGCTGACATACCACAACGCCACCACCTCGCCCCGTTCCGGGAGTGGAATGACCAGAGGATAAATGGACGTCCGTTCCAACAGCCGCGTGGCCCGGTCTGTCAGAGTCCGGTTGTCCTGCTGAATCAATACCCCGCGCATCCGGTAGAAAACATAGGCTGCGGCTCCGCTAAACCCGACAAAAAAGGATAGGGCAAACACAAAGCCAATTTTCAGACGGATGCTGCGGATGGGGCGCCAAACCGACATAGGGATGCAGGGTTAGGAATCCACCTCCAGTGAACCGCGCAGCCGGTAGCCGACCCCCACCACGGTTTCGAGCAGGGTCGCCGGAAATCCCCGGTCAATTTTTTTCCGGAGCTGATGAATATGCACTTCCACGACGTTACTGCCCCGGTCGAAATCAGACTCCCACACTTTTTCAGTCAACTGCGCTTTTGCAATCACCCGCCCCGCCTGGCGCATGAGTTGTTCCAGCAATTGGTATTCCCGGGGGGTCAGGGCAATCGGCTGACCGGCACGGCTAACCTGCCGGGTCGCCAGATCCATCGTCAGGTCACTGACGCGCCAGATGGCAAGCCGACTCCCCGCCTGCCCACGCTGTACGGTGCGGATTCGGGCGAGCAGTTCGTCCAGTTCAAATGGCTTTCGGAGGTAGTCAACGGCTCCCAGGTCCAGCCCGCGCACCACATGCTGCGACTGGTTGAGCGCACTCAGAATCATGACGGGGGCGTCGATCCCAAATTCGCGCAAGGTACGCAGCACGTCGAAGCCACTCGCGCCAGGCAACATCAAATCCAGCAGAATCAGGTCGTAGTCACCCACTGCCGCCTGTTCCAGCCCCGCGGCTGCCGACGAGGCCGTGTCGACCGAATACCCAGCCTGTCGAAGGCCCTTCTGCAAGTGCAGGACTAATTTTTCTTCGTCGTCAATCAGCAGGATTTTCATCAAAGTGCAAAGGTTTGTCCCCGAATGGTCAGGGTTGTCGGAAAAACCAGGGGTCGGCCGCTCCGGTTAACAAATCCGTCGGTGGGTCTTTCATACCCCACCACGCCCAACCGCTTGACGCCCCCCAGCAGCGCGCTGATCTGCTCGCCCTGGTGCGGTTTCAGTTCAATCATGTATTTATCCGTGAGCAAGGCAATCACCTGCCCGGTTTCTGCGCGCAGAATCTTGACCAGCGGCCCTTCGATCTGGATCAACCGTCCCAACTGCGGAGGAGGTGGCGGAATGTCGGCCACGCGGACTGCTTTGCCTGATGCCGGATTTTTCAACTGGATTATTCGATACGTACCACCAGCAGATTCACGGCTTGCTACAGTTGCTGTAGGTGAATTTTCGGAGCCCGGTCGGGCCGGGCCGGGCCGGGGCGGTTCCGGTTCAACCTGCGCGCTGATAAACTGCCCTGCTGCCGCCAGCCGACGAATTGTTGCCGCGGTATGCGGTGGAAAGTGAAGCCGGATTTCGCCGGCGTTCGTTCGCAGCCGAATTCCATCGTAATCTCCGATTCGGTTCGATAGATACCCTTGCACACGCCCTGACACCGAATCGGGCGGCTGAGCGGTTGTGCCCGTCCCGCCAAGCAGAAGAACGACCAGCCAGCCTAAACCGCGTAATGCTTTCATCATCGATCGTTCTTCGTATACCACGGGGTGCCAAAAGGATGCCTTGGTGATTCTGGCAATCTGTCTACAAAATAAACCAGCAATCGGCATCATGGTTTTTCCGGCCTGCCGGGAATGGCCTGCGAATTTAGATTTTGTTCGGACAAATTCCCTTTTTTCAATGGCCGAATCGTATACGTGAATGTTAGCAGGAAATAGCGCTGCAAGAGCTTCGATTGGGATGTTTGAAAATACGTATCGGTTAACACCTGGCTGATGCGGGCGTTTTGCCTGAGCAAATCAAACACCGATACTTTTAGTTCGCCCCGCCGGTCTTTTAAAAACTTCTTTCCCAGGGCCGCATTCCAGACGGCAAGATGCTGGGTCTGCTGACTGGAAAACGAGCGATATGTCTGGCTGGTCATATCCGACTGACACACAAACCCCGCCCCCATCCACCAGGAAAGACGGGCCGACACCGTTTGGGACACAAACCGGCTGTTCGATCTGGTCTGGAGTGTGTTTCTGATCTGGTTGTAGTTGAGCAGATACGCGACGTAGAAGTCAATTTTGGGGCTGATGTTGCTACTCAGGCTGGTGCCCTGGGTGAAGGTAAAACCGTGCAGAAAATTGACGTGACCGGCAATCTGACTCGGAATTTGACTGTAGGCGTAACCGGCATTCAGGTTCAGATTGCTTTTGATAAACTGCAGCGGCAGGCCATAAGTCAACTGGGAACCAACGGTGTGGTAGCCATTCAGGTTAACAGGGCGTACCCGTTGTACGCCCTGCATTCCGAGCGAGTCACTGCCAGATTGGCTCATTCCTTCGCTGAATACCGTTGCGCTACCGATGTAATGACGGGCCAGGTTTCCGATCAACTCGATGAATACACTACTGCCCTGACGGGAGCGGGTAAGCGTATAATTCGCGGTAAAGGTGTGGTTGTAAACTGGTTTCAAAGCCGGATTTCCGGTGCTGATCAGCAGGGGATTTGTCGTATCGATTACATTCTGCAACTGCGTGGCCGAAGGAGCCTGTGTGGTAGTCCGGTACATCAACTGGATCCGGGTATCCGCATTGGGCAGGTAACGAAAATCTGCCGCCGGCAGAAAATGCACGAACGAGGTCCGGCTTTTGGACTGATCCGGGTCCGTCTGTTCGGCAAAGAGCGTCGCATGCTGGTAAGCGAGATCGACGACCAAACTCGTTTTTGCCGAATGCAGGTGGTACCCCATCCTGATGCGACGGGTCGTGTAGTTGCTCCACAACGTATTTGACAGCAACACGTTCGGCCAATCCTGCGGGCTGGTTTCCGGACGCAGAGAGCGTATGTCGCGGACGGACACACTGTATGAAGTGGCCTGCTGACCACTCAGGTGCAACTGGCTGACGGCGTTCAACGGTTCTGTGTACACCGCATTTACCACAAATTGCCGGGTCGATAAAGTGGTCAGATTGTGTTGCTGAATGGTCTGGGAAGTCGTGCTGTCGTCAAAATAATCCGTTTGCGACGCCTGTTCCCCCCTGGCCTGCCGGTTCGAAAGCGTAGCTCCCAAGTCCAGGGAAAGGGTTCGGCCCGGCCTGCCAAAACGGTGCCGGAACAACAGCTTATTCGCCAGTGAATAGCCCTGGTTCCGGTCCTGATAATGGCTGGCAGTCCGATTGAGCAAGGTGCTGTCGGCCTGCAACGTCTGCGCATGACTCGTCTGATCCGGCTGATTGGATTGTACACTCAGCCGGGGCGCGAACACCAGGCTGTTCCGGTCGTCAAGCGCATACTCCACCCGAATATCCATCCGATGGTTATCCATCCGGGTTTTGCTTTCCGTCTGCGTTCTGGAATACAGATTCCGGCTCCCCGGCAGAAAATACTGCCGGTAGTCAGACTGCTGATTTCGGTTCGTGCTGTGGTTGAAGAAGTAACTTCCCTGAACGGTCATGTTCCTGCCCCATTCATCCGAAAATTGAACCCCTATCGAATGCGTCTGGCTAATACCGGTTTGTGGGCTGACCTGAAAACCACCGCCCGGTATGGGCGGTTTCGGCGCATCACCACTTCCAACGCCCACTAAATCCTGCGTGGAAAAATTCTGCTCATTGATGGTATTTCCGAGACCGATAAGGGACAAACGCTGCTTGCCGCTAAAGAAGTTAAGGTTACCCCCAGCGGTATAGGTACCCGCCGTTCCGGCGCCCGCATACCCTCGGCCAAAGACACTTTTTTTCCGGTCGGCCCGCGTCACGATGTTGATCGTTTTGACTGTGTTTCCGTCGTTAATACCACTGAATTTCGACTGCTCGCTCCATTGATCGAACAGTTCCACTTTAGCAACCGCGTCCGCCGGTAAATTCCGGAGCGCAATGGCGGGATCATCGCCGAAGAACGGTTTGCCATCCACCAGAATCTGCTTCACGGTTTGTCCCTGCGCTTTTACGGTTCCATTCTCCAGACTGATACCGGGCAGTTTCCGAACCAGGTCTTCAGTGCTGGCATCGGGATTAACCTGGTAAGCAGCTGCATTAAACTGCACAGTATCAGAATTTTGCACAACACTGGCCAGTTTTCCAACAACGGTCACGGCCCGGAGTGTGTTGACCTGTTCCTGCAACACCAGTATGCCAATATCCTGATGAGGCTGCGGTATGGAAATTGCTTTTATAAACCGGCTGAACCCGAGGCAGGTCGCCCGGAGCAGATAGGATTGGGCCGCCAGTCCTTCGAAGTGAAAGCCTCCGGTCGTATCGGTCAGCCGATACTGCTTTTGGGTGGTGTCACGCTGGGCAACCAGCACAACCGAAACGCCAGCCAGACCAATGTTGTTTTTATCCCTGAACGTACCGCGAATTGTATTTTCCTGAGCCCGGGCCGGGAGTGAAACCAGCCAGGCACTGATCCCCGCAACGAACAGAAGCTGCCTCGTTTCGCGAACCGGAAAAGGCAGGCCAACGACCCCAAAGCGGTTTCTGAATTTCATGGTTGGTCTTTCGGGTGGCTGGTTTCTAATGTGAAGCGGATTCGATATCCCGGGGAGCGACTTGGCTCCTAGCGAATCAAGTGAACAAACCCATTGTGGGTAATCAGATCGCCATTGTTCAGTTCGATCCGGAACGTATATGTGTAGACCCCCGTCAGCGCCCGCTGCCCCTGATACATGCCATCCCAGCCCGCCCCCGGATCCGTGGGAACAAAATCTTTTTTGTGGTAAATAACTTCCCCCCACCGGTTGAAGACACTCATCTCACGTACCTGTTTTACACAACGGTTTTCCTTGATGAAAAAGTAATCATTCAGCCGGTCAGCATTGGGCGAAAACGCGCTTGGCGTTTGAATTGCACAGGGAATTACGGTTACGGTTGTGGCCAGTCTGCGTTGGCAAACCTGGTCGGAATCAGTTACCAGCAACCGGTATTGTGTCGTAGCCGATGGGTGAGCCCAGGGTTGGGCGCAGGTGGTGCAACTCAATCCGCCGGGCGGCTCCCACCGATAAGAATAAGAGCCGGAAGGAGTCACCAGGGGTTGCAGCAAGGTACTGTCGCCCCGAACGATAAGGGTATTAGCAGTTAACGTCACATCCAGTTTGTTGACGGACAGGTATGTAGTGACCAGACTATCGCAACCGGCAACGCTTTTGAACGCATAGACATACGTGCCTGGCAACTGATAGGTTGAATCACCGACCGTTAGCTTCCCGCCTTCGCAAATCGTCACCTGCTGACTGGATTGTTGGATGGGATGCACGACCAGTGAGAGATGAACGGTGCTATCGCAAACCGCATTCCGATTAACTTTCCGGGTGAATTGTCCGCTGGTCCGGTATACCGTATCGCCCACGGCAAATCCATCGCCCGCGCAGATTGATTTGATCACCTGGGTTTCAACCGCCTGAAATTTGATCTGATGATCCAACTGAAGTTCGCAGGAAGCATTCAAACTGGAGTAGGGCACGAGTTTGACCCAGTATTTCTGCCCCGGAACCGGTTTGGCCCGAATCGATGCGGTGGTCTGGCCGGTGTTCCAGGTATATTTTTCAAAACCGTCCGGTGCTTTCAAAACCACATAGCCCTCCGCGTCGGGGCAGGCTGACACCTGAATGATTTCCGATTTAAGACACTGGGCATCGAAATACGCGTATCCAAAATGACCGTTGTGTGTGCAGCCGTGGGCGGTAACTTCCACCGTGATGGTTTTGCCAATGTAGTTGCTGAGATCCATCGCGCCCACGGTCCAGTTGCGGTATTGAATGTCACCCTGCGTTTTGAAGCCGTCGACGGTTCCTGCGGCCGACACCTGGACATCATAAAAGCTACAGGGCAACTCCTGTCCGTCGCGGTCGGTGATGCGAATGGTAAAACCCGGTTTTTCGTACGCTTCGTGGTTGGCATTCTGAAGAACAACCGCTAGTTTGTACTGGAACAGTGTATTTTCTGCCGAAACAACAAAGGAGGTTTTGATGCGATCGAAACGGCTGCCCCGGGTCACATTACCGATCCGAATGGAATGGGTACTGCCGGGCGCAACCATCGGAATGGCTTCGGCCGTGATCCTGGGATCATTTCCGTCGCTCAGGCTGGTAATCCGATGCCCAGCTTCCAGCGTTCCCACGGTCTCCTGCTGGAAAATAACATTCTGACCGTCGTTGGCAACCTTACCGTTGGTCAGTAACCAGCCGGTGGTTGTGCCTTGCTCAAATCCAATGTTTCCACAGTCGACCTGCTGACCAGCGGCAATCGTACTCAAGAGGCTGAAAATACAACCAGACAGTAAACTAAATTTCATACACTGGACGGATTAGATACTGATTCTTACCCGTCTAGTGAATAAATTGGTCTGAAACTGTACAGAATATACTAGCCGGTTGGTGCCAGCGAAAGTATCGGGGGAGCATAAAGGTTGACTGAAGATTAGATTAATTTTTCTTAAGCTTATCTTCTGCTGCCCGTTTGCCAGATGTATCCTACACCCGCTGCTGCCGCCGAACCGACGCTTTTTCCAGAGCGGTTTTCAGCACATCGAGCAAAAGCGGTTTGGAGATGTAATCGTCCATGCCGGCTTCCAGACATTCCTGTTCATCTTCTTTCATGGCATTGGCCGTCATCGCGATGATAATGGGCTGCGGACCAGCCTGTCGGCGAATGCGCCGGGTAGCTTCCAGACCGTTCATTTCCGGCATCTGAACATCCATCAGGATGGCATCATACGGTTTTTTCTGCAACATGTCCAGCACTTCGCTTCCGTTTTGGGCCAGATCGGGCTGATACCCCAACTTGCTTAGAATATTCAGAATGAGTTTCTGATTGGCCAGATAATCCTCCGCAACCAGAATATCGAGGGGGTTTTGCCGGGCAAACTCCTCGGACAAACTATGCTGCACGGGCCGGAAAACCGTCGACTGGTTTTCGTCGGGCTGTTTCAGTTGCCGTTGCACCAGATCGAAAAGCTGCTGCTGACGGATGGGCTTGGTCAATATCGCCGAAAAAAGATCCGGATACGATTTCCGGGTTTCTTCACCCACCGAACTCAGCAAAATGATCGGCAGCCGGGGATGCTGCATCCGGATGTTCCGGGCCAGTTCCACCCCGTTCATTCCCGGCATCTGCATGTCGGTAACAACCAGTTGAAACAACGGATTGGCCGACAGAAGTGCCAGCGCCTGGACGCCCGACAAGGCCGTAACCGGAACCAGCTTCCACTGCTCAAGCTGCGATTTCAGAATGGTCAGATTAGTCTGGTTATCATCGACCACCAGCACCCGTTTCCCCTCGTTTTCGGCAGTATTGAATAAAATGTAATGCCGCTTGGCCTGTTGACTGACGCGGCAACGAACCGTAAAGGTAAAGGTGGTACCCCGTCCCTCCTCGCTTTCGACGTCGATTGTGCCACCCATCAACTTGACCAGCCGCTCGCTGATGGCCAGCCCCAAACCCGTCCCGCCGTAGCGCCGGGTCATGGATGAATCGACCTGGGAGAACGCCTTGAAAAGCCGCTGCCGTTTGTCTTCGGGAATGCCGATGCCCGTATCCCGCACCTGAAAGGCCAGTTCCAGCTCGTTGTCGTTGATGCGCTGACGAACGTCGGCCCGCACAAACACCTCGCCTTTGTGGGTGAATTTAACCGCATTCCCGACCAGATTGATCAGAATCTGACGCAGCCGCAATCCGTCCCCAATCACGTGGAGGGGAACCGTGTGTTCAAACTGGTAGACCAGGTCCAGCCCGTTTTCGGCGGCTTTTCCGGCAAACAAATCCAGAACGTCCTCCACGCAATGGAGCAGGTCGATGTCACCTTCTTCCAGTTCCAGACTCCCGGATTCGATCTTGGAAAAGTCAAGAATGTCGTTGATTACGCCCAACAGGTTGGTTCCGCACTGGTGAATGGTATCGACGTATTCGTGCTGTTCTTCCGACAACTCCGTTTCCTGCAGCAAATAGGTCATGCCCAGCACACCGTTCATGGGCGTCCGGATTTCGTGGCTCATCGTGGCCAGAAAAACGCTCTTGGCCTGGTTGGCTTGCTCTGCTTCTTCCCGGGCCTTTTTTTCCTGTATCTGCTGTTCGTGAATCTCTTCGACAAGGGCCTGCAAATGTTCCGACTGGGATTGCAACTCTTCCTTTTGGTAAAGCACCTGAGCCGTCCGCTCGGTCACGATTTCCTCCAGTTTCTCTTTTTGAGCTTTGAGCGCCCGGGTTCGCCAGCGGATAATGAGGTTGGGGCTGGCCAGAAACGCCAGGGCCATCAGCGATCCGAACCACCAGGTTTGCCAGAACGGCGGTTTAATCATGACCCGGAAGGCGGTTCCGCGTTCATTCCAGACACCGTCGTTGTTGGATGCCTTCACCCGGAAGGTGTAAAAACCGGGGTCGAGGTTGGTGTAGGTAACCACCCGTTTGTGATTTTTGTAGTTCCAGTTCTGATCAAACCCTTCCAGTTTGTAGGCATACTGGTTTTTTTCGGGAAGGGAATAATTTAAAGCAGCAAATTCGAAAGTAAGCGTCGATTGCTCGGCCGAAAGGCTGATTTTGTTCGACCGGAGCCAGACGGGCTGGTCGAAAACGTGCAGGCTCGTGATATAAACCGGTGGAACGTCGGGATTGTCCCGCAGACTATCGGGCGAAAATGCGTTCATGCCCCCGATGCCCCCGAAGTACAGGTCGCCCTGCTTTGTTTTGAAAACCGACATGCGGTTGAAAAAACCCCGTTGCAGCCCATCGCCGGCGTCATAATTGCGAAACGTCTGGTTTTTCGGATCGAAGCGGGCGAGTCCTTTGTTGGTGCTGATCCAGATGTTTCCGCGCCGATCGCTGGTAATGGCGCGAATCACTTCGTTGGTCAGTCCGTTTTTCGTTCGGAAAGCCACAAAAGTTTGTTTTTGTGGGTCGAACCGGTTCAAACCGCCGTTGGTGCCCACCCAGAGCTTGCCGGTGGGGTCTTCATACAGGCTGTTGATCAAATTGTGGCTAATCGTACCGGCCACCTGCCGGTCGTGCCGGTACACCGTAAAAGTGCCGGTGTCGGGATTGAGCCGGTTTAGACCACCGCCTTCCGTCCCTACCCACAAGGTGCCGGTGCGGTCGTAGCAGAGTGAACTGATGTAGCCCTCGCTGATGCTGCCGGGCCGGGCCGGGTCAGGCCGGAAGTGCGTGAACTGACCGTTTTTTTTGTCGTACCGGCTGATCCCGCTACCCAGCGTTCCCAGCCAGATTTCTCCTTTTTTTCCCTCGATGATGGTGCAAACCGTTTCATGACTAAGTCCTTTAGCATTGTTGGTTTGCCGGAAATTGGTGAACGTGCCGGTCGATTGATTGAACAAACTCAGCCCTCCCTTGTAATTTCCCACCCAAATATCGTTGTCGGAATCCTGATAGACACTCATGATAAAGTTACTGCCTACACTGTTCGGATCGGTCGGGCTGTGTTTGTAGTACTGGTATTTTTGCGTGGCTTTCATCAGGACGTTCAAACCGCCCCCATCCGTTCCCATCCACAGATTGCCCTGCGGGTCCACCAGCATCGACATGATGTTGGTGTTGTTCAGCGTATTCGGATTATTTTTATCCCGCCTGTAGAGCACAAACTTGGCTGGCTGGTGATCCAGAAAATTGATTCCCTGGTTAAACGTACCAATCCACATGTTGCCGCTTCGGTCCCGGCAAATGGCATACACCGACGCATCATTGATGCCATCTTCCTGGTTTTCGTCGTACAGATACCGGGTAAACATGGTGCGGTTTTTATTGAGCACACTGATGCCGCCGTTTTCGGTTCCGATCCATAAATTCCCGTGGCGATCTTCTCCGAGCGAATTCAGGTCATTGTGACTAATGGTACCCGGATTGGCCGGGTTGTGCTGATACCGCGTGAAGGTTTCCTGATCGGGATTCAGCCGGTTGAGCCCACCCCCTTCCGTAGCAATCCAGAGTTGCCCCTTCGAATCCTCAAACAGTTGCCGAAGTTTGTTGTGGCTCAGCGATGACGGATCGGCGGGGCGGTTTTCATAGTGCTGAAACCTTTGCGTGGTGGTATCCAGCCGGTTGAGCCCTCCGCCAAAAGTCGATACCCAGATCCGGCCCGCGCGGTCGATCACCACGTCCTGAACCAAATCACTGCTCAAACTGCCGGGAACACCGGGTTGGTGGCTATAGTTCGTAAAGGTGTGGTCGACGGGATTGAACCGGTTGAGTCCCCCGTCGGTGCCGATCCAGAGATGGCCGCTCCGGTCTTCGGCAATGGCAGTTACCCGGTTGTTGTTCAAGCTTTTAGAATCTCGCTCAATCCGTTTGTACGATGTAAAGCCCCCGGTTTTTCTATCAAATAAACACAAGCCTCCGGCGTCGGTTCCGACCCACAAGCGGCCCTGCAGGTCTTCATAGAGGGAGCGAATGTAATTATCACTCAGGCTGTTGTGCCGATGCGGATCATTACGGTACACCGTAAATGAATAACCGTCGTAGAGATTGAGTCCATCCTGCGTCCCAAACCACATAAAGCCCTGCTGATCCTGAATAATACAGGTGACATTGCTTTGGGAAAGTCCGTCATGGGTGGTAATGTGCTTAAACCGTACCGGCCCCGTCTGGGCTACGGAAACGGAAGAAACCAGGAAAAAGGCCAGCAGCGAGAGAATAAAGATTTTCATGAAAAGGCCCAGAGATTCTAAAAGTGCAATATAGGTTTATTCTTAGATACTTTATATAGCTGTCTGATAATTGCTATGTCTAACAAAAATTGATCCTGATTTTCGGGATTGACCACTAGCTATTTTTACGGTGCTTTTTTTTAGCCTTCCCCCCTACTTTTCCAGCGTACGGCCCGCCTTATTCTTCTTCCTTTATGAGATTTTTTGTATCTTGAGAGTACTCAACGTCCATTTTTCCTTATGTGTTATTCCGTCCACGCCCTAACTGAACTTGTCGAGTTGGCTAAATTGAATAAAATTACCCGTTACCCGGACAGCTATATTCCTGTCGGGAAAATTTCCGGTTTTGCCCATCCCCTTTTACCCGTGATTACTCAGAAAAATCCGCAGGAAATTCAGCTTTTTCAGTGGGGATTACTACCCGCCTGGGTCACAGAAGATAAGGCCGCCGAATTGTCCAACATGACTTTGAATGCGCGGGAAGATACAATTTTCGAAAAACCGTCTTTCCGCGATAGCATCGGTTCCAAACGCTGCCTGCTGCTGATCGACGGTTTTTATGAATGGCGTCACGAAGGGAAACAGAAAATTCCGTATTACATCACCGTAACGGACCAAAAACCGTTTGCGCTGGGCTGCATTTATTCGGTCTGGAAAAACCAGCCGACGTTCTCGATTGTAACCACGAAAGCCAACCCACTGATGGAATACATCCACAACACCAAAAAGCGCATGCCGCTCATTCTGAGCCGCGAAGAAGAACGACGCTGGCTTGACCCGGATCTGACTAAAGCCGAAATCAGGGAGCTGATGCAACCACTGGACGACGGGCTGATGAGAGCCGAGGTGACTGCCTGACTGTCAACTTACACCCAATACCCGATCAATCCGCTCAATAACCGCCCGTAAGTCGTCCGGATGGTTTACATAATCCAACTCATTAACGTCGACTACCAGCAACTTTCCAGCGGTGTAGTCGGCGGTGAAGGCTTCGTAATACCGGTTTAAATTCGCCAGATAATCCGGGCTAATGGATTTCTCATAGTCCCGGCCCCGCTTGCGGATCTGCTCCCGCAGCTTGGGAATATCCGCGCGCAGGTAAATCATCAGATCCGGCGGCCGAACCAGTTCCAGCATGTTTTCAAACACCCGGCGGTAGGTCTGGTAATCGCGCGGGCTCATCAAACCGCTCTCGTGCAGGTTGCGGGCAAAAATGGAGGCATCCTCATAAATCGTTCGATCCTGCACCACCGATCGGTTTCCGGTATTGATCGTCAGCATCTGCTCAAACCGGCTGTTCAGAAAATAAATCTGGAGGTTGAACGACCAGCGGCTCATATCTTCGTAGAAATCCACCAGATACGGATTATCATCGACGGCTTCTTTCAGGACTTCCCACCCATAATGATTGCCCAATAAATGGGCCAGTGTCGTTTTGCCAGCCCCAATATTTCCGGTTATCGCGATGTGCATAGCGGTCATCAGTTACCCAAACGTGGACGTCAGGGATACTTTTTGTATCTTTGTGCGTTATTCAGTGACAGGAATTGTTTGTGTTATGAAGCCCTATCGCGTTTTATTATATTACTGCTATACAACCATTGAAAACCCGGAGCAGTTTCGGGATGAACACCACCGGCTGTGCATCCGGCTCAATTTACTGGGCCGCATCATCATCGCGCCCGAGGGTTTGAACGGCACGGTTTCGGGTTTGCCCGCCGATTGCGACGAATACATGCGGATTGTGAAGTCCGACCCGCGGTTTGACAGCCTGGAATTCAAGGTCGATGATTACGCCAGCCACGCGTTTCAGAAACTGAACGTGCGGTTGAAAGACGAGATCGTCAACTCCGACCTGCCGGTCGACCCACGCATAAAAACCGGCATTCACCTCGAACCGGAGGAATTCCGGCAGATGAAGGACGATGAAGACGTGGTGCTGATCGACATGCGGTCCAATTACGAACATTCCGTCGGCAAATTCAAAGGAGCCATTACGTTCGACATGGAGAATCTGCGGGAGCTGCCGCAGCACATGGACGAAATCAAACACCTGAAAAACAAGAAAATCATCACCTACTGCACGGGCGGCATCAAGTGCGAAAAAGCCAGTGCCTACCTGCTCGATCAGGGGTTTGAGAACGTCTACCAGCTTCACGGCGGTATTATCAAATACGGCATTGAAGAAGGCGGTGAAGACTTTGACGGCAAGTGTTACGTGTTCGATAACCGCGTTGCCGTGGATGTCAACCAGGTGAACCCGGTGGTCATTTCAACCTGTTTCCGCTGCGGAACGCACACTGACCGGATGATTAACTGCGCCAGCCCGGCCTGCAACAACCACGTCACGCTCTGCGAAGCGTGTGGAGCCGAACACCAGGGAACCTGCGCGGATGCCTGCAAACAGGATCCGGCCCTGCGCCCCTATGACGGCACCGGCTATTACGCGAAGGAAACCCGGGGCTATTCACCCCTGTTGGGCTACCGGAGTCAGCAATCAACCCTGAGTCACTAACGGTTTTTCGAGCACAAAATCATTCATCCAGTACGGTCCAATCGGAATGTCTTCTTCCCGGACCACTTCAAAGCCCAGCCGTTCGTAGAATTGCCGGGCTTTGTTATACCGGTTTACGTTCAGATACAGGCGGTTTCCGCCAGCCGCCAGGCACCGACGGATGACTTCCTCCAGCAAAAGCCGACCAGTTCCCTTGCCCTGTTCGGTCGGCAATACGTAGATTTTGTGTAACTTAAACCGCTCGTCGTCGGCTTCATTCCGCGAGAATGCCGCAAAACCGGTCAATTTCAGATTGGAAAAGGCCAGAATAAACTCCTGTTTTTCGACGGTCATTTGTTCCCGGAGGGCCTCTTGTGAATAAATGGCCTGAAACATATACGTAATCTGTTCCTGGTCGAGAATGGCACGGTAGGTGGGCTCCCAGATTTGTTCCTGCAGGGCAATGATGGATTCGATGTCGGAAAGCGTTGCGGTTTTGAACTCGAGTGACATGTAGTTTACGGTTTAGCCGTACAAAATTAACGGAAAAGAGGAGAGACGAGCGGGAAAAGAGACGAAACCCTTACCTTTGGCATCCAGTAAACACGCAAACCGAAGTATCATGTCGGAACAAAAACCGCTTATTCTAGTCACAAACGATGATGGCATTACTGCCCACGGCATTCGAACGCTGGTGGGTTTGATGAAACAACTGGGTGACGTTGTGGTGGTTGCACCCAACAGCCCACAATCGGGCATGGGTCACGCCATCACGATTGCCTCTCCCCTCCGCTTAAACGAAGTCGACCTATATCCGGGAACACCCGCCTATGAATGCTCCGGGACGCCCGCCGATTGTGTCAAGCTGGCGAAACATTTTGTGCTGAAAGACCGCAGCCCGGACCTGGTGGTGAGCGGCATCAATCACGGCAGCAATACGTCCATCAGTGTGCTGTATTCGGGAACCATGTCGGCGGCCATCGAAGCGGCCATCGAAGGCATTCCCGCAATCGGTTTTTCGCTCTGCGATTACGCCCACGAACCCGATTTCTCGCATACCCACGACCATATCCTGAAAATTGCCGGACACGCTCTCGAACACGGTATTCCCAAAGGCGTTACGCTGAACGTCAATTTTCCGGCCAAATCGGAACAGCCCTTGCAGGAAATCCGGATCTGTCGGCAGGCGGATGCGCGCTGGCAGGAAGAATTCGATCAACGCCAGGATCCCTACGGCCGGAGCTACTTCTGGATGTCCGGAAAATTTGTCAATGACGACACCGGCGAGGATACCGACGAATACGCGCTCTCGCAAAACTGCACGTCGGTGGTTCCCTGCCAACTGGATCTGACGGATTACAAGATCATTGAAACCATGAAATCCTGGAATATCAACGAGCGGAATTCGGCCATCCCGGCGCCCGCTGAACCGAATGAACTGCTCGAAACCGGTAAACAACAATCCTAACGATTTTGCCCTATGGCCTTATTAGGAAGCTTATTGAAACGGGGTATTTCGCTGACCAACGTGGTTCGGCGGAAAAAATTGAATGCCCTCAAATTACAGAAGAAAACCTTCGTCAAGCTGATCGGGAAAGCCCGTTACACGCAATTTGGACAGGCTTTTCAGTTTGAAGATATTGAGAATGCCGCTTTCTTCGAAGACGAAAAGGCGTTTTATAACAAGTTTCGGGAGATCGTTCCCATTTATGATTACAACAAGATTTATAAGGACTGGTGGCAGCGGTCGATCAATGGCGAGAAGAACGTCTGCTGGCCGGGTCGGGTGAAGTATTTTGCGCTGAGTTCCGGCACCTCGGAAGCAGCTTCCAAATACATTCCCGTCACGAAAACCATGTCGAAGGCGATTCAGAAAACCAGCATCCGGCAAATTCTGAGCCTGGGCCGTTACCAGCACCTGCCTTCGCAACTCTACGAAAAGGGCTTTCTGATGCTGGGCGGCAGCACAACGCTGAATTACCGTGACAACCATTTTGAAGGCGATTTGAGCGGAATTACGGCCAGCCAGATTCCGTTCTGGTTCCAGCAGTTTTATAAACCGGGCAAAGAAATTGCGCAGGAACGAGACTGGGCCCTGAAGCTGGACGAAATTACGGAACAGGCGAGTCAGTGGGACATCGGTTTTGTGGTGGGCGTTCCGGCCTGGATTCAGTTGCTGATGGAGAAAATCATTGCTCATTATAAGGTCAAAACCATTCACGACATCTGGCCGAATCTGATGGTGTTCTGCCACGGCGGGGTGTCGTTCGAACCCTATCGGCACGGTTTTGAGCACCTGCTGGCCCGTCCGATCACCTATATCGAAACGTACCTGGCGTCGGAGGGCTTCATTGCCTACCAGACGCACCCCAATGCGGAAGGCATGCAGTTGGTGCTGGACAACGGCATTTTCTTCGAATTTATCCCGTTCAACGGCGAAAATTTCAATGCCGACGGCGAGGTGATCGACAAACCACAGGCGCTGATGATCGACGAAGTGGAGGAAGGCAAGGAATACGCCCTGCTGATTTCAACCTGTTCGGGAGCCTGGCGGTATCTGATTGGTGACACGATCAAGTTCGTTTCCAAAAAACACAGCGAGATCGTCATTACCGGACGAACCAAACACTTCCTGAGCCTTTGCGGGGAACACCTGTCGGTGGATAACATGAACAAAGCCGTTGAACTGGCTTCGCAGGAACTCAACATCGATGTGCGGGAATTTACGGTCGCCGGTATTTCCCACGATACCCTTTTCGCACACCACTGGTACATTGGCACCAACGACCCGGTCGATGAAACGGTTTTGAAAAACCTCATCGACGCCAAATTGAAAGAACTGAATGATGATTACGCCGTAGAACGTCGACACGCCCTCAAGGATGTGTTTGTAACCGTGTTACCCGCCACGACGTTCTATAAGTGGATGGAAGCCAAGGGGAAAATGGGCGGTCAGAACAAATTTCCGCGGGTTTTGAAGAAAAACATGATCTCCGACTGGGAAGGTTTTCTGAAAACGCAGGGCATCGAAGTGGGTGCTGCGCGGACGTAACCCTGTCAGCGGTCGTAGACCCTGACAGGGTTACGTCCGGACCTTGACTAAGCAATAAGCCTTCTAACCGCTGTCAGGGTCTACGACCGCTGACAGGGTTACGTCCGGACCTTGACTAAGCAATAAGCCTTTTAACCGCTGTCAGGGTCTACGACCGCTGACAGGGTTAGAAAGCTTATTGCTTCAACATCGCAATCAGCGGATCGTAGAGCCGGGTCCAGGCCAGTTGCAGGGAAATGAAAATGAAGACGACACCAGTGACCCGGTTGAAGATCAATACGACTTTGGGCGTAAAAAACCGCTTCAATTTGTGGGCAAAAACCGCCAGAGCCGATTCGGTCAGGAAGATACTGACCAGACTGGCAATCATAAAACCGTAGCGTTCCTGGTGGCTGTAGTGAAGCGAATTGGTCAGGTAAGCCGCCAGCGTGACCCAGGTTATAAAATTGATCGGATTGATGGCATTCAGCACAAACCCCGTCGTAAAATAGTAGAGGAAATTACCGAAGCGGGTTTTCGGATACGCCAGCCGGGGCGTTCCTTTGAAGAGGTTGGCAATGCCCATCGCCATCAGGAGAATCACGCCGAACAGCGTTAGATAAAACTCAAAACCGTCGATCTGAGGGAGAAAGGCCGTACCGAACAAGGCACAAACGACAAAAATGGCATCGCAAACCACTACGCCAAAGGCAATCTTGATGCCCGAGCGGTAGCCATTGTCGACACTGTTTTGCATTAGGGAAAAAAATACGGTTCCGAATGTCAGGCAAAGCAGAATACCCGCAATAAAACCGTAGAAAATAGCTTCAATCATCATGCGATCAGATCTGTTTCAAGCGCGCTACTTTCAGCAGGGCGCAGACGCTGAGGGCATCGGTAATTTCACTATTCATCACCATATCAACAGCGTCCGCTAAGGAAACCCGCCGGATTTGCAATTGTTCCGTTTCTTCCGGTTCGTGCGCTCCCTGGCTCAGTTGCTCCGCGATGTACAGAAAGCCTTCCTCGTCGGTGGCCGAGTTGGAGGTGTGAATGCGACCAATCATCGTCCACTTTTCAGCTTCCAGACCGGTTTCTTCCTTCAGTTCGCGCCGGGCCGATTCCAGCATATCCGTACCAATGGGGGCACCACCTTCCGGCACCTCCCAGGAATATTCATCGAGCGGATAGCGGTATTGGCCTACCAGATAGGTATACCCATCCTGATCGATGGGCACCACGACCACGGCTTTATTCTTGAAACTGACCACCCCATAGATGCCGGGTGTGTTGGCGGGGGTAACCACCTCTTCGTGTCTGATTTTCAACCAGTTGTTGTCGTACACAACCGTTGATGTAAGCGTTTTCCAGGGATTTTCCGTAAACTCCATACCAGCAAATGTAAAGAGAAATCCTTTACAGTTTGCTACCTTTGCAGGCTATAAACCAGCCAACGGCTTCATGCAACCCAGTCAGCGAATCAAATATAAGTGGATGTCGATCTCATTGGGACTGAGTGTGACGTTGATGATTCTCAAATTCACGGCCTGGTGGCTGACGTCGTCCACGGCGGTTTTGACGGATGCCCTCGAATCCATTATCAACGTGATTGCCAGTGGGTTTGCTCTATACAGCATTTACCTTTCCGGCCAGCCCCGCGACCGAAACCACCCGTACGGTCACGGAAAAATTGAGTTTTTCTCCTCCGGTTTTGAAGGGGCATTAATTCTTTCGGCGGGGCTTTTCATCATTTTTCAGGCCATTCAATCCTTTTCACATCCGCAATCCATCACCAACCTGGACTGGGGTCTGGCGCTGATCGCCCTGACCACGGTGGCCAATGCGCTGGTGGGCTGGCTGCTGATCCGAAACGGGCGCGCTACGAATTCGATCACCCTCATCGCGGATGGCCGTCACCTGCTGGTCGATAGCCTCAGCAGTTTGATCGTGGTGGTGGGCATTGGGCTCATCTGGCTCACCGGGTTGACCTGGTTCGACGGCATGTTATCGCTCATTCTGTCGGGCGTGATCATCTTCAACGGCCTCGGCCTGATCCGGCACTCGGTGGCGGGTTTGATGGACGAAACCGACCTGGCCCTTTTGCAACGCATTCTCAACATTCTGAATAATCACAAGCGCAGCAACTGGATCGATATTCACAACACGCGCGTGCAGCGGTACGGGGCCGATCTGCACATCGACTGCCACCTGACACTGCCTTACTATTGGACGCTGGCGCAGGTTCACCAGGAAGTTCACGAGTTTGAAGAGGTGCTGAAGCGGGAAATCGACACGGAAGTGGAAATTTTCATTCACGTCGATCCGTGTTTGCCGGAATGTTGCCACTATTGCCGCATTGCCGACTGTCCGGTGCGGGCTCACGCATTCTCCGGTGATGTGGAATGGACGATTGCCAACATTTCGACCAACCAGAAACACTTTGTTACGGCAGCCGAGCCGAATTGATGCGGTTCTTTTTCAAAAAAATTTCACAAAAATCCGATTAAAAAAGTTGGCCGTTATCAACTTTTTTGTAATTTTCGGTGAGAATTTAGTGCTCAAATGAGATACTTAATTCAGGTTGTATTCATATCTCGGTTAAAAAGGCCCCCGCACACGCTGCTGAGGGCCTTTTTCCTTTTTTAGTTATCCTTTAGTTATACATCTCCCGGAAATAGATATTTATCAAGCGGCATTCTAAACCAAGCGGAAACTATTCGGCTTTTCCGATCTTCCTGTCTGCAGGATCTTTCAGCCATCACTTTTGAGACTTTCAGCAGGATTTTGAATGGCAGCAATAAAAGAGCGGTAACCTACCGTAAACAGTGCGATCAGCAGCGAAGCAAAAAAACCAGTTATGAAAATTCCTATTCCTGGCTCCACGCGCTCAGGAAATTCCATCAACATTCCGATACTCACAAAATGGGCTAGTGGGGCGGCAACTGCAAAAGAGATCATAATCAGTACTGCCGATTCTTTTGTGAACATCATCATGATATTCGAGATCGTAGCCCCAAATACTTTGCGAATCCCAATTTCTTTTGTACGCTGTATCGCCATAAAGGAAACTAATCCATACAAACCCAGGCATCCGATCAATATGGCCAGGAAAGAAGCGGTTCCGAGAATGGAAAACATTACATTATACGATCCATACTCCCGGTTCAAAGAATCATCCATAAACTGGTATTTGCAAAGGTAATCCGGGTAAACGCTTTTCCAGGCCCTCTCTATACCGGCCAGGGTTTCAGATGCGTTATTGGCGGAGATACTCATCGCTACGCCTGTAAATTTCTGTGGGTTAAACAGAATGCTTACGGGATCAACTTTATTGCTCATTGGCTGTGTATAAGAATCCCTGATGACTCCTCGGATCACAACGATCTTTCCCCTCAACACATAGGTTTTCCCAACAGCGGATGCGGGATTTGCAAGGCCCAACGTCTTGATCAAAGCCTGGTTGACCAGGACCTGCGAAGAAGTTCCGTCCGTATCGGAAAACAAATTCCTTCCCGCCAACAATTCCATACGAAAGGTGTGAATGTATGAGGTGTCGGCATAGCTGATTATTCCAGCGTGTTTTTTTTGCTTGTCGATATAGATTTCGCCCATTTCGTTGCCCACGTTTCCAAAACTGTAGTTAACCAAACCCGGGACTTTTTGTAATTCATACCGCAGCTTCTGATGTTGCTGCTTTTCATTCCCCCGAAGCGATGGAATCACAACCATTTTCTTTGGATCGAAACGGGTTGGACGATCCTTGAAATGACTGACCTGATTGATCATAATGGTCGTTACTATGATCAATAGCTGTGCAGCGGCAAATTGTGAAATAACGAGGGCTCTTCGGATCGGGAGCCCTTTGGATTTTCCTATAAAAGTTGGGGATTGCAGTGCCAAAACCGGTTTGTATCCTGATAGGATAAAGGAAGGATAAAAACCAGCCAGAAAGGTTACAAAAACAGTCACACAGGCACTAAACAGCCCTGTAGAGGGATCGTTTAAAAGATTTAATTGGTAATTTACCCCGTATGTCTGATTAAGCTGCGTTAAACTTGCCCTTGACAGTACCAATCCCACAACAACAGCTAACAACGTAATGATGAAAGCTTCAGTCATATACTGTATAATGAGCTGACGACGACTGCTGCCCATGGTTTTTCTAACGCCCACCTCCCTGGCTCTTCTCAATGATTGGGCTGTAGCCAAATTCACAAAATTAATACAGGCAATAAACGCAATCATTCCGGCAATAATGGCCAGAATTGTCATAGCCGGTACGGGGAAGTCGTAGGTAAAACTGGTGTAATCGTAATTCCTGTCGTGGTTATCTGCCAGGGGCAGTAAAAAAAATGTTGTATTTTTCGCTCTGTCTTCTCTCAGATATTTATTGACAACATTTTTGAACTGACTATCGATCTTATCCTTTTTCGTGGTGTGGTTAAACACCACGTAAGTTGCTCCAGCACCAACTGTTTCCCAATTATTGACCTGGTCTGGGACAAACCTGGCCAGTGACGGATACGATATCAGAATACTATACGGATGATCCGTGTTGGTAGGGGGAGCTTCAACAATTCCCGACACAGTCAGGTTTAGCTTATTTTCCAACATAAACGTTTTACCTAAAGCTTCACGTGCTCCGCCAAGAAATTTTTCGGCGAAAACATCCGTAACAACCACAGAATTCGGATTGGTTAACGCGTCCGCTTTATTACCAGCTATCCACTTCACATCAAAGACATCAAAATAGTGCTGATCAGCAAAAAAAGCGTATTGATCTTCAAATAGATCGGTTCCTCTGGAAAACTGGTAAACTTGTAGACAATAGACACCGGTCACCTCTTCGAGCCCAGCAACATCCTTTCGGATTGCCTCTGCCAAAGGTGAATAATTACAACCATTAAACTGGGTTCCATTTTCAGTTTGCTGGTATAAGTTCACCCGGTAAATTCGACTCGATTTGCTGTGATATTTATCAAAGGAAGTTTCATATCTGACGATTACGAAAATAACCATACAACAAGCAACGCCGAGAGACAGGCCCAGTAAATTAATAACAGCGTATAATCTGTTCTTTTTTAGATTCCTGAATGCCGTAATCAAAAAGCTTCTGAACATACGAGTAAGGTTAACAAGGTGTAGTCAATGTTACGTTAATGGTCATTGTGAGGTTACTCTCAACCTGTACTAGTGTATTAGATACATAATACACCGCAAATGTATTGCATTCCGAACTGATTTCAAAATCCATTCAGCTGGTGGTTAAATTTTAGTATCTTTCCTCCTGATACATGTACTAATTTCGTGATTAACCCATTTAAAACGATTAACCTATGACTTCGCGTCGCTCCTTTTTAAAACAACTCAGCGTCCTGACTGCCACGGCATCTGCCCTTCCCGCTTTGGCCGAAGCCGCTGCAAAAAAACCGTTCTTTGAGATTTCGCTGGCCGAATGGTCGCTGCACAAGGCGTTGTTCAACGAGAAAAAAATTACGAATCTGGACTTCCCCGCCCTCGCTAAAAATGAATTTGGCATCGATATCGTCGAATACGTCAACCAGTTTTTCAAAGACAAGGCGCAGGATGCGACGTATCTGAAAGAATTGATGATGCGCTGCAAAGACAATGGAGTTCGAAATCACCTCATTATGATCGACGGCGAGGGCTATCTGGGCGAAACCGATGCGGCCAAACGCAACGAAGCCGTTGAAAAACACAAGCCCTGGGTCGAATGCGCCAAAACACTGGGCTGCAAAACCATTCGGGTCAATGCGTTCGGAAAAGGAACGGCAGAAGAAGTGGCCAAAGCCGCCGTGGAAGGACTGGGAAAACTGGGCGAATTTGCCAAAACCATGAACATCAACGTGATTGTCGAAAACCACGGCAGTTACTCGTCCAACGGGCAGTGGCTGACGGGCGTTATGAAGCAGGTCAACATGAAAAACGTGGGTATTCTGCCCGATTTCGGCAATTTCTGCATCAAACGCAGCGACAATTCTGAATGGGGCGGCAAGTGTGTGGAAGAATACGACCGCTACAAGGGCGTGGGTGAAATGATGCCGTTCGCCAAGGGCGTCAGTGCCAAAACCCACGATTTCGACGCCAGTGGCAACTGTACGGACACCGACTATATGCGCATGATGAAAATCGTGAAAGACAGCGGTTTCAAAGGCATCGCCGGGATCGAATACGAAGGCTCAAACCTGAGCGAATACGAAGGCATCAAAAAAACAAAAGCGCTCCTGGAGCGCGTAGGGACAATGGTATAAGTTAAAAATTGAGTTAGATTAGGATTGCATAGGAAAAGAATAGTAAATGAAAAATGATGAATACTAACTGTAAAAGTGCTGGATTGGGAGCTACTTTTACAGTTAGTATTCATCATTTTTCATTTACTATTCCCTTTCTATTTATTGTATTTTGAAGGGGAGTGAAATCTTAAACAGCTTCGTTAAAAGTAGATGACGAAATCAAATCGAGCAGGTACTTTTAATTAAAGCGCAGCGGTTGGTTCGCTGACGTGGCGCAGGAATTCCTGCCGGGTGGCTTCGTCGGTCTTGAATTTGCCGCCGTAATGCACCGTCACCGTCGAGCTGTTGACATCCTGAACCCCGCGCATCGAAACGCACAGGTGCCGGGCGTCGATCACCACCGCCACATCTTCAGTTTCCAGCACGGTTTTCAACTCATTGGCAATCTGCACCGTCAACCGCTCCTGCACCTGGGGGCGCTTGGCGAAATACTGCACAATGCGGTTGAGTTTTGACAATCCAATCACTTTACCACTCGAAATATAGGCCACGTGGGCGCGGCCGATGATCGGGACAAAATGGTGTTCACAGTGTGAATGGACGGTGATGCCTTTTTCCACCAGCATTTCATTGTACTGGTATTTATTTTCAAACAAGGCCGCCTGCGGTTTTTTCGCCGGATCGAGACCGCTGAAAATTTCCTTGACGTACATTTTAGCGACGCGCCGGGGTGTGCCTTTCAGGCTGTCATCGGTTAAATCCAAGCCTAAAATGTTCATGATGTCGCGAAAATGGTCTTCAATCAGGTCCACTTTTGCCTCATCGCTCAGGTCAAAGGCATCGTCACGCAACGGAGTTTCGATGGAAGACGCCACGTGGTCATCGCCTATTTCATCGACCGTCATGTCATGAAGCAGGTCATAAGCAGGATGATGGCCGTTAGACCGGGTATTCAACGAAGTTCCGTTCGGTTTCATAGAGTCTAATTTTCAAATCCAGAGATGAATCTAGCTGACTGCGCAGCGAATCGTAAATAACAATAGCAATATGTTCGGCAGTTGGATTGAGGGTTTTAAATTCTTCCGTATCTATATTGAGGTTTTTGTGGTCAAACTGGTCCGTAACACGGTCTTTGATCAAATCACTGAGCAATTTCATGTCCATGACGAAACCCGTGACGGGGTCCACCTCGCCGGTGACCTGAACAATCAGTTCATAATTATGGCCGTGGTAATGAGGATTATTGCACTTGCCAAAAACCCGTTTGTTCTCTTCATCCGACCATTCCGGATTGTGGAGACGATGAGCCGCGTTGAAGTGTTCTTTGCGGAACACCGCTACCCGTTTTTTGTCCATTCTGTCAGAACCGGTCGCCCGGATTTTTCGATTGATACTAATTCTCGACCAAAATGTCGTCAGAAAGGATGTCTGCAACACATTTGAGCCGTCAAGCGGTAGAATAATCCGCCTTCAGGAAGCAATTTCAGTCAGTTTCGCAGGGATAACAGCCCGGTTTCTGATTTGGTTCATACGTATATACCGGCGGTTTTAAGAAATTATGAAGTCTACCTGAGACGCCTGTCGGCAACTCTGTAGTTAAAAACACAAGTAATCCCGTCATTTTTTTGGCTCTACCAATATTTTGCTTTTTTTTACGGCTTAGTCCTAAACAAACCCTTAACGACCGAACCTCCTTGAAAACGAATCGACGTCATTTTCTGCGTTCTGCGGCCGCAACCGTTTCCTCCGCCCATTTGTTTCCGACCATTCTGACCGGTGCCCCGGTCCAGGACAAGAAAGTCCGGCTGGCTTTTATCGGGGTGGGTGGCCGGGGCCGCAGCCATGTCGATCAAGCCATTTACCGGAACGATGTGGCGATTACGGCCATTTGCGACATCGATCCCGATGCGATCAACCGCACCAAAGCCATGATTAGCAAAGCCGGGCGACCCGAGCCGGCGGTTTTTGGCAAAACAGACGAAGATTTTCTGAACATGCTCAAACGCGACGACATCGACGGCGTCGTGATTGCTACACCCTGGGAATGGCACGTGCCGATGTCGGTGGCCACCATGAAAGCGGGTAAATACGCGGGTGTTGAGGTGTCGGCGACGGTTACCCTGAAAGAATCCTGGGATCTGATCGAAGCGTCGGAAAAAAGCGGGATGCCCTGCATGATTCTGGAGAACGTCTGCTACCGGCGCGATGTCATGGCGGTTTTAAATATGATTCGTCAGGGGCTGTTCGGCGAAATGCTGTATGCCCACTGCGGCTACCAGCACGACCTGCGGACCGTCAAGTTCAATGGCGGTATGGGCAAAGAAGGCGTCGAATTCGGGGCCAAAGGCTATTCCGAAGCCCGCTGGCGGACCCAGCATTCCGTCGACCGCAACGGCGATCTGTATCCTACCCACGGTTTGGGGCCGGTCGCTCACTGGCTGGACATCAATCGCGGCAACCGGTTTATGTACCTGACGTCCACCGCCACCAAAGCACGGAGTCTGCACAAATTTGTGGTGGACAAAGGCGGAGCCAATCACCCGAACGCCAAAGTGAATTTCAAGCTGGGCGATATTGTTACGACGGTCATCAACTGTGCCAATGGCGAGAACATCGTCATTATGCACGATACGAACTCACCCCGCCCCTATTCGCTGGGCTTCCGGGCGCAGGGAACCCAGGGCATCTGGATGGACGACGGCAAAACCATTTATATTGAAGGAAAAAGTGCCAAACCGCACCAGTGGGAGCCTTTTAAAGAATACCAGGACCAATATGATCACCCAATCTGGAAGCGTCACGCCCAAACCGCCGAAAATGCGGGCCACGGCGGAATCGACTTTTTCGTAATCCGGGCTTTCATCGAGTCCGTCAAGCGGAAAGTGCCGCCCCCAATCGACGTGTATGACGCTGCGGTTTGGAGCGCCATCAGTCCCCTTTCGGAAGAATCCATCGCCAAAGGCAGCAAACCGATTGAAATTCCGGACTTTACGCGCGGCAAATGGAAGACGAATAAGCCTATTTTCGCACTAACAGATGACTATTAATTCGGCGATGGCCCGATAATCAGAATAAAATTCTTAATTAATAAAAAAATTTAAAATATATTGAACGACTGCGTGTTATATTGCAGGCTCTTTCTTAATTTCTCCAAACTTCACAAAAAATGACTCCGACTGCAACCCGGAATTCAACCAATAGCTACCTTGGGCCGCTGCTCATTGTCGGCATGTTATTTTTCATTTTCGGATTTGTCACCTGGGTCAATGGGGTGCTCATTACCTTTTTCAAACAGGCTTTTCAGCTCAGCACCGTGGGTTCGAACCTGGTGGTGTCGGCGTTTTTCATTTCCTACACGCTCATGGCGATTCCGTCGTCCTGGCTGCTCAAGAAAACGGGCTTTAAAAACGGGATGTCGCTGGGATTGATCATCATGGCCATTGGCACCATCACATTCATCCCGGCGGCCAAGGCGGTTTCGTATCCGTTGTTCCTGGTCGGTTTGTTTCTGATCGGTATCGGTTTGACGGTTCTGCAAACGGCTTCCAATCCCTACGTGACCATCCTCGGCCCCCGCGAAAGTGCCGCCCAGCGGATTAGCTTCATGGGTGTTGCCAACAAATTAGCAGGAATTATCAGCCAGTTTATTTTCGGCGGTTTGTTGTTAACGGGTGCCAACGTTATTTCGGCCGAAGAATCGCTGAACAAAGTAGTAACGCCGTATTTGATTCTGACGGGCGTTCTGGTGGTGCTCGCCATGCTGATCCGGTTCTCCACTTTGCCTGAAGTATCTGAAGAGCAGGAAGAAGATAAAGCAATAACAGCCAAGCCGTTAACTACCGATAGTGTCTGGCAACATGCTAACCTGGTTCTCGGTGTTCTGGCCATTTTTTGCTACGTGGGGGTTGAAGTCATTTCGGGCGATACGATCATCAACTACGGCGTTGCGCTCGGTTTTTCAAATGATCAAGCCAAATACTTTACGGCCTACACGTTGTACGGTATGCTGGGCGGTTACATTCTGGGCATCATCCTGATTCCGCGTTTCCTTTCGCAACAAAAATCACTCATCATCGGCACGAGTCTCGGTCTGGTTCTGACTATTGGCGCTTTACTGACCAACGGGTTTACGTCCGTTCTGTGCATCGCGCTCCTGGGATTCGCCATTGCACCAATCTGGCCAGCCCTCTGGCCGTTGTCGCTCGATCGGCTGGGTAAATTCACCAAACTGGGCTCTGCTTTATTGATTATGGGGATTTCCGGCGGTGCGTTACTGCCCCTGCTGCACGGCTACCTGACCGACGCCGTTAGTCCGAAACTAGCCTACGCGATGATCCTGCCTTTGCTAAGCTACATCTTATATTACGCGCTGGCAGGAAGCAAAAAACACACCTGGTGATGAGTCTATTAAGCGTTTCAACTCCCGGCAGAATCTGTTTATTCGGCGAACACCTGGATTACTTGGGGCTGCCCGTCATTGCCGCAGCCATCAACCGGCGAATCCGGATTACCGGTTCGCACCGGTCGGATCGAAAAGTGGTGATCAACCTGCCGGATGTTAACGAGCGGGAAGAATTCGAGCTATCCGATTCCAGTCTGGTGTATACCAAACCGCGTGATTATTTTCGGAGCAGTTACAATGTTTTGTTGAAACACGGCTACCGGTTTTCGAAGGGGGTTGAATGTGAGGTTCACGGAAATATCCCGATCAATTCCGGTACGTCGAGTTCATCGGCGCTGGTGGCTTCCTGGCTGCATTTTCTGATGCGCCTGAGTGACCGTCCGCGTCTGCTGAGTCGGCAGGAAATCGGGAACATGGCCAATGAAGCCGAAGTGCTCGAGTTTGGCGAACCGGGCGGCATGATGGATCATTATTCCACCGCCATCGGCGATGTGATCTACCTGGAGTCGGAGCCGCACATTGAAATCGAAGAATTACGGCCCAAACTCGGGGCTTTCGTGCTGGGCGACTCGCTGGAAGCCAAAGATACACTGGATATTCTGGGCCGGGTGCGAAACGGGGTCAACGGGATTGTCCGGAAAATCAAAACCGTCAACCCGGAATTCTCGCTCCATACCACGGATGTTCTGGAAATTGACGACTACCGCCCTTTCTTATCGTACGAAGAAAATACGCTGCTGGAAGGCACGGTTTCGAACCGCGATCTCCTCCGTGAAGCCCGGCAGGTGCTGGAATCGGCCGATCTGGATCACATTCGGCTCGGCAATTTACTCAATCGCCACCACACCAATCTGCGGGATGCCCAACGCATTTCGACTCCAAAAATCGACCGGATGCTCGAAGCGGCATTGAATGCCGGGGCGCTGGGCGGCAAAATCAACGGTTCAGGTGGCGGTGGCTGTATGTTTGCCTACGCACCCGGCCACGCGGGGGCCGTCGCCGAAGCCATTGAACGCCAGGGCGGTGCTGCCTATATTATTCGGGTAGACGAAGGCACGAAAGTTGAAGAATAGACTAATCAACTGATTATCAACGTATTTCGGTTTCCTTTTCTGATTTTCCGAAATGAACAATTTCGGAGAAAAGCGGGTTCTATTACTAGCTTTTGCGGGGAAAACGCGCCGGTTTTGTACCTTTGTCCTCTTCCGCACTCGCTGTTTAGGCTATGCTTGACTACGCAACACCGTCTTTAGTACCATCCGCCGAAAAACCGGCTCTCTATTGCAACTCCTTAACCGGATACTCCCGTCGCAAAACCATCACGGTTCCCATCGGCAACGTCCCGCTGGGCTCTGATTATCCCATCCGGGTTCAGTCGATGACGACCATCGACACCATGAACACCCTGGGTTCGGTCGAGCAGTCGATCAAAATGATCGAAGCGGGTTGCGAATACATCCGGATTACGGCACCCAGTGTCAAAGAAGCCCAAAATCTCGAAAACATCCGCAAGGAACTACGCGCCCGGGGCTACACAACACCCCTCGTCGCCGATATTCATTTTACACCCAATGCCGCCGAACTGGCCGCCCGGATCGTCGAAAAGGTCCGGATCAATCCCGGCAATTATGCCGACCGGAAGCGGTTTGAAGTCATCGAGTATACCGACGCGTCCTATGCCGCCGAACTGGAACGCATTCGGGCCAAATTCCTTCCCCTGATCCGGATTTGCAAAGAATACGGCACGGCCATGCGGATTGGCACCAACCACGGTTCGCTCTCGGACCGGATTCTGAGTCGCTACGGCGATACACCCCTCGGCATGGTGGAATCAGCCCTGGAATTCCTGCGGATTTGCGACGATGAAAACTACCACAGCATTGTCCTATCGATGAAATCCAGCAATCCGCAGGTGATGGTGGAAGCCTACCGCCTGTTGGTTCAGCGACTGGATGCCGAAGGCTTAAAACCGTATCCGCTGCATTTGGGCGTTACCGAAGCGGGGGAAGCAGAAGATGGCCGGATCAAATCGGCTGTCGGCATTGGTACGCTGCTGGAAGACGGTTTGGGCGATACCGTCCGGGTTTCGCTGACGGAAGATCCCGAACTGGAAGCCCCGGTGGCGCAGGCGCTCATCGACCGCTACTCAAAACGGGCGGGCCATACAGCCATTCCGGAAATCCGGAACTACCCCATTAACCCGTATCAGTATACCCGGCGAAAAACCAGAGAAGTCGCCAATTTCGGTGGCGTCAATGTACCGCGCGTCATTGCCGATTATTCCGAGATACCAGTTACCCACCACGAACAACTCCGATCCATCGGCCATTTTTATTTGCCCGTTCCCGACAAATGGCGGATGAATGATCTGGGCGCCGATTACCTGTATACCGGTTCTCAGCCTGCTTCGTTCATGTTGCCCAACGGGTTGAAAGAAATTCTGGATTATTCGGCCTGGCTTTCCGCCCCCGATCAGGTTCATAAATTCCCCCTGCTCAACACGAATACCTACCTGAACAGCCGTCAAAAACCGGGCGGTTTGCATCCGGTTCTCAATTTCGTTGTGACCCACCTGGGTGACTTTTCAGATGACCTGGCTAATGCGCTCCGTGAAGATCAACACGTTGTGCTGGTGGTTCGAACGGAAAACGCCCACGCGATGGCCGAACTCCGGCGATTGTACGTCGAGTTGATCATCCGCGAAATTCCCTGCCCGGTCGTAACGCTGCGGAGTTTTCCGGATAGTCAGGGTGACTCTTTGCAATTGTATGCCGCCACGGACATCGGCGGATTGCTGGTCGATGGCCTGGGCGATGGAGCCTGGCTGGCGACAGATCGACTTCCCAACCTGTCAACTGAAGAGCGCCTGGCGACGGCAAACCGGTACAATTCGACGGCATTTGGCATTTTGCAGGCGGCCCGAACCCGGATGTCGAAAACCGAGTACATCTCCTGCCCTTCCTGCGGACGAACGTTATTCGATTTGCAGGAAACCACGGCCACAATTCGCAAACGCACCGACCACCTGAAAGGCATTAAAATCGGGATCATGGGCTGTATCGTCAACGGACCCGGCGAAATGGCCGACGCCGATTATGGCTACGTTGGAATTGGCAAAGACAAAATTTCGTTGTATCGGGGTCAGCAAGTGATCAAAAAGTCGGTCACCGCCGAACACGCCGTCGATGAACTGATCGAATTGATAAAAGAAGACGGTCGCTGGAACGAACCGGAATCTGAGTTATAAATTAAGAGTTAATAGTGAAGAGTTAGCCACTCTGCATTCTCTCACCGATTTAACTCTTGATTTTTAACTCTTAACTCTTAACTCACTATGTCTAAGATTGGAGATTATTTCAAGTTGGGTGACGTCTTCCGGTATTTCTACCGGGTTTTTCAGAAACCGGACCCCAGTCGCCCGACGAACACCAACATTCGCATGATGCACGGAATTAACCGGATTTCCATCATCATGTTTCTGTTCTGTCTGATTGTGATGATTGTCCGAGCCATCATGCGATGAACATTGAAACGCTGCGCAATTACTGCCTGAGCAAACCCGGTGCCAACGAGTCATTTCCGTTTGGCGAAGACATACTCGTCTTCAAAGTCGGCGGGAAAGTGTTTGCCTTAACGTCGTTGGAGGCCCGCCCGCTGTCGGTCAATCTGAAATGCAACCCGGAACTGGCTGTTGAATTACGCGAGCAATACGATGCAGTTCGGCCCGGTTATCACATGAATAAAGTACACTGGAACACCGTTCTCATCAACGGAACGATTCGGGAAATTGATCTGAAAACATGGATTGACCATTCCTATGACTTGATCGTTGCCAGTCTACCAAAAACCGTTCGGCAAGAACTGGAAAAATAGGATACGGGTTGCAAATGCCCGGTTTTTCAGCTAGTTTACAGTAGTTTTCTGAAAGCTTCAGGTTATGGAAGTTGCGCTGATAGGATTCTTCTTTATTTTCTACCTGGTTGTCCGGTATTTTGTGATCGACCACGACACGCAGGCGGAGAAAGACCGTGTTCGATTTGCCGAAGGCATCAATCTCGTCCAGTTTCATCGCTACGATGAAGCATTTGCCTACTTCGATCAGGCCGTTAAACAACATCCCAAATCGTCCCTGGCGTTTGCCTACCGGGGAAAATGCCACCTTCGGAATGAAAATGCGTATTCGGCCCTTTTCGATCTGACGGTTGCCCTCAGCCTCGACAACACCATTCCCGATTCATACCTCGATAAAGGCATTGCCCTCTACCAACTGAATCAGTTCGGTGAAGCCTTCAAGGAGTTTGACAAAGCCGTCTGGTATTTCCGGGGTCAGCAACCCGACGCCATCCGCTGGCGGGCACTGGCCCGGATGCAGCTCGACCAGTATGGTCCGGCCCAAAAAGACCTGATTCGGGCCATCGAGCTGGGCGATGAAAATTCGGCGTATCTGCTGAAACAACCGCCCTTCTCCAACGTCATTTATTCCTGACGATCACTTCAACCGGCTTAGCTGCTCGGTATTCCGCTTCGTATCGATTTTAGCGGCTTTCGCCATTTCCAGCGACTTTTGCGCGGCTTTCAAGCCCTCGGCGGTTTTTCCACCCCGGCGGTAAACCTCAGCCAGTTCAAAATACAAATCGGCCTGCTCGGCGGGGCTTTTTGCCTGCGGAATGGCTTTGTTGGCCCAGCGGGCTACCGTCGGCGCATCGCTGGCATCCGGGCTTTTCCGGTTGAATAACCGAATCACATACAGGTATTCCGGCGTGGAGAACTGGTTCTGGGCCATGTGATCGTCCATTCGGGAGGCCGCTTTGGTGGCCTGGCCCGCCCGAAAATAGGCGTTGATTTCGGGCAGCAGCGTGCGGTTACTGGCGACGCGTCCGTCGATACCCACTTGCTGAAGCTGGTTCCGGATGGTGATGATTTTGGCGGCCGGATACTGATTACCCCGGCTACTGTACAACGAAGACATGAGAATATTTTCCGCAACCGTTTTGACCTGCTCCGCACCGTTGGGTTTGATAAATTGATCGAGGTGACCGATCATGTACTGAAAAAGCGGGTTGCCGACGTCCAGAATCAGCTTTTGCAACACGAGCCAGTTCGTTGGGTTCGTAAAAGTATTGGCCGCCTGCCGGGAGGCATACTCGTTCATCACCCGGATGTTTGTCACCGTATCGCGCGTCACCCGGGCATACATCCCGTAATCGATCAGAAAATTCGCGGAGCGCTCCCCATCTTCAAATCGTTTCCGCATAGCCGACGACCGGATTTCCGGATTCAACGCCGTGGTTCCGTGCCGAATCACCTCATCCGTCGAGTTGTTACTCATCGCCATGTGAATCAGATCTCCCTGCGAATTGAAATATAAAAACAGCGGTAAAGAGGGAACAAACAGGCGGTTTTTGTCCAGAAAAGCGATGGTACTCTTGTTGGAAATATCAATTTTGGTACTGATGAAGCGGGTGTTGTAGAATTTCCCTACCGTTTTGTTCGCAAACGTGGGAATGAAACTCTGGCAAACGTGGCAGGTTTCCGAATACACTTCCACAAAAACCGGCTTTTTGGCTTTCCGGGCCGCACTTAAGACCGCTGTCAACGGGTCTGCCCGAAACTGAACCCCCTGCCCAACGGCCAAACCGACCGTCAGCCAAACAACAATCACGACTGAACTCAAAATCTTCATCAGTAAAGGGTTTACGGTTTACGGTATTCAGTTTTCGGTTTATCGCGTCAGTTCCGTAGGGGAACCGCACAGCTCCGGCGGCCCGGCGAAAACTGAATACCGTAAACCGAATACAATCTGTCGTTCGCTATGCCTGTTTCTGCTGCTCGCGGTATTCTTCTTCCACTTTTTTGCTCAGGGCCCGGCAGAGGTTGTCGATCTGATCGGCCATCGACTGGTCGCCCGTGGCCGTAACGATGGTGTCGGCGAGGCTGCCAAGCACTTCGACGCAAAACCGCTTCATATCGGTGACGGCCATGTCTTTAGTCCACAAATTCAAGCGCAGCGTTCCCTGGTTGTAATGATCCCATACCGAAACCACTACCGCTTTGGTATCACTCAGTCCTTCATTGGGATTATCCGTAGCGTTCCAGAAAATTTTTTCGGGGATATTGTGGTCGTCTAATTCAACCGCAAAATTGATTTCTGATTTTTTCATCGTTTGCTTTTCAGTACAGTAAAGAACTCCGGTTAATTGCCCCCACCCCCCTAAAGGAGGCTTAAACTAGCTGTATTTATAGCCCCTTTAAGGGGTTGGGGGCAATTAACCGGAGTTTCAAGACTTCAAAGGTAACCATTTGTGGGACGGATTTGCAATCCTGCCCCGACGATTCAAAACCAAAAAACCGCTAAATGCAGGTTTACTGCTGACCAAATACTTTCTTCAGCAAATCATTGACGCGGGCTGCCGGGTTTTCGCGGATTTGCTTCTCTTCCTGAGCCACCAGCGTAAAAATACCGTCGACGGCTTTCGTGGCGGCATAATTGGTCAGATCCGGATTGACTTTGGTGGTGGCAATGGGTAGTTTGTTATAAGTGCGAACCAGATCCCCGTAATACCGGGTGGCGTTGTTTTTTTTCAGCGTACTGTCGATGACCGGCGTAAAAGCCGCCATCAACTGATCCGAGGTAGTGCGTTTCAGGTATTGTGTGGCGGCATTGTCCTGCCCCCGCAAAATACCGACGGCATCCTGAATGGTCATCGACGTCAGGGCATTCAGAAAGATCGGCTTGGCCTTTTTGGCCGCATCCTCCGCCGAGCGGTTGAGCGACATGATGAACTGGTCGACCTGTTTTCCCATGCCGAGTTTACGCAGGGCCGATTCCACCTTCTGGGCTTCCGGCGGCATCAGAATCTTGATCAGCGTGTTTTTGTAATATCCGTCCACGGCCGAAGCCTGATCGGAGCCTTTGCTGATCCCGATCCGAAGGGCTTCTTTCAATCCATTGGCAATTTCGTCATTGGATGAGCTTCCGCCCGAAGCGACATCGCCTACTTTATCCAGAATTTGTCCGAAGATGCCCTTCTTTTTCGGTTGGGTCGAATCGGACTGGGCAATTGCGGCACCGGAATAACCGGCAAGCAGGAGAGCAAAAAGGACTGTTTTTTTCATGTGCTTCTCAGGTTGATTCTCTTTGTGAAACGTTAGCCGATGGCCGGTCGGCAAAAGATAAACCGTTTTTTTACGTATTTTTGGCTCGAAAGACAGCGTTCTTCTGTTAGTTTGTCAATCGGCCTTTCTCTATAAGACAGCAAAACTGACAAAAAGTAAAGGGTCGAGCCACAAAAACTCGTAGATTTTTTTTCATGAAACCCATCCTGGCCGAAATTATAACGATTGGTGACGAAATACTGTTTGGACAAATTACCGATACCAATACCCAATGGATCGGGGCGGAATTGACAAAAATCGGAATCCGCACCGTCCGGAAATCGTCGGTTGGCGATCAAAAGGAAGCGATTCTCAGTATTTTGGAGGAAGCCACCGAACGCGCTGATCTGGTCATTCTGACCGGTGGCCTCGGCCCCACCAAAGATGACATCACGAAAGTGACCATTTGCGAGTATTTTAATACGACCCTCGACCGAAATCCCGAAGCGCTGGCGTTTGTGACGAAGTTTTTCGAAAGCCGGGGCCGTCCAATTACCGAAATTAACGCCAAACAGGCCGATCTGCCCCTCAATTGCACCTACGTGCCGAATGACTGGGGCACCGCACCGGGCATGTGGTTCAATGAAAACGAAACCATTTATGTCTCCTTGCCGGGTGTACCATTTGAAATGAAGAACCTCATGCAATACCGGATCATTCCGATGTTGCAGAACCAGTTTGAAACGCCGACGATCGTTCATAAGATGATTCGGACGGTGGGAATCGGCGAGTCTTTTCTGGCCGAAACGATTGCCAACTGGGAAGATGCGTTGCCCGCGCACATCAAACTGGCCTACCTGCCCCATTTCGGCCAGGTGCGGCTCCGGCTCACCGGAACCGGCACCGATCCGGTGGTGCTGAAACAGGAAATTGATGAACAGGTCGAAGCCGTTCTGCCGTTGATTCAGCCTTTTGTGTTTGGGTATGACGACGATGAACTGGAAACCAAAGTGGCGCAGTTATTGTCCGAACGAAACTGGATGCTGGCCACCGCCGAAAGCTGCACGGGCGGTTTTGTAGCGAGTCAGATGACCAAATACGCCGGTTCATCGCGGTATTTCGTCGGCGGAGTGGTCAGCTACAGCAATACTGTCAAGGTCAACCAGTTGGGTGTTCAACCGGAGACCCTGAGCCAGTTCGGCGCGGTCAGTGAACAAACCGTGCGGGAGATGGCGGAAGGCGTTCGAACGAAGCTGGGAGCCAACGTCGGCATTGCCACCAGCGGCATTGCCGGTCCCGATGGTGGAACGCCCGAAAAACCGGTCGGTACGATCTGGATTGCCTGTTCGACCGAAAAACAGACCGTCGCCCGCTTGCTGAAACTGGGGCCCTACCGCGAGCAGAATATTCAAAACACGACTGTTCAAGTTTTAAACCTCCTCCGGCAAACGTTGCTGGACGAAAAATAAACTCCCTGCCAATGGCACTTGTTGACATGGTTATGCCCAAAATGGGCGAAAGTATTGTAGAATGCACGATTATCTCCTGGCTCAAAAAGCCCGGCGACCGCATTGAAGCCGACGACTCGATTCTGGAAGTGGCCACCGACAAAGTGGACACCGAGGTGCCATCGTCCCATGCCGGTATTCTCAAAGAAACTCTCGTGAACGATGGCGACGTTGTGGCCATTGGCAGCCCGGTGGCCCGGATTGAAGTCGAACAGGTCGAGGGGGTTGCGGAGGATCAGCCGACATCCCCGACGCCGGACACGCTCTCATTCGGAGAAACCGAGGAGCAGGACGTGGCCAGTGTGGCGGCTAAACTCGAAGATGATATTTCGCAGATTTCGTCGCGCAATCCGGAAATCCGGACCGATGCTGAAACGAGTGTGGCCGAGAATAACCGTTTTTATTCGCCCCTGGTGCTGAGCATTGTCAAGGCCGAAGGGATTTCCCAGACCGAACTGGCGTCCATTAAAGGAACCGGTGCCGAAAACCGCATCACCAAAAACGATATTCTGGCGTACGTTGAAAAACGGAAAAGCGAGCCGGTTTCAACGGGTTCTTCATTTCCAAAAGCTGCTTCCATTACCGGCCAGAACGACATCATTCAGATGGACCGGATGCGGAAGATGATCGCCGAACGAATGGTCGAATCGAAGCGGATTGCGCCCCACGTGTCTTCGTTTGTCGAAACCGACATGACGGTTCTGGTGCAATGGCGCGAACGCAACAAGAAGGCCTTTCAGCATCAGTACGGCGAAAATATTACCTACACCCCCCTGTTGATCGAAGCCGTCGTGAAGGCTATTCGGGATTTTCCAATGATCAATATTTCGGTGAACGGCGATACGATCATTGTTAAAAAAGCCATCAACATTGGCATGGCCGTGGCACTGCCGAGCGGCAATCTGATTGTGCCGGTCATTCACAACGCCGATCAGTACAACCTGGTTGGATTGACCCGGAAAGTGAATGACCTCAGCCGTCGTGCGAGAGAGAATAAACTCACCGCCGACGATCTGGCCAACGGCACCTACACGGTTTCCAACATCGGCACGTTCGGCAACGTCATGGGAACGCCCATCATCGTGCAGCCGCAGGTGGCCATCATGGCTTTTGGAGCCATTGAGAAAAAACCGGCGGTGATCGAAACGCCCCAGGGCGATCTGATCGGGGTTCGGCAAAAGATGTTTATTTCCCACAGCTACGACCACCGGGTGGTCGACGGTTCGCTGGGCGGGCAGTTTGTCAAGCGCGTTTCGGATTACCTGGAAGGGTTTGATCCGGACCGAAAAATTGTCTAACCGTTCATCCCGGCATTTGTGCCTTTCAGGACTCAAAAATGCCAGGCGAAGCATTTCATACGGGTTTTGGGAGTGCGAGAATTGTAGTTTCAGGTCATTTTACTCAAAGAACATACTGTACTCATGAAATTGAAACTGTTTTTTCCCGCTGTTTTTTGTAGCCTTCTCAGTTTTACCACCGTTTTCGCGCAAGTGAACGCACGGGTTGAAAAAATTCAGGGCATTGAAACGTACGTGATGTGCGAACCGCTGCGCGCTTACGAAACCGTGTTCGAAATCGCATCCGGTGCCAAAGCCGCGTCGCTGTTTACCGGCGGTGTCGTCAACGAAGGAGTTTCTGAAAAAGCCGCCCAGTTTGTCCGACGGGCGAGCAAGGATGGTAAAAAAGACAACAAAGTGTTCGATGCCGTCGTCATTTCAGGCTCAAAAACCGCCATCGCCGTCAAGTTCAAAGAAGACGCCGGTGCCAACAAAGGACTCGCCAAGGTTCGGAAAATTGATGGGCTGGCCGTTTACATCATGAATGAGCCGCTTCTGGATTACGAAACCGTTGTCGATGCTTCCGGGGGTGTGAAAGCCAAATCCTACTTAACCAGTGGCATTGTGAACAATTCCATTGAAGAAGATGTCGAACAGTTTGTTCGTCGAGTCAAAAAAGAAGCAACCGAAGCCAAGAGGCCCATCGATGCCATTGTCTATTCAAGCGGCAAAAGAGCCATTGGCATAAAATTCAAAGAATGAAACCACGTATTGCCATCGACATGGATGATGTGCTGGCGGACACCGTCGGCAAGTTTATTGCCATTTACCGCCGTGATTTCGATACAACGGCACTGCCCACCGTATTCCGGGATAATTCGTTTCATGAACTGCTGGAGAAAGACGTTTACAAACGCCTGGCAGATTATGTGCACGAACCGGGTTTCTTCGCCGACATTCCGGTTATGCCCGGTGCCATTGAAGTAACAAAGGCGCTTTCCGACAAGTACGACCTGTTCGTTACGTCGGCGGCTATGGAGTTTCGCAATTCCCTTTCGGAAAAATACGACTGGCTGGATCAGCATTTTCCGCACATTCACTGGAAAAACCGGGTCTTCTGCGGTGACAAGAGCATTCTGCGGGCCGACATCATGATCGACGACATGCCGTATAATCTGGTCAGTTTTCAGGGGAAAGGTCTCCTGTTCGACGCTCCCCACAACCGCGACAATACCATTTTTCAACGGGTGCTCTCGTGGGATGAAGTGGCGAAGGAGTTGTTGTGAAAAAGAGTAAAGAGGTGAGACAAGAGAGTAAAGACTTTTATCAGATTGGACTTGTCTTTCTTCTCTTGTCTCACCTCTTTACTCTCCAAACGAAAAATGCCCGCCAGTCAAGACTAGCGGGCATTTTTCGTTGGAAAGTCAGGGCAGATTACGCCGACATTTTCTCGTTATGTTCCACCAGACGATCGTGCCCGGTTTCGAATTCGTTGGTCGTTACTTTTGCGGGGCGCATTTTAATGATTCCCAGCGCCGACAGCAACCGGATCACCGGGTAAGTCGGATCGAGTTCAAACCAACGCGCACCGAAGTTAGCGGCATTTGGCCGTTTGTGGTGGTTGTTCTGAAACAACTCGCCCATCATCAGCCAATCGAAAAACATAGAGTTTTTAGACCGGTCGTGATTGTCGAAGTTGGCATAACCGTACTTGTGTCCGCTCCAGTTCACAATCGCGCCGTGGATCGGTCCCATCAGAAAGTGAATCGGCAGCAGGAAGAAAAACGCCCAGTGCATATCCAGGTAAACGAAGGCGAAGATGTAGAACAATGAATACAGGGTTCCCCAGGCTACGCGGGAAATCCAGGAATCACCGATTTTTTCCAGCGCATACCATTCCGGGTAGTTACGGTCAAATTTGGCTTCTATCGGCCGCACCCGGTTCAGGACTGCATTGTACAGATCTTTCGTTTTCCACATCATCGTAAACACGTTTTTCGTGTGGTGTGGAGAGTGTGGGTCTTTGGGAGTATCACTGAACGCATGGTGCATCCGGTGCAGAACGGCGTAAGCGCGAGGACTCAAATACGAGGACCCTTGTGAGAGATAGGTCAGGAAAAAGAAAAAGCGTTCCCATACCTTGCTCATCGTGAACATTTTGTGAGCCGAATACCGGTGCAGAAAAAATGTCTGGCAGAAAAGCGATACGTACCAGTGAACAACAAAGGCAATAAGGATTATTACCACGGGATTAAATTAGTTAAAGGTGAATGGCTAAAAACCAACTTCAGTGCAATTAGATTCTACAAATCTACAACAATAACGTCGATAGTTAACCGAATAAGACAAATTTTTATTTTTTATTATTTTTCTCAAAAAGCGGTTGTCGAATACTGTAACAGGTTGGCTCCCATGCGTAAAGCTTGCTGACGAGCCTCTTCCGGGTCATTATAGACCGATTGGTCTTCCCAGCCATTCCCCAAATCGCACTCAAAACTGTAAAAACAGATTAAACGCCCTTCCCAGATTAATCCAAATCCCTGTGGTGCCTTCCCATCGTGTTCATGTACTTTTGGCAAGCCATTTGTGAAGTTGAATTTCTGGTGATAAACCGGATGATTGTACGGCAATTCGATGAACGACAGTTCCGGAAACACCTTTTTCATCTCGCGCCGGATGAATTTATCCAGCCCGTAGTTGTCGTCGATGTGCAGAAAACCGCCCGACATCAGATACCGGCGCATGTTCTGGGCTTCAGCATCCGAAAAAACGACGTTGCCGTGACCCGTCATGTGAACGAAGGGATACGAAAACAATTCGGGGCTGCCCACTTCCACAATATCCTCTTCCGGAAAAATATTCATCCGCAGGTTGGCATTGCAAAACTTGATCAGGTTGGGAATCGACGTTTTGTTGGCATACCAGTCGCCCCCGCCGTTGTATTTCAATTTGGCAATTTTATACGAATACTGGGCTTTCACCGACAACGTTGTCGTCAACGTGAAAAACAAAACCGTTAGCAGAAATCCAGTAAGTCGCTTCATGTTCAGGTTGTTGTATTAATCAGATGAATCGTATGACAGGCCGCCAGAGCCGCCGTTTCAGTGCGCAGCCGGGTATCCCCTAATTTAACCATTTTGAACCCATTTTCAATCGCCTGTTGCATTTCACGCTCCGAAAAATCGCCTTCGGGACCGATCAATACCAGCGTCGACCGCTCCGGTTTGGCGGCTTTCAGCAAAGACACCGCCGGTTCATTTTCAGGTAAATGCGCAATAAACCGCTCGTCGGCAGCCTGGGTCAATACGGTTTTGAAATCCAGTACGGGATCAATTACCGGCAGAAACAACTGCAGGGACTGCTTCATGGCTGCAACAGCAATCTTTTCCAGCCGATCGGTTTTGAGCAACCGGCGTTCGGAGTGCTGACTGACGAAAAAACTGAACTGATCGACACCCAGTTCCACGGCTTTTTCCACCAGCCATTCGATCCGGTCCATATTTTTGGTCGGCGCCACGGCCAGGTGAATCCGGTATGGACGGGGAACCTCGCTGTGCGTGTCAACAATCCGAAAAGTACACCGGCGCGGGTCGGCGGTTTCAATGACACAGTTGTGACGGTTGCCGCGGCCGTCGGTCACATCGATAGCAGCTCCTTTGGCCAGCCGCAGCGTTTTGATGCAATGCCGGGATTCTTCTTCGCTCAGAAAAGCGTTTGTGTCCGCTTCGGGCTGATAAAACAGGTGCATAAATGCGGACGAACCGTCGAAATTAACGCTTACTCTTCGGGTTCGTCGTTGGTAAAGGAATACATCGTCTTGTCCAGTTTCAGCGTGTTGCTGTTGAACTGAGCAATAAAGTCTTCGATGACCTCTTCCGAAATTTCTTCCACATTCAGGCAAACATCCAGGCTGATTCCGTATTCAAACTCGTGATCGATCTCAATGTGTTCCTGCACTTTCACCGCTTCGGTCTCCTCAATTTCCTCGATCAACTCGGTCAAGAACAACTCGATTTCTTCTTCCAGTTCCGCATCGATCCGGTAATCGGGCTTCCGTTCCTCCACCGGAATATACTGGGGAAACGATTTCTTGACTTTTTCCATTGCCATTTCATACACCAGGCTGCTGTGGTGAAGCCGCAGTGTATAAATTATGGCGTCGTAGATAACTTCGCTTTCCTTATGTTTACCAACAAACTGAATGTGAACGCATTCGCCTGAATTCAGAACCTCCAAATCGTCATCTTCATCCTCTACGTAGACGAATGAACTTCCTTCCTCCTGGCATTCCTCTTTCAGAAGTTGAATCGTCGCGGGTTCAAATCCCTCGTTTTTATACGTACTCATTGCCGTAATCGTTATAATTTGCGTGTGATCGATTGGGCAAATCTACAAACTCGCCCGTAAAATTCAACATCTAAAACCGGCAGACCGTTCAATTCACAACCGCTCGGCGGTGATTTCATACGTCTGGTAATGTCGCACAAGCGTCTGAATGGCAAAATCGACCGCCGTAGGAATGGCACTAACGTCCGTCACCAGCAACTGATCTTCCGGGCGATGAATGTTGGGCATCCGGCCTTTGGCATCCATCGCCGTCAGCGTCATCACCGGAATTTTCCGGCGCACAAACCAGACGCTGTCGAAATCGGCCGTGTGCCAGCGCCCGGGTTTGACCACCCCCCGGAACGGTTTTTCTTCCAGCAAACGCTCTGCCGTTTTCATCAGATCGTTGGTGTACTCAATAACTTCAACGGTTCCGGTATGTTTAATGATTCGCAGCGACCCATTGCCCAGCGTATCGAAGTTAACCACCACCGTCCGTCCCTGGGGCCAACTGTCGATGTGTTTGTCCAGATAGGCCCGGGAGCCAATCATACCTGCTTCCTCCGCTCCGGTCAGCACCACCTCGGTTTCCAGTCCGGGCATATACAATTGCTTTAGCCGTTCGGCGGTGGCGATGGCGGCCGCAACGCCGGTGGCGTTGTCGCTTGCTCCGTTGGTGTAGCCATAGAGCCAGTATCCGAGTGTTCCGAGCAGGGCCTGGAGAACAAAATACGCGATGAGGCCGTAGCGAATCCACGGCATCCAGTCGCTGTTTACGCCCAGTTGTTCAAAGAGCACCAACAGCCCGGCCCCCAGCATCAACACCAGCGACAGCACAATGGTGGTATGGAAACTATTGACGGTGCCGGTCCGATATAAGAGCGAAATCGGAGCGGTATCGTAATGCGCCATCAAAATGACTTTCATTACCGGTTTTTCCTGGTCACCAGCATAACCAAACCCGGTTTCACGCCAGCGGCCAATGACATTGTGGGAAGTTACCTGCGGAGGAAGCCGGGTGACGGGCGAAGACCGCCAGTTGAAAAACAACCAGGCCAGGGTTACCCATCCCCAGGTCCAGACAACGGCCAGCCAGCCCAGCCAGGGCGCCGTTAATAGTCCCGTAACGAGGCCGGCAATCAGCCAGTAAACAACTGTTACATAGGTGCGGGGCGTCCGGAAGGATTCAACCGTGACAGTCGCCTGCAGCTCACGGAGAGCCGATGACAACCGTTCAATCGCGGACGCTTCGTAAACTGTAGCCGCTCCCCGGTGGGGCAGGCGGCTTAAATCGCGCAGCAGGATGTCCATCGAAAACGGCATTACTAGTTCGGTTAGAGGTTGGGTCTTTCCTTTTTAAACGCGCAAAACCGGTTTTTTGGTCTTGTAGGCAGAAATGTAAATAAACCACTGATTGTTGTCAAAACCGACAAACAGGGCTAAAAAAATAGCCTGATGCCGTACCAAAACAAAAGCCTGCACCAATTGGCGCAGGCTTTATGTAACGATATGGTTGGAAAATTACTATTACTTGACGAAAAGCAACTCGCGGTATTTTACCAGAGGCCAGTCTTCATCATCGATGATGAGTTCCAGCTTGTCAACTTCGTAGCGAATGACGTCGAAAAAGTCTTTTACTTCCGTAGCGTAGATTTTCGCCATTTCGGCCGTATCGGTCAAGTTGTTCGCCTTCTTGCGGGTTTCCGTCATTTCTTCGACGTTTTTCTTGATGGCGATGACGCGGGTCGAAATCTCCTTGATCAGGGCTTTGATCGGCTCGGCTTCGTCAGTCATGCCCAGATCAACCAGCGCTTTGGCGGTTTCCGCCAGTTTGTTCAGGTATTTCAGTGCTGTTGAAACCACGTGGTTCATGGCCAGATCACCTACTACCCGCGACTCGATCTGTACTTTTTTGATGTACTTCTCCAGTTCGATTTCGTAGCGTGATTCTACTTCGGCATGGCTCAGAACACCCACGCGCTCGAACAATTCCAGCGATTCGGGTTTCAGATACACGCCCAGCGCTTCCGGTGTCGACTTGATGTTCGACAGACCCCGTTTGGCGGCTTCTTCAACCCACTCATCCGAATAGCCGTTTCCTTCAAACAGAATCCGTTTCGACGACTTGTAGTACTCTTTCAGAATTTCGACGATGGCCAGTTCTTTCTTCTCGCCATTGGCCAGACGGGCATCCAGTTCCTGTTTGAAAGTAACCAACTGAGCGGCCACGATCGTGTTCAGAACCGTCATGGTAGACGCCGAGTTGGCTCCACCACCCACGGCGCGGAATTCGAATTTGTTTCCGGTAAAGGCAAACGGAGAGGTCCGGTTCCGGTCGGTGTTGTCGCGCAACAGCGACGGAATGCGGTTGATTCCCAGCTTGTAATAGACGTTATCGCCTTTGTTGACAATCACTTCCGATTTGGTTTCGAGGTCTTCCAGGGCTTTCGTCAGCGACTCGCCCAGGAAGATGGAAACAATGGCCGGGGGGGCTTCGTTGGCACCCAGCCGGTATTCGTTACCCGCCGAGGCAATGCTGGCGCGCAGCAAATCTGCGTGATCGTGAACGGCTTTTACCACGTTGACCAGAAACGTCAGAAACCGCAGGCTTTCTTTGGGTTTCGAGCTGGGAGCCAGCAGGTTAACGCCGGTGTTGGTTCCCAGTGACCAGTTGTTGTGTTTCCCGCTACCGTTGATGCCGGCAAACGGTTTTTCGTGGAACAACACTTTGAAGTTGTGTTTTTCGGCCACTTTTTCCATCAGATCCATCAACAGCGCGTTGTGGTCGATGGCCAGGTTCACTTCTTCAAACGTTGGTGCTACCTCGAACTGACCCGGAGCTACCTCATTGTGACGCGTCCGAACCGGCATGCCCAATTTCATGGCTTCAAATTCAAAGTCAACCATGTAGGCGTTCACCCGGGGCGGAATCGTGCCAAAATAGTGGTCTTCCAATTGCTGACCACGCGCCGGAGAATGTCCGAAAACACTCCGACCGGCCATTACTAAATCCGGACGGGCATAGAACAGAGCTTTGTCAACGACAAAATACTCCTGCTCGACACCCAGGGTTGGGGTTACTTTGGTAACATTCCGGTCGAAATACTGACAAACTGCCGTAGCGGCTTTGTCAACTTCCAGCAGGGCTTTCAACAAAGGTGTTTTGTAGTCAAGCGCTTCGCCGGTATACGATATAAATACAGAAGGAATACAGAGGGTTTTTCCACCCGCACCGTTGTCCATCAGAAAAGCCGGCGAGCTGGGGTCCCAACCGGTGTAGCCACGCGCTTCGAAGGTGTTGCGCAGACCACCACTTGGAAACGAAGAGGCATCCGGTTCCTGCTGAACCAGGGCACCACCTTTGAATTTTTCGATGGCTTTTCCATCCATCGTCACATCGAAGAAAGCGTCGTGTTTTTCGGCCGTTGCTCCCGTTAATGGCTGAAACCAGTGCGTATAGTGGGTTGCACCTTTCGCCGTTGCCCAGGCTTTCATGGCATTTGCCACTTCGTCGGCAATGTCGCGGTCGATTTTACCGCCGGTGTCAATGGCCTGGGTGATTTTCAGATATGCTTCCGGCGACAGCAGGGAACGCATAACCTCATTGTTGAATGTGTAGGCGCCATAGTATTCCGTTACACGTTCTGCCGGAGGTGGAACAGATAGGGCTTGCCGACTTTGTGCAATTTCGAGAGCTTTAAACCGAAAGTTTGACATATTAGGTTCGAGGTGGTTTTTAGATTAAAAACACCCAAAAATACTGATTATTTGTTGTAATTTCCAAGAAATAACATCCGTTTTAACCTATTTTTCACGAGAAATTGCTAAAAATCACAAAAACAGGTTTTTGACAATTGAAAATCTTTCATCTGAGAAAATACCTATTTCATCCAAATTTTGGATCTACCCCAGAACAAATTGCATCTACAAAAGATAAAGTAAACCACAATTCTATAACCGTTTACATAATAAGGCATTATCGAGCCCAGAATCGTGTTACCTTTGCGGCCCCCTGGTCATTGTATTTACAAAAATAATGAAGAGTCGTTTGCTTATTCTGGTGGCGTATTTGACGGGCTGGACCGGCTGGTTGCTGGTGGGTCACGTTCTTTTTTTGATCTATCAACCCCAAACCAGTCAGTTGAATCCCGCGGCTATTGCGGGTGTTTTTGTCAACGGGCTGCGAATGGACCTTTCAACGGCCGGGTACCTCACCGCGATTCCTGCCCTGTTCATCACCTTGCTGCCCAACTGGTCTTCTCCGAAACTCGCACGGTCCCTGCGAATCATCACCCTCGTCGAACTGATCGTCGTTTCCCTGATTACGGTTGCCGATCTTGAGGTGTTTCGCACCTGGGGTTTTCACCTGGATATTACGCCACTGCACTACTTAAAATCCCCGCGGGAAGCAGCCGCGTCGGTGGCGGCTTCGCCGATTTTATCGCTGACTACGCTCTTTGTGGGCATGTTACTCGTGGGTGATTATTATTTTAAACGGCTGATTCACCCCCTGCTGCTTCGGTTGAAACCAGTTCGGCGGTGGGTTGCAACGCCCCTCTTGCTGGTCGCAACAGCAGCCCTGGTTATTCCGATTCGGGGGGGACTCCAACTGGCTCCCATGAATGTCAGCGCCGTTTACTTCTCACCGGTAGCTTTTGCGAACTATGCCGCCGTAACCCCCCAATGGAATTTTATGCATTCCGTTCTGGAGCGTAATAAATACGGCAAAAACCCCTTCTCCTTTTTCCCAAAAGGTCAGGCTAACCTAACTTTAAAGCCTCTTTTTCAGCCGGCTCGCAACCAGCAATCGTTGCTCACTAACCCAAAGCCGAATGTCATCCTCATCGTCTGGGAAAGTTTTACGGCCAAAACCGTTGCCGGTTTAGGCGGGCGGGCCGGTATTACCCCAGAATTCGAAAAGCTCAGCCACGAAGGCATCCTGTTCAACCAGCTTTTCGCCAGTGGCGACCGCAGTGAAAAAGGGTTGATTGCGTTGCTAAGCGGTTTTCCGGCGCAGGCCACGGCTTCCATCATGACTTTACCAACGAAATCGTCAAAATTGCCGACATTGGGGGAGAAATTCAGAAAAGCTGGTTACGAAACGTCGTTCTATTACGGCGGTGAAACCGAATTTGCCAACATCAAATCCTACCTCTACCACAACCAGTTTGGTCGGATCATTTCCAAACCGAATTTTAAATCCAGCGACTGGAATTCCAAATGGGGCGCCCACGACCATGTGGTATACAGCCGGATTCTGTCGGATCTGAACGGAGCAAAGCAGCCTTTTTTTGTATCCTTATTCACCTTAAGCAGTCACGAACCGTTTGAAGTCCCGATGCCGACGGTGTTTCCCGGCACGGATGAAGAATCGTTGTTTCTGAATTCGATGTATTATGCCGACCGCAGTTTGGGTGAGTTTATCGCCCAGGCCAAAAAACAGCCGTGGTGGGCAAACACGCTCATTGTGATTACGGCGGATCACGGCCACCGGCTGCCGGTTTTGTCGACCGACCGCGTGCGGGATTTCCACATTCCCATGCTGTGGCTGGGGGGCGCTTTGAAAGCCAAACCGCAGGTCATCGACCGCATCGGCTCCCAAACTGATCTGGCAGCCACCTTGTTACACCAATTGAAGGTTGACGCTACCGATTTTAAATGGAGCCGGGATTTGCTCAACCCCCAGAACCGCCCGTTTGCTTATTTTGCATTTAACAACGGTTTTGGCGTCGTCCAGCCCAACCGGCATCTGCTGTTCGACAACACCAGCCGCCAACTCATTTCTTCCAATGGCGTCATTCAAAAACAGGATATCGAACTGGGCGAAGCCTACGAAGAAGAATCCTATCAGGATTTTCTGAATAAGTAGTTTCGAAAAGCTTGAAAACCTTACGGGTTTCGTTCCACCACCTTATCGGTTTGATTGCGGCTGTACGGAATAGTTTTGTAATTTTGCAGTCAAATGAAAAAAATTGCTTTTTATACACTCGGCTGCAAACTCAACTTCTCCGAAACCTCCACCCTGGCCCGCATCCTGGAGCAAAAGGGGTATGAGCGCGTAGAATTTAATCAAAAGCCCGATATTTTTATCATCAACACCTGCTCGGTCACGGACAATGCGGACAAGAAATGCCGGAAAATTGTTCGGGAAGCGCAACACATCAACCCCGATGGCTATGTGGCCATTGTGGGCTGTTACGCGCAACTGAAACCGGCGGAAATTGCTACCATTCCCGGCGTGGATGCGGTTTTGGGAGCCTCCGAGAAATTTCGGCTGGCTGAATTGCTGGGAGACTTTGTGAAAGAACCGTCCGGGAAAACCGCCGTTTATAATTCGCCCATCGAAGAAGCCGTCGATTACCACGCGTCCTATTCACTCAACGACCGAACCCGCACCTTTCTGAAAGTGCAGGACGGTTGCGATTACCCCTGCGCCTACTGCACCATTCCGCTTGCCCGGGGCAACAGCCGGAGCGACACGATTGCCAATGTGGTGCGGGCCGCCCGCGAAATTGCCGCCCGCAACGTGAAAGAAATTGTGTTGACCGGGGTCAACATCGGCGATTTTGGGCAACAACCCAAAACCGGACTTGACTCTCCGCCGAAAGAAACATTCCTGCAACTGATTCAGGCTCTGGATGAGGTGGAAGGCATCGAAAGGTTCCGGATTTCGTCCATCGAACCCAATTTACTGACCGACGACATCATTGCTTTCGTGGCCCGCTCGAAACGGTTTGTCCCCCATTTCCACGTTCCGCTCCAGTCGGGTTCCAATGCGGTGCTGGCGTTGATGCGCCGTCGCTACAAGCGCGAACTCTATGCCGAGCGGGTGGCGAAAATCAAGGAGCTGATGCCTCATGCCTGCATCGGTGTCGATGTGATTGTGGGCCATCCCGGCGAAACGGACGAGGCTTTTCTGGAAACCTTTCATTTCCTGAACGAACTTCCGGTTTCGTATCTGCACGTTTTCACGTATTCCGAGCGGCCCAACACGCACGCTCTGAACCTGAAACCAGTGGTCAATCCGTCCAAACGGGCCGACCGCTCGAAAATGCTGCACAGCCTTTCCGACAAAAAAAGGCGGTTTTTCTACGAACAACAAGTCGGCCGGGAAGCCTCCGTCTTATTTGAAGAAGACATCGAAAACGGTCAGATGCTGGGCTTCACCGAAAATTACGTTCGGGTGACGGCCACCTACGATCCATTGCTCATCAACGAAACCAAACACGTTCTGCTGACGGGCCTCAACAATGCCGGGTTAATGGAAGTGACGGAAAGTGACTCGGAACCTGCCGTCGTTCATGTTCATTGAAGCATTTCTTTTAAGGGAATTAATAATTCCTTTCCAAAAAAAGAAGGTATCCGTCAAAGACAGATACCTTCATCGAGTACAACAAAACCACAGGCAACCCCTGTGGCTCTGTCAGTATATCTTGGACTAAGCGTCTACTAAGAATTCGTCGTGCTGGCTAACATCCAGACCCACTTTCTCGTCTTCCTCGCTAACCCGCAGCGGCAGAATGGCGTTGGTGATGACCAGCAGCAGGTATGAAGCACCGAAAGCGAAAACCGATACGATCACCAGGGCCATCAGGTGGATGAAGAACAATTTGGTATCACCGAAAGCCAGACCTTCGTCAACAACCGCCGAGTTAACACCTTTTGATGCGAAAATACCCGTCATCAGCATCCCGACCATACCCCCTACACCGTGGCAAGGGAACACATCCAGCGTATCATCCAGTCTTGATTTTGTACGCAGGTGAGCCACCGTGTTACTAACCAGAGAAGCGACCGTTCCGATAAAGATCGACGTCGGGATCGTTACGAAACCAGCCGCCGGGGTGATGGCAACCAGACCGACAACCGCACCAATGGCGAAACCCAAACCGGATACTTTTTTGCCTTTAGCAGCATCGAACAACACCCAGCCCAAACCAGCCGCAGCCGCAGCCGTGTTGGTGGTGGCGAAAGCCGAAGCGGCCAGGGGCGTTGCGCCTACTGCCGAACCGGCGTTGAAACCGAACCAGCCGAACCACAGTAAACCCGTACCCAGCAGAACGAAGGGAATGTTGGCAGGTGGGAAGTAGCTGGCTTCCATGTGTGATTTACGGCGTTTCAGGTACAAAGCACCCGCCAGAGCAGCCCAACCGGCCGACATGTGAACCACGGTACCACCGGCAAAGTCCAGAACACCCAGTTTAAACAGGAAACCGTCCGGGTGCCAGGTCATGTGAGCCAGGGGCGTGTACACAATCAGGCTGAACAGGATCATGAACAATACATAGGATTTGAAATTCACCCGTTCTGCCATCGAACCGGTTACGAGAGCCGGGGTAATCATGGCAAATTTTAACTGAAAGAACGCGAATACGACCAGGGGAACAGTTGCTGCCAACGGCCATGGTTTGCCATCCAGTACACCATTGAACATGAAGAAAGTGGTTGGGTTTCCGATGAAACCCCCGATGCTTTCGCCAAAAGCCAGACTAAAACCGACTACCACCCAGAGAATACTGATGACACCCATCGCAATGAAGCTTTGCAGCATCGTCGAGATGACGTTTTTGTTGTTCACCATACCTCCGTAGAAGTAGGCCAGACCGGGGGTCATCAACAAGACCAGCGCAGCGGAAACGAGCATCCAGGCCGTATCTCCCGAATTGATGCCTTCGGTGACAATTCCCTTCGGAACGGCTGGAAAAATCACACCCAATACACTGACTATCAGTAATAGGGCAAGCGGTAAGTAAGATGGTTTTTGCATGATACTTGAACGGTTTAGTTGTACATTAGGTTGAGAAAGGTCCCGAAAGACCAGTGTGGGGTTGCGTACTAAAACTTGTAGATAAAGGCCAGTCCCAGCGTCGATTGCGAGGATTTGGTAAATGCGCCGTCGCTGTCTTCAAACTGCTGGGCTTCAGCGGTATTGCTGCCACCGGGTTTGGCGTAGCTGTCGAGCCGGAACTCCGGTTTGATCAGCAGGTTGCCGTCGGCAGCCGTAATGTTACCCGTGATGGTGATCGAGTTGACACTCGTACCTTCGCCCAGATAATTGCGCAGACCGCGGGCGCCGTCTTTGTTGTCGAAATACTCGTAGCGGGCGCCCAGGCCAAATTTGCCCGTGAACGCGTAGTTCGTGTAAACTGCTACACCACTCCAGGTGGAAGTACCCGTCTTAACCGGTGCGTAGCCTTGAAAATCTTCTTTCTGTGAACCGATGGCGGCATTCAGACCCAGGTAAAATTTCTCCGTGATCTGGTACGTCGTCGTCAAATCGAATACGGAGTACATCCCTTTTACAGCTTTTCCCGTTGAATCCGGGTTGGCTTCGTTGCTCACAATCCCATTCAGGTAGACATTCCAGCCCGAAACCGGTGCAAAGAACAATTGACCAATGATGCCTTTCGCCTTGTTGTTGTCTCTCCAGCTATCGACGTTATTGACAATACCCAACATCAACGACGCTTTGTCGCTGAAAGCATAGGTACCCTTGATACCGGTGTGGTAGAAAGGACCGTTGTTGAACAGGTTCGATAAAGAATAATTGTAGTTGACCGGAGCGTCGATTACTTCGTACCCGATGTGGGTACCGAACTGACCCACCATGATCGAGAATTTGTCGGACGTCTTCCAGTTGATGTAGGCCTGCTTGATGGCCGCCAGGGACGTACCGCCCGATAGGGGTCCGATCACGTTACCATAGTTACCCAGATCAGCATTCGGACCAAAGGTCAGGTCAAGTACGGCATCGACCTTGTCAGTGCTGTACCCAATTTTGGTTTGAATGAGACCCAGAGAAATTTGACCCGCCCGCTGGTCAAAAACGCGGGCAGTACCGGCAGCCCCGAGGTTGCTACCGGAAAGAGGATTATTGAGATTACCGCTGTAAAACGAATCGATGTAGCCTGAGAAAGAAAATTTACCCTTGTTTTCGGCTTCAGGCTCTGTGGCAGCTACTTCCTGCGGCTTAGAAGTAGTTGTCGTGGCGTCCTGAGCTTTGGACAATAAGATAGAAAACGAACAACATACCAGTAAAACAGTTTTTTTCATAATTTTCTTTGGTTTGTTCGAGAATTAGCTGATTAATTAAATTGACGCACAAATATTATTACTCAATACCTAATTTGCAAGTATTTGGTAAAATTTAATCCGTTTTTCCTTAAAAATGGACTAAAATTGCCAAAAGTCACTCGAAACTAAAGCCATATTAAGTATTTTTAAGTAAAATGTACCAATATAGCATATTTTGCAAACCGACGTTATTTTGGAATAATATACAAGTTACACCTTAACATGTCATTCAATTAATTATTTGAATAGTTCTATTTTTGTCTACGATTTTAAAAATTGGGGCAAAAAAAAACCCGGATCGGTGATCCGGGTTTTTTCGGGGATATTTGGTGAGTCAATCAGGCCGCTTCGGCATGGAGCCAGGATTTTTTGGCCAGAAGCGTATCTTCTTCTTCCACATTGTCCGGATCGGGTACACAACAGTCGACCGGACAAACGGCTGCACACTGTGGCTCCTCATGGAAACCAACACATTCCGTACATTTATCAGAAACGATGTAATAAAATTCGTCGGATACCGGGGTTTGCGGATCTTTACCGTTGACTACCGTACCATCACCAAAATCGACGACATCCAATTCGGTTCCTCCGCCCCAGGTCCACTCGACGCCACCTTCGTAGATGGCCGTGTTTGGACATTCTGGTTCGCAGGCACCACAATTGATGCACTCATCTGTGATCATGATTGCCATTTGCAGGTAGAAAGTTAATGATTCGTGGGGAACGCTTTCTTCCGGGAAAGAATCGTACCTTTCGAAACGGTTGCTGGTTAATTGTGAATGTTAATTAATCAACAAATATAATTATTTAAAGTTTGACACCAAACTATAATTTAATTTTGCCCGTTCAATAGTCCGTCCAGTATCCCAAATCAGAATGAATTTAAGCGAACGCATTGCCACTTTTGTCCAGTTGGGAAATTTCTTAAAAGAAGCCCAAAATACGTCTGAATTGCCTGAAATCGCCGAAAAAGCCTATTATTCCAACCACTGGTTTACGCCGGAAAACAGCTTGAAAGCCCTGCTAGCCATTGTTGATGAATACCTGAATGAAGAAAAGTTATTGGCATGGATAAAAGGTTATAACGTCACCACTGAAACCCCTAAAAATGTGGGCGTTGTCATGGCGGGCAATATCCCCGCCGTTGGTTTTCATGATTTATTGTGTGTCTTGCTGAGTGGCCATCACCTGCTGGCCAAGCTAAGTACGCCAGATTTTGTACTTATCAATTATTTAATACAAAAAATCATTGAAATCAACCCCAAATTTGCGGATCGAATCCAGGTTATTGAGCGTTTGAACCAGGCTGATGCGTTCATCGCCACCGGCAGTTCCAATTCGGCGCGGTACTTTGAATATTATTTCTCCAAAAAACCGCACATTATCCGCCGGAACCGCTCGTCTGTCGCCATCCTGACCGGCGAAGAAACGACCGGCGATCTGGACAAGCTGGGCCACGACGCCCTCGATTATTTTGGTCTGGGTTGCCGCAACGTCTCCACGCTGTTCGTTCCGGAACACTACGATTTCATTCCGTTCCTGCAACGACTGGATCCGCTCGCTTTTCAATTCACGAGCCACCATAAATACAACAACAACTACGACTACAACAAATCGATTTACCTTATCAACGGTGTGCCACATTTCGACAACGGTTTTTTGCTCATAACCGAAAACGAAGGCCTGGTCTCACCCATTTCAACCCTTTATTACCAGACTTACGCCGATCAGGAAACCCTCACCGGCAAACTGAATGCCCTTTCCGACCGAATTCAGTGCGTGGCTTCGAAAGACGGTTTTTATCCGGCCAGTGTTCCCCTCGGCCATACGCAGCGCCCCGGTCTGAGCGATTATGCCGATGGCGTCGATACGATGGCATTTTTGCAAACCATCTAAATTTTAACAGTTCAACCAAAGAAAATTCCGGAAAAACAGCGCGTCTTCCCGGAATCCGATTCATTTACCTATCAGAATGATCAGTCTTTTTTCGAAATAAGCGAGTCGGTTTTTGCGCCCACCGGTAGTTCGGGTTTCATCGAAAATAAGGTCTGTGATGGTTTGCGGCTCAATGAAACCAGATTTTCGAAACTGGGCTTTCTTTCCGACGCCTTGTAGATCTGAACCCGGTAGTCACCGGCGGGCATACTGCTCAGGTTGAACCGGTAATACCGCTGGTAACTGTTGCTAAACTCCTGACAAACCGAATAGCCCTTCGCGTTGAGAATCTCGATCCGCAATCGTTCTTCGTGCGGGTTGTAGATGAACACCTTCAGGAAGGCTTCATACCCAACGGCTGCAGGCACAACCCTTGCCATGATGTCGGCGGTCGAGGCCCGGCGTTCCGCAGTCATCAGTCGCTTGCGGTCGTGGACAATTCTCGGGTCTTCGTTGTTGGTCGGCAGGCTCACCGTTTTGACGTGGGAGGATTGCAACTGATTGCGGGTCACTTCCGTCATTGTGGCATTCAACCGTCGTACGTTGTTCTTCGTTAGCTTGACCAGTTTGTTCGCATGAATTTCCTGGTGAATCAATTGCTTATCGGCATTGAAATACCGGATGGCCGTTCCGTTGGTGCGGTAATCCGTCGAGACTTCCCAATAACCGGGACGGTCGATTGACGTAACGTCTTCGCCAGAAGACTTCGTTTGTGCGAGTAAGGTCCCAACAGAAAGCAGGCAGAGAAGTGAACTACTAAAAATTGTTTTCATGGTGTGTGCAGAAGTTTTGTTCTGACTTCTTAGTCGCACTCTTTCCCCACGTTGGTAACATCTTGTGCAGAAAAAATTGAAAAGCGCACAATTTTCGGCATATTTGGTTCCAGCAGACTCTCCTACTCATGCGGTTTTTTGCTCGCCAGCCAACCGATTCAGACTTGATTGCCGGACTAGAAGCCGGTGGTGTTCAGCGCAGACAATGCGAGGATCGTCTGTACCAAAAATACGCCTATCTGATCGCCGACGGCGCCCGCAAACACCGTTTGGGAGAGGATGACTGCGCCAGTGCCTATTCCGATACGGTTCTCACCGTCATCGAGAATATCCTTGCAGGGCGGTTTGAAGGACGATCGGAACTCAAAACCTACATTTATCAGATTTTCACCAACAAGTGTATTGACCTGATTCGGAAAAAATCAACGCAGCGGGATCGGGTTCATGATGCCATTTCACTGGATGATTCGCTGCTGCAACTGCCCGATTCGGCCCGCTCGGTTGTGCAGCAACTCATTGCCCAAAGCGATGTCGAGCGGCTGCGTAAACTCATTGGTACGCTCGGTGAAAAGTGCCGGGAAATGATTCTGGCCTGGGGCGAAGGGTATTCTGACGAGGAAATTGCCCGGCAATTGAATTACAACACGGCTGCGGTGGCCAAAACCAGCCGGTTGCGGTGTTTAGAACGTTTGAGGGACTTATACCAATGAACGACCTGGAACGCATCGATGACTATTTTTCGGGCCGCCTGCCGGTGGAGGAACGGGCGCGATTTGAATCGTCCCTGGAAACCGATTCCGCGCTGGCCGAAGCCGTTGCTTTCTACCTGACCGCCCGGCAGGCAGCCCAAAACGAAGCCCGCGCCGACCGGAAAGCGCGCTTTGAAACGTTACGGGAAAAGTCGGGGCCGGTTCGTCAGTTGCCTGCTCGCGCCTGGCTGGCGATGGCAGCGAGTGCCATGCTCATCCTCGGACTGGGGGGCTACTGGTTGTTTCAACGTCAGACGCCGTCGGTTGCTGAAATGGCTGATCAGTATATTCAACAGAATTACAGCCAGTTGTCGACCCAGATGAATGGGGAAGCCGACAGCCTTCAAACCGGGATTGCCCGCTACAACGAAGGGAAACTACCCGAGGCCGGGGCGGTTTTCAATGATTTGCTGCAACGCAACCCCGCCGACGACCGCGCTCGGAAACTGGCCGGACTCGTCGCCCTCCGAACCGGCCAGTACAACCAGGCCATCGATCATTTCCACCGGCTGCGTGAACGCACCGACCTGTTTGCCAACCCAGGTGTGTTTCTGGAAGCCCTGACCCGACTCAAACGCGGACAACCCGACGATCTTCGTGAAGCAGAAAAGCTATTCAAAACCGTCATTGAGCAGAATCTGGAAGGAAAGACCGAAGCCGAAGTGCTGATTAAAAAACTATAAAACCGGTTTTGCCAGCCGGTTTTTTCGGTCATTGCTACCGGTCGTAAATCTCGCAAATGGCCCGTAAAATCCGGTCGGGCGGTCTTTTTTTGAGCAAATACCCCGAAGCGCCCGCGCAGATTCCTTCCATCACCCGTTCGTCCAGGTCATCGCTGGTCAGCAACAACACATCGACTTCCGGAAATTCGCGTTGCAGTTGACCGTTAGCGGTTTTTCCGAGTTCTATGGAGAGTTCAATATCCAGCAGAACCACCTGCGGATTCAGCCCGCGGAGTTGGTTTTCCAATTCCTGCGTATCCGCAAACGCGCCCAGCAAAACATAGCCCGCCGTGACGGCGATCTGACTCGACAGGGCTTTTCGAAAACTACAATCTCCCTCATAAATCACAATACGGACTGCCATACATTTCCTTGGGTTGGGTTCAATTCCTTAGTCGGCAGAAATGGGCGTGTTGGAAACAAGTTTTCGGTTTTCGGTGGCTGGCGCATAAAAAACCGCGAATAGCGTGTAAGGCGATAGACTCACCGAACACTGAAAACCGAATACCGAATACCGAATACCGTAAACCGAATACCGTAAACCGTAAGCTTGTCTGAATTTTCAGACAAGCTGTTAGCGTAATCCGGTAAAAACACGACTAAGAGGCCAACGCATACCACACCATCTTCAATATGGAAATGCAGCAACTGTGATGAATGAACTGGAACGAATCGACGATTACTTTGCAGGGCGGCTGTCACCGGAGGATCGGGATCGCTTTGAAGCCACCCTGCCCCGGAATCCGGCCCTGGCCCGCTCCGTGGCCTTTTACCTGCTGGCCCGCCAGACCGCCCGTCAGGAAACCCGGCGGATCCTGCAACCGTTGCCGGTTCGCCGATTGCCGGTGCGGATGCTGGCAGCAGTAGCCGCCTGTCTGCTTCTGCTGCTGGGCTGGTATCTGACGGTTTGGCAAACGTCCCCGTCGGCCCGCGAAGTGGCTGATCAATATCTCTCTGAACACTATGACCAACTGCCCGTTTCGCTCGATGGCCAGAGCGACAGCCTGAAAACCGGTTCTCAGTTCTATAACATGGGGGAATTCAGAAAAGCAGAAACGGTTTTTGAAACCATGCTTGAGCGGGAGCCCGCGCATCCGGAAGCACTAAAACGCGCCGGTCTTGTTTCCCTGCGGCTCAATAAATACGACCAAGCCATCGAACGGTTTCAGCGGCTTGGCCGACAAACCGATCTGTATGCCAACCCGGGTATTTTTCTGGAAGCACTCGCCCGGTTGAAACGCGGACAACCGATGGATAAAAACCGGACTAAAAAGTTGTTACTGACTGTTATTCAAGGCAATTTGGAAGGAAAGAAGGAAGCCGGGCAGTTGGTAGAGAAGATCAAGTTCAACTAACTAAATTTTTCATATCCCCATGCGTATTTTTACTCGTCTGCTCATCCTCAGCCTGGCGATTGCCTTGCCGTCCTGTCAACCACTGTTCCCGTTGTTCAGAACACTTCCGGATACCAACAAGCATGTCCCTGATCAAAACATCATTTTATTCCGAACCAGTACAAATGACGGCATAACCGTGCCGATGCCGGTCCGCTTCCAGCGCCAAATGCTTGACAGAGTGAATCAAAGCCTGCGCAATGCGGGGAAAGAGCCCGTGATAATCCGCAGTTGGTGCCCCTGCGACAGTTCATTGGTCTTATTGGAAGGAAAAGACCTGGATTTGCTGAACATCAGCGGAAAAGAAATGGCTTCCAGTACCCGACCCAGTGGAGGAGTCGAGGGAAATCCGCCGACGGGAACGGTAAGTTATGATGGTGCGTCCAACACCCTGAAATGGGAAGAACTGATCGCCGGTGGTTCACCGAATTATATTCTTACGCTGCCCTATACAGTTACCGATGGCAAAACGATCATTACCACACCCACCTTTGAACTGCCAACCACACCGACCACACAACCTTTCATTGTTGCCATCACCGATACCGGAATCCGACCCGAAAAATACCCGGCTGTCAACAACTGGTTTTGGGTAAACCCGGATGAAATCCAACAAGCGAATCAGGATAACAACGGAATGGTCGACGACCGGATCGGCTGGGATTTTGTGAACAAGGGCAAGATGCCGTTTGATAGCAATGGCCACGGCACACTGGTCGCGTCCCTTATCCATGAGCAGTTGGGCAATGCCGAGTGGGTCAATGGGCACGTACGGTTTATGTATCTCAAGACGTTTGACGCCAACGGAAAAGGAACGCTTTTTAACAATATGTGCGCCCTATCGTACGCCCGGCAGAAAGGTGCCAAAATCGTCAACGCCAGTTGGGGGTATTACAATGCCCACAAAAGTGCGCTACTGGATTACTTTCTGCGGGAACTGAAAGATAATCAGGTTCTTTTTGTGGCGGCAGCCGGTAATACATCACCGGAAATCGAAAACTCCTGGCTCAACCTGATTCCGCAATCGTCCTTTCGCAATCTGGAAATCAACCCGTTTTGGCCGGCAAATTACAGTTTGTCACACGACAATGTCATTACGGTAACGACGGTTCATCCCAAAGGAGAGTCGCCACCATCCGCTCATTCCACCCGGAATTACAATGCGTACGAAACCTGTGAAGATCAGAACCGCTCCGATCGGTTTGTGAACGCAGGCGTACTCAATATAACCCAAAAGAAGGCCGACTGCAACGTCCGGGATTTTACGAAAGAACCACCGGTATTTACCTCCGGTTCGTCGTTTGCGGCTCCGGTCTTGACGGGAAAGCTGGCAGCAAAACTGGGTCAAAACTGGCCTGGCAACCAACGTTCTGTTTTATTAGACGCCCTGGACCAGCTCCCTCCACCGGTTCCCGGGCAGCCTGTTTTGAGACGTCATGCATCACTCGAAAGTCAAATAAACAAAGGCGTGTTTATTATTCGCTAACAACGCGACAGACGTTTCAACCGCGATGCAAAACAAAATCATTCCGACGAACGCTCCCTGGTTTGGCACGCTCAAGTGTCGAATCAGGTGGCCTTCGTTTGGCTCTGCTTTATTTTTTATCTATCTGACGATCAACACATTTCAGGTTCTCGGACAATGTCCCGAACCGGAAATCATTCGGTTTCGATACGATAGTTTAATGGCAATTCAAAAAGAAAAGCAGGAAGCGGGTTTTCGCGTCCTCCTGCGTCTTTGTGACCGTTGCCGCCAAAACCGGGATTCAACCTACGCCAAAATCCTGCACCGGCTTGGCGCGCTGGCCTTTTCTAAATCCGATTTCCCGACGGCCTTAGCCTATACCCGCCGGGCCATTGAAATCAATTCCCAAAAGCGGTCGGATACCAGTCCCTCCTTTCTGACCAAAAGTATTTTTAATCTGGGAATGATTTACCTGAACCTGGAAGACGACCGAAGGGCGCGACTGGTTTTTCAGCAATTTGTTCGTCAGGGACGTTTGTATCCTGAACGCTTTGAGCAAGTTGCGCGGGCCTACTGGCATTTAGCCAATCTATTTTTCAAGGAGTCTGATTACCAGAAAAGCATTCGGCAGGCGGAATTAGGCTTTTCATTTGCCGATCAAATTAGCCACACGGAATTAATGGCAGCCAATCTGACCGAAAAAGCGAACAGCCTGAAAGAAATTGGTGAGAATGAACAGGCGTTGGCCATCATCCGACGGATCATTCGCCTGTTTGGAGATTCGCCAAAACCGTCGGTCGAAGTTGCCAATGCGTATTCGTCTTTAGCCAGCATATCGGCCCGTTTGCACCGGTACGACGAAGCGTTCAAGGCTTATGACAAAGCCTACAGCCTTCACGGACAATTTGACAATACAATCGGCCAGTCGGAAGTGACCTCCAACATCGGTTTTCTGTACGACAACTACCTGAAAGACTACGACAAAGCACTCCTCTATTACCGCAAGGCCCTGAAAACCATCGGCGACGACCAATACGGCCGCGTCCGGATCCTGAGCAACATCGGCGAAATTTACTGGCGAAAAAAGGACTACCCAACCGCCCTGAACTATTTCCAGACAGCCCTCGATACGCTGCACTTCGATGACCGGCAAAAACCGGCCGAACTGACCCGGACCATCCGGCTCACGCCCTACAAAGAATACCTGCTGACGGTGATCCAGAACAAAGCCGACACCTGGCTCGATTACGCCAAAAGCCTGCCCAAACCCACCAGAAATTTCCTTCAGGAAGCCCTGAAACGCTACCAGATTGCCGACCAGATGATCGACATCATGCGGTTCGAGCAGGCGGGTCAGCAATCGAAATTGTATTGGCGGCAGAAAACCCACAGCATGTATGAACGGGCCATTGAAACTGCTTACCGGCTGAATGACAGCGAAATGGGATTCCATTTTTTTGAAAAAAGCCGGGCGGTTTTGCTGAGCGATAAACTCAACGAACTGGGCGCCAGGCAGGAATTGCCCCCACGACAGGCTCAGCAGGAACAGGATTTTCGCCAGCGGATCAACACCATGCAAAATGCGCTCTCGGCGTTGAAACCCGGCAGCCGTACCTACGATTCAACGCGAACCGTTCTGCTGACCGAGCAGGAAAAACTGGATGCCTTTCTCAAAAAACTGGAGCAGGAAAACCCGACCTATTACCGCTACAAATTCGACAATACGGTTCCGTCACTCGCCCGACTTCAAAACTGGCTGAACGACCGGAAATCGACGCTGGTCTCGTATTTCGTCGGCGACAGTGCCCTGTATAGCCTGGCCGTTGGGCCCTCCGGCACCCAGTTGTTGCGGCAGTCCGTTCAGGACTATCAAAAGGTGGTGGGCGAATTTCTGCCGCTCTGTGCCACCGACCAGCAAAACCGGCAGTTCGGGCGGTTTTTAACGCTGAGCCATCAGGTTTACAACCAACTTCTTAAACCGCTGAACCTGACCACAGAACGCGTTATTGTTTCGCCCGATTACCACTTTATCCCGTTTGAAACCCTCAGCCAATCCGCCGACCAACCCGACTTTCTCATCAAACACCACGCGTTTAGTTACGGCTATTCGGCTACGGTTTTGCTGAAAGAAACGGAACGTTCCTCGGCGAAGAGTTCGGAATTTCTGGGCATGGCGCCGGTGCATTTCAACCAGACCCTCCGACAGGCCACGCTCGCTGGCTCCGGTCAGGTGCTGGCCAAAATCGGTGATCGGTTCAGTCATCCGACGGTTTTAACCGAACAGGCTGCAACCCGCCGGGCGTTCCGGATAATGGCCCCCAATTACCGTGTTGTTCAGTTGTTTACACACGCCGAAGCCGACAGCATTGGCCGCGAGCCGCTGCTGTATTTTGCTGATTCGACCCTGCGGTTGTCGGAACTCAGCGACGATGGTCCCTACCAGACGCAGCTCATTGTTTTATCGGCCTGTAAAACCAGTTTGGGTGTGAACCAGCAGGGCGAGGGGGTTTTCAGTCTGGCGCGCGGGTTCGCCACGCTCGGTATTCCCAGTGTGCTGACCACGCTCTGGAGTGTGGAAGATCAGGCTACCTACAAGCTAACGGAGCGGTTTTACCACCACCTCAGCGAAGGACTTCCGAAAGATCAGGCGCTTCAGCAAGCGAAACTCGACTGGTTGCAAAGCGCTTCCCGCGCCGACCAGTTGCCCTACCGCTGGGCCGGACTGATTCTGGCGGGCAACGCCGACCCGCTTCCTGCTTTCGAGACAGCCTGGTGGTGGCTGGGGGGCGGTTTCGTTGTCATTCTGGCCATCGTGCTGGGTCGGCGATTCCGCCAGCGAAGCCGAAAACCGAAAGCGGTTTATTGATACACCCGGACAAAATCGACCGTCAGCCGCTGCGGCCAGATCGATTCATCGACGCCCTTTTGCCCACCCCAGTTGCCGCCAACGGCCAGATTCAGAATGAGGTAAAACGGCTGGTCGAGCGGCCATTGTTCGTAGCTGCTGCCGGTTTCTTTTTTGGTAATCGTGAAATACGTTGCGTCGTCGATCAGGAAATCAATCTTATCCGCTGTCCAGTCGATGGAGTAGGTATGAAAATTGTCCGTGGCACCGGGAATGACTTTAATACCGGTCTTGTGGGTATTTTTGGTGTGGTTATAGGCTTCGGTATGAATGGTGCCGTGAATCTGGTTTTCGTTGAAACCGACGTGTTCCATGATGTCGATTTCGCCGTCGAGCGGCCATTTCAGGGGCGTTTTCGCGCTGAGCATCCAGATCGCAGGCCAGGTTCCGCGCCCTTTCGGCAGCTTCGCCCGTACGTCGATTCGTCCGTATTTCCACTCGGCAATCCTTTTCGTAATCAGTTTCGCGGAGGTGTAATCGCGGTTTTCGTGTTTTTCCTTCCGGGCTTCGATGATCAGAAAACCGTTCTCGACGCGGGCATTTTCCGGGCGGGATGCACGGTAAAATTGCAGTTCGTTGTTTCCAAAACCGCTGCCGCCCACGTCATACGCCCATTTGCCGGGGTCGGGCAACCCGGTTTTGTCGAATTCGTCGGACCAGACGAGCTTGCGTTCGGCGACGGTTCCGGCCGGTTCGGGGAAATTACAGGCGGTTAAGATGGCAATGGCGACGGTTGAAAGGATCGTTTTCATGGGTTCAGGAATCGGTTGATAAACTTATTGCCCCTAAAGTCTTGGGGAACGCCCAGGTCAAAAATTGCGGCATCACCTGCCCCCAGGTTTCGGGGTCGTGCCGACCGTCTTTTACCTCCACATACTGCACATCGCGGCCCCAGCGAAAACCCCGGCGCTCGACTTCGGCAATCAGGTCGAGGGTGTCGGCAATGGAGTCGATAATGCCGTCGTGGTCACGGTCGTCGGTTTCGTCCAGGGTTCCGGTCTGAAACCAGAATGTCGAACCGGCTGGCGGTTTTGTTTTGCGAATCTGTGCGTGCATAATCCGGTCAGTATCATCCGAATAGCCATCGTTCAGTCCGCGTTGCCGCCACCAGAACGAACCCGAAAACACCCCGGCTTTTCGGAACAGTTCCGGGCGATGCCAGACCAGATCGAAAGCCGACAGCCCTCCGAGCGAAAAACCGGCAAAAACCGACTGATTCGGATCTGTCGAAACCCGGTATCGTTTCTGCACGTAGGGGAGTAATTCGTGAACGACAAAGTCAGCATAAGCACCGGCTTTGGCACCGCGGTGGAGATAATCGGCCTGCGCGGCCACACCGTATTCCTGAATCCGGTCTCCACAATGAATGGCCACCAGAATGAACGGCTGAATAGCATTCCGGTGGTACAGTGCATCCAAAACCGCGATCATTCGAAGTCGTTCCAGGTCCTGCCCATCGTTGAGATACAGAACCGGAAAGGACTCGTTTGTATCCGCGTATTCTTTCGGCAAAACGACATCCAGCCGGACGCCCCGGTTCAGGTAAACCGATACCAAACCGGTGTCTGCCTGGCTTGTTACCCCATCGGCAAGCGAAGCTATTTCACCAACTCTACTCATTATAAGACCGTTACAGCGTGTTCACCATTCCTTCATTCCGCAAAGGACCTACCGGATTTTAATGGCTAAGTACCCCAAAATTACGGACAGTTTTCGTGGAAATTCGTAAATATGGTTATCTTTCCTCCGGAATCATCAACAAATAACCAACCGATATTTTGCAGGAACACTACAGAAAATGGTATTCGCGACATCTGGGTCGCGACATTGAAATGCTGGTTTACGGCGACTGGGGGTATCCCGTACTCCTTTTTCCCACCACAATGGGGCGGTATTACGAAGCCAAAGACTTTAAACTGATCGAATCCGCCCAGTGGTTTATCGACAACCGGAAAATTAAAATCTATTGCATCGACAGCATCGACCGGGATAGCTGGTATGCCAAACACCTGCATCCATCCGTCCGGATTCAAAACCACATCTGGTACGACAAAATGGTGAATGAAGAGCTGGTTCCGTGGATTCAGCACGAGTGTCAGGTCGGAAAAATCGCGGTGGGCGGGTGCAGTTTCGGCGGTTTTCAGGCGCTCAACTTCGCCTTCCGCCACCCCGACAAAGTGGCGCACCTCTGGTCGATGGGTGCCAAGTTCGACATCAAATCGTTTATGAGCGGGTATTACGACGACAACGTCTATTTTAACAACCCGCCGGATTACATTCCGAATGCTCACAACGATCAGTTTTATCAGATGAAAATCATTCTGGGGACGTCGGAGCATGATTTCTGCAAACCGGATAACTATGCGATGTCGGGCATCCTGAACCGCAAAGGCATTCACCACTGGCTCGATGTGCGGCCCTGGGGCGCGCATGACTGGCCCGTCTGGCGCGAAATGTTTCCGCATTATCTGTCACAGGTGTAAAGGCGGTTTACGGTATTCGGTTTACGGGGGCTGGCGCGTGCTTATTGAATGAATATCGAATACGGAATATCGAATTTTGAATAACGAAAGAACAAATACGGCATGTATCAGTCCGGTGAGGGAACCACACCGAAAACCGTAAACCAAAAACCGTAAACCGCAAACCAAAAACCGTAAACCGCAAACCAAAAACCACCTTCCGCTTTGAAATACGGCTATATCGAAAACCAGCGCCCGCTACCGGAGGCTTTGCAACAGCTTCGGACGTATCTTGAGGAAGTTCCGGTGCGTCTGCGGAACTTCAGTGAGGAGGAATTAACCTTCCGAAATCCAGGAAAATGGTCGAAGAAGGAAATTCTGGGGCATTTGATCGATTCGGGGCTCAACAACCTCAAGCGGTTTACGGATGCGCAGTTTATGCCGTCGCCGTTTGTGGTCCAGCGGTATAACCAGAACCAGTCGGTGGTGTTGAACCACTACCAGCAACTCCCGCTGGAACATTTACTGACGTACTGGCAATCGTTGAATCGACAAATTTTGTATGTTACCGAAAATATACCGGAGGAAACCCTTCAAAAGCCGGTCATACCGCCTGATGATTCTCCAACGGTTACCCTGTTGTGGCTCATCGACGATTATGTGGCGCATCTGGGGCATCATTTCAAACAATTCCAGTAAGCATACCCTTTATTCCGTTACGACCGATTTTGATCCTTTAAAACGCACATGAAGAAAATTGGAATACTATTTGGGCAGGAAAACTCCTTTCCGCAAGCCTTCGTCGACCGCGTCAACAGCAAAAAAGAAACTGACATCGTGGCCGAATTCGTAACCATCGACAAAGTTGTTCAGGGAGAAGCCACCGACTATGCCGTCATCATCGACCGGATTTCGCAGGACGTTCCGTTTTACCGGGCTTTCCTCAAAAACGCGGCCCTGAGCGGAACCGCCGTCATCAACAACCCCTTCTGGTGGAGTGCCGACGAGAAGTTCTTTAACAACGCGATTGCAACCAAACTGAATGTGCCGGTTCCGAACACCGTCCTGCTGCCCTCGAAAGACCGGCCCGACGATACGAACGAAAACTCGTTCCGCAACCTGAAAATGATGGATTGGGAGTTCATTTTCAAGTACATCGGTTTTCCTGCTTACATGAAACCGCATTCCGGCGGGGGCTGGAAGAGTGTGTACAAGATCTACAACGCGGATGATCTGTGGGAAAAATACGCCGAAACCGCTCAGTTGGTAATGATGCTGCAGGAAGAAATCATTTTCGATGACTATTTCCGGTGCTATTGCATTGGCGGCACCGACGTCCGGATCATGCCCTACGAACCGCGCAACCCGCACCACCTGCGCTATGCAGCCGAACCGAAAGTAACCGGCGATGCTTACAAAAAACTGATGACCACCGTTAAAGACTACGTCATCGCCCTCAACCGGGCGCTGGGCTACGATTTCAACACGGTCGAGTTTGCCATCCGCGACGGCATTCCCTACGCCATCGACTTCTGCAACCCGGCCCCGGACGCCGATATTCATTCGGTGGGCCAGGCCAACTTCGATTGGGTGGTGGAAGCAGCCGCCACGATGGCCATTGCGCGGGCGAAAGCGCAAAAACCGGGCGCGGACAACCTGACCTGGGGTTCATATATTCAAAGTTCATCGCAGGGTCGGCTTTTTGTTCCGGATACGCTCGTGGAAGAACCCGTGTCGGCACCTGTCGAAAAGAAAAAGGCGAAAAAGTCCACTAAGTAATCGATTCACGAAGCCCAACTCTGTTTCATGCCAGTATTCACGTTAGGAATCGAAGAAGAATTTCAGACGATCGACCCCGTCACGCGCGAATTGCGTTCGCACATGTCTAAAATTGTGGAGGGCGGTCAAATTCAGTTGCAGGAACGGGTGAAAGCCGAGATGCACCAGGCCGTGGTGGAAGTGGGTACGAACATCTGTACGAACATTCACGAAGCCCGCGAGGAAGTTACCTACCTCCGCAAAATGGTTCTCGACCTGGCCGACAAGCAGAATCTGCGGATTGCGGCAGCAGGCACGCACCCCATTTCCGACTGGCAGGATCAGCTCATCACCGACAACGAACGCTACGACAAGCTCATCGATGAGATGCGCGACGTGGCCCGCTCGAACCTGATTTTTGGCCTGCACGTCCACGTCGGCATCGAAAACCGCAACGAAGGACTTCACATTATGAATGCCGTGCGGTATTTTTTGCCCCACATTTATGCCCTTTCGACCAATTCGCCGTTCTGGTGCGGGCGAAACACCGGTTTTAAATCGTACCGCTCCAAGGTGTTCGACAAATTTCCGCGAACGGGCATTCCCGATTATTTTTCGTCAGCGGCCGAATACGACGATTACATCAACCTGCTCGTCAAAACGAACTGCATCGACAACGGCAAAAAAATCTGGTGGGACATCCGGCTCCATCCCTTTTTCGACACCATCGAATTCCGGATTTGTGACGTGCCGATGCGCGTCGACGAAACGATTTGCCTGGCAGCCGTGATGCAGGCACTGGTGGCGAAGATCCACAAATTGCACAAGCAAAACCTGAATTTCAGACCCTACCGCCGGTTGTTGATCAACGAAAACAAATGGCGGGCGGCCCGGTACGGCATTGAAGGAAAACTGATCGACTTCGGCAAACAGGAAGAAGTTCCGTACCACACGCTGGCGCAGGAATTGCTCGATTTTATCGACGATGTGGTCGACGATCTCGGCAGCCGAAAAGATGTCGAATACGTCAAAACCATCCTCGAAATGGGTACCGGTGCCGATCGGCAGTTGGCGGTTTTCCGACAAACCAATGATCTCAAGCGGGTTGTGGATTACATTGTGGAGGAAACTTCTCACGGTTTGAGATAGTTATCTTTACATCATCCGGCCCCCCACCCCCTAAAGGGGGCTGAAACATCCAAATTTTCAAAGCCCCCTTTAGGGGGTGGGGGGCTCATAAAACATACCCAATGGAATCGATGAAAGTGGCCGTTCTGGACCTATACAACAACGTCCCGAACGAAGGCATGCGCTGTATTTTGCAACTCATCCGGAATATCAGCGAAAAAGAACAGCTTGAATTAACGCATACGGTTTTCGACGTGCGCGGCAAAAACGAAATTCCCGGACTGGACTACGATATTTATATTTCGAGTGGTGGCCCCGGTAGTCCGCTGCCGAGCGATGAGCCCTGGGAAGAACCCTATTTTCAGTTGATCGACCAGCTTTTTTCGCACAACCGGACCAGCAATCAAAAGAAATATCTGTTTCTGATTTGCCATTCGTTTCAACTCGTATCGCGGCACCTCGGCATCGGCACCATCAGCAAACGGCGGTCGACCTCCTTTGGCATTTTTCCGATTCACAAAACCGACGAAGGCCAAACCGATCCGCTGTTTCAGAAATTGCCCGATCCGTTTTTTGCGGTCGATTCGCGGGATTATCAATTGACCGAACCCAACTGGCAACGCATTAGTGAGCTGGATGCCAAGGTGTTGTGTCTGGAAAAAATCCGCCCCCACGTCGACTACGAACGGGCCATCATGGCCGTCCGGTTTACCGACGAGGTGTTCGGAACCCAGTTTCATCCGGAAGCCGACGGCGAAGGCATGTTGCGGTATTTCATGAAAGACGAGAAAAAGCGGCAGATTGTGGAGAACCACGGCGAAGAAAAATACAACGAAATGGTTGCGTCGCTGCTGGACCCTCAAAAAATCGGGCTGACCGAATCGGTGTTGATTCCGGATTTTCTGCGCCAAACCATCTGACCACCTTTAAATCGTGACCCGGATGTCTGAAAACCGGGTCACGTCCAACGACTATGATTCAATCGATTCGTCAAGCCTATAATGCAACCTTTAGCCCGGAAAATTACCGGGCTTTTTTGGATCAGATTCACCACGATTATCCCGGCCAACTGGATTTTCGGGTGGCCGAAACCCCGGTTTTTGTCCCTTTGGCGTTGAAAAACCGGATTCTGGAAGCCTGCGATTCGATTATCGATACCATCACCGAAGACCAGTTTAAAGCCTGGTCGGAAGCCGCCATTCCGCCCGGCCAGCGGGTGCCGAACGAGAACGAGCATACGTCCTTTCTGGCCATCGACTTTGCCATTTGCAAGGATGAAAACGGTGATCTTCTCCCACAGTTGATCGAGCTACAAGGCTTTCCGTCGATCTTTGGTTTTCAATCTTACCTGTCCGGTAATTTTAGAAACTACTTCCCCATTCCCGACGGTTTTAACCACCTGTTCGACGTCGATTCGGACGAAACCTACCGCCAGCATCTTCGCCGACTGATCATCGGAACGGAGCCGCCGGAGCAGGTGATTCTACTGGAAATTTATCCGGAAAAACAGAAAACCCGCATCGACTTTGCCATCACGCACGAGATGCTGGGCATCGAAGCGGTTTGCCTGACGAAGATTCAGAAGGAAGGCCGGAAGCTTTTTTACGAGAAAGACGGTCAGCGCTACCACATCAAACGAATCTATAATCGACTGATATTTGACGAGTTAGAGAACTTCCCCGAGCTAAAAACCGCTTTCTCGCTGACGGACGATGTTGACGTCGAATGGATTGGCCACCCGAACTGGTTTTTCCGCATCAGCAAACACACGCTGCCATTGCTGAACAGCCCCTACGTGCCAACCAGTCAATACCTGGATCGGGTAGAAACCTATCCCGACGATCTGGAAAATTACGTTTTGAAACCGCTTTTCTCCTTCGCGGGAAGTGGCGTTATGCTGAATATTTCGAAAGCAGATCTGGATTCAATTTCTGACAAAGAGAATTATTTACTCCAGAAAAAAGTCAAATACGAACCGGTTATTCAGTCGCCGGACGGCTTGGTGAAGTGCGAAATCCGGATGCTTTACATCTGGCACGAGAAAGACCCGCGCCCGACGCTCCTGACCAATCTGGCACGTCTGAGCCGGGGCGAAATGATCGGCGTTCGATTCAACAAAGACTTCGACTGGGTGGGCGGAACCGTGTGTTTTTTTGAAGAATAGACGATTGACCATTGCCAATCGACCATCGTCAATGGTCAACCGTCGATGGTCCATCGTCAACCCTCAACCCAAAACTCTCACTTTCCAATCCGAACCATATAACTCAAATACGGCAGGGGGCTGGTGCGAACCAGGCCGTTGGTACTGTAGATGGGCAGCAGAAGCGCCGTGTCGAACGCGTGGCGACGGCGGTTGAACCGCAACCCCGCCGAGGTCAAGCCCGACAGGTAAGTGTATTGCGGCTCTATGGCTTCTCCCACCAGAATGTTGTTCTGATTGATGAACGTCAGATCCGGCGTCAGTTTGCGGACGAAGCCGATGGTGACGACGCCCGACGAAGCAATGCCCTGCCGGGAGAAAGTAACACCAGCTCCCACGGTGATGTTGCGCTCGGCATCGCCCACCGTCACGACACCCTGGGCGAGTCCCAGCTTGGTTAACAGGCGTTCATTCAGACGAATACCGATGTACTGGACATTTAGCGCGACGTGGGTCCGGTGCATCAGTTTGGCTCCGTATTTGGCCGAAAATGTATGAAAATTTCGGGGATTCAGGGTCTGAAAAGTCGTGCCAAGACTCAGGTTTTTGGTAATTCCAACGTCCAGCCGACTGAATAAAACGTAGCTGCTTTGAAAATACAGGCTCTTTTTTTCCGGCATATACGCCGTCGGCATCAAAAATAACCGGAACGGAAAACCGTTCGGAAAGTCGGGGCCGCTGCGAAGAGTACCGCCAACCAGATCGGCGCGCTGAATCTCGTGAGCGGCCAACAGCCGGTCGCCCTCCTTTTTGGTTCGGATAAGATACGAAGCGCTGTCCCGCCGAACGAATTGTCCGCGTATCGTGGTGCCATTTTTGAGGAGAAAATCATACGTTCCGGGAATGTGTGACTGACCCGGTTCGTAATACACGTCCTGGGACCACCCCTTTGAAACCAGCAAAATTCCCAGAATAACAGACAGGTAGATTAGCTTCATAGGCAGGAAAATTTCATAACTAATAAAGTTAATAAACTTACCGATTTCGCCCAAGCGTTATATAGGTGTATTTTTGCACCGGCAACTAACTATTTCCTTGAAGAACAACACAGTAATAACCCAACGGCAACTGTTTTTTCAGCACGTCGCCCAAACGTCCGACTTTCCGCTGGCCCTCGAAATCGAGCGGGCGGAGGGCATTTACCTGTACGGTTCCGGCCAGCGTTACATTGATTTGATTTCCGGCATCGGCGTGAGCAACGTCGGCCACCGGCATCCGCGCGTGCTGGCGGCCATTCAGGAGCAACTGGATAAATACCTGCATTTGATGGTCTACGGCGAATATGTACAGACGCCCCAGGTCGAACTGGCCCACGCGCTGGCCCAAACGCTGCCGGAACCGCTGTCGAGCGTCTATTTCACCAACTCCGGCACGGAAGCCATCGAAGGCACCATGAAACTGGCCAAACGGTTTACGGGTCGGCGGGAAATCATTTCGTGTTTCAATGCCTATCACGGAGCCACGCAGGGCGCGCTGTCGCTGTCGGGGAGCGAGAATTTCAAACGGAGTTTCCGCCCCCTCCTTCCCGGCATTCGGCACATCCAGCACGGTGACTGGCAGCACCTTGAGGAAATCACCCCAAAAACCGCTGCCGTGATCATGGAAGTGGTGCAAGGTGAAGCGGGCGTCCGGGTACCGGAAACGGCCTATCTTCAGGCGGTGCGGAAGCGGTGTACGGAGGTGGGCGCGTTGCTGGTTTTTGATGAAATTCAAACCGGTTTTGGGCGAACCGGAACGTTCTGGGCTTTCGAGGATTTTGGGGTCGTTCCCGACGTGCTGGTTTGCGCCAAAGGCATGGGGGGTGGTATGCCGATCGGCGCGTTCATTAGTTCCGCCGAAATCATGAGCGTTTTCAAAACCAACCCGATTCTGGGCCACATCACGACCTTTGGCGGCCACCCGGTTTGCTCGGCTGCATCGCTGGCCACCCTGCGCGTTGTGCAGGACGGAAAACTGCACGAGCAGGCCGAAGACAAAGGCCAGTTGTTCAAACAGTTGCTGGTTCATCCGGCCATCAAAGCAGTCCGGGGCAAAGGGCTGATGCTGGCAGCCGAATTTGAATCGTTCGACATTTTAAAACCGGTCATCGACCGGGCCATTCTCAACGGCGTGATTACAGACTGGTTTCTGTTCTGCGACAATTCCATGCGCATTGCGCCCCCGCTGATCATCACCGGGGAGCAGATTCGGGAAGCCTGTGCGGTTATTTTGGATGCTATTGATTCCTGAAAACCGGACCGCTGGCGACTACGTCCGTTGCTTTACCGAGCGAATGGCAGAACCGTTCCGCACTTCTTCCGTGGCCGTGGTCAGGATCTGATCGCCTTCTTTTACCTCGCCAAACACCTCGACGCTGTCGCCGTCTTCCAGTCCTTTCTGAACCGGAATCCATTCGGCTTTCTGGTTGGCCACTTTGACGATGAAAACCCCCGTTGTGGCGTTGATGACCGCGGATTTTGGCACCACGAAGGTTGTATTTTTGGTTGGGAGCGGAATGGTCACTTCGGCGATCATGCCCGGCAACAGCTTCCGGTCGGAGTTGATCACGTCCACTTCGGTTCGTTCCGAGCGCAGGCGTTTGTCGAGCGCCCCCGCCAGGCGTTTCACTTTCCCGCTGAATTTTTTATCGGGATAGGCTTTCACGGTAAACGTCACCTCGTCGTTCAGATCGACATACCCCGTATAGGCTTCGGGAACCGCAATGACCAGCCGCAGCCGCTTTTGTTCTGTCAACACAAACAGCGGAAACTCCGACCCTTTGCCCGACGGCCCGATGTAGGCCCCGGTGCTGGCGTTTCGCAGACTGATGATACCACTGAAAGGCGCCCGGATTTCCAGGTATTTCCGCATGTCGGATACTTCCCGGTAGGAGGATTTCGCGGCTTCCAGTTGGGCCAGGTCCGATTCTTTTTTCGCCAGCGTCTGTTCGATCATCGTCTGGGCGACGGTTCCCGGTGTTTTGGCGGCATCTACGTAACGGTCGTAATTGGCCTTGCTGGCGATGTATAACGCTTCTTGTGATTTCAGCCTCGAATGGGCCGCCGACAATTGGGCGTTCAGTTCGGGGGCTTCGGCCAGGGCCAGCAACTGCCCTTCCTTCACCTCCGTGCCTACGTCGGCATGGATGGACTTGATAAAACCGCTCACTTTGGCGTAGATATCCACATCCCGAAACGCCATCAGTTCGCCGGGAATCTGCAGGCTCGACGAAAGTTTGCCTTTGCGCAGCGCAATCACCTCCAATGGTTGCGGCTCCTCCGCCACGGCTGTTTTTTCTGTTTTCCCCTCGCTCGAGTGGCAGCCATTCAATGAACTGACCACCAGAATGCCGGAAAAAATCGCCAATACGGAATACCCTACTCTGTTAATTAACCGATTCATATACGCCGGGAATATAATGTTTACTTTCTTTGTCTTCAGGGTCTAACGATACCGACTGGGTCGATGATTTTTCCTGCACCCAGGCAAATACCAGCGGCAAAATATGCAAAGCCGCAAAGGTCGAAGCAATCAGCCCACCGATGACGGCCCGGCCCAGCGGGGCGGTTTGCGAACCGCCTTCACCAAATCCAAGGGCCATCGGCAGCATGCCCACCACCATTGCCACGCTGGTCATCAGAATGGGGCGCATCCGCAGCGAAGCGGCCTCTTTGGCCGCCAGCAGGGCGTTGTGGTTTTTCATCCGCAACTGCTCGGCATTGGTCACCAGCAAAACCGCGTTGGAAATGGACACCCCCACCGACATAATCATGCCCATGTAGGATTGCAGATTGAGCGTAGAGCCCGTCAGCAGCAACAGGGCCAGGGAGCCCGCCAACACCGCCGGAACGGTACACAAAACCACCAGCGATACCTTGAACGACTGGAAATTAGCCGCCAGCATCAGAAAAATCACGATGATCGCTGTTAACAAACCGGTTTGTAAACTATCGAGGGTTTCGGTTAGGACCTGCGTCAGCCCCCGCGTTTCGATGGTTAATCCGCGCGGCAATTCACCCAGGTCGGCGATGGCTTTTTTAACGTCGACCGTGGCCGTTCCCAAGTCCATGTCGTTCAGATTCGCCGTGACCGACAAAACCGGCACAGCTCCAATGTTGTCGTTTTCGCCGTACGTCCGGCCTTTCTTTATGGTGGCCACATCGCTCAGAACCGGGCGGTTGGCATTGGGCGTAACCGGAATTTCGCCAATATCGCTGAGGTTAGCCATCTTGCTTTCCGGCACCACCACCTGAACACTGTACATCTGACCACTTTTCGGATCAATCCAGACGTTTTTCTCCGTAAACCGTGACGACGAAGTCGAGGCCGTCAAAGAACGCGAAATCGCCGAAATATCCGTTCCCAACTGGGCCGCCCGAACGCGGTCAATTTCAATGTCGATGGCCGGATAATTAACCGCCTGACCAATTTGAACGTCCCGCAGATACGGGATCTTTTTCAGACTGGCAATCACTTTGTTGGCATACACCTCGTTCTCCGGTTTATTCTTCCCGATCACCTTTACTTCAATGGGCGTTGGCGAACCCTGGCTGAGGATTTTATCGGTCAGTTCAATCGGCTCGAACGACATTTTTATATCGGGTAAAGCCTCCTTCATTTTAGCGCGGTACTGGTCTTTTAACTGATCCAGATCGACGTCATAATCGGGTTTTAAACTGGCCTGCAAAACACCTTCCTGCGGCCCGGCCATGAAGAGATAAATCGGGCTGGTTGAAAACTGGGAGCTGTGCATGCCCACCATGGCGGAGGTAATATCAACGTTTTCTTTCCCCACCAGATCGTGCAAAACATCGATGGCTTTCAACATGGTAGCCTCGGTTTTTTCGAGTCGTGTACCATCCTGAGCCCGCAATCTTACCTGAAACTGACCGGCGTTGACACGCGGTAAAACGTCGCGGCCAATGATGCTCAAAAAGAAAGCCGTACTGGCCAGTGCGACCACGACATAACCGACGGTAATGGATCTTTTATAAGGAAGTGTCCACGAAATAAACCGCACGAAGTTAATCCGTAGCCGCTCGAAACGACCGATTTTACCGTCGTTATTCAAATCAGCCTGGTGCGCTAATTTCTGTTTTCCGCTCAGGATTCGCTCTTCCGACGACTGGGCCGCCACCGGAATCGACTGGGCCTGTTTGGCGTCTTGTTTCCCGGCTTTTCCGTTGGTTTTGATGACGTGCGCTTTCATCAGCCAGTTCGCCAAAACCGGTACCAGCGTCTGCGCCATGATATAGGACGTAATCATGGAAAACGCAATGGCCAGCGAAAGCGGTAAAAACAAGGCTCCCGGTATGCCTTTCATGGTAAACGCCGGGGCAAAAACCGCCAGAATACAGAAGAGAATCAGCAGTTTAGAGAAGGCAATTTCCTGACAGGCGTCCCAGATGGCCAGCGCTTTGGGCTTTTTCATGTCCAGATGCTGGTGAATATTCTCGATCGTTACCGTCGATTCATCCACGAGAATCCCGATGGCCAGTGACAAACCGCTCAACGTCATAATGTTGATGGTTTGCCCGAATAACGACAGAAATAAAACCCCGGAAATTATACAGATCGGAATGGTGATTATCACGATGAGAGCACCCCGTGGATCGCCCAGAAAAAGCAGGACCATCAACCCGGTTAAAATGGCCCCAATGACACCTTCGGTAATCAAACTTTCGACCGAATTAATGACGTAAACCGACTGGTCAAATTCATACGATAACGTGACGTCTTCGGGCAATAACGACTGAAAATTAGGCAGCTCTTTTTTCAAGTTCTGAACCACTTCCCAAGTCGACGCATCCGCCGATTTGGTGATGGGCAAATAGACTGACCGGCGGCCATTCACCAGCACATAACCCGACGTAATATCGGCCCCATCTTCTACCTGCGCCACATCTTTGAGGTACAGACTCTGCACCGATCCGGTATATAACGGAATGTTGCCGAAGTCTTTCACCTCCCGGATGGTGGTATTGGCCGGGGTAAAATAATTCAGATCGCCCACCCGCACGTTACCGGCTGGCGTCGCCTGGTTGTTGGCCCGCAGCGCCAGCACGAGCTGGTCGGGCGTCAGGTTGTGGGAGCGCAGCAGTGCCGGGTCGGCCCGGATCACGATCGTTCGAGAATTACCGCCAAAGGGTGCCGGAGCCACCAGACCGGGAATGGCACTAAACCGCGCCCGAACGTAGACGTTGGCTAAATCCTGTAATTCGTTGTTGGTTCGGATCGGACTGCTTAAGACCAACTGACCCACCGGCAGTGTCGATGCATCGAATCGAAGGATGAAAGGCGGCTGGGACCCGGGCGGAAAAATGGCCTGCGCCCGGTTGGTATACGACGACACTTCGGCGGCTGCCTGGGCCATGTTCGTGCCTTCGTAAAACGACAGTTTGATCAGCGTAAGCCCCTGGATGTTCTTGGTTTCGATGCTTTTGACGCCCGATACGTAGAGTAACAGATTGACGTACTGTTTCCCGAAAAACGACTCCATCTGATTGGGCGTGTAGCCGCCAAAGGGGTGGGAAATGTAGATTACCGGCAAATCCAGATTGGGAAAAATGTCGATTTTGATCGTGCGAACGGCACCGACACCGAAATAAAATAAACCCGCCACCAATACCAGCACGGTAATGGGTTTGCGAAGGGCTGATCGGATTAAATCCATAACGTACTGTCCTTTGTTAGAAGTTGGAATCTACGGGTATCGAACGCACTACCGGATTTGTCCCGTAATTTTAGCCGCCCAAAACCATGCTTTTTTAGGGTCACGGTCGGCGACACTTTGCAGCAGGGAGGTGTGCATGGTTTGTTTACTCAGCAACGTCTCCGTCGTTATAAAGACTTCCATAAACGACTTCTTCATTTTATTGGCTATGATCCGGTAAAGATCCACGAGAACTTCATTTTTTGATGCCATCGCCAGGCGGATGTGAAACTGAATATCGGCCTCGATGCATTCTTCCGGGCGGTTTTGCAGGGCGGCTTCGTGCCGTTTCTGCAGATAACCGCTCATGATGTCGATGTCTTCCTGCGTCCGGTTCAGGGCGGCTTTTTCGGCAATTTTGAGTTCCAGCAACTGGCGAACCTCGTTCACATCGTCGCCCTCGGCCCGCGATAAACTCTGGTGAAATGGTTCAACGCTGTTCTGCTGGAGTTCCACGAAGGTGCCAACACCCTGTTGCACCCGGATCAAACCCTTGTTAGCCAGGATGCGGATCGCTTCGCGGATGGTCGAGCGACCCACACCAAACTGCTGCATGAGTTCGGGCTCGGAAGGCAGCCTTTCGCCAATTTTGTAGTGATTCGTCGCGATTTGGTGCTGGAGCTTGTTGACAACCGCATCGGCCAGACTCTCGCGCTTGATTAGGATCGTATCGGTAGTCATCATATCATCTGATGAGTAAAAATAAGACGCAGTCACCAGAACCGCAAGCCGTAGAGTCAGTATGATTTTTCTTTTCCGGGATTCGTTCAATTAATAAATTTTGTTACCAGAATAGTGCTATTTCGATGCCCACACGAGCCAGAACGCAGGCAATTTGCCATCCATCAGCAATGCGGTTTTTGGAAAAAAAAGGGTTGGCAGTCCCCTTTCCATTTGTTATCTTCACCTTTTCCGGGAAAGACCAGTGAGATTCCTCCAATCTGTTACTTGCTTTCGGCTATCTGTTTATTAGTTGTTACCTTATGCCCACCATTGTAAACGAAAAGCTCCAGCTTGCGCATGACTTCGTGCTGCATACCAACCGCAATGTGTTTTTGACGGGGAAAGCCGGCACGGGGAAAACAACCTTTTTACACGAGATTAAACAGTTGACGTCCAAGCGACTGGCGGTGGTGGCTCCCACCGGCGTGGCCGCCATCAATGCCGGGGGGGTTACCATTCATTCATTATTCCAACTGCCGTTTGGCCCATTGGTTCCGGGAACAGCCGGCCAGGAATCCAAAAAAATAAACCGGGAAAAAATCAAATTATTCCGGACACTGGATTTGTTGGTTATCGATGAAATCAGCATGGTTCGCGCCGATGTGCTCGACGGCATCGATGAGGTGTTGCGACGCTACCGCCACCGCCCGGAACCCTTCGGGGGCGTTCAGTTGCTGCTCATTGGCGACATGCAGCAGTTGCCGCCGGTGATTCGGGATGACGACTGGGCATTTCTAAAACCGTACTACGAAACCGGTTATTTTTTCGGAAGCCGCGCCCTGCGAAAAACGCCGTACATTTCCATTGAACTACAACACATATACCGGCAATCCGACCAGCGTTTTATCGACATCCTGAACAGCATTCGCGAAAAACGCGTCACGCGTTTGCAACTGGACGAGTTGAACCAACGGTATATTGCCGATTTTTCTCCGGACGACAGCGAAGGTTTCATCACCCTTTCGACCCACAACAACGCGGCCCAGCAAATCAACAACCAGAAATTGCGGGCCTTGAAAACGCCCTCACACTCCTTTGAGGCTACCATCGAAGGCGACTTTCCGGCCCAAGCTTACCCCACCGAAGCCAGTCTGGAACTGAAAGTGGGCGCACAGGTGATGTTCATCAAAAATGACATTTCCCGCGAAAAGCTGTTCTACAACGGAAAAATCGGGCGAATTACCGACATCGACGACGATTTCATTTATGTAAAATGTCCGAAAGAGGTTGAAACGATCGCCGTCGACCGAATGGATTGGACGAATATTCGGTATTCTCTGGATGCGACTACGAATGAAATCAAAGAAGAACCGGTCGGTAAATTTGTTCAATATCCCCTCAAACTGGCCTGGGCCATCACCATCCACAAGAGCCAGGGGCTAACGTTCGAAAAGGCAATTATCGATGCGTCGGCGGCTTTTGCCCACGGGCAGGTCTACGTAGCGCTGAGCCGCTGTAAATCGCTGGAAGGCCTGGTGCTGCGCGCGCCCATTCCCTCCCACAGCATCAAAACCGAGCTGATGCTGGAGGAATTTCACGAACAGGTTCAACTGCAAACACCCGACGAACAGGAGTTGTGGAATTCGAAACAGACCAACCAGGAAAACCTGCTGCTGGACCTGTTTCTGTTCGACCGATCGGCGTATTTAATCAACAAATCGCTGCGGCTGGTGGTCGATAATGCGGCCAGTCTGGACGAAGGGGCTGAGCAAATCCTGGGTCATTTCAAAAACCTCTTCCACGAAAAAGCCGGGAGTCTGGCCACACGGTTCCGGCAGCAACTGTCGGCTTACTTCGCCGAAAGTCTCTTGCCGGAAGATAACCAGCCATTGCAGGAGCGCATCCGAAAAGCGGGTTCTTACTTCTACAATTTGATCAACAACGAACTTTTACCCATTCTTTATCATTATCCAACCGGTTCTGATAACAAACTGGTTCAGGAGTCTTTGCGCGAATCGCTGGAAGAACTCGAAAAAGAATTGTTCATCAAAATGCATTGTTTCGACGGTTGCCGAAGCGGTTTTGAAGCACTGGCTTACCTGAAAGCACGGAACGAATCCGAACTGGCTTTTCAGCCGAACCGGAAATTGAAGGATCGTCGGAAAGCCGGTGAGCCAGCGGAAAGCACTGGAAGTAAAGCCGGTACCAGCCTCTACAAAGCCCTGACGAAATGGCGGGACGATCTGGCCGGAGAAAACGACAGCGCCGGGTATATGGTGCTTCCCCGGAAAACGATTCTGGAACTCAGCCGCATCCGGCCCAAAACGCTGGATGAATTATTAACCGTAAAAGGATTCGGAAAAACGAAAGTCAAAATGATCGGCGAAGAGGTCCTGAGCATTATCCGGGAATTCACCGACTAGATTCATACAACCTGTTTATTAATCCAATGACTAATCTACTTCTGTGCGACCCGGTTTCGGGTGTCTGCGAAATCCCGGATCGCGTGTCAAGTGCCGGCAACGAACCCTTCGCCCCGACCTCCGACGGTGCTCCGGCCGATCAAATTCACATTACGTATTTTACCGATCCGATTTGTTCGACCTGTTGGGGCATTGAACCGCAGCTTCGCAAATTGAAGCTGGAATATGGCCGGTATTTAACCATCGACTATCGCATGGGTGGTTTGCTGCCTTCGTGGGACGTTTACAACAGTGGCGGCATTAGCAAACCCGCCGATGTGGCCCACCATTGGGATGAAGTTAGTCAGCATTACCAGATGCCCATCGATGGCGATGTCTGGCTGGAAGACCCGCTGCCTTCCTCCTATCCGCCCTCCGTGGCGTTTGTAGCAGCCCGGTACCAAAGCCCGGAAAAAGCCATCCTGTTTCTGCGGCACATTCGTGAAATGGTTTTTCTGCACAAGAAAAATATCACAAAGTGGGAGCATCTCGCTCAGGCAGCCTCCTGGGTTGGGCTTGATGTCGAACGGTTCCGGTCCGATTATGAAACCAGCGCGGTAGCCGGTTTTGAAGACGATCTGGCTTTTGCCAAACGGTTGGGTGTACGCGGTTTTCCGACCCTGTTTCTTGAAACGAATACCCGACAATCCAAAATCTATGGTTTCAAACCGTATTCCCTGTTTGAGGAAGAACTGCACGCCCTGAAACCAGACATCCAAAAAACGGCTTTTGCGTTACCGGCAAAGGAATTGTTTCACAAATTTCGCAGTCTGACAACCCAGGAATTTGCCGTGATTACCGGGCAGGATTTTGCCAGTGCCGAGAAAATACTCTCCGAATGGGCGAAAGCGGGTTCGATTGAACGCGTGTCTTCCAAAAATGGTTTTTTGTGGCTTTCTGTTAATTAGAAAGCCCTTAGCCTGCGGTTAATATATTGAAACTCAATAATACGGCGGATTACTCGTTTGGTTTATCAGCCCACTGCTTAAGCGGTGGGTAAAGCGAAAAGTAATCCACCGCTAACCGAACCGTTTTAACGGTTTTATTCTCATTCGGTTCGCTTCAATTTACCCACCGCTTAAGCGGTGGGCTGATAAACATTTATTTCGGCGATCAATAAATTTCAATCAATTAATCTCAGGCGGAAAATCATTTATTTTTCCCCGGATGATACGTTTTGCCAACGTGCTGCTGAATATCTTCCGGGTAAAACCAGACGTCCTTGAATTTTCCGGTACTAAATAACGCGGACTGATCATTGAAATGCGGAGAAGCCGGGTCGCTGCTGTGGCCGCCGTTGACAACCGTCCGGGCTTTGACCCGGTCGCCAAACTCCACGACAGCAACAAAACTATTGCCCACACTGCCGTATCTTTTTTTCGTTCCGGGATACGTCCGCGCCCCAAATGACGCCAGCGACCCCCAGGTGGCGGAGGTGAACCCGACCGGAAAGCTGGGCTTCTGATCATCGAAGGTTTCTTTGATTTTTCCGGTAAGTCGCTGAAACCGGTTGATTTCGCCCCAGGGGGTTTTCCAGGTGCCAAAGTCTCGTGTGAGTTCATCCAGCACCTCGGCGAGCATCTTCACTTTATCCTCCGGGCTTGTGTTTTTCACGACGTAATCGGTAAATGTCAAAAAGTCAAACCGCTGATTTCCTTTGATTTGCGCGCGGGCCAGGCGTTGAATCCTTTCGCCCCAGAAAACCGCCAGCGTGGTGGCCACCGAAGTTGTTCCGTACGTTTTATCCCAGTTATTTAAAATTTCGATGGCTTCGGCTAACGGTTTGGACGGTTCTTCCGACTTGGCAGAAACGGTTTTATACGCTTGTAGCAGCGACGGAATCAGGTCATCAAAACCGGGCAGATGCGGGTCGTTGGCGGCTGCAATCAGCGTATCCAGCGTAAAAACCGACTTCTGGCTCAACACCTGAACGGCATTAACGCCCCGGTAATTTTCGGCATCCGGCGCCATGTAGGTCGGATACTGGCTGATGGCCGGGCTGCTCGGCCCCGAAACGGAAAACGGCGTTGAATTGCAATTCTGAATCCAGCCGCTGACCGGATTTTTCACCTGAACAATCTCCGAAATGTCGTGCAGGCCTTTCCAGTCCGTTTCGGGATCACTTCCATCGACGGGTTCGTTCCAGTTGAATTTCGGGTTTCTTTTCGGGATAAAATTACCGTGCCAATACGCAATCGTGCCTTTTCGATCCGCATAAACCGTGTTGTTGGTCGCATTGCCGTTCAGCTTCATGACGTTCTGATAGCTCTTGTAATCGTTGGCCTTCGTCCGCAGATACGATTGCGCGAGTGCATTCAACGGGTCGTTCATCATGCTGATGGTGATCCACTTGTCACCGAGCTGACCCGCCACCGGGCCGTGGTGGGTGCGGTAAATCGTAAAATCTTTGTGCTTGATTTCATTCCCGGATTTGTAAGGCAACGAGATCTTTTCGGTTTTCACCGGACGCCAGTCCGAACCATATTTGTACTGATAAATCCCGTCTTTCTTCTCTACGGTTTCCAGATACTCGTCCATCGAGTCGGCATCACCCGACGTGTGCATCCAGCCACAATTCTGATTAAATCCCTGATAAACAAAGAACTGCCCCCAGGTGACAGCCCCGTATGCATTCAAGCCTTTTTTACTGACTACATGCACCTCAGACCGGAAATAGAACGAGGTGTGCGGATTAATCAGCAGCATGGCTTTTTTCGATGCGGTTTTCGAAGGCGCAATCGCAAAACCGTTCGAGCCGACGGGTTCGCGGTCGGTCTTCTCAAAATCATACGCCTGCGCCGACCATTTCGAATTGGTATAAAACGCTTTGATCCGCTCCGTAGAAATAACACTCAGGTTTCCGCCGATGCTGCCTTCGCTAAACATGAGGGGCATCCAGGGCTGAAACCGGGTCAATAACCGGGGTTTGACGTTGGGATGCGTGGCCAAATAATAGTTCGTGCCCTCGGCAAAGGCATCCAGCAGTTTTTTCATCCAGGCCGGTGATTTTTTGTAAATCGCAATAGCCTGCGTGGTGTCCATGAACAACCGGGCGCGGAGATCGTGGTAGAGAGCGTCTTCGCCGTCTACCTCCGCCATGCGGCCAATGGCATCGATATAATTTTCTTCCACCCGCGCAAAATCATCTTCGCATTGGGAATACAACAATCCGAAAACAACGTCGGCATCGGTTTTTCCGTAAATGTGCGGAATATCCCAGGTGTCGCGGGTGATGGTAATGCCTTTGGCGCGCTGCTGCCAGCGTTTGACTTCGTCGGGGCGGAAAGCCTGCGTCCAGGCGGGTAATGCACTCAGGAGAAAAAGCAGGAAGAAAAGAGATCGCATCGTACAGGGTGTAAAGGCGGTATTCGTTCCTTCGTAAGATAGGCCAAAACGCGAAACCGGGCAAGCTTTGACAAGTAGATTGTGACTCAATCGCCCAAAATGCAAACAAAAAAGCCCGACACGGCTGTCGGGCTTTGGCGATCTATGATAAAATAGCACGCAATGTTTACAATTGGGCTACTAATTTCTGTTCCAGAACGGATTTGGCAACGGCACCAATGACCTTGTCCACCATTTTTCCGTTTTTAAACACCATCAAAGTCGGAATGCTGCGGATACCGAATTGAGCCGGAACCTGGGCGTTCATGTCCACATCCATTTTGGCCACGATGGCTTTGCCTTCGTATTCGCCAGCCAGTTGTTCCACAACGGGTCCGATCATCTTACAGGGGCCACACCATTCAGCCCAAAAATCCACTAGTACCGGTATATCAGAATTGATTACTTCTGCGAAGTTGGCGTCGGTTATTTCAATCGCTTTTGCCATGATTGTATCTCGATTTTTTGTCTACTTTAACTCATCTGTACGTACAATGTTTTGAATTGGAAAAAAGTTCAACACTAATTCAAACGATAGCCCACTCCATCGATCGCGTCCAATTCTTTCAGTAATTCATTGACCGGCGAGATTTTAAACGGCCTCGACAACATGCTGACGTCAACCCGGTCTTCATCGTCCGTTACCCGCAGCACCAGATTGCAGGAACCGGGATAGGTCTTTATTATATCGGCAATTTTAGTTACAAACTCGTTGTTAATCAGCTTCAAATCCAGTTGAACGCAGAGTTCTTTGCTGTATTTTGTCCGAACTTCGGTTAGCAACTGAATGAAATTCGGGCGGAATTCGAAGGCGTCGGAATTCCAGCGGTTTTGCAGTTTTCCTTTCACATGGAGAAACAAGCCTTCTTCGATGTAATTTCCCATCCGAACAAAATCCTCACCGAACAAGCTCATTTCCACCGTTCCGTTGTAGTCCTCCAGTTTGAAAATCACAAACGGGTTTCCGTTTTTCGACTGCCGCAGCTGCTTGGTGGTCACAATGCCGCCCACCGTAATTTCCCGTCCCTGATTCGCTTCATCGAACAGTTTATCGAGTGTACAGGTACAGAAACTTTCCAATTCAATCCGAAATTCATCCAGCGGGTGACCGGAGATATAAAAACCGACCACATCCTTTTCGTATTTCAGCCGTTCAATTTCGCTCCAAGGCTCCACAATGGGCGGTTTGGGCCGGGCAATGTTGGGTTCTCCGCCAATTCCGCCAAACAGCGACTGCTGGGCCGCCGACTTCTCGGCGTGGTAGTTATTGGCGTATCGCGTTAGTTTTTCAATATACGTCGCGGTTTCTCCTTCAGCGGGGGTAAAATACTGCGCCCGGTGGAATTCCTCCTGATTATCAAAGGCTCCCGCGTAGGCCAGACTTTCCAGTGTCTTTTTATTGACCGTTCGCAGGTTGATCCGAATCACGAAATCATAGACATCTTTAAACGGCCCGCCTTTTTTGCGCTCTTCAATAATGGAATCTACCGCTGCGTCGCCGGTGCCTTTGATGGCCCCCAGTCCAAACCGGATTTCTCCTTTCTGATTCACCCCGAAAAACCGCTCCGATTCGTTGATGTCCGGCCCCAAAACCGGTATGCCGATGGCTTTGCATTCCTCCATAAAGAAGGTAATTTTTTCGATGTTGCCCAGCGAGCTGGTCAAAACGGCCGCCATATATTCCGACTTGTAATGCGTTTTTAAATACGCGGTTTGGTAGGCAACAAAAGCGTAACAGGTCGAGTGGGATTTGTTGAAGGCGTATGAGGCAAAGGCTTCCCAGTCGGTCCAGACTTTCTCGCAGGTCTTGATGGCCAGCTTGTTAGCCGCACAGCCATCCATAAACTTCCCCTTCATTTTGTCGAGCGTTGCGCGGTCTTTCTTTCCCATCGCCTTCCGCAACACGTCGGCATCCCCCTTCGTAAAGTTGCCTAGTTTCTGCGACAGCAGCATCAATTGCTCCTGATAAACCGTAATGCCATACGTATCCGCCAGATATTCTTCCATTTCGGGCAAGTCATACTTGACTTCTTCCCGCCCGTGTTTCCGGTTGATAAAGTTCGGAATGTAGGCAATCGGACCGGGGCGGTAGAGGGCGTTCATGGCGATCAAGTCCTCAAAACGGTCTGGTTTGAGGTCTTTCATGTATTTCTTCATCCCGTCGGATTCGAACTGGAAAATCGCGTTCGTTTCACCGCGCTGGAAGGTTTTGTACGTTTCCTCGTCGTCGAGCGGAATGTCGTCAATGTCGGTTTCGACGCCGTTGACAAACAAACCGCCGTGGTTTTGTTTGATCAGCCGCAGGCTTTCCTTGATGATCGTGAGGTTTCGCAGACCCAGAAAGTCCATCTTGATAACGCCCGCATCCTCAATTACTTTCCCTTCATACTGGGTAATGATCAGGTCCGATTCTTTGGACGTCGAAACCGGTACGATGTTCGACAAATCCTCCGGCGCAATGATGATCCCGGCGGCATGAATCCCGGTATTCCGGATGTTACCCTCTAGTTTCCGGGCCTGTTTCAAAACCTTCGCCTGCAAATCGTTGCCCGCTTCGATGGCCCGCATCTTTTTCACGTTCTCCACTTCCTCGGGCTGAATCATCATCCCCAGCGTGTCGATCGAGTCCTCAAAAATCTTCTTGAGGGTCATGTTGTAGGTCGGCTTGTCGGGCACCAGTTTCGCCAGCGCGTTCGATTCAGGCAGCGGCAATTCCATCACGCGGGCCACGTCTTTAATGGCCGATTTAGCAGCCATCGTGCCGTACGTCACGATTTGTGCCACCTGTTGTTTGCCGTATTTTTTCACCACATAATCGATCACCTTCTGGCGACCTTCGTCGTCAAAGTCAGTGTCAATATCGGGCATGGACTTCCGGTCGGGATTCAAAAACCGCTCGAAAAGCAGGTTGTACTTGATCGGGTCGATGTTCGTAATTCCGATACAATAGGCCACCGCCGAACCTGCCGCCGAGCCCCGGCCCGGTCCCACCATCACGCCCAGATCGCGTCCGGCCTGAATAAAATCCGACACGATCAGAAAGTAGCCTGCAAAACCCATTTGCCGGATCACCCCCAGTTCAAACCGCAACCGCTCATCGGCTTCGGGCGTCAACACCCGGTACCGTTGTTTGGCCCCTTCGAAGGTCAAAAATTCGAGATAATCGTCCTGGGATGCAAAACCGTCGGGAATCACGAAGTTGGGCAGCAGAATGTCGCGCTTCAGTTTCAGCGTTTCGACCTTGTCGACAATCTCGTTGGTGTTATCGATCGCTTCCGGCAAATCGCGGAACAGCGTCGACATTTCCTGGGTATTTTTGAAGTAAAACTGGTCGCTGAAAAACGCAAAGCGGGTTCCTTTTTTAGAACCTTCCTCATCGTTAAATTCTTTTTCGGAAGGTGTACTCAGCTTTTCGTTGGTGTTGACACACAGCAGGATATCGTGCGCCACCCAGTCTTCCCGGTCGACATAATGCGAGTCGTTGGAGGCAATGATTTTGACGTTGTATTTCCGGGCGAACTTGACCAGCACTTCGTTGACCTTGATCTGATCGGGAATCTCGTGGCGTTGCAATTCCACGTAATAATCTTCCCCAAACCGGTCGAGCCACCACTGAAACTCCTTCTCGCCCGCTTCTTCACCCTTCTTCAAAATGGTTTTCGGCACCGACGCTCCGATGCAGCAGGTCGACGCAATCAACCCTTCCTTGTACTGATCGATGAGTTCTTTCGTAATTCGGGGGTACTTGCCATACAAGCCTTCCATGTAGCCCAATGAGCACAGTTTAATCAGGTTTTTATAGCCCTGCGGATTCTTCGCCAGCAGCAACTGGTGGTAGCGAATATCCTTCTGTTCCTTGGTAAACTGCTTTTTGGTATGGTCTTCCACCACGTAAAACTCACAGCCTACGATCGGCTTGATGCCCTGCTTGGCGGCTTCGGCCACAAACTCAAACACGCCGAACATGTTGCCGTGGTCGGTGATGGCGACGGCGGGCATATTGTCGGATTTGGCCTTTTTAATCAGTTTCTTGATCTCAGCCTGCCCGTCGAGCAGCGAGTATTGGGTGTGGCAATGGAGGTGTGAGAATTGCATGCTAATGATATTTTAACGACTGCTTTTTGTTAAAAGCGGATGTAAGACTTGACCGAGCTACTAATGCGGTGTTTGACCTGCTCCCACGAAACTGCTTTCAAACTGACGGGATCTTCTTGTGGATCAGCATCTTCAAAATACGTTAAAGAGCGTATGACATACCCAATATCGCTATTAGGGTACTTCAGTACAAAGAAGTCAAGCATTTGGTTTAATGAAAAATGATTCATTAGTTCCGCAAGATCCCAAAAATCTTTTTTAGCTCCCCGACTGCTGACGGCTCCCAGCTTCATCGCAATGACATCTTCAATTGACCAAAAACGGATGGTCTCTTCTTGAAAAAACGGCTCAACAAGGGGGTATTGGTGGGCCAGCAGATCAACTTTGACGCCTTTTATCAATAAGCTCAATGTGTTTCGGGCTTCGTCCAATTTAATAACCGGGGCAAAGTGCAGCAAGATTTCTTCAAAAATTTCCTGCTCGGAAAAGGCCTGATTTGTAAACAAATCTAAATCGACTGAAATTCGATGACCAAGTCGTAAAGACAAATTCGTCCCACCAGCCAACGCAAATGGTTGAAGCAACGGAAATTGCAGTAAGTTTTTCAGTAATTCCAGGGTACCGGGCTGGACTGTTGCCGTGTATAACATCGAAATTGCTCGGGCTTCAGATCAAAGATAACGCAACAAAACGAAAGCGTTTTCTTTTTTAGGTAAGCAATTTCGAGCACTTCGGCTTTAACCCGTTCAAAACCGTAATAGTGGAACAAAGCGGTAATATCCGCCCAGAGGCCATAATTCAATACTTTCTCAATCACAAACCGGGATTTGATTTCGAAGTCAAGGTGCTCAAAATCGACATCCCAGAAAGCGGTTGGCGAGATATCTGGGCGGTTTTTACCGATTTCTGGCTTCATCAATTTAGCGTTCTTGGCTATTGGCAATATTATAGATCCTCTTTATTTTAGAACTTCATTAGTAATGGCTTGTATGATCTCATCTGCATTTTTTGAAAAACCTCCATTCATGAATCGCAGTCGATTAGGGTGGCATATTTGATAAGTATTGGAAGGCAACATTGGAGATTTAATTATAAATAAGCGATTTGCAATTTTTTCTTCGCGGTAATTCGTTTCAAATTTCAATCCATACTGCTCATTAATATGCCACACGTAATTTGGATCAGTAGTCATCATAACTACAATATCTGGTTTCACAACAGAAATTTCATCTGTTAATAAACTCATGAATGTTTGCATTGAATTATCATATAAAACTCCTGTTGGTCGCTTACCTTGAACATCAATCTTTGAAAGGTTTGTCCAAAGAACAGATTTAGCATAATTCTGAATACCATATTCATAGCTTAGTTTTCTTATAAACCACCAAAAAGGAGAATTAGGGTATTCTTCTCCACTTATAAATTTAAAATAACGTTCTGTCAATCGTTTGTAAGTGTCTTCAATATCTTCATCAAATTTAATTGGCTCCCATGTGTGGGTCTCCATTCCCACAAAAAGTATCTTCTTGCTTGCTTGGATGTATTCAGGATAAACATGCATCATGAATGGCCCCGAAACCTTTGTTAAATCATTACCGCCTATATTAGCATGAATGATTGAATTAATCTTGGGGAGACGATCTAAATAAAGTTTGCGAAGGGTTTGGTTTAAAAAGTAATCATTCATACTATTTTTCCATCATGTAGTTATCGACTCAAGAAATACGCTTTAAACGCATCCAATTCACCCAATTCACCTTCCAGATATTTTCCGAACAGCTTCTCCCCTACCTGAGTCTTCAAAGCCGAAATTCCGACATCAATCAGCCGTAACCCTTTATCAGTCAGCATGATATTATCGTATTTCTCTCCGCTCTGATCGGAAGGTCGCCGAATGTCCCGGTGGACAAAACCGGCCTTGTGCAGTTCTTTGAGTTCATCCTCAAAAGCATCCAGCAGCAATTCCCGTTTGGAAATTTCAATGCTCCGGAAATCCTGGGGATAGAGCCGTTCCATCACCAACATGTCCCACTCGTTCTCTTCGTCGTAATCCAGTCGGATAAACCGGGCGACCAATCCATTGATCTGATTGGCAATCTTCAGCTTTTCGGTTTCCGATCCAATATCCGAACGCGTATCCCCCCGAAAAACCTTGGCCACTTCGGTTTCGGATAAAGCAACGACGAGATTATACGCTCCGTAGGAAAGCTGGTTGGGATACCGTTTCTGCATATTACCTCCTCCGCTTTTCCGCTTTCACCCATTCCTGCTGAAACGTAATCATAACCGATTCATAATCAGACACAGGATAGTTGATCAACATATTTTTAGCACCGCGGCTCATCGGTAAATACACTAGCCCACGAACGGATTCGCCGGGTTGCAAGGTCGTGGGTTTGAGTGCCAATTCCTTCCAGCGATAGGATTCGTAATCGTAGCGTTGCATCCGGTCGGCAAACATGCCGTGGTCGATGATGCGTTTGGCCTGAATGGCGGAGTAGATGTTGTTGTGATTAATCCGGTTCTGAACCCAGCGTTCGGGCCGCTGGTTGTTGCGCGACGACGAACTGGCGACATCACTGGCCACGGCCGCCACCAGCAAAACCGTATTAATGACTTTCGCGGTTTTCAGCCGTTTCACCTCCCGCTCCTGGTTGTAAACCGTGCGATCCGCTTCGTGTATGGGATCAGCCGCCGAAAACATGAGTGGTTTCTGGGGCGAACTGGCCGTCCGAAAAACCGTGTGCTGCTCTTCATCCAGGGCCGTGTATTCAAATTTGGCCGGATTCACCTCGAACGGGCGATCCGTCTTGTTCTTCACCTCAATATCCAGCGCTACATACTGCAAATCCAGCCGCTCGTAGGAAGCCACGACCACAATGCCGTCCCGCTCTGCCTTGGTCGTAGGCCGACCGTCGATCAGGGCCACATCGCCGGAAACCGGTTTGAGCTGGTATACTTTTGTCGCACAGCCGCTTAATCCGGCCAGCAACGCCATTGAAATCGACAAAGCCTGTATAGTTTTCCCCGTTTTCATACCATCATTTATTTGATTAATCGAAGATACACTTCTCTTGAACCAAAATCAAAAGGTTTTGTGATGAACGAACGGGAACGGGTTTAATCTGTTATTTCAGCCAGTTCTGAACCGCCAGCCACACGTTCCAGCCACCGAAAAGTAAGGAGACGGCCACCACCACCAGCATCGCCAGATTTTGCAGTCCTGAATTCCGGTAGGCTTCCGGAATGAGTTTTTTGTCGTTCACCGCCCGAAACAGAAATAGCGTCACAACCGGCAATAAGACCCCGTTAATGGCTTGAACCACAATGATAACCGGAACGGGGCGCGCATTCATCAGCCCGAACGTCAGCCCCACGCCCATGACGCCCAGCCACACCAGCCGATACCGCCAGGAAGAACCGGCCCAGCCCAACAAACTCTGGGACGTCACCGCTGCGGCCATCGGGGCCGTCAGGGCCGACGTAAAACCGGCAGCAAACAAGCCAAATGCAAAGAGACTTCGGCTCCAGCCACCAACCCGGTTGGCCAGGGTGTCGGCGACATTCTGGAATGAAAACTCGCCGGTTACCAGGGTTCCGGTCACCAGAATCGCCATGGAAATGAGTCCGCCAATCAAAACCGCCAGACCGATTCCCCAGCGCATTTCCGCCAGCGACTGCCCCTTTCCAAGCCCCGATGCCAGAAACAGATTATACGGAACAATGGTCGTACCGATCAGGCCAATGACCAGCACAAACGAATCGGCGGAAGCAATCGGCACCACCAAAGCTTTCACAAACATACCGGCTGACACGTCACTCCGGGTTGCCACGTAGGCGAACGCAATGCCCATGATGAAAACAACCACGCCCAAAAAATTAGCAATCAAGCGTGTGGAGCCCTGCCAGAGCAGAAAAATGCAGATCAGCACGATTCCAGCGGTCAACCAAATCGGTGAAACCGGAACGATCATCGACAATCCTGCTACAGCTCCCAGAATGTTTCCGGCCTGATAGGCGGCACACCCCAACACGATGGAAAACAGCAGCGCTCCTGCAATCCAGCGGCCCCCGGCTCCATACGACCGGGCCACCACCTGCCCCAGACTTAACCCGGAAGCGATGGTGATCCGGGCAGCCGCTTCCTGCAAAACAATCGTGCCGATGGTCGAAAAGGTAAGCGCCCAGAGTAAATCCAGCCCGAAGCGTGAACCCGCCATGGCACAGGTCGTGACTGTTCCGGGCCCAATGAAAGCCGCTGAAATGACCGACCAGAACAACACACTTCCGAGACCGGAACGAAACGAGAGTGACTTTGGCACAGAAAAGCTGAGTTAAGAGTGAAGAGTGAAGTTAATCGGATTTCAGATTTCCAAAGCCGCCACCACCCGGCGTTTCAATCCGAATCCGTTCACCCGGCAACATCGGTCGGGTAAATATTCCAGGCAAAGCGGTTTCTTTCCCATCGGCTTCAATTAACGTTTGTTTTCCAACCTGACCCGGTTTTCCGCCCTGCAATCCGTAGGGGGCCTCCACCCGGTGCTGACTGAGCAGGGTAGCCTGAACCGGTTCCAGAAATTCGATTTCCCGGACAATGCCATCACCACCCGGCCACGCCCCCGCTCCTCCCGAACCGGCCCGAATTTCAAACCGATGCAGGCGCACCGGATACCGCCGTTCCAATTCCTCCGGATCGGTGAGTTTGGTGTTGGTCATGTGTTGATGAACCGCCGGGCGACCCGCAAAACCGGGTCCGGCACCCGCGCCCCCGCCGATGGTTTCGTAATAGCCAAACGCCGAATTACCGAACAGGAAATTATTCATGGTTCCCTGACTACAGGCAGCTAACCCCAGGGCTTTCAGCAAAGTATCCACCAGCCGCTGGCTGACTTCGGTGTTGCCGCCCACCACGGCCGGACAGGCTGTCGGGTCATCCGAAAAGGCTGGATTGAGGAAACACTCGGGCAACCGAAGCGAAACCGGGGCCATCAGCCCTTCATTGAGCGGTATGTCCTGCCCACACCACAACCGCAGAACGTACAAAACCGCACTGTATAAAATGGACAGGTTTGCATTCAGATTATGGGGATGCACGGGCGACGTACCGGTAAAATCAAAGAGAATTGATTCCTTTTCAACGGTAATGTTGATACAAATCCGGTGGCCATCGTCCAGCGACTCCTGCGCCGAAAAGGTTTGTCCGGCAAAATGCTCCAAAACCGGTTTCAACGAATGGGCAGCCGCCTGCTGAAGGCGGTGCATATAGCTGTGAACCCTTTCTAAACCGTGCTGATGAACCAGGGCCTGCAAAGCGGTTTCGCCCGCCCGCAGAGACGCCAATGCGGCTTCGATGTCGGCCCGGTTTTCGGCCAGCGAGCGGGTCGGGAAAGTGGCTTCCGTAAACCGTTTCCGGATGTCCTCCCACAAAAAAATGCCGTTTTTAACCAGGTATTGCGGTTCCAGCACCACGCCTTCTTCGATCAACCGTATGGCATCGGGCGGCATTGAACCGGGCACTTTCCCGCCAATTTCGGCGTGATGGGCGCGGTTGACGACGTAGCCAATTAATTCATTTTTCCCGGTAAAAACACCCGCAATCAAGGTCACATCGGGTAAATGCGAACCGCCGTATTTCGGATGGTTCGTAATCACCACATCGCCCGGACCCAGTGACAACTTGTTTAAGACCAGACGCGTACAAATTCCCAGACTTCCGAGATGTACCGGAATGTGGGGCGCATTGACCAGCAATTCGGCCTTTTCGTTCAGCAAGGCACAGGAAAAATCCAGCCGTTCTTTCACGTTCACCGAAAAAGCCGTCCGTTGCAACTGAGCGCCCATTTCTTCGGCAATGGCCGTAAACCGGCGGGCAAACAATTCGGTTTGAGCCGCTTCCAGCAAGGGTGCATCGGCGGTTTTTACCTCACCCGTATACCGGGCGACGGCATTTCGATTCGGACCGATGGTAACTTCCCAGCCCTCTTCCAGAAAACCGGAGGACGTGGTATTTAATAACAAGGCCGGGCCTTTGAAAATCGCACCTTCCGGTAGCGTTATCCACTCATAAACAGGAACCGACCCAACGGAAAAAGCCGGTGTTGCCCGTACGTCAGGCGCTGTAATTGGGTTGGCGGTCGACCGTTGGCGTTGTTCACTGACAAGGACCCGAATGCTTTCCAGCTCAATTACCCGGTTGGCCGGAAAATGACCGTAAAGCTGCTGATACCGGTACCGGAAACGATCTTCGAGTTCTTTTTCCAGTTCCAAAACCGACCCAATTTTTCGATCCATAAGTTCAACATACGGAACTTCGATCGTACTTTCCTGCCCCTGCAACCGCATGAAAAACAGAACGTTATTCACCTCGACAGCCGTTTGTTCACCAACATCCTGACGCAAAGCCGCTGTTGCTTCGTTGATCAAGTCATTGACCATTCTGGCCAATTCGGGCGCGGCTTTTTCAAGTGATTGCAGAATTTGCTGGACAGCCATCCGCTCAATCCGGGCCTGACCGATTCCATACGCACTCAGCAAACCGCCGTCAAACGGTAGAATCAGCGTTTGAATGCCCAGCAATTGGGCTACGGCACAACCGTGCAAGCCCCCGGCACCACCAAAAACCAGCAAGGCATAGTCTCTCGGATCAAACCCGCGGGCCACGGAGATTTTCCGAATCGCCCCGGCCATCGTCTCGTTGGCAATCCGTTCAAATCCGAGCAAGAGGCTTTCTTCGTCAACCGCTTTACCGGTTTTCTGCTCCACCTGTTTCCGAACCCGTTGCAAAGCCGCCCGTGCCTTTTCGACCTGAACCGGAATGCCAAACAAGGCCGGATGCACGCGGCCCAGCAACAGATTGACATCAGTAATGGTCAGCGGTCCACCCGCTCCGTAACATGCCGGACCCGGTGATGCGCCCGCACTTTGTGGCCCCACCCGCAATTGTCCGAACGTCGATCCGGTTTCGTCGAACCAGCAAACCGAACCGCCACCGGCTGCCACGGTTTCCACGGCCAGCGAAGGGGATTGCAGCGCAAACGGGCCTACTTTGGTCGTAAACTGGTAGTCGACCCGGCCATCGAACCGGGCAACGTCTGTGCTGGTGCCGCCGACATCGAGTGTCAGCGTGCGATTAATCGAAAACCCATCCAGGCTTTTGGCAACGTGCCCGGCGCCAATTACTCCACCGGCGGGGCCACTCAGCAAACTGTCTTTGGGTTGAAACAGGTCGGCTTTCACCAGCCCTCCTCCGCTGGTCATCACCCGAACGGGATTCCCGCCCAGTTGCCGGGTCAAATTGGACAAATACGAACGTAAGACCGGGGTCAGATACGCATCGACCACCGTCGTTTGCGTGCGGGGCAAATACTGAATGGCGGAGGATAATTCACTGGAAAGCGTCACCAGAAAACCAGCTTCGCGCAAGGCGGCTCCCATCTGCTGCTCGTGTGCCGGGTTGCTGTAGGCGTTCATTAGAGAAACGGCGACGACCTCCGGTTTGGTCAATTGAAGATGTTCCAAGAGTTGTATCATCGAATCTTCTGCCAGGGGCTTAACCGGTTGCCCATCGGCATCCATCCGCTCATCCAGCTCAAATACGGTATCGTAGACAAGTTCCGCCGGGGGAATGTTCAACTGGAAAAGATCCGGTCGTTGCTGCGTCCCGATTTTGAGCAGATCTTTGAATCCTTTGGTAACGATCAGCCCTACACGGCCACCTTTTCGCTCCAGCAATGCATTGGTACCTCTGGTCGTTCCCAGACGCATTTCCAGCGATGGAAACGGTTTATCTAACGGTGTTAAGGTTAGTAATCGGGTGGCTAAAACCGGTGCTTCTTCACCTGTAAACAACTCAACTGTTACTTCACTTAGAAGATCTATATCCTTATTCAACAAGATATTACCTGACAAATTCAGACTCAAAACCGTTGCTTCTGCACCGGTCTCCAGAATTCGCAACCGATAGCCGTTAAAAATGGGAGCCCGCAGCCAATGTGCATCCAGATGAAGCCCATTATCGGACGTGATTATACCTCGAAGACAACTGCTGCTGAGTACTTTGGTACGGTGTATGTCTCCGTCCGGATCAGTGGCCATGCCATCCGTGAAGGTTCCCCCGGTATCAATCCAGATTTGCCACATTCTGTTATTCCTGAATTACTTCCCCACCGAAATCATGTTGGCGAATAAGCGGTAAGCCCCCGGAACGCCAGCCGGTAATTCCCGGAAAAACACCAGACCGGTGTACATAAAGTGGCCTTTTCCATATTTGCAGTAAATTAAGCTCCCGTCCTTGGCGGCTTCATTGGTGTCGTGCGCCGAAAAAATCGGTTCGTACACTTTGTCCCACTCCTGCGCAAAATAGATGCCACGCTCTTGCACCCAGCCGCTAAAATCCTGATCCGTTATCTTATTGGGCGTATTGAGTAAGGGATGCTGCGGTTTTAAAAACGTCATTTTCGCATCCTCTTCCGTCACCCGATCCCGGCCTACGGTGAAGGGATACGGCCCGATCTGATTCACTTTCAGGCCATTCTGAATGAAGGAGCCGCCCGGTGTTACGTACTGAACGATCATCGTACCGCCATTTTTGACGTAATCCATCAGCTTCGGCTGGTAATACCGCAGCCATTCTTCGGTGTTGTAGGCCCGGACGCCCACAACAATGGCATCGAACCGCGCCAGATCGGCGTTCAATTCACGGGGGCCCAGCGGAGTAACCAGACAACCGATCTGCTGCAAGGCTGCCGGAACTTCGTCCCCCGCTCCCGCGATGTACCCAATGTTTTTACTTTTTACCTTGACGTCCAGTTTCACCAGTTTGGCTTCAGCGTCCGGAAACAACGTTTGGGTGGGAATGTGTTTGTAGGCCACCACCCGCAGACTGCTGGCGTACCCGGTTTTTTCCGGCGATTCAGTGCTGACTACCGCCCGCAGTTTGCCCTCGCTGTAGGCCGCCGACGGAAACACCCGGAACGATACCCGCACTTCCTGCGCTTTTTCTTTCAACTCGAACGGCAGTTGCGCCGGTTCAATCCGCCAGCCCGCCGGAACTTCGAGCTTCAAGGTCCCGGAAACGTTCGCCCGGCCGGATTTCAAGATTACATCGACGGTTTTGGGCGTATTGTCGGCAAATACGTAAACCCGTTCGGCTAGGTTCGCCATAACGGCAGGCTGGATGATAAACGGGCGGTAGATTTCGCCATCCACCGGATCGGTCGATTTGTAGCTCCACGGACGGCTAAAGGTAAACGTCTGGCCATCAATGTCGAAGGTGTAAAGCGTCGTGAAAGCGGGCGGATTTTCGGGGTAACCGATCAGCGCCTGGTTGCTCACCTGAAACAAGCCTTTCACCACCGGTTTTTCAAGCCAGTAAGGTTGCGAGATTGGCTGGTTGGCCGGAATGTTCACTATCGTGGTAAACGCAGCCACATCATTCGGCTTCAAAATCAGGTTTGTGACGGTATCTTTATGGATCGCGGGCATTTGCATGCCGATTAGTTTGACCGGGTAGTCGGTGCGGTTCACCACGCTGCTCGTCACCCGAATGGCTTCTCCGGGCGCGGCCGCGTAGTTGCCGGGGTTGGTCTCAAACCAGAGTCCGATACACTGCTGAATCAGCGTCTCGATTTCCTGGCGTTTGGTTTTGACGTAGATATTAGCGGTATCGAGCCGACTGAGTGCTTTATACGTCTGCACCAGAACCGGCACCGAAGCCACCGGTTTTTCGGGTTTGAAATTGGCAATCGCCTGATTGATCAACTGTTGCACCGCTTCACTCCCCGCAACCCGTTTCCAGCTCAGATCGACACCGTCGAAGGGATCATTCGGGGCCGGTTCTCCGCCTTTCAGGGCCAGGTAATCAATTTTAACGCCCCGGTTGGCCGGAACGCCAAAGCCCTGGCTTTTGTGCTGACTCCGGCTTTCGGCGGCAATTTCGCCGTACGATTTTCCCAACAACGGATTATAGAGACCGGTTTCTACCGAAATCACGCCCGGTTCGTCCGGTTTTTTATTGCTCATAAACGCCCCCGGAATAAACACATTCCAGAAAATCCGTTTGGGCTGCCACGGTTTCACCCACTTCAACTGCTCGGGATATTTGGTCGGATCGTTGGCAATCTTGAAAGCTTCCTCGGCCAGATATCCCGACGCGCTGTGGTGACCGTGACCGGCGCGGCTGTCGGGCGGAAACCGGGTGATGATCACATCCGGGCGGTATTTCCGAATCATCCAAACCACATCGGCCAGAGCCTGCTCCTGCCCCCACATCCGAACCGCTTCATCCGTCGATTTGGAAAATCCGAAATCGTTGGCCCGGCTGAAAAACTGATCCGGGCCATCGATGCGCCGGGCTGCCAGCAATTCCTGCGTCCGAATCACGCCAATGTATTCGCCCTGCTCGGGTCCGATCAGGTTCTGCCCACCGTCACCCCGCGTCATGGAAAGGTAGCCGGTTCGGAGCAGTCGCTCATTGGCCAGATACGTCAGCAACTGCGTATTTTCGTCGTCCGGGTGGGCCGCTACATAGAGCACCGAACCCACCACATTGAGTTTTTTGAGTCCCTGCAAGATGGTTCCGGCCGCGGCTGGTTTGTTTTGCGCAAACGAAGATTGAACGAACGCGGTGAGTACGAACGCAGTATAGCACCAAAATCGAAAATAAGGTCGGTTGATCATCAGCAAGAAACAGTCACATGAATAACAAAAATAGTCAGGGCAAACGAACGAATTACTACCGGCTTCGGCCCATTTTGAATTAAAAGCCCGTTTTTTTTGATCCCTAAAAATAAGTACAGTTTTTCTCTAAAAAATCTATCAAAACCAGTTTCCCGATTTTCAATTGCTGTCAATCCAATTATATTTGCGACTTTGCAAAAATTAAACCCTATTAATCTTTCAGCATGAATTCGAGTATTTACCTTGTTCCCATACTGGGTCTCATTGGCCTGGTGGTGATGTACACCAAATTTATGTGGGTTTCGCGCCAAGATGCTGGTAACGAGCGGATGCAGGAGATCGCATCCTACATCGCCGACGGTGCCATTGCCTTTCTAAAAGCCGAGTGGCGGGTCCTCATAATCTTCGGTGTTTTTGTCGCCCTCCTGCTCAGTTTCGCCGGAACCCTGGTTGAAAACTCCGACTGGCCCATCGGGATTGCCTTTGCCATCGGGGCCTTCACCTCGGCCTTTGCCGGGTACATCGGCATGAAAATCGCCACCAAAGCGAACGTTCGCACGGCGCAGGCCGCCCGGACCAGCCTGACCCGCGCGCTGGCGGTTTCGTTCACCGGCGGCTCGGTGATGGGCATCGGCGTTGCCAGTCTCGCCGTGATCGGGCTGAGCGTTTTATTCATCATTTTTTATTCCATTTACGTGGGTGCCACCGGCGATGTGAACGGAATTCCCATGGAAAAAACCCTGGAAGTGCTGGCCGGTTTCTCGCTGGGTGCCGAGTCCATTGCCTTGTTTGCGCGCGTTGGGGGCGGTATTTACACCAAAGCGGCTGATGTGGGTGCTGATTTGGTGGGGAAAGTAGAAGCCGGTATTCCGGAAGATGACCCACGCAACCCGGCGACCATTGCCGATAACGTGGGTGACAACGTCGGGGACGTTGCCGGGATGGGTGCTGATTTGTTCGGTTCGTACGTGGCCACCATTTTGGCCACGATGGTGCTGGGTCGCGAAATCCGGATTCCGGATGTGAGCAACATTTTTGGTCACGCGCCCATCGTGTTGCCGATGCTAATTGCCGGCATGGGGCTGATCTTCTCCATTATTGCCACCTATTTTGTGCGGGTCAAAGACGACAACGGCAACGTGCAGGCGGCTCTGAACATGGGCAACTGGGCTTCCATCATCCTGACCGTCATTGCATCCTATTTTCTGGTGAACGCGGTTCTGCCGTCCGGCATTCTGGAAATCCGGGGCGTTGAGTTCACGCGGCTCGATGTGTTTTACGCCATTGTCACCGGTTTGGTGGTCGGGGCGTTGATGTCGATTATTACTGAATATTACACCGCCATGGGTCGCCGTCCGGTGATGACCATCGTTCGCCAGTCGTCGACCGGTCACGCGACCAACATCATCGGCGGTTTGTCAGTAGGGATGGAATCGACGGTTTTGCCGATTCTGACCCTGGCTGCCGGTATTTTCATTTCCTACAAATTTGCCGGTCTGTACGGGGTGGCGATTTCAGCCGCCGGGATGATGGCGACAACCGCCATGCAATTGGCCATCGACGCCTTTGGTCCGATTGCCGATAATGCCGGTGGGATTGCCGAAATGAGCGAACTGCCCGAAGAAGTTCGGGGTCGCACCGACATTCTGGATGCCGTTGGAAATACGACGGCCGCTACCGGAAAAGGGTTCGCCATTGCCTCTGCCGCCCTGACGTCGCTGGCCCTGCTGGCCGCTTTCGTGGGCGTTTCGGGCATTACCGGCATCGACATTTACAAAGCCGATGTGTTGTCCGGCCTGTTCGTTGGTGGGATGATTCCGTTCATCTTCTCGTCGCTGGCGATTGCTGCCGTGGGTCGGGCTGCCATGAAAATGGTGGAGGAAGTTCGTCGTCAGTTCCGCGAAATTCCGGGTATTCTGGAAGGAACCGGCAAACCGGAATACGAAAAATGCGTCGCCATTTCAACCCAGGCGTCGATTCGCGAAATGATTCTGCCGGGCGCTATCGCCTTGATTTCACCGGTCATCGTCGGTTTTATTTTTGGCCCTGAAGTATTGGGCGGTTTTCTGGCGGGGGTTACGGTTTCCGGTGTTTTGATGGGAATTTTCCAGAGCAATGCCGGTGGGGCCTGGGACAATGCGAAGAAATCCTTCGAGAAAGGCGTTGAAATCAATGGGCAGATTTATTACAAAAAGTCAGAACCGCACAAAGCCTCGGTAACGGGTGATACCGTGGGTGATCCATTCAAAGACACCTCCGGCCCTTCGATGAACATTCTGATCAAGCTGATGTCGATCGTGTCGCTGGTTATTGCACCGTACATCGCCGTGCAGTCGACTGAAACCACGGAATTTGTGCAGGAAGGTCAGGTTGCGGTGGGCGGCATGGAAGGCGTCGATCTGGAAAAATCTACCGGTGCTGACAACGAAACCGTTAGCACGCCCAATCTGGGTGCGTTTCAACCGGTTAAATTGACAAACGGCACTGAACTCTCTCTACCGGAATGGGGCGTTGAAAACAAACTGCTGGTTTTCATCGAGGATGATGAGAAAGCGGTCGATAAGGAAACCTGGTTTGACTTCGACCGGCTGACATTCGAAACCGGCAGCGCCACGCTCAAACCCGAGTCGCAGGAGCAGTTGAAAAACATCTCCGAAATCCTGAAAGCCTATCCCGGCGTCGCCATTAAATTGGGCGGCTATACGGATAATACCGGCAATGCGGATTCCAACCTGAAACTCTCGGGCGACCGGGCCAAATCCGTTCAAAGCGAATTGGCCAATCTGGACGTCGACAAAAGTCGGCTGGATGCGGAAGGCTATGGACAGGAACATCCGGTGGCATCGAACGACACCGAAGAAGGCCGCGCCCAGAACCGCCGGATCTCGATTCGGGTGACGAAGAAGTGATTTTCTAAATAAGAGAGGTAAGACATGAGATGAAAGACCAGGACTTTCGCTTTCTGCCCCTAAATCCCCTAAAGGGGACTTTTAGCATCTGGATGTTGCTGCGTCCAAGTCCCCTTTAGGGGATTTAGGGGCGAAAATCGAACAAAATTATCAAACAAAAGTCTTTCATCTCTTGTCTTACCTCTCTTGTCTAATAGATTAGAAACAGAAAATCCGCCCAATTGGGCGGATTTTCTGTTTCTAATCTATTAGCACTAAAACCGGTGTTAAGCGGTTTTTCCCCGCATAGAACGCGGAATTTCAATCGTAGCAATCGGGAGAGCGGTGCTATCCAGAATTTCGACGCCTTCCAGTTGGATGGCGCTTACTTTCACCGTTTTGCCCAGTTCCAGATTTGAGATGTTCACCTCAACGTAATCGGGAATCTTCGTGTAAGGCCCGCTCAATTTCAGTTTACGCATTTTCTGAATCAGTTTCCCCCCCTGCTGTACACCGGGTGAGGTACCACTAAACCGAATCGGCACTTCAACTTTAATATCTTTTCCTTCAACGATTTCCAGGAAATCCGCGTGCAGAATCTGGTCGTTCACCGGATGGAACTGCGCGTCCTGCAAAATAGCCTTGTACTCGTCACCTTCAATGTTCAGAGTCACTTCGTAAGCGTCTGGCGTGGTCAGCAAAGTGCGGAACAGGATAGCCGGCGAATAGAAATGGACCTGCGTTTTACCTCCGTACAATACACAGGGTACATTTCCTTCGATACGAAGAGCCTTCGACTCTGTCTTACCGAGATTCGCTCTGTTATACCCTACAATCTCGTGTTGTTTCATTATAATAAGATGTTAGATGTGAGACAAGAGATAAAAGATTTTAAACCGTAGAGAATGGCACCAAGCGCGTAGCTTTTTGTCTGTTCTCTCTTGTCTATCCTCTTTCCTCTCTATTAAGAATTTATAAACAATGAACTAATAGATTCATGATCGCGAATGCGGCCGATGGCTTTGGCAAATAAATCCGCCACCGTCAGCACTTTCACTTTTGGACTCAACTGGCGCAACGGCATGGTGTCGGACACCACCAGTTCTTCCAGCACCGAATTCGTAATGTTGTCGTGCGCTCTACCCGACATCACGGGGTGCGTACAGATTGCCCGGACGGATTTTGCGCCTTTTTCCAGGATAATTTCAGCCGCTTTGCACAGGGTTCCACCCGTATCGATCAGGTCATCGACCAAAACGACGTTGGCACCTTCCACATCCCCGATGACCTGCATCGACGCAATTTCGTTGGCCCGTTTGCGGTGTTTATCGCACAGCACGATGTCGGCATTGAAATGCTTCGCAAATGTCCGGGCGCGGGCGGCCCCACCAACGTCCGGCGAGGCAATCAGCAGGTTATCCAGATTCAGGCTCCGGATGTAAGGGACGAAAACTGACGTTCCTTCCAGGTGATCGACCGGAAAATCAAAGAATCCCTGAATCTGACCGGCGTGCAGGTCGATCGTCATCAGGCGATCCGCTCCGGCAGCCGCCAGCATGTTGGCCACCAGTTTGGCGGCAATAGCCACCCGCGGTTTGTCTTTCCGATCCTGCCGGGCATAACCGAAGTACGGAATGACAACCGTTACGTAGTGAGCCGAGGCCCGACGGGCTGCGTCGACCATCAGCAACAACTCCATCAGGTTGTCGGCGGGTGGGTTTGTCGAATGAATCAGAAAAACGTCACAACCACGAACCGACTCCTCGTAGCTCGGCGATAATTCGCCGTCGCTGAATTTACGAAGGGTGTAACCGCCCAGATCCTTGCCGTATTGGTGGGCAATTTTCTCTGCCAGATACGTCGATTGACTACCTGAAAAAATCTTAACCGTGTTGAGGGATGCCATTCAGTGCTGTATCAGTGCCGAAAATGTCCGCAAAAATACAAATAGTATTTGACTCTTGGGAAGAGAACCTTAAAGTTTTCTTGTAGAAGATTGATTATAAGATTATTGCAATATTATATTGAATAATATAAATCTACTTTGCCCCCACCCCCTGAAGGGGACTTTAAAAATCCGGATGCCTGAGCCCGGCAGCGGCCGCCCGGTATTCAGGGGGTTGGGGGCAAAACCGTGAGCTTTCGGTATAGACTTACACAACCTACTGCCATGACCACGCCAATCCCGGCACCCGCCAAAACATCCAGCGGATAATGCGCCCCGACGTAAATCCGGCTGTAGGAAACGACAGCCGCCCACACAAATACCCACCTGACCCAGCCAAACCGCTTGCCGACCAGCAACCACAATGCCATCGCCAGGGCGAAGGTGTTGGCGGCATGGGAAGACGCAAAACCGTAGGTGCCGCCACATTCCAGCACCGGATGAATGAGTTTTTGCAAAGCCGGTTCGTGGCAGGGTCGCAACCGGAGTGTCAGCGGTTTCATGACCGTAGACGCCATCTGATCGCTCAACACCACGGCCAGCACCAACGTCAGCACCAGCCCGAACGCCCGTTTCCGATATTGAAAAATCAACCACCCAATCAGCAGCGCATAGAACGGAATCCACGTATTCCGCATCGTGGCCCCCACCATAACGGGATCCAGCCACGGCGCGTACAAGCCGTTCAGCCAGAGAAAGAGGTCGGTATCGAGTTGCCTGAGGGTTTCCAAATTTATTGAGCGATTGGGTTATTGACCGATTGAGTGAGTTTTGTCGAATTTTTCACTCAATCGCTCAATAACTCAATCACAATTAATTAAAGCCTAATTTCCGCCGAACCCTTTCCATCGTGACCGACGCAACGGCACGGGCTTTTTCTTCGCCGTTGCGCAGTTCGCGTTCCAGTGCTTCTTCGTTTTCCATGTAGAAATTGAACTTCTCGCGTGGCCCGGCAAACTGGCTGATGATCAGTTCGTACAGCTCCTTCTTGGCGTGACCGTAGCCATACCCGCCATTCAGGTAATTCTGGCGCATGGTTTCCACCTGAGCCTCATCCGCCAGCAGGGCATACAACTGGAAAGTAATATCGGTAGCCGGATTTTTCGGTTCTTCGAGTGGTGTCGAATCCGAAATGATCTTTTTGATTACCTTATAAAGCTCGTTGGCCGGTACGAAAATGTCGATGTAGTTGTTGTACGACTTGCTCATTTTCTGACCGTCGATGCCCGGAATGGTCATAATCCGCTCATCGATGCGGGATTCGGGCAAGACAAAAATCTCCTCACCCACCTGGTGATTGACCGCACTGGCCATGTCGCGCGTCATTTCGACGTGCTGTTTCTGGTCTTTTCCAACCGGAACCAAGTTGGCATCATACAGCAGAATATCAGCCGCCATCAGACACGGATACGTAAACAAACCGGCGTTGACATCCGCCAGCCGCTCGGATTTATCCTTAAACGAATGGGCATTCGACAGCATCGGAAACGGCGTAAAGCAGTTCAGATACCACGCCAGTTCGGTATGCTCCGGCACGTGCGACTGCCGCCAGAAGGTGTTTTTAGTCGTATCGAGTCCGAACGCCAGCCAGGCCGACGCGACGGCCCGAATGTATTCCCGACGCAGAGCCCCGTCTTTGATGGTCGTCAGGGAATGCAGGTCGGCAATGAACAGAAAGGAGTCATTACCGGGTTCTTCCGATAGTTTAATGGCGGGTTTGATGGCCCCCAGAATATTACCCAAATGCGGCCGTCCGCTGCTTTGAATACCCGTGAGAATGCGAGACATGTTTTTTTTATTGAGTGAATAAGCGGTTGAGTGATTGAGTAACTAGCTTCGCCGGTGCTTGCTTTCAGCTGAGTATTCACTCAACCACTCAATCGCTCATTCACAATTGAATTTCCTCGCAAACTTCGCTATTTCTGGCTAGCTTTGGAACTGTATGAAGACGAAAAAAGCACCTAATTCTCAGCTCTCCGTTCAAACGCTTGACTTTCTGCGCGATCTGGTTCAGAACAACAACCGGGAGTGGTTTCAGGCGAACCGCGCCCGCTACGATGCGGCAAAATCCGAGTTTGAAGGTTTTGTGGGCAAGCTGCTACAGGGCATCGAAACGTTTCAGCCGCTGCCCAACACCGCCGTGAAAGATTGTATTTTTCGCATCAACCGCGACATCCGGTTTTCCAAAGACAAGGCACCGTATAAGAAGAATCTGGCGGCTGCTGTGGGGCCGGGCGGGCGGCATTCGGGTCGGATCGACTATTATTTTCACCTGCAACCCGGGGGCGAAACCTTTCTGGGCGCGGGCATGTGGCAGCCCACACCGGCCCAACTTGCCAAATTTCGGCAGGAAATCGACTATAACGTCGATGAGTTGAAAGACATCATCGAAGCGCCGAAGTTCAAAGCGTATTTTCCGGAAATTTTTGGCGAAACGATGAAAACGTCACCCAAAGGCTATTCGGCCGACCATCCGGAAATTGGCTTACTGCGCCGGAAAGAACTGTTTTTCCTCCACCGGTATTCGGATCAGGAGGTGGTAAAACCGGATTTTGTGGACGAAGTCGTGAAAGGTGCCCGTTTGATCAAACCGTATTGCGATTACCTGAACTACCTGTTTTACGAAGAAAAAGACGAGTCGATAACGTTATAAATGAATACTAAATGTAGAATGACGAACGCCAAATGTAAAAGTGAAGAGGGAAGCACCCGGATACTTTTACATTTGGCGTTCCTCATTCTACATTTAACGCGAACTATGGGATTATTGGCCGCGTAGCGGACTGATGTTTGTAGCAAAACGGATCACCCGGTTCCTCCGGCGTGCCTTTGGGTACGCAATCTGATGCACTTGTTGCGTACCCAAGGGCACGCCGGAGGAACCGGGTGATCCGTTTTGCTACAAACATGTCGTGCCTATGGCACTTAATCAGCTCATAATCAATTAATAAATCTCACAGTTCGCGTTACATTTAGTATTTAATTTAATACTCCAACCCGGCGGGCAGGGTTTTGGCCTGGTTGATAAAATCGGTAATTTTCTCCAGGGTTGGAGGCCGTTGCGTTAGCTGCCGTTCCTGGTTGATTTCCGTAATTTTGGCAAAGAGGTTTTCCGGTGAGCGGTGGGCCAGTTCTTTAACCGTGTCGACGCCAGCTTCTTCCAGCAAATCGCTGTAAACCCCACCGATGCCCGCAATGCGATTCAAATCCGCCCGATTGGCCAGATCCAGAATCACGGCGGTTTCTACGCCGACAGTAGCGGCCAGTTTCTTCCGCAAAGGTACGGTTTTGGAGGCTTCGAGCAGGGCGTCGGTGTTGGTCAAACCCTGTGCTTTTAAGGCTTCGGCCAGTTCTGCGGTAATGCCTTTTAATTCTTGAACGGGTAAACTCATGGGAATCGTTTATTATTTAGGAATATGACTACCTACTTGAGACCGCTTTTCGATCAAAAAGTAACGCAGAATCCTAAATAAACCCATTCATTTACCACCGAACCGCCAGCCGTACACCACCCGTAAAATTCCGGCGCGGGGCGGCATTGTAAAACCGGCCGCCAAAAGCGTTGAGGTCATAGCCCAGGCTGTAGGTTTGATCGAGCAGGTTATCCCCACTCAGATACGCATCGAGCGTCCAGCGTTTGGCCAGCGTTTTCCGAAACCCCAGCGTCGCGTTCAGCATCCGGGCAACGTCAGACTTAAACGCGTTGGCGTCATCGAGCGGGAATTTGTCGATGAACTGGTGCGTCAGGTGCGCGTATAATCCCAACCGGGTTTCAGCATCAAAACCGGTGACGACCACCAGCGGTGGCACGCCCGTAACACGGTTGCCCGACACATCGGCGGTGCCCTGCTGGTAATTCTTAAACCGGTAATTGGTCACCGTGGTGCTGTTCCAGACCCGAACGGTTTGCCAGAAGCCGGCCGGTTTCGGAACCACCAGATTATACGACAGTTGCGCTTCCAGCCCTTTTTGGTTCGTAGCCCCGGCATTGATGAAGTATTCGGCTCCGCTTTCCACCGACCGCCGGACAATCGTTTGCCGCAAGCGGAACTGATACACGGCCACGTCGAACTGAAACCGGTTCAATTGCCCCCGAACCGCAGCTTCCAGGTTGGTGCCCTGTTCCGGCTCCAGCGTCGGGTTGAAGGTTCCGGCTGACGGCCGGACTTCCTGGATCGTGGGAGCGGAATAGCCAGTGCTAACGCTGGCAAAAACCGACACATGATCACCAATTTTCTTCAACAACGCCAACCTCGGCAACCAGACCGGCTGAAAGCCACGCGGTTGCGAAACAATGGGTTGATCCGAAAACCGGGTAAACCCGTACGATACTTCGTTGCGACTCAACCCCGCCGTGGCAATGATGCCGAACGGCAGACTGGCTTCCAACTGGGCAAACAAAACCGACTGCGACGCCCGGAATTCGTCGTCCGACTGCAGGGTGTCGGGCTGGCCCCGGCGGTTGCCATAATTGCGGGTGATGGTGAAATTGTTCTGCCACTCGCCCCCAAAAACCAGTTGGGTAGGAACGCTCCCTTCAATCATCTGCCAGCGCGTCACCGTTCGTCCGCCAATCCCCTGATCGGCGCGTTTTTCGTAGTTGGTAATGAACGGATTGGCAAAGTCGGTCAAAGAACCGAACAAAACCGTCGTGTTCTGAATACGGTCGTTCCAGCGGTACTGGTGCGAGAAGCCCAGGTACCCGGTTTTCTGGTAAATGGCCGCCCGCTGGTCGGCGCTGCCGGGCGAAACCCGTGTCGACGGCCGGGCCTGGCGCGGATCGGCCAGAAACTGCGCCTGGGTCAGCCCGCCCGGCGTCTGGTACATCAAATCCGTATACAAACCCATGACCGAAACTGTTTGCTTTGGGTTGACGGCAAAGGTGGCGTTCAACGACAAATTGTCACGGTACATCCGGCTATTGGCCCGGTAGCCGTCCGACTGCAAATGCCCGTAATTCAGTGAAATGACCGAATTGTTCTGACCGGTTTGAATCGTATAGTTTTGACCTGATAATCCGTAAGAACCCGCCAGCGCACTCACTTCGGCCCGGTTGGCCTGGTCGCCCGATGGGCTGCTCTGGCCACTGAGCAAAACCGTACCACCCGTTCCGGCCCCGTATAAACTGCCCGACGGGCCTTTGATGACTTCCACCCGACCAATGGAACGAACGTCCAGCGCGTTCAGGTAAGTGCCGCCCCCCGCATCGGTCATCGGCAGTTCGTTCCAGTATACTTTGACATTCCGAACGCCAAACGGCGACCGGATCAGGCTCCCCCGAATGGAAAGCCGGTAGCTGCCCGGCGATCGTTCGTCCATCCGGACGCCCGGCAGGGTGTTAAAAGCCGGAACGAGGGCCGGGGTGCCAAACCGCTGGTTCAGTTCTTTGCCGGAAAGCACGTTGACCGATGCCGCCGTTTCGAGCAACGGGCGGTTCGTCTCGTAGCCCCGGACGGTTACTTCCGCCAGTTGAATGGAATCAGTAACGGAACGATTGGACGGCGTTTGCTGGGCGAAAAGCGAAATGGGCAGGAATAGAAAAAGTAAACTGTATTTAAGCATGTTTTTGCCGGATTCGGGTGATTTCTGGGATTCGTCTGTAAAACTAATCGCTCAAAATGATTTTATACTCTTTAGGGTCAACTAACCTCAATTCAACCCCAAAAGTCGGCGTTTCAATCCAATCTGTATTGAGCAAACGGTTAACTACCATTTATTTTACAAAAAATAATAAATCATTGCAAAGTACGTGACGACGCTGGAAAGACCGAACGACCGATGGCTCCGCTGGATAGGAATTCCGCTGATGGTGCTGTTGGGCAACATACTCTACCTGAAAGATCACCAGCATAACCCGGTTCTGTATTCAGGCTGGGTCTTTATTGGCATGGCCTACATGACCCTGGCCTGGGAAGGCTCCGTGAGTTGGGTGCATTATGTCCGCAAAAAATTCCCCGACGCCCGGCACGCCTTCCGGCGGATAGTCATCACCTTTACCGGCTACGGACTGCTGGCGGTTTTGTGCCAGTCGCTGTTCATCTTTCTGACCGATCTGACCGGGCTGGCCATTATTCCCATCACGGCCCGCGTCTATCAGGCTTACATCGGAATCGGTATCTTTTGTTCCCTGATTCTGGGTACGACCTACGAAATCATATATTACCTGCAACAATACCGCAAAGCAATTGCCGAAGCCGAAGCGATTCAGAAATCCCGGATTCAGGGGCAGTTCGACAGCCTGAAGAGTCAGGTCAATCCGCATTTTCTGTTCAACAGCCTCAATTCGCTGTCGGCTCTGATTTCCGAAGACAAGCAGCAGGCCAACAAATTTCTGGAAGAGTTATCGAGCGTATACCGGTATCTGCTGCAATCGAATGAGCGCAAACTCGTATCACTCCAAACGGAACTGAACTTCATCCATTCGTTCTTTTACCTGTTAAAAGCCCGCTATGGCCCGGCCATCGAATTGCAGATCGGCATCGAACCTTGCCTGATGGAGTGTTATCTGCCGCCTTTTAGCCTTCAAACGCTGATCGAAAATGCCATCCGTCACAACATCATTCTGGCCGACCGACCGCTCCTGATCTCGCTCCAGGCCGAAGCACAAATCAACGACGGAGTGGTTGCCCTGCGGGTGACCAATAACATTCAGCGAAAAAATGTACAGGTCAACAAGCAGCCCGGCGGATTGCGGCAACTCACCGAGCGGTTTACACTCCTGCAGTTGCCACGCCCGGTGATCACCGACGATGGCCGACAGTTTAGTGTTCGGGTGCCGCTAATCGTGAAAGGTGCCGATTTTTTGGTAAATTTACCCTGACTTTTCCCTACCGATGTGGGCCTGAAATCTATCCGTTATACCAACCGTGACACCTGGATCGCACTCGGCCTTTTGCCGGGTTATTACCTTTTCCTGAACTATATGATGCTCGGGAAGTCTTATTTTCAACGGCTGGATATTTTTCTGAGTGCTTCGCTGCTCACGACGCTGATCTGGACACCGGCTTTTTTTCTTCATGCCGTGCCGGCGGTTTATCTCCGCAAACGATTTCCGCACATTCGCCAAACCTGGATGCGCATGTGTCTTGCCCTGTCGATCCATATTCTGATGTCTTCAGCGGCCATAACTTTTCTATTTTACGTTTATAAGTGGATCAATTTCCCTGGCTACACCTTCGACAACAACCGGCTTTTTTGGGCAATTACCCTGGGAATTATTGGCAATGTTGTCGCCAACATTGTTCACGAAAGTGTCTATACTTTTGAGAAATGGTCGCAAACCATCAGCGAAACGGAAAAACTTAAAAAAGCGAATTTACAAAGTCAGCTTGACAGTTTAAAACAGCAGGTCAATCCCCATTTTCTATTCAATTCGCTCAATACCCTGTCGTCCCTGATTGACGAAGACACCGATAAAGCGGAACTGTTTATCGAGGAATTATCAAGTGTGTACCGGTATTTATTGCAGACCAACGAAAACGCCCTGACCAGCCTTCGCGATGAATTGACGTTTATCGAATCGTATTTCCATCTCCTGAAAACCCGGTACGGAAATGGCATCGATCTGGAAGTGAACATAGCCGATGGTTTTAAGGAAGCGCAATTACCACCCCTGACGCTCCAGATGCTGGTCGAAAACGCGGTGAAACACAACATCATTCTTTCCGATCAACCGCTTCAAATACGCATTGAAACCACCCATAGCGGTCGACTTATCGTTTCGAATAATGTGCAGTTAAAAAACCTGCGCGTGGCTTCCAATGGTGTTGGTTTGGCCAACATTGCCACAAAATACCAATTGCTCGGACAGGGAAATCTGGAAATCCTGAACACGGAAACCAGTTTTTGTGTCACCCTGCCCCTGATGATGAACGAACTAAAATAAATCCGAATGCCTGGCTTTTAATCCGATGCTATGATGACTTTTAACGATACCCGCCTTCGGTTGACGGGGCCACTGGTATTGTTCTTTTTTGGGGCGTTATTTTTTCGGGTTAAACTACTGCTCAGTTACACCAGCATCGAGTTGATCCGGTATTTGATTGTGGGAATTACCGCCGGTTATATTTGCTGGAACGTAACCCGCTGGCTCGTCCGGCGAATTCAGCAGCGGCATCCGGGTCTGGCCAACACCCGGTATCGATTGTATGTATTGCTGCTGGCGTTTCCCATTCTGGTCAACATCGGGTATTTCCTACGGTTTTTTGGTCACCGATTGATCTATCCGCACGACGGCGAATCGGCCTTCGATTGGGATGTTAATTTCTTCATCAGCTACCTCGAAACCATCGGTATTCAGATTTTTTACCACTTTATATACATCGGCATTTACGAAGGTTCCTACCTGTTTATTCAGTGGCGGAAGACCAATCTTGAAAAAGAAGCGTTGCTCCGTATGCAGTGGCAGGGCCGCTTTGAAGTACTGAAAAACCAGGTGAATCCACATTTTCTGTTCAACTCGCTTAATACGCTTTCGTCGCTCATCTCCGAAAATCCGAATCTGGCCGAAGCCTTTGTCGACGACATGGCCAGTGTCTACCGCTACCTCTTACAGACCAACGAGCGCGAACTGACACCCCTTCGGAAAGAACTGGATTTTATCGACTCCTACTACTATTTGCTCAAGACCCGCTACGGTTCGGGCATAGCTCTACAAGTAGCGGTCCGGGAGGAGGAAAAAGACGCTTTGCTGCCTCCGTTGACGCTGCAAATGCTGGTCGAAAATGCCGTCAAGCACAACACGATGTTGCCGGAACAACCCCTGAAAATTAGAATTGAGACGACGGACGGTTTTTTACAAATCAAAAATACCCTGCAACGCAAAAACGTTCGGGTGGAATCGAACCACGTCGGTTTGTCGAACATTGCGTCCAAATACAAGCTGCTGAAACAACCGAGCCCGATTATTGAAGAAAAAGACGGGCAGTTTATTGTGACCCTTCCCCTGCTACAGGAACGGATTGGCATCAACTGAGGAAGGGTGCGTTTCATGACCGGACAATACCGGTTTGACCCACCAATTTGCGGTTTCAACGAAAGGTGATTTGGAAAAAACGAGCTGAATCTGCTATTTGTAGGCACGATTTGAACCGTAACGCCTTAACCCTCCTCCCCGAAAAACATAACGACCGATTCGTATGGATGTACTGGTAATTGAAGACGAAGAACTGGCTGTCCGTAAGTTGACCAAACTGCTGCAGGACGTCGATCATTCCATCCGGATTGTTGGAACGGCCGCCAGCGTGCGCGCATCTGTCCAGTGGCTGCAAAACAATGCGACGCCGGACCTGATTTTGATGGACATCGAACTGGCTGACGGACAGAGCTTTGAAATCTTTGAGCAGACTCCGGTCGAATCGCCGGTTATTTTTACGACTTCCTACGACGAATATGCCCTGCGGGCTTTCAAGGTCAACAGCATTGATTATTTGCTGAAACCCATCAAACGGCACGAACTGGAAGCGAGTCTGGAAAAACACCGCAAACTGCGCAACCCCGCCGAACCCGAAACCGGCGGCCGCATGGCCATCGACGCACTCGTACAGCAACTCCGCCAGCAGATTCAACCCGCCGAATACCGCAAACGGTTTCTGGTCAAACACCTCTCGCAGTGGATGCCCGTTGAGGTGTCCGACATCGCTTATTTCTATTCAGAAGAAGGCGTCAGCCTGTTCCGGACCCGAACGAATCAGAAATTTTCGGTAGACTACACACTCGATGAACTCGAAGCCATGCTCGATCCTTTGCAGTTTTTTCGGGCCAACCGGCAATTTATCGTCGACATCAACTGCGTGCAGCAGATCCATCCGTACTTTAACAACAAACTGAAACTAACCTTAAAACCGGCTCCCGAAGAGGAAGTGCTGGTGAGCCGCGAGCGTGCCACGGAGTTTAAGAAGTGGATGGGGAAGTAAAAACCGTTGCTACAAAAGCCGTTTCGGCAGCTCAATCAGCGGATTAGGGGTGTCTTCGAGCAATTGTTTGGCCCGGATCAGGTCATTCCGAAACTGCCTCTGCAACTGGTGAATCAACAAAGGGGCCATCAACCGCTGCCAGCCTCTAAGTTCCAGGCTCAACTCGTAAGTCACCCGGGTTTCCTTGTCCACCCGCTCAAACAGCCGCTGTTCCCAGAGTTCAACCGGGCTATCGACGCTCTCGTGGGCCGTCCGCCGGTTTGGTGCGGCTGCCGTCACCTCAGCCAGAATGGTCATTTCCTGATCAAAAAGCCGTACTTCCTGCCGGAGTTTCATGCCCGAGCGGGCCAAACCGGGCGCATCCTGCTGCATGGCGAACAAATTACTGCGCCAGAGCAGATCGTATTCATAGCAACCCAGCAACCCGTATACCTCCGTTAACGGCAATCGAATCAATTCGGAATGACGAACGGTAATCATGAAAGGCGGTTTAGGAGTTGGGGGTTTGCCCGGCCATGAAACGTTCGGCTTCCGAAAGCGTTTCGCACAACTTGGTGGGCAGCACCGGGTTGCTTTTTTCAAACAGGGCTTCCGACGACAGTTTCGAAAACAAATCCGGCGACACGATGCTGATGTTGTAACGCACCCCGGCCGCATGAATCTTCGGAAAATAGTCATTCACAATCCAGTCGACGGTTCCGGCCCAGGCCACGTCGAACTCCTTCGTGTCGTGAACGTGAAACCGGCAAGCCCGCTGCTGCCCTTCGGCCTGCTGCCATTCCAGCATTTTCAGCGTCGCCTGCATCAGTTCGTCGTCGGTGCAAAAGCCGATCCACTTCATCAGAAGGTAATTCTTCGTGGGTTCATACCGTAAAATGGCGTAAACATCCCCTTCTTCGTTTTTTATTCTGCTTATTTCATTCACGGCATCGTGTACCTTAGGTGTCGGAACTCATCCGTACGATTTGATGTCACCACAATCAACCACAAATATACTTCAAACCCCGATACCCGACCGGTAGCGGCCCAGCGTTTCGGGGGTAATTCCCAGATAACTGGCGACAAATTCTGACGGAATGCGATTCAATACTTTCGGGTGTTCTTCCAGCAACCGGCGATACCGGTCTTCCGGGGCTTCTTTCAGTAGAGAAGCCTCCCGCTTTTCGACCCGCAGCAACTGGTCCTGCAGCAGCAGGGTAGCAAAGCGTTGCCAGGTCGGATAGGTTCGGCAAAGCGCCATGACGTCGTCGTATTGCATTTCGAGCAGGTGCGTTTCTTCCACCGTTGCGACATTGACGTTGGACGGTTTTTGGGTAAAAAATCCGACGAACGACCCCAGAAGCGAATTCTCAAACAAAAACTCTTTCGACACTTCCCAGCCGTCGATTTCGTAAAACAAACGCCCACACCCTTTTTCGATAAAACCGATGGTGTTGCAAACGTCTCCCTCCCGCACATACAGCTCATCTTTCGCCAGCACGCGGTGCTGAATGATTTGCTCAAAAGCGTTTTTTTCTTCGCTGGATGGCCGAACGATGCGTTCAATATTGAACAGAACCCGATGCATAGAGAATGAGTTGGGGCAGAAATATACTTAAAAATCCACTTTATACAAGGATTCCAACTGTCGTTCGTTCATGGAATCCGGTAACATTCGAAACAAACCGTTGCGCACGGCCGCCAGCCAGGGATGCTGCACCTGGGCCACCTGGCCAATGCGCCGGGATTTCTCCACAATCGAATGCGTTCGCTTCAGCCGTCGTTGCTCAAACCGCTTGAAAGCGTCGGAAACCGTACCGCTCCGTTCCAGTTCATCGGCCAGAACCACCCCGTCCTCAATGGCCTGGCAAGCGCCCTGTCCCATGTTGGGCGTCGTAGCGTGTGCGGCATCGCCCAGCAACAACACATTGCCGAAGGCAAACCGGGGCAGGGGTTTCAGGTCAATGATGTCATTCCAGAGTAAGCCGCCATCTGGGGTTCGGGAAATAACGTCCGGAATGGGCGCGTGGTAGCCCGCAAACCGGGTCATCAGGTCATTGACCCGAAAGGTCCGCATCAGTCCATCGTTCGCCGGGGCGTTGGCCGTGGCAAACCAGTAAATCTGGTTGTTGGCGAGCGGCACAATGCCCACCCGACCCTGGGAACCCCAGGTTTCGGTAGCTTCAGTCAAATCCAGGCCGGTGGCGTTCACCACCGCCCGCCAGCACGTATAGCCCGCGTAGCGTGGTTTGGAATCGGGAAGCAACTGCTGGCGAATCGCCGAGTGGATGCCATCGGCCACCAGCAGGTAATCGGTCTGGTGTACGGTTCCGTCGTCAAACCGCATGATGACCCCGTCGCTGCTTTGATCGATGGAAATGGCCCGTTTACCCAGAACGATTGGATTACCGATCAGTTGATCCAGCAAAACCCGATGCAACGTGGACCGGTGAATGGTAAAATTATCGGTTCCGTATCGTTGGCTGACGGCGCGGCTGTCGGTGCGGGTAATCGCCCGGCCTTGTTCGTCCCGAATGACAAACGTGTCGATGACCCGACCAGCGGGCAGAATGGCTTCCGCAATGCTTAGTTTTTGGTATGCCTTGATGGCGTTGGCGGCCAGTACGAGCCCCGCCCCCAGCGGTTTAATGGCCGGGGCGGCTTCGAACAGCGTCGCCCGAATCCCGATTTTTCGCAAGGCAATGGCGGTGGTCAGACCCGCAATCCCACCACCGATGATGGTAAACCGATTCATAATTTTCATGATGTGGTTCTTTATAAGACTTTCGCTTTTGCCCCGTTCCCCTAAAGGCCGGGCTGTTAAGTTCTGGAAATTACGATCGTTAAAGTTAGAAATATCGATCCGCTTTTCGCCCCCAACCCCCTAAAGGCCGGCACCGGCCGCCCGGCCTTTAGGGGGTTGGGGGCGAAAAGCGGAAGAACTTAACAACCCTGCCCTTTAGGGGAATGGGGCATATTTCGCAAATTTGCCCCATTAAACCCATTCCAGCTTCACTGAAACGGAAAAAGCCCCCACTCAACCGACGCTGCTAGGGGATTAAAGGCAGGGTGACCACAAATTCGCGATCGGTTTCTTCAACGGTGGGCGTTGGCTGGCCCAGCATTTTGTATTTGGTCAGGATGTTAAGCAAACCCTTCTGGGTCGATTTGACCCGATCGACTGATTTTTTTTGCAGATTATTCCGAACCGTCAACCAGGCGGAGTCAGTCGTAAAAATATGAATTTTCAATGGAAGCTCGCTGGACACGATGTTGTGTTTGACGGCGTTTTCCACCAGCAATTGCAACGTCAGCGGGGGAAGCCGGCATGTCAGAAAGTCGTCGTCTACCTCAATTTGGAGAGATATGCCCCGGGCATACCGGGTTTGCAACAGATGAAAATACGAATAAATAAATTGCAATTCGCGTTTCAGCGTCGTCAATTCAACGTCGTTGGTTTGCAGAATGTAGCGGTATACACTCGCCATTTCATCCACAAACTGCTCGGCTTTCACGGGTTCGTCGGCAATCAGCGACGAGAGGGAATTGAGGGAATTGAACAGAAAATGCGGATTCAGTTGCGACTGCAACGCCCGCATCTGGACTTCGGACATTTCCTGCCGCAGTTGCTGAACCGACAGTTCGGTTTCGAGTTGTTTCCGCTCGTGTTTTTCCTGCTGCCGTTCTATTTTCTGTTCCAGAACCGCTGTTCGGATGGCGGCCTTTCGCTGGCGGTAGCCCAGTCCCAACGAAAAAAAAACCAGTTCGAGGATGATGCCAATCTGGATGGCGGTCAGTGGAGCCGTCCAGAATGGCGAATTGGGTCCGGCATAAGTGTCTAGATAGGTTAAAATCATGGATGTTACTGCTCCCACCATCAAACAGGCCGAGCCGATGATGAAATACCGGGCGACGGTATCCTTCAACTGCAAAATCCTGTAGATCCCGTAGACGGCCAATCCGATCATTCCCAGGCGAATGGCCGTGTGAGCCGTGTCATACACCATCGGGTACCAGTCTTCCCGCAAGTAGCAGACGGTAAACTGGAGAATCACGTAAAGGGCAATACAAAGCTGGGTATACTGGAAGATCCGGAACAAATCCGGCAGGCGTTTCCGCAGTCCGATAAACGCGTCGGTGAAGCCAAAATAAATGAAATACGCGATCATGGGCGCGCAGCCCCGGATAAAATACCAATCGTTGTTGGAAAGTGAAACCGCTTCCTGGAAACCATCGAACCGGATGGCGAAATACATCAGCCAGGCCAGCATGTAAAGCGTGTATAACCCGTAAATCCGCTCCCGGTAGGTAACCCACTGAACAACGTTGATCAGCAGGATCGAAATCACCATGCCGACAAACATGGGTTGCCAGAATTCATAGGTCATAGGGTACGCTGGGCTTGTGCGTTAAGGTACCGGCAAACTTACCAACGAATCAACTCTTTTTTCGATGAAACGGTATAAATGGTGGGTGAAGTGTGTCTGGAGTATCAAGTTATTACACAGAGTTTATCAGAGAACATCAGAGTTATTTTTTTTCTCTGTTTAACTCTGATGTTCTCTGATAAACTCTGTGTAATAACCTTTTAAACGCAGAAAGCCCTCATTTTGAGGGCTTTCAAACACTTATCGCAACAACCTACGCGTTTTGCTTCTGCTTGATCAGATTAAGAGCCGAACCGGCTTTGAACCACTCGATCTGCGTTTCGTTGTAGGTATGATTGACCTGAAATTCTTCGCTCGTTCCGTCGCTGTGGTTCAACCGAATCGTCAACTGACCGTTCGGGCTGAACTCCGTCAGACCCAGAATGTCGATCGTGTCGTCTTCGCGGATGTCTTCGTAGTCGTCCGGATTGGCAAACGTCAGGGCTAACATGCCCTGTTTTTTCAGGTTCGTTTCGTGAATCCGGGCGAATGACTTCACCAGAATGGCCCGAACACCCAAAAACCGGGGTTCCATGGCCGCGTGTTCCCGCGAGGAACCTTCACCGTAGTTTTCGTCACCAACCACAATCGAACCAATACCGGCGGCTTTGTAAGCCCGCTGCACGGCTGGCACTTCGCCATATTCGCCCGACAACTGATTTTTGACGGTATTGGTCTTTTCGTTGTAGAAATTGACCGCTCCGATCAGCATGTTGTTTGAAATGTTGTCGAGGTGACCCCGGTATTTCAACCACGGACCTGCCATTGAAATGTGGTCGGTCGTACACTTGCCTTTCGCCTTGATCAACAATTTCAGGCCCGTCAGGTCGGTTCCTTCCCAGGCTTTGAACGATTCGAGCAGTTGCAGACGATCCGAGGTCGGACTGACGGCAATCTGAATGCCGCTGCCATCTTCGGCCGGAGCCTGATAACCCGCGTCATCCACGGCAAAACCGTTGACGGGCAATTCGATTCCTTCCGGTTCGTCCAGCATCACCGATTCACCGGTTTCGCTAACCAGGCTGTCGGTCATTGGGTTGAACGTCAGGCTACCGGCAATCGCCATCGCCGTCACCAGTTCGGGCGAAGCCACAAAGGCGTGGGTGGTGGCCAGACCGTCGTTCCGCTTGGCGAAATTCCGGTTAAAAGACGTAATGATGGAGTTTTGACGTTTCGGATCGTCGATGTGACGCGCCCACTGACCGATACAGGGTCCGCAGGCATTGGCCAGAACGACACCGCCGATTTGCTCGAACGTCGTCAGTAAACCGTCGCGCTGGGTCGTAAACCGCACCAGTTCCGAACCCGGTGTAACGGTATATTCAGAATGGGTTTTCAGATTTTTGGAAATGGCCTGACGGGCAATCGAAGCCGCGCGGGTCAAATCTTCATACGAGGAGTTGGTACATGAACCGATCAGACCGACATCCAGTTTTTCGGGCCAGCCATTTTCTTTCACGGCCTGCGCAAATTTGGACAGCGGCCAGGCCAAATCCGGCGTGTAGGGACCGTTGACGTGGGGTTCTAGTTCCGACAGGTTGATTTCAATGACCTGATCGTAGTAAGAAGCCGGATCGGCGTATACTTCGTCGTCCGAACGCAGGTGCTGACGAACGGCATGGGCCGCATCGGCCACATCGGCGCGGTCGGTAGCCCGGAGGTAATCGCCCATTTTTTCGTCGTAGGCAAAGATCGATGTCGTTGCTCCGATTTCGGCGCCCATGTTACAAATGGTGCCTTTTCCGGTGGCCGACAAGCTATCCGCGCCGTCTCCAAAATATTCCACGATGCAGCCTGTTCCGCCTTTTACGGTCAGAATACCGGCAACGCGGAGGATGATATCTTTCGCCGAAGCCCAGCCCGACAGTTTTCCGACCAGTTTGATACCAATCAGTTTTGGCATTTTCAGCTCCCAGGGCAAACCGGCCATCACGTCACAGGCATCGGCACCACCGACCCCAATGGCGATCATGCCCAACCCACCGGCGTTCGGCGTGTGTGAGTCCGTACCGATCATCAAACCGCCCGGAAATGCGTAGTTTTCGATCACCACCTGGTGAATAATTCCGGCACCCGGTTTCCAGAAACCGATTCCGTATTTGTCGGACACCGACGCCAGGAAGGCGTATACCTCCCGGTTTTTATTGTTGGCATTTTCCAGATCCTGCACAGCACCCACTTCAGCCTGGATCAGGTGATCGCAGTGAACGGTCGACGGTACAGCCACTTTGGAACGGCCGGCCTGCATAAACTGCAACAACGCCATCTGGGCCGTTGCGTCCTGCATTGCCACGCGATCAGGGGCAAAATCAACGTAATCTTTGCCCCGATTGAACGCCTTTTGGGCGATTCCGTTGCTAAGGTGGGCGTACAATATTTTTTCCGACAGCGTGAGCGGATGGCCCACCACTTGCCGGGCTGCTTCGACACGTTCGCCGAAACCGTCGTATACGCGCTGAATCATGTCAAAATCAAAAGCCATAGACAGGAGGAATTAGCAGTGAATAGTAAAATGTATCTGAATAAACAACACCGGCTACCGGAAAATGAGTTTCCCGATGAGCGTGTCAAAATTAGGTGATTTTCATTCTAAAATAAAACAGGATGGAATTTTCCCGATAATTTGTAAACGTTATCGCTATTGTGTTCCCTTTTGCGAGCCTATTTGTAGAAGCAAGGCCGGAGGAGTCAATTACTACTCGACATGGCATTCGGGGTGTCCATCGTGAGGTCGGTTTGCGGGCGGGGTTTCCAGTCCAGCAAATTGTATTTCAGGATGCAGAAAATGGCCCGAAATCCGTCGCGCCAGCCGATTTTTTTGCCTTCCTGATACGTCCGGCCATAGTAGGAGATGCCAACCTCGTAGATCCGGATGCCCGGAATGCGGGCAATCTTAGCGGTCACTTCCGGTTCGAAGCCAAACCGCTTTTCGTTCAGGTCGATCGATTTGATGATTTCGCTGCGAAACACTTTGAAACAGGTTTCCATGTCGGTCAGGTTCAAATCGGTGAGCATGTTCGAGAGCAACGTCAAAAACCGGTTGCCGACGGTATGCCAGAAATACAACACCCGGTGGGGCCGCCCGCCCATGAAACGCGACCCGTACACCACATCCGCCCGACCCGCCAGCAACGGCTGCAGCAAATGGGTATACTCTTCGGGATCATATTCCAGATCAGCGTCCTGAATGATGATAAAATTCCCGTGTGCGCATTGAATTCCTACCCGCAGAGCCTCTCCTTTTCCCTGATTGACAGCCTGTTTGATGTAGCGTACGGTCGTATCGGGATGATCTTCGTTAAACCGCCGGACAATCGTTTCCGTTTGATCCGAAGAACCGTCGTCTACAACGATAATTTCCCGATTCAACTGACCCGGAAGACCCACTTCGGCCACTCGTTTCAAAACGAAACCGATGGTTTTTTCTTCGTTGTAAGCGGGAATGATAATCGATAAAAGCATAGAGAAAAATGAGTTTATCCCCTATTTTAACAGCTTTTATTTACTTTATTAACAAAACGGTTACAAATTTTTATTTCGACTCATGAGCGTACTCCGAAAACCATCCGCGACGGTTTGGCCCCGCAATTCCAGATCCGGATAAAAATACGGTGAGCAGGGTTCTTCCAGGTCGTAACAACTCTGGACGGTGGGCGTGTTGATCGGAATCAGCACCACCAAACCGCTCTGGGTGTGTTTGCGGGTGAACAATTCGGCCTGTGTGCCCCGGGTTTGATACGTCAGCGGTTTGGGCAACAAGGCGTAGGTTTGCAGCGGAAACCGTTCTTTCCAGAGCACGATATAACCGTAGTAGCCAAGCAAAATGCCGATCAGCCCCACCACCAGAGCACTGGTCCAGGGCATGATGTTCCAGTAATTGGTTTTGGCCGGGAAAAAGGGTAAAAGGGGTAAAAAAGCAGTCATCCAGACGAAGGCATACCCAAACCGGAATTCCGGGGCCGACAGAAACCAGAACAGAAAACCGGCCAGGGCAGCGCCATACGGAACCACCAGCGGTTGAAACCGGGTTTTACGCACCGGATTGAAAAAATGGCTCAGGGCCAGAAAAGGTGACAAGACGGCCAGCAGCCAGATTGGTTTGTTCAGGAAATAATAATCTTTGTATTGCCACCAGGCCGGAATCCACTCTGTCGCCGGGGTTCTCAGCTTTGAAGCATCATAATACGGTTCTATGATCCGGAATTTGGCCCAGAACTCGACAAAATCCTTTTCAAAACGCACCCGTTCAACCGGAATTTCCCAGTCGAACGAAAACAGGTCCAGCGCCGGAAAAGGATACAGCAGATACCCCGACAGGATCGTCGTGCGAACCATCCAGGGCAAAACCGTCAACAGGCCCAATCCGCCCAGCCACATGAAATGGCGCACGGCAAGCTGCTTTCTGACCGCCCAGGCAAGCGGCACCAGACCCAACGCAATGGGAATCGTTGCTAATTTGACGGTGATGCAAACACAAACCAGCATGAAGAGCAGGACGTGCCGAATGGAAAAAACCGGACGAAGTTCCAGCCAGATCATGAAAATGGTGATGGGGAGCAGCGTACCCCAGACATCCGGCGTCGGCGAAAAAACCTGCCGGATCTGGTAAAAAAGCAGCAGGCTCAGAATGACGACGGCCAGAAACCGGACGGGTGTGGCCGAGCGAATCTGACTCAAGAGCCGCCAGCAGACGACGAGATACAGAAACCCGTTGAGCGGAAACAGCGTCTGACCCGCCCAGTCCGTAAAGCCAAAAGCCGCAGACGTAACCAGAAAACTGGAGTTAAAAGCCAGCCGTCCGTGTAGATTGCCCAGGCCGGGAATGACCCGAAACCGTTCGTACCAGCGCATGGAAGGCAAATGATACATGCCACTGTCGATGTTACCGGGTTCGAGCATGGAATAGAGCAACACAACCACCACAAACAGCCAGAAAAGCGGAATCTGTTTCTGCTGCCGGGTAAATCGACGGAAATAAGCCGAAACCGATGCCGGAGATCCGGCGGCCATCAAAACCGCCCCGGCCAGCCAGCCCAGCGCCAGGTAGTGGTTGGCTGGTAAGAAAATGGAGGCTAATTGCACGAACATAACCAGCAGACACAAACCGACTAAAATCAGATCACTTCCTTTGACCGGTTCCAAACCATCGATTAACCGCCATCGAATCAACACTTTATAGAAGAATAAACCATATGCAAAACAACCGGACGCCAGAACCGCCCACAAAACCAGAAGTATCATTGTAAGAAATTGAAGCGATTAAAACCGTCAGATCGTCCGCCGAAGTGGCCATGGCGGATCGTTTCATCTTTCAACATTAGGCATTTTAAGGGTTCCTTTTACAAATAAATTTATTTCTTTTTAAATCCGGGTATATGGCAGAAGGAACAAAACGTTTCAACATTATAAAAAATAGCGGGTTAAAATGGCAAATCGATACCCTAAAAAGGCTTTTTTGCCTCATTCGGGCGGTTAAACAGGATCATTTTTACCTAATTTTCCTGAACGAATAACCCCCTGAAATCGTTATCAAACCGCAACTATCACCCGCCCGGCCACCTTTCCCGGCCTAAGATTTGTGAGTATTACGGCTTTTGCTTCTATATTTGGCACGAGACGTGGGGACCGATTGTCGGTGCAGTTTTAACATTCAACCTGAATTTATATGTCAAAAAACCTGGTTATCGTGGAATCACCCGCGAAGGCGAGGACCATTGAAGGGTATCTGGGTAAAGATTTCGTGGTGAAATCGAGCTATGGTCACGTTCGGGATTTACCTAAAGATGATATGGCGATTGACATCCAGAATGGCTTTCGTCCGATCTATGAAGTCTCCCCTGATAAACGTCAGGTTATCAGTGAATTGAAAAAACTGGTAAAGGAATCTGAAGTAATCTGGCTCGCCACGGACGACGACCGCGAAGGGGAAGCCATCTCCTGGCATTTGAAAGAGGCATTGGGTCTGAAAGACGATACCAAACGGATTGTTTTTCACGAGATTACCAAAAAAGCCATTCAGAATGCCATCGATTCACCCCGTCTGATTGATATTGATTTGGTCAATGCCCAGCAGGCCCGGCGCGTTCTCGACCGGCTGGTGGGGTTTGAATTGTCACCGGTTTTGTGGAAAAAAATCAAATCGGGCAGTTCAATGGCCTTGTCGGCGGGTCGGGTGCAATCGGTCGCGGTTCGGCTCATTGTGGAGCGCGAACGCGAAATCGACGGTCACAGCACCAAATCCAGCTACAAGGTTACAGCCCAGTTTATGGTCGACAACGGCAAGATTCTGAATGCCGAGTTGCCCAAAAACTTTGCCACGCTCGACGAAGCGCGTGCTTTTCTGGACAAATGCCGGGAAGCCATTTTCACGATCAAAAATCTGGAAACCAAACCCGCCAAGAAATCGCCCGCACCGCCCTTTACCACCTCGACGTTGCAACAGGAAGCTTCCCGCAAACTGTCGTTTTCGGTGTTGCAAACCATGACGCTGGCGCAGAAACTGTATGAAAGCGGGAAGATTTCGTATATGCGGACGGACTCGATCAGTCTGTCGCAGGAAGCCATCGACAAGGCGAAACAGGCAATTACGACCGATTTTGGCGAGAAATATGTTCATACCCGCCAATACAAAACCAAATCCGAATCGGCGCAGGAAGCCCACGAAGCCATCCGACCGACCGATTTTTCGGTCAAAACCGCTGGCGGTGACCGCAACGAACAACGCTTGTATGACCTGATCTGGAAACGCTCCATTGCCTCCCAGATGGCGGATGCCCAACTCGAACGGACGACAGCGACCATCGGTATTTCGACCACCCCGGAAGAATTGATTGCACAAGGTGAAGTGATCAAGTTCGACGGTTTTCTGAAGGTCTACCTGGAATCGACCGACGACGAAGACGAAGAAAGCAAAGGCATGTTGCCTCCGCTCTCCATTGGCCAGGTGTTGAATCTGGATCAGATGAAAGCCACCCAGCGATTCAGTCGGCCCGCACCCCGGTATACGGAGGCCAGTCTAGTGAAAAAACTGGAAGAAATGGGCATCGGCCGGCCGTCGACCTACGCGCCGACGATTTCGACCATTGTCAAACGGCAGTACGTTATCAAGGAAGACCGGCCCGGCAAAGAGCGCGATTTCAAGGAACTGATTTTGAAAAAAGGCGAAATCGAGGAAAAAACCGGCAAAGAAAATTACGGTTCCGAAAAAGCCAAGCTCTTCCCGACCAACATGGGTCTGGTGGTGAACGATTTTCTGGTCGAATATTTTGAAGGCATTGTCGATTATAAGTTTACGGCCAACGTCGAGAAGGAATTTGATGAGATCGCCAACGGCAAAATGGGTTGGCAGGACATGATCCAGAATTTCTACGGCGACTTCCACCGGAACGTTGAAACCGTGCAGGGTGCCGCCCTGACGGGCTCGAAACCGGGTAGCCGTGACTTGGGAATTCACCCGGAATCGGGTAAAAAAGTGTCGGCCAGACTCGGCAAATACGGTGCTTACGTCCAGATTGGCGAAGCCACCGACGAGGACAAACCGCAGTTTGCCAACCTCAAAAAAGACCAGTTGATCGAAACCATCTCGCTCGAAGATGCCCTCGATCTGTTCTCGCTGCCCCGCGAAGTCGGCTTTTTTGAAGACAAACCGATGGTGATCGGCATTGGCAAATTTGGCCCGTATGTCAAACACGACGATAAATATGTCTCGCTTTCGAAAGAAGATGATCCTTACACGATTACGGCCGAACGCACCGTCGAACTGATTCAGCAAAAGCGGTTGGAAAACATCAGCGAATCCATAGGCGAGTTTGAAGGCAAGCTCATTTCCACCGGAAAAGGCCGTTTTGGCCCGTATGTCAAACACGATGACAAATACATCTCGCTCCCGAAAGGTGAATCACCTGCCGGTTTGACGCTGGAACGCGCCATCGAACTGATTCAGGCCAAACGCTTGACGGAGAGCAATAAATACATCAAGGAGTTTCCGGAAAATCCGGCGGTGAAAGTCGTCAACGGCATGTATGGCCCCTACATTTCCATCGGAAAACGAAATGTCAAAATTCCGAAGGATGTAGAACCGGCCACCCTGACGCTGGAAGACTGCCTGAAACTGGCGGGCGACACGGGTAGCGAGGAAAAACCCAAAGCGAAGAAGGTTACGAAAGCACCGGCAACACGTCCTGCTGCGGCCAAGAAAACCGCTGTGAAAAAGAAGTAAATAGAGCCAATTGTTTAGATACGAAGCCCCTCAATTAACACTGAGGGGCTTTTTTTCACCCATTCCATTCCGGGCGATTTTGAACCCGATCGGTCAGTCTCAGAAATAACCGCTTTTTAGTTTTCGAAAGATGCACTATTTTGAACGTCCATTTCCTTGTTCTTATCATGCCTAAACGTCTTAACCTGGTTGTGCTTTCCGGTGCCGGGATCAGTGCCGAGAGCGGTTTGAAAACCTTCCGCGACGCCAACGGGCTGTGGGAAAACCACCGCATCGAGGATGTTGCCACGCCCGAAGGTTGGGCGAAAGATCCGGATCTGGTGCTCGAATTTTATAACCAGCGCCGGAAACAGGCCCTTGACGCGAAACCCAATGCCGGGCATCTGGCGTTAAAATCCCTGGAGAAGTTCTATGCGGTGACCATCATCACCCAAAACGTCGATAATCTGCACGAAAAAGCCGGTTCATCGAACGTCATTCACCTGCACGGCGAACTGTTCAAGTCGCGCAGTACGCGGGATGAAAACCTGGTGTATGACATCAATGGCTGGGAATTGAAACGGACTGATCGCTGCGAAAAAGGGGCGCCCTTGCGCCCCCACATTGTCTGGTTTGGCGAAGCCGTGCCGCTGATGGAAACCGCCGTTGAACTGACCCATGCCGCCGACATCCTGATCATCGTCGGCACTTCGATGGTGGTTTATCCGGCCGCCGGTTTGATCGACTACGTTCGACCGGGCGTTCCGATTTACGTGGTCGATCCGAACGTGCCGGATATACGCCCCCGCAAAAACCTGACGTTTATTCCCGAACCAGCCACGACGGGTTTGTCGCGGCTGGCCGAGCAGTTGATCGTCAATGCAACGGGCGGGGCTTGATCATCCCGCCTTTGACGTCGGCAATGCTGTGTTCAATCAGAAATGCCTTTTCATCGACTTCGCTGATTTTATCTTTCAAGCGGGTGATTTCCAGCCGGGTAACCACGGCATACAGAATATTGATGTCGTTTTCCCGCATCCCGCGTTTGCCAAATCCTTTTTCACCTTTCAAAACGGTAACCCCGCGTTCGAGTTCTTCCGTGATCAGTTGGCGCACTTCTTCGTGCCGATCCGACACGATCATCACGGCAATGTATTCTTCAATGCCGTGGATGATAAAATCGACGGTTTTGGAGGCCGAGAGATACGTCAACATGGCGTATAGGGCGGTCTCGACGTTGATGAACACGGCGGCTGACCCAAAAATCAGAACGTTGATGATCATAATGACATCTCCTACCGACAAGGGCGAACGGCGGCTCACGTAAATCGCCAGCACCTCCGTCCCGTCCAGCACTCCGCCCCCCCGAATGGCCAGTCCAATGCCGGCACCGAGGAAAAAACCGCCAAAGACAGCAATCAGCAGTTTATCCGTTGTCACAACGGGATAAGGGATAAAAGCCAGACACAGAGCCAGCAATCCAATGGCGACGGCGGTTTTGAGGGCAAAGGTCCAGGATACCTGACGGAATCCCATCCAGATAAACGGGATGTTGACCACCACGACCAGAATGGCCAGGTCGACGCCGGTTTTGATTTGAAGCAGCAGCGAAATACCGATTACGCCCCCGTCCAGAAAATCATTGGGCAACAAAAACCCTTTCAGTCCCATTCCGGCGCTGAGTACACCCAGAACAATCAATATAACCTCTTTTATTTCCCGAAAAACGGCCGAATTGCGAGCCCGTTGTATGCGTTTCTTTACCATAATTCCTGAGTTGATGGTGGATAATTAATTGATTATCAAAACCGTGTATATTTACAGTCTTTCCTGATCCGTTGACATCACCGATTGTGTCGGCTCATGAACGACAGAACCCTTACGAAAGGTCGCAAGGATTTCAGGAGTGAATACAGCAATCTCAGGAACGTCAGGGGGCATTGATGGCGATCTGGTGTCCAAAGAGCCGCCGAAACCAGGAGAAAAAATAATAGAAAACGTCGCGCCGGAGGAAAAGGGCTACAGGCTTGATCAACACCCAAATCGCAGCAATTATCGCAAAAAAGGGCAGCGGAATCTGGTGCGAAACCGGAGGGGTCACCAGGGCTTCGTGAACAAACAAGTGTGCAAACCCATCGGTCAGATTGTCGGTCAGTTCATAACCGGATGGGACATCGATCGTCGCCACTTTCACAAACGACTCCTTCAACCGCCCGTCGGACACCCTGGCCCACAAAGCCAGTGTCCACCCGATCAGGAGGAAAGAAATCACATGAAAAAGGGGGCGATACAAAGGCATCAAAGAATCATTTTTGGTCTAACGATGGTAAAACCCACAGTGCGGTTTTTACAAGTATACTAAATTTTTCGCTAAAAAGCCAGCCTGCTTTCAAAGAATGCGGAAGAAAACCGGTTCATCGTCTGTGTAAAACCGCTACCTTTGCGTTTTATCGAATTAGCGCATGCAACTCCTCGACGGAAAAGTTCTCTCCCAACAAATCAAACAGGAACTCGCGGCAGAAGTCGCCGAAATCAAATCCCAGGGCGGCAAAACTCCGCACTTGGTCGCCATTCTGGTCGGCACGGCGGGGCGTAGCGAAACCTACGTTGCCAGCAAAATGAAAAGCTGCGAAGAAATCGGCATGGCCTCGACGCTCATCCGGTTCGATGATGCGGTTTCGGAAGCGGAGCTGATCGACGCCGTTCAGGCCGTAAACGCCAATCCGGACATGGACGGTCTGATTGTGCAGTTGCCCCTGCCCGCCCACATTTCGGCCGACAAAGTCATGGAAACCATCGATCCGGCCAAAGACGTAGACGGTTTTCACCCGATCAACATTGGCCGCATGGCCAAGGGATTACCGGCTTATATTTCGGCCACTCCGCAGGGCATTCTGGAAATGCTGCAACGGTATCAGATCGAAACCGCCGGCAAACACTGCGTGGTGGTGGGTCGCAGCCAGATTGTGGGATTGCCGATGAGCATTTTGATGCAGCGCAACACCTACCCCGGCAACTGCACCGTGACCATGACCCACAGCCGGACACAGAATCTGCCCGAAATCTGTCGTTCAGCCGATATTTTGATAGCGGCCCTGGGCCGACCGGAATTTATCACCGCCGACATGGTGAAAGAAGGGGCCGTGGTGATCGACGTGGGGCTGGAACGCGTTCCGGATGCCTCCAAAAAAAGCGGTTTTGCGCTGAAAGGCGATGTAAAATTTGACGAAGTGGCCCCCAAAACGAGCTTCATCACCCCGGTTCCCGGTGGCGTCGGCCTGATGACGATCTGCTCCCTGATGCAAAATACGCTGAAATCGGCCCGCAAGGAAGTTTATCATTGAGTGGTATTTCATTGAGTGGTTGAGCGATTTGTGATTGATCGATGAGAAGGATGTATTGTCACTCAATCGCTCAATCACAAATCGCTCAATGCTAAAAGCCCAGCCCGATCACCAGCGGTTGCACCAGCAGCTCGCCGGTTTTGAGGTTGTAGAGGGTCCGCATCCCCGCTTCAAACGGCGTGCGTAACCGCATGACGTTGAAGACAAACGAGAGATCCAGTCCCGCTGTATAATACTGATCGGTGACGACCCGGTTTTGCCCCTGCACGCGCACCTGACTCTCCCCCTGCGCGGCATCGTAAAAACCGGTGGCTTTGACCCGTTGGATGTAGAGCCACCGCCCGATTGACCAGTGGGGATTGAGCAGCGGCAGGCGGTATTCCACACTGCCTGTCATCAACTGATCATAGCTCACATAAGACTGACCACGCGGAAAGAAAACCGCCGGTGCAAACCGGTATGTTCCCTGCATTTGCTGCTGATAGCCCGCCCGCAACCGCAACGAATGGTGTTTTCCTACCCCCGGAAAATACAGACTTCCCTGCACCGCCCACACCTCGCCGGTCAGTTTCCCGCCAAACGGCGTGTTTCGCCAGACGGCCGAAACCGCCTGTCCCCAGCGGGGGCCGACATCGCGTTTGCTCTGTTTCAGGGTGCGTGAATAGGATCCCGCGTAGGACATGCCGTGCAACACGCGGTCAAAACCGACTTCCGTGAGGGGACGCACCGGCAGGTCATACCCGCTCACTTGCTGTAGATTGTAATACGCGGACAAAGACGCGCTTTGAAAATATTTTGAGGTCGTGAGCTGCAGCGGAATCCGGATGCCGGCATTCAACTGGTTGTAATTCCAGGCGTCGCTCCGCAACGAATCGAGCGGAGCCCGGCGGTCGATGTAGACGGACGTGGACCGGCGCCCCCGCTGAAAACCGAGATCGATGATCGGGAAAAGGCCCTGATAACTGAGATTTCCGTAGTAATTCACCGTTCGCTCCGACTGGTCATAGCCCACGCCCAGGTCGATTTGGGTGGTGCTTAGCAGATCCTGCGACCGCAAACCGACCGTTCCGCTCTGGCCGTCGGAACTCACCACCGGCCCCCAGCTATACACATTGACGGCGTTCAGCAACCGGTTAAACCGCTTTTTGGGGAAGTCGGTCGCTGGGGACAGCGAATCGGCCAGGGCCGCCCGCACCTGTGCACCACCCGTTTCCTGGCTGATCAGTGGACCGAAATACCGGACAGAACCATCGCGAACCTGACTGACGGGAATCCATTGGGACGGATCGAGCGGCATTTCGGCGATGCGGTAGCCTTCAGCGTGAAAATCATGGAAGCTCAGTTTCCGCCCATCGGCGGAGATCGCCGGGTGATAGGCCCCGAGTGGCCGGGAAGTTACCTGGTACGACTGCCCGGTCTGGGTATCGAGCGCATAGATGTTGTCGATGCCGGACTGGGGCGAATTGTAGAAAACATACTGTTTCCAGGGCTGGGGATGGCTGATGTTCAGACCGGAAACCGGCAACAAATCCCGCCGGATATTCGTCTCGGAGTCAATGGATTGAATTATTTTTCCGGCTTTGGTGCGGGTCACCACCACGAGCGTCCGGTTGTCGTCCTGCCAGCGGGGCTGACCATAAAAGTCATTCTGTGGATTATCCAGAACCCGCAGTTCCTGACCGGTTTGGGCGTCGAGAATAACCAGCCGGATTTGGTACGATTCGTCGTTGCGGACGGCCACCACCCGGGTTCCGTCGGGCGACAGGGACGCCACTGAATAGCGGCTATGGCTCGACAATCGTTTGAGTTGGCGGGATTTCAAATCGAAAAGCTTGACCTCGGACTGAATCCGTTGTCCGAATCGGACATCATACCGGAATTCGGTCCAGCAGATTTTTCCAGCCGCTACCGACAGCATTTCGGGATTGTTGTATAAACCGGGTACCATGATTTTGGATTCGACGCCATTCCGGTCCAGCCGCACGAACTGCGCAATATCCCCCAACCCGGACTTCAAGGCGATCACCTCCTGGCCTGATACATACTGCGGATATTGGTAATTGGTAAATACCTTTCCCGATGCAGTTACCGGAAATGTAACCGCATCGGTTAAACGGAGACCTTTCTGTTGTTTCCGCCAGCTTTCCTCAATATCATCCATCGACCTTCGGTAGAGTTCTTCAATCCGGTAGTTCGTCGTTTTTTTAACGCTGTTGGAAAAAGAAAATGGGTACAACGGAAACCGGTAATACCGATTCAGGGCCTTGCTCCAGGCATCCGCACCGTAAGTCCGTTTTAAATAGGTAGACATAAAGTATCCCAGAACGTAATGATTAGGCACATTGTCGCGGTACGATCCGCCGACGGCTTTGGGATAGCTAAACCGTTTTCCGGCCAGCAGATTGGCCCGCATGCCCAGATCGAAGTTCGGAATTCGCCCGCGACCGCCCAGCGTCAGCGCGGTTTCCGTACCCACGGCGTCGCCTTCCCAAAACCAGTCCGGCACGCCCAGCGTCAGGGCCGAAAAGGCCGAATTACCAAAAACCGTATACGCCAGCCGCGTCAGCCCCTGCAAGGCTTTATCGTATTGAACCACGTGCCGGAACTCGTGAACGGCCAGCAGATCGAGCCATTCGAGATTTCCGGCCAGAAAAGGATCCTGCGCCGGTATGGCAAAAAACTCCGATCGCCGGGGCATCATGGTTACAAAACCGTTGCTGATCATGGTCTGGTTTTGGAGCACCACCGACAACCTGCGGGGCTTTTTTTGCAGCGTTGCACTGACGGGTTCATACACCTGTTCCAGACGCCGGGCGGTTTGCTGGGCGGTTTGGTCGAAACCGCTGGGGTACAGAACCCGAAAGTGGGGTGTTTGCAGTTGATACCAGGGCAGGCGGGGGGGATTTTGATCCAGAACGGGCAGGGTCTGAGCCGCAGCCGACAGGGTTGTAAGCAGAAAAACCGGCAACCAATAGCGCATAATTTTGAATGGGTCCATCAAAAAAAGTTGGACCGGTAAGGTACACAAAACCGCTAAAGAATCGAACCGGGGCGAAATATGATTTACAAGTTGGCAATAAACCGGAAAACTACTACCTTCAATCTCTCATTTAGGGCCATTGTCCGGCACCTGTTCATTTCTTTATGTTGCCCAACCGACCTTTTACCATATTAGTTGCCGAAGACGATGAAGAAGATCGGCTGTTACTGGATGAAGCGTTTATGCAAAATGGGTTGTTCGACTGCGGACGGTTTGTGGAGGATGGAGATCAGGTCATCGACTATCTGATGAACTGCATTGGCGTGGAGGCCGTCAACCCGCTGCCTTCGCTGGTGATTATGGACATCAATATGCCCCTCCGAAATGGTTTGGAGACGCTTCAGGCCATTCGGGCCGACCATCATTTAAAAAACATTCCGGTGCTGATTCTGACTTCGTCGCGGCAGGAGGTTGAAAAAGCCTACCGGCTGGGGGCCAATTCCTACCTCGTCAAGCCCATCCAGTTTACGGAATTGATTCAGATGATCAGCGACGTTACGACGTATTGGCGGGATACCGTCAATCTGCCCTACAATGAATATTGATATTTTCCCGGCCTCATCGCATCATGTGATAGAGTACGGAGGCCCGAAAGCGAATCTCTCTTAAGGCTTTGTTTCCCAGCAATCCACCACCCGTATAATACCGGTGAATAATGTTTTTGCTATTGCCCTGAAAGTGGAGCGTATGGAGAATGATTTCTTTTTTTAACAACAGGTTATAGGCAACAGGGTGTCCATTCTTGATCACGATTTTCTTGCGCCCCAAACCAAATTCGTATTCATCCAGATCGTAATTGGTTGCCATTGAAATATTGTGATCGAAAGCGGACCCGCTTTGGCAAGCCGACAGATTACGGATTCGTGAATTTTCTTCCTCGTAAAAAACATACAAAGCGGTCATGTCTGAAATGCCGGCCCGGTCGTTTTTAATGATCTTCTCCGCCCGGATCTGATCCATGAATGCGATAAACCGGGGCAGGGTATACAGGTTACTCATCAGATCGCAAAACTGGCTGATTCCCTCCCAGGTCCAGTACGACGAATGGCCCGACGCTGACCGAACCCACTGATAGTCAACGCCAACATTGTATGCCGCCTGGTATTTCGTCAAGCCGGCCTGGTTCACGTAGTGGGTAATATCCGAATAAATCATAACATCCGAATCGGCCACAAAAACCTGTTGATAGCCTTCGCGTCGCATCAGTTCTTTCACCAGATACCAGCGCACGAAACAGAACAGTTCGTAGTCGTAATGATTGGGAGACTGGTGCTGATACACACTTTTAAACCTGTCCGTTTCCGGATTCAAAAAATCACTGACCTTGTGGTGAATCAAAAACGGAAACCGGTTATTGTCGTCATCACCCAGGAGGTGAATCGGACTGTCGGGATTGGAATGAGCAGCTTGCCGAAGGGTATATTCCAGGTAAAAACTGTAACGTTGATGGACGAAAATAATCGGAATGCCCGATCGACCTCCCGACTTTTGATTTTGGTCCCGGGTGGTTACGGGAACGGTTTCTTTCAAGTCGGCAGAGGAAGGAGACGTATTTATCATACAGAAGCTGTTGAGTAAAAACTGATACTAATATAGCAATCTTATCAATTGACCCAATACGGATTCGATTCGTTTAAAAGTATTTTAAAATTATTTTGACCATTCGTTTAACTCTGTCTGAATAAGGCGGATATAGTAACTTTAAGTTACCAAATTGACGCTTCACCACCCCGCGGGCATTTGAAAATTCCTGAAAACCATAAAACCCGTTCGATTTTCCGATTCCACTCTGATTGATTCCGCCCACCGGCAATTCAGCATGGGCAAAGTGAATCATCGTGTCATTGAAAACAGTATTCCCGGCCGTCGTTCGGTTCAGCCAGAACTGGCGGTTCGATTCTCTGCCGCTAAAAATATACAAAGCGAGCGGTTTGGGTTGGCCACCCAGAAAACGAACCACTTCTTCGCGGGTATCGTATGGAATAACCGGCAAAAGAGGGCCGAAAATTTCTTCCTGCATCACGGCCATTTTTACCGTTACATTTTCGAGCAGCGTAGGCGCCATAAACCGCTCACCGGCGTCCGTTTGTCCACCAATCGACACGGTGGCGCCTTTCTGTACGGCATCGTCCAACAGGAATTTAAGCCGCTGAAAATGCCGGTCATTGATGATTCGGGCATAACTTTCCGAAGCCTGAATCCCCTTCCCCTCCGCATCGTACATGCTTCGAATCGCTTCACGAATCTCCCGGATCAACCGGTCTTTTTCCGACCGCTGAACCAGAATGAAATCCGGAGCTACGCAGGTCTGTCCGTTGTTGATCCATTTTCCCCACGCAATCTGCCGGGCTGCGGTCCGGATGTCGGCGGTTTCGTCAATAATGCCGGGGGATTTACCGCCCAGTTCCAGGGTCACCGACGCCAGGTTTCGGGCCGCTGCCGTCATCACCGTTTTCCCCACTTCCGTACTGCCCGTAAAGAAAATATGGTCGAATGGTAATTCCAATAAGTATTGAGCCAACGTAGCATCGCCCTCCAAAACCGCCACTTCTTCCGACGGAAATAGTTCCTCCACCAGCCTGCGAAGGAAGGCAGCAGCTCCGGGGGAATGCTCCGACGGTTTGATAATTGCCGTATTCCCGGCGGCTATCGCCGAAATGAGTGGTTTCAGGGTCAGATAAATAGGGTAATTCCAGGGTGAAATGATGAGTGTCACCCCTTTGGGTTCATAGTGTATAAAGCTGGTCGTTCCCAACATACCCGGCGGAGTGGGAACCGGCTGGGGTTTCATCCATCTTTTCAGATGACGGATGGCCACATTCAGTTCGTTGACTGTGCCATACACCTCGGTCAAATCGGTTTCGGTCGCTGGTTTTCGGAAATCGACATAGAGTGCCTTTGCCAAAACCGCCCGGTTGGCCAGCAGATATGCTTGTATTTTTTTCAGTTTGGCCACCCGATCCCCGGCCGATGATTCTTTCAAAAAAACCGTCTGTCGGCGTTGGGCATCGAACAAATCCCGGAGCTGTGTCCTATTTTCGCGATTAAATGGCGGCACAATCATTGCATGATTACGTTTTCATGAAAAAACAGGTAATAATACAGAAATACTAATATTTTTGTCAAAACACTGTCCGATGAGTATTGTCAGCAACAACATTAAATACCTTCGCCGGCTCAATGGGTTGACTCAGGAACAGTTTGCCCGGCGGATTGGCATCAAACGATCGCTGTTGGGGGCTTACGAAGAAGCCCGGGCCAACCCTAATCTGGACAATCTGATGTCGATTGCCCGTGCGTTCAGCACCACGGTCGACAATCTGTTGAAGAGTGACCTGCGGAAAATCCGTGAAACCCCCGATCTGGCATTGCCGCTCGACCGGTCACCGTCAGGGGCCCAGCCCTCCACCGGTTTTCCGGCTTCGCCCCTGCCGAAAGAGATTGCCGAAACTGAGAATACCGCGTCTGCTCCCCAGGCGTTGTCGTCGGTTCTTGAAAAATACTACCAGCAACCGGCCGCCAAGCCGCCGGTAAATTTTCCGAAACCGGTCGATCATTACCCGCCTGCCCAGCCACAAATCAAGCTGGTATCGCAACGGATTGTTCCCCGGCCGGTTTCGCGTCGCGAAGGATTCTCACCTTTTTCTTTGTCTGGCAATCTGCCTTCACCACAACCTTTGTCTTTTAACAATAGTTACGATACTACGCGAACAGTAACCAGTTCGGCCCCCGAACACCGCAGTTCGGCCGAAACGTATTCAACCAGTACAATTGCTTACGTTCGAAAGCGTCAGTTCAGCGATTATATGCAGCGGTACCAGCAACCTGATTTTTTGAATCGGTTGGCGATTTTACAATTACCTTTGCTCCCGCCCGACACCTATCGGGCGTTTGAAGCGGGGGAAGAGTTTGCTTTTCCGGGCGCGGTGCTGATTGGCAAATACATCCGGAACTGGTATGATATTGCCGACAGCAAGCTGCATGTCCTGCTGATTCAGAACCAGGGGATTCTGTGCCGCCGGGTTTTTAATCAAGTCAAACTGAAAGGGACGTTGCTGCTGTCTTCCGATCAACCCTCGATCAACAGCCGGGAAGTTTCCATCCGCGAAGTGCTCGAAGTATGGGAAATTTCTGCTTTTATCAGTCAGCAAATGCCCGAAGCCAGCCCGTCTCTGGATGGCATTCGAACCCTCGTTGAAGACCTGCAGTATGAGCTGGATCGCATTCAGAAAAAATAACATTTTAGGCATCGTCCGAATGTAAAGTGTCTTACTAAAGTATATTGACAACGTTACCGACTTACTAGTGTGAACATTTTATTACTCAACAAGCCAACGACGAAAACACCTATTTTAATCCATATTTTAAATTGGATATCGGGTTTGGTAAGCGTCGGTGCTATTGTTTTTTTTGTCTATTACGTCGCCATCTATTCCGTCAATTTCCCATTCCAGGATGATAACACCTTTCTTCAGTTAATTACTGAAATCAGAAAAGGATTAAGCTGGCCAGAAACGATTTCTACTTTTTTCCGGGCGGATAACGACCACCGTATTTTCGTACCCCGGTTTGTTTCCTACATCGATTATCTGATTAACGGCTATTTGAACTTCCGAAGTTATATTTTTATTGCTGCAATTAATTTAATTTTTGTGGCGGGTTATATTTATGGATTATTTCGGCAGCTAAAACTTCCTCTGGCGTATTTCCTTCCCATTCCATTATTGATTTTTCAGCCGCAATACCATGAAGTTACGATCTGGGCCTTGACCGGATTGCAGCACATCACCCTGCTCCTCCTCCTGTGCGCCTGCCTGACTCTGCTCCAGGTGCCGTCACCAGTTCGGGTCGCGACAGCCGTTTTTCTGGCCCTTTTGGCCACCTACACCCACGGAAATGGCATCCTGGTGTTCGCAACCGGTTTTTTTATTCTGCTGATTAACCGGCATTACGTTGTTTTGTTGCCCTGGATGCTGGCTATGATGATCGCACTGGCTGGTTATCTGGCGGGCTACACGCCCGGCAGTGGGGTCAAAAGAAGCATCAACTGGCCGCTCATTCCGGCGGCTTTTGTAGCAAAGATTGGCGCAATCCTGTCGGCCTGGCCTTCTTTATCCATCGGTGCCCCGATCATCTGGGGAACTTTGATCTGCATTGTTGTCATTCCTTCCCTGCTGATGGCGGTTTTTCGAAGCCTTCGGAAAAATACGACCCAACCGGCGGTTACCCACACGATATTTGCGTTTTTTTGTTTTATATTTTTAACGACGGGATTGATTACAATTTATCGGGCTTCCTCAGATATCGTTCTGGAAAACCGCTTCAAAATTTATGCGGCTTTCAGCTCCGTTTTCTTTTATTTATTTTTACTTATCACGTATCCTAAACTGCGCCGGGGAACTTATGTATTTTTTGTCGTTTTTGCTACCCTTTTTTATTTAAGTTCCTACTTTCTCTACACGCCCGAAGTCGTAAACAAATATACCCGCTACGTTGCCGACACGTATAACTGGCGAAAAAATCAAACGGAATTATGCAATTTCAGTTCCCTCGAAAACAGCATTGAGTTTCTGGTTCCGGCCTATCAGCAGGGCTACTGGCAGGTGCCTGAACGATTCGAGGATTTTGACGAACGGCTGAAGGCTACCATCCGGCAGAATCGTTTCAAACCGCTGGTTTTCCAGACCAGTCACTATCTCCACGAAGAAAACGGCCATCCACAATTGCTGATTGAAACCCCCGAATTTCCGCTCCGCCGTCGGCAGTTGCGCGATGAATTGTTTGTGGTGCTACACGATGAAACCGCCCAGCGTACGTATCTGACCGGAACGCTGCCCAGGATGGCAGGCTGGCGTCGGTTGCTCACCGAGGGGGTTTATTTTGGGAATGGTTTTTCGACTACGGTACCTTTAAAAGCCACCCAACCGGGGCAATACCGGTTGGGATGTTTGCTGAAAGAAGCCGGCGGAAAATCGGAGCTGATCATGACAGAGCAAACCGTGACGCTGTAAACCAGCCACTTACGATTGAATGAGCCGAATCAAAACTTTCCGAAGTTTACTCACCGCCCCTTCATCACCGATGATGGCCGTGCCGGTTTCGTACCATTCCGGCGTTCCCAGGTTCAGATACCGGCCGGGTTTGCGCGGAACATCGAGCAGGGCTTCTTCGCTGTTGTAATCCACGGCAAAGAAAACTTCCATCATGGACTTGAGTTCTTTCCACGGCAGGGTTTTGGATTGGGTTTGGTTCGCGCGCCGGGTTTCCAGGCGCACCTCCCGTCCGGCAAACGATGCGGTCAGGTGTGCTTCCGTCCGGTTTCCCGACTCAATTTCCAGGTAGGTCGCTTCAAACGGTTTTTCCTTCCCCGAAACTTCGTACACGGCCTGAATCAATTCCTGGCTCAAAAACTGCCATTCGGAGCGCTGAGAAGGCGTTCCGGACTGGTTGCCCTGTGCGTACGTTTCAATCGTCACCAAAAAATAATCCTGATTGTCACTTAGTTTTTCTTCATTAAAAGTCTTAAGCTGGGTTTTTCGGGCCAGATCGCTAACGGTTTGCTCCCAAATGGCCGGCAGGTGTCCCGCCCATTGATAGTCATCGTTCATGGAAAAGCCTTCGCCGGTAATTTCTTCCTCGTCCAGTTCTTCCCGGTCGATGTAGGTCATCGTCAGGTTAATCGACAGACGACCTTCGCTGGTCGGATGGAGTTGAAGGGTAAAAAAGTGGGCGTACGGTGGTGGAACGACCTGAGCGGTCTGGTACCGGATTTCGATCATTTTAAAGCGCTGCTCAATCATTTTGCAAGAATAGGGATTAAAGACCGGAGAAAAAAGATGCCCGGCTATGGGTGAGCCCAAACAATCGCTTTTCGGTCGATCTTCCCGGTGGGTGTTTCAGGAAAAACCGGCACCTGTACGGTTTTCCGGGGAACGGCATATGGTCCGATGGAAAGCTGTACGGCTTCCTTGATAGCCGCATGACGGCTTTCCGGCCATTCGGTTCCTTCCAGAAACAACACAACCTGCTGCCCCAACCGCTCGTCCGGCATACCCGCGACGAAAAATCGGGGCGTAACACCCTCCTTCGCCAGTAGTTCGGCAATCACGTCTTCCACCCGCTCCGGCTGAATCTTCACCCCTCCGCTGTTGATGGTCGAGTCGGCACGGCCTAAAAGGCGAAAATGAAAAGAATCAATTAGTTCGACCACATCGTTGGTTTGAATCGTCTCAAAGTCAGACGCTGCGGCTTTAATGAACAGGCAGTTGCGCGCATCGACCCCAATTTCAACGCCTTTCAGTGCCTCAAATACATCTGTTCGATCCGGCCCGTTGATGCGCCGGACGGCAATGTGGGAAACGGTTTCGGTCATGCCGTAGGTGCTAAAAACCGGGGCCGATATGGTTTGCAACCGGTCGGCCAGCGTTCGGTCTACGGCGGCTCCCCCCACCAGAATTGCCTTCATACGGTTCAGAATGGGCAACGAATGAACGGGATGGTCGAGCATTGTGTGCATCTGCAAAGGGACAAAAGCCGCAAAATCAACCGGTTCGGTTCCCGGATCAAGGGTTCGCAACGGATTGGACGACGGTTCGACGACGGTCATCACCAGCCCCAGTTCAAGTCCCCGAACCAGCATCATGACCCCGGCAATGTAGTCCACATGCAGGCAGACCAGCGCGCGATCGCCCGGCACCAGGCCGAACGTGTGGCCCGTCAGAACCGCACTGGACCTCATCTGGCGCCGACTCAGGGTAATCGGTTTCGGTGTTCCGGTCGATCCGGAAGTATGGAGCGTGAACACCGACTGGCCGGAAAGCCATTCCCGGCAAAACGCGATGGCCTTTGCTTCGTATGCCGTTTGGGGTATCGGTAAATTACCGGGTGCTATTCGCATGGGGAGTACGGTATGAATCGTAAAAATAAGCTACTTTTGCCCCGATTTTTGTTCCTGACAAAACTCTGAAGGCCCGCATCGGTTTTCAAGTTTATCGTTTCTGGTTTATCGTTGCCGATCAGGGTACATTTTTCGGAACATTAAACCGTAAACTTAAAACTGACCCACTTTACTATGGCGAACGAAGCGTTTGTAAATCCGATTTCAGTCGATAAAGTTACGGATAAACCCGGATTGCTCGAATATGCCCACTCGGTCGGTGGGGCTTTGATCAAGCCGGAGGATAAGGGAAAAATGAAAGGCCGGGCGGTGACGGCCATGCGTGAACAAACGGATTTGCAACTCTCGCAGTTGTACCGGCAGATGCAGTTGCTGGCCGAACAGGCGACGGCCATCCGCAACCGCGTGGAAGTATCGGAACGGATTTACGGAGCCCAGATGGGTTTCGAACCCATTGTCGGACACACGTATTATTTCTACGAGAAAAAAGACGGTACCGATGTGTTGTCCATGATCGCTCCGAATGAGTGGGGACGCACGTATCCGTTTCGCCGGTGTGTTGCCACGGTTCGCATGATGGCCGACCATACCTGGGACGTCGTTTACCATGACACGGAGTTTACTGAAGAATAAAATAGATGGTTAAATATGGTTGGATGGCTTTGATGGTTAAATGGTTTGATGGTTAAACGGTTTTGATGGCCCTGATGGTTAAACAGCTAATTTATTGTCACTCAAACCTTTAACCATCCAACCATAATTAACCATCCAACCATTTCAACCATAACTAACCATTTAACCATCAAAACCACCAAACTTTAACATTCAATGCAAAGCAAATATCCCTGGGAAACCATTAAAGAATACCGCGAGATTCTGTTCCAGTATTACGAAGGCGTTGCCAAAATCAGCATCAACCGGCCCGAAAAACACAATGCCTTTACGCCGTTGACGGTCAAGGAAATGAGCGAAGCCATGGAACTCGCCCGCCAGGACGAGCGCGTGGGCGTTGTGATTTTGACGGGTGAAGGTGGCAAAGCATTTTGCAGCGGTGGCGATCAGTCCGTCCGGGGCCACGGCGGCTATGTGGGTGAAGACAGCGTTCCGCGCTTGAACGTGCTCGATTTTCAGATGCAGATCCGGCGGATTCCAAAACCGGTGATTGCGATGGTGGCTGGCTGGGCCATCGGCGGTGGCCACGTCCTGCACGTGATTTCCGACCTGACGATTGCGGCCGAAAATGCCCGCTTCGGCCAGACCGGCCCCAAAGTCGGGAGTTTCGACGGCGGTTTTGGTGCGTCGTACCTGGCCCGAATTGTCGGACAGAAAAAGGCCCGCGAAATCTGGTATTTGTGCGACCAGTACGATGCACAGGAAGCCCTGCAAATGGGGCTGGTCAACAAAGTGGTGCCGCTGGAACAACTCGAAGAAACCACCCTGGAATGGTGCCGCAAGATGCTCGAAAAAAGTCCGATTGCCCTGCGGATGCTGAAGGCCTCGTTCAACGCCGAACTGGATGGTCAGGCGGGGATTCAGCAACTGGCGGGTGATGCCACCCTCTTGTATTATCTGTCGGATGAAGCGAAAGAAGGCAAAGATTCGTTTCTTGAGAAACGCAAACCGGATTTCAGTAAATTTCCAAAATTCCCTTAAACCCTGTCCATGATTGATCTTCATATCGAATCTCAGTCGAGCGTTCCGAAATACCGTCAGATCGTCAACGCGGTGATCAATGGCATTGAAATTGGCACCCTGAAACGGGATCAGCAACTGCCGTCGATCAATGAACTGAGTGAAGAATATTACCTGGCCCGCGATACCGTCGAGAAAGCCTATAACTTCCTGAAAAAAGAAGGGGTGATTCAGGCGGTTCAGGGCAAAGGATTTTTTATCCGGCGCGATGGTCCCGGCCAACTGCGGGTTCTGTTTCTGATCAACAAATTCAGCGCTTATAAAAAAATCATTTACTATTCGCTGGTGAATGCATTGGGCCATAACGCCGTTGTTGACCTGCGCATTCACCACCACAGCGCACAGCGGTTTAAAAAACTGCTGGAAGAAAACCTGGGGCAATACCACTATTACGTAGTGATGCCGCATTTTTACGAAGAAACCGAACAGGTGAACGTCGTCAAGTTGCTGGAGCAGATTCCGGCCAACGAACTGATCATTCTGGACCGGGAGATTTCGGAATTACACGGCAACTATTCGGCGATTTACCAGCAGTTTGACCGCGATATTTACGAAGCCCTGGAATCGGGTCTGGATGTGCTGGAAAAGTACAAAAAACTGACGCTGGTTTTCCCGAAAGAAGTCTATTATCCCCGGGAAATCGTACGCGGTTTTCGCAATTTCTGCGTTCACTACCACAAAGAGTTCGAGCTACTCGACACGCTGACGGGACGCGAACTGCAAACCGGTACGGCCTACATTGTGCTGGAAGATGGCGACCTCGTCGAACTGGTTCGGCAGGTTAAACAGCGGGGCCTGAAACTGGGGCAGGACATTGGGGTGCTGGCCTTTAACGAAACGCCCCTGAAGGAAGTGCTGGCCGATGGCATTGCGGTGATCTCGACCGATCACGAAAAAATGGGCGAAACCGCAGCCCGGCTCATTCTGGAAAAACGACACGAAAAAGTAAAAAACCCCTTTCAATTGATTCGGCGGGCGTCTTTGTAAGAGAGGCTCTGCGGACTGTTTTCTTTCAGACGCGCCACCCGAATCCCCGAAAATTGCCGGTTCCACAACACGTAATCGGCCAGCGGTTCTTCCGAAATCATCACTTCACCGTAGTGCGATGACGCATGCAGCAGATGGGCCCTTTTCTCCCCGTTGGGGCCATTTTGCCAGACCACGAAGCCGACATGCTTCATGTCCAGGCCAGGCCGGGAAGCTGTCAGCATGATGATGTCGCCTTCTTTCAGGCTGCTTTCGATCTCTTTAATGCGCTTTTTGGGAATAAACCAGAAGCTCTGCTGGCTGATGGCCGACTCCACCAGCGCAATCTGCTGACGGGTTGGAGGGTCCGAAAGCTGCGGGTATTTCCAGGTACTTTTGGTCATGTACGACACCGGTTTTGACACCTGCATTCCGCCAATTTTTCGCGTCACATCCTGCACAATTCCCTTTTGCTCGTTATCAACCAGCCATTCCGAAAAGTAATGCAGGCGGCTGGCAAAACCGTTGATGGTGCCGTTGCGATACCGTAGTTTGGTCAGGTTTTTGCGAAAAAGCCGGTCGAACTGTACCGAATCCTGCTCGTTGAGCAACTGATGGCGAGCCAGCGAAAGCGCGAGAGTGGTCTCCAGAAAAGTGGTGCAATCGAACGCCCGAAAGTTGACGACCAACTGCTCGGTTTCATTGCCGTCGAGTGTGTGGGCCACATACGGCCGCCCCTGAAACGATTTACTGATCGCGATCACCGTTTCGGCCGGGGAGATCCCGGGCGCAACGGCCACCTGCCGGAGGGGCGAAGTCGGCAGGATTTCCTGGGCAATCGTACGGGTAAAAGGCACTAACGCAAGCAGAACGGTAAACAGTTTCTTCATCAAGTACGGTGGTTAAGAAAACGCAGGAATCAAGACAGCGAACCGGTTTTCCGTGAAAATAGCAAAAATCGGGTTACGACGCCATATCAATCTATATACACGCTCTCGAAATCAAACTAAAAAACCCGGTTCCGTTTTCAAAATACCGTTATTTTGATCTTTGTTAGTTTTTGGATTCGCTTAAAGTCTGACTGATTGAAGGTGTGCAACTCCTGGCAATGATGGGTTTCGGCAATAGCTGTATGGAGACAATCATTGGTGTCAAAGTAGATCATAGATTCACTTCATTCGCTAGATCAGAAAGATTTAGGTCCGGGTCTACTTTCATGTCTTTGAACCGATCCAGCAGAACCAAAGACTTTTTATAAAGTTCTTTTTGATTGACTGGTTTTTCATCTGGCACGTCTTCAACCGTAATACTGACTTCCTTACCTGCAAATTTAGCTTTGATGGTCTCCAAAAAGCCACTATTCAACGAATCCGCCGGTATCCTGTATGTTAACTGCATAACCCGTTGTTTTAAAATTTCACCAATTTAACATTATTCCTCTTTATCCCGTTCGACCCTTCTTGCAAATGAATCAGAAGGGATTTCTTACGAAGTAGACACAGCAACTCCGTTAGCAGGTTTATTTGATTTCCAAAACCAGCACGCTCAACGGCGGCAATTCAATTGGAACACCGGACGTTGCGGCTGATTTCAATTTGGTCTTTGTCCGAAAAATATCGCTGAATGAATACGTTTTGGCTCCGTCCAGCTTCATCGTTTCCCAGGCTTCTGCCGGAATGCGAATGGTCGTTTTGGCGGTTTTCTGTTTATCAAAATTACAGACAATCAGTAGTTTCTGTTTGACCGAGTGCCGCAGGTAACTATACAGCCGGTGGGGGTCGTAGCCGGGGCTTTTGCCCGATCCGTCGCCACGGTCGTTGTTCGCATATTGCAAGTCGTAAAACGCGCCCGTCCGGATGGCGTCGCTGGTGTTGACCAACTGGTTCAACTGCTGGTAAAATTTCCGCAGATTTTTCTGGTCGTCCGTTAGCTTGCCACCATCAAACTTCGCGGGTTTGCCAACGCTGCCGTTGGTCCAGGCCTGAAATTCCGGGACACCCCAGTAATCGAAAATGGTCGTCCGGCCATCTTCTCCCTGAAACCCTTCGGCCTGCGTCGGATTAACGCCCAATTCCTGCCCGAAATAGATCATCAGTGGGCCCGTGTGCAAGGTCGCCGAAAGCGTCATGGCTGGAACCGCCGTCCAGGGGTCACCGGCAAAAAACCGGGAGGCCACGCGCTGTTCATCGTGGTTTTCCAGGAACCGCAGCATGTGATTGGCGTAATCGCCGGATTCCTGCTGCCACACCCGCGTAATATCCTCCGTCGTCCCGTGGCCTTCCATCAACCGCCGAACGGCATCATACAGGCCAACTTTGTCGTAGAGGTAATCGAATTTGCCGGTAAAAATATAATTGCGGTATTGCTGCGGGTTGTAGATTTCGGCGATAAAAATGACATCGGGAAAAGCCGCTTTGACCTGCGAAATGGCCCAGCCCCAGAATTCGACCGGCACCATTTCGGCCATGTCGCACCGAAAACCGTCGACGCCTTTGGCCGCCCAGAACAGCAGAATATCCTTCATTTTCACCCAGGTCGACGGAACCGGATCGAAGTGCGTCTGGCGGTTGTTGAGGTAATCGACGCCGTAGTTCAGCTTGATCGTTTCATACCAGTCATTGAGGTCGGGCTGGGCTTTGAAAACGTCATTGCCTGTCGCTTTGGCTGGTTGCTCAACGTAATTCGCCACCGGTTCTTCCGGCGTAACCACCCCCTGCGGAACCTGAAACGATTGACCGGGTAAATAATAGAAATTGTTTCTTGGATCGAAGGGTTTGCTGGTATCGTCGCCCTCTCCCATGTCCTGCACGCCCGCCGGTTTGGCGTCGGAATGATACTCCCGGGCTACGTGGTTGGGAATAAAATCGATCAGCACTTTCAGGTCGTTGGTGTGCGACCGTTTTAGTAAATCCTCGAATTCCTTCATCCGGTTCGGCACATCGACCGCCAGATCCGGGTTCACATCGTAATAATCTTTGATGGCGTAGGGCGAACCCGCCCGGCCTTTCACCACCTGCGGATTGTCTTTCCGGATGCCGAATGCCGCGTAATCCGTCATCAGTGCGTGTTCGATAATACCGGTATACCAGACGTGCGAAACCCCAAATTTCTTCAGTTCCTGCAAGGCTTTGACGGTAATGTCGTTGAATTTACCGACGCCGTTTTCATCCCGGCTTCCCCAGGGCTTATTGGTCGTATTCTGATTACCGAAAAGACGCGTAAAGATTTGGTAAACAACAAGTTTGTCTGATTTTTCTTCGATGGGCACAGATGTATTCATGTTCGATGGTAAGGGTTCAATGGAATAGGCCGCCAGGGTATGCAGGATACCGGAGACCACCAAACCGCCGGCAAAGGTTCGGCGGTTTATTTTGAAAGAATCTGGAGCGGATGAATTCAACTTCATGTCCAAGATACAAATTTAGCACTCTTTGCCCGACCCGACCGATCGGATTCGGCGTCAAATTTCAAATTTACTGGCAATATGAAAACAAATCCTTTATTTTACCATATTTAAGATTACGTTCCCATCTCTCCGCTAACCGTTATGAACCGTTCGATTACCCTCTTCCTGCTGGTCAGCCAGCTCGTCTTTTGCCAGGCCCGGGCGCAGTCCGCTTCCATCCAGCGCATCGACCCAACCAACTGGTGGGTCGGCCTGAAAAACCCCAACCTCCAGCTCCTGGTTTATGGCCCCAAAGCCGGATCGATGACCTACACGATCAACTACCCCGGCGTCAAACTGGTGAAAACCCATAAAGCAGAAAACCCCGATTTTGTTTTCCTGGATCTGCTTATTTCCGCAACCGCCCAACCAGGTACGTTTCGGATTGTGGGAAAAACCGGCTCCGAAACCGTCAGTCGACCGTATGAGTTAAAGCCCCGGACGAGCGGACCGAAAGGACAGGGGGTTTCGACGGCCGATTTTATTTACCTGATCATGCCCGACCGCTTTGCCAACGGCGACCCGGCCAACGATGCGTTTTCGGATATGCTCGACACCAAAGCCGATCGGTCGGTTCCTCATCTACGGCACGGCGGTGACTTGCAGGGCATCACCAACCACCTGGATTATTTGCAGGAACTGGGCGTCACGGCCCTCTGGATGACGCCGGTTCTGGCCAACGATGAAACCTTGAAACAGGAGGCCCCCGACCGGATGCAGGCGGGATATCACGGTTATCATTTTACGGACCATTACCAGATCGACAAGCGGTTTGGCGGCACGGAGGGCTACCGAAAATTGGGTCAGGCGCTCCACCAGCGCGGCATGAAACTGGTGCAGGATGCGGTGTATAACCACGTGAGCGACGACCACTGGCTTTACAAAAATCAGCCGTTCAAAGACTGGTTCAACCAGTGGCCGACCTACACCGGCAGTTCGCACAAAGAGCAGGCATTGTATGACCCTTATGCTTCGGCTTCGGATCGAAAAATGCTGCTGGACGGCTGGTTCACGCCTTTTCTGCCCGATCTGAACCTGCGAAATTCGTTTTTGTCTACCTATCTGATCCAACATGCAATCTGGTGTACGGAGCTTTTTTCGCTGGATGCGTGGCGCGTCGATACCTATAAATACAACGATCTGAACTTCCTGAACCGCTGTAATCAGGCCCTTCTGACGGAGTATCCCAAACTCCATATTTTTGGAGAAGCCTGGGTGGGGAATCCGGTAGCGCAGGCGTTTTTTGTCAAAAACCGGATCGATCAGCCGTTCAAATCCAACCAGCCCGGCGGTCTGGATTTTGTGCTGTATGATGCGGTCAATGCGGCCCTGAAAGAAAATTTTGGCTGGGATTCGGGCGTCAACCGGGTTTATCAGGCGTTGGCGACGGATGCGGTTTATGCCGATCCGCAAAAGCTGGTTACATTTCTGGACAACCACGATACCGACCGCTACCTGTCGGTGATTGGCGACGATTATGCGAAATACAAAATGGGCGTTACCTGGCTCCTGACGACGCGCGGCATCCCGTCCTGGTATTACGGAACGGAAGTGCTGATGAAGAACACCAAAAACCCGTCGGATGCGGAAGTGCGCCGGGATTTTCCGGGCGGTTTTCCCGGTGATCCGGCAAATAAGTTTACCGATGCCGGGCGAAACGAAAAGGAGAAAGACGCGTTCAATTTTGTAAAAAAACTGGCGAATTACCGGAAAAACACGCCGGTTTTGCACACCGGAAAACTCATGCAGTTTATTCCCCAAAACGGCATCTACGTCTATTTTCGCTATGATGCGGCCAAAACCGTGCTGGTAGCGACCAATTCGACGGAGCAGGAAATCAGTCTGGAAACCGGTCGGTTTGCCGAACGCATGGCGGGTTTTACCAAAGCCCGAAACGTGCTGACCGACGAAACGATCAACAGCCTGGCCACCCTGAAGTTACCGGCCAAAACCGTGGTGGTGCTGGAACTGGCTCCTTGAAACCGGCTTTGATGAAATCGCACGGATCGTAACACATAAGTTCTTTTTTATCGCTTTATTGCAGTATACAACCTGCGAAATGCACCCGTAAAATGCCTGTAAAAGCCTTACTTTTCGACCTGGATGGGGTCATTGTCGATACTGCCATTTACCATTACCAAGCCTGGCGACGGATGGCCAACACGCTGGGATTCGATATTACGGAAGAATTTAATGAGCAATTGAAGGGCATCAGCCGCACCGAATCCCTGGAAATTATTCTGGCTCACGGCGGACTGACGGTTTCGGAAAATCATAAGCTGGCGCTGGCTACCCAGAAAAACGAGTGGTATCTGGAACTGATTTCACAGATGACACCCGCAGCCATTTTGCCCGGCGTAACGGATTTTTTCGTGGCCGTTAAAGCCGCCCACCTGAAAACCGCCCTCGGTTCGGTCAGTAAAAATGCCCGCCTGATTCTGGAACGCATCGGCATGATCGACGATTTCGATTCGATTATCGACGGCACCAAAATCAGCCGGGGCAAGCCCGATCCGGAGGTTTTTCTGAAAGGAGCCGCCGAACTCCACGTCCGGCCCGACGAATGTGTAGTTTTTGAAGATGCCGTAGCGGGTGTTGAAGCCGCCAAACGGGGCGGGATGCTGGCGGTTGGCATTGGCTTGCCATCAGTCTTGACCCAGGCCGATCTGGTGGTGCCGTCGCTGGCGCAATTGACGCTGGAGGAGGTCATCACCCTGTCAGCGGTCGAATGACCCTGACAGCGGTGATGACCTCCTCCAGGGCCGTCGCCCCTAACAGCGATTGAAACCCAATCAGCGGTCGAACTATGGCTCAACCGATCATAAATAAAAACCGCTGTCAGGGTCTATCGATCATGCGATGACCCGGCGCTGACAGGGTTCATAAATATGCAAAAAATAGAAACCGCCCACCAACTCCAGCAGCGGATCAAAATGGTTCTGGAAACCGTTGAGCGGGAATTTCGTCCGCTGTCCGACGAGCAACTGAACTGGAAACCCGACACCAAACGCTGGAGCATCACGCAGTGTTTGCAACACCTCAACCTGGCCGAACGGTTTTACATTCGGAATCTTCAGAAAAAAGTCGATGACCTCGGGCTCATCCAGACCAACCCAACCAACCAGCCACTGAAAAGCACGCTGGTCGGTCGGATGCTGCGCAAGGCCGTCGACCCAAACACCAGCCTGAAACTGCCGACGGTTTCGTTCATGACGCCCCGCCATGACCTCGACGCCCGTGATGTCATGCGGCAGTTTGTGGAATTGCAGGAACTCCTGCACGAATTGCTCGACAAGGCTCCCTATCTCGACTGGAATGAGGAAAAGATGATGACCCTCTTTGGCAACTGGCTTAAAATCAACGTCGGCGATGCGTTTCAGATGCTGGTGGCCCACACCGAGCGCCACCTCAACCAGGCCCTGCGGGTGAAACAGGAAGCCGCTGGTTTTCTGGCGAAATAAGTATATTTACGCCCAACCCACGATCCACAAACTACAACTACCTACTATTCAGTCTATTAACAGAACACGCTATCGAACGGGTGTTCTGCCATCTCGCTAAAAAAATCTTAACCCGGAATGAAACAGTACCTAAAGCACGACCCCTGGCTGATTGTTGAAGAAGATTTCCACCGTTCCTACAATGAAATTACCGAGAGTGTCATGAGCCTCGGGAACGGGCGCATGGGGCAACGGGGGAATTTTGAGGAGAATTTTTCGGGCAAAACCTTGCAGGGCAACTACGTCGCCGGGGTCTATTACCCCGACAAAACCCGGGTTGGCTGGTGGAAAAACGGGTATCCCGAGTACTTCGCCAAAGTGCTGAACGCGGCCAACTGGATCGGTATTTCCATCAACATCGAATACGAAACACTTGACCTGAACACCTGCGAAGTCCGCGATTTCCGACGGGTGCTGAACATGCAGGAAGGGTATCTCGAACGGTCATTTGTGGCTTTGCTGAAAAGTGGCAAAGAGCTTCAAGTCAGTTCGAAGCGGTTTTGCTCCATTGTCGACGACGAAGCCGGGGTGATCCGCTACAGCCTGACACCCCTGAATTTCGACGCCAAAATCACGATTGAACCCTACATCGACGGCAACATCCGCAACCGCGACTCCAACTACGACGAAACGTTCTGGGATGAAGTGCGGAAAGAAACCGGGTATGGGGAAGCCTTCATCGAACTGCGTACCCGAAAAACCGGCTTTCACGTTTGCACCGGCATGTCCATCGAAATTGAACAGGACAATGCCCGGATCGATTTTCAATCCCAGCCCATCCGGCAGGAAAAATACGTCGCCAACCGCATCACGCTGGAATGCCGACAGGGCCAGGAAACGGCAATTTATAAATACGCCGTCAACCTGTCGTCCCTGAATTACGATAGTGATACAGTCGTTTCGGAAGCCCGGAAATACCTGCAGCGGATTACCGGCAAAGGGTTCGACCGGATGTTGATCGAACAGCAGCAGGCCTGGGCCGACAAGTGGAAGATGAACGACATCACCATCGAAGGCGATGTTGCAGCCCAGCAGGGCATCCGGTTTTCGATTTTCCAACTCAACCAGACCTATACCGGCGAAGACGAACGGCTGAACATCGGCCCGAAAGGATTTACCGGGGAGAAATACGGCGGCTCGACCTATTGGGACACCGAAGCGTATTGCTTGCCGTTTTACCTCGCCACAGCCGACCAGAAAGTCAGCCGAAACCTGTTGCTCTACCGCTACAAGCACCTCGAAAAAGCCATTGAGAATGCCCGAAAACTGGGTTTCAAGGCTGGGGCTGCGCTGTATCCGATGGTGACGATGAACGGCGAGGAATGCCATAATGAGTGGGAAATCACGTTTGAGGAAATTCACCGCAACGGCGCCATCGCCTACGCCATTTACGATTACGTGCGGTATACGGGTGACGAGGACTATTTAACGGACTACGGCCTGGAAGTACTGGTTGCGATCAGCCGGTTCTGGAGCCAGCGCGTCAACTGGTCGGAGGCCAAACAGCAGTATGTGATGCTGGGCGTGACCGGGCCGAACGAATACGAAAACAACGTCAACAACAACTGGTATACGAGTTACCTGGCCGCCTGGACGTTGCGCTATACCACCGAAGTGGTTGGCCGGGTGAAGCAGCTTAACCTGGAGAAATTCAACGACTTGTGCGACCGGATTCATTTCCGGGAGGAGAAGGAAGTGGCCACGGCTCTCCATATCGCGAACAACATTCACCTCCCCTACGACGAAAACCGGCAGGTTTTCCTGCAACAGGAGTCGTTTCTGGATAAAGAACTGATGCCGGTGAGCGAGATTCCGAAAGGACAGCGGCCGTTGAACCAGCACTGGTCGTGGGACCGGATTCTGCGCTCGTGCTTCATCAAACAGGCCGACGTGTTGCAGGGACTTTATTTCTTCGAAGACGACTTCGACCGGGAGACATTGCGCCGGAATTTCGATTTCTACGAGCCGATGACCGTTCACGAATCATCCCTCTCGCCCTGCGTCCACTCGGTGCTGGCGTCGCAGTTGGGGCTGAAGGAAAAGGCGTATGAGATGTACCTGCGCACCGCCCGGCTGGACCTCGACGACTACAACAACGACACCGAGGACGGCTGCCACATCACCTCGATGGCGGGCACCTGGCTGGCGGTGGTGAAGGGTTTCGGCGGTTTCCGGATCAAGGATGAGCAGGTGATTCTGGATCCGCATTGCCCCGACAACTGGGCGTCGCTGGCGTTTAAAATCCGGTTTCGGGGAGCCTTGCTGGAAATCAAAGTGACGCAGTCTGACGTAAGCGTGCAGAACTTTTCGGACAAAACCGCTGAGGTTGTTTTGTTTGGCAGTTTGCTGGTTCTGGAGGGGAAAAGCCAGAAAACCGTGCCGCGATCGGCTGAGACTGAACCAGATGTGATCTAACGAATTGGGATTGATTCCTGCGCAGGAACCAACCCCAATTTTAAATTTTCGGATTTTGAACCCGAAAGTCAATTTATATTTCCACGTTCAGAGTTTAGTGCCGGTAGTGCGCCAGGGCTTCGGTAACGGAATGAACGTGGAGTTTTTCGTAGATTCGCTTGATGTGCGTCCGCACGGTTTCGATGCTGATGCCGGCTTCGCTGGCGATGAGTTTGTAGCTGAGTCCCTGGGCCAGCAGATCCAGGATTTCCTTTTCACGCGCCGTCAGCCGGGCCATTTCCGGGGTTTCTTTTCCGGATTGCAGTGAAACCAGCACCCGCCGGGCAATAACCGGCGACATGGGAGCCCCACCCTCGTAGACTTGCTGGATGGCGTTCAAAATTTCGGCTGGCGGTGTTTTCTTGAGCAAATAACCTGTCGCCCCGCCTTTCAACGCATCGAATACCGACTCATCGTCGTCAAAAACCGTGAGCATCAACACCTCGACGTGCGAAAACCGGGTCTGTAGTTTTTGAACGGCCTGAATGCCACTTTGCCCCGGCATACTGATGTCCATCAAAATCACATCCGGGCGAAGTTGCTCCACCTGTTGTTCAATGATCAGGGTGTCACCAAAAGCACCCACCGCTTCGTAGCCCTCGCTTCCCTCGATCAGGACTTCCAGCGCCCCACGCAGGGTAACATTGTCTTCGTAAATCAGTACACGGATGGAATCCATTCTCGAATGGGTAGACGTTTGCGAACAAAGTTAATCAGACAAATACTGATATGCTATCCCATATTCATGGGACAGAAGGCTTGGTATAAAACCGGAAGAATGCGTATACTCGCTGCGAATTTTACGAGTTTATTTCGAAGAAATAGTCCACTCCATGCATAAATTCCGTTGCTGTATCCCATTATCAAGTGGACTGTGCGTATTTTTCATTACGGGTTTTCTGGTATCACTTTCCTGCCAGTCGCCCAACCCAAAACAACTCAGCCCGGCTTTTTATTTCTGGCAAACCACCTACAACCCTTCCCCTACCGAACGTCAATTGCTCGATCAGCTTCAAATCCGGAAACTCTACCTCCGGTTTTTCGACGTAGACTGGGACCCGGCTACCCAATCGGCAGTTCCAAAAACCGTCGTCCGGTTTGCCCGGAAACCCGTTGGCCTGACCATCGTTCCGGTGGTGTTTATCACGAACCAGACGCTCCTTCGCAGTGATGCTTCGGCCATTCCGGGGCTGGCCGAAAACCTCTTTCGGAAAATCACCCAGATCTCCCGGCAAAATGGCCTTCGCAGTCCGGAAATTCAGTTGGATTGCGACTGGAGCGCGGGAAGCCGGGAGCGGTATTTTTTCCTGCTCCGGGAACTAAAAAACCGCTTCAAGGGTCCGGTTTCGGCCACCATCCGGCTACACCAGATCAAGTATCCGGAACAAACCGGACTGCCACCCGTCGACCGGGGCATGTTGATGTTTTACAATATGGCCGACTGGAAGCGCGCCGATACCCGCAACTCGATTTATGATCTGGATGTAGCCCGGCACTATACCGACTTTCTGGAACACTATCCCCTGCCGCTGGATGTGGTTCTGCCGCTGTTTCGCTGGACGGTGGTTTACCGCAACAACCGGTTTCTGAGCTTGCTCAACAACCTCGATTCCAAAACGCTGGCGAGGTGTTCCTTTTTGAAACCCGAAACCGAAAACCGCTTTGTCGCCACCCGCGACACCACCGCCCTCGGTTTTTCGATCCGCCGGGGTGATGTGTTCAGGGCCGAAGCTTGCCAAAACGACGATTTGACGGCAGGGAAGCAGCTTTTGCTATCGAAAATTCAAAATCAAAAACTTACATTTGCCCTCTATCATCTCGATTCTACCGTAACATCCTCCTACACCAATGCGTTTCTTCACTCTCTTGTCCGGTAAGCTCCGCAGCGCCCTGCTGTCGGCTGCCATCCTGATCGGCTTTGCCTGCGGCCCGAGTTAGTATGACATCAACGAGTTTATGAGTTTTTTCATGCCGGAAAGCAGCCAAACTTCCCTGCGTGACCAGATTTATCACTTTACGCCACAGCTCTACCGGTATGATGAGTATTTTGATACGGATGAAGATACGGTTGTAACGGACGAGAATGTGCTGGCGTGGAGAGCCTACAGCCGGGGCAAAGTGTCCGACAACGAGATTTCTGCCGCCCTCTACAGCCGCGAAAACCAGGCATCAAACGGGCTGGTTCGCTGGGCAACAGCCATCAACCCGGCGGCTTTGACCTACCTGAAACTGGCCTGGCAAGCCGAGGAAGCCGCCCCCCGTCCGGTCAATGCCTGGGAAGCGGATTCGGTTCGTCAGGACACCTCGGGGTCGGTGTTGCCGACGCTGCTGGGCGAAGCACGGGCCGGTTTTGAGTCCACCCAGGATCCGTTTTTGAAAGAACGTTACGCTTTTCAGGCCGTCAAACTGGCGGCTATGGCGAAGAACTATGCCCTGAGCCGCACACTTTATGACGACCTGGTTCGTCCGTTGTCCAAAAAAACGTTCCTGAGCGACTGGTCGTTGTGTCGTCATGCGGGGGCAACGATGGCGTTGGGTGATACGGCCCAGGCTTTGTATGAATTTGCGCAGGTTTTTGACCGCTGTCCGTCACGCCGTCGCGAAGCCGAAACCAGCCTGCGGATTTACGGCATCCGCTTTCGGAAAAAATCGCTGGATTTTTGCAAAAATGACCGCGAAAAAGCCGCCGTCTACGCTATTTGTGCCATTCAGCCGAAACAGGATGCCTTATCATTCCTGAAAGAAATGGCGAGCCTGAACCCCAAAAATCCGCTGATCGAGTTGGTAATGGCGCGGGAAATCAACCGGAATGAATACTTCTTCTTTCAGGACTCGTCGCCCATCAACGTCTATGATGACAAAACGCGGACGGACTCGCTCAATTTCGTGGACCGGAAAAAAGAAGCCCCCGATTATTTCCAGCAGCTTCGGGATTTTGCGCTACAGTCGGCGGGGAATACCCAATTGAGCAATCCGGCATTCTGGTACACGGCAACCGCGTACCTGGACTATCTGGCCAAAGCCTATCCTGATGCCAAAACCAACCTCGATCTGGCCGGTCAACAACCGACCACCAACCCGATGTTGAAAAAGCAGATCGCGCTGCAACAAATGCTTTTACTTACTGCCCAAACGGAGAGCCTTACGCCGGACGTTGAAAATCAGTTGATTGGCTACCTCGAACAGTTCGGCAACTCGACGAGCTTTCACATGACCAATGCGTTTGTCGAAACCTGCAAACAGTTGGCCCGGAAATACGGCTACGGAAAACCCGTTGAAAAAGAAGCGGGCGGCTGGCTGTCGGGTTGTTTTCGGTCCAAGTCAGGCCAGCCGGATGGCCCTTCGACCGCCAAAGCGTTTTTACTCACTGCCCTGACATCATCGCAACTCAACCGGAATGAGTTGTATTTTGACAGCCATTCCGATCTGTACGACATTGAAGATACGACCTCTTCCGCCGCGATCCGGAACGTCGTTCAGTTTGCGACCCAACCCAAACCTGCCGGGTTTGACCAACGGCTGTTGAAACTGACCGGTTTTACCAACGACGCGCTGTATCTGCTGTTGGGAAGACGGCTGCTGGCCGAAAACCAGTATGCTGAAGCCGCCGAAGCCTACGCAAACGTTTCGCCTAAAACCTGGAAAAGCGAACCTTTTACATCCTATTTCAACGAAAATCCGTTCGCCATCAATCTTCTGGGCAAACAGCGCGGAACAAAAACAGCCAACGCCTACACCCCGGTTTCATTCCTCAAAAAAATGGTCGCCCTGGAAACCCAGGCCAAAACCGCATCGGGTGATGCAGCCGCCAACCTATATTACCAACTGGGTTGCGGGGCGTATAATATGAGCTGGTTTGGCAATGCCTGGCTCCTGGTGCGGGCGCGTTGGAGCGGGGCCGAACCAGTTCTTTACCAGTATACCTACCGGCAGGTTCAACAGCCCCAACGGGATCGCGGGCTTCAATTGGTTGGCGAGCAGGATTATTATACCAATGTAACCGCCAAAGCTTTTTTCGAGAAGGCGATGACGGCCGCCCATAACCCCGAACTGGCTGCCAGGGCCTGCTTTATGGCCGCTCGCTGCGAACAAAATGCGTTCCGCACCCGCCAGGAAATTGAATATGCCAGACGCAATTACGCCATTGACCCCAAACCGTTCGATACCGAAATGAAAACCCTGCGTCGGGAGCAATACAGTGCCTCTCTGACTAAACTCGCCAAAGAATATGCGCAGACCCGGTTTCACAAAGAGATGATCCGGGAATGCGCGACCTATTCGGATTTTCTGGCCGGTAAATAACTCAGTTTTTCGAAAACCGCTCGCCAAAGTAGAAATTCAGGCCAACGGTCACAAAGCCCCATTTGTCAGGGCTGTTTTTCCCGTAATGGTTTCCCTCCGTAAATGCCGGGCCGGTGGCCTGCATCACCTGGTTGTTATCGTCCAGGGTGGCATCCAGTTTATCGGTACGGACGAGGTTGAGCCGGACATCCCCGAAAATACTCATCCGGCGCGAGAGGGCGGTTGCGCCCCGCAGCCCCACCAGCCAAACCAGTTCGTGGGTGCGTTTGACGCCAGCTTTCCCGCGCGCTTCAATTCCGTCGCGCGAGCGGTGGCTGCCCGCGCTGTTGGTCACCCGCTGCACCGTTCCGGTGGTCAGGTCAACGGCTTCTGCCCGGAAAAACACCAGACCGGCCCCGCCATAGGGCCGAAGTTCCACCAGCTTTTGCCCCTGCCTGAACCATTCCAGTATATCCACCGATACGGCACCGGCGACTTGAATAAACCGTGTTTTGGCACTGGAATGATAGTAGTCATCCTGCTGGGATTGCAACGTTCCCACATCGAAAGGCAATTCAACCGTTACGGTTTTTGTGATGGGAACCAGCAGCGAGGCCCCGGCGAACGGAGTCGATAGAGGGTCTTTCAGATCGCCGTATAACTGATTGAACCCGGCCCGAACCGCGAGGCTCGCAGGTTGCGAAGTCGTTTTTGGCGACGTTGATTTAGGTTGAGCGAAGGCCTGTAGCATGCTCAGGCTGAGTAGAAACAGACTAAAACCGGGGCGTAGTTCTCTTTTCATCCGTCAACAGGTTTATGTGTTTTCCTTAGACGTGAAACCGGTAAAAAAGTCATCTTAATTGCCTTCATTTGTAGTTTGAAGTGAAACCGATTACCAGGCTATGGCTACTTTCCCACCCGTTGACGCTGGTTTTGACAGTATTGCTCCTTTCTACGACGCCCTTTCCCGGCTGGTTTTCGGTGATTCACTTCGAAAAGCGCAGGCTCACTGGCTCGGATCGGTTCCTAAAAAAGCGATTATTCTTGTCCTGGGTGGCGGTTCGGGTTGGCTGTTGTCGCGCATCCTGGCGGTTTGCGATCCCCAAAATGTCCTCTACATCGATGCTTCGCCGGTGATGATTTCTTTGGCAAAGAAGGAAGTGAATAACGACAGTCGGGTCGACTTTCGGGTTGGAACCGAAACCGCCATTCGGCCCGGCGACCGTGTTCAGGTTCTCTTTACGCCGTTTGTGCTTGATCTGTTTTCGGAGGAACGGCTGCAAACCCAGATCCTGCCCCGGCTGCTGACCTGTTTAGACAACTACGGTTATTGGTTTTGCTGCGATTTCGTTCAACCGGTTTTGTGGTGGCAACGCCTGCTGCTCTGGGGCCAATACCGGTTTTTTCGCACGCTCAGCCGCATCGAAGCAAATCGACTGCCCAACTGGTTGACGCTGCTGAATGCACACCCCTCCCTGCACTTCGGTAAATCACAGCCTTATTTGGGAAGTATGGTTCTCAGTGGCTACTGGCAGAAAACCGCCGAGTAAGTCCGGTGCCATAATCGCATTGCTTTTTACAGAATTTCCACATAACCGTCCGTTCCATTCACCCGGATTCGCTGGCCGTCTTTGATCAACCGGGTTGCATTTTCCACCCCGACCACTGCCGGCAAACCATATTCCCGGGCAATCACGGCTCCGTGGGTCATCAGTCCGCCCACTTCGGTCACCAGGCCTTTGATAGACACAAACAAGGGTGTCCAGCTCGGGTCAGTAAAGGTCGTGACCAACACATCACCCGCTTCCAGATCCGCATCTTCCAGCTTGAAGACGACCCTTGCCCGCCCTTCGATCTGTCCGGAAGAAACCGCCAGCCCGGCCATCGCTTCGGTCGGAAGATTTTTCCGGCTGTACTGACCGGTGATGATTTCACCCTCAGATGTCATCACGCGCGGGGGCGTTTGTTTTTCGTGGATTTTATGCTCGTCTTTTCGTTGGCGGATGATTTGAAGGTCCAGGGTCTGCGTGCGTACGACTTCGCGAAGCTCTTCAAAAGTAAGGTAGTAGCTGTCTTCTTTTTCAGGAATGACCCCGGCTTGCACGAGTTTCTCGGCTTCCCGGAGGATTGCCTGTTTATATACGAAGTAGCGATTGACCAGACCATATTTGGGATATTCACGAAAGCCGATGAAATTCCGGAGCAGGCCGATCATTCGTCTGGTTTCCCGGGCTTTTCGTCTCCCGTCCGGTAATGCCATCAATCGTTCCAACAATTCCCGTTCTTTTTCCATCGCTTCCTGCCGCCCCTGCTCAAACTTCTGCCTGGCGGCTCCGGGTTCAACATTTTTAATGTTTGCGAGGAGGATGGGTACAAGTTGAGCCGGTTTTTCGCTCCAACGGGCCTTCGAAATATCGATTTCACCGACACAACGCATACCGTATCGGGTAAGGAAAACCTCGATTGCCTTGCGGATTTCCTGCCCCCCTTCAACATTCACCAGCTCATCCAAAAAGTGCTCGTCTTTTACCCCTTGTAAAAACGCAATGACTTCGGGATACGGACGAATCACATCGGCAACATTCAACAGGGCCAGTCCCATTTCCGACGTAATATTGTGAGATACGGATTGGGTGAGCACATCTGCTGCGTTTTTCTCGCCCAGCCACTTCTCCATTTTTTTGTTGATCCAGGCCGTAGCGTAGAGGGCAATCTTGATCACCTCCAAACTTAGCGGACTAAACAACATCTGTCTTAATTGCGGAATATCTTCCCGAATGAAATCGAATAAGGCGGTTCCTGATTTCGCCTGGATAGCTTGCTTCAACGCAGCCATAGAGGTTTCACTTTGTAGGATGAGATCAGGAACGAGAGCCGGTTTGTTTTCGAATGACGCCAGATAACGCCACGAAAGGTTGTTGTCGATAAATCCCGTGGCCGGTATTTTCCCATTCGGTACCGGTTTGATAAAGTCTTTTCGCCCGGCGATGGTCAACAGGGCGTCTTTGATGAGCAGGTCGCCTTGTCCAAAGGTTTCGATCAACTTCTTTCGGCTGTCCGGTGCAGCGAGGTGCGGTGTGACGTCCACAAACAACCTTCCGCCCGCTTGATGCATGACAGCACGGGTCGTTAACTGGAAAAAAGAAATTCCCAGGGGTTTTAAGGCATCGGTCATCATTTGATTATGACCGACCGATACATAGACGCGCGGGTCGGGCCCGGCATTTCCGGGCTCATTTGCTTCCGGAATCGGAAACAGCGTGGTGATGGGCCTGCTCTGAAACACAAACAATGTATCATCAGCCCATCCCCATTCGATGTCCTGAGGACAACCAAAGTGGGCTTCGATTTTCCGGCCCACACGCTCAAGTTGCAAAATCTGTTCCTCGGTCAGCGCCTGCCGGTTCTGACGGCTGGATTCCACCTCCATTTCCTGCGTTCCGCCCGATTTTACGGCATAAACCGCCCGCTTCTTGGAGGAAATCTTTCTGGCAATCACCTTGCCCGCACGAACTTTATAATGGTCGGCATTGACCAGGCCGGAAACCAGCGACTCACCCAATCCGAAGCTGGCATCAATCGACACCACCTTCCGGTTGGCGGAAACCGGGTCAGCCGTAAACAGAATTCCGGCGACATCCGGAAAAATCATTTTCTGAATCACCACCGATAAATAGACTTTTCGATGGTCGAATCCATTTTGCAGCCGGTACGTAACAGCCCGCTCGGTATACAGCGATGCCCAGCAGCGACTGATCGATTTCAGAATGGCGGCCTTGCCAACGGTATTCAGATAACTATCGTGTTGTCCGGCAAACGAGGCCGTTGGCAGGTCTTCCGCCGTAGCGCTAGATCGAACGGCGTACGCATGTTCTTCACCAAGTTTTTGAAGCTGGCGGGCAATCTCCTTTTCGATCCCGGTCGGAATCGCGGTTTCTTCGATCACCTTCCGGATTTTTGCACTGATTTCGCTTATTTCTACCCGGTTATCTACTTTCAGCAGGGCTAATTGATCGAGCAATGTCTTCAACGTTTCGCTTTGGCCGATACTATCTTTATAAGCTTCCGTCGTCACACAAAAACCCTCCGGCACCTGCACTTCCTCCATCCGCGACAATTCTCCCAGACTCCCCCCTTTGCCCCCAACCACGGCAAGCATTTTCCGGTCAATATTCTGAAAATCAAGCAGGTATTCACTTGCGTTCTTCATCCCTTTCCTACTCTACAATTCGTTGGTATTAAGTTTTTGAGTCGTTGCCTTCATGATGTCGATGGCCTTTAAAAAGTAGGCTTCAATGACTTTAATCTCCTCGTTTGAAAAGGATGCCAGCAATTTTTCCGACTCGCTTCGGAATTCGGCATAGAGCGGAGCCAAAAGCGCCATAATGGTGGCGGTGTTCGGTACCAGGATGACCTTGCGCCGGTCGTCCCGGGCAAATTGTCTTTTTACGAGGTTTTTCTTTTCAAATCGGTCGACCAAACCGGTAACTGCGCCCGTCGTTAGGCCCGTTAACGTGGCTAGCTCACCGGCAGTCATCGGCCCTTTTTCAATAAAAAATCCCAGGTATTTATGGTCCGTTCCCGACAGGCCAGCCTTTCGGGCAACGGCTTCGTGCATCTGAATAGAGGTATAGGCATACAGTTGGCTCAGTTTTCGGATGGGTCGGAGTGCGTCTTCTTCCTGCATATTACCTTAGTAACTAATTATCTTATCGACAAAGATAATTAGTCTTTTTAAAGTTTCAAACTCATTTTGGCAGGCTTGGCGCATGAGCACAAAAAAAGCCAGCCCGTTTATCACAGGCTGGCTTCCCAAATTTAGGTTTGTTTCTTATTTTACTTCTTCAAACGGCACATCCGAAACGTTGTCCTGGCCGGTTGGCTGACCAGTCTGCCCGTTGGGTTGACCACCGTCACCCGCGAAACCGTCGGCCGGGTTGGGGCCTTGCGCACCGCCCGTGGCGTTATAGAGTTCCTGCGAAGCGGCTGCCCAGGCAGCATTCAGTTTTTCCACACCCGCATCGATGGCGGCTGCATCGCGGCTGCTGTGGGCTGAACGCAATTCGCTCAATGCACCCTCGATGGCGGTTTTGTTGCCTTCCGACAATTTATCGCCGTATTCTTTCAACTGCTTCTCGGTTTGGAAAATCAGCGAGTCGGCCTGGTTGATTTTCTCGATGGTCTCCCGTTCGGCTTTGTCAGAAGCCTCGTTGGCTTTGGCTTCTTCGCGCATCCGGTTGATTTCGTCATCGCTCAAACCGCTTGAGGCTTCAATCCGGATTTTCTGCTCTTTGCCGGTTCCTTTGTCGCGGGCGGTTACGTGCAGAATCCCGTTGGCGTCGATGTCGAACGTCACTTCAATCTGCGGAATACCGCGCGGGGCCGGTGGAATACCGTCGAGGTGGAATCGTCCGAGTGAGCGGTTTTGGCTCGCCAGGGGACGTTCTCCCTGCAAAATATGGATTTCAACGCTCGGCTGATTGTCGGAAGCCGTCGAGAATGTTTCTGATTTTTTGGTCGGAATGGTCGTATTGGCGTCGATCAGACGGGTCAAAACACCACCCATCGTTTCAATCCCCAGCGACAGCGGAATCACATCCAACAGAAGGACATCTTTCACTTCACCGGTCAAAACACCACCCTGAATGGCAGCACCAACAGCTACGGCTTCATCGGGGTTCACGCTCTTCGACGGTTTCCGTCCGAACAGTTTCTCCACTTCGTCCTGCACTTTCGGAATCCGGGTTGATCCACCGACCAGAATGACCTCGTCGATCTGGCTGGCCGAATACCCGGAGTTTTTCAACGCCCGGCGGCAAGGTTCCAGACTCCGCTGAATCAGCGAATCAGCCAACTGTTCGAATTTCGCGCGGCTCAACGTCCGCACCAGGTGTTTGGGAATACCGTTTACCGGCATAATATACGGCAGGTTGATTTCCGTCGAGCTGGAGCTGGACAGTTCCACCTTCGCTTTTTCAGCCGCTTCTTTCAGCCGTTGCAACGCCATCGGATCCTGCCGCAGGTCGATGTTTTCGTCGTTTTTAAACTCCTGCGCCAGCCAGTCGATAATCACCTGATCGAAGTCATCACCACCGAGGTGCGTATCACCGTCGGTCGATTTTACTTCAAATACGCCATCGCCCAGTTCCAGAATGGAAATATCGAACGTACCACCACCGAGGTCAAACACGGCGATTTTCATATCCTGGTGCTTCTTGTCCAGGCCGTAGGCCAGGGCAGCCGCTGTGGGTTCGTTGATAATCCGCTTGACATCCAGACCGGCAATTTGACCGGCTTCTTTGGTCGCCTGACGTTCGGCATCGTTGAAGTAAGCCGGTACGGTAATAACGGCTTCCGTAACGGTTTGGCCCAGATAATCTTCGGCGGTCTGCTTCATTTTTTGCAGAATCAGGGCCGAAATTTCCTGTGGTGTATATTGACGATCGCCAATCCGGACGCGGGGCGTGTCATTCGGGCCCCGTTCGACCGTGTAGGCGACGGTTTTAATTTCGTTCTGAACTTCATTGAAACGTTTCCCCATGAACCGTTTGATCGATGAAATCGTGTTCTTGGGGTTTGTGATGGCCTGGCGTTTGGCCGGATCACCGACCTTGCGTTCGCCGTTGCCATTGTCCATAAAGGCCACCACCGATGGAGTGGTCCGACGGCCTTCGCTGTTGGCAATGACCACCGGCTCGTTGCCTTCCATGACAGACACGCACGAGTTGGTTGTTCCTAAGTCAATTCCTATAATCTTTCCCATGATACTTTTACGAATGTCTTGCTTTTAGTCTTTTGACAAACTACAAATGCCTAATGAACAAGACCTATGCCAGCCCATACAATTGCCCCAAAACGTGACAGATTGACAGCTAAAGCTGACTGAATGGCTTTAATGCTTGAAATTCTCCGACTTTTTCTGACAGGATGTAAACCGGTAGCGGGTCCGCCAGGATACCTACTGGCAGGCTCATCGATAAATCCCCAAACTCCCTGAAAGTGGCATTTCAACGCCGGTTTTTTTGCCGCCTTCAGGGAGGGGTTGGGGGATTCCCGTTATTTACCAAACAAACCGCCTAACAAGCCACCCAGTCCGCCACTGTTCGACTGGTTTTGCTGGGTGTTATTACCGCCACCCATAAAACCGCCTGCAACGCGCATCAGATCGCTCATATCCAGTTTGCCATCGGCCATGGCCGAACTGGCGGCTCCCATCCAGTCGACGCCCTGGTTGCCGGTGGCCGCTCCCAGAATCTGATTGCCATCGACACTCGAATCGTTCGGGTCCCGGGATTTGTTCATCAGTTTGCTCAATACCATCGGCACCACCACCGTCGCAATTGACATGGCCATCTGGGGCGAAATGCCCAGTTTTTGCATCAGGTTTTGCTGCACATTCTGCTGGACGCCCTGGGTCACCGGGCTTTCCTGCACGTTGGCACCATTGCCCTGGCCGGTTACCATGCTCAGCAGGTCGCTCAGATTACCGCCCTGGGCCTGTTGCTGTAGTCCGCCGAGAATACCGCTCGAAATCGCCTGCATGGCATCTTCATTCTGGTGATTCGGTATGGCGGGGTTGTTGATGACCGCATCGCCCGACTGCTGGCGAATGAGGTTCATGAGGGTTTCCATCATGATCGTATGGGTTTTGAGTGGTTAAAAAATACTATGAAGCACCGGACTGAGCAGGTTATACTGTTTCTTTGTAATAACTTCCCGGTACGGAATCAGTTTAATTGAGACGCAATTAATTATGGATTGTAACAATGCCGCCCCAAGAATCTACCCCCGAATTTTCCCTGCCTGATTTGCTGACCGACCTGTTTTATCCCAGTGAGTCGGACGAACCCGTTGAATCCGTGGACTATACGGTTGATTTAGAGCCGCCATTGACCATTAGCCAGGTGAAGGATTTGTTACTGATAACGCCGGAAATTTACGTTGAGGAGATCCCGGAAGACGGTTTTTGGAAACCGGCTGTTACCGATCAGGCGTGGTATGACGAGGACGAAAAGAAAAGAACCATCCGGTTTATCGAACTGCAAAAAACCGTGCAGGCTGTCCTGAGCGATCGTCAGGTGTTCCGGGTTGGCGAAAACGAAGTGGATTTGTATTTACTCGGACGCAAAGCGGACGGCTGCTGGGCCGGATTGAAGACGCTGGTCGTAGATACCGCTTTCTAAAAAAAGCAGGCAGCCGGTGAGGGCTGCCTGCGGACTATTTATTTCACAGTTTCAACAACGGCTTTGAAAGCCTCGGGGTGGTTCATGGCCAGATCAGCCAGTACCTTTCTGTTTAACTCAATACCGGCCGAGTGAATTTTTCCCATCAGGGCCGAGTAGGAAACACCGTGCAGACGCGCACCGGCGTTGATCCGCTGAATCCAGAGAGCGCGGAAATCGCGTTTCTTCTGGCGACGGTCGCGGAATGCATAAACGAGGCCTTTTTCAACCGCGTTTTTCGCTACCGTCCAAACATTTTTACGACGACCAAAGTATCCTTTGGCCAATTTCATTACTTTCTTGCGACGTGCCCTGGAGGCTACGTGGTTCACTGAACGTGGCATTTTTGATTTTTTTTGTTTTTGACAACAGGCGACAGTTCAGTTAAGAGTGAAGAGTTAATAGTTATGAGTTAATCTTCTTACTGGAAAATAACTCTTAACCGCACGGGCGGCCCCGTCATAATTCTTAACTTATTTTGTTCTTGAAAGGCCTGAGATCGGGTTGAACATGAAACCGCGCGGAGAATCCGCGAAAGTGGGCGTTGCTTACGCCAGGTTGAGCATAACCTTGATCCGACGCTCATCGCCTTTGAAAACCAGCGCATCGTGAACCAGGTTCCGCTTGCGTTTGGTCGACTTTTTCGTCAGGATATGGCTGTGGAAGGCATGCTTCCGTTTGATTTTGCCGGTACCAGTCAGCTTGAAACGCTTCTTGGCGCCCGAATTGGTTTTTACTTTTGGCATTGCTTTAAACAGAAATGTTGCTGATTGTGAAACAGGCCGCAAAGATAAGTAAAAAAAGTTTAAGGTTTGAAGTTTAAGGTTTAACGTTACCAATATCAGCAACGTTAAACCTTAAACTTCAAACCTTAAACGAATTATTTTTTCACCTGAACCACCTTGGGTGCCAGGAACATACTCATCCGCTTGCCTTCCAGTTTGGGCTCAGCCTCAACACGGCCGATGTCTTCCAAGCCTTTGGCAAACCGCTGGAGCAGTTCAACACCCCGCTCTTTGAAGACGATGGAACGCCCGACAAACTGGACGTAAGCCTTCACCTTCGAGCCTTCTTTCAGGAAGTTGATGGCGTGTTTCAATTTGAATTCAAAATCGTGGTCGTCGGTGTTCGGGCCGAACCGGATTTCTTTGATAACGACTTTCTGAGCCTTCGCCTTGATTTCTTTTTGCTTCTTCTTCTGTTCGTATTTGAACTTCGAGTAGTCGACAATCCGGCAGACGGGCGGCACGGCGTTGGGAGAAATTTCGACCAGGTCGAGGGCCTGCGACTTGGCCAGGTCAAGGGCCTGCTGAATGTCGTAAACGCCCTGTTCGACGTTTTCACCAACTACCCGAACCGAACGGGCTAGAATACGGCCGTTGATCCGGTAAGGTTCTTCGACCACACGCGGTGGGCGCATGGGTCTGCGCTGTAATGCCATAGATAATATTTAGGGTTGAAAATGGGTCCGCTGTTGCGGGTGATTACGTGCCTATAACGTAATCTGTATTATAAAGTTTCCCGTAAAATACGCATTTTAAGCATTCGGAGCAAGAAAATGAAGTCAATGAACCATGAACCGGAAATAATGAATAGCCGAAAACCGTCCGGTCTGTTCATTAACCCCGTTCATGGTTCATGTATTTCATCAAATTGCCTTCGCTACGGGCTTGATTTCATTCTGGAAAAACGCCACAAATTCGGCAATGGTCATCGAACCCAAGTCGCCTTCGCCTTTCTTGCGAACGGAAACACGCCCTTCGGCCTGCTCTTTCTCGCCCAGAATCAGCATGAATGGGACTTTGTTCAATTCCGAATCCCGGATCTTGCGACCGATCTTCTCATCGCGGTGATCGACGTACCCCCGAATGTCGCTTTCCTGCAAAGTTAGGAAAACTTCGTTGGAATAGTCCTCATATTTCTCCGAAATCGGCAAAACCGCAATTTGGTCGGGCGACAGCCAGAGCGGGAAGTTGCCCCCCGAGTTCTCGATCAGGATCGCAATAAACCGTTCCATCGAACCAAATGGCGCGCGGTGAATCATCACCGGCCGGTATTTCTGGTTGTCGGAACCGGTGTATTCCAGTTCAAACCGTTCGGGCAGGTTGTAGTCGACCTGGATGGTCCCCAACTGCCATTTGCGGCCCAGGGCGTCCCGAACCATAAAATCCAGCTTGGGACCGTAGAAAGCGGCTTCGCCCAGTTCGGTCACGGTTCTCAGGCCCCGTTCGGCCGACGCTTCGATGATGGCCGCTTCGGCTTTTTCCCAGAGTTCATCCGAGCCAATGTATTTCTGCCTGTTTTCGGGATCCCGCAGCGAAATCTGGGCACTGTAATCGTCGAAACCGAGCGATTTGAAAACGTACAACACCAGATCGATTACTTTGATAAACTCCTCCTTCACCTGATCCGGGCGACAGAAAATGTGCGCATCGTCCTGCGTAAAACCGCGAACCCGGGTCAAACCGTGCAATTCACCGCTTTGTTCGTAGCGGTAAACCGTGCCAAACTCGGCCAGCCGCAAAGGCAAATCCCGGTACGAGCGTGGCTTGGTCTTATAAATTTCGCAGTGGTGCGGGCAGTTCATGGGTTTCAGCAGAAACTCCTCGCCCGCTTCCGGCGTCAGAATGGGCTTGAACGAGTCTTCACCGTATTTCTCCCAGTGGCCCGAGGTCACATACAATTGCTTCGAACCGATGTGGGGCGTAACGACCTGCTGATAGCCCGCCCGAACCTGCGCTTTCCGCAGGAAGTTCTCCAGCCGTTCGCGCAGCATGGTTCCTTTTGGCAACCACAACGGCAAACCGGCGCCGACTTTTTCCGAAAAAGCAAACAGTTCCAGTTCCTTGCCCAGTTTCCGGTGGTCGCGTTTTTTGGCTTCTTCCAGCAGGTGCAGGTAATCGTCCAGTTCTTTCTGTTTCGGAAACGTAACGGCATAAACGCGGGTCAGCATCTTGTTCTTCTCGTCGCCCCGCCAGTAGGCCCCGGCCACGTTCATCAGCTTCGCAGCTTTGATAAAACCGGTATGCGGGATGTGTGGTCCCCGGCAGAGGTCGGTGAAGTTGCCCTGAGTATAGAACGAGATCGTTCCGTCTTCGAGCCGTTCCAGCAGGTCAAGTTTATAGGGATCGCCTTTCTTTTCAAAATACGCGACTGCTTCGGCTTTGCTGATCGGCTGACGGATAAACTCCTGTTTCTGCCGCGCCAGTTCGAGCATTTTGTCTTCCACCTTCTTGAAATCCTCCTGCGAGAAATGCTGTCCGTTCAGATCGACATCGTAGTAGAAGCCTTTCTCGATTGGCGGCCCGATTCCAAACTGGATGCCCGGATACAGTTCTTCCAGGGCTTCGGCCAGCAAGTGGGCGGATGAATGCCAGAATGTCGCTTTTCCTTCGGTATCGTTCCACGTCAACAGGGTAACCGCTGCATCCGTTGTAATGGGGCGCGTGGCATCCTGCACGGTGCCATTCACCTTGGCAGCCAACACATTGCGCGCCAGCCCTTCGCTGATGCTCAGGGCAATTTCCAGACTGGTTACTCCGTTGGGATACTCCCGGACACTGCCGTCGGGCAGTGTAATGCGAATTTGGTCACTCATTTTTATAAAGTTTATCAGTGGTACTCAATCGGCAATTGTTTTGAATGTTAAATGTAAAATGAGAAATGGTGAATGTAAAAGTAGTTGGAAATTCGCTGTTGCCCCTAAATCCCCTAAAGGGGACTTGGACGCGGAACCCTCCGGATGCTAAAAGTCCCCTTTAGGAGATTTAGGGGCAACATACGAATTTCCTAAAATAGTTGGGATGCATTCAGTTTAACATTCAAAATTCATCATTTTACATTTAACATTCCTTCTTCAAACATCTCAATTTCTGGTTGAATCGCGGCTGAATCGGGATCGGGGCTGAATCATCATGACGCGGACGCGCGTGGTGTCGAGCACCTGACCGGGGCGGGTTGGCGCGGTGGAGCTTTCTGTGTACGGAATATCGGTAGCATCGCCATACATTTTTCTCTTCTGCACCCGCCAGTAGCCATAATACGCCTGCTGATCGGCGGCATTCTCCTGCATCGCTAACGCGTATTGCTTACCGGCTTGTTCCCATTCCCGGAATTGTTCGTAGCACATGGCGATGTAATAATGGATGCGCGGAAACTGTGGAGCCTGTTTCACCACCTGATCGAAATGCTGCAGGGCCTGCGCCATGTTCCGCAGCTTCATCATTACCAGACCCGACTGAAAATGCGCCTGCACCATCGTGGGGTCCAGTCGCAGGGCTTTCTGGTAAAAAAAGTAGGCACTGTCGGATGCCGCCGTTTGCTGGTAAATGTGGCCGAGGGCATACAGCAAACCGGGGTCATTCGGGAAATAACCCGCGCCCCGCTTGTTGTAGGCAATGGCCGTCGCATAATCGCCCCGCACGGAATGGATGATCGACAATTGCACATACGGTTCCAGAAACCGGGGTTTCAGCGTCAATGCCCGTTTGTAAAACGTAACCGCCCGCGTGGTATCGCCCGATTTGGCCGCCACCAGACCGTTCAGGTAAAACGCTTCGCCCTCGTAGGGGGCCATTTGCAGGGCTTTCACGAGGTAAAACCGGGCGCGGTCCAACTGCTTTTCGTGCTGGAGCAAATCCCCGATGGCAATGTATAATTCCGGCGTGTTGACACCCAGCCCTTCGGCCCGCAACGCACTTTCCAGTCCGTCGTCATACAACTGTTTTTTTCGCAAAACCTGCGCCTTCACAAAGTGATACCGCCCTTCGTTGTTTTCCCGTTCAAGGGCTTCGTTGATGTCGGCCAGCGCTTCGTCGGTCTTTCCCATATCCATATACAGAGCCGCGCGTTTGGCATAGGCCGAGGCCGGGCCGCTTTGGTTGATCGCCCGCGTCAGGGCTTCCAGGGCGGCCTGGTTGCGGATGTCAGCCGAATTTTCCGGCACAGCGGGAATCCGGGTCTGCCGGCGGTCGTCGTCGGAACAGGCCACTAGAAAACACACACCAATCAGACACCAGAGGCTACAGAACTTGCCCATTCTAATTCCCGGAAATCAGGACGGACTGCCGCTTCCGAAATACCGGATGGCCAGACAGACCAGTTCGTTTCCACCTGCAAATATAGGTCATTCGATGGAAGAAAAGCGATAAAATACGCCCAGGGGCAGGCGTTTGGCAAAACCGTCGCGGAGATACAATTCGCCAAATTCGGTGTTGGGACGCTCGCCAAAATGGGCTTTCATGAGGTTTTCCAGAATCAGCGCGGAAAAACCGAGGGAGTAGAGGTTGATGATCAAAAAATACTGCTGCTTGTCCAGCAATTCGGCGCAAACCTGCAACAATTCATTGAGGTGTTCTTCCAGCAGCCACTTCTCCCCTTCCGGCCCGCGCCCGTAGGCCGGGGGGTCCAGAATCAAGCCGTGGTAGGTATTGCCGCGACGGACTTCCCGTTTCACAAACTTCAGCGCATCTTCCACCACCCAGCGGATGTTGTCGAGCCCGCTGGCTTCCATGTTTTCCCGCGACCAGGTAATGACCTGCCGAACGGCATCGACGTGGGTCACCTCCGCACCCGCCTGCCGGGCCGACAGCGATGCTGCTCCGGTATAGGCAAACAGGTTCAGAATACGCGGTTTTTCAACGGATAGAGCCGATACATTCCGGTGAATAAACGGCCAGTTGACGGCCTGTTCCGGAAAAATTCCGACGTGTTTGAAGGACGAAAGTGAGAGTTTGAAAGTCAGATCCAGGCCTTGTTGCCGATACGGAATGAACCATTTCCCGTCCATTTTGGCGTTTAGTACCCATTCCCCTTTTTCCTGCGATCCCTTGTCTTTTTTAAAAACCGCATGGGCCCGGTTTTGCCATTCCGCATCGCTCAGCGACTTGGGCCAGATGGCCTGCGGTTCCGGGCGGCTGAGGACAACAGAGCCAAAACGTTCGAGTTTTTCAAAACCGCCCGTGTCGATTAATTCGTAGGAAGCCCAGCTTTCGGGGGTCAGCAGCGTCAGACGGTTGTTACTCATGAGCCCAGGGCTAAAATACACTCAAATTCGTTGACGCTCACGGGAACGACGGACAGCCGGGACTGCCGGATCAGCAACAGATTTTGCAACAGCGGTTCCGCTTTAATCCGTTGCAGGGAAACCGGTTTCGAAAGCCGGGTGACGGGTTCGAGTTCCACCACCACCCACCGGGGATCCTCGGGAATGGTCGGATCGGGATAGGCTTCGTGGCTCACTTTGGCCAGTCCGACCACCTCCTTACCCGCCACGCTGTGGTAGAACAGGACCTGATCGCCCAGTCGCATTGCAGCGAGGTTGTTCCGGGCCTGATAGTTGCGTACGCCATCCCACACGGCTTTTCCCTGCTTGACAAAATCGTCCCACGAATAGGCGTCCGGTTCGGACTTAACGAGCCAGTAGTTCAACGGGTTGGAGTGTTAAATGGTTTGATGGTTAGAATGGCTAAACCGATTTGTCGACGGTTTAATAGTCGTCGAATTCGTCGCCGTATTTGGACCCGAACTCATCGTGCGAATGATCTTCGTCCAGCCCTTTGAATTTCAGTCCTTTCTTAATGATAGAAATCTGACCGGAGTGGTAGGTGTCGTGATTGATGATGCCATGCAACATATCATAGTACGTATAGTCTCTACCGGGAACGATATCTTCCAGAAATTCATCATCATCGCGTTTGTCGAGTTCGTTGATCAATTCTTCCTGACTCAGGCTCAGTTCCATTTGCAGGGCTTCCCACTCAAAATCGTCGATAACCTGAAACGACCCAAAATTTTTCTCCGGCGTCTTGATGTCGAAATCCTTGTCTCCCTGCATTTTTTTGACGCAAAAAATCCGCCAGCTCGTCATGTGGAAGACCAGTTCGGCGATGGAATGCGTGTTGGGCGTCAACCGGTGACCCGCCATTTCGGGAGAAACGCCACTCAGCACTTCCACCAGCGAAGGCCCGTGCCAGGCTTCTTCCCCTTCGTAGGTGGTGTTGAGCAGGTCGATGATTCGTATCAATTCGTCGTTCTGTACCATTGGAATCGTGTTGTAAATGAGCAGAGGGCCTGTGTCCTCTTTCGGTTCTTTCGGCAAAGGTAAAAGGGTTTGTTATTTTTTCATTGTGTTACTCCCCGATTCTATCCCAAAAAAAAGATATAACTTATTGAAGAATGTGCATGAAAAGGCACTTTTTCCCGCTCCTGACTATAATACAAGTCCGACTTCTGAATCCGCTTCATCTCCTAAAATCAATCCAATATTTTTTTAGGATGGATTGATTATAAACTAATGGTGAAAATCAAATAAAAGTAAAGTTACCTCTTGACATTTGTATGGACAATCAATAGTTTTGGATCATTGAGCGATTGCTCAGTTATTATTACTCAAAGGGTCAGCCTCCTCTTTGTGTTCAATAAATAGTTCACGATTTCTGTGCTATCAACTTATGAACACCAATCGTCACACCGACGAGGAGCTGGTACGGTTTTACCTTGCTACCCAACAAAGCGACTATTTTGGTCAACTCTACAAGCGTTATTCAAACAAGGTGTACCGCCGGTGTTTGACCATCACCAAAGACCCCATTGATGCGGAGGATTTCACCCAGGACATCTTTATGCGGGTTATGTCCGGATTACACAATTTTAAGGAGAAATCCACCTTTTCGACCTGGCTCTACACGGTTTCGACCAACTATTGCATGGATCGCATGAAAATGGGCCGCCGGCGGAGCGACTGGGTCGAACTGGATCACGAGATCGTCAAGACCCTGGCCGAAACCAACGACTACGCCGGGATGGAAGAACGCTACCAGCTCGTTGATCTGATTCTGGAAAAAATCGCCCCCAGCGAGTCGATGTATTTGCGAATGAAGTATGAAGACAACTTGAACATCCGGGAAATGGCAATACTACTACAGGTTAAAGACAGTGCCGTCAAAATGCGGCTGAAACGCGTTCGGGATAAAGTAAAAGATATACTCATCTTTTATCAATTAAATTAATTCTGAATAAACCGGATAAAACCGCCTGAAACTGTCTGATTATTAGGCGATTTTATCCGGTTATTTTTTTTCGATTACGCTAATGTTTCCGCTGCCTTCGAGGTAGCATTTTTTCACATTGCGGTAATCGTCAACGCCTTTTTCCCGCAGGATGCTGATCAATTCGTCTTCCGTGATCATCTCCCGCTTCATGTTCTGGCGCATCAACTGACCGTCTTTCACCAATAAGATGGGTTCGGGTTCCACGATTCTTTTCAAAAGAACGGATTGATAACCCAGCCAGTCGAGCGTATAGTCCCAGAAAACCAGCGTTCCGACCAGAAACAAACCCTCCGTCACGGATTCATACGGCCCGGCCATCGCGTTCTGTGCGGCATCCGAAATCATCGTAATGAGCAGCAAGTCGCTGAGATTCAATTGCCCGGTGCCGCGCCTGAAAAACCGCAGGTATAAAAAGATAAACCAATACGTCAGGGTGCCGCGCACCATCATTTCCAAAACAGAGGTTGTGGGGATAAAGACTGAATGCCAGTCAACGCCAATTAGTTTTTCCATAGCTTGCAACCGATTTGAATTCTGAAACAGATCTGCGACGGAAAGTAGCGGAAATACGGCAGCAAATTGAGCGTTTGGTCCCCCAAATTGATTCAGGTTTTGACAGTTTTTAATTTTCGGTGTAACTTCACGCCATGAAGCTTATTCACATTCGTACGGCATCGTTAGCGGCCATCATCGTTGTCACGGCTCTGAGTCGTTTGTTACCTCACCCGTATAATTTTACACCCATTGCCGCCCTGGCCCTGTTTGGCGCGGCCACCTTTGAGCGCAAATGGCTCGGGCTGGTCATTCCAGTGGCGGCCATGCTGCTCAGTGACCTCTTCATTGGTTTCCACAGCGGGATGATGAGCGTCTACAGTGCCTTCACCGTAATCTGGTTGCTGGGCGTTGTTCTGTTACGCAAAGTCACCTTTGGCCGGGTCTTAACCGCTTCGCTCCTGTCTTCCGCCCTGTTTTTTCTGATTACCAATTTCGCGGTCTGGTACGGCAGTTCGTTTTACCCGCAAACGCCCCAGGGCCTGTTGGCCAGTTATGCCGCCGGTCTGGCGTTCTACAACGGCCAGTCCTTTTTCCTGAATGCCGTTCTGGGCGACCTGACTTTCAGCACGATTTTATTCGGCAGTTATTATCTCTTACAGCGACAGTTTCCGGTTTTCAGGCTCGCCCGATAAATTCACTTATCCTATCGATACCCCAAAAGACCTGTAAGCTTTCAAACCTTGCAGGTCTTTTTTTAGTGACAATACACCGACTCAACCAACTTCCTATCCATCATGTATACCTCCAAACGGGTTCCTTTTCACCTTATTTTACCGTTCGCCTGGCGCTCGGTTTTGTTCTTTCTGGGGTATTCCACCCTCATCTGTCTGCTGTATGTCATGGCAGGCTGGCAATGTCTGGCCATCCCATTTCTGCCCATCGGCCTGATCGGAACTGCCGTCGCGTTCTATGTGGGTTTCAAAAACAATTCCTCCTACGAACGGCTGTGGGAAGGGCGCCGGATTTGGGGCAGTCTGGTCAATGTCAGCCGGTCGTGGGCCATGATGGCCCTGGATTACGTGACCAACCTGAACGCCACCGATCCGGTTTCGGAACAGGAACTGAAAACCATTCACCAGAGTCTGATCTACCGCCAACTGGCTTTTCTGAACGCCCTGCGGCTCCAGCTCCGCCGACGCACGGTTTGGGAGGCCTGTGTAGGGGCCGAACACACCCTGATCGAACGCATCGAAGCCTTTCGGCTGCACCAGTTGGATGAAGACCTGGCCCCGTTTTTAGCCGCCGAAGAAGTGGAATTTATCATCAAGCGTCAGAATGCCGCCACGCATCTAATCCGCAACCAATCCGCCCAACTCAAAGAACTGCGGGCCAAAGGACTGATTTCGGAGTATTACCACGCTGAAATGGAACGCCTGCTGGTCGAGTGCTACGGCCAGCAGGGTGCCTGCGAGCGGATCAAGACCTTTCCGTTTCCCCGCCAGTACGCCTTTTTCAGCTACGTCTTCATCTGGCTTTTCGTCCTGATTCTGCCCTACGGTTTGCTCGGCGAAATGGCTAAACTGGGCGACTGGTACGTCTGGCTCACCATTCCGTTTTACACGCTCATCTCCTGGGTGTTCAACACGATGGAAATTATTGGCGACACGAGCGAAAACCCGTTCGAAAACAGCATCAACGACGTTCCGATGACGGCCATCTGCCGCAATGTGGAGATCGATTTGCGCGAAATGCTGGGCGAAACCAAGCTGCCGGAGCGTATGCAGGCGGTGGATAATATTCTGCTCTAAACGGCACCAGGGGAGGAATTCACCGGCGGAAAACAATAAACGGGGGCGGTTTTCAGTTTTATCGACAAGTGTTGAACGAATATGTGTCGCCGATTCCTGCCCATCGTACTTGTATTGTTTTTTTGCGTCGGATTGAAACCTGCGTCGGTGGTGTCGCCCAACGATCACTACGGCCAGATCGATTATTACGCGCGTCATGCTCCGGACTCGTATGCCCGCAGCATTAACAGTTTGTCGGACTATCTGACGGCTCCCGCCCGCACGGATATGGACAAGGTTCGGGTGATTTACGCCTGGATGGTTTCCCACATCCGCTACGATCTGGAAGCCGTTAATAACCGGAGTTCACAGAAATATTATTCCGAATTTGAATACGCCAACCGGGTTCTGCGCCAGCGGAAAGGGCTCTGCACCGGCTATGCACTGTTGTTCAAATACCTCCTGAAACGGGCGGGCATTCAGGCCGTCAACATCCGGGGGTATGCCCGCACGGAAGACAAGGAAGCGGGGCGTCCCGTTGCGGTGGTCGACCACGAATGGAACGCCGTTAATATTGAAGATGAGTGGTTTTTGCTGGATTTAGCCTGGGCCGTCACCACCGCTTCGGAAGGCAGTGGCAGCAATGATTTTTATTTCCTGACACCACCGGAAGTATTTGTTTCCCAACACTTTCCGACCGATTCCCGCTGGCAGTTTCTGGATCAGCCGTTCAGCAAAAGTGAGTTCGACCGGTTTCCGAAACTCTATGATCCGTATTTTCAGTTGGGATTCGGGCCGGACTTCCCGCGCGACGGCCAGATTCGGGCGCAGGGGAAAGCAGAACTGACGCTGCAAAACGAACAGGCGCTGGAATACCTCTGTACGGTCAGTCGTTTCGGGCAATCGAAGGGGTCCGAAGTTCCGGTAAGAGTGGCCCGTTCCGGCAATCAGCACCAGTTGCAGTTCAACGTCCCGATCCGGGGCTGGTCGACGCTCCATATTTTTGCCCGCTCCCGGAGCAATTCCCGTGTCAGGAAATACGACTGCATCGCGTCGTTTTCGATCTATAATTCGTGAAGAGAGATGAGATGATAGACAAGAGAGTAGAGACTGTGAAGTTCCCTTTTTGAGTCTTTATTCTCTTGTCTAACCTCTCTTGTCTTTTCTATCTATCTCAAAAAAATCCGCAGATTTCGGAACGCATCCATGCGGGCGTAGCTTTTTTCGTGCATCACTACCGTGGATTCCGGGCCTTCGATAATCGCCGGTCCCGACAAGGTGTCTTCGGCACGAATACCGGCGCGGTCGTAGATCGGGCAGCCGCAGGGGGTCAGATCCTTTTCATAATACACCGAACGGTAGCCTTTCAAAGCGTGGAAATCCCCCGTTCGCTGGGTGGAGTTGTAATAACCGGCCCGTTGCATAGCGGCCGGTATTTGCCATTCCGGGTCATTTTCGGCCAACACGAGCAGATACCCCAATGCCGACGACACCCCGGCTCCCACCGGCACCACCACCTGCTTGATCCCCAACAGCCGGGCAATTTCACAGGCGTGAACCGGTCCGGCGCCACCAAACGCCAGCAGGCTATACGTCTCCAGCTCAGCGGTATGCGCCCCGGTCAATTCCCGGATTTGGGCCGCCAGGTTCGCGTCAACGCTGTTGGATACGCGCATGGCGGCTTCTTCCACCGAAATATTGAGCGGAGTCGCCAGGTGTTCCCGAATGGCCTTTTTGGCCAAATCTACTTTGAGTGGAATGGCCCCATACAGAAAATAATCTTTATTCAGAAAACCCAACACCAAATCCACATCCGTCAACGTCGGCACCGTGCCGCCCCGGTCAAAGCAAGCGGGCCCCGGCCCCGGTGTGGCATGTTCGGCGAGCAGAACGGGTTCTTTTTCTTCATTCAGCCCGATGTAGCTGTTGCCGCCCATGTCGAAACTACGCACCTGGCTTTCCAGCGATTGATCCAGTGAATCCATCGAAGTGGCCGATAGTTCGTTCTGCAGAGAGACAAATGCCGACGATCCGCCAATTCGCAGTACCACGAGGTTTTTTTGCCCGATCTGGTTTCCAAAATACCGTCCGGTCATGAGTCCTCCAATGCGGGGCGACATGATGGATTCGGGATTTTCCACTGCTTCATCGATGGGGAGCAGACGCCCGTGGCTGGTTACCAACCGAATTGGCGTTGCCCACCCGGCGGCCAGCAGCTTCTCTTCCAGATTCCGGGCACAGGTGATGGCCATAGACGGCGGCATTTGTACGCTCATTCCCACAACCAGGGCCTCCACCACCGCCGGATCTACCTTTTTCTCCGCCATGAAATACCCGATTTCTTCCACCAGACGCTCGGTTGAATCATGAATGGTGGTGGGGATTTTCTTGATGGATAGCCGGCCTGCGTCGTCCATCAACACAAAATCCGTAAACGTTTCTCCCAAATCAATGCTAAAACGGTAACGACTCATTGTGGTCTTTTTGGCTATGAGAAACGGTTCTATTTCGAGGTGATGCGCATGTCCGTGATCCGCCACCGGCCGTCCGGATCTTTTCGCAATTGACTGGTGACCGAAGCCGAACGGGATGCCGCACCAGTGGTTTCGGCCGGAACATAGGAGTAGACCTCAACGGATTGAGCGGTATTTTCGTTGATTTCCAGTTTCCGGACACGGTAATGCTGGTACTTTATTTTCCCGCCCGAAGCCTGGTATTCCGCCGGTGTTTTCCGGCTGCCGTCCGAATCAGTAATTTTTGCCTCTTCCGTGAACCAGGTCGCCACATTGCCGGCGGTGCCCAAACCGGGATTCAGAACGGCCATGCGGCTTTTGAGCAAAACCAGAATCGAATCACGCTCCGGATACAGTTTCGTGGTCGTGGTGCGGGTTTCCGTCCGACGCAAACGCCGTTGGGTATCCTCTTTCGCCTGGTTTGGCGTCGTTTGCTGGGCTACGGCGGATGCCGAAAACCCCACTCCCAACACGAGTGTCAACAGTTGTAGTTTCATTTGTTTTCGTTTTCGTCGCTCAAAAGTAAAGTTTTTCTGCTAATCGAAACGTATTACAATGCGCTTCCACAATGTCGGCGATTCGGGGGGAATAACCGCCCCCCATCGAAACCACCATCGGCAAGGCTTTTTTTCGGGCCTGCTCAAAGACAAACTCGTCGCGCTGTTTACAGCCTTCACGGGTCAGGTCCAGCTTCCCAAGCCGGTCGGATTTCAACACATCGACGCCGGAAATATAAAACAGAAAATCGGGCTTTTGTTCTTTTAACAGACGGGGCAAGGTTTCGGCCAGTTGATTGAGGTAGTCTTCGTCGGTCGTTCCGGTCGGCAACGCCACGTCCAGATCCGACTGCTCCTTGTGCAGCGGGTAGTTGTCTTTGCCGTGCATACTGAAGGTAAAAACTCGCGGCTCCTGCCGAAAAATCACCGCCGTTCCATTACCCTGGTGGACATCCAGGTCGATAACCAGCACCTTCTGAGCAAGTTGCTGATCGAGTACATACCGGGCCGCCACGGCAACATCGTTCAAAAGGCAAAACCCTTCACCCCGATCCGGAAAGGCGTGGTGGGTACCGCCGGCAATGTTGAGCGCAATGCCGGATTGTAAGGCAATCCGGCTGCAATCGATGGTTCCCTGCGTAATCATCCACTCCCGCTGAATCAATTCTTCTGAGAGCGGGAAACCGATCCGGCGCACCATAACCGGCGGAACGCTCAGCGTTTTTAACTGCCGGACATAGTCGGCAGTATGGACCGCCAGTACCCAGCGATCATCGACGATGCCGGGTGAAAAAAAGTTGGCAGGCCGGCATGTTCCTTCATACAGCAACTGATCATGAATCAATTCATATTTCGACATCGGAAAGCGGTGACCTTCGGGTAGCGGGTGTCGGTAAATAGGATTATAAGCAATTTTCAACATCCATCGGTAAGTTAGCGGACAGTAACCAGCTATGTAAGCACTTATGCAAACTGTCATTGTGACCGGAGGAGCCCAGGGTATCGGGCGTGTAACGACTCAGTATTTATTGACCCACGGCTACCGGGTTGCCATTTGGGAAAGCGACGCCGAAGCGCTCGAAGAGTTCAGCGAAACCATGAAATCGTCGAACTCCAGGTCCCTCGTGCTCAATTGCGACATCACCTCCGAAACCGCCGTAAAAAATGCCGTCAAAGCCACCATCGAGCGGTTCGGTCAAATCAACCACCTCATCAACAATGCCGCCATTCAGGTTGAAAAGCCGCTCGAACGGTTTACACTCGAAGACTGGAACAAAGTCATTGGCACCAACCTGACCGGCACCTTCCTCTGCTCCAAATATACCGCCCCCCACCTCGCCGAACAACAGGGCAGCATCGTTAACCTCTGCTCGACGCGCGCCTTTCAGTCGGAACCGGAAACCTTTGCCTATTCGGCATCGAAGGGTGGCATATTTGCCCTGACCCATTCGCTGGCGGTTAGCCTGGGGCCGGACGTCCGGGTCAACTGCATCAGTCCGGGCTGGATCGATGTAGCGGCTTTGAAGAAAAAAGGCAAGGCCCGCAACGAACAACTCCGCCCCGAGGACCACGCGCAGCATCCGGCTGGCCGGGTTGGGCAAGCCGACGATATCGCCCGGATGATCCTCTTTTTGATCAACGATTCCAACTCATTTATTACCGGACAAAACTTCGTTGTAGACGGCGGAATTTCACGAAAAATGATCTACGTATAATCCGCTGCAATCTGCTTACTAACAGTCATTTACCGTTCGATAAAAATAAATAAATCAGGATCTGTTTTTTATGTATAATTACTTATGTATTTTTACGCAACGATTTAGTCATTTACGGTAAATCGCCATTCGCGTGGTTGCTCAGATGTCAAACAACAAGGAAATCACTTTACCCAGTCATTCGGTGATTGAAAGCCGATGGTTGACGATGGTAAATGAAATCCAGCAGCAACACAATGTCTTGATCGACTTAATCGAACAACTAGAGCAAAATCCGGGAACCAACCCGAAGACCGTCTTTCGATTGACAGCCCTGCAACAGCATGTACTGGATACGCTGTCTCACTTGCTGGCCGAATCGTTGACGGAGATCGAATCTACAGTATCGACCCAGGTGGAGCGACTGCAAAAAAAGCATGCCCACAGCCAGATCTTGATTCAGCTTAAAGACCAGATCGATCTGGAACTCAATAAACTCCGGGTGTAACCGATTAGGCAACGGCTGGTATTTCCGGCATTCTATCCCATCTGCATTCCTTACTTTCTCTGTCCTACATAAAAAATAACCCCGGCACAGGTGTCGGGGTTTCTTTTTGTATCATTTTCGAGTGCCGTCTATAAAGCCTCAACTTTTATCGTGTCCGGGTCATAGTTGGCCGGCTGATGCACCTCCAGCCACTCTTCAAGCTGCATCAGGGCGCCTTCCTCCGTGTAGGAATTATAAATTCGGCTTGCCAGATAGGTGCCATCTTTGGCATATACGATGCATTTGAACTTCTTTTTGTTCAAGGTTCCTCGCAGAGTTTTCATTTCCATTTTCGTGATCTTTAAAGTTCAGCATACAGAGAGTGGGTGCATTAAAACCGTACAGGCAGGCAATTAAAACTAAATCAACAAACAAGCATCTATGTGAAATTTATTCGTACTAATGAGCGGAGATTAAGAACAAATTGTGTGGTAAAATAAACTTAGTTTACCAGGCTAATGAGTTGATAACTCATGATAAATCGAGCAAAAATCAAACCAAGTGTACTATTTATAATTACATATTTTCTTTATTTATAATTAATTTAAAAAGGCTTTCCGATTTCTTTTTGGCTATCTGCGTGCAACCATTGCCACTTTTTCCGGGTCTATACCAACAAAACAACTTCATTTTTCCAGCAGAACCTTTCCTTATTTTGAATATAAAGATCAGATTTACTTTACGATGGTGAAACGAATGTCCGGAAGCTTTGCATTCGGACATTTTTGTTTTATTTTTTCATTATAATTTATTGCACAAGCAATCTTTTTCGTAATAGTTTTGACCAATATTCATCTTGATATGGCGCACATTCAGCGTGCCACATTTTTATTGGTCTGCTCTTTTTTCTGTAAAATCTTACCTTGCTCGATTAATTCCTGATATGTAAACTCTTCGTTGCGAACATCATTGATGTCATTTTCAACCGTAGCCCGGTTAAATGCCGACCGGCTTACCGAATCGGCATGATCTTCTATTACTTTCGAATAGTTGTCCTGATCGTATTTCTGGTCGAGGGGATCGCAGCTCAGGAGAACGAAGGAAACAGAAATTGTCAGGAGGAATGGAAGCCGCTTTTTCATGGATGTCGGGGTTAGACTGATTAACCCGGATTCCGGCTGATTGTTGCGAAAGCGGCAGATGCGTTTTAGCAGCTATTCCTGCGTGTTGACAGTTGCATTCCCATCGTATTTTGTAATGGCCTTATTGACCCGAACCAGCGTTCCCATATTTTGAGCCAGAAACCGCCGTCTGGCATCAAGCCGGTTGGTCGCTTCCACATAGGTAGTCCAGGATTCCTCCCCTTTTAGAAAAGTCACTTTGTAGGTCTTCACGCTCTGTCCTTTTTATACCGATCTGTTTCCAATGGGTTCGTCAATAAATGACATTCAATTAATCAAACGATCAATTGAATATTATGACAATCAAATCGGGTGCCGGTTTAATCTTGGCTCCCGAATTCTGATCATATGGTTCAGAAATAGTAGGAGAGCTATACAATTACACCAAAACAAAGCACGGGTAATCTGTCGGGGTAGCCAGGGCAATGCCTTAAAAACAAGACCCGGCGAAACGTCACCGGGTCTGATTACTTACCAATCTCTATTAACGGAAGATTTTGAGCCTTCCGTGCAAAATTAGGGGTGGCGCAACTCAAAACATGGTACTATTCTGCGAATATTCAACACTTTTATGCACTGAAAAATGAATATTCACAACAAGGTCAATTTATTCAAGATGGATCATCTGCCCCGGTTTTGCTCTGTTTCTGCGGTCGATGTGCTGCGGTAGACGGTTCTGAGTAGTTTGCCAAAACGGGGATCAAGAGCAAAAGTTGTGGAGCATCTTGGATTAAGCATATAACTGCGTCAATCGGTAAAGAAAGAATTCCACATTTTTTACCCCTCTGAACTGGGCTCGGAACGCTTTGATTTTAGCATTGAAAGATTCGGCCGACGCATTGGTGCTGCGGTTGTCAAAATAATTCAGGATTGTCTCATAGTGGTTTTGAATCGAACGGGCCACCGTGTTGAAGGCCTTAAAACCGCACTGCCGGACCTTTTCATGCCATTTAGCCAGACGAGCCAAGCCATAAAGTTTATCGGTCGTATTCTCAAAGATCTGGCTTAGGGCTTGACTGAGATCATAGGCTTTTTTCAGATCAGGGTACCGATCAAAAAGCAGCGTAGCCCGTTCCCGTTGACTGTCAGTCCAATCACCCGGTTTTTTATAAAGCACATACCGGCTGCGGGCCAGCAATTGTTTAAGGGTATCGCCATTGGAAAGCACCGGGGACTCGTACTCACTCTGAGTGGCTTTGGCTTGTTCAAGGGCTTCGTTTTCGGCATCCAGGGCTTCCCACCGGTACTCGACGCGCATTTCCTGAACGGCTTCCAGGGCTAATTGCTGAACATGAAACCGGTCGGTGACCTGAGTAGCTCGTGGAAAGCTTTTTTTGGCAATCAAAGCCATGTTACCCGCCATGTCCAAAGTGATTTCGGTGACCTTTTTGCGGAGCTTTTCGGGAATTTTCCGGAGAATAGCGATCACGGTTTCCGCTTTTGTACCGGCGATAATGGCTACAATACTGCCCTTTTGGCCTTTGGCTGCTTTATTGGTCAGAATCGTATATAACTCGCCATGCGAAAGGCTAGTCTCATCAATTGACAAATGCGTTCCTATATTTTGGGGATATAACAGCCACTGTTTAGCATGTTTTAGCTGGGACCAGTTCTGAAAATGGCTCAAATGGGTCCGATACTGGCGGGACAAACGTTTTCCGTCAACGCCATATAAACGACCCAGGCTATTGGTACTGTGGGGGGATAAATCCGTCAAGCTGGTTTAAAAAAAGCGCGAATTCTTTCGTCATTCGCGTTCCCTCTGCTACCTGTGACCAATCTCTTTGCTGGATGTGACCGGTCTGGGTATTGAGCCGCGCCACGGTGGCCAGCGACGACGTTTAATATGAAGAAAAACCCGTTTATCACGGATGGGGAAGTCCTGGATGGTAATTTCAGGTAAGAAACCCTTCGATAAAAGAAATGCTTTAGCGGGATCGGACTCCGGGTAGTTTTTCTCTTCCAGATAAACATGAAGCAGATCCGAAGACTTCTCGACACGGGTCAGTTCATAATAGGCTACGATAAAATCAGGTAACAGGTATTCGACTAAAGGTAAGAAACTCTCCAAGACGGTCAGGTTTGATTAAAAACACAAACCTAAAAAAATCCTACGCCCTCCACAACTTTTGCACTTGATCCTCGTTCTGCCGCAAATTTTCCAAAAAAAATAACCCCGACAAAATTTGTCGGGGTTATCGGGGTGACCAATACGGGAATCGAACCCGTGTTTCAGCCGTGAAAGGGCCGCGTCCTAACCGCTAGACGAATCGGCCATATTCAGTTTTCAGTTGTTCGGCGACTCATTTGCCAACCCTGATTCTGAAATTGTGGTGCAAAGATACGGCTAAAATTGATAGCTGCAAATCTCCGGCTAAAAAAAAATGATTTTTCTGCGTTTTGACGGGGTTTTGTGGTTTCGACTTATTTTTGGGGATTGCCCGATAAATTCATTATTTGCACTTCATGAAAAGACTCTCCTCATTCGGTCTGTGCCTGTTAATGGCTCTGACTACGCTCGCTCAGAACACGTTACAACATCCCGATCAGTTTCTAGGCTATACCGTCGGCAAGCGGTTTTCGCCCCACCACCGGGTGCTGGCCTACGCCGAACAGGTTGCGCGGCAAGCGCCCTCCCAGGTAAAAATAATTCCGTACGGAACCACTTTTGAAGGTCGCCAACTGCTGGCGGTGGTGGTGGCCTCCGAAAAAAACATGGCGCGTCTGGAAGAAATCCGCACCACGCACCTCAAACAGATCGGTCTGGGAAATACCCCCGCAGCAACCCCTCAGGCCGCAAATTCGACGCAACCGCCCATTGCCTGGCTGAGCTACAACGTCCACGGCAACGAAGCCATCAGCTCCGAAGCCTTCATGCTGGTGCTCCACGATTTGCTCAATCCCACGAATGCGGTTTCCCAAAAAATTCTGTCCAATACGGTCGTCATCCTGGACCCCGGCCTGAACCCCGACGGCCACGACCGCTATGTCAACTGGTACAATCAGATGAGTGGCGTTCACCCCGACCCGACGCCCCTGGCGCGCGAGCACAGCGAACCCTGGCCCGGAGGCCGATACACCCACTACCTGTTCGATCCGAACCGCGACTGGGCCTGGCAAACCCAGGAAATCACGCAGCAGCGAATGGCACTTTACCAACAATGGATGCCCCACCTGCACGGCGACTTTCACGAAATGGGTCCGGAAAGTCCGTATTATTTTGCCCCCTCGGCCAAGCCCTACCACGAAGACATTACGCCCTGGCAACGGGAATTCCAGCAAATTATCGGACAGTATAACACCCGGTATTTTGACAAGAATGGCTGGTTGTATTACACGCGGGAAAATTTCGACTTGTTCTATCCGAGCTACGGCGACACCTGGCCGACCTACAACGGCGCCATCGGCATGACCTTTGAACAGGGCGGTGGTGGCCGGGCCGGACTGGCTTACCGCAAAAACGACGGCGACACGCTCACCCTGCGCGAACGCATCGACCACCATTACACCGCCAGCTTTGCTACCCTCGAATCCGTGGCCGACCGCCCGGATGATGTAGTCAAAAACTTCAACCGCTTCTTCGAAAAATCGCTGACCAATCCGGTGGGCGAATTCAAAAGCTACGTCATCAAAACCGCTAACGAGGAAGGCCGGATTACGGCGCTCCGGAAACTGCTCGACAACAACCAGATCCGCTACGGGCTGGCCGGAAAATCCCAGAAACTGGTGGGCTTCAACTACCAGAACCAAAAGAACGAAGCGGTCACGATGGAAAGTAACGACCTGGTGATCAGTGCTTACCAACCCAAATCAACGCTCCTGAAAATTCTCTTCGAGCCTAAATCGACGTTGGAAGATTCTGTGACCTACGACATCACCTCTTGGTGTATTCCGTACGCCTACGGGTTGAAAGCCTACGGTTTAAAGGAGAAACTGACGCCGGTGGCCTATGTCAGTCCGGCGGCTGCGACGGTTCCGGGAGCCAGTGGTTCCGGGCCAAAACCGTATGCCTACCTGGTGCGCTGGCAGTCGGCGCAGGAGGTGCAGTTTCTGGCCGGTTTGCTGAAAAACAAGGTGCGGGTGCGGGTGGCAGAACGAACCTTCAAGCAGGGCGAACAGCGGTTTGAAGCGGGCACGCTCATCATCACCCGCGCCGGAAACGAGCGACTGGGCGACCGGTTTTACCAGATCATCCAGCAGGAAGCCGGCAAACGGAACATCCCGCTCATCCCCGCATCCACCGGTTTTGTGGTCGAAGGAGCCGACTTTGGTTCCGGCAGTGTTTTCTCGCTCAAAAACCCCCGGGTTGCGGTCATTTCCGGCGACGTCACCTCGCCCACGTCTATGGGTGAAGTCTGGCATTATTTTGATCAGGACCTCGATTATCCGCTGACGCTGATCGAAGCCAATTCCTTTCCGAATGCCTCACTCGCCGAGATCGATGTGCTGATTATGCCGCAGGGATACGGCTACGGAAAAATCCTGAACGACCGGACGTTGACCAAACTGAAAGACTGGGTTCAGGCGGGTGGAAAACTCATTGTGATGGAGCGGGTCACCTCGTTTTTTGCCGAAAAACCAGATTTTGGCCTAAAGAGAAAGGTGGATAAACCGGAAGCCAAAAAAGAGAAACCCGATAAAAAATCCGATCCTGATACCGACGAGTCACTGCGGGAATACGGCGAACGTGAACGCGAAGCGATTTCGGAAGAAACGCCGGGCAGTGTCTACCGCGTCGATCTGGACCGAACCCATCCGCTGGCTTTTGGCTATCCCAACGGCTATCATGCACTGGTTCAGAACGTCTACGACTACGATTTCCTGAAAGATGGCTGGAATGTCGGCTACCTGAAGAAAGATAATTATGTGGCCGGTTTTGTGGGAAAAAATGCCCGGTCGAAGCTCAACAACACCTTGCTGTATGGCGTGCAGGAACTGGGCAAGGGCAGTATTGTCTACATGATGGACAACCCGCTGTTCCGCGGTTTCTGGTACAACGGGAAGCTGTTGTTCGGTAATGCGGTGTTTATGGTGGGGAATTGAGCTTTTAGAGGAAAGAGAAAAGACAAGAGAGTACAGACAAACCGGTTTTTTGAAAACACGGCTAATCTTTACTCTCTTGTCTTTTCTCTCTAGTCTAATCTACTTTTTGAACAGCTTCAGTGTCCGGCTCTGGCCGTTGGTGCTCACATTCAGGAACAACAAGCCCGCCGGAGAACCGGAAATGCCGAAGCTCTGCTTATCGACAGCAGCGGCTTTTTCGATCTGGCGTTCTTGAATCACCCGGCCCTGAGTGTCCGTCAGGGAAAACCGCAGCGGCTGTCCTTCGGCTCCCCGGACTTCAATTTCAACCCGGTCTTTTACCGGATTCCCCAAAACCAGAACCTGAAGGCCATCCGTACGCTCTGCCGAAAGCCGCCCTGGTGAAGGACAATTCAGGATTTTTCCCGAATCCTTCAGATCATACGTACTTCCCTGAACACGGGCATGAATCTTGGTATCGCCAACGCCTTTCAGAACATCAGGTACCACAAAACTGTAGGCATGGGCCCCGTTGCCTTTCCCGGCATTCTTCAGGTCGACCCGGTAAATATTGGCCACCGTACTCCCCCATACCGTACCACTGCTCAGGGTGTAGAATTCGACCGTCACCGGCGTGTTGGGCTTGTTACGATCCCACACCCAGCCCCGAATCGTGCCGCATTCCACTTTGTCCAGGTAGCCTTCGAAACTACCGGTAACCCCACCGGAAGAAGCCGGATTAACCGTCAGCGGAAAACTCACACTGTTGCTGGCTCCGCCCTCATCCGTAGCCTGATACGTCAGCACAAACGTTCCGTCTACCGTAGGAATACCGGTGATGATGCGGGTGGACATATCCAGGGATAAACCGTTGGGCAGGCCCGTCAAACCGTACGAAAGCGTCGTTCCTTCCGGATCGGTAAAGGCTACCAGCGTGGCCGAAAACGGCACACCCACCTGAGCCGTCAGCGGTGCAATCATAACCGTGGGGGTCGGCGGTTTGGGCAACTGGTTTCCGGGGTTTTCTCCGCTACCCTGGCAAATCAACGCTTTTGGCGAATCTTTCAGGATAAAGCTGCTGTTGGTCACCCGGGCCGACAGCAGGTGCGACTTGTTGTCTTTGATCGATTCCGGGATGGCAAAAAGAAAGGCGTGTTTCCCATTTCCTTTGCCCGCATTGAGCAGATCCTGCCGGAAGACATCCGCCTGAATGGTGGCAATGACCGTTGGCCCATCCAGAATCTGGACCGAAACCGCCGTGTTGACCTTGTTGCGATCCCAGGCCCAGCCCCGGAACGTGCTGCAATCGGCCCCGTAGATAAAACCGTCGAAACTGCCGGTAACCGACGGGGGCGCGACCGTGACCGTGGCACTTCCGGCGGGGCTGACACAACTTCCCAAGGTGCAGGTGGCCGAGTAAACCAGCGTGGCCGTTGCGGAAGTAGGCACCGAAATGCTGGTGCCGGAACCACTGGTGGCATTAGAGCCCGTCCAGGCAACCGACCCGGATTCACAGCCGGTGATGGTCAGGGACATAAACGGTGTGTTCTGAATAACCGTCACGTCGTTTTGTCCCGAAAACGCCACCGTGGGTGCCGGAGGCAGGGAGAGAACCGTCAGGGCGAAGGCATCCGACCAGGCCACTCCACCATCACCACTGACCTGGCAATAGTAGGAATCCGAATCAGTGGTTTGCACGTTCGTCAACGATAAGGTTGCCGAGGTCTGACCATCGACCAGGGTTGCGGAAGTATTGGCGGCTCCTTTGTACCACTGATAGGTCAGGTTATCACCTAAAGCGGTCAGGGTAGTGGAAACAGGGCTCCCCTGACAAACCGTGGATGAGGACGGTGTCGGTTGCTGATCGATGGCTGTTGCCGTGTAAATGTCGACCAGAACCGTTGATCCCCCGTCCAAAGCGCCAACAAAGCCTCCGGCAAAAAGCGCTTTATTTCCGACACTGGCCGATGCCAGATCTTTCCGCTTCTTGGTAAGATTGCCCGTTGTCCAGGTGTCTAAAGTCATATCGTAAATATCGACGACGGTCGAGCTCCCCGAAAGATTTTCACCGCCGGCAAAAAACACCTTATCTCCCACGGTAGTTGCGGTCAGATTGGTTCGTTTACTGGATAAGGTAGCCTGCGACCAGGTTGAGGTAGTGAGGTCATAGATATCTATCCGGTCGGAATAATCTAATAGACCTTTAACACCGCCCGCAAAAAAAATCTTACCCCCGGCAACCACGGCCGCTAAACCACCCCGGGCTTCCGATAAGTCACTCGCTGTCGACCAGCTACCGGTAGCAACATCATAAATGTCCACCTTTTTTGAAAAACCACCCGCCAGACTTTTATACCCTCCGGCAAAATAGATCTTGCCATTGGCAGCAACCCCAGCCAGATTGGAGCGGGCTTCCGACAATTCGCCAGTCGTCCAGTTTTTATCGATTAAATCGTAAATATCGACGGTTTTAACCGTTGTAAGGAGTTTAATAAAATTACCTTCCAGGTGAATACCACCGGCAAAAAGAACTTTTCGTCCTGCCTGGGCCGATGCCAGTAAGGAACGACTCACCGAGAGATCGGTCTGGGACCACGTATTATTGGCAACGCTATAGATGTCTACGCGTTTGGAAAAACCCTTCTGGTCTAAACTACCTCCGCCGGCAAAAAATACGGAATCCGGTGAAGCGGTGGCGGTCAGGTCACCCCGACTTTCGCTCAAACTGGCTTGTGACCACGAATCCGTCGACCGCGTGTAAATATCGACCCGGTTGGAAGCCGTCACGCCTTCGAAACCGCCACCAAAAAAGGCTTTACCACCGGCACTCGTACCGGCCAGTTTATTACGACTCTGGCTTAAACTTGCGGTGGTCCACTGCGCCAGAGCGCCGGGAATGTGCAACCCCCAGGCAAGCAACAGACATAAGGTTAGGGAAAACTGGAAATTTTTTTTCATGAAAATTGGATTAGAGTGTTTGGAATAGAATCAATAAAAAGCTGCCCCGGACGGCGAACGCCCGGATCAGGTAAGGAAAGAAAAGATGAAAATCAGGCGGTACTGACCGATGTAAAAACCGGAGAATTGTACTTGAAACCGGGGAAATGAGTTCGGGGAATTTTTCGTGTAAATTTCATTCGATTGATCGTTAAGGGACAGGATTTGTAAGACATTGCAAAATATGAACAAATAATAAAATAATACTAATAACCGATTCAAACATATGAAAAAAAAGGCAATCAGCCTCTTTACCAGACAAAAAATCCCGCCAAATACTCAATTTGGCGGGATCAAAAAAAACCGTAACGAGCCTGAAACTTGCGTCTGCCTATTCGGGCAGGGCGATCACCTTCTCAGATAACTAATTGACTTTCAAAACTTTCACAACATGATTTACCCGGATGTGCTGACCCGCAGGAGCATTAAACCCGGCAATTGACGGCTGAGATCAAAATCATACCGCTCCCGAATTCCCGCTTTTTCAATCGACTGTTCCATCCGTATTTCTCCTTGGGTATCAATCATCTGCAGCCGCAGCGGCTGACCGCCGAACGCACCCACCCAAAAGCAACCCCATAAATCGGATCAGCCTCCGCAAAAAAGATCTGAAGCGTAGAAATGGCATGAAATTAATCCACAAAAAATACAAATACGATTTTAATCATCCCGCCGGGACTTGCCGTATCTTTGTCACTTTACTTTTGAGAACCATTAAAATAGCGAGCATTTGTGAGATTTTTCCGGTTGTTCCTGCCCTGCCTGATTTTTTGTACCTCCCTTTACGCCCAAAAGAAAAACGAAGCCTATCAATACCACATTCGCCAAACGACCTCGCCCGTCCGCATCGATGGGGTAATGGACGAACCGGGCTGGCTCGAAGCCGATACGGCGACCAACTTTTACATGGTTTTGCCGATGGACACCAGTTTTGCCCGCCTTCGGACCGATGTCAAAATGACGTACGACCAGCAGAATCTGTACATCATTGCGGTTTGTTATTACGACCCTACGGCTTCGGTCCGGCAAAACCGGCCGTTTGTCCAGTCGCTCCGGCGCGATTGGGAATTCGGCAAAAATGACAATTTCATTTTTTTCATGGACCCCTTCGACGACCAGACCAACGGTTTTACATTCGGAGCCAATGCCGTCGGGGCGCAGTGGGACGGTTTGTTGTATGAAGGCGGAAAAGCCAACCTGAGTTGGGACAACAAGTGGTATTCGGAAGTGAAAAATTACGACGACCGCTATGTCTTCGAAGCTGCCATTCCGTTCAAAACCATTCGGTACAAAAAAGGCATCACCCGCTGGGGCATCAATTTCAGCCGCCAGGATTTACGAACCACCGAAAAGTCGAGCTGGGCGCCCGTTCCGCGGCAATTTCCAACGGCATCGCTGGCCTATACCGGCACCATCGTCTGGGATCAGGCTCCTCCGCAGGCCGGTTCCAACATCTCACTGATTCCGTATGCGCTCGGCGGGTTGACGCGCGACTATGCCAACCAGAAACCAACTTCCTACCGGGGCGATGTCGGGTTGGACGCCAAAGTGGCCGTTACCTCGTCGCTGAACCTGGATTTGACCGTCAACCCGGACTTCTCCCAGGTCGACGTCGACCGGCAGGTGACCAACCTCGACCGGTTTGAGTTGTTTTTTCCGGAGCGAAGGCAGTTTTTTCTGGAAAACGGCGACCTGTTTACCAACTTCGGCTACGCCAACATCCGCCCGTTTTTTTCCCGGCGGATCGGTCTGGGCGTTCCCATCCGGTTTGGAGCGCGGCTGAGCGGAAAACTCAACAAGGACTGGCGCATTGGATTGATGGATATGCAGACTGGTAAAGTGGATGAAACCGGCCTGCCCGCCCAGAATTTTGCGGTCGTCGCGCTGCAACGGCGGGTTTTCTCGCGCTCCAACATCGGGGCCATATTCATCAACAAGGAGTCGCTCAACTACGATCCGGGTGCAACCGAAGCCGGAAAACCGGTTTATTCCAGATACAACCGGAACATCGGGCTGGAATACAACCTGGCCTCCTCCAACAATGCCTGGACGGGAAAAGTCCTGTTTATGAAGTCGTTCGACCCCCAAACGGACGGGAAGCGTAACCACGTTCATGCTGCCAACCTGCTCTATAGTAACCGAAAGTGGATTATTGGCTGGCAGCACGAATACGTAGGAAGCGACTACACGGCCGAAGTCGGGTACGTTCCCAGACGGGGTTATATCAAAGCCAATCCGACGGCCAGTTACATGATGTTTCCCAAAGGCGGAAAAGTGCTGAGTCACGGCCCGCAGCTTACCTCGTTTTACATTTACAACGAAAAGTTCGAAAAAACTGACAATCAATCTATTTTTACCTACCTGACCACATTCCGGAGTAAAAGCGTGCTCTCGGTTTGGGCGGCACATGATTTTGTCCGGCTCTTGCAGCCCTTCGACCCCACCAATACCGGTCGGGACACGCTGGCGCGCGGGACTGAACACCGCTGGAATGCCGTTGGGGTCGACTACATTTCCAAACCGCAAAGTTTGTTCACCTACCTTTTCTCAGGCCGTTACGGCGGGTATTTTGCCAACGGCACCCGTTTGTTTCTGTCCACCGAACTGGGGTATCGCTTTCAACCCTACGTCAGTCTGGCGGTGAGTGCCACCTACAACGACATTCAACTGCCCGAAACGAAATCTACGACCAAATTCTGGCTGGTGGGGCCGCGCGTCGACCTGACCATGACGAACCGGGTATTTTTCACTACGTTCGTGCAGTATAACGAACAGGCGCGCAATGTGAATCTGAACGCCCGGTTCCAGTGGCGCTACCAACCCGCTTCCGACCTTTTTCTGGTGTATACCGACAACTATTTACCGGGTTCGCTCACGGTGAAAAGCCGGGCACTCGTGCTCAAGTTTACGTATTGGTGGAATGTATAACGGACTTTCTGTAAACAAATAAATAAAATCGGGAGTTGATTACCTGAACATTAACCCCCACAAACCATGCGTAATTTCACTCATTTTCTATACACCCTGGCGATTTCCCTCTTTCTGCTGGTCGGGATGACCAGTTGCGAACTGGTCGGCGATATTTTCAAAGCGGGTCTTTGGGTTTATGGCATCGGTATCGTTCTCGTCTTGTTCGTGGCGATCTGGCTATTCAGAAAGGTGTTCGGCGGTGGCCGAAGCGATTAGATCAGTTAATATGCTCACATAAAAAAACCGCCCTGCTGCTGCAAAGGCGGTTTTTTAGTATTTGTACGGCAGGTTTTCAGGCCACCAGTTCGACCAGTTTATCGCGCTGCAAAACCTCCCGCATCCGTTCTCCCAGATCATCCGAAGCCGTGTAGAGCGGCAGACGAACCGTGGAAGAAATCAGACCGAGAATTTCCAGAATCTTTTTAATTCCCACCGGGTTGCCTTCTTCATACAACAACGGATCGATGCGCAGGAAATGGCCGAGTTCCGTGCGGGCAAACGCAAAGTCGCCTTGCAGGGCCGCGTGGATCATGTTCGTAAATTTGGCCGGTAACGCATTGGCAACCACCGACATTACGCCAACACCCCCGATGCTGATGATGGGAACGCCCTGCACATCATCGCCCGAAATCAGCAGGAAGTCCTCCGGTTTGTCACGGACAATTTCCATGCACTGCTCGATGATGCACGAGGCTTCTTTGACGCCGATGATGTTCGGGTGCTGGGCCAGGGTGCAGACGGTTTCGGCGGTCATGTTGATGCCGGTCCGGGGCGGGATGTTGTAGAGAATAACCGGCACCGGGCTGGCGTCGGCGATGCGCGTAAAGTGTTCGATCACCCCGCGTCGGCCCGGTTTGTTGTAATACGGACACACCGACAGAATGGCGTCGATGCCCTCGAAATCGGTATCTTTAATCGTTTGGACAACTTCCGGCGTGGCATTACCGCCGATGCCATAGACGATCGGTAATTTTTTCGGGTTATTTTCCTTGAGATACTGAAGTAGCTGTTTCTTTTCCGATTTGGTCACCGTCGGCGATTCACCCGTGGTACCTTGCAGCACAATGTAATCGACACCGCCGTCGGTAATGTGCTGAACGACCCGGCCAAAACCATCGAAATCGATGGTCAGGTCGTCGTTGAACGGGGTAACAATGGCGACCCCAACGCCGTGGAAACGAGCATTCATGTATTTTGTACTGGATTAGAAGGAATAAGCAAATCGGAAATTGGGACAAAGGTACGGTTTTTCGGTGGATAGCGGAATAATTCAGGTAAACCGTTTGCGATTCCCGTGATATAAGGTCGCTCCTAAGCGGGCAAACTCAAATTCGTCGTTCAAATCAGACGCTTTTCGGGCAGGCCTTGACTCGGTTTTTCCAACGCAGGCATACGCTTCCAAGTGCCTGACGGTAAACGTAAGAACATTTTTAAAATGTAAAATCGTTGACTTTAACTGACTTTTCGCCTTCTGATTGTATGTTGCTCGTTGACCCGCTTTGGAAGTTTCCTTGATTTCTACAAAAACAAACGTCCTGGCATCGAAAACCGCAAAATCACACCGCTCAATTGGATCACTGTCATCGAAAAGGCATTTATCGATTGCTAAAAAATGAATGGGTTTCACTGCCGGATTCTCAACGATAAAATGAATAATTCCGTCGGGGTTGGTTTGTCGGTAACATCGTTTCGTTTCAGAATCGTAAATCCCAAATTCCTGATCTAAAATCGTTTCGAGGCAACCGTTTAAAACCGTTTGGGGAAACACCTGCTCAATTTGCTCTTTCACGCTGGCCGTTTCGGTAAATGGTTAAAAGTTGATCCCGTTCACCGGCTATATTCTCTGAAACATCATCCAGTTCATTATCCGCAATCAATCCGGTTGATTCATTCATGATGGAACGAATGGTGCCGTTTTCTACAAAGTACGCCGAAAAATCAGCCGGATTCAGCCAGGATTCTGAGGAAATAACCTGTTTTATTTCATCCTGTTTTTCAGGAAATTCCGCAGCGACGATCGACGCAAACAGAAGGTTATTGATCGCACTCAACACATAAGGACTGTGCGTTGTCAAAACCATTTGGGATGAATGAAGGCTTGTTTCTTCCTGCTTTAATAAGTAATAAATTAATTCTTTTTGAGCCTGAGGAAATAGGTTAAGCTCCGGTTCTTCCAGAATAAACCGCCGACTTTCTTTGTTCCGCAAATGATTCACTACCAACAACAAGGGAATGATTGACTGGTACCCACTGGCACTTCTTCCCAAATCGACAGAACCCTGATCACCATAATAAATCCGGTCTTTCCCATTTTCGTACGAATACCGGATGTCAAGAAATGGAATGGATAGGGTATTGATTTGATTACGGGCTTCTTCAAAATTACGCCCAAACAGTGCCAGCGGTTTGGGAATATTAATATCGGAATACATCAAACTCCAGATGGCAGAAGAAAGTAAAGCCGTCAAATTCCTTTCTGAAGGGATATAGGTGCATGGACTTTTTAAAATATACTTTTTAAGAAATGGATAATAATGTCCAAAACTTACACTATAAGATTTTCCTGGATTTGAAAAAGGAGGAGTACTATTTTTGTTCTCGTCATATGCGCGTAAATAATCTGGAAAATCTAATGGAAGGTTCTTGCTGTATGCGGGATAAGTATTCCGCAATTGATTTATCGTATCCTTATTCAGAGCTAATCCTTCTTCCGTCAAATTAAAAATTAATCGGCCTTTGTACTCAATATAATATAGTGATGTCTCAAATCGAAAATAAGTATCTGAGCTTACGTAACTTTCTAAGTTGTAATTAACCAGTAAATCTGTTGCTCCTCGATCAATTGGCAATACAACTGTATCTGTACATAAAGCAATCAGTTTTGCCAGCGTACTTTTTCCGGAGCCTTGTGGGCCAATAAAAACCGTATTCTTCCTGACGTCGACAGTAGCTTCTTTAATCGGTCCACAGTTCCGTACAATCAATCTCTCCATACTACAATATTACGCGAATAAGTCGGTTCCTACCCATTCAACATCGCCATAAACTCTCCTTCCCCAATCATCGGAACCGCCATTTTGGTGGCTTTCTCCACTTTCGACGGCCCCGGATTTTCGCCCACGATCAGGTAATTCAATTTCTTGGAAACCCCGCTTAACAACTTTCCGCCGTGGGCTTCAATTTCGTTTTCAAGTTCCTCGCGGCTGAAATTGGCGAATGTACCGGTATATAAAAAGGTCTTGCCGACCAGCGTCTCCCCTTTTTTCTCCACCGCCACCCGATCCGTTTCCATTTGCAAACCCGCCAGCCGCAACCGTTCGATGAACACCTGGTTTTCGGAATCGGCAAACCAGGCCACCACGCTTTGGGCAATCCGGTCGCCCACTTCCGGAACGCCTAGCAAGGCCTCGGGAGAAGCCGCCCGGAGCGCGTCGATGTTGCCGAAATAATCCGCGAGTTTTTCAGCCGTCGTGTTGCCGACATACCGGATGCCAATGGCAAACAGGACATTCGAAAAAGGCTGGGCTTTCGAGCGTTCAATGGCCGTCAGGATGTTATCGACGGATTTTTCCCGCAAACTGACGACCCGCTTTTTGCCGGTTTCCGGGTCGGTAAATACTTTCTCCAAGCCCAGCAGTTTCTCCACGGTCAGCTCGTACAAATCGGCCGGGCTGCGCGCCAGTCCCCGGTCGATGAGCATTTCGATCTTGCCTTCGCCCAGGCTTTCGATGTTCATGGCGCGCCGTTGGATAAAATGTTCGAAACGGGCTTGCAACTGCGGGGGGCAAGCTTTTTCGTTCGGACAGTAAAAATGAGCCTCACCTTCTTTCCGCACCAAAGGCGTTTCGCAGGCCGGGCAAAGCGTCGGATAAACGATGGGCAAACTGGCTTCGGTTCGCTGGCTCAGATCGACACCAGTTATTTTGGGAATAATTTCTCCGCCTTTTTCGATAAAAACCGTATCGTTCAACATCACACCCAACCGCTGAATTTCATTCGAATTGTGCAGCGACGCACGTTTGACGACCGTTCCGGCCAGCAAAACCGGTTTCAGATTGGCCACCGGCGTTACGGCCCCCGTCCGCCCAACCTGATACGAAACACTGTTGAGCACTGTCGTGGCGGCCATCGCCTTGTATTTGAAGGCGATAGCCCAGCGCGGACTCTTGGCCGTGAAGCCGAGTTCCCGCTGCTGGTCGTAGCGATTGATTTTGATGACGATGCCATCCGTCGCCAGCGGCAGATCAAACCGCCGGGTTTCCCATTCGTTGATGAACGCCATCACCTCCTGAATCGAACCGCATTTCCGCCAGGTCGGCGACACGTTGAAGCCCCATTGCTTCATGACCACCAGACTTTCTTCGTGGGTTTCAAACGCTTCCGGGTCCGACAAAAACGAGTAGAGGTAACAATCCAGCCGACGTTTGGCCACCGCACCGGAGTCCTGCTGCTTGAAGGTGCCGGAAGCCGCATTGCGCGGATTGGCCAGCAACGGTTCGCCAATGTCTTCGCGTTCTCGGTTAATGCGCTGAAATTCAGCGAGTGGCAAAAAGCCTTCGCCCCGGACTTCAAACAACGGCGGCACATTGGAACCGTTCACTTTCAGCGGCAGGCTGCGAATGGTGCGAACGTTGGCGGTTATGTCATCACCCCGAACGCCGTCGCCCCGGGTGACGCCCCGCACCAGAATTCCGTTTTCATAGGCGAGGCTCAGGGCAACGCCGTCGAATTTCAGTTCGCAGATGTAGTCGTAAGCCGCCCCGTTGAGTCCTTTTTGTACCCGGACATCGAACTCCGTCAGTTCCGCTTCCGAGTAGGTATTGCCCAGTGACAGCATCGGAAACCGGTGAAAAACCGTGGCAAATTCCTTGCTAATGGTGCCGCCAACGCGGTGCGTCGGGGAGTCGGGCCGGCCGAATTCGGGGTGTTGCCGTTCCAGGGCCGTGAGTTCCTCCAGCAGTTGGTCAAAAGTAAAATCATCGACCTCTGAAATACTGTTTTGGTAGTACTGGAAGTTATAATGATTAAGCCGATCAGTAAGTTCAGCGATTCGTTCCTGAGGATTCATTCTATTTTTAAACTAAAATTGCACCGGGTTTTCACAGCGTCAGTAAAATCGAATTAGACTGCAATCTTACTAAATCCTGTACGGACTCTGACATCCGGTTCAAATTGTTCCAACAAAAAGAATTAATTTTGGTGTCAACTTGTGCAATTCGGAAACATTATTTCACTAAAAACGCCTTCATGATTCCACCTTTGATTGCCCCTTCTATCCTGGCTGCTGACTTTGCAAACCTGCAACGCGACGTTGAAATCCTCAACCGCAGTGAGGCCGATTGGATTCACGTGGACGTGATGGATGGCGTTTTTGTTCCGAATATTTCGTTTGGCATTCCCGTTTGCGAAGCGGTTAATCGTCACGCTGCCAAACCGTTGGACGTTCACCTGATGATTGTGCAGCCGGAGCGGTATATCGACGCGTTTGCCCGGGCGGGTGCTGCCCATCCCGGCCGGCCGGGCACGATTACCGTTCACCTCGAAGCCTGTACGCACCTGCATCGCACGCTTACCCAGATCCGGGAAACCGGCTGCCGGGCGGGCGTGGCCCTGAATCCGCACTCGCCGGTGGAGTTGCTGGCGGATGTGCTTGATGAAGTTGACCTGATTCTGCTGATGTCGGTCAATCCGGGTTTTGGCGGACAATCGTTTATTCCCCACACCTTGCAGAAAATCCGGAAATTGCGCCGGTTGCTGGCCGCTTCGGGTCAAACCGCTTTTATTGAAGTGGATGGTGGAGTAGGGAATGATAATGTAGCCGCTTTACTAGAGGCTGGTGCCGATGTGCTGGTGGCCGGCAGTTCCGTTTTTCGAGCCGATGATCCCGCCGAAGCGATTCATTCTCTGAAACAGTTGGGCCAGACGGCCCGACCGGTATAAACGGAAGCTTAGTCAATTTACACGACCTTTTTAATCAGGCATGTATACGAAAATATTTTGTGGTTCACTGTTGGGAAGTTTGCTGTTTTTCTCGGTTCTGTCCTGCAAGCAAACCCCAACCACCGGAAACGATCCGACCAGTGTCAACGACTCCAGCGTGGTTCAAAGTCGGGTTCCCACCGTGGATTGGGCCAAAAACGCGACCATTTACGAAATCAATATCCGGCAATTTTCACCGGAAGGGACGTTCAAAGCCGTTGAAACGCAACTTACCCGCCTGAAAGAACTGGGCGTCGATATTCTCTGGTTCATGCCGATTCACCCCATCAGCAAGGAAAACCAGCGCACCTTGCCCGGCAATCCGTATGCCGTGGAAGATTACAAAGCCGTCAACCCCGACTATGGCACACTGGCCGATTTCAAGGCCCTCGTTAAACAGGCCCACGACCTGGGCATGCACGTGATCATCGACTGGGTGCCTAATCACACCGGCCGCGCACACACCTGGGTGAAACAGCACCCCGACTGGTATACCCAAATCAACGGCAAGATGAGTCCGCCGATTGACGACCAGGGCAAGGTGACTGATCGCCCGGACGTGTTCGACCTCAACTACAAGAACCCGGAACTCCGGCACGCCATGATGGACGCCATGCAGTTTTGGGTGCGCGAATGCGACATCGACGGCTACCGTTGCGAAGTCGCGGGCTATGTCCCGGATGATTTCTGGAGCGAGGTCCGCCCCAAACTCGACAGCATCAAAACCGTCTTTATGCTGGCCGAGTGGGAAGACAAGCCCGAGCATTTCAAGGAATGTTTTAACATCAATTATAGCTGGAGTACCTACCAGCTCATGAAGTTGATTGCCAAAGGCAAACGCCCGGCCTCTGCCCTCGATTCGCTGCTGGCCCACAACCAGGAGCGGTTTCCGCGTGGCTCCTACCAGATGCAGTTTACGCAGAATCACGATGAGAATGCCTGGGTTGGCACTCCAACCGAATTGTTTGGCAATGGTGTCGACGCCTTCACCGTGCTGGCTTTCACCTTCGATGGAATGCCGCTGGTGTATAACGGCATGGAGTCTAACCTGAACAAACGGCTGAAATTTTACGAAAAAGACCCGATTTACTGGGGAAATTACAGCAAAACGGACTTCTACAAAACCCTGTTGACGCTGAAACACCGCAATCAGGCGCTCTGGAATGGCCTGGCCGGTGGTCCGCTGATCAAGATTCCGACGGAGAAAGACGACAAAGTGTACGCTTTTTACCGCCAGCAGGAAAACGACCGGGTCATCGTCATTGTCAACCTCAGCCCGACCCCCCAAACCATCCGCCTGAACGGCGACGGTTTTGAGGGCGTCTATACCGAAGTGTTCAGCCGCCAGCCCGCCGAGCTGCGCAACTCTCTGACGTTCGCACTCAAACCGTGGGAATATAAGGTGTATACCAATTAAGAAAATGATGAATTATGGATTATGAATGATAAATTACGAATGAAATTTGTACACCTGTCCGTCGTTCATCATTCATAACTCATCATTCATAATTTAATTTACATGATCCGGGGAGTCTTACTGGTGCTGGGATGTGTGGTGCTTCTTTTACCTGCGGTTTCGGGTCAAACCGTGCAGTGGGCCAGTTCCGTCGTCGGTTTTTCGTCGGAAGGCCGGGGAGAAGCCTACTCGCAGCAATACCGGGCCAATCAAATCCTGGGAAAACCGAACCGGTTGCCGCAGGTTGGCGATAACGTCTGTGCCTGGTCACCGCTCTACCCCGACGGACCAAATGAAGAGTGGATCACCGTCCGGTTTGCGGCCGCTATTCCCATACACCAGATCGCCATCTTCCAAAGCGGCAACCCCGGTGCCATCAGCCAGGTGCTGATCATCGACGGCTCGGGGCGCGAAATCCCGGTGTATCAGATGGGTCCTTCGGCCCAGATCGCCGAGAGTGGCCAAACGCCCATTCTCCGCATTGCCCCTACCGACCCGGTTATCACCGCCAACACCCTCAAACTGGTCATCAGCCCCAGCCGGATCAAAGGGCCAAACCAGATCGACGCCATCGGAATTTCGTCCGATTCGCAACCCATCGACATTGCCATCAACGTCTCCAAAGACGCTCCCAAGGATCTGGTAAAGGAAAACATAGGTCCGCAGGTCAATTCACGGGGGCAGGAAGTGGCGCCGGTAATTTCGCCGGATGGCAAAACGCTCTATTTCACCCGGGGGCAGCACGAACGCAATACGGGCGACCCCAAAAGCCAGGACGTCTGGTATTCGACCCTGCAACCGAACGGCGAATGGGGCAACGCGATCAACATAGGACCGCCGATCAATACCACCGCCGATAACGCCGTCAGCGGCATGTCACCGGATGGCCGGACCATTTACCTCATCAACGTCTACAAACCCGACGGTTCCGTAACCTACGGTTTGTCCAAATCGACGTTGGGCAAGAATGGCTGGTCGTTCCCGGTCGAGTGTGTGATTGCCAACAACCACAACCTCCACAAAAATGCGTATACTGAATACGCGATTGTGCCGGATGGGAAAACGATGATTCTGTCCGTCCAGCGCCGAAATTCATTGGGAAACAAGGATTTATACGTCTCGTTTTTACAGCCGAACCAAACCTGGAGCGAACCGGTCAGCATGGGGCCGGTTCTGAACACCGCCGACTACGAAGGCGCTCCCTTCGTGGCTTCCGACTCCCGAACGCTCTATTTCACGTCTGCCGGGCGACCCGAATACGGCAATGGTGATATTTTTGTCAGCCGTCGGCTCGATGACTCCTGGACCAACTGGTCGGAGCCGGAAAACCTGGGGCCGGTTATCAACACCCCCGAATGGGATGGGTATTTCACCATTCCGGCCACCGGCGATTACGCCTACCTGAGTTCCATCCAGAATTCGATGGGTAGCGAAGATATTTTTCGGCTGAAACTGTACCCGGCCATCAAACCCGATCCCGTTGCCATCGTGTCGGGCCAGGTCATCGACGGTGTTACCAAAAAACCGGTCGCTGCGGAGGTCTTTTCGACGATTGCCCCCGAAAACAAGGAAAACAGCCGGGTTGCCTACGATCCCGAAACCGGTGATTTCAAGCTGTTGCTGGCCATGTCGAGCAGTTATAACCTGACGGCCAAACGCGAAGGTTACTTCCCGTCTACCGAACTGGTCGACCTCAGCAAAGACAAACGCTTCAAGGAAATCCGGAAAAATCTGATTTTAACGCCAATTAAAGCCGGGCAACGGGTTGTCCTGCGCGACGTTCTGTTCGAACAGAGCAAGGCCATCCTTTTAACCGGCTCCACAGCCGAACTCGACCGCGTGGTGCAGATGCTGAAAGAATACCCCACGATGGAAATTCAGGTCGATGGACACACTGATAACCAGGGCATTTGGGATCTTAACATGAAACTGTCGCAGGACCGGGTTCGGGTCGTCAAAGAGTATCTGCTGGCGCAGGGCATCCCCGACCTCCGCATCCAGACCAAAGCCTGGGGACCGAGCAAACCGATCGCCAGTAACGAGACCGAAGAGAAGCGTCGATTGAACCGAAGAGTAGAATTTACGATCCTGAAAATGTAAAGTCCCACAAATCAGTTTAATTTTACCCGCGGAAAAGTTATAGTATTTGATTAATGTCTCTATCACCCCATCGTCGAACGTCTGTTTTTATTCTGTCCGGAATTATTCTGTTGGCTTTTATCCTCCGGATTTACCGATCCGACACCTACGGTATCTGGTTTGACGAAAAGGCGACGCTCCTCATCAGCCAGTGTATCGCGATGGAAGGAGCCAATCAACACGATGTGTTCGACAAGAAGGATTCGCCGTATTTTACCCCCAAAGAGTTCTGGAAACCCAAAACCTTCGCCGACTTTAGTGAAGCCGTTCAGCGAAGCGACATTGGCCACAGCCCCGCTTATTATGCGGTTTTATGGATTTGGGAGGAGATTTTCGGCCTCAGTGATTTGTCGATCCGGTTTCCTTCGATCATCTTCAGCACTTTAACGGTTTTACTCCTCTATTTTTTCACCAAGCGCCATTTTCGGCTGGAACCGGCCTCGGCGACCCGGCTGGCGTTGATCAGCGCGTTCTTTGCTGCCATCGAGCCGTTGTTCATTGCCCACAGCCACATTGCCCGCAACTATTCGATGACGTTCTTTCTGACGCTGCTGTCGACGCACGTTTTTCTGATCATTATGGAAAAGGAGCAGAAAAAGAAAGCATCGACCAGTTTGTACCTGGGCTATTGCGCGCTCATTGCCATTTCGATTCTATCTCATTACCTGACAGTTACGGTTTTTTTATGTCACGGCTTGTATACTCTGCTTTACGTCCGCAAATGGCCGATGTGGTATAAACTGGGGGCATCCTTCGCCGTAGCCCTGGGGTTCGTATCGCTGTGGATGATTTTCGGCGGGGGGCAATCCACGTTTTTCACCCTGAACCACCAGGCCGTGTTCTACCGTAACCTGGCGCTGACCAACCCCGTAAACAGCGGATTTGGCCTGATTCTGCCGGCCACGATTCCTAATGTTTTCTGGCGGTCGCTGCCCATCTGGAGCGATCTGGTGCTGTTTACCAACGGCCTGGCGACTGCAACGGCCGGTTATCGGAATGTGGGGATTGCCCTTTTCATCGGCTTGCTTTCGGTATTTCTTATTTACCGGTATCGGAACCAGCGCCAGCCCCCCCAATGGGTCAAATTTATGCTGCCCGTTCTGATGCTGGCCGGGCTGGCGTTCTACAGCATTTATCCGTTGCAGCACCTGGTTTTGTCGGCCATGCTACCCCTTTTCTATCTAATGATAGTGGCTTTGCTGGAAGATTTCAGACCGAACGACCGCCCGTTGATCGTTTTTCTGGTGCTGCTCTCGGTGGTTCCCACCCTGTTTCTGATCCTGATGGCGTTCCGCTCCGGGCATACCTACGGGCTTACGCAGCGGTATTCGGGCTTTTCATTTCCGTATGTCATCATCCTCGTTGCCATTCTGATTCGGAAACTTTCGACGCAAAAATTGTGGCTCAGTTTACCGCTAACGGCGGTTTTGATCATTCAGGGCGGTTTGGTCATTCAGTTGCTGCAACGCATTTACAATGATACGGCAGCGAAGTATACGTCGTTTTCCGTTCCCCGCACCACCAATCCGTTTCGGGAGTCCGCGAAAAAAATTGAAGCACTCTATGCTCCCGGCGATACGGTTTTGTATCCGTCGCTGAAACGCCGGGAATATTCCGATATCGACAAAAGTGGCCGACCCTATGCCATTATCGATGCGCAGTTGGTCAACATCTATTTGCCAAAAGACGCCACCTATTACCAGCGCATCGACCCTATGGAACGGGATAAGATTGTACTGGTCAAAGGCAAGACGGGCCAGAAAATCACTATCTTTGACCTCGAAGGAACGAAATACAGGTATTAAATGACTTCACCAGCACTCACAACCGATATTACGACCCTCAGCGGCCAACTAAGGCTCAAGGTTCTCGAATTGTATAATAAGGCCCATGCCGGCCACATTGGCTGCTCGCTGAGCTGCCTCGATATGATGATTGCCTCGCTGATTTTGCGGAAACAGCAAGAAGACACCTTTATTCTGTCGAAAGGACATGCCGCTGCGGCCCTTTACGTCTGCCTCAATCACCTGGGCGAAATTTCCGACGAACAACTGCAGTCGTTCTACAAAAACGGCACCACCCTGCCCGCTCACCCCGCGCCCAATAAACACAAAGGCATTCCGTTTGCCACCGGCTCGCTCGGCCACGGTTTTCCGATTGCGTCGGGCATTGCGCACGCGAACAAATTGCAGGGCAACACCAACGCCGTGTATGTGCTGATGTCGGACGGGGAAACCAACGAAGGCACCACCTGGGAAGCCGCCCACTACGCCCTGCAACAGGGGCTGGATAACCTGACGGTGCTGATCGACAAAAACGGTTTGCAGGGGTTTGGCCCCACCGCCGAGGTATTCGGCGACACCGCCGATGTGGCAAAGTGGAAAGCCATCGGGTTTGACGTGGTCGAAGCAGACGGCCACGATGTGGAAGCCATGCTCGTGATCCTCGACACGCTGCGTTTGCAAACCAACGGCAAGCCCAAAGTGGTTATTGCCCAAACGGTGAAAGGCAAAGGCGTTTCGTATATGGAAAACCGGCTCGAATGGCATTACCTGCCCATGACCGCCGACCTCTACGACCAGGCCTGCAACGATATAAACAACCGGTATTTTACCGCTTGAAGCCTTTTTTCAACACCCGTCAGGTTTCAAAAACCTGACGGGTGTTGAAAAAAAAGGTAAATACATTTACCAGTTAACCACGAATGTCTAAACAGATCCTTCCGTACCAGGACAGCATCCTTCAACTAAAAGGACCCATTTTCGTCTTCGGAGCCAGCGGCTTTATCGGTGCCAATTTATTCGATCAGATTTTTCAGCTCCGCAAGGATTGCTACGCCCTGACGCACGACGCCACCAAAGCCTGGCGGCTGAAGTTGCTGAACGTTCCGACGGAAAATGTCATTCACTGCGATATTCTTTCCCATAAATCGGTTCAGGAAATTTTTGACCGCTACAAACCCCGCACCATCTTCAACCTGGCGGCATACGGGGCCTACAGCAAACAGAAAAACGTCAACCTGACCTACGAAACCAACGTCAACGGGACGGTCAATATTCTCGAAAACTGCACGCCCGACACGGTGTATATCCACGCTGGCAGCAGCTCGGAATATGGTTTTAACTGCACCGCCCCGAAAGAAACCGATCGCGTCGAACCCAACAGCCACTACGCCGTTTCGAAAGTTTCGGCGGCTTACATGCTGGAATTTTACGCCCGCGTCCACGGCCTCAAAACCCTGAACCTACGGTTGTATTCCATTTACGGCGGCTGGGAAGAACCCGACCGGCTGATTCCCCGGCTGGTGGAAGAAGCCCGGAAAGACACCCTGCCCCCACTGGTTTCACCCGACATCAGCCGCGATTTTGTTTACATCGACGATTGCGTGGAAGCCTTCGTTCAGGCCGCTCTGAAAGTCGACAAAACCATCAGCGGACGGTCGTATAACATTGCAACGGGTCAGAAAACGACCATGCGCGAGCTGGTCGATGAAACCCGCAACACCTTTGGGTTGACCATCGAACCCGTCTGGGGTAGCATGGGAAACCGGCAGTGGGACCTCAGCGACTGGTATGGCGATCCCGAAGCGGCCAACACCGATCTGGGCTGGAAAGCCCGGACGCCCCTGGGTGTTGGACTCCGGAAAACCGCCGACTGGCAGATCCAGCACGCGTATGCCGAGCGCGTGCTGCCCGCGTTTGCCAACCCGACGCTCAACCCCGTCATCACGGCCATCATTGCCTGTTACAAAGACGCGCAGGCCATTCCGTATATGTATGATCGGCTGGTCAAGACGTTCAACGAGATGAAGGTCCGGTACGAAATCATTTTCGTAAACGACAATTCGCCGGACAACCAGGAAGAAGTCATCGAAGGAATTTGCGCGAAAGACCCCAACGTGATCGGCATTACGCATTCGCGCAACTTTGGGTCACAGTCGGCTTTTCTGAGCGGCATGGAAATTTCGTCGGGCGACGCCGTGGTGCTGATGGACGGCGATTTGCAGGACCCGCCCGAAATCATTCCCAGTTTCTACGAAAAATGGCAGCAGGGTTTTGACGTCACGTATGGCGTTCGGGTGCAGCGCGAAATGCCGCCCCATGTTCATTTCTTTTACCGGACGTTCTACCGGCTGTTCAAGAAAATGTCGTACATCAATATTCCGGTCGATGCGGGGGATTTCTCGATGATCGATCAGAAAGTGGTGCGCGAACTCGTGGCGCTGCCCGAAACCGAGCAGTTTCTGCGCGGACTGCGGGCCTGGGTAGGGTTCAAGCAAACCGGTGTGGGCTACGTGCGGCCGGAGCGCATGTTCGGCGTGTCGACCAACAATTGGACGAAAAACATCTGGTGGGCGAAAAAAGCCATTTTCTCGTTCAGCTTTGCCCCACTCGAATTGATGTCCTACGCCGGATTCCTGCTAACAGGGCTGTCGCTGCTGGGCATTCTCTGGCAGATTTTGGCTAAATTTGTGTTCTTCCCGAATACTCCCGCCGGTATCTCGACCATCATTGTGCTGGTCATGCTGTTCGGTGGTATCAATTTGCTGGGGGTTTCGTTTGTGGGAGAATACATCAGCAAGATTTTTGAAGAAACGAAAAAGCGACCCAAATTTATCCGCACCAAGGTTCGGAAAGGCGGGCACCTCTACAAAACCGCATCCGAAATCCGGGCGCTAGTGGAAGCGAGAAAGACAAAATAAGGTTTACGGTTTTCAGTTTACGGTCTACGGTGGGCTGGCGCATGCTTAAAGCGCCAGCCCACCGTAGACCGTAAACTGAAAACCATAAACCATAAACTAATCAAGTCTATGCGTAAAGAATTTTCTGCTGCGATGGAAAGGATTGCTGCGGCTGATGAGAAAATCATCTTCATCACGGGCGACCTGGGATATAATGCGCTTGAAAACGTGGCCGCCATCATGGGGCCGCGCTTCATCAACGCGGGGGTGGCCGAACAGAACATGGTCGGCGTGGCCTCCGGATTGGCCTACAAAGGGTATAAAGTGTTCTGTTACAGCATCGCACCGTTTGCGGTCTATCGCTGTCTGGAACAGTTTCGCAACGATGCCTGCCTGCACAATTTGCCGGTTTTTCTGGTTGGCAACGGCGGAGGCTATGGCTACGGCATCATGGGCTCCACGCACCACGCCATCGAAGACCTGGCCTGCCTCAGCGGTTTGCAAAACGTCAAAACCTGGATTCCGGCCTTTGCCGACGAGATCGATTCGATTGTCGATAGCATCGTTGCCGAAGGTCGACCGGCTTATTTGCGGCTCGGCGCCGGGCCGAAAACCCCCGAAGGCAGCGAAACCACCGGATCGTTCAGGAAAGTGGTGAGCAGCGAAAATCCGAAAGGAACCGTTGTGGCCCTGGGGCCGGTTGCCGCCAATGTGCTGAAAGCCCTGCAAACCTCCGACGCCCTCGGCAATCAATTCGACGTCTACACCGCCCTGAATCTGCCATTGGATTTGCCGACGGAATTGGGTCGGCAATGGGCGGATGCGAAAAATCTGCTGATTGTGGAAGAACACGTCAGCATTGGTGGTCTGGCGCAGCAATTGTCGGTCAAACTGCTCGAAAATGGCCTGTCGTTCCGGCAATTTGTCAGTTTGTCGGCGCAGGGTTATCCCGACGGGCTGTACGGCGATCAGAGCTACCACCAGCAGCAATCCGGCCTGGATACGGCGTCTATTCAGGAAAAACTGGCGGCTTTTTTGTGATACGATCATTACACAGGGTTGATCAGAAAACATCAGAGGGAATCAGAGAGGATTTGTTGAGTTGACCGTATGGAATCGAAAACACAAGCGGGAGCGGTTCAGGAAATCCGACCGAAAGCGATTTCCCAACGATCCGTCTTTCTGGGCGGGCTGGTGTTGCTGGTCCCGATCCTGGTCTATTTTTGGGTGTTCAGCCGGTATGCCATCAATGTTCCGAAATTCGAAGACCACATTCTGAAGACCTTTCTGTTCAACCTGGAGAAAGCCGATTCGTTCCGCGACAAGGTGTACGAATTTTTCCGGCAACACAACGAGCACCGCATTGTCTACGACCGGCTGATCACCTGGCTGGATTATAACCTCACCGGCAAGCTCAACTACATCCACCTGATGGTGGTGGGAAGCCTCAGCCTGGTTGCGCTACTGTTCGTGTTTGTCAGGGCATTACGAAAAGCGGGGGCGTCCGTCTGGATGGCTCTGCCGGTTTCACTGCTGCTTTTCAACCTGTCCCACTGGGAAAATATGTTCTGGGGCATGGCGGCCCTGCAAAACTTTACAGTGGTTGCGCTCGCCATTGCCACCTTCTACGAACTGGCGTTTAAAAACCGGGTGGGCTGGGTGGCCGTTCTGCTGGCCGTTGCGGCAACGATCACCAGCGGCAATGGCCTGTTAATCTGGCCGGTAGGCCTGATGATGATCTTTCTGCGCCAGGATTACGTGGGCGTTCTTCGCTGGATGGCCGCGCTGGCCGTCACCTTCCGGCTCTATTTTCTGAGCTACCAGAAACCGCCGGGGAATCCGACCGATCAGGGTTCGCTGCTGGATCAAATTCACGGCTGGTTTCTCTTCAACGGGGCTTCTGCCGAGGCATTTCCGATCCAGAATTTCATGCTCACCTGCCTGATTCTGGGCGTTGCGGTGGTCGGACTGGCCGCGTGGACGGGTTTTTCAACGCTTGGGCAGCGCTTTCGCGGGATTAAACTGAGCCCGTGGCAGTTGTTTTTTCTCGGCGGTGTGGCCTTTCTGGTCGGAACGGGACTCGTCGTGGCTTTCAACCGTGTGGGATTTGGCCTGGGTACGCTCACCACCAGTCGTTACAAAATCTATTCCTTGACGCTGCTGGCGTTTCTGTTTTCGTTCTGGATTGCCAACGCGCGCCCTTCACGCCGGTTTCTGACGGCGGGTTTAGCCTCAGGTTTCAGTCTGCTGATCGCCTTTTTTTCGTACACGACGTATTTAGACGAAACCATTAATTTGCGCAACTACCTGGCTACCATGCAATTCAACTGGACTTATACGCAAAACCGGCCAGTTTCTACCATCGATGCCCAAACCCGTGAATGGGTCGATAACGCGCCGACTTTTTATGATGCGCAGTTGTCGGCTCTCTTTCAGGAAGCCAAACCGGCGGCCGTGATCCGGCTGGATACGCTTTTCAAATCCGGCAACGAGTTTGTGATTCGTGTGGATTCCTTTCCGGCGCTGGGAATTCGCGACCAGGGCGCGTACCTGATTGCGCGGTCACCCCGCCGGATCTATCTATTTCCCACCCGGCAGAATCTTTCCGGCAGTCGCAAGCGATGGATTAAACCGGCGGCCACGTTCGGCTCCGGTTTTACGGCGCAATTTCTCGAAGCCGAACTGGATGCCGGTACGTATGACCTCCAGATTCTGGCCGTCGGCCCCAATTCGGAGTGGCGGTTTTACAGCACCGGACGCCAGGTTGTTTCGACCGGAAAACCGCTGGAATCCTTTAAGAAAAACTGGTAGTATGCAGGTATTCCGTAAATCGATCACGCTATTTTTACTCCTGACACCGGTTTTTCTGGTTGGCGCAACGGTTTTAAAATACGCCATCGACCTTCCGTACTGGGATGATTACCTGGTTCAGACGCATTTGATTTCCCTGAAAAGCGACACGGGAACCCTCCGCAAACTCAGTCGCCTGTTCGACCAGCACTGGGAACACCGGATCGTCTGGACCCGCAGCATTTTCTTTCTGTACTACAAACTCACCGGACAACTCAACTACTACAACCTCACGCTGGTTGGATTCAGCGGACTGGCGGTTTTGCTGTTAATGCTGTATACGGTTTTCCGGAAAACCCGCCTGCCACTGTATTACTTTTTGCCGGTTCCGTTCCTGCTATTCACGCTGCAATCGCACGAGAACCTGATCTGGGCGATGGCTTCCATTCAGAATTTTTACATCCTGGTTTTCGCACTGGGCGCCTTTTATCTGCTCGCCTATCCATCGCGCCGGGCCTTTGTGGCGGCTTTGTGCGTCGCCACGCTCGCCAGTTTCACCAGCGGAAACGGTTTTCTCATCTTTCTGATCGGTGCGATGCTGCTGTTCGGGCAGCGTCTTTTTCGCCGGGGAGCGCTCTGGCTGGTAGTTGGTCTGGCGTGTGTGGTCATCTACTTTTACAGCTACAACCGGATCACATTTTTTCCTTCGCCCTACCTCTACGGTTTCGGGCAGTGGATCAAAGCCTTTTTTGTGTTCGTCGGCGGTTTTGTCGACACCTATCCCTACCCCAAACCGGTCGCCATTGGCTACGACAACCCGATCTGGGTGACCATTCTGGTGGGTGTTCTGTTCATCGGGTTTGCAATCTGGCAACTGATCCGGCTTTTGCTGACGTATTTTCTGACCAACCGCCGTTCCATTTCGGCGATGCCCTGGTTTTGGCCCGCTTTTTTCGGCGGCAGTCTGCTGTTTCTGCTGGCAACGGACGCCATGACGGTGTATGCTCGTGTGGGGTTCGGCGGGGCGGGATACATGCTCCAGAGCCGCTACAAAATTTATTCGGGGCTGTTCATCAGTATCTGTTACCTCTATGCCCTCTGGATGTATCAGAAGCAGGACTGGCTGCGGTTTGTGTGGGCGGGTTTTCTGGTCGTGACTGTTCCGATCAGTCTGTATGCGGACTATCAATGTCTGGAAGGCATCATCAACCAGCGTCGAAAAACCGTGGGGGCGTATCTGACCTGGCGGCTGCAAACTCCGGTCCGGGAACAACGGACTTTTGAATCCGTGTATCACCCCCATGCGTTTTCTGATTCGTATGTGAATGCCGTACAAACCGCCCCAAAGGACACCACAGCAGCTTTCGACCGGATCAATGAAGAGCATTTTTTCCTAACGGTTTTCAAAAAAGAAGCTGCGAACCCCACCCTGGAACGACCCGAAAACGGTTCCTACATCGTGTTGCTGGGAGCCGACAGCAGTTACATTTACCCGGCGCGGCCGCTCCGCCCCTATTCGGTGCCGGACTCGGCCCTGCAATCCGGCAAAACCGGCTATTTTAGCCCCGCGTTTCTGGCGCAGGTTCCGAAAGAAGCCACCAGACCGGGTACGTACCGAATGGCCCTGCTGACCAACCGCAACGATTCGCTGCGGCTGGAAATGAGTCCGGTATTATTTCGTCACACCACCACGTATTAACCCATGTCCCTCTTGACACCAGCGACCGAATCCCCATCGAAAGAGAAACTTTACCTCGTTCAGTTAGACGGACTGCGGTTTCTGGCCGTCACACTGGTCATGATCGATCACTGGCTGGGCGAAAAGAACAGCCTGCCACTGGGGTATTTTGGCGTCAACCTGTTTTTTGTCCTGAGCGGTTTTCTGATCACCCGCATCCTGATTCACAGCAAGCAGGCGGATGACCGGCTTCAGCGGTCGCACGGGCACTCGTTGCGGCAGTTTTTCATTCGGCGTAGTTTGCGAATTTTTCCCATTTACTACCTGACCATCATTATTCTGGCGATCATTGGCTTTCAGGCCGCCCGGGAGAATTTCGTCTGGTTCATGACCTACACGCAAAACATCTGGATCATCATTCACCAGACCTGGTTTGGCGCGCTGGATCACCTCTGGTCGCTGGCGGTAGAAGAGCAGTATTACATCTTTTTCCCGTTTCTGGTGCTGTTCCTGCCGCTTCGCCGGTTGCCGGTGGTGTTGGCAACGCTGGTGGGGCTGGCCTTTCTGTTGCGGGTATACCTCTTCGCAACCGGAGCGCCCTGGATGGTGCAGTTCGTTTTCATGCCCGCCTGTCTGGATGCCTTCGGCTTGGGTGGTGTACTGGCCTTCCTGATGGTTTTTCGCCGGGAGCAGTTCAACAAACTGGTTGGCAACACGGGTTTTCTGCTGGTCAGTCTGGCTTTGTATGCCCTGAATGTGTATCTGATGTCGACGACCTCCTCCCTGCGGAATGTGTATACGGACGTTTTCGACCGGTTTTTCACCTCCTTGTTCTGCTTTTTCATCATCGGAAAAAGCGTCTTGGGCTACGGTGGTCTGGCCAAATGGGTGCTGGAACATCCGGTGAGCAACTACCTCGGCCGCATCAGTTACGGATTGTACTTATTTCATAATTTGGTTTTTAATTATTACCACACACCGCCCGATTTTATCACCGTTCGGGCCTGGAACCGGGTTCTGCGGGAACTGCCCTTTCTGGTCGATACGGGAGCTGATACGACGCTTAAATTCCTGTTTTTTTACGGGATTACGGTACTGTTAGCCACTGTTTCCTGGTATATGGTCGAGAAACCATTCAATGCCCTGAAAGACCGTTTTTCGTATTGATTTTCCGGAAACGAGTCCGTTGAATAAATCTAAGTGTGGGGGTAGGACAATTCCTACTTCCGATTTCCCTATCTTTGCTTTTATATTATTGTCCAACCGGCCATACGAACAGAAACCGAACAGGTTCATCAGCGTGGCCACTAATAAGTCTGCTACCAGCAAATGAGTTTACACCTATCAATAGTAATGCCGGCCTACAACGAGGAAGAGTGTATCCACGAGGTAGTTGAGACCTGGGTCGATCTGCTCACCCGGCAATTTCCCACTGAAAATACGCGTCTGATTGTGATCAACGACGGTTCCAAAGACCGCACCGGTGCCATTCTGGATTCGTTGAAACCCAAATATCCGACTAAACTGGAGGTGGTTCATACACCCAATGGCGGACACGGCAATGCCGTCGTTCGGGGATACCGCCACGCCGTCGCCATGGGATCGGAGTACGTATTCCAAACCGACAGCGACGACCAGTTTGTAACCGACGATTTTGCCAAACTGTGGGCCAAACGCCACGAGTCTCATTTCATTCTGGGCTACCGCCAGATTCGTTTCGATGCCCCCGCCCGGCTGGTCATCACCCGGATTCTGAAGTTCAGCCTTTTCCTGATTTACGGAACCTACATCAAAGACAGCAATATTCCGTTCCGGCTCATCAATGGAGCTTACCTGAAAAAATTGCTGGAACAACTGCCGGACCCCACGCCCTTTGCGCCCAATATTTTTCTGGCGGTCATGGCGCGGAAAGCCGGTCAGAAAACCTTCGACATTCCCATCGTTCACAAAGAACGACTGACGGGTACGGTTTCGATTCTACGCTGGAAACTGATCAAAGTTTGTTTGCAAAGCTTCCGGGAACTGGCCGAATTCCGCCTGGAACTGGGCGCGAAGGTGAAAGCCCTGAAAGCCGTGGATGTGAAGCAGCCCGTTAAACTGTAAGCTTTTCCTTCCGGAAAAGCGCCGTGATGACGCAGATTGAACGGAACTCACAGATTTTATCTGCGAAAATCCGCCCGGTCTGCGTCTTATTTTTGACGATTGGCCGCTGATGATTGACCGCTGACCGCCGTCGATCGTCAATGGTCAATCGTCAATGGTCTACCACTCAAGCTCACCTACATGACCAAAAAGCAGCTCTGGATTGGCATTGGTATTTTGGCGCTGATTCTCGGCGGCTACTTCGGGTACCGCTGGTGGAAAGCACCCGCCCGTTCGACCTGGATGCTGATTCCGTCGGATGCCTTGCTGGTTCTGGAGAGTGCGACTTTGCAGGATACGCTATCTAAGCAGGCCCGGCTGAATGAGATGGCCCTGCAGACCACCCCGGTTTTTCAGGAAGCCGCCCACAGCCTCGAAAAATTCGTCTGGGCACCCCTCGACACCGCCAGCGCCATTCAGTTTCTGAACGACAAACCGATCTGGTATTCGCTGCACCCCACGTCAAAAGACCGGCTGGGGTTCATTTTTTACATTCCCATTCGTTCGCTGCAGGATCAACCGTTTTTCAACCGCATCCTGAATCCCGACGCCAACCGGTTTCGGGTGCTCAGCCATCCCTACGAAGACACCCGGATTCACGAACTGCTCACCGTCCGCAACGAATCGCTGGGGTCGTTTGTGGTACTGGATGATTACCTGATCGGCAGTCCTTCCACAATTCTGATGGAAAGCGTCGTTCGGCGCATGAAACAACCGTTTACGGAAACACCCCTGCAACGGGCCGATGTGTCGCTGATCCGGCCGGGCAATCTGGCGGGCATTTACGTACGCAGTTCGGTGTTGTCGGCCATTCTTTCACCCAGGGAAGAAAGCACCGATTACCAGTCCAAATACATCAAAGCCCTGTTACCCACTGAGTTGCTAACCCGGTTTCGACAGTCGGCTTCCCGCTCCCACCTCATCGGACTGTCGACGGACGACATCGGTTCCAAGAGCGCACTGGCCAATCTCTTCGACCGGCAAACGCCTTTCCGCATCAATTGTGCTGCGCTTATCCCCGACCAGACGACCACCCTTTTTCATTTTAGCCTGAGCGACGGCCCCCGTTTCGGCAAAGCCCTCACGGCTTTTATCAATTCGGAAGACGAAGACGACACCCGCGAAGGTCGCCGGAAACTCCGGCCTTTGTTGCAGAACGAAGAAAACGGCATTTATAAATACGTCGGCAACGAAATGGCGCTGCTTCGGCTGGATGCCCCCAGCGCCGACCGGCGGCTGGTGATGCTGATTCACTCGCCCAATGTCGACCGACTGTGGGATCGTTACCAGCTTGCGGCTCTGCTGGCTTCCGGCACCGACCGGATTTCGAGTTCCAAACCGTTCCTGCGCTACCGGATTTCATCCATCGAAGCCCCCAACCTGCCCGCTTTTCTGTTCGGCGGTTTATTTCGCGGTTTCGAACAAAACTGGCTGGCCCAGGTGGGCGATTACCTCGTGATTGCCAACGGGCAGGGCGTTTTGCAGGAGTACCTGCAAGCCGTCGATCAGCGAACGGTTTGGTCGGAGTCCTACCGCCAGCGGGATTTGCTGACGCAGACCCTTCGCCCCGCCAACTTCACGGCCTACACCCGTTTCAGCCGGGCCGGGGAGTCCGTCACGGCCAACTGGCCGCAATCCTGGCAACAGTTGCTGAATCACGACGAAACCGCGCTTGACAACGTTGAAAACCTGATCTACCAAAGTACCTACGGACGGGAGCGGATTTATTCGACACTCATTCTGGGCCACACAACCCGTCGCGCCAGCGAAGCGGTGTTGAACCGGATTTTTCTTCAGCGAAAAATTGCCCTCAACGCACCCCTGCTGAATCAGCCGATGGTAATCGGCGATTTTGTCGGCAGTTCCGGAGCCATCTGGGCGGTCGATCAGTCCCAACAATTTCTGCTCATTACCCCCGAAGGGGAAAAACACCCGATGGGTTCGGTCAATGGCCCGGTGATCAGTCCGATGGTGCCGGTCGATTACCTAAGCAACGGGCGTTTGCAATACGCGTTTGCAACGGCCCGCTCCTTGTATTTCGCGGACCCGGTGAACGGGCTGGCCAAATTGCAATCCATCCCGTTGCCGGAAGGACTCGACCCGCGGACGATGATGGCCCCCCGGCGCGATCAAAACCGCTCCCTGATTCTGCTGATGCTTCATGCAGACGGCAGTGTCTACGGCTTTGACCGGCAGCGGAAGCAGTTTATCCGGCAATTCCCGGTGAACAGTGCCGCCGGGGAAGGCGTGTCGGCTTTTCACGCAGCCATTCGCAACCAGGCCCTTTCGGTGGCTTCGGTTCAGAAAGACGGTAAATTGTTTTACTGGAATGAAAATGGCGGTTTTGCCCCCGGTTTTCCACTTGATTTGAAAGCGGAACTAACCGGACCGGCCTGGCTGGAAGGCGGAACGCCGACCACCCTCACCACCCTGACGCGGCAAGGTGAACTGCTCAGTATTTCGGCCGATGGAAGGGTGCTGGAACGGAATCAACTGGTCCGGCCCATCCGGCGGGGTTCGTTCCGGCTTTTGCCCGAAGTAAATCAGAATGGCTATGTGTTGCTGCGGACGTCGGACACCGAAGCGGCCATTCTGGATCGAAAAGGCAATTCGTTGTTTGAAGTACGGGGCTTGCGACCGGGGCAAACAACCATCCGCTACCACATTTTGGGTTCTGGTGTCAATCTGATCAGCGTAAAATCCGGTAATTTTACCACAATTTACGACCTCGCGGGTCGTCCGGTTGGAGACCGTCCCATTCCGGGGAATTTCCCGGTGGAGTTACAGTTTTCGGCCACCCGCAATAAATTATTTGTCTACAGTACCGACAACAAAGCCGTTCAGATCTGGTCGGTGAAGTTGCGTTAAGCAGGAGTCTATGAACATTGGCGTGATTGCCCGGTATTTGATTTTGCTCGTTGGAATTCTCGTATACGTCGGGAGTTGTCATTCGGATGTCATGAATTCGGCCCAGAAAGAAGGACTGATTCCCGACGATTACCGCTTTGGTGATCTCTACCGGATGGCAAATTTACCCCAGTTTAAAGCCGAACAGATTCCCTGTCCGCCCGCCTACGCAGCCAACGGTCCGCGGAAACCCATTCATTTGTACATCATCGGCGATAGTTTTTCCGAACCCCCGCGCGTTACGCGGAACGACTTCCCGATTGAATATTTTCACCGCACCAAATGGGACACGCACCACCGGGTTCAGTTGGATACCACCAAAACCAACCTCCTGATTATAGAAACCGTCGAGCGCCATTTCCGGGATCAGTTTGGGAAACACATCGACGAACTGACCGTAGTTCCGGACACGACCCAAGCCGAACCGACGTCCGAAAACCGCATGACCTGGCAAAGCATTACGAAGGAAATGGAAACGTTTTTTTCGCGGGATGCCGTCGAAGCCCGGCTGGAAACCATCCTGTTCTTTTCGGACTGGGCGCTGTGGTTCAAGGAGTTGAAAGCCTGGCTGACGCTGGATTGGTTCGGCCGCGTGAATCCCAAAACAACCCTGTCGCCGGATGGAAAGCATTTGTTGTATTACCTCGATACAGACACGTCATTAACGAACTCATCGTTCAGACCCCTGCCCGATTCGCTCCTGAACCGGTATATCGATACGATCAATGTAGTGGCCGACCGGTACCGGAAAGCCGGTTTTGACCAGGTGTTTCTGTCCGTTATTCCCAACAAAACCAGCATTTACGCACCGGGCATGGGACCGCTACCCTATAACCACCTCATCGAACGTGTTCAGCAAAGCCCCCGGCTGGCCATTCCCGCAATCGATGTTTACACGCCTTATACCGCCAGTTCGGTTCCGCTGTATGAAACCAGCGATGCGCACTGGAATTGCGCCGGTCGGGAAATCTGGATGCGGGAAGTAACAAAAAAGCTTACCACGGTTAAGTGATAAGCTTTGTGTGTAGGACGTAGCGGGCTCGAACCGCTGACCTCCGCCCTGTCAAGGCGGCGCTCTGAACCAACTGAGCTAACATCCTGTCGTCATTTCAGGCCACAAAATTAGGAGATTTCTTCGGTTTCCAAACGAACGCGGTAAACTTTTTGTGAAGGAATTCGCCACAGCAGCAGTAATCCGGCCACAAAGAGCACCAATAAGGCCAAAACGCTGTTGCGCATACTCCCCGTAATCTGCTCGATAAGTCCGTACATGAGCGTGCCGATCACGATGGACAATTTATCCGTCACGTCGTAAAAACTGAAGTACGAAGCCGTGTCCTGCGTTCCATCCGGGATGAGTTTGGAGTAAGTCGCCCGCGACAGGGCCTGAATACCGCCCATTACCAGGCCGACCACCACGGCCAGCGCGTAAAACTGGTTTTCGCTCATCACGTAATACGCCCCGACGCAAATGCCGATCCAGACCGTTACGGCCATCATCAGCGCGTAAATGTTGCCAAACCGCCCCGACAGACGGGCAAACAGAATGGCTCCCGGAATGGCGATCAATTGAATAAGCAGAATGGTGATGATCAGACTTTGGGCGGGCAGTTTCAATTCGTCACTACCGAAGATTGTAGCGATGTACATCACCGTCTGGACGGCCATGTTGTAAATAAAAAAAGCCAGCAGAAACCGTTTCAGCAACGTTTGCGTCTGCACTTGCGCATACACTTTCTGTAGTTCCCGAAAACCGTTGAAAATCCAGTTACCCGAGGTTTTGGTGCGAATCCGGCGCTCGGCGTTTGGCAAATACCGGAATGAAAGCATGGCGAATCCGAACCACCAGATGCCCACCGTCAGGAACGAAATCCGGGAAGCCATCGCGCTGGACAGGCCGCCGTACCACTGCGGAAACAAAATCATGGTCAGGTTGAACACCATCAGCAGCACACTCCCGATGTAGCCCATCGTAAAACCGCGCGCGCTGACCCGGTCGATCTGGTCCTCGGTTACGATTTCGGGCAGGTACGAATTGTAGAAAACGATGCTGCCTCCCCAGCCAACCAAACTGAGGATAAAACAAAAAACCGCGAAGGTCGTCGTCTCCTGCGTGAAGAAATACAGCAGCGCACAACTGATGGAACCCAGAATGCAGAAGAACTTCATGAACGACTTTTTCTGACCGCTGTAATCGGCCAGAGCGGACGAAAACGGGCTCAGGAGCGCAATCAGGAGGAAAGAAGCCGAAACGGAGTAAGAGAACAACACCGAATTTTTTACCGGAAACCCCAGAAAATCAATGACGTTGCCACCCGCTTCGTTCAAGGCCGTCGCGCTGAAGTAGACTGGAAAAATACTGGAAACGATGACCAGCGAATGCACGGAATTCGCCCAGTCATACAGACACCAGGCGTTGACAATACGGGGGTTGTTTTTCATAAAAGAGGAAGCCATGATGGAATGAAGCTCTACAGGGAATCGGAAGCGGTGAAAGCCACTCTCTTCTTCATGCCATCGTTCCTTCACTCCTTTTTGTAATACCGGACGTAATCGACCGTAAAAATAAACGGAAATTTGGTGTCGTCAATAGTCCCCCCGCTCGTGCCGCCTATAGCCAGGTTCAACAACAGGTAATGCGGTTTTGTAAACTGCTGCCATTCGGCGGCCGTCATATCACTGGCCTTGTAAATAGCATAGTTGAACTCATCGACAAAAATCCGGATTTGCTCACGGTCCCATTCCAGCGTGTAGGTATGAAAAGCGGTAGACAAATCGGTTATTGTGGGCGAAATACTAATGAGTGGCGCATCTTTTCCGTCGGCTCCCGCTTTGTGCAGGCTACCGAAAACGAACTGCGGAGCAAAACCGAGCCATTCCATGATATCGATTTCACCACAGGCCGGCCAGCCCACAACATCCCGGTTTTTGCCCAGTGTCCAGATGGCCGGCCAGGCCCCTTTCCCGTCCGGCATTTTGGCACGAACCTCCACCTTTCCATACATAAAATCCTGCTTTCCTTTCGAAATGACACTGGCGGAGCTGATCGGATGCGACTGAAAATTATCCTTTAATGCCGTGATGATTAAATGCCCGTTTTCGACCTTGCTATTTTCCAGCCTTTTCGGTTGATAATATTGAGCTTCCCTGTTTCTGATAAAACCTACTTCGTACGTCCAGCGGGTGGAATCGGGCAAACCAGTATATTCAAATTCATCCGACCAGACTAATTTGTAGGTTGGCTCGGGGTCTGGCTCGTGTTTGCAGGCAATGAAGGTTAAACTAAAGAGGGTCACGAATCCGAAAAAATACTTCATACGAGTTGAGTTAGTTGAGTAGCTCCCGCAAAAGCTCGGGTTCATCCGTCGTGATAAAATCGACTTTTTGATCCAGGAACCATTTCATATTAAGTTGATCATTCACCGTCCAGACATTGACCGTCAGGTTTTTCTGGTGGGCCTGAGGAATCCAGTCAGGCTTCAGGATCAGAATGCCGAAATAATAATTCAGGCCCGTTATCTGGTCGGCGGCCAACTCATCGGGCGTTTTATCGCCGTTCAAATACGCTACATGGGCTGCTGGATCTAACACGATCAGAGTCTTGCAAACTTCATAATCGAAACTGATGTAATCGACCAGCACCTGAGCATTCATTTTTTTTACCAATTGCACTACTTTCCGGGCCGTAGCGATGGAGCGGTCTTTACTAATCGTCGAGGATTTGATTTCCAGAACTAGCCGGGTTTTAGCCTGTTTCGTCCCTTCAGCCAGGTACGCCTGGAGTGTGGGTAGAGGCTCACCATTACTCAGTTTCAATGCCGAAAGCTGGGTAGAAGAGCTGGTTTCGAGTACAACACCTTGAAAATTAGCATCATGGTTGATGAACAAAACGGAGTCAGCCGCCATCTGAACATCAAATTCACTTCCCCAACAGCCCAGTTGTATTGCCTTCTGGAGTGCGGCAATCGAGTTCTGGGGTGCGCCAATCACTTTCCAGGCACCCCGGTGCGCAATGATTTTGGTATCGTAAACCGGCGTTGTAACCGGGTCTTTTTTAGCATTACAGGAAACAAGCAGCAAACAACTGATTATAAAAAGTACAAACCTATTCATAATATGATTAAATACTCATTTCTAAAAGACGTCATACCAATAAAGTTACTGATTTATTTTCTCTGACCACCTTCGTCCAGCGTCAAAAATCCGAGCCGGTTTAAACTTAAGTCCGGTGATCGCGGTTAAAATGGCAACCATACCAGCTTCCGAGCCATCCCCGTTCATGAACCGACTTGCCCAAGAAAGTAGCCCTTATCTCCTGCAACACGCCCACAACCCGGTCGACTGGTTTCCCTGGGGACCCGAAGCACTACAGAAAGCGCAGCAGGAGAACAAACCGATTCTGGTGAGCATTGGGTATTCGGCCTGCCACTGGTGCCACGTCATGGAACGGGAATCTTTTGAAAATGAAGCGGTTGCCTCGGTCATGAACGACAATTTTGTGTGCATCAAAGTGGATCGGGAAGAGCGCCCCGATGTCGATGCCATTTACATGGATGCCGTTCAGGCCATGGGGGTGCAGGGCGGCTGGCCCCTGAACGTGTTCCTGATGCCCGACGCCAAACCGTTCTACGGCCTGACGTATCTCCCGGCCCGTCAGTGGGTAAACCTGCTGACCAGTGTGCGATCGGCATTTGCCGAACACCCGGATCAGTTGGCCGAATCCGCCGAGGGTTTTGCCAAACAACTGAACATGAGCGTAACGGAACAATACTACCTGACCGATGCCGCCCCGGCCTTTACGCAGGAATTGCTCGAAGCGATGTATCAAAAACTGGCGTCATCCTTCGACCCAGTGAAAGGCGGACCTCGTCGGGCACCCAAATTTCCGATGCCGAGCATCTACGGTTTTCTGCTGCGGTATTACCACGTTACGAAAAACGAAGAGGCTCTGAACCACATTCGCCGGACACTCGATTTCATGGCATTGGGCGGTATTTACGACCAGATCGGGGGCGGATTTTCCCGGTATTCCGTTGATGACCAGTGGTTTGCTCCCCACTTCGAGAAAATGCTGTATGACAACGGCCAGTTGGTTTCGCTGTATTCCGAAGCCTACAGCCTGACCCAAAGCCCTTTGTATCGCCAGACGGTTTTCCAGACGATCGACTTCCTCCAGCGGGAATTGACCAGTCCGGAAGGCGGTTTTTACTCGGCACTGGATGCCGACAGCGAAGGGGTCGAAGGCAAGTTCTACACCTGGACAACCGCCGAATTGCAGAAAATCCTGGAAGATGATTTCAGATGGTTTAGTGAATTGTACCACATCGCACCCGAAGGCAACTGGGAAGAACACGCGGGCGTCGGGCGAAACATTCTGCACCGCGTGGTGCCGGACGACGATTTTGCCCGGATGCAGGGCTGGTCTCAGTCGGAATTAGCCGACAAACTTTCCGTCGCGCACCAGAAATTGATGACCGTCCGGAACCAGCGCGTCCGACCCGGTTTAGACGACAAGATTCTGTGTTCCTGGAACGGCCTGATGCTGAAAGGACTGGTGACGGCCTACCGGGTTTTCGGAGAAGATTCCTTCCTGGAACTGGCCGAACGAAACGCCCGGTTTATTCTGAAAAAACTGACCCATCCGGAAACCGGTCAACTCTGGCACAGCTACAAATCCGGGGTGAGAGAACAGGACGGGGTCGCTACGATTGTGGCTTATCTGGAAGACTACGCGGCCGTCATCGACGGTTTTCTGGCACTCTATCAGGCCACATTCAAGGAAGAATACCTGCTTGAAGCCGACCGACTCGCCCGCTACACCCTCGATCATTTCTGGGACGAAGAAGACCACTTGTTCTTTTTTACCGACCAGGCGGCAGAACCGTTGATTGCCCGAAAAAAGGAGGTTTTCGATAACGTCATCCCGGCGTCCAACTCCATGATGGCCCATAACCTCTACGCCCTCAGCCTGTTGCTGGAGCGCGCGGTCGATGGCGCTCCGGCTTACACGGATCTGCTCACGGCCATGCTGGGGCTGGTGCAACCCCTGCTGCAACAAAATGCCGATTACCTGACCCACTGGGCCGCGCTCTACGCGATGCGGGTGCAGCCAACCGCCGAACTGGCCATTGTGGGGCCAGATGCGGAGCAGTTCCGTCGCGAAATCGACCAGCGGTTTTACCCCAACAAAATCCTGGCGGGAACCCTGACGGAAAGTGACCTCCCACTGCTGGAAAACCGGACCGAGGTAAATGGAAAAACCGCTATTTACGTCTGTTACAACCGCAGTTGTCAATTGCCGGTAACGAGTGTGGAGGCTGCATTTAGCAGTTTGGAAAATTAATAACTGGACTTTCGCTTGTTGCCCCGTTCCCCTAAAGGAGGCTTTAACATCCGGATTTGAAAGTCCCCTTTAGGAGAACGGGGCAACAAGCGTCCTAATGAAAACGAATTGGGAAGCGTTTTAACCGCCAATCAAAACGGTGGGGAGACCGAGCACGATGGAACCGCCGTGGGCCGTCGTATCGCCTACGCGGGCGGCTGGTTTTCCGGCAATCAAAACCGTTGCCGATCCTTTGATGATGGAATCCGGAGGGCCTGTGCAGGTACACAAATCACCGACACAGGCTGCGGGCTGCCCGCCAATCAGAACGACGGCCTGACCGGGCGGCAGAATGGGGCCACCCACGTGGGGAACGGTGCCCGTTACCATCGGGCAAACGTGCAGATCTCCGACCCGGGCGGCTGGCAATCCCATTTGATTAAATCACTTTGATCAATTTGAGAACCATGTATACACCACTGGGGCTGGCAGCGCCTTTTTTGTGGCTAAAGATGGTTTTGGAGTTGATGACGCCCAGATTTTTAGAACGCACCTGTTCCCGGCCCAGGGTGGTGAGACCCAGTCCAACCAGCAGGTAAAAACCGGCCAACATCAATCGATTTCTAAATAGCTTTTTCATCAGTATCAGGTCAACTTTTTCCTCCCCTTCCCTGAAAGATCAGGATCAAAACCGGTGGAGAGCGGACAATTCGTTTCAATACCCAAAAGTACACGGTTGTTCCGGAAGAATAGTGCGTAGTTTCCCCTGTTTTGCGAAGTGAAAAGTACCTTTTTTACGCTTTCAGGAAATGCGGCCGGGGTTTTCGCTGGCGAAAGCCGACCAGGCTCCTTTTTTCGACTTCTTACCCGTTGACTTGGTTCCCGGCAGCGCATTTTTGTGAAAATGGTGGCAAATCGCAATCGCCAGCGCATCGGTCGCATCGAAAAACTCGGGGTTCAGTTCGGCCTGCAACAGATGCCCCACCATGTGAGAGACCTGCTCCTTGGATGCATTGCCGTTGCCCGTCACCGACTGCTTCACCTTTCGGGGGGAATATTCTACAATCGGAATGCCGCGTGACAGCGCAGCGGCCATGGCCACGCCCTGCGCCCGCCCCAGTTTCAGCATCGCCTGAACGTTTTTTCCGAAAAAGGGATCTTCAATCGCCATTTCATCGGGCAGATGTTCCTCGATCAGTTGAATCATCCGATCAAAGAGTTTCTTCAATTTCAGTTCGTGGGTGCTATATTTGCTCAGGTGAATGACGCCGTATTGCAACATACTCATCTGATCTTTCTGGATTCGGATGACGCCATAACCCGCAATCTGCGTTCCGGGATCGACCCCCAGAATAATTTTGTCGTACGCTTCAAGTTCGGTAGCAGCAAGTGGTATGGGCATGGAAGGTCGTACGGAGTTTTAGCAACTTAACTATGCAAAGTAACGGGTTCGTCCCTCAAAGAACGTATTCCAGGACCAAAAAAATCGTTTTTTGGTCGAAAATCGGCATTCTTACCCTGATCGTCAGTTACATCGGCATTACGCTGAATCGCCAGCAACACGACCTGCAATCCGTCTTCACCTACTGGAAAACCGCCAACTGGCTCAGCCTACCGGCCCTGCTGTTGCTATTGCTCACGCCCGCCAACTGGCTGCTCGAAGCCCTGAAATGGAAAATCCTGGTGCAACGGGTCGAACCCATTTCGTTGAAAGAAGCGACCCAGGGCGTACTGGCCGGTCTGGCGATGGGGTTTGCCCTGCCCGCCCAACTGGGCGACACCGCCGGCCGACTGCTTTCGCTCCGCTCCGACCAACGCTGGCAGGGCATCGGTGCGGCCCTCGTTTCGGGCGGAATGCAGTTTCTGGCCGCCGTCTTTTTCGGAACCATCGCCCTCTTCGTCCAGCTTCAATTCGAAACGGAAGCCTGGCCCGTGGCGCAGGGCGTGCTGTTCTGGCTGCTGGTGCTGACGATGGGGCTGGCGGTTTTGGCGGCCTGGCAGCGGCACCGACTGATTCATGTGCCGTTCCGATGGCTGCAACGCTGGGAGAAATACTGGTCGGTCGCTTCCTATTATACGACGACGGAACTGGTTCTGGCTTTCGGTGCGGCCTCGCTCCGCTACCTGACGTTTTCGCTGCAATTTTATTTTGCCCTGCTCATATTCGGCATTCAGTTACCGCTTCGGGAAACTGCCACGGGAATCGGGCTGGTGTATCTGGGAAAAACGATTATTCCGGCTTTTAACCTGCTCAGCGATCTGGGCGTTCGGGAAGCCACGTCCATGTGGGTGTTCGGCCAATGGCAGGTTCCGGCTCCGCAAATTCTGTCGGCGACGCTCACGCTCTGGTTGTTCAATATTCTGGCTCCGGTGTTGGTCGGGCTGTTCTGGGTCTGGAAACTAAAGCTTTCAACGAACTGACCGACCATGTTTTCTATTCTTCTGGTAATCTCCATCAGTTACGCTTTCTTCACGCTAATTCTGGCCGTAACCTGGTGGCGAATGACCGTGTTTACAGTTCCTGCAACGTCCCAAAATGCCAGTTCGCCCCGAATCAGCGTCATCATTCCGGTTCGCAACGAAGAACATACCTTGCCCCTCCTGCTTCGTGATTTGCAAAACCAGACTTTTGCTCCCGACGGTTTTGAAGTCATTGTCGCGGACGACTCGTCAACGGATAACACACTGAAAATCACCCAGTCGCTGGTTGGACAGATGCCTTACAATCTCCGCCCGTTGCCGCTGGCCAACGAACCGACCACCTCGCCGAAGAAACGGGCGATCCGGCAAAGCATAGCAATGGCCACCGGCGACCTGATCGTAACGACCGACGGCGACTGCCGCGTGGGACCAAAGTGGCTCGAAACGATTGCGTCTTTTTACCAGCAAACCGGCGCCCAACTCATCAGTGGCCCCATCAGTTTCAACACCGACCATTCTGCTTTTGGCAACCTGCAAACCGTCGAAAGCAGCAGCCTCATCGGTGCGGGGGCCTGCACGATGGCCCTGGGCTTTCCGACGATGTGTAACGGCGCCAATCTGACTTACGAAAAACGGGCTTTTGAAGCCGTAGACGGTTTTGACGGCATCGACCATGTGGCTTCCGGCGACGATGAACTGCTCATGCACAAGATTGCCAGTCGCTATCCTGCGGGCGTGAAATTCCTGAAGAGTCCGGATGCGATTGTCCACACCGCTCCGCAACCGACGCTGGAAGCGTTCTACCACCAGCGGAAGCGGTGGGCCAGCAAATGGCGCGCGTACCAGAGTGTGCTACCGTCGATTTTAGCGGTTTTTATCTTTACCAGTAACCTCGCGCTGCCTGTCACTCTGCTCGCGTATGGGTTCGGGAATCTGTCGGCGATTCAACTAATCGGCATCGTAGCCTTGAAAGCTGTGCCGGAGTGGCTATTTTTGGGCTCCGTTTTGGTATTCCTGAAAAAAAAGCCGGTGCTTTTCTGGATTCCGGTCACGCAACTGGTATATCCGTTGTACGTGGTTTTTTTCGGGCTGGCGGCTCAGCAAAAGGGATTCCGCTGGAAAGACCGGACGTTGCGATAGTCCCACCAAAAACCGCATCAGCGAACTGATTCTATGTTTTTACATAAAACAAATTTCCTGCTTCGGGCCTTCTACCCCCGGTTTGAGTGGCGCGTTCCGACTCAGGAGAAGGTGATTTACCTGACGTTTGATGACGGCCCCATCCCGGATGTCACCGAATTTGTGCTGGAAACGCTGCAAAACCACCAGGCCAAAGCGACGTTTTTCTGCATTGGCGACAACGTTAAAAAGCATCCCGGCATTTTTCAGCAGGTACACCAGGCAGGCCATTCCATTGGCAATCATACCTTTAACCATTTGAATGGCTGGAAAACCGAGGACGAGCCGTATCTGGAAAACGTTCGGCAGTGTCAACAGCAGTTGGACCTGCCGACCCGGCTTTTTCGTCCGCCCTATGGCCGCATGAAACGCAGCCAAGGCAACGAAGTCCTCAAAACGCATGATGTCATCATGTGGGATGTGCTGACGGGCGATTTTTCGCTGTCGCTGCAGCCGGAAGTGGTGTTGCAGAAAACGCTGAAATACACCGAACCTGGTTCCATCATCCTGTTTCACGACAGCCTGAAAGCCTGGCCCCGCATGAGTTACGCCCTGCCGCGGGTCCTGTCCCATTTTTCAGAACGCGGGTATCGCTTTGACGGTTTGCCCCAAACGTCCGGTTTCAGGACTTCGGTAGCGTGAACATCGACGCCAGCATTCTGATTGCCGCCCGCAATGAGGAGGACACGATTCTCCGCTGTCTTCAGGCCGTCGGGCAACTTCGGTATCCGCCGGATCGCTACGAAGTGCTGATTGGCAATGACCAGTCAGAAGACCAAACCGGGGAACTGGTGGCCGATTTTTTTCGCAATAAACCGAACTACCGGCTTATCACCATCACGCAAAAAATGGGGAAACAGGCCGGAAAAGCCAATGTACTGGCGCAGTTAGCCCAGCACGCGCAGGGGCGGATTCTGCTGTTTACCGACGCCGATTGCGCAGTGTCGCCCGACTGGCTTTCCGGGATGCTAAAACCGTTTGAACAGGAACGAATCGGGATTTTGACGGGCTGTACGCAGATTATCGGACAAACGGTTTTTCAGAAACTACAGGCCGTCGACTGGTTTTACGGACAATACCTGATCAAGCAATTAACCGACCTGAACATTCCGGTGACGGCAATGGGCAACAACATGGCGGTGCGCCGAACGGCCTACGATGCCGTGGGCGGGTATGAAAATCTGCCCTTTTCGGTGGTCGAAGATTACCAACTGTTTACCGAAATCGTGCAGCGCGGTTTTTCTTTTGGCCACCTCTTCAACCGGGAAGTCCTGGCAACCACATTGCCGTTACCAAACTGGCAAAGTTGGTTGCATCAACGTAAACGCTGGATGGTCGGGGCCTTGCAGTTACCGCCGTATTTCATCATCCTTTTTGTTCTGCAACTGCTTTTTTATCCCCTGCTGATCGTTCTGGCGTTCTGGTTTCCGACCGCAGCGGCAACGATCTGGCTGATTAAGTTTGTTACCCAGACGGCCCAGTTGCTCTGGATTCTAAACCGGTTTCGCCGGTGGGACCTGTTACCGTATTTGATCGGGTTCGAGTTTTACCTGCACATCGGCTATTTTATTTCACTCATTTATTATTGGTTACCCACGAAGCTGGTCTGGAAAGGCCGAACGTATTCATGATCGACACCCACGCCCATATTTACGATTTGCAGTTTGACGACAAGGAAGCCATGCTGTCGGCGGCTGAAGCCCAGGGCGTTTCCCAAATCTGGATGCCCAACTGCGCCACCGAAACCATCGACGCCATGATGGTACTGGCCGGGCGGTTTCCCGACCACTGTCTGCCGATGATGGGGCTTCACCCCTGCTACGTCAACGAAACCGTCGAAGACGAACTGGCGACCGTCGAAAGCTGGCTGAACCGCTATCCGTTTTTTGCCATCGGCGAAATTGGGCTGGATTTTTATTGGGATCTGACCCACGTCGACCGCCAGTTTGAAGCCTTTACGGTTCAGTTGCAATGGGCCTCGCAGCGAAATTTACCCATTTCCATTCACAGCCGTTCTGCCGCCAACGGTGGTCGAAATGCCTTTGCCGAAGCCGCCGACCTCATTGAAAAACTGGCCCTGCCCAACCTGAACGGCATTTTCCACTGTTTCGTCGGAACCGTGGAGGAAGCGCACCGCGCCATTGAACTGGGTTTCAAATTGGGCATCGGTGGTGTTTCGACCTTCAAAAATGGCGGTTTGGATCAGGTGCTGCCCCATATCGACCTGGCGCATCTGGTGCTCGAAACCGATGCTCCGTATCTGGCTCCCGTCCCTTACCGGGGCAAACGGAACGAACCGGCGTATCTGAAGCTGATTGCCCAGCGGGTCGCCGATTTGAAGCAGATTCCGCTGGCGCAGGTCGATGCGCAAACCACCCAAAATGCCCAACAGCTTTTGATTCGCTAACATGTACCGCACCATTCATATCAACCCGGTTTTGCCCGGTCAGTCCCGATCTTCGGTTTTGGTCATCTACACCGGCGGCACACTCGGCATGGTTTACGACCGCGAAAATGACCAGCTTGTCCCGTTCGATTTTGAGCAGATTCTGGATCGGGTTCCCGAAATCCGGCGGCTCGATTTTGAAGTAACGGTTATTGTACTGAGCGAACTGATCGATTCTTCGAACATGCAACCGGGAAACTGGATTCATCTGGCCCGTATCATCCGGGACAATTACGAATCCTACGACAGTTTTGTCATCCTGCACGGAACGGACACGATGGCCTACACGGCCTCGGCCCTCAGCTTTTTGCTCGAAGGGCTGAACAAACCGGTGATTCTGACGGGTGCGCAATTGCCCATTGGCGTGGCCCGGTCGGATGCGCGCGAAAATTTTATCACGGCGATGGAAATTGCCGCTGCGCAGGAAAATGGTCGGCCAATGGTGCCGGAAGTCTGTATCTACTTCAATTCGATACTGCTGCGGGGCAATCGGGCCAAGAAAAAGGAAAGTGTGCATTTCAACGCGTTTCATTCCGAAAACTACCCGTATCTGGCGATGGCCGGCGTCAACATCGAATACAATGCACCGTTCATTCATCCGTATGTACCGGATTCAAAACTGACAGTTTACGAGGAAATGGACACTCACGTAGTCGTTTTGCCGCTTTTCCCGGGTATCAACCACCAGATTATCAGCGCTATTCTGGGCATTCCGGGTTTGAAAGGGCTGGTGTTGGAAAGTTACGGTTCCGGGAATGCTCCCACGGAAACCTGGTTTCTGAATGCGCTGGAAAGTGCCATCGAACGCGGTCTGGTCATTTTCAACGTCTCCCAATGCGACGGCGGCCGGGTGACGCAGGGGCGCTACCACACCAGCAAAGCCCTGGACCGCATCGGGGTGTTGAGCGGGAGCGACAGCACTGTCGAAGCGGCCATCACCAAATTGATGTTCCTGCTCGCCAACGAACCGGATCAGGACCGGCTGAAAAAACGCCTGGTTACGCCGATTTGTGGAGAAATGAGTCTGTAAGGACCAAAAACGGGTTGTAAGTTTCAGGAATAAACCGCATCTTTGCATCCCGTTTCGACCCAGAGAGATGTCCGAGTGGTTGAAGGAGCACGCCTGGAAAGTGTGTATACGTCTAAAGCGTATCGCGGGTTCGAATCCCGCTCTCTCTGCGAAAATAACCCACTCATTCTGAGTGGGTTATTTTATTTTAAGACCACCTGAATTTGTGGCCGGATTGTTTGGCTATCCATTCGGGTATGTCCTCTGTAATTTTGCAAATCTGACTCTGGCAGGCTTTGGTTGGCGGTTCTATTTCTCTCCCAAAATTGACAGGATCGTTCCCAAATGGAACAGCTTCTATAAAGAGGTACGCGTACTTTTAACCTATACATTAGGTTAATGAATTGGAAAGTCATTGTCTGGTTAGGCAATGACTTTTTTGTTGGTATATCATATCGTATTTACGACCCACAACGTCCGTTCAATGCCGCACAAAATGTGTGATACCGCACCCATCTATCCCATTAGAATTTCAGCAATTTATTGTAGTTTAACCACTTACTATCTGGTATAATTTTCGCTATCATTCTATTTATTGAGATCAGTTTCACTAAACTCCAAATCTCTGATGCATTGCTTTCAGACTGTAATTGCTCTGCTACTCATTTGCTACGGTTCGTTACGCGCGCAAACACCTGCACTCTATCTGAATCAAAAACCGCCGGGCAAGATACCCGGCGTATTTGCTCCGGATGTGGTTTCCTTAAAAGATCATTACGAATACGGTTCGGTTTTTTCGAGCGACGGAAAGGAGTTTTACTACGCGGTGATCATCAATAAAAAACCCCAGATTCGGTGCATACGATTTGAAAACAAGTCCTGGACCGCGCCAAAAACCGTCATTGGCAGCGATCGATACGAGTACAATGATCCATTCCTGTCGCCGGATCAAAAGCGATTGTATTTTATTTCGGATCGGGCGGTCGACGGGCAGGGCGAAAAGAAGGACTTCGACATCTGGTATCTTGAACGAAAAAAAGACGGTTGGTCGACTGTGCCGGTGAATGCCGGCCCCGGCATCAACACCAGCAAGAATGAGTATTACATGTCCTTCACGAAAGCGGGTACGATGTATTTTTCGTCGAATGGCGGCACCGATGCGTCGACGGATCAGAATTATGACATCCGGTTTTCCCGGTTTGCCAGGGGGAAATTTCAGACTTCCCAACCCTTACCTCCTGCTGTCAATACAGCCCATTACGAAGCTGATGTTTTCGTGTCACCGGATGAGCAGTACGTCATTTTCTGCGCCGAGCGCCCGGACGGTTTTGGAAAGGGCGATTTATACATCAGCTTCAAAAGCAAAACCGGCGAATGGCAACAAGCCAAAAACATGGGTTCTGTGATCAATACCAATGCCTATGAGTTTTGCCCTTTCCTAACCCGTGATGGCAAATACCTGTTCTTTTCCCGGGATGGAGATATTTTTTGGGTGGAAACAGCGGTAATCGACGGATTAAAGTAAAAGCGAAAAATTTGCTTTTACCGTTTGCTAAATACAAGGCATAATCCTTTAAAAAGTTTTTGTACGTTTAGTCATGTCATCAATCGCTCAGGCATTACGAAGTACAAACCCAATTCTTGTTTTGTGATTACCCGTTTAAATTACCGCAATTAAAAGTAATAATTTGATACCGGTTCATTACAGATTCCCTACTGTTGCCCATTTTAGTTACGCATACTGTTGATCCATTCATTTCTTTTAAAAAAGCTACGATTACTCAACGTTATTTTTTATTTCATTCCTTTTTCAGTACGATATTCCTGATCATGCACGTTTACACCGGGGCCATTCTCTACGGGTATGGAATTCCATTGGTGAACCGTATTCTTCTTTTTCCAACGCATTGAAACCATGCAAGTTCTCAAGCAAAACAGCAAAGGAGCCGACGTAAAAAAATGGCAATTATTCCTGATCGGGCAGGGTTTTGAACCCGGTGTGGCCGATGGCAAATTTGGCCTGCGGACGCACGAAGCGACGGTTGCCTTTCAAAAGAAAAATAACCTGCTGGATGACGGCGTTGTGGGCAACAAAACCGTTGGTGTTGCCATGCAACTGGGCTTCCCGGTTTTGACCAACCCCGACCCGGCCAAAGAAGGACCCAACTGGCCTCTGAAACCCGATTTCTCCCCACTGGTTGGCATAACCGCCCGTCAGGCATTATTCGGGAAGTTTAAATTCGCGGCTGCGCCCATTCCCGGAAACCCCGAAAACATCAAGATCCTGGACGACTGGGAATCCAAAAACATTGTCAAAGTGACCATTCCGCAATTGATCGGAAAGACCGGTGCTCCTGCCAGTGGCACCATCCAATTCCATCATCTGGCTACTCCCCAACTGGTGTCGATGTGGGCCGAATGGGAGGATGCGGGCCTGCTCGATCTGGTGTTGAGCTACGCCGGGTCGTTCGTCCCCCGCTTTGTCCGGGGCAGCCGCACCGAGTTGAGCAACCACGCTTTCGGTACGGCTTTCGATATCAATGTGCCCCAGAACATGCTGTCGACCATGCCCGCGCTCGTCGGCAAAAAAGGCAGTGTACGCGAACTGGTGCCGATTGCCAACAAACACGGTTTTTACTGGGGCGGCCACTTCACCCGGCTCGACGGCATGCACTTTGAAGTGGCCCAGTTGAAGTAGTGTCCAAGACGCCAAACGTTATTTCCGGTAGTCCAGTGGTGGTTTCCTGTCCCCGGCCAGCGATTTGTAGACGAATCCTTCGCCCCGCGCTTTGTTCAATTCAACTTTGGCCTGCTCGATGACGGCCGGTTGCTGAAAAAGGTCGATGGCCGTCAGCGAGATCGTTTTAGCCGCCACCAGCATCCCTTTAAAACCGATCGACATGCCATCGCAGGCCACCGCCTGCCAGCTATGGGCCGGAACGCCCGGCACCCAGGTAGCCGCCGACAGCCCGACCGTTGGCAACACCCAACTGACATCTCCGACGTCGGTGGACGCCGAACCCACCCCATTCAGCGCATACGGTTGAATGTCGGAAGCCCGGCTTAAGGGCGGCAGACTTTCCGAATTGACGGTTTTCCGGATTTTGTTTGCAAATTCTGTTTCGGCGGGTGAATACTGGTTGCCCCCCACCTGCTCCAGATTCTTTTGCATCAGCTTTGCCAGGGTTTCATTCGGCAGCAGATTATACAGCCCCGCCATCACTTCGTGGGTCATCGTTGTTTCGGTGCCGAGCGCAGCCGCCTGAGCGGTTTTCATCAAACGAGCCCACACTTCTTCCAGGCCTTTCGCCGACGGATGGCGAATGGTGTATTCCACCTCGGCGTAGTCGGGAACGATGTTGGACGTCAGACCGCCTTTTTTGATGACGTAGTGAATCCGGGTGCTGGACGTCACATGTTCACGCATCATGTTGACCATGTAGTTCATCGCTTCGACAGCATCGAGGGCCGATCGGCCTTTTTCGGGGGCAGCCGCTGCGTGGGCCGCCAGTCCGTTAAACTGAAACGTGGCGACGCGGTAAGCGAGAGAAGACGACGGACTCGCGCTGTTGTTATCGCCCGGATGCCAGTGTAGCACCGCATCGACTTTATCGAAAAGACCCGCCTTCACCAGATACGTTTTGCCACCGCCCGCGCCTTCTTCGGCCGGGGTGCCTACCAACTGAATCGTGCCGGATTTGCCGGACTGTTGCAGGTAGTTTTTGGCCGCAATGGCCGCAGCGACCGAACCCACCCCGAATAGATTATGCCCACAGGCATGACCATAGGCATTCGGTACGAGCGGTTTGCGAACCGGCACGGAATCCTGCGACAAACCGGGCAGTGCATCCATTTCGGCCAGAATGCTGATCACCGGTGCGCCTTTCCCGAAACTGGCAACAAAAGCCGTGGGCATATCCGCCACACCCGTCGTGATGCTGAAACCCTGATCCTGTAATTCTTTCTGGAGCAGTTTGCTGGTTTCGTTTTCCAGATAACCGGGCTCAGCCAGTTTCCAGATTCGCTGCGCGAGAGCCGAATAATGGGAATATTGTTTGTCTAATTGAGAAATTGCCGCTGTTTTTTCTTTTTGTGCGCGTGCAGATTGACCTAACAACACGACTACCAACATCGTGAATACTAACTTTATCTGAAACATAAATAGAAATTTTAGATGTAAAATTTGGAGATATTGACAAAAATCAAAATTATCGATTGAATAAGCCTCAATATAAAAGGTTGTGGTAACATTGGCAACAAATTGCAGTCGTCCTCAGGCACGACCAAACGGTTTTAGAGGCATGTTGAACCGGAATTAAGACAGTATTTTTAACGTTAAAAATAACAGCATTTCACACCAGTTTTTCATGCAGGCTACTCCCCTAAACTGAACACGCCAAACAGACTATCGACGGTAGCTTCAACGTCTAATTTCACCTTCCATTTGACGTTAAATAAGACGTTTTTTATAAGGTGATTCTTTACTGTATATTTGACGTTTCAATCAACGTTAATCTGAACAGCATGATTTTTACTTTAGGCGGAATCAAGGGCGGAAGCGGGAAGTCTACCATTGCTACGAACCTCACCGTTTGGTTATCCAGACAGGGTTTTGATGTGTTGCTGGTGGATGCCGACGAACAGCAGACGGCAACCAAATTCACCAAATGGCGGGAAGTGAACACCGACGGAAATAGCGGGTATACAGCAACGGTTTTGACCGGTGATGCCGTCCGTCAGCAAGTGGCAAAATTCAAACCCAAGTTTGATCACATTGTCATCGACTCCGGGGGACGCGACACGATGAGCCAACGGGCGGCCCTGTTCGTGTCGGATGCGCTGCTGGTTCCTTTTAACCCGCGCAGCTTCGATTTGTGGACCATTGCCGATGTCGAGACGCTGGTGAGAGAAGTCCGCGCACTGAAACCCACCGACCTCCACGCGTTTGCCATCCTCAACCGGGCCGACCCGAAAGGCACCGACAACAAAGACTCGGCGGAACTGCTGCAGGAAAGCCAGGTCATCGAATACGTGGGGCCACCCATCGTTTCACGCAAGAGTTTTGCTAATGCCTCCAGCAATGGTCTTGGCGTCATCGAAAACCAGCCTGCCGATCAGAAAGCCATTCACGAAATCACTCTGGTTTTTAAGATCATTATGGAAAAATTAGGCGCTGAAATAAACGCCTGAAATAACGTTGAAATTTACGTTATTTTTAACCTCCTAAAAAACGTCTGTCATGGCCATATCGAAAGCGCCGGAGCCGCCAAAACCGGAACAACCAACCCGAAAAGTATCCGAGAAAAAAATTCAGCAATTCATCAGCCAGGGAGGCAGTCCGACCGCAAAAAACCGCATGGGCCAGGACGACCCGGAGGAGATGAAGAGTATAAAACTCATTATGACTGCCTCCGAAATGGAGACCATCAAACACCTTCGTGACAAACGCCCCCGGAGCCGCAGCCGGAAAATTACAATCTCCGTTCATGACTGGGTGATTGAAGCCATTCAGGAAAAGATCGAACGCGAAAAGAAGAAATACAATTTGACGTCATTTTAGATGTCTTTTTCAGCGTTGAGAACAGCGTTATTTTTAATCCCGCAAATAACGTCGTTCTCAACGCTAAGATTGCGGTAATATCATACAGAACAGTAAATTTCTGCCAGTTTCAGGTGGCCTTAAGCAGCTCGTCCCAGTTTGCCAGGTCCAAAATCAAATCGCGATTTACTGGTTTTATAAGTCCTCTGCCTTTTCCTCTCCTGCTATTGCCCAAAAGTAAAAAAGCTCGACTTCCAGTTGCTCACCTTGTCAGACGTTATAGCTGACCACCACTTGATACCATCCTTTTTCGCATTCATCCATCGTATGACGGGGGTTATTAAGATTTCTGCCAGATTTAGTAGGATTAAACCAAAAGCCAAGGGCTAATCCCGTGTTGAAGTGGTCTTTTTAATGGATTCGCCCATGAACCTGTGTCTGGTATTTATTTAAAATTTGCAGAGGCAGAGGGCGATTATTATGAGGAAAAATACTTAATTTGTTGAAAATAATTTACAAGTAATCTTGCGAATTATTTTAATTACTATTTAATTTGCATTGTCATCGTTTTTTAATAGATGAAACCATGCGATCTGATTAAGATTGCCACCATCATACCGTCTTACTTGAGAAAAAGTCTTTTTTTATTACGCGCACATCGCATGTCACAATAAACCCAGTGGTTTGTATGTGCATCTCATTTTTTATACTACGCTTTGACAATTAAGAGACTCATCCGGGGTTATATCCGTTAACGCTATTGGCTTTTTCGGTATCCTAAATAAGTACGATTTCACCTTTACCGGGGCGGATTCTATACATTCCTGAACGTTTTAAAATCAATATTGAATGGAACGAAATGATACTGATACCATCGAGATTGTTTTACAGCAACAGGCTGGCATCCGGCAGGCAATCGTATTAAAGCGGAAGAATCAACTAGTTCAGCCAACGTTAGTTGCTTACCTGATTGCCACCGAAACGGAGCTGGAAACCTCCGCCATTCGGTCGGCTTTGGCACCGCATTTACCTGATTCTATGATTCCTTCCCATTATATCTGGCTGAAAGATTTCCCCCGAACCAGTGCGGGAGAAATTGACAAATCGGCTTTGCCAATCCCTGATTTTATGATTCCATTTCCAGAAAATAAAACCGTAGTAACCTTATTTCGTGAACAGGTCGAAAGAACGCCGGATAAGGTAGCCATGACCTTTAATGATAAACAAATAACGTATCAACAACTGGATGATAAATCCAGTCAACTGGCTAATTATCTCAAAAAAAAGAACATAAAAGCTGGAACCCTCGTCCCCATCTGCCTGAATCGCTCGCTGGAGTTGCTTGTGGGCATTCTGGGGATTCTGAAAGCCGGCGGGGCCTATGTACCTATCGATCCGGAATATCCGCAGGACCGGGTCGCCTACATGCTTTCCGACAGTGATAGTTGTCTGGCAGTTACGGATGTTCCCGCCAGTGTTCTACTGAAGGGCCGGGAGAAACTGGAACCGGTGTTTATCGATCGGGACTGGGAGCTGATTGCCCGGGAGTCAACCCAGCCCCCCTCCAATGCGTTCACGCCCCAAGATCTGGCTTACGTCCTCTACACCTCCGGCTCCACCGGTAAACCCAAAGGCGTGCTCATCGAGCACCACAATCTGGTGAATTTCCTCTGGAGCATGATCGATAAGCCCGGCATCACGCCCGGCGATACCATTCTGGCGGTCACCACCATCTCTTTCGACATCGCCGGCCTCGATCTGTTTCTGCCCCTGATCGTGGGTGCCTCCGTCCGGCTGACCGATCTGCCTACCTCCCGCGATGGCCGGGCGTTACTCAACCTGATTGAGAACCACAACATCACCATCATGCAGGCCACTCCGTTCACCTGGCGGATGATGCTCGATTCGGGCTGGAAAAAATCGCTGCCACTGAAAGTGCTCTGCGGGGGCGAACCAATGGCCCAGGATCTGGTGGAGAAACTCACCGGCAAAGCGGCTGAAATATGGAACCTGTACGGACCGACGGAAACAACGGTTTGGGCCACCGTGAAACACATCCGGCTGGGCGAAACGATCACCGTAGGCCGTCCCATCCACAACGTCCTGGTCTACATCCTGGATGAACAGCAACAACCGGTAGCGGAAGGAGAAGTTGGGGAACTGTGGATTGGAGGGGCTGGCGTCGCGCGGGGCTATCTGAACCGCCCCGAGTTGACCCAGGAACGGTTTGTGGCCGATCCGTTTGCCGAAACACCAGGAGGGCGGATGTATCGCACGGGGGATCTGGGGCGGTTTCTGGAAAACGGCGAAATCCTGTGCCTGGGCCGCATCGACCATCAGGTAAAAATCCGGGGCTACCGGATTGAACTCGGCGAAATTGACAACGTCCTGCATCAGTTTCCCGGCGTCAAACAGTGTGTCGTCGATGCCAAGGAAGGCCCGGACGGCGACAAACGCCTGATCGGATACCTTATTCCCGAAGGTGAATTTAATAAACAGGAAGCGATCCGGTTTTTGCAATCCAAGTTGCCGGACTACATGGTTCCGCAATTGTTGATGGAACTGGCTGAAATTCCGTTAACCAGCAACGGCAAGGTTGACCGCAAGGCGTTACCCAACCCCGATGCCTCCGAGCTACTCACGAGGGAATTCATATCGCCGGGTACGAAAGTGGAAAACAACCTGGTGGACCTCTGGAAAGAACTTCTGAAAGTAAGCCACGTCAGCATTCAGGATAACTTTTTCGAATTGGGTGGCAACTCGTTTCTGGCGTTGCGAATGATGCTCAGCCTGAAAGAAAAATATGCCTATGAATTGCCCGTTACCACCATTTATCAATACCCGACGGTGGCCGGGCTGGCCGGTTTTCTGGAAGGTAAAAAAGGAAATTCCAGCCCAAAACGTAAGGCCGTAAACCGGGCGGGCAGTTCGGGTGACATCGCCGTCATTGGCATGGCCGGGCGTTTTCCCGGTGCCAATACGATGGAGGAGTTGTGGACGGTTTTGAAGGAAGGCCGGGAAACCATTTCCTATTTTACCGATGAAGAACTGGATCAATCGTTGCCCGCCGAACTGACGCAGGACGAAAACTACGTGAAAGCCCGGGGCGTCGTTTCAGGTGCCAGTGAGTTCGACCCGCGCTTTTTTGGCCTGAATCCGAAACTGGTCGAACTCATGGACCCCCAGCAACGGATTTTCCTTGAAATTGCCTGGGAAGCCTTGGAACATGGCGGTTATTTGCCCCAAAAATACGACGGACTGATTGGGGTCTATGCGGGCTGTGGCAACAACACCTATTACTACAACCACGTGCTGACCAATCCAGTCCTGATGAATCAGGTCGGTAGCTATCAGGTGATGACCGCGAATGAAAAAGATTACATCGCCACCCGGACGGCCTACCAACTGAATTTGACGGGGCCTGCGGTTAGCGTTCATTCCGCCTGTTCAACGTCGCTGTTGGCAATCGCGCAGGCCGTCGACAGCCTGCGCAACGGCCAGTGCGATGTTGCGTTGGCGGGTGGGTCCAGTATTCGGGCTCCGTTGATGAGTGGTCATCTCTACGAAGAAGGGTCCATTTATAGCCGCGACGGGCATTGCCGTTCGTTCGATTCGGATGCACAGGGAACGGTTTTCAGCGATGGCGCGGGGGTGGTGTTGTTGAAAAATGCCGAAGCCGCCCGGCAGGATGGCGATACCATCTACGCCATCATCAAAGGAACCGGTGTCAACAACGATGGGAGCGGCAAGGGAAGCTTTACGGCCCCCAGTGCCGAAGGACAGGCGGGGGCCATCCGAATGGCGATCGACGATGCCCGCATCGATCCGGCGACCATCAGCTACGTTGAAGCCCACGGAACGGCCACCCCCATCGGTGATCCCATCGAAATTGAAGGGTTAAAAATGGCTTTCGGGAATCAGGTTCCCACCCAATATTGCGCTATCGGTTCCATTAAAAGCAACATGGGGCACCTGGACGCTGCCGCCGGAGTAGCCGGATTTATTAAAACGACCCTCGCGCTGCATCACAAACAGATCCCGGCTACGCTCCATTTCTCGACGCCAAATCCGGCCATTGATTTTGCCAACAGCCCGTTTTTTGTGAATACTGCGTTTGGTGCCTGGCCAGCGTCGGTTTCAAATCCTGAACAACCCCGCCGGGCGGGCGTCAGCTCTTTCGGGGTGGGTGGAACGAATGTTCATATCGTACTGGAGGAGTTTGTCAGTGAGGTACCAACACCCGTTACCGATCCGGCAGAGCCACAACGCCCGGTTCAATTGATTACCTGGTCGGCCAAATCGACGGCCAGTCGGGAAGCGTATGGCCCGCTTCTGGCAGCGCACCTGCAGCAAAACCGTACCTTGAATCTGGCGGATGTGGCGTTTACCCTGCAAACCGCCCGGGCGGATTTCAACCACCGGCGATTTGTAACCGCTACGTCGACGGAAGCACTAATCGGGCAATTACGACTCGAAAACGGCCCGGCATCGAGCCAGAAAACGCTGCAGGAACCACCGGGCGATGTGGTCTTTCTTTTTCCGGGTCAGGGCGCGCAATACCTCAACATGGGCCGTGACCTGTATGAGAACGAACCGGTTTACAAACAGGCCGTAGACCATTGTGCCGACCTGCTCCGGGAACACCTGGAGGTCGATATCCGCCAGGTTCTTTTTCCCGACGAGACCAACCGGGAAACGGAAGAACGACTCAAAAATACGCGGTTTACGCAGCCTGCCATCTTTGTTACAGAATATGCCCTGGCGAGGGTATGGCTGAGTTGGGGCATCGAACCCACGGTTTTCTGTGGGCACAGTATCGGTGAATTTGTTGGTGCTCACCTGGCCGGTATTTTTTCGCTGGAAGATGCCATCCGGCTGATTGCGGTTCGCGGCCGCTTAGTGAGCGAACTTCCTGCGGGCAGCATGCTGTCGGTGCGGGCTGGCGCGGAGCAGATGACCGCCCTGATGCCCGAAACCTTGTCGGTGGCGGCTTTCAACAGCCATTCCCTGTGCGTCGTTGCCGGTGAAGATGAAGAAATCGCCTGCTTTGCCAAACTCCTGGATCAAAAAGAAATACCGAATCGGGTGCTGGCAACGAGCCACGCTTTCCATTCGAACATGATGGATTCGGTCGTTCCCGTCTTTGAAGAAACCGTTCAGCAGGTTCGTTTACACCATCCGCGAAAACCGGTAATTTCGACGGTAAGCGGCACCTGGCTGACGGATGCCCAGGCGACGGACCCGGCCTACTGGGCCACCCACCTCCGCTTGCCCGTACGCTTCGCCGATGCCCTCGACTCTGTTTTTGAATTGAACCGACCGGTGCTGGTTGAAGTGGGGCCCGGCAGTGGCCTGACCACCCTGGCCCGCCAGCAGGCGGGTTCCAAACCGGCTGCGCTGGCCACCAGCCTGGACCAAAAAGGCGTGTCAACCGATTACCAGGCGTTGCTGAACGGTCTGGGTCAGGTGTGGCTACACGGCCTGGAACCTGACTGGGATGCGTTCTACCGCCATCAAAACCGATCAAAAGTAGACCTGCCCACGTATGCTTTCGATCGAAAACGGTATTGGGTCGATCCTCCCAAACCCGCAGCGTCCGCAATCAGTCCGTCAGCGGGTTCGGGAATACAAGTACTGGCAGATAACCGGTCTGAGGTCGCCCGCCCCCTAACCACCAGCCGCAAAGCGGTTCTTCTCCAAATCGTACGGGAAAAGCTGAAGAACGCATCCGGCATTGGGGTCGATCAGATGCGGCCGGAACTGAGCTTTTATGAAATGGGGCTGGATTCGTTGCTGCTGACGCAGGTATCCTCCACCCTGAGAAAAGAGTTTGGGTTGCCCATTACCTTTCGCCAACTGAATGAGGAATACGGCACACTGGATGCCCTGGTGGCCTACCTCGACCGGGACTTACCGACGGGAGCTTATGAGCCTCAGTCACCCACTCCTGTGTCCCAACCGACTCCGGCTCCCGCCCAGTCAGGAACTGCCGTTGTAAACCGTGATCCGGCTATGGATCAGATGGCCCGGCAGTTGCAGATTTTGACCGAAAAGATTGAATACCTCCAGAATACCCTTCAGAACCTGCCGTCCCTGGCTTCCCAAACCGTTCTGCCGGGCCTGAACGGAGCCAGCAAAGCCAGTTCTGTCAAAACCCCGGAGGCCGTCGTTGAACGACCGAAAACCGTCTTGAAAATGCCCCGATCCGAGCGATCTGTCCCGGACTATGCGTTTACCGAACCACCCGTTCCGGGAGCCCGACTGGGCAAAGACCGGGATGGCAATCCGGCGTGGTTCATTTCAGATCCCGAGAAACCCGGGAGCTATTTACAGATCATACTCTAACCAGAATGGTAGCAAACTTTACGATGCCTAAAACGATAGCGGTTGATTTTGACCCTTTTGCTGGTCCCGAAATTGCGCAAATAGCACCGTCTACCGGGCCGCAAACCGAAATTTGGATCGCCTGTCTGTTGGGGGGAGATAATGCCAACCGATCCTATAATCTAACGAACTCGCTGCGGTTGGAAGGGTCGTTTGATCACCGGGCCATGACCCAGGCGATTCAGGCGGTGGTTGACCGACACGACGCTTTACGGTCTGTCGTCAGCCCCAACGGCGAACACATCTACGTCTACAAAGCGCTGCAGATTGAAATTTTCTACCAGGATCTTTCCCGCAACCCGGCCAGTCAAAAAGACCGCTTGCTCGCTGACTATCTGGAACAGGACACGATGCATGTATTCGACCTTTTGCAGGGACCCTTACTGAAAGTGGGTCTGTTCAAGGTGGCGGATCAGGTGCATGAACTGGTGCTGACCACGCACCACATCATCAGCGATGGCTGGTCGATGGGCGTCATTCTGAACGATTTGAGTGTATTTTATTCGAATTTTGTCAACAATACCCATCCCGACTTACCAGAAGCGCCTTCGTTTGCGGAATATGCCACGCGACAGTTTCAGTATCTGAGCAGTGATGACTACCTCCGGACGGAAGCGTTCTGGGTGAATCAGTACAAAAAGAAGATACCGGTTTTTGACCTGCCCACCGATTTCCCCAGACCAGCCTCCCGCACCTTCGACTGCCACCGCCTGGATTATACGCTCGAACCGGCGCTGGTGACCGCCGTCCGGAAAGTGGCCGCAAAAGCCGGGTGCAGCTTTGCCACCACCCTGCTGGCGGCTTTTGAGGTATTGATTCACCGGTTGAGCGGGCAGGATGATGTGATCATCGGTTTGCCGACGGCCGGCCAATCCATCACGGATTACCAGCAGTTGGCGGGGCATTGTGTCAATTTGTTGCCCTTGCGCAGCCAGATCGAAATGGGCCTCGGTTTTTCTGACTTTTTAAAACAGTGTAAAAAATCGGTTCTCGATGCGCATGAACACCAGCGCCTGACGTTTGGCAGTCTGTTGAGAAAGCTGAACGTACCGCGCGATATTTCCAGGGTGCCATTGGTGCCGATCATCTTTAATTTCAATCGAAAGGACGGCGATTTCAGCTTCGTCGGACTCTCCCACCAGGTCGTATACCAACCCAAAAAATACGAAAATTTTGAGCTGTTTCTGGATGTCAGTGGCGACGATCAGGCACTTATGCTGAATTGGACGTATAACACCGGATTGTTCAAGGCACAGACCATCGATCAGATGATGAGCGGTTTGGTTCGGATTCTGGAAACCGTGGTGGCCGATGCATCCATTGCCATTTGCGACATCGATTTCAAAGCCGGGAAACCGCTGAAAAAGAATTGGGTTCCATTAAACTATACCAAAACCGATTACCCCTTTCATACACCGACGCAGACGCTGATTGCCCAAACCGCCCGCCAGCAGCCGGATAAAATTGCGCTCGTCTTTAACCGGCAAAAAATAAGCTACCAGGTTTTGAATGAAACGGCCAACCAGCTCGCCCGCTACCTGACCCAGCAAGGCGTTCAGCGCGGAGACATCGTTGGCATCATGCTGGATCGGTCGCCGGAAATGGTCATGATCCTGCTGGCGGTTTTGAAAGCCGGTGCTGCCTACCTCCCGCTGGACCCCGACTACCCCGCGGATCGTCTGCAGTTTATGCTGGAGGACGCATCGGCCAAAACGCTGGTGACCTCTGAAAAATACCACCACTACCTGAACACCGATACGCCGGAAATTCACCTGGAAACCGCGTTACAGGAGTCAAAAAACCATTCCAAGGACGAGCCGGAACAAGTTGTGGAGGGGAATGATCTGGCGTATGTTCTCTACACCTCCGGCTCTACGGGCAAACCCAAGGGCGTGCTTATCGAACACCACAACCTGGTGAATTTCCTCTGGAGCATGATCCAGCAGCCCGGCATCACGCCCAACGATACCGTCCTGGCGATCACGACCATTTCCTTTGACATTGCCGGGCTTGAACTGTTTTTGCCCCTGATTGTGGGAGCCTCCATCCGGCTGGCCGATCAGGCCACCGCCCGCGATGGACGGGCCTTGCGCGAACTGATCGAAACCCAGACCGTCACCATCATGCAGGCCACCCCCGCCACCTGGCGGATGGTGCTCGATTCGGGCTGGGACAAACCCCTCCCACTGAAAGTGCTGTGTGGGGGCGAACCGCTGGCACCGGACCTGGCCGATAAGCTCATCGAAAAAACCGCTGAACTCTGGAACGTCTACGGCCCCACGGAAACGACGGTGTGGGGGACCCTGAAACACATCCGAAAGGGCGAACCGATTACGATCGGCCATCCCATCCACAACACCTGGGTCTATATTTTGGATGAACAGCAGCAGCCGGTTGCCGACGGCGAAATCGGGGAACTGTGGATTGGGGGCGCGGGCGTGGCGCGGGGCTATCTGAACCGCCCCGAGTTGACCCGGGAGCGCTTTGTGGCCGATCCGTTTGCGGGGACGCCGGGAGGGCGGATGTACCGAACCGGCGATCTGGGGCGGTTACTGGACAACGGCGAAATCCTGTGCCTGGGCCGCATCGATCATCAGGTGAAAATCCGGGGACACCGCATCGAACTCGGCGAAATCGAGAATACCATCCATCAGATCCCGGAAGTCAAAGAAGTGGTGGTCATTGCCCGGGAAGACCGGCCCGGCGACCAGCAGTTGGTGGCTTATGTCGTCTCCGAATCCCCGGAAATTAACCAGGCCCTCCCGAAAGAACTGGTTCAGCAGTGGAAACAGCAACTCCGGCAGCAGCTTCCCGACTACATGGTTCCCCGCGCTTTTGTGGCGCTGGCAAAATTCCCGATCACCGCCAACGGCAAAATTGACCGGAAGTTACTGCCCGCGCCCGCGCTGAGCGAACGGGATCATGAAACCGGTTTTATGGGTCCGCGAACGGATGTGGAAAAACTGGTGGCCGAAATCTGGACCGAGTGTTTGAAAATTGAAAACATCAGTGTGTTCGACAACTTTTTCGAACTGGGTGGCCATTCGCTGACGGCCGTACAGGTGATGAGCCTTCTGGAGAAAAAAACCGGTAAAAACCTGCCGTTGGCAACCCTCTTTGAATATTCGACGATCGAAAAACTGGCGTCGACCCTGCACATGAATGGCCGGTCGGTCACCTGGGATTCGCTGGTACCGATCAAACCGCACGGCAGCAAAATTCCCCTGTACATTGTCCACGGCGCGGGTCTGCACGTGCTGCTGTTCAACACCCTGGCCTTGAGCATGGACCCCGATCAACCGGTGTATGGTTTGCAGGCCAGGGGAATCAACAGCGAGGACCAGCCGCTCGAAAGTATCGAAGAGATTGCGGCCTATTACATCGATGCCATCAGGGCACAGAATCCGGAAGGCCCGTACGCTTTGGCCGGTTATTCGTTTGGGGGGATCATCGCGTATGAAATGAGCAAACAACTCCGCAAGATGGGGAAAGAAGTGAAAATGCTCGCGATGTTCGATACGTATGCCTACCAGTCCAATTTTTACGATCCCTGGCCCGCGAAAGCCTGGCAGAATACCATTACCGCGATCAAAGAGCGGCTGTATGTGCTGACGTTATTGAAAGAAAACCCCCGCGAAACCGTAGTCAATGTAGCCAAATCGGTACAGAATAAAGCAAACCGGCTTTATCGAAAAATTCGCTACAACGAAGACCATCTGAAAGTGTTCCATGGCAATTACTATAAAGTAAATGAAGCCAACGAAATCGCGTCCCGCAAATACCGGCTGGAACCCCAGGAGATTACGGTAACCTTGTTTCGGGCTAAAAAACACAGCTATTATGTAGATGATTTTGAATTTCTGGGCTGGAAACCGTTTGCTTTAAATGGGATCACCATTCACGAAGTTCCCGGCGACCATTTCAATCTGTTTACGTCGCCCAACGACAAAGAATTTGCCCGGATCTTGCAGGAAGTTCTGGATCGCTTAACCTAACACCGGTTTTTACTTTTTCACTTCGGTACACGATGGCAATCATTACGAATCTTGATCCCGAACGAAGAATTCTACCCCACGGAACCCTGTTGGTCGAAGAGGTTTCCATGGACGAGGAGGTTTGGTGTGCGGTGGAAGAATTTCTGGAGAAAAACGGGAAAGTCAATGAACTGTATTTAAATACGAATTTTCACATCAACACCGAAGGCAAGTGCATCGTGCATTTGTCGAAGAAAGCCTCGGTTTGAGGACGGAGATGCGGGCGGTTTAGCGTTCGATTCCGGCCTTACCGCCACTGCATCAGCGCCGAATTCAGCGCATCTTCGACCCGTCGGCGGGGTTTGTGAAAATAGATCATGCCGTGTCCGGGCAGCATCAGATCGGTGTCCACTTGGGCAAACCGGCGCAGCGACTCGGTGTAGCTCTTTTTGTCGAAATCAATGGAGCCACTCCAGCCAAAATCCCCGCTCAAGAGCGTCCCGATCACGTCGCCACTGATGACGACCCGCTTCTGCTCCCAGTTGAACAGGTAGGCTGTGCAACCCCGGCTGTGGCCGGGCAGGTGCATCACGTCGATTTCCAGACCCGGCAGCGCTAGTTTCTCGCCGTCTGTCACGCGTCGATCCACTGCAAATGGCCGGAATGTTTTGTGGTATAGATACCCGCAGCAGCGTTCGTCGCCGGAAGCAACGGCATCCGCCGTTTCGCCCAGGGCAATGATCGGAATGCCCCGCTGTTTCAGAAGGTGCCCACCACCGGCATGGTCGAAATGGGCGTGGGTCAGGAGGCAATAGCGAATGTCGTCCGGCGAAAGATCCCAATACCGCATGTTGGTAAAAATCTGCTCCATGGTATCCCCGCAGCCACAATCGAACAGAATCAACCCCTGCCCGGTCTTTAAAACGTACGAATTAGCATCGTTCCACAGCGCCCCCGGCTGGTCGAAGGTGATGCCGTTCAGGTCACCGCCGACCTGAAAGAGATTTTTTAAGATTTGCATAGCACTTGGTTTGTCGCGGGTGAACCCGCCCGGATGTAATACGGTTTTGCCCGGCCATTCGGGCTATTCCGGCCGTTTGAAAAACGAATCTTTGGGCCACATTCCACTTGGGCCTGTGAAGTCAGTATTATTTTTAGACCAAATCCTAAGTAAGTTGCCGGGCTGTCCGCAACATTTCTTACTTTTCCGGCTTAAACACAAACATCCACTTTATGGAAATCAAACGCAATGCCACCGCCCATTGGGAAGGTTCAGGCAAAGATGGTAAAGGTACCGTCAGCACCGCCAGCACCGTTCTGGACGGAACCCAATATTCCTTCAACACCCGTTTTGCCGATGGCGTAGGAACCAATCCCGAAGAACTGGCGGCTGCCGCCCACGCGGGCTGTTTTGCGATGCAACTCGCCTTTAACATTCAGGGAGCCGGTTTTACGGCCACCTTCATCGACGCCAAAGCCGTTGTTTCGCTCGATACCGCCAGCAGCAGCATCAGCAGCTCGAAGCTGACCGTGAAGGCCAGCGTTCCGGGTCTGGAGAAAGAAAAATTTGACGAACTCGTCGAACATGCCGAAAAGAACTGCCCGATTTCAAAGTTATTCAATACGGCCATCAGCGTAGACGCGACGCTGGAATAAGGTTATTTGTTTACTACCAAACCGCCTTCCTGATTGGAATAAGAAACGTTTCTTATTCCAATCAGGAAGGCGGTTTGCTTTTCAGGACCACACAAGCGGATTAACAACCAATTGATATAACTATTATCATTTTTAATTTTATTTATAGCTCTTTCCAACGATTACGAATAAAAACATGTCTATCTGTAAAAATCTATATCTATCCCTTACTTAATCTTTTTATCCTATGCACGCCTTATACCGCTTCCTGCTCCCCAGTTGTTTCCTCATCCTGCTCGGGTCCTGCACCGTTCAGGATCACCTGAATCCCGAAGAGTCGAACCCCTGCCGGGTTAGTTACATGCTAAATCAACTGGATACCTACCTGATACCACCCGGAGAAACCGTCACCCTGGGGCAGCAGGTAACCGGCATTTCCGGAAGTTATTTTATCGTAGCTGATATTCTGGAGCTCAATGGTCAGCTGTATGCCGTTAGCGGTAAATCCGAAGTAGCACGAACGGGTGGAGAAGAAAGCAATGCTGCGTTTGAATATGATTCGCAGGGAAGGCTTTCAAAGGCCGTCATTCGCTACCGAAGACCGACCGCTACCATTACCACCGTCTACGAGTACCTTTCACCGACGGAACTCCAGATAACCCAAACCGATGATTACGGGACTTATCCGGTTCCCCCTTCCTCTACCAAAATAGTACCCCTGAATAGTCTGGGTCTGGTAATCGACCCCAATGTAACCTACGATGCCGAAGGGTATGTTACCCGGCGGGGCTCCACCAACTACAACATCGTAAACGGAAATGACATTGGCACCGATGCCGAGCGCTATGAATACGATTTGACAAAACCCAATCCGATCCCAAATCCGTTTTTTTTCAATGGTAAAAAAGATAAAAATCTTCGGACTGATATCATTTCGCTCGACACCAGCACAAAAACCGAGTTCGATCTGAAGTATATTTACGACGACCAGGGCAATCTCAAGTACGACATTCTGATGTTTAACTATCCTGACACCGATCCCCGGATGCGCGTTCATATCAACAAATACGAATGGAGCTGCCCGCAGTAGCGCTGGCGCAGTATCAAACACTACGCATCGTTTTTGGCGGAGACGGGGAACACGATCAATTTTCATTGAATATTCCCATTTCTGGCGTATCATTTGTGGTGGAATATATTAGATAGGCAATCGATTTCGTTCTATAGCGAAATGACCTATTATCTATCTATTTTTCAACCGTTGAAAAAACTAAAGGGCACAATGAGACTCATCGTCGTTTTTTTCCTCCTTGTAGTGGGTATATCTTCCTGTAAAAAAAGCGATTCTGAAGCGGATAATGTCGATCCAAGAGAACAGTATTACGGCACCTACGACATTGATTATTCGTCAAAAACCATCATCGGATCCATCGATTTTAATGAAGACAGCGGAAAAGGAGTTCTCACCTTCAGCAAAGGAGATGCGTCGAATGAACTGAAAATGACCACCGAATTTCCGGGATTCAGCACGGCGACGGATGTCGTTAAATTAGATGGAACCAAGTTTACGGTTAACCGTACCCGCGACCAGATGTCGCTGGGCAACAAACAGTACGATGCCGAATTCCTGGGTTCAGGCCTGTTCGAAGGTCGGCTCGTCACCGTCACATCGGTCACAACCCTGAACCAAAATGGCACTGTAGCCAAATGGACCCGTTCATACAAAGGAATGAGACGATAATCCCGCTTTATTTTACAGAAAGTCCACCCGGTATCAATCGAACCGGGTGGACTTTTTTGTTTACCGACGTTTTTAGCGGTATTTTTACTTCCATCACAACCTTAACCTCTCCGACTCAGTGGCTGTCTATACCGACCATATCCGCCTTCTTTTTGGACTGAAATTAAAACAGATTCGGTTGGATAAAGGGTTGTCGATCAGTGAACTGGGCCAGATTTCCGGTCTTTCGGTTTCGTATTTAACCGAAATTGAAAAAGGCCGCAAATACCCCAAAACGGACAAAATTGCCGCCCTCGCCAAGGCAATGGACGTGGACTATGACACGCTGGTTTCGCTCAAACTCAGTAAGAAACTCGAACCCATTTCCGAACTGCTTCGCTCCCGGTTTTTAACCGAAATCCCGCTCGAACTGCTGGGCATCGACCCCTCCGATCTGCTGGAATTGCTGGCAGAAGCCCCCGCCAAAGTCAGTGCCATGATTTCGACGGTGATGAACATCGGGCGGAGCTACCACGTCAGCGTCGAACGGCTTTATATGGCGGTGCTGCGGTCGTACCAGGAAATGCACGACAACTATTTTGAAGACATCGAGCAGGACGGCGACCGGTTTTTAACGGAGTTTGCCTCAAGCCATTCGCTGGTCGACGAAAGCCTGTTGAGCAGCTTGTTAAGAACCCGGTATAATTATAAAATCGTGAATTTCAGCCGGGAAAGTCATCCGGAACTGGCGTCCCTGCGTTCCGTCTTCCGCCCCGAATCCGGTACGCTCTACCTCAACAGCCACCTATCGATTGAACAAAAAACGTTCATTCTGGCCCGCGAAGTGGGATTTCAGTACCTCAACCTGAAAATCCGGCCGTATACGTATTCGTACGTGGAAGTGGAGTCGTTTGAGCAGATTCTCAACAACTACAAAGCATCTTATTTTGCCGGAACGATTCTGATTCGCCGGACGGATCTGATCACACGGTTACAGGCTATTTTTGACCAGGCCAACTGGAGTAACGAAGCCTTTCTCAACCTGATTCAGTCCTTCAACGCCACGCCCGAGCGGTTTTTCTACCGGCTCAGCAACCTGCTTCCCAAATATTTCGGCATCGATCAGTTGTTCTTTTACCGGTTTAACAACACCGCCGGGCAAACCAATTTTCACCTGACCAAAGAAATGCACCTGACCCGTCAGCAGGGTCCGAAGAGCATGGTCGATGAGCATTACTGCCGCCGGTGGGTGGCCCTGACGATTCTGCAGGAACTGGCGTTTCTGCAAAAGAGCAAAAACCACGTGGGGGCGTTGTGCCAGGCCCAGCTTTCGACTTACGCCGATACGGGGAATACCTTCCTGATTGTGTCGGTCGCCCAGCTTTATCAGCCTCACCAGCAACAGAATATGAGTGTGTCGATGTGTTTTAAAATGACCGACACACTGAAAAGTAAAATGCGGTTTTTAAATCCCTTATCTTCTAACATCTCCCAACGAATAGTCAACGAAGCCTGCGAACGCTGCGGCATTTTCGACTGCCGCGAACGCGTGGCTGCCCCCACCGGATTGCAGAAAAAACGCCAGGTCGATGCGATGAAAAAGGCGCTGGAGGAGTTGAAATGACGATCATTGACCATTGACGATGGTCGATGGTCCATCGTCCACATCCCCTCACTTAAAAGCCGGAATTCCCGTGATTTCGTTGCCCAGGATCAGGAGGTGAATGTCGTGCGTGCCTTCGTAGGTGACCACGGATTCCAGGTTCATGAGGTGGCGCATGATGGGGTAGTCGCCCGAAATGCCCATCGCTCCGTGAATCTGCCGGGCTTCCCGTACGACGTTCAGGGCCATTTCGACGTTGTTCCGCTTGGCCATCGAAATCTGTGCCGTGGTGGCTTTCCCTTCGTTTTTCAACACGCCCAGCCGCCAGCAGATCAACTGCGCCTTCGTGATTTCGGTGAGCATTTCGGCCAGTTTTTTCTGCACCAGTTGGAAAGCCGCAATGGGTTTTCCAAACTGCTGCCGTTCCAGCGCATACCGCCGGGCGGAGTCGTAACAATCCATAGCCGCGCCAACCACACCCCAGGCAATTCCGTACCGCGCCTGATCAAGGCAGCGCAACGGGCTTTTCATGCCGTCGCTGCCAGGCAGCAGGTTTTCCTTCGGCACTTTCACATCCTGAAACACCAGTTCGCCCGTTGCGCTGGCCCGCAACGACCATTTGCGGTGAATTTCGGGCGTCGAGAAGCCTTCCATTCCGCGTTCGACCAGCAAGCCACGGACGCGTCCCTGCTCGTTTTTTGCCCAGACCACCGCCAAATCTGCCACCGGTGAATTGGTGATCCACAATTTAGAACCGTTGAGCAAATAATGATCGCTGTGTTCCGTAAAGGCGGTTTGCATGCCAGCGGGATTGGAACCGTGGTCGGGTTCGGTCAGGCCAAAACAGCCCAGCCATTCACCCGTTGCCAATTTCGGCAGATACTTCCGCTTTTGCTCTTTGGAGCCAAAGGCATCAATCGGCCACATCACCAGCGAGCTTTGCACCGAAACACAGGAGCGCATGCCCGAGTCACCCCGCTCGATCTCCTGCATCATCAGACCGTACGAAATGGCATCCAGCCCACCCCCGCCGTATTCCACCGGAATGGTGGGGCCAAACGCGCCAATTTCGCCAAACTTCCGGGGCATGTCAGCCGGAAAAACCGCCCGCTGGGCGCAGTCTTCAATGATCGGACTAATTTCGCGATTCACAAAATCCCGCATGGCCGACCGGACGAGCTTCTGGTCGTCCGTCAGCAGTTCGTCGATTTCGAAAAAATCCGGTGCTTCAAAACCGGTGGCGTTGTGAAAAGTTGGCATAGTACGTATTGGCCCATAAACCAGTTAGGTCTTGAAGACCTAACTGGTTTGGTAGAACGAACAGGTTTTACGTTTTCGATGTCGACCCCTTACTTAATGATGACCCCAACCTCAGCCGCCGACGCCCAGTGTTCGTTTTCATTCACCGACGAAAGCGCTACCAGTTTGAAGAATTTTGCGGTCTGAGGAGTCGGAAAAGCCACCTCCTGTTTCACCGGATTGTTTTTAATGTTGGCAAACGAGCGGTTTTCCAACACTGGTTTCCAGTCGGTTCCGTTTTCACTCACGAAAAAACTATACTGGTAAATCGTCCCGCCCGACTGGCCATCCTGCCGGGGCGTGTAGGTAAATCCTTTTAGCGTCAGGCTTTCGCCCAGATTGACGACCAGTTCGTGCGGATGTTTCTGGCTCCCATCCTGCCGGGCAGTTTGCCAGACGGTGCTGGGGTTTGAATCGATGGCCCGGCTGGCTGAATTCCGGCTGCTTTCTGCACCGACGACCGACCACTTTTCGGGAGCCAGATCGAACGAAGCCGGGATGGTTTCCGACGCTTCGGCGCCATTTTTGATGAACGCTTTGGCTTTGATCGTACCGCCTTTGGCAAAATTGAACGGGGCCGAATACCGCGCCGATGCCAGCGTTGGCTCGCTTCCATCGGTTGTATACCGAATAACCGGATCGGCAACTTCCGACGTGATCGTCACCAACCCCTGTTTGCTCCGGGCGATTTCGGGGTTCGACAACAGCTCCGGTGCTTTGTAAATACCGACCGACGACAGTACCGGGCAGGCGTTGGCGTCGAGAATCGTGATCCGCACTTTGGCGGTTTTCAGGGTCGGGAAAACCAGAATCCGTTTGTAGCCAATGGTCGTTTGCTGGTCGATGGTTTCGAATTGTTTCCCGTTCCAGGCTTCCACTTTGAACGACTTGACGCGTTGCCCCAGCGGAATGTATTCCTGCAACACCACGCGGTTGATTTCGGTCGGTTTTCCCAGGTCAACTACAAACGAAGACTGCCGAACGGCGTCATCCGTCGTCCAGTAGGTGTCGTAGTTGTCATCGAGCAAGTTGCTGGCAGCAAACTGTTTATCTTTTCCCCGGTATGCCGAAGCGGTTACGGTTTTTCCAAGCGCCAGATTCGTTTTAAAAGAAGCATCGACGGTTTTGCGGAATTCCATCAGCCGCGTCGAATCATTGGGGTGGATCAGGCCTTCGCGTGAAACCGGTACATTCAACAGCAAATTGCCATTGCGGCCCACCGACGAATAATAAATCTTCATCAGGTGCGTCAGGGTTTTCACGCGATCGTCGGTGTCGGGGCTGTAAAACCAGCCCGGCCGAATCGACACATCGACTTCCGCCGGAATCCAGTACTTTCCGTTTTCATTTCCGGTATTCAACACCTGGGTAGAGGGGGCGGCACTGCCCATGCCAAAACCGTCGGTGTTCAGCGTCGACCAGTTGGTTTCACCGGCAATACCGGATTCGTTCCCCATCCACCGGCAACCCGGACCTATATCACTGAAAATGATGGCTTTTGGTTGATGTTTAAATACCACGCCCCGGAACAAATCCCAGTCGTATTCGTGGCGTTTTCCGTTCGGTCCTTCGCCATTGGCTCCGTCGAACCACTGCTCAAACACGTCGCCGTAGCTGCTCAGTACCTCATCGAGCGTGTTGGCAAAAATCTGGTTATACTCCGGTGTACCATAGGCGGGGTGGTTGCGGTCCCAGGGTGAGAGATACACGCCAAATTTCAACCCGTATTCCTTGCAGGCATTCGACAATTCACGCAGAACATCGCCCTGACCGTTTTTCCAGGCACTTTCCCGCACGGTGTGTTTACTGAATTTACTGGGCCACAGGCAAAAACCGTCGTGGTGTTTGGCCGTGATGATGATCGCTTTCATGCCAGCCGCTTTGGCAGTTTTTGCCCACTGGCGGGCATCCAGGCGCGACGGATTGAAGACCTTAGGATCTTCGTCGCCGTGGCCCCATTCCTTGTTGGTAAACGTGTTCGGACCAAAATGGATGAACATGTAATATTCCATTTGCTGCCACTGCACCTGCTGGGGAGTTGGTAGGGCGCCGTAGGGCGCGGGGGGCGCGGTCTTTTGCGCGTTGACGCTTAACGCACTGAGTAATCCTAAATAAAGAATTTTTTTCATTGATAAGAGATTGTCGTCTTCCCGCCCGGTCAATGATCAAAGACTCTGACCGCAGTGGCAAACGTAGTTACTTGTTTTTCAAACGCTAACGAACTATTCGGCTGATCAAACACTCCGGGATAGGTTGGTAAAAGTAGTGCGGTTTTTACCAATTCATTACTCCTTTGACTGGTTTTTTCAATGTGGCAGGGTGGATCGCGAAAGCCACCGCGCTCAGGGTCTTCGACCGCTGACCGGGTTACATTCGCTTATTTGACTAATTTTACCAAAAAATACCTAAATAATATAAGAAATACCTGCGAACCCGGAACACCCTCGTGTTGTTGAAGAAGCAGGAGTTTTCATGTATGATTCATTCGCTTTCGTTAACCCTCGAACCCGATGTTGCCCTGGATGATGCGGCTTTCGAGCGGGAAGTCTATAACCGTTTATTGATTCCGGCGGATCTGCTGACCGGAGCGGAACCCGAACGCCCTGTTGTTCGGAAACTGCGCCAGTCCATCGACGCCCGCTCCCGGCACGTTAAAGTTCATATCGATGCTGAAGTGTACGTTGGCGAAAAACCGCATCCCCTGATTGCCTACCAACGCACGTATCCGGCCGTCAGCAATGCCCGGCAGGCGGTGGTCGTTGGTGCCGGTCCGGCGGGGCTATTTGCGGCCCTGCGGCTGGTCGAACTGGGCATCAAACCGGTGGTGCTGGAACGGGGTAGCGATGTCCGGACCCGTCGGCGCGATCTGGCAGCCATCAACAAAGAGCACGTTGTCAATCCCGAATCCAACTACTGCTTTGGCGAAGGCGGTGCCGGAACCTATTCCGACGGTAAACTCTACACCCGCTCCAAAAAACGGGGCGATGTTCGCCGGATTCTCGAAATTCTGGTCGCCCACGGAGCCACGGAACAGATTCTGGTCGATGCCCATCCACACATTGGTACCAACAAACTGCCCGATGTGGTGATGGCGCTCCGGCAAAGTATACTCGATGCAGGGGGCGAAATCCGGTTCGATACGCGCATGGTCGATTTGCTGGTTGAACAAAACGAAATCAAGGGCGTTGTTACTCACCAAGGCGAAGAAGTAACCGGACTGGGCGTCATTCTGGCCACCGGTCACTCGGCGCGGGATGTGTTTGCGCTCTTGCAGCAGAAAGGCATCACCATCGAAAGCAAACCGTTTGCGATGGGTGTCCGGATCGAACACCAGCAGTCGTTCATCGACCAGGTGCAGTACCACCGTCCGAATCGGGGAGATTACCTGCCCGCGGCTTCGTACAGTCTGGTGACGCAAACGCGGCATAATGGCGTCGAGCGGGGTGTTTTTTCGTTCTGCATGTGTCCGGGTGGCTTCATTGTGCCAGCCGCCACCGCGCCGGGCGAACTGGTGGTCAATGGCATGTCGCCTTCGCGCCGGGATTCAAAATTCGCGAATTCGGGTCTGGTGGTAGCCATTCACGAAAACGATTTGAAAAAATACCGGGACTATGGTCCGCTGGCCGGTTTGCAATACCAGAAAGAACTCGAGCAACGCGCCTGTCAGTTGGCCGGGGGCGATCAAACCGCTCCGGCCCAGCGGGTTTCGGATTTCGTCAACGGACGTATTTCCAACAGTTTGTTGCCCACATCGTATCAACCCGGCCTGAAACCGGCCGATATGAGTACGGTGCTGCCGGAAGCCATTGCCGGGCCACTGAAGGCCGGTTTGAAACAGTTCGGCCTGTCGATGCGGGGGTATGTGACGAATGAAGCCCAATTGATTGGCGTGGAAAGCCGGACATCGTCGCCCGTTCGGATTCCGCGGCAACCCGACACGCTCGAACACGTGCAGATCCGGCGGCTGTTTCCTTGTAGTGAAGGAGCCGGGTATGCGGGCGGCATTGTGTCGGCGGCTATGGATGGTGAAAAATGTGCTGAACAACTGATAAAATGTTATGGTTGATCCTTCGTTTCATAGCTTCGCCAGCGCCCTGCGGGACCGGCTGGCCGAACCACTGCCCGGCCCGGACGCCCACCTGAAAATGGCGGCCCGGTCGCGCTTGCGAATGGCGATGCAACCGAACGAACGGACCCGCCGGAGCGCCGTTCTGATTGTCTTTTATCCCTACCAGAATTCGATTTTTTTACCCCTGATTCTGCGCCCCCAATATGACGGTGTTCATGCCGGTCAAATGGCCTTTCCCGGTGGCCGCATGGAACGCACCGACGAAAGTCTGATTCGGACGGCCCTGCGGGAAGCGCAGGAAGAAGTCGGCATTCGGGTGACGGATGTGAAGGTGTTGGGCAAGCTGACCGAGATTTACATTCCCCCGAGCAATTTTTACGTTCAGCCCGTGGTGGGCATCCTTCCCTACCGCCCGGATTTCTACCCCGACCCGCGCGAAGTCGAACACGTTGTTGAGGTATCGTTAGACGAATTGATGGACGAAAGCATCATCGGTGAAAACGGCATTGAAATCAAAGGCACCCTCATTGACGCTCCGTTTTACCAGATTCAGGGTTTCAAGGTGTGGGGCGCAACCGCCATGATGATCAGCGAATTGCTGACGGTTATTCATTCCGTTCCGAAGTAAATTAGTAAAATCCAATCTGGGATTCTATTTGAAAGTTATTATATTTGTGATATAAGTATCACATATCCTGGATCGCAAAATGAATACGAACGAAACCTTCAGGAAGCCGGAAATTGTGCCTTTTTAAGCCTGGCTTCAAAACCGGCACCTCTTTTGTTCTTTTTTTGCCCGGCGACGTAAAGACACGTCTCGAAAACGGCCTGAATCCCGCATTTTGCTTCAATCTGGCCTGTTTTCTTGAAAACTATTGTATCTTTATGAAGCTATCGACGGAGCCATTCCACCCGCCGACCCAATCAAAACGATAGCATTGACCATTGATTTTTATCCGTATCCATTCGAATGAGCGAAATTCTGGACCCAACTGATTTACCGGAAGATCAAAATGAAAACACCCTCCACCAGCAAACCGTGGTGTCGGGCCTTTACGAAAACTGGTTTTTAGAGTACGCATCCTATGTCATCCTGGAGCGGGCCGTTCCGGCCGTTGAAGACGGTCTGAAACCGGTGCAACGCCGGATTCTGCACGCCCTGAAAGAAATGGATGATGGGCGCTTCAATAAAGTGGCCAACGTCATCGGGCAAACCATGCAGTATCACCCGCACGGTGATGCCTCAATCGGTGATGCGCTAACAACCATCGGCCAGAAAAATCTGGTGTTCGACACGCAGGGCAACTGGGGCGACATCCGCACCGGCGACGGCGCTGCGGCTCCCCGTTACATCGAAGTCCGGTTGTCGAAATTCGGCAACGACGTCATATTCAATCCACAGACCACCGAGTGGCAATTGTCGTATGACGGCCGGAAAAAAGAACCGGTGACACTCCCCGTAAAATTCCCGCTGCTGCTGGCCATGGGCGTGGAAGGGATTGCCGTGGGTCTTTCGACTAAAATTCTGCCCCACAACTTTATTGAACTGATTGAAGCGTCGATCAATATTCTGAAAGACAAACCAGTCACGTTATACCCTGACTTTTTAACCGGCGGTTACATCGACGTCAGCAACTACAACGACGGCGGCCGTGGTGGCAAAGCCCGCATCCGGGCAAAAATTGAGGAATTTGATAAAAAAACGCTGATCATCCGCGAAATACCGTTCGGCACCACGACGACGTCAATCAAGGATTCGATCATCAAAGCCAACGACGACGGAAAGATCAAGATCAAGAAAGTGGAAGATCTGACGTCGAAAGATGTCGAAATTCACGTTCACCTCGCCCCCGGCGTTTCTCCCGATATTACCATCGACGCGCTCTATGCCTTCACCGAGTGTGAAGTGTCGGCGTCGCCCAATGCCTGCGTTATTATCAAGGACAAACCGCACTTTGTGACGGTGACCGACATTCTGCGGGTCAACACCCTCCAGACGGTCGACCTGCTGGAACGGGAGTTGCAAATCCGGCGGGCGGAGTTGCTGGAAAAATTGCTGTACAGCTCCCTCGAAAAGATTTTCATCGAAAACCGGATTTACCGCAAAATCGAAGAGTGCGAAACGTTCGAGGCCGTGCTGGAAACCATCGACAAAGGGCTGAAACCGTTCAAGAAGCAATTTTACCGCGAAATTACGCAGGATGACCTCTTGCGCCTGACCGAAATCCGGATCAAGCGGATTTCGAAATACGACGGTTTCAAAGCCGAAGAATTGATGCGGAGACTGGAGCAGGAATTGGCCGAAGTAGAAGATAACCTGGCCAACCTGACCCGCTATGCCATCAACTATTACCGCGATCTGCTGAAAAAATACGGCAAGGGCCGCGAGCGGAAAACCGAAATACGGGCGTTCAACACCATTGCGGCCAACGTCGTGGCAGCCGCCAACGCCAAACTCTACGTCGATCGTGAAGGCGGTTTTGTGGGTTCTGGTTTGAAAAAAGATGAGTTTGTCTCCGATTGTTCCGACATCGACGACATCATCGTTTTCCGGCGCGACGGCAAATGTCTGGTGACTAAAATTCAGGACAAAACCTTCGTTGGCAAGGACATCATTTACTGCGCGGTTTTCAAAAAGAATGACGAGCGCAAGGTTTATAACCTGCTTTACCTCGACGGCAAATCGGGGATCACGATGGCCAAACGGTTCAGCGTCACCGCCGTCACCCGCGACCGGGAATACGACCTGACGATGGGCAATCCGAAGTCGAAAGTGCTGTGGTTTACGGCCAATGACAACGGCGAAGCCGAGGTGGTGACGATCAACCTGACGGCGCAGAGTACGGCCAAAATCAAGCAGTTCGACTACAATTTTGCGGAAGTTGGCATCAAAAACCGCTCGGCGCAGGGCAATATCCTGACGAAATATCCGGTGCGGAAGGTGAGCCTGAAATCGGGCGGGGTTTCAACCCTCGGGGGCGTCGACATCTGGTATGACGAACACCTCGGCCGGTTGAACCGCGACGAGCGCGGAAAATATTTAGGGAATTTCGACAACGGAATGAGCGTTCTGGTGGTCTATAAAGATGGGCAGTATGAACTGACCAACTACAACCTGACCAACCGCTACGAACCGTCCGAAATTGCGGTTCTGGAAAAGTTCGACAGTGAGCGGATTCTGTCGGCGATTTATTACGAAGTCAACCAGAAATCACATTATGTGAAGCGGTTTAAGGTTGAAACCACGACGCAGGACAAGAAATTCAGCTTCATTGGCGACACAAAAGGCTCGAAGCTGATGGCGGTCTCGGCCGACCGGTTTCCGCGTTTCGAAATCGTTCACCAGATGAAAGACAAGGGGCCACTCGAGAAAATGGTGCTGGAACCCGAAGGATTCATCGACGTGCGCGGCTGGAAGGCTCTGGGGGCGAAATTGCCGTTTGCCAAAGTGAAAGAAGTGAAATTGCTCCCGCCCCGACGCAATAATGAGCGGGATATAGCGGAAAATACCGCGATAACGCCTAACTTAATCGTCGTAGAAACGGAAACGGACGAACCGATGGATGAAACACCCGAAACGGAAGACAACGGAACCGAGCCATCCGCTAAACAACTAGGCTTGTTTTCATGAAATGAATCCAATGTCGTACACGACTGACCGGGAATCCGGCAATTACAAAGGAGTCAGACCCCGGGTGCGGGTGTCGCGGATGAAGCGTCTCGTCAAGGGAAGCATCACCCTGGCGTTCGTGGGCGTGACCATCGTACTCCTTTGTAATTTCTGGGTCGTTTACAGCACCCGGAGTCAGGTCTATTTCGACATGGATTCCCTGCCTGCCAACGAAGTCGGTCTGGTGCTGGGAACCAGCAAATCCGTAAAAAGCGGGAATGAGAATCTGTTTTTCCGCTACCGGATGGAAGCCACCGCCCGACTCTGGAAAGTAGGCAAAATCAAACACATCATCCTGAGCGGCAATAATGACTCTGAATACTACAACGAGCCGTCCGACATGAAAAAAGCCCTGTTGCGGATGGGCATCCCGGAGGCCGACATGACCCTCGATTACGCCGGTTACCGCACCTTCGACTCGGTGGTACGCTGCAAGCAGGTGTTCAATCAGGACAAGATCACGATTATCTCCCAGAATTTTCACAACGCACGCGCCCTCTACATCGGCAATCACCAGGACATCGACGCCATTGCCTTTGCCGCCCAGGACATTCCCGGCGGTTATTCGTTCCGCACCCTGATTCGCGAATACCTGGCCCGCCCCCTGGCCGTTCTGGATGTGTACGTCGTGCATCCCAAACCCCAAATGGAGAATATAGAGATTCGATAGCGTCAGCAATTTCTCTACAATACGGTTAAAAGCCGCGAGTTATGCGCTCAATCCCACCGGCTATTCATTTCAAATAGGTGATCGCTGAAGGCTTCTTTACCTTTGAAGTGCTTTCAAATACGCACACCAAACATGAAATTCGTCTATTTGATCCTGTCAGTTCTGGGTTTTAGTTTCCTGCTCTCCTGCAAGAAATCGGGTTACGAAACGAAGAATGGCGCCGTCTACTACAAAGGCAACAAGGTCAATCTGGAAGACCTCGATTCGTTTGAGGAATTAAACTCCGTTTTTGCCCGGGATGCCGTGGCAGCCTATTACCGGGGAAGTTATATCGAAGCCCACGGCGCCAGTTTCGAAGCGCTGGACGAACATTATGCCAAAGATAAATCCACGGTTTATTACTGCGATAATTCCCTGGATGGCCAAACCTATTTCACCTCCCGGAAAAATAGCATCAAACGATTACCGAAAGCCGATGCAGCTTCCTTCGAACTGTTATCGAATGGTTACGCCAAAGATAAATTACATGGCTATTGGAACGGCACGCTATTTCCGGTAAACGATCTTGCTACCCTTCAACCCCTTGATCACGGTTTTTGCAAGGATAAAGTGACCGGTTATTACGCCCTCATGATGATTCAAAACAGTGACGGGCCTTCGTTTGAAGTTGTGGGAAATAGTTTTGCCAAAGACCAAAACCGGGTTTTTTATTGCTGGATCAATTACGCCGATCCGAAGGTCCGCAACCTGCCGGTAGCCCAGGTTATTCCCGGAGCAGACCCCCAAACTTTTGCGGTTCTGGATCTTGCGTATTCCAAAGATCAAAACCGGGTATACTACAAAAACCAACCGATAAACGGCGCCGACCCGCTCACCGTCCGGCTGGTTGAACCGAACTACCTTGATTATATTGCCGATACAACGCAGGTATTTTATCAGAATAAGCTCATTTCCGGAGCCGATGTGGCTTCTTTCGAGCTGCTGAATGACTTCTATGCCCGTGATCGCGAAACCGTGTTTTACCAGGATAAACCGCTAAAAAACAGTGACCGGGCTACCTTTACCGTTTTGGAATCCGGTTATGCAAAAGACAACAAGCACGTTTATTTCGATGGAAAAGAAGTAAAAGGAGCCGATTCGGCCAGCTTTAAATTGGTTGAAAACGTGTACAACCAGGATGCCGCTGATGCAAAACACGCGTACCATGCGGGCAAAATTAAAAAGCCGGACGATGATGAATTATGAATTGTTCTTCCCTTTCTTCTTTTTATAACCCAGCTTAACTTTGTACGTTACGCCAATTACCGCCCCGCTGCTTTCTTCCGATCCGCTCAGGGCGGCATCTTTAAAAACCGTTACATCCAGGCTTTGTGATTTCGTTAAGTCGGCACTTACTCCCGCTTTATACCGGATCTGGTCAAATTCAACGCCAACCAGATAAAATAAATCAGCGGAGATAAGGGGAGTGAATCGGGAGGAGTTTTTGTAGGACAACTCGACTTTATTCCGCAAATAACTTCCGGCCGCCACCAGCCCTTCAACATCGTCTTTGAACTGGTTCTGATACCGAAGCCGGTAATCCAGTTTCAGGTTTCCCCAGATTTTATGATCGTACGTAATCTGCCCGTAAAACCGGTGGTAGGGACGGTAATAGTAGGCATCGGTTTCCTTGTTCCACTTCCGGCGGCCCGTATAGCGGTAGAAACCGCTGATTTCCCAGGATTTGTTGAGCTTGTAGGATAGCCCCGCTTCGCCAAGAAAAGCCCGGGTCACCGATACATTTTCACTGAAACGAAGTTGCGCGTTGACTTGCAGGGCAAACTTTTTGCTGATTTTTTTCTCCAGACTCATCCCCGACCAGAGCCCCAACCCGGTGCTTTGAGACCAGCCCAAACCGGGCAACACGATCAACCAGACGATCAGGCCGACCTGAAGTCGGTTAGCGGAGAAGCGAAGCGGCTGCTTTTTGAACGGATTCGTGTTTTGCATCGTCCTGGTAATAATAGATGGTGATTTGAGCGGAATCTTTTAGAAAGTCAATACCCTGAATATCAACCCGGTGAATATCCAGCCCCGTCCGGTTTTCCAGGTCCAGCAACAGATCCGGTCGCCGACCCGGCACAATCAGATCCACGCGGTCGTAGAAGACGGTTTTGCTGAATTCGCGCCGGAAAAGCCAGTTTCCCTCCAGGAGTTGCACACAAAGGAGAATCAAGCCGTTGATGATCGCCAGTTGGTACCCACTGCCCTGGCTAACCGCCGAAATCAGACCGACGGCAATCACCACGAACAGGTACGTCATGTCTTTGGCCGAAAGCCCCTCGGTTCGGTAGCGGAGCATCGAAAAAACCGCAAACAGCCCAAAAGCCGCCCCAATCGACATCTGAACCTGATTCAGCAGAAACGTGATCAGGAAAATGATGAGATTGAACGTAAAAAAAGTCAGGAACAGGTCGGTTTTTCGGTAAATGCGGTAATAGATCAGCCGGATCAGCACAACGACCGAAAGCAGATCAAGGCCCAATCGGGTGAAAACGCCATCCGGCAGGTTGGCAAATCCCGAATGGTCAGGCATAGAGAGGTGTTGCAACAGGAGCGTCATCGGCAAGGAGTTTGTGTAATTGTTTTAGTTTTGGTTTGAAAAGGTTTTGCTTCAGGGTGTGGTCGAGGCTGATCAGGCCGAGGCAATATTTGCTCAGCGAGCCCTCCCGCAGGCGGTATTGTTTCATCAGTTTTAGAAATTCCGATCCTTTTAGCGCATCCTGTTTCAGTTCGGCAATCACGACCTCGGGATATCCCCGTTGCTGCGTTCCATTCCGAAAACAGACGTCCAGATCAATGGTCAGGCGTTCGGCTGTCGTCCGGCTGACGAGCGTCAGGCGCGTATAATTCACCCACAAAACCGGTTTGAGAAGAGCGGTTTCATACCCCGTGTTTTGCCTCAGAAAAGCCGCACTCGCTTCGTCGAAACCCATTCCGGGACGGCTGGCGTTCGGAATGCGGGTTTTGATGGTTCGCCCCTTGTTGTTTTTCAGCTTGACTTCCGTAAACGTGAGGTTCGACTGCACGTAGTGCCGTTGCCGGATCTTGTAGCGATTGAGCCGCCGGGTGCGGTGATCGTGGTAAAACCGCAATTCATCGGTGTCGAAATACAGCGTTTCGTAGGTGCAAAGCCGGTTGCCATCGATCTCCAGCCAGGCATAATGCGGCTGCAACGCCATTAGCAACCGGGGCAACTGGTGCAGGGGCAGCATGAATTTGGTATCCGTGCGGTTCATCAGCCGGACGCCCTCCATGTCGGCCAGGGCAATGGGTGCAAACGAACTCGCCTGGGCTTCGATTTCCCGGACATCGACTTGAAAAGGGGTTCGCATGGACACGGTTATTTTAAAAACGTACTGACTTCCTGGTTGCGGGTGACCACGTGGGCTTTCAGGACACCCAGCGCACTGGTAAAGTTGGCCGAACTGCTCAGGTTCGAGTATTTGCCGGTTTCGGTGGCCTGCGGACCGATGACATACGGCGATATGAGATTGGTATTTTTCTCAAAAAGCGCGTTCATGTTGGCGGTTGTAAACACGGTTTCCAGAAACGTTTTGGCGTGTTCTTTGTAGCGGGCGTAATAAACCGGATCGTTGGCTACGTAGCGGAGCAGCGGCCAGCTACTCGTCACTTCGGACATGGAAATCGAAACCGCCCGCATACCACCACCCCCTCCATTGCCCGGGTTGGCGCCCCCGCCCGCTGTGGTGGTCATCGACATGTTGTGATCCCACGGAATCCAGGTCAACTTGCCCGCCGGGGCGTTGTAGAGATAATAATTGTGCGCCATCGCGCCGTAGGTGTCCCAGTTGACGATGGTGTTGTTGACCGCCAGAAACTTCAGATAATGATCGACGTTGAACGTTTTTTCAAGATTGGCCCGCCATTCGGCGGCATTGGTAGTGCGGGTAGTGGCGTTGAGGGCCGTTACGAAAGCCTGGGCATCGGACCAGTCGGCCGCTGTTTCGTTGTTTTTCTTTTCAAACTGGCTTTGGGTAAACTGCTGAAAGGTCGATTCCGGTTTGTAGATATTGCCGTCGTCTTCGCCAAACTGGTCCTCGACCATCGTGTCGTCGATCACTTCGACCATCGTATAGACCCCACAGTATTTCTGGCCTTCGCCGAAGTCGATGTACACTTTGTAGAAAGCCGTTTGGGCCGCCGGAACACCGGCACTGCGAAAAATATCGGCCACCACTTTCTCCCGAATCAATGAATTATCGCTGTAGGCTGGCGACATCGACAGTTCCTTAAACCCGTAGAACCGCTGGTTTTTGATGTCGGGGAAGTCGTCTTCAAACTTATCGAAGTGCAACCGGAACGGGAGTTTGTAAATGCCGGATCGCCAGGTCGACGATAAACTGGAGTTTCCTTTCAGCCGAAAACCGACCTTGTTCCAGACTTTTCCATTAAATTTAACCGGCACGGCGACATAATCGGGGTCATCGGAGCCAAAACCGCCCGCCCCTCCCATGCCTCCGCCGGTTGTGCCACTGCTGCCGAAATCGCTCCCGAACTTGGTTTTCATGTCCGCGCGGATCGCGGTCCAGTCGGCGGCAGTCAGGGTTATTTCCAGCGTGTTGACCTGTTCCTGCGGAAAAACGACGGTATAATTGGGATCGATCTCATTGCTGTGCGATTCGGTGGTCCAATCCGAATTGGTCGAGCCCGGCTCGACGTCGATGGCTTTTTGCTGGCAGGAAAACCCGGTACCAACCCAAGCGAGGATAATAAGTAAGCGAGATGGTGTCATGCAAATGAAAGGTTGGGAATCATTATTTGACCGTACGTACAAATTTCTGAAAGCGTTGCAAGGGTATTTCGCTAATTTTGTCCGCTCACGAAACTACTTTGGCGTTTCACTCCCCTCGTTCGTCGCTTCGTAGGGTTGGACTGGGAACCGTGTTTTCCTGTAAGTAAATTGCGGGCAGCCTTGTCATATTCACCAATCCAGCACCGTGACGCTATGACTTTCGTTTACCACAAAAAAGAGAAGCCTGAAATCAGCCCGTATTTTCACCTGGCTTTTGCGCAGGAAAACCTGCGCCGGGAAAAACAACGGGCGGGTTTGCTGGCCAGTGTTTTCGGTGTCGGCGTTCTGATTGCCTCGTTTTTTCACTCATTCATTCCCGAGTCGGCCTTTCCACACCAGGCCAAAATGGACGTCCTGCGGGTGGTTTTCAGCTTTATGCTCTTCATGGGCCTTTATGAACTGAGCATCTGGAATCTGTTCCGCCGATGGTTGCAAAAAGGCATTCACATGCCGCAATTCACCAAATTCCTGAACGCGACGTTTGAAGTGACCTCCATATCGCTGTTGATGTATTTAATTTCGGACAAATTTGACCACCCAATTCTGGTCATGCTGTCACCTTTTGCCACGCTCTATTACTTTTTCATTATCCTTTCCACCCTCCGGCTCAACTTCTGGATTTCATTTTACACCGGTCTGGTGGCTGGTTTCGAGTATCTGCTGCTGAGTGTGTATCTGCTGGAGCAGCCGTCGCTGGTGGCCGATTCGCTGGATCTGTACATGTCCGTAGCGTTTGCCTACGGGGTGAAAGCGGGCATTCTGGTATTGTGCGGGGCCTGTGCCGGTTTTGTTTCCCGGCAAATTCAGAAAAGCATCAAAACATCCATCGAAGGCAACGAAACACATAATCAGTTGATTACCTTCTTCGGACAGCAGGTTTCCCCCGAAATTGCGGACCTGATCATCAAGGAAAAGGGGATGCTGAAAAGCCAGCACATGAAGGTCAGTGTGCTGTTTCTGGACATTCGGAATTTTACAAAATACGCCGATAAGCACACCGCCGATGAGGTAGTCGCCTACCAGAATTCGTTTTTCAGAATTATTGTCGACGTCGTCAACCGCCACGGCGGCATTGTCAACCAATTTCTGGGCGACGGCTGCATGATCACCTTTGGCGCTCCGATTCCGCTGGACAACCCCGCCGAAAACGCGGTCAAAGCCGGTCTGGAGATTATTGACGAAATCAAAAAAGCCGTCTTCGCTGACCTCATTATTCCCACCAGCGTCGGCATTGGCGTTCACGTGGGTGATGCCGTGATCGGTAACATTGGCACCGAAACCCGGCAACAATTTTCCATTACCGGCAACGTGGTCATTCTGGCCGCCCGCATCGAACAACTCAACAAAGTCTACGGCACCAACATGCTCGTGTCGCAGGATGTGATCAACGAACTGTCCGAATACCCGGCCCTGACCGAATTGCTGGGCGTGGTCGACGTCAAAGGCATGGAAGAAGGCGTTGAATTGTATAAACTGTCCTGACCTCAGAACAGGAACCCGACCCGCAGCATCGGGAGCCTTTCTTCTTCCGAAAGGGCATACAGAAACGAGATAACGGTCTGTTTATACGGCGACAGCCAGACGCCCCCGCCATAGCCGTGGTGCCAGGTCTTCGAATTTTCGCCCTTTACCCACACCCGGCCCACGTCGTTGAACGCCAGCACGCCCAGATAAGCCGGAAACAGGTACGTGCGGATGGTGGCCACTTTCAGCCGAAGTTCCGTGTTGTTGTAAAGCGTGCTGCCCCCCGCAAAACGCGTCCGCCGAAAACCGCGCAGGTTCGACAGACCGCCCAGCGTGTTGGCCTGAAAAAATTCGTAGTCCGAGAAATTCACCCCGCCACCCACGCGCGAAGCGATGGTCAGCGTCGTCGGTAATCGCAGACTGGCATAAAATGCCAGATCCGACTGGAGCCGCGTGAGACCCTGGGAGTGGGTTGAAATACCTTCGTACAGACGTAGTTCCGTTTTCCAGTAGGTTCCGCGGGTGGGCAGAATTTTGCTGTCGCGGTTGTCGATCAGAAAACCGGCTTTCAACCCGGCATACCACCGGCGACTGAACAGATTCTGGCCGTCGGGCAGGGTATTGGCGAACTGATCGATAAACCGCTTTTCATTTTCCTCGACCTCGATACTTTCCACGGCCGGGCCATAATACACGTTCAGGCTGCCTACTTTGTGTTGCAATAAGGCGCTGACTGCCATGTTTTCAAACCGCGTCCGGTAGTATTTAATGCCTTTCTCTTTGTCAAAAACTGTGTTGTTGCCCAGTCCGAAAAAGTTATAAACGTAGTTGGGCGCCTGCAAATCGGCGTCCAGCCGGAGGTCGGCTTTACCAATCACATCCGTGAACGTTCCGTCATAGTTGAAATTGTAGGCTTCGGTGGCAAACGCATGGTTGACCACGAATCGATGTTGCTGGGCAAACGGCTCTTTCCGAAAACCGTGTCTGGTATATAAAAAACCGCCCCCCAGAAAAAGGCCATCGTCGGGATTATACTGCACTGAAACCTGCGGAAACAGAACGTCGTATTTGAATGATTTACGGTCGTAGGCATTGATTTTTGATTTTCCCGATAGCCGCACCCGCGTTTCGGAACCGGGTTCTACCACCGTTTTTTTCGAATCGTAGACCACCGTTTCCCGCCGAAGGCCCGACGCCGAAGAGCTGTCCTTCACCTGATCGCGACCTTTGCCGCCAATGATTCGCAGCAGAATCCCTTCGTTGGTTTTTCCTTTCACAATAAACTCATCGTCGCCCCCCAGTCCAAACAACCGCACTTCGCGGGTTTCGTCCGCCTTGAAGACCCGCCGGTAGAGTTGTTCACCAGTCTCTCCGGCTTTTTTCAGTTTAGACACCACCACCGTCATCTGTCCGTTCGGCTGCCGCTCCACCTCGAACCGTTCTTTTTTGTCACTGCCGGTAACATCCACGGTTTTGGCCAGAAAGCGGTAAAGTTCCCCCGCATACCGTGCCAGATCGGCCCGGCGGCTTTGTAGTTTGGCCTTGATGGAAGCCGCCGTTTCCTGATAGGCGGCTTCGGGCAGTTGTTTCAGGGCCTCGTCAATGACGGCATCCGTGAGTTGCCGCGATAAACTGTCGGCGGTTTGCAGCCATTCTTCCAGCGACGGTTCGGTCAGGAAACTGCGGTCGAAATACCGGGCGTTGAACGCCAGACCGGGAACGTCACGGATGGTGTTACTGAATCCCTGGAACTTCGGCATAGCCCACTTCCGGCTGACCACCTTCGGAATGATACCCATATTCACGAAAAAAGCCTGGTCGCGGTCGCGCGGAATGGGTTTGAACTGCAATCCCTTTTCGGTTTTGAAACTCGCCCAACGCCACTGGTCATCGTGACGATCCCAGTCGCCGAGCCAGATGTCGAAGAGTCGCGCCTTCAAAACCGCCCGCTGGTCGACCTGGTTGTCGTTGTCGTCCGCCAGTTTATCGAGTAACTTGGTGGTACTGAGTATTTTTTTTGTCCCGCCAAACTGCGAACTGTTGGCGTAATTGCCATCCACCCGTTCCTCAAACAACGCCAGCGACCGGGCGAACGTCCGGCGATACGGTCCCAGCAGCGAGTCGTCGGGAACAATAACCAGTTTGGGATTCGTATGAAAAACACCCGCAGCATTGGCCAGTGGCGGCACTACCAGAGCCGCAAACGGGTGCGAAGCCGAAATTTGATCCTGCACCAGATCGTTGACGAAACCGCTGCGTAACGCTTTGGGAATGGCATTTTCGGCGTACTTTTCAACGGATCGCAGCACGTATTCCTTGCCGTCCTGTCCGGCCATCCGCAGCGAAAACGTTTGCATCCCCCCCCCGCGTTGCAAGGGTTTCAACCCGCCCGCTTCCTGACGCAGATTCAAAACCGGAACCGAAACCGGACTCTGCCAGACGTCGCGGTAGTTTTCGCCCAAAAGCATCCGGTGCAATGGCGATGCGACATACTGGCCACTGGCAATGACATTCTGCTCCGTGGGAGCCGCCATAGATTCGGGCGTTGGCAGGGGCTTGACGGGCAGGGTGAAGGCCGTTTCGAACAGGAGTTTACCGGTTTCCGATCCGCCGTCGGGGGCAAAAAACCGGACCCGCGTCTTTCCATTTTCCTCAAAATCGAGCCGGGCAAATCCTTTCGCCGACGATGCAAATAAACTGTGCCGCCCTTTTTTAACCGGTACCGATTTGGAACCGCTGCCACTGGTGACGTAGTAGATCGAATCGCGGAGAATCAACTGTTCGTTGTGGTCATGCCCGTTGACATATACGACATTCCGGTATTTTTTCAGCAGCGAAACCATGCCATTTCGCATCAATTTGTACTTTGGATGCTGAATATCCTGAATATTGCCGATCAACGAGCGATAAACCGGGTAGATCGATCCCAAAACCGGCAGGGGTATGTAAAGGGACGGATTGAGGTCCGTCAACGGAAAAAGGTGGTCCTTGAGTGTAAAATACCCGCCGTGTTCACCGTGGCTATACATCGGATGATGGCCGGCCAGCACCACTTTTTTGTTCTGATTTCGCGCCAGCACATCGTCCAGCAACAGCAGAAAAGAAGGCAGATCTTTCGCTTCGCAATCCGATTCTTCACCCGGTTTGTCCCAGGGATGAAGCCACCATTGGGTATCGATCAAAACCAGCGTAATCTCATCATTCAAAGCCACTTCGACCGGCCCCGGACAGCCGTCTTTCGGAAAAAAAACGTCTTCACGGCCCAGTTCCGCGGTTACGAAAGCAGCCTGGTTCCGCACCCGGTCCCAGCCCTCGCGTTTGCCCTGCTGCCAGTCGTGGTTGCCCGGAATGACGAAGGCGCGTCCTTTAAAACCGGACAGAATGGCGAGTTGATCGCGCATCCGGCGTTCGGCATCGGCGCGGTCGGCATGAGAAGAGTCGGGCAAGCCCCGGGGATAAATGTTGTCGCCGAGGTAAATCAGGCTGCTGTTGGCACCGCTGGTTTGCAACTGGCTTCGAACGGTTTTCAAAACCACATCCCCTTCCGGCTGGGGTTCGCCCGCGTCGCCCAACAAAAAAACCGTATAAGGTTTCGACTGGGCAAGAACCGGGAATGGAAGGCATAATAGCAGAAGTAAAGCCGTGTAGAGTATTTTCATACGCCTATTACAATTCGGAATTACGGCTGGTTCGCAAACTCGAGAATATAACCGGGTTTTCCGTCGCCTTCGCTGGCGATGTAGAGCGTTCCGTCGGGCGCAAAGCAAATGCCTTCGGGTTGGCGATACAGTTTCGGGTCAAGGGCTTCGGTGGCAACGACCTTCCCTTTCCGGTTGAACACGACGATCATTTTTCCAACGGAAGTCAGGAAATACAGGTCGCCGGTCTTTGGATGAACAGCCAAACCCGACGGTTTGAATTTGTTAAACGGCACGCCAGCCTGGGTTAGCACGTCATCCTTGATGGTCAAGCCTTTGTAAACCACCTTCGTTTTGATATCGTACGTATAAACCGCTTTCTCGTTCTTTTTGGGGTTTTCTTTCACTGCAATCAGCAGCCGTTCGGTTTCGGCATCAAACGCCAGGCCTTCCACCTCCGTTTTGGCCGGCAAATCTGTAGGCGTACGGGCAATTTCCTTCGAAAACGGTTTGAAATGGTACAGATCGCCGTTGCTCTTCAGGGTATAAATCTCGCCTTTGGCCCATTCGATGCCTTCATAATCGCCGTAGCCGCCAAAAACCGAAGAATCAGTTACGGCTTCTTTTTTCAGATCAAAAAAGTAGGCAACTGCTTTTTCGTCCTGCACACATAGGAGTTGGTTGTCTTTGTAATAGGACAATCCGGAGATTTCTTCCAGATCTGGCGGCAATGTAAAGCGACGGGTGGGTGTAGTCAGATCGTAGGCCAACGGTTGTTTTCCGAAGGTAGTCTCTCCGTTAACAGCCTGATTTCCGGTATCATCCTTACTTTTTTTGCCCGTACATGCTCCTAAAAAACAGAGCAGGGCGAGAACAAAAACTTGCGATTTTTTCATTTAAACAGGTTTCAGATTATTTGACCGGAAAATAATAGGCTGCCAGGCCAAACGCCAGGACGGAGGCTGCAAACCCGAACATAAAGGTGGTGTAGGAAATTCGGAGCAGGCGGTATTTTTTACCCAGGACTTTCCCCAGAAAATAAATATCCCGGGTCATGCTGCTGTAGAGAAAGTCGCTGTCGTTCATCATTTCCCGCATTCCCCACTCGTAATCGGCCAGATCCATTTTGTGAAAATTGCCAAAAAACAGCAGGTTCGCCTGTTTCTGGTGAATGTCTTCCTTGGAAAACCGCCCGCTGGTGATGGTGGGACGGGTGGCCAGAATGGCAAAAATGGTCGCTACCAGGCAACTGGCCGTCAGCATAACGGTGGGTATGACCAACTGCGGCCATTCTTCCAGTTTCCGGATCAGGATACTGATGATCAGCGAAACGATGATCGTGTTGACCGAAATCATGATGTTGGCCTTGTTGTCGGCCATGGCGCTGAGCTGGAAATGGTTCTGGGAAGTCACGCGGAACATGGTTTCAATGCCGCGTCCCGGTTTTTTCACCTTGTCGGTTTCTTCTTCCGATTTGTGTTTATCCGAGGGTTTTCCGTCTTTCTCATTTTCTTCGGCTTCCAGTTCAGCCAACTTGCGACGGGCTTTTTTCAGATTTTTTTCCTTCAGCGGAGTTAAAACCTGTTTGCCGTAGTCGGTAAAATAATGGTGTTTTTCCATGAGAACGATGGAGCCCTGCATCCACTTCCGTTTGCCCACTTTTCCGTAGACACTTTTCACTTCCTGCCGCAGCATCTCGCTCCGCTCAAAAAAACGGTCGGAACTCAGATGAAACAGGTCGGCATCGCAAAGTACTTCCGCCATTTTTGACCTCGGATTCTGGGGCATCCGGGTGGCCAGAATGTTGTCGACAACCGCCTGAATCCGCTCCGGCCCGATGGCAAGGGATTCTAAAAAAGGTTGAGCCATTTCGGCACCGATCGTTTCGTGTTCCTGACAGGCTTTCGCATACCCCAGATCGTGTAACCAGGCGGAAATCAGCACGTTTTCCAATTCTTCCGGGCGCAGGTTACTTTCTTTCCCAATCAATTCGGCGGCTTCAACCACCTCGCGGGTGTGTGTCAGGTTGTGGTAAACCAACGCAGCCGGCATCTCGTGAAGCAACGTTTCAGCGTATTCCCGCGTACGGGTAACTGACGATCGATCGGTAGGCATAATCAAGTTTCTGAGTTTAACGGAAAAAGTGGTTGCAGATTGTGACAAAAAATGGGATATAAAGTCTAAGTGATACCGGTAAATGAATCCACAGCGGATAATTTATAGGATTATTCTGGTGATTCATCTATACATTTCGGCGATTCGTCTTCAAATGAAATAAAATCAATTTACCTGGTAAACTCTGTTGACTAGATTTGTGTTAAACCGGTATTATTCATACCACTTGCCTTTCCGAATGAAGCACGTTATACGGGAGCGGTTCAGTCTAGTTTTCATTATTCTGAATACACTCTTTTTTCCTGTTCTTGCACAAACAGCCTACAAGATCAGTGGTCGCGTTACCGACGCCGGTACTGGAGAAGGCATTCCGTTCGCCAATATAGCCATTAAAGGCAAAACCGTTGGAACAACATCGGATGAAAATGGCAAGTTTTCACTAACCTCCACCCAAACCGGCGATTCTCTTCTTTTCTCCAGTCTGGGGTATCAGAACCGGGCCTACCGCATCATTCCGGTGGCTTCTCAGACCATCGACGCCGTTTTGACCTCCTCCGCCACCAAACTTCAGGAAGTAAAAATCTACGCCAAAGGCGGTGATCCGGCCTACCGCATCATCCGGGAAGCCATCCGACGGCGCGACCAGTTCGACCCCGACCAACTGACGGCTTTCCAGTACGAAAGTTATTCCAAAGTTGAAGCTTACGTCAACAATTTTGCCAACGAGCGCAAAAACGGCCGTAAAGGAGGCCCGGTCGGCCGCTTGCTCTCCAAACTCCCGGCCATATACGACAGCCAGGGGAAACCGGCGGTTCCGGTGTTTGTTTCGGAAACGTTTTCGGAATACTACCAGCGGGCGAACCCCCGCAAAGTGAAAGAACGGATTTTGAAAAGCCGCGCTTCGGGTGTAGGCATCAGCGACGGCGGGGTTTCGGCGCAATTGACCGGCTCGTCGTTTCAACAATACAATTTTTATCAGAATTACATCAGCCTGCTGCGGAAAGACCTGCCCTCTCCGCTGGGACAGGCCTGGCAAACCATTTATAAATTCCGACTGATCGATACGGTTACCGTTGGCGGGCTCGTCTGCTACCAGGTCGACTTCGAACCCAAACGGCCTACCGATCTGGCGTTTTCCGGCACGGCCTGGATCGATACCACCCGCATGGGTCTCACGCAGATCGACGCCAGAATCGACCAGCGCGCCAACATCAATTTTGTCGATGAAATCCGGATTGAACAGGAGTGGGAAGATGTGGGCGACAGCACCCAGACGTCATCAGTTCGGTTGCCGGTTTTAACGCAACTGCTGATCGATACCGACGAGCCGACACCCAATGCCCCCGGTGCGTTGGTCCGAATGTATGTTGCAGCCCGGAACGTAAAAGTCAATGTGCCCAAAGAGTCGAAATTTTACGAACCGCCCCTGGAACTGGTCGAAAACTACAGCGAAAAATCCCCGGCATTCTGGCAAACGATCCGCCCCGAAGGACTGGACCCGAACGAACTGCGGGCCTTTACCATTGTCGATTCCGTCCGAAATGTGCCTTTCATGAAATTTCTGGGGGAAGTTGTGAATCTGACGGCCGTTGGTTACTATCCACTCGGATCTCTGCACCTCGACGCCGGTCCGCTGCTGAACAGCTACGCCTTTAACAATGTCGAAGGGCATCGCCTGCGACTGGGCTTGCGGACGAATTCGGGTTTCAGCCGTCGGTGGATTCTGGGCGGTTATCTGGCCTATGGAACGCGCGACCAGCAGTTCAAATACGGCATGAACATCGACTACGTGGTCAGTAAAAAACCGTATACGATTGTCGGTATTCAGAAAAGTTACGACATCGAACGGCTGGGTACATCGTCGGAAAACCTGGGCGGCAACACGATTTTTGCGGCTTATACCCGTTTCGGAACGTTGCGCCGTCCCTACATGCAGGAATTTCACAATACCTACCTCCGAAGTGAATTGGGCAAGGGAATAACGCAGACGATCAGTTTACGAAACCGGTCTTTCGAGCCACTCTTTCCGTTTGCCTACAACACCAATGATCGGGAAACGATCACCGCCAGTCAATACCGCACCACCGAGTTGCTGTTCGAAACCCGGTTTGCTCCCGGTTCGCTGATGATTCAAAGCGACAACGACCGGTTCAGTGTGGAAGGCAGCAACAATCCGGTGTTCACGTTTCGCTACCAGTTGGGGATGCAGGACGTTCTGCACGGCGATTTTTCTTACCACCGGTTTAGCCTGAACGTGCGCCATTCGTTCCGGATGGGCGTTCTGGGCCGAACCCGCTATCAGGTCAATGCCGGGTACATTCCGTCCACCATTCCATATCCGCTGCTGTATATGCCGCTGGGCAACGAGACATTTTTCCGGGTCGAGAACTCGTATAATCTGATGAATTTCTTTGAATTTGTCACCGACCGGTATGTGGGCGTAATGGCCGAGCATAATTTTGAAGGCCTGTTTTTCAACCGGATTCCGGCAATCCGGCGGCTAAAGTGGCGTTTTTTGGCTACCGGAAACATCCTGATGGGCGGAGTTAGTCAGGCCAATACGGCACTGATTCCAGCCACCAATCAATTGGGCGAACCGGTTTTGGGTTTTCAGTCGCTGAGCCGGGCGCCGTATGTGGAAGTCGGCTACGGCATCGACAATATCTTCAAGGTGTTCCGTATCGATGCCATTCACCGCCTGACCTACCGCAACAATCCCAATATTTCAACCTTTGGAATCAAAGTTTCGGCCTGGGTAAATTTATAACGGCTATCTTGCAGCCGTAAACGATTTCTGATTAACCAGACATTCTTATGGCGAAAGCACCAGAGGCCGAAGTGGCGACCCTAAAAGAATTTATTGAGGCCAGTGGCATCTCCGCTACGGCCGACGACCGTGGTTTTTACTACACCATTCAGGCTCCGGGTTCAGGCGAAAAACCAACCGTTCGCTCCAACGTGACGGTGAATTATGAAGGTTCGCTGACCAATGGCAAAGTATTTGACAGCAATAAAAACATCAGTTTTGGATTGTACCAGCTCATTCTGGGCTGGCAGGAAGGCATTCCGCTGATTGCACCCGGTGGCAGCATTACACTCTATTTACCCCCGAGTCTGGCCTATGGTTCACGTGCGCAGGGCGGCATTCCGGCCAACTCCATCCTGATTTTCAAGATTGATCTGATCCGGATTAATTAAAAGGGAATATTAAATGTAAAATGAGGAATGTCGAATGTTAAAGTGAACAGCGCCAAGCTACTTTAACATTCGACATTCCTCATTTTACATTTAATATTCTCTTAGTAACTCCTTCTTACAGGATCAACTTGGAAGGATTGATTCCCACCAGTTCGATGTCGAAGATCAGTTCTTCGCCCGCCAGCGGATGGTTGGCATCCAGTGTTACCGACGTGGCCGTCACATTCCGAACCACCACCGGAACCGCCTGCGGGTTACCGTCCTGATGCATGTTGAGGGTTAATCCAATTTCCAATTCAATATCATCCGGTATCAGCGAGCGGTCAAATTCAAAAATCATATCTTCGCTCGACGGACCGTAGGCATCTTCCACCGGAATCCGAACGGTTTTTGCCTGCCCTATCTCCATTCCTTTTACGCCTTCGTCGAAACCCCGGATGACCATGCCGCTTCCTACCTGAAACTGCAATGGCGACCGGCCACTGGAGGAATCAAACACGGTACCATCGTTTTTTCTGCCGGTATAGTGCACTTGCACCGTATCCCCAGCCTTTGCTTCTGCCATAATACGAGTTGAATTGTGTAGCGGCAAAACTACCCAAACCCGCCGAAAGTCAGGCACAATTTGCCGATTATTTGAGCCAGTATTCTTTGAGGACGATGAATGATGAGCGATGAATGATGCCTGAAATCCGTCAACCACTCATCGTTCATCGCTCATCATTCATCCTCATTCTCAATAAGCCCTCGCAAAAACAACTCGCTGCTTCGACGGTTTTCCACTGTAAATACAGGTTCCTTCTTCCAGTTCTGCATCCAGCGGAATACAGCGAATGGTGGCTTTGGTTTCTTCCTTGATGGCTTCTTCGGTTTCGGAAGTGCCGTCCCAGTGGGCCATCAGAAAACCGCCTTTTTCGATTTGTTCCTTAAATGCCTCATAGGTATCGACCTGGAACGTATGCTCCTGCCGGAATTGCGCGGCTTTATTGTATATATTGAGCTGAATCTCTTCCAGCAGATTCTGGATGTGCGCCACCAGACCGTCGGCCGAAATGGTTTCTTTCGTTTTCAGATCCCGCCGGGCAATTTCAACGGTATTGTTTTCAAAATCCCGCATCCCCATCGCCAGCCGCACCGGTACCCCTCGAAGTTCGTATTCGGCAAATTTCCAGCCCGGTTTGTTGGCATCACTGGTATCGTATTTCACCGAAATACCGGCCTTCTTCAACTCCTTGATCAGCGGGTTGATTTTTTCCGATAACTGCGCCAGTTGCTCATCGTTGCGGAAAATAGGAATAATCACCACCTGAATCGGGGCCAGTTTGGGCGGCAAAACCAGGCCGTCGTCGTCCGAATGCGCCATAATCAGGGCGCCCATCAGGCGGGTGCTGACACCCCAGGAAGTTCCCCAGACGTAATCCTGCTGGTTGTCTTTGGTCAGGAATTTTACATCGAAGGCTTTGGCAAAATTCTGCCCCAGAAAGTGGGACGTTCCCGCCTGCAGGGCCTTGCCGTCCTGCATCATGGCCTCGATGCAGAGCGTGTCGTCGGCTCCTGCAAACCGTTCGTTGGCGGTTTTGGTCCCCCGGATCACCGGCATTGCCATCCATTCTTCCGCAAATGTGGCGTAGACGTTCAGCATTTGGGTTGTTTCTTCCATTGCTTCCTTCGCTGTCGAATGCGCGGTGTGCCCCTCCTGCCAGAGGAACTCGGACGTCCGCAGAAAAATCCGGGTCCGCATTTCCCAGCGAACAACGTTAGCCCACTGGTTGATCAGCAGCGGCAAATCCCGGTAAGACTGTATCCAGTTTTTATACGAACTCCAGATGACGGTTTCCGACGTGGGACGCACGATCAGTTCCTCTTCGAGTTTGGCTTCCGGATCCACGATGACACCGGAGCCATCTTCCGCATTTTTCAGTCGGTAATGCGTTACCACAGCACATTCTTTCGCGAAACCTTCCACATGCGAGGCTTCTTTACTCAGAAACGATTTCGGAATGAACAACGGGAAATAGGCATTGCTGTGGCCGGTTTCCTTGAACATATCGTCCAAAGCCCGCTGCATTTTTTCCCAAATCGAAAAACCGTACGGTTTGATCACCATACAGCCGCGAACCGCCGAATTTTCGGCCAGATCCGCTCTTTTAATTAACTCGTTATACCACTCGGAATAATTCTCGGAACGCGACGGAATTGCTTTTGCCATAGGTACTAAACTTTTTTTTGATCACGGTTAAACCCTACGGTACAAATGTGGGTCTAATGTTATGAGAAGCTTGCAAAGATAGGTTTTTCTCCTATATTTGTAATCAAACAGCTTATTTGTAATCAATTTGCCAGGTTCTGCGTTTTAGCAATATAATCGGTCCCTAAAACCTTTTATCAAAACAACACCATGAAAGTGCTTCATACCTTCAAATACCTGAGTTTACTGGCCGTGGTTGGCTTCTGGGGCTGTAGCTCCACGAAACAAACCGCCCAGAACGCGGGCGAATTTGATGACCTCTACGGGTCTTCCTCCGATGCGGCCGTCATATCATCGCCCCAAAAAGAGAAACGGCTGGCAAGTCGTCAATCGACCCAACGGTTTAACAACGGTACGTTAAACTCCGACCCGGAGTATTATAACGAGCAGACAGCCGCGCAGTATTCTGACGATGAGTACTACAGTGAAGTTTCGGCCCGCAAGGTAACCCGGGGTATTTCGCCCGATCCGGGCTGGAATACCGATAACGCTTATACCGACGGATTCTCCAACGGTTACAACATGGCCATGATGAATTCAGGCTGGAATCGCTGGGGATGGAACAGTCCTTTCTACGGTGGTTTGAGTTTGGGCATTGGCATGGGAATGATGTCACCCTGGGGATTCAACCGGTTTTACAGCCCGTTCTACAGTCCCTTTGGTTATAGCCCCTTCGGCTTTGGTGGCGGGTATGCTTACAGTCCTTTTGGCTACGGTGGTGGTTTCTATGATTCGTTTTACTCCCCGTTCGGCTATGGCTACAACAGCTTCTACAGCCCTTATTCGTATGGCTATGGCGGTTTTGGTGGTCGTAATGTGGTGGTCGTCAACAATTACAACAACATCGGAGCCAGCCGGAACGCTACGTACGGAGCCCGTGGCGGATCGAGCCGCGACCGCTACAATGGTGATTTTGTCAACACGCCCCGGAGTTATAATAACAACAACGGCGGTCGTCGGTCCGGTGAGTTGAACGCAGCGAACAACAACACCTACTACAGCCGTCCGAACACCTCAGGTTCGACCAACAATGGCACCTACGGTGCCGGTCGGGCCAACAGCCGGGGTAGTGATTATTACTACGGAGGATCCAGCACCAGTGGTCGAACCAGCGCCAACAACGCTGCTACGCCGAGCTACAGTGCGCCCAGCAACTCTGACTACTACGCAGCACCGCGTTCCAACAGCCGGGGCAGCTACACGCCTTCCCCTTCGTCTTCGGTCAATAGCGGATCGCGGTATAGTGCCCCGCAACAATCACGGAGTTATCAATCACCAACGGCACCAACCCGCAGCTACCAGTCAGCGCCGACGCGGTCTTACGAGGCTCCTACCCAACGCAGCTACAGTCCACCTTCACAACCTAGCTACAGCGCTCCCAGTGGTGGCGGTGGTAGCCGGGGCGGATCAAGTGGTGGCGGTGGCGGCTACTCAGGCGGTGGCGGATCACGGGGTCCCCGGTAATATTGAGATCTTTTAACACGGTTAGCCGTGGCTATTGAAAATAAAAAGCCCGTCGATGTTATAATCGACGGGCTTTTTCGTTGTATAATCGTGACGGAATTGTAACCTATGGGTATTTTTCGCGGTTGTTTTTAAACCAAACGGCTCCATAATGCATCTATAGTTACAAATAGATTTACACACAAGTCCGGAACCTGTTTTCACTTTTAGCACACAACCTTTATGAAAAATAGCATCTGCATCGTGGGCTTGCTCCTGTACGCAGGCACAGCCTGGAGCCAGGCTGATATTTACGCCGGTGACGCGTTTCGGTATTCAGAACTAACGCAAACCGGAACCGCCCGGATGCGCGGATTGGGGGGCAATCACGTCAGCATTGGTGGTGATGCCAGCTCAACCTTCGGCAATCCGGCTGGTCTGGGCTTCTACAACCGCTCCGAAATCACGTTTAGCCCTTCGTTCAACATCCTGAATGCCCAGTCGACCTACATCGGTACGCAAACCACCAATACCAAAACAACGCCGAACATCAGCCAATTCGGGGTGGTACTGGCCGGTAACAAACAAAATGAAAACCGGCGCTGGCGCCGGACTGCACTGGGAATTACTTACAACCGTCAGGTGAGTCTGAGCAACAGTTTTGAATTTCAGGCGCGCAACAACCGCAGTTCTATTGTCGATTCGTACATTGTCGATGTCAACAACCGAAACCTGTCCGGTGACCAGATCAATAATCAATACAACGCAAATACCAACGAAGCCAACTTTGCCTCAGCGGCTGCGTATCAGCTTTTTTTGATCAACGGGACGCCTTCTTCTACCAATCCGAATCAATCCGGCCCACCCTATTTCCGCTATGACGCCACTGCGCCAACCCAGCAATTGAACACGTTCACCTCAACGGGGGCCAATTCGCAGTGGACGATCGGATACGCCGGAAACCTGGACGATAAATTGTACGTGGGAGCCTCCCTCGGACTCAGTCGCCTGCGGTATGATTTCGAAAATGTCTACCGGGAAACCGTTGTTGGCGGGGCCGTACTGGATAATTACAGCCAGATCGATAACTTCAGTGTGACCGGAAACGGCATCAATTTTTCATTGGGATTGATTTATAAACCGGACCGTAATCTGCAATTGGGTGCTTCGTTGACCACCCCAACCTTTACCAGTGTGAAAGAATCGTTTGAACAATCACTTCGGGCCGTTGCCCGGGACCCAAACCTTCCCCTAGAACGAAACGAGGTTTTTGTCGTACCCAATAATTTTGATTATTCCCTGACCACACCCTTCCGGGCATCTGGTGGATTGACATATTTTCTGGGTTCGGGAAAAATTGGGTTCATCACGGCATCCGCTGATTATGTAGGCTACTCCGGTATGCGTGTCACCACCAATGTTTACGATGCGCAGGACAACAATGCCTTTAAAAACGATGTTAGAAGAGAAATTCAGAACACCTATCAAAATGTCGTAAACCTGCGGGCCGGTGCCGAAATCCGGGCGGGCTTGCTCCGTATCCGGGGTGGGGTTGCCTATCTGCCTGATCCGTATAAAGTGCAGTTGAATAATATTGACCGCAGCCGGTTGCTGGTCTCCGGAGGACTTGGCTTCCGCACCGATCGCTTCTTTTTGGATGGTAGTGCCACCTACAATACCTTTAAATCGGCCTATACCCCGTATACACTGCCCAATACATCGGATTTTGCCTCTGCCCAGATTGATTCGAAGCTGACGACAATTACCCTGACTGCCGGCGTGTTTTTTTAAAACAGAAGTGTAATCAGAAAAAAGCTTCCCGCTGTCGGGAAGCTTTTTTCGTTTGTGTGCAACTCTAATTTTTAGGTATTTTCCTTTGGTCACACATTTTTTAACAGGCCAATTAATCACATCCGGAACAATTTTAGCCTACTGGAGTTAAGTAGTATAATTAGCCTTACTGAGTAGCTGGTTCAAAGAATAGGAATAGACCAACTGGCTACAAATCCAATTAATCGATCACATTACTATTCTTCTTTACCTTTTGAAAAAGCCTTTTACTACCACTTCTGAAACAGATCTGATCGAGGGCCTTAAAACGCACAGCCGGGTTGCTTTCAGCGAACTGTACGATCGGTATGCCGCCACACTGCTCGGTGTGATTACCAAGATCGTCAAAAACGAAACGGAAGCCGAAGATTTGTTGCAGGATACCTTCGTGAAAGTGTGGAAGAACATTCACCGGCATGATCCGGCCAAAGGCCGACTCTTCACCTGGCTCCTTAACGTCACCCGAAACACCGCGTTAGATTACCTGCGGGCCAATAAAAAAGCCCCACAGGCTGAGATTCCACTGGATGGCTATTTGCCGGGGATGAGTGTGACGTTGAACAACGTGGGCTACATCGGATTTAGTGATGCAGTAAACACGACCCTCGATCCCAGACATTGGCAAATTATCGAACTTGTCTACTTGCAGGGCTATACCCAGCAGGAGGTTTCGGAATACCTCAATTTGCCACTGGGAACCGTAAAAACCTGGACCCGCATCGCCCTCATTCAGCTTCGGCAGACGTTTCGGCGGGATCAGTTCGCGTTTCAATAATTTACAGGTTTACCCCGTCGTTTTCCTGAAGCTGCAAGGCCGGTTTTTTTGCCATTTCCTTCAACTCCGCCAGTTTCTTCTTTCCATAGGCCAACCGGGTGATGGTCACAAACAAAACCGGCACCACAAAAATAGCCAGCGAGGTTGCCGCTAACATACCTCCGAAAACCGTCCACCCAATGGTCTTCCGCGCTACCGCACCGGCTCCACTGGCAAATACCAACGGTAGTACACCCAGAATAAACGCCAGCGACGTCATAATAATCGGACGAAGCCGCAACTTGACGGCGTCGAGCGTAGCCTCCAGCAAATCCACCCCCTTGTCGACACGCTCCTTCGCAAATTCCACGATCAGAATGGCATTTTTGGCCGCCAGACCAATCAGTGTGATCAACCCTATTTGCGCATACACGTTATTACTCAGGTACGGAATCAATGTCAGGGTCAGAATGGCACCGAAAGCCCCAATGGGAACCGATAAGAGAACCGCAAAGGGAACCGACCAGCTTTCGTAGAGCGCAGCCAGAAACAAAAACACAAACAGAATCGACAGCCCGAAAATATACACGGTGCTGGACCCCGAACTAATCTCTTCCCGACTCAAACCGGAAAAGTCATATCCATAACCGGCGGGCAGCACTTTGTCGGCCACTTCGCGCAGTGCATCGATGGCCTGGCCACTGCTGTAGCCCGGTTTTGGACTCCCGTTGATTTCGACGGAGCGGAACAGGTTGTAGTGCGAAATCAGGGGCGCATTTTCAATGACCTCGGTTTTGATGACCGTACTGAGCGGCACCATCGCTCCGGCACGGTTGCGGACGAAATACCGGTTTAGTTGTTGAATATCAGCCCGATAGGCCGTATCCGCCTGCGCCACCACCCGAAATTTCCGGCCATACACTATGAAGTCGTTGACGTAGACGCTTCCCAGATAAGTCTGCATGGTTGTATAAACCTCACTGACGTTAATGCCCAGTTTCTTGCATTTCTCCCGGTCTACATCCACCCGGAAAGCCGGTGTTTTGGACGTAAAGTAGGTAAAAGCCCGGGCAATTTCCGGTCGCTTGTTCACCTCCGCCACGAACGTCTGTACCACTTTATCAAACGCCCGAACGTCGTCTGTGCTTTCGCGCTGCTCGATTTCAAACGTAAAACCGGCGGTTTGCCCTAAACCGGGAATGGCCGGGGGCGGAATGACAACGACACTGGCTTCCTTAATGCTCGACAGGGCGCGCTGCAGTTTCACCACCACCGAGTCGATCTGAACCGATTTATCTTTTCGTTCATCCCAGGGTTTCAACTGGGTAAAAACCGTTCCGCTGTTCGATTTGCTGGAAAACGTGACGGCATTCAAACCGCCCAAGGCGGAAAAGTGAGCCACATACGGTTGCTGTTTCAAAATGTTCATCACCCGGTTCAGCACATCCAGACTTCGGGTAGTTGAAGCCGCTTCCGGAATTTCGTAAGTGATGATCACGCGCCCTTCATCTTCGGTTGGGATAAAACCGGTCGGTTTGCTCTTGAACAGAAAACCGGTTCCAACAAACAGACAGGCCAGCAGCACCAGCACCAGCGGTGAGACTTTGATCAGCCGGTTGACGCCCCCGCCATAGGCGCTGCTCGTTCGGTCGAACCACTTGTTAAACCGGAAGAAAAACCAGTTCAGCCCCTTCGATTTCTCATTCATCTCCGTGGGTTTCAGCATCAGCGCACACAAAGCCGGCGTTAACGAAAGGGCGACAAAAGCGGAGATCAGCACCGAAACGGCAATGGTAATGGCAAACTGTTGGTAAAGTCGTCCTACGATTCCGGGTATAAACCCAACCGGAACAAACACCGCGGCCAGAATCAGGGCAATGGCCACAACCGGCCCCGAAATATCCCGCATGGCTTTACGCGTGGCTTCTTTAGCCGATATTTTCTCGGTATCGATGTAATGCTGCACAGCCTCGACTACCACGATGGCATCATCCACCACAATCCCGATGGCCAGAACGAAGCCGAACATGGTCAGGGTATTGATCGTGAAACCGAGCGGAATGAAAAAGGCGAAGGTCCCCAAAATCGAAACCGGGATGGCCAACACCGGAATCAGGGTTGCCCGCCAGTTTTGCAGGAACAGAAAGACCACGATCGTAACCAGAATCAGGGCTTCAACCAGCGTTTTGACCACTTCATCGACGGAGACCTGCACCACCGAAACCGACTCGAAAGGCACCACATAATCGATGTCTTTTGGAAACGATTTCTTCAGTTCATCCATAGCGGCATAAACACCTTTGGCTGTTGAGAGGGCGTTGCTGCCGGGCAATTGGTAGAGGAGAAGATAAGCCGCCCGGTTGCCGTCGACGAAGGAATTGCTGACGTAGCTGAACTTCCCTAACTGCACGCGGGCCACATCTTTCAGGTAGACGATGGACCCGGTTTCGGGCTTGCTGCGAACGACGATATTCCGAAAATCTTCTTCTTTACTGAGCCGACTGTTCGTAAAAACCGTGTATTCAAACGCCTGTGACGATTGCTGGGGCGGAGCACCAACCGACCCAGCCGCCACCTGGAGATTTTGCTCCTGCAAAGCCGCCACCACATCGCCGGGTGTCATGCCCAACTGCGCGATCTTGTCCGGTTGCAGCCAGATTCGCATACTGAAGTCATCCGCACGGGAAAAAATGTCGCCGACGCCTTCCACCCGCAGCAGCGCGTCCCGAATAAAAATATTGGCGTAGTTATCCAGAAAAGAAACGCCGTGGGTTTTGTTGGGTGAATAAATCGCCACCAGCATGAACAAACTCGGGTTCCGCTTGCGAACCGTCAAACCGAGCCGCGTTACTTCCGAAGGCAATTGCGGTTGAGCAATTCCGACCCGGTTTTGAACGTCGAGGGCGGCAATGTTCACATCCGTTCCGACGTCGAACGTGACGTTCATCGTCATCCGGCCATCACTGGTGCTGTTGCTTTGCAGATACAGCATGTTGGGCGTTCCGTTGACCTGCGTTTCGATGGGCGTCGCCACGGTTTGTTCCACCGTCTGGGCATCGGCACCGGTGTAGGTTCCTGTCACCTGCACCACCGGGGGCGTAATGTCCGGGTATTGCCCAACCGGAAGTTCCAGAATAGCCAATATGCCCAATAAAACGATGACAATGGAAATAACGATGGCCATCACGGGCCGGTTGATGAACGTATTGGCAAACATGTTTAAAGCTGATTAGTGGGTTTGACCGGTTGTTGAGGAGGGAGCCTGCGCAACGGAAGCAGAATCACCTACAACTTTCACCATCGCCCCTTCCCGCAGTTTCTGAATTCCTTCTGTCACAATTTTATCACCGGCACGAATTCCGTCTTTGACAACAATATTGGCTCCAATGCGGTTGCCCAGCGAAACTTTCCGTTGAGACACCTTACTGCTGTCGCCGACCACATACACAAAATATTCGCTCATCTGCTCCGTCACGGCCTTATACGGAATTAGCAGCCGCTGGCCCGATTCGCTGTTCAGAACCCGGAGGTTGCCGTTCATGCCAGACTTCAATAACTTTTGTTTGTTGGCGAAAAACAAGCGCACTTTCAGGGTTCCGGTTTGCGGGTCGATGGCCCGGTCGATAATTCCGATCTTCCCCGCAGCCTGATATGGCGTTCCGTCGGGCAAGACAAAAACAAAAGTCGAGTCGGTCACTTTCCGGTTTTGAAAACGCACGAAGCGGGCAATGTCAGTTTCATCGACCGAAATGTCGACCGCAATCGGATCATCGGACGAAATGGTATTCAGCAGGGTTTGCCCAGGCGACACAGCGGCTCCCAGTTTTACCTGCGAAATGCCGATGGTTCCGGTCAGGGGCGCTTTGATGGTCGAATAATTCAGGTTGGTTGAAACCCGCGAGACATTCGCCCGGGCAGCCGCCACCTGCATTTTGGCCGATTCGAGGGATGCTTCGGCATTGTCGACCACCTGCCGGGCAATGGCATCCTGTTTCGCCAGTGTATTGTAGCGATCCGCGTCTTTCTGCGCCCGGTTCAGGTTGGCCAGTGCCACATTGACGTTGGCAACGGCTTCATCGTAATTCGCCTGGTATTGCTGTTTGTCGATTTCGTAGAGTTTCTGTCCCCGCGTAACGACCTGCCCTTCCGTAAAGAAAACACCGGTGATATAACCCGTAATCTGCGGATAAATTTCCACCTGATTGAGCGGGGTTACGGTTGCGGGATATTCGTCGTAATAGGTGGCGGTTCCCTGACTGGCCACGGCCACAGCCACGGCTGTCGGCGGAGGTGGCCCCTGCTGGGCTTGTTTTTTGTCACCCCCGCAGGCCGTCAAAAAAACCAGCAAAACAACGGGTATGGAAAGCTTGTATAAGCGACGGTTCATTCGAAATGATGGATAAAGACTGCGTTTCATATTTTCTGATTACTAATTCGGCACCGTACCCAACGCCCGCTGAACATCCAGTTTACTGACCAAAACCTTATAGAGCGCATTGAAGTACGTCAACTGGGTGGTTCGCAGATCGTTTTGGGCGATGATCACATCCAGATAGGCTCGAACGCCGGAGCGGTATTGCAATTGTATCACCCGATAGACGTCGTTGGCCAGATCAAGATTTTCCTGCAACGCCCGGTAAGTGGCCAGATTACCCTTGTAATTCGCCATCGCCTGCCGGTATTCGGTCGTGACGGTGTTCGAGAGATTCGTCAGGTCCCACTGGGAACGCTGAAGCTGCAATTCGGCAATCCGGGATTCCTGCACCCGCCGGCCACCCTGGTAAATCGGCAGGGCAATGGTGAGTCCAATGAGTGAATTCGGAAAGTTCCGGCTGTATAGCTGTGCAAACTCGCTGTTCTGAAACACAAAATTGTAGTTGGCCGAGGCCGAAACCGACGGCAGATACGCCCAACGGTTATACAATACGTTGGCCTTCAGCAATTCCTGCTGGGTTCGCAGCAACTGAAACTCAATCCGGCTTTCGGGTTTAATGAGTTGGGTCGTGTCGATGTAGACCTCATTGGCGAGTTGCAGCGTATCGTAGGTCACTTTGAGTTCGCCGTTGGGCGGAAAGCCCATCAACTGCTTCAATAGCTGGGCTTTCCCGCCAATTTGCTCCTGCGCCTGTTTGCGTTGCGCCCGTGAATTGTTCAGGGCAATGGCGGCTCGTTTGTAGTCCGTCCGATCCACCAAACCGCTCTTGTACTGATTCGTGGCATCCTGCAAACTCCGCTCCAGCCGGACAATGTCACCGTCCAGAATATCCACCTGCTTTTGGGTCAGGATCAGATCGTAGAAGGCTTTGCTGACGTTGACCGTTACATCGATCTTGTTATTAACCAGATTCTGGCGGGCCTGATCGCGGTACGTATCGGCGGTGCGGCTGGCCAGCAACACATCCCGGTTAAAGAGATTCTGGCTGAGGGAAAACTGGATATTCGAGAGATTGGCAACGCCCACCGTGACGGGAACCCGTTCGGGAGAGGTTGGGTTACTGAAATTTGGAAAGAGCGAAACGGGTAATTTGAGATACCGCTGGAGGCTGTAATTCCCGGAAATCTGCGGCAGCCAGCTCGACAACGCACTGCGAATCGTTCGCTCGGCAATCAACTGATCCAGTTCAGATTGCTTTATAACGGGCTGGTGCTGCAATGCATACTGAATACAGCTTTCCAGCGTAGCCTGTTGTAACGTAGAATCAGTGGATGGTTGCGAATACGAAAGATAAGACCCAAAACTAAGCAGGCAGGCAATCAGGTACTTTTTCGCTACGATCATATCAATATACGGCGCATATTACCATTTAAAACCGCACTGGGACAGTGCAAACTGTATAGAATACACATTGATTGTTTTAAATGGTTCCTGGAACCGGAAAAGATTATTGAACTGCCCGCTGCCCGGCAACTTTACAAATACCCTTCAATCTGCTTACTCAGTTCTTCTACAGCGATTTCTCCGGGAACAATTAAATCTGCCTGTGTATAATAAATCCGACGGTCATTGTACTTCTGACGCAAATTTTCGAGTAAGGCAGGGTCCTGTCGGCTAAAAAGCGGCCGGTCATCCTGAGCGTGGCGCAACATGCGATCGAGCAGGTGTTCCGGCGATACATCCAGAAAAATGCTGAATCCATTCGCCTTGATGAACGCCATGTTCTCGTGAAAACACGGCATTCCGCCCCCCGTTGCCACCACCAACCGGCTGTTGGGCTGAATGTTGTGCAAAACCCGGCTTTCGACTTCCCGAAAATACGGTTCACCGTCGCTCTGAAAAATGGCGTTGATACTCCGTCCTTTTTCTTCCCGAACAATCAGTTTATCCGTATCGACGAACCGATACGCTAAATGCCGGGCCAACCGTTTTCCGAGGGTACTTTTTCCCGACGATGGCATTCCGACCAAAAAGATATTCTTCATGTATTACGCCCTGCCAGGCAATCACTTAGTTTGTAGTCAACAACGCCAGCGCTTCCTCAGGAGTTGGCGTATCGGAATGGTGCCATTTGCCTTTCACGACTCCGCCACTGATCAGCCACAAACCGGGGTTGGAGCGTACGATGGTTTTCAAAACCGTCGCATCGGCTTTATAGACCGGAACAGAAAGCTGGTATTCGTGCCGAAAATCGTTGATTTCCTTGTCACTCACCGACGTCAGAATCATCGGCATCACGTTCTTGTCCTCGACGCCTTTCATTAGTTTCCGGATGGCGGGCATGTCGCCAATACTCAGATCGTCCAGTTCCCGGATAATCAGCATGAGTTTAGTCCCTTCAAAGGTGGACTGTGTAAAGTCGCCTTCGTCGTTCCAGACCCGGTAATCGGTAATTTTGGGTTTGGCCGATTCGTTCAGCAAAACCATTTCCTTGAATTTGTAGGTCGTGTCGGTGGGGTATTTTTCCAGTTCCACTTCCTTCCCGTCTTTCTCCATTTTATACGAAAACCGCAAGGGTTCCGAGGGTTGCATCTGCGTCGGTATGCTTTTCCCGACGGCGTATGGCAGCAAATCGAGTGGCGGCAAATGCTGAATGGCGAAAACGCCAATCCCGATTGCTACCACGGTGGCCATTCCGACCAGAAAACCGGTGGGCGTGTTGCGGAAGACCTTCCGTTGCCAGATGATGACCAGAATCAGCACCAGCAGGAAAATGTCTTTGCTGAACGAGGTCCACGGTTTTAATTTAATCGCATCGCCAAAACAGCCGCAATCGGTCACTTTGTTAAAATAGGCTGAATAGAAGGTTAAAAAGGTAAAAAACACGATCAGAGCCAGCAGCACCCAGGAGGTGAACTTAATCCGGTAGGACAGCAGCAGGGCTACCCCCAGCACCACTTCGGCCGCACAAAACATGACCGACAGAATGAGCGTGAAAGGAATCAAACCGTGAAAAAAGCCCGCCAGCGACGGCACATCCAGCGCAAAAACTTCGAAATATTCGGTGAATTTAATCTGGGTGCCAACCGGGTCGTTGATCTTGATCAGACCCGAAAAAATAAAGATGGCTCCCACAATAAAACGGGCGGTTTGGGCCAGAATACGCTGCCAGAGCGCGGTTTTTCGAACGGGTGTGGTCCGGACTTTACTGGTGTTCATCGAGGTACAGAGGTTTCTACTACATCTAATTTTATCAAACAGAACACGGCATAGTTAATGATATCCATGTAGTTCGCGTCGACGCCTTCCGAAATCAGGGTTTGTCCCTGGTTGTCTTCAATTTGTTTCGTACGAAGCAGTTTCATCAGGATAATGTCGGTCATCGAACTGACCCGCATTTCGCGCCATGCTTCGCCGTAATCGTGGTTTTTGGCAAACAGCAACGCCATCACATTATTTACCTGCCGGTCATACAATGCCATGAGTTCGTCCACCGGAACTTCCATCTGGTCGCTATCGGCCAGCTCCAGTTGAATCAGGGCCATAACGCAGTAGTTGATGATGCCCATAAATTCCGGGATCACCCCTTCCGCGACGCGCTGCGTCCGGAGTTCCTGCAAAGTCCGAATCCGTTGCGCTTTGATGTAAATCTGGTCCGTGATGGAGGGCAGTCGCAGAATGCGCCAGGCCGTACCGTAGTCTTTATTCTTTTTCTGGAAAACCTCTTTGCAGAGTTGAATGACTTGCCGATATTGAGCTTCGGTTTGCAACATACGTTGGAATCTTCAGTTATCCGTCTTCAGGAGCCACTCGTTTTCTACAGATGTCTGAAGAAAGGCAACCGATGACCACCCACTAATTTCATGCCGAAAGTTAAGAAAAAAACGCTCAATCTCCGGGGAAATGTTCTGGACCTGACCACACCCGTGGTCATGGGAATCCTGAACAGCAACGCTGATTCGTTCTACGCCGACAGCCGCATACACTCTGTCGATCAGGCGGTTGAACGGGCGGGCATCATGCTTTCCGAAGGGGCCTCCCTGCTCGATATTGGCGGTTATTCGACCCGGCCGGGTGCTGCAGATATTAGTGAATCGGAAGAACTAGACCGGGTTCTACCCATGATCGAAGCCCTGGTTCAGCATTTTCCGGACGTTCGGATTTCGGTCGATACATTCCGCTCTTCGGTGGCGCGGCAGGCTGTTGAAGCGGGTGCAGTACTGGTCAACGATGTTTCGGGCGGCACACTTGATTCGCAGATGTTCGAAACCGTCGCCGGGTTGGGCGTTCCGTACGTCCTGATGCACATGCGCGGAACCCCGCAGACGATGACCCGACACACGGTTTACAGCGATCTGGTGCCGGATGTTCTGTTCGAGTTGCAGCAACAACTGGCGACGCTGCGGGCCCTGGGACAGAAAGACGTGCTGATCGACCCCGGTTTTGGATTCGCCAAAACACCGCAGCAGAATTTCCAGCTTCTGAACCAGTTGGAAGCGTTTCAGACGTTCGACGCGCCGGTGCTGGTCGGACTGTCGCGCAAATCGACCATCTGGCGAACGCTGAACATTCAGCCTGAAGATGCGTTGAACGGAACAACGGTTTTGAATACGCTGGCCCTGACCAAAGGGGCCGATATCTTACGGGTCCATGACGTGCGGGAAGCAATGGAAGCCATTACGCTGGTTGCAAACTATCAGCCAGTCTGATGGCAACGACCGCCTGTACCCCATTAAAAAAAGAGACGCGCTAGTATGAAAATTGGTTTTCTCGATATCGAATGGTTTGATGTGCTGGACGTTCTGTTACTGGCCTTCCTGCTCTATCAGATTTATTTTTTGGTCAAAGGCACCATAGCGAGCCGGATTTTTCTGGGTTATCTGCTCGTTTATTTGCTTTATCTGGTAGCAAAAGCCATTGGGCTGGAATTACTGACCACCATTCTGGGGTATTTCATCAGCGTGGGCGCCCTGGCATTGATCATCATTTTTCAGCAGGAAATCCGGCGGTTTTTGCTCATCATCGGCAAATCGACCAACATCGCTAACAGCCGGTTTGTGATGCGGTGGTTTCGCCAGCCTTCGGTGACTGAACCCACGACGCCCCTGAAACCGATCATCGATGCCTGCAAATCCATGTCGTCGGAATTTACCGGCGGGCTGATCGTGATTGCCAAAAATGACGATCTGGACAAATTCATTCAAACCGGCGACGGACTGGACGCCCTGGTTTCGAAACGATTGCTGCTTTCCATTGCCGGGCAGTATAGTCCGCTGCGCGACGGGGCCGTCATCATTTCCGAAGACCGGATTCGGGCCGCCCGCTGTATTTTGCCGATTTCTGAAAACGACGAAATTCCGACGACGACGGGGTTTCGCCACCGGGCTGCCCTCGGTATCAGTGAAGTGACGGATGCCGCAGCCATTGCCATCTCCGAAGAAACCGGTCGGATATCCCTGGCCATCGACGGCGAACTGTACCCCAACATTGCGTCTGCCGAACTGGAAGAAAAGCTCCAGCAGTATCTGATCGACCTCAACCGGATTAAGCGACGGGAGAACGGAAAAGACGCTTCCGTGGAATAATCAAATGTTACTCATATTTTATTTTAATTAACTACCAATCAACGAACTAAAAAATACGAACACTTAAAAAACCGCTAGCTAACTTTGGCCATATTATTGGGTGCTTTTGCATACAATTATAAATCCGGGAACGTAAACTGCAGCGTAAATACGACGAATCAAATCATCAACTGCAGCTCATGTTAACTCGAATTGAATATAACCAGCTCCCGCTACCCAAGAAAGCCGATTTACTTTGGCGTTACGGACACCACCTGATGAATCGCTCTTCTCCTCCGTTTACGGTTCGTTTGTATGCCGTCGGCGATTTTTTCGTTGAAGCGTATTTTAGCAAGAGTCCGTATTACGAAGGCAACCATGAACTACAGCATGTCTTCTCACTCCGCAGCCAAAACCGGCGGAAATCAAGAAGCCAGCATCCTTTTGAACCCTATTTAGATCAGATCGACCTGCATCAGCTACTCCGGGTCTAATGACTGGCGGTGTTTTAGAGAATGGGCCTGCCAGTTTTTCCGAAGGCTGACGTAAATACCAGTACTATTGGTATACAGTTTCCCCAAATCGCTGGCCATCGAAAGGGTGGCTTGCGCACCTTCCAGCCAGGTAACCGGAAAGCTGACGGAAATCAGGGACGAAAACTGACGGGCTCGTTTAGGAAACGGCTGGGTGTAGGTTCCATAGTTGTCACTCAGCGACCCTTTCAACTGAAAAATATAAGTTGACCGGAAACTACCCACCAGCCCCAGGTGCATCACCCGTACGCGGTTGTTGTTCGTAAAGAAGAGGAGTTGTTCTTTGTAGGAACGCGGCAGGTCCGGCTTAGCATCCATAGCAGGGGTAATAAAAGGCGTTCCAATGGTTCGGCCTCCATACGACCAGCCGTCGATGTATTGACCGTGGTTGAAATAATTATCCGAACCCCGTTTTTTATTTTCTGTGCTAAATACCGAGCCTCCCTGGCTTTTCGTAAACAAAAACTCCACAACGGCCGTCTGGATCTGCCAGGTCCGGGTGGTCGGCTTGAGATTCCGGAAGCGCAGGCCATTCAGCCCGTCGGCAAGGTTGGTCAAATAGTACAGTGACCCGTCTTCATAGATGCTCTGGCGATAAAACAGCAGTGTGAATGATTTCCGGACTATTTCCAGTCCAACGTCGACTGTGCCGAGGTGGTTTCCCACCCGGTTCCCGCGATCGTTTTTACTGTATTCGGTCGTATCGACGGCATCGCCTTTGGCCGCCAGCGAAAGGCCGGTGATGGCATTCAGATAATTGGTAAAACCGGTGGGGAATCGCCCGTTTTTGATCACATCATCCCCGGTTATGACCGTACTTCGACCAGCCCATTGCACCTGATGATTCAGTCCGCCATAAAACCGGACTGGCCAGTTCGGTTTTCCAATTCGACCATAAAGTGCCTTTTGATGGAGATACGAATGCGTTACCGGCCCCTTGTTGTCAAACCAGCCGTGGGCATACAAACCCCGGAACGCAATTAGTCCCCGGGTAAAACCGATGGGCGTATAATCCGCCAGCGAAAGCTGGATTTTAGGCATCGGCAGGGCATTCCCCGACCAACTGTAGGAGCCCGAACCAACAGCCGTAGAATCCGCCAGCCCAATGATCTCCCGGCGTCGACCAACCAGGATTTCAAAAACGCCCCATTTCCCTTTGACATAGGCTTCCGGAATCAGTAAGACCGATTTTGCCGCGACTAAACCAACGCCTTCAAAACCGTACCCCCATGCCGTCCTGCGGTTTTTACCGGTATACTCGGCCCGGATGCCAGCACGTGCTGTCAGGAACGGGGCTGTGTTCGGAACAATGCCGGATTGGTTGGTGCGAAACCAGAAGGGTGTTCGGGCTGCAGAACTACCGGATGCGCCCAACTCGGCAAACAGTCGGATGGGCGGTTTTCTGATGACGGTTACTACACCCAAAGAATCCTGGCTAAAAACAGGGGAAACCCAAAAAAAGAGGCTAAACGTGATCAGAAAAAGTATCCGCATACAGCATCGTGAAAATTAAACGCACCGGTTTACTTTAGACGCTGTTTCGATTCAGAAGTAATCGTTATCGGACAAACATTCTCAAATAAATATAAAAAAGCCATTTCCAGCCTTGCCGCGCCCACAAGGAAGCGCGCAAAAACCGGAAATGGCTATCAATTGAGTTCGTATTTCTTTTATTTCGTTGGCACTTTGCCTGCGGCAACTTCCGCCAGCGAATCGGCCCCTACCAGTTTCTTATACAAGGTCAACGCCTGCGCAACAACCTGATCCATGTTGTAATAGCGGTACGTTCCCAGACGTCCTACGAAATACACATTCTGCTGTTGATCAGCCAGTTGCTTGTACTTTCGATAAAGCTCGGCATTTTCCGGCATCGGCACCGGGTAATACGGATCACCTTCTGACTGGGGGTATTCGAAGGTTATGCTGGTTTTGGTGGGGTGTTCCTGGCCCGTCAAATGCTTGTACTCCGTGATGCGGGTATAGGCATTGTCGTTCGGATAGTTGACCACGGCCACCGGCTGGTGCCACTCTTCGTTGAGGGTTTTGTGCTCAAAATGGAGCGAGCGATACGGAAGTTTACCGAAACAATGGTCGAAATATTCGTCGACCGGGCCGGTATAGATCAACTGATCGTAGGATAAAGTTTCTTTCACCTCTTTAAAATCCGTCCCCAGCATCAATGTAATGTTCGGATGATCGACCATTTTTTCGAACATCTTCGTAAAACCGTGCAATGGCATCGACTGAAATTCATCCGAGAAATACCGGTCGTCCTGGTTGGTCCGGGTCGGAATCCGGGACGTTACGGACTTGTCGAGTTCGGAGGGATAAACACCCCACTGCTTTTTGGTATAGAACTTGAAAAACTTCTCGTACAGATCGCGTCCTACCTGGCTCACCACCACATCTTCCGACGTTTTGATATCCTCGACGGGCTCACCGACGGTTTTGAAGTATTCGCCCAGTTCTTCAGACGTAAAATTTTTGCCGTAGAGTTTATTGACGGTATCCAGGTTGATCGGGATGGGCAGCAACTGACCCTCGACCGACGCCAGCACCCGGTGTTCATACGGACGCCATTCCGTAAAATTGGACAGATACCCAAACACTTCCGGCGAGTTGGTGTGGAAAATGTGCGGGCCGTAGAGGTGGATTAAGATACCGTCTTCGTTGTAATAATCGTAGGCATTTCCGCCGATGTGGGGGCGTTTGTCGAGAACCAGAACTTTTTTTCCGGACTGGCTGGCCAGGCGTTCGGCCAACACACTACCGGCATATCCGGCTCCAACAATTGCAAAATCGTAATGCTGCATAAACAGACAAAAAGGGTGGTTTTTACGAGGTTAAAAGTAGCAATTTTTCTCCAATCGACCGTTGCGGGACGGTTTTCCTTATTTAACGTACCAAATACTTGCGCCGAACCGCATTGATGAGAAACTTTTTTTGGGTAGTGAAGCTCTCCGGATGCTGTTGTTCAAACTCCGCTTTCCAGACCGAATACCGCACGGGTTCCTGCTGCTGGAATCGGTTTTCGTCGATCTTCTTACTGACCAGGTATTCCTCAAAAGTCATGGTTAAGATGAAAGTGGTTGGAAATGAGCTATTGGAAATCACCCGGTAGACTGACAATTTGGCGCACATCGGTGCATACCGGCAATTGGTACAGGGTTTGAAAGTTGCATTTACAACTAAATTAGTCTAATCATGGAAATACAACGCATAACCGATACCGGATCAGCGTCCATTCCCGGAGGATTCACCGACCGGGATGCCCCGCTGCTCGATGCCTACTCCAACACGGTGGTAAATGTAGCAAAAAAAGTTAGCCTGTCGGTGGTCCAGATCAAAGTAAGCGGTCGGGCCAAAGAAGGGCCGCCATCCGTCCGGGGGCGCGGCCAGGCAGATGGTGGAACGGGGTCGGGATTCATCATTTCGTCAGATGGTTACGTTATCACCAACAACCACGTGGTGGCGGGTGCAACCAAAATTGAAGTAGCCCTGCCCGATGGCCGGGATTTTGAAGCCACCCTGATTGGTCGCGACCCCGCAACAGACATTGCGGTTATTAAGATTTACGGCGAAGGTCTCAAAGCCATTCGCTTTGCCGATTCCAACCTGGTGCAGGTCGGGCAAATTGCCATTGCAGTTGGCAATCCGTACGGTTTTCAGTATTCGGTTACAGCGGGAGTCGTCAGCGCGCTGGGCCGGACGCTCCGGTCGGAATCCGGCCGGTTGATCGATGATGTGATTCAGACCGACGCGGCTCTGAATCCGGGCAACTCGGGTGGTCCGCTGGTCAATTCACAGGGTGATGTGATCGGTGTCAATACCGCCGTGATCCTGCCCGCGCAGGGAATCTGTTTTGCGGTTTCGTCCAATCTGGCTGCCCTGGTGGCCGGAAAACTGATCATGCACGGGCGGGTTCGTCGCGGGTACCTCGGCATTTCCGGTCAGCTCATCAACCTCACCGAACGCATCAAACAATACAACCATCTGAATGCCAAAACCGGGGTAATTGTTGTGAGCACCGAAGCCGACGGCGTTTCTTACAACAGCGAACTGCAACAAGGCGATATCATTGTCGAATTCAACCGGCAGGCCGTTGCCTCCGTCGACGATCTGCATAAATTGCTCACCGAAGAAACGATTGGACAGCGCATTTCGATGGCGGTTTTGCGGGAAAACTTCCGCCAGAGCATCGTGGTCATTCCGGGCGAAATTACGTAATGTTCCCTTAAAAAAAACGGTCCGGAATCCCGTCCAGCGACACCGCTCAACGGGATTCCGGACCGTTTTTTTTGTTCAGGGTTATTTCTTTTTCTGTTGCTCGAAAACGTGAACTCCTTTTTTGTTGCCCACGGCGATGTCCGGCAATCGGTCACCGTTCATATCTTCCACGACAACGTGTAAGCCTGCGCCGGAGTTGTTGTCGATCTCGTGCGGGATCCAGGAGGGATTTTTACCGGGTTTGAACTCAAACCAATACAAAACCGCCGGTTCTTCCCGGCCCGGATCATTGTCTGTCTTATTATGGGCATAATACCGTTTTCCGGTTACCAGATCGGGCTTTTTGTCGCCATTCATATCGACCAGCGCCAGATTATGGGTTTGAGAAATCGTCTTGTGAATTTCATGCGTCGTCCAGGTTGGATTTCCTTCCGCATCTTTCCCCTGTTCGTGCCACCAGATGCCGTATTTGTGAGCCGATGAACTGATGACATCGTTCAAACCGTCGCCGTTCACGTCTGTGATGTACATCTGGGCGCACTCTTCGCCCAGTTTGGCGGGATGGAACGTCCAGTTGGAGCGTTTCGGATCGGTCTGGCCTTCCCACCAGCCCGTATGGATCACTACATCCATTTTTTTGTCGCCATTGACGTCGCCAAAGCCCAACCCGTGGGTATACATGTGCGTTCCGGGCGTATTTTCGCCCTTGCTGATCACAAACCGCTCCCACTCATCCGTAAAATTATTGTCAGGTGACCGCAGCCAGATGATTTCCTTGGCCGTCGGGTCGTTGCAAATAATGTCGGCCCGGCCATTGCCATCGACATCCACGAACAAGGGCGACTCGTTGCCGACCGAGGAGTGGATGGGATGAACCTTCCAGAGACCGGGCTGGTTTTTCGGATTTTCGTGCCAAACCGCCGATTTCCCGGGGAAATCGATCCGAATCATATCCACCCAGCCGTCCTTGTTGACATCCAGCGCGAAGTTCAGAAAAGAGTTGCTGTAGCCCGTGCTATACGAGAATTTTTCCGGTTTAGCCAGCTCGTGGGGTGTCCAGTTGGGGGCTTCAAACCAGTAAGCTCCGGCCATGACATCCTTTTTCCCATCTTTGTTAACATCCCCGACGGTGGCGCCTTCGGCAATGAAATCGCTGGTCAGTACACTTTTTTTGAACTGAAGCTCGGTTCCTTTCTGGGCGTGGCCGGTCAGAATTCCCAGCGCCAGACAACTGGTCAGAAGCCAGCCTTTCCGGGTAAACGACGCCGTGGTAATCGCTTTACTATTCATTTTATATCGCGGTTGAAATACGATGTTCTACTACCGTAGTAAGCAAACAAGCGGTTTTTTGTTCAATTCTACTCGGTATCAATGCCTAACCGGCAAATCCTGACCTCCCAAAGCCAGTCCAAACCGGTTAAGAGTGCCCTCCTACTTTTCGTTGAAAAAAATCTCCAGACCGTCTTTGCCGGCAACCACAATGTCCAAACGTCCGGTGCCGCGCAGGTCGGCAAGGGCGAAATAAATACCGGTTCCTTTGCCCTTTCCCGGCTGCCCGTAGGCAATGGTGTGCTTTATAAATTCCTTGCCGTTCCAGGTGAAGTAATAGAGTCCCACATCGTCATACGCTCCGGCGTCGCCATCGTTGTGGGCGCGGTAGCGTTTACCGGTAATGAGTTCCGGTTTTTTATCACCGTCGAGGTCGGCCCACTCCAGAACGTGGTATTGCGATGCTTTTTCGTCGATGCTGTGCTTTTTCCAGCCGCGTTTGCCGCCTTCCAGTGTTTGTTCGTACCAGTGCAACCCGTAGCCGTGTGCCTGCCCCACAATCAGATCGTTGCGTTTATCGCCGTTTACATCGACCACCAGAATCGGTACGCTGGCCTGTTTGCCCAGATCAAATTCGGGATGGAGCGTCCAGGGCCCTTTTTCGCGGTCGGCGGGGGCTTCGAGCCAGCCTTTACTCACGATAAAATCGCTGCGACCATCGCCGTTTACATCACCCAGACCCAGGCCATGATCCTGCGTCGGTGCCACGTCGACCTGCCTGAACGTGCCTCCTTTTTCCAGTTTGAAATATTTCAGTGGATGCTTTGGGTTGTTGGGGACAATTTCGATGACGCCATCGCCGTCGACATCCCAGGCGCGGGTGGTTTCCACATTGCCAACTTTGCCGATGTCGTGAACCGCCCACAAATCCTTTTTGCCAATACCGGGGTTTTCGAGCCATTTCAGATTTTCACCAAACCAGCCGCCGGTTACAATGTCGGCATGACCGTCGCCATTGACATCCAGCGGAATGGTCGAAAAGTCATCATAATATTGGTCGAACCGTTTCTGGTTGCCAATCAAATACCGTTTGCGAAAAAGTGCCTTCGGATCAGCGGAGTTCTCATACCAGAAATCCCCCGAAACCAAATCCGGGCGACCATCCTTATTGATATCGACGACACCAACGGTTTCGTAGCTTTCGGCCGCCACGAAATAGCGGCTAAACAGAATCTCTTTGGAGTCGGTTGCCAGCGAAACCCAACCTGCCAGCGCAATGGATAGGATACTTATCTTCATGCCTGCAAGTTTATAAATAATCTTGGTTTGTTACTCAACCCACAAAACCAATCCTTTCAAATAACCGCCTTCCGGGTGAAATAAATTGACCGGATGGTCGGCGGGTTGGCTCAAATGGTGTAAAACGCGCACCTGCCGCCCGGCTTCGATGGCAGCCGCCACCACCGTATTGTAGAACAGTTCCCGGTCGATCACCTGCGAACACGAAAACGTAAAGAGAATTCCACCTTTTGCCACCCGGCGCAATCCCTCGGCATTCAGCCGTTTGTAGCCCTGGACGGCCCGATGCCGAGCCGACAAACTCTTGGCGTAGGCGGGCGGGTCCAGCACGACCACATCATACTGATCGTCGTGGGCATGCAAGTATTTCATCACATCATCCGCATAGGCTTCGTGCCGGTTCGCTACCTCGGTTTCGCCAAAATTCAGGGCCACATTGCGGTTGGTCAGGTCGATGGCTTTCTGGGAAGCATCCACGGAATGCACCAGGGTTGCCCCGGCTTTCAGCGCATAGACGGAAAAACCGCCCGAATAACAAAAGGCGTTCAACACCTTTTTCCCGGCTGAATAATGCGCCAGCAATTTCCGGTTGTCGCGTTGATCGAGGAAAAAACCGGTTTTTTGCCCGGTAATCCAATCGACCAGAAACCGGTGTCCGTTTTCCATCACCTCGTGCGGTACGTCCGCCCGGCCAAAGCGGTAGGCATTCTGGATCGTGGCCGCATAGTCGTCGGGCAACGTTTCGGCACTTTTGTCATATACGGCCCGGAGCTGATCTCCAAACACATTTTTCAGCGCTTCCGTAATCAGGTTTCGCTCGCGGTGCATCCCGATGGAATGGGCCTGCAAAACCGCGACTCCGTTGTAGATGTCGATAATCAAACCCGTGCAACCGTCGCCCTCGCCATGAACCAGCCGGTAACAATTGGTATCGGGCGGCAAAATGGCCGTTCGGATGCTTCGAATGGCAGTCAGTTTGGCAGTCCAGTACGCGACATCGGGAATGACGGGTTGAAAAGAGAAAATGCGGACCAGAATGCTTCCATTGTGAAAATGGCCGGTCGCCAGGTAAGTCCCTTTTTTGTCCAGTACTTCCACCACGTCGCCATCCTGGGGTTCCCCTTCGGTCCGGACCACGGCTCCGGAAAACACCCAGGGATGAAACCGCCGGATGGCTTCCTCACGCCCGGAACGCAGGTATATTTTGGGTAGATTCATTTTTGTTGACTCGTTGAACGGGCGAAACTACAAAATTCACGGCCCATTGGCATTACGACCCCGCGGACTTTAAGCCCCGAATCGGTCTTACTCTTCTGTTCTGACGTTAAAAAGGCGTTTCCACCAGCTCTGTTTTTCTTCGATCTCTTCTTTCCCATCGACCGCCGTTGTGGCATCCCTGGCCAGTTTTTCCAGATCGGGTTGTCCGGCATCTATCCAGCAGGTATACCAGAAATCACCGACCATTTTAACCGATGCCCGCATCTGTCGCTCTACCTGCCCACGCAGTCGTTCGTGGTATTTTCGGGAGAAATCGTCGGCATATACCTTCACGGTTTGGCCATTTCGCTCTTCAAAACCATATTTCCGGGTTTCGCCTGCCTGGTCGGTCAGTTCTTTTTCAAACCGCAGGACCGAGTCCAGCGCGGCATGGGCGTCGAAAACCGCCCGCCAGGCTGCTTTCTGGGGTGAAGACACATAGGTGGCCGAACCAGTAAAAAAGTCATATTCCGTGCTGAACAGTTCCGGTAGTCTCGATTCCCAGAAACCGTGGATCCCCTGCTGCCCCGTCATCTGCCCGTTGTAGTTGCGGGTGGTATGCAACGGCACATTCGCATCGGCAATGTAATGGCCCAGGTCGGCCGAAATCTTCAGGATGCGTTTGGCGTCGCGGGCCTTGAAAGCTTCGGTCAATTGAAATTTGGCCAGTTGAATGTGCCAGGGCACAATCCCGTGCAGGGCCAGGGTATCTTCTCCATAGCGTTCGGTTGCCTGTTTCCACGAACGCGGTAAGGTCGCCTTCGTGGTATCCGGGTACGCATCCAGGTCGATGAAATGCCGGGGGGCTTCCCCGGCGACGGCATACCGCCTTTTGTCGGGATTGACGGCATTCTCGGTCAGGTAGTCGATGTGCTTCTTATAAAAGCCCAGCATCTCCGGCGGTAAGGTAAACACCGCCAGCCGGTTGATTCGTTTGTGGGCGTAAAACCCCCAATGCGGTTTTCCAGTCGGCAGCGAATAGGCCACCGTTGCGAAAAAAAAGAACACAAATACTTGATTCGAAATATTTATACGATACCTTTGTTCAAACATAGCACTTTAACAAGAAAAGTTTCTACTTTATTTATAAAAGACTGTGTTGTTCAGAATAATATTTGGAATAACATCAATTTCACAATCATCATGAAACGCAAATCCATTGGCTACAGCCTAATTCTTTTCTTCTTCGGAGTTTTTGGCCTTGTTATCTACGGTGCCTACTCACCTGCCAGAAAAGCCCAAAAACAGCAAATTGTCTGCTTTAAATTCAAAGAAGGCACTAAAAATGAAGCGATTGAGCAACATATGCGTGAGTTTGCCGCTTTAAAGCATGAAATTCCTCAGATCATTTCTTACACCTCCGGGAAGACCTTAAACGGGGTTAGCGGTGGTTCTTCCGACTATGATGTGATGCACTACCTCACTTTCCAGAGCGAAGCTGATATTGAGACGTTCAACAAGAACCAAAAGCAACAGGAGTTCGTAAAAAATAATCGGGCCAGTTGGGACAAGGTGTTCACCATCAATTCGGATATCCGCCAGTAACCTTCCCGAATCGTTCCGGTGATCCAAGATTAATTTGCATTGTTTCTCGTAAATCCCTACTTTTGCGGATATTTCTGAGAAACTGTATACTGTACTAATAAGCAATGGCAAATCATAAGTCGGCATTGAAGCGGGTCCGGGCAAACGAAAAGAAACGTTTGTTGAACCGTTTCCAACACAAAACGACCCGTTCACTGATCAAGCGTTTGCGGCTGACTACCGACAAGGTGGCTGCAACTGAGTTGTATAAAACGGTGTCATCGCTGCTGGACAAACTGGCAAAGCGGAATATCATTCACAAAAACAAAGCGTCTAACAACAAGTCGAAACTGGCGAAACTCGTCAACGGACTGGCTGTTGCTGCTTAATTAATTCCGTATCAGTAAACTGCCTGAGCGGTTTATCAATACGCGCAAAACGTTAGAAAAACCTTATCTGATTTTGTTCAGGTAAGGTTTTTTTTTGTCCATCCACACCCACCTTACCATGACTTACGAAAGTTCCCGCAAAATCCGGAGTTGGGCGGAAGAAGACCGCCCCCGCGAAAAACTAATGCTCAAAGGCCGGGCCGCGCTCTCCGACGCCGAACTCATCGCTATCCTCATCGGTTCCGGCACCCGTGACTTGTCCGCCGTCGACGTAGCGAAGGGAATTCTGCAAAGTGTGGGCCATAACCTCAACGATCTGGCCCGGCTGAGTGTCAAGGATTTGTCGAAATTCAAAGGCATTGGCCAGGCCAAAGCCATCAGCATCGTTGCGGCACTCGAACTGGGCCGACGGCGCAAAGAACAGGACCGTCCGCTCCGCTTGCGCATCACCAGTTCCCGGGATGCCTACGAAGAGATAAAACCGCATCTGCTGGACAAGCAACACGAAGAGTTCTGGATTTTACTGTTGAACCGCGCCAATGAAGTGATCCGGCCCGTTCAGATCAGCTCCGGTGGCGTGTCGGGGACGGTGGCAGATCCGAAACTGATCTTCAAACACGCGCTCGAACAACTGGCCAGCGCCCTGATTCTGGTTCACAATCACCCCTCCGGCAATCTGGCAGCCTCCCAGGCGGATCGTGACCTGACCAAAAAATTGAAAGAAGCCGGGCGATTGCTCGATATTCCCATCCTCGATCATCTGATTTTTACGGATCAATCGTATATGAGCTTTGCCGATCAGGGAATTTTATAAGACCGCTGTGATAAAAGACAGCAAAAAAAGACCGGTACGATTCATACAATCATACCGGTCACCGTCTAACTACTCGATCCTATCAGGTTATTTCTTCAGATTGACCGTAATCACGGCTTCTTTTGGGGTGCCATCCGGTTTGGTTCCCGGAAAGGGCTGAACGTCCGATAACGTTACTTCATAGCTTTCGGCTCCCAACTGAACCGTCATCACATCGCGGTTTTTCAATTGGGTTCCGCACTGCCCAATGCACAATTCGCCGGATTGAGACTGCGTTTCGCTTTTCAGCGTAAACTTCACCTGCGCATTCCCGTACCATACGCAATTGGCATTATACGAGCAACGGCTGTCGGAAATACTGTCGACATTCAGGGTTACGTCCTGTTTGACCCGGGCCAACTGGTTCACTTTCACCGTTACGGCCTGGGCGTCTTCGTTGGGCGTTGGCGCTTCTTTGTTGTCTTTTTCGCAACCGACTGCCAGCAAACCGACCAGCAGGAATCCATACAAACTTTTAAATGGTGTCATTTGTTGTTGTCGTTTGTCTGAATGACCCCATTCCAGGAACGACGGTTGGAACCGTTTTGATTTTTTTACGCCTTTTTTCATTAACACCAGTTTTTAGAAAAACCGGGAATCTGCCGTTTTGGTCAATAAAAAAGGGCCTGGTCAGGCCCTTTTACAATCAAATATGGATGATGTTATCAGACGACCCCGAGACGGGGAGAGCCTGCAACAAACATTTACGAACTGAGTCTTAGTACTTCCGTTCCTTGTTTTCCAGCCAACGACCCGCAATGAATGCCGCAGTTAACAAAACAATGTAAAAAACGATGGTTACGATAGTCATGAACATAATAGTACCGGTTTATGAATTGTTGACGCAAAAATAGTAAAAACTGAACGGGAAGCTTACTCATCGAACGATTATTCGATCACTTTACCTCAAATAATCGTTCCCAACTCCGGTTAGAGCACTCCTTTGGTGCTTGGTAAGGTATCCAGTTCTTTCAGATCGCGTTTGACGGCCATCTTGATCGATTTGGCAAAGGCTTTAAAAATCGATTCGATTTTGTGGTGCTCGTTCTCCCCTTCCACTTTGATGTTCAGATTGCAGAGGGCCGCGTCGGAAAACGACTTGAAGAAATGGAAGAACATCTCCGTTGGCATTTCGCCAATTTTCTCCCGCTTGAAGTCGGCTTCCCACACCAGCCACGGGCGTCCCGAGAAATCGATTCCCACCTGGGCCAGGGCTTCATCCATCGGCAGCAAAAAACCGTACCGGCTAATGCCCCGTTTGTCACCCAGCGCCTTGCGATAGGCTTCGCCCAGTGCCAGAGCGGTATCTTCAATCGTATGGTGTTCGTCAATGTGAAGGTCACCTTTCACCCGAATCACCAGATCGGAACCGGAATGGCGGGCTACCTGGTCGAGCATGTGATCGAAAAAACCGATACCGGTTTCGATGGTGGCCCGACCGCGGCCGTCCAGATTCAGTTCAACGTGGATTTGGGTTTCGTTCGTATGGCGGTCCACAACGGCCGTCCGGGCTGGTAATTTCAGCAGTTCATAAATCAGGTCCCAGTTGTCGGTCGACAGCGCCAGGGCCTTCTGCATATCGTCGGTCATGCCTTCCGTGGGGTCCTGCGGAGCAATCAGAATGGCCTTGGCACCCAGATTGACCGCCATCTGAATGTCCGTCAGCCGATCACCGATTACGTAACTTTCCGGCAGATTATAGGCCTCCGTCAGGTATTCCGTCAACATCCCGATTCCGGGTTTGCGGGTCGATGCGCCTTCGTGCGGATACGTCTTGTCAATATGAACGGCTTTGAAATGGATATTTTCCCCTTCCAGGGTTTTCATCATTTTGTAGTGGGCAGGCCAGAACGTGTCTTCCGGAAAAACCGCCGTTCCCAAACCATCCTGATTGGTAACCATCACCAGATCAAAATCGGTTTCTTCAGCAATTTTGCGCAGATTGGAAAGGACTTTCGGAATATATTCCAGTTTTTCCAGCGAATCTACCTGCTGGTCGGGCTGAGGTTCGAAGATGATGGTACCATCCCGGTCGATGAACAGAACTTTCTTCATAAAGCTTTTTAGTGGAATGCAAAGGTAGCGAATGCATCAACTGGAACGGCATTTCTGTATTTTTTTACTACTATTGTACCCAAATAGACTCCCCTACCTATTTTATCGTTAGATAAATATTAAAAAATAAATACGTAACTAACACACTTACAGGTTAGTACAGAAATAGAATGCATGATACTTGCAAGCCAGGTCCTGCCTTTTTATCCAGATCGTAGTTTTATATCGTTTATTTTTTCCATTCCGTAAAAAAATGCACCCAGAAAAATCCTCCAAACTAACCCGTATTGCAGTAATTTATGATGGCAACTATTTTCTTCACGTAAGCAATTATTACAATTACTCCCACGAAAGACGCAGCCGTATCAGCATATCGGGCTTACATGAGTTTATACGGGCGCAGGTGGCCCAGGAAGAGGAAACGGATTTTCGCCTGTGTCAAATTGTCGATGCGCACTATTTCCGGGGTCGTCTGAACGCCCACGAAGCCAGCCAACGCGGAAATCAACTCTTTTATGACCGCTTGTTCGATGACATTCTGATGTCAGAAGGGGTCGTTACGCATTATCTGCCGGTTAAAACCTTTCAAGGCTCGCGTCAGGAAAAAGGCATTGACGTCTGGCTTGCCCTCGAAACCTTCGAACTGACGATTTCCAAAAAATTCGACGTGGTGGTGCTCATCACGGCCGACGGCGACTATGTCCCGCTGATCCGGAAACTCAATACGCTCGGAACGCGCCTGATGGTGCTGAGCTGGGATTTTGAGTATTACAACGACGAGGGCGAGAAAATGGTGACCCGTACCTCCCAGGATCTGTTGGCCGAGGTTTCGTATCCCGTTGCCATGCACGAAATGATCGATACACGGCTTCGGAAAAACGATCCGCTGATTCAGAACCTGTTCGTCAAACAATCGGCGCGGGTGTTACTGGGAAACGGTGCCCCCGTACCGGCGGGCAATGGCTTTGACAGTTATGCCGACAGCGCAGACGATGATTCCGACCCGTCCGAATTTAAAATCAGCACCATTCGCAGCCTCAAAAACGGATACGGTTTTATCAATTATCCGCCCAATAACCTGTTCTTTCACTACACGAGTTTGAACGACATCGATTTCAACGAATTGCAGGTCGACGACGAGGTAAAATTCCGCATCGGGAAAAATGCCGAGAGCAAAGACATTGCCATCGATGTGCATCTGGAGAGTAACTAATGCCACCCACTGCCGGAACCATTCGTCAGGAACGTACCATACCGCTTGAGTCAACGGGTTCACTGCCCGTTGACTTCTGGCAAAAAAAAGCCCTGTCCTGGGCCATGAGTCAGTTTGACCACGTTGTGCTGTTCAACAACAACCAGGCATCGCTTTCGAATGTAGCCCTTCCCTTCCCCGGTTTTCCGAACCGACTGGCCGCCGGGGTCTATCAGCCGGTTGCGTTTCAGCCTGACACCGATCCGTTCCAAACCCTGTTTCGGCACCACCAGCAACATCCGGATTTTCTGATTGGTTATTTTGGTTATGATCTGAAAAACCGGATCGAACCCCTGGTCAGCCGGCACGAAGACACACTCGGTTTTCCGGAAATCTATTTTTTCCAGCCCCTCCACCTCATCGATTTTGACGACGAACACCTGACCGTTCGCTCCTGGGGAAATCCCGATGCGGTAATCGACGCAATTTTGGCCGATTCAACAAAAACGTCACCCGAACCTTCGAAAAACAAATTGGGCAATCCGGTACAAAGCCGGGTTTCGCCGGACGCATACCGCCAAACCGTCCGCCAGATTCAACAGGACATCATCGACGGCACGGTTTACGAACTGAATTACTGCATCGAGTTTTTTATTGAAAACACCGAAATTGATCCGTTAAAGCTGTATGGCGACTTGACCAAACGCTCGCCGATGCCTTTTTCCCATTTCCAGCGAATCCGAAACCAGTACGTGATCGGCGCATCACCCGAGCGTTTTTTGAAGAAAGAAGGCCCAAGGCTCATTTCCCAACCCATCAAAGGTACCATCCGGCGCGGAACGACCCCCGATGAAGATGCGCAACTCCGGCAGCAACTCCGCAGCAGTGAAAAAGAGCAGGCCGAAAACCTGATGATTGTCGACCTGGTCCGCAACGACCTGGCGCGCAGCGCCGAAACCGGCAGCGTTCAGGTGGACGAGCTATTCGGCATCTACCCGTTTCAGCAGTTGTTTCAGATGATTTCGACGGTTTCCGCCACCATCCGGAACGACCTTCCCTTCACCGAAGCCATCCGCTACGCCTTTCCGATGGGCAGCATGACGGGCGCACCCAAAATCCGGGCCATGGAGCTGATCGATCAATACGAAGCGAGTCGGCGGGGGTTGTATTCGGGAGCCGCCGGTTTCATCACGCCGGAAGGCGACTTTGATTTTAACGTCATGATTCGGAGTATTTTCTACAACGCCGATACCGGCACCGTTTCGTTTTCGGTCGGAAGCGCCATTACTTACGACGCTGATCCTCAGCAGGAATATGAGGAATGTCTGCTGAAAGCAGAAGCAATGAGGTCAGTTTTTCAGGCGTAGTTTCGTAAAATAATACAATTAAGTACAGACCAGGCTTGTATTTATCAAAAATTCACCTTACTTTTGCAACAGTTTTCAAGCGGACATCCGTCCGATCTCTGTAAAAGATACTCTTCATGGGATTTTTTCTATTACCACAGAGCTGCACGGATGTCAACCGGTTAGGGGTTTAACATTCGTTGGGCGCATCTGTTGGGGCAATTGCATTGGTGAATCAAGTTTCACTTTGGGCTAAGCTGGGCATTTTCGGGGGTTCCTTCACGTTTGTATCTCAAATTTTCACGTATCGTATGCCGATTTTTCGCAATCGGATCTGCATGGCCGTGCAGCACGAGCACTTCTGCCGATAAACGCTTGTAGTAGTTTCATTTTTAAAAACTCTTACAAGGTATGACTCCTGAAATCATTGAACAGGAAATTATTGTTACGCCGGGCATTCCCCAGCGTACCTTCGCCGATCTGAATCTTTCAGACGAAATTTTACAAGCGGTAACTGAAATGGGTTTTACGCACCCCTCTCCCATTCAGGCCGAAGCCATCCCTCCCATTCTTGCCGGTCGTGACGTGATTGGTCAGGCTCAGACAGGAACCGGAAAAACCGCAGCTTTTGGCATTCCGGCCATCAACATGATTGATGTGGCCGAACGCCATCCGCAGGTGCTGATTCTGTGTCCAACCCGCGAGCTGGCCGTCCAGGTTTCGGAAGAGATGCGGAAATTATCGAAATTTAAAAGGGGAATCCGCATCGAAGCCATCTACGGTGGTGATTCGATCGACCGTCAGATCAAGTCGCTCAGAACCGGTGTTCACATCGTCATCGGTACGCCGGGCCGCGTCATGGACCACATGGAGCGCCGGACGCTGAAACTGGACAATGTCCGGATGATGATTCTGGATGAAGCCGACGAAATGCTCGACATGGGCTTCCGCGACGACATCGAAAGCATTCTGGAAGACATGCCGGAAGAACGTCAGACGATTTTGTTCTCGGCCACGATGTCGAAACCGATCATGACGATCACGCAGCGCTTCCAGAAAGATCCCGTTCTGGTGAAAGTGGTTCGGAACGAACTGACCGCCCAGAACATCGAGCAGGTGTTCTTCGAAGTGAAACCGAAAGCCAAAGTGGAAGTGATGTGCCGTTTGATCGACATGCACAACCTAAACCTGCTGCTGGTTTTCTGTAACCAGAAGAAACGCGTCGACGAAATCGTTGAAGACCTGCAAGTCCGTGGTTATCAGGCAGAAGGTCTTCATGGTGACCTGCGTCAGGCCCAACGGAACAACGTGATGTCGAAATTCCGGTCGGGTGTTACCAACATCCTGGTTGCCACGGACGTAGCCGCCCGCGGTATTGACGTCGACAACGTAGACGCCGTTATTAACTACGACATTCCCCTCGACGAAGAATATTACGTACACCGGATTGGCCGGACGGGCCGCGCCGGAAAGTCGGGCAAAGCCTTCTCACTGGTGGGTAAAGACGAAAAATACCGGCTGCGCGAAATCCAGAACTACACCAAAGTTCGGATCGAAAAAGGCGTTATTCCATCTTTCGAAGACATCGTTGGACTGCGCAAGGCCCGTTTTATCGAACAGGTAAAGCAAAGCATCGAAACCAGCACCGATCTGAATCTGTATGACGATCTGCTGACGGCCCTGCATCACTCCGGTTTTTCCACCGAACAAATCGTTTCGGCACTGGTGAAACGCGGAATGGGGATCGAGAAAAACGAATTCTCAGACCAGAATCTGGGCCATGACGATGACCGTCGGGAACGGAAAGAAGGCGGATCACGCTTCGGTGATCGCGGTGGACGGGGCGAAAGCAGCGGACGCTTCGGTGATCGGAGTCGCGGAGAAAGCGGTTCACGTTTCGGTGATCGCGCTGGCCGCAGCGAAGGCCCCGGCCGGTTTAGCGAACGCGGTACCCGCGGTGAAAGCCGTTTCGGTGACCGGGAACGTACTCCCCGTTTCGGTGGTCGGGAAGAAGGTCGCAAGTTCGAGCGCGATGATAACCGTGCACCCCGCGAGCAGGAAGCCAACATGACCCGGTTGTTTGTCAGCGTCGGTCGTCGCGATTTCATCCGTCCGGGCGACATCGTTGGTGCCATCGCCGGCGAAGCCAACATTCCGGGCAGCAGCATCGGTCACATTGATATTTTCGACAAACATACCTACGTTGACGTCCCCCGCGATGTCGCCAATCGCGTGGTGGATGTCATGGAAGGCAACACGATCAAAGGCAAACGCGTTCAGATTGAAGTCGCACGCTAAGTTGTCTGCTTATGACTATTAAAAAAGCCGCTCTGGATTCAGAGCGGCTTTTTTGATAATCGAGAAAAGAAGATCGAATGCCCCTAAATCCCCTAAAGGACGGTCGGCCGCTGCCGGACTTTTAGCATCCGGATCAGGCTGTGTCCTAGTCCCCTTTAGGGGATTTAGGGGCATTCGATCAATAAAACTAATCTTCCAGGTAATACCCAAAAATAATGCCCATTTCATCCTCGCTTGTCAGTCCGAAGCTGACGTCTTTCGCCGTGGTATTATTATAGGTAATTTCAGAAATAAGTCCTTCTCCTTTGGCCAATAAAATGGGAGTCGTAAAAGTTTTAATTTCTGGGTGTTCCCAGTTCGTGGACGTATAAATCACTTCGCCGTCCCGCGCTCCACCCTTAATTTTGATCACAAATTTCTCCGCCAGCTTATGCGTGTGTGAGGTTAAAACCAGCACTTTGACCGGCTTGGTCATCAAAAATGTTTTGGAAAGTGTGACGCGCTTATTGGCAGGAATGGACAAATCATTATTGGTGAAATCCATGGTTTTTACCACGTTTTTCACCTTGGACTTATCGGTTGTATATAAGTTTACAAACACCTCGCCGGTAATGGATGTAGTGGATTTGTTAACGTAATGTGAGTTAAAATCCATCGTCGTATTGGCCGGAATTAATAAAGCGGTTCCTTCCGGAAAAGCGTAGTCGATATAGGGTGCCTGAATACCGATAAAATAGACATGGTTCTGCATCGAGAGTGCCGTCAGCAGGTTGTAGGAATTGTCCGAATTCCGAAGATCCCGAATCTGATTCAGGGTCGGAAGGTTCTGGTTATTCCGGAAATTATACATCACAAAATGGTGGCTGTTGTTCCGCATCTTCACCTCGAACCGGTTTACGTAAATATCCTGGGTATTGCCAATCGACTTCCGGATGAACAACTCCCGCTCGAAATTCGGAATGATGGTAAACGGGTCCAGTTTGAGCTGAAGCCCTTCAGTGGCCGCTGGCACCTTCAAGCCTTCAAAAGCTTCCGTAGCCGGCGTACTGGGCGTCTTGTCATCCAGCAAAGTAGAATCGACAACGCTTCCTTCCCGGGGCGCACCGGCTTCGATCCAGCGACGCACAAACTCGATCTGACCCACCGTCAATAATTCCTTGCCCAGCGGCATCGGATTGCCGTAATTGGCTCCGCTGTGATGACTCGCAGCCGCATTGATTTTGTGGTAAAGCAGACTCTCCAGCGCAGCAAACGGTTTCACCCGAAGCAATCCGTTGGCTTTGGCCGTCGCATTGGTCGAGGCAACGCCAACCAGGTTTTTGTAGGCTACATCGGCCGCCAGCACCAGCTTATGCTGCGCAAACGTCGGGTCAGTTTCGGACGAATGGCAGCCGGAAACCGCACAGGTGGGCGTCAAAATACGCCGTTGCAATTGGTCAAAACTCGTCACTACTGCTGCCGGTTCGGGGTCATCGGCGGAATTATCACCCGATTTTTCGCAGGAGGCAATCAGTAGACTGAGGCCAACAGCACCGAGCAAACTCAGCTTGAAGGGATGGAAATGGTGTTGCATAAGGCAGTTAAAACTTCAGAACAAAATCCTGTTTGGGCTGCTGGCTCCGGAAAAAGACCAACCCGACGTAAAAAAGATCGATGGAAATGGTCACCCCCGGATGCGCCTTGATCGTCTCCCAGGCCTGCTCCATCTCATCCGACCAGTGAATATCGTCAAAAATAAAACAGGAATCGTTATGTGCCTTCGCAAGACAGGTTTCAAAATACCGAACGGTCGGTTCAAACCGGTGGTTGGCATCGAAAAAAGCGAAGTCGATGGCAGAAACCGTCTTCAATCGTTCCGGCAAAGTCGTGTCGATGTTACCGGTTATGATTTCAATAGACGATTGGTTCAACTGCTGAAAGTTGCGTCGGGCCACGGCAGCGGTTTGCGGACACCCCTCGAAAGTCAGGATTTGTGCCTCAGGAGCCGCTACAGCCTCATACAATGTCGTGATGCCAAGCGATGTACCCAGATCGACAATGGTCTGCGACTGGAACCGTTGAATCAGGCGGTACATCAACCGCCCGAAACGCGCCGGTTTCTGCGAATTTTTAGCAATGTCCCGGATGGCCCGTTCGCGCGACGCATTGATGCGGGAACCCGCCCCAAAATCCGTTATCTGAATTCGGGTGACATCCTTCAACAACTGCTGCTGCAAAGCCCGAATGGGCGCAAATTGCGGCTCATCAGGGTTGTCGCGACGAATGAGGGTGGAATATAGATCAAATACAAACGGCGAATGCAGAGAATGCGCATCGCCGGCCTTCAGGAGAAATTTCAGATAAGCACGAATCAAGAAACAAAACCGCTACCACGGATTTAAAACAGACTACAATTAATTCAACCGATACGGAACCACCATCGTAAATTCAGGAATATTGACCCGAAACTGTTTTCCATCAATGATCCGTTCCATCAGATAGGTCCCTCCCATTTTGCCAAGGCTCGACCGCAGATTGCAGCCTGAAACGTACTCATGGGTTTCGCCCGGCTCCAGAATGGGCTGCTGACCTACCACGCCCTCGCCTTCCACTTCCCGCGCCATACCGTGGGCGTCGTAAATAATCCAGTGACGTCGCAGGAGTTGAACGGTCGATGGCCCTTCGTTTTCGATGGTAATTCGATACGTAAACACATAATGCGCCTGTGACGGACTGGAATATTCCGGTTGGTATTCGGTCATCACACTGACCTTGACGCCGTCGGTAACTGCCGATATCATTTTCGTTCCGTGTTGGTAAATACCCTTAAAACGAAAATTAATTTTAAGAGTTTATAATTCCAATAAGGTCACCGATTATTTTCGGTTTCGGCTACTTTTGTCAGTATAACGCATGAAATGTTTCGAACGCGTCCATCCTTTACCGAATCTCAAACACCATTTATATGAAGGTTGTCATTGAACCCTCCTGGCAGCAACGGCTGCACGCTGAATTTGAAAAACCGTATTTCCCCCAGTTGGCCGAATTCGTCCGGCTGGAATATACCACGCACCGATGCTATCCGCCGGGCAAACTGATTTTCAACGCTTTCGATAAATGTCCGTTCGATCAGACCAAGGTCGTTATTCTGGGGCAGGACCCATATCACGGCGAAGGTCAGGCCAACGGATTATCGTTTTCGGTCAATGACGGAATTTCCAAACCGCCCTCGCTGGTCAATATTTTTAAAGAAATCAAAGACGATCTGGGTACGGAGATTCCAAAATCCGGCAATCTGGAACGCTGGGCGGTTCAGGGCGTTTTGCTGCTCAACGCCACGCTGACGGTGCGGGCCAATCAGGCCGGTTCGCACCAGAACAAAGGTTGGGAAACATTTACGGATGCCGCCATTCAGCACCTGTCCGACGAAAAAGAAAACCTGGTTTTTATGCTCTGGGGCGCCTATGCCCAAAAGAAAGGGGCCATTATCGACGGCCGCAAACACCTGGTTCTGAAAGCCAAACATCCCTCGCCAATGGCGGCCAATTATGGCGGCTGGTTTGGCACCCGGCATTTTAGCCAGGCCAATGCTTACCTGAAAAGCAAAGGGCTTGCCGAAATTGAGTGGTAATCAACCGCTCAATTAAAAGAATAATAAATGTAAAATGATGAATGAAAAATGTAAAAGTGCTGGTTTGGAAACTACTTTTACATTTTTCATTCATCATTTTACATTCCTTAGTAAGTCCTAACCCTGCTTCGGTTAGTCAATAATGCGGAACAGGCGGTTCCAGCGGATTTTATTCAGAACGCTTTCCGGATTGGGATCGATCGACATCCAGATGAAAACCGCTTTACCCACAATGTGATCGGCGGGTACAAAACCCCAATACCGCGAGTCGGCGGAGTTGTGGCGGTTATCGCCCATCATAAAGTAATAATCCTGCTTGAAAGTGTAAGACGTAATGGCTTTCCCATCAATTTTAACGGAATTTTCGGCCAGTTCGACCTTCTCATTGCCCTCGTATTTTTGAATCACCGGGCCGTACAAAGCAATATTTTTTTCGTCCAGTTGGATCGTCGCGCCTTCTTTCGGGATTGTAATCGGGCCGTAATTATCGACATTCCAGGGAAACAGCGACGACTGCGGATACACCGGCTGGAAAGGATTGACCGATCCTTTCGGCGTACTCAGGGCTTCGATGCCCTGCACAAAATCCTGCTGCTTCAACAGTGCTGCAGTTTCCGGGGTGGTATGAATCCGGTAGCCGGAAGCATCGTTTGCGGCAATCGTATCATTAAATGTTTCCGTGCTTTGCTCAAAATCCGTGATGTCATACCGCTTGAACACTTTGGCACTGATCACCGAATTTGTCTTCAGAAAATATTCCGTTTCGGATTTTACCGGGTCGGGAAACGCCTGGCCATTGACGAAAACCTTGCGGTCGCGCACTTCCAGTACATCCCCCGCAACACCGATGCAACGTTTGATGTAATTGGTTTTAAGATCGGTCGGATAATCTTCGGGGGGGTAGTTAAATACCACGACGTCGCCCTGCTTGACGGACGAGAAACCGGGCAGACGATATTGGGGCAATTGAATCCAGTCGAGGTACGACGGTATTTCGGTCCCCCAGATTTTCTGGTGCGTCAGTGGAACCTGCAAAGGGGTTTTCGGGGTCCGGGTTCCGTAATGCAGTTTACTCACAAACAAAAAATCTCCAACCAGCAAGCTTTTTTCCATCGAAGGCGTCGGAATCGTGAATGCTTCCATGAACAGCCAGCGAATCAGCGTAGCCGCAACCACCGCAAAGACAATGGAATCAATCCACTCACGGAACGGCGATTTATTCTTGACAGTGCGCCGGGTGGCGGTTTCCTGGTTTTTAACGACAGACATGCTTTTGAAATGAATAATGAATAATGAACACCGAATATGGAATAACGAACCGACTTGGGCCCGACTATTTCGTTATTCGTTATTCAGTATTCGGTGTTCGATATTTCTTACTTTATACATTAACGGTTTCTCCCAACAGATCTTCCATTCCAAAAACGCCTTCTTTCCCTACCAGCCATTCCCCGGCGGTGAGGGCGCCGAGGGCAAATCCCTGGCGGCTGTGGGCGACGTGTTTGATCTCGATGGTATCGACCTCCGAATCATACCGAACCACGTGGGTTCCCGGCACCGTGCCTTCCCGCAGGGATTCAATCAAAACCGCATCCGGTTGACTATCAACGTCATTGACCCAACGCTTTTTGGTCGAAATCTGTTCAATGATGCCTTCCGCCAACGTAATGGCCGTTCCGCTTGGTGCATCTTTTTTCTCGGTATGATGCACTTCGGTCATCGATACGTGGTATGACGGATAGCCCTTCATAAACCGGGCCAGTATCTTGTTAAGCCGGAAAAACAGATTGACGCCAATGCTGTAGTTCGAAGCATAAAAAAAGGCTCCGTGTTGCTGACGGCACAGTTCTTCAATTTCCGCCCGGTGTTCGAGCCAGCCGGTTGTGCCGCAAACCACCGGCCAACCGCGTTTCAAACAATCGCGTACGTTGTCCAGCGCGGCTTCCGGCGAACTGAATTCAATGGCGACATCGACGTCTTCTTTTCCTAAAGCATCCAGATCGGCGCGGTTGTTGACATCGATCCGACCCGCAATTTCGTGCCCCCGGTTCAGCGCAATCTGCTCGATGGTTTTACCCATTTTGCCGTATCCGAGTAATAAAATCTTCATTCAGGTAATCGTTCTGGCTTCAATTTTTAAACTGGAAAGCAACCCGGATTCCCGGAACCGGCATGATGCCGATGACGGGCATCAGCAATCCCGGCTTTACTTTCATCGTCAGGTCTTCCGAAATATCGAACGTTTTCAAGTGGGCCGTCACGTTGGCTTCAATGACATTCACCCCCCACAACAGGCCAATTCCCAAGTAGTTATAATCCCGATACCGTGCAACAGCGCGGGCGGCCCGTTCCAGTTCGGCCACGGTTATTTTTCGCGAGTAGCCCGGCACTTCGGTTTCCTGACCTGTAGAATAGTTCGCCTTAATGCCATAGTCCCGATACATTCGGTATTCACCACTGTAGTACTGGGAAAAATAGATCATAGTCCCAAATCCGGCGTAAATGATCGGCACTTTCCACCAGTGGCCGTTGTGAATCTGGCCGAGCCCCGGCAAAATGGCCGAGCGAATCGTGGCGGTTCTCGGTACAATTTTACGAATCTTCGCGTTCTGCTTCGGCGTCAGCGAAATCGTATCAGCCGTGACCAGCGTGCGAGCAGAATCGACCAAAACCGGCTGTGGCTGTATGCCGGGAACCGCACCAGCCGGTGTTTGCCCGTGTGCCGCTGTACCCAGCAGGATCAGCATGCTAACCCAAATGTATTTTTTCCACTCCATTCGTAACCGTACCCGGTATCCTGTTTCCATCTTCCAAGTGTTTTCAGTGCAGATTGTCCGTATACTAACGTAGTACGCATCCGACCCGCCACCGGATTTCAGGAAATTAACTTTTTTTATGCCTTGTAATTCAGCACTTCCAGAATCCGGTTCATTTCATCCTGGGAGGTAAACGGAATTTTAATCTCCCCCTTGTGCTTGTCGTCAGCCTTGATGGACACCTTGGTTCCAAACATGGACGATAGTTTAAACTGCAACCCGCGAATCTCCTGCTTGTAGGGTGTCGACCGGCGTTCGGGTTCGTTTTCGGGTGCTGTTGACAGGCCGCGTACGGCTTCCTCTACCCGGCGAACCGACCAGTCTTCCTCAATCAGCCTGTTGAATAGTTTGATCTGGATATCCGGATTATCGACGTTGATAATGGCCCGGGCGTGTCCCATCTGAATTTTGGTGTCACGCAAAGCCGCCTGAATCACCGGCGGTAATTTCAGCAACCGGATGTAGTTATTCACCGTCGTCCGGTTTTTCCCGACCCGGGCGCCCAGTTCTTCCTGTTTCAGATTGCATTCGGTAATGAGCCGTTGGTAGCTCAGGGCAATTTCGATCGAATTCAGGTTTTCACGCTGAATGTTTTCGATCAGCGCCATTTCCAGCATCTGCTGGTCGTTGGCCTGCCGAACATAGGCCGGCACGTGCGTCAGCCCGATCAGGCGGGACGCCTGTAACCGCCGTTCACCGGCAATCAACTGGTACTGGTCGCGGCCCAGTTGCCGAACCGTAATGGGCTGGATAATGCCCTGGACCCGGATCGACTCCGCCAATTCCATCAAAGCCTCTTCATCGAACCGGGTTCGGGGCTGAAAGGGATTGGTTTCAACGTGGTTGACGCTGATTTCCGTCATCGTTGAGATCGACTCATACGGCGACGGTTTGCTGGGACGATTTACCTGGTCACTGTCATGCAATAAGGCTCCTAACCCACGCCCCAGACCTATCATTTTCTTCGGATTACTTTTTGCGTTCGTATTATCCATGGCTGCTTGATTCGGGTTGGATATTATACGGTCTGATCCTGCGGCAACCGGCCATTTTTAATCAGAATTTCGCGGGCGAGATTCAGATAGCTGATGGCTCCTTTGCTGTCGGCATCCTGCGCCAGAACCGGTAATCCGAAGCTGGGTGATTCACTCAGCCGAATGTTGCGCGGGATAATGGTGTTGAACACCATTTGCTGGAAGTGGGCCGTGACTTCGCCAACCACCTGATTGGACAGGCGAACCCGCAGATCGTACATGGTGAGCAGAATGCCTTCGATGGCCAGCGACGTGTTGAGCCGCGACTGAATGATCTTGATGGTATTCAGCAATTTACCGAGTCCTTCCAGGGCAAAATATTCGCACTGAACCGGAATAATGACGGAGTCGGCGGCTGTCAGGCTGTTGATGGTAATCAGACCCAGTGAAGGCGAGCAGTCGATGATAACAAAATCATACTCATCTTTTACATCATACAAAGCCTCCTTCATTTTCTCCTCCCGGTTTTTGAGATTGATCATCTCAATTTCGGCCCCGACTAAATCGATGTGCGAGGGTAGCAGGTCAAGATTCGGAAAATCGGTTTGGATGATGGCATCCCGGGTGCGAATATCTTCAATCATGCACTCGTAAATGCTGTTCTCAATTTCTTTCGGATTATAACCAAGACCCGACGTGGAATTGGCCTGTGGGTCGGCATCGACAATCAGTGTTCGAAACTCGAGAGCCGCCAGACTGGCTGCCAGATTGATCGTGGTGGTGGTTTTTCCGACGCCCCCCTTTTGGTTGGCAATAGCAATAACTTTACCCATGGGTTTGTTCGTTACAGACCCAAATATCTATAGATGGTTATTCTAAAGCAAGGAACGTTTCACGGATTTTTTGAAAATGTTTCACGGATGAAAAAATGACGGGCAGACAAACCGGAGCATTCCATACGCTAATCGTCTGACTGTCTAGACCCTTACCCATTCAGGTTTCCGGTCGTATTATTTTATTGTGATCAAGCCCAGACCTGTGTCCCTTCCGTGCAATTCTTACACATTTCAATGCCGGAGCGCGACTGAATGAGTGTTTGCCGGAATTTCCGGTACGGTTCACTGCCCCACAACTGCGTAAACGTCTGTTCTTTCAAATCACCCAGCCGGTAGTGGGCATCTTTGTCGAAACAGCAGGGTACCACCAGACCGTCCCAGGTAATGACGCACGAATGCCACATTTTCCAGCAATGCCCATCCAGCGCGTTTTTGATGGCGTAGGTCCCGTCGTTTGTTTTTTCGTAGCGGGAGTATTTGTCGATGGTCGGCATCAGATCGGAGCCGTGTTCAAAGTCGTAAATCTGGGCGGTTTTCAAACCGACTTCATCCACGCCCAGTTCTTTTGCCAGTTGGTAGACTTCCCCAATCTGGTGTTCATTCGGCTTGACCACCAGAAACTGGAAAATCACGTGGGGCGTTTTCGACTTCAGTTCCTTCTTCCATTTGATGATGTTCTTCGTGCCCTCGATCACCTTGTGCAGCTTCCCGCCCACTCGGTATTGCTGGTACGTTTCCTGGGTCGTGCCGTCGATGGAAATAATCAGCCGGTCCAGCCCGGATTCGACGGTTTTTCGGGCGTTGGCATCCGTCAGGTAATGCGCATTCGTCGAGGTTCCGGTATAAATTCCTTTTTGCGACGCGTAGCCCACCAGTTTCAGGAAATCGGGATGCAGGTACGGTTCGCCCTGAAAATAGAACGTCAGGTACAACAGCGTATCGGCAATTTCGTCAATGGTCTGCTTGAAAAGATCGGCTGGTAACATGCCCGTCGGCCTTGTAAACGACCGCAATCCGCTCGGACATTCGGGGCAGCGGAGGTTACACGAGGTGGTAGGTTCAAACGAAATGGCAATCGGCGAACCCCGATGAACCGCCTTTCCGGTCCATTTCGATTCGTAATAACTCGACAACACTTTCAGTGCGTTCCAGGCACGTTTGGGGGTTACTTTCGAGAAAAAATTTAAGCCGTCGGAAATATTACGATTCATGCGGATCAATCAAGATGTGGAACAAAGGTAGGCTATCGGCCCCGATGGTTACTACTTTACAACGTATGAAAACAAATTTATTTAGAATTGTTTCAAATAAACTTGACATGTCTGCAATCCAATTGTACTTTTACGGAGTCAAACGCATCGCAATCTGTTTTTCACCGAATTCTTTTGTATCATCCGTGTCGAATACCCTTCCATTAACTGAACTATTCGCCAGCTCAAAAGGCGCAACCTACCAATGCGATACAACCAATCGGATCATCATTCAGTTCGGCGAAGCGCGCGTTTCGCTCCGGATTTCCGATTTTTTGACGTTTAAGAAGCGGGTTGATTCGGTGGATATTCACACGATGATCTTCAATACGGACGACGCCTACGACGTCGAAATCATCGATGCGCCCCGCACCGGCCATCTTTTTGTCCTGAGTCTCTGTGACCTCATTGCCCTTCGCGACCTGCTGGCCGGTACCCGTTTCGTGCTCGACCTCAACACGCTCCTGAACGAGCGCATTTACAGCTCGCTGGTCTATTAACCGACCATCACCGGATTGGTTTACCGGACATCACTTCCGTTTTACGGCACTCTCCTTCCTAAAGGGCTCAATCACTGCAATTAGACTGTTTCCAAATTTTGTACACTCAAAACTTTTTCCGGTTGAAATCAGTATTCTTGTAACAGAAAAGGCAAATCCATCCATCTGGTCAAGAACCAAAAACTGATACAACGATGAAAGATTTAGTGAGAATGAGAACGTCGCTGAAAGAAGAAATTGAGCGCATTCTCAACGAACAAATAAAAATGGAAGCCCACTCTTCGGCCATTTATCTGTCGATGGCTGCGTGGTGTGATCGCAACGGTTTTGATTTTAGCGCCGGTTATTTTTATAAGCAATCCAACGAAGAACGGAATCATATGCTGAAGCTTTTCAACTATGTTTCCGATATGGGCGGTCACGCCATTTCACCCGAAGTAACCAATGTGCCGCAGGAATTCGACGGTTTCCGGGACGTCTTCGAACTGGCTCTGCAACAGGAAATTGCGGTTAGTAATTCGATCAACCGCATTGTAGGTCAGGCCCGCCAACTGAACGATTTTGCAACCGATCAGTTCATGCAGTGGTTCGTGAAAGAACAAATCGAAGAAGAATACGTAGCGCGTCGCGCTGTCGAATTATTCGATGTCATTGGTGAAGAAGGCGTGGGACGTTATATGATCGACAAAGCCATTCCAAAAATCACGTACGGCGACGTTGAAGCGCAATAAATTAATTCATTGCTACTTCCTATAGCTTCTTACTGAATTGAATAAACCCGGATTTAAACCATCCGGGTTTTCTTTTTATGCTACGTTATAAATGAGGCTAAAACGGGAATTTAGGAAAGTAAATTGATAGCGATCGTCCTGGCTTTCCCCGGTTTGATTGTGTTTATTTGGCCACTTCGATTCCTTATCTTTACCAATCAACACCCAATCGCATACAAACCAGCCTGAAGCATGGATGTCATTATTATCGGAGGTGGGCTGGCCGGGTTAGTCAGCGGGCTGGAACTGGCCCGGGCGGGCTATCAGGTTGCGATTGTCGAGCGAAAAACGTACCCTTTTCACAAAGTCTGTGGCGAATACGTCTCCAATGAAGTCCGGCCCTACATCGAGTCACTGGGAGTCGATTTGAAAGCCCTGGGAGCCACCCACATCGACCGGTTTCAATTCAGTTCCCCTTCGGGCCGGTTGCTGGAAACGACGCTGGACTTAGGCGGTTTTGGCATTAGCCGCTTTGTTCTTGATCATTGCCTGTATCAGTTGGGCCAATCGGCCGGTATCCGGTTTTTACTGGGCAAACAGGTTGAAAACGTCACCTTTGCTTCCGATCAGTTTACGGTTTTGCTAAATGACGGGCAACTTTTAACCAGTCGGCTGGTGCTGGGAGCCTACGGCAAACGATCCAAAATCGACCGGCAATTGGAGCGTCCGTTCATGCAAAAACCGTCGCCGTACCTCGGTGTGAAGTATCACATCCGGACGAACTTTCCGATCGACACCATTGCGCTGCACAATTTCCAGGACGGGTATTGCGGTTTGTCGGCCATCGAAGACGGAAAATACTGCCTTTGCTACCTGACAACGCGCGAAAATCTCCGTTCTTTCGGCAACATTCCGGCGATGGAACGGGCGGTTTTGTTTCAGAATCCCCATTTGAAACGAATATTCGAAAACGCCGAATTTTTGTACGACAAGCCGGAAGTCATCAACGAATTCTCGTTTGCCCCCAAACGTGCCGTCGAGCAGCACATCCTGATGGCGGGAGACTCGGCGGGACTGATTACGCCCCTCTGCGGCAACGGCATGGCGTTGGCCATCCACAGTGGCAAGCTGGTTAGTGAACGCTCATCGATGTATTTAAATGGGCAATGTACGCGCAACGAACTGGAACGGCAGTATCAATCGGAATGGTCGAACCGGTTTGCCCGGCGGCTGTGGGTGGGTCGAACCGTGCAGCGTCTCTTCGGCGATCGCTGGCTGTCGGAAGCAGCGGTTACGGTTTTCGGTACGTTCAAGCCTTTGCTGCGGGGGGTGATTCGGCAGACGCATGGGGCGGTGATTGCGGTCGAAAAATAGTTACACCGGAATCACCGTCGTATTTTTCACCTCCGACATCACGAAAAAGCTGCTGATGTTCAGAATACCGGGGATCACCGAAAGCCGTTCCTGATAAAAGCGATTGTAGGTCTCCATGTCGTGGACTACCACTTTCAGCAGGTAATCGAAGGTTCCCGACACCAGGTTGCATTCCATGATTTCCGGGAGCTGGGCCATGGCCTGATTGAACTCCACGAACGTGTCGCGGGTTTGCTTGTCGAGCGTGACGTGGCAGAAAACCACCAGCAGATGACCTAGTTTTTTCTTGTTCAGAAGCGTCACGTATTTCTCAATAATTCCCTCCCGTTCAAGCCGTTTAATTCGTTCGTGAATGGGCGATTTCGAGAGGTTGATCCGCTGGCCGATCTCCTGAATCGTGAGTTGGGCGTTATCCTGTAGAAGGGACAATATCTGCCGGTCAATCTTGTCTACCTGCGTCATGACGGAATTTTTTCTTTACAAAGCCGTTCGAATGGCTCCTCACCAAATTATTTCCTTCTATACTACGAAAAGTAAACAGTATTTCCCAAAAGGAGTTATAGAATCAGAAATCTGTTTGGCAATTCATACCTTTGTGTATCCAATCAATACCAACCACAACCGCAGAATACGATGGTAATCGGTGTTCCTAAAGAAATAAAAAACAATGAAAACCGGGTGGCGCTGACCCCCGCGGGTGTTGCTGAGTTTCGTCGATTTGGCCATACTGTTTATGTGCAGGTCAATGCGGGGGTGGAGAGCGGTTTTGAAGACGAAGAATACATTGACGCCGGAGCCGTTATGCTGCCCACCATTGAGGATGTTTACGGCATTTCCGAGATGATTATGAAGGTGAAAGAACCGATTGCGTCGGAATATAACCTGATTAAAGAAGATCAACTGCTGTTTACGTATTTTCACTTTGCGTCGTCGGAAGAACTGACGCACGCCATGATCGAACGCAAAGCCGTTTGTCTGGCCTACGAAACCGTGGAAAAAACCGATCGCAGCCTGCCGTTGCTGATTCCGATGTCGGAAGTCGCCGGTCGGATGGCGGTTCAGGAAGGCGCCAAATACCTGGAAAAACCGCAAAAAGGCCGGGGTATCCTGCTGGGCGGTGTTCCGGGCGTAAAACCGGCCCATGTTCTGATTCTGGGTGGTGGAATTGTGGGAACGCAGGCAGCCAAAATGGCGGCTGGCCTGGGCGCTCACGTCACCATCATGGACATCAGCCTGCCGCGTCTGCGGTATTTATCGGACATCATGCCTGAGAACGTCGATACGCTGATGTCGAACGAATACAGCATTCGGGAAGCCGTCAAACATTCCGATCTCATCATCGGCGCAGTGTTGATTCCGGGTGCGAAAGCCCCCCACCTCATCACCCGCGAGATGCTGAAACTGATGCGTCCCGGAACAGTTCTGGTCGACGTAGCCGTCGATCAGGGTGGTTGTATCGAAACCTGTATACCGACTACGCACGAAAATCCAACGTATGTCATCGACAATGTGGTTCACTACTGCGTTGCCAACATGCCGGGTGCCGTTCCTTATACTTCAACTGTGGCCCTGACCAATGCCACGCTCACTTACGCCCTGCAACTGGCCAACAAAGGCTGGCAAAAAGCGTGTCGCGACAATGAAGAACTGAAGCGTGGGCTGAATGTCGTTAACGGCAAAATCGTTTACAAAGGTGTGGCCGATGCGTTTGGTTTACCGCTGGACGATGTGAACGAATTGCTGCAGCGCGAAGAAGAAGAAATCGACTATTAAAGCAAGACCGTATATATTCCAACCTGGTTAAGATTACACTTCATTAACGAATGATTAGTACAACTTCATCAACAATTTTTTAAGGGTTTAGGAATAGAAATAGCAAAGACACGACCACCATGAGTCGTGTCTTTTTTTATGTTCCTGGGTAACCGATCCAGCGTAGGGTAAAAACAAAAAGAGGTTACGACTTTCGTCATAACCTCTTGATTCTGAAGAGCCCCCAGTCGGGATCGAACCAACGACCTACTGATTACAAGTCAGTTGCTCTACCAGCTGAGCTATGGAGGCAATTCGATTTGAGCGTTCTGTCAGGCGGACAGTCAACCGAAAACCGTACGTGCTGGATGGCTTTCTTTAAATCTGGTGCAAAAATAACAATTTTGCCTTTTCGGTCAAAGAAAGATTCCTTTATTTTTCCAGCCGAAGCCGTTTTTTTCGTTTATTGGGCTTCCCGAATCACTTTCAACTGGTGCTTCAGATCATCCAGTTGCTTCTGGGCCACCTGAATCTTTTTGTCAATATCGGCCCGCAGTTTATCCGCGCCTTTCGAACGGCTGAAGAATTCGATGTTGTTGTTATACACCGCAATATCGTTTTCCAGCGTCGTCATTTTCCGACGAATATCACCTTCTTTTTTGTACAAATCCCGCGATGAACCGGTTTCACGGATCATTTCAGCTTCATTCTCAAGCGTCAGCCGTTCTTTCTCTCTTGGCGAAATTTTTCCGTTAGCCCCCACAAACAAGTTGACCGCGTTGATGTATCGCTTCTGAATCGACTGCATGTCTTTCTTCGGCACATACCCAATTTGCGACCATTCTTTTTTGAAGTCGTTCAACTGCGCCAAATCCGCATTACCACTGTTTGCCACGGTTTCAATTCGCTCGCAAAGCGCGGTTTTTTTCGCCAGATTCTCTTCAAACTCTTTCTCAACCTCCTGATTCCGGGAGCGTTTCTTGTTGAAAAAACCGTCGCAGGCGGCTTTGAAACGTTCAAAAATCGTGTCCTTAAATTTCTCCGGAACCTGCCCGATATTTTTCCACTGACGTTGCAGTTCAATGACTTTCTGGGTGGTTTCGGCCGACTCTTCGCCCGACTCCAGAATGCTTTCCACCTCTTCGCACAACTGTACTTTGGCTTTCAGGTTTTGCTCCCGTTTGCTTTCGAGTTGCTTGAAAAACTCACCTTTGTGGTGGAAGAACTGCTTGAGGGAAGCCCAGAATTTCTTGCTCAGTTCTTTGCCTTCGTCGCGCGGCATAGGCCCCCGGATGTTGTTCCAACGATCCTGGATCGTCATCACTTCGCGGGTCTTTTCGTTCCAGTCGTTGATGCTGTTGGAGGTGAACGACGTAAACGGAATCAGTTCTTCGTAGAGTTTCGATTTCTCTTCGTATAACTGTGCACCTTCTTTCCGAATCTCTTCGTTCTGCCCGCGACGGCGGTCGTAGAGCGTATCAAGCGCTTTTTTGAAGCGTTGCCACAACACTTCCTGCTCCGCTTTCGGAGCCGGACCGACGTGTTTATATTCTTCGAACAAAGCGTTGGCTTCGTCAATAACCGCTTTGGTTACCGGACTGCCTTCGTTCGCCAGCACCATTGCTTCCACTTTTTCACAAAGCTCCGCCTTCTGGGTCTGGTTCTTCTTCCGATCGAGTTCTTTTAATTCAAAATAAATATTGCGGTTGCTGTAATACCGGTCAACCAGAGCGTGGTAGGTTGCCCAAAGCGTCGCATTGTGGGGCGATGACACATTCCCGGCTGCTTTCCACTCGTCCTGAATGTGCTTGAAACCGTTCCAGCTCGTCTTCGGATCACCGGCGTTGTTTTCGTCAGCTTCCACCAATTCCCGCAACCGGCGCAGCAGCTCCGTTTTGAGGTTAAAATTGTTATCCTTGGCTTTTTCAAGCTGCTGGAAATACTGATTTTTCTGGTCTTTAATCTGCTTGAACAGACTATCGAACCGACCAACCAGTTCATCCGGTTTGAACTCGAATCCCTCTTCGGAACCGGTTTCCTGCACATACCGTTGCAGCGCTTCGGCCCGATCCGATGCTTTCGATTGATCAAACAACGGACGTAATTCTTTCAGAACGTCATCCGCCCGGCGATAATCCGATGCCGAAACCGCATCCGTCTTCAAAGAAGCCAGATTTTTTTCGAGCAACGCGACCATGTCCGCCCGGGATAGCTGGCTGTAGTCGGCAGCCGGTGTCACCTCCTCCAGTTCCAGTTCGGCCGATTCCGTGGATTCAGCGTGCATTTCTGCCACCGCCGAAGTCTCCGGTACGGATTCTTCCACAGCCTGCGGTTCTGCAACCGGTTGTTCTTCAGCAGCCACCTCCGGAGTGGATTCGACAACCTCCGTCGGCTCCGTTGCCAAAGCTTCCGGCGTTTCCGCTCCTTCCGGCTTGGGTTCTTCCAAATCGGTCGTTTCCTGATTGAGTTCCGTTTCCACCGTGTTGGCGGGCTCCGGAGCCGATTCTACTTTGTCAGCCGGTTTTTCGTTCGATTCCAGTTCCACCTTGTCAGTCGGTTCCTCGTTTGATTCTACCGCATCAGTCGGTTCCTCGTTTGATTCTACCGCATCAGTCGGCTCAGTCTCCGGTTTTTTCTCGTGAGATGCTTCCGGATTCTGTTCCTTGCGTTCAGTTATTTCTTGCTCTTCGCTCGCCATACGATCTTTGGGAATCGTTACTTTTGCAAAAATACGAAAAAAAGCGGATTATTATTTCTTTACAGACCGCATCACCGGATCGAATCCCAAACACCCATGCTATCTCCCCTGGCTGACCTACGCAAAGAGTACACCCTAAACGGTTTGGACCCGTCAGATGTTACAACAAATCCGTTCGCTCAATTTCAGCGGTGGTTCACCGAAGCCCTGACTGCGGGCGTTCCGGAACCGAATGCCATGCACCTGGCTACCGTTGGTCCGGAAGGCCAGCCTTCCGGGCGAATTGTTTTGCTGAAAGGATTCGACGAAAAAGGCTTTTCTTTTTTCACGAATTACCAGAGCCGCAAAGGTTCTGAGTTGGCCACGCACCCGTTTGCCTCGCTGACTTTTTTTTACGCCGAACTCGAACGCCAGATCCGGATCGAAGGTGCGATTCAGAAAGTGTCCGCGGAAGACTCTGACGTTTATTTTCAGAGTCGCCCCCGGGGTAGCCAAATCGGGGCCTGGGTTTCGCACCAGAGTTCAGCCATTGAAAGTCGTGAGGTGCTCGAAAACCGCCAGCGGGAACTGGAGCAACTTTATGAAAACCGCCCCATTCCGCGCCCCCCGCACTGGGGCGGATACCTCCTGATTCCCGATCGCATCGAGTTTTGGCAAGGCCGACCCAGTCGTCTGCACGACCGGGTTTTGTATCGAAAAGAGGAAGAAAATTGGGTAATCGAGCGGCTGGCACCGTAGTGGGATGATGAGTTATGAATGATAAACGATGAATGAGCTGGCTTGTAAATTCATCGTTCACAATTTATCGTTATTTTAAATCAAACAGATTCTTCACCCCAATCGTCCGATCCACCGTGAAGCCTTCGCCGTATTTGACGCCGATGACGTGGCCGAACTCCTCGGCGCGGGCGCGCAGAAATTCCATGAATTCCTGACTGGCAATGTAACTCATGGGTTCATTGCTCTTCGGGTCGTAGAACTGACTCTTGTAGGCCAGCAGCGACTCCTGTTTTTTCCCGTAGAAATCGGTAATATCGACAATGAAATCCGGTTTGATGTAGCGATCCTGAATCAGGTGATACACCAGTTTCGGACGCCAGGCTTCCTGCGCCTGCCCCGGCGCGTCAGCACCAAGATTATCGACGGTTTTGATTTGCCGGAGCCCCGAATAAAAGCACGCATCCACCACCAGTTCCGACGCCCGCCCGTGGTCGGGATGGCGGTCGTAAATGGCATTGGTAATCACAATGTCGGGTTGGTAGCGCCGGATCGCCACCATCAGTGCCTTCTGGTGCTCTTCATCGTTGCGAAAAAACCCGTCCCGAAAACCCATGTTTTCGCGTGCCGACAGCCCCAGAATCCGGGCAGCCGCATCGGCCTCCTGCAAACGGATTTCGGGCGTTCCCCGCGTACCGAGTTCCCCGCGGGTCAGATCCACAATTCCGACTTTTTTGCCCTGTGCAACGAGGGAAAGAATGGTGCCGGCGCAACCCAGTTCAGCATCGTCGGGGTGTACGGCAATGACAAGTAAATCCAGTTTCATTCGTTAGTGGACTCTCAGTTTTTGTCCCGGCCGAATCCGTGAGCGGGTTGAAAGGTGGTTTTTCCGGGCAAGCGTCGATGCCGTCAATCCATACCGCCGGGCAATGCTGGTGAGGGTTTCGCCCGACCGAACGCGGTGGAGAACCGTGCGTTTATACCGCGGCTTAAACCCGGATAAGTTGACGCTTTTTCCGCGTAAATAATCCCAGACCGATGCAGTCAAAATGAAATGGTCGGAAATCAGCGAGTTAGTCGGAAAATCGTAAACGAACGTGGGGCTGAAGGGGTTGCCTTCATACCGGGTTTCGAAATGAAGGTGAGAGCCCGAACTGCGGCCGGTGCTGCCGCCCAGGCCAATCTGGTCGCCCGCTTTAATGAGTTGGCCGGATTCGACCAGGGCTTTGGACAAGTGACCGTATACCGTTTCCAGTCCATTGTAATGCCGAAGCAGAATGTAGCGACCAAAACCACCACCATCCCAGCCCGACACCCGCACAATCCCGTCGAAAGCGGCATAGACTGGATCGCCGGTTTCCAGGTCGAGGTCCATTCCCTTGTGCCACCGTCCCCAGCGCGGGCCAAACATGGAGGTTACTTTTCCGTCGACAGTCGGGGCCGACCAATACCGGTTTTCACCCGGATCGTATAATTTCAGATCAATTACTTCGTCAAACTGGAGGGGGTCGATGCCATATGGATCGACGTTGTGGGGGTCCCAAATGGCATAATAATCCGCAATTTTCACCCAATCGTCGCCCACCTGAACCGAGTCGATATATTCTACCACGGCCGGTTCACCTTCGTCGATGGTAGAAGTGTCCTCCGCGACTACGGGATTCACCTCTTTTTTGGGCTCAAACTGATTGTTAAACCGCAGGTTGGAAGGCTCCTGTTCAAATTCCTCATCCGGTACCTGAACCGGTGATTGCGTAGGGAAATTGGAATTTTCTTTTTCTGATTTCTTTGGCTTGATGCTCAGGTTCTTCTTGAATTTTCCACGTTCCTGTGCTTCTACGGTCGTTACGCTTGCCAAACAGCAAACGCTGGCGAACAGCCACCAGACTGCCAGTTTTCTCATCCTTGGGGATAAAGTTTGACAGAGGGATTTTGAGCTATGACCATTGACCATCGACAATGGCCCACCGGCGATGGTCAATGGTGATAACTCAAAATCCCTCTGTGGTGGTTACTAATTGTATATCGTTTACGCTTCCGCGTGCATTTCAACTTCTTTCATGGCCAGATACCGTTCGGCATCCAGGGCGGCCATACAGCCCGTTCCGGCGGCCGTCACCGCCTGGCGATACGTATTATCCTGCGCATCGCCACAGGCGAATACGCCCGGCACATTGGTCCGGGTGCTGCCTTTTTCCGTCAGGATATAACCGGTTTCGTCCATATCAACGAACGGTTTGAAAATGGCCGTATTGGGTACGTGGCCGATGGCGACGAAAAAGCCGGAGACATCGATCACCCGTTTTTCACCTGTCACTGCATTTTTGATCAGCGCACCGGTTACTTCCTCCTCACCCAGTACCTCTTCCGTTTCACTGTTCCACAAAATTTCAATATTGGGAAGCGATTTCACACGGTTTTGCATGAATTTCGAAGCCCGCATTTCGTCCCGACGAACGATCATGTATACTTTCCGGCACAAATTGGCCAGGTAACTCGCTTCTTCAGCCGCCGTATCGCCCGCGCCCACAATGGCAACGTCTTTGCCCCGGAAGAAAAAACCGTCACAAACCGCACAGGCCGAAACGCCCAGGCCGTTCAGGCGCATTTCCGACGGCAAACCGAGCCATTTGGCCGAGGCTCCGGTCGAAATAATCACGACATTGGCACTGATTTCCTGCTGGTCGTCCACCGTAGCCTTGTGAATGGTGCCGGAGAAATCAACGGCGGTGACGACACCATACCGGATGTCGGTTCCAAACCGGCGAGCCTGCTCTTCGAGGTCCGTCATCAGTTGGGGGCCGTTGACACCGTGGGGATAGCCCGGGAAATTATCAACTTCGTTGGTGATGGTGAGTTGTCCGCCCGGTTGCATTCCCTGGTATAAAACGGGTTTCATGCCCGCACGGGAAGCATAGATGGCGGCAGTATATCCGGCCGGGCCGGAACCAATAATAAGGCAATTGACGTGTTCGGTGGTCATCGTCTGACAAAGAATAGAATGTTTAATCTGGTCGGCTTTTGCTTAAATACGGAGCCAGACACTGAAAAAACAAGCGCAAAGGTGCAAAAAATTCCCGGCGAAACAAAGTTGTATGGTTGACGATCGACGGTTGACCATGGACCATCGACGATTGACCATTGATGATAGGCGATTGACGGTTGACCATGGACCATCGTCAACCGTCGATCGTCAACCGTCAACCGCCTATCACCAAATCCGCCATTCGATCCGCCGGTTCAGTTTCCGGTTTTCTTCGGTCGTGTTGGGAGCAACCGGCTTCGTTTCACCGTATCCGGCGGATTTGATCCGGTTTGGGGCGACACCGGCTTTGGCCAGATAACTCACCACCGATTGCGCCCGTTTTTTAGACAGTTCCAGGTTGTTGGCCGTACCGCCCTGATTGTCCGTATGCCCGGAAACCTCGATGTTGACGGTTGGATTGACTTCCAGAAACTTCACCAGCCGGTCGAGTTCGGTGCGCGATTTGTCGGCCAGATCGTACCGCCCGGTTTCGAAGAAGAGGTTGTTCAGCGTCTCTTTGGCCGGAGCCCCGCCCTCCGACGGTTTGATTGGTTCCAGCGGCACGCTCATCGTCAGCCCCTCTCCTTCCCGTTTCCGGGTAAAATCGAACGACAGACTTTTGAACAGATAACCCGGCCCGATGACATACAGGGCATATTCGCCACCGGTGGGCAGAATGGCGGTGTATTGCCCGGTTTGCGGATCGGACTGAACGCGGGTAATGAGTTGGTTGGTCGCCAGATCAATGAGTTCAATGGTAGCATTCAGCGGTTTTTTCGTGCGGGCATCGGCCACCAGTCCTTTCAGGTAACTCACCGGACGCACCTTCTGCCGCAGGGCTTCGGGCAGATCGAAAACGTAGAGTTTGGAACGCTGCTTACCGTCGCTGGCAGCCTGTTCCTGCGAATAATAGGCGTGGGTGCCGTTGGCCGACACAAACAAAGCCGCCTGATCGTCGGAGGTGTTGATCGGATACCCCAGGTTTTGCGGGTTCGACCAGCCCGTGGCCGTGCTGTCGGCCACAAACAGATCGTAACCGCCCAGGCCCAGGTGCCCTTCCGACGCAAAAAACAGGCTCAAACCGTTGGCGTGAATGAACGGCGATGCCTCGTCAAAGGGCGTGTTAATGCTTTTCAGATTGTAGGGTGGTTTCCATTCGCCATCGTCCCCCAGATCGCTGCACCAGATGTCGCGCCGACCCATTCCGCCTTTCCGATCCGAAACAAAATACAGGCGACGGCCGTCTGCCGACAAAGCCGGTTGCGACTCCCAGGCGCGGGTGTTGACCACCGGCCCGATGTTTTGCGGCTCCGACCAGGCATTTCCGGTTTTATGACTGATGTACAGGTCACAACTCCCGTAGCCCGCACGACCCTGGCAAACCGTAAACACCAGCGTCCGGCCATCGGCCGACAGCGTGGGCGTCCCTTCGTTGTTGATGGAATTAATGAGGGGTGAAATGGATTCGGGCGGGCTCCAGGTTTCGCCCTTGTGCGTCGAAACCATCAGATCCTCATCGCCTTCAGGTTTCAAAACCGTGTACACCAGCGTCTGCTCATCGGCGGTCAACACCGGGAAATACTGGGACGGAAACGCCTGAACGGTTGGCGACAAAGGCTGTGGTTTGACCGGCAACGGATTTTGAATCGCCTGCTCGCCAAAGTGGGCGGTTTGCAGCATCCGGTCGATCCGTTTCCATTGCAGCGACTGGGGTGCAAACAGTTTCTGATACCGTTCGATGTGCGGGATGGCGACCCGATAATTGCCTTTTTTGAGCAGATAGGCACTCACAAACTGATACGCCAGCCCCGTCGTGGGTTTGTCGGGCTGTTGTCCGATGGCCCGTTGGTAAACCTGAAAAGCCTGGTCGGGCTGGCGCATGAATTCGTAGACCTGCCCCAGTTTCAGATACGCATCGGTATAGCCGGTATCACGTTCCACCGCCTGGTGAAACAAATCCAGCGACTCGGTCATTTTCCGGTTCGACAAGGCATCGACCGCTTTTTTATACAGTTCGACGGCCTTTTTATTCTGGGCGAAGGAAGGGAGAAGAAAGGGCGGAAACGAAAAAAGGAATAAAAGAACAAACAGGCGGTTTGGCCGTCGCTCCTTTCTTCCTTTTAGTTGCTTCGATTCCCTTACGGAATGTCCATGAATTTGTGTGTTTGCAACGAAACCTGCCATTGCGGATGCTGTTTTACATACTCAACGATCAGAGGTAGCATTTCATTTGAACGACTCCACTCCGGTTGTAAAAACAATTTGCAATGCGGTTGCAGCGACGCTACAAAGGACTCCGCAAAGGCAAAATCGCTTTTGTTGTAGATGATGGCTTTTAATTCATTCGCCTTGCTGAAAATGTCCGGATTAGGTTCTTTGAATTTCTTGGGCGAAAAACAGATCCAGTCCCAACGCCCGGTGACGGGATAAACGCCCGACGTTTCAATGTTGGTCTGAAAACCGGCGTTCTGAAGGGCCTGTGTCAAACCGCTCAGGTCGTGCATCAGCGGTTCTCCGCCCGTGATGACGGCCATGCGTCCGGGATATTGCAATGCCCCGTCGACGAGTTCGTCGATTGTGTAGCGGGGGTGGGCGTTTACATCCCAGGATTCTTTCACATCGCACCAGTGACACCCGACATCGCAGCCGCCGAGCCGGATGAAATACGCGGCTTTTCCGGTATGCGCCCCCTCTCCCTGCAACGTGTAGAACGATTCCATGACCGGAAGCCGCTCCAGGGTGTCAGTTTGTTGATTGAGTACTTGATTCATGGTGCAAAGTTACGGAATTTGCGGGCGAAGGTTTATCTATTCCCACGGCTTTCCGCAGCCTTTATGAAGTATCGTCCGATTTCGTTTCTGCTTACCGGTCTGATTTTCGCCGTACTGAGCACTTTTTTCATCAGTCATACGCCCCCTCTGGCGACTCCCAAGCCCAATATCGTCTTCATCTTCGCCGACGATCTCGGCTGGGGTGACCTTTCTTCGTATGGGGCTACCGACCTGAAAACACCCCACATCGACAGCCTGTTGCGGGCCGGGTTGCGGTTTACAAATTTTTACGCCAACAGCCCGGTTTGCTCCCCCAGCCGGGCGGCTTTGCTGTCGGGGCGCTGGCCGGAAGCGGTGGGCGTTCCGGGCGTCATTCGCGACGATTTGGCCGATAGCTGGGGCTACCTGGCTCCGGGGCCGCTACTCCCCAACGATCTGCAAAAAGCGGGCTACCACACGGCACTGGTTGGAAAATGGCATCTGGGACTGGAACCCGAAAACGCCCCCAACGAACGCGGTTTTCAGGAATTTTACGGTTTTCTGGGCGATATGATGGATGATTATTACACCAAACGACGCAATGGCCACAACTTCATGCGCCACAACCGCCAGGTCATCGATCCGCCCGGTCACGCAACCGATGTGTTTACCGAAGGAGCGATCCGGTATGTGAACAGCCGGAAAAACAACCCGAAACCGTTCTTTCTCTACCTCGCTTACAACGCTCCTCATAATCCGCTCCAACCTCCCGCCGAATGGCTCGACCGGGTAAAAAAGCGGGAACCCACCATTGACCCGACCCGGGCCAAACTGGTGGCGCTGATCGAACACCTGGACGACAACATCGGTCGGCTGCTGGCAACGCTGAAGGCAAACCGACAGTTGGAAAATACATTGATCGTGTTTACGAGCGACAACGGCGGCTGGGAACCGGCCAAAGCCAACAATGGCCCCTACCGCGCTTTCAAAGGGACGATGTACGAAGGCGGGATTCGGATTCCGGCGGGCGTGGTCTGGGCGGGTCACATCCAGCCGGGCCGGGTGTCGGACGAGCGGGGGCAACTCAGCGACTGGATGCCCACATTTCTGGAACTGGCGGGTCAGCAAGCCACCACGCCGGTCGATGGAAAATCGCTGGTGCCGGTTTTGCTGACCAACCAACCGGATGCGCAGAAACTCGAAACGCTCCGCCAGCGGCCGCTTTTTTACATCCGCCGGGAAGGCAACGACGCCTTCAAAGGACTGACCACCCAGGCCGTGCGGCTGGGCGACTGGAAATTGCTGCAACCCAGTCCGTTTTCGCCCTTTGAATTGTATAATCTGAAAGACGACCCGAAAGAAACCACCGATCTGGCGAAGCAGGAAAAAGCGAAAGCCAATGAGTTGACCCGCCTGTTGATGAACCACATCCAGCAGGGCGGGGCCGTGCCGTGGCAGAAAAGAAAATAGGAGTCGGTGCAACGTTCCGATTCAGGACGGCATCTTCTTCGCAGGAATCTTACCATTCGCTAACCACCATGCAAACCCATCGATTTTATTTACCCCTCCTGCTTTCGACGCTGATTGCCGGTTTTTCAGAAGCGCAGTCGGTAACGAAACAGTTCAGTATCAAGTCGTTCGACCGCATCGACGTAGCCAATGCCATTGATATCGAAATCCGGAAAGGCTCTTTTGACATTGTGGCCGATCTGTCGCCCGGCGAAACCGAATACCTGTCCGTCAAAAGCGAAAACGGCGTGCTGGTCGCCCGGTTCAACCGGCCAGCGGGCAACTGGATGCCGGGCAAAAACCGCAAATCGCCCCGCTTGCTGGTCACGATGCCCGCCCTCCGCGGCATTACCCTTTCCGGTGCCTCCGACGGCGACGTAAATGATGCCTTCGACAGTGAAGAACTGGACATTACGCTGTCGGGAGCCGCCGACCTGACGATGAAAGATATTTCGGCCAACCGCATCCGGCTGAAAGCATCCGGGGCTTCCGATACCAAACTGCGGGGTCGCGTGAAGCAACTCGATGTCGATATTTCGGGGGCTTCGGATTTGCAGGCCTATGATCTGACGGCCGATGAAGCGATTATCCGGGCGTCGGGGGCAAGTGATGCCTCGGTGACCGTCACGAAACGACTGGAGAAAAACACGCGGGGCGGAGCGGATGTTTCGCACCGGGGCAATCCAAAGACGGTGATTTCGAACCAGAAAAAATCGGACGACTAGACCGACGAACCGCGCATCCAGTGAACGGATTCAGGCGACATTTCCAGCCCGACCAACTGGCCGACTTTGATTTTTTCGTGGGAGGCCGCCACAAACGTCAGGTTGACAAACCGGTTCATTTCGACCTCCACTTCCAGGTAAGCGCCTTTGAAAAACACATTCCGGACGGTTCCGCCGAAGCGTCCGCGGTCGCTCAACCGGATGTTTTCCGGCCGGACACAGGCCAGTGCGTTGGGTTGATAGGCGTGAATGATGCCCATCAGCGGCAGGTGTTTGGCCCGAATCAGGTTGGCCGGGCCGGTCATTTGTGCGGCATAGGCGTTGTACGGACGGCGGTAGACATCCATCGGCGCACCCATCTGAATCAGTTGGCCATCCTGCAAAATTCCGATGCGGTGCGAAATGGACAGGGCGTCGGTCGAGTCGTGGGTGACAAACAGGCAGGCGGTTTTCTCGTTCCGAACCAGATCCAGCAACATACTCCGAATCAGTTCACGATTGGGCAAATCAAGGTGACTGAACGGTTCGTCGAGCAGCAACGCGGCCGGTTTTTCGGCAATGGCGCGGGCAATGGCCGTCCGCTGTTTTTCGCCCCCCGACACCTGGCGCGGGAGCCGGTGTTGCACCGCTTCGAGCCGACACAGGTTGATCAATTGCTCGACCCGGAAATCCTGGTAGCGTTTTTCGTAAAACCGTAAGGCGTAGGCGATATTTTCGCGAACGGAAACATGGGGCATCAACTGGTATTCCTGGTGCACCAATTTGATATGCGGGTGCCCCGGAACCAACTGTTCTGATGGTCCTTTAATCCGTTCATTATTCAATTGAACGACCCCATCTGTTGCATCGAGTAAACCCGCCATCAGATTGAGCATGGTACTTTTTCCCGAGCCGCTTGCTCCAATCAATCCCACCACCTCACCCGGTTTTATAACCAATGAGACGCCCCGAACGGCGGTTACGTCCCCGAAAGATTTTACAAGATGGATAGACTCAAGCAATGGACAATGACCTTTTTCAGTACGTGCAATATATTGACCAACAATGACTTACGCAGATAACAAACGAAAACCGTCTTTGCCGAAGGTGTAAAATTAAGGAATTACGGGAACAACCTTGCGATAAGATTTTATCATATGTGAGAAAAATCTCAAAGCGTTTTTACCGTTTCCCCAGCCAATAAAAGAATAGTACCAACAAAAGAAAAGCAAGTACCACCAGGGCAATTTTCCAGGCCGATTTGGGTCTTTCGCCCGCAATCTGTCCGGTCTGTCCATTGACCAGAAACCGGTATTGCTTGCCGTTGTAGAGATACATACAAATCCAGAGCGGTAACAAAATATGCTTGAACGTCTGGTTGGTTAAGGTCGTATCGACATTCAGGTTGCGCTGCGTATCCCCGCCCATTTGGGAAGCACAGGCATTTTCTTCGCGACTCCGAATCTGTTCCTCGGCTTTGCGGGCGCTTTCCTGTAAATCGATGCTGTAGACTTCGGCTTCCCAGCCCAGCAAAATCCGTGGGTCATAATCGACGATTTCCTTCAAATCGTAGCGGCTGGCTTCCTGCACCTGGCTTTCCTGCTCCGACAATTTTCGGGACGCCATTTCGAGCATATCGTCATAAAACGCCTGATGCGACCCACTGCGGTATTCCCACCGGACGCGCTGCTGTTGCTGCGTTACGGTCTTGCCATTGGCGTCGCGCACCTGCACCGGAACGTAGTAATAAAAACCGGCTTCTCCAGTGTAGTTCGAATGCGCCTGCGCGTCGAACGTCCAGAACGGGATGTAAATACCGTGCAGGTTATCCAGCATCGCACCGGCTGCCAGATCCGACGGCGCCAGCCAGCTATCCCCTACCCAGCTTTTGAACCGCTGCAACGACTGTTCTTTCGAAATCCGGAACGGCAGCAAACCGGCGGGTTCGATCAGCCGGGTTTTCTGCGCATCCGGGTTGACGTTTTTGGAATTGCAAAAGGCACAGGTAATCGTCGGCGCGTCGTAGTTCACGGTCGTTTTGGCCCCGCAATTCTGGCAGGTAAACAAGCGTTTTTCCTCGGTCGGCGCGTTGGGTAATTGCCGGTCTTCGACCCGAAAGGCCAGCGGATTCTCGTGCAGGTTGCTTTTGGTAAACGGAATCTCTTCGGTGTTGCCGCAATAATCGCAGCTCAGTTTCTGCTTCTCGGCCGAAAATTTCAACTGCGCTCCGCAGGCCTTGCAGGGAGCCCGGACCAGGTCTGAAAGTTCTGATGGTTGCATGGTGGGACGGGAACGCGGACGACCCGCGTTCCTACCGGTTTGGGGCTATAATCGGGCTAGTAACTCGGCTTTTTTGGCGTTGAATTCCTCCTCGGTCAAAATCCCGGCGGCTTTCAGTTCGCCCAGTTGTTTCAGCAGATTCATGACCTCGGTTTTGTCTTCTTTGGGAGCCTGCGGAGCGTTGGCCGCGCTGGTGTTCTGCATAAAATTACCCAAACCGCCCAGCAACACGGCAGCACCACCGGCACCACCGCTCTCGGCGGCATCTTCCAGGGCAACACCCGCTTGAAACTGCTGAAAACGAGCCATATCACCCACCATATTCATCTGCGTGGTTTTGTCGAGGAACGCTTCGACTTCGGGCGGCAGGCTCGTATTTTCGACGTAAAATTTGGTCAGTTCCAGACCGTAGCCCGTAAAATCCGACTGCAGCAGCGGCAGCAGTTTGTCGCCGATTTCCTTGTAATTGCGGGATAAATCGTAGACCGAAATACCGGCTTCGCCAATCGTATCCGTGAAGTTGGTGATGATGGCCGACCGGAGTTGGTCCTCCACGTCGCCAATCCGGACCACGGGCGTCGTTCCGGCGTATTCCTTGATGAACTTCCCGGCATCGACCACCCGTAGCGCAAACACCCCGAACGCCCGAACCCGCACCTGTTTCAGTTCGGGATCGCGGACGATGAACGGGTTTTGTGTTCCCCATTTGAGGTTGGTAAACTGCTTGGTCGAAACGAAGTAAATATCGACTTTGAACGGCGACTCAAATCCCATTTTCCACGACCGCAAGGTGGTCATGATCGGCATGTTCTGCGTGGTCAGTTCATAACGACCCGGTTGATACACATCGGCAATCCGGCCTTCGTTGATGAAAACCGCCACCTGCGATTCGCGCACGGTTAGTTGGGCGCCGTATTTGATGTTATTGCCATTGTCCGGAAATTTCCAGATTACCGTATCGTTCGAGTTATCGACCCAGTCGATGACCTCGATAAATTCATTACGAATGAAGTCAAATAGTCCCATATGCTTGTCTACGACAACCGCAAGGCCGTCGTTTTTTCGGTGTGCTGTTTTACACGTTCAATTCTACACAAAAAAAACGAACCCGCGCGAGTTCGTTTTTTTGAACGGCAAGAAAAAACCGCCGGACGTTCCGTTTTCAGGAATGACGGAGCGGCTGCCTGAATTCAGACGTTTACTCCCGCCATCCGTATTTGTTCTCATCCAGAAGCAACAAACTCATCAACAGGTGTTCCCGCAGGTCTTCGGGCGTTGACGGCCCATTCGAAAGAATACCACCGGCGGAACGTCCACCCAGGTATTGGTTGTAATTTTCCTGATTTAAAGACTTTAGCTCATCAAACTTCTCCTGAACCAGGTTATAGATTTTGTCATCAATGTAGTAAAGCTTTCCTTTCAGGTAGTTCGCCGTGGCTTTGGTAGGCTCGTCCATTCTGTGTTTAAAATAAAAATAGTCCGGCCACAGATAATCGAATTGATGTTGCAGTAACGTTACCTTTAACAGATTGGGCATAAACGTTCGGGCAAATCGAAAATGCTCAACCAATAACTTGACTTTCATCTCATTTAAATACCGTTTATACTCTGCTTTTAAAAAATCAATTTTGGTCTCTTCCTGAAACAAGCCTGTCAATTTTAACGGAGACCGGGGGTTAAAAAAATCAGGCAATATCTTTTCGTAATTGGCTAGCAATGATTGGTTATACGCAATTTCGCCCAGTTTGCCGTTGTCCTCTTCCACCAGACTTTCTTCGTAACTCCGAATCCGTGTTTTTAGATTCGCGTCATACCGTTCGAATTGTTCGTTGGTCAGAATGTCTTTAAAAGTCGCCCATTCAAAATCCCATTCTTCCCATTGCGAAAAGTACGTGTCTTTGGAAGAAAGCCTTTTGTCCTGTTCATAGCGATGAATGCGTTCGGCCTGTGCCAGATCCGGATTACAAAAGCTGTACCGTTCCTGTACCAGTTTTATCAGCCAGTCGGGGTCTTCGGGGGTGATGATTGTGCTCATTTTTCAATAGTCTGGTTACGAAACTGTGACCAAGAAGTATTCCGGTTTTTATCATTACACCGCCCGCATCAACCATTCTGCCAGCGGATTATCTTTTATTTTAACGCAACCAGTGAGGTTATTGACCCCGGAGGGGCCGATGTTGATAGCAAGGGCATACTATTTAATCTGAAGTCATATTACGAAATTAATTCCAGCAAGAAAATTTCTAAAACAGGCTATTCCTTCATCTGATGACAGCAGAATAAAGTCCATATGAACAAGGCCGTAAACAAAAAGTCCCGGCTTCCGAATACAGCCGGGACTTTTCATTATACCTTTTGAAATGGTTTATGCTTCCGCATTTTCCAAACGCGGAAGATCATTCATCGCTTCATTGGCATTTTCAAACGCTTTCCGGTTTTTATACTGAAACCACGATTTGGTAAAGTATTTTTTCATAAAGTTGTCAATCCGCATTTGCCCGAACAGATTCCACGCACCCTGAATCCGTTTCAGCCAGGATTCGTTGAGAACCCGGAGCGACAACGCATAACCGCCATCGATGTACTCAATGTAATGCCAGTAACCGGCTGGTATATAAAGCGTTTCGCCATAATTCAGGGTGCATTCATAGCCTTTGACGTGCTGCAAACCGGGGTATTTCTGGTAATCCGGGTTGTTGACGTTCATGTACGAAATGACAGAAAACGGGAGCCGATACAGCAGGGGCGTGTATTCGGGCGCAAACAATACCACCCGCTTCCGCCCCACAAACTGCGTCAAGAAAACATGCGACAGATCAATGTCATAGTGCATGTGCACCACCGACCCGGCTCCGCCGTAGAACATGAACGGCAGGCTCATCACAAAACCGTCCACCAGATCCGGCTTCAGAATGTCTTTCTTAAGGGAAGGAATGTGCTTGAAAATATTGAAAAGAAATATGCGGAGTTCGACGGGCTGATTGGAAGAAATTTTGTCCAGATAATCGCCAAAATTCATACGCTCATCGACAAACATTGTACTTTTATCTGGATCAGCCGGCTTGTTATTGTACAAATCGACCGTTAGATGACCAGCCCGTTGTTTGAGTTTCTCGAATGACCAGTTTCTATACGCCGGCCAGTCGTGGCAAAAATCCCGGATGATGGCGGGCTGGTGTTTTTTGAAATAGCTTTGTTGAAAAAGAGCTTTATCCTGTTTGCTGATGCGATCGATCGGAACGAGTTCAAGTGCCATACGGGTAGATAAATGCAACGTACAACCCAAAATTTATTGGATGAAACAAGATTGCTACCAATGAGTTCACAAAACCGTTCGAAAATGAGGGAGAAATGGAATTAAATTTCGATTAATGGAATCCTACTATAATGCAATCCGGCGATACCGCCGTACCTTTTTCCAATCTGCATCGAAACACCCCGGACAATGTTGGATAAAAGGCACGGCGGACCCGGCTATGGCAATGAATTAAAAAATAAATTTCGTCGACAAAAATTCGGATTGGTGCTGCTCGACGATGTCGTTCAGAATCGCTTTGTTCTGCGCCGTATCTTTCGTGGCCACCACGGTGCGGATGGAAAACGACCGCAGCGCATCCTCCACCGACAGCGTGCCTTCTGCCGAATCTTTCCGACCCGTAAACGGAAACGTATCCGGGCCGCGCTGGCATTGTGCATTGATATTCACCCGGCTAACCTGGTTGACCAGCGGATCGATCAAACGCGCGAGCGGTGCGCTTTCGCTGCCGAAAATACTAACCTGCTGGCCGTGATCCGCGTCGATGATGTAGGCAATCGGCTCATCGATATCGTCAAAAGGCACCACCGGAACCACCGGGCCAAACTGCTCCTCGCGGTAGAGTTTCATACCTTCTTTTACGGGATACACCAGGGCCGGAAAGACGAAAGATTCCACCGTTGTGCCGCCCCCTTCATTCATAATCCGGGCACCCTGTGCTTCGGCGTCCCGCAGACACGCATCCAGATAGGCCGGTTTTCCGGGTTCCGGCAGGGGTGTTACCTGCGCTCCCTGGCTCCACGGCATTCCGGGTTTCAGCTTGTTCAGTTCTTCGCCCATGCGTTGCAGAAAAACGTCGGCCACCGACCGGTGTACCCACAGGATTTTCAGGGCCGTACACCGCTGCCCATTGAACGACATCGCGCCCAGCATACACTCTTTTACGGTCAGCTCGATGTCGGCATCGGGCAGAATGATGGCGGCATTTTTGGCATCCAAACTCAAAACCGCCCGCAGACGGTTGCTTTTGGGGTGCATCTTTTTGAGGCTGTCGGCCACCCGGCTCGACCCAATGAGCGCCAGCACATTGATCTTGCCCGACTTCATCAGCGTTGGAACCACGGTAGCTCCCCGGCCATAGACCGTATTGACGACCCCTTTTGGGAACGACGTCCGGAACGCGTCGAGCAGCGGATGGTGCAACAGCGTGCCGTGTTTCGGGGGTTTGAACAAAACCGTATTGCCCATTAAAATGGCTGGAATCAGCGTGGTGTAGGTTTCGTTGAGCGGGTAATTGAATGGTCCCATGCACAAAACGACTCCCAGGGGTGAACGCCGGATCTGGCCGATGATGCCCTCCTCGATCCGGAAACGAGAACCGGCGCGATCGACGTCCTTGAAAGCGTCGATGGTGTCGTAGATGTACTGCACGGTGCGGTCGAACTCCTTGATCGAGTCGGCGAGGGTTTTCCCGATCTCCCACATCAGCAGGTTGACGACGGCCTTTTTCTGCTCCATCATCTTTCCGACAAAGCGTTCCATGCACTCGATCCGATCCGCTACCGACATCGTCGGCCAGGCACCCCGACCGCTGTCGAAAGCCCGAACGGCTGCGTCCAGCGCATCCAGGGCTTCGTTGTCATCCACCGGCAAGGGGTAACTGCCGATCACTTTCCGAACCAGACCGGCGGGCGTCTGAACAAAAATCGGCGACACCACCTCCTGCGTCGGGCCGTCCCACTGCCGGATTTCGCCATCCACGAGGTAGTCCCGCTGATGCAATGCTTCGATCCGAAATTCATCCGGAATCTGGTCTTCTGCCGAAAACAGAATTTCCAGTTGCTGTGATAAATTAGTCATACTATCAAATTAGAAATGGTAATTGCAGCGTAAAAAGGCACAAAAAAACCGTCCTCAAGTCAGGCAGGCCGGTCGGTCAATCAGAAGTCGATGAAGAATGAACAGAGGCTGTCCTTTCGGATCAGCCCTGCAAAAGTACAGAATGCGTGACGAAACGTGGCTACCCAATCACCAGAATTATTGAGGGTGTCAGACAAATACTACTCTATTTTACCTTTTTTTTTAATAAACACGGCTTTATCAAGCAAAAAAACAGCCCAAATGAGTCGTTTGGGCTGTTTTTATTCAAAATAGACATTTTCAGGGTTTTAGCAGTTTTACGGTTACGGCCTCCTGACCTGATACCACCCGTAACAACAGCAGACCCGTCAGTTCGCGGTCCAGATTGAATTGCTGTCTTTCAACGGCTCCGGCGGTTTCTACCGCCCGCTCGCTGATGATTCGCCCGCGGACGTCACTGAGTTGAAAACGAACGGTTTTTCCTTGCACCCCCCGAACTTCCACGCTCGTTTGCTCGCCAACGGGATTTCCCAAAACCGTCACCATCAAACCCCGTTCTGCCGACGCCACGGAAGTTCTCACCGGCGAGGGGCAGGTCAATGATTTGGGGGCATATTTCAAGGTAAAGGTGCTGTTCCGAACTTTGGCACTGATCTGGCGGGATTTGCCATCTTTCAGACTCGCCGGCGTCGGAAAGCTGTAGGCATGTTTCCCATTTCCCTTTCCCGCCTGTTCCAGATCCGTTCGGTAAATATCCGCTTCCGCCGTTCCGATCACCTTGCCGTCGGCCGAAAATTCAATCGTCACCGACGCGTTGGGTTTGTTCCGATCCCAGGCCCACCCGCGCATCGTTCCACATTCCACTTTATCCAGGAAGCCGTCGAAACTACCCGTTACCGGTCCTTCCGGCTTGGGGGCCGGGGCAGGTTCTGGGGCGGGGGCAGGGGCGGGTTCAGGCTCCGGTGTAGGGACGGGAGCCGGGGCTGGGGCGGGCTCATCCATCTCATCCAGCAAATCTTCGATCAGTGTAACCTGCACCGGTTTTTTTCCGGACTTAGTGTATTGATCCGTCCAGCGATTGGTGATGGGGGTATAAGTGTCCCGAAGAATTTCCGACAGTTTGTAACTGATGCTGCCGCCGGTTTGCACCTGCGTAACGGGCGGATTCAGCAAACCGGCATTTACGACCCGATCGACCAACTGCGTAAGGGTGGCGCGGGCATCTTTTCCCCCGAAATTGGCCAGCGTCAACATAGACGCCCCGTGATCAAAACATTCCTTCACCTGATCGTAGTACGTACCAATCGAAACCGTCTGCCAGAACATTCCGTCGACCGCATTGATCATGAACGCACCCGGTTTTAAATTGCTGCGCACAAGATCCATCGAAAACCGGTGGTTGTAGGTGGGTCCGTCGTTGAATTTCAGCCCATCCGAGTTCTGGTTCAGGCTCTTGAAAGCGTATGTGCCCCGCAGACCACTCAGCCGATCCCAGACGGCCCCGTGCTGATTGACCACCCGAATCGACCCATCGACACCCTTGATCGTGCTCGTGATGTCGTTCAAAAACCGTTCGAGCAGGCGGTGCCGAAAAACGTACCAATCCAGCCCCCGGCGATTGGCGCTGAAGATGCCCCGTGGATCGCTGGTCGTGTTGCCGGGTGGCGTCACTGCATTCCAGTCGCCAAAACCGGTATTCCAGCGCTTGTTGAGCTCCGATAGCGTGAATTTTTCCTGCAACCACTGCCGGAAGGCACCTTTCATCGGATCGCTGTAATCGAAGGCAATGACCACCTTAGCACCATCGGCCTTGTCGAGCACCGGCGAATATTCGGATTCGAGGGCGGGTGAGGCCACCACGGAGAAAAACAGCAGTTTATTCTGCTGCTGTAAATAGAGATACCGCCGGGTGGTTTCCTTCACAAAATCCTTCGCCCGTTCAATGGTCGGCTGGTGGGCATAGCTAAACTGCGTGATGCCACTGCCCGTACTCCGTGACCCGTCAGCCGCCTGCATGGTCTCGTTGGTCTCCCAAAAATCGCCCAAAAACTTGATTTCACGACCGACATGAATCCGCAGGGCAATCTTCAGGCCCAGCCGCAAGGCGGTTTGAACGTGTGAATCAACCACTTTCCAGTTGGCCACGCTCTGGCGGGTGGGGTAAACCCGGTCCCAGTTGATGGTGATTTCAACGGCATTGCAGCCCGCTGCGGCCGAATGTTCGATGCGCTCGTCGTCGACCCGGGGGTCATTTTCGAAGTTAAAGATGGTGACGCCCAGATACCGCTGCCGATTGACGGGGACGGGTTCGTAGGAGGTTGGTGTGGTCAGGCCCGGCAGGGAAAGTGCTGAATCCCCCTTGGATTCGAAAGAGAAAAAACTAATGGTAAAAAGTACGGCATACCAAACCCGTGTTACGTTACGGTTTTTCATTGAGTTGAGTTGGTTGAAAAAAACAGTGAGTTGCAAACGAATTTGCAGCAGCTCGCGTCTTTTCCGCCCAGGAATACACTACAGCCCGTAACCGATGGCATAGCGGCAGTTTGATCCTACCGAAGGTATATTTGATCGAATGATGTACGTTATTAACTCCATTCAAGACCCCACAACCAACCACCCATTATCAGACATTGATTTTACCAGCAGTACTGATAAAAAATAAAGTAAATACCTGTTTTGAGAAAAGAGGAACGTCTACAAATCGCACAAAATTACCGCCGTACGCGTGTTGCAACTAAGACAAAACCAACCTTTCATGGTACAGATCATCGTTTAGTTTTATGATTTATCCGAAAATGGGCGGGGGTTTCGCCCGCATTTTTTTTAAAAAAACGGACAAAGTAAGAGGGGTCCTGAAAGCCCAACTGAAACCCAATTTCCTTGATAGAGGCCGTTGAATGCCGTAAAAAATAGTACGCTCCCAGCAGTATTCGCTCCTGTATGAGTTGGCTGGCGGTTTTACCAGCGATCTTTTTGCAGAGCTGATTCAGGTAATGCGGTGTCACATGCAACTGGGCGGCATACGCGCTTACTTCCCGAACCGTCAGAAATTGCTCCTCAATTAATTGCTCGTATTGACGAATTCGATCATACTGGTAGGTATCATCATCTGTCCACAATTGGTTGTATAACCGATCGGCCAGTTCCAGCACAATATGAAAAGCCGACAAAATTACTTCGTAGCGATTGGGCTGATTTCCCTCATATTCCCGGTAAACAAAATTTAAGAGGTCGCTGAATACCGCCTGCTGATCCGTCACAGCCAGCCAGGGCTGGTGTTTTGGGGAATGAAAAAACGGGTAGCGGTAGATCTTTTTTCCAAACCGCCCCCGACAAAAATTGGAATCGAAGAAAATCGTGTAGCCTTTGGTGTCGGTCGACACTTTCCAGCTATGCCTTTTTCCTGGTGCCAGAAAATACAGCCTGTGGGCCTCGACCGCGTGGGTTTCAGCCTCGATAGTGTGGGTTCCAACACCGTCTTCCACCCACATCACGAGATAAAAGGTGTGTGAATGGGGTTCATCACTGGCCTTGAAATCCTTCACCAGATTTTCAAGACGTTCCATGTGAAAGTGCGTATTGGGCTCGTAATCAGAAAAGGTCTGCAATTGATAAACCGGCAGATGAGAGGACATGGCACAAAACAATCGAAATGCATGGTTCTGCTTTACTCGTTCTGATGCGTTCAACTCCCGGATCCATTCTCCAGATTGGCTGGTTTGTCTCGTTCAACAAACCGATGACTGGCAAGCGGGTCCTTACTCCCTGGCATACCAGCAACGTTTTCGGCCTAAATTTATGATTATTAATAACTTAAGAAAAGATAATGTCTGTTTTTTGGGTTGGTCATCACGAAACTTGAACAACCGCTTCAACAAATTATTTTAATTTCTGAGTTTCAGCCCCACCTGCCCGGCTAAGCGGTTGATTTCCTGACTAATCAGGTCCGGAACGGTGGCATCCCAGAGACCCGGCAAACCGTAGACCATCTGCGACGAAGCCCCTTCATACCCGCCTTCTTTCAAAACCGTTGCCGACGGAATGTAACCCATCACATCGTTGGAATACCCCAGCACGAAGACGTCGGGGCCAAACCGCTTTTTACACGCATTGGCGTATTCGATGACGAGTTCACCCCCAAACGCCAGCAGGGGTTGGTCGCCCAACTGCCACACCTGCAACGGATACGGATAATGGTTCAACACCGGCTTGCCCTGCTTTTTTTCGGCCAGCATCCGGATGGCCCAGCGTTTCATGTAACTCTCCCCTTCCTGGCTGGTTTTTGTCAATTCGGCTTCCGAAGGCGGAGCCGCCAGCGGGAGGTCGATTTCTGAATACGCCGTACGAACCTGGGCCGTCAGTTTTCGCATGGGTTCTTCGAGCACGCGATCCACGGCTACGGCCAGTTCCCGACCGTGTTGCCGGGCCAGCGGCACGGTTCGGCGGGGCATCGGGTTCTGATCCCCGGCGGCTCCCTGAAAAAACAGTGCCATCGCGCCCGGATGCGCTTTTTCCAGCTCCAGTTGGGCAAACCCTACGTAGTCGCCCGACCATTGGTACTGATCCAGCACGGTGGGGTGGCAGGCGTATCCGAAGGCAATGGCTTTGAGTTTACCCGATTTACCAAGCACCTTGATCACCGGCACTGCGTGATCATTTGGGCCTTTCAGTTCGGTTTGTTCCAGCAGTGAGCTTTCCTTGTTGTTGCGCCGGTTGACCTGAAACCGCGTTACACCGTTCTGAGCGAACAATTCTGCCGGTTCCAGGTCCTTCAGGGCTTTCCCAACCAACATCACAATCTGGTCTTCCAGTTGTCGGGTATATTGGTCAATTTTCGCCAATTCACCGGCATCGAGCGGGTAAATGTCATACAGCGCATGGGCCAGAACCGGCCCGGAATGGGTGTGCGAACTGTTCAGAAGAATCTGCGCTTTCGACAGCCCGAACTGGCGGTTCAGTCGCTCCCGGATCTGGTCCGAGAGTTTTTTGGGGAAACCGAGTAGATCCGTAGTCACCAGCACCACCCGGTTTCCTTTTTCGTCCTCCAGCGCCAGGGCTTTGGCCCACAGATCATGAAGTTTGCCATCGGCAGGGCGCGTACGGGCCGCATAACCAGCCATCCACTGCGATGTCTTGGGCGTAATTACCGTCCGGGCAACCCCGGCTTTCCAGTCCTGCGCCCAAACCGTCTGGACGGCCAGCAGCAAAACGGTCACCCAGCATAGTCGTTTCATCGCTTATTTCGCCAGAAAAATCTGAACCAACTCCTTCCATTCGTCGTCCAGCGAGCCGGCAAAAACCGTTGCGCCCGCCCGGCGATACCAGTATCCGGCGTTCCACTCGTCGCCTTCCTTGCGGTGCAGATAGGCGTGCAGCCGGTCATAGTCGCGGGTACCTTCCTTGCTTTGGGCGATGTTGTGGGCCTGTTCCCAATTGCCTTTGGCGTCATACCAGAGGGCTTCGGCAACCGGGTGCAGACCAAACGGCGGTTGGGTGTTGGTGAGGGTTTGGGTAAACTCAGTCAGGTTCATGGGAAGTATTTCCAAAAAATTGCGGCATAAAATTCATCAGAAACGCTTCGTCGGTGGCCCGGGTGATGGCCGTGTAGAGCCACCGCACAAAATCCTGGTTCACCTGCCCGTCGGGCAAATACCCCTGATCGACAAAAACCGCCGGCCACTGCCCGCCCTGCGCCTTGTGGCAGGTCAGGGCGTAGGCAAACTTCACCTGCAAGGCACTCAGATACGGGTCGCGACGGATGGCTTCGGAACGTTCCTTTTTCGATTTGATGTAAAAATAATCCTGCTGGACGCTCTCGTACAACTGCTTGTTTTCTTCCCGCCCCAGCGACGGTTGCGGGGAATACAGTGTATCGAGAATAATCTTGGTTTCAAACTCGGGTTGCTCCTCCAGATCGACCAGCCGCAGGGTGACGGTGGCAAATTTGAGGCCGTGCTGCTCTTCGCGTTTACGAATTTTCATCACCTCCACAAAATCCCCGTTGGCCAGAAAACCCGCCGGAGAATCGTCGTCCAAAACCGTATAATTATTCTTGACGATCATCAGCATGTCGCCCGCGTCGAGTTCTTCTTCACACTGGTTGATGGCCCGGCGAATGTACTGATTATACTGCACGGCCATCTTGTTGGAACGCGTAATGATGATGGTATTTTCGCGCCCGTATTTGTCGTAGCAATACCGGATTCCGTCTTCCAGCTTTTCACCGGTCATTTTATAGATGTCCCGGAATTTTCGAACATTCAGATGAATCTTCGGATTCGGGTCGTTCAGCACATCGCGTAAGTTGGTCGCATTCAGCAGAATACCCGAATGTTCGTCCTGCCGCATGACCTCCATCAACTCCTGTTCCACCACCACCATGTCGAAATGCCGCTCCAGGTAGCCTTTGTCGAGTGCCGGGCTGAGTTCCTTGCCCACAGGCGGAAGCTGCGCCACATCCCCCACCAGCATCAGGCGGTTTCCGGGGTTTTCGAACACAAAGTCGACCAGGTCGGCCAGCAAACCGTTCATGCCGATCTCCGAATCATCGCTGATCATGGAGGCTTCATCGACGATGAAAACCGTGTCTTCGTGGTAATTTTTCTGCCGCTGAAACACCAGATTTCCCGAACTGGAGTCGGCCACCTGGCGATAAATTTTCCGGTGAATCGTCTGGGCCATGCGCTTCGAGTAATTGGCCATGACCTTGGCCGCCCGGCCCGTGGGTGCCAGCAAAACGGATTTGAACCCAAATTTGGGCAACACTTTGATCAGCGTACTGATGAGGGTGGTTTTTCCGGTTCCGGCATAGCCTTTCAGCAAAAAGCAATCCCGGTAATTTTCATGTTCAGTCCGAATCATGAACGGATTCATCTGCTCAAAGAAGTGCTGCTGCCCGGGAGTAGGCTTGAAAGGGAAGCGTTTCGCCAGCAATTCTGCGGGCGTGAGAGTATCATTCATTGTACGAATATACGGAATAACAGCCGGTTTTTTTCAACCGATTTTTACATACGCCGGTACGGAAACCGGCACCCCTGCTCATCCTCAAACGTAACGATTTCGTTCTTGATTACAAACCGGTAGGGCTTCGAAACTTCCGTAGCGTTGGCGATCTTTACGATTTGCCGGTCCACCGCATACGTTCCGGCATCCCAGGCCATCGCCACGGAGGTCACTTCCGACTGCGTTTGGTATACTCCGTTCGCGCTGAACTCGATCACATCCGGGTACATCTGACTGCACTTCGAGGGATTCACTTTTTCCCAGGAACCCACCAGCGGATTGGCGTCTTCCTGCTCGGCTTTGACCGGTGGCCGCTGGCACGACAGACTCAGGCTTCCGAAGAACAACAACCCACTGATCAGTCTGAGAACATGCGATGGAAAGGAAATCATAGGCGGTTTTTTTTCAAACTTAGGCGGACTTCTTTTTAAAAACAAATCGACAGTCACCCTTGAATCACCAAGCAAGTTTTGACAATTCCAAGAATATTGAGGCATATAGCTTCCAAAATGCAACACCGCATTGCTTTTATCATACCTTTTTTTTATTTTGATCCCAACCCATTTACCAAACTTCCTTAAACCATGAAAATCCGTCAGGTTTTGCAAGGCAAAACGATCAACACCATCTATTCCGTCACATCCAATACGACGGTTTATGAAGCTTTGGAAGCCATGGCTACCAAAAATATCGGCGCCGTTCTGGTGATCGATGAAGGAAATTTGTCGGGAATCTTCTCCGAACGCGATTATGCCCGCAAAGGGATTCTGAAAGGCCGGGCATCGAAAGACACCCTGATCGAAGAGGTCATGACCGCCAACCTGATCACCATTAGCTCCGATCAACGCCTGGAAGATGCCATGCTGATCATGTCTGACAAACACATTCGCCACCTGCCCGTCGTCGACGAAGGCCAACTCATTGGCATTATTTCCATCAACGACGTCGTTTCGGCCATCATCCACGACCAGAAAGCCCGCATTCACTCCCTGGAAAGCTACATTTCGGGAAGCCCCTATTGAGTTGAAAATTATGCTTTTTTGCCCCTAAATCCCCTAAAGGGGACTTGAACACCGCTTAAACCAGATGCTGAAAGTCCTCTTTGGGGGATTTAGGGGCAAAAAAGCATACCTCTTAACTCTTAATTCTCCCTATATTTGCGGGCTGAAACCACCAGAAATCAACTTGGATATTGCACGCGAAGAAGTAAAGCGGCTCTACGGCAATCGCCTGCGGCTGCGGGTATGCGGTTTGTGCCTCATCGACGGAAAACTATTGATGGTCCGTCACCGGGGCATTGGCCCCACGGATACCTTCTGGTGTCCGCCGGGCGGTGGCCCCCAGTACGGCGAAACCGCCTATGAAGCCCTCGTTCGGGAATTTCACGAAGAAACCGGGTTGGACATTGAAGTGGGCGAACTCCAGTTTGTCAATGAATTCATGCAGACGCCCCTGCACGCGATGGAGCTGTTTTTCGACGTCCGCATCGTGGGTGGTCAGCTACGCCAGGGATTCGACCCGGAAATGGATGCCGAAAACCAGATCATTACCGAAGTGCGGCTGATGACGTTCGAGGAAATCAAAACGTACCCCGAAAATGAGGTCCACCGCATGTTCCGCCTGTGCCAGTCTATGGAGGAGGTCTTCCACTTAAAAGGTTATTTGAAACAATAGCGGTGGTCTGTCGGGTATTTTTGTACATTTAGCTCACCATATGTTCCCAAAATTGGAAAACATATAACTTCCCACTGTACCTGTTAACCCAATCACTTTTTTTGTGCGTATCGAGACCCTAGCTACTGTGACCCCAACCGTCGCCATTCGGGAAGATTCTTTTGATGTGTCAACGACCGGCTCGTACCAGCTATGCCTGGAGATGGGCAAGGAACGATTCCGGTTTTGTGTGGTCGAACCCCACCCCCGCCGGTGTGTCTGGCTGGAGGAGTACACCTTTCCGACCCTGCTGACCGAAAACCCGCTACTACCCTCATTACGAACCATTTACCAAAATCACCCGATCCTTCAGTCGTCCTACTGGAAAAGCATTCAAGTGTCGGTCAACTCGCCTTCGTTTACGCTGGTGCCATCGGGTCTGTTCCGGAAAGAATACGCAGGGCAGTACCTCCAGTTGATGCGCGGCAATCCGCTTTCCAGTTCGGAACATGCGCTGGCATATGCCCACAAAAAAGAAGATTTTCAGGCGGTTTTCAGCGTCGACAATGCCCTGACTGATTGGTTATCAGCTACGTATCCCCTGCAGCAGATCACGCTGGTTCACCAGTCGAGCACGCTGATTCAGGCCACGTCGCTGACGGATTCGGTGCTGAATTCAGACCAGAAATTATCGTTGAATTTTGAGGATGAATCCGTTACGGTTATTTATCGAAAAGGCGGAGAATTCAGGTTCTGCAACCGGTTTGCCTACAAAAATGCCACCGATCTGGTGTATTACATCCTGTACGTTATCAACGAATTGAAAACCGAACCGAAAGAATTGCAGGTGGTTTTGTTCGGTGAAATCACACCTTTTGCCGAAATCTATACGGCCCTCGAACAGTTTCTGCCCAACATCCGCTTCGGTTCAACACTGCCCGGCTTGCAGTTGACACCGGCGTTCGATGAGCTACCGGAACACCGGTATTTCAGCTTGTACGGAAACACGCTGATCGAGTAAGAACAGGCAACCAACTGACCTTCCATTAACCAGCCAGCCACCACCCGGTTTCTCCCACCTTTATGAAACGAATCGCGCTCTTTCCCGGCTCCTTCGACCCGTTTACGAAGGGACATGAAGACATTGTGTTACGGGGACTCAAACTCTTTGATGAAATTTTCATCGGCATTGGCCGGAACGCCAGCAAACAGCGGTATTTTCCGCTGGACGTGATGGCCGGTCTGATCGAGCAGACCTTTGCGGCCTATCCGGCGGTGAAAGTCGTATCGTATGACGACCTGACCGCCAACGTCGCCCGCGGTCTGGGCGCCCGGTTTTTGCTGCGGGGTTTGCGCAACACCACGGATTTTGAGTACGAAAACAGCATTTCGCAAGTCAACCGGTACGTGTACGAAGACGTGGAAACCGTCTTTCTGATCACGTCCCCGTCCCTCGCCCCCATCAGTTCAAGCATCATCCGCGAACTGCACCGGTATTCCAAAAACATCGACGATTTTCTGCCGTACAAATTAAAATGATGGATCATGAAGGTAGGCCTTTCGCTTTTTGCCCCTAAATCCCCAAAAGGGGATTTAGGGGCAAAGTTACTATCCATCATTCCTTTATAACCTTCCCGTTCACCTCCTCGATCACATACCGGATGGAACTGAAGGAATTGGTGAGGGCCAGGGCCGTTTGTTTGGGGTCCATCCATTCGAGTCGTTCGATGTCCTCCTCGGTTTGGGGCGCCATTTTGGCATCGTCGACGCAGGTCATGTGATACCATTTGGTCTTTTTCAGGATGCGGTTGCCGTTCAGCGTATACGTGTGCCAGGTCGTACAGATGCGGTTTTCGAGCGTGGCTACAACGCCGGTTTCTTCCTCCACTTCCCGCAGGGCTGCCACCCGCGACTGCTCCTCCCCGTCGAGTTTGCCTTTGGGCAGGTCCCACTTGCCACGACGGAAAATCAACAGCATTTTATCTTCTTTAAACACCACCCCGCCCGCGGCCCGGACAATTCTGAACATACTTTTAAACTTCTCCTCAACGGCCTTTTTTTCAGCGGCCACCAGGGTAACCGAGCTTAGGTCGCCCATTTCGTAGTTATTGAGCAAGTTGACCAGTTTTTCGATGGTAACGGGCGTCGCATTGAGCACCAGGAGATGCCCTTTCAACATGCCCAGCTTCAGGCCGTCGAGACGGGCGTCGATGATCCGGTCGTACTCCACGTGGTTATCCAGCGCAGCGTCCTGCAATTTGGCTGCCTTCTTTGAACCCTTTAAATGAATGGGTCGGTCGTCAATAAAAATGGTCATGAGGTAGTTGAACTGCTGGGTGAATGAGCCCGTCGAACCGTCGACGTACCGAATAGCGTGAATTACAAAACAAATTTAGATAAACCATTCATCTTTGAAGAGAAACTAAATCCACTATTTTTGCAGAACGCCAACTTTCCCCCGTGTGGAACTTGCAATCATTCTATTTTTAGTCATTCTGAACGGTGTTTTCTCTTTATCGGAGATCGCACTGGTTTCCTCCCGCAAAGCCCGACTCGAAACCGACGCCCGAAATGGCGACCGCCGGGCCGAAGAGGCTCTGAAACTCGCCGAATCGCCCAACCGTTTTCTGGCTACCGTTCAAATCGGGATTACCCTCATCGGAATCCTGACGGGTATTTTCAGTGGTGACAGCCTGACCGACCAGATTTCGGGCTTCGTGTCCCAGTTTCCGCTCCTTCAACCCTACGCCAACAGCATTGCGGTTACCCTGACGGTTATTTTGATTACGTATCTGTCGCTGGTGCTGGGCGAACTGGTTCCCAAACGAATCGGATTATCGAATCCCGAAGGCATTGCCAAATTTATGGCCGGGCCGATGAACATGCTTTCCCGGGTGACGTCACCCTTTATCAGCCTGCTCGGTTTTTCCAGTGACTTGATCATTAAAATTCTGAATATCAAACCCAATGCCAGTGCCGTAACGGAAGAAGAAATCAAAAGTCTGATTCAGGAAGGTACCTCGGGCGGGGTCATCGAGGAGATTGAGCAGGAAATTGTGCAGAACGTTTTTCAACTCGGCGACCGCCGGATCACCTCCCTGATGACCAACCGGCAGGAAATGGTGTTTCTGGATCTGGAAGCCACGGTCGAAGAAAACCGCCAGTACATCATCGAACACCGCCATTCGCATTACCCGCTCTGCAAGGGGGGCGTCGATGAAATGATCGGTCTCATTCACAGCAAGGATTTTCTGGGCAAAGACCTCGATGATCAGCTCACCCGGCTCGAAGAACTCAAACGCGATATTCTATACATTCCCGAAAGCAACATGGCCTACCAGGTGCTGGAACGGTTTCGGGAACGTCGGCAGTACGTGGGCATCATCGTCGATGAATACGGTGGCGTTCTGGGCATGGTGACGCTCAACGACATCGTGGACGCGCTTGTGGGCGACATTTCGGACACCAACGAATTTGAGTTCGAGATTGTGGAACGGGGCGACGGCAGCTACCTCGTCGATGCCCAGATTCCGTTCGACGATTTCCTGGATTATTTCAACATCATTATCCAGAACCGGCGCGAAATGACCGGTTTTGATACGCTGGGCGGTTTTGCCCTACAGATTATCAAGGACATCCCGAAAACCGGTGAGACTTTTTCCTGGCAGGATTACCAGTTTGAAATCATCGACATGGACAAAAGCCGGATCGATAAAATTCTGGTGACGAAGAGAATTGAAGAGTAAAATGACCACTGACGATGGACGATGGTCAATCGTCATCATTTAAAGCACCTATGATTGCAGCAAAAGTTGCCCGATTGCTACTGGAAGTGAAAGCGGTTCGACTCCGGCCGGAGGAGCCTTTTACGTGGAGTTCAGGCTGGAAATCACCGATTTATTGTGACAACCGCATCACGTTGTCATACCCGGAAGCCCGGACGTATATCCGTACCGCGTTAGCCGATACAATCCTCAAAGAATTTCCTGATGTTCAAGCCATTGCTGGCGTTGCCACGGCTGGTATTGCCCAGGGAGCGCTGGTCGCCGATGCGCTGAACCTGCCCTTTCTGTATGTTCGGCCGGAACCAAAAAAACATGGCATGGGCAACCAGATCGAGGGACGGCTGGAAGAGGGACAACGCATTGTCGTGATTGAAGACTTGATTTCGACCGGTGGCAGTTCGCTCAAAGTGGTGGATGTGCTGCGGCAAGCCGGGGCCGGAGTGCTGGGCATGGCGGCCATTTTTACCTACGGTTTTCCGGTAGCCAGTCAAAATTTTGCGGACAAAGACGTCAAACTGGTCTGCCTGAGCGACTACGAAACGCTGGTGGGTGAAGCCCGGGATCTGAACTACATTTCGGCCGACGCCATGGACTCCCTCGCGGCCTGGCGGCAAAATCCGGCGGAATGGAACCGTTAGTCTGAACCGCCGATGAGACGGCTCGTTTGTTTGGCATTCGGCTGGCTGCTGGCCACGTCGGCCCTGGCACAGGAAACCCGGCTTTCCAGCCCGGTTCGGGCCGACCTCGAACTTGGGGGTATGGGCGCAACGGCCCGCCAACCCCCCTTCTGGCTCCGCACCAACCAATACGGCATCGTGCCGCTGCAAGGCCCGTTTGCAACCTTGCGGGGACAGATGAGTCGTGATTACCGCACCGATACGGTTTATACGAACCACCACCGGTTTGATTGGGGCGTTGGCGGCTACGCGGCTGTCAATGTGGGCCAAAGCAGTCAGTTTATTCTCCCTGAACTGTATGTCAAGGTTCGGCTGGGGAAATTTGAACTCTGGGCGGGCCGACGGCGCGAGCAATACGGCCTCGGTGACACCACGCTGACGTCCGGTTTTGTCGCCTGGTCGGCCAATGCGCTGCCCATTCCGAAAGTGCAGTTCCACACGCCCGGCTTCGTGCCAATCGGTTTTCTGAAAAAACTGGTGGCTTTCCGGCTGGGCTATGCCCACGGCTGGTTCAATGCGCCTTACATCAAGGGTGCGTATCTGCACCAGAAATACCTCTACGGTCGCTTCGGAAAACCGCACTGGAAGGTGAAGTTTTACGTGGGCATGAATCATCAGGTGCAGTGGGGTGGTCACGCCGATTACCTGAAAGGCACTTCATTTGCAGTGAATGGCAAGCTGCCCTCCTCATTCCGGGATTATACGGGACTCATTTTTGGGTTGTATCCCAAAGAACTCACCACCAGCCAGCAAACCGCCTTCGATGGCGAAAACCGGGTCGGCAATCACCTGGGTTCCATCGACTACGCCCTGGAATGGACGACCTCCCGGTTAATCACCTTGTTCTACTACCAGCATTTTTATGAAGACGTCAGCGGCATCGTTTACCTCAACTTTCCCGACGGCTTGTGGGGCCTCCGTTTCCGGAACAAAACCGCCACACCCAACCCCCGGTTCCGGTGGAATGCGGCCGTGGTGGAGTGGCTGCCGATGACCAGCCAGAGTGGGCCGGTTTTCGACCAGACGGCTCAGTATCAGGGCGCCGACAATTATTTTAACCACGGTCAGTACCGGGAAGGCTGGTCGTATTTTGGCCGAACCATCGGCACGCCCTTCATTGCCCCCCGAGCCGACTACACCGCCCGGGTGCAGCAATATACCGGGGGCGGTTTCTTCCCCAATAACCGGGTCAATGTCTGGTATCTCGGCCTGGAGGGAATTCTTTATCGCGTACAACTCAATGCCCGGGCGTCGTTCAGCCGCAACTACGGCACCTACAATCTGCCGTATTCTCCCCGTTTTGAGCAGTTCTCAGCCTTGCTGGCGGCTCAGGTTCCCCTCCCACCGCTTTCCAACACCTTCCTGTCAGCCTCTTTCGCCCTGGATCAGGGCGCGTTATATCCGGCTCAAAAGGGCATGTTTCTGTCTGTTAAAAAGAGCTGGTAATCCCTGGTTTTAACTTTACCGCAGTATTATCTTTCTTCACTACTATCCTGATAATCTACTCATTATCAGCGATTCACCTTTTTACGCCGGGGCCATATCGTAACATTCTTACGGGTTGGAAATCTAAATACCCGCCTTCATTCGTATGACTGTCAATATCCTATCATTCCATTCAACCTTTCTAAAACAATTTGAAACATGAGTACGACTAAAAAAGGAGGATTTCGCCTACCGGCAGGCGCGTGGGTACTGGGCCTGATGGTGGGTCTGAACGCATGTACGTCACCCGAAAGCGCCCTGAGCCCCGATGTTACGAAACACAACAGTGCCCGTGAAAGCGCGACGGAGGTTTCATTTTTTGCTTTAACGGACAACAACCGGTTGAACAAGAAGACCGTTTCGAACCCGATGGCAAACCTGTCGAATACCGAGATTACGGGCCTGAAAGAAAACGAAAAAATCCTGGCCATCGACTTCCGCCCGGCAACGGGGCAACTCTACGGACTGGGCAGCACCAGCCGGGTTTACGTCATCAACCAGGAAACGGGGGTAGCGCGTTCGGTAAGTGTGGACCCTTTCTCACCCGCCATCGCCGACGGGGCTTCGGTCGCTTTTGACTTCAACCCGACGGTCGACCTGATCCGGCTGGTGACCAGCACCGGCCAAAACCTCCGGCTCAATCCCAACACCGGCATGCTTCAAACCGGTGGGCAGGATGGAAACATCAATGGCGGAACCAATCCGGCAATTTCAGCGGTGGCCTACACCAACAGCAAAGGCGTGTCGAGCAGCACGGTTTTGTATGACATCGACCCGGTTTCGGATCGTCTCTACTCCCAGATTCCGCCCAACAACGGAACACTCGTCAACGTCGGCCCCCTGGGAAAAGACATTACGGGCAGTGCCGGTTTTGACATTTCGTCCGACAACAGCCATGCCCTGCTGGCCTACTGGGTGGGTGGCAAAGCCGAATTGGGCAACGTAAACCTGACCACGGGTGCCATTCAGAAGCTGGGCGATCTGGGTTCCGGAACCTACATCGGGCTGGCCATTCCGACGGATGCCGTCGCCTACGCCGTCAGTGGCAACGACCTGCTGATTTTCGATCCCTTCGACATTCGACCGGTTCAGCGTAACATTACCGGACTACAACCGGGTGAAACGATTCGCGGTATCGACATGCGTCCGGCAACGGGTCAACTCTACGCCCTGGGAAATTCCAGCCGCATTTATACCATTTCGTATCCGGCCGGTACCAACAACGCCCAGCTCACGGTGGTGGGTTCCGGCGCGTTTACGCCCATGCTGACGGGCAGTGACTACGGTTTTGATTTCAACCCGACGGTCGACCGGATTCGGGTCATCAGCAACTCGGGTCAAAACCTGCGGATTGATCCGACAAATGGGAACGTTAGTGTCGACAAACCGCTCAATTATGGCCCCACGGCGGTTGACCGGCCTTCGGTTCGGGCGGCTGCCTATTCGAACAACGTTCAGGGTGCAACGACAACGGTTCTGTATGACCTCGACGACTTCTCCAACCGCTTGTACCGCCAGATTCCGCCGAATGACGGCACGCTGGTGGGTGGAAGTCCACTGGGCATCGATATCACGGCAACCAACGGATTTGACATCGGCGGGCGGAGCGACAAAGCCTATGCGCTGTTGACAGCGGGTAGTTCCACAAACCTGTACAACATCAATCTGAACAACGGCGCACTCACCAACCTGGGAACATTCCCGACCACGGTGCGGGGATTTGCCATTGGACTAGGGTTTTAAATTGGGAATTTCAAATGTAAAATGATGAATGCTAAATGTAAAAGTTTCGGATTGGAAACTCTTTTTACATTTAGCATTCATCATTTTACATTTGAAATTCCTTAATTCAACTGGTATTTCTTCCCCGGCAGCGTCCTGACCATGCCTCTAAATTCCAGGTTCAGCAGCAATGACGCCAGTTTACCGATGTGAATCTGCGTTCGCCAACTAAGCTCATCGATGTGCCAGTCGGGCTTTTGACGAAAGAGTGCCAGAATCTGACTTTCTTCTTCCGTAAATTCCAGCGCCAGGGCGGTTTTGTCGGTCGGGGCGGTTTTGCTCACCGGCTGATCCCAGTTCAGGGCTTCAATCACATCCTCCGGTCTGGTATAAATCTGGGCTTTGTTTTCCCGAATCAGCTTGTTGCAACCCTGAGAAAACGTCTGATTCAGATGGCCGGGGACGGCAAAAACCTCCCGGTGGTAGTTGTTGGCATATTCCGCAGTAATCAAAGCCCCACCTTTGGTGGCCGCTTCTACAATAATTATGGCATCACTCAAGCCCGCAATGATGCGGTTTCGGGCCGGAAACAAGCGGGCGTCGGGCTTGACACCAGGGCGGTTTTCAGTCAGCAAACCACCGAGCAGCACCATCTCCTGCGCGGTTTTCTTGTGAACATACGGATAGACGATATCGACCCCGCTAGCCATGACACCCACTGTTGGCAGGCTGTTGATCAAACTGGCCCGGTGGGCGGCAATGTCGATGCCGTAGGCCAGGCCACTAATCACCAGCGACTGGTAGGGTTGCACCGCCTGAATCAGTTCTTCCGTGATTCGCCGTCCGTAATCTGTGGCCTGCCGTGTTCCGACAATGCCGAGGGTGCGGGCAGCGTTCAGGTCGGCGGTGCCCTGAAAATACAGCATCGCCGGAGAATCGTAGAGGGCTTTCAAACGGGCCGGATACGCTTTGTCGGTATAAAACAACTGCTGAATCCCCAGCTTTTCACACCGCTGCTGCGTTTGTTCGGCTTCCCGCAACACGTCCTGGTGCAAAATAGCGCGGGCAATCACCTCGCCCACGCCGGGTGTTTTTCGCAATTTCGACAGGGGCGACCGAAAAACTTCGGAAGCCGAGCCGCAATAGCTCATCAGTTGACGAATCAATACGTCGCCCACACCCGGTACGGACGTCAGGGCCGATTGGTAGAATAATTCAGGATGATTCACAGGCTGCTCATTCAGGGTTTTAATCAAGACGGAATCGGAAGCCCGGAGTAACGGTGCGGGGCAAAATAAAAATTAAGTATATTTGCTAAACACCCCCATTCCATGTCAAGGTTAACTCTGTTTCGCTCTTTCATCCAAATCGTTATCTTCCTTTCAGCACCTGGATGGGCAGGGTGTCAGAAAGAAGAAAAAACCGGAACCACGCCGACTACCAAAACGGAGGTGGAACTGAAAGCCCATTCGGCTGCCCCCCCGCTGGTCAAGGCCCTGCCCGGTTTTGAAAGTCTGGAAATTCTGCCCCTCATCAGTAGTTCCGATAAACTGGAACAATCCCCCGATTTCATATTTGCCGGACAACCCGATGGAGCCGGTTTATTGAAAAATCCGGCAGGTGACGGCTATGTACTGATCACCAACCACGAGATGATCCGCTCGGTCTCCCGGGTTTATCTGGATAAAACCTTCAAACCGGTCAAAGGTGAATACCTTGTCGATGCCGAAGGCGGAATCTGGCGGCTTTGTTCGGCCACGCTGGCCACCCCGGCCGAACACGGTTTTGGTCCGCTCTACCTGACCGCTGGCGAGAGCGACGCAGAAGGTCGGGTTCACGCCATCGACCCGCTGGGCGCGGCTGATAAAAAGAACGGCAACCGGACGCTCCCGGCCCTGGGAAAAGCGTCGTTCGAAAATGCGCTTCCGCTACCGAAAGGCTCGTATCCCAACAAAACCGTGGTGCTGATGACGGAAGATGAAGGCAATGGGCAGGTGACGATGTACGTTTCTACGACGCCCGGCGACCTCCAGAACGGAAAGCTCTACACACTCCGACGAACCAACCAGGACCCCATCGAGAAAAACATGCAGGCCGACCAGCGGTATGAGGTCGAATTTGTGGAAATCGACAATGCAAAAACCGCCACGGGTGTCCAGATTGCCGCGCAGCAACTGGAAAAAAATGCCATTCAGTTTGCGCGGGTCGAAGACATCGACTACCGGAAAGGCAGCGCGGCAAACGGGCGTGAACTGTATTTTGCCGTCACGGGTTCGCATGCCAGCGACCGGGTGCAGTGGGGCCGCATTTACCGCCTGGAACTGGACGCCACCAACCCGCTGAAAGGGCAACTGTCGTTTGTGGCCGAGGGGTATTCTAATCCGGGCAAAAGCCTGATCAATCCGGACAACATCTGCGTCACCGAGAATTTTGTGTACATCGGGGAAGATGGCGACGCGCCGATTTCGACGCCCGACCACGACGGACGTATCTGGCAATATAGCATTACCACCAGACAGCTCAAACCGTTCCTGGAAATGAACCACCGCCGAAACGATGGCGACTTTCAGCGCATCTACAACATCATTGGTCATCAGGGCATCAGCACCTGGGAATACGGCGCGATGACCGACATTTCGGACGTGGTGGGCGTTCCGAACACGTTCCTGATCAACCTGCAACCGCACACCTGGCGCGACACCAAATTCATCAACGCGGATGGCAGCGCGATCACCAAAAACGTCAATATCTACGACAATGCGATTGGGAATATGGGCGAAGGCGGTCAGATTGTCATTGTGCGCGGTGTTCCGAAGTAAAAGCCCCCACCCCCCTGAAGGGGGCCTGAACTCACCGATTTTTAGGCCCCCTTCAGGGGGGTGGGGGCTTTTATTTTTGGCTGCGACACTGCTATTTGTCGTTGTACTCCAGCAAATGGATGTGCCAGCACTTCCTGAGAAAAACGCAACGGAACGCGTAAAACAGCAGTTTTCCCACGATCTGGCGGCATTCCGAACGCTGATTGAAACCCGGTTTTTGCCCCTGGCCGAACACAGTACCTCTCCCGATTCACTGAAAACCGCCTTTCTGGCCTGCCGCCAGGCTTACAAAAAGCTGGAACCTTTCGCGGAGTATTATTTTCCGGCTACCACACGGCTGGTCAACGGTCCGCCCCTGCCCGAAATTGAAGCCGAAGACAACCGGATTTCGGAACCCGGCGGTTTGCAGGTCATCGAAGAATTGCTTTTTCCGGAATTTGATCCCACCCGGCGGTCGGACCTGATTCGGGAAATCAAAAAACTCCGGCGCGAACTGCTGCGGTACGCGGACTTTGGAAACGATACGGCACTGACGGACGCCCACGTTTTCGATGCCCTGCGGCTCCAGATCTTTCGAATCATCACGCTTGGAATCAGCGGCTTCGACACACCCCGCTGCCAGACGGCCTTGCCCGAAGCCGCTGCGTCGCTCAGGAGTTTGAGAACGTATGCATCCTTCTACAGCACAAATACCCCCGGTTTCCGTCGCCTTATTCAGCTTCTGGAAGACTCCGAAACCCACCTGAACCGCGCTTCCGACTTCAACACGTTCGACCGGTTTCTGTTCATCACTAAGGTTGCCAATCCGCTTTCCACACAGATGCTGGCGTTCCAGAAACAGCAGAATATCCAACCGTTCAACGAGCTTCGGGCGTTGCGGACAGACGCCAAAACGTTGTTCGATACCAACGCATTCAATCCGGATTTCTACGCTCCGACGGTCGCTATGCGCACCAATCCGGCCAAGGTGCTGCTGGGTAAAAAGTTGTTTTCTGACCCGATTTTGTCCGCTGGCAACGATCCGTCGTCGGGCGGGAAACGGTCGTGCGCCAGTTGCCACCAGCCCGATAAAGCCTTCACCGACGGGTTGCCCAAAAATGCCACCCTGTCGGGTCGCGGGTTCGTCCGGCGCAACACGCCCACCTTGTTGAATGCGGCTTTACAAAATGCCCAGTTCTACGATCTACGCGCCCCGACGCTCGAAAATCAGTCGTCGGAAGTCATTCAGAATGTGGACGAAATGCACGGTTCTCTGGAACACGCGGCCCAATTGTTGCAGCAAAACAGTCGCTATCGGACTTGGTTTCAGCGGGCTTTTCCGACACTGAGGGATTCAATTGAACCCATTCACATCCAGAATGCCCTGGCAGCCTTCGAGCGATCCCTTGTTCGTCTCAATTCCCGGTTCGACCAGTCCATGCGGGAGCAGCCCCACGGAACCGGAAAACCGCTTTTGTCGGCTGAAGAACGGCTCGGTTTTAATCTTTTTATGGGCAAAGCCAAATGCGGAACCTGCCACTTTCTGCCGCTCTTCAACGGAACGGTGCCGCCGGTTTTCACCCAAACCGAATCGGAGGTCATCGGCGTTCCAGTGCAGCCCAACCGCCATCAGATCGATCCGGATCCGGGTCGTTATGCCCTCTTCCGGCTCGACCCGCTGAAGTTTGCTTTTAAAACGCCAACGGTGCGAAATAGCGCCCAAACCAGCCCGTATATGCACAACGGTGCGTACCAAACGTTGGAAGAGGTACTAGAGTTTTACAACCGTGGCGGGGGCCGGGGACTCGGCATCCGGCTCGAAAATCAAACCTTACCGTCCGAAAAACTTGATTTGACGGTCTCAGAACAAGCGGCAGTGATTGCCTTTCTGAAGGCGCTGTCAGATCCAAAGTAGGATATTTACGGGAACTCACTTTCCGAACGTATAGACCAAACCTCCTTTTTTTTGAAAACGTATACTTTGTGCTATGTGACACCACTCAGTCAATAGTACTCATGTTCACGAATTACACTCATTCCGAATCTCTTCCTTACTTCCTGTTAAGTACCTAAAATTCAGTTAAATAATCTATTGAAGCGGCCGTTTTAATCTTTTTTATAAGACACAAACAGAGACCGGCAAAAAAATTTTCACAATACTTTACAAATAGATTGATTTTAAATTACTCAAAATGGTAAAATTCTTCAAACCTTTAATGTTACCAAAAGTTAAAGAATGAAAACTTACCCAATCGCATGAGCTCAGTAGTTGCCATTCCGTTTCCCATAGGCTACAATTCAAACCGCCTGTTCGCCCGTTTTGGCAGAAGCAGTTCTCTGGATTACCCACCGCTCCATTAGCGCATTATCACTCTTTCGTCTCATTACCCACCGTACTTTTTCTTGCTCCCCTTAATATCCGTCAGGATCGATGATTTCTGGCGAAACATTGCGGCTTTATATCGTACAATCAGAGTTCAATTCATAGCACAATACACTACTTAAATTTCTTGACCGATCATGGCACCCAAAATGAATATTGAAAAACGCTCCTTCTTTTCCTGGTGTTTGCAGGTTCTGCTGATTCTGATCAGCGGATCACTAGCCCTCGGAAGCGCCTTCATGGCGTATAAACTGACCCGTGAAAGTTCTATTTCTGTGGGGTTTGCGGGCATCGGTTTTTACGTGATGTACTACTTAGGCGGCACTTTCGTACCGGTCAGGAACAAATGAGATTTCTAATACTGGTCTTCTGCCCATTGATCGGATTTTGTCAATCCAGGATTGAGCGAAAACCCATTCAGCTTTTTGCAGAAGTGGGCGGTTTTTACGGAAACTCAAAACAGACGCCCTTCTGGCTACGCTCGAACCAGTACGGCACGGTACCAACGGATTTGCCGTATGCCAGCGTGCGAACCGGGCTTCGCTGGGATTCCCGGTTTTACGCCATCGATGACAACACGCCACAAAAAAAACGAGATTTTTTTGGCTTTGGCTACGGTGTCGAACTGGTGGGCAATACGGCAGCGGGTTCAAAAACCACCCTGATCATTCCGGAACTCTACGGAAAAATTCGCGCGGGGGCCTTCGAACTGGTAGCCGGACGGCGTCGGGAAGTGGTCGGTCTGGTGGATTCAACCCTGAGTTCGGGGTCTTTCAGTTGGTCGGGCAATGCCCTTCCCCTGCCGAAAATTCAGATTGGCCTTTCGCAGTATACCCCTATTCCTTTTACGGGCGGCATTCTGTCGGTTCGAGGTTTTTATGCGCATGGCTGGTTCGAGCAGAAAAGTTTTGTTAGTCGGGCCTATCTTCACCAGAAAGCCCTGTATGCCCGGATTGGCAAGGCAAAATGGCCTATCAAACTCTACGCCGGTTTCAACCACCAGGCCGAGTGGGGCGGCACCACCAGCGAGCTTTCCGATGGGCTGATCAAGGAAGGCCGGTTTCCCTCCAATTTTCAGGCGTATTCGTATATGGTAACAGGCAGTAGTCTGGGCTACAACCGGGGTGTCGATACGACGTATTACAGCCGCTTCGACCGGGAAAACCGCATCGGCAATCACCTGGGGAGCATCGACGTCGGTCTGGAGTTCAGCACCAAAAAACTGTCGATTCTGCTGTATCGCCAGAGTGTTTACGAAGACGGTTCGCTGTTTTACCGGACGAACCTGGAAGATGGCCTCAACGGCATTCGCTTTCGGAGTTTGAAACCGGCGAACTCGGGCTTCCGCATCACGGGTGCCGTCGTGGAACTGCTCTATACTAAAAGCCAGGGAGGAAGTGTTTTTGAAGCCACCGACAAACTGCGGGGGCGGGATAACTACTTCAACCACAGCCAGTACCGCAGTGGCTGGTCGTATTTTGGGCAAGGTATCGGAACGCCGTTCATCACGCCGATGACCTCGGCCCGCCCGGATCTGCCACAGTACGGTTTTTTCAGCAACAACCGGGTTCGGGCCTTCCACACCGGTTTGCAGGGTGGGTTTGGGCGTAACGGCACGTTTCAGGTTAAGCTGTCGTACAGCGAAAACTTTGGCACCTACGATGTCCCGTTCCCCAACACCGTCGAACAGTTTTCATCCCTTCTGCAGGTGGGCGTTCCGCTGAACCAGAGTGGTCTGCTCGTGACTGTTTCAGCCGCTTCCGATCAGGGCGGTTTGTTCCCCCGCAGCAACGGCGTCTACGCAGGCATCCGAAAAACCTGGGATTATTACCAATACCGGTCGAGGAGGATGTAAAGAACGGTTTACGGTATTCAGTTTACGGTATTCAGTTTACGGTGGCTGACGCACACACAGGAACGCGTCAGCCACCGTAAACCGTAAACTGAATACCGTAAACCGTAAACTATCCTTCCAACTGACTCCGGGTTTCGACCAGGAATTTGCGGATTTCCTGCAACCGGCCGATCATCTGTTTAATTTCAGTCTGACGCGAGGAGCGGGCTTTGAGGTGTTGCCTCGCCCCTTCCAGCGTCAGTTTTTTTTCTTCCACCAATTCCAGAATTTCCCGAAGGTGCACGATGTCATCTTTGGTATAAATCCGGTCACCGGCGCGGTTTTTACGGGGCTTGAGCGTAGGAAACTCTTTCTCGTAAAACCGCAATTTCGATATGTTCACCCCCAGCATGTCGGCCACCTCGCGAATGCCGTAATACCGTTTTGTTAACTCCTCCATAGAACAAACTTCCGTTCAAACCGGAAGAAACACAAGTTTTCCGTAAATTTGCAAAACATTTCAATCCGTAGCCATCACAGGCGTGATGACTGACCACCAAGTACCATGACTTCTTCCGAAATTCGCCAGCATTTTTTAGACTTTTTCCAGAGTAAAAACCACCTGATTGTTCAGTCGGCACCCCTGGTGGCCAAAAACGACCCGACGCTGATGTTCAACAACTCGGGCATGGCTCAATTTAAGGATTTTTTTCTGGGCAACGGAACACCACCCGCCAAACGCGTGGCCGATACGCAAAAATGCCTGCGGGTTTCGGGCAAGCACAATGACCTTGAAGACGTCGGTTTCGATACCTACCACCACACCATGTTCGAGATGCTCGGCAACTGGTCGTTTGGTGATTATTTCAAGAAAGAAGCCATTACCTGGGCGTGGGAACTGCTGACGGAGGTCTACAAGCTGCCGAAAGACCGGCTCTATGTGTCTGTTTTTGAGGGCGATGCCAAAGACAACGTCCCCTTCGATCAGGAAGCCTGGGATTTGTGGAAACCGATTGTGGGCGAAGACCGCATCATTCTCGGCAATAAAAAAGATAATTTCTGGGAAATGGGTGATACGGGGCCGTGTGGTCCCTGCTCCGAAATCCACGTCGATCTGCGGCCCCAGTCGGAAGTTGAACTGAAGCCCGGCAAGGAACTCGTGAACGCCGATCACCCGCAAGTGGTGGAGATCTGGAACCTCGTTTTCATGCAGTTCAACCGCAAAGCCGACGGTTCGCTCGACCCGCTGCCCGCGCGGCACGTCGACACCGGCATGGGTTTCGAGCGGCTTTGCATGGCGATTCAGGGCAAACTGTCGAATTACGACACGGATGTGTTTACGCACACCATTCAGGTCATCGAAGAACTGTCGGGCATTTCCTACAAAGGTTCGCAGCGTGATTATCCGGACGTGGCCATGCGCGTGATTGCCGATCACATCCGGGCGGTTTCGTTCGCCATCGCCGACGGTCTGGTGCCGTCGAACGCGCGGGCGGGCTACGTCATCCGCCGGATTTTGCGCCGGGCCGTTCGCTACGGGTATTCGTACCTCGGTTTTACCGAACCGTTTCTAACCAAACTCGTGCCCACTTTGGCGATGCAGTTTGCCGACGTTTTCCCGGAACTGAATGCGCAGCGTGATTTTGTGGCAACCGTGATTCGGGAAGAAGAAGCGGCTTTTCTGCGGACGCTGGAAAATGGTTTGAAACTACTCGATAAAATCACCTCCGATCTGGCGCAGTCCGATGGTCAAGTGATTGACGGTGAGACGGTTTTTGAGCTCAACGACACATTCGGTTTCCCCTCCGATCTAACCGCATTGATCGCCCGTGAAAAAGGGCTTTCCATTGATGAAGCCGGTTTTCAGAAAGCCCTGCAACAACAGAAAGAACGTTCGCGCAAGGATGCGACCTCAGCAACCGGCGACTGGACGGAACTCACCGACATCGACGGCGTTGAGTTTGTGGGTTACGACCAGACCGAAGCTGAAGCCCGAATTGCCAAATACCGGAAGGTTCAAAACAAACAAGGCACACAATACCAGATCGTGCTGGACCGAACGCCGTTCTACGCCGAATCCGGCGGTCAGATTGGTGATACGGGCAGCCTCGAACTGCGCGTGGGCGACGAAACCGTATTGATCCGCATTGCCGATACGAAAAAAGAAAACGACCTGATCATCCACATTTCCAACGACAAAAATCTGGAAGAAGTGCTGGATCATCATACCGCCGTACTGGCTAAAATCGATACCGGTCGTCGCATTGCCATCGAGGACAACCACTCGGCTACCCACCTGCTGCACGCTGCATTACGCGAAGTATTGGGCAAACACGTCGGGCAGAAAGGCTCGTACGTCGGGCCGGATGCCTTGCGGTTTGACTTCTCCCATTTTGCCAAAGTGACGGACGACGAACTGGCAAAGGTGGAGCGGATTGTCAATGAAAAAATCCGTGAAAACATTCCGTTGAACGAACGGCGCAACGTTCCCATCGACGAAGCCCGAAGCCTCGGCGCGATGGCGTTGTTCGGCGAAAAATACGGCGACTTCGTGCGCGTCATTACCTTCGACCCGAATTATTCGGTCGAACTTTGTGGCGGAACGCACGTGCCGGCAACGGGGCAAATCGGCCTCTTCAAGTTTACCTCCGAAGGCTCTGTTTCGACGGGTATCCGACGCATCGAAGCCGTGACCGCCGAAAAAGCCCTCTCCCTTCTGAACGAGCAGCAAGCAACACTGGACCAGTTGAAAGAACTCCTGAAAGCCCCGAAAGATGTGCTGAAAGCCGTTCAAAACCTGATGGATGAACGCCATCAGTTGCAGAAAAAAATTGAGGTGCTGGAAGCCGAGAAGCTCCAGAAAGTGAAAGCGGATCTGCTGACGAAAGTGTATGCGGCCAACGGGCATTTTGTCATTGTGGAACGCATCGAGGTTCCATCGGCGGATGCGCTGAAGCAACTGGCCTATGACCTGAAAGCGAAGCTGGATAACCTCGCCCTGGTGCTGGGGGCTGATGTCAACGGAAAACCGCAACTGGCCGTGATGCTGCCCGATGACCTGATCAAAACCCAAAACCTCCACGCCGGTACGCTGGTGAAAGAACTGGCGAAAGAAATCCGCGGGGGTGGCGGAGGTCAGCCGTTTTTCGCCACCGCTGGCGGCACCGATGCCACCGGCCTCGACCGGGCGCTGGCGAAAGGGCGGGAGTTGCTGAAATAGTTTACGGTATTGGGTTTACCGTTTTCGGTGGCTGACGCATTCAAAAATCACGAATATTGAATAGCGAATAACGAATGTAGAATGCGTCAGCCACCGAAAACGGTAAACCCAATACCGTAAACCTAGTTAGTTTCCTTCTCTTCCTCCAGCGGAGTATGTTCTGACCCCAGCACCGGCCCCAGATACGAATGCTGCCAATCTTCGACTTGCTCCGGGGTTTTTAATTCGTCAATTTCAACCACCCGGTGTTTCAGGTGCGGATATTGCGCATCCAAGTCCTGTTCAATCAACGTGACCTCGGGCGACGTGTCGAATTTCATCGGTATTGTGGTGGGCGTCTCAACGCCCCGCTCATCGACAGCAACAATGCGAACTACAAACATCTTTTCCATACGGTGTAATCTGGTTTTCTACTAAACCGTTCCGACGCGCAAAAGTTGGGGCAGACCTTGCTTTCCTTTTCGTAAACGGTTAACATCTCAACCAATAAATTGCTATTTTTACGGACACCCCGGACGTATACACGCTTTTTTAACCGACCACAAAACGCCCGTCCGATCCGCCAACACGCTCATGAAACGACTCCATACCTACACCTTCCTCCCGCTCCTGCTGATCGCGCTGGTGGTGGGTGAATATTCCCAAACCCAAAAGTCGCCCGTACTGGCGCAAACGCGGGCGGTTTCCGAAGTTCCCTATGCCCCCATTTGCGGCATGGCGAACATCGGCGGGATTCCCAATTCGCTGCTGCAACAATCCGTGGCGTTGCGTCCGAATGTCGGGCAATTCGCCACGCCGACCTCCACCAAAAACCCGAAGGCACAGGCGTATTTTGAACAGGGTATGGCGTATCTGCACGGGTATGCCCTGGTGGAAGCCGCCCGGTCGTTTCACGAAGCCTTGAAATTCGATTCGACGTTCGTGATGGCGCATGTCGGCCTGAGCCGTCTGTATATCCAACTGGAAGACAACCAGGCCGCTTTGAAAGCCGCCGAAACCGCCAAATCGTTTTCAAAATTTGCAACGGAACGCGAAAAAGCCCACATCGATCTGCGGTTTGCGCAGTTGAAAGCTGTCGATTCCCTGAGCAATCAAAAACTACTGAACGAGTACCGGACGAAAGTCAACGGGGCCGTCAAGCGCTTCCCGACCGATCCGGAACTGTGGCTGCTGTCCGGCAACTCCTACGAAAAATTCGCCACCGGCCGCGGTCAGGGGTCATCGACGGGCAGCATCGCCATTTACGAGAAAATCCTTCAGTTTGCGCCCGAACATCCGGCGGCCCACCACTATCTGATTCACGCTTACGAAGGCATGGGCGATTATACCGAAGCCCTGAAACACGGCAAAGCCTACGCCCGGCTGGCACCGAATCTGGCCCACGCGCTTCACATGTATGCCCACGACCTGATGAAAACCGGGGATGTGGATAGTGCCATCGCGGAAATGAAACAGACGGACGCCATCGAACGCGGACTGTACACCAGCGAGAAATACGACCCGATGTACGACTGGCACCATATTCACAACATCTCGTTGCTGGCACTCTGCTACCAGTATCAGGGCCGGATTCAGGAAGCGGAACAACTGGTGAAGGAGCGGTTTGAGATCAAACGCCCGATCAACCTGGAGCGGACGTTTTACAACAAAATGGGCTACCCAACCCTGCTGATCACGCAAAACCGGGACGAAGAGGCCAGGCCCATCGCCGAGGAAATGACAAAAGGCAAAACACCGGGCGAACGCGTGATCGGACACTATTTACTGGGGATGATCGCCCTGAAAAAGAACCAGATCGAATCGGCGCGGGCTGCCCTGAAACAGTCTCAAACCGAACTGGTGGAAGCCAAAAACATCGCCCACACCGACTGGCTGAATGCCTGGCTCGATCCGCATCCGAAGTTCCTTTCCTCCCTAATTGCCCTGCACGACCCCGCAGCCCGGGAAAAAGGACTGGCCGACATCCGCAAGTTCCAGGCCAGCGCCCGCGACCAAACCGGACCCGATCCCTGGATTGAAGCCCTCTTCCAACTGGAAATGATCGCGCAGGTGGCCGCCCAGCTCAAATTGACCGATTTCGCCGAAGAAGCCACCAAGGTGCTGGCTGAACACGATCCGTATTATCCGGGAACCCATTTTGCCCTCGCCCGCGTGGCGGAACTGAAAGGCGACAAAGCCACCGCCGAGCGTGAACGCCAACTGGCCCGGCAAGGCTGGTCGAAAGCTGATGCGGTATTTTTAGCGCAAAATTTTTCCAAAAAGAAATAACAAAATTCTATCTTGCGGGCCATGAATGCCTACCGCCCCGGCCTGCACATCCTGTCGACTTTCGAAGCCCCGTTGTCTGCCCTTACGGACGTTGAGCGGTGTCGCGCGGGCTTCGACAGGCTGATTCAGGAACTGGAACTGGCGAAGGTCGGCGAGGTGTATCACTCGTTTCCCAACGGCGGTTTTACGGCGGTTCTCTGCCTGACCGAATCGCACGTGTCGATTCACACCTGGCCCGAAAACGGGCTGGCGACATTCGACGTTTTCCTGTCCAATTTCCTACGCGACAACCGCCCGAAAGTCCGACGGTTTTATAAGGAATCCCTGCGTCTGTTCGGGGCTACGGCGGTTTTAAACGAACAGGAAATCATCCGCTGACGCTGTCCGAAACCATGCCCACCGATCCATCCTCTTCTCCCACCTCGTTCGACTGCCCCCACTGCCAGGCCCCGGTTCCGGGCTATGACCTGGCCGAGAGTTCGTATTTTTGCTGTGGGCAATGCTACACCTATTTTCAGTATGGCGACACCGGCCCGATGGAGATTATCACGGCTTTTCCGCCCATGCCCGTACCACCCGCCCTGCCGCTGGGGGCCGAAGGATACCTCGACGGCAAATGGATTCGGGTGACGGGTGCTCTGCGCAAGCGGGAAGTCCAGTACGAGGAGAGCTGGATGGAATATGTCCTGATGACCGGAGAAGGTCAGCACCAGATGCTGTCCGAGTTCAAGGGACACTGGATGGTAATTCGGCCGGTGGACGAAACCTATACCGAAACGAAAAGCTCGAAAGTCGCGGATCAGGACCGGGAATATGCGCTGTATAACCGTTACAACTGCTTCATTCTGAATGCCGTCGGGGAGTTTTACTGGGATGTGATGGATGATACGAAACTGACCATTTCGGAGTATATTCACCCGCCTTATCTGGTTAGCCGGGAGGCTACCAGCCAGAAAACCGAATGCTATAAAGCCGAATACAAAACGCCGGGAGAAATTTCGAAAGCCTTCGGACTCACCGAAACCGCTTTGCCAAAACCCACTGGCGTTGGCGCCATCCAGCCTAATCCGGTGGCCGATCAATGGGAGCCTGCCATCTGGCTGACGACCCGGCTGGCGTTGTTGATCGTAGCCGTTCAGGTGCTTTTTTACTTCCTGAAACCGCAGCAAACCCTGTTTAATCAGGCGTTTTCGTGGAACTCGGATTCGACGGTGCGAAGTCGTTCACAACCCATCGTGTCGCCCTCCTTCACCATCGACGGCCCGGCGGCTGTGGCGATTCAGTTGAAGGTGAATATTGACAACAACTGGTTTGAATTACCGGTCAGTCTGATCAACGAAAGCACCAACCAATCCTACGAATTCACGCGCATTGTTGAATATTACCACGGTGTTGAATACGGCGAAAGCTGGCAGGAAGGGGCACAGGACGACGAAGCCATTTTGTCACGCATTCCGTCCGGGCGCTATCACCTCAACCTGTATCCGTCGTCCGAAGGGAAAAACCGGGTTACTTTCCAGCTAAAAGTGATTCAAAATCCGATCCTGTATTCCAACCTGTTTATCATGCTGGCCCTGCTGGCGATATACCCGATCATTCTATTTTTTCAGCGAAATCTGTTCGAACAGAAACGGTGGGCCGAAAGTGATTTTGGACCGACGGGTTAGTTTCGATCCGGTTTTGCCCCTAAATCCCCTGAAGGACGGTCGGCCGCTGCCGGACTTGGACGCAGAGCCCTCCGGATGCTAAAAGTCCGGCAGCGGCCGACCGTCCTTTAGGGGATTTAGGGGCGAAATTAACCAGCTCAACTATCAATCACTAGCCTTTAACACGCCATACAAACCTCGCATGAAAAACCTCGCAAAAATAAAATTCCTGGTGCTGGCGGGCGGTTTGCTCCTGGCCGGATTCGCCTGGGCCGGGATGTCGGGCAGCCGGTTGTTGGGCGACGATCTGGAAAGTGTCGACAAACTCGACAATTACAAAAACGGTTCGGGCGGGCGGCATTCGGGCCGACGCAGTTATTTTTACCACAAATAAACCCTGTTTCTCATGGACTTGTCTACGCTGAAGTACATCGTTCCCTCCGTCGTCTATTCGCTGGTCGGTATCCTGATCCTGGTCATCAGTTTCGTCATTATTGAGAAAATTGCCCCCGAGAACCTCTGGAAAAAGATTGTCGACGAAGAAAACGTCGCACTTTCGATTCTGGCAGCCGCTTTCATGATTGCGGTGGCGATTATCATCAGTTCCGCCATACATGAGTAACCCGGATCACCGACACCGGCACCTGTTGTTGTTGCTGTCGGTTTTTGTGATTGCGACCTGCGGACTCATCTACGAATTGGTGGCCGGAACCCTGGCGAGTTACCTCCTGGGCGATTCGGTAACGCAGTTTTCGACCATCATCGGCGTCTATCTGTTTTCGATGGGCATCGGTTCGTGGCTGTCCAAATACCTCGATGGCAATCTGTTGAAGTGGTTCATCCGCATCGAAATTCTGGTCGGCATCGTGGGCGGTGGCAGCGCTCCCCTGCTCTTTGTGTTGTTCGAATACGCGGCTTCGTTTCGGCTGGTTCTGTATTCGCTGGTGAGTTTGACCGGGATTCTGGTAGGGCTGGAAATTCCGTTGCTGATGCGGATTCTGGAAAACCAACTTACGTTCAAAGACCTGGTTTCCAGAGTTTTCACCTTTGATTACATCGGAGCCTTGCTCGCTTCGCTGATCTTCCCGCTCGTTCTCGTTCCCTACCTGGGCCTCATCCGGACGTCCCTGTTTTTCGGATTGATGAACGTCGCCGTCGCTTGGTTTCTACTGCATCAGTTTCCCGAAACCAACCCGTATCGCCGGTCGCTGGTCACGGCCATCCTCCTCTCCTCATTCCTGCTGATCGGCGGTTTTGTTTACGCCGAACAGATCATGACCTACACCGAAAATCTGACGTTTCAGGACAAGGTGATTTACAGCAAAAGCACGTCGTACCAGCGCATCGTGCTGACGGCCAACAACCGCGAGTTGCGGCTTTTTCTCAACGGCAACCTCCAGTTCAGTTCGGCGGATGAATACCGCTACCATGAAGCGCTCGTTCACCCGGCTTTGCAGGCCCTTCCGAAGGCCAGCCGGGTGCTGGTGTTGGGTGGTGGCGACGGCTTGGCCGTGCGCGAAATCCTGAAATACCCGCAAATCCAGTCCGTTACGCTCGTCGACCTCGACCCCGGCATGACGGATCTTTTTCGCCGGAATGAGGTACTTCTTAAACTCAACAACTGTTCCCTGCTTTCGTCTAAAGTACAGATTATCAATACCGATGCCTACAATTTCGTCCGGCAGGACACCGCCCGGTACGACCTGATCGTGGTTGATTTTCCCGATCCGTCGAATTACTCAATTGGCAAACTCTACAGCACGTCCTTCTACCAGGAACTCAATCGCCTGATTTTACCGGGTGGTCTGGCGGTGGTGCAATCGACCTCGCCCTACATCGCCCGGCAGTCGTTCTGGTGCATTCGAAACACGATTGCGGCTTCCGGTTTTCAGACCATTCCGTACCACGCTTACGTGCCCTCGTTTGGCGAATGGGGTTTTATTCTGCTGCTGCGAAACCACCACTGGCGGGGTGACGGGCCATTACCGAAGGGGCTCCGGTTTGTCAATGCGCGCACGATCCACGACATGCTGAATTTTCCGCCCGACATGGCCGAGGTGCCGACCGAAATCAACAAGCTCAACAACCAGGTGCTGGTGCATTATTTCGAAGATGACTGGACGCCCTACGCCCACTGACCCGCCCGAATCGCCGGGCCGCCGACAGTTTCTGGAACAAGCCGCCGGACTCGGTTTGTCGGCTTTGCTGGCCGGATCGGCGGGGTTGAGTGCCTGTCAACCGTCGTCCCACCAGCATATCAAGGGCGGGATGGTTGGGGCAAATCATGCGGTCGGCCATTTGCTGCGGAATCCGGAAAAACTGCCTCCGCCGACCCAGACACTGAAAACGGACGTCCTGATCGTGGGCGGTGGCGTGGCCGGTTTGTCGGCCCGGCGGTGGCTCTGGCAGCAGGGCATGCGGGATGTGTTGCTGCTGGAACTGGCGGATCGGCCGGGGGGCAACTCCGTCAGTGGCCAGAATGCCGTATCGGCCTATCCGTGGGGCGCGCATTATTTACCGATTCCTGATCTTCGAAATCACGAACTACTTGATTTTCTGACCGATAGTCAGGTCATTACTGGTTTTGATTCAGGCGGTTTACCGGTTTACAATGATTATTACCTCTGTCATGATCCCGAAGAACGGCTGTTCATCAACGGGCACTGGCAGGAAGGGCTGGTGCCGGAAGTGGGGATTTCGGACGACGACAGACAGCAGATCGCCCGGTTTTTTAAACTCGTAGACGAACTGAAACAAGCCAAAGGAAAGGATGGCCGGGATGCCTTTGCCATTCCGCTCGACGGGTCTTCGACGGATGACCGTTTCCGGCAGTGGGACGCGGTTTCGTTCGAAACCTATCTGAACGAGCAGCAGTTTACCTCGCCGTATTTACGCTGGTTTCTGGAATACGGTTGCAAGGATGATTACGGAACAACCCTGAAGACCACCTCAGCCTGGGCGGGTTTGCATTATTTTGCCGCCCGAAAAGGCCTTGCCGCCAATGCCGACGCCAATGCAGTGCTGACCTGGCCGGAAGGCAATGCGTTTTTGGTCAATCAATTACAAAAACAGGCAGCGTCTCCCATCCAATCCAACCGGCTGGTTTTCCGTATTGAAGAAACCGATCAGGGTGTTCGCGTTCTTAGTTACGATGTGGTTCAGAAGAAGACTACTGCAATTCAGACCCGAAAGGTTTTGCTGGCTACTCCCCAGTTTATTACGAAGAATCTGCTCAAAAACCGGGTAATCGCCGGATTCGAATACGCGCCCTGGCTGGTGGCCAATCTGACCGTCAGCGGATTGCCGCAAAACCGGGGCATGCCGCTTTGCTGGGATAACGTGATCTACGGAAGCCCCTCCGTCGGCTACGTTACGGCCACGCATCAGCACCTGAAATCGAGTCATCAAAAGGTGATTACGGTGTATTGGCCGCTGGTTCAGGAACCGCCCGATTTGGCCCGGCGCAAAGCCTACCAAACGCCGTATGAAGACTGGGTGTCGCTGCTGGTGGCCGACCTGGAAAGAGCGCATCCCGGTGTCAGTGACTTCATTACGACCATCGACTGCTGGATTTGGGGGCATGGCATGATTGCGCCCACGCCCGGTTTTGTTTGGGGAGAAGCCCGCCAGAATGCCGCTACGGCTATCAACCACAAACTCTATTTTGCGCACTCGGACCTGAGCGGAATTTCGATTTTTGAAGAAGCTTTTTACCAGGGCATTCGGGCTGCCAAAGAAATTTTAGGGCAAAAATCCTCCGCCTGACAATCTATCTGAACGACTGATCGTTGCTCCAACAGGAAGCACCCACTGCCCCCATTTCATGAAGCGAACCTTACTTTTCTGCTTTTTCTTCTTCGGATTATTCGTTGAATCTCAGGCCCAGTTGGGCAACCGGAAACCCATCAACCGGGCCGAATTTGTTCGGCTCATGCAAACCGTGGCCGCCGGTCTCAACGAAAACAATGGCCGGAAAGCGGCCGACTGCTTCACACTGGATGCCATCTATTCCGAACCGCCCAACAAACAGATTTACCGGGGTCGCGACCGGATTTTCGAGTTTTTTGGCGGCTGGAAAGGACGCCCGAAAGTGGTGCAGATGGTGTGGCACCACCTGACGTTCGACGAACAAACCCAGGTTGGTTCGGGCGAGTTTACACTCACCAACGGTTCCAGCGCGCATGGCATGGTGAGCGTCAAAATCCGCGAAGGCCTGATTGGCAACTGGCGCGAATATTTCTACCAATCTGCCCTGGACTGGAACGGTTTTATTTTGCAAAACCCGTTTTGAGTTTTGGTTCTAACGATCGTTAAATGGTTTTAGGACTGTCGCTTTCTGCTCCGTTCCCCTAAAGGCCGGGCGGCCGATGCCGGACTTGGACGCAGCTTAATCTGGATGCTAAAAGCTCCCTTATTGCTTTAAATAAAATAACCGCCGGATTCATATTTTGGCTTATCAGCCCACAGCTAAAGCTGTGGGTCAAGCGAAAAATAACCCCATGCTAACCGAACCGTTTTAACGGTTTCATCGGCCAGCAAACCGTTAAAACGGTTCCGGAATGATTCGGTCTCGCTTCAATTTACCCACAGCTTTAGCTGTGGGCTGATAAATATTCACTCCGGCGAACACCCAACTTCTTTACCTTGATGATCCCATCCGTAAAACTTTTTTGCAGGCATCCGGTTAGTATTCTGTATTTACCACAAATTATTATTATGGATAAGCTACAGAAGTTTGAATTGATGAATAAGATTGTTCGTGAATTCGAGGATCTTCAAAATAGTCAGACGGCCCTCATTCAGAAAATTGGGAAAATCGAGGTTGACAACATGAACGGGTTGAATGATGCACACCTGGAAAAAACCCTGGGAACCATGCATGGAAAAATCGCTGAAAACCTGGATTCCATCACGGAGATTTTCTCGTACTTTGAATCCCAACGTGACGAATATGCGGAGAAAAATGGTGCGGCCATTGCTGCACTTGAAGCGGCAGCAGCCATTGAAGCAGCCAAAGCAGCTAATTAATTAAAATAAAGCCCATTGAACCAGCCCATCCGGTGGAGACTTCTGGCTCAGTGGGCTTTATTTTGCCAGCACATGAGGTAGTTGCGGACGTATCCCTTTAGTTGTCAACCCGCCCCGCCTGACGCACGTTTTTCCCTTCCCTTTTCTGCAAATCATCTCCCAGATCCGCGCGGGCTTCGTCGGCTAATTTTTCCAAAACCGCCACGATTTCGGGATTTTGTTCCCGTACATCATACCGTTCGCTGGGATCGCGCCGAAGGTCATAGAGAGCGATCGGAAAAGCATGATCTTCGGTATTTGGGCCCGGCTGTCCGCCTTTACCCGGCGGAAAACCCTCGTAGGTGCGACCCGGATGGGCAAACACCAGCTTCCAATCCCCTTTCCGAACCGCTTCCAGGCTGTTTTTTCGGTAATAATAGAAGAAGTGATCGCGGGGCGTAGCGGTTTCGTCGCCTTTCAACAACGCGACCATATCGACGCCGTCGATGGCTTTCTTCGGTAGCCGGGCACCGCATAATTTCGCAACCGTCGGCAGAATTTCCATTGTCGTCAACAGCTTGTTGCAAACCCGCCCCGCTGGCACCACACCCGGCCAGCGAATGATACAGGGCACGCGGTGACCGCCCTCGAACGACGTTCCTTTTCCTTCCCTAAAACCGCCCGCCGAACCCGCGTGGTCGCCGTAATTCAGCCAGGGGCCGTTGTCGCTGGTGAAAATGACGAGGGTATTTTTGTCCAGCCCCTGCTGTTTCAGTTCCTGCATAATCTGCCCCACCGACCAATCCAGTTCCATCATCACATCGCCCAGCAAACCGATGGCACTTTTGCCCCGAAACCGGCTGGAAGCCGCCAGCGGCACGTGCGGCAGCGGGTGCGGCACGTACATAAAAAACGGTTCTTTCTTGTGTTTGCGAATAAAACCGACGGCCCGCTCCGTAATCGAGGACGTCAGGTGGCTCGCATCCTCCAGCGTCCGGACTTCCTTACCGGGCGTACTGCCTTCGATCAGATGCAAAGGCGGATAATTGGCCTTCGCCTGATTGGGGTGGAGCGGCCACATGTCGTGCGAATATGGGACACCATAATATTCATCAAAGCCCTGTTGTTGCGGCAGAAATTTCGTCTGGCTGCCCAAATGCCATTTGCCAAAAATTCCGGTCGCGTAGCCGTTTTCTTTCAGTAACTCTGCAATCGTCTCCTCTTCAGGATTGAGTCCGACCGGCGAATTGGGGCCAAAGGCTCCGGAAATGCCGAGCCGGTTGGGATAACAGCCCGTCAGCAAAGCCGCCCGCGAGGCACTACAAACCGCCTGAGCCGCCAGAAAACTCGTAAACCGGGTTCCCTCTGCCGCCATCCGATCGAGATTGGGCGTCTTGTAGCCCAATGCGCCGGTGCACGACAAATCACCGTAGCCCAGATCGTCGATAAAAAACAGAACCACATTGGGCTTCGTCGGCGCCGGTGGACTGACCCAGCCGCTGAGTGTGGGTAGCAGTCCGGCAAGAAGAAGTAATGAAAAAATGGTCAACAGGATTTTCTGCGGTTTGCCCTTAATTCCTGAAAGGTTACCCCTAAATCCCCTAAAGGGGACTTGGACACTGCTTAATCCGGATTTGAAAGTCCCCTTTAGGCCGGGCCGACGTTCGGGATTTAGGGGCATACGTCTGGGTTTTACGCGAGTCATTCGGAATCAGATCAATTGGTTTAGCTCGACCAATTTAGACTTTCTGGTTAAGAAATGAATAATCGTCCAGACAATTAAGTAAGTAAACCCGCAAATTGTGAACAGAATATTGTAGCCTGCCGACAGATTACCGGCTTCTTTATAGCTGTCGAGTAGATACCCCACCAGCATCGGGAAAAAGATCCCGCCCACTGCCCCGGCCATTCCGCCGATGCCGACCACCGAGCTAACGGCCTGTTTGGGGAAAAGATCGGAAGCCATCGTGAAGATGTTGGTGGCCCAGGCCTGATGCACGGCAACGGCCAGACTGATCAGCGCGACAACCATCCAGACATTGGTAGCAAATTGCGCCAGAATGATCGATACTTCCAGAATGGCAAAAATCAACAGGGCGGTTTTGCGGGCTTTCAGGGTCGGCCAGCCCGCTTTAATGAGCCACGATGAGAAATAGCCTCCGCCAATGCTGCCCACGGTCGTGGCAGTATAAATGATCATTAACTCCGGGCTGATTTTTTTTAAATCCAGGTTGTAAGTGGATGAGAAATAAGAGGGTAACCAGAATAAAAAAAACCAGAAAATCGGATCGATCAGGGCTTTTCCGGTGATGAATGCCCAGGTTTGGGGCAGTGTGAACAGTTTAAACCACTGGATCGAAACCTGACCGTCGGCTTTGTTTTCGTCCTTTTCCTGCCCATTCGTAATCAGCAAAAACTCTTCCGGAGTCAGTCGTTTTTGCCGGGCAGGAATGTCGTAAAAAATTAACCAGAAGATCAGCCAGACAAAGCCCAGACCGCCGGTGATCCAGAATACTTCCTGCCAGCCGTAGGCACTCAATATCCAGGGCACCAGCACCAACGCCAGCACGACGCCGACGCTGGTTCCTGAATTGAAAATGCCGGTGGCCAGTCCGCGTTCTTTTCTGGGAAACCACTCGGCCACGGTTTTGACAGCCGCCGGAAAATTGCCAGCCTCCCCGAGTCCCAAGCCAATCCGCGCCAGACCGAACCCCACGGCTCCCCGGGCCACGGCGTGGAGCATCCCGGCCACACTCCAGAAAACAATGGTGATCGTATAGCCAAGTTTGGTACCGGTTTTGTCGATCAGCCAGCCCGAAAGCCCCAGGCCAATGGCATAGGCGGCCGTAAACGCCATCACAATCCGGGCATAATCCGTTTCCGTCCAGTTGAATTCGGTTTCGAGAATGGGTTTCAGTAAGCCAATAATCTGGCGATCGAGGTAATTGATGGTGGTCGCTAAAAACACCAGCGCGACAACCATCCAGCGGTAATTCTTTATTTGAACAGTCGACACGCGGGGTAGGATCTTGGGTGAATAGTCAGGTTGAAACGGGAGACGAAACTCATTGACTGGCTGAGAGCTGGTCGACAAACTGCCGGAAATGTTGCTGCAAACCGTGCCAGTTTTTTTGTTGAATCAGTTTATTATCAAATAGTTGACCGCCGATACCCAGCCCGTCGGCCCCGGCTTTCAGGAAATCCGTCATGTTGGCCAGACTCACCCCGCCCGTCGGCACCAACCTGATCTGGTTGAGCGGCCCTTTCACTTCTTTCAGGTACGAATAACCGAGTGATGCCGCGGGAAAAACCTTGACCATACTGGCTCCCAGCGACCAGGCTTTGTAAATTTCGGAAGGCGTAAACGCGCCCGGAAAGATCGGTATGTCACGCGCCACGCACGTCCGGATCACGTTCTCGTTGAGAATGGGCGTTACGATAAACTGCGCCCCGGCCGCCAGCGCCCGCTCCAGTTCCGGTTCTGTACAAACCGTTCCGGCACCGATGTTCAGTCCGGTTTGCTCCTGCGCAACGGCAAACCGGATGAGGTCTTCGGCTCCGGCGGTATTCATCGTAATTTCAATCGTGGTGAGTCCGGCGTTCCGGTAAACCGGCAGGATTTTGATCACATCCTCAACCGCCAGATTTCTGACAATTCCGATGATGGGGGCTTTTTTAAATAAATCCCAGGAAAAAAGAGTCTGACTCATTCGATGACAGCTTAAACGTTTAGGTTCTGGTTCTGAAACAGAATAACCTGCCCGATGATGGCGGCTTTGTCAATCCGCTCGGCGGCAATGGTGGTCGTTCGTCCGGACAAATTCAGGTCTTCAATCGCCTGTTTATAAAAAGGAAACAGGTTGGTTCCACTGCACAAAACCAGTTGCCAGCTATCCTTTTCCTGAAGCGGTTTTAGTTCAGCCCCAATCAACAGTCCGCTCAGGTAAAACGCATTTTGCTGTTTTGTTAAATTCCCGAACAATTGATTGGTTCTGACCGTAAACAGTCGGTTCAACAAGGGCGCACCGGCCTCCGAAAGACCCGCTTTAAAAGCCGCCAGATGAACCTCCGAAAAGTCATTGAAACCACTGACGTCCACGGAGTCTTTTAAAATGCTGGTGGAAGCCATCAGGTTGAAAACCTCGCCGGTCATGTAGGTTTCAAAATTCAGCAGTTGCCCCCCCTGCACATACATGTGCTTGGAATGGGTGCCGGGAAAGATGAAAATGGCTTCGTTGGGGCGGTTTCCTTCCCGGTCGAGGAGGGCCGTTAAGCCAATCAACTGCGTTTCTTCCCCCCGCATTACGTCTTCCTGACTCTTCACGCCAGAAATCAAAATCAGTTCGTGCGGAAACGCTTCGGTCGCATCGAAGTGGCGAAAACTGGCCTGACTGCCATCCATCGCGAAGGGCAAAGACGCATACGGTAGTTCGTCCATTCCGATGGAGGAAGAGGCCATACCCGAAACCGCCACCGGAACCTGATCCAGTTTAATTCCGGCATTGCTGGCCAGTAAGTCGATCTGTTTTAGCAGTGCATCCCGAAAAAACTGTTCCTTTCCAATGCCGGCCCGTTCCCCAATCGCTTTCCAGTTCGTGTAAATACCGGCGATACCCTGCTGCGAAGTAACTTCTTCGATGAGTCGATAATCGGACCGGTCAATGAGTCGCAATCGAAAAAAAGAAGTCCCCCAGTCACAACATAATAAATAGTTACTCATTAACCAGTCTGGTTTAAGTTTCAGTTTTTGGTATACGGTTTTCGGTTTTCGGTAGTTGACACACCAGTCCCGCATACCGAAAACCGGATACCGAAAACCGGATACTGCTAATCAATTACCAATCGACGACAGAACCGTCCAGCGCGTTGTACGTTTCCGGGTTTTTCCAGTCGTGGCCAATTTTGTCTTTGAGTTGAGCTTCATCGAGTTCGACACCCAGACCCGGCCCCGACGGAATCAAAACCGTCCCGTCTTTTTCCAGTTTAAACGGTTTTTTCAAATAGCCCTCGCCCAGCGAAACCTGTTCCTGTACCAGAAAATTGGGTACGCTCGCAGCCAGATGCAAGCCAACTGCCAGCGAAATCGGCCCCATCGGGTTGTGTGGAGCAATCGGCACGTAATAAGCTTCGGCCATACCGGCAATGATCCGCCCTTCCGTAATCCCGCCCGCGTGGCAAAGATCCGGCTGAATGATGCTGGCGGCTCCTTTTTCCAGAATCTCGCGAAAACCCCATTTCGTAAAAATCCGTTCGCCGGTGGCAATCGGCAAATGGGTTCCGCGCGCGATGTCCACCATCGTATCTACGTTCTGCGCCTGACACGGTTCTTCGATAAACATCGGCTGATACGGTTCCAGTCCCTTGATCAGCACCTTGGCCAGTTGGGGCGAAATGGCCCCGTGAAAGTCGATGGCAATGTCCATCTCCGGCCCACCCGCTTCCCGAAGCGAGGCAAAATTATCGATTGCGTACTTTACAAACTGGGGATTCTCCACAATATTGGCCGGATTTTTCTTGGCAATCCCGGTTTTGATCACCGTGTAGCCTTCCGCCTTCCGTTTCTTCATGTCCTCGGCATTGCTCGCCCGGCCGTAAATCCGGACGCGGTCGCGGGTAGGGCCACCGAACAGTTCATAAACCGGTATGTTCAACAGCTTGCCTTTGATGTCCCATAAGGCGTGATCGATCCCGCTCAGGGCGCTCGTCAAAATGGGACCACCCCGGTAAAACGCATGCCGGTAAATGGCCTGCCAGTGGTGAATAATGTGCCGGGGGTCTTTGCCAATCAGATACGGCTCAACTTCTTTGATGGCGGTTTGGATCGTTAATGCCCGGCCTTCCAGCAGTGGTTCGCCCAACCCTACCACGCCCACATCGGTGTGTATTTTCAGGAAAATCCAGCGGGGTTTCACCAGAAACGTTTCCAGTTTGGTGATTTTCACTTTGCCATACTCCCGGAACTGGCCGGGACTGGACGCGTAGGATGACTGGGGCAAGGCCGTGATCGTGGTGCCCGCTACGCCCAAAACCGACTGGATGGCGGTGCGTCGGGAAATACTCGATTTCTTCATTTTTGAATCAGGTTAAGTACGTACTGTTACACAGAGTTTATCAGAGAACATCAGAGTTTATCAAAGTATTATTTCTCTCTTTTTCCACTGATAAACCCTGATGTCCTCTGATAAACTCTGTGTAATAACTCACTTCTTATCCCACCAAACCCGTGTGCTCAAGGTATTTGGCCCCTGCCGGGCGATGGCGGCATTGACATTCTGCTGGTTGACAATGGTTTCACTGTCGGGGTACGGCATCCGGCGAATGAAATCTTCGGTTATTTCAGAAGCCGGATAGGGGTTTTTGGATAAAGTCGGAAAGCCGCTTCGGCGGAAATTGGCGAACAGTTCGGGGCCGTTCAGGAACGACGACACCCAGTATTGCGTGTTGATCAACTCCAGCGCCTTGGCCGTGTCGAAGGGATGAGCCGCCAGATAGGCCTGAATGGCATCTTCTTTAATGGCGGCTGTGGCGTCGTAAGCAGCCATCTGCTCCATGTTCGCCCGAATGCCTTTGGCATAAAAATCAGCCGCATTCCCCGTCACCCAACCCCGCACGGCGGCCTCCGCCAGCAGCAGTTGCGTTTGCGAGTGCGTGACGTGAAACTCCGGCGCGTCCAGTTTCAACACCGTGTTCAGGTTGACCTGCGTGAAATCCCAGAGGCTGGCAACGCCATATTGCGCCAGAACCGCCGGGGTCGAAACCGTCACGTTGTCATAGCCCATTGGCATCCCAATCTGCACTTTCGGATCGGTCGAAGCCCGGGAAGCCACCTGCTCCGGCCCGCCTTTCGCACCCACATACCGGACGGCAATTGAAGCCAAACGCGGGTCATTGTTGGTTTTGAGGTAATTCACAAACGGCGCGGTCAGGTAAAAATTGGTTTTCTCGCGAGCCTGTAAGTGATTGGCAATCCAGTTGTTATACAAAGCCGTGTGCCGCATCACCGAGTTATCGTCGTTGGACTGCATGACCCCGCCAGCAACGGCTTTCGTCACGTAGGTTCTGGCGGTCGTCGGGTCCACTTTGGTCAGGCGCATGGCCGCCCGCAACATCAGCGAGTACCCGAGTTTTTTCCATTTGGCTACGTTGCCGCCGTATAAAATGTCGGTGGTTTCAATGGCTTTCGTCGCATCCAGTGCCGCCGAGGCTTCGTCCAGTTCTTTCAGGATGTCCTTGTAAATCACTTCCTGCGAATCGTATTTCGGCGAGGTGATTTCGCTGATGTAACCTTTTGCCGCTTCGGTATATGGTATATCGCCGTAGGTGTCGGTCAAAATCATGAACGAGTACGCCTTCCAGATCCGGGCCGAGTGGTACAGATTGGTCCGATTGGCATCTTCTTTCGTTTTCTCCACGACATCGACAATCTGTTTCAGCACGTTCCGGTAGAAATTCTGCCAGACCAGGGGCGTGTTGCTCACGTTATTCTGGTTGTAGTTGGCCCCGGCCAGCGAACTGCCGTAGGGCGTGATGATCTGCTGCACAATACCGAATTCGTAACACAGCATTTGCAGTGTGCCGAAACCGTCGAGGTAAGTCGCGTCGATGATGGCTTTGTTCATTACGAACGACGGTGCCAGCGTGGTGGGATCGACTTTGTTGGTATTGATTTCGTCGAATTGATCGTCGCAACCGGTGAGCAGACTGAACGTCGTCAGCAAGCCCAGAATGAGTTTTAGTTTCGTTTTCATGGTTTCTTTTCAGGATCGTTCAACGGATTAAAACTTGATGTTCAGGTTGAAACCCATGCTACGGGTTGGGGGCAAACTCGGCCAGAAATCCAGACCGGTCGCGTTATCCGACGCATTGTTCACCATCTCCGGGTCCATGTTTTCGGTCCATTTTTTCAAAACCGCCACGTTGTTGGCAACCGCACTCAGGCGAATGCCCTTGATGAAAAATTTCTGCGGCAGCAGCTTCGTAAAATCGTAGCCCAGCGTAAGCTGACGGAGTTTCCAGAACCCGGCGTTGTAGATAAAATCCTCGTAAATCCCGAGCACGTTCGGCGTTTCATAGAACGGCTGCACGGCGGAGCGCGTCGTGTTCACTTCGCCGTCCGGGTTCACGCCTTTGCCAATGACGTAGCCCTCGGCCCGGCCATCGAGTGTCTTTTTGTGCAGACCGTGGCGCAGGTAATTCATGTTCTGACCGCCAATCATTTTGTGTCCCAATTTGAAATCGATCAGGGCCGAAAGCGTTATTCCCTTGTAATTGAAGGTGTTGGTAATACCGCCAAAGTATTTTGGCAAGGCATTTCCGACGTTCACCGGCGTGTTGTTGCGCAACGGACGCCCGCTTCCTTTATCAAACACCTGCCTTCCCTGCGCATCGCGGAGGTAGTTAAACGTGAACAACTGGCCAATGGGTTTGCCCACCACCTGCCGGAGCGTGCTCCCCCCCGACCCGCCGACGGTAATCATAGTATCGGCCACGCCCAACCCCAGTGTCAGCACTTCGGACGTGTTGTAGGCAAAATTGGCGCTGACATCCCAGCGGAACGCCGAGGTGTTGATGGGCGTGCCGGTCAGCAACACCTCGATCCCTTTGTTCATGCTTTTACCGACGTTGATCAGTTTGTTGGTATACGACGACGCATCCGAAACCTGCGTCGCCAGAATCTGATCTTCGGTTATTTTCCGGTAATACGTAAAGTCGAGGCCCAGGCGGTTGTTGAAGAATTTCAACTCAATACCGCCTTCGGCTTCCGAAACCCGCAACGGCCGCAGGTTGCGGTTGGGCACCGACGACGCGTTGATGCCCCCCACCGGAACCAGTTGACCGGAAGGCGTCGGGAAGTTGTTGTTGTTGACGGCATAAAACAGCGCGTTAGAATACGGGCTTACGTTGTCGTCGCCCACCTGCGCATAGGCGGCCCGGATCTTCCCGAACGTCAGCCAGGTCGGCAGATTGGTAAAGGCCTGCGAAAACACGAAGCTCCCCGTCACCGAGGGATACAGGATGCTGCGGTTTTCGGGCGAAAGCGTTGAAAACCAGTCATTCCGCGCGGTGGCATTCAGGAACAGATATTCTTTGTAGGAAATGGTCGCGGCCGCATACAGCGAATTGATTTTCCGTTCCGACAAACTGTACAAGGGGTTTTTCACCCGTCCGTTCATCACCGTATACAAACCGGGTTGCACAAAATCCTGCACAGCCACGCTGTTGTAGTCCATCCGCACAAACCGCTGGTTTCCACCGAGGGTAACATCGACGCCAATGTTTCCGAACGTGTGGTTTCCGCCCAGAATAAAGTCATAATTCCGTTCCACAAACTTGCGCACATCCTGCGTATACGACCCGTTGACGTACCCCGCCGGGGCTTTGGCAATCGGCGCGTAGCCGTTCGGAATGTTATAATCCTGGTTCCGGGTATACAAATCCTGCGCCAACCGTCCCTGCAAATACAGCCACTTCGTAAACTGGTATTTCAGCGCGACGTTGCCAAAAAGCCGGTCGCGTTTAATGTTTTCGAAGTGGTAGTTCACCGAATAGTAGGGATTGTTCCGTACCAGAAACCGCGAAAACACGAACTCATCGCCATTGGGCAGCACCTGATTGTTTTTGAGGGCTTCAAACGGCATCGAGTTTGCCAGCGTCATGACCACCGTGGGCGTGGCAAAATCCTGGGTGTTGAGCTGCGTCGGATTGCGGTTGTATTCGTTGGAATAGTTGATGTTCCCGCTGGCGACCAGATTTTTATTGATGTTCTGCGAGAAACCCAGGTTGATGGTTTTCCGGTTAAAATCCGAATTCGGCGTGATTGCCTTGTTGTCCGTATTGGCAAATGAAAGACTGAAACCGCCCGACTCGGTGTTGTTGGAAACCGTCAGGGTGTTCGTAAAATTGGTCCCGATGTTGTAGAATTGCCGAACCCGGTTGCGCACCGGTTCGTAGGGATAGACTTCGCCATCGAACAGCACCTGCGTCATGCCCGGCTGGAATTTTTCGCCGAAACTCCAGACGCCCGACGTCGGGTTGGGCGTCGTGGGTCGAATACCGCCCTCACCCTGACCGTATTCATACTGGAAATCCGTAAAATCCAGGGGGGTGTCGGTCGTAAAATTGGTGTTGTATTCCACCCCGAAACCTTTGCCCGCCCCCCGGCTTTTGGTCGTGATCATCACCACGCCGTCTTTCGCCCGCGACCCGTACAGGGCGGCTGCCGTGGCACCTTTCAAAACCGTCATCGTCTCGATGTCGTCGGGGTTGATACTCGAAAGACCGTCACCCCCGTCCGAACTGTTGGCCGAGCGGTTTCCAAAGTTGCCGCCCAGGGCATAGTTGGAATTGTCGACCGGAACCCCGTTGATGACAATCAGCGGGTTGTTTTGTCCACTGAACGACGACTGGCCCCGAATCCGGATTTTGGAACTGCCGCCCGGCCCGGTCGACATGGTCGAGATGTTGACCCCCGCCATTTTGCCCTGCAAACCGGTCATCAGGTTGGGGCTGCGATTGGTCGAAATCTGGTCGGCGTTGACCGTGGCGGTGGCATACCCCAGCGTTTTCGCTTCGCGTTTGATCCCGAGGGCCGTCACGACCACTTCGTTCAGATTTTTGGTATCCTCCACCAGTTGCACATTGATCACCGAACGGCTGTTGACCGCAACGGTTTGGGTGATGTAGCTGATGTAGGAAAAGACCAGCGAAGCATCTGAGGGCGCATTGATGGCGTAGTTGCCATCGGCATCGGCGACTGTCCCCACGGTGGTTCCGCTCACCAGCACATTCACGCCGGGAAGCGCCTTGTTGTCGGCCCCGGTGACTTTGCCGGTCACGCGGTTGTTCTGGGCAAAGGCCAGGGTTTGGCCCAGAACCAGCAGAAATACCAGGATTTTTACAGGTTTTTTCATGTTAGGAATAGAGATAAGGGTGTAGGAAATTCTTTATTCTACCAGTTATGGATGGAGCCATCCGGGGCTTTCAGGATCGGGTGCGGGAACTTCGTGTTGGCGGTAACTTCCAGGACAAACGTTGCTTTTTTCGGATCAAATTTGACGCCTAGCCCCGGTTCGGGATTGAGGTATAGTTTGCCGTTTTTAAAATTCACGTAGTCTTCGTTAAAGTAGGGCGGTCGTTCGGGTTCGCCCCCACCCAGTTCCATCAGGCAGCGCGTCGGACTGCTCGAACCCAGGACGTGAACCAGCGTAGCGGTGGCTAAGGGGCCGGTAAAATGCGGAATCATGCCCACGTAATGGGTTTCACACATCGACGCCAGTTTTTTGAATTCGGAAATACCGCCGGTATTCGGAACCGTAAACCGGGTGTAGTCGATCAGGTGCTGCTCGATGAAGGTGTTGCTGTCCCAGCGGTCGCCAAACTGCTCGCCCACGGCAATGGGTACGTTGGTCATCGCCCGCACGGTTTTGTAAACATCCGGGTTTTCCGACCGGACGATGTCTTCCACAAAATACGGTTCCAGCGATTCCAGCGCCTTGCAGATTTTGATGCCCTCCGTCGTATCGAACCGGGTGTGCAGATCGACGGCCCATTTACCGCCCCCGCCAACGGCCGCGTCGATGCGTTTGCAGAAGTCGATGGTTTTCTTCGCGTTGTCGTAAAAATCGAACGGTTCGGTGCCGTTTCCACCCGTCGGCCCAATCCGGTAGGCCCGCAATCCGGCCTTGATGCAGTCCTGCGCCCGACCTTCTTCCGTTGTGGCTTTGGACGCCCGGAAACCGGTGGCGTAGCATTCGACGTAATCGCGGGTCGCACCGCCCAGCAGTTCATACACCGGCACCCCGAGCGCCTTGCCTTTGAGATCCCAAAGTGCCATGTCGAGCGCACCCTGGGCGTGCAGTTTTTCGCGGCCCGGCGGATAAAACATGCCCCGGTACAGATTCTGCCAGATGTGTTCGATGCGGAACGGATTTTCGCCAATCATCATCTGCGCACACTGCTCAATCATATCTTTCGAACCACCTTCACCGATACCAACAATACCGCCGTCGGTTTCAATCTCGACAATGCCCCGCGCCTGGTTAAACAGCGGTTTGTTGTAACCGGGTGCCGCATAATACCGGATTTTGGTAATCTTCAGTTTGGGAATGGCCGCTTCACTCAACAAGGGAATACCGGTCAGAATGGCTCCGGAACCCAGCACCGCAGATTTCAGAAAATGTCTTCGTTGCATACAAAAAACGTAAAAATTAAGGGTAAGGAATAGTGTACTGCTGGCCCCCAACCCCCTAAAGGCCGGGCGGCCTTTAGGGGGTTGGGGCATTGTTTAATCGATTAAGCAAGACTTCAAAATAATGAAATTTCAGGAAATGGCTGCTTTGGATCGGGACGAATCCCGCGCCATCAGTTGTGCTTCCATCAGAATCTGTCTTTTTTCAGCATGCGGTTCTTTCAGGGTATGAATCAAAATTTCAACGGCGGTTTTTCCCAACTCCTCCATCGGTTGCTGGACGTAGGTAATCGGGCAATAGTACAGATCAAACACTTCGGCCTGACCAAAACTGACGATGGCCAGATCATCCGGGACCTTTAAGCCCAGCGCGTTAATGTATTTCAACCCAGTGATGGCCAGCCGGTAGGTCGCAAAAATCAGGGCATCCACCGGAAACGCCGACGCCAGCATTTCGTCGATGCCAACTTTGATTTCCTCGTCGATTGTATCGAACCCCACTTCTTTCAGCCACGCCGGGTGAAACGAAATCCCATTTTCCACCAGCGACTCCCGATAGCCCCGGATTCGCTCCTGCATGTGAAATAGGTTTGATTTATAAGCAATGAGCCCAATGTTTTTATAACCGCCCTGAATCAAATGAACGCCCGCATCGAAGGCGGCTTTGTAACTGTTCAGCGAAACAAAATGGGTAGGAATGTCTGGAAAATGCCGGTCTAACAAGACAAAAGCAACATTTTTCTCGATCAGGTATTGAATTTGCTCTTCCGAATTTTCCGACGAAACGATGATAAAACCGTCTACCTGTCGGTTCAGAAAAACCGTGATCAGATCCCGGGACTTCTCCGCTTTTTCATCCGAACTGCCGATGATAACGGTATACCCGTTTTTTTTCGCTTCATCTTCCACAATGCGGGCGATGTTGGCAAAAAACGGGTTCGATATGTCGGCAATAATCAACCCAATCGTCTGGGTTTTTCCGCTCCGCAAACTTTTTGCCAGGTAATTTGGCTGGTAATTCAGCTCTTTGGCAATCTGTTTGATTTTAACGGCGATCTCATGCCCAACCCGGCTCTCTTTTTCCTTTCCATTCAGAACATACGAAACCAGGGCGGTTGAAACCTGCGCTTTCTCGGCAATGTCTTTCAGGGAAACTTTCTTCTTATTCATGAGGAGCAGTCAGGCGCTTCAAATGTATGTTTAATCGATTAAACAAAAAACAAAATGGTATATTTTTTTTATTTAATTTTGTTATTTGATGGGAACGCGGATTAGTCGGATGTGACGGATCAGAACGGATTTTAAAATTATAATCAGTTTTTGATCCGTCACATCCGTTCAATCCGCGTTCCTATCAAAAACATTCCTTACTTTAATTGAACATTCCTGCTCCTAAACCTGAACTTGATGACGGACGAAAAACCGGACGACCCTACCCCACCGGACGATGGTACTTTTTTTGAGCAGCGTGACCGCCGGTTGTTTTTGAAACAGTCGCTGGCGGTGGCCGGTCTGGCCCTTTCTCCTTTCCCGCTTCTGAAAACCGCTGAATCAGATGCGGATGCAGCACCCGTCGGAACGGCCGAAAAAGTGAGCTTCACCCTCTCGATCAACGACAAAAAATACCGGCTTTCCACCGATCCGCGAACCACCCTGCTCGACTTATTGCGCGAACAACTCGGACTGACCGGCACCAAAAAAGGGTGCGATTTCGGCCAGTGCGGAGCCTGTACCGTTCACGTCGACGGGCAGCGGGTGCTGGCCTGCCTGAGTTTTGCGGTCATGCAGAACGGCCGGAAAATAACCACCATCGAAGGGCTGGCAAAAGGCGACCGTTTACACCCGATGCAGGAAGCGTTCATCAAACACGACGGTTTTCAATGTGGCTATTGCACCCCCGGCCAACTGATGTCGGCGGTGAGTTGCATTCGTGAAGAGCGCGCCAATTCCGAGGCCGACATTCAGGAATACATGAGCGGCAACCTCTGCCGGTGCGGGGCCTATCCCAACATTGTGAAGGCCATTCTGGACGTTAAAACTGGTGGGCAAAACGTATGAAACCTTTCGAATACGTCCGCCCTTCAACCATCCGGGAAGCCATCGAACTGGTGGCTTCCAATCCGAAAGCCCAGTTTATTGCCGGTGGCACCAACCTCATCGACCTGATGAAACACAACATTGCAGCCCCCGAAAAACTCGTCGATATCAATCACTTGCCGCTGAAAAAGATCGAAAAGCGTGACGGTTTTCTCCGAATCGGGGCGCTGGCGCTGAACAGCGAGGTAGCCAGCCATAAGCGGATCCGGGACAACCATCCGCTGCTGGCGCAGGCCCTTCATGCTGGAGCATCGGGCCAGTTGCGCAATATGGCGACGGTGGGCGGCAACCTGCTCCAGCGAACCCGTTGCCCGTATTTTTACGACCGCGCATTCCCCTGCAACAAACGGATTCCCGGTTCGGGCTGTGGTGCTTTGGGAGGCATCAACCGGATGCACGCCATCTTTGGCGTTCCCGAAAAACCCGATCCCAGGAGCTGCATCGCCGTTCACCCCAGCGATCTGAGCGTGGCCCTGTCGGCATTGGAAGCAACCGTTTTGGTCCAGGGGCCTCGTGGAGAACGTCAAATTCCGATGGCAGATTTTCACCGATTACCGAACAACCGACCCGAGCAGGACACTACCCTGTCGAACGGCGAACTGATCACAGCCGTGGAGATTCCCGATGCGGTTTTTCCGAAACACGTTCAGTATCTCAAGGTGCGCGACCGGGCTTCCTACGCCTTCGCGCTGGTTTCGGTGGCAGCCGCGCTCGACATCGACCAAAACCGGATTAAAACCGTCCGACTGGCGATGGGGGGCGTAGCGCACAAACCCTGGCGGTTGTTCGAAGCGGAAAAAATGCTGACGGGACAAGCGGTTTCCGAAACGGTTTTTCGCCAAGTCGCCGAAGCCGCCATGCAGGGCGCGCGGGCATTTGAACACAATGCCTACAAACTGAGAGTGGCACCGAACGCCATTGTTCAGGCGTTAAAACTAGCCGCCGGTCTTTCCTGATCAACTCTATGGCAAATGCCCACCTACCTCCTGCCGAACCGGAACCTTCGCTCAACCGCGTTGATGGCCGATTGAAAGTAACGGGAGCGGCCACCTATTCCGCCGAATACCCGCTCGACAATCTGGCGCACGCGGTACTGATTACCAGCACCATCGCCAAAGGCCGCATTACAAACATCAATGCCAAACCGGCGGAAGCAGCACCGGGCGTTCTGGCCGTCATCACCCACCGGAACACCCCCGGCGTACCTGCTTACCCACCTCTCAAACAACCCGCCGAACGGGCTCCGATCGGCACGGCTTTTCGGGTGTTTTACGATGAATTGATCTATTTCAGCGGCCAGCCCGTTGCCCTGGTGGTGGCCCAAACGCTGGAACAGGCCCAACAGGCGGCCTCGCTGGTCGAGATTGATTACCAGACTGAAACCCACCAGACTGACTTTGTCGTCAACCGGTCAAAAGCCGCCATTGCGCTCAATGTGCAGCGGAACAAAACGTCTCCGTTTCAGGATTACGACCGGGGTGATCCCAACGCCCTGACATCGTCGGAAGTCAAACTGGAAGCCACGTACACCATCCCTACGCAACACCACCAGCCGCTGGAACCCCACGCCATTATTGCGGTTTGGGAAGCCGACGACAAATTGACAGTTTACGATAAAAATCAGGGGGTTAAATCTGCGCAGGGCAATCTGGCGCAGGCATTTAAACTGCCCCGCGAACAGGTAAAAGTCAACGCCCAATTCATCGGCGGGGCTTTTGGTTCGGGCATCCGGGTCTGGCCCCATACGGTTGCGGCTGTGCTGGCGGCCAAACAGGTCAAACGGCCGGTCAAACTGGTTCTGGGCCGCGAACTAATGTTCACTTCGGTGGGATACCGGCCTTTTACCGAACAAAGAATTGCGATCGGTGCTACTAAAACCGGTATTCTGACGGCCATCACGCACGAAGGCACTGGGCAGACTTCGGCCTACGAAGAACACCTGGAACGAACGATCCTGGCCACGCGGGCGATGTATGCCTGTCTCAATGTCTCCACCCGCTACCGGTTGCTCAACCTGGATGTGAACACGCCCACCTGGATGCGCGGCCCCGGCGACGCGACGGGGATGTTTGCCCTGGAATCGGCACTCGACGAGCTGGCTTTTGCCCTCCAACTCGACCCGTTGGAACTGCGGCTGCGCAACCACGCCGATGCCGACCCCGAACGGAACCTGCCGTGGTCGGCCAAGTCGCTGAAGGAATGTTACCGCCTAGGATCGGAACAGTTTGGCTGGAAAAACCGGAAGCCGGAACCCCGGTCGATGCAAGCCGATGGGATGCTGGTCGGCTACGGTATGGCGTCCAGTCTCTACGGTTTTCACCGCCATCCTTCCAAAGCCAAAGCGATGATGCAAGCCGACGGTTCGGTGGTGGTCCAGAGCGCGACAATGGACATTGGCCCCGGAACCGGTACGGCCATGACGCAAATTGCGGCCCGGATGCTGGGCGTCAGTCCGAAAAAAATCCGCTTCGATCTGGGCGATTCCAGTTTGCCCGACGCCCCCGGACAGAACGGTTCGGCCACCATTCCCAGCGTGGGATCAGCCGTTCATGACGCCTGCAAAGCTCTGAAAAACAAGCTTCTGATTCTGGGCGCATCCATGCCCGGTTCCATCCTGAGCGGTGCCTGGCCCGACGAAATCGTGATTAAGAATGGCCGGATTTATCCGACTGCCGAGTCGAGATCAAGCGTTTTATACACGGATATTCTGAAGTATCACAAGCTGCCCCAGGTGGAAATGACGGAAGAATCGAAATCAGGGCCGGAGCGGGACCAGTATTCCATGTATTCGTTTGGTTGTCATTTTGTAGAGGTTCAGGTGAGTCCAGTCACGGGTGAGGTGCGCGTCAAACGGGTAGTAACCTGCGCTGATGTCGGCAAAATCATCAACTACAAAACCGCCCGCAGCCAGTCCATCGGGGGCGTCGTGGGCGGAATCGGCATGGCGTTGATGGAAGAATCTGTCATGGATCACCGGTATGGCCGCTACGTAACGAGCGATTTTGCCAGCTACCACATTCCGGTTCACGCCGACATTCCGCAAATTGAAGTCTTTTTTGTGGATCAGCCGGATGTCCACGTCAACCCGATCGGTGCGAAAGGGCTGGGCGAAATCGCGATCGTTGGCGTGGCGGCTGCGGTGGCCAATGCGGTTTTTCACGCTACCGGGAAGCGGATTCGGGAACTGCCGATTACGGTGGACAAACTGGTCTGAAAACCCAAAACTAGCCCAGAATCAGATTCAACGCCATCACCCCCGCCAAACCCGTGATCGACACCAGCGTTTCCATCACCGACCAGGTTTTGAGCGTATCGGCCATCGACAACTGAAAATATTCGCGAAACAGCCAGAAACCGGTATCGTTGACGTGCGAAAACATCATGCTGCCAGCCCCGATGCTCAACACCATCAGATTCGGCTCCACGCCCGTTGCCGCCAGCATGGGCGCGACAAAACCGGCCGTCGTAATGCCCGAAACCGTTGACGAGCCGGTGCAAACCCGGATCAGGGCGGCCATTCCCCAGGCCAGCACGAACGGATGCAGGGTCGAATTTTCCATCATGGCGGCAATGGACTGGCTCACCCCGCCGTCGGTCAACACCTGTTTCAAGGCCCCGGCCCCACCAAAAATCAGGAAAAGCATGGCCACATCCTTGACCGCTTCGCCAAACAGCCCGGTCACTTCCGGCATGGTTTTTCCCCGCCGAAGCCCCAGTGTGTAAGTCGCCACCAGCACCGACAGGAACATGCTCACCACCGGTTCGCCCACAAATCCAATGACTTGCTGAACCAGCGAATTTCCCGGCAGCAACGGATTCAGAAAGGTACTGAGGCCAATCAGTAAGATCGGGAGCAAAACCGTCAGGAAACTGGTGGTGGCCGAAGGCATCTGGTCTTCGCTCAGGTCGGGGGCAATGAAAGCCGGATTGGCTGGGATCGTGAAGCGTTTCAGGGTCGAGCCAAACAAGGCACCGGAAATCAGGATGGCCGGAATCGAGACGATGATGCCGTAAAAAAGCGTCAGCCCCATGTCGGCGTTGAACTGTTTCAGAATCGCCAGCGGAGCCGGGTGGGGCGGCAGGTAGCCCTGCGTCACCGACAACGACGCCAGCATGGGCAAGCCAATGTAGAGCGCGGGGAGTTTATACCGGTAGGAAACCGTGATGACCAGCGGAGCCAGCAGCAGAAATCCGACGGAATAAAACAACGGCAGCCCGACGATGAAACCGGTTACCAGAAAAGCCCAGCGGGCGTGGCGGGTGCCCACCAGATCCATGAGTTTGACGGCAATGCGCTGGGCGGCCCCGCTTTGGGCCACCAGCTTGCCGAGCATCGCCCCCAGGGCAATGATGGCGGTGATGGAACCGAGGGTGCCGCCGATGCCTTTCTGAATTGAATCCAGAATTTCCAGCGGTTTTTGGCCCAGGGCCAGGCCGACGCCCAATGAAACTGCCAGAAAGGCCAGGAAGGTGTGAAGGCGGACAAACGAGATAAGCGCAATGAGGGCAAGAATGCCGAGTATGGTTATGGTCAGGAGCATGACCAAACTTAGGAAATATTACGATTCCACCGAAACGTTCGGACGAAGAATCAGCTCAGAAGCCACCCGACGGGCTTGTAGCACATGCCGTTGCTCGTGCGCAATCAGAAACCGGAAGGTGTCGCCCACTGAAAGCCGGATGAATCGGGCAATGGAAATGGGGATGCGGAGTTTCTGAATGTTCACCTGTTTAGCACGTTCCAGCAACTCGAGCAGGGCGTGTTGCTGTTCGAGAAAAACTGCCAAAACCGCCGACGCATTCAGGTCCGAAACGGGCGTATGTTCCTTGACGGCTTTCATTTTCAACGCAATCGAACCGTCGGTTTTGGGCCGCATCGAATTGGCGAAGTAGTTGCCGAGCCAGCCGCTGCGAAACGTTGAAGTGGGCCGAATAGACCCGGTTTCGCCTTTCAAAACGGCGGTTTCGAGCTGCGGCAGGTAGTAATGCCCGTAGCTATTCAGGTGCTCCAGGCACTGCGCGATGCTCCATCGGTCCGGGGCCGGTTGACGGTTTAACTCATCGACTGACAGCGGACTAAATTCCGTTAGAACCTGCTCGACGAGTGTTTGGGTTTCGCGGGCTAACTGATCGAGCAAGTCATTGGGTTGAAAAGCGGGCATGGCTACGGGCGTTTATACGGACAAACCTACGACGGTTTCTACCGAAAAATGTTGGCGCAGACCAAGATTCTTGCTCTCTGCTACAATTTGACGGAGGCCAGTAGCTTGCTGAACGTGGTGGGGTCCAGACCGAGGTATGACGCCAGATACTTGTGCGGAATCAGTTGCAGGACGTGCGGGCTGCGGGTCAGCAACACCCGAAATTTCTCCTCGGCACTGAACGTCATCAGTTCGATATACCGCTCCATCAGGCCCGACATCGCAGCCGCCGTACCGATGCGTCCCCAGCGTTCCAGGGCCGGATACGTGCCAAGAATCCGGTTAAAATCTGCGTACGAAATCCGGAGCAACCGACTGGTGGTCAGGGTTTCGAGGTAATACAGCGACGGTTTTTGCAATTGAAACGAGTCGATAATGCCCGACATCGAGCCGGTATACGAAAAAATCAGCGTCGCATCCCGTTTCCCCTCCCCCACATAATACGCCCGCTGAACGCCTTCGACCACATAATACAGGTAGCGTTCGATTTCACCGGCGGTGGTCAGCGTGGTTTTCCGTCGGTAGTCGACCGGATGCCAAAAGGCCGCAAAAGCTTCCCACTCCACCTCACTCAGTTCACCGGCCTGAAAAATCATTTTTTTCAGACTTTCCAGCGATTTCTCCCGTCCATCCATGTCTATAATCAACCGGTTTTGCTACCGGGAATTCCGGCCGTAAATGTACAAAAAGGTCGTAGTATACTTTAACGGATAATTTAATCCGGTGATGGTTGGATTGTGGCCGGTTTCCTGAACCAAATTTCTCGCGAAATCCTTATTGATGTAACAACATCTAATGGTTGGCGGGAGTCGTTTGATTCCCCGGAATGATGAGATAAACTCGTTTTTTATAACTACCCAAGAATATGAAAGTTGAAATCTGGTCGGACGTGATGTGTCCGTTTTGCTACATCGGTAAGCGTAAATTTGAAGCCGCTCTGGAGCAGTTTGATCATAAAGAGTCAATTGAGATTGTCTGGAAAAGTTTTCAGCTTAACCCGGCTCAGGAAACGAATCCGGATAAAAGCATTACCGAATACCTGGCCGAGGCCAAAGGCTGGACGCTCGGCTATGCCAAACAAATGAATGATTATGTAACCAACCTGGCCGCTGAAGTAGGACTTCACTATGACTTCGACAAAGCTGTGGTGGCCAATTCATTCGACGCTCACCGCGTGGTGCAGCTGGCCAAAACCCAGGGCAAGGGTGACGACATGGAAGAACGCCTGTTTAAAGCGTATTTTACCGAAGGACTCAACACGGCCGATCACGACACCCTGTTGCAACTCGGAACCGATATTGGTCTGGCAACTCCGGACGTTGAACAGGTGCTGGAATCCGATCAGTTTGCGGCCGAGGTGAAAGCAGACATTCGGGAAGCCCGTCAGGTTGGCGTCACCGGGGTTCCTTTTTTTGTCTTTAACCAGAAATACGCCGTTTCCGGTGCGCAGGCGCCTGAGACGTTTCTGGGTGCTTTAATCAAGTCGTACGGTGAATGGAAAGACGTCAACCCGTTGGCCGAAGCCGAAACCATTGCCGGCCCGGTGTGTACGCCGGATGGGAATTGTGACTAATTTCGCAAAAAAAATAGCCGCCCCGATGCCACAATCGTCCGATAGCTCCTACGCCCGCGAACCGTTTTTCAACACGCGGCTCCTCATCAACACCCTGTTGGTTCTGGCCAACAGTGCGCTGCTGCTGTTTGTAATCAAATGGGCGGATGTGGTGCATTGGCCGTATTTTCTGGCGGCTGTCAGTGCTGCCATCATCGGTTTTCTGGAACCCCGGAAAGGCTGGATTCTGGCGGTTTTGCAGGCGGTTTTTCTGTGGGTTGGTTATACCTTTTTTACGGCGGCTCCCGAAAACGGCGGCAAACAGGAACTGGAGCTTTTCTGCCTCTACGGCTCCATTTTTCTCACCTTTCTGGGAAGTTTCGTCGGTGGTATTTTAAAACGGGCAGTCGTTAAATGATGGGGGATTTGCTGTTCTATATTCGATATTTCCTAATTTTAACACAAACTGTGAGATTATTGACCCCGGAGGGGTCCGATGTTAATAGCAAATCGGTATTTCAAGAGCTCCAGGCGTGCCGGAGGTACGCAACTCAGCCTATATCGCGTACCTCCGGCACGCCTGGAACTCTTGAAATACCGATTTGCTATTAACATTACGTGCCGCTGGCACTCAAACAACTGTTAGGCAAGGGCATCATCTCATAGCTGGCGTTAATATTAAAATTGAATATAGAACGCCGAATGTTGAATAATGAACAATGAATAACGAACGCTGCTACTTCAACGGCTGCGGCTTCACCCCCTCCACCGTGATTTTCACTGGTTTAATCAACCCCTTCGCATCAAATTCCATGACGTCGATGCAGGTTTCGCGGTGGTTGCCGTCGGTTTCCGTCAGCGGACGGCGGTGATACACGATGTACCACTGGTCTTTCCCCGGCACCTGAATCACCGAATGATGCCCCGCGCCGGTTGCCACGCTGGGGTCCTGCTTGAGAATTTTATCGATCCGCTCGAAAGGACCAAACGGCGAATCTGCCATGGCATAGGCGACGGAATAGTTGGGGCCAGTCCAGCCACCTTCCGACCACATGAAGTAATATTTGCCGTTGCGAATGAACATGAACGGCCCTTCCACGTAGCCTTTGGGCGTTATTTCCTTGAACGTCGTACCATCGGCAAACGGCACAAAACCGCTAAAATCGTCTTTCAGTTTGGCGATATTGCAGTGCCGCCAGCCGCCGTAAATCATGTAATACTGGCCGTCTTTATCCTTGAAAACAAACTGATCGATGGGCTGCGCACCATTGATGATCTTGTCGATCAGCGGTTTACCCAGATAATCCTTGAATGGGCCCGCCGGATTGTCGGCCACGGCTACACCAATCCCGCCCACATCTTTCTGATCGTTCTGAATGTCATTGGCCCCGAAAAACAGGTAATATTTGCCGCCTTTTTCAACAATGGCCGGTGCCCACATCGCCCGCCAGGCCCATTTGATGGCTGTGGTGTCGATAATCCGGCCGTGTTTCGTCCAGGTCACCAAGTCGGGTGACGAAAACGCGTCCATGAAAACCTGCTGGTTATACGGTGCCGAATAGGTCGGATAAATCCAGTATTTGTTCCCCAGAATAATGCCTTCTGGATCAGCATACCAGCCCGGAAACACCGGATTACCAGACGTCGATTTTTTCCCCGTAGCCGGTTGAGGAACCGTTGAAACTTGTGAAAAAACCGGGAGGCATGAACAAAAGAAGGCGATAAGCAGAAAATAGCGTTTCATCAGATTTGGATAGTTGAATCAATTTTAGGACTTGCGTCTGATATCTCGCTTTTTGCCCCGTTCACCTAAAGGGGCAAAAAGCGAAAGTACTAAATTTATTAAGGTTGGGAAGCGGGCAGAAAAACCCGGACGTCCGGGTGCATCGTGTAAAGCCGGTATTTCGCACCGTCATGAACCAGAAACCCGCTCGACGTATTCTTTTCCATAATGGGGTTTTTAGTATATTTCTTCCAATGGATCAGGTCTTTCGAAACCGCCACGTTGTTGGTCCATTCCCGCCAGTCTTTGAAAGCCGACGCGTGGTAGTACATATAATAGAGCCCTTTGTACTTGATAATCTGATTGGTTGCCACCGCAAACTGGTCGTATTTCTCCGGCCCGCATTTCAGAACCGGCTCATCCTGCACGTTCTTCCAGCTTTTCAGGTCTTTGGAGGTGGCCAGCCAAACCGCAGCATCGTTCCGTTCATAGAACAAATACCAGACACTGCCTTCCTTCCAGATGGCCGGAGTGCCGTACGGCCCGGCACTGAGCGGTTTTCCATCGACACCGCGAATATCGAGGGGCCCGCGCTCTTCCCAGTGAAGGCGGTCGGTCGACGTCAGGAGGTGGGCAACGTCCTCTTTTCCTTCCGCGAACATGTAATAGGTCTTGCCGGATTTCACGACCGACATATCCTCCACCCAACCTGCGGTATAAATGGGGTTTTCCGGATGGCGTTTCCAGGTAAACCCGTCGGAAGACGTCGCCAGTCCCAGGTATTTCGTCGTATTTTTCCCGTCTTTATAGCCCGTATACCACAGATACCAGTTCTTACCCTCCCGAAGGATGTAACCCCGCTCCCGAATGTGATGATCCCAGGTGGATGCTTTCGTACCGGCAAAAACCGGGTTGTTTTCGTAGGGTGTAAAATGGACGAGTTCATCCGGAAACTCGGGATCGGCAGCCGGTTTTTCGGACACCATGCCGCCAAAAAACAAGGTGGAAATCAGGAAGATCAGGTAGGGTTTTCTCATAAAAAACAGGTTACTTGGTTTTGAGGGTTAGGTAAAGCTCTTCTACTTTCTGCCGCGCCCAGGGTGTTTTGCGCAGGAACGTCAGGCTGGATTTGATGCTCGGATTATCGGTAAAGCAGCGGATGGTGATGCGTTGCCCCAACCGCGCCCAGCCATAATGCGCCACCAGTTCCGTCAGGATATTTTCGAGGGTTTTGCCGTGAAGCGGGTTGTTGGGCTGAAGTGGGGTCATGGTCAGAAAACGGTTACATTCGGCTGCAAAGATAGCCCAAGTTGCGAAACGGGGGTTTTCCGGGGCAAATCTTCTTTATTAATCGCCAATGCTAGTTTTTATTCGTTTTTTAAGGTTATCTTAAGCCAGATTGAAGAGAAAAGACGTTAGACAAGAGAACCGGGATAAGAACCGGATTGATTTCCAGTCTATCCATTCTTCGATTTATAACTTCTAATCCCCAAAACCATGGCACAGCAAAAAGCACCCACAAAAGGAAGTGCAAAAAAACCGTCGGAGAAAACGTTGAAGGAAAAACGGGCCGACAAACAGGCGAAACGCGACAACAAAAAAGATTATTAATCTTACACAATCAGCAGTCCATTCTGACGCAAATTTCGCCAGGTTGCCGACTGCATAAAGGTCCCGAAACTCCCTAAACCGGCGGCTTCAAAGTCCGCTTTCAAGCCGCCGAGGGAGTAGGGTTCGTGATTCCCAATCACCAGTTTAGGCATCGCGCCCTCCAGCCACTCTCCCACCGAAACGCTCGTTTCCAGCGCCCATTCGCTTTTCTTCGAGTAGAAAACCAACTCGGCTACTTCAGCTATTTTACTACCTTTTTTAACTTCCAGAATGGATATGACCGGCAAACTTCCGGGCCAGATCACCATCGCATTCGGGCGAAACTCGCTGTCTGGCAATTGACGAATGCTCTGATCAATATATTTCGGTGGAATGCTGGTCGGCGGGGTTTTGAAATCAAACCACTTTTTGAGCGGAAACTCAAAAGCAACGCCGTGCATGTAGTTGAAAAGCGACTTCCGCAAACCTTCCGAAAACCGGCTGTGATCGGCTCCCAACGGGTCGTGGTGGTCCAGGTCGTTGTCGGCAAACAAACCGAGGTCGGGGCCAGTCCGCTGGACGTCGAAACCCGCCGGATGCAGCCCCACCGGGCTGTGGGCCGTCATCGCAAACCGGTGCCAGAACCCCGACTGCACAACGCCGGTTTCGAACAATTGCCGCACCATTTCCAGCGAATCGATGGTTTCCTGCGCCGTCTGCGTCGGAAAACCGTACATCAGATACGCATGAACCATGATACCGGCCCGCGTAAAACCGTCGGCTACCCGGGCCACCTGCGCCACCGTCACACCCTTTTTCATGCGTTCGAGCAAGCGATCCGACGCCACTTCCAGCCCGCCCGACACCGCAATACAGCCCGATAGTTTCAGCAACTGGCAAAGGTCGGGCGTGAAGTTTTTTTCAAACCGGATATTGGTCCACCACACCACCGTCAGCTTCCGGCGAATGATTTCCAGGGCCAGATCGCGCATCAAAGCGGGCGGTGCGGCTTCGTCCACAAAGTGAAAACCGTTCTGACCGGTTTGTTCGATAATCTCCTCGATGCGATCGCAAAGCAGGGCCGCCGTCAGGGGCTCATACCGCTTGATGTAGTCCAGAGTGACATCGCAGAACGAACATTTCCCCCAGTAGCAACCGTGCGCTAACGTCAGCTTGTTCCAGCGTCCGTCGCTCCAGAGCCGGTGCATCGGATTGACAATTTCAATAACGGATAAATAGTCGTTCAGTCGCAGATCGCGGTAGTCGGGCGTGCCGGTATCACGTTGCGGCACATCCCTCTCCCGGTTCTGGTTGTAGTAGGTCACAACGCCCTCCGTTCGGGTATAGACACGCTTCAAACCAGCCCGGTCGCGCTGACCCGCCAGAAAATCCAGCAGCGAAAGCAGGGGCGCTTCGCCGTCGTCGAGGCAGATGTAATCGACGTAATCAAAAACCCGGGGTTCCTTCAGCGAACGGAGTTCGGTATTGGCATAACCGCCCCCCATGATCACGGCAATGTTAGGGTGGTGTTTCTTGAGATACTGACCGCACTTCAACGCGCCGTACAGGTTTCCCGGAAACGGAACCGTCAGACAAACCACCGTGGGTTGCCACTGTTGCAGCCGTTGTTCGAGCAGATTCGTTAAGGTTACTGAAATCAGGGTTTCGGGCGCCTGCAAAGCGGTATGAAGGTCATCAAAGTGCGTGGCCGAGCGGCCCAGTCGTTCGGCATAGCGGCTGAATCCGAAGTGCGGGTCGACCGCTTCGGTGATCAGGTCGGCAAGATCTTCGAGATACAGGGTGGCCAGATGCCGCGCTTTGTCGTGAATACCCATCGTGCCGAACGCCCAGTCCAGGTCATCGAGTTGGGCAAATCGCGAGGCTTCGGGCAAATAGGAACGGTCGCAAATGCTGTGGGCCAGCGTCGGATTTTTGTTTTGCAAAAACCGGATCACCGGGTCGATGGTGCTGATATACTCGTCGCGGAGTGAAAAAATGCGAAAGCTATTTTCAGACAGTTCAGCATCCGAAGCGTCCAGCTCGGCAAACAACGTCCGCAAACCGTTTTTCGAAAACAGAGCCAGAATCACCTCAATACCCAGATCAGCCTGATGCGAATGGAATCCTTTCGTATTCAGAAAGCCCTTCAGGTAAGCCGTGGCCGGATACGGGGTGTTGAGCTGCGTGAAAGGCGGGGTAATAAAAAGGATCGTTTGTTCCAAAATGCTGCCAAGGCTTCGTTTCAGACAAAGGTAGTTCTTGTTGGTCAGAAATAGCTCTTTTCACAAATGCGTCCTATTTTAGCGCAACCGAATACAGCCATGAAAAAACACCTCCTCTCCCTTGCCCTACTCTATACGTCGCTCGCCAGCGGCCAGCCCAAACCCGCTTCGGGGGATCGACTTCCAGCCTCCTATTCAACCACTTACCAGACGCCGGTTTTTGCCGATCCCCAGCGAAATGAAAAGATCGCAGCGGTTTTTCCGATCATCGACAGTTTATATCGCCAACATGCCGAAAAGAACCACTTTCCGGGTCTGGCGTTTGGCATTGTGGTCGATGGCAAGCTGGTTCACGCGGGCGGTTTTGGCCATACGGATGTGGCGAAGAAAACCGCGGCAACGCCGAAGTCGCTGTTTCGCATCGCGTCGATGAGCAAGAGTGTGACCACGATGGCGATTCTGAAACTGCGGGACGAAGGCAAATTGCGGCTCGATGATCCGGCTTACCTCTACATTCCCGAGTTGAAAAAACTGCCGTATCTGACTTCGGATTCACCTCTGATAACGGTTCGGAATCTGATGACGCATTCGGCGGGTTTTCCCGAAGACAATCCCTGGGGTGACCGGCAACTGGACGACAGCCCGGCCGATCTGCTCAAACTGATTGCGGGGGGGCTGTCGCTTTCGAATGTTCCGGGAGTTACCTATGAATACAGCAACCTGGGGTTTGCGATGCTGGGTGCCATCATCACCAAAGTTTCCGGAAAACCGTACCAGCAGTACATCGACGAAGCGATTTTCAAACCGCTGGGCATGACGCAAACCGTTTGGGAATACACCAAAATACCGCCGACCCTGCTGGCGCACGGCTACCGCTGGCAGGATAACACCTGGCTCGAAGAACCGCTGCTGCACGACGGATCATACGGCGCGATGGGCGGGTTAATCACATCAGTGGAAGATTTCAGCAAATATATGGCTTTCCATGAGTCGGCCTGGCCTGCCCGCAGTGCTGCCGAAACCGCCCGTGGCGACGGACCGCCCATCAAACGCAGTTCGGTGCGTGAAATGCAACAACCCTGGACGTTTAACAGCCTCAGTGCCAATTTCAAGTACCCCAGTGGCCGGGCCTGCCCGATGGTGAGCAGTTACGCTTACGGCCTGCGCTGGAGCCGCGATTGCGACGGGCGGGTTTATGTGGGGCATACGGGCGGACTCCCCGGTTTCGGCAGCCAGTGGTGGATCATGCCGGAATACGGGATTGGCGTGGTGGCCTTCGGGAACCTCACCTACGCCAGCATGGGTTCGGTAAACTGGGCGGCACTGGATACGCTGATTACGACGGCGGGTTTGAAACCCCGCATGATTCCGGTTTCCAAAATCCTGGCGCAACGCAAAGCCGAGTTGCTTCAACTTCTCCCCGATTGGAAGAATGCGGCTGAAAGCAACCTCTTTGCGGAAAATTTCTTCCCCGATCTGTCGCTGGAAATCCGCCGAAAAACGGTACAGGATTTGTATGCCAAAGTGGGACCCGTTGTTCGTGTCGGAGAGTTGGTTGCCGAAAATCAACTGCGGGGGCGGTTCCTGATCGAAGGCGAAAAAGCAAATATCGACGTCTTTTTTACGCTTACGCCCGAAAACCCGGCCCTGATTCAGCAACTGGATTTCAGGGAAGTGAAGAAGTAAGCAGAGGTATCGGGTGTCTTTTTTTTATTTCGTATCTTTATCATTAAACAGCCATTTTCTAACATCAACTTGGTAAGTAAACAGACACCGAACCCTAACCTGTTCCCTTTTTTGGCGGGCGGTGGCGAAGCGGGCCAACTCCTGCGGGCTTTCGACTGGTCCCAATCCCCTCTGGGCGAACCCGATCAGTGGCCGCAAAGTTTAAAAACCGCCATCAGCATCGTGCTTCGGTCCAGCTATCCCATGTTTATCTGGTGGGGGCCGGAATTGATCAACCTTCACAACGATGCCTATGTGCCGCTGATGGGTCATAAGCACCCGGCTTTTCTGGGCAAACCCGCCAACGAACTCTGGTCCGAAATCTGGGAAGAAAGCCTGCTTCCAATGAAAAACCTGGTTTTTGAACAGCAGGAATCAATCTACGGCCAGGACTTGATGCTGTTGCTGGAACGAAAGGAATTTCCCGAAGAAGGCTATTTCAATTTTTCGTATAGCCCGATTATCGACGAGAACGGGGAAGTAGGCGGTTTGTTCTGCGCCTGTCACGAAGAAACGAACAAGGTGTTGCAACAACGCCGGTTGCAGACGCTGAATGCGCTAACCAGCCAGGTTTTATCCGCAAAAACAAAAGCCGATGCAGGCCGGATTGCCATTGACATTCTGGGCCAAAATTACAAAGACATTCCGTTTGCCGCCTTTTATTTGATCGATCCGACCGGACAGGAAGCCCAATTGGTTCATTGCTCGGGGATTCTGCCGGAACAAAATCCGTTCGAAAAAACCGTTTTGCTCGCCGATAACGCCACCGGTGACTTCTGGCAACTCAACTCCATCGTTGAAACTGGGCAGCCGGTCCGGATTCAGGGTGTATCGAAAAAAATCACAACGCTGGTCCAATCCCTGACCGACCGGCTGCCCGACAATGCCTTCATTTTACCGGTTCAAAAAGCTGGTTCGGAAAACAAAATGGGTATTCTGGTGGCGGGGCTCAATCCGCATCGCAGTTTCGACACAGATTACCAGCACTTTGTGGAGCAGATCGGCTCACAGATTGCTACGGCCATTGATACCATCGAGCGCCACGAAAACGAATTTAAACAGGCAAAACAGCTAGCTGACATCGACCGTCAGGCGCAACTGGCGATTGCACAAAACCGCCTGAAAGCGGAAGAACACATTCGCAATGTGATCAATCAGGCCCCGGTGGGCATTGCGGTTTTGCAGGGAAATCGCTTTGTGTTTGAAGCCGCCAACGCTGCCTATCTCAATCTGATTGGAAAGTCGGCGGAGCAGACGGTCGGCAAAGAAATACTGGATGCCTTGCCGGAAATTCGCAATCAGGGCATCCTGGAGTTGCTCGATCGGGTTGTCGAAACGGGCGAACCCTTTTTCGGCAACGAATTTGCCGTAGCCCTCAACCGGTTTGGAAAAACGGATACGGTTTATGTTAACTTTGTTTACCAGCCTTTGCGCGAAGCCGATCAGTCGGTGAGTGGTATCATTGTGGTAGCCAATGAAGTAACCGAATTGGTCAAATCCAAACACGCCACCCAGGAAAGTGAACGGCAATTCCGGAATCTGGTCATTCAGTCGCCGATTGCCATGGCGATTTTCAGAGGAACCGATCTGATCATCGAAATTGCTAACGAAACTATGCTGAAAACGCTGTGGAAACGGCCGTTTTCGGAGGTTCAGGGCAAAAAGTTGCTGGATGTATTCCCGGAATTGAACGATCAGCCATTTCCCGCTTTGCTGGCCCGCGTTCTCGAAACGGGTCAATCCTATACGGAAAAGGAAGCGCTCGCCTATGTGAACACCCCGGAGGGCATGGGCAAATACTACCTTGATTTCGAGTATGCTCCCCTGTTCGGAACCGACCAGGCGGTTTCCGGCATTATGGTGACCGTTAATGACGTAACCGAAAAAGTAGAATCCCGGATTTCGATTTACGAGGCCGAACAACGATCCCGGCTGGCGGTCGAAGCCGCCGAAATGGGAACGTATGACTGGGACATTGAGCATGGCATTTTCAAGTATTCGGAACGGCTCGTAGAAATTTTCGGACTGGCCCCGAATCAGCCCCATCAGCATACCGATTTTAGTGGATCCATCCATCCGGATGACCTGCCGATTCGGGCTAAAGCGCACGAAGAGGCTTTCAAAACGGGGCGTCTGTATTATGAGGCCCGGCTGGCCAGGCCCGACCACGCTGTTCACTGGGTGCGGGCAATTGGAAAAGTGATTTTTGATGCGCAACAAAAACCCGTCCGGTTGCTGGGATCGGCCATCGACATTACACAGCAGGTCGAAGCCCGGAAAAATCTGGAAGAAACAGCCGAAGAACTGGAAAAACGGGTGATGGAACGGACGCTCGAACTCCAGAACACGAATGCCGAACTGGTGCGCACCAACCACGAACTGGAGCAATTTGCCTACATCGCCAGCCATGATTTGCAGGAACCGCTGCGGAAGATTCAAACGTTTACGGAACTGTTAACCGACACCGCTCACAATGAAGAATCGTCGAAAAACCTGTTGTCTAAAATTAGTTCTTCGGCGCAGCGCATGTCGGCTTTAATCAAAGATGTGCTGGAGTATTCACGCCTTTCCAGAACGGATGAACTCTTTATAAAAACCGATCTCAATTTGATTTTAGCGAACGTCAAAACGGATTTCGAGTTATTAATTGAGCAAAAAAAGGCGGTTATTATTCAGGATGAATTACCAATCTTAAACGCAATTCCACAGCAATTAAATCAGCTTTTTTCCAATCTGATTGGCAATTCACTCAAGTTTTCGGAAAAGAATCCCGAAATCCGTATTTCATCGACCCTTCTTTTGCCGGAAGTAGCCCGAACGATTCCGAATCTGCAACCCGGTCGGGCTTATGTAAAACTGAATTTTAAAGACAACGGTATCGGTTTTGAACAGCAATACGCCGAACAGATTTTTACCATTTTCCACCGGTTAAACGGGCGAAAGTCGTACAGTGGAACGGGAATTGGCCTGGCATTGTGCAAAAAAATTGTTGAAAATCACCACGGAGTAATCAACGCCGAAAGTGAATTAAACCAGGGAGCCTCTTTCACAATTTATTTACCGGTTTGATTTCAATCAAACTTCATTATTCGTTATTCAATATTCATTATTCGCTATTAGTTATTCGCTATTTTAACTTCATAAATAAATTAATATTGAATAATGAATGTTGAATAACGAATATTGAAGTTGAATAACGAAGTTGAAACAAGGTCTTTGGGTTGTTGTTTCAACCGCTTCCTAACAATGTCTTGGTATCTGCAAACAGGCCCTGCTATCTTCGCCTGACAACAAATACACACCATGGCACATCGAGGAAAAGAAATTCGGAACCCGAAAACCGGGCAGATCATTCAGTTTGTGCAGACTCAGGCCGATACCAACGGCCAGCTTCTGGAACTGATCACTACTTATGAGGCTCAATCCAAAGAGCCTATGGCCCATTACCATCCCCATCAGGATGAATATTTTGAAGTGTTGCAGGGCGCATTAACCATTCGTTTGGGTGGTACCCTTCAGATCCTCCAGCCCGGCGACAAAATTCACATCAGAAAAAACACCGTTCATTCCATGTGGAATGCCACCGACGACAAAACCGTCGTCGCCTGGAAAACGATTCCGGCGATGGATACAGAATATTTGCTGGAGCTAAACACCGGTCTGGCGACTGACGGCAAAACCAATGCCGACGGGGTGCCGGGCCTTTTGCAGGCAGCCCTCATGATGAATCATTTTGACCAGGTATTCCGCCTGGCCAAACCGCCCTTCGCCGTTCAGAAAATCGTGTTTGGACTCTTGACGCCGTTTGCGCTACTGCTCGGCTACAGGCCGTTTTACCGGAAATATTTGGTTTAACCCTGTCAGCGGTCGAAGACCCTGACAGGGTTAAACCAACACGACCGCTTCCAGTTGCTCGTTGATAAAAGCCGTCTCTTCCGCCGTCAGCCGGACGTCGATGGCTTTGGCGTTTTGAACCGCCTGTTCGGCATTCCGCGCACCCACGAGGGCGACGGTAATGCCGGGGCGGTCGATCGTCCAGCGAATCACCAACTGACTCAGGCTTACCTGCTTCTGTTCGGCCAGGGGAATGATTTTATCCAGGAAGGGCCATACCCGGTCGATGTTTCCATCTTTGTAAGCTTTGTAATTAACCCGGTGATCTCCTTCGGCAAACTGGTGTCCCGGTTTGATTTTGCCCGCCAGCAAACCGCGTTCCAGCGGGCTGTAGGCCAGAATCGACTTCCGGTTTTCGAGGCAATACGGCACCAGTTCGGCTTCAATCTCACGCTTGACCATGCTGTACGAAACCTGATTAGAAGCCAGTTTCAACGTTTGTTCGGCCTCCTTCATCTGCTCGACGCTGTAGTTGGAAACACCGGCCTGCCGGATTTTCCCCTGCTCGATCAGCCGACTCACGGCTTCCATTGTTTCGGAAATCGGGGTGGTAACATCCGGCCAGTGAATCTGGTACAGGTCAATGTAATCCGTTCCGAGTCGTTTCAGGCTGTCTTCACATTCTTTGATGATGCTTTCCTTGGCCGCGTATTTGTACACATCGATCGGCGTCCCATCGTTGTTTTTCGTATGAAAAGCCAATGTTCCTTTCGCCAGATCCCATCGCATCCCGTACTTGGTCAGAATCTGCACCCGATCGCGGGGAATGTCTTTGATGGCTTCTCCAACAATTTCTTCGCTGGTACCCTGGCCATAAACCGGGGCTGTGTCGATGGACGTAACGCCCAGATCATACGCTGCCTGAATGGCTTCGACGGCTTCTTTTCGCTCCGTTCCTCCCCACATCCAGCCGCCAACCGCCCAGGCGCCAAAGGCGATGGCCGAAACCGTTACGTCCGACTCGCCCAATTTCCGATATTCCATCTGTCTATGCTGAGTTGATTGATTTTCTTTAAAAGAGGGCTGGGTGGTGATTTTACTGGTCTTCGTTTTCGTCCCGAAACTCGCACGACTACGCTGGAAAGTCAGTTTTATTCATCCAGCTTGTTACTTCTCCCCTGCAAACCGCCGGTGTGAATCGCGATAACTTTACTGTCTGGTAAAAAGTAGTTTTTTCGGGCCAGATCGTAAATGCCGTACAGCATTTTTCCGGTATACACCTGCTCGATTCGCACGCCGGTTTTCTGTTCAAAACCGCGAATGAAGGTCAGCAATTCGGAGGTGGTTTTGGCATATCCGCCAAAGTGGTAGTCAGTTTGCACGTTTTCGGGCCGGTTCAGGTCTGGAGTAAAGCCTTTCAGAGCCGAGAAGCCCAACACCTTCAAGCCATGCGGGGCCGACTGTTCCAAACCCGCCAACGTTCCGCCCGTGCCAACCGGACAACAGATGTAGTTTGGTAAAAAATCAATTTGCTGCAAAATTTCCGGGATAATTTCCGCCGTTCCGCGCACGGCCAACGCATTGGTGCCACCTTCCGGCAGGTCGTAATAGGTGCCGAAGCGTTGCCGAAGCCCCTGTTGAAAAACCGCATCTGCCAGGTTTCGGAATTGCTGCCGGGTAACGAAATGAAGCTGCATTCCCTGCGAACGGGCGAAGGCCAGCGTTGGCGTGTCGCGCTCCCGGTGGTCTTCCCCCCGAATGACGCCAACGGTCGAAAAACCGTATTCGCGACCGGCAGCCGCAACGGCATAAATGTGGTTAGAATAGGCCCCGCCGTAGGTTAATAACGTTTGGTGACCCAACCGACGCGCTTCAACGAGGTTATAGATGAGCTTGCGCCATTTGTTCCCCGACACCGCCGGATGTAACTCATCATCCCGCTTCAGATAAAGCTGGATAGACACTGCTTCCGGAAAAGGGTTCGGCAGAAATTGCAGTCGGGAAAAATCAGAAACCGCCAGCAAGTCGTTCACGTCCGTTTATTTCCCGTCGCCCTGTTTTTTCGCGAAAACTGATCCGGCATACCCGTTATGTCCATTGATGGCATAGCGAAGAACCAGAGTTTCGTCGATAAGTTCCCCCTCGCCGGAAATGGTATACTTGTCGCCTAAATAGTTGGTAAAAGCCTGGTCTAAAATCACCAGTTTGTTGTTTGTTACCGTCGCCTGGAGCGGTTCTTTGACCAGATTGGCCAGATTTTCGATGGTAAATGTTTTCGCTTTTTCCGGATTTTTACGCAGCGTCAGCAAATAACTTTCTTTCGGATCGGCTTCCTGCACGGTAAAAATACCGCCATACTCGATTTCCGGAACGACGACTGCATCGGGTTCGCAACTGGAAAGGGTCGTCAGTGCGAAGGGCAGAATGAAGGCAATTTTCAGACAGGTAGCCCGTAAAGGCCACATGCGGGGTGGGATATACGTTTTCATTTGTATCAGGTTGCAACACGTCGTTTTCTTTACGACGACACAAAAGTAACAAGGTCACGCGATATTTTAACAAAAACCAGTGACCGTTCGCTAAAACGTCTGATTCTTGGTACTTTTGTAAGATGTTACAACCTGAGACCATGGCCCAGCAGGATGAAGAACCGGTGCTTGCTGACCCGGATGAAGACGAGCTTTACGAACATTTCCGCCTGGTGGTCGATCCCGGCCAGAATCTGGTACGGATTGACCGGTTTTTGACCGAACGATTGCCGAACGCCACCCGAACCAAAATTCAGAACGGCATTGACACGGAAGCGGTGAAGGTCAACGGCAATGCCATCAAGGCGAGTTATAAAATCAAACCACAGGATGTGATTACGGTTTCGTTGCCGCATCCGCCCCGCGACACGGACATTCTGCCGGAAGACATTCCGCTGAACATTGTTTACGAAGACGATGAAGTGCTGGTGCTGAACAAACCGGCCGGCATGGTGGTGCATCCGGCGTATAGCAACTGGACCGGTACACTGGTAAACGCCCTCGTGTATCACTTCCAGAACTTGCCCACCTCGCGCAACGGCAGCATCCGCCCCGGCCTGGTGCACCGGATCGACAAGGACACCTCCGGTTTGATGGTGATTGCCAAAACCGAATACGCCATGACTCACCTCGGCCGCCAGTTTTTTGAACACACCATCGAGCGAACCTACAATGCCCTGGCCTGGGGCGAACTGAAAGAAAACGAAGGCACCATCAATGGGAACATTGGCCGGAGTCTCCGCGACCGGAAAGTACAGGCGGTTTTTCCCGACGGCAGTCAGGGCAAGCGCGCCGTTACCCATTATAAAGTTTTAAAATCGCTGCATTACGTTTCACTGGTGGAATGCAAGCTCGAAACCGGGCGAACCCACCAGATCAGGGCGCACATGCAGTATCTGGGGCATCCGCTTTTCAGCGACGCCACCTATGGCGGTGACCGCATTCTGCGCGGAAATGCCAATGGTTCCTACAAATCGTTTGTTCAGAACTGTTTCGCCCTGATGCCCCGGCAGGCCCTCCACGCCAAATCGCTCGGTTTCGAGCATCCCCGAACACGCGAATGGCTCCAGTTCGAGTCTGAGCTACCGGAGGATTTTCGGTCGGTGCTGGAGAAATGGGAAAAATACCTCGAAAACCGGTGAACGGTTTTTTACTTCGTTATTCGATATTCGTTATTCATGATTCGATATTCAAATGCCGGTGAAATATCGAATCATGAATAACGAATATTGAAAGCTAGAAATAACTCACTTAAAACATAATTTCTTCTCCCCGAATGACCATCCGCAAAGGTACCCCCGCCGATGTTCCGCAGTTGTTTGAACTGGTTCAGGAACTGGCCCTGTATGAAAAAGCACCGCATGAAGTGACCAATACGCCCGAACAGATGTTGAAAGACGGTTTTGGAGACAACCCGCTTTTTGGGGTGCTGGTGGCCGAAATCGAAAACAAGATCGTGGCCATGTCGTTGTATTATTACCGGTATTCGACCTGGAAAGGCAAGCGGTTGTATCTGGAAGATATCATTGTCAACGAAAGCTTTCGGGGCCGGGGATTGGGTAAGGCTTTGTTCGATGCCACCATTGCAGAAGGCCGCCAAACAGATTGCACGGGCATGATGTGGCAGGTGCTCGACTGGAATGAGCCCGCCATCCAGTTTTACAAGCAATTTAACACCCGCTTCGATACCGGTTGGTGGAATTGCCACCTGGATTTTGATAAATAGCCGTAACTTCGCACCACACCATGAAAGTGCCGGAACGCCTTTTCGGACCACTTTACTCGCTTACAATGCAAGTCAATAAAAAACGTATACTGATTATTTCAGGCTGGGTGCTGCTGGGACTTGTGGTTCTGGGGGGCATTGGAGCCGGCATTATCTACACCAAACGGGAAGCGCTGCTGAAAGAAGGGCTGGCCAGAGGCATCCGGAAAGCGAAGCGGGATTATAACCTGAACGTTACCATTGGCAAAGCCCAATTTACGGGCCTGTCAACCGTGGCTTTTTCCAATGTCACCGTCGTTCCGGAATCGCGCGATAGTTTGTTGCGGGTCGGCAAAACCGAAGTCGGGGTCAGCATCTGGCCCCTGTTGTTCGGCCGGGTAGCGGTTTCATCCCTCACCCTGCAAAATGGCCTCGCCCACATCGTCCGGCGGGACAGCACCTCCAACATCGACTTTCTCCTAAAATCACAGAAAAAGGATTCGACCGCGTCGGCCAGTGATACCGAAACCAGCACGCGCCGGGTCGATCTGGCGGATGTAGCCGAAAATCTGGTCGATAACCTGCTGGCCAAGATTCCGGACAACATGGATATTCAGAATCTGGAACTCCGGCTGACCGACGACGACCGGCAACTTAGCTTTCTGACGGAAACGGCCACCATTGACGACGAAGAATTGACATCGACCATTCGGATCAACGGCAACGAGTCGGTCTGGCACCTGATGGGCACAGTAGCGGCCTCGGACCAGGAAGCCAACGTAGCCCTCTATGCCGACGGAAAACCGCTCGAATTGCCGTATCTGGAACAACGCTTCAAACTGAAACTCCAGGCCGATACGCTGCGGGCCGAACTCCGCGATGTGGCCAGTTCTGGCGGTGAGTTCAAGATTGAAGGTGCCGGAGCGGTCCGGAATCTGCGCATCAATCACCCGGCGGTGGCACTGGGCGACGTGGTGGTTGAACGGGCCGCCATGGATGCCAATCTGTTTTTCGGGGAGAATTACATCGGAATCGACAGTTCCTCCACCATTTACCTCGGAAAAGCCAAAGCCCGGCCATTCATCAAATACACGGTTTCACCGGTAAAAATCTACGACGTTCAGATCCACACCGACCCGCTCGACGCGCAGGATTTGTTCGATTCCTTTCCGCAGGGCCTGTTTGAATCGCTGGAAGGCATGAAGGTTGCCGGTAAACTGAAATATGATGCGGTGCTTCACCTAGACAGTTCCCTCCCCGATTCGGTGCAGTTCAACTCCAGCCTGACCCCGGATCAATTCAAGATTCTGCAATTTGGGAAGGAAGATTTCAGCAGGGTCAACAAACCGTTTGAGCACGAGGTCTACGAAAAAGACAAGCTGGTGCGCAAGTTCATCGTTGGCCCCGCCAACCCGGATTTTACGCCACTCAATTCCATTTCGCCCAACCTGCGCAACGCCATTCTGACGGCGGAGGATTACAACTTTTTTACCCACAACGGTTTCAACGAGAAAGCGTTTCGGGTGTCGCTGGCGACCAATTTTAAAACCAAAAAGTTCAAACGCGGGGCCAGTACCATTTCGATGCAGTTTGTAAAGAATGCGTTTTTGAATCGGAACAAAACGCTTTCGCGGAAAGCCGAAGAAATTCTGATTGTGTGGCTCATTGAAAACCAGCGCATTATCAGTAAAGAACGGATGTATGAAATTTACCTCAACTTCATCGAATGGGGTCGAAACATCTATGGAATCGGGGAAGCTTCCCGGTATTATTTTGCCAAAAGCCCTTCTAATCTCGACATTGGTGAAAGCATTCTTTTGTCGTACGTCGTTCCGTCGCCTAAAGCCACCCTCAGCCGGTTTTATCCGGATGGGTCCGTCAGAACGTATTTGCGGGGTTATTTCAGGCTGATTGGGCGGATCATGGCTTCGCGGGGTTTGACGCCCTATGACACCACGGCGTATGGATTCTACGGCGTGCGGCTGCGGGAAGGATTACGACAGGAAGTTGCACCGGTTGACTCCATCGAGATTGACTCGCTGATGATGCCGGAAGAAGAAACGGATGAAGCTACCAATGGCATCAACGATTTCTTCCGCCGGGTTTTAGGACGCGACCGGGCCGAGCCTGAAGTGGTCACGCCCGAGCAGGAACCCGCCAGGGGAGCCGCCATTCAAACCGATTCGATTCCGAAATCGCGTCGGCAATTGCGCAAGGAAAGGCGGGAACAACGACGGAAAGAAAAGGAAGAACAGGAAAACAATCCGCCGTCGCAGTGAGCCGACGGGTGTCGCCCGGTTTCAGGAAAGCAAATCCGGGCGACGCTGTTTGGTTCGCTCCAGGGCTTTTTCAAACCGCCACTCATTGATCTTCGCTTCGTGGCCTGAGAGCAGCACATCCGGCACGGAATGCCCTTCAAATTCGGCCGGGCGAGTATAGACCGGCGGAGCCAGCAAATCATCCTGAAAAGAATCCGTCAACGCCGAGGTTTCGTCGTTCAGAACCCCGGGCAACAAGCGGATGATGGCGTCGGAAATAACCGCAGCGGGGAGTTCGCCCCCCGACAGCACATAATCCCCCACGCTGATTTCTTTGGTAATGAACAGCTCCCGAACCCGCTCATCGACGCCTTTGTAATGACCACACAGAATGATCAGATTTTGAGCTAGCGAAAGCCGGTTAGCCGTTTTTTGTTCAAAACGCTCACCATCAGGCGTCACATAAATCACTTCGTCGTAGGAACGTTCGGTTTGCAGGGCACGGATGCAGCGGGCAATGGGTTCGATGGACATCACCATCCCGGCCCCGCCCCCAAACGCATAGTCATCCACCCGCCGGTGTTTGTCGAGCGTATAATCGCGCAGGTCATGAACAACCACTTCCACAAAACCGCCCTGCTGGGCGCGTTGCAAAATGGAATGGGCAAAGAAACTGTCCAGCAACCGGGGCAGGCAGGTTAAAATATCAATCCTCATCAAGTAATTCCTCTTCGTCGTCGGCGTCAGTTTTCTTCCCGATTTTGGCGGAAGGTTCTTCCAGGTAAATATCGACCAGGCCATCCGGCAGTCGAACGTGCAGGATTTTGTTTACCTTATCCGCCGATGGGGTCAGTTCGTCATTCACCGGAATCAGGACTTCCTTGCCCTGGTAATCCATCGAAATTAAATTCTGGGGCGCTACATTGTAGACGGTACGAACTGTGCCGAGATCACCCAGTTTTTCGTCCCGAACCAGAAAACCGACAATTTCGTGGAAATAAAATTGTCCTTCATCCAGTTCGTCCAGATTGTCGAGGGGTAAAAACAAGTCACAGTTCACCAGCTTCTGCGCTTCCTCAATCGTTTCCACGCCTTCCAATGCCACGATGCCCCGGTTGCGGTTCACCGAAATCGACTCGATGAAATACGGAACCAGATCGCCTTTTACTTCGATCAGAACCGAATCCATTTCGGCATAGAGTTCCGGCATATCGACATCAAGGAAGAACACCAGTTCGCCCCGCACGCCGTGCGTTTTCGTTATTTTTCCTAATTGAAAACAATCTTCTTTGGTCACAACTTACAACATTTTGCATCCCGCCGATGATTCGGGATAGGTCTATATAAAACAACAACTGACAGAATTCCATTTCAAGAAACAGACTTCCATCAGTTGTTAACTCAATTTCTTACGAAATACTAAGCCTTCGCTTCGCCCTCATCAGCGGGTTTTTCGTCGGCGGCTGGTGCTTCAGCAACCGGAGCTTCGGCGGGAGCCTCAGCAGCAGGAGCTTCAACAACCGGAGCGGCTTCAGCGGCAGGGGCTTCAGCAACCGGAGCTTCGGCGGGAGCCTCAGCGGCAGGGGCTTCAACCGGTGCGGCTTCGGCAACGGGCTCAGCGGCAGGTTCTTCCACGGCGGCTTCGGCAACGGGTGCTTCCACTTCGGCTTCTTCAACCAATTCCGGTGCCTCAACAACGGGTTCTTCAACCACGTTTTTCTTGGCAATAGCCAGCGCACGCGCTTCATTCACTTTCTTCTCAGCATCCAGACGCGCTTTTTTGGCATCGGCTTTCAGTTGGGATTTGGTGTCGGCACTGCCCTGCTTCCGGCCTTCTTTGCCTTCTTTCCAGTCTTCGAACTTGGCATCGGCCTGTTCTTGCGAGATAGCGCCTTTGATCACACCTACTTGCAGGTGTTTTTTCAACATCACGCCTTCGTGTGACAAAATTGAACGGGCCGTGTCGGTCGGTTGTGCCCCTTTCATCAGCCAATCTACAGCCCGGTCGTTTTTCAGAACCACGGTTGCAGGATCGGTGTTCGGGTTGTACGAACCGATTTTTTCAATAAAGCTACCATCACGTGGTGCTCTGGCATCGGCTATAACGATGTCGTAGATAGCCAGTTTTTTGCGTCCCCGACGCGATAAACGGATTTTAACTGCCATTTTATTGGTTTGTTTTCTGAGGGTTCCGGTTGGCTCACAAAAGTGAGGCCGTCCTTCAGTAGAATTAGGGTGCAAAGGTACTGATTTTTCTTGAAATAGAGGAGCAAAATCAGGAAATGATAAATGTAAAATGAGTAATGCTAAATGTAAAAGTGGGCTGGCGCGTTCAAAACACTTTTGCATTTAGCATTACTCATTTTACATTTATCATTTCCTGTAAACAACAAAACCCCGACAAACGCCGGGGTTTTGCATACAGGGTTATCAAATATTATCTCGGTTCTCTCGAATCAAACCGTTGACCGGACTGGTACGGAGACCGGAGCATGTTCATCGGAACAATTTTGATTTCGACCCGGCGGTTTCGCTGAAGGTTATCCCCGGAAGTGTTTGGTGCAATCGGTCGGTATTCACCGTAGTATTCGACCGTCACCCGGCTCGGGTCCGTTAAACCGGCGCGGGTCAGATAGCGTTTGGCAGCATCCACCCGACGTTTCGAGAGTTGAATGTTGTAGCCATAAGATGCCCGGTAATCGGCGTGTCCAACGAGGATGATTCCGCAGTTGGTTTTCACGTTCAGCAATTCAACCACCTTCTTCATAATGTCCTGCGATGCCGGCCGGATCGTGGCTTTGTCGGTATCGAATTCGATGTTGCTAAACAGTGCCTCGCATTCCGGGGCGAATTTGCCACGCAGAATCGAGCTGATGATGCTGTCCAGGTTCATGGCAACCCCGGCACCGGAAACTACACTGCCTGCTGGTGTCGCCGGTTCTTTGTCAAACAGGTCGGCAACACCGTCGTTATCCGTATCCGTATACAGACGGGGATCGACTGGTTTTGGCATGTTGGCCTTGGCAATCGAATCCGCGTCGTTCATCGTTGGGTTGTAAGGCTCTTTCAGCAGATCTTTCGGATCGGCCCAACGCAGGTGGTAACGGCCTTTGGCGGGGTCATAAACACCATCTTTGCCAACCCGAACCGCATCTTTTCCAATCTTGTAGGTCAGTGACAGACCCAGACCAGCCCATTTGTCCAGACCGGAATCACCCCGTCTCCAGCCGTACACGTTACCCGCTTTCGAGTTATCAACTCCGCCGACGGTCATATCCAGTTTCTCGGTATTGACCATATACAATGTGGCATCCAGGCCGATGTCGAGCCGCGACGTCAATTCATAATGCAGAGCCGACCCCAGCGGGAAAACGAACTCACGGGTATAAACGGAACCGTCACTCTCCCATTTTCCCTGGGTCACCGAACTGTAATCGCGCCGGTCGTTGCTATACCGGATCATCTGGCCCGTGGTCAGGTCATACACCCGGGTGTCGAACCACATCAAACCGGCCCCGGCGTGCAGATCCCACTTCCAGCGTTTCAGCTTGCGGGTTCCAAACAGGAGTGATTTCATGTTGACGTTGGCGTTCAGTGTTCCCTGCAGGAAATTCGAACGGAACGAGGCATTGTAAAGTGACTGTTTCGACCCCCGCAGCGAACCGATGTGGAAATCGGCAGAGGCTCCGAAAAGATGGCTAAGCTGTTTGTTAATCGACACGCCCAGCGCACCGGTGGTTTTGGTGTTGGGCCCTTTTTGCGGGAATCCTTTGTAAAAACCGTAATTGTCCAGGTCGCCAAAGAAACGGGTGAGCGCAGGTGTGACGGTCACTGACCAGGTATTCATTTTGTAGTCGCCTTCGTAGGAGCGATTACGGTTCGATGTTCCGGCCGAGGAACGGGTGGTGGTGTCAGTTTGGGCATACCCGACAGCCTGCGTCAGTAACAGAAGCGTCAGAGAAGCGAAAATGGAAATTTTCTTCATGAGAACTCAGGTTTAATTCATAAGCCTTTAACGTAGAACAATCGCTCGGCAAGCCGGCGCTACGGCGGACCGTTTAAAAACTACTCTTTTTCATTCATCGGCAACTTTCCGCGAAGTAAATCTATAAGCCGGATTCTGTCTCCGATCAGATTGCCGAAACAACCCTCTTCGGGTTCTTATCATTTATCTCGATTCCGGATCACTCCGGAACTCTATCGATCTACCCGCATCAGCATCATTTCGACCGGGGTCAAAACTACGGGAACGAGTCGCCCCCATTCTGATGCCTATTTGATCTTTCAGCCCATAAGGTTTACCCTGCCCCGGCTGTCACCAGCCGGGCGGTGGGCTCTTACCCCACCTTTTCACCCTTACCGTCGATTCGTTTAGAAACTAAACGCAGCGCCGGCGGTTCGTTTTCTGTGGCACTTTCTGTCAAATGGCCGTCAGCGCGAGCGCCTTCCGCCACCTGCCTTCCCGTTAGGAAGTATGGTACTCTGTGCTGTCCGGACTTTCCTCCCCGGTTCGGTAAACCGTTCCGGAGCGATAAGACAATTTACCTCGCGTTGGTTGCCATTCCGTGATTACCGCAAATCTATAAATACTTAGGTTCTTTAAAAACCTGGTATCGAAAAACTGCAAATTTTTCGAGCCTATTGCCAAAAAAGATGCATCAATCCGGGTTTAACTATAATCCTTCGACCTTCAAATTGATTCGACCGGACGCATATACGACTGCCAGCATCGACTCCTGTGTCAAGTAAACCTGATCCGGCGATACTTGTTCGAGCTTCCCGTTGATAATAACTCCCTTTGTGATTTGATTGTTCGTTAATCGGGCCTGAAGCGACTTTCTGGCTTCATCAATCTGGCTACCGACCGGAATCGTCAGTTGTTTTTCCAACGTGCGTGCAAAGCTACCCTGTAATAACCAACTCGCCGTTTTATACAGGATATTTTTTGTATCAAGGTCATAATGCAGGTCCCGCAACGAGATCGTCCGGGTTTGCTGATCATAAAAAGGCTGTCCCCGCAGGTAAATAGCACCGTTGATGCTGCCTTCCAGCGTGGCCTTGATGATTAAATTGTTGTTTTGTCCGTACAATTCGATACCCCGGATCGTAATCTTGTAACGGCCATCGCGAAATTCGTAGGACTGCCCCACAAATTCGTCCGAAACCACCTTCGCGGCTTCGGCGTAGGTCGCTTCACTGAGCAAACCGATGCGAAATTGATCGGGGATTTCTTTTGAGACGATTAATTCCGGAATAGTAACTGCCGGGCGGACGTCGGGTTTGGTTCCGGTCTGGGTCAAGGTATACCCTTCAATACCAATCGTTGACCGAATGGCTCCTTTTTCAAACCGAAAGGGCGTGATCAGGATGCGTTTGGGAACGACCAGTAACCAGGTGCGGTATTTTTCGGAAACCAGGTAGGGCTGGCGGATGGTGTTCCAGGCCGTTAGCACCGGTGTTCGCAGATCGATTTGCTTATGAATCTGCTCATCGAGGGCTTTGGTGATCTTGCCCAGATTTTTGTCGATGAGCCGTCCCACGATGTTGGTTACCGGAACGTCGAAACCGGCAATTTTTAAGGCCGGTTTTTTCACCCAATCGTAGCCCTGCGCGGTGGTCTGGGTGCTGGCGGTCCAGTCTTTATCGATGGAAAACCGGGTGGCAAATTTGAGGGTCAGTTCAAATTCCGTCTCCTGGTATTTTGTAAAGCCCAGTACGGACATGCCGGCTTTGGCCCAGATTTTCAGCGGAACCTGAAAGAAAAAGAGGCTGTCCTGCGCCGTCACCTGGATGGGAGCCCGTTTCCAGACTTTGGTCATAAACTGATCGTCGTCGTTATCGGTCAGGCTGTTGTCTTCATACACCAGGCCGTTTACCTGACTGTTGATCTGCCGCTCGACGTCGGTCAGCGCAATGGATACAGGAATATTTACAGTCGATAAAAACTTGTCGTTCTGTACCTCCATTTTGGTTACCGTATAGGCGGCTTTCGGCGCCTTCGGATTTGTCGTAGCGGTGTGTTTGCAAGCCTGTACTGCCAGAAAAACCAGTAGTAAACTCAGGAATCGGGTCAATGTAGTAAAAATAATTTTATTTAATCTTAACCTTGGTCGCACCGTAGCCAAATTTTTCCTTCTGAGCATCTTCAAAATAAGCAACACCGGGGTATTTGCCCAGCCGCCGGTGGAGTTCGTTTCGCAAAACCCCGTTGCCAACCCCGTGTATAAACGTAATGTCGTCCATGCCGCTGGCAATCGCTTTTTCCAGGTTTTTCTCGAACTCCTGAAGCTGAACTTCCAGCAACTCGGCATTGGTTCGGCTCCCGAATCCGTTGGGCAGGAGCTTGTCAATATGCAGGTCGATGATCGACGACGGTCGTACCAACTTAGCCGGTTCCTTGGCCGACAGTTCCTTTTTTCCGGTATTGCCCATCAAACTTTCGCGCAGGGCTGTGGCATCCAGTGGTTTGGTGGCTTCCTTCGCTACCGGTTTTTCCTCCTCCACCTCTTCCACATCAAGTTGAAAAACATGACCGGTCTGGTTCAACACCGGAATCGGGCCGCTGCTGGCCTGAAAGGTCTGCGTTCGGCACTTGAGCCGCCGGATCAACGGTTCACGCAAAGAAGCGGCACCGCGACGGTGCCACAGGGCCTGAACTAAAAAAGTCGGCCAGTTTTCGAAGGTGGCCAGCGCATACGGCTGGCCCAGTTTAAAAAAAGAGCGCGCTTTCAGTACTTCCGCATAGAGACCCGAATAGCGGTTTTCGCGTTCTTCACCGATGGAAAAAGGCAGATCCCAGTCGGTATTGTTCACCAGATAGGCAACGACTATTTTCAGGTTACCGGGGCCGTTTTGCGGAACAAAAGCCAGGTAAATGCCTGCACTACTGATAATTTCTGGTTTCGCCGATTTCTGGGCTTCGATACCGGGAGCGGCTTGAAACCGCGTTGATTCCAGCGCCGACACCACCACGATCTCCGACCGTAAAACCGGAATCCGGAAACCGTCTTCAATTTCAATTTCTACCTGATTGCCGGGCAGGAAGCGCGTAACGACGCCCTGTTCCTTCGCCCGCAACATGCGCACTTTGTCACCAATATTCATAGTTAATGTACTTTTTTGCCCCTAAATCCCCCAAAGGGGACTTTTAGCATCTGGATTAAGCTGCATCCAAGTCCCCTTTAGGGGATTTAGGGGCAAAAAGCGAAAGTGTAATAAATTATCAGACGTAATTTTTATCTACTAAAAGTATAACGCATGAAACTGAAAACCGTTCCGACCGTTGTATTCCAGCGTCGGTGCGGGCATTTTCAGCGTATTCAACAAAAAGAACAACGTTTTCAGGCCTTTTTTTCGGGTCGGTATCCGGGTGAAATCAATGTCCAGCGACAGGTAATACTGCCGGTAGGGCCGGTAGCCAAGCTCGATGCTTTTCGACGTTTCGGCCGCAACCATATCCTGAATCCCGTATCCAACCGCAATATTCAGCCATTTGGGCAATTTAGAATCCCGCCGGGCAAAGGTCGACGGATTAATCGATAACCAATACGTTTGCCCGTTATAATCTTTCAGCCACCGTTCATTCCAGCTACTGCCCAGCAAGTTTGGCCGTACTTTTGCCAGTGCGGTGTTGTGAAACGAAAATTTCGGCTGAATCCGCAGCTCCCCCCACGCCAGGTATTGTCCCGTATACAGAGCAGGGCCTGCCATGTTCGCAATCATGTCCCCCACCGAAAAACCGTATTCAGGCGAAAAACCGTCCAAAATTTCGATGGGCGTTTGAAAAATCAGACCGGTAAGCCCGGCATAAATGGCGGCTTTCCGGTCCGACAAACCCGCCCAGCGATACGCCTGTGCCGAAACGCGGGCAATCTGGTAGGCCGTCACCATGTGGCCCACCTTATCGATTTGCAGCCACTCCCGGTTGTCGTTAAAAAAATGGAAATTCGTCAGCGGGTTGTCATACCACGCCCGACTCAGGCCGTAAATGGTCGTTCCGTAGACGACGGTTTCGGCAATGAGCAAATTCCGGAGCCGACAACGGTAACAGGGTTCGGTGGTCCGGCTGGTCGTGTCCTGCGCAAAAGACGGGGTAATCGAAAAATGAAGGAGTGAAAAGAGTACAATACACATCCAGAAGCATCGCCTTCTTTTTCTCATACCCTCACGCCCTCCAGTTTTACGCTTTCTAATACGCTCCATGATATTTTCGCAATCCCCACTCGGCACTGATCAGAATGACAATCAGGAAAAACAACCAGCGTAAATTGATGAGTTCGTTCAGTTCTTCATTGCTGCTCAGTCGTCCGGGCGGTTTGTTTTTCACCAGATCGTCGGCCAGCGATGCCAGCGTCGACGCATTGTAGAAACGGCCGCCGGTTTGCTGCGCCAACTGCCGGAGCATCATGTGGTCGGCGGTAGTGTTGATGGCTTCAAACTGCTGCTCCCGCACAATGAATTCGCCACTGGCGGTTTCGGTCCGGCCGTTCAGTGAGGCAGTGGCCCGGAAGCGATAAACGCCCTCCGGCAAACTGCTCACCTCAAATCGGGAATTGCTGGCCGTTGGCGTATAATTAAAACTGCGCGGAACCGCCCGCTCGTTGGTGATTTCCAGCCGAACCGGCCGGTCGAACAGCTTTTCGTAAATGTCGTTGTACATCTCGGTCTCGAACGTCACTTTCTCGCCCGCCAGAAACTCGTTCCGAATCGGATACACCCGCAGTTTCCGGCGATCTTCCTTGATCGAAACCAGTTGTATCACTTTCTGGATCAGCTCGTCCACCACAGCCTGGTTATCGGTCAGGGCAAATTCTTCGAGACGCCATTCCCAAAATCCTTCCCCCGCCAGAACGGCGGCTTTGCGTGGCGTCGTGATGTTGATGGCCAGCAACGGTTTGCTCGTCCGAACGCTTCCAACCTGCTGCCACAGCACCACCTCACTCCCCGGCGACAGTTTGTAGTCGCCGAACGGAACCAGCATCGGCGGCAGTCGATCCAGCAGGGTCAGTTTCTGCGCATCCAGGTTTAGTTGCCGAAAATCAGGATTAAACCGCCCGGTTACTTTATCGGTTTGTCCGCCACCCGCCACCACCTGAACCACCGGATTCATCCCGTTGAACGATTGCAGGCCCGACTGTGTCCCCAGAATGAACAACAGGGGCGTATTTTTCTGCATGACGCGCTGCACCACGGCGGCACCGGCGTTCTGGTTATCCGGCAGTTGATGGAGAATCACCAGATCGTAGACTTTGTCCGGAATTTCGGCGGTTCCACCGTTCAGAATGCGGATGTCAAGCTCATAATTCTGGTTTTTCTCGATAATGCTGCGCAGGGCTTTCACATCCGGGTGTGGACTCAGGGCCAGCAACAGAATTTTCTCCTTGCCATCGATGATGTCGATATATACATCCCGGCGGTTGTTGCGGGGGGTAAATTCACTGTCCTGGGGCAACACTTCGACGACGTAGTGCTGCATACCCTTCTGGTTCGAAAACGCCTGAAAAGTCAGTTGCTGAAAGGTTTCGGCCTGGCTGAAATTGACGGTTTGCCGGCTCAGTTCCTTGCCATTCTGCCGCAACACCACGGTTCCGCTACGGCCCTGAAAACCGTAGCTGACCACATCGGCCTGAATCGGAAACTGGTTGCCGAGGTAGGCAATTTTATTGGCAACGGCGTCTTTCAGTTGCACATCGCGCTTCGGAATCGTGTCGCCGACGCCCACGGTGTGCAGAGCAAAGTTATACCGCCCGAACGTTGGCGAAAGCCCCTGATTGGCAATACCGTCCGAAATCAGCACCACATCGGTCAGGTTCCGGCCTTCGTAGGCATTCCGGATTCCGCCCAGCAGGTTCGACAAGTCGGTGGTCCGCTGGTTGAACGGAATCGTTTTCAGGTCACCGGCCACCAGGCTGTCGCCCAGTGTTTGCACCGACACGTCGATATCGTCGCTCATTAGCCGCTCGCGCAGTTGGTTGGCTGCTTCAAGGGCGCGGTCGAGTTGGGGCCTGCCGCCCACCATCATCGACTCCGAATTATCAATCGCCAGAACCACTTTCGGTTTTTCGGTGATGGTTTGCGTACTGCGAATCAGCGGATTGAGCAGCAGAAAACACACCGTGCTGACCACCAGAAACCGAAACGCGGCCAGGGAGAGATTCATCCGCTGGCTCCAGCCGGAATTCCGCTGGTACAACGCAAACGCATAGGCCGCCCCCACCGCCAGACACAGCAGCAACCACCAGGGAGACGATTGAAAATAAAGTTCGGAGCGCATTTTATTCAGTTAAGAGTTAAGAGTTAAGAGTGAAGAGCTAAAAAGAGTGCGTCAGCCAACTCATAACTCTTCACTCATCACTCTTAACTAATTTTAGGTTAGCATTCCCCCGTCCACCTGCAGCACCTGGCCGGTGATGTAGCGGGACAGGTCGGAAGCCAGGAAAACGGCGCAGTCAGCGACTTCTTCCGGTTGTCCACCACGCCGGAGCGGAATCGACTGCTTCCATTCTTCTACGGCTTTCTCGTTGATTTCGCCGGTCATTTCGGTTTCGATAAAACCGGGTGCAATGGCATTCGAACGAATGTTGCGGGAACCCAGTTCCAGCGCAACCGATTTGGTAAACCCGATGATACCGGCTTTGGAAGCGGCATAATTGGCCTGACCGGCATTACCCCGAATCCCGACCACGGAGGTCAGGTTGATGATGGAGCCTTTCTTGGCTTTCATCATCGGTTTGATCACAGCTTTGGTCAGGTTAAAGACCGACTTAAGATTAACGTTGATAACGACATCCCATTGTTCTTCGCTCATCCGCATCAGCAGGCCATCGCGGGTGATACCGGCATTGTTGACCACGGCATCAATGGTGCCAAAATCGGCAATGATCTGGTTTGCCAGTTCTTCGGCGGCTTTGTAATCCGACGCATCGGAACGGTAGCCCTTTACCTTAACCCCAAAAGCCGCCAGTTCGGCTTCCAGCGCCTGCCCTTTTTCAACGCTGGAGAGGTACGTAAACGCAATATCGGCACCCTCCTGGGCAAACCGAATGGCAATGGCCCGACCGATGCCCCGGGAGGCTCCGGTTATCAATGCAACTTTTCCTTGAAGTAAACTCATGGAGTAAAATGTAAGTAACGAGGCTTTGTAAGATTGGCCGCAAAAATAGTAGTATATATTCGATCATCCGACTACTTTTGCCCGAAACGTTGCAAAGAGTCGCACCAGCGATTTATTTTCCACTGCAAACCGGAAAGAAAACCCAATTTCTGTTGCGAAACGGATTCCTGTCCCTTCACCGAACATTCTCTCATCATTATGGCAAGGTTTATATGTATCTGTTTGATCGTTTGTTGGAGTCAATGGAGTGTTGCTCAGAAAGTTCACGCTCACAACGATTACGAAAAACCGGAGCCGCTAACGGCCGCAATCCGCAGTCAGGCCGGTTCCATTGAAGCCGACGTTTTTCTGGTTGACGGTAAGTTAATGGTTGCCCATGATAAATCCCAAATTCAGCCCGGTCGAACGCTGGATTCGCTCTATTTAAAGCCCATTGCCACCCTGTTCGGGCAAAATAAAAGCCGCCAGTCGGCCAATGGCACGGTGAGCAAAGACCGGAAGTATACGTTTCAATTGCTGGTCGATTTGAAGGACAATGGCGTGGAAGCCATTGAGGAGTTGCAGAAAGCCGTGGCACCTTACCGCACCTGCTTCGACCGGGCGATGAATCCGATGGCCATTCAACTGGTGGTCAGCGGCAGCCGCCCGCCCATTGCCAACTGGATCGACTACCCCGCCTACATCCTGTTCGACGGACGGCCCAGTGAATTATACGACGATGAAACCATCAAACACGTTGCCCTTTTCAGCGACACTTTTCAAACCTATTCCCGCTGGAACGGCGAGGGCGAAATGCCCGACAAAGACCGGGAAACACTGAAACGGTTTATCAAACGGGCGCATGCTCAGGACAAACCCATCCGGTTCTGGGCCGCTCCCGACAATGCCAATACCTGGAAACAACTGGCCAAGATCGGGGTCGATTACATCAATACCGATAAAGTGGAGGAGTGCGCCAGGGCGTTGAAGTAAATGATCACCCGAGAGTAGTTGCAAAAAAATATTTTCTACCCGGTATTCTCCCGAATTTGCCAGTTGTCAACCCATAGCCACCCGTTATTCATTGGTTTTATATCCTACGGCCCTGGAGAACTATTTTTGGTCCATTGAGACACACTCCATCCCGAATTAGGTATAATGCAACCACCCCGACGATCAACGTTTAAAAACCCCGCCGAAGCTACTCTTTTTCTGGAAGACTGGAACCAGCAGGTGGAAGCCCTGAATGGGTTTATCCGGCTCCACTCAGAAAAGAAGAGTTGCATCGGATCACCACGGACATTTACCTGATTCTGGGCGAAAACGACCCGCTCTTCCCGCCCGACACAACCATTCGGCTGGCCGAAGAGCACATTCTGACGCTACAGTGCAGCCAGATTTTACGCCAAACCGGCCACGGTATCGAAACGTCCAAAGAAGCGATTGAGCTATTGTATCAACTGGTGAGTAAAACCGTATGCAGCCCGTTTTAAACCGCCGATTTCTAAAAAACATATTGTACCGTAAAAGCCGGTGAGGTGGTCACCTGCAACCCCTGAAGCCACAGCCCGTTTTTCAACTCGTTGTTTTGCGTCTGCTTGCTGACGTTGAGATTCAGCAGGTTGGCTTCAGCAATAAAATTCTGCCCGATCAGGTAGGCGAGCCCGGCATTGAGGGTACCCCCGGCGGTGTGGTTAATTTGTTCTTTCGGAAAAGGGTCCTGCTTAAAAGAATAAGCGGAATACGTGAACGTCGCTCCGACATACGGACGAAGCCGGGTGTTGGACAGGTAGGCCCGAACGTAGGGTGCAAAACCCAGACTGGTTTCGCTGGTGGAGTTGGCTCCCTGATTCTTGCTCCAGGTGATGGGAACCGAAAGACCTACTAAAAAATTATTGGCGACAAAAAAACCGAACGCCGGAGCGGCAATCAGGCTTTGGGATTCATAAGTCCGAAGGTTAACGTCTTCTTTCGATCCCGAAAACACCACACTCGCCCCAACCGTAAACCGCCCGGCGCGGGCCTGGGAGCCAACCGTCGGAGGTGTTGCCGCCTGAATGTCCCGCTCCGACCGCGTCCGGCCGGTCATGTAGATCAATCCTGCCGTTAAACCGCTAAACGTAAAAGGAAAAATGGTGCTGTTGGTCGAAACCTCCATCCCCCAGCGTCCATCCAGAAAATAGACGCCCCCGATCTGGGTAAATGGTGAAACCTGGTAGGTATTCGTGCGATTTTCGCTCCGGATACTGGTTGCAGCATCATACACTTCCTGACGGTACTGATCAAGACTGCCGCCGATGCCGCCCCCGGCATAAATTCGCCAGTTGTTGGTACCCCAGTATTTTCGAACAAAAGCCGACAAACCGCCCCTCGTATACTGCTGGTTAAGCGGAATGGTGTTGGCATTCACCTGTTTGTAATGGGAACCGCTGACAGCCAGCCCCAGCATCCAGTTATTTTGCAGAAAAACGCCGTGGTTAATGGAAAAGTTGAGTTGAGGACTCCGCCGGGTATAACCGTTGGGATATTCTCCTGCCAGTTGGGTGGTATTGATTTGCAGATTACCGCTCCAGAGAGCCCGGCCCGGTTCCGTTTGGGCCAATGAGAGTTGCACGAAAAGAAGGCAGGAAGACAGCGTAGCCGTGAATTTCATAAGAAGTTGAGTTACGGAAAAAATAGAGCAATAATAATACCGGTTCAACATTCCTAAACCGATCCGCTGCAATTCGCACCAACTTCCAAAAAAATAGGCTGAACTTGCGTCCAGCCTATTTGAAATCGTATCTTAAATGGATTCAATTCATCTTATTCGGTTACCTGCTCGTGCTTCTTCACGGTGATGGTCAGGTTTTCGCCGTTCTCTTCGTAGTCGGCCATGATCACATCACCTTCCTTCAGGTCGCCTTTCAGAATTTCTTCCGCGACGGGATCTTCCAGGAACTTCTGGATCGCCCGGCTTAACGGACGCGCACCATACTGGGGATCGTAGCCTTTATCCGACAGGAAGTCTTTCGCTTTTTCTGTCAGCTCAACTTTGTAGCCCAGGCTTGTAACACGACCGAGCAGTTTGCCCAGCATCAGGTCGATGATCTTGTGAATATCTTCGCGTTGCAGCGAGTTGAACACGATCACATCATCCAGACGGTTCAGGAATTCCGGCGAAAACGCTTTCCGCAGGGCATTTTGAATCGTGCTCTTCATGATCTCGTCCTGGTTTTCGGACTTGCCACGGGTGGCAAAACCGATTCCGGAACCGAAATCTTTCAAATCACGAACCCCGATGTTCGATGTCATAATGATGATGGTGTTCCGGAAATCCACCCGGCGACCCAATCCATCCGTCAAAATACCGTCGTCGAGCACTTGCAACAGAATGTTGAACACATCCGGGTGCGCTTTTTCGATTTCATCCAGCAGAACCACGGAGTACGGTTTCCGACGGATTTTTTCCGTTAACTGACCGCCTTCTTCGTAACCCACATAACCCGGAGGAGCGCCGACCAGCCGGCTTACGCTGAATTTCTCCATGTACTCCGACATGTCGATGCGCACCAGGGCATCGTCTTTGTCGAAGAGGTAGGAAGCCAGCACTTTCGCCAGTTCCGTTTTACCAACCCCGGTTGGGCCGAGGAAGATGAACGAACCAATGGGTTTTTTCGGATCTTTCAAGCCGACGCGCGTCCGCTGAATGGCTTTCACCAATTTCTGAACCGCCTTATCCTGACCAATCACGCGACCGGTCAATTGCTCGGCCATGTTCAGCAACTTGGCGCCTTCGTTGGTGGCTACGCGGCTGGTTGGAATACCGGTCATCATGGCGACGACCTCGGCCACGTTTTCTTCCGAAACCGTATACCGTTTCTTCTTGGTTTCTTCTTCCCAGGCCAGTTTGGCGCGGTCCAGTTGATCGATCAGGCGTTTTTCCTTATCGCGAAGCTGGGCAGCCTCTTCATATTTCTGGCTTTTCACCACCTGGTTCTTCTCCTTCTTGATGTTCTCGATGCTGTCTTCCAGCCGCAGAATATCTTCGGGAACCGAGATGTTGGAGATGTGTACGCGGGCTCCCACCTCATCCAGAACGTCGATGGCTTTGTCGGGCAAAAACCGGTCAGAGATGTACCGCTCCGACAGTTTTACAGCCGCTTCCACCGCTTCCGGGGTGTAATTGACGTGGTGGTGGTCTTCGTACTTATCCTTGATGTTGTTCAGGATCTCGATGGTTTCTTCAACCGAAGTCGCGTCGACCATTACGACCTGGAACCGACGGGCCAAAGCGCCGTCTTTCTCAATGTACTGGCGGTATTCATCCAGCGTCGTGGCACCAATACATTGAATGTCGCCCCGCGCCAGAGCCGGTTTGAACATGTTGGAGGCATCGAGCGAGCCCGAAGCACCACCGGCACCGACAATGGTGTGAAGCTCATCAATGAAGAGAATCACCTCCGGCGATTTTTCCAGTTCGTTCATCACCGCTTTCATGCGTTCTTCAAACTGACCGCGGTATTTGGTACCGGCAACTAACGACGCCAGATCCAGGGTTACCACGCGTTTGCCAAACAGCACCCGCGATACTTTTTTCTGAACGATCCGCAACGCCAGGCCTTCTGCGATGGCGGTTTTACCAACGCCGGGCTCACCAATCAAGATTGGGTTGTTCTTTTTCCGGCGGCTCAGGATCTGGGCGACGCGTTCAATTTCTTTCTCACGGCCAACAATCGGGTCAAGTTTGCCCAATTCGGCGAGTTTGGTTAGGTCACGTCCGAAGTTGTCCAAAACCGGCGTTCTCGACTTTTCAGACCCTTTCGGATCTTTTCCCGACCCGGAGCTGCTGCTACCGAACATGCCGCGGTCGTTGTCGTCGTCGTCCGTTTCGGGGCCCATGTGCGGACGTGTACCGGAGGATTGATATTCCAGCATTTCCTTTATTACCTCGTAGTTGACATTAAATTTATTCAAAATCTGGGTGGCCACATTGTCCTCATCCCGAAGAATCGACAAGAGCAGGTGCTCGGTGCCAATCAACGGACTCTTGAAGATTTTTGCTTCCAGGTACGTGATTTTGAGTACTTTTTCAGATTGACGGGTGAGTGGTATATTGGCCAGATTTTTGACATTGTTGGTTGCGGTTCCTTTGGTTGCCTGCTCGATCGTCACGCGCAGTTCGTCCAGAGAAATGCCCAATTTTTTCAATAACCCAACGGCTACCCCTTCGCCTTCCCGAATCATACCCAGCAGCAGATGCTCTGTACCAATGTAGTCGTGACCCAGACGCAGGGCTTCCTCTCTGCTGAGCGAGATAACTTCTTTAACTCGGTTCGAAAATTTAGCTTCCATTCGCTTAGGGTTGTATCGTACTTAGTTGCGTCTTTTCGTAGTAACGAAAATTTTTTCGGTATTGTTCACGAGTTGAGAGACTGCTTCAAGACGTCGGTGGCGGCTGTTCCCTGGCAGAAAATCAAGTCCAGAATGCTTAGGTCAGGTACAAATACATTGCCAAAGTTCTGCTGGTACGAAACCGGGCGGTAAAACCTGCCATTTTGTGTAGGGTCCCGGTCGGCAATTTGGCCATGAGCATCCAGAACTTCGCTACCTACCTGTTTTTCAAAGGATTTTGTCATCAACAGCGTCTTTTGCCAGCGCAGCCATTTCAGACATAATGTCAGCAGCTCGAGGTTCAGGTCAAATAGAAAGACCCATTTCCTGCGAAATACCGCTTCGAGTTCATCAGCATAGTACTCAAAAAAAGGAGCTTTGCTGTAAGCCGTTACCAAACATCGCCAGTGACGATCGGTCCAGGCCTGACGGTCATCGATCTGCACGTCACGAATCGATTGCTTATGCGTACCATTGCGTACCGGAACCGTCAGTCGGTCGATGCCATTTGCTGTCAGGACATAACACCGATTTCTGTAACTTTGCTTTCCATAATGCTCGGCTGCTTCCAGCCAAACGGTATCGAAGGGTAAGAGAGCGGTAAAATAGGTCAGGCTGGGCAGATAGTGCAATTCAATCCGTATTCCCTGACTTAGTTGACCAACGTGGTACTTTTCCAATATACTCGACGCGTTGATAGCACCAAATAAATGAATTTCGTATTGAACAAGCAAACGGTTTCGCAAAATTTTAATTTGGAGGTATGATTTTGCGAATCGGATTATCCATTTTCGAATGTCACTCTCTTTTTTTCGTTTCCTTTCCCGAGTCCCGCTTACCGCCCTGTATGTGGTTTCCGACGTTTTATACGTTTTGCTGGCCTACGTTATCCGTTATCGCATGACAGTGATCGACACCAACTTAAAACGCTCATTTCCTGAAAAATCGGATACGGAACGTCGGCAGATCGCTAAAAATTTTTACCGAAACTTCGCGGACGTGTTGGTAGAAACGTTCAAGTTACCGGGAATGTCACCCAGTGAGCTACAAAAACGGGTTCTTTTCACCAACCAGGAGCTGGTACAGAACAAACTGGCACAGGGGCAGGCAGTTCTGATTATGGCATCGCACCAGTGCAACTGGGAATGGGCGCCCTCTGCGTCCGTCGTGAACGGCATGCCAGCCGATGCGGTTTACAAAAAACTGGCCAGTCCGGTTTCGGAGCGGTTGGTTCATTTCATTCGTTCGAGCTTCGGGGCCAAACCGGTTCCCATGAAATCCCTGCTCCGTGAAATGGTGACCCGGCGGAACGAACCGCGACTGATTGCCCTCGTCGCCGATCAGATTCCCGACCAGCCCGAGTATGGTTACTGGACATCTTTCATGAACCAGGAAACGCCGTTTTATCCCGGCACGGAACGACTGGCCCGAAGTTTTGGATTGCCGGTTTTCTACATTGAAATGCAACGCGTCCGGCGGGGTTACTACGCCATGACGTTCTATCCCATTGCCGAACCGCCGTACCTGGCCTTACCGGAAGGAGAAATTCTGCACCGCTACCGCGACCTCCTGGAAAAAACCCTTCGTACAGCCCCCTCCGACTGGCTCTGGTCGCACAAACGCTGGAAGCACCAACGCGACAAGTACGTAAAGACGCAGGTGAAATGGTGAACGAGACCCAATTAGCCTGAAAGGCTTTCATCATTAGCCCCGGACGATGTCCGGGGAGGCCAGAATGATCGTCTCCCAAATACCAAAAAAGCCTGAAAGGCTGTCATCATCAACCCCGGGCATCGCCCGGGGAGGCCAGAATGATAGACCCCCAAACACCAAAAAAGCCTGAAAGGCTGGCATCATTAACCCCGGGCATCGCCCCGGGGGAGGCCAGAATGATCGTCTCCCAAACACCAAAAAAGCCTGAAAGGCTGGCATCATTAACCCCGGGCATCGCCCGGGGCATCCCCATCCCAACGATCATCACGGAGGTCATGGAATGCCCCGGGCGTTGCCCGGGGCTAATGGATAGGAGCCTTTCAGACTCAGGGAACAGACGCTACTGGTATTGAATATAGAGCGGTTTAGGATCGAGTGCCAGCACTTCTGCCGGTTCCATCACGTGCGGGGCCTTGTGGTTCGACCGGTGATCGACCTTCTTCAAATCGTTGTAATAAAACAATTTGAAACCGGTGTACTGCACGGGTTCTTTGACAATATAATCGCGGTACGAATCGATTTTCAGGGAAGGCGGCCCCCAGCCATCCATATCGATCACGATGGCAACCCGCGGATCAAGCTTGATATTCTTGTAGTTGGTGACCATCCGCTGCGTGAACCGGTGAACCACCAGTACCTTCGGCGGAATGTTGTTTTCTTTCACCACGCGGCTCAAAAATTGCACCGCATCATTGATGTCAGCCGCATCGTAGGTTCCAATCCGGGTTCCCGGACGCGCGCCCGTTTTCATCGAAAACTCAGGATCGATGCCGAGGTGAACATACGGCAGTTTCAGGTATTTTTCAAGAAAAGCCATTTCACCTTTCAAATCCGCCAGACCGACCTGAATGTCCAGAAACACAATAGCACCGTGTTGGGCACCCCAGCTAATGACCTTACGAATCGTTTTGTCGCTCATCCGCAGACGGTATTTTCCGTCTTTCTGGGGGGTTCCCTGAGCCGAAATAGCCACCAGGTGAAGTGCCTTCTGGATGGGTTTCGATGGATCGGCTTTTTGCCAGCGTTCCGCTTCGCGATCCAGTTTCTGCAGCATTTCCTTCCGGGGGAACTCACCCAAAATACCCATTTTTTTGGAGTGCGGATTTCCGTAGTAAGCCAGAATCCGGTGTTTCGGCAACAGCGTGTCGGGTAAGGTGCCGGCAAATTGCAGGGTATCGGCTTTTAGAGGGTCTTTTTCTGTCGAATCTACGGCTACAGCCGATGTTGGGGTTGCAGCCGGAACCGAGTCCGTCACCGGGGCCGGCGTTCGGACCGCCGTGCTGTCGGACTTTGTCGTTTCGTCTCCGCTTCCGTTGCTGCCCGAGCAACCTGTTAATGCGTTGAATTGAATAAAAATTGAAGTAATTGCAACCAGTTTCCATGCCGTTCGGCACGATTTACACCCTCCGTTTACCACTGTGCTTTGATGAAAAAAATGTGAACGATTACGTACCTGCGAACGTCAGTCCGCATACCCTTTTAAATTAAATACAGATTAAAATCCGTAGTTGCTCCAAAAATAGAAACTCTGCCGTAAATCGGAAGGGTAAATCTGAAAATAATGAGTAACAGGTGCTTTTTTCGCTTTGATCTAAAAAAATAGTTACTCTTCTATTTCACCCAGTCCCCGGCGGACAATTTCAAAGTCATCGGTTGTAGCGTCGATAATGGTCGAAGGCATGTTGCCGCCCATACCCCCGTCGATCACCAGGTCGACCAGGTGTTGAAACCGTTCGAAGATGATTTCCGGATCGGTGATATACGGGACAATATCGTCGTCGTCTTTGATGGTCGTCGTAATGATGGGATTGCCCAGTTCCTTCACAATGGCCCGCGGAATACTGTGATCCGGAATCCGGATGCCAACGGTACGCTTGTTGGTATGGAGGATTTTCGGCACGCGGTGGCTCACATCCAGAATAAAGGTGTAGGGGCCCGGTAGTAACCGTTTCATCATTTTGAAGGCCAGGTTGCTAACTTTGGCATAATCCGCAATGTGGCTCAAATCATGACAGATAAACGAAAAGTCGTTTTTCTGCGGTTTGATGCCTTTCATCCGAGCAATGCGCTCGATGGCGCGGGTATTGTGAATGTCACAGCCCAGCCCATAAATCGTGTCGGTTGGGTAGATGATAACGCCCCCATTGCGCAGGATATCAACGACATGGCGAATCTTTCGCTCTTCAGGGGTATCGGGATGAATCCGTAAAAACTCGGCTGACATAGGTTCAATGGCTTATTTGCTTAACTAACCTGACGCATTTTGGTTGCAAATAACGAGTACAGGAGACAAAAGAGAAGAGACGAGAGAATAAAGATCGAAGCCGTGCCCTTCTCTCCTCTTTATTCTCTCGTCTCTTGTCCACTCTCAACCACCCGTTATTTCATGCTTGTCTAACCAATAAACGAGCATCACCTTTAGCAATTTGCCGTTTTTGCTGCCATTCAGCATACCGCCGGTAAAGTGCATTGACCGGAATGCGCCACTTACAAAGGCGCAAGATTAAAGCCGTCTGGAAGTCGGGTTTTTCAATAAATTCCAGCAGTTCTTTAAACCGGAATGCCAATTCAAACTGCTCGGCGTAAAAGCACTGCCGGATAAACCAGCGAATCCGCCCGGCCAACGCCTGGTATTCTTCCGTGGTCTGGCATTGATCGAAGGCCTTGTAACACACTTTCAGCGTAGAACTCAGGAGGGAATTCTGCCGGTCGGTAAACAAAGTCGACAGGGAATTACGAACCATTCGTTTGCTCGTCAACACCTCGTCCTGGTAGTGATAGCGATAATTCCGGGCGGTGCGCACCCAGAAATCGAAGTCCTCATAACTCAGCGATTCGTCGTAACCACCCAGGCTTTCCAGCACATCCTTCCGCATCATCATGGTGGGCGTCGAGACGAAATAGGACGCCAGTATTTCTTTGAAAACCCAACCCGATGGCACGGTGATGGTAGACAGGCCGCTGGCATCAATGGGATAGTGGTAGCCCGTCAATTGACCATCTTCATCAATGTAAGCGGCATTGCTGAAGATCACTGCGTAATCCCCCGCCAGCCGCTCGAAACCGGCCACCTGCCGGGCAATGCGTTCGCGGTGCATTACATCATCGGCCGACAGGTCAATGACATATTTTCCATTGGCCAGTTTCAGTCCCTGGTTGAACGCCCGACAAATGCCCAGATTCTCGGTATTGCGAATCAACTGAATTTGGGGATATTTTTGCCGGAGTTCTTCAACCCGATCGACCGACCGATCGCTGCTGTGGTTGTCGACAACAATCAGTTCAATCATCGGGTAGGTCTGGTCAAGAACGGATTGAAGTGACTCGGTGATAAACCGTTCGTGGTTGTAACTGGTACAGATTACCGTTACCAGCGGCCTGAGCGACGACAGGTAATCCGCCAGCAGGCCCTGGGATTCCACGACTAGAGTTTCAGCCATAATGATGATGAAGGATAGGTAATTACCGGACAAAGAGACCGTAACTCTTTCTACGACAATAGTATGGATTATTCAAACCATAAATGCAACATTTTTTAGCAAACGGCGAGCGGGAAGAAGGCAAGTCCGGGAAACCGCATACTAAATATTCGGCGGGACTGGCACGGTTTTTATACTGACTTTCAGCAAGAAACAGTCAGAGTTATTGCCGAGAGCTTGGCTTCTGATTATTTTGGGTTAGGGTTATTGTAAATGCTCTCTAAGCGGTTTGGGGAGCATTTATTGTTTTCTCTCCTACCTGCGGGTTTTTGTCGCCCTCCAGTTGATACAGAGCCACATTCAGATCAAAGCCGATGATAAGCAGCAGACAAACCAGATTGATCCAGATCATCAGTACGATGAGGGTCCCGATAGAACCGTATAGTTTGTTATAGGAACCGAAATTGGAGACGTAAAACGAAAAGCCATAGGTAGTCAGTACCACCAGCACGGAGGCAATGAGACAGCCGGGATTGACGAACTTCCACTTCATGTCAATGTCGGGCGCAAACTTGTAGATCATCGATATGGCAGCAACAAAAACCGCAAATACCACCAGATAACGGGCGATGTTTAGAAGCGTGGTCACCACCACATTATCCAGAATTCTGATGTGCATTAAATAATCCGTTAGGACCCCACCGACTACCAGCCCGGCAATGGCCAGAAACAGGGCCAGAGCCAGCATGATCGTCAACCCCAGGGCAATCAGCCGGGTCTTGAAAAAACCGCGCCGTTCGCCGGTTTTATGCGACGAGTTAAAGGCCATCATCAGCGACAGAATCCCGTTGGTGGCCGCATAGAGGGCGAGCAGAAAACCAAACGACAGCACATTGCTCCGCGGTCGGCTGATGATGTCGTAAATCGTCGTTTTAACGGTTTCATAGGTCGAAGCCGGCAGTACCTGCGAGAAAAAATCCATCACCTGCCCTTCCAGATTCGGGATCGGTATCATCGGAATCAGGGTAAACAGAAAGATGATGGCCGGAAAAACCGCCAGAATCAGGCTAAAAGCTACCGACGCAGCCCGCTCACTGGTGTCGTTGTCGGTCACTTTCGGGATAAAACACTTGAGAAAATCGAACCAATTCTGCCGCGAATCAAAGGCCTGGTGTTTTTGCAGGTAGATGATAACCCGTTGAACCGAGTTATACCGCATCAATTTTTCCAACATGATGAAGATTCGTTACTGGACGAAAATTAAACCGTCGTTTCAAAAAAAGGTTTGAGTTTTTCGTTGAGTTCAGCCGGCGATTTGGTCAGTCGGCCCGTGACCGTCATCATAAAAACCAGCGTGGTTTCGCCCGTGTTCAGGTGCTCGCCGTTCTGGTTGTAAATGTCGTAGTGAAAAACAATCCGCACGCCGGGCATCTCCCGAATCAAGACGCGAATTGTCAGCAAATCGTCGTACCGCGCCGGTCGTAAATACCGCGAGCGGTTTTCATACACGGGCATCATCACGCCCGACGCTTCCATTTCCTTGTAATGAAACCCCAGACTCCGCAACGCTTCGACCCGACCGATTTCGTAGTATCGGGCGTAATTACCGTAATATACATACCCCATCTGGTCGGTGTCGGCATACCGTACTCGAATGGGTGGGACATCGTAGGTGAACATTTTTTCTTAGATGTGAGAGGTGAGACAAGAGAATAAAGACTGAGGGCGTTTCTCTTTATTTTCTTGTCTCACCTCTATCTTCTCTTTCACTTCATTATCCCCCGTTTGTTCAGCTCCGCGTGGTAAATCCGGGCGTTGTTGAGGTGCTCCTCGTACGTTTTTGCGAAGGTGTGATACCCGGAAAAATCACTTTTTGCGACGAAATACAGGTAATCGTGGTTTTCATGATTCAAAACCGCATCGATCGAACTGAGCGTCGGCAGGTTGATTGGCCCCGGCGGCAGCCCTTTAAACCGGTACGTGTTGTACGGTGAATCAATGAGTTTGTGAACGTTCAGCACCCGGCGGATGGAAAAGTCACGGTGGGCAAAAACCAGCGTCGGGTCGGCTTCCAGCAGCATCCCTTTTTGCAGACGATTCCAGTATACGCCAGCTACGCGCGGTTTTTCGTCGGTCTTTTTGCTTTCCGATTCCACGATGGATGCCAGCGTCTGCACCTGCGTTTGGGTCAGCCCCATGTTCTTCGCCTTTTGCTGGCGCTCCGGCGTCCAGAACTTCTTATATTCTTTCCCCATACGATCCAGAAAATTCGTGGCGCTGGTGGTCCAGAAAAATTCGTAGGTATTCGGCAGGAACATGCACATGATGGTTGTCGTATCGAAACCGTATCGTTCACACACCACCGGGTCTTTCAGCAGCGAATCCAGGGGTTGCGGGCCGAATTCGAATTTGCTGCCCAGTTTGGCAATCAGTTCGTCTTTCAGCCGGATGTTGTTGAATGTCAGCTTCATCGGGTCCTGAGCACCCGACCGCAATTTCCGAATCGCGTCCTGGTTGCTCATCTCCTTTTTGATCACATAGCGGCCATTTTTCACGTTGTCAGTGTATTTCATGAAGCGGGCCAGGAACCGGAATGACATTTTATCGTGTACCACATCATGGGCGTCCAGCGAATCCATGACGGTTTTAAACGTCGCCCCACGCGGGATGAACAACTCAAAATCCTTGTCGTTTTCACCCACCTGTAGGTTAGGCGTTTTAAAAATTTGCCAGCCATAAAACGAAAACGTGGCCAGTAAAACCGATGCAATAATCAGAATTGCCGTTACAACTGTGCGGGACATACAAAAGTGAATGCGTTTTTAGCTTCTGGTTCATAGTCCGCCAAAGACCGTAAGCCATTGGTAGTCAAAAGTCTATACCAAAAACCTTAAACTATGAACTATAAACCCTAAACTGATTTTAGTGCAAAGGTAGCAAGGAAGGCGATTTCCTGATAACAAATCATTTTTTTGCCGTTGCCGGTTTCTGAACGTTCCGGTATTGGGTATATTGACCAACCCCCACCACCAGAATAACCGCCAATGCCAGAACCTGGCGCACCGAAATCGACTCGTTGGCAAACAGCCAACCCAGCAAAACCGCAATCACAGGATTTACGTACGCGTACGTGCTGACAATATCCGGTAGTCTGACTTTTATAAGTCAATTATATTTTTTGGTATGGTTAATCACCAAAGCTATTTTATTCAACAATAACATCCGTTTCCAGCGGTTCGCTTTCCTGTGACACTCCATCTGCATCTTTGTATTGCATGGTGATTAAATAACGACCGGATGGAATATCACTTGGCATGTTAAAGTAATTAGGCCCTAACTCATAAATGGAGTCTCTTGTGAGAATATTGAGCAGATATGTTTTCGTACCGTCGGTTATTGAGGTTAATTTTAAACTGGGTGAGCTATTTGGCAAAACCGGGTAGCAAGTAATATAATTCACCGGCATATTTCTCTTCAGAATTATTGGCACTCCATAGCTTGACCAAAAAATAACTGGTTGCTTTTCGGTTTCCCGCACAATCAGTCTCTTTTCTTTCTCCTGAAGTTTCCCTTCAGAATATACCTTGTAGTAATATTGACCAGCTTTAAGATTTACTGGCAATGGCAATGACCCTTCCCGCCCACTCGGATCGTTCAAGACTGGCTTTATCCGATGGCTTTCTTTAGTGCGATGATGCCAAATTTCTACCTCTATTTTTGCCTGTGGATATAAATTTGCCCCAACTAATTTAATATCCTTCGGACGGGGAGTTAGGATGATTTCATTCAGATATGCGACATAGGGTGCCCCAGCTTTCAGCAACACACGAAGTTGATTGGTTGTTTTCCGGCCGTTTTTCTTTTGTAGCTGAACACTATATTCACCAAGTGGCGCATTTTCTGGGATTCTACATAAATCAACAGTGGCAAAATTATACCAGCAACTAGGGCCACTTTCGACAAATTGATTACCAGATTGTGTATTAGTAAAAACAATATCGGCTGTTCTATTGTCGCCATCTGAAAAATTATAAATGGGAATATTGCTCAAAAAACTGCCACCAAAATTTGCCTCAATCTCGATTATCTTATCCTTAGGAGCAAAATACATATCCTCATTCTGCTTAATTACGACCCGATAAGTCCTTTCAATATTTCCTTTTCTGATAACGGCGGTATGGTTATCATATTTAAGATCGGTAGTGGATACACCTCCCCAGCTATGCGAAAGCGTGCCTGAGCAAAAGTTAATCACATCGGGCTGACTGCTTGCCCATTCCGCTTTATCCTGGATTGTGAATTCAATCTTTTTAGTCAGATTGATTAAACCGGCTGGAACAGTAACGGTAATCTGGTTTTTCTTATGGTCGATTTCTATATTTTCATCTGGCATTCCGGGGATCGATGCACTCAGTATTTTGGGGCCTAAACGTAGCTCCTCAGCCATTGCGGGTATCACTTTCTCCTCGATGCCACATCCGGCGAGAGTCAAAACCACAAGCACTAAAATCGATGATGTTACTTCATTAATCAGTTGGTGGTATAAGGTTTTCATGCAAGCGAGCGGGTAGTTTGTATGTAAAACTAACCATCCAGCCTTTCTATTCCAAACCGCTCTGCCAATTCCCGCAAACTCTGCATCACCGGTTCGATCAGCGGCAATCCGTTGGCACCGCGCTCGGCTTCCCAGTCGCGCTCCGGGTCGCCGGGAATCAGCACCTGCTTGCCTTCCACGGCGCGGGCGTTGCGGAACGCGCCAATCCAGTTGTCCATGTGCTGCTTGAATTCATTGGCGGGTCGGAACGCGTCGATGCGCATGGCACCGAAAAAGTGACCGGTTCCGGCCCCAACGCCTTCCTGAGCGGCCATGAAACCGGCAGTGGCAAACGGCGGTACCCAGGGACCGTAATTAGCGCCCGACAACACGCCGGAAAAAATATCGACAATGGCTCCCAACCCGTAGCCTTTGTGACTGCCGTGTTCGCGGTCGGAACCCAGCGGCAACAAAGCCCCGCCGTTTTTGATCGGATTCGAGTCCGTCGATGCCTGGCCCTGCGCATCCTGTGCCCAACCCAGCGGGGCTTCCTGGCCTTTCCGCTGAAGGATCTCCATCTTTCCGTAAGCGACGGCGGTCGAGGCAAAGTCAGCAACGAAAGGCGGTTGGGTCAGAGCAGGCACGGCCACGGCAATCGGATTGGTTCCCAGTAATTTATCGAGTGAAAACGTGGGCGCTACGAGCGGAGCGGCATTGGTCATGGTCATCCCGATCATATCGTGTTCGAGGGCCAGCATGGCGTGATACCCGGCAATGCCGAAGTGATTGGAATTCCGGACAGCCACCCAGCCGGTGCCTGCCACCCGCGCTTTTTCGATGGCAATCTGCATCGCTTTCGGCCCGACGACCAGTCCAACACCCCGGTCGCCATCCACCACGGCCGTCGACGGCGTTTCGTGAACCACTTTAATTGCGGGCATGGGATTCAGCCGCCCGTGGTCATACAGACGGACATATCCCGCCAGCCGGGCTACACCGTGCGAATCGACCCCACGGAGATCGGCCTGGACCAAAACCGTGGTCGCCAGATCGGCGTCGGCGTCGGAAAAGCCTATTTTCAGAAAAACCTGTTTGGTAAATGCCTTAAGTTGGTGAACTGGAATCATTTGATTAGCGGTAACAACCGGAAATTTGCGTCCGGCGTGGCGGTTTTTACGAACTATTCGCTAAATCGAAACCGCATCGGCCCGACTTTTTTTTGCAAAAATAGCCGACAGACTAAACGAAACCGCTCCGAACGGTATCTATATTCTCAATTCATCATTTTCCCATCCTTGTTCCATGAAAATACTCCTCTTTGCCATACCAATCAGCCTGTGGGTTTCGGCGGCTAAAGCCCAGGACGACGAACAGCGGGTTAGCTCGACCATTCAGCACGTGACGGTTTTTTTGAACCGCGCCCAGATCAACGCCCAGGCCCGCGCAACAATTGTTCCGGGAACCACCCGGCTGATCATCGAGAATGCCTCGGCCCAAACCGATCCGCAAAGTATTCAGGTGAGTGGCAAAGGTGACGCCACCATCCAGGGCGTACAGTTCCGAACCAACTTCCTGACCAAAGTAACCAAACCGGCATCGTTACAACGCCTGGAAGACTCCCTTCGCATCGCCCGCGACACGTTCGACGGTTTAAATCTGCAAAAGGAAGTGCTCGAAAACGAAAAGAAAATGGTGCTGGCCAATCAGAAAGTGGGGGCCGAAAAAGGAACCGTAGTCGATGATGTTGAAGACATGGCCGACTTTTTCCGCACGCGGCTGACCGACATCGGCAAAAAATTACTGGCCCTGGAAAAACTGGTGAAAACCCAGAAAGAAAAGGTCGACCGGCTTGAAGGGCAGGTCAAAGAGCAGAATGCAAAACGCGAGCGGCCCGTTGGAGAAATCGAGGTGACACTGTCGGCCAAAGCCCGAACCGCCGTTGATCTGGACGTGAGTTATGTGGTGGACAATGCCGGTTGGGTACCGTTTTACGACATCCGGGTTCGCGACACGAAAAGCCCGGCGACGCTGGCATACAAAGCCAATGTATACCAAAATACCGGTTTTGACTGGCAGAACGTCCGGCTGACGCTGTCGACCTCCAACCCTGCCTTGCCTGGCACACAGCCGCAGTTGGAAACGCAGTTTGTCAGCTTTTACGAACCCCGGCCCATCCCGGCGATGGCACCCGCTCAGGTCAAAATGCAGATGCGAAAAGCCGATGCGAGCGCGGCTGGCGCGGCCCGGGAAGAATCTGCCCCAGTCGCCGACCTGGCCACAACCGCCGATTTTACGCAGGTCAGCGAGCAGCCGACGAGTGTCAGTTTTGACATCTCCACGCCCTATACCGTTTTGTCCAATAACCGCCCGCAGGTAGTTGCCATCCAGACCGGCGAGCTTCCGGCAACGTACCGCTACACAGCCACACCTAAAGTCGATTCGGATGCTTTTTTGATTGCCACGCTGTCGGGCTGGGAGAAACTGAATCTGCTAAACGGAACCGCCCGGACGTATTTCGAAGGAACCTACGTCGGCGAATCACAGGTAAATTTGCAGCAGGCCGGTGACACGCTGACGCTGGGACTGGGTCGGGATAAGAAAATCATCGTGAAGCGGGAAAAAACGCAGGATTTCAGCAGCCGCAAGGGCCTGAGTTCGTCCGTTCGCGATTCATACAGCTACAAAATTACGGTGCGCAACACCAAATCCGAACCGGTCAATCTGACGCTGTACGACCAGATTCCGGTTTCGACCGACAACCGGATTGAAGTTGAACTGGACGACAGTGCCGGGGCAGAACGAAATGCAGAAACCGGGCGGCTGACCTGGAATCTGACGCTTAAACCAAACGAAAGCCGGGATTTGCTGTTTAAATACACGATCAAATATCCGAAAGGGAAACAGCTCGTCAATGCGCAGTAACTAACCGCGAAATCACCATGAAACCACCAGAAAACCTGTTAGGTCTCCAAGACCTAACAGGTTTTACAGGGAAAAACTCAAATTTGGCACGACTATGGGTATTTTTTCTCGAATTCAACGTTTAGAGAATATGATCCATCGTTTGCTCCTCACGATCTCTTTTCTGCTTTTTGCTTATACTGTTCAGGCACAGAGCGATACGCTTTCTGTTGACTCGCTGATGATCAAACAGAAATCGCCGTATGTGGCGATGATCCGGCCGGGGCAGAAATACCTGGCGCTGGACGTGATGGGGCGGCTGGGCGGTTTTCATCGCTACCGGTATTTTCCGAATGAAGAAATCAAATTCCGGTACAAGGGCAAAAAATACCGCGAACCGGTCTATGGGGTTACGGACTCGACCCTGATGCTGATTCTGGAAGATCCGAATACGTTCTTGCCCGAAACCGTTCATTTCCGGATCGATCAGATTGAAAAAGTGTACGTAAACCGCCAGATTCCGTTCATTACGCAAGGCACCTATCTTTTCCCGATCGCCGGCACGCTTTTTTTCATTGCCGACGTCGTCAACCTTTCCCGAAGCGAAAAAAAACTGGCGGCCGATTCCCGCGCCCTGAAAGCCCCCGCCGTCATGATTGCGCTGGGTGCCATTTGCTACAAAATGAGCTACCCCCGCTACCGAATCAATAAAAACCACCGGCTGAAAGTACTGGAAACGTATTGATAATCAGTTGAATATTAATTAAATATCGAATATTGAATATTGAATAACGAATAACGAAAGTGCTCCTGTGCCCAACTTCGTTATTCGTTATTCAATATTCAATATTCGATATTCATTCTTCATTGTTCAGTATTCTTTGTTCATTATCCATTCTCTGCACTAGTTTTGCGGAAAATTAACCAATCGACTTCTGATTTGAACGCTGTACGTCTGACACCTCCTGCCGGGTCCGTCCGGGCCACGATTCCGCTGGCTTCTTCCAAAAGCGAAAGCAACCGCGCCCTGATTATCAACGCCCTCGCAAACTTCCGGGGCACTTTACACAACGTTTCGGCGGCCCGTGACTCGCAGACGATGATCCGGCTGTTGCAATCAGACGATCCGGTGGCCGACGTGCTGGATGCCGGAACGACCATGCGGTTTTTGACGGCCTATTTTGCGGTCACGGGTCAACACAAAACGCTGACCGGAACGCCCCGCATGTGCGAACGGCCCATCGGTATTCTGGTCGATGCCCTCCGCGCGCTCGGTGCCGACATCGACTACCTGAAAAACGAAGGATTTCCGCCCATCGCGACGAAAGGGTTTTCGGGCAACGGCAATAACCGCCTGGCGATCCGGGGCGATGTGAGCAGCCAGTATATTTCAGCCCTGCTGATGGTGGCTCCCACCCTGCCCGATGGTCTGACGCTCGAAATGACCGGTGACATCGGTTCACGCCCCTACATTGAAATGACCCTGCGGCAAATGGAACACTTTGGTGTTCAGACGGTTGCCGACTGGACCAATAAAACCATCACCGTACCGCCAACGCCCTATACACCCGCTGATTACACGATTGAATCCGACTGGTCGGGCGCGAGCTACTGGTTCAGTATGCTGGCACTGGCCGAAGACGAGTCATCAGAAATCGAATTGCTGGGACTCAAAGAAGCGTCATTGCAGGGCGATAGTGCCATTGTCGACATCATGCGCCCCCTCGGCGTCGACAGTACGTTCACCGCATCGGGTGTTGTTTTGACCAAAATCCCGGCGCAGTCCTCGCTGGCGTGGGACTTTACGGACTGCCCCGATCTGGCTCAGACCGTGGCGGTTTGCTGCGCCGTCAAAGGCATTCCGCTCACGCTGACCGGGGTAGAAAGCCTGAAAATCAAAGAAACCGACCGCATTTTTGCCCTCCAGACCGAACTCCGGAAAATCGGTGCCGAACTGGTGGAAGTAGAAAAAAACACCCGGTATGAAGTCCGGAAAACCGCAGCGATCGATGCCGTTCCGACCTTCGACACCTACGACGATCACCGCATGGCGATGGCCTTTGCGCCGGTGGCCATGCGTCAGGAAGTGGTGATCGATGAACCGGGTGTGGTAGCCAAATCGTACCCCTCGTTCTGGGAAGATATGGCGCGGGTGGCCGGTGTCAAGTTCGAGAAATAACCCATCGGGCTGGAGGAGTAAGCTGAAAAATGGGAATGGCGTGCGAGACCTTGACGGTTTTGCGTACTTTTACCGCACTCACTGAACTCTTGCACTTTTGGAATCGATTCTCGCGTTTTTGGGCAGCGTCCCCTGGTGGGGATGGCTGCTGATCGGCCTGCTTCTGCTCGCTATCTACGACGTTACTCAGAAAAAACACACGATTCGGCATAACTTTCCGGTGGTTGGCAACATCCGGTATTTTCTGGAAAGTTTCGGCCCGGAACTGCGGCAATACATTGTCGCCAACAACCGCGAAGAGTTGCCCTTCAACCGGCAGCAGCGGGCCTGGATCTATTCTTCGGCAAAACAGGAGAACAATTTTCAGGGATTTGGCACCGATCAGGACATCACCAGTGCCGGGTATATTTTCATCAACCCGGCACTGCTTCCCCTCAAACTGGCACCCGACAACCCCAATTACAGCAACCCCTACACGGCTCCGGGGGCCAAAGTGATCGGGCTTTTTCACAAACGTAGGAAACCGTATCACCCGCCTTCCATCGTCAACATCAGCGGCATGAGCTTCGGGTCGTTGTCAGCAACCGCCATCGAATCGCTGAATAAAGGCGCCAAAAAATTCGGCTGTTACCACAATACCGGTGAAGGCGGCTTGTCGCCCTACCACAAATTTGGCGCGGATGTCGTGGTGAACATCGGCACGTCTTATTTCGGCATCCGGGACACCAATGGCAATTTTGTCATGGAAAAACTGGTGAAGCTGGTCGAAGAAAACCCGTTTGTCCGGATGTTGGAACTGAAGCTGTCGCAGGGCGCAAAACCGGGCAAAGGGGGCGTGTTGCCAGCCGCCAAAATCAGCGCCGAAATTGCCGAAATCCGTCACGTCGAAATGGGCAAGGACGTCATTTCACCTGCCTCACACAGTGCGTTTTCCGACATTCCGACGATGGTGGCTTTCATCGAGTCGATGGCGGCCGAAACCGGTTTACCGGTGGGTATCAAGTCGGCGGTGGGCAAACTTGAGTTGTGGCATGAGTTGGCCGACTACATGCTGGAAACCGGCAAAGGCCCGGATTTTATCACCATCGACGGTGGTGAAGGCGGCACCGGCGCGGCTCCTCCCTCCTTTGCTGACCACGTTTCGCTGCCTTTCGTCTACGGTTTTTCAAAAATTTACCAGATTTTTCAGAAACGCGGTCTAACCAGTCGCATCACCTTCATCGCTTCCGGCAAACTGGGGCTGCCCGAATCGGCCATCATGGCGTTTGCGATGGGAGCCGACCTCGTGAATGTGGGCCGGGAAGCGATGCTGTCCATTGGCTGCATTCAGGCCCAGATTTGCCACACAAACCGCTGTCCGTCGGGGGTCGCCACGCAGAGCAAATGGCTCCAGTCCGGGATCGACCCGGCGCTCAAAAGCGAGCGGTTTTACAATTACATCAAGACGCTGACCAAAGAAATCCTGGAGATTTCGCACGCTGCAGGCTACGAACACCCCTGCCAGTTTACGATGGAAGACGTCGATCTGGCGATGGGCGACAACAACCGCATTCAGCCGCTGTGCGATGCTTATGGCTATACGAAGGATGTGGTTCCGTTTACTTCTATTGCGGATTTACTGAAGATTCGAACCTAGCGTTCAGTTCCATTCATCTTACCACCGCTGACAGGGTCTTCGACCGCTGTCAGGGTGACGATAGCCCTGACAGCGGTCGAAGACCCTGTCAGCGGCTACTGTTAAAGATTTAACTGGCAAAACTAAGAGCAAAAAAATGGATATTTGATGATATTTAATCTTAAACGATTGACCACTAAAAAACTAGCATCGGTCCTACTTTTTTCTATCATCTTCATTGCATTTCTGAAGCCTTGTCCGGGGGATTATTGCCAATTGGGAGACGTTGAGCCCAAAGTCCGTGCAGTCACAACCTTCATTTTCTGGATCACATTTACCGGTTTTCAGATTAAACGGCGTTTTTTTGGTGTAGACCTTTGGGCCGTTTGAATTGGTGAAAACTTGATTTCTTTGTTTGTATGCTACACACTCAGCATACTTCTTCAATCTAGCATCATAAGATTCTATAATTTGATTGCCACAACAAAAAAAGTCGTTAACAGGATTGGTAATCAAAGCAAAACGGTCTGAGAAGATGAGTGCAGATTCGTATATTATGACTTTTCACACCAACGAAGGTGATTACGATTTTTACACCAGTCGAAAAGAAACCGTGGGCGACAGCCTGACTTTACAACTGCACCAAACGTCCTGGGGTGTGGTTTACGGAAACAGGTCAAAATCGAAAGGAATTGCAGAAGAATAGTTCGTAAACCAAATAAGTATGAAAGTTGTAACACACGAGGTCAACGGTATTCGGTTGGCCGAAGTATTGTCTGACAAATTGCTGATTACGAATCCGGAGGATGGTCTTCAACTGGTCGTCGACCTGTATTACCAGGACTTCGATCGCATGATTCTGCACGAGAAGACGATTACGCCGGATTTCTTCGATTTAAAAACCGGCCTTGCCGGTGAAATCCTCCAGAAATTTTCCAATTACCGCGTCCGGCTGGCGTTCATCGGCGACTTTTCAGCCTATACCAGCAAGAGTATCAAGGACTTCATGTACGAGAGCAATCAGCGCCGACAAATCAATTTTGTTCACACCCTGAACGAAGCCATTGAACGATTGTCGTAAATTCGGCCCGGCGACCCGGTTGAAAGGGGCCGCAAACGCTTCCTGAACCTTAAGATCATGGATTTCCCCAACCTTTTTACCAAAGAAGTTTCCGAAAAAATCATTCAACGGATTGACCGGCTGACACCCGACACCCATCCCCATTGGGGGAAGATGGATGTGGCGCAAATGCTGGCCCATTGCAATGTGACCTACGAATTAATCTACGAAAACATCCACAAAAAGCACAACATTCTGATGCAGTTGATCATCAGGGCGTTTGTTAAAAAGCGGATTGTCGGGGCAAGCCCCTACAAACGCAACCTGCCGACCGGCCCGGCTTTTTTGATCAAGAACGCACGGGATTTTGAAACGGAAAAGAATCGCTTGAAAACGTATATCCGGAAAACCCAGCAACTGGGGGAAACCTATTTCGACCAGAAAGCCTCCCATTCGTTCGGCAGGTTGAACGTCAATGAGTGGAACAATATGTTTTATAAACACCTGGATCATCACCTCTCCCAGTTTGGGGTCTGATGGCGGCTGACTTCCATAAAAAATTCGCTTTTCGTCACTCCGGTTTTCACATTTGGTCACCCCTAGCCCGGCTTTTTTGGCGGAACTTTGTCCTACACAAAAACGCAAAAACCGCCATGAAAACGCTTTTAAAACTCGAAGAATTCGCTCAGTTTAGTCTCTCCATCGTGCTGTTCAACCAACTGCCGTTTGCCTGGTGGTGGTTTCCGGCCCTGATTCTGGTGCCGGATCTGAGCATGCTGGGGTATCTGATCAACCCAAAAATCGGGGCATATGCCTACAACCTGGTTCATCACAAAGCCTTCGCCATCGCCATTGGCCTATTGGGTTTACTACTGAACAGCCAGCCGTTGCTGTTAACCGGTGTTTTGCTGTTCGGCCACTCGGCCATGGATCGGATGATGGGCTACGGCCTGAAATATCCGGATAGTTTCGAGCACACACACCTGGGGCTGATCGGCAAAGCTGCCGCTAAGCCGTCGGACGCAGCACCGCAGTCCGGAACGCACCGGGCGTCGAGCCTGTCCATTTCTTGAAGGTACGGTAGAATACGCTGGGTTCCGAAAAACCGAGAAGATAGGCAATGTCGGTGGTGCTGAAATGGGGTTCGCGAAGGTGCCGAACGGCCAGGTCATGCCGCACTTCATCCAGCAATTGCTGATAGGTAACGCCCTCTTCTTTCAAATGCAACTGAAGGGTTCGAACGCCCATCGCCAGCCCATCGGCAACAGCCGCCAACGCAGGTTCTTCACCTTTCAACAAGGTGAAGATTTCCTGTTTTACCCGAACCGAAAGCGCCGGAGAAACATCAGGTTTTGTCCGTAGTTTTCCTAACAATTCGTCGGCATGTTGCTCGAATACCCCAAAAAGACTGGGGTTGGCGTTTAAAATCGGGGTTTCCAGCCAGGCGGCATCCAGCACCAGAACGGTTTCGGTGGCATCAAATTTGACTTTTACCGGCGCAAAAACCCGTTCGTAGTCCTGCCGGTTTGGGGGTTCCGGGAAGGCAAACCGGATTTCGTCGGCCACCACCCTCTGCCCCGTCATGGCCCGAAAAGCCGACTGGTAAACCGAAAGCTCAGAGCCAAAGGTGTAGTCAGGAAATTGAATGGCTTCACTCGTCAACGTCAGCGTGAGGTGAAACCGGTCGCCGACCAGCCGCCCGGTAGTGAGCACACCCGCACACGCAATATCCTGATAATGACACAGTTTCTCGATGGCCTTGCCCAAAGTCGGGCAGTGCATCATGACGTATGACAGCACACCCATCGACAGCGGGTTAATCAACTCGCCCAACTGCAGCGGCAAATCCGGTTCGCCGGTCGCCCGAACGGCTTCCTGCCAGAGTGCCTGCACAGCCCGAATCGGCACCCGCCCGTCGGGGTTTTGCAACACCGCCGGATCAACACCAACGGCCTGACATAGGGCCGACGAATCAGCGCCCCGCTGCCGGGCGGCATACAGAATGAGATTGAAAGAACCGGAAGAAAGGGTATCGTCAGTGGTCATGTCTACGAAGATACAACGACTGACTAAATTCTTCACCCCTTTAGGGAGTCTGGGGCGTAATTTTCAAATTCGCAAAATCACCGCCCGAACCGGCTCCTACCCACAACCCGATTTTGCCATCCCGGCGGTCATTCAACTTCTTGACGGCCAGGCTGGGTTGGGCATTCCCGTTGACAAAAACGCTGACGGTTTCCTTGTCCACCACAATCCGGGCATGAAACCAGGCGTTCGGATCGGGCGCTGGTTCGATGGGTTGTTCATATTGATCCGGAAAGTCTTTACGCAAAACCGGCCAGTCATAGGTCGGAAGGGCGATATACTGAACGGCGTGGCTGTGACGAACCGGGTCAGCGGCCCGAAAATTGAATGGTCGAAAATAAATTGCATCGTAATTCCGCTCGCCGGAACCGTGAAACGCGATTCCGACAAAACTGCGCTGGAGCACATCTTTGCCGCGAATGTCCAGCTCAATCGTTCCTTCTCTGAACGAAAGGGCGGGCAGCCACGCAACCCCTTCCTTTGAATTTTGCTTCTCTTCCAGCCGCACGCCGGGTTTCGTCCCGTCCGCCAGAACCGTCAACGAGCGGTTTTCAAGGGTGTAACTGTTTTGCTGCGCCAGCCCGACCAGATCCACGGTATTCTGGCCATACGTGAGGGTGCTGATCAGCAGGCCAAACGTGATCCAGGCGAATTGATTTACAAGATGTTGTCGATTCATTGTTTTGCTGTTTAGTACCGGATTGAAACCGCGTACAGTGAAAATTTCAGGCAATGGTTATCCTAACCACGGTGTTACCCGCGGCTGAATAACCACTCCTCACAAGCGTCAATTACAAATTGGGGAAGAAAAGGAAACGGTCAATCAACACCTTATGCTTGTTGTTTACCGGTTCGGTCGGCAGGACTATTTCACGTTGAAATCAACCTTGGTGTCGGCCCACACCATCGATACATCCCCTTTCTTGGAGATGTCGATCATAAATTTTTCCTGAAAGCTTTTGGCCTTTTTCGCCGGAACCGTCACGCGCACGACATCCTCCTCTTCCTTGTAGGTGAAGGCCCCCCATTTGATGCCCTTGTTGATGATGACCGTCCAGTCTTTTTCACCGGGAATCGTAAAAAGTGCATACTTCCCTTTGGCAACCGGCTTTCCTTCCAGCTTGACATCCTCCGAAAACTCGATCGTGGTGGTTTCGTTCGCGCCCGTCCGCCAGACTTTTCCGATTGGGGCCACTTTGCCCGCCGGGTCCCAAACGCTCCGGCCTTTGACCGATGGCTGGCTGTAGTCGATGGTGATGGTTTTGCCACCCACCGTTTGCTGGGCCTGTGCGGGCGGGCTGGGGCGTTTCGACTTGTCGTCCTGGGCAAAAGTCGTTTGGGCGAGCAACAGCAATGTTGTGAAAACGAGCAATTTTTTCATGTTGGTTTATGTAACTTTGGTTGTTGGAATAATGAACCGGACAAAGGTGGAAAAAATCTTCCGAAAGTTGGTAGCCCGACCCTTGTTCAAGCCTGTTCAAGTTGATTCACGCTGATTGCCAATGACTACCGAAGAAGATAATTTACAGCAGTGCCGCCTGCTGATCGAAGAGAAAGTGCGTTGGGGCGACAGCAGCCAGTGGCAAAACCAGGATTTTGAAGCCCTGAGCGAACGCATTTTCACCGAAACCAACGTAACCCTCAGCGTCAGCACCCTGAAACGCATCTGGGGCAAAGTTCGCTACGACAGTGCGCCCACGGCCACGACGCTTAATACGCTGGCGCAGTTTGTGGGCTACGACAACTGGCGGGAATTCCGGAAGCAGCCGGTTCTGGTCACCGAAGAAACCGTTCCGACCCTTCCAGTTCAAAACGCTCCGATTTCGGTTTCGCGCCCTCCCGCGATCCGCTGGCCGTGGGTCGTCGGCCTGTTTGTAGTGCTGGGGTTGGCTGGCATCTGGGCGTTTCAGAAGCGGGCAAAACCGCTACAAGTCGGCGAAGTGACCTTCAGCAGTCGCCCGGTTGCCAAAGGACTGCCCAACACGGTTTTGTTCCAATACGATGCCACGGACTCCAACGCCGACAGTGTTTTTATCCAGCAAAGCTGGAATCCGAAACTGCGTTTTCGGGTCGATAAAGACGGACATCAGTACGCCAGCACCTATTTTTACCCCGGTTATTTCCGCGCCAAGCTCGTGTTGAACGACTCTATCGTGAAAGAACACGATTTGTACATCAAAACCGATGGCTGGCTCGGCACCATCAACCGCGATTCGATTCCGGTTTATTTCCCGGACAAACAAATTCGGCGGAATGGTGCCATTGAGCTGACCGAAACCGATCTAACCGAACAGGGAATCATTTTTCAGAAAAGCGTTCCGAACACCAGCCTGCATTATGTGCAGCCGCTGGGTGAGTTGTCCGGCAATACGTTCGGATTTGAAACGAAAGTAAAAAGTACGTTCAATCGCTTCGATGCCGTTTGCCAGCATGTGGGCATTATGTTGCTGTGTTCCAAAGGTATGCACTTTCTACAATTGTCCCGAAAAGGCTGTGTTGGTGAATTGAATCTGTCGTTTAACGGGACACACATTTCGGGAAAAACCACCGATCTGTCTGCTTTTGGCGTCAACTTTTCCGATTGGGTAACCGTCCGCTGCGAGGTAAAGGACAAACTGGCGAAGGTTTTTGTGAACGAAAAACTCGCTTACGAAGGACGGTTTCAGGAAGATGCTGGCAAGATTGTCGGATTACGCTATTATTTTCAGGGCACCGGCGCGGTGAAATCGGCCCGGTTTTACGACGCTCACGTCAATGCGGTTTTACAGTAAACCGAGACTCTGCCGTAGTTGTTGAATGTAATCAGCCGATTTCAATAACCGGCTTCCGTACCAGCTAAATACCTCCCCATCGACCAGCAATACCCGCGCATCAGGGCAAATTTCCTGCAATTCTGTCCTGTGTTTTTCCGAAAATGGATACGGTTCCGACGATAGAAAAATCAAATCGGGTTGGGCGGTTTTCAGATCGGCTTCGGTCACTTCGGGATAACGCGTTATCCCCTCAAACGCATTCTGAAAACCGGCCAGTTCCAGCATTGAATGGATGAAGGTCTGGTTGGCCGCGACCATGTACGGTTTTCGCCAGATGAAATAAGCGACGTTTGCCCCCAACCGTGCGACGGTCCGACCCCTGAAGGGGGCTTTGGACGACGTATAATAGCCCCCTTCAGGGGTCGGACCGTCGCACGGTTGGGGGCAAATATTTAGCGATTGCTCTATTTTCCTCGACAATTCCTCCCCTTTCCAGCCTTTTCCGACGAGCTCACTAACCTCCCGGATCATCGCCAGCGCGTCCGTGACGGTATTGACGTCCGTGACATGAACGGGATAATGACGTTGCAATTCTTCGATTTGTTCGCGGGTATTTTCTTCTTTATTGGCCAGAATATAGTCCGGTTTCAGATCGTGAATTTGGTCAAGATGCAGTGTTTTTGTGCCACCAACCTTGAACGTATCTTTCACCTTTTCCGCCGGATGAATGCAGAATTTGGTAATCCCCACAATTTCCTGATCAAGCCCCAGATCATAGAGCAGTTCGGTTTGGGAAGGAACGACGGAAATGATGCGTTGGGGTGGCATTCTATTTTTTTTCAGCAAGAATGAAGAGGCAAAGGTACGGTGAAATGGGTTTATGAGATAATTTCTGCGGGAAACATCTGGTTACCTTTTTGCCTTCACCCGAATTGCCACAAACTCAATATGTCTTTTTAAACCCGCTGATAATCATTACGTTTATCGTATCAACGCGTAAAGATAATCAGCATGAAACCACACTACAATCTCTTCAAATGGGTACTGGCCGGGTGCTTGGGCGGATGTGGATTGCCAACCATCGCCCAGTTAACGGCCTTGCCTGCGTCGTACTACGTAACCCGGGTAAAAGACATTAATCCCGGTTCCGCCAATTCGTACGTATCTGGTGATGGAACCACCGCCGTCGAAATAAATGGTACGGTTTATTTTGCAGCCAACACAGCCGCCAATGGAACTGAACTCTGGAAAACAACCGGCACCGAAGCCAGCACGGTTTTACTAAAAAACATCAACCCTAACGGTTCGTCCAACCCGGACTGGCTCACGGAAGTCAACGGTACGCTCTATTTTGTCGCCACCGGCAGTTCGGGCCGGGAGTTGTATAAATCGGACGGGACGGCGGCCGGAACGGTTATGGTCAAGGACATTCTTCCGGGTGGAGACGCCAATCCGCGCGGCCTTACGAATGTGAACGGAACGCTTTTCTTCGTGGCCACCGGCGCAACAACCGGCGAAGAACTCTGGAAGTCGGACGGCAGCGCAGGCGGTACGGTGCTGGTAAAAGACATCAATCCAAGCGGCAATTCGGTTCCGAATTACATGCGTAAAATGGCGGTTCTGGGAAGTACGGCCTATTTTGTGGCCGATGACGGCGTAAATGGCGAAGAACTCTGGAAATCAGACGGAACGGACGCCGGTACGGTTTTGGTCAAAAATATTCATCCCGCCGGTTCGAGTAATCTGTTTGAAATCGTGGTGATGAGCGGGCTGCTCTACATGACCGCCAACGATGGCACGAACGGGACGGAGCTTTGGAAATCGGACGGTACGCAGGGCGGTACGGTAATGGTCAAAAATCTGGCAGCCGGTAGCAGCAGTGGTCAGCCGCAGGATTTGGAAGTAGTGAATGCCACGCTTTTTTTCCGGGCGACGGTCAGTGGTGACACCGAACTCTGGAAATCGGACGGCACTGCGGGCGGTACGGTTTTGGTCAAAAACATCAACGCCGGGGGCGCGTCGTTTCCTTCCTATCTGACACGTGTCAACAACACCCTGTATTTCACGGCCAACGACGGAATCAAAGGCACCGAACTTTGGAAATCAGACGGAACACCAGCCGGAACCGTTCAGGTAGTCGACCTCGTATTGGGCGCTGGCTCGACCACATTTTCCGGCATGAGTTCGGTTAACAACAGACTGTTTTTTCACTACCTGGAGCCGTGGAAATCAACGGGGACTGTCGCTGGCACTGCGATGCTCGACGACATCCACCCGACCGGCAATTCGGCTTCCACCGGTTTTATGGCGTTGAGCAGCACGACGGTTCTGTTCTGGGCCACCGACGGAACGTCCGGTATGGAATTGTACAAATACGCCCAATGTTACATTTGTCCGGCAGGCCGGGTAGCGGCTTCGTCGGAGGAAGTCGCTCCGACCGCGCTCCAGCTGACCCTCCTACCCAATCCGGTGCAAAACTCACTGACGGTCGATATTCGCGGGTCCGACCGTGAGCCGCTCCAGCTTCAATTGATGACTGTGAAAGGTGAACTGATCGAAAACCGGCAGATCGCCCAGCCCCGCGCCGTCGAGCGTCAGACGTTCGATGTGAGCCGCCAGCCAACGGCGATGTTGTTGCTGCGCGTCAGGGCGGGGGATCAGGAGCAGACGGTTAAGGTTTTGAAGTCGGATTGACGGTTATCTCAGTCCCACCGACCCACTTAAACATGCTGATAGATCTTGCCGAATGCCTATATTTGTCCAGCGAATCGAACGTAAACAACAACATGCGTATTCAATCGGACAATACCCCGTCGCCGTCCTCGGCGCTGACGGAATTAGGGCGGATCGCCGTGGGGGAGAAAGTGGAACGGTCGGGTCAGGTGGTGCCCAGCAGCATCGACAGTTTTCGCATCCGCGGGGATCATGCCGAAGCCGTCCACAAAGTTTATGGCGAAACCATCACCGAATTGCCCATCCTGTTTTATTCCGATCAGGAAGAAATTGTCTGCAATGAGCGACTCGAAATCCGCACCGCCGACGGCAAGCTCTTTGGTTATGGCGACAATCACACCTTCCACATCTGGAACGACGAACTGAAAAAATACGCCGTTACGACCGTCGAAAAACGCCCACAAATTCGGGACGAAACTGTCGCTTTTTTGCAGAAAAACCTGCACCCCGGCAAAGCGAAGCTGATCAAGTGGTTACCGGTTTTGACGTTGCGGTTTGTCATCCGCGACATTCCGCTGCTGGGCTACTGGCAGTTCAGCACCCGCGCCATTCTGACGACGATTCCGAACCTGCGCAACAAGTTCGATGAATACAAAAAACTGTTCGGCAGCGTACAGTATTTGCCGTTTCTGCTGAAAGTCAAAAAGGTGAAGTCCAACAAACCGGGCCTGGTGTATCAGTACCCGATTGTCGATCTGGTGCCGCAGTTTTCGTTCGAAACCGCCCACCGCCTGGCCCGTCACCTCCGCGAAAATCCACAGGCGGATGTGAGTCACTGGCTGAGCGAAAACGGCGACAAACCGGAGCAATTGCCGTCTACGATGGAGTGATTGCTCCGAACCTATTTGCCAATCAGTGCATTATCTGGTTATCTTAGCAAAACGTGACTGATTTATGGAATCCTATCAGAAATACATTCAGATCAATCCGAATATCCGATTCGGGAAACCCTGTATTGCGGGGACACGCATTGCGGTTCAGGATATTCTTGGTTGGCTGGCTTCAGGAATGAACAATGAAGAAATTTTGGAAGACTTCCCCGAACTGACCTCTGACCAAATCCGGGCAGCTCTGGCGTTCGCTGCAGATAGCGAACGACGCACCCGCTTACTGGCTGCTTGATGAAACTCCTTCTGGATGCTAATTTATCGTATCGGTTAGTTAAAAAACTGACGGAACATTACGCCGATTGTATACACGTAACCCGTACCGGCTTACCCATTCCGGCTGAAGATATTGCTATTTGGCAATGGGCAAAAGCTGGCAATCGAATTATTATTACAAATGACGATGACTATTACCATTTAGCAAATCTATATGGTTTCCCACCTAAAGTCGTACTAATTCGAATTGGAAATCAGTCTACACAGGATATAGCCAATGTGTTGATAAGCCATTATGATGACTTAAAAATCCTGTCTGATTCGACAGAAACTGGACTCTTGGAATTATTCTGAGGCACTTCACAATACTCTCATTTTCAACACTTTGATACTTCACACAATCAACTTATACCCCACTCCTCTAACATTCACAATCTGCACCTGCGGGTCATCTTTCAAATACCGCCGAAGCCGCGTAATGAACACATCCAGACTCCGGCCATTGAAAAAGCTGTCGTCACCCCACAAATCCAGCAACACGACGGAGCGTTCCAGCACCTGATTCCGCTGTTCGTACAGCCGCTTTAACAGCTCGGCTTCGCGGTGGGACATCGGCGTCTCTTTTCCGTTGAACGCCAGTTTCTGTTTGGGATAATCAAAATGGTAATGGCCAATCGGCAAGCGATCCGGCGTGGTCGGGCGAACGGTCTGGTTCCGGTTCAGCAGGGCCTGAATGCGGACAATCAATTCGTCGATGCTGAACGGTTTTTTGAGGTAATCATTGCCGCCCAGCTCAAAACCGCGCACCACATCGGCGGTTTGGGAACGGGCCGTCAGGAAAATGATTGGGACATACGGGTCGGTTTGCCGAATGCGCGCAGCCAGTGAAAAACCGTCGAGTTTGGGCATCATCACATCCGCCACCACCACGTCGGGAGCATGGGCGACAAACAACGCATAACCCTCCTCACCGTCAGCGGCATACAAAACCGCAAACCCGCGAACCTCCAGGCTGTCCCGGACAATGAGGCCCAGCGAAAGTTCATCTTCAATCAATAATACAGTTCCCATCATTTTTGGTTGTTACACAGAGTTGATCGGAGGGAATCAGAGGATATCAGGGGCGTTTTTTTAAACTTTATCTCTGATGCCCTCTGATTCCCTCCGATCAACTCTGTGTAATAACTCCTTTAATTAGGTATCCAGATTACAAACACACTCCCCCGCCCCGGTTCGCTGGAAACTTCGATGCGACCACCGTGCTTCTCAACCACCTGCCGGACGTACGACAGCCCCAGGCCGAAGCCTTTGACCGGATGAAGATTCCCGGTCGGAACCCGGAAAAACCGGTCGAAAATCACCTCGTGATACACCTTCGGAATCCCATTGCCGTTGTCCTCCACCGTCAGCCGCCAGCCCGACTCATCAGCCCGGCTGTTGATCAGGATTTGAACCGACTCCTGCGAATACTTGATCGCGTTGTCAATCAGGTTGTTAATGGCATTACTTAGGTGCAGCCGGTCGGCCTGAACCCGCGCATTTTCCGGAACGGATTCCACCTCAATGGCTACGAGTTTGACCGGTGCGCCCGCCGAGGCTTTCAACTGGTGATTTCCCACCACCTCCTGAATCAGTTCGGAAGGTTTAAGCCATTCGCGGTTCAGTTCCAGTTCCTTTTTTTCATCGACCGCCATGTTCAATACCTTCTCGACCAGATCGGACAGCCGTTGCAACTCATTTTTTGAAATGTTCAAATACGTGTGGGTTTTCTGTGAATCATTCAGCGCCCCGAAATGCTGCAGGGCTTCCACAGCCGCCGAAACCGTCGCAATCGGCGTTTTCAGCTCGTGCGTCATGTTGTTGATGAAATCGTTCTTGATTTCCGACAGCTTTTTCTGTTTCAGAATGGTCGATAGCATGTACAGAAAACACCAGGTGGTCAGCGCCATCAACAAGGCCGAACCCGCCAGCAGCCAGTCCATCTTCCGCAGAATGTAGCCCGTTGGGCTGTCAAACGACGCCTGCAGAAACTGGTTTTTAACGGGATTGATGGGCATCGGCGGAGTTTTAATGGGCGAACCGGTGCGCATCGGGTTGTCCATCTCCTGACGGAACAAATCCGGTTTTAACTGAATGGTGTCTAGTTGGTAATCAGCCTCAACATCGCGCAGGCGCAACTCGGCCTGATAGGTTGAATCGAATGTTGCAAAGTTGAATTGATGATTGCCCTCCCAGTTTAAAATCAGCATCTTGGTGATTTTCCGGGCCATTGTGTCAATAAAAACACGGTCTTTCGACGATCGTGACGGTCGTTTAATCCGGTAATTCATCACTTTGACGCTTATCGGCTGCGAATCGGTGACGGTTACAAAAGCACTGTCTCTGCGCCGGTCAAACACGATGCGACTTTCCGGGAGACCATCTTCCGATTCCATCGGGCGAAAATGAAACCGCCGACGTGGTTCGTCGGAACGGATTTCGCCCCGAACCAGTTGACGGGCGTCGTTAAACTGCTGTTTTTCAACCGCCGAAATGAATGCGCCCCGCACCGTCCGCCGAAACTGCTGCTCGTGGAGTTGGTAGCTCGTATACAGCCAATAGGCCTGAAAAGCCATCACGCCCAGGATACAAACCGTCATCAGAACAAAGATCGACCGGATGCGCTGTTTCATCATGTACAAAAATACCCGCTTTTCCGTCGGCTTTCCAACGGCGTTAACACTACTTAACACTAAATAACAGTGCTTTACATCCAATCGCCCCATCTTTGTCCCATCATTTTCCAGTCATCATTTCACTCCTCCGTTTTCATGAAACTGTACAGAACCGTAGCCGCTGCCCTCATTGGGCTTCATTTGGCGACCCAACTGGCCAACGCCCAACCGACCTCCGGTAAAATTTCGTACGAGGTCATGCAAAAAATCGACTTTTCCCAAATGCGAATGGTAATCAACGGCCAGGAAGTTCGGCCGGATGGTGCCGATGCCCCTGCAGGTATGCCCGAAACACGGTCTTTTGTCCAGCATTTTATTTTCTCAGGAACCCACGGCAAGGAAGAACAGGACCGCAACAGCGGTGGCGGTATTATGGTCCGGCAAGTGATTCAGGATGGTGGTGGTGGACCAGGCCCCGGACCCGGTGGACCGGGTGGCCCCGAAGGACGCGGAAATCGCAATTTCAACGGCCGCCCCTTCGAACGCGCCGTGTATTTCGATCTGGCAGCCCAGAAAACCGTCGAGGTATTAACCATCAAAAAAGATTCGGTTACCAGCCACTACCAGACCGAAATCCCGCTGAAACGGGTGACGGTCTGGCAGGAAACCGACAAAACGAAGAAGATCGCGGGGTATCTCTGCAGGAAAGCAACGGTTTCCTTTAAAAACATTCCTTATACAATCTGGTATACCACAGAACTCCCGTTTACGTATTCCCCCATCAGCAGCCTGACGCCCGAAAAAGGGGTTGTTTTGCAAATCGAAAGCGACAACGAAGCATTTAAAGCGACCAAAATTGCCGCCCAGGACGTGAAGGAAAGTGATGTGATGCCGCCCCAAACCGCCCGGGTTGTAACACCCGAAGAGCTGAACACCATCCGGCAAAAAGCAATGGCCGACATGCGCCAGCAAATGATGAATACTTTTCAAAACCGGAATTAGTGTACGGTTTACGGTATTCGGTGGCTGACGCAAGCTTCCACGGATGCGTCAGCCACCGAATACCGTAAACCGAATACCAACCTGAAATTGAACGATTACCATGCGATCACTTCTCCCTGTTTTCTTTTTTATGATCAGTTTGACGACGGCCGTCGCCCAGTCGCAGCTCCGGGGTTCGGTGGTCGACTCCATTACGCGAAAACCGCTGATGGAAGCGACGGTTTCTCTGCTGTCGGTGCGTGATTCGTCGGTCGTTATGTTCATGATTACCAACGGAGACGGGGAATTTACGTTTAAAAATGTGGCGGTGGGGACCTACCGGCTGCTGATTACGTATGTAGGATACCGGAACAAATCAAAGCGAATCACCATCACCGCCGGCAAACCGGTGACCGACGCCGGAACACTCGAAATGACAACCCAGGCGGTTAACCTCAACGAAGTGGTGGTGAAGCAGGAAGGGCCGCCGATTGTCATCAAACAGGATACGGTCGAGTTCAATGCCGGGGCATTCAAAACGCAGCCCAATGCAATGGTAGAGAACCTATTGAAGAAACTGCCGGGCGTGGAAGTGGACCGCGATGGAGCCATCAAGGCGCAGGGTCAGGAAGTAAAACGGGTGTTGGTCGACGGAAAACCGTTTTTTGGTGATGACCCAAAAATGGCCACCCGCAACCTCCCTGCCGACATCATCGACAAAGTCCAGATGTACGACCAGCAGTCCGATCAGTCGCAATTTTCGGGGATCGATGACGGCGACCGGAACAAAACCATCAACCTCGTTACCAAAAAAGACAAGCGGAAGGGGTATTTCGGCCAGCAATCCATTGGTGCCGGACCGAACGAGACGAACGACGACGTCCGCTACGCGGCCCGGCTCAACCTGAACCGGTTTAACGGTAACCAGCAGATTTCACTGATCGGGCAAGCGAACAACATCAACCAGCAGGGCTTTACGGGGCAGAATATGTTCGGCGGAGGTGCCGGACTGGGTGCCAATTTTGGCGGTGGGGGCCTGATTGTGGCGGATGGCCGGGGTGGCGGAGGAGGCAACGGCGGCAATACCAATGCCATCACCCGGACGCTGGCGGGTGGTTTAAACTACCGCGACCAGTGGAGTAAGAAAGTGGACGTGGCCGGGAGTTACTTCCTGAACGACCTCAATACCGTAACCGATCAGCAAAGCCGCCGACAGTATGCACTGCCCGACACTTCCTACCAGGTCAACCAGAACAGCACATCGCGCAATCAGGTCACCAGCCACCGGTTTAACCTGCGATTCAATTACCAGATCGATTCGTTGACCACGCTGCGGATTACCCCCGGTTTTACCCTTCAGAATTCTGAATACCAAAGTATTAATCAGTCGCAAACGCTGACGAACGGCGCGATTTCCAGCGTTGAGCAACTGGATTCGACGAACCTGATCAACACCAGCAACACGAAGTATCATTCGACCGGAAACGGGATTTCGGGGAATAACAACGCGCTCCTGATGCGGAAGTTCAAACGCAAAGGGCGGACGCTATCCCTGAACTGGAACATTGCCGTCAACAACCAGAATACGGATGGCATCAACCAATCCCTCAACCAGTTTTTCGGGCAAACCGGCGGCCGCACTGATCAGAACATCGATCAACGGAATGAACAGACCAGTAAGTCGGTGACCAACTCGATTAACCTGACGTATACCGAACCGCTTTCGCTCAGCAAAACGCTGGAGTTTCATTACAACTATTCCAATACCCGCAACACCTCCAACCGAACGGTAAACGATTACGATGAAGCAACCAAAGACTACACGGAATTAAACCCATCGTTGAGCAATAACTTTGTGAATAACTACCTAACAAACCGGGTCGGTTCTACGCTGCAAAACAAACGGCTGAAGTATACCTACGCGCTGGGCTTCGACATGCAGCAGGCTAATCTACACAGCGATAACCAGACAAGAGACGTCAGTCTGAACAAAAGCTTTACCAACGTACTGCCGAATGCGATGTTTACGTATAACTTCAGTAAAAACCGGACGCTGCGGTTCAATTACCGGAGCCGCACCAACGCCCCTTCCGTGTCGCAGTTGCAGCCGGTGGCCGACAATACCAATCCGCTGAACATCCGGCTGGGTAATCCAGATCTGAAACAGGAGTTTAGCAATACCGTTTCGCTGAACTACAACAATTTTCAGCAAACAACCTTCCGCAGTGTATTCGCCATGCTGAATGCGACCCAAACCAACAACAAAATCGTGAATGCCACGACGTTTAGCAACCAGGGAGCGCAAACGACCCAACCCGTGAACACCAACGGTTATTACAACCTGATGGCCTTCCTGGCCATCGGTCGACGCATCCAGCCCCTCAAAGCCAATGTGAACCTGACGAGCAATGTGAACTTCAACCGGGGTGTCAGTCTGGTCAATAGCCAGACCAACCGCTCGCAAAACTGGACGTTCAGCCAGGGTGCCCGCATCAACTCGAATTTCGATGAAAAGCTCGAATTTGGGTTGAGCGGCAACCTCAGTTATCAGACAGCTTTATATTCCCTGCAATCGAATCAGAATACAGAGTACTTCAACAAGTCACTCAGTGGCGACCTGTATTATCAACTGCCTTTCCGGCTGGTTGTTACAACGGATGTTACATACAATAATTACTCGGGTAAATCGGCCGGATCAGTTCAGAATTTTGCGCTCTGGAACGTGGCCTTAACCCGTCAATTTTTCAAAAACCGCCAGGGAGAATTGAAATTACAGGTTTATGATTTGCTGAATCAAAACCGCAGCATCAGCCGAAATGTGACGGAAACCTACACAGAAGAAACGCAAAGCCGGGTGCTGAACCGGTATTTTATACTCAGCTTTACCTATAACCTGCGGAGGTTTGGCAGCGGCCCGCAGCCCCGAACCGACCGGCAAAACCGGGATCAGAATTTCCCGCAACGGGGGATGCCACGACCGGCGCGCATGAATTAATGGAGATTTCGCATTCCCCGAATGACGAATTTCCCACATCCCGCATTCCCCGGATGATGTTACCGACATCCCGCATTCCCCGGATGATGTTACCGACATCCCGCATTCCCCGGATGACGCATTACCGACATTCCGCATTCCCCGGAGATGTACTACTGACGTCCCGCATTCCCCGAATACGTATTACCAACATCCCGCATTCCCCGGATTGCATCCGGGGCTATGGTATTACAGCCTTTCAGTCTGGTTAGGGGTGTTCATTCGTTTGGTTGAGAAGGTAGTAAAAATGTTCCGCTCCTGACTTTGTAGTAAAACAGGTTGATCGGTTGATTCAACTGTTAGCCAAAACCGGGTGATGGTAATTCGTGTGGTAGTCTCTTGCGTATGAAAACGATTCGCTTCTTCCTGTTTTTTGCCGTGCTGGGTCTGGTGGGCTGTCGATCCGATCAACTGCCCGAAGAGGTGGCGCTGGCATTGGAAAAAACGCCCGAAACGGTGGACTACAACCTGCACGTCAAACCCATCATTTCGGACCGTTGTTTCAAATGCCACGGCCCCGATAAGGCCAAAATCGAAGCCGATTTGCAGTTGGCGAATTTTGAAGGTGCCACGCAGGAAAACAAGGAAGGACGCCGGGCGATTGTGCCGGGCGACGCCGGAAAAAGTGAACTGGTGAAGCGGATTCTGAGCCACGACCCGGAAGAAGTGATGCCCACGCCCCAGTCGAACCTGACGTTGACGACGGAAGAAAAAGCCGTGTTGATCAAGTGGATTGAACAGGGCGCGGAATACAAGGAACACTGGTCGCTGACGAAAATCGAAAAACCGGCGGTTCCGAAAGTAGGGCGAAGTTTCCTGTCGCGCTGGGGCGTCACTTCCGACGAAGAAACCGACTGGGTTCGGAATGATATCGATCGGTTTACGCTGGCGAAAATGAAGGAGCTGGGCTTAAAACCGTCGCCCCAAGCGGAAAAAGCAACCCTGCTCCGGCGCGTTTACCTGGATTTGACGGGCCTCCCGCCCACGCCCGCCGAGGTCGAAGCATTCGGAAAAAACTCCGCCCCCAACGCTTACGAACAGGTGGTCGACAAGCTACTGGCCTCTCCGCAATATGGTGAACAACAAGCCGTTAGCTGGCTGGACCTGGCCCGATTCGCCGACTCGCAGGGCTATCAGGACGACCCGATGCGCAACGCCTATCCGTTCCGCGACTGGGTAATCAATTCGTTCAACCGGAATAAACCTTTTGACCAGTTTGTGAAGGAGCAAATTGCAGGAGATCTAATACCCAAATCGGCCAATCCGGCAATTCAACGCGAGCGGGAACTGGCCACGGCCTTCAACCGCCTGCATTCGCAAAGTGGCGAAAATGGCATTGTTCCTGAAGAATACCGCATCGAATACGTGGCCGACCGCGCCAACACCTTTGGCAAAGCCTTTCTGGGCCTGACGATGGAGTGTGCCCGCTGCCACGACCACAAATACGACCCGATCAGCCAGAAAGACTATTATTCGCTGTTCGCTTTTTTTAACCAGAATAAGGAAACCGGGCAGATCACGCACAACGGCGAAGCCTGCCCGACGGTGATGTTACCGTCTCCGCAGGTCGATCAAACACTGAAGTTCATCCGAACCAGAATCCACCGGCTGGAAAACCGTCTGCAACCGCAACTTTACGAAAAATCGTTTACCAACTGGGCCACGAATCCGGTTCTCTCCTCCACGCTCAACCGGGGCTTGCTGGTGCATTTGCCACTGGATGCCGAGGTGAATGGCACCTACGAAAACCGGGCCGACCCGTCGTTTGTCGCGTTTCTGAGCGGTGATAAAGAACGAAAACCGTTACCAACCGCCGGAAAACTGGGTCAGGCGGTGGCGTTGCGGGGCGAGTGCGGCATTGGCATCCTGTCTGAGACGATCGACCGCGTGAACGGGAAAATAGTAGAGTCGCCAAAGCGGTTTGGCAAGGGGCTCAACTTTGAACGGAATCAGGAATTTTCGGTTAGCATCTGGGTCAATCCGGCGGAAAAAGGCGTTGAAGGGGCGATTTTCCGCCGAACCAATTACGCCAATGAAGGCTATCGGGGTTATTCGGTCAGGATGAATCCGGACCAGACGCTGACGGTTTTACTGAGCTACGTCTGGCCCGCCAATTGCATCGAACTCAAAACCGTCGATAAACTCCCACTTCATCGCTGGCAAAACCTGACGCTGACCTACGACGGCGGAGCGAAAGCCGCCGGTGTGCGGTTTTTTGTGGACGGCAAATCCGCCCGCATGACTGTCGTTACCGACAACCTGACCAAAGGTTTGTTGCACGGCGAATTCAACTCCAACAAGCAGGGCAAATTCTTCGGTTTTGAACTCGGTCACGACTCCCAGGAAAAGACCCTTCACGGCGTTGCCGTCGACGAACTCCGGATCTACAACCGGCGGCTGTCGGCGCTGGAAGTGCAGGCGCTGGCTGATGGCACCAATCCCGTGGCCAATCTGGTACGGATACCTGAACGGAATAGAACCGCTCAGCAACGGCAGAATCTGCTCGAACATTATTTGCTCACGGCCGATTCCACCTTCGCCCAGACCAGGCGGCAACTGTCGGTCGTTCGCGGACAGGAAGTGGCGGTTTTGTCCGACATTCCCGAAGTCATGGTGATGCAGGAATTGCCAGCCAGCCAGCAACGCAAAAGTTTTATTCTTAACCGGGGCGTCTACGATGCACCCGGTGCAGCGGTTTCGTCCCAAACCCCGCTCCGGCTGGGGAAACTGCCCGCCGACTATCCGCAAAACCGCCTGGGTCTGGCGCAATGGCTGCTGGCAGACGACCAGCCGCTGTTTGCCCGCGTGATGGTCAACCGACTCTGGCAGAACTTCTTCGGCAACGGGATTGTCAAAACGCAGGAAGATTTTGGCAGTCAGGGCGATTTGCCTTCGCACCCCGAATTGCTGGACTGGCTGGCCGTTCAGTTCCGGGAAGAAGGCTGGGACACGAAGCGGTTTATCAAACGGATGGTGTTGTCGGCCACCTACCAGCAGTCGTCCAAAGCCACGCCGGAAGAAATTGAACGCGATCCCGACAATAAGTGGCTGGCCCGGGGCAGCAGCTACCGGCTTTCGGCCGAACAGGTTCGCGACAATGCCCTGGCGGCCAGCGGTTTGCTGGTTCGAAAAATTGGCGGCCCGAGTGTCTATCCGTACCAGCCAGCCGGTATCTGGGAAGCCCTGGCAACCCGCAATACGATCAGTTACCGCCAGCAGCACGGCGACAGTTTGTACCGGCGCAGCATGTATACGATCTGGAAACGGACCAGCCCTCCGCCGATGATGCTCAATTTTGACTCACCCGACCGGAGTCTGTGTACGGTTCGGCGGCAGAAAACCGCCACGCCCTTGCAGGCGCTGGTAACGCTCAATGATCCGCAGTTTGTGGAAGCTGCCCGGGTGCTGGCTCAACGAACGATGCGGGCCAAACCGTCGGCAGACGAGCGAATCCGGTATTTCTTTCAGGCGATTGTTTCCCGAAACCCGCGTCCGCGGGAGTTGTCGTTGATGAAAGCCTTGTACGATGAAGCCTATCAGGGTTTTGCGAACGCACCGCAACGGGCCGAATCGCTGCTGAAAACCGGTGAATACGAACGGGATCCGACGCTGAAAAGCCCGGAACTGGCGGCATACACGATGGTTGCCAACACCATTCTGAACTACGACGAAGCGACGATTAAACGATAAAGTGCCATGACCAACGAATTGCAAGACCGCATCCACGATGAAATGAGCCGCCGGACGTTTCTGCAAAGCAGCGGTTTGGGTCTCGGCGCGGCCGCACTTTCTTCTCTCTTGCCCCAGAATGCCGTAGCCAGTGCGGGTTCGGGTCTGGATTTGCCGAATTTTCCGGCCAAGATCAAACGGGTGATTTACCTGCTGCAAAGCGGGGCGCCGTCGCAACTGGAAACCTTCGATTATAAACCGAAACTCGAACAGATGTGGGGCCAAAACCTGCCCGAGTCGGTGCGGCAGGGACAGCGGCTCACGGGCATGTCGGCGGGCCAAAGTTCATTTCCACTGGCGGCATCGGTCTACAAATTTGCGCAATACGGGAAAAGCCGGGCGTGGGTGAGCGAACTGCTACCCCACCACAGCACGATGGTGGACGACCTGTGTTTCATCAAATCCATGCACACCGAACACATCAACCACGACCCCGCCGTCACCTTTATCCAGACGGGCAACCAGATTGGCGGACGGCCGTCGATGGGGTCGTGGGTGAGCTATGGACTGGGTTCGGAGAACAAAAACATGCCCGCTTTTGTCGTGCTGTTGTCGCGGGCGCGTAGTGGTGACCAGCCGCTGTATGCCAAATTGTGGAGCAACGGTTTTATTCCTTCCACCCACCAGGGCGTGGTGTTCCGGTCGGGACCCGATCCGATTTTTTACCTGAACAACCCGGATGGCGTCGACAAAACCTCCCGGCGGACGATGCTGAACTACCTTGCCAAACTCACGGAGGATCAGTACAAACACGTGCTGGACCCCGAACTCAACAGCCGGATGCAACAGTACGAAATGGCGTACCGAATGCAAACCTCCGTTCCCGAAACGCTCGACCTTTCCAAAGAACCGGATTATATTTTCGATCTGTATGGCCCCGACAGCCGAAAACCGGGGACGTATGCGGCCAACTGCCTGCTGGCCCGCAAATTAGCCGAGAAAGACGTGCGGTTTATCCAGTTGTATCATCAGGGCTGGGATCAGCATGGTAATTTGCCGAAAGACATCAAAATCATGGCCGACTCGGTCGACCAGCCGACGGCTGCGCTGGTGAAAGACCTGAAACAGCGGGGCTTGCTGGACGATACGCTGGTGATCTGGGGGGGTGAATTTGGCCGCACCAATTACTCGCAGGGAAAGCTCACCAAGGACAATTATGGCCGCGACCACCACCCGCGCTGCTTCACCGTCTGGATGACCGGGGGCGGTATTAAAAAAGGAATGACGTATGGCCAGACCGACGATTTCAGTTACAACATCGTCAAAGAACCGGTTCATGTCCACGATTTGCAGGCCACGATTCTGCACCTGCTGGGCCTCGATCACGAAAAACTGGTGTACAAATTCCAGGGGCGTCGCTACCGCCTGACCGATGTGGCCGGGAAAGTGGTCAAACCGATTCTGGCGTAAATCCCCGATCCGCTGCCAAACAAAAACGGACAACCGATCAGATCCGGTTGTCCGTATACAATTATCCCCACAGAATCAACTAAACTTAAGGCAGCAACACCCGGTCGATCACATGGACGACACCGTTGGTAGCCACATTGTCAGCAGAAACCACGTTCGAAGCCTGGTTGGCGTTACCCGTTCCCAGAAAACTCACTCCGGAAGAGGTTACGTTGCTTCGAACGGTGGTTCCCTGAGCCGTGGTAACGGCAGCTCCATCGGTTAGGTTAGTAGAAAAAGCCCGGGCGGCAATAACGTGATAGGTCAATATATTGGTCAGCGTGGCAACCGGCGCGGCATTGATCGCAGCCGCATCTGCAAAACCGGCCGCCTGGAAAGCGGCATTAGTCGGAGCCAGTACCGTCAGCGGCCCCGCAGCCGTCAAGGCATTCAAAACCGGCGCACCTCCGCGGGTGACCGCAGCCACCAGCAAACTCAGGTTCGGGTTACCCTGTGCCAGTTGCACGATGTTCTGGGTAGGCGGCATCAGCACTTTGTTGATGACGTGAATGACGCCGTTCGATGCGGGAACGTCGGCCTGCGTCACCCGTGCGCCATTGACGGAAACCCCCGAAGCGGTTTTAGTGATGTATACATTGCTGTTGCCCAGCGTCTGCACTGCCGTGTTGGCTGCCGTCGGAATATCAGCCGCAGCCGTCCGCTGACCGATGACATGGTATTGCAAAACTGCCTGGAGGGTCGCCACCGGTGCAGCATTGATCGCGGCCACATCGGCAAATCCAGCCGCCTGAAAAGCCGCATCCGTTGGCGCAAAAACCGTCAGCGATCCCGTTCTGAGTGCTTCGGCCAGTCCGGCACGCACCACGGCAGCTTCCAGAAGGGAGAATTCGGCGGTATTGACAACAACATCGGTAATGGTCTGGGGAGCCGGGGTTTCTTCATCGTCCTTGTCATCACAAGACGTCAGGGAAAGCAATGTCGATCCCAAAAGCACAGCTACCACAAACTTGATACGGTTGAATTTTCGAAAAATGGATGGATTACGTTTCATAAACAGATTTAAGGTTGTGTGTTGAAATACTCCGCAATCGACCTTTGGAGGGGTTTGGATTGCTTTCGAACTATAGTGCGGAGCCCGGTAAGTTTCTCACAAAACTTTTTGATTTTTTTCAAAAAAAATCGCTTTTATCCTTGGAGCCCCTAAATCCCCTAAAGGGGACTTTTGGCATCCGGATCAAGGTACGTCCAAGTCCCCTTTAGGGGATTTAGGGGCTTCAGGAATAAAAAACGAAAGTTTTATGAACAAATCGCGGCTAACATTTTGACTGATCAATTCGTTACAGCCAATAGTCAATCCCCAGCAAACCCGTTCTGCCGTATGCCCAGTCCTGTACCGGAAATTCCACCATCGCTTTGGGAGGGTCTTCGCAAGCGCGATGATGCCAGCCTGAGCGATCTATACCGGTTGACTTACAACGACTTACTCAATTTTGGCATCTACTTTGGTTTTTCGGCCACCGAGGCCAAAGACGCCATCAACCAGGTGTTCCTGGAATTGTGGGAACGCGGAGAGAAACTGCCGACGGTCGGCAACATCCGGTCGTACCTCATCACGGCCCTGCGCCGGAAGCTTCTGAAAGATTTTAATCGGGATGATCGTTTTACGGAACTGACCGGACGCGAACCCGGCTACGAACCGCCTTACGAGGAGGTGATCGTGCAGGCGCAGGAACAACAACATCTTCAACATACGCTCCAGCAGGCCCTCAGCCAGTTGACACCCCGGCAGCGGCAACTCATCGAACTGCGGTTTTTCCGAAATCAAGGGAATGAGGAAATTGCCGAAGCCACCGGCATGCACATCAATACGGTTTATAATACGCTGTCCTCAGCCCTGAAACTGCTGCGACAGACGTTGAATCGGAAAGAAAAAAGGAGTCTGGTACCAATCTGGCTGCTCATTTTTTCATTGCTGGGTTTGTGAGATTTCGTTACTTCGGCGTACTATTATCTGAACTTAACACCCCCGGTCCTCTTTCGGGATGTCGATGAACGCAATGAACCACGACCTTTACACGGCCGACGACTTTTTGCTCGATGATAGTTTTGTGGCCTATCGCCAGGGAACCGACCCGGCGGCAACAGCCTACTGGACGGAATGGCAGCGTCGCAAACCGGATAATCTGCCAGCGTTTCGGGAAGCCGAACGGCTGCACAGCCTGCTCAGTGGCCACAAACCGGGTCTGGAAGCGTCCTTGCAGGAATTGAAAACCCTCCTGGCCGACCGTCAATCGAACACCGCCCCCACCATCGTCGATTTTCAACCCATACGAACCCGTTTCCAAACCGGCTGGTGGGTCGCTGCGGCTTCGGTGCTGGTCATGCTGGGATTGGGTGGCTACTGGCTCTGGCAGAACCAGACGGTTTCGTACCGCACCGACTACGCCCAGCAGAAAACGATCACCCTGCCCGATGGTTCCACCGTTACGCTCAACAGCCATTCTGAACTCAGCCACCGGCGGCATTGGGCATCCGGCGAAAACCGCGACGTCACCCTCACCGGCGAAGGCTATTTCTCGGTCCGCCATTTGGAAGCCGATGTACCGTTTCGGGTTCACAGCAAAAGCGCGTTCACGGTGGAAGTCTTGGGTACGGAATTTAGCATGACCAGCCGCAGCGACCTTCACCGCGTGGTGTTGAACCGGGGTAAAGTGCAGGTCAGCGGTTCGGACCGCAGCCCGGCCCTGACGCTGGTGCCGGGGCAACTGGCCGAGCTTGACTCCGCGACCGGCCAACTGATCCGGCGGAACGTGTCGGCGGAACGCTATTCAGGCTGGCTTCGGAATCAACTGGTTTTTGATGAGGTCACTCTTCCGGAAGCCGTTCGGCAGGTGGAAGAGCAGTTTGGGATCGACGTTCGATTCGATCCGGCGGAGTCCGGTACTCGGCGGTTTTCGGGTATTTTACCGCTGAAAGACCCTGAAACAGTAGTGAAGACACTAGCGGTTTATCATCAATTGAAAATAACCAGACAGGGAGACGCCTATTTGCTGAACCGGTGAAGGTGCTGCGACAGATTTTCAGGTTTGCCAACAAACCGTTCCAGGTTGGGCTATGCGGTTTGCTGATCGGGTCACTGCTGACCGGAACGAAGACCCGTGCGCAGTCGGAACAGACCCTGGAAGATTTCCTGAAAACTCTGAACCAGAAACGCGGAACGTATTTTTTGTACGACGAAAAGCTGCTGAAAACCATCCGGGTAACGGCTCCGATCCCGTGGAAAGCCGACACCCGAACCCTGCTGGAAAGCGCCCTGTCGGGAACCGGCCTGACCTTCCGGCGCGTCGACGACTGCTACCTGATCGAACCCGCAGCGCGCCCGTTGCCCCGCCCCCAGCCCACTGGCCAGACGCCTGCCCGACGGTTTACAATCAGTGGATTTGTGCGGGAAAAAGGTAGCCGGGAGCAGGTGAACGGCGCCACAGTTTACGTCGACAAAACCGTCGCCACCACCAATCCATACGGGTATTATTCCTTGACCATCGCCGAACGCGACACCGTGGAACTGGTGGTTTCGATGGTAGGCTACCGGCGTTTTTACCGGAGATTGCCTTTACCCGGCTCGACCTCCCTTGATATTGAACTGACTTCCAACACCTTGCTGGACGAAGTGGTGCTGACCAATACCGCCGGGGCGCGGGCGTTCAGTTCGTCGCAGACCGGCCAGTTGACGCTCCCGGCCCTCCAGATTCGGAACACCCCGGCCTTGCTGGGTGAAAAAGATGTCCTGAAAACGCTGCAATTCGTGGCGGGTATTCAGCCGGGATTGAGTGGTCAGGTCGGCCTGCACGTTCGCGGGGGTGGTGCCGATCAGAATCTGCTTTTGCTGGACGAGGCCCCGGTTTACAACGCCAATCACCTGTTCGGCTTTTTTTCGGCCTTCAACGCCGATGCGCTGCAAACCGTTACGCTGCAAAAAGGCGGTTTTTCGTCCCGCTATGGGGGTCGCCTGTCGTCGGTGGTCGACATGACCATGCGCGAAGGCAACAAACAGCAATGGCATGGCGCCGTCGGAACGGGCATCGTGGCTTCCCGGCTTTTGCTCGAAGGTCCGCTGATCCGCGAGAAAGCGTCGTTTCTGCTCGCGGCCCGGCGCTCCAACCTCAGCCCGGTTCTCGGCGACTTCGTCGCGTCGGTCATCGACGATTATACCGGAACCGCCTGGCGGGCCAATTTCTACGACATCAACGCGAAGATGAATTTCGATCTGAACCGGCGCAACAAGCTGTACCTCAGCGGGTATTTCGGGCGCAACTATTTCGGTGGTGGCGACAGCCTGAACCGGTCGCAACGCTGGGTGAACGTGCTGACGTGGCAGAACCAGACCGGGAACTTGCGCTGGAATCACCTGTTTTCCGAAAAATTATTCAGCAATACCGCGCTGGTTTTCAGCCGGTACAACTTTGAAACGCACCGGAAAAACATCAGCACCGAAGGCGAAACGTCCGGACAAGTGACGGATTTGTGGCGGTATTTCGATGGCATCACAGACCTGACCCTGAAAACCGACTTTGACTACTTTCCCTCCGCCAACCACCATCTTCAATTCGGGCTGATCAATACCGTTCGGTCGTATCGGCTCAATGGCGTTCAGGTTGTCACGCTCTCGGCCCTCGGCAATCAGTCGGGTCTGGAAAAAACCGAGTCGGTCGAAACAGCCGCCTACGCCGAAGACCACTGGACCCTCGGCAAACGCATCAAACTCAGCGCCGGGGGGCATATCACCCAATACCGCATCCGGCAAAAAGCCTTCCTGCGCGCCGAACCCCGCGTTTCGGCGGCCGTTCAGATCCGGGAAAAGCAGGCGGTTCGGGCATCATTTTCTGACATGAACCAGTTCATTCATCTTCTCTCCAACACGGGCCTGGGGTTGCCGACGGATTTATGGGTACCGGCCACCGACCTTATCAAACCGCAGCGGTCGCGGCAGGTCGTGCTTGGGTTCATCCACGATTTCAACCCACGCTGGCAATTGACCGTAGAAGGCTACCGCAAGTGGATGCGCCATGTCATCAGTTACCAGGAGGGCGCGGATTTCATCGGCATCACCAGTGCCGTTCGCGCCAGCGAAATCAGTTGGGAGCGCAACATCACCGCTGGTAATGGGCAGGCATCCGGCCTTGAAACGACGCTGCAATCTCGCTCGGGACGCCTGACCGGATCGCTCAATTACACCTGGTCCGTGACGCGCTGGCAGTTTCCCGAACTCAACAACGGCAACGCCTTTTATCCCTTGCACGACCGCCGTCACAGCGTTTCGGTCACGGGTTTGTATGCGTTCAGCCCCCGGCTCCGGCTGTCGGCGGCCTGGACGTTCAGTTCCGGCAACCCGTTTTCGGTGCCGGTTTCGGGCGTTCCCAGTTTTGGTCATCTGGGACTCGGCAAGGCGGATCTGGTCATCACCCCAACGGAACAACTCTTTGGCACCGAATCACCGCTGGTTCAGGTCCGGACGTCGTTCAGCAACTTCCGGGCCGAAGCCAACCACCGGCTGGACCTGAATCTTCAAGCCGATTTAGGGCGTCGGCGGTTCAAACACCGGGTGGAAGTGGGGGCCGTCAATGCCTACGGACGCCGGAATCCGTTTTCGTATAATCTGATGATCAACCCCGCCGGGCAGCTTTCACTCCGTCGGGTGGCTTTGTTTACGTTTGTTCCATCGCTCAACTACCTGATTTCATTCTAAACCGATGCGCCCACTCCTCGCCCTGTTTCTGATCGTTCTAACGGGTAGCTGCATTCGCTCGGTCGATGAACTGTCCGTAGACGCGCTGCCCATCGACCGGGTGACTAAACCCAACGTGATCTGTTTTATTTCCCCGCAGGACACGGTTTTAGCAGCCAAAATTGCCATGTCGGAGCCCCAGATCGTGTCTTCCTTTGCGCCCTCGCTGGTGGTGAAAGATGCGGTGGTGTTCCTGAGCGACAGCACCCGAACCATTCAGTTGATCTACGACGACAAGCTGAATTATTACCGTGCCTTGCCCCAGGGCCGGTTTTCCATCCGGCCGGGCGTGACGTATCGGCTGACGGTGAGCATGACCGGAAACCGCCGGGTGACAGCCGAAGCTACCGTCCCCCACGCTGTGCCCATCGACCGCATCGCCCTCGACTCGGTGGTCACCCGAAACAGCGCCAATGCCGCCCTGACCAACTACACGACGACGATTTTCTGGAATTCACCGGATAAAGAGATCGCCGGAAACCGTACGAATTATTACCGGGGCTGGGCAGAAATCGATCAGGCCATTTGCGAAGAAGGCACTGGTCGTGTTCTGGAAAACCGGCTGGGTCGGCCCACGTTTTTTGTGGACCGCGAAACCGGCCGCGCTGGCGTCGAGCGACTGATGACGGGTTCGCATTCGCTGCTCACTGCCCCCAACACCATCACCCGGACCAACCGAATTCGGGTGGGACTGCTGACAACCGACGAAAATTATTACCGTTACCACACCACACTGCGGGAGCAGTTTACCAACCAGGGGCAGTATTTTGTGGAACCAACGGTGTTGTTTTCCAACATTGCCGGTGGCTATGGCGTGTTTGCCGCTTACAATGGTGCGTATGTCACCCTGAATGACCCCGCCAGTATCATCAACTAAAACAAAGTCGGCCGGTTAGGTAATTCCAACCGACCGACTTTAGTGTTTTTGGACTTATCTTAACGCGAGCTATGAGATTTATTCATTAACCACAAGCTTATTAAGTACCAGAGGTACGACATGTTTCCGGGTCGCCGGTGCGATAGCAAAACGAATCACCCGATTCCTCCCTCGTACCCAAGGGCACGAGGGAGGAATCGGGTGATTCGTTTTGCTATCGCACCGGCGACCCGGAAACATCAGTCCGCTACGCGGCCAATAATCCCATCGTTCGCGTTATTTCAAATACCGGAAGTCTTCGTTTCCTTTTACCGCCAGCAGGGTTTCATAAATCAGTTTGATCACCGCCTGAACGTCGTCCATGTGTACGGTTTCAACCGTCGTGTGCATGTATTTGAGCGGCAACGAAATCAGGGCCGAAGCACTGCCTTCCGCGGCATAGGCAAACGAGTCGGTATCGGTTCCGGTGGAACGGCTAACCGCCTGACGCTGAAAGGCAATCTCTTTATCCTGCGCCACTTGAATGATGAAGTCCCGCACTTTGTTCTGCACCGCCGGGCCGTAGCAAATCACCGGGCCGCCACCGGCTTTCAGGTCGCCCTGCTCCTTTTTGTCGTACTTGGGCGACTGCGTATCGTGCGTCACATCCGTGATAATGGCCAGATCGGGCTTGAGCCGCCGGGCAATCATTTCGGCACCGCGAAGGCCAATCTCCTCCTGTACGGCGTTCACAATGTACAGGGTAAAAGGCAGTTGTACACCGTTTTCCTTTAATTGCCGGGCCACTTCGGCAATCATGAAACCGCCCATCCGGTTGTCGAGTGCCCGACCGACGTAATACCGGTTGTTCAGCTCGAATAGTCCTTCAGCGAAGGTGCAAACCGTCCCGACGTGAATGCCCATTTCGAGCACTTCGTCTTTTGTCAGGGCACCCACGTCGATGAACAGATCCGTCACTTTCGGGGCAACGTCTTTCGCCAGATCACGCACATGAATGGCCGGCCAGCCGAATACGCCCGGCACCTGACCGTTGGCCGTGTGCAGATTCACCCGCATCGACGGCGCAATCAGGGCGTCGGAACCGCCGTTGCGCCGGACGTAAATGTAGCCGTCGTCGGAAATAAAGTTGACAAACCACGAAATTTCGTCGGAATGCGCTTCGATCACGACTTTGTAAGGCGTCTGATCGGCGGGTGTTACGCCATTGATCACCCCGACGACGGTTCCGTATGTATCGACAATGTACTCATCAATATACGGTTTGAGGTAATCCAGCCAGATTTGCTGTCCCGACGATTCGAAGCCCGTGGGGGAGGCATTGTTGAGGTACGTATAAAGGAAATTTTTACTGGATTCGGTCATTTGCTTATTTAGTTGATCAATTGCCCCGTTCCCCTGAAGGGGACTTTTAGCATCCGGTTAAGTGATGTCCAAGTCCCCTTTAGGGGAACGGGGCAGTGTGATCCCAAACCAAACAAAAACGGTCGACAATTCCCACCTTGCCGACCGTTTTTTGAAGCGGTATTTTTTAAAATGCCACGCGGTAACTCAAAACAGGAATCAGGGGCGTCATATAACTGGTTTTGATCAACCCGGTGCGGGGTTCGAAATACTGCCCGAAAATATTCTGCCGGTTGGTCGCATTCTGAAGGTCCAGCGACAGCGTGCGGGTCGAATGCGGGCGGTTTCGCTTCCAGCTCAGCCGCACATCGGTCCGGAAATAATTGGGCAATTTCCGGGTATACGACTGACTGTCAACATACACCGTCTCCTGTTTACGAATGGACTCGACGATGTCGATGGGTGTGGTCCGGTAACCGCCGTAATAGGTCAGTTTGAGATTCAGCCCCAGCACATTCCGGCCCGATTCGCCCAGCACCCACTCCTTCCCGCCCTGAAAACTAAAGGCGTATTTGCCGTTAAACCGGGTGTCGCGCCAGATGCCATCCGACCCCCGATAGCGGGAATCGTAGAGTGAAGACGACAGCAGAAAATAGACGTTGTTGTGTAAAAACTGCTCCAGCGTCAATTCCAGGCCGTAATTTTTACCAATTCCTTTGTTCACAAGCCGGTCGGTGGTCAGGCCGTCGATGCTGTTCACCATCGCAAAAGCATCCTTCGCGTCGGCACTGATTGGAATGTTGAACAGCGACTGGTAATATGATTCGGCTTTCACGCGTAGGTGATCGTTGAGCAGCCAGTCGTAGGCCAGCACCAGGTGGTGCGAGCGCGTAAAGCCCAGATTGCGGTTGGTCGGCGCACCATTTTCCGCCGGTTGGGCTGCAAAATAAGTTGCCAGATTCTGAATCTGACTGTGTAACCCATAGCCCAGGCTCAGTGAATGACCCGGCACCATTGCCCAGCGCACCGATCCGCGGGGTTCGAGCGCATCGGTATTGTTCAGCATCAGCCGGAGGTAATGTAGCCCGGCGTTGAACGTCAGTTTTTCGGTCATGCGGTAATTCCATTGTCCGTAGGCCTGCACCGTGGCCGTCTGATCGTTCGTCTGAATTTGCGTGGTGAGCGCATTTTGCCCTTCCAACCGCTCCTTCCGCTCCAGATTGAAACCCAGAACCGAGCCCGTTACCCCGGCGCGCAACGTGTGTTGGGCGTTGAATTTATAGGTCAGGGTGGAAGACGCGATTTGTTTCCGAATGCGGTAGGCTTCGCGCATTTGCAGCAGCGGCACATACCCGGTTTCCAGCGATTCATTTTCGTAACCGGTTTGGTAGCCCGAGAATAGCGCAACGGTTTTCAGAAAGGCTTTTTTGCTGAGGCTGATCGAATGCGTAGCACCAACGGCACCGGTTTTGGCAAAAAAATGGTCGTTGTAGCGTTCATAATCATTTTCCCACTTCGTCGAATCTTTCACGGCATCCATGTCACTGTTGCTCAAACCGCCGAAGCCGAAAACTGTAAAGTGGCCCGCTTTTCCCGCCGGAAAGGATAGATTGAAGGACAAATCCTGAAAAACATTGGCTGCTCCCCCAATATTGACGCCTATTTTTGACAGCAAGCCCAGGGTCGAATACCGGTAATTGAAGAGATACGACCCTTTGTAACTCTTCGAAAACGGGCCTTCGCTGGCCACATCGATGCCCAGAACACCCGCCTGAATGGTGTGTTCGCGTTTGGAATTGTTTCCTTTCCGCAGTCGCAAATCGAAGACGCCGGAGAGTGCATTGCCGTATTCGGCCGGGAAAGCGCCCGTCATGAAGTCCGAATTGGCCAAAAGCTGGGCGCTCAGGATGGAAATACCGCCCCCGGCTGATCCCAGGTTGGCAAAGTGGTTGGGGTTCGGAATTTCGACGCCTTCCATGCGCCACAGCAGACCCGTCGGCGCGTTGCCGCGAATCACGATCAGGTTGCTGCCATCGTCGGCACTGACCACCCCGGCGTAGGCCGTCGCCATCCGGGCCGGATCGTTGACGGCGGCCGCAAACTTCTGGGTTTCCTCCACCGAGAACGTCCGGGCACTCACGGCGGCCATCTCGTTCAGCGGTTTGTCTTTCTCGATTTGCGGCCGAACCGTCACTTCATTCACCGTCACAATGGCTTCTTCGAGCGCCACGTTGAGCACCAGTTCTTTCCCGGCATCGACCACGATGTTCGACAAAATCAGTTCTTTGTAGCCCAGACTCGTGATTTTCAAACTGTGTCGCCCTACCGGTATTTGCGACAGTCGAAACGAACCATCAGCGTCGGTGGTGATGCCTTTGAGCGGATTGGAGTTTAGAACAAGAACCGTTGCGCCGGGCAGGGCGGTTTGCAGGCTTTGGTCGACCACAGTTCCCCGAATGGTTTGTGTGTAGGTTTGGGCGTAGGCATTTTGCAGGAAAACACCCGTTAGAATGGCGAGAATAAAGGTCCGAACGTGCATGAGGATTTGTTGTTGTAGGTATGCCGTCATGACAGCTACCTTGTCCATTACCCCTATGCCGTTGCTGTATTTTTTATCTCGCCTGAATCTTCTTCCATTTTTTTTAAAGCGCCTATTCTTTCCGAACCCGATCCCGTTCGTCCATCGATCCGGCCTTCCGCTGGCTCTTTTTATTCGAATGTATATCGCCAAACGAGCGGGAATAGGTCAGCTTTATAATAGGCCATTGGGTCGATTCGGTATTGACCTGAACGTGGTTTTTAATTGAAAAAGCTTCCTGTGTCAGCGTTCCGTAATAAGGATTAATTTGAAGGGTTCTTAAAATATCCGTTATCGAAAACTGAAAGCTTCCAGCGTCGTTTCTTAGCTCCTTTTTAACACCAGCATTTAAAGCACCAAATCCGGTTACTTTTATCGATCCGTTATAGGCGGTTGAGTTGTACCATCCGGATAGTTCAGCCGAAAACCGGCCCGGTAATTTAAACGTCTGGCTGAAATTGACGGAATACCCAAAATACGATTTCTCGATCGGTATTCGCGTGTGCTCGACACGAAATTGTCGCAAACCGCCTATAAAACTATAATTCATCATCCACCAGTTGTTAAGCTTCCAGGGAAGACTGGTTTGAAATGTCAGGTTATTCTGCCAAGCCAGGTTTTGTGGAGAAACATACAGCAAATTCCGGGCTTCGCGTTCGGTGATCTGATACCGGGCAATGGGGTGCTTGTCGCGGCTGAAAAGCAGGGAAAACGAGTAACTCCGGAACGTATATCCGAGTTTCAGATTGCTGGTAAGGGTCGGTTTTAAAGCCGGATTCCCGCTGTAAACCGCCGTGGGATCGCTATACAACACGTAGGAAGCCAGATCATTGTACGAAGGCCGGCTGATTCGTTTGGTATACGAAAGCTGCCATTCCGCGTTCGGATTGACTTTTTTGGAAACCAACACCGTGGGAAACCACGCCCCCAACCGCCGATCGATCGTATTGTCACCGGTTTTCGGGTCGTCCATCCGCGTCTGCGAATACTCGTACCGAACCCCAGCCGCCACCTGAATCGTGGTATTGAACTGCGTATTAACGGAAGCATAAGCCGCCCCGATCCGCTCCTTCATTCGGATGGTAGTCGTCGTTTCAGACCGACCGATCCATTCCCCATCAACCTGGCTCTCAATGCCCGAAACGCTGGAACCGCCGGAATACGTCGCTTTCAAACCGGTTTCAATTTTTAGTTTTGTGGTAATCGGTCTGGTATAATCGGTTTTAAAAACGCCCACGTGAAATAACGTATGAGCGAAACTTTTCTGACGGGGAGAAAAGAGACTATTATCCGTACCGACCGCTGTTCCGTCTCGGTTTTGAAATGAATTTTGTACCTCAGAGGGGTTATCATTTTTAAAATATAAATAATCCAGATCGGTCGTAACTTTTTCGCCCGGTCGTAATTCCCGTTCCAGATAAACCGAAGACGTAAGCGTATTCCACAGATTAACGCCCTTCACCTCGCCCTTAAACAACAAAAGGGAATCGGGTAAAATGGTATAGGTAGCCCCGGCATAGCGGGCGGGAGATGAGGTGTTCCTGTTGAAATTAATACTCCCCCCGACACCGGTTTTTGTATTGATTTTATAATCGATTCCTACGGTGGCATTGTGGTTATTTTGCACCGCCGTTGTCGTATCCCAGGCCACAACATCGAGTCGTCCTCCAAACACCGGCATGTCCTGCGAACTCAGAATAAACAGATCCGTATACGTCCGGTCGTGGGAAAATAAATACGAACCGTACAGATCCAGTTTTCCGGTATTATGAGAAAGCGTAACACTGCCGCTTCCTTTTTCGCCCCAGCCATATCCGCCCGTTGCGGAGACGGAACCATTGGTGCCCTGTTGTTTCGATTTCTTCGTGACAATGTTGATCAAACCGGCATTTCCTTCCGCATCATACCGCGACGGGGGCGTGGTCAATAACTCGATCGTTGAAATCTCATTGGCACTCATGCCATTGAGCAAAACGACCACCTGCGCCAGCGGGAGTCGCATCAGTTTTCCGTTCAGCATCACCATTACCCCGCTTTTCCCGTTCAGCATCAGGCTGTTGTTCTGGTAATCGATCACCACACCGGGCGACCGCTCCAAAACACCCAAAACCGAACTCCCTTTGCTCATCAGGCTGCTTTCTACGTTGACGATAGTGCCCGCAACCTGCTGTTCAAACAGCGGTTTTTCCGCCCGAACCACCACTTCGCCCAGTTGCCGGGTATCTTCCCGCATCATCAGGGTTCCAAAATCTTTGCCTGATCGTGATGCTGCCAGTTCAAAAACCGGCGAATGCCAGGTCTGATACCCCACGCTCGTAAACCGCAGGAGGTAGGTTCCGGGCGTGTTGTTGTCCATTCGAAACGCGCCCTGTTCGTCCGTTAATGAACCTTTGACCAGTGTAGAATCGACCGGATTTAAGAGGAGAATACTGGCAAACGGAATGGGTTGCCCCGCTGAGGTGGTGAATGTGCCGGTCAGTTGACCAAAACCGTTCGCCAGCAGGCAACTGGTAAACAGGCAGGAGAAAAAAAATCGCATCATCGGTAGTTGCTGTTTTCAGGGTGATCGATTTTCACGGAAACACCGGACAAACCGGGTCACCGCTTCAATCGATCGACAAGAAAGCCGTTGTTTAAACCATGCTGAAAACCGGTTGACAACCCGTAGCATCCGATTGACGAACGACAGCATTCAGAGTAAAATGAATGGGAAGGCTCAAAAAGTGAAGCGGAATGCCTTTCATATAGCCACGCAACCCCTTTGTCAATTAGTTCAGGCGTTTCATATCGAAAATGAATAAATCCGCCGGGAATTGGGTATTTTGGGTATGGGTTAATCATTTTTGAAATGAACGCACTGGCACTCGGCAGATCAAATCAGCACTGGTTTTTTAAATACAGACTCTACCACATTCCGTTCTGGTTTCTCTACAATTACCTCTGGTGGGCCATTGCCGTGGGCAATCCGTATAAAGCTGCGGCCAATATTTTTTTTACACCTTTTTCCGTAAAATTTCTTTTCTACTTCATTTTCCAGGCACTGGCAGCCTATTTCAATCTCTATTATCTCATTCCAAAGTATCTGGAGAAAAACCGCCTTTTGGCGTATATGACATTCCTGTTGCTGACCATAGTCGTTGCCTCATTCTGCATCATTCCGGGGTATTATTTTAGTGCTTATTTGTCCGGAAAAACACTTAATGAGTTGTACGGGGGTGGCTCTGAAGCGGACTGTTTTTACAAGTTTCTGAACAATGCGTTTTCATCAACCGTAGCGAGTATGACCCTGGCGATGAGTATAAAACTCACCAAGAACTGGGTGGAAACCCGACAACGGCAACAATTGCTCGAAAAAGAAAAACTGGAGACGGAACTGAAGTTTTTAAAATACCAGTTCAATCCGCACTTCCTGTTTAACACCATCAATTCCATCTTTTTTCTGATTCATAAAAACCCGGATATGGCATCGGATTCGTTGGCTAAATTTTCGGAATTACTGCGGCATCAACTGTACGAATGCAATGACCAGAAAATACCACTGACCAAAGAAATCACGTATCTGGAAAACTTTATCGAACTGGAAAAACTCCGTCAGAACAACAACATCGAGGTCACTTTTCAGGCGGATTTTCAACCCGACGAACCTTTGGAAATTGCGCCGTTCATTCTGATGAATTTTGTAGAAAATGCGTTTAAGCACGTTTCGAAACTAACCGATCAACCCAACTGGATTCGGATCGATCTCCGGCTTGATCAGCGCAACCTTTGTTTCGCGGTTTCGAACAGCACTTCACCCAGTAGCGCCAGCGATGTGATGCACTACGGCGGTATTGGCATTAAAAACGTACAAAGAAGGCTGGATTTAATCTACCCGGATCGTCACGTTCTGTCTATTCTAAACCGGGATAACCGATTCGATGTGCAGCTTCAGCTCACCTTGTCTGAACTGGAAATTCATCACGTGCTGGAAACGGCGAGCTGATGCTACAAAAAACGATGTATTAAAAACCGCATCCCATGATGAATTGTGTGATTATTGATGATGAACCACTGGCCCGGGAAGGCATTGCCAATTATGTGCGGGAGATCGATTTTCTGAATCTGGTTCAGACCTGCCAAAATCCCGTTGAGCTGATCAAATTGCTGGATGAACACCGGATCGATCTGCTTTTTCTGGACATTCAAATGCCGAAAATGAACGGGATCGATTTCCTGAAAATCGTACAAAATCCGCCGATTGTGATCATCACGACGGCCTTTCCGAGCTACGCCCTGGAAAGTTTTCAGTTGAATGTGCTGGACTATTTACTGAAACCCATCACTTTCGACCGGTTTTTTAAAGCGGCCAACAAAGCCAAAGAATACTTTCAGCTCATCACAAAACCGGCGCATACCGACCTGCAAAAAGCCGACCTGAATGCGGATTATTTCTTTATTAAATGCGAGAATAAATACGAAAAAATCCAGTTTTGTGATATTCTCTATATTCAGGGATTACAGAATTACGTCACCATTTATACCCGGAAAGGAAAGTATGTAACGCTCCTTTACCTGAAAAATCTGGAGCAGAATTTAGACTCGAAATCGTTTATCCGGGTGCATAAATCCTACCTTGTTTCTATCGATAAAATTGAAGCCATCGATGGAAATGAGATTATCATTCAATCACACCGCATTCCCATCAGCCGACATTACCGGGAGCAAATTATTCAACAGGTCGTGAAAACGAAGCTCTGGATCAAATAATAGTTTATCGGTTGCAAAACCGCAATGCCGCCTGAAAACCGACCCAGCCCGTCGAAAATGTGTTCACCACATTGGAGGAATTGTTGAAGAGTGGCACATCGAAGCGCGTGGCCGGTTTGGCGCGGGTGTAGTCACTCAGGTATAAATTGACGGAAGGTCCAACGGCAAGGGCAATGCCCCGGGTCAGTTTTTTCTCGATTCCCATGTTCAGGCGAACCAGCGTGTTCCACTCGCCCCAGTTGAACTGGTCGTCCGCACTCAGTACGTTTCCGGTCAGGTCAAAATTCAGCATCCAGCCCCGCTTCAGGTCCACCGCCGTACCGAGTCCGTAGCCCAGACTCCAAAGCGGTTTTCCGGTTACGCCCAGATTAGAACCGCCGGTGAAGATGTTGTAGAACCGCTGAACGCCGGTTTTGAAAGTCAGGTTGGTCGTCATCACCTCGTCGGTCGAAATTTCCAGCCGCCGGTAGCCGTTCCGGTGAACGTAGCTGAACAGACCGAAAGGTGTCGTTTCCGACGAACCGGCGATGTTGACCAATGCAATCTGGTGTCCCCGAACCACCTTCGTTGCGTAGTTCAGAAAACCGCTGAGCTGCCAGCCCGACAGTTCGCCCACGGCGATGTTGGTGAAGCCCGCCAACTGAAAACCCGCCATGTTTCCACCGGTTATGTTTCCGTAGCCCGACAACTGAAAACCGGTCATCGAGCGGGCGGCAATGTTGGTGAAGCCCGCCAGTTGAAAACCGCTCATGTCGTCGACAACGATGTTGCCAAAACCGGCCGCCTGAATGCTTTCGGACATTTTGCCCATCGTCATGTTGTAAAAACCGGCCGCCTGAATGCCCTGCACGTTTCCAACAACGGTGTTGCCAAAACCGGCGGCCTGAATGCCCAGCACCTCGCCCCGAACCCCGTTGAAGAAACCGGCCGCCTGAACCCCACCCAGGTTTTCACCCACGACATTGGCAAACCCGGCGACCTGAACCCCACCGACATCGCCCCGGACCATATTCATAAATCCACCCACTTCCAGGGCGGTAACCCCCAGCGAATACCCGGCGATCAGGTTCAGCGAATAGTGGTTGATGACCCGCCCGCTCAGCGTGTGGTTGGTGCCCACAAACGGCAACAGCGAAAACTGGATGTCGCGGTGAATGGTGTCGCCTGCCAGGTTGGCGTCGTGAACGGCCTGTCGGGTCGATTTAAACCAGTCGGCAAAATCGCTTTTGGTTTCTTCCAGCACCGACTTGCTTCGATCCCAGATGGTGGGGCCGGGCGTGCTGTTGCGGGGCGCGGGCGTCGAATCGACCGGGATGGCTACGGCAACCGGCTGCACCAGGATGGGCGTCGGACGCGTGGTGTCGATCGACGTCCGGACGGTCATGGGTTGCAGGGTCGTTTGCGACGGCAGGGGCGTCATCCCAATGTCGAGTTTATGCGTTTGCCGGGCGTTGATGGAAACGGTTTCGGAGAAATAATATTTCCGGCGAACCTCCAGCCGCACCGATGGAATTTCAGTCGATAGTTTGATGCGGTAATAGCCGTACGGGTTCGAAACGGTGGACGCGAGCGTGGTTTTTTCGTAAATACTGACCTGACTGACCCGCTGCCCGGTTTGGCGGTCAGTAATATACCCGTCCAGAATAAAACTTTTGGGTGCCTCGGCGGGCGGTTCGGCTTTTTGCAGAATGATGTGATTCCCGCGTGATTTGTAGGTGATGGTTCCCCGAAAAATCTGGTTCAGCAAGGCCCGGACGGAGTTGGTAGTCCTCAGACTCAGCGTACTGTTGGGATTGATGAGGGCGGCATTATAGGCAAAGGAAAATTGACCTTTATTACTGATGATTTTCAGGGCATTATCGATTCGCTCGTTGGTAAAATCGACCGAAACAACGCGCTCCAGGGGTGGAGTCGACTGGGCAACGGTTTTATGCAGTAAACCACAGGAAATCAGCAGGAAGAGCAAGATACGGATTGGGTACATCGTCAATGATACGTTTGGGTTGAAGACACCCTGAAAAGTCGTTACCCCTATGCAGGCAAGCATTCTTTGACTCATTTACTGCACTCGTTGCCCGCTTTGCCCTCTAGTGTAATGCGGTTACCATCCCGCTTAATGAGTAAACCCATCGCTTCCGCCGTAATTGACAGAACATTGTCCAGTTTTTCATTCTCGAAAGCCAGGGTAGACGTAAATTCGCAACGGCCCAACCGTTCGTTTGCCAGATGAATATCAGCATGATACACCTCGTTGAGCGTCTCCACGATTTTGCTCAGGGGTTCTTTGTCAAACACCAGCCGCCCGGTTTTGAAGGACAATGTATTGGCGTCGAACCGGAGTGCTTTGATGAGGGTGTCTTTCTTAGCATCAAAAACCGCCTGCTCATCTTTGACCAGGGTAACCTCTTTCGTTTTGGTTGAAAATTTCACTTTTCCGGTTCGCACCGCCACCCGTACGTCCGCTGTATACGCCCGGATGCTGAACGATGTTCCCAACACCTGAACGGTGGTGTTGCGAACCTGAATCCGGAAGGGTTTGGTCGGGTCGGGTTTGACATCGAAGAAAGCTTCGCCGGTCAGTTGAACCTCGCGGCTATCGTCGGCAAACGACTCGGGATACGTCAGTTTACTATCCCGGTTCAACAAAACCCGGCTGCCATCCGGCAGAATTTTCTCAATTTTCTGATCGGCGGTTACGGCAGCCACCTGAGCCACCGGAACGGTTTCGGTTTCTTTCGTGAAAAACCACAACAATCCCGACAACAAAACCACCGTTGCGGCTACGGCCCAGACCGGCGATTGCCACCAGCTACTGGTCCGGTTGCTCCGTATCGGGGTAATGGGCAGCGGTTTTATGACGGCTTCCGGCGGGGCTTCGGCCGGTTTTGTCGGGCTGAATTTATCCTCAGTTTCGGACGAAGACCGCATTTTGCCCCGCATTTTCTGCCAGGCCGCATCGGTATTGACCGGAATCGTGGGCGATTGGGCTTTCTGACTCAGTTTCCCGGCCGTATCCCAAATGCGCTCGAAGCGGTCGAATTCCTGACGTTCGGAGTTATCCTGATCCAGCCAGCGCTGAACCCGTTCCGTCTCGGCAGCATCGGTCTCCCCGGCCAGGAATTTCCCCAGCAGGTCGTCGTCGATTCGGTTTTCGGGTTGATCAGGCATTTATTTCTTAGAGTAAAGATTCAAGACATGAGATTAGAGATAAAATGATTTTCAGCGAGATACCCGTTTTTTTAGTCTATATTCTCTTGTCTCTCCTCTACTTTCTTAATTTAAAAAAAGCACCATCAAAACGGGCAGAAAATCCGCCAGTTCGGTTCGTAAAATGCGCAGGGCTTTCCCAATCTGGTTTTCCACGGTTTTGATGGAAAGCCCGAGTTGGTCGGCAATTTCCTGGTATTTCATCTCTTCAAACCGGCTCATCGAAAAAATCAGCCGGCATTGTTCCGGCAACCGCTGAATGGCCACCTGCAAACGATCCGACAACTCGCCGGCAATCAGCGACTGCATGGGCGCTTCCGCCGACGACTGGTACATCTCGACCTCATAAACCGCCTGCTCGCGGTGTTCCGACTGCACCGACAGATGCCGGATGCGGTTCAGGCAACGGTTGTGCACCGAACGATACAAATACGACTTCAGCGAAACCGTAATTTCCAGGGTGTCGCGTTTTTCCCAAACCGCCAGAAAAACCGCCTGCACCGCTTCTTCGGCATCATCCCAATCGTGCAGGAATGTGCGGGCATACTGGCACAACGAAGCGTAATGTTGCCGGAACACGGCCTCAAACGCGGGTTCGTCGCCCAGTCGTATCGCATGAATTAATTCCTGATCGGTCCGTTGCACGTAGTTGCGTCCGTTTTTTCGTGGCAAATCTACTACTCTTTTTTGAACCCGTATCTACTGCAACTACCGGTATGACACCCAAATGGTAGAATCCCCCCATGAATGGTAGATTTTTTTTCTAAACGGCAGGAAATTTTAACGCGTTTTATTCAAAGGTGCGCTAAGCGGGCTTGGGAATGGAAAAAGTTGGGGTTCCATGGCGGGCGTTGGGTGGGAAACGGCTGGGGCTTGATGCGTATCTATCCGATGAAATAACGATCCAGGAAAACTTTCAAATTGTATAAAACCGGTTGGCTGGCGTCCAAATTCCAAAGCTTTTCATTTAGGAAATCCCGCTTTTCTTCCTTCAAAAGTTCTTTCTGGCTCTTTGATGAGCCATGCAACGATTCTAAATAAGCAAAAATCTTGGCTTTGCGATTGGGCGTTGTGTATTTTCCGGAAGCTAACAAGCAATTTTCATAACCACGCCAGCAGTCGAAGAAATCGTGATTCGACGTATTGTATATTTTCTCGAGTACGGATTCCAGATCGCCTGAATCGGTATGATTGGGCCAAAGATAAAAATCAAAAATAAACTCGGCAGCCCATCCAGCCAGAATTTCTTTCCTAGCATCGGCATCCTGATCCGCATCGACTATAACAATGCTCCGAACACCGCTGTCCCGATTTTGCGCAAAATTCATTCTAGATAACCGTAATTTTTCCAATCGCACATCGATTCCGTTCAACAAATTGATATCCGCTTCAGTCAATTCTACCTTATACCAAGCTTTGATCAGATCCTGTAAGAACTTCCTGTCACTAATTCCTTCAACAAAAAACTGAACAGCAATCATCGGCGACCTCCTCTGGTATTTATATTATTTGCAATAGAAAACTCAAATTCTTCAAATGTGTATGTGTACGATTGCACAATACCATTTTTATCCTCTGCCATTAGAATGTTTCGGGCATCAGCCTGAAATTGCTGCATGTCGTTATCCTGCAAAGCTTCTATGAAAGCTTGCTGGCATTCTAGGCTATGGGTTGTAGCGAACAGTTGGACGTTGCACTGTTTACATAAGTTGACTATAGTTTTCCAATATTGCTTTAGCCCGCTAAAATGAATGCCGTTACTAACTTCATCAATCATTAACCGCTGGTTTTGCGAAATAATTATCTCCATTATTATTCTTGCCATCCTGACAGTACCTTCTCCATACTGAGTGATGTAACGAATATCATTTCTATCAGTAAGTGTAAAACCAATGAGTTCTTTGTCTTCAGAGATTCTATGCACCCTTATCTCTTCCAAATTTGGAATATAGTTGCGAATAATACTTTCAAGTTTTTTCCTATTTTCTTTGTTATTATTAAAATAGTTATAAAAAAAACCTACCATATCTGTCTCAATACCAATGTTTGCAGGAATAAAAGCACAGTATGATCCAACATCTATAAAAAAATTATTTATGCTTACAAATTGATATTTATTCGTTTTACTTTTCAATACAATTATCAGCCCATTAACTGAAGTAAGTATTAAATTATCCTGAATATATTTTTTTTCATCAATAGTTAAATTCTCCTTAAGTTTTACCTCAAATTGATATTGCTCATTATTAATATAAATCTTGATCGGATCTTCTGAATTTTTAAATATTAATTTCCAGAATTCAATTTTCTTAGCTCTGGTTTCGTCTTTATCATCAATCCCAAAAACTCCATTCTCTCTAAAAATAGCACATAAAATATAATTATAAACCATTTTTTTAGCATTTTCATCAAACGTCAACGCTTCCAAAACCGACGTCTTCCCCACATTATTATCCCCAACAATCAAATTAAATTGCCCCAGATTGGACATTTCAAACGAATCGAACCGCTTGAAATTCTCAATCTTGAAGTAGGTTAAATGCTGCTTTTCCATTTCGATATTCGATTCGGTTTACAACGGAATATTCCCGTGTTTTTTCTTCGGCAAGGTCGCCACTTTGTTTTCCAGCATCTGAAACGCCCGGATCAGTTTCTGTCGGGTTTGCCCGGGGTAAATCACCTCATCGATGTAGCCCCGGTGTGCTGCCCGGTAGGGGTTGGCAAACTTGGTGGTGTAGTCCAGGACTTTCTCCTGTAATTTTGCCTGCGGGTCGGCGGCTTCGGCAATTTCGCGTTTGAAAATAATCTCGGCGGCCCCGCTTGCGCCCATGACGGCAATCTCGGCGGTCGGCCAGGCGTAGTTCATGTCGGCCCCGATGTGCTTGGAATTCATCACGTCGTAGGCCCCGCCGTAGGCTTTGCGGGTGATCACCGTCACGCGCGGAACCGTCGCTTCGCAGAAGGCATAAAGCAGTTTCGCGCCGTTCGTAATGATGGCATTCCACTCCTGGTCGGTGCCGGGCAAAAAACCGGGAACGTCTTCCAGCACCAGCAGCGGAATGTTAAAACTATCGCAAAACCGCACAAACCGGGCGGCTTTGGTGCTGGCGTCGATGTCCAGAACCCCCGCCAGAATCGCCGGTTGATTCCCGACGACGCCAATGCTGCGCCCCGCCAGCCGGGCAAAACCGACGACAATGTTTTCGGCAAACGCCTTATGCACTTCAAAAAAGCTGCTGGCATCCACGATTTCCTCGATCACCTCGCGCATATCGTACGGCTGATTCGGGTTTTCGGGAATGATCGCGTTCAGTTTCGGGCGGTTTTCGTCCGCCGGTTCATACGGCAACCGAATCGGGTCGTCCTCACAGTTTTGCGGAACGTAACTCAACAGTTTTTTGATGTACTGAATACACTCCAGTTCGTTGGCGCAGGCAAAATGCGTGACCCCGGATTTCGTGCTGTGTGTGCTCGCTCCGCCCAGTTCCTCCGCCGTCACGGTTTCGTGGGTCACGGTTTTCACCACGTTCGGCCCGGTCACGAACATGTAGGACGTGTTTTCGACCATCAGAATAAAATCCGTGATGGCCGGTGAATAAACTGCCCCGCCCGCGCACGGCCCCATTACGGCCGAAATCTGGGGAACGACGCCGGATGCCAGCGTATTGCGGTAAAAAATATCGGCATAACCGGCCAGCGACAACACGCCCTCCTGAATCCGGGCGCCCCCCGAATCGTTCAATCCGACCACCGGAGCGCCGTTTTTCATGGCCAGATCCATGATCTTGCAAATTTTCTCGGCGTGGGTTTCGGACAGGGCTCCACCGAAAACCGTAAAATCCTGCGCAAAAACGTAGGTCAGTCGCCCGTGGATGGTGCCGTAACCCGTCACCACACCGTCGCCGAGGTAGTGTTCCTTGTCGAGCCCGAAATCGCGGGTGCGGTGCATGACGAACTTGCCGATTTCCTCGAACGAACCTTCGTCGACCAACAGGGCAATGCGCTCGCGGGCGGTCAGTTTCCCCTTTTTATGCTGGGCATCGATGCGCTTCTGGCCCCCGCCCTGCTCGGCTTCGGCATTTTTGTGATCAAGAATTTCGGTTTTGGCTGACTTAATTTCTGCGTCCATGCACGGGCTGAATTGAATGTATAGCGACAAAAATAATTTTTATTACGGAATCCAACGTTTTTATCCGAATTTGAATCCTTGTTGCAAAAACCTGCACCTTCCATGAAACACCTCTTCCCTCCTCTCTGCCTTCGCCGATTGCTGAGCCCGCTGCTGCTGCTGGCGGTTTTCGGCTGCGAAATCAACCGCGAAAGTGATACCGACCGAACGTTCCAGGCCCTTCGCCCGGTGTATGCTACGTATGAAGAAATCCGCACGATCCAGACCCTGGCGCCCCAACCGCTGAAAAATCCCGGCAAAATTTACATCAAAGGCGGGTATTTGTTCATCAACGAACCGGGAAAAGGAATTCACATTGTCGACAACAGTGATCCGGCCAATCCCAAAAAACTGGCTTTCGTTTCGGTTCCCGCAAACGTCGACATGGCCGTAAAGGATAATGTGCTCTACGTCGACAATGCCGTCGATCTGGTTGCCCTCGACATCACCGATCCCCGGAAGGTAACGGTTTTAAAGCGAATAAAAGACGCTTACCCTTATCCGTTGTATCCACAACAACGTGGGGTGCAGTTTGAATGCGCCAATCCCGAAAAGGGCGTGGTCGTTCGCTGGGAAACCGCCCAACTTACCGATCCAAAATGTTACCGTTAACATCCTGCACCATGAAAAATCCTCTACTTTTTATACTGATCGGACTGACTACTCTGGCCGGTTGTTCCGAAATGGGAAGCAAAGACGGTGCTTCCGTCAGTCCCAATGGCGGCAGCGGAACGGGCGGTTCGATGGCCCGGTTTGCCGTTGCGGGCAATTTCCTGTATGTCGTCAATCAACATAGTTTGCAGGTATACGATGTGCAAAAAAGTGCCGACCCAAACAGTCTGAGCAAGGTATCGCTCGGTTTTGGCGTCGAAACGATTTTTCCGTACAACAACCACCTGTTCATCGGAACACAAACGGGAATGTACATCATGAACCTGGAAAATCCGGCTAAACCGCAGCAAACCGCTTTGTACCGGCACATTTTTAGTTGCGATCCGGTGGTTGCCCAGGGTAATTACGCGTATGTCACTCTCCGCAGCGGAACCTCCTGCAATACCGGCCCCAACCGCCTGGAGGTGGTGGACATCTCAAATCTGGCAAATCCGGTGCAGGTCCATTCAATTTCGATGACGAACCCACACGGCCTGGGCATCGACGGCAATCTGCTGTTCGTTTGCGAAGGCGATGCCGGTTTGAAAGTCTTCGACGCCAGCGATCCGGTGAAGCTGAAACTGATCAAAACATTCGAGGATATTCGTTCCTACGACGTGATCCCGAACCGTTCGGTGCTGATCGTCACCGGAAAAGACGGTATTTTTCAATACCGCTATGGTGCGTCCCAACAACTGACGCTGCTCAGTACATTACCAGTCGAGAACTGATGAAATACCGTTTTCTGCCTGTTTTCGTCGGTTTGTTCTGGCTTCCGCTGAGCGCTTTGGCTCAGTCGTTGCTGCTGCCCGATACGCTCACACCGGTCCTGAATCACCCTCCGCGCTGGGTGGTCAAGTTTGCGCCATTGGCTTTGTTCGATCTGGACAATACGGTTCAGTTCGGTGCCGAGCGGCTTTTTGGCGGGCGACACACCGTTCAGGCGGAGTTTGGCTACGGCTGGAAGGCCATCAACCTGTATCCAGATCGCCGGGACGACTTCGAGAATTTTGAAGTCTGGCGTGGCCGCGCCGAGTGGCGACGGTATTCCGGCCGGTACCGGAGTTACCGCCGACCGCATTTCGCCACCCCGCCCATCGGCCGGTATTTTGCGATCGAAACGTTTTTCAAACAACGCACGGTTCTGGAAAACACATCCGTTGGCCGGGAATGCGTCGACGGCACCTGTGCCTATTTCGAACGCGGCACCTTCCCGATGTACCGAACGGTTTGGGGCGTTCATGGCAAGTTCGGGCGTCAGTATGTGCTCACGATGCCGGGCGACAACCGTCTGCTGCTGGATTTTTTTGTCGGTTTGGGCTTCCGAAATGTCAGTCCGTATCGCTTCACGAATTCAACCAACGACGATGTCATTACGCCCAACACGTTCAGCACCTGGAATACCCGCCAGGGCGGCTTGTTCCCGAGTGCGACGCTGGGCCTGAAGTTGGGTTATGTCTTGTAAGAAGTTATTTGAATTAAGGTCGGAGGCCTGTCCTGTCAATAGGCAATAGCATACATTAGTAGTGGTAGCTCCGGAGGAGCGGTCTAAAAATATCTTCAGGCCGCTCCTCCGGAGCTACCACTACTGATGTATGCTATTGCCTATTGACAGACCGCCCTTCCAGGGCTTTCCCCGATTAACTCAAAACAACTTGTGGTGGTAAGGTTTATTTGAGGGAATACGCTTTTACGGTATTGTGGAAAAAAGTAGGAACAAACAGCGTTTTGGTAGCTGGATTATACCCAATGTCAGCCGAGTTGATTTTCTCACTTGACGTGTCCAATTTTAGTTCGGTCGATCCATCCGCCTGAACGTGCCAAATCTTTCCACCCCACTCGGTGACGATATACTGCTTGTTTCCCAAAGCCACAATGCCATCGATACCACCCGATACTTTGGCGATCGTGCTCAGTTCCTTCGTTGTTGGATTCATGCTCAGCAAAGAACCGTCACCGTTGCCAATCAGCACCTGACCATTTTCTACGAGAAGACCGTTGGTGCCTTTGAGCGGAGCACCTTCCAGAACCAGACTGGTTTTTCCCCCGGTCAAAGCCCACACTTTGCCGTTGCCCGAGTCCGTGATGTAGACCACTCCCTTTTTGGCATCGACGGCAATATCATTAAGAAATTTGGCACCTTCGACGGGATAGCGGTTGAGAATTTTGCCGGTTGCCAGCGCGATTTCCACGACCTGGGTCATTTCGGTTACATACAGGTTATTCCCCAAAACGCCCATGCCTTTGGTAGAATTCAGGTTTTCGGTAAATTTCAACTGCATCACCTTGCCATCCAGGCCCACCTTGGCGATGTAGCTGCCTTTGTTATCCAGTGACGGACCACCATTGATGCAGGCCACGTACAATACTTTTTTGCCGGGTTCAAAGAAAACGCTCTCGGGTGTCCGCAGCGTCGTATCCGTTTCCCAAACGGGTGTCAGTTCGATTTTTTGCGCCTGAACGGACGAAACGGTATGTAATGATAAACCAAGCAGTGCGATAACGACTATTTTTTTCATACGGAACAAGGTTAGAATACGGAAAGAAAAACCAGTTGTTTAGAACGACCAGCTATACCCGGCCAATGTAAATAATTTCGGTCAATTATTCTCGCTTTTGCCCTGTTCCCGTATTGATGGCCCACTCAAAAGGCCGGTGCCGGACTTATACGCAACTGGACCCGGACGCTAAAAGCCCCGTAACAAAGTCCCCACGTTCTTGAGTTAAATAAAGTAACCGCCGAAATAAATGTTTCTAGCCCACTGCTTATTGATTTAAACAAAATAACCGCCGAATACCTAGTTTGGCTTACCAGCCCACTGCTTTAGCTGTGGGATATTGAAACGAAATCGAATCGTTCCGGAACCGTTTTAACGGTTTTCTGGCCGATAAACCGTTAAAACGGTTCCGGAAGCAAGGGAAACTTTCGCTTTATTACCCACAGCTAAAGCAGTGGGCTGGTAAGCCAAACTAGGTATTCGGCGGTTATTTTTAAAATCAACGAGGCCGGGCCGTCGAAACGGGAACCAGGCGATTTGGCTTGATCCCGCAAGAATTGTACTTTAGCAACCCGACGTGCAAGCGCTTCGTGAACTAAAGAACAGCCTTTGAAATCGCTTCTCCTGTTTTTCTTCTTTTTGATTCCAGGCATTGTCGTAGCCCAGCCGCCGGGCGGGCAGGCGGGTTTCGCTTTTCTAAACGTTCCGACCCACGCCCGCGTGGCCGCGCTGGGCGGACTGGCAGCATCCAATACCCAACCGGGCGCGCTATTTTTTCTCCAAAATCCGGCTTTGCTGGATTCGTCAGGTCGCAACCAACTGGCTATGACCTTTGTCCCCTATTTCGCCGACACCCGGTTTATCACGCTGCACTATGGTTTACCCATCAAAACCAAAGGCCAGTGGGCGGCCGGTTTGCAATATTTAACCTACGGCACCTTCGACCAGACGGATTTGCTGGGCAACCCTACCGGAACCTTCACGTCCAGTGATTACGCCCTGAGCCTGACGCACGCCCGAACAGAAGGTAATTTCACCCTCGGCGCAACGCTCAAAGCCGTCGGTTCATCCATCGAAACTTATTCGGCGTTTGCGGTTTTGTTCGACGTCGGCGGAACGTGGCGTCACCCCAAAAAAGAACTCACCTTGGGTTTAGTGGCTAAGAATGCCGGTTTTCGACTGAAAACGGATTTACCCGGGCAATCGCCGGATTTGCCGTTCGATTTACAGGCTGGTGTGACGGTAAAACCGGAGCATTTGCCCATCCGGGCGACCCTGACGGCCCACCATCTTCACCAGTTCGACATCGTTTACAACGACCCGGCCCTGAACGTGACCTACGACCTGAACGGCAATCCGGTTCCGAAGAAAACCGCCCTTCCTGAAAAAATCCTGCGGCACCTGGCGGTTGGACTGGAGTTTCTGATTCACCGGAATGTCAACCTGCTGGCGGGCTACAATCATTTGCGCCGACAGGAAGCGAAGCTGGCAACGGGTTCGGGAGCCGCCGGGTTGTCGTTCGGCGTTGCGGTTCAGGCCAAAGGGTTTCAGTTGACCTATGCCCGCGCCCTGGCAACGCCGGTGGTGGGTGGTAGCAGTCATTTGTCCTTTTCGATAAACTTAAATCGCATCTTGCCAAAAAAATGACCAAATCCCCGTACAAATTTCAGTTTCCTACGTTTCTTTGTAAGAACAGAGGGCATGGGATACCGGGCAAAGGGCAATCAACAGTCGACATCCTTTACCCCGTTTCCCATGCCCTCTGCATCATGCAACTACCTTACGAATGACGACACAGGAACTGAAAGATTTAACCCCCCGGCAGATTGTTGCGGAACTGGATCAATACATTATTGGTCAGCACGATGCGAAACGATACGTCTCCATCGCCCTCCGCAACCGCTGGCGACGCATGAACAGTACGCCCGAAATGCAGCAGGAAATTACACCCAATAATATCCTGATGATTGGGGCCACGGGCGTCGGAAAGACCGAGATTGCCCGGCGGCTGGCCAAAATCGCCGACGCACCGTTTACCAAAGTCGAAGCCTCGAAATTTACCGAAGTGGGGTATGTAGGCCGGGATGTCGAGAGCATGGTGCGCGACCTGGTCGAACAGTCGGTCAGTATGGTGAAAGCCGCCAAAAAAGAGCAGGTGAAAACCCGTGCGCTGCAAATTGTCGAAGACATGATTCTCGACATTCTGATTCCGCCCATCAAACAACCGTCCGGTTTTATGCTGGACGAGCCGAACGATAAGAATGATATTCCCGACACGGACGCCGAACTGAACGAGCGGACCCGTGAGCGGTTTCGGGAAAAAATCCGCAAGGGTGAGATGGACGAGCGGAAAATCGAGATCGATGTGCAGCAGAATGCAGCCCCCAACATCGGCATGATCGGCGGAACGGTGGATGAACTGTCGATGATGAACATCCAGGAAATGATTGGTGGCATGATGCCCCGGCGCGGTAAAAAACGCAAGGTGACCATTGCCGAAGCCAAGAAAATCATGCTGGAAGAAGAAGCCGCCAAACTCATCGACATGGACGAGGTGAAGGACGAAGCCATCCGCAAAGCCGAAAATACCGGGATTATTTTCATCGACGAAATCGACAAAATTGCCACCAGCCGGGGCAGCGGTTCGGGCGGGCCGGACGTGAGCCGCGAGGGTGTGCAGCGCGACATGCTGCCGATTGTGGAAGGAACGACGGTCAACACCAAATACGGCAGCATCAACACCGACCACATTCTGTTCGTGGCCGCCGGGGCGTTTCACGTTTCAAAACCGTCGGATCTGATTCCGGAGTTACAGGGGCGTTTCCCGATTCGGGTGGAGTTGCAGAGTTTGTCGGAAGATGATTTTTTCCAGATTCTGAAAGCCCCGAAAAATGCGTTGACGAAGCAATACGTCGCCATGATGGAATCGGAGCAGGTCGAGTTGACCTTCGACGAAGACTCTCTGCGCGAAATTGCCAGGATCGCGTTTCAGGTCAATTCCGAAGTCGAAAACATTGGTGCCCGCCGTCTCCAGACCGTCATGAGCCATTTGCTAAACGATTTCATGTTCGACATTCCGGACGTCATTGGTGCGGGTTCTAAAGTAGTTATTACGAAAGAAATGGTTTCTGAAAAACTCAACGAACTGGTGAAAAACCGGGATTTGAGCCAGTTTATTTTGTAAGCTATTTATGGAATATCGTCTGTGTGTACGTTAAACCGCCATTTCCGCCCTCATGGGGATGGCGGTTTTATCGTTTACGCTTCAGTAGGTGCAAACAAGTCATTCACTCGGATCGAAAAATCGGGTAAAACCGGGGCGGCTGAACAGACATCACTTTCCAGGCAAATGGTGACGTGTTTGCGGGATGTATAGACGTAGACGACCTCCGATTCCGGAAAAATATTCCAGACCACCTGCACACCTGCCTTGAAGTATTCGGCAATTTTTTCCTCAATTCGATAGGCCTGGTCGGTTTCAGACAGCACCTCGACGACAAAAGCCGGGATGACATCCTCGCCTTTCCGGCCCTGTTCAACTTGCGAATCCGTAAAATAAGCGATATTGGGTCGGCGCATTTGAAAAGCGGTTAGCATGACGTCGGGTTCAGCTATAAATGTTCCTGTCTGATGATATCCTTTTTCATAGAAAAGTTTACTCAGGATGTTATAGATAAAATATTGCTTTTTCTTCATACCAGAAAATCGGATCATTTCCCCATCTTTCCATTCATATTTATACCCATCGACGGGTTCCCACGTCAGGAATTCATCGAATGTCTGCGGAAATGCCGGAGCTGTAGTGTGTTGCATGGCGATTTTCATTTGAGCGAATATAATCAAAACGCCAAAAATCCGCCCGGCCTTTTTTACTTTTGTTCATACAACTTTATACCCATCCCTTAAAGGTCCAGATTCCGCGATGAAAACCGATCGATTAACGCTTGTTTCACTCGGTTATCTCTATGTCCCGGTTTGCCTGTTTCTGGCTTTCTGGATCATTCCCCTGCTGGCCTTTCCACTGTCGGCTCTGATTGCGCTGGGCGTCTGGCAATTTGTTCGCCAGCCGGTTTTTTCAGCCGAAGAGCCTGTACACTTTTCCCGAACCGAATGGCTGATTCTGGCAACGGGTGCCTTGTTCTGGACGTGGGTGAGCGGCATTGGTGCCTTCGTGCCGCAGTATGGCGATTACGACAAACACAATCTGCTTTTTCACGACCTCATCACTCGCCCGTGGCCGGTTTTGTACCAGAATCCGCGTCTCGACGATCCGTTTTTGTGTTACTACTTTGCTTATTATCTGCCCACGGCAACCATTGCCAAAATTGCTTATCTGTCATTTCAATCGGCGGAATGGGTGTCTTTCCTGTGGGGCTGGGTGGGCATACTGCTGGCATTGAGTTGGGCGGCCCGGTTGAGCAAACCGCTCAGGGCCTGGATTGCCGTTGGCTTGCCGTTTCTGTCCGGTGTCGAAGTAGCAATCCGGTTATTCTGGTCCTTAGTCATTGATTTTAAGTGGGATGCCGCCCGTTGGCTCACCGCCGTTTTTACCAATCAGGTTCCGGGCTACACCCGCTACGAAACACCCCGACTGGCGTTCAGCAACCACAACTGGGCGCAGAGCCTCGACCCCGCTCCCCTCGTCATGCAGTTGCAGGCGGTTCCGCAACATGCCCTCGGCGGCTGGATTGCCATGGGCCTGATCGTTTATGGGCAACGCCGGAAGGCCGCGCCCGTTTCCCTGGCTTTTGTCGCTGCGGCCACCCTGTTGTGGTCGCCTTTTGTGAGCATTGGACTGGGTTTATGGTTGTTGTTTACGCAACGCAAGGTGTTTATGATTTCGGCCTGGTGGCAACCGGTTTTTCTGGTCAATTGTCTGGCAATATGCGCGCTTCTGGGTTTCTTTTACCAGGCTCATGCGCCGATACCGTATGCCGGTTTTCTGGTCGAAGCATTCAATAAACCCGCCGATGTGCTTTTGTACGTTCTGTTCTGGGGGTTGCAACTCTGGGTGGGCATTTTCCTGTACCGCTGGTATAACCGGCAATCGAACGAAAACACGGTTTGGGTAAACGTGGCTTTCACAGCCGCTGTTTCCATTCAACTTCTCAGTTTGATCTACATGGGACGCTGGAACGACTTTCAGAACCGCACGATGATTCCGGCGCAATTCGTTTATTATCTGGCCCTTGCCAACGGACTGGTGCATTGGTACCGGTCTTCAAAACGAACAACGGCCGGTTGGGTTTTTGCTGTCTGGGTCATGATCGGGCTGTATGTGCCGCTGCGGGTTCTGGCCTACAAGATCTGGTCGATTCACGTTCCACAACCCATTGACCGTTCGATGGCCAACGCCACCACCAATTTCGGAGAACCGGACATGAGCCGGATGAAACCGCACGAAGCCATCGATGCCGATGCGGATTATGCCCTCCAGTATGTCGGAGAAAGGGAGTCTTTTTTTTACCGGTATTTACTTCGGAAGTAATGGATTACCGCTTTCTGCCGAAGCGTTTCCAATAGCCGCCTTCCTGCGGGGGAAAATAACAGTCGGTCGGGTTTTTGGGTCCCCGGCGAAAGAGTGGAATGGTGGCTCCGGCATAAAAATTCGCCCCGCGCGGATTACCGATGTTGGCCAGTCCGCCCAGGTGATCGGTGCCGGCAAAAACCGGTCCCGCCCGCAATGCCAGCCCGATCGTCGGCATCGAATAATTGTCCTGCAAGGCCACCGGCATCGACACTTCGGCCCAACGGCTCTCCCACCGGGGAACCACGGCTACCATCGAGGGCGCAATCATGGCGACAGCGTTGGACGGCACCAGACTCTGGGTCCACAAAAGTCCGACATACAGGTTATTTTTCACCTGATAATCAGCACTCACATTCAGGGCTGTTGGCAATCCGGAGCGATACGAGGTCGTCTTTTCCATCAGCGGCAACATCAACGTATTCACGATTCGCTGGTTAATGGCATCAGGCGATTTGGCCCCCTCGAAGGTCGTGTTGGTGATGAGTTTGTTGGTTACCGAAACCGGATATAGATTTACGATCTCCGGGTTACTGAACCGGATGCCCCCCAGATCGACCAGCGAAGCCGAGATGCGATAGAGGTATTTGTTTTTGGTTGGATCCCGGCGGAGTTCTCCCTTTTCCCGATACGTATACTTGCGGAAGTTCGGACGGTATTCGTAGGTCATGCCGAGGTCGAATCCCCAGCCACCACCGGCCGACTGTTTCCCAAACAACCAGCCCGGCGAAAAGCCCGCCCGTTGAAAGGCCAGTTCGCTGGTGTAGCCATAGACGCCGTTGAACTGGCGGATGCGCAGGGCCTGAAACCCGGAGAGACTGGGATCCCGAACTATCTGGTGGGTTCCATCGTCGACCCGAACGTGGGCATTGTAAAAGCCCACCTCCCGCTTGACAGTCACCCCCGCCTTCAAAAACCGGTCGTCGTTATCGAAAATAACCGCCCCGAACGTCGCGGCCAGTTCGCCATAGCCGTTAACGTTGGCCATGCCGTGCTGGTTTTCGTTCAGAACCCGTTGAAGTTCAACAATCTGCGTACCGTATAACATCAGCCGGGCAGTGGCCTCCGATGTGTTGCGGTAGGTGACCGCCGTTCTGACCCGCGTCGAAAGGGCAATGCCAAACCGGTCGTTCAGGGTGATGAGCGCCGACGGCCCCCGGACTTCCCCCCCAAATGATAAGCGCTTGTCGCGGCCATTTAACTGCTCTTTGAGGTAACCGGTTCGGCCCAGGCTCTTCCCCCGCTCACTCCGGTATTGGTCCGGAATTTGTCCGGTCATGTAGCGCACCACCGAAAAAGGGGCCACCCAACGCACGTGATTGTTGGAAGCATACAGATCGACGGATGCCAGATTCAGGTAAAACCGGTAGCGCGAATCGGCGGCTTCCGACGGGTGACGATAGATGGACTGGGTTCCTCCGTAATTGCTGTTGGCAATTCCCATTAGGTATTGGCTACTGCCCGGAATCGAAATTCCCAGAATTGCCAACGTTGCGAGTAGTCGACCGTATCTCTCTCTCATTCAACTAATAATAGACATGATTCAAACTTTTTATGCGTTGTTGAGCCTTTAAAGATACAGGATGTTTACGGAAATGAAGAGAGAGTTACTGAACGGTAAAACCGGAATTGATTCACCGAAATAAATAATAAACTATCTCCTTTCAACGCCAACCATATATAATTTTGTATATTATTGCAATTTTAAGGGTTTATTCGCCAAAATCACCAACCCACCTATGCAATTTCAATCGCAGTCACAAGGAAACCAAACACAGTCGCAAGCGCAGGGAAATTCTTTCTCATTCACTGACTATCAGACGGATAATTTTTTTGATGAAATGTTTACGGCCGACGGTCAGGTTCGTTCCGGCTACGAACAGTTTAAACAGCGGGTGGAGCAGTTGAGCCGTGAAGATGTCATTTCCCGTCAACATGCGGCCGAGCGGGCGCTGATGTCGATGGGGATTACCTTCAACGTTTATTCGGAAGGAGAAGGAACCGAACGCATCATGCCCATCGACATCATTCCGCGCGTGATTCCGTCGGAAGAATGGAACCGGGTGGAACGCGGACTGATTCAGCGCATCCAGGCGATTAACATGTTCATTCACGACGTTTACAACGATCAGCACATTCTGAACGATAACATAGTGCCGCGCGACCTGATCGAGTCGAGCAAGTGTTTTCTCCCGGCCTGCATGGGCCTCAAACCGCCGAAAGATATCTGGTGTCACATTACCGGAACCGACCTGATTCGGGGCGAAGACGGGGAATTTATGGTGCTGGAAGACAACCTCCGCTGTCCGTCGGGCGTGTCATACATGCTCGAAAACCGGGAGTTGTCGAAACAGACGTTTCCCGAAGTGCTGGCCCGCACGGGCGTCCGGCCGGTTTCCGATTATCCGACCCGCCTGCTGCAATTGCTGCAACACATTGCCGACCGCCCCGATCCTACGGTGGTGGTGCTAACCCCCGGTATTTATAATTCCGCTTATTTCGAGCATTCGTACCTGGCCCAGCAAATGGGCGTTGAACTGGTCGACTCCCGCGATCTGGTGGTTTCGGGCGGTTATGTCAAAATGCGCACCACGAAGGGTTTCCAGACGGTGGATGTGATCTACCGCCGGATCGACGACACGTTCCTGGACCCGCACGTTTTCAATCCGGAATCGCTGATTGGCATACCGGGCATCTTCGAAGTGTACAAAAAAGGGCGCGTGGCGCTGGCCAATGCGCCCGGAACCGGTGTGGCCGACGACAAGGTGATTTATGCCTACGTGCCGCGCATCATCAAATATTACCTGGGCGAAGAAGCCATCATTCCGAACGTGAAAACCTACATTTGCCGGGAGGAGGAAGATTGCAAATACGTCATGGAAAACATCGAGCAACTGGTGGTGAAAGAAGCCAACGAAGCCGGTGGCTACGGTATGCTGATCGGCCCGAAAGCGACGAAAGCCGACCACAAGCTGTTCCGGAAAAAGATTAAGGAAAACCCCCGCAACTACATTGCCCAGCCGACGATTTCGCTTTCCCGCGTTCCGACCATCGTGGGCGATCACACGGAAGGCCGCCACGTCGATTTCCGGCCCTACATCCTCTACGGCGACGGCATCAACGTGATTCCCGGCGGACTTACCCGCGTGGCCCTGCGCAAAGGGTCGCTGGTGGTCAACTCGTCGCAGGGCGGGGGTGGAAAGGATACCTGGGTTTTATACTAGTCAAGAATAAATCCGTAAGAGTGATGCGTTAAGAATGTAGTGTTTACTGATGAATGCGTCAGCTAACTCATCACTCTTAACGCATAACTCTTACCTTTGCATCCTGTATGCAAGCACCTACGACGCCCATTCTCTCCATCATCCTGGTCAATTACAAAACCCCGCACCTCATTGTCGACTGCCTTCATTCGGTTGAAAAACACACTTCCGGACTCACCTACGAGGTTCTGGTAGTCAATAATGACCCGGACCCTTCCGGCCAGGCGGTTGTTTTGAACGCCTTTCCCACCACCCGCTGGATCGAAATGGGGTATAACGCCGGTTTCTCCCGCGCCAACAACCGGGGCATCGCCGAGTCTAAAGGCCGGCTGGTTCTGTTGCTCAATTCGGATACGCTGCTGATCGACAACGTGCTGAAACGCTGCGCCGACCTGCTCGACAGCCGCCCGGAAGTGGCCGCGGTTGGTCCCATGCAGATTACGCGCGACGGCAAGGTACACACCGAAGCCTACGACGGGTTTTCCCAACTGCGCCGGTATTTTTACATTGTTCCCGGTTCCGGTTTTTTCAAAAAGCTGCTTCATCGTCTGCTGCCCGACAACCATTATACGGATCCGAACGAAGTGGACTGGCTCATTGGCTCCTTCATTATGACCCGGCGGGAAACGATTCAGAAAGCCGGGATGCTGGACGATAACTTTTTCATGTATGCCGAAGACGTGGAGTGGTGTTACCGGCTGGGCAAACAGGGCAAAATGCTGCTCCTCCGCGATGCGTTCTACATTCACCTCGAATATGGCAGCAGCACCGATTATCAGGAACGGAAGGTGACACACATCAACCGCTTCAAACCGCAGATGCACGTTTCCAATTTGCTCTGGGTACGGAAACAATATGGCTTGGGGGCTTACCTGGTCCTGATTCTGCACTACCTGACCCTGATTCCCATGATTTTTGGCTGGAAAATCGTCGTTAATCTGCTCAAACGACGCGCCCCCTTTTCGGAATTGGAAAACCAGCGGGAATTTGCCCGGCATGTGGGTATTTTCCTGCGCTTTTTCTGGAAAACCGTCTTTAATCAAAAGGGATTTTATAAAATTTAAATGCCCCGAAATCCCCTGAAAGGGACTCAGAAACTACTACATCGGATGGATAAAGTCCACTTCAGGGGATTTTGGGGTAAAGCCGCCTGTCGAAACCCGTCAACTCCCAAACTTTATTGCTATAATTGTCCCCGGTGGCCGAAAACCGTATACACAACCCAGGCACTTGTACGTTCTTGTAGGTATAGAAATGAATTGGTTATGAAAACATATTTCCTCACGTTTTTGTGGGTCTTGTTGCTGGGAATCCTGGCAATCTCTGAAACGCAGGCCACGCACTTGCGGGCCGGCGAAATTACCACCCGCCGTATTTCCAGTACCTCCCTGACGTATGAAGTTACGATGACCACCTACCACGATGAAATCGGGGGACGGACGGCGAGTGACCAGCAGGATCCCTCCTATTTTTGTTTTGGAATCGGAAATGCCGTGGCCGTTCCCCGCCGAAGCCGGACGATCATCAACCGGGCCACCACCGCCAATACCTACGTTGCAACTTATACCTATCCGGGACCGGGTACTTACAAGATTACCTGTACGATTACGAACCGCAACGAAAACGTCCGGAACATTCCGTCTTCCATTCAAACCAGCTTTCAACTCCAGACGACCATCGTCGTCAATGCCGCTCTGGGCCTGAACAGTACGCCGGTTTTGCTGAACCCGCCACTGGATTCTGCCCGCATCGGCCAGAAATGGTGCCACAATCCGGCGGCTTTCGATGCCGACGGGGATAGCCTGGCCTACCGGCTTTACGTTCCTTCCGGACGAATTGCCGATGAACAGGGTAACTGTACGCTCAGACCTGTAGCTGGTTATTCCGATCCAACGGCCATCGGTGTCAACCGAATAAACGAAGCCGGAACCGGTCCGGCTACCCTGACGGTCAATGCCATAACCGGTGATGTCTGCTGGGACGCACCCGCCGAACAGGGCCAGTACAACATTGCTTTTATCGTGGAGGAATGGCGGGATGGCGTCAAAATCGGGGAGATCATCCGTGACATGCAGATCATCGTTACGCCCTCTACCAACCGACGGCCTGCCATCGTGGTACCGCCCGATCTGTGCGTCGAAGCCGGGACGCTTATCCAGCAAGCCATAACCGCTACCGATCCCGATAACAACCGTCTGGAGCTTTCGGCCTACGGTGGTCCTTTCAACGTGGGTCCCGACGGAACAACGCCGATCAACATCATATCTCCTCAATACGCCACTTTTGCGCCAAAAACCGCCCAGAACTCGCCGGCTTCCGGTACGTTCCGCTGGCAAACCAGTTGCGCCCATGTCCGCGCCGAACCCTATGATGTCGTTTTTCGAGTGGTCGATCTACCCCGAACCGCCGGGCAAACCCAGTTGGCCACCCTGGAGTCGTTCCGCATCAAGATTTATGCGCCCCAACCCCAGAACCTTACGGCCCGGCCAGCCGCCGATGCGGCCGGAAGAGCTATTCTGCTCAACTGGGCCGCCTACTCCTGTGCTGCCTCGCTGCCTGCCAACACGAAAATGGCCATTTATCGCAAGATAGGCTGTGAAAACACCTCATTCGATCCGTGCAGCGACCCCGGTCAACTGGAAGCCAGTGGCTATGTCCGGGTCGATACCGTGGGCATCAACCAGACTTCGTATACCGATAACAACAACAACCAGGGTCTGCAGCGGGGGGTACAGTACAGCTACCGAATCATTGTCCTGCTGCCCCGTCCCAACAACGGGCAAAGCGTCATTTCCCAGCAGGTTTGTGTGAATTTACCGCAGCAGGTCCCCCTGATTACGCACGTTACGGTCGACAGTACCTTCGATACGCGGGGGGTGATCACCGTCCGCTGGACCCGCCCTCCCGGCATCAACCCCAACGACGGCACCGGCCCGTTCCAATACCGCCTGTTCCGGGCCACCGGACTTACCGGCACCAATTTTACCCAGATTGCCGCCATCAACACCACCCTGCAATCTGCCATTGTGGATACGGTTTATACCGACCGCGGACTGAATACCGTGGCCAACGCCTACCGGTATCGCATTGAGTTTTTCTACACCGATCCCGGTTCGGGGCAGTTGCAACGGCTCGATGTGACCGAGAACGCCAGTTCGGTCCGGCTGACGGCGACCCCCGGCGTCAGACGTGTTCAGCTCAACTGGCAGGCCAATGTGCCCTGGAGCAATGACAACAAACAGCACCGGGTGTATCGCAGCAAAACCGGCCCCAACGGCCCGTTCAACCTGGTGGCCGTTGTTCCGGTCACCACGGCCAATACCTATGCTTACCTCGACCAGGGAGCCGATACGTTCGCGGGCGATGGGGTTCAGCCGGTTACGATGTCGGTGGACAGTAGTTATTGCTACCGGGTCGAAACCGTTGGGCAATATGCAGCCCCGCTGACGACGATTCTGCTGAACAACTTCTCACAGGGCGTTTGTGCGTCGCCGATCGACACAACCCGCCCCTGTCCACCCCGGCTGGCTGTCGATACGCTCAACTGTTCTACGCTGACGCCCACCTCATTCTGCAACCAGACGACGTTTGCCAACAACCTGACGTGGCAAAATCCGACCACCGGCGATTGCGACCGCAACGTGGTGAAATACCGGATTTACTACAGTCCCTGTGAAGGCCAGGATCTCGTTTTAATCGACTCCGTCAATGCCCCACAGATGACCTATCGGCACGAGAATCTGACTTCCTTTGCGGGTTGTTATGAAGTTCGGGCGGTGAGTCGGAGCGGTCGGGAAAGCGCGGCTTCCAACCGGGTTTGCAAAGACAATTGCCCGTATCTGATGATGCCCAATGTATTTACGCCCAACGGCGATGGCCGAAATGATATTTTTCAGCCATCTCAATGCCCCCGGTTTATCGAGTCGGCGGAACTGACGGTGGTCAACCGCTGGGGGGTCAAAGTCTACCAGAGCAACGACCTCTCTATCCAATGGAACGGTAAGAATAATCAGGGAAAAGACGTGCCGGGTGGTGTGTATCTGTATCAGGTAACCGTAAAATACAAGCGGCTGAATTGTGCAGCCCCCGCCGAAATCGTCAAAGGCTGGGTCGAGCTCCTGCGCGAATCGGGGGCAAATTAATGGGGGATGTAGGATGGACCATTGACGGTTGACGATTGACCATTGACCATTGACCATAGATGGAAACATCTTTATTCCCCGGTCCCTGGTCTGACGTCAATCATCAATCGTCCATGGTCAACCGTCAACCGTCATTCGTCATCTACATCAAAATCTATGTGGTATTTCACCATTCGGAAGAACGATTTATCCAACCAGCAGTATCAACTATTGCAAAAGAAAGCGGTTTTGACGGAGGTGGAGATTTTTAACGAACCGTATGAGAATCTATGCCTCTTCGAAGTGGACGGGACGAACTACCGGCATTTTGTCGATGCGCTGGATTTGGAAGGATTGGACTATGAAGTGGTCAGTGAGCGCCCCACGCGAACGCAATTATTGAACAAGATGCGATAAGCGGTTTTGGGTTGCTTACCGCATCTTATTTTGATTACCGCATGTTGTGGAAGACGTTCAGAACGTCTTCGTCTTCTTCGATCTTCTCCAGCAGTTTTTCCAGATCGGCGGATTCTTCTTCGGTCAGCTCTTTCGTATCGTTCGGAATGCGTTCGAATTCCGCCTGTTTGAGTTCGTATCCCTTTTCTTCCAGGTGTTTCTGAATCGCCCCGAAAGCCGTGAATTCGCCGTAGATTACGATCTGTTCGGCTTCTTCGTCCAGTGAGATTTCGTCCGCGCCAAAGTCGATCATCTCCAGTTCCAGTTCATCCAGATCGATATTACCGGCCGGAATGCGGAAGACGGATTTACGGTCGAACATGAAGTCGAGCATCCCGGAGGTACCGAGGGCGCCCCCGCATTTGCTGAAGTAGCTCCGCAGGTTGGCCACGGTCCGGTTGATATTATCCGTGGCGGTTTCCACCACGATGGCGATGCCGTGTGGTCCATAGCCTTCGTAGGTGATTTCCTTATAATCTTCCTGCTCTTTCGAAACCGCCCGTTTGATCGCCCGATCAACGTTTTCTTTCGGCATGTTGGCCGCCCGGGCATTCTGGATAATGGCCCGCAGTCGTCCGTTCGTCGTTGGATCAGGACCACCGCTTTTCACCGCGAGGGCAATGTCTTTTCCAATTTTGGTGAAGGTCTTGGCCATCATCCCCCACCGCTTGAATTTTCTGGCTTTCCGGTATTCGTATGCGCGTCCCATGGCTTGAATTATGAATGATGAATGATGAACAATGAATTGTCGCGTCAGCGTTTTAATTCATCGTTCATCATTCATAACTCATCATTTATTTTTTAACACTGATTTCTTCTTCAAAATCCACCTCAATCTGATTCCGCACCAGGTCTTCGAAGGTTTCGCGTCGGCGGATCAGGTGCGGTTTTCCGTCGTAGACCAGCACTTCGGCGGGTCTGACCCGCGAGTTGTAGTTGGAACTCATGCTAAAACCGTAGGCTCCCGCATTTTTCAGGGCCAGCACATCGCCGGGTCGTACCTCGTTCAGCGAACGATCCCAGCCCAGCGTGTCAGTTTCACAAATATACCCCACGATGCTGTACGTCTGTTTCTCGCCCGTCGGGTTCGAAACATTGACAATTTCGTGGTAAGCATCGTACATCATCGGCCGGATCAGGTGGTTCAATCCCGAATCGACCCCCACAAACGTCCGGTTGGGGTTCTCCTTCACCACGTTGACATTCACCAGCAACACACCGCTTTCGCTTACCAAAAACTTGCCGGGCTCAAAACACAGTTCGATTTCCCGCCCGTACTGCTGACAGAATTTCTGAAAGGCCGCCGTCACTTTCCGGCCCAGATCCACCACATCCGTGCTATGATCCCCTTCTTTGTAGGCCACCTTAAAACCGCTGCCAAAATCGAGGAACTGCAGATTGGGGTAGTCGTTAGCCAGCTCAAAAAGCACCTCGGCACCTTTGAGAAACGCATCGGCATTCTTAAAATCCGAGCCGGTATGAATGTGCAGTCCAACCACCGGAATGGCATATTGCTCAACCAGGGCGCGAATCTGGCTCCGTTGCTCCATCGAAATACCAAACTTGGAATCGGCGTGACCGGTCTGAATTTTGATGTTGCCGCCTTCCGCGATGTGCGGATTGATCCGGATGCCGACCGGTTTTCGACTGCCGTATTGCTGCCCCATAAATTCCAGCAAGGGCAGGCTGTCGACGTTCAGCCGAACGCCCAGCGCGAGTGCCTCCTGAATTTCGGCGAAGGAAACGCCACTCGGAGTATACATGATTTGTTCGGGATCGAAACCGGCCAGCAACGCCATCCGGATTTCATTCACCGAAACCACTTCCACATCAATTCCCCGGCTGCGCATCAACTTCAGAATCGATACGTTGGTCAATGCTTTGGCTGCGTATTTAATCTTTAGGTTGACGCCCTGAAAAGCCGACTGAAGCGTGCCTATTTTTTCAATAATCTTGTCGGCATCATACACATACAGGGGAAGGCCAAACGCTTCGGCCATCTCCGGCACATCGATGCCCTGAATTTGATAACGGTTTTGATCGAGCTGCATACGCAGGGGTGTCTGCCAATTTTGAGGTGCAAATATAAACGATTTTATGCCATTTCTGGCAACGCTTCCCAACCCCAATCGGGCTCTGATTTTACTTTTTCCGAAAATAAGCGATTCCGAAATCCGAACGTTCAGCAAGAGCGCATCGAACAATTCGCCGGGATTCGGGTTAAATTCTTACGCAACGCTGAACTGAACGGTTATGAAAAAAATAGCACTTTTTACTGCCGCCCTGCTCTGGATTACCAGTCACGGACAAGCCCAGACGCCTTCGCCCAACGCCCACGCGCCCGGACAGGCAGCACAGTCGTTCCCGCAAGGTGAACCGACGGCCAAACAGGATTCCCTGAAAAGCAAACTGGTTAAAGGTACCCAGTCGAGCCGGAATGCCCGGCGGTCGGAGGATGCCGTGACGAAGAAAAGCACGACAGTTCGTAAGAAAACGACAAAAACCGTGAAAACGAAAAAACCAGTTGATTAGCCTTCCGGAAAATGCATTCCTGGTTTCGAAAGAAAAAGCTATTTCCAGATGAAGGAAATGGCTTTTTTTTTGAAATTCAGGACTAAATACGCATTCATATGTTTGCCCGCATCATTTTATTCGTATTTTTGACACTGACCCTTTTGGTTACTGAATTACTCCATTACCTTGAAGCGTTCAAACCTCCCATTTACGGAAGACGTACTGGTCAAGAAGCTCCAGCAGCGCGAGGAACAGGCATTTCACTTGCTCTACGACCAGTATTCACCGGCTTTGTACGGCGTAATCCTGAAGGTCGTTCGTGATGAAGAAGCCGCCCGCGACGTTTTACAGGACTCTTTCGTAAAGATCTGGCGGAACATTCCTTCTTACGATGCTCAGAAAGGCCGTCTTTTTACGTGGTTACTGAACATTGCCCGAAATACCGCCATCGACGCCATCCGCACCCGTCATTCAGGTCAGTCAATCCAAACCAGCACCGATATCGTAGATATTGTCGATCAGCATCAGCAAACCTATCAGCCCGCTGTGGAAACACTTGATTTACCCGACAAGGTAAATCAATTAAACCCGGATCGACGAACGGTTATCGACCTTGTCTACTTCTATGGATACACCCACGAAGAAGTAGCGGAGAAATTGAATTTGCCGCTCGGAACGGTCAAAACACGGGTTCGGTCTGCTTTACAGGAATTGAAGAAGTTATTCGGCACATGAACACGAAAGAATACATAGAGTCCGGAATACTGGAAGAGTATGTGCTCGGCACCGTCAGCCCGCAGGAAAAGCGGGAGGTCGAGTGTATGTCGAGCATTTACCCTGAGATCCGCCAGGAGCTCGACACGCTGTCGGCTGCGGTGGAACAGTATGCCCAGACCCTGCGCCGTGATCCGCCGACTGACATTAAAGAGTGGCTTCTGAAAGAACTGGAGTTTGGCACTCCGGAAGCCGAAGCGGTCGAGGAAGGTAACCCAACGCCCCTCCTCACCAGCGAAGAAAATACGGGAACGCCCATTCGTACATTAAATTCCAGAGAAGACGCATTCGATTCAAGACCCACGTTTCGCGTTACCTGGCTGGTAGCGGCTTCGCTGGGTCTGGTTGTCCTGTTTTTTGCCTACTTCCTGTATTCTCAATTGCAGGGAAGTCAGCAAACGCTCAGTTCGCTCCGCAATTCAAATGAAGCCTTAACGGAAGAGGTTCGGGTTCTGCGGGCGCAACAGTCGCAGGCCGATCAAACGCTGGCCATCCTGAAAGAACCAGGCACGCGGGTTATCCGGCTGAATCCCACCGACACCACAACCGCCAATTTCGCAACCATTTACTGGAATGCCAGCACGGGCCAGGTCAATCTCGAAATTGATTCGCTGGTTCGCCCGCCCGAAACCCAGCAATACCAGCTTTGGGCCATTGTGGACGGAAAGCCGGTCGATGCCGGCGTTTTCGATGTGGGCGACAATACCCGGGTGGTACAGCAGGCTAAAAAATTCCTGAAGGCCGATGCCTTTGCCATCACGCTCGAACGCCGGGGCGGCAGCCCCACTCCCACGCTCTCCGCAATGGTGGTGGTCGGAAATGTCACCTCCTGATTTCTCCTTATCTGAAAAGAGAATATCTAAATCATAAATATCAAATGATAAATAATAAATGTAAAAGTAGCAGGTTTGCATAAATTTTTACATTTGCCATTTATAATTTGATATTTATAATTCTCTTTTTTCGCCAGGGTTATACGTTTTCCAAAGGACACTTATACGTCGATTCAATCAAAAACATATTCAGATTTTATAATTTATTCCTTTCCTTAAAATGGCCCCGGCAATGTTGTCTGGGCCATTTTTTATGTTATACAAGTTTTTTTTCAACACTTAAGAATCCAAATAGAAGTCGATGGCGTAGGTATTATTGAGAGTCGGGAATAACCCGGTTCTATTTTTTTCCATCTTCAATTATTACGTATTTCAGCCATGAAAGCCTTCATCAAAACAGGAATTATTGCCGCTATTCTTTGCGCATTTTTTACGGTTTCTTATGCTCAAAAACCGAAAGAAGTCGGTGGTGCCATGATGTATCCCAATAAGAACATCATTGAAAATGCCGTCAATTCAAAAGATCATACCACGCTGGTTGCTGCCGTGAAAGCCGCAGGCCTGGTCGAAACCTTACAGGGAGCTGGTCCTTTCACGGTTTTCGCCCCCACCAACGATGCCTTTGGTAAGTTACCAGCCGGTACCGTTGAAACACTGGTGAAGCCCGAAAACAAAGCGACCCTGACCGGTATTTTGACGTATCACGTGGTTGCGGGTCGTCTGGACGCCAAGGAAATCGGCAAGCTCATCAAAGCCGGTAACGGAACCGCCACGCTGAAAACCGTAGCCGGTGGTGACCTGACCGCTAAAATGAGTGGAAAAAAACTGATCCTGACCGATGCCAAAGGCGGGACCGCTACCGTTGCCATTTCCGATGTGTACCAGTCGAACGGCGTAATTCATTCGATCGATACGGTTTTGATGCCGATGTAACCAAAGGCAACTGAAGCCTTAAAAAAGCCACACGCACAACTGCGCTGTGGCTTTTTTAACTCGCAAACTATCCTCCCATTTCTTGCGTTAATTAACTATGAACCGCAACCTTTTTCTTGGAGTTCTGTGTGGGCTGGTGCTCACCGGCTCCGTCGCATCCATTTCATTGCGTCCGCGTATCGACGATGCTACACCCCGTAAAGTGGTCAAAACAGAAGCGGAGTGGAAGAAAATTCTAACACCCCAGCAATTTTACGTTCTGCGCCAACAAGGTACCGAGCGGCCTTTTACGAGTCCGCTGGTTGATAACCACGAAAAAGGCATATTCAAATGTGCGGGCTGCAAAACGCCCCTGTTCAGTTCCGACACCAAGTTTGAATCCGGAACGGGCTGGCCGAGTTTTTATAAATCCCTGTCGAAACAGAACGTGGCCGAGAAGGTGGATCGCAGCCACGGCATGGTCCGCACGGAGGTTGAATGTGGCGTCTGTGGCGGGCATTTGGGACACGTTTTTGACGATGGACCCAAGCCAACCGGTCTGCGGTATTGCATGAACGGTGTAGCATTGGAATTTGAAAAGAAATAAGCGGATGCTAACCCCCTGGTTTTGAGCCAACCCGATGAACGGGCTGGCTTTTTTCATATTATATCGTCCAAATTTCCGTTATATTTGCTCTAAGGGACGGATTTTTCAATCCGTCTTTTTTGCCTATCGCATTAATTTTACTTTTTTGAAATCAGACGGACCTCAGACGCATCCGCTCAATGGTGCGACGTCAACTGAACCCGTTCGTCAATTTTAACCGTCAAAATACCAGGCATGAGTAAATTCTGGGGGCAGCTTCGTACCCTTTGGCAAGGCATCACCGGCTTTTTCGGTCTCATAAGCAACGGCTTTAGACGACTGGTTTACCGCATGATGTCGGGTCTTCTAGGAAAAGAGCGCGTCGATTCGGCAATCGGTCACTACCGGGGCGTTCGACAACGCTACCGAAATTGGATCAACGCCCGCTTCGACACCCGATCACTCGCTTTCCGTATCTTTTACCAGACCACCAAAACGCTGATTTTCGGCTTTGTGCTGGTTCTGTTGTACATCCTTTCGATTGAATCCAATTTCCTCTACCTCAGCGGTGAAATGCCAAGCGTCGAGGATTTGAAAAACCCCAAGGTTTCCCAGTCTTCCGAAATTTATTCCTACGACAAAGTCATGATCGGCCGGTTTTTTACCGAAAACCGCACCCCCATCAAATACGAAGACTTGTCGCCCTCTCTTATTCATGCGCTCATTGCCACCGAAGACGTGCGGTTTTACGAACACTCGGGCATCGATACCCGAAGTCTGGGCCGGGCGGTTTACGGCGTATTGACTGGTAACAACTCCGGCGGAGGCAGCACGATTACACAGCAGCTTGCCAAAAACCTGTTCAAAACCCGTCGGCGGCAATCGAGAGGGTTGCTGTACAATGTTCCGCTGGTGAAAACGATCATTTTGAAAACCAAAGAATGGCTGATGGCCATCAAACTGGAGCGGAATTTTTCGAAAGAACAAATCCTGACCATGTATTTCAACACCGTCGATTTCGGCAGCAATGCCTACGGCATCAAGACGGCGGCCCGGACGTATTTCAGCAAATCGCCGGAGACGCTGAATGTGCAGGAATCTGCCGTTCTGGTGGGCTTGCAGAAAGCAACGACGACGTATAATCCGCTGATCAAACGAAACTTCGAAAAGTCACGCAATCGTCGGAATGTAGTGATCCGGCAAATGGAAAAATACAAGTACCTGACCAAAGCGCAAGCCGATTCGCTGTGTGAACTGCCCCTCGTAACGCGCTACAGCCCCGATAATCCGTATTCAGGTCCGGCCAATTATTTCAAAAATGCGGTGGTCGAGGTCGTCAAAAAGTGGGGGGAAGAAAATGGCTATGATCTGTACACCGACGGTTTACGAATTTATACCACCGTCGACTCCCGGATGCAGGCCCTGGCCGAAGAAGCCGTTGCGGAGAAAATGAAGCTGTTGCAGCGGACGTTCGACAACCACTGGTCGGGCCGAAACCCCTGGACGGATGAAGACGGCAAGGAAATTCCGGATTTTCTGGACAAAGTCGCCCAGCGGACGGAACGGTATAAGGCGCTCCAGTTGAAATTCCCGAATCAGCCGGATTCCATCCAGTATTACATGAAGGAGAAAAAAGACAGCATGACAGTTTTCTCCTGGAATGGCCCGAAAAAGAAATACATGTCACCCATGGATTCCATCGCCTATTACAAGCGGTTTTTGCAGGCCGGTCTGGTGGCCATGGACCCGCATACCGGTTTTATCCGGACGTGGGTGGGTGGCCTCGACTATAACTTTTTCCAGTTCGATCACGTCAAACAGGGAAAACGGCAACCGGGTTCGACGTTTAAACCGTTCGTTTATGCCACGGTGATCGACGATTCAACGATCAATCTAGGCCCCTGCGATCGTCGGCGCGACGAACCCTTCCGGAAGGAATACATCAACGAAAAAGGGGAAGAAGATTTCTGGGCACCCAAAAATTCGGCCGGCTCGTTCTCCTATTCCAATATGACCCTGCGCCGGGCCATGGCCCGCTCCATCAATTCGGTGACGGCCCAGTTGACCAATGACGTCGCAACGCCCCAGCGGGTGGTGGAATATGCCCACCGGCTCGGTATTAAAAGCCGGTTGGCGGCTGTTCCGTCCGTCGGTTTGGGTTCTTCAGACGTGTCGCTGTACGAAATGGTAGCGGCTTACTGCACCTTTGCCAACAACGGCGTACACACCGAACCGTTGCTGGTGACGCGAATCGAAGACCGCAATGGCAAAATTATTGAAGAATTTGTGCCGGAGAAGAAACAGGCCATTCGGGAAGAGTCCGCTTTTCTGATGCTTCACATGCTGAAAGGCGGTTTGGAAGAATCGGGCGGCACGTCGCAGAATTTATGGTCGTACGATTTATTCAAAAACCGCAACCAGGTGGGCGGAAAAACCGGCACTACCTCCAACAACTCCGACGGCTGGTTCATGGGCGTCACCCGCGACCTGGTGGTGGGCGCCTGGGTGGGTGGCGATGACCGCAGCATCCACTTCCGGTCGACCGACATGGGCGAAGGCGCCAAAACCGCCTTGCCGCTGGTGGGACGGTTTTTGGAGAAAGTCTATCAGGATAAAGCCCTGAAGCTGTATCAGGGGCCGTTTGATAAACCGACGGTTAAAATAACGAAGGATTATCTGAATTGTCCCGGTGGAAACGATGATGACGAAGAGGACGAGTCAGACTCAACCGATGTAGACATTCCTGCCGATTCGCTGTTCATTGAACCGTCGGCTCCGGAGCAGGTCGATCCGCCCGATACCACCCAGCGCGCCCAGCCATTCCGCTAAGATTTCAGGTCAACTCCTTCCGGGTTGACCTTTTTTATGGCCCAGTTTTGTAAACAACCCGGGCAAAGCGGTGGTTATAAGGGGATACCATCAACTCAGGCTATGACACCATCACAAAATCCGAACCTTCATCCGGTTAGGGAAACGACTCCTTTAAAGGATATTCCGTCGGATATGGACAACGATCCGAATGCCGATGAAGAAGTAATCGATCAAACCGGGCCAACGCCCAGCGAAGAAGAAACGGATTTGCAACCCAGCCCGAAACCAAGCGGTCGCATCCCGTCGGGCCTGGAAGACGATCCTTCCAACGATGAAAATCTAAACGAGAAAATCGCCTACGCCCTGGTTGGCGCGGAACCGAATAGAAAAGAATGATGAGTTGTGAATGATGAACGATGAATGGATGCATCAATTCATCGTTCATCATTCAAACTAAACCATCTCCTTATACTGCATCCGATAGAGGTTCGCGTAGGTGCCTTCCAGTTGCAGCAGTTCTTCGTGGTTGCCTTGTTCCACGATGTGACCTTTGTCGACAACGATAATCTTATTTGCTTCGCGGATGGTGGAAAGCCGGTGGGCAATCACGATAGCTGTGCGCCCTTTCATGAGTTTTCCAATGGCAGCCTGAATCAACCCTTCCGTTTCGGTATCGACCGAGGAGGTAGCCTCGTCGAGCACCATGATACGGGGATTATGAACCATCGCCCGTACAAACGAAATCAATTGCCGCTGACCTACCGAAAGCGTCGAACCGCGTTCCATAACGTTGTATTCATAACCGCCAGGCAATCGTTCGATAAACTCGTGCACGCCCACCAGTTTGGCCGCTTCAACAATGCGCTCCCGGCTGATGGCTTTATTGCCGAGGGTAATGTTGTTTTCAATCGTATCCGAAAACAGAAAGACATCCTGCAAAACGACGCCAATGCTCTGGCGCAACGCTTCCAGTTTATACTCGTGCACCTCGACGCCGTCAATTTTGATCTCTCCCCGATTGATGTCGTAAAACCGGCTTAACAAGTTGATAATGGACGACTTCCCGGCTCCCGTAGCACCAACAAAGGCGACGGTTTCGCCTTCTTTCACGGTAAAGTTGATGTCTTTCAGGACGTAGTTGTCGTCGTTGTAGGCAAACCAGACATTTTTAAACGCCACCTCACCCCGCCAGGTTGCGGGCGCATACGTACCGGTGTTGGGCGTAAAATCGTCGCTGTCCAGCAATTTCAGAATCCGGTCGGTGCTCACAATTCCCATTTGTAAGGTATTGAACCGGTCGGCGAGCATCCGGATGGGGCGGAAAAACAGGTTGATGAACATGATGAAAGCCGTTACCGTTCCGTACGTAACTTCTTGGTTCAGAATCGCTTTCGCACCATACCAGACCACGAGGCCCGTGGCGGCTGCCGACAGAATATCGGCCACCGGATAATAGACCGAATAGTACCAGATCGACCGGATGTTGGCTTTACGGTGTTCGTCGTTGATTTGCCGAAATTTCTCTTCTTCGATCTTTTCGCTGCCAAAAATCTGCACGATGTTCATGCCGGTAATGTGTTCCTGCACAAACGAGCTAAGGTTGGCCACGGCGGTCCGCACTTCATTGAACGATACTTTGATCTTTTCCTTGAAGACGTATGTACTGAGTAACATCAGCGGAATCATCGACAAACTGATGGCCGAAAGCCGCCAGTCGGTATAAAACATGACGGCGATGATGAGCACCAGTTGCAGAATATCGCCCACAATGGCGGCCATGCCTTCGCTGAAGACGTCGGAAAGCGTTTCAACGTCCGAAATGGTGCGGGTCACGAGTCGGCCGATGGGCGTGTTGTCGAAAAATTTCAGCCGGAGTTTCAGAACTTTCTGGTAGAGCTGAACCCGGATATCCCGAATCACATTTTGCCCCAGCCAGCCGGAAAGGTAGGTGTTGAAAAACTGAATGATGCCCTGCAAAACCAGAATCCCGATCATCAGAATCAGCATTTTGGTCAGTCCCGGATAATCGCCGGTGGCAATTTTGGAGTCAATGGTGTAGCGAATCAGTAACGGACCCACAGGAGCCAGCACTGCACTCAACAGAATAATCAGAATAAGCCCGTAAAATTGGAGCTGGTACGGTTTTACAAAGGCATAAAGCCGTCGCAGGGTAATCCAGTCAAAAATCTGACCACTCTTGGTTTCGGTATTCACAAAGACAACAGTTGGAAGGTTTTTCGGAGTAACAGAAATATTGGGTGAAGAGTTTGGATGGGAACACGTATTGAGCGGATGGAACGAATCAAAATGGATTTTAATCGGTGTAAATCCGTTTAATTCCGTTCCATCCGCGTTCCCATCCAACCATTTACTGCATCAATTGGGCCAGTTCCTGCCAGGAAATCAAACCGATGGCCACAATGGCGAGTGCCAGCCCGATTCGGTTGACAACCAGCAGTTTTTCTTTGAAAAAGAGCAGAGCCGACAAAGCCGCCACCAGAATGACGCCGATGTTGTAGAGCGGATAGACGAAAGCACCGTTGCCGCCAAATTCGGAAAGTGCCAGCAGCAGGGTGTAAAAACTCAGGAAATTCGGAATTCCCAGGGTGATGGCTGCCACGAAGGTCTGGCGTTCAATCTTTTCTTTATCCAGAATCAGTCGGCTCGATAGTAACACCAGACCGGCAATAATGGCACCCAGTACCATGGTCAGCGTCACCTGTAATGTTTTGTCAGTCGATGGAATATACCGGATGTTCATGTAATTGATCATCGTATTGGTGACGCCGTAGAGCACAAAAACCGCTACCGGCAAGAGGGTATTCCAGCCCACGGCCATTACGGTTTGTTCTTCCTGCTTCTTGTACGTGCTCAATCCGACGGCCACCACCGCCAGAATCAAACCCATATAATTCAGCGTATCGAAGGTTTTTCCACCGGTTTGAAAGACGAACAGACTGAAACAGACCGGAATCACCAGCGACATGTTATTCGCCAGTGAGGTGGCCGTGATGCCCATTCGCTGCGTCGACAGACCCGACAGGATGAACGTGATGATGAACCCAACGCCCAGACCCAGGGCCAGCCACGTCCAGGTTTGGGAAAAATCAACGGAAAAAGGCTGATTGCGGGGCAGCAGCAGGAAACCGGTCAGAAAACAAACCGGGTAGTTGAAAACGATAGCCTGAACGGTATTGACCCGGTAGCGGGGAAAAAGCCGGAAATTGAGCAGCAGTACAACCGAAAGCAGAATGCTTAGGAACAGAAAAAACATGGCAAAGGCAGAGAGAGAAATTTTCTTTTGCCGGAAAGGTAGTAATAAATGTAAAATGAAGAATGTAAAAGGCTAAATGTAAAAGTGAAACGCTGCGGGCGAAAACTTTTACAGTTAGCATTTTAACGCGAACGATGAAATGATGACTTTGCCTAACAGTTGTTTTAAGTGCCAGAGGCACGTAATGTTAATAGTAAATCGGTATTGTAAGACCTCCAGGCGTGCCGGAGGTACGCGATAAAGGCTTAGTTGCGTACCTCCGGCACGCCTGGAGGTCTTACAATACCGATTTACTATTAACATCTGCCCCCTCCGGGGTCAATAATTTCATAGCTCACGTCATTTTACCTTCTTCATTTTATGTTAGCGCTTCTACTTCTTTTTTTCAGCGGGCATCAGCACCGCATCCACCGAATGAATAACCCCGTTCGTGGCTTCCAGGTCCGCGCGGTTGATGGTGGCGGCATTGCCTTGTCCATCCGTAATGGTGATGGCGTCACCCTGCTTGCCGACGGTCAGTGTTCCGCCCGTAACGGTTTTCAGTTTCTGTCCATCCTGCAACTGATCGGAAGTATAATTGCCTTTGACGACGTGATACGACAACAGCTTCACCAGCTTTGATTTGGAAGCGGGCTGCAACAAACCGTCGAGTGTTCCGGCCGGGAGCTTATCAAACGCTTCGTTGGTGGGTGCAAAAACCGTGTAAGGGCCTTTTCCCGCAGCCTGTTCCGACAATCCGGAAACCCGCATCGCCCGGAATAAAACCGTATGATCGGCCGACTTGGCCGCGCTGATGGCCAGATCGCGGCCGGTTGAGCCACCGGGTGCCATGCCACCCCGCGATTCCCGTCCTGCACCCATAGGTCCATAGGCGTTGGCACTGCTTTGGGTCGAAACCGACGTGCTGCTTCCCAACGGGTTCGATTGCGATGCGGGGCGCGAAGTAGTGTCCTGAACCGTTTGCGCAACCACGGTTTTGTTGGCACCAATCAGCAAGCCCAGGGCCAGTGCCATTGCGAAAACTGCTTTTTTCTGCATGATGAAAATTAGTTAGTTAAACAAAACGTCGAGAATTTACTATCCCTTTTTAACACATTCAGCCTTCCTTTTGTTGTCTGAATGTAGTTGGGTTAACGGGGCATGACGGCTGAATATTTCATTTTGGGTCATCTTACGACCTTAATCTTAGCGTAGAATCGGGCAATTAGTTGCATCCTTTCTCAAACTATATCACCTTTGTTTTTCTATTCAATATTTTAAACATGCAAATTTCCAAACACAAAGTTGCCGGCATACACTACACGTTGCGCGACAACGACGGCAATATTCTCGATTCCAGCGAAGGACGGGATCCATTATATTATCTCCACGGCGAGGGCAACCTCATCCCGGGTATGGAAAACGGACTGGCCGGAAAATCCGTCGGCGACAAATTTCAGATCAAGGTGCCTGCCGAAGACGGCTACGGTGTTTCTGATCCGCAAATGATTCAGGCGGTTCCCATCAGTGCTTTTGGCGGTCAGCCAGTGCAGATCGGAATGCAGTTCCAGACCAATCAGGGGCAGGTGGTAACGGTTACGGAAGTGAACGACGATCAGGTAATGATCGATGCCAACCACCCGCTTGCCGGTCAGGAGCTGAACTTCGATGTCGAAATCATCGAAGTTCGGGACGCCACGGCAGAAGAGGTGACGCACAAACACGTACACGGACCGGGTGGACATCATCACTGAGCCACTCCTGCGTAAATAGTCTGTCGATCACCGGTATTTTTTCCTAAATTTGGATTACTGCCGGTGATCGATCGATTTATGGCTGACAAACCCTCTCTTTTTAGTCCCATGAAAAAATTTACCTTCTTTCTACTTTCGGGCTTTTGCGCTTTCAACGCCCTGGCTCAAACGACCACCCCGACGCCCGATCTGCAAATCAAAACCGCCGTCCTGGCCGCTCCCTCCGACAAACGTGATGGGGCAACGGTTTTGGGTTATTCAGGTAAAAATGAAATGATTGTGCTGCGAAAAGGAACGAACGATTACGTCTGCCTGGCGGATGATCCAACGCAGAAAGGACTCAACGTTTCCTGCTACCACCAGGGTTTGGAACCGTTCATGGCCCGCGGTCGGGAATTGAAAAAAGAAGGAAAATCTCCGGCTGAAATCATGAAAATCCGGGAGGAAGAAGAAAAAGCCGGGAAGTGGAAAATGCCCAAACAGCCGTCTTCCCTTTTCGTTTATTCGGCTCCCGACTCCAGCTACAATGCGGCAACGGGTGAAGTAAAAAATGGCTACCTCCGGTCAGTCGTCTACATTCCCTACGCCACCTCCGAAAGCACCGGTCTGCCCCTGAAAGCCGAAGCCCCCGGCATGCCCTGGATCATGGACCCCGGCACCCACCGGGCGCACATCATGATCAATCCGGCAAGGAAATAAAATAAGTTTACGGTTTTCAGTTTACGGTTTACGGTGGCTGACGCATGCTTGCTGACGCGTTCAACTCATTGAGCCAGTGTGCGTCAGCCACCGTATACCGTAAACTGAAAACCGTATACTACAAACCAATCTCCAGTTCCCTCCTTTCCGCCCATCGCATCCGGTAGGCGTTCATGGCGGTTTTGCCAAGGGAGTCGAGCAGGCGGTAGTTGGCAACCAGACCAACGGCGGCTCCGATGCCGGGGACTAACTGGGCCATTTTGACCAGATCGATGTAGTCCCGGTATTCCTGCTGGAAAGTGCGCCAGTCAAACTGGTTGATGTCGTCGGGAAGTTGCTGGCTTTTGGCCTGCCAGTTGATCATCTGTTGATAAACGAACTGCCGGCGTTCCTGGCTCGAAAACGCCAGCTGAAAGATGTGCATGATATAAAGCCGCTCTTTGTATTCGTTGACCGGATACCCGTAAATGGCCGCAATTTCGAACAACAGCTTCATTTTCAGGGCCAGCAACAACGGAAAATCCGCCAACCCCAGCAGGATGCCGCCCGCGCCGGTGACGCCCCCCTCTGCCGCTCCGGCGGTTTTATAGAACGCAATGCGATCCCGAACCCGCTCCTCCCGTTCTTCCAGCGACAGCGGTTCCAGCACCGGCTGCCGGGTCAGAAACTCCGCGCCAAACAACACTGCTCGCGTCATTTGCTTAATCGTCGCTGTAATAGCCTGGTGTACTTTTTCGGGAATGAACCGGTTCATCCGCGTCTGCAGATTCTTCGAAAGCCGGTTGACGGCCGACGGCCTGCGCATCATTTTCTGTCGCCAGACCTGTAATTCACGCACTACGGCGTCTTCGTAAGGGGACATAGTTTTTGGTTGGTTTCAGGCTCATCGCGGTTGCCGACGGTTGGTTTGCCGGACACCGGTTCCCACTTTTGCGTTGTTCGACACCTGGTTGTACCCTTCAAAGGTTGCGTTATCGACGGTAGTATTATACGAATCCAGACTCAATTGAATAGCGGTTTTGGTACTGTCGGTCGTCCTGAACCGACTACCGGCTGTAATCCGGCTTTGTTTGATTCGCGCACCCACAATGCCCCCGTCGATAAACTGGCTGTTTTTGACCAGCAACTCGGTCAGTTGTCCGTTGTAATACCGGATGTTACTGCCCCGAAAGGTGGCGCCATCGACCGTAATCCGGCGCGAACCGGAATTTTCGTAACTGATGTAGGCGTCTTTGTCAAAATCGCAACCCGGCCCGATAATCGTCTCCTCTTTGGTGGAAGTGCCTCCGCCGTAGTTGGAAAAAGAGTTTCGGGCGACGGTATTCAGGGTGCGGACTTTGGTCAGCGTTACCGGGCCACTGAACGTCAAAACGCCGTCGGTGTCGGTCGCTTCCAGGCCTTTGCCACACTTCCGGGCCGTAAAGTTGGTGATCACAATGCGGTATTGGTAATGTAACCCTTTTACGGCATTCACGCAATTTTCAGCCTCTCCGTTTTGAATGGCGGCTTTTACGCGCTCCGAAACGCCAAACCCAACCCGGTAGCCAACCGATTTGCAAGCGTTCCAGGTCACGCGGTGGTCTGAATCGGTTTGCTCACCCTCCGACCAGAAACCGGCATAGGGGCTGATTCCTTTGGTATTTTGGGCCACACAACGCACAAATACGGTGCCGGGCGCATTGTCACTGTCGAAGGCATCACCCACGCAATCGGTGACGGTGCAGGATTCAAACCGCGTGTTTCGGGCGTAGCCACCGGCAATAAACGGTGATTTTCCACCGACTTCGTGGTACCGTTTCTGTCCACTGGCCCGGCAGTTCCGAAACACATTGCGGTCTGAAACCGCTGTTGAGTTTCCGGCATTGAACAGTTGATTTTCAACGACAAACGTGCTGGCATCGGCATTTTGAATGGAAACCCGATCTGCCCCGCTGGCCGTACAGCCGCCGAAGTAAATACCGCCCTCAATCGGGCTTTTATCGCAGTCAATGGACAGATCCAGAATAAAAACCCGCTGCTTTTGGTTGGCCCAGAACGCATAGCCGCGCTGGGCATTCCGGATGAGAAACGTCCTTCCCAGACCGGCTCCCTGAACGCTGATTCCCGATCCGGTGATTTCGACCGGCCCCTGCACAAATTGCCCGGCTGGGTAGGTCAATGTGCCTCCACCCTGCCTTTTCAAATCGGCGATTGCCCGAACGGCCGCCTGTGTATACTCAGTTTCGCCGTTTTTTTTGTACTTTACAATGGAAACGACCGGCAATGCCAAAGTCGCTGAACCCCAGAGCATAAGGACTAAAATGAAAACAGAATGACGGGGCATGAGGCAGAAATTCATGGGACTATCGAATTATTATGGCACGGTTGGCGTTAAATAGCTACATCCCTTTTTACATACTAACCAGTTAACCAACGTTTTATGAAAAAAGCGCTGCTGATTCTCCTTGCCATTCTCCCGCTTAGCCTCGCCAGTGTAGGCACAACGGTGAAAGCCGATGCCCGTACTACGGTTGACAAAACCAGCCTCTGGGCGGGGGTCTACGACGAGCTGAACCTGGAACGCATGGGTCTGCACAAGGACGTGTTTAATTATGCCCTGCGTGGCTTACAGAAAAGCACGTTTGCGAAATCCATTCTGAGCATCGTTGACCTGAGCCAGCCATCAAACAAGAAACGGTTATATATCATCGATCTCGATCAACAGAAATTATTGTTTCAGACCTACGTCGCCCACGGCCGGAACTCGGGCGAACTGATGGCGGCTTCGTTTTCAAATACGTTTTCGTCTTTCCAATCCAGCCTGGGATTCTACCAGACTCTCAATACCTACCAGGGCAAACACGGTTTGTCGTTGCAACTGAAAGGACTGGAACAGGGTTTTAATGATAACGCTTTTAGCCGCGCCATCGTGATGCACGGAGCGGATTATGTCTGCGAGGATTTTATTCGCAAAACCGGTCGGCTGGGCCGCAGCCAGGGTTGCCCGGCCATCGCCAACGCGGTCAGCAAAGACATTATTCAGGCCATCAAAGGCGGTTCGTGCCTGTTTGTCTATTCGCCTAGCCCGGATTATCTGCAGAAATCAACGTTTCTTCTGTAATTACATCGGGCGACCGTCCAGACCGTACACATCGTTGTAGTAGCGCAACTGCCCTCTTTCATCAACATCAACCCGGTTGTAGACCACAAAAACCGGGAACGGTTTGGGCAGTGTCAGCGTCTGCGGTTTTTGATCGACCATGCAGCGGTTCATGAATCCCTCGTCCAGCACGGGCGTTCCCATCAGGTAATTAGCCAGTTCGACCGGTTTCTGCACCCGCATGCAGCCGTGGCTCCGCCAGCGGTCGCTGGTCTGGGTGAACAGATCGCGGGCGTTGGTATCGTGCAGGTAAATCGCTCCCGGACCGGTCAGGTTGAACTTGATCAAACCCAGGGAGTTATTACACCCGGAAGCCTGCCGAAACCGGTACGGAAAATTCTCGGCAGACATTTCTTCCCAGGCAATTTCGGACGGATCGACCACCTGTTCTTTTTCATCCAGCACTTCCATGTTCTGGTTTTCCAGATAATCGGCATTTTGCTGCACCTTGGGCAGAATTTCCTTCAGGCCAATGCCACGCGGCACATTCCAGTAAGGATAGGTGATGATGTCGGTGAGATAGGTTGTAAAAAACGGCGTTTTGGTGTCTTTTTTTCCCGCGATAACATCCATTGGCAGCAGGCATTTACCGCTCCGGTCGTAGATGTTCAATTGAGCGGCTGGCACGTTAACGACCAGAAACCGGTCAAAATCGAAGCGATTCAGGTAGCGGTAAAAATTCAGCGTTTGCCGGATGTATTTTCCGGTGTCGGAGGGTGCGTTTTTCCTCAATTTGGTGTAGGCACTGACGAGCGTCGTGTAATGTCCGAAAACCGGTGTTTTCCGCAGCGAATCCAGGGCCGACTTTCCTTCGTCTTTTTTCAGCATGGCAATCGCCCAGACGGTATCGATTTTTTCTGGAATCTTGTTGTAGGTTATCCGGGACGGTTTTAACCCGTAGCGCAGTTCCAGCAGCAAACCGGTGAACTTCTCCCCAAACTCCTTTTTGGAGTCGGATTCCAGAAATGAATACCGGTTGGTGTCGATCCCGACCGAATCTGCGGCCCGGCACAACTGCCGCATAACGACTTCGGCCTGAGAGCGGTCCCAACCCTCGGCGGGAACATCGTTTTTATTCAATAATCCAAAGTGTCTGATTGAGAACCAGGCAACCAGGACAACAATAACGGCACTTCCTATTAAAATGATAATATTTCGGCGTTCCATACGTGAGTTCAATTTAACTTACTGCTAAAACGCCATTCTATACTGCGGTGTTTAAATGATTTGCACGAAAAAGCCCCGATCGTACCGGATTTAGCAGTAACAGTCGGGGCTTTCGAGATTTTTGCGCGTCAATGACCCGTGCAATCGCTTATTTCTTCCGCTTGCTTCCCAGAAGCAGCATCACCGTGCCGACGATGACGCCGATACTGAGGATGCGGGTGACGTGGTACGAAATCGGAGCCGGCATATCGACAATGCCCCTTTCATCCGAATGCACCGGCTGCTTCACATACCGACCACCTTTCGGCACTTCCCGAGTTTCAAAATGGTGAACCAAATCTTCCAGGAGTTGCGGAAGCTGGATGCCCTGAATCGCTTTTCCGTGTCCGGTACCGGCCGATGTCGGGTTCAGGGCCGCCAATTCCTGAATCGATCGTTTCGCGGCTTCCCAATCAATCGTGAAATAAGCCGGTGGGCCGTGTAGCTCCTGCTTCTGGGTCATTACCGCCAGCGCCGAGTTCTGATCAGTATTGGTGAATGCGTCACCCGCCACCAAACTCCGGTCACTTTCGCGGAACAACGAAATATGGCCGGGCGAATGACCGGGTGTATGCATGACTTTCCAATCGGGTAATTCCGGAATCAAACCATCCGCCGGGATCGGCCGGATGCGATCGCCAAAATTATAGGGGGCTGTTGGGAACATCCACGACAGATAGGCCATTGCCCCACCTCCAACCGATGGGTCTGGCGGTGGATAATGCGATTTCCCCTGCAAAAACGGCATTTCCAGGGGGTGAGCATAAACCGGAACCATTCCCCAGGTTTTCAACAAAGCTTCCAGCGATCCGGCGTGGTCAAAATGGCCGTGCGTCAGCACGATGGCCTGGGGCGGATTGTTGTCGCCAAACCATTCGCGGGCTTTTTTCAGAATCAGGTCTGCGCCGGATGGTGTTCCGGTATCGACCAGAACCCATTTCCCGCCGGGTTGCGATTCTCCGATAAAATAGATGTTAACAAAGCCATTTTTGATTCCTCTCACGTCTTCGGCGACGTCATACGGACTCCGTTCTTCACGGGTTGTCAGATTTTCGAGTGTCTGCCTTTCCATACCCCACGTTTGTTTTTGTTTGTTTTTTTAACCTGATCCACCCCGGATTGTTGACATAAGTTATTTACCGTTTCACATATTCAATTCAACAGTTCAGATAAAATTCGTTTTCGGATCGCAGCCAGCGTACGCACCTTTGTCCTGACAAACGACAACAACGACTACTGCTATGAACTTCTTGCCTACCTTTTCCAGCCATTTTTTAACCCGGTTTTGTCTGCAATCCCTGTGTGCCGTGCTTTTGCTGAGCGTCACGATTTCCTGTAAAAAAGAAACAGAAGTTGAACCGGATTCAGGCCGGGTGATATTCTGGTCGTCCAACAACGCGATCGAAACCATCAAAGTGGATTGCTACGTCGACGGCACCAAAATAGGAACGCTGAGCAAAGTAACAGGCTCTGCTCCTTCCTGCGACGCGACTGGTTCGCCCGTCACCACCGTTAAAGCGGGGGAACACGAACTCGAATTCCGGGCCGCCAACGGCCAGAGCTTCTCCGAAACTTTCACGGTCGAAGCGGGGAAATGCGTTGATTTCGAATTGATGTGAAAACGTTTACGGTATTCGGTTTACGGTTTACGGTGGCTGGCGCATTCATCCTGTTCTTGCGTTAGCCACCGTAAACCGAATACCGTATACCGAATACCGTATACCGAAAACCGAAAACCACAAAACCGTAAACTAAGCAAGATCGTAATGGTCGGCTTCCAAATTTGTATATCTTTGCGTGCGAAAACCGCTGTTGAGAATGCGAGTTCTGAAAGTGACCAAATACAGCCCGATTTTACACGAATTACGGGCATCGTGGGGCGTGCTCCAGGCGGGTAAATACCTCCTGGCCGAATCCATGCAAAACCGGAGCGAGGAGGACGATTTCTTTGCGTATCAGAATGCCGTTGCCGAAATCGGACGAATCGAACGCAAACTCGATATTCTGTACGATGAAATCCAGGCCGTCGAGTTGCTCCACCAGGCGGCAATTCTGACCGGGAATTATGAGGATTTATCGAGCCGCAAACGCTCGAACGGCAATACTTCCCTGAATTAGTTCAACACCCGAACGCCCTTTTCACGGTACAATTCCAGCACCTCCGGCCGGGCATTGGCATCCGTTACGAGCACCTGAACTAGGCTCAGCGGAGCAAACTGCACGTATTTGTCTTTTTCCAGCTTCGTCGAATCACACAACAGATACACGGTTTCGGCCTGTGCGGCCATCGCCAGCGTCATCCCGCCTTCGGTTTCGCTATGAGCCGACAAGCCGTGCTGCGCCGAAATGCCGTCGACACCCAGAAACGCTTTGTGGGCGTGGTAGCGGGCCACGTGTTCATGGGCAATTAATCCGTGAACGGCCTGCCGTTTCGGATCGACTTCTCCCCCCACCAGATTCACCGTCACTTCCGACTGCATCAGTTCGTTGACGACCGGTAAGGAGTTCGTAATCACCTGAATACGTTTGTTTCGGATAAACTGACAAAGCCGGAAAACCGTACTCCCGCAATCCATAAACACCACCTCCCCTTCGTTGATCTCCTGGGCCGCCAGCCGACAAATGTGGTCTTTATTCTCAGAATTGACGGCGGTTTTGTTCACAAACAGCACTGGATTGACGGCTAGTCCCACTTTCATGGCACCACCGTGTGTTCGGTAAATCAGGCCGTCGGCTGCCAGTGCCGTTAAATCCCGGCGAATGGTAATTTCCGAGGTTTGCAAGAGGTCAGCCAACTCTTTCACCTCGACAGACTCTTTCTCTTCGACCGTTTGTAAAATAAGCCGCTTTCTGGTTGGAAAATTCATTGGTTCGTTTTTAATTTGCTCAAAAATAATCAAATTCAATCAAAAACAATCAATACGAATGAACAATTCTCGAGTGCAGCTCATCAGGCAGGAAGTATTATCGGATAACTGGTACACGTTGCGGAAAGTGACTTTTAACTACCAGCGCAAAAATGGGGTTTGGGAAACGCAGTCGCGGGAAGCTTATGACCGGGGAAATGGCGCGACGATTCTGCTGCACAATCCGGAAAAAAATACCGTTATTCTGACCCGTCAGTTCCGGATGCCGACTTACGTTAATGGCAATGCAAGCGGTCTGCTGATCGAATCCTGTGCCGGTTTGCTGGACAATGACAATCCGGAAGACGCCATTCGCCGGGAAACGGAAGAAGAAACCGGTTTTGTTGTGACCAACATCCGGAAGGTGTTTGAAGCCTACATGAGTCCGGGATCAGTCACGGAGAAACTGTATTTTTTCACCGCACATTATTCCGACTCCACCGAAAAACGAACCGGGGGCGGCATTGAGGAAGAAGAGATCGACGTGCTGGAAATGCCACTGCCGCAGGCTATGCAGATGATTGCCGAGGGCGAAATTGTCGACGGAAAAACCATTATGCTGCTCCAGCACCTTTGCATTCAGCAATTTCACGCTGCCTGACCAAATCTCCAACCTCCCTCTGCACAGCCTTCTCACCGGAGGTTGGAGTGGTCTTTCACAAGTTTACAGGGGCAACGGAATCGGGCAATTACCGGATAAAATCGCGTCTCGCATTCCGGCGGATCACCGGTGGTAAACCGCTTAGGTAAAAATCATCAATCGGTTGATTCCAAACTTGCTTGAAGCGTTCTTCAAGTGCCTGGTAGTCGAGTTGTTCTGTCTTGGCAGAATTCAATTTATACAACTCATCTCCCATAATGCAGGAGAGAAAAAAGAATGGATCGCATTTCATGAGGATAGGATTATTTATTACCACAAAGGAAGCATAACGGCATTAAAAAAAGATGTAAACCAGATTAAGCAAACCTTAAAAGTGGCATAGTTTGATCTATTGATATTAAAACAAGATTAAAAGTACAAAAAAGCCGGGAAGCCTGAATCTCACAATAGTTATACTTAGAACAGAGATACACGGTGAAATAATTCACCACGCAGGAGCCAGTTTCAATCAAATTTTGTTATCTGGGTAGAACTCTAGTTTGTTACACATGACAACGCTCACAGAACCCTACATGGACATGCTCCGCTCGCTGATTGCGCTTCGAAAATATGTCAAGATATTCTACACCACCGACCTGAATGAACTGATTTCGATTACGTCCATCATGACCGAACTGACCACCAGACCCGAGGGCGATTCCGTCACGCTGGCATCCGGTGAATCAATCCCGGTGAATCGGCTGGTGAACGTCAACGGGGTATATGCGCCCGGACATGAGGATTACGAAACTTGTCTGGATTGTCGGATTTAACGGCAAAAACGCAAAGGAGCAAACCGGATTTTCTTTGCTTATTTAGCGGTACTCCCATTCAAAACGTAGCTGAATAGACGGTTACTGCCTAAATAAGTGGCCTTTGCCCGCAAAAAAATGTTATAAAAATTTGGAAAGAAATATAAAAAAATAGTCCTTTATACAAATTCTTTCAATCATAATTCAATGCAAACAGGAGTAGTAAAATTTTTTAATGAAACCAAAGGATACGGTTTCATTAAGCCGGATGCACCAGGCGAGGACATTTTTGTTCACTCGACGGGCCTTGTCGACCAGATCCGCGAAAACGACAAAGTAAAATTTGAAGTTGAACGTGGCAAAAAGGGTCTGAACGCTGTAAACGTAGAACTGGTATAATCGAAAGATAGAGCCGTTTGAGTTTCAAGAAGAAAACATGCCTGGTGGCATGTTTTTTTTTGCCCGCTGAATCAGAACCCCTTACCGCTGTCAGCCGGTATTTCTGATTCTTTTTTGTTGACAAACCATCCTTTCGTGCTTTTTTTGCGGCTTCATTCAGTAAATCGACTCCATGAGCCCATCCTCTGACTCCAGCAATCTGACGTCGCGCATTGCCGCCTTGCTCCAACTGAACGCCCGGCAGGTTGCCCAAACCGTACAGTTGCTCGACGACGGTGCCACTGTGCCATTCATTGCCCGCTACCGGAAAGAAGCCACGGGTCAATTGGACGAAGTGCAGATTGGGGCCATTAAAGATACTTACCAAAAACTGGCCGAACTCGACAAACGTCGGGAAACCATCCTGAAATCCATTGCCGATCAGGGCAAATTGACGGCGGAATTGCGCCAGAAAATCGAATCCTCTACCTCAGTCACCGAACTGGAAGATTTGTATTTGCCCTACAAACCCAAGCGAAAAACCCGGGCCACCATCGCCATTGAAAAAGGCCTGGAACCGCTGGCCAAGTTCATTTTCAGTCAGCGCGAAAATACGGTGGAACGCAAAGCCGCGTCCTTTCTGAACGACCAGGTGGCCACCGTTCAGGACGCCTTGCAGGGCGCCCGTGACATCATGGCGGAATGGATCAACGAGGACGCCGACGCCCGGCAACGCATCCGGAATCTGTTTGAACGGGAGGCTATTATCCGGGCCGTTGTCAAAAAAGACAAGGAAACCGCCGGGATTAAATACAAGGATTATTTCGACTTTGCCGAACCGCTCCGCCGGGTACCCTCCCATCGTTTGCTGGCCATCCGGCGTGGGGAAACGGAAGGAATTCTGGCGGTGAGTATTTCGCCGGACGAACAAACCGCCCTCGAACGGCTGGACCGGCAGTTTTTGCGGCATGGTTCGTCCGAATGCATCGACCAGGTTGCGATGGCGATCAAAGACAGCTACAAACGACTCATCAAACCGTCGATTGAAACCGAATTTGAAAACGTATCGAAGCAAAAAGCCGATCAGGAAGCCATCAAGATTTTTGCGGATAACCTGCGCCAGTTGCTCCTGTCGCCCCCGCTCGGGCAGAAGCGGGTGCTGGCCATCGACCCTGGTTTTCGAACGGGCTGCAAAGTGGTTTGTCTGGATGCCCAGGGAAATTTGTTAACCAACGACGTTATTTACCCCGACAGCCGTCGCGAACAGGCGCAACAGACCTTGTTGAAGCTGGTCGCTCAGCACCAGATTGAAGCCATAACGATTGGCAACGGAACCGCCGGGCGCGAAACTGAAGATTTTGTCCGGAGTCTGAATTTCGGCAAAACCATCCCGCTGTTCATGGTGAGCGAACAGGGCGCATCGATTTATTCCGCATCGGAAGTGGCCCGGCAGGAATTTCCGAATCAGGATATAACCGTGCGGGGCGCCATTTCCATCGGTCGCCGGTTGATGGACCCGCTGGCCGAACTGGTTAAAATTGATCCCAAATCGATTGGTGTGGGGCAATACCAACACGATGTCGATCAGAATGACCTGAAAAGCAGCCTGGATCGGGTGGTGGAAAGCTGCGTGAACCAGGTAGGCGTTTCGCTCAATACGGCCAGTAGTCACCTGTTGCGCTACGTTTCGGGCCTGGGGCCGCAACTGGCGCAGAACATTGTCGAATACCGGGCGCAAAACGGGCCGTTCCAATCCCGCGACCAGTTGAAGAAAGTGGCCCGGCTGGGTGCGAAAGCCTACGAGCAATGCGCCGGTTTTCTCCGCATCGATCAAGCCAAAAATCCGCTCGACAACAGCGCCGTTCACCCGGAAAGTTACGCCGTGGTAGAACGCATGGCCCGCGATCTGAAATGCACGGTGACCGATTTAGTCAAAAAAAAGGAACTTCAGAAGCAGATAAAGCCCGAATTATACGTTACCGAAACAGTGGGGCTGCCAACCCTGCGCGATATTCTGGCCGAGCTGGAAAAACCGGGCCGTGATCCGCGGGAAACGCTGGCCGTTTTCGAATATGACGAGCGGGTCCGAAAACCGGAAGATCTGCGGGAGGGCATGCTGCTGCCGGGCGTGGTGACAAACGTGACAGCCTTCGGTGCTTTTGTCGATATCGGCGTAAAACAGGACGGGCTGGTGCACATTTCGCAGCTAGCCAATCAGTTCGTTTCCGACCCGCGTCAGGTTGTCAGTGTTCACCAGAAAGTGCAGGTGAAGGTGCTGGAAGTCGATTTGCAGCGCAAGCGTATTGCCTTGACGATGAAATTTTAATAGCTTATACTGATTTTGCATGGTAGCCCGGCACTTTGCCTCAGTTAGTCAGCCGAATCTTGAATGATACCTTTTAAATCACTACGAATGACGACTTTATTACGCCCCTTTTGGCCTGCCGCTCTTCTGGTGTTGACGCTGTCATCCTGCTCTTTTTTCAAAACTTCGCACTACACCCCGCCTGCCCAGCGAAAACCGGTGACCGCTAATCGAAAACCGGTCAGCAAACCGATGAAAACCGTCGATACACAAACCTACCAGAAGGGGTATGTGCCGCAGGTGGTAAAAATTGCCCGAACCTATACCGGAACGCCGTATCGAACGGGTGGTCAGACCTCGGAAGGTATGGATTGTTCGGGGCTGATTTTTGCTTCTTTCAATACCGTTGGGCTGCAAATGCCGCGGGTTTCCTGGCAGCAGTCGGAAGTGGGATATGAAGTGGAAGTACCCCAGATTCAACCGGGCGATCTCGTTTTTTTCGTACCGGATGATGGAAAATCCGGGTACGTTTCGCACACCGGGATTGTTACCGAAGTTCGCGGAGCATCTAACATCATGTTTATTCACGCGTCTTCGTCACGGGGGGTTCGGGAAGACAATCTGTATTCGAGTTATTTCAAAGGCCGGTTTGTGAAAGCCGTCCGGCCTTTTTAAACCCTGCTATTCAGGAAAGCGGCTGCCATTTCGAGCGTTCGTAAATAGGTATGCTGCGGTGGCGTATACCGAAGTGAATTGTTCCCCATACGAAACTCTTCCAGCACGGTAGCGATCGGTATAAACCGCAAATCCGCCACTTCATCCGATTGCATTACGAACTGATCGAGCGTACGACGGGTTCGAAAAACATATACAGCCGCGTGTTCCCGGTCAATCAGCGAAGCCGCCGGGTCGACCACCTCCACGGCCACCATGCCCAGAAACTGCAATTCGCCGGTTTTTGGCCGCACGCCAATCTCTTCTTCCACTTCCCGCATCGCGCAGTGCTCATAACTCTCGCCCGGATCAACGTGTCCACCGACGCACACATCCCAGAAATTAGGCAAAACCGCCTTGTCCGGGTGACGAAGACTCAGCAACACTTCGTCGCGATCATTCAACACCACGATTTCAGAGGTGCGGTGCCAGTCGCCGTCGCGATGGGCTTCTTTCTTGGGTTTGGTAAAGCCCAGCGGTTGATTATGGGCGTCAAAAATTTCAAGTAAGTCCATAAAAAAAGCCGCATCACTGCGGCTGATTAAATTCTCCGAAGACCGGCTGGGTCTGACCGGTTTGTGATGCAGTGTCACAAAGATGGCTATTTCCGGCTTTCAACCGCCAACTCTGACCATAAAATCGGGCAAAAATCAGAACCGATGAATTACCGTTGCAACACTTCGTCGATGAAACCGAAGTCCTTCGCTTCTGCGGCCTTCATCCAGTAATCACGGTCGGCATTTCGTTCAATTTCTTCCGCCGAACGACCGCTGTGCCGGGCCATGATTTCGTAGAGTTCATTGCGCAGAATGACAATCTGCCGCGCCGTTATCTCAATATCGACGGACTGGCCCTGCGCTCCGCCGTGCGGCTGGTGAATCATGACGCGGGCGTGGGGCAAAGCCGAGCGTTTGCCCGGTGCTCCGGCGCAGAGCAAAACCGCCCCGAACGACAAGGCCACACTGGTGCAGATCGTCGCGACGTCGGGCCGGACATATTGCATGGTGTCGTAGATACCCAACCCGGCATAGACCGAACCGCCGGGGCTGTTAATATACAGCAAGATGTCTTTTTTGGCATCGGCTGATTCCAGAAACAGCAACTGGGCGATGATGATGTTCGCAATGTTGTCGTCAACGGCCGAACCGAGGAAAACAATCCGGTCGGCCATCAGGCGGGAAAATACATCGACCTCGCGGAAATTCATGGGTCGCTCTTCAATGACCGACCGGGTCATGTTCTCCACCTGGTGCAGGTAGCGGTCAACCGTCAGACCGTTCAGATTTTGTCCGTGCACAGCGAAGTTACGGAACTCACGTTGGCTCAGTTCGGGATAATACATAAATCAGGAAATGGTTTGGGATAAAAAAATGCTTTATTCAGGCATGGCAATGCCCTGCGGCTCTATAAAAGCCCGTTGAATCAGTTGATGAAAGGAGTTTGGGATTGCCGGTTTTAGCCGAACAGACGAACGTAAATCGCGTCTAATTCGCGACGCAATTGCTGACGTCCGGCCAGGCGAAGGGCTTGATACGCCAGTTTCTGGGCCGCCAGTTTCTGTTGCCAGTCCGGATTCCAGAGCAGCCGGACGGAGACGTCAATCCGTTGCTCTTCAGACAGGCTTCCGCGCAGGTAGGCTTCCAGCAGTTGAACTTCTTCTAATTCGGGACGCATCGCCATCAGGATTTAAAGTGATCAATCGATAGGTGACTGACGGCTTTGCGCAGCCGTTCCAGGCATTTGTATTTCTGCACGGTGGCCGAGCGAACCGACTGATAACCGTGTCGCGTTGCAATCTGCTCCAGCCGCTGGCCGAAATAATAGAAGCTAACCAGAATGGATTGACAGGTTTCCCCCAACTGCTCCACAAAGCTCATCAGGTTGAGTGCGGGCAGTTCGTTTTCGTCTTCCGGCTCCTCCCAAACGAGATCGGTCCGGGTGTCATCCAAAGCCGTTTTTCGACGCTGTTTTTCCACCTGTTGCCGCCAGCGGTTTTTACAAATCCCCATCAGATACGTACTGACCGAACACGTTAACGTCAGTTGGTCCTGCACGGTTTTCTCGTAAAAGACGATCATGGACTCGTGGAAAACATCTTTCGCGTCCTCCTCCGTACCACCGTGTTCCCGGATATAATGGCGCACCATCGGATACGTTTGGGCATAGATTCGTTCCATCGTTCGTTCCCGGTCAGCAACCAGGGCGGCCTCCCTCGGCAGAGTTTGGGTTGAATTCATACGCTTTTTTAGTGGTTAATCAGAATACCGCGCCGGTATCACCCAAGAATACGAAAAAAAGTTTTCTGCCGGGGAAAAGAAAGGAAGAGAATGTTAAATGAGCAATGCTGAACGCCAAATGTAAAAGGAGTTGCCGCTCAGCACTTTTACATTTAGCGTTCAGCATTGCTCATTTAATATTAAAAAAGCCCCAGACTCGACAAGTCCGGGGCTTTTAACGAATTTTGGTGGAGATAGTCGGATTCGAACCGACGGCCTCTACAATGCCATTGTAGCGCTCTAGCCAACTGAGCTATACCCCCTTTTTTTCGTGGTGCAAAGATGAGAAATTTTGTAGAAAAAGCAATGAAGCTTTTTACACATTTCAAAAAAAAACGCCACGCAATGGCATGGCGTACTGATTTTGAAGCGTTTCTATTATTGCTCCACCATCTCGGCGTCCGCGATGATGTAGTTCAGTTCGTAGATATTATCGGCGTTCAGTTTGAGGGTTCCCCGGAAGGTCCGGCGCTCGTCGGTTTTAAACTTGAGGCCGTTTTTCTTGAATTTCAGGGATACCACTGATTCCGGCCCTGCTCCTCCGCAGAAGAAACACGCGCTATACGGGAATGCCGACAGAACGTACAGATTGGATTCGTAATCAACCGGTAACACATACCCCGTCAGTTCGACCGGTTTGCCGCTCAGTTTCTGAATACCGGCACCGAAGGTTGGATACAACATATAAACGGATTCTTCGGGATACCATTTTTTCTTGAAAGTCACATCGCGCAGCGTTTCCCACGACAATTTGACGGGTTCAGCGACGGTGGCCGCCGAACGGTTACTCACCACTTTAACGGGGGTAAACGCTGCCAGGGTCAGCAGTCCTAAAAGAGCGATGAAGCAGACATTTTTTTTCATGATGAGGTCGCGTTCAGATAATTACAAATCTACGTCGTTTTCTGGTTTAAAAACAACACTCGGTGGGGTTTGGTTCGGGTTTTTAAGCGCGAAAATCAGAAGTTACCACCTCCATCCTGCAATTATCACAATTTTTGTTACCTTTACCTTAATCAACGTGGTTGCCTCATAAAACCGTGTCGGACGTAGTTAACGTTATACCCCAGACCTCTCAGCCTTCGGCCCGCCATTTCAACCGCCTGTTTTTAACAACGCTGGTGTTCATTGCCGTGCTGTTAACGGTTGCTGAAATCGTGAGCCAGTTTCAAACCCGGCGCGAATCCGAACGGGTATTGGTCATTCGAATGGCTTCCGCACAACGCCATCAGAGTCAGCGACTTGTCAGCCAGGTTCTCCAACTGACCCGCCCGTCTGAGTTACCCAATTTTCAGCGTACCCTTTCCGAGATCAAGAAACTGTTCGCGCAGTTTCAGACGAATCAACTGCACATTGAACAGGGTACCGTACCCGGGTATCCGGTCATGCTTCAGAACAGCGACAGCGTTAGAATCCGGTACAAGGCCCTGAAACCCTATTATACGGGTTTTCGGGATAGCCTGCAACAACTCATCCTCCAGGCCGATCGTGCTACCGAGCCCGGAAAATTCATCGCCGAAGCCGATTTAACCGCTTTGCTGGCGAACGAGAAGCCCTTTTTGGACAAAATGGATGAGGTCGTTCAGCAATATACCCGCGAAACGCTGGCGAATGTAGAGGACACCCGACTCATTGGTTTCGTCATTTACCTCTTTATTCTGCTGGCCCTGGTGTTTGCAGGCTGGTTCATTCTGCGCCCCGCCGTGAACAAATTCGAGGGTATTATTGGCCAGTTGGTCGATGCCGAAACCCGAACCGCTACCACCAACCGCAAACTCCTCTCCCTGAACCGCGCCCTCAAGGAAACCCGCCAGCAACTCTTCGACGCCACCCGCCAGCAATACCAGCAACAGATGGACGAGCAGAAATTGCGGACCTCCTACCTGGTTGCCGGACAGGAAGAAGAGCGCAAACGGCTCTCACGCGAGTTGCACGATGGCATCGGTCAAATGCTGACGGCGATTAAGCTACAGGTCGAAAGTTTTGAGAAAAGTTTGAGTGGCGAGACCAAAGGAACTAAAAATTTAACGGTTCTGAAAAACCTGATTTCGCAGACCATTCAGGAAACCCGAAACGTGTCGAACAACCTGATGCCGACGGTTTTAAGCGACTTCGGGCTGGTTCCGGCGGTGAAGATGCTGGCCGACACACACGACAAAGACAGTACCATCGATATAATTTTTCATACTAATCTGTCAAATACACGTTTAGATAAGAGCGTTGAGATTGGTGTCTACCGCATTGCGCAGGAAGCGGTCAGTAATGCCCTTCGCCACGCCGAACCGCACCAGATCACGATTGATCTGTTCGAAAAAGACAATTATTTGCACTTGATTGTCAACGACGATGGCAAAGGCTTTCGCATCCACCGCAGTCGGAAGGAAGACAGCAAGCGGCCCTCACAGGGCATTCACAACATGAATGAACGGGCCGCTCTGATCAACGGGAAATTTAAAATATCATCTGCGCCAGATAAAGGCACAAAAGTACAAGTCAGTATACCTTTTAAACTCGCACACCAGGAATATGAGTACACTCAAGTTGATGCTGGTTGATGACCACTCTATCGTCCGAAACGGAATACGCTCTCTGCTGGAACAGAACGATGAATTTTTAATTGTCGATGAAGCCGGCGATGGCGAGGAAGCCCTTGAAAAACTGAAAACCCAGCAACCGGATGTGGTTTTGATGGACATCTCCCTGCCGGGCATGTCGGGGATTCAGACGACGCAGATCATTTCACGTCTGTATAAAAACATCAAAACGCTGATGTTGTCGATGCACAACAACGAAGACTATATTCTTCGCTCGGTGGAAGCCGGGGCCTTTGGCTACATTCTGAAAGACTCATCGAGCGATGAGATGATGAAAGCCCTGCGAACCATTGCCAGCGGGGAGAAATACTTCAGTTCGCCCGTAGCCACCATTATTCTCAATGGCTACATGCACCAGTTGAAAAAGACGGAGCGGAGCAGCAAAATCCGGCGTTCCAAGCTTTCAAAAAAGGAGAAAGAAATTCTGCAGTTTTTGGTCGATGGGATGAGCAGCCGGGAAATTGCCGAAAAACTCCAGCTTTCGGTCCGAACCGTCGACAACCACCGCGCCAACATGATGCGTCGCCTTCAGGTGAAGAATGCCGCCGAGCTGGTGAAGATGGCCGTCGAAGAAAAATTGATTTGAAAAACCATTTTATGCAAAGGTAGTGTTATCAAATTGCGGTCTTTGTCGTTCAAAGATACGCACTGTTGATAATTCGTTTTACATTTGTGTAACCAACACTATAGTTATACTATAGTAGTAACCAAACCTCTTTTATTATGGCACTCCGATTAGGTGACATCGCCCCGGATTTTACGGCAGAAACTACCGCGGGTACAATTAATTTTCACGAATGGCTGGGAAATTCATGGGGCATGATTTTTTCTCACCCCGCCGACTTCACGCCGGTTTGTACGACCGAATTGGGCCGAACCGCCCAATTAAAAGATGAGTTTGCGAAGCGGGGCGTGAAAGTCATTGCAGTGAGCGTCGACCCGCTTGATTCGCACACTGAATGGGTGAAAGACATCAACGAAACCCAAAACACGACGGTCGATTTTCCGATGATTGCCGATAAAGACCGCCAGGTGGCCGAATTATACGATATGATTCACCCGAACGCCAGCGAAAAAGCAACGGTTCGGTCGGTGTTCATCATCGGTCCTGATAAAAAAATTAAACTGACGCTGACCTATCCCGCTTCAACAGGCCGGAATTTCACGGAGATTCTCCGGGTCATCGATTCGCTGCAGTTGACCGCCAACTACCAGGTGGCTACTCCCGCCGACTGGACGGAAGGCCAGGATGTGATCGTGGTTCCGGCAGTTAGCACGGAAGATGCCATCAAGAAATTCCCGAAAGGCGTTACCATTGTTAAACCGTACCTGCGGACCACCCCACAGCCGAATAAGTAAAAATAGAGCGTCATTTGCGTTAAATTTCAAATGATAAATGATGAATATTGAATGTAAAAGTGACCAACTATGAGATCCCTTTTACATTCAATATTCATCATTTATCATTTGAAATTTTTTGTTTTCGTCCGGCTTACCCAAAACGTTTCTCCGCAAAACCGACACCCGCCCCCTTTTTCTACTTATTTTTGCTCAGCATGAGCCGGATTATTCTATTTATTTATAGGAAGAGGAGATTACTGGTCTGGCCGTTTCTGGTGCTTTCGTTGGTTCTGGTTGGGCTGTGGTGGAACCGTTCGCTGAAGAAAGTCAATGAGTTGCAATGGGAATTTGTAAACGGTTACGGGATACGGATGCCGTTGAAGTACACGATTCACGGCATCGATGTTTCTCACCACAACAACCGCATCAACTGGCAGCGGGTTTCGCAGGTACAAGCCCGGGGTGTTGGCCTGCAATTTGTATTTGTCAAAGCCACCGAAGGCGCATCGCTCGTCGACCGTCGATTTAAACACAACTGGCAGGAAGCCCGGAAAGCAGGGCTAAAACGGGGCGCCTACCACTTCTTCCACCCGAAACGCGATCCTGTAAAACAGGCCCAGAATTTCATCAAAACCGTAACGCTCAAACCCGGCGACTTTGCCCCTGTGCTCGACTTTGAACGGAATGCCAAAGGCACCGTTCCGGCCGATCGGCTTATTGCCGACATCCGGGTCTGGCTGCGGCTGGTGGAAGACCATTATGGCACCAAACCGATCATTTATGTCAACCGGCACTTTTATTTGCTCTACATTGCCGGTAATTTTGACGACTATCCCCTCTGGATCGCCGATTATTCTTCCGACCATCCCCGCCATTTTAAAGCGGAGCGGTTGTACATTTGGCAACACAATGAAAAAGGCTCCGTGGATGGCATTCGCGGGAAAGTCGATTTTAACGTGTTTGTCTGTGAACCGGAACGATTGAACGAAATTTCTCTTTGAACCCATCTACCATGTTACCGACCCATTCTTTTCTTCAACTCCCTGCTTATCAGGAACTCCAGAACCATTTCGAGCAACTAAAGGGACAGCACCTGCGGGATTTATTTGCTCAAAATCCCAATCGATTTACTGATTTTTCGCTGCGGTTTGAAGACGTTCTGGTCGATTTCTCCAAAAACCGGATTACCGCTGAAACCCTGCAACTGCTGCGTCAACTGGCGGGTCAGGCGGGTCTATACGAAGCCATTGAAAAGATGTTCTCCGGCGATGCAATCAACGTTACCGAAAACCGTTCGGTGCTGCACGTCGCCCTGCGGAACCGTTCCAACACGCCGGTGCTGGTCGATGGAAAGGATGTGATGCCGGATGTCAATGCGGTTCTGGACAAAATGGAAGCTTTTTCGCATCGCATCAGCTCGGGTGACTGGAAAGGGTATACCGGCAAACCGATCACACAAATCGTCAACATCGGCATTGGGGGTTCGGATCTGGGGCCGGTGATGGTCACGGAAGCCCTAAAACCGTATGCGGTTCAGAAAGACGGGAAACCGCAGTTGCAGGTTTATTTCGTATCGAACGTCGATGGCGTTCACATCTACGAAACCCTGCAAAAGCTCGATCCGGAAACCACGCTGTTCATGATTGCGTCGAAAACCTTCACGACGCAGGAAACGATGGCCAATGCGCATTCGGCCCGCGACTGGTTTCTGAGTCACGCCAACGACGAATCGGCGGTGGCGAAACATTTTGTGGCCATTTCGACCAATAAAACCGAGGTCGAAAAATTCGGCATCGATCCTGAAAACATGTTCGGGTTCTGGGACTGGGTCGGTGGACGCTACTCCCTCTGGTCGGCCATCGGTCTGTCGATTGCCTGCTACATCGGTTTCGACAACTTTGCCGAACTGCTCGAAGGGGGCCATGCGATGGATCTGCACTTCAAAAATACCCCCATTGAAGAAAATATTCCGGTGACACTGGCCCTGCTGGGCATTTGGTACAACAACTTTTTCGGAGCCGAATCGCACGCCATTCTGCCCTACGACCAATACATGCACCGGTTTGCTGCCTATTTCCAGCAGGGCGATATGGAAAGCAACGGCAAATCCGTCGACCGCAACGGCGAGCCAACAGCTTACCAAACCGGGCCGGTGATCTGGGGCGAACCCGGAACTAACGGACAACACGCCTTCTACCAATTGATTCACCAGGGTACCAAGCTGATTCCCTGCGACTTCATTGCCCCGGCCATCAGCCAGCGTCCCCTGGGCGAACACCACAACATGCTGCTGTCCAACTTCTTTGCCCAAACCGAAGCCCTGATGAACGGAAAATCCGGGGAAGAAGTGGTGGGGGAACTGGTGAAAGCCGGAAAAACCGAAGAAGAAGTGGCTTTACTGATGCCTTTCAAGGTATTTTCGGGAAACCGCCCTACCAATTCGATTCTGGTGAAGAAAATCACGCCCCGGACACTCGGCAGCCTGATTGCGATGTACGAACACAAAATTTTCACCCAGGGCATCATCTGGAACATCTTCAGTTTTGACCAGTGGGGCGTTGAACTGGGCAAACAATTGGCCAATCGCATTCTGCCCGAACTGGCCGACAACCGGCCGGTTTCGTCGCACGACAGCTCCACCAACGGCCTGATCAATTCTTACAAAGAATGGCGTCAACTTTAAACAATCCAAGATAAGCATTGTTGATAAGGTGTATGTTACGCATACACCTTATTTTTTTACAATTTCAACAATCTTATCATCATGAAACGCAACAGTATTCTGCTTGCGGTGTGCCTTTTGGGAACGTGGAGCGTCTTTGCTCAGAACAACATTTCTTCAGACACTACCAGAACCTCCGCGACTACGGTCACGCCAACGGACACCGCCACTACGCCAACGAGCAGCTCGACGTATTCGTCGACTCCTGCCACGACCAGTTCGTATTCTTCTACGACCACGACGTCTGACTACGGCAGTCGGCAAAGCCGGGTGAAAGCGGACAGACCGTATAAGGCCTTTACCGGTGGTATTTATGTGGGTGCCAACACGACCCGGTACCGGGGTGAAGATGTGGATGGCGACAATCCTTCTGGCCGTCTGGGCTACCAGATTGGCGGTTTCGTTCGCGGTGGCGGCCGAATCTACGGTCAACTGGGTGTGGAGTATTTTGCTTCCAGTTCGAACTATTTCACACCGGGTGATGGCGCTACAATTCAGGATATTTCGGGCCGTATCAACACCAAATGGTTGCAGATTCCGGCTTACGTCGGTATAAAACTGGCGCAGTCGGACCGGGGCATTTCGGCCGTTCGGCTCGCCGTCGGTGCTGAATATGCCAATCGGTTGAGCAGCAACAACACCGTCAATGTGGACGAAGATGAGATCAAAAGCGGAGCTTTTCAGGGTCTGGTCAATCTGGGCTTCGACATGGGTCCGGTCCTGATCGACCTCGTCTATCACCACGGCTTTTCCGATGCCATCAGCGGATTCAACAATTCGCAGCGTCGGGCACTGGGTGTCAACGTAGGCTTCAAGTTTTAATTCGCAGCCTAACTCCAATGCAAACGGCGTCCCGACTTTGAGTCGGGACGCCGTTTTTGTAACCCTGACAGCGGCCAAAGGCTCTGTCAGCAGTTTAGTTTAATTCTACGGTTTAGTTACTTGCTCATAGCTCGCCCTTCAAACGCGCCACAATCTCGTCTGCCGTCAGCTTCTCCTGCAGCCCCGTCACCATATTTTTCAGCCCCAATAGCCCGGTTTGCAGTTCCTCAGAACCGATTAGAACGACGTACGGAATGCGTTTTGCGTTCGCATAATCCAGTTGCTTTTTCACCTTGGCCGAATCAGGATAGGCTTCGGCTGAAATGTTCTGCGCCCGCAATTCACTCAGCAACGGCAAGCCAAGCGAACGGCCTTCGGTATCGAGATGAACCACCAGCACCTGCGTCGATTGCAAGCCGGTTTCCGGAAACAGGTTCAGTTCTTCCATCACGTCGTAGATCCGGTCGACGCCCAGTGAAATGCCGACGCCCGATAAACCGGGCATACCAAACGCGCCGGTGAGGTTGTCGTAGCGCCCTCCCCCGCTGATGCTCCCGATTTGTACGCCATTGGCTTTCACTTCGAAAATGGCACCGGTATAGTACGATAAGCCCCGCGCCAGTGTCACGTCCAGTTGCATCCGGGCGTCGTTCAACCCGTATTGGGCGACCAACTGCCAGACTTCTTCGAGTTCCGCAACGCCTTTCAGCCCCACCTCCGAAGGTGCCAACCAGCTTTTTAGTTGTTCAAAAACCGCCTGCGCCTGGTCCGGAAACTGGAACATCGGGTCCAGTTTAATAATCGATTCATCGGAAAAACCGCGTTGTTTCAATTCCTCAACGACTTTTTCTTTCCCGATTTTATCCAGTTTATCAATGGCAATGGCAAGTAGACCCTCCTGCCCGGCGGCTCCCACCACCTCGGCAATGCCGGTCAGAATCTTGCGGTTGTTGATTTTTACGGTAAAATCCTGAATGCCCAGATTTCGCAGGCTTTCGTGCAGCATCAACACAATTTCGGCTTCGCACAACAACGAATCCGTACCGACCACATCGGCGTCGCACTGGACAAACTCCCGGTAGCGCCCTTTCTGGGGACGATCGGCGCGCCAGACCGGCTGAATCTGATACCGCTTGAACGGCATCGTCAAGGCGTGACGATTCATGACCACGTAGCGGGCGAACGGAACCGTCAGGTCGTACCGAAGGCCCTTTTCCGAAATTTTCAGGGTTAATTTGCGGGCGTTTTCCTGCCAGTCGGTTTCGGTCAAATCCTTGGCAAAGTCGCCGGAATTAAGCACTTTAAACAGCAACTGATCACCTTCTTCGCCGTATTTTCCCATCAGAACCGACAGGTTTTCGAGGGTGGGGGTTTCAATGGGCTGAAAGCCGTATCGCCGGAACGTTTGCCGGATGGTTTCCAGCAGAAAAAGCCGTTTGCTCATCTGTTCCGGCCCAAAATCGCGCGTGCCGCGGGGTAAACTCGGTTTTTGCATGTTGCAAAAATAGCAAGCCGGACGGAGTTTTCAGCGGGCTGTTGGCAGGAACCTGCGCTTACCCCGGCATCGCGTCAGATTAGTACCAATAAAAAATTGATTTTCTGCGGTATTTCCGCTAATTTTGCGGACAATTTGGATTAAACGGACTAATTACATACAATCATGGGAGTAACAGCACTGAAACGCAAAGACCAAAAAAATAAAGCCCGGGCTAACAACAAAATTGCGCGTATCAAACAATTATTGCGTCGTCCGGACGTGAAAAACGTTGATGTAGAAGCCATTAAGGCGTCTTTTGCCGAAAAGAAAAGCCAGGCTGCAGCGTAAGTGAAAAGCGGTTCTCAGTGGGTAGTATCGCACTGTTTGCTGAAAACGGAGGGTCATTCGATTGCCTCGTCACGCTCGACGGACGGGGTTTTCTTTTTTGCGCCGATCCCGCAGCATCTTTTTCAGATACCGGCGGATGGTTCGGCGGTTTTCGATCTGCATCCGAAAAATAATGGCCTGACCAAACAGGGAAAGTCCGGCGTTGATAACGACCAGACTGTAGGTTCCCAGCAAAAACCACCGGCTGAAGGGTTCGCCGGTATGTTTCAGGTTGGCGGCTTCGCTGAAAACGCACAAGCCATAGCCAATCAGAATCAGACTGAAGGGAGCCAGCAGAAGCCATTTGGTGCGTGTACTCATCCGCTTGATGAGACGCCGACCGGGCGGTTTAGAGGGGGCAACGGCCATCGTAAGTAAAACTACAAGTGATCAAAGCTCTAATTTAACAGACTAAATCTCATTTTAGCGGTAAATCTGTTAATTATTGCGTATTCGGCCCCATCGCCGGTTGGGGATCAACGAGCGTGTCCCGTGTTCCGGCGGTGTTTTTCCGTGGTATGAAACATCTCATCAGCTTTATTTTAAAAACCGTACCGCGCCCGGCTCTGCAGCGGGTCAGCCATTATGCCATGAAGGTGATGATGGTTTTCTACCGGGGCAACAACGTCGAATGCACGGTTTGCAGCAAACACTTTCGGGAGTTTATGCCCTACGGCCGGAACATCCCGCGCCCGAACGCCCTCTGTCCGAATTGCCTGGCTTTGGAACGCCACCGGCTGATGAACCTCTACCTGCAACGGAAAACCAATTTTTACCGCGATCCGCTGAAAGTCCTGCACGTGGCGCCCGAGCATTGCTTTATCGACCGGTTTGAGAAACTGCCGAATCTGGACTACATCACCGCCGACATCGAATCGCCCCTGGCAAAAATAAAAATGGACATCCACCAGATTCCATTTCCGGACAACACCTTCGATGTGGCGTTTTGTAACCACGTGATGGAACACGTCGAGGATGACGCCAAAGCCAGCAGTGAACTGTATCGGGTGCTGAAACCGGGGGGCTGGGCCATCATCCAGTCGCCGATCGACTACACCCGCGAAACCACCTTCGAGGACGCCAGCATTACCGACCCGAAAGAGCGGGAACGGCTTTTCTGGCAAAGCGACCACGTCCGGCTTTTTGGCCGCGATTATGCCCAACGGCTGGCCAAAGGCGGTTTTACCGTCGTGGAAGACCGCTTTGTGTTCGAACTCCCCAAAGAAGAAGTGAAGAGGTTTTCGCTGCCAGCCGGGGAGGTCATTTATCTCTGCAAAAAGTAAGCCGTTAGCATTCGACCGGGTAAGGTCCCTCGGAAAAGGTTTTCGGATGGTATTTCTTCGAGCCAACCTGCCGGGCCAACGGGCTTCGCAGATCTTCCCCCGCTTTCATGCGTTCAATCAAATACCTAAAATCGTACCTCGGTTCCCATCCCAGTTCTGTTCGGGCCTTTTTATTTACATACACCCGGTCAACTTCGGGGAACATCCGCCAGCCCCGACGTCCGTATTCTGCTTCATAGTCCGGAACCAGCCGCTGAACGACTTGAGGGGCAGCAAACCGTAAAGCAACTGTGTCTTCCGGCAAAAAGGGTGTGGTTGCACTGATGATGTAGGTACCAAAACCGAGATCCGGTGCCCGTTCGGCGGCCAGCAGGTGCGCACTCACCACATCTTCCAGATCCACGCGCCGAAAGAGGTATTCGTTGGCCTTTACATTGTCGTCTTCATAGGCATCCCGCACGCCTTTATTGTCATCAATTTCGAGGAAAAACCGGGAAGTTCGCAGAATGATACAGGGCAGCCCCTGATTTCGGTAAAAAAGCTGGCAGAGATCTTCGGCGGCCGTTTTTGTAACGCCATAAATGTTTTTGGGAACGGGCGTCACCTCCTCCGTGATCCAGGCTGCGGGCTCTCCGGCGGGCGGGACCAGTGCATCACCAAAAACACTGGTGGTGCTGGTGAACACAAAACGCTCTACACCAGCGGCCACCGACTCCTGTAGCAGATTGAGCGTACCGGTGATGTTGGTGTCAATGAAATCCTGCAGGCTGTGGGTCGCGACGTGCGGTTTGTGGAGGGTTGCCGTATGAAAAACCGCCTTAACCCCTTCAAGACAACGTTGAACAAACGAACGGTCGGTAATCGAGCCGACGTGCGAAGTAAATGGAGCGTTTAGAATGTCGATGCTGACGACTTCATCTCCCAAACGCTGGAACGTGCGCACCAGTGCCTCGCCCAGGTGTCCCGCGCTTCCGGTAACTAAGACTTTCATGGGCCAAAAATAGGAATTATGATGGATATTCCATATTGGCACCGGTTTCCTGGTGGCCTTTCGGCTCGCGGAGTCGTTTCCAGCCTTCGCTCAAAAAACCGACGCCGTAGCCAATGAGCTGCACAAAGGCCGCTCCAATGCTTAAAAACCCTACGTTCAGGCTCTTTTCTTTCCGCACGGCATCGACAAAAATCAGCACAGAGAACAGGAGCAACACTGAAACCGCCAGTCCGAACAGAACCGGATGAACGAAATACCAGACAGGCACCGAGAAGACGAATAGCGTAAACAAGGCCGGAAAGGTGTGCACCAGCCGGAGTTCTGACGGAAAAAACCGGGCGATGTTGATGCGGGCGCGGCCAAAAAACCGGAGCTGGCGGTAAAACTGCCCGAAATTCGTCCGGCGCTTGTGGTAAATGAAGGCTTCCGGGAGCAGACCGGTTTTGAAGCCGTTGTCAATAATGCGAATCGCAAATTCAATGTCCTCCCCCATCCGGCTGATTTTATACCCGCCGATTTTCTCGTAAACCTGCCGCGAAAAACCCATGTTAAAACTGCGCGGATGAAATTTACCGCCGAGGTTCTTCTTGCTGCCCCGAATACCGCCGGTCGTAAAAGGCGAGGTCATCGAATAACTGATCGCTTTTTGAATGGGCGTAAAACTGGGGTGAGCCGCATCGGGGCCGCCATACGCATCCAGCCAGTCCGTTTGCAACCGCTGCTCGACGGCGGCAAAATAATGCGGTGGAACCAGCGCATCGGAGTCGAAAATTACGAAATAATCGCCCGTTGCCCGTTCAAAACCGGAATTGCGGGCAAACCCCTGACCGCCGTTGGGTTTGAAGAAATAGTGAATGCTCAGGCGGTTCTTGAATGACTCAACCACCTCATCGGCCCGGATTACGGACCCGTCTTCCACCACCACGATTTCGTCGGGAACACGGGTTTGACGGCTCAGGCTTTCGAGCAGTTCGCGCAGCTCGTCCGGGCGATTGTAAACGGGAATGATGACGGAAAAACGCATCGAACGGGATTAAATAACTTCCTTCAATGCCTCTTCATTCGCCCAGATCACCTGATCGATCAACTCGTCTGTCAGGGCCACCGAGAGAAACAGACTCTCAAACTGCGAGGGTGCCAGGTAAACGCCCCGCTTCAGCATGGCCTGAAAATACCGTCCAAACAACGGCAAATCGCAGGTTTTGGCATCGACGAAATTAGAAACCGGCCGCTCCGTCATGAACAGCGTGTACATCGAACCGAGGTGATTAATTGTAAAATCCAGCCCCAGTTTGACCATGCTGGCCCGAATGCCATCGGTCAGCCGCGTTCCCAGTTCCTCCAGGCGCGTGTAGACTTCCGGATGGTCGTTCAAATGCCGCAACATCGCCAAACCTGCCGACATGGCAATTGGATTTCCGGACAAGGTGCCGGCCTGATAGACCGGCCCGGCGGGCGAAACGATGCTCATGATGTCGCGTCGTCCGCCATAAGCCCCCACCGGCATGCCGCCCCCGATGATTTTTCCCATCGTGGTGAGGTCGGGCCGGATGCCAAACCGCTCCTGAGCGCCCCCTTTGGCCAGCCGGAAACCGGTCATGACTTCGTCGAAAATCAGCAGAATATCATTTTTATCGCACAACTCCCGCAAGCCCTGCAGAAAACCGGGTTCGGGCAGTACGCAACCCATGTTGCCCACAACGGGTTCCAGGATGATGGCGGCAATCTGGTTGGCGTTGGCGTCGATCAGCCGTTCAACGGCGTATAGATCGTTGAACGGAGCCGTCAATGTGTCCAATGCGGTGGCCTTGGTGACGCCGGGACTGTCGGGCGTTCCCATCGTAATGGCACCACTACCGGCTGCAATCAGGAACGAGTCGCCGTGGCCGTGGTAACAACCTTCAAATTTGATCAGTTTGTCGCGCCCGGTAAACCCGCGCGCCACCCGAATAGCCGCCATTGTGGCTTCGGTGCCCGAGTTGACCATCCGCACCATCTCGACCGACGGCACCATGTTGGTAATCAATTCGGCCATTTCCACTTCCTTGCGGGTGGGTGCGCCGAACGAAAACGAGTGCTGAATCGCTTCCCGAACGGCTTCTTCCACCGGCTCGAACGCGTGGCCCAACACCATTGGCCCCCAGGAGTTGATCAGTTCGATGTACCGGTTTCCGTCCTCATCAACAAGATACGGTCCTTTTGCGGATTTAATAAAAACCGGGTTTCCACCCACGGCCCGAAAAGCCCGAACCGGTGAATTCACCCCGCCCGGAATCAATGTCTTTGCTTTCTCGAAGAGTTGCTCGCTCGTTGTCATGATTCAATGAGCGAATGAGTGAATGAGTGAATGAGTGAATAAGGTGCTAAGAATCCGGCAGGTTATTCACTCATTCGCTCATTCGCTCATTCGCAATTATTTAATTAGTGTAAACCGTGTTCCGTCGTATTTTACGATGGGGACGACCTGGTTGTCGTTGCTGGCGGTGTAATCGTAGCCGGAAAGCAGATAGCCTTCTTCGGGGGCGGCTTTGAGTTGCGACCGGTTCGTAATCTGTCCGCGGGTTCGGGCCAGCATCCGGCCAAAAAACAGCAGCATATCGTACCCCTGGTACGCGTAGGTCGACGGAATCAGGTTACGCTGGTCCAGATACAGTTCCTCAAATTCGTCCGAACCGGGGCGCTCCGGATCGACAAATTCGGGATACACCAGGTACAAATCATTCCTCGAAAAAATCGACAGTGGATCTTTGTCAAAATTAAAAGCAGACGAGGTGGCAATCACCGGGACTTCCACCTGCCGTTGCGCGAGCAGCCGGAGCAATTTGGCCCCCGTGTTTTCGTCGCTGCTCACCAGAAAAATGTGGCCGGGTTTGTTCGTTTCCGACAGGCGAATGGTTTCCAGATCACTGCTGCTGACTTTCCGAAAATCCTGCACCGCATAGCCAATTCGTTTCAGTTCGTTCTGGTACAAGGTCGCCAGCGTGGAATCTTTCCGGGAATTTCCGTAATAAATAGCCGCTTTTTTCACCATTGACAACGTCCGGGCGAAAGCGACGGTTTTCAGCGCCTGCTGGTTCAGCGACGGACTGGCCAGAAAAGCCAGGGGTTGATTGACGACCAGTTCGCTACTGGTTGAAATCGGATTGACCAGCAACACGTTGTTTTGGTTGGCAAATTCCGTGGCAATCCGGTTGGGTTCGGCGTAAAGCGGGCCGATCAGCAAATCGTTTTGAATGAACCCCGGATTGTTGACCAGCGTCGTCATTTTGGTGCCGTCATTATCGACATCGTAGGCAAACAGATTCACTGTAATGCCTTCCGACTGCAATTTCGTCTTCGCCAGCCGCATGCCGTTGTACAAATCCAGCGCATACTGGTTCGAGCGGGCGCGGTCGTACGGATTGATGTCGTTCAGCCGGAAAGGAAACAGTACAGCCACGTTATAATACCCCTTGTTACGGTTTTTCTCCGGTCGGGCAACGGTTGCCGTGCTGGATGACGCTTCGGTCGTAACAGGCCGCGCAACGCCCGGAACACCAAACCGGTTGGTCAGCCGATCCGACAGTTCGAGGTCGGCCGGAGCCGTCGAGGTCCGCTGAATCTGATCGATCAGGGCCAGCGCCAGTTCGCGGTTGTTGGGAAATTCTTTCTGCATCAGCTTCAACCGGTTCAAATCGTTGATCTGGCTGAAATAATAGGTTTGGAGCTTGCTGACGTCCGGTTTGAGAGCCGGATCGCCAATGCGGCCCAGGTTTTCGATGCCTTCTTCGTATTGTCCGTTTTCAAAAAAAGCCGCCCCCAGCAGATAATAAACATCGTCCATTTTTTTCCAGTCCGGAAACCGGTCGATCAACTGCTTCAACATCAGCCGACTTTCCGAAAATCGCTTCAAATTGAAATCGGCCAGCGCGTGGTAGTAGTGTGCGTAGGGCGCAATGGCACTGGTTCGGATCTCGGTCAGCGGCTTGAGTTCTGCTTTGGCCTTCACATAGTCTTTCTGCTGAATAAAGCGTACCGCATACTGGTAGCGTCGTTCAGCGTTATCGGTTTGGGCCACAGCCGCCTGCGCGGTCGTCCACAGAAGGACACAGAGGCTAAATGACCTGAAACCGGTATGGAAAGCAAAAGACCTGTTCATGGGGCTGGATTAAGAAGCGTGGCACAAAACTAACAAAACCAACACAGACGTGTTGGTTTTGTTAGAAAGAAGACGGATTAGTGAGTCATCTTTTTTATTTTTTCGGTCGTTTTTTGGCCTCTTCAGCCTGCTTTTTAGCTTCCTCGGCCTGTTGGAGCGAGCGTTGCAGCAAATCCTGAAACTTCGATTTTTTGACATCGCCCTTCGCAAACTTCTTCCGGTTTTCTTCCAGCACCGCCTTGATCTTGTCTTCGTCGACAAACTTGCGAATCAGCAATTGCTGGGCGATGGTTACGACGTTCGACACAAAGTAGTAAAACGTCAGACCGGCCGGGAACGAGTTCAGCACGAACATAAACATCAGCGGGAACACGTAGCTCATCGCTTTCATGTTGATCGGGCTGTTCGGCTGGGCGGGCGTCATCTGGTTGTTATAGTAGGCATAGGCCAGACTCGACGCCGTCATGAAGATCGTAAACAGACTCAGGTGCGAACCCAGGAACGGAATCGTAAACGGAAATTTGATGAACGAATCGTAGGTCGACAAATCGCTCGACCACAGAAAACCCTTCTGCCGCAACTCGATCAGGTTCGGAAACAGGAAAAACAACGCCATCAAAACCGGCATCGTGGCCAGAACCGGAATACACCCACTCAGCGGACTCACGCCCACCTGCTGATAGAGCTTCATGGTTTCCTGCTGTTGCTTGGCCATGTCGTCTCCCACCTTCTCACGAATCGCGTTCACCTCGGGGCCTAAAACCCGCATTTTCGCCATGCTAACGTATGAACGGTACGTCAAAGGCGTCAGCAGCAGTTTTACGAACACCACCAGCGCAATGATCAGCAAGCCGTAGTTGGAAATGAATTTCTCCAGAAAGCTAAACACCGGCACAAAAAAGTACTTGTTCACCGGTTTCAGAATGGCATAGCCCAGGTAAACGTTCCGGTCGAATTCGGGTGCGACTTCGTCGAGCAACTGGTAATCGTTCGGGCCAAAATAGAAGCGGTAATTGCCTTTGCCGGCCTTCACATCGGCGATGGGAATCAGCACGTCGGCGATGGCGGTTTTAACCGTACTGGAATCCGCTTCGTTCACAATTGTTTTGAAAACCGGCTTTTTGAACGGACTGCTTTCCGAAATAAACCCGGCCAGGAAGTATTTGTGCTTGATGGTAAACCATTGCACCGGCTCCTCCAGCGTTGCTTCCTGGTTGGCGGCTCCTTCCGACAGACCATCGAAATTTTCGTCGGCCGACAGGTAATTGATGGTTGCCGATTTGCGGTTTTCGGCCATATCGTTTTCAAACTGCCGCATCTTGTCCTGCCACAGGAACCGGATATCATTGTTGGTCAACATTTTATCCAGACCGTTCAGTTTCAGATCGTAGTCGACCACGAAGCCTTTCGCCGGAACGGTGTAGGTCTGTTCAACGGATTCGGTGGGCGACAGGGCGAGTTTGAACGTTACGGTTTGGGCGTTTCCCTGAACGGTTGTCCGGGGTGGCGTCGCCGTTTCGAAATACAATTTTTCGACGTTGACTTTCCCCCGGTTGGTGGGCAGTTCCAGCACCATTTCGCTGCTTTCTTCATTGAGCAGCACCAGCGGTTTCTGGTCGTACGTTTTGTAATTTTTCAGAAGAACTTCTTTGACGCGTCCTCCCTTGGTGCTGAAGGTAACCCGGATGTCGGGGTTTTCGACGACTATATCCTGGCTCTGGCCCGTTGCTGCGGCTGCAAAATCGCCGTACATCATTCGGGAGGCTGCCGAGTCGAGGGGCTGCTCCGCCTGTTTGGCGGCTTCCGGCGTGGGGGCAGTGGTGGCTGTTTCCTGTTGGGGTTTTGTTTCCGGGGCGGGCTTTGGCATTAACAACTGGTACCCCAGCAACATCCCCAGAATCAATACAATACCAATAATTTGATTACGATCCATTTCTTTGGTTTAAAGTATAAAGTTTAAGGTTTAACGTGGCTAACGAGCACTTCTAACGTTAAACCTTAAACTTTAAACGTAATAATTAGTCCGCAAAAGTACGGAGAAGCAAAGGCTTAACCAACACTCGCCGTGGTGTCGACCAGGCGTTTCTCCTGTGAGTGACTCATCGACGCCCGCACGAAATGTACAAACAGCGGGTGCGGGTCCATCACGGTGCTTCTCAACTCGGGGTGAAACTGCACACCAACGAACCAGGGGTGGTTTTTCAGCTCTACAATTTCGACCAGCCCGGTTTCCGGATTGATCCCGGTTGGCACCAGCCCGGCTTTTTCAAACTGGCTGATAAATTCATTGTTAAATTCGTACCGGTGGCGGTGCCGTTCGCTGATCGGCGACTTTCCATAAATCTGGAACGCCAGCGAATCTTTCTTGATTTTGCAGGGATACGCGCCCAGCCGCATCGTTCCGCCTTTGTTGGTCACCTTTTTCTGGCTCTCCATCATGTCGATAACCCGGTGTGATGCATTTGCGTTCATTTCCGAGGAATGGGCGTCGGACCACCCCAGCACGTTGCGCGCAAACTCGATGCAGGCACACTGCATCCCGAGGCAAATGCCCAGAAACGGTATCCCGTTTTCACGGGCGAAACGGATGGCGTTGATCTTGCCTTCGATGCCGCGTTCGCCAAAACCGGGGGCGACCAGAATGCCGTCGAGATCCCGAAGCCGTTCTGAAACCTGATCGAAATCGCCCAACGTTTCGGACTGAATCCACTCGATATTGACCTTGCATTCGTTTTTAGCCCCGGCGTGGATGAACGACTCGGCGATGGATTTGTAGGCATCCCGCAGTTCGACGTATTTGCCAACCAAACCGATCGTAACCGAATCCGTCGGATTTTTGAGGTGGCCCAGAAACTCCTTCCAGCTATCGAGATCGGCATCCTGATCGTTGTACAGATCGAGCATGTACAACGCCCGCTGGTCGAGTTTTTCTTTCCGCATCAGCAGCGGAACGTCATAAATCGTTTCGGCGTCGATGGCTTCGATCACCGAATTGACCTGTACGTTACAGAACAGCGCAATTTTCCGGCGAATGTCGGGCGGTAGCGGGTGTTCGGTGCGGCACACGATGATGTCGGGCTGAACGCCGTTTTCGAGCAGCATCCGAACGGAGTGCTGGGTCGGTTTGGTTTTCAGCTCACCCGCCGAGGCCAGGTACGGAATCAGCGTCAGGTGAATGACGAGCGTATCTTTTTCGCCCAGTTCAAACTTCAACTGCCGGACAGCTTCGACAAACGGCAGCGATTCGATGTCGCCCACACACCCCCCAATTTCGGTAATGATGATGTCGTACTCACCGGTTTCGCCCAGCAGCCGGATGTTGCGTTTGATTTCGTCGGTAATGTGCGGCACAACCTGTACCGTCCGTCCGAGGAAATCGCCCTTGCGTTCGCGGGTGATGACGTTGTTGTAGATTCGGCCCGTGGTGATGTTGTTGGCGCGTGACGTACGAATGTTCAGAAACCGTTCGTAGTGGCCCAGATCGAGATCGGTTTCCGCGCCGTCGTCGGTGACGTAGCATTCGCCGTGCTCGTATGGATTGAGCGTACCGGGGTCAATATTGATATAAGGATCAAACTTTTGAATCGTGACCGACAGGCCGCGAGACTGAAGCAATTTTGCAAGCGAAGAGGCAATAATGCCCTTGCCCAACGAAGAAGTTACACCGCCCGTAACGAATATGTACTTAGCGGTTTTCTGACCGGATGGAGCCATGTCTGAAAACGAAATGTGGTTGTTACGGGATGTAAAGGTAGGGAAACTTACGGAGAAAAGGTGGGTATGAGGATGGAAAAAGTTACAGACCGGTAGTAAGCGGTTGAGGGTCAGCCTGTGGTGCGCTCAGGCCACGGCGGCAACTTTGTTGTATTTGTTGCGGTACTCGATGGGCGACAATCCGGTGATTTTTTTAAAGATCGTCCGGAAGGCTTTGGTGTCGGAATAACCCACCTCGTACATGATTTCGTTGATGTTCTTCTGGCTGATTTCCAGGTTCTTCTTGGCCGCTTCAATTTTTACCCGCTGGATGTATTCGGCGACGGTATTGGAGGTGGCTTTCTTAAACCGCCGTTCCAGATTGCGCCGTCCGAGGGCGTGCATGTCGGCCAGTTGATCGATCGTGATTTTGTCCTGAAAATTTTTCTCGATAAACTCCTGGGCTTTCTTCACCGGCTCGTCTTCGTGTTCTTTCTGCCCCTGAAAAATCGTGAACGGCGACTGGGTTTCCCGGTCAATTTCAATGGCAAAGACTTTGGCCGACAGCACCGCAATGTCGCGGCCCGCGTATTTTTCGATGAGGTACAAAATCAGATTCAGGTACGAGAACGCCCCCCCGCTCGAATAGATGCCCAGTTCGTCGGTGATAATCCGCTCGGTCACCAGGTTTACGTCGGGAAACAACTGCCGGAAATCATTTGTCGCCAGCCAGTGCGTTGCACACTGGCGGCCTTTCAGCAAACCGGTCGATGCCAGCAAAAAAGCACCCAGACACAGGCTGGCCACTTCCGAACCGCCCCGGTACTGCTCGGTGATCCAGGGAATAAACGCCCGGTTTTTTTCAATCGCCAGTCGCAGATCACCGTCCAGTGCGGGAATAACGATCAAATCCGTCTTCTGCACGTCAGCCAGAACCGCATCCGCATGGGCCGTAAAAGCACCGCCACTCAGGGGCGTTTCTTTCGTCAGACCGACCAGTTGCACCCGGAACAAAGGCGGTTGGCCCTTGGCGGCAAAAAACTGGTTGACCTGCGTAAACAACTGGCGGGTGCCCTCCAGGCTACCTAAAATAGCCCCTTTTGGGACTAAAATCGATATGTGCTTCATGCGTCAAAAATAAGGAAAGGGATTGTCGTAATCAACCCCTTTTATTGCCGCGTTTGCCCCCTGCCGGTGTCAAATCATTCCCGTACGTTTGTACTATACGCAAGGCGGAAAAAACCGCCCGAATCTAAGCACTCCAACCATGGCAACTTTCAATCCGTATCTGAACTTTAACGGCAACACCGAAGAAGCGTTCACGTTTTACAAGTCGGTTTTTGGGGGTGAATTCATAGCGCTCCAACGTTTTAAAGACACGCCCGAAGGCGCAAAACTCCCGGCCTCGGAGGCCGGAAAAATCATGCACATTGCGTTACAGCTCGGCCCCGGAACGCTTCTGATGGCAACCGATGCCCTGGAATCGATGGGTCATACCGTAACCATGGGCAGCAATTTCCATCTCTCCATCGACACCGACAGTAAAGAAGAAGCGGACACTCTCTACAGCAAACTTTCGGCTGGCGGGGTCGCCGTGCTGCCAATGAAAAAAGAATTCTGGGGGGCTTATTTTGGTATGTTAACCGATCCTTTTGGTATCCAGTGGATGATCAGTTTTGATGAAAAACCGGCCGCCTGAACGATTTCTGAACAGTAACAACAACCTTCCTCATTTTTTAAAATCAGCAGCGCCCGGCTTCAAACCGGGCGTTGTTCCACGGATGAGTACGACTGACTGAATCATGAGAAAGGTGAAATTACAGATGCAAATGACCCTCGATGGCTTTGTGGCCGGCCCAACGGGCGAACAGGACTGGATGGTATGGAACTGGGATGCGGTTCTGAATCAGTATGCCGCCGATCTCGCCAACTCCGCCGACACGATGCTGATTGGCCGTATCACCTACGAGGGAATGGCGAATTACTGGCCTACTGCCGCCACCAATCCCGATGCCAATCCGGATGATCTGGCCTTTGCGCACCAGATGAACGAAATCGAAAAAGTGGTTTTTTCATCGACGCTTTCAACGGTTGAGTGGAAAAATTCCCGGCTGACTCAAAAAAGCCCTGTCGAAGAAGTGGCCGAACTCAAAGCACAGCCGGGCAAAGACCTGATTATTTATGGGGGAGCCCGCATCGTTTCGGCTTTTATCAAGGACAACCTGATCGACGAATATCATCTTTTTATCAACCCCGTCGCCCTGAAAACCGGCCTGCCGATCTGGCAGGACATGGCCGACCGACTGACGCTGAAATTAGTGAAAACCACCGTCAGCAGCGTCGGCATTGTGGTTCTTTGTTACCACCCTGAACCAGCCCGGTAGGCATTCGGCAGGGTTATTGTTCCCCCAGGTATGAAGACAAACGCAGGTAGTATGGTCGAAGTTTTTAAAACCAATGTGCGGGACGCCCGTCATGCCAACCGGCTTCTTGATCTCATCCATCAAACGTTTACGCAGTATACCGCCAATTTCGACCTGGACGATTGTGACAGGATTCTGCGCATCCACTCGTCAACCGGTCTGGTGGAACCGGGTTTCGTGATTTCGTTGGTACAGGATTTCGGGTTTACGGCGGAGGTTCTGCCGGATGATTTTCCCCTAGCCCACGGGATTTTTTAGTCCGGGCCAACTCCATACCGGAACTCACGAGTAAAATCAGGCGCCATTTTGTTTATGGTATGGTACGAAGCCGTCACTCATCGCAGCCTCCCATGCGCCACCTCGCTCTCTTTTTTAAAAACCGGCTCGGTCTGAAACTGGGCTTTTTTCTTGCCTTGTCGGCCTTCCTGCTCCTGGCCGGTTATCAGTCGAACGACGATAAAAACCGCACCTGGAGCCTCTACAAAGCCGACGCCGAAAGCACGAGTTATTCCGAACTGAATCAGATTACGATCCACAATGTCAGCCAGTTGCAACCCGCCTGGACGTTTCACCCGAACGACGCCCAGGCTGGTGCGCGGCCTGGCAGCAGTGAGTGCAACCCCATCATCATCGACGGTGTGTTATACGCCACGTCGGCCCGGCACCGGGTTTATGCCGTCGATGCCACCACCGGGGAGCAAAAATGGTCGTTCGATCCGTTCGACGGCGGGGTTGGCGGGGGCGTCAGCCGGGGCGTTACGTATTGGGAAGATGGCGCGGACAAACGGATTCTGGTAACGGGTGGCGATGTGCTGTTCGCGCTGGATGCCCGCACGGGAAAACCGGTTCCGGGCTTCGGAAAAAACGGTCAGGTGAGCATGAACGTCGGGCTGCGAGATGCTCCCGAAACCATCTCGGTCATACCGACTTCGCCCGGCATTGTCTACCAGGATTTGCTGATCATGGGAGCCGAAGTGTCGGAGTTGTACGGGGCGCAACCCGGCTACATCCGGGCCTACAACATCCGGAACGGAAAACTCGAATGGACCTTTCACACCATTCCATTGCCCGGCGAACCCGGCTACGAAACCTGGCCGAAGGACGCCTATCGATACGCTGGTGGCGTCAACGATTGGGCGGGCATGAGTGTCGACACCCAACGCGGCATGGTATTTCTGGCCCTGGGCTCGCCATCCTACGATTTTTACGGTGCCGACCGCAAAGGCAAAAATCTGTATGGCAACAGTGTCGTGGCCCTCGATGCCAAAACCGGGAAATACCGCTGGCATTTTCAAACCGTCCACCACGATTTGTGGGATTATGACCTGCCCGCTCCGCCCAATCTGGTCACGGTGGAACGTGCTGGCCCCGACGGTCGGCCCCGAAAAATAGACGCCGTAGCTCAGGTGACCAAACACGGTTTTGTATTTGTCTTCAACCGCGAAACCGGGGAGCCCTTGTTCCCGATTGAAGAACGGAAGGTGCCGGTTTCTCACCTCCCCGGCGAAGAAGCCTGGCCCACGCAGCCTTTTCCGCTAAAGCCCAAACCGTTTGCCCGTCAACACATGACGGAAGCGGATTTGACCCGGTATTCGACGGCGGGGCATGATTCCATCGTTAAAAAATTCCGGTCGATGCGCTACGAGGGACTCTTCACCCCACCGGATCTGAAAGGCACCTTGATGCTGCCCGGAACCCGGGGCGGTGCCGAGTGGGGTGGCGCAGCCTATGACCCGACCACGAGCGTGTTGTATGTCAAGTCGAACGATTCGCCGGAAATTCAGTCGATGCAAAAAGTTGATCCGGAGAAAGAAGCCAAAGACCAGACGGTTTTTGCCCAGGGCAAAACGCTTTATATGACGTATTGCGTGAGTTGCCACGGAAAGGACAAAAATGGCGACGAGCCCACCTATCCGTCACTGATCGGCCTCCGAAACCGGATGACCCGCGAGGCTGCGCTGGCCAAAATCAAACAGGGTGGTGGCAAAATGCCGGCCTTTGCCAGCGTCATTAAAGGGAAAGAACAGGGCATCATCGCTTTCCTGTTCGACCGGGAAAAGAACTCCGGTAAAGCCACCAAAATGGAAACCGGTCAGACCCTGGCCGGGGCCGACAAATACCTGAATCTGACAGCTTACGGCCATTTCCGGGACCCAAAAGGACATCCGGCCATCAAACCGCCCTGGGGAACACTCAACGCGATTAACCTGACGACCGGCGATTACGTCTGGCAGATTCCGCTGGGAAATCATCCGGAATTACAGGAGAAAGGCGCGGCCGAAACCGGGCTGGAAGGCTCTGCTGGTCCCATCGTCACCGCCGGTGGTTTGGTTTTTATCAGCGGAACCAGGGATCAGAAATTGAAAGCCTTCGACAAATCGACGGGCAAACTGCTGTGGGAAACCGCGCTCCCGGGTGTTGCCAACGCAACGGCCTGCACGTATTTCAGTGGCAACCGGCAATTCGTCGCACTCTCGGTGGGCGGAAGCAAAGAAAACCCGGCCGGTTCTATTGTGGCATTTGCATTACCCAAATGAATTGATGGTATAAGGCCAGAAAAAAGTAAAAAACAAAAACATTCAACTATTATATTAGTTTCGTAACGTATAAATTAGTTGGTTTACAACTTACTAATGTAAATTAACCCCTAATCCCGCAAACGTTATGAAAGTACGGACTCTATTTGGCTGTATTCTCCTGAGTTTAAGCGTCTCATCAGCCCTGTTTTCTCAACCAATGGCTACGTCCCTGGCACTTAAACCGGTTTATGATTCAACTGCCTACTCATTTTCTTACATTCATCCGGTTAAAAATACGCTGAAGGTGACGCTTCCCGCCATTCCATCGAAGTATTCCACTTTGTCAAGAAGTTTTAAATTAAAAGCGTTGGAGAAAGACGTTATCGTTTTAATCGGGAGAACGACCAGCAACAAAGACTACATTGTGATCGATCGAAATTTCAACAGAGACTTATCGGATGATGAAGTGGTGTATTTTTCAGACACCCTGACGAGCCCTGCCCGGGGAAATTATAAAAGTCTACAAATCAATTCAACGGCAGGCAAGTACAAAAATGAATCGATCGTATTTGATTATTCGATTATAAAACCGCCCAAACTCCAGATTGATCATGGCGATTCTACCGAGAATAAAGTACACTTTTTCGTCCGTCCCTACGAATACAAACAGGCAATGCTCAAAGTCGACACGGCAACGTATACGCTGATGCTGTTTTCAAAAACCGTTTTTGACTACACAAAAAAATCTACTTTTTTGGTTGTTGTTCCTCCAAATGTTGATCCCCGCAGCGTAAAAGCCAGTGCCAACGAGTACAATAAATACGTAGAAGGCGATATTGTACTCGCTGGTACGAAGAAGTTGCTGTTTGAGAAATTATCGCCACTGGCAGACTCCATTTCCCTGCGAACAATCACCTCACAGGAAGACACTTACGGAAGCAAGGTGGGTTATATGGCCCATGCGTTTTCGCGAAGAGACATCCTTTCAAAAGACTCCGTGAGTACGAAAAACCTGAAAGGAAAATACATCGTACTGGATTTTTGGGGCACCTGGTGCGCTCCCTGCCTACAGATTTTAGAATCCATCAAGAAAATGCACGCAGCCATTGATGAACAAAAAGTAGCCATGATCGGCGTCTGTTACGACAAGGACCCCGGCAAGGTAGAAGCCTTCATTAAAAAGCGAGAAATTACGTCGTTGCAACTCTTTGACCCGCAAACGAATCCAACCCTTAGCAAGCAGTTTGGTATAACCGCCTATCCCTCTTTCGTCGTCATTGATCCATCCGGCAAAATTGTTTTTAAAGACGAAGGATTGACCGGGTTCCAGCGATTGTCGGAACAACTGGACGGTATAATTAAAAATTAAAATCTGAACTAACGCGAGCTATGGGATGATTGGCCGCAGCAATGCGGACGAATGTCGTTAGCATTAACTACCGCATCATCTAACAATTACTCTCACAGCCCGCGTTAAACTCAAACCGTATACCTTTTAATTCGATTTCCCAACTAATTTCCACTGATACACACTGCCTGCTTTTTCAACTCCAAAGTAATCGAATGAGCCATTAGCCCGATCTCCGAAACTGTCGAGATTCGTGGGGCCCGTAGCACCGATATAGGCATTGGCCTGCTTGATAAACTGACTTTCCAAAGTCTTGAGGTCGGCCGGAACGCCATTGCTGGCTTCGATTGTTTTGGCAATGACCCACATCGCATCGTATACTGCAATGCCGAACGCATCGGCGTCGATACCGGTTTTGGTTTTTATCCGGGCAATCAGGGGTTCCCAGGCGGTTTTATACGCGTCCGGCAAACCGAAGGTCGGCGTAAAAAACTGCGTGCTAATCGCAAAATCAGCGGCATCCGGGTCGCCGATCAGGGCGGCACTCAGCGCCACGCCATCCCCACCATACCAGCGCACAGAACTCAGAACCGGGTCCGCAGCGGCCTGTTTGAACAGGGCGACACATTCGTCGAAAGAAGCCAGATAAACACCGACTTTGTCAGCACCGTAGGAGGTGGTCAATGTAGTAATCTGGGCTTTGATCGCGGCAATTTCCGTCGTAAAATCACTGACCGAGGTGCCGTAGGGCGTCAATGCCTGAATCGTCCCGCCTAGAGTGGTAAAGGAAGATCCCGTTGATATTTGAAGTCCTTTGTTGCCGGCATCATCGCGGGCAATCGTTACCAGTCCGCGAATTCCCTGCCCGTAAATGGTTTTGGCAATGGCTGCCCCTTCAATTTTATCGGCCGGGCAAAACCGGAAAACCGGATCGTCGGCAATGGCCAGACTACCCGCTGTGCTGCCCTGGCTGATGACAAGGCAATTGGTCGTACCGGTAAGGGGTAACACTGCCGCTAGCTCGGCGCTGGACTGTGGGCCAATGAAAAACCGGGTGCCGGAGCTGGTGGCTGTGGTGAAAAAACTAACGGCTTTTTCAGCTTCGAGCTGGGTGTCGTAACCCGTGACGCTGAGCCGGAACCCACTGCCTTTGCCCGCAAAATAGCTGTTGATGTCTTCCTCCGCAATCTCCATGGCGGCCTGGGTAGTCATTCCGAGGGAAGACCAGTTTCCGGTCAGGGAAGAAAGACCGCTTACATTGATGGTAACGGGTTGAAGGTGATCGTTAACCGAACACCTCTCGAATAGAAATAAAACACAAATAAGTGAGTAAACGGTCAGGTTTTTCAGGATGTTCATATGAGTTTAGATTTGCCGAAAATATACAACATATCTATCTCATAGTCACATTAATTATGCCAGTAAATTTGTCTGACAATACACACTCCCCTGGTCTCTTTTATATTTTTCTACCAGCAATAAATTTGTCTTTTTTATTTCTCACTGCCTAGCTCAACTCAAGCGGTCTTTAAAGCTTTCATACCCGTACGTTTTTACCAACCGGAAGGTTTTGTCTTCCTGCCAGATGCCGATGGAGGGCAGATTGACGCCGTTAAACGTGCTCGTTTTCACCATTGTGTAGTGAATCATGTCATCGAAAATGACTTTATCCCCGATCTGAAGCGGTTTATCAAAACTGTAGTCGCCCATGAAGTCCCCCGCCAGACAGGTCATACCGCCCAGGCGATAGGTCGGCTTTCCGGCAACGGGTTCGTGGTATGAATTCAGAATCCGGGGTTTATACGGCATTTCGAGCGTATCGGGCATGTGGGCGGCAAAGGAGGTATCGAGAATAGCCACCTGAATCCCCTGGCTGTCAACCACATCCAGAACCGACGACACCAGCACGCCGGTCTGCCAGCCAATGGCCGAGCCCGGTTCCAGAATGACTTCGACCTGGTATTTTTCCCGGAACGCTTTCAGCAACCCGATCAGGTGTTCGGTATTGTAGCCTTCGCGCGTCATCAGGTGTCCTCCGCCCATGTTGACCCACCGCGCCTGGTGGAGCAGGTCGCCAAAGCGGCTTTCCAGTGCTTCGAGGGTGCGTTCGAGCGTGTAGGAGTCGTTTTCGCAGAGCGTATGAAAATGAATGCCCTCCATCCCATCCGGCAGCCGGTCGCCGAGCAGATTCCGCGTCACGCCCAGCCGCGAGCCCGGCACGCAGGGATTGTACATGTCTGTTGCGACTTCCGAATACTGCGGATTGACGCGAATGCCACAGGAAACAACCGATGCGATTGCCCGGTTTTTAAACCGCTCCCACTGGCTCAGCGAGTTGAACGTGAGGTGACTGCTCCGTTCGAGAACTTCGTCAAATTCGTCGTCGCGAATGGCCGGGATGTAGGTGTGCGCCTGAACGCCCAGGTAGTCGTTGACCAGCTTGATTTCGTTGAGCGAACTGGCCGTGGCCCCCGACAGGTATTGTTTCACCAGCGGAAAAGCACTGTACATCGAAAAGCCTTTGAGAGCCAGAATTATCTGAACCCCAGCCTGTTGCTGTACGCTATCGATCAGTTTTAAATTGGTGCGGAGTTTGGCCTCTTCCAGTACAAAACAGGGCGAGGGAATCTGGGAGTAGTCGATCATCAGTGATGGAGACGCCACATGGGGGCGGTTTTTTATCACAAAAATAGGGAAAACGACGGTTTTGTTCAGCATAAAAAATGCCCGCCGGTTGCAACCGGCGGGCATGCTGTCAACAGTGTGGATGCGTTATTCCAGGGCAAACACCACGGGCAGCGTAAACCGGACCCGCACCGGCCGGCCCGATTGCTTGCCGGGCTGCCAGGGCGGCATCTTCTTCACCACCCGCAGCGCTTCCTCATCACAACCAAAGCCGATGCCTTTTACGACGCTAACATCGACAATACTCCCATCCGTGTTCACCACAAATTGAAGGTAGACCTTTCCGGAAATACTCGCCCGGGAAGCTGCCGGCGGATAGCGCAGGTTTTTTTCCAGGAATTCAGCCATTTTTCGCATACCGCCCGGAAACTGGGGGTCCTGTTCCACTTTCAAAAATACCTCGTCCGGTTTGCGTTCCACTTCAATCGATTTTTCTACCGGAGCCGGACCTGCCGTTTCCGTGGGGGCTTCGATGACATCCAGCGCGTTGGGGTCGCCCTCCTGGGTTTTATCACTCGACACCTTGTCTTCCAGATCCTCCACCGTCGGCACCGTCACGTCATCGGGCGCTTCGGTCACTACCTCCGGAGGCAGATTTCGCACCGTTGGCAGTTGGACAGGAATCTCCACTTTCGGCGGAATCACAATGGGCGGTTCTTCCTGCGGTAAGGTTCTGATGTCTTCCAGCGTCACTTCATTCATAAACTGATCCGGCGTCTCGGCCGGTTTCAGCCGGTTATAGAGCGTCGGTGTGGCCAGAGCGGCCCAGAACAAGGCAATTCCCAACCACAGCGCCCGGTTGGCACTGCGCTGATAGACCTGGCGCAAATCGTAGGCGCCATACAATTTGTTGCGGTTTTCAAACACGATGTCGTCGAGCGTTGCGACGTTTAGCTGTTCGGGTGTCATAGCCAAATCAATATTAGTGACTGATACAAATATATATAAGAAAATTATATATACAAGTTAAGGCTAATCATTTTTGTTTTCTTTCCCTTATCTTTCCTTTCCATACCGCTGATTCCTGTGCCATGAAAGTCGAAGGATACCGATACCGGTGTAGTTTCCCTGCCCATTTTGTTGTGTTATCCCTTTTTCTCTTGCTGTGCTTTTGCTCCCTGCATTCGCAGGCCCAGCCCCGGGGTGTGGCCAGTTCGAAGCGCTTTCTGGATTCACTGCAACGGGAAACGTTTCTGTATTTCTGGGAATTGGGCGACAATCCGAACGGGCTGATTCCCGACCGGTATCCAACGCCCTCGTTTGCGAGCATTGCCGCCACGGGCTTTGGGCTAACAGCCTATCTGGTGGGCATCGAGCGGGGCTATGTAAGCCGCCACCAAGCCGCCGAACGAACGCTTCGAACCCTGCGCTTTTTTAATTACGCCCCCCAATCGGCCGACGAAAAAACCGCTGCCGGTTATCACGGCTTTTTCTACCATTTTCTGGATATGAAAACCGGGCTGCGTTTCAAACAGGTGGAGTTGTCGACCATCGACACGGCCTTGCTGCTGGCCGGAATGCTGAGCAGTCAGTCGTATTTCGATCAAAATAATGCGGTAGAAAAAGAAATCCGGATGTTGGTCGACCGGATCTATCGCCGGGTCGACTGGCCCTGGATGCAGGCCCGAAAACCGTTGGTGTCGATGGGCTGGCATCCCGAAAGCGGTTTTATCCAATCCGACTGGAAGGGATATAACGAAGCAATGATCCTGTATGTGCTGGCCCTGGCGTCGCCCACCTATCCGATTGGCCCCGAAGCCTGGACGGCGTGGACGGCGACCTACGAATGGAAAGAATTCAAGGACTATGCCCACGTCAACTTCGAACCGTTGTTCGGCCATCAGTATTCGCACATCTGGATTGACTTCCGAAGCATCAAAGACGCCTACATGCGGCAGCAGGGAATCGACTATTTTGAAAACAGCCGCCGGGCCACGCTCGCCAACCGCGCCTATGCCATTGAAAATCCGCAGGGTTTTGCCGGGTATGAAACCGACCTCTGGGGCCTGACCACCAGCGACGGCCCGAAAGACACGCTGATCAACGGGCGGCAGTTCTTCTCCTACCGTGCCCGGGGTGCAGCCGCAACACAAATTGTGGACGACGGAACGATTGCGCCCACGGCAGCCGGTGGGTCGATGCCGTTTACGCCGGAAGAAAGCATCCGGGCGCTCCAGTTGATGAAATACCGCTACGGAAAAAAGATCTACGGTTCCTACGGTTTCAAGGACGCCTACAACCTGTCTTACCCGGGCGGGTGGTTCGACAAAGACTACCTGGGCATCGACAGCGGCCCGATTCTGTTGATGACCGAAAACTACCGTACCAACCAGATCTGGAACCTGATGATGCGCAACCCCATCATTCGGCGGGGATTACTCCGGGCCGGTTTTCGGGGTGGATGGCTTAAGGGATGATCTACGCTGTTTTTTAAAACAGCAGATAATAAACCAATACTCCGGACAGGTAGCCAAGTAGGGCATACCCACTGATTCGCTTGAGGTACCAGATAAAATCAATTTTCAGAACGGCCATCGACGCTACCCCGGCGGCAGAACCAATAATCAGAATGCTCCCCCCTGTTCCGGCACAATAGGCCAGCATGTTCCAGAAAGAATGATCGGGGGGGAATTCAGTCATGGCATACATCCCCATTGCAGCCGCCACCAACGGAACATTGTCGACTATGGACGACAACATGCCAATCAGGATGTTGATGAAATAGATATTCCCAATCGTTTGATCGAGGGTATTGGCCATCAGCCGCAGGTGGCCGGAGGTGTCCAGCGCCCCTACCGCCAGCAGAATACCCAGGAAAAACAGAATACTCGGCGTATCGATCCGGTGAAGAATATTGGCAACCGATAGCCCCTGCTTCTTTTGTTCCTCCTTGCTACGGTGCATGAACTCCGTCACATACCACAACAAGCCAACCGACAGCAACATACCTAGGTAGGGCGGGTAATGGGTTACGGTTTTGAAAAACGGAACCGACACCAATCCAACACCGCCCAACACGAACAGGCTGTTCCGCTCGAAAAGCGTGGTCATCATTTTTTCGCCGTATACTTTATCGGGCTGCTGCATGTCGGAATGGCCCCGGAAAAAATAGGTGGCCGCCAGCAGCGGAATCAGTAGGCTCAACACCGATGGAATGAAGAGCGATTTCATGACGTTCAGCGTGGTAATCTGCCCGCCAATCCAGAGCATAATCGTCGTTACATCGCCAATGGGCGACCAGGCTCCTCCGGCATTGGCCGCCAGAACCACAAAACCGCCCAGCAACCAGACATCCTCCCGATTCTTCACAATCCGGCGAATCAGTGCGCACATGATGATGGTCGTGGTGAGGTTGTCTAATCCCGACGACAGGAAGAACGACACCCAGGAGATAATCCAGAGAAGTTTAACGCGATCGGTCGTGGCAATCCGGTCGGTGATGACCCGAAAGCCATCGTGTACGTCCACCAGTTCCACAATGGTCATGGCGCCCAGCAGAAAAAACAGAATACCGGCAATTTCGCCCAGGTGTTCAAACAGCGACTCGTCCAGTATTTTGTGCATCGCCGGTTCCGATATCGTTCCCCCGGCCGTAGCCTGGAATGCTGGCATCTGGTCAAATCCCATCAATAGAACCAGCCAGCAAAAAACGCCCGTCAACAGGGCCGAAGCCGCTTTGTCGATTTTGAGCGGGTGTTCGAGCGCAATCAGAATGTATCCGATGACAAAAACAGCAACGATCGCGATAGACATGAAATGCGTAGGGTTAGCTGCCGGCGATGTATTGCTCAAGAGACTCAATGCGAACGCTAAAAACACCAACCTGATGTTTTAGTTGAAGTAGTTTTTTTACGGAAAGCATATCAGGAGCAAGTTTACGGTAAAAAAACAGATGATGATCAAATCATGAACCAATTAGCGAAAGTCAAAAGCGTGTGCCAAAACGGACGAAAATACAGAACCGGCGGCTGTTGCCAATCCGTAATGCTTACTTGCCAAACCCCGCAGTTGCCACTACGGTAAATTTCCCCCGGCCCCGTAAGAGATGCCGAAGAGTTCTATTCCCGCGCCCGGGCAATCGGAACGGTTTTTTCAAGACCCATCACCAAAAAGGCGGTCGCGCAGGCGTAAGCCGTCATGCAGTCAGAAACTAGTAATGAGTTCATAAAAACGGCGATCTGTCTGTCAATCCGGATTTCCGAACTTCAGCCAAACCGCCGATCTCCTTCTTTAACTCCTAACTCTTAATTCTCCACGCTCAGCGGTTCGTTAACCTGATCCTGCACCGGCAAGCCCTGTTTGTTCATTTGCTCAATAAACGGGTCGGGGTCAAGCTCTTCGCAGTTCCAGACGCCGGGTTGCATCCAGACGCCTTTCAGCATCAGCATGGCCCCGATCATCGCCGGAACACCCGTGGTGTAGCTCACGGCCTGCCCGCGAACCTCCTTGTAGGTCTCGGCGTGGTCGCAGTTGTTCCAGATGAAATACGTTTTTTCCCGGCCATCTTTGATGCCTTTGATCTGGCAACCGATCGAAGTCTGGCCCGTGTAATTTTCACCAAGAGAGTCGGGAGCCGGCAACACGGCTTTCAGAAATTCCAGCGGAACAATGTCGACTCCCTGAAACTGGATCGGTTTGATGCTGGTCATGCCCACGTTTTCCAGCACCTGGAGGTGAGTGATGTAAGCCTGCCCGAACGTCATCCAGAACCGGGCGCGTTTCAGTGACGGGAAGTTTTTGACGAGTGATTCAAGTTCTTCGTGGTAGAGCACATACGACTCTTTCGGGCCGATTTCGGGGTAAACGATCGGTTTATGAATCGACATGGCTTCAATTTCGATCCATTCGCCATTTTCCCAATACCGCCCGGGCTGCGTAATTTCCCGGATGTTGATTTCGGGATTGAAATTGGTAGCAAACGCTTTGCCGTGGTTGCCCGCATTGCAATCGACAATGTCCAGGTAGTGCATCTCGTCGAAATGGTGCTTGGCTGCGTAGGCCGTGAACACCTGCGTGGCACCCGGGTCGAAGCCGCAACCCAGCAGTGCCATAATTCCAGCTTCCTTAAACCGCTCCTGATAGGCCCACTGCCAGCTATACTCGAATTTGGCAACATCCTTCGGCTCATAATTGGCGGTGTCCATGTAGTGCGTCCGGGTTTCCAGACAGGCATCCATGATGGGCAGATCCTGATAAGGCAGCGCCACGTTGATGACCAGATACGGCTGAAACTGCTTGATCAGCTTGACCATTTCGGCCACCACGTCGGCATCGACTTTGGCCGTTTTGATTTCCACGCCGTGCATTTCCCGAATTTCGGCGGCAATCTTATCGCACTTGGAAAGTGTCCGGCTGGCCAGCATAATGTCTGTGAAGACGTCCGCATTCAACGCACATTTGTGCGCCACAACACTCCCGACTCCGCCGGCACCAATAATCAGCACTTTAGCCATTTGATTTCGTATACGTGTTTAAGATTTGTCACGTTCTGCGGATTTTTATCAGTCCGATACTACCGGCAGGAACCAACAAACAAGGTTGAACAAATTCGCGCAAAGATAGCCAGCCCGGCCGCGTTGTTGACAGAAATACCGGAAAAAGATTGAACGGGGTCATTAAAAAAGATTCCGGTTTTTGATTTGGACACCAGCGACTGTTATAGTATATTTGGTAGATAGGCAATAGTCTATTTTTGCAACAAAACCCTCCCCAACGCTATGAAACTGAAGAGTTCTACCGGTTCGTTTGAACTATCGATCAAAGGCTACGGCGTAAAAGCTACCAACTGGCGGGAACGCAACAGCCTGCTTTGTGAACTGTCGACCGAATGGCAAAAAGAATCCTACACCCAATCGGCACCGCTGCAAACCTACGAAATTAAGCGGCTGATCAATGGTCTCAAACTGCTCTGGAGCCGCGCCATCAATCACGTTACGGTCTCGTTTTCGGAACCGGGCCTGAATGTCGAAGCCTCTTCCCTGCCCAATGAACAGTACCGGCTGCAAATCCAACTGGACGGCACGCTAACGCCCTCCTGGCATCCTTACCCCGATTTTCCACTCCTGATGGATGTTACCTTAACCCGGTTCCAACTGCGCGAAGCCATCCGGGATTTAGTCAATCAACTGGCCCTTTTTCCGGAGCGTTAAGTCAAATTATACAAATTTTATCGGTTTACCGTTTTCTAGCTTTTCCCAAATTTTTGTCTGACAATTCCTAAAAACAGAAACCGTTTAGCCGAAAACACCTACCTTTGCTTCCGATACGTAATCAAGTTTAGCTTTAAAACCAAACCGAAATGGGGCCTGTTTGCCCCCGGACGTTTAAGCCTAGTGGAATGATAGAAGTTCGGAAAAGGAGTCGCACACAGACTATGGCGCGCATACTTCAGGCTGTAGGGGAAGTGATTTCTGAACGGGGTGTCAACCGGGTTGGAATCAATGCGGTCGCCGAAAGAGCGGGAGTCAATAAAGTGCTTATTTACCGGTATTTTGGAGGATGGGAAGGCCTGATGGAAAGGTTTCTGCACGAGGGCCATTTCCTGACCGACTACAACCGGCAGTTTCTGGAAAAACACCCGGTGGTCGATCCAACCATCAAAAAACAAACCCGGGTCGACTATCTGGTTGGACTGCTGCGCGAGTTGAAAGGACGGATGCCCGCCCAGGAAATGCTCAAATGGGAAATCAGCAATCCCGGTTCCTACCTGAGTCAACAGTTGGCAATCGCCCGCAACGAGTCTTTCCAAAAAGTTCTCGATCAGTTTTTTACCAACGACAGGGAAGACCAGAGCGCCGTAACCGCCATCCTGGTTTCGGGCATCACCATGCTTTTGCTCATTGCCCCCAATCAGAACCAGTTTATGACCCTCGATCTGCAATCGGATGAAGGCTGGAAGCGGATTGAACAAGCCATTCACCAGATTTGCGATACGCTCACACTCTGACCTTCGCACCCTGACACACCCTGACAGCGCCGGGCCGTCGTACGGTCGAAGACCCTGTCAGGGTGTGAAGTAGCTCATATACCGCTGACAGGGTCTTCGACCGTACGACGGCCCGGCGCTGTCAGGGTGTATCAGGGTTTCTGATGCATCAAATCCTCAATTTCTTCGATTTCGATGGGAATCGAATCCATTAGGTCGATGTTACCGGTTTCGGTAATCAGCAGGTTGTTCTCCAGCCGAATGCCCAATCCTTCCTTGCGTATATAGATACCCGGTTCGCAGGTAAATACCATTCCGGCTTCGAATTTGCGGTATTTGTTACCCACATCATGCACATCCAGCCCCAGGAAATGGGAAGTTCCGTGCATGAAATACTGGCGGTACAATGGATTGTCCAGGTCCTGTTTCGCCACCTCCTGTCGGTCGAGCAGGCCCAGCCCGATCAATTGTGATTCCATGATGCGGCCGACTTCCTTGTGGTAATCGTCCCAGACATTGCCCGGCACCAGCAGTTTTTTCGCTTCCTTCATCACGTGTAACACCGCCTGATAAACGGCTTTCTGCCGCTCCGTAAACCGCCCGTTCACCGGTAGGCTGCGCGTCAGGTCGGCGTTGTAATTCGCGTATTCAGCGGCCACATCCAGCAAGATAATCTCGCCATCCTGGCACGGGCGGTTGTTCTCGATGTAATGCAGTACGCAGGCACTGGCTCCGGATGCAATGATTGGCGTGTAGGCAAACCCCTGCGACCGCTGCCGGACAAATTCGTGGAGCAGTTCGGCCTCGATCTCATATTCCCACACGCCAGGTTTAATGAACGGCAACAACCGCCGAAAACCGGCTTCCGTAATCCGGATTGCTTCGCTAAGCAGGGCCACTTCCTCGGGCTGTTTGATTGCCCGCAGGAAATGCATCAAGGGCGCCAGTCGTTCGTACCGGTGAAGCGGATATTTTTCCTGAAACTGGCGAATGCCCCGGGCTTCGCGGCTTTCCACCTCCGACGAATTCCGGGTGTGCTCGTTGGTGTTCAGATAAATGTGTTCCGCTTCAAAAACCATCTGGATAAACACGCGGTCGAATTCATGCGTCCAGAAAACCGACTTCCGGGAAATGCCCGAGGTTTGCTCCGCTTCTTCTTTGGTCAGTTTATGGCCTTCCCAGATTTCGATCAGCTCGCTGGTTTCGCGCAGGAACAGCACTTCACGAAACCGCTCGTCCGGATGGTCGGGAAACAACACCAGAACGGTTTCTTCCTGATCGACGCCAGAAAGGTAAAAGAGGTCGTTATTCTGCCGGAACCCCATCGTGCCGTCGGCATTGGTCGGCATGATGTCGTTGGCGTTCAGAACCACGACGGATTTGGGTTTCAGGACTTCCGCCAGTCGTCGGCGGTTTCGGATAAACAATTCGTTGCTGATGGGTGTATACTTCATGCGGTGTAAGGTTTCAAATCGCCCAATTCGGTAATATCAATATCATTTTGTATATTAATGCCTAAAATTGATGCTTTCGTTTCAATGAAAAAAATTGTTGCGCTTCTTTTTGGGATCACGCTCTTCGGAGCCGGTATCACAAACGCCCAATCCAAATACTGGATCACCCTGAAGGACAAGCCTTCTGCTGAGAAACCGTCGCTGTCTCCCCTTACCCTTTCCAATCGCCAGTCGATGGGGCTCTCCGTCGATGAAACGGACCTGCCGCTCAATCCGGCCTATTTGCAGGCCCTCTCCCACCAGGGCGTTCGTCCGCTCTTCCGTTCGCGCTGGCTCAACGCGGTTTCGGCCGAACTAACCGACAAACAGGCGCAACAGGTCAAGGCCTTATCATTTGTGAAAGACCTCGTTCCCATCGATCAGCACCTTGTTATCAACAGCCTCGACCACGATATTTCAAAGGTGCAGATGGCTCCGGTGATGTCGCAAATTCAGGCGGAGGTGTTCGGTCGCGCTGGCATGACGGCTCGAAATGTAACCATTGGCGTGATCGATGCGGGGTATTTCGGCGCGGATTCGGCCAGTGCTTTGAAACACATTTTTCAGCGAAACGGCATCAGGGAAGTGCGCGACTACGTGAATACCAACCGCCCGCGCAACGCCTTTTTCGGTTCGCTCGAAACCCTTTCCGACTTCCACGGCACGGAAGTGATGGCGGCCATTTCGGGCCATGATCCGAACGAAAACATTCAGTACGGTTTGGCCACCGATGCCACGTTTTACCTCGCCCGCACCGACCACGGCGCGCGCGAATTCCGGGGTGAAGAAGACAACTGGATTGCCGCCATGGAGTGGATGGACAGCCTGGGCGTGCGCATCATCAACACCTCGCTGGGCTATGCCAAAGGCTTTACGAACCCCAAAGAAAACTACCAGCCCAACCAGATGGACGGCCACACGAGCCTGATCAGCAAAGCCGCGCAGCTAGCCGCCGATAAAAAGGGCATTCTGGTCATCGTGTCGGCCGGCAATGAAGGTGACGACCGCTCCTGGCGCATCATTTCCACCCCGGCCGACGCACAGGGCGTGCTGGCCGTGGGAGCCACCAACAACAAGGTCTGGAACCGCATCGGTTACAGCAGCATTGGCCCGGAATTTCTCCCCTATCTGAAACCGAACGTTTCCTGCTTTTCGCTATACGGCACCTCGCTTTCGGCTCCGGTCATCACCGGTTTTGCCGCCTGTCTGATGCAGGCCAATCCGAAGCTGACCAACAAAGAACTGATTGCCATTATCGAAAAATCGTCACACCTCTATCCCTACGGCAACAACTACATCGGCTATGGCGTCCCGCAGGCGTCGCGCGCGCTGGCAATGGCCAAGGGGCAGACGTTGCCCGCTTCGGCAAAATCCATCAAAGTGACGGGCAAAACGTATTCGCTGCCGCTGCCCGACTATGCCGATGCATCGGTGTCGGTTTTCCACAAAAAAGATGACACCCGTGTTCTGCAACAGGAATCCATGCGGATTCAGAACGGCGCGATTCTCCTGCGCCGAAACCACGATGAAAAACGGACTACAGTGGATTTAAAGAAGGAAGTGGTCGAAATTATCTGGCAGTAAATGGGCAGTTTCCACGGTCTTCCAACCGTGGAAACCTCACAGATATTTCCCCGGCACCAGGTAATTTTTCACATAATCCTCAACACCGGCTTCCAGCGAACGAAACGGTTGGGAATAGCCGATGGAGCGAAGTTTGCTCATCGTGGCCTGGGTATAGTACTGGTACTTGTCACGGATGTCTTCGGGCGTATCGATGAATTCGATCTGGGGCGTCACGCCCATGGCCTGAAAGGTATTGTTGGCCAAATCCAGGAAGGTGCGGGCTTTGCCGCTGCCCAGGTTGTAAATCCCGGAGTTCCGGCGGTGGTGCATCAAAAACATGCAGACCTCCACAACGTCCTTCACATAAATGAAATCACGCATTTGCTCACCATCCGCGAAATTCGGGTGATGCGATCGAAACAATTTCATCGACCCCTTCTGCTGAATCTGGCAAAAAGCGTGGTAAATGACGGAAGCCATACGACTTTTGTGGTATTCGTTCGGCCCGTAGACGTTGAAGAATTTCAAACCGGCCCAGAAGAAAGGGTGTTTTTCCTGTTCCAAAACCCACATATCGAACTCGTTTTTGGAGTCGCCATAGGGGTTGAGCGGTTTTAGCTGCGGAATAAGGGATTCATTGTCATCATAGCCCAATTCGCCCAGACCGTAGGTTGCCGCCGAGGATGCGTAGACCAGCGGAATCTGGTACTCGATGCATTTCTGCCAGATTTTTTTGGAATACTCGACATTGAGGTGTTCGAAAATACTGCGGTCAAACTCCGTCGTGTCGGTTCGGGCACCGATATGGAATAAAAATTCAATCTCGTGGTAATTGTTGTCTAACCAGTCGAAAAACTCCTCCCGGTCGACCCGTTCAAGAATGCGTTTTTCTTCCAGATTGACCAGCTTATCTTCCCGTGAAAAATCATCCACGGCAATGATAGCATTGAAATTTTCCTGATTCAGTCTTGAAATCAGACAGCTTCCGATAAAGCCTGTAGCGCCCGTAACAATGATCATACTCCGTAGAAATTGAGCAACGATTGTTTTAGGTTAGATTAAAAATAGGTGTCAACACAGTAAACAGGGTGTAAAGTTAGGATAAATCACTACACCAACCAATCCACGTTTTGATGAAAAAATAGAATTATTCCAACATTGATTTTCCTGAATGACCGTAAAACCGCTCTGGTTTGTTCATAATAACGGAACAGCAACCGATCAAAATTTGGATTTTTATTAACGCTCCGAAGGCCGTAATTTTGCAATCAAATCAAGTGGTGGCGTAAAGCCCGCCCGAAACGACGAATCGCCCCGGCGATGGTGGATAATGGTATATATTAGCAGAAAAGAGCATTTCAACGCAGCCCACCGGTTATTCAACCCGGCCTGGTCTGACGAGAAAAATAAAGAAGTTTTTGGTCCGTGTGCCAATGTGAACGGACATGGTCACAACTTTGAGTTAATTGTAACCGTCAAAGGAGAACCCAATCCAGACACGGGCTTCGTGATCGACCTGAAAGTGCTGGGCGATCTGGTGAAAACCGAAGTGATCGACAAAGTCGATCACAAAAACCTCAACCTGGATGTCGATTTCATGCAGGGGAAAATGGCTAGCTGTGAGATCTTTATCGTCGAAATCTGGAAAATTCTGGATCGCGCACTGGGTCAAATTACCGACGCCCGGCTCCACCGCATCCGCTTATACGAGACCCCGAAAAATTACGTGGATTATTATGGGGAATAACCGATGACGTACTACCTTATTGCCGGAGAGCGCTCCGGTGACCTCCACGGCGGCAATCTGATCAAAGCCATTTACCACCACGACCCGGACGCCCGCTTTCGGGCCTGGGGTGGTGAGCAAATGGAACAAGCCGGGGCCACGCTCGTGCGGCATTATCGCTCGATGGCGTTCATGGGCTTTCTCGAAGTGGTTCAAAACCTGGGAACCATCCGCCGAAACCTGCGCGATTGCCAGCGGGATCTGCTCGAAACCCGCCCCGATGTCCTGATTTTGATCGACTACGCCGGTTTTAATTTGCGAATGGCCGGTTTTGCCAAAAAACACGGGATTCCGGTTTTCTATTATATTTCGCCCAAAGTCTGGGCGTGGAACCAGAAACGAGCGCTGAAAATTAAGGCCTTGGTCGATCGGCTTTTTGTCATTTTCCCGTTTGAAGTGGCGTTTTACCGGCAATACGACTACCCGGTCGATTACGTCGGCAATCCGTTGATGGATGCCATTGCCGCCTTCCAGCCCGACCCGGTTTTTCGGAAAAAGAACAAGCTGGGCGACAAACCGATCATTGCGCTCCTGCCCGGCAGCCGCCACCAGGAAGTTTCGATGCTGCTGCCCGCCATGCTGGAAACCATCCGGCATTTCCCCAATCACCAGTTTGTGGTTTCCGGCGTTAGCAATCTGCCGAAATCCCTGTATGAAACCTTGCTGAAAACCACGCCGGATGTACCGGTGGTCACCGATGCTGCCTACGATCTGCTGGCCGTTGCGGAGGCCGCTTTGGTTACTTCAGGAACGGCCACGCTGGAAACCGCCCTCCTGAATGTGCCGGAGGTGGTTTGCTACAAAATGTCGTGGGTAACTTTTCAGGTCGCCAGTCGGCTCATTGCGGTGCCTTTTATTTCACTCGTCAACCTTATTCTAGGTCGGGAAGCCGTCAGGGAATTGAAGCAGTATGAACTGACCACGGAACGTCTGGTTGACGAACTGACAAAAATTCTTCCCGGCGGGTTGGATCACGAGCGACAACGGGCGGATTACGCGGAGTTGCGGGAGCAAGTGGGCGGGCCGGGCGCATCGGATCGCGCGGGTGAACTGATGGTAAAGTATTTACGAAATTAAGCCGGTCTGTTCATACCGTTTCAGCCATTCTTTTTTCTTCCCCTGAATCTGGCTGAAAAACTCATAAATCGGGCGCATGTCTTTCTGGTAGTCGCCGGTCATGTAGAGGGGTTCGCTCAAAACAACAGCTTTCCGGGGATAGTCGATTCCGGTCAGAATGATGGGGACATCCGCTTTCAGGGCGATGTAATAAAACCCGGTTTTGAGCCGCTCCACATCACTACGGGTGCCTTCGGGTGGAATGCAGATGTGCAGGTATTCGTTTTGGATGAAGACATCCACAATCGCATCCACCAGGTTGTTGGCCCGGCTCCGGTTGACGGGTTTGCCTCCCAGAAGCCGGAAAAACCAGCCGGCATACCACGTAAACAATTCTTTTTTAGCCAGGTATTGAATCCAGACGCGCGTTGTCGCCCGCGCGCCCACACCCACCGGAAAATCCCAGTTGGTATTGTGCGGAGCCAGCACCCAAATCGCTTTGGGAAGATCTGGAACCACGCCGAGAAGTTTCCACCCGGCTACTTTATAAAGCCACCGGGCCAGTGCGCTAAACATATCCGCTAAAACCGTCTATATTGACGGCGGCAATTTTAAGAAAAAATAAATGGTTTGGGGCTAAAACACAGGACGAAAATGAGCAAAGCCAGCCAGCCCAGCACCACCCGACCGGTTCCCAACGGCTGATCGTCCTCCGTATCGGGGTGATAAACCCCCAGAAAACGCCCCAGAATCAGGATAAACAACAGAAAACCGGGATAGCCTTCGACCGTCGGGAAGAAAAACGAGATTAAAAACTGACCGGCCACCACACTCAATGCCAGCGTCAGGGCAGTCATCCGGTTTTCGCTGATACTCTGGAAACTGACGAACAACCCGATGACATACAACACCAGATAACCCAGTTCGTTGGTAAAAACGCCGTCGTTGGCGACGATGAAATCGGAGGGTTTGATGAAGCCCAAACCAGCATAAAACGCAAAGCCCACCAGCAAAACCGGCGCAATCATCCGAAACGCCCGGCGGCCAATCAGGCTGTACAGCACGTGACCACCGTCCAGTTGACCAATCGGAATCAGGTTGAGTGACGTAAAAAAGAGGGCAAAATAACCCGCCATCAAATACGGATAATGGATCATCTCGTACGGATGCGGCAAACGGGCCGGGTCGGCGACGTAGGTTTTGAAAAACCAGAACAAGAGGTTATCGCCCAACTGGATAACACTCTCGGGCGGCAGGTTTTTATAAACATGCTGACCAAAAGCCAGCCCGTATTTCTGGTATTCGGGGTGAATCGAGAAGATGTGTTCCGGTGGCGGCAAGTGCGTAAAACCGTACCAGAGAACGATGAGTGCCAGCACAAACCCCGCCAACGGCCCGGCAATGCCAATATCGAAGAATTTCTTGCGGCTGTTGATGAAATCCTGAATCCGGATAAAAGCCCCCAGCGTGCCGAGCGTTTGCCCGAAGCCGAACCACATCGGAATGTAGTAGGGCAAGGTGACCCGAACGTGGTGGTAGCGGGCCATAAAAAAATGCCCGAATTCGTGAATCGTCAGAATGGCCAGAAACGGAATTGAATAGTGAAGACCGTCCCAGAATTCCGGCCAGCCAATACCGTGTTTCGGATCCAGAAAAGAACGGCCATACATCCATTCCGCACCAGCCGCAGTCGTTGAAATCAGGGTAAGAACAAAAAGGCTAGCTTGAATGAGGTATGTCCTCGTTGGTGGATTCATCGCGAAGATAATCAAGAATCGACAGGGGCGGTTGCACCTGCACAGCATGGATACCTAACTCAGCCGCCGAGCGAATGTTATGCGGATTGTCATCTAAAAACAGGGTTTCTTCGGCCACCAGTCCGGAGGTAGTCAGCACATGCCGGTAAATGTCGGGCGACGGTTTGGCCATTTTCACTTCATAGGAGTAGTAGACCCGCTCAAAGAGTTCTTCCAGCGACGGTTGCCCCAACGCCTGGAAAATTTTGTTAACGCCCTGAATGTGAATGGCACTCGTGTTGCTCAACAGAAACAGCCGGTATTTTCCGTGCAGTTCCCGAATGCGATCGACCCGCTCAACGGGCAAATCGAGCAAAACCGTGTTCCAGGCGGTATCGATCACCTCGTCGGCCCAGCTATCATTTTTGAGCAACGTGCGGACGTGCTGCCGAAAACCGTCATCGTCGATCAACCCGGTTTCGTAGTGCATCGTCAGGCCGTGTTCTTTCCAGAGCGATTCCACGGCCTCTTCACTCATGCCCGAAAGCGAAGCGAAATTGCGGATGGGTGCGCGCAGGTCGATGGGAATAATGACGTCGCCGAGGTCGAAAATGATATTTTTAATACTCGGTTTTAAGACACCTGCCATAGCATTTACAATTATTCGACCACAACCCCCATCGAACAGAACTTCTCGATGCGCTGATCGATGCGTTCTTCGGGCGTAAACTGGTTGAGTTCCGTGATTTTCTCCAGAATGGTTTTTTTGATGCGTCGGGCCATTTCGGCGTGATCGGTATGGGCTCCTCCTTCCGGCTCCTCGATGATGCCATCCACGAGTTTATTTTTTTCCATATCCCGCGCCGACAGCTTCATGGCTTCGGCCGCCTGCTCCTTGTAATCCCAGCTGCGCCAGAGAATAGTCGAGCAGTTTTCGGGCGAAATCACTGAATACCAGGTATTTTCGAGCATCAGTACCCGGTCGCCAATGCCGATTCCCAGCGCACCGCCCGAGGCTCCCTCGCCAATCACGATGCAGATCACCGGCACCTGAAGCATGAACATTTCCTTGAGGTTGCGCGCAATGGCCTCGCCCTGCCCCCGCTCCTCGGCCTCCAGCCCCGGATAAGCACCCGGCGTGTCGATCATCGTAACGATGGGCTTATTGAATTTTTCGGCCAGTTTCATCAGCCGAAGGGCTTTCCGGTAGCCTTCCGGGTTGGCCATGCCAAAGTTGCGTTGCTGGCGCTGCTTGGTGTTTCGCCCCTTCTGCTGACCGATCAGCATGACCGTCTGGCCATCCATTTCGACAAAACCGCCGACCATCGCGGGGTCATCCCGAACAGTTCGATCGCCGTGCAGTTCAACAAACTGATCGCCCATCAGGGAAATGTAATCGAGCGTGTAGGGCCGGTCGGGATGGCGGGAAAGTTGGACGCGCTGCCAGCGGGTCAGGTTCTCAAAAATTTCCTTGCGGAGTTTTTCAATACTGATTTCCAGCGACGCTACAGCACCCGTAACATCTACGTTACTGGTTTCGGCCAGTTTCTTCATTTCGACCAGTCGTACTTCTAAATCGGCTATAGGTTTTTCGAAGTCCAAATACGTCCTCATTCAAGAATTGGTTGTCTGTTGCCCGTTTAAGGTGTCGTCATCCGGTTGCACTTGATTCAAAACAAAAACCGGAAACGGACGGGGCAACTTTTTCGATTGGCAAAGTTAGCGGAAAATCCGGTTCAGCAACCTTTCGAGCTTATAACTCATACGTCTGGCCCTTGGTCGGAATCTCCACATTGGTAAATCCTTCGTCTGCCAGCGTCTGCTGAAAAGCCGACATGCTGGTGAATTCGCCGTGAACCAGAAACACTTTTTTCAGCTTTTCGGGCGACTGGTGTTTGACAAACCGCACCAGATCATCGCGGTCGCCGTGACCACTGAACACGTCGGTCCGTTCGACTTTCGCCAAAACCGGTTCCTCCTTGTCCTTGATCGAAATGGTGGGCTGTCCGTTCAGCAACCGCCAGCCGAGGGTTCCTTCGGCGCAATACCCAATGATCAGGATGGTGCAATACGGATTGCTGATGTTGGCGGCTACGTGTTGTTCCACGCGCCCGCCCTGAACCATACCCGACGACGAAATGATGATGCAGGGCTGGTTGTAGTTCGAAACTTCGCGACTGGCTTTCGAGCTTTCCAGATATTCAAAATTGACAAAATCGAACAACGATTCATTTTCTTCCTGATACGCCTTCGCTTCCTTGTTCAGCAACCGCAGGTTTTTCTGGTATACTTTCGTGCTTTCGAGGGCCAACGGACTGTCGGAGAAGACTTTAATGGGCGGAAAACCCTGTTCAGTATACAGGCGGTTGAGCGTATAGAGCAGCGCCTGCGTCCGGCCCACCGAGAACGACGGAATGATCAGCCGACCCGGAATGTCGATGCAGGTCCGCTTGATCACATCGGCGAGCATCGCTTCCGGAGTTTCGCTATTAATGTGCAGCCGGTTTCCGTAAGTCGACTCGCAAATCAGGTAATCGACCTGCGGAATCGGTTCCGGATCGCCCAGCAGCGGGTAGTTTTTACGACCAATGTCGCCCGAAAAACAAAGGCTTTTTTTCTCACCGTTTTCGTAGACGTTGATAACGATATGGGCCGCTCCGAGCAAATGACCGGCCGGCACAAAGGTCACGTCGATGCTGTCGCCGAGCCGGAATTTCCGGTTATACTGAATCGGAACCACGTTGTCCATGGATTCCCGCACCTGCTTTTCCAGAAACAAATCCTTTTGCAGGCTCGCCATTTTTTTCCGGACCTTCTGTTTTTTGCTTTTTCCCATTTCGTTCAGCCGCCGGTGGTTGAGCGAAGCTGCGTCCTGGAGCAGAAGGTTGGTCAATGAATAGGTAGGATCTGTACACAAAATCTGACCTTCGTAGCCTTCCCGATACAGGTTGGGAAGATTACCACTGTGGTCCATGTGGGCGTGGGTCAGCAAAACAACGTTGATCGAGGACGCTTCAAACGGAAAAAAACCGGCAACCGATTTCGGCGATTCCTCATCCTGACCGTTGCCGTTCAAGGCGGCTTTTTTATCCATGTCAGCCCCGCAATCAATCAATATTCGGTACTGGTCCTCTGTCTCCAACAGAAACATGCTACCGGTTACCTGACGGGTCGCCCCCCAAAATGTTAACTTCATTCGATTCGATTAATGCCTTTGCGACTGATTCTCACGATCCTGCAGTTTCAAAGGAAGCTACAACTAGTTTTTATTTCGGTAGAACAACAGAAAAGGGCTATAAATTCTGGCTATTTTTGCAATATTACTGAAATCCGCTTTCATAAACTATCAGGAATCGGCACACCGGCCGAACGAAAAAAAGGGCTCTCTTTTTCCAGTTCATTGCACCAACTGGCCGTGTGTTCTCTATTTTTATTTCCATGAATCGGTATACACCATTACTAATAGGTTATTTTTTTGTTATCCTTTCGTTTTGTCAGGCCCACCCGGCAACGGATTCGCTGGCACTGAAACGGCTTCAGACGACGGTCATTCAACTGCAAACCAGCCCGTTTGTTCGCAACGGGACAGCCGCCGTTTCGGTGCGTCGGGTTCGCGATGGCGTGGCGTTGCTGGAGGTAAACGCCCAGCTCAGCTTGCCATCGGCTTCAACGCTCAAACTGGTTACAACGGCGACGGCGCTGGCCGTCCTGGGCGATAATTACACCTTCCGTACGGTTCTGGAAACAGACGGTTCTATCCGGGATAGCATTCTGACCGGAAATCTCTACATCCGGGGTTCCGGCGATCCGACGCTGGGCAGCAACCGCTTTGCCGAATTTGCGGATGCCCCTACCCTCCTCCGCACCTGGCGGGAAATGGTGCAGGGGGCAGGCATCAAACAAATCCGGGGGTCGGTCATTGGCGATGCCACGGTCATTCAGTCTCTGCCGGTGCCAAACACCTGGGTGTGGGGTGACATCGGCAACTACTACGGGGCCGGTATTTCCGGGCTAAACTTCAATGAGAACTTGTACCGGGCAGTTTTTAAACCCGCCAAAACCGTGGGTCAGCCCGCCGGACTCCTGCGCACCGAGCCCGCAACGCCTTTTCTCCAGCTTCAGAACAACGTTCGAACCGGCCCCGCAGGCTCGGGCGACGAAGTGATAATCTACAACGCTCCGCCTTCGTCCCAGGTGTTTCTGGAGGGAACGGTGCCGACGGGTGTCAACGAGTTTGGCGTGAAAGGCTCCCTGCCCGATCCGGCCTTTTTCACGGCTTTCGCCCTGCACGACCAGCTAACGCGAGCCGGTATTTTCGTCAACGGCCTGCCCCAATCCATTGGCCCCGGCCGGATCGGAGCACCGGTTTCTGCCGGAACACCGCTGATTACCCCCGCCACCAAACGACAACCTTTGCACCTCCATACATCGGTACCGCTTTCCGAAATTGCGCGGCTGACCAACCACCAGAGCATCAATCTGTATGCCGAATCGCTGCTGATTCTGGCAGGCAACGCACTGGCAAAGGCTCCGGTAAACACCGAACAGGCCGTTCAGCAACTGACCCGGTTCTGGCAGGGCAAGGGCATTGATCTGAGCGGTTTTCGACCCAAAGACGGCAGCGGTTTGTCGCCGGTTGGGGCGCTGACGGCGGCCAACCTTTCCGGCATTCTGGCGGCCATGTCGAAGGAGAAAAGTTTTCTTCCGTTCTACGACAGCATTCCCGTGGTGGGCGAGTCGGGAACGGTCAAAAGCCTGGCGCGCGGCACATCGGCCGTCGGGAACGTGCGGGCCAAAAGCGGAACCATCGAAGGGGTGCGGGCCTATGCCGGATATGCCACCTCCGCCGACGGCGAACTCCTGAGTTTTACGGTTCTGGTAAATAAATATAATCCCGGTTCCCTGAAGGGCGTCATGGGGTATCTGGAGCAGATCATGGCCCAGTTGACCGCTCTGAAAGTCAATGAATAAGCCCGGTTTTCTCAGTTCCGGCCGCTCACTTTCACGACATTGAACCAGTAATCCCCAATCGTTTGCGTAATGTCCATCAAGGTCTTGAAAGAAGACGGCTTGGTAATGAAGCTATTGGCTCCCCAGAGATAGGAATTGTCAATGTCGATACCGGCGTCGGAGGTAGTCAGAATCACAACGGGAATGTGCCGGAGTTCACGGTCTGATTTAATCTCCTGCAAAGCCTCGCGGCCATCTTTCCGCGGCATGTTCAAATCCAGGAGAATCAATTCCGGCAACGAATGATTCGACGACTCATACCGGCCCGTCCGACGCAAAAATTCCATCAGTTCTTCCCCATCCTCAACAACATTCATCTCGGTCACCGGAAACTGCTGACGAAAGGCTTCCCGCGTTAAAAACCGGTCGTCTTCGTCGTCATCAGCCAATAGTATATGTACTGGTTTCGTGGGTTGCTGCATTGTCATGAATAGACTGCGTCTGCTTTTCGGGTAATAGAATGATAAAGGTCGTTCCAACACCGGGCTGGCTTTGTGCCGTAATCAGGCCCTTGTGATTGGTAACGATGCGCTTGCAGATGGCCAGCCCGATGCCGGTTCCCTCGTAGGTGCTTTTTCCGTGCAGGCGCTGGAAAATTTTAAAAATATGGTCGATGTATTTTTCGTTAAAACCGATCCCGTTGTCGGCAACCGTAATTTGGTAATATTTTTTTCCGGGAATCAATTCCGGGTACGTATCGCCATCCACTGCCGCCCCCTTGATCGTAATAACCGGAGCCTTGCCGGGCTGCGTAAACTTTAGTGCGTTTGAAATCAGATTGGAAAAAAGGTGATCCATCTGGCTCTGAACGGCTTCAATCACGGCCAGTTTATCGATGTGAAAGACGGCCTCCGCAGCTTTTATTTTCAGTTCCTGATCCGACAGAACGCCCTGCACCACATCGGCCAGCCGCACCATCCGAAACGGTTCTTTTTTGCTGGAGATCCGGGAAAAATTAAGCAGGTCCTTGATCATTTTCGACATCCGCTCCGCCGATTGCAGAATTTTGTTCAGATACATCACCCCATCCGGCGTCAGCCCTTCTTCGTGCCGGTCGCGCAGCAAATAACCAAACGACTGAATCTTGCGCAACGGCTCCTGCATGTCGTGGGAAGCCACAAAGGCAAACCGTTCCAGCTCTTCGTTCGAGATTTCCAGCAACTGAATTTTATCCTGTAGCTCGTCCTCGTAAGCCCGCAGTTGATCTTCCGTCTTTTGCCGGGTATTCAGCTCATTTTCAAGCAGGTTATACGAAACAATCAGGGTTACGAATGTCAGAAGCGACAACGTAAAAATGATAATCAACGTATTGCGAAACGAATTCTCGGCGGCTTCGGAGTAGGTTTCAAACCGGGCCTGCTCAATTTCGTTCATGGTTTTCAGCAACTGGCGAACCCGATCCATGCGGGATTTCCCCAGTAGCATATACGTCCGCGCAATGGAAATCGGCAACTTCTTTTTAACGGCATCGACCTGCTGGTAGGCAGTCGCGATTTTGGTATCGATCCGCTTCGACAGGGAATCGACATTCCGGAGTTGCTGCGGGTTGTCTGCGACGAGGCTGCGAATTTCGTTCAGTTCCGGCGTAAACTTCGGCACGGCCACATCGAAAGCTTCGAGGTAAATCCCGTCCCCGGAAGAAGCCAGATACCCCCTTTCACCAGTTTCGACGTCCGTAATCAACGACAGGATGCGCCCCAGCCGGTTGGTAACCTGCTGGCTGTGCTCGATCCGGTCGCTGGCTTTCCGGTATTGGTTGTAACTGTACAAGGTCAGCCCGAACCCCAATGCAATCAGCAACAAGGCCGTACCGAAACCGAAGGTGATCCGCTTTCTAACTGCTTTGGGCAAAACAGCACGCAAACCTTTCATAGACGGTTTTCAGTTTACGGTTTGTAGTATACGGTTTTGTGGTTTTCAGTTACCGAATCGTTTCCACCACCAGATTGTGGTTGGTGTAAATGCAAATATCAGCCGCGATGTGCAGGCTTTCCCGAACCATTTCTTCGGCCGTTAATTGAGAAGCATGCTTTTTCAGGGCGATGGCCGCCGATTGGGCATACATGCTGCCGGAGCCGATGGCGGCAATCTGGTTGTCCGGTTCCAGCACATCACCGGTTCCGGAAATTACCAGCAGATCGTCTTTGGACGCCACAATCAACATGGCCTCCAGCTTCCGCAGATACCGGTCGGTGCGCCAGTCTTTGGCCAGTTCGATAGCGGCCCGTTTCAGGTTGCCCCCGTAAGCATTGAGTTTTTCTTCAAAGCGTTCGATCAGCGTAAAGGCATCGGCCGTAGAACCGGCAAAACCGGCCAGCACCTTGCCGTTCATCAGGCTGCGTACTTTCCGAACGTTACTTTTGGCAATAGTATTGCCCATCGTCGCCTGACCGTCGGCTCCGAGCGCAATCTCGCCATTGTGCAGAATGCCAATGACGGTTGTAGCGTGTATTTTTTGCATTCGATTTTTTCAGTTTATGGTTTATGGTTTACAGTTTATGGTGTCTAGTCGGGAAAATATACCGTCAACCATAAACCGTAAACTGTAAACCATAAACCCATTTTATACCAGCATCCCGAACGGATTTTCCAGCAGACCTTTAAACGTCTGGAGGAACGACGCGCCCGTTGCGCCATCGACAGAACGGTGATCGCACGAAAGGGTCACTTTCATGACGTTGGTGGGTTTGGCCACCTCGCCTTCAAATTTGACGGTTTGTTTGATCGAGCCAATCGCCAGAATACAGGAATCGGGCGGGTTGATGATCGCCGTAAATTCGTCGATGCCGAACATTCCCAGGTTGGAAATCGAGAATGTGCTGCCTTCCCAGTCTTTCGGCTGGAGTTTTTTATCTTTCGCCTTGCCAGCCAGGTCTTTCACCTCAGCGGCAATGGTCGACAGCGTTTTCTGATCCGCGTTGCGAATCACCGGAACCAGCAGACCTTCATCAACGGCCACCGCAACGCCAATGTTGACGTACGAATACCGCCGGATTTTGTCGCCCAGCCACGATGAATTCACCGCCGGGTGTTTCTTCAGCGCCAAAGCAGCGGCTTTCAGCACGAAATCGTTGAACGACACTTTCACCGCGCTCACCTCGTTCACTTTGCCGCGCAGCTCCATCGCCTTGTCCATGTTGATTTCCATGGTCAGGTAGAAATGTGGCGCAGTAAACAGGCTTTCCGACAACCGGCGGGCAATGGTTTTGCGCATCTGGCTCAGCGGAATATCTTCGTAACCACCTTCCTGAGCCGCCGGTGCGGTTTGCGCAACGGGAGCGGGAGCAGCCGGTTTGGCGGCAGGGGCCGGAGCCGCTGGGGTCGCGGCTGGTTGAGCGGCAGGCTGGAAGGTTTCAACATCGCGTTTGACAATGCGCCCGTCGGGACCAGAGCCCTGCACCTGCGCCAGATCAACGCCTTTTTCTTTGGCAATCGTCTTGGCCAACGGAGATGCCAACACCCGGCTATCGTGTCCGTTGCCGGTTGGAACTTCGGCTGCCTCAGCCGCCGGTTGGACCTCGGCTTTAGGAGCTTCCGGTTCCGGAGCAGCCGCAGCGGGTTGTCCACCGCCTTGCAGCAGGGCCTGGAAATCGGCACCTTTTTCGCCAACGACGGCAATCACGTCATCGACGGCTACTGCCGTTCCTTCTTTGGCGCCGATGTACAAGAGGGTACCTTCTTCGTAGGCTTCCAGATCCATCGTTGCCTTGTCGGTTTCGACTTCGGCCAGCACATCGCCCGATTTCACGGTATCACCTTCTTTTTTATGCCAGGCCACAATCGTTCCTTCGGTCATCGTATCGCTCATCTTCGGCATCCGGATGATCGACGCGTTGATGTTGGCGGCCGGAGCCGCAGGGGCCGGGGCTTTGGGGGCTGGTTGTTCCGTTCCGTTGGAAGCGGGCGCTGGTGTGGGTTTTTCGGCGGGAGCTTCAGCCTTCGGTTCCGCAGAACCGTTGGAAGAACCATTACCCTCCAGCAAGGCCTTGAAATCTTCACCGGACTTTCCGACTACGGCCAGAATGCCGTCGATCGGTACAGACTGGCCTTTTTCAACGCCAATGTATAACAACGTCCCTTCGTCGTAAGCCTCCAGATCCATCGTCGCCTTATCGGTTTCGACCTCGGCCAGCACGTCGCCCGACTTGACGGTGTCGCCTACTTTCTTATGCCATTCAGCGATGACACCTTCGGTCATGGTGTCGCTCATCTTGGGCATTCGGATTAATTCTGCCATATGCGGTTTTGTGCAAGTATATCAGTAGTTCTGCTTCGAGTGTTCAAAATTAGAAGAAAGCGGGGAAAGTTGGTTAATCTAAGGCGAAGTTTCCACTTATCCGCTTTGATTTGCAAATTGCCGCCAAATAATGGTTCACTTCGCCTTTTCCGGTTATCTCACCTATGAATCGTAGAAATTTCATTGAAACTGCTGTAGTTGGCGGTCTTACGGCTGCCGCTTCGACTTCTTTTTCTGCTTCAACGCCAGTGCCGACAGCATCAGGCTGGTCTGCCCCTTCTAAAAGTAGTAACGAATTTTCGGCCGATGTAGTTGTCGCGGGTGGTGGATTAGGGGGTTGCGCGGCCGCTTTGGCGGCTCTTCGGAACAATTTACGGGTTATTTTGACGGAAGAAACCGACTGGATTGGCGGTCAGATTTCGCAGCAGGGCGTACCACCCGACGAACACCAGTGGATCGAAACCCACGGTGCCACGCAGCTTTACCGGACCTTCCGCACCGCCGTTCGCGATTATTACATCCGGAATTATCCGCTAACCGACGAAGCCAAAAACCGCAAACACCTCAATCCGGGCGATGGTGCGGTTTCGCGGCTTTGTCACGAACCCCGGGTGGCCGTGGCGGTTTTGCAGGACATGCTGGCACCCTACCAGAGTTCGCAGCAACTGATTGTTTTGCTGGAACACAAAATCACGGGGGCCGACACGTCCGGCGACCGGGTTCGGGCCTTGAAAGCCCTTAGTTACCGCAGCGGAAAAGAAGTAGTGCTGACGGCTCCCTATTTCGTCGACGCCACAGAATTGGGTGATTTGCTGCCATTGACCGGCACCGAATTTGTTACCGGTACGGAGTCGAAAAAGGAAACCGGCGAGTTACACGCGCCCGAAAAAGCCGACCCGAACAACCAACAATCGTTTACGGTTTGTTTTGCGATGGATTATGTGCCTGAACTCAATAAAAAGAAATCGGAACATGTGATCGAAAAACCGAAAGACTACACTTTCTGGCGAAATCTGGTTCCGAAACTAACGCCCGCCTGGTCGGGCAAACTCCTGGATCTCTCCTATTCGAACCCCTCGACACTCGAACCCAAAAAACTGGGTTTCCACCCCGAAGGCATTCCGACGGGTTCGGCGCTCAATTTGTGGAATTACCGCCGTCTGATCAACAAAAACAATTTTAAGCCGGGTACTTTTCTCAGTGATATTACGGTTGTCAACTGGCCGCAGAACGATTATTTTCTGGGCAATCTGGTGGGCGTCGGTGAGAAGGAATTCAAAAAGCACGTTGATGGTGGCAAGCAGCTCAGCCTTTCACTTTTGTACTGGCTCCAGACCGAAGCCCCCCGGCCCGACGGTGGTCAGGGCTGGCCCGGTTTGCGGCTTCGTCCCGACATCATGGGTACGGAAGACGGCATGGCGAAATACCCGTATGTCCGGGAATCGCGCCGGATCAAGGCGGTTTTCACCGTGTTGGAAGAACACGTCGGCGCGGCCCACCGGGCGTTGATAACGGGGCAAAAAACCGGCAACACGGCGGCTGATTTTTACGACAGCGTGGGCACCGGCTATTACCACATCGACCTGCATCCCAGCAGCCGGGGCAACAATTACATCGATTTTGGTTCACTGCCGTTTCAAATTCCATTGGGTGCCCTTCTTCCCCAACGGATGGAAAATCTGCTACCGGCCAATAAAAACATCGGCACGACGCACATCACCAACGGTTGTTACCGGCTCCATCCGGTGGAGTGGAGCATTGGCGAAGCTGTCGGTCAACTGGTTGCTTTCTCACTCGGTAAAAACGTGATTCCCCGGGCGATTCGGGAACAAAAACCGCTGCTGGAGGAGTTTCAGAACGTAGTGAGAAGTCAGGGAATAGAAACCCAGTGGCCGAAACAGGGTTGATTTAGCAATGCCAAGGACAACCATTCGTTATTCAGTGTTCGTTATTCAATATTCGCTATTCATTGTTCGCTATTCGCTATTCGATCAAGAATTGAATATTGAATAACGAATATTGAATAACGAATAATGAAATTTAAGTGATGAGCCATTAAACCGGCACCTTATCCCGATCCAGTTCCCGCACCTGCTTCAGATAGGCCGGGGGAAGCAAAATCCGTTGGGTGAGCGACCGTAGCTGCAATCGTTCCAGAACCTTATAAAGCCACATCATCGAAGCCAGTACAGGCCGATCCGGCAAGGAGAGTCGTTCCTGAACCGGTTTGGGTACCAGCAACGATTGTGCCTGCAACAGCAGGCCGTACCGCCAGTTGCCCAACTCTTCCCGATACCGTTCAAAAAGTTTGTCGGTAAACGGGCTATGCGCCAAATCCCGATCCAGATGAAGCTGGCGGTCGAGTTGCCAGTCGGCATAGTTTTGCGGAATTTCCGGAACGCCCATGCCCTCACCCACACGGAGAAAAGTATCAAAAAGTTCCTCGCGTTCCGGGTTGGTCAGCGGGCGGTGCAGGAGTTGAAACGCCCGTTCAGAATAGTCGATCAACATATACAGGACGTCGCGATAGGCCCAGTCGGGAATGGAATAGCCCCGGCTTTTTTCAACGCCCCCGTGAATGGCCCGCATCCGGTTGATGGCCGCTACGGCTTTTTCATGCGGCATGAACACAATTTCCTGGGCGTATTTAACCGTTGAGAATAACCGGCCAATCGGATCGGCGGGCAGTTTTCCAGTATAAAACAGCCAGTCGACCGCTCGGTTAAGGGCAAATTCAGCGGCTCCACCCGCAAAAATGAGCAGGATTACATCCGCATCTCCCCAGATTTTTCGAACGATTGAATCTTCACGAACAAAGTAGCGCATCAGTACAGTCAGCAGTCAGATGGTTTCTACCCTGATAACGTATTTTTTCCAAAAAAATGCCTCACCCTGTCAGCGGTCGAAGACCCTGACAGGGTAATAAACCCCGACAGCGGTGATAAATCCCGACAGCGGTGAAAACCCTGACAGGCGGTGATAAACCCCGACAGCGGTGAAAACCCTGACAGCGGTGGTAAACCCTGACAGCGGTGACAAACCCCGACAGCGGTGACAACGCTTATAATTTCAAAACCGTAAATTCGACGCGCCGGTTTAGTTTTTTATTGGCTTCGTTGTCATTCGGAGCCGCCGGTCGGTTGTCTCCATAGCCCTGGTATTGCAGACGGTTTTCGGGAATTCCCCGCTGAATGAGGTAGTTGGTGATGACCCGCGCCCGGTTTTCAGACAGGGACTGGTTCAGTCGCCGGTCGCCCACATTGTCGGTATGGCCCGCAATTTCGATGACCAGTTTGGGGTAACTTTTCAGCGTATTCAGCAGCATGTCGAGCTGTGGATATGATTCTTTCCGCAGGATGTAACTGCTCTGGTCGAAATACACGTTGTCGAGCCGGATCTTGTCATTGACTTTTAAATCCCGAAAAACACTGTCGGGCTGCGCGGTTTTGGTCACGCCCACTTTCTCCATTAACGCGAGGTGTTCATAATTCGCGCAGGTATCACAAGGCACAAACAATACTTCTTCCATCGCATAATAGCCTTTGGCCAGCGTATTGATGACAACAGTATCACTCCGGCCCAGCGTAAAAGCAAACGCCCGACCCGGTTGGCTTCGTCCACTGAATTTTCTCTTCGAAAGAACCGCCTGCACCTGATAGGTCGCCGGAACTTCGACTTTCGTTTGTTCGTCCAATGCTTTGATCACAAAATCCGTCGTATGACTCTTCAACAGTTTGGCCCCGGATTGTGCCAGGCAGGCAGAAACCGGAAACATGATTAGCCAAACAAGTATTATAAAGCAACGCATTGTGATTTTGCGAATTGGTTTATGGTTTTCAGTTTACGGTGGCTGACGCGAGAGGGATATGCTTGCGTCAGCCACTGAAAACCGTAAACCGGTTAGTTTATTTTCAAAACTGCCATGAAGGCTTCCTGTGGAATTTCGACGTTGCCGACCTGGCGCATCCGCTTCTTCCCTTTTTTCTGTTTTTCCAACAGCTTCCGTTTCCGGCTGATGTCGCCCCCGTAACACTTCGCCAAAACGTCTTTGCGCAGGGCTTTTACGGTTTCGCGGGCGATGATTTTCTGGCCGATGGCCGCCTGAATCGCAATTTCAAACTGCTGACGGGGCAGCAATTCCCGCAGTTTTTCGCAGAGTTTCTTGCCCCATTCATACGCTTTATCGCGGTGAACGATGGCCGAAAGCGCATCGACACCTTCACCATTCAGCATGATGTCGAGCTTCACCATCGTCGACTCCCGGTTGCCCAGGAACTCGTAATCAAGGGAAGCGTAGCCGCGTGAAATGGTTTTCAGCTTATCGAAAAAGTCGAAAACCACCTCCGCCAGCGGCATTTCAAATTGAAGTTCGACGCGGTCGGCGGTCAGATACACCTGGTTTTTGAACAGACTGCGTTTGTCCATACACAAACCAATAATCGCGCCAACGTATTCCGCTTTGGTGATGATTTGCGCTTTGATGAAAGGTTCCTCAATCCAGTCGATGCTACTCGGATCGGGCATTTCGGCCGGTGCGCTCACCTGCAGGGTTTCACCTTTTGTCGTAATCACTTCAAACCGCACGGACGGCACGGTGGTGATGACGGTCATGTCGAATTCGCGCTCCAGACGTTCCTGCACAATTTCCATGTGCAGCATTCCCAGAAAACCGCAACGGAATCCGAAGCCCAAAGCCGCCGAGGTTTCCGGTTCCCAAACCAGCGACGCATCGTTGAGCTGAAGTTTTTCCATCGCTTCCCGAAGTTCTTCATATTCGCTGGTATCGACCGGATAGATACCGGCAAAAACCATCGGTTTGACTTCTTCAAAACCCTGGATGGCTGCTGAAGCCGGATTAGCCAGATGCGTGATGGTATCCCCAACTTTCACCTCTTTGGCCACTTTAATCCCCGAAATCAGGTAGCCTACGTCGCCACACTCGATGACCTCTTTAGGTACCTGGCTCAGTTTAAGCGTTCCGATTTCGTCGGCAAAATATTCTTTCCCGGTCGCCATAAATTTAACCTTATCACCCTTGCGGATGCGGCCGTTTTTGACCCGGAAAATCACTTCGATACCCCGGTAGGAATTAAACTGGGAGTCAAAAATCAGTGCCTGGAGTTCACCTTCGGGATTTCCGGTCGGCGGTGGTACCCGCTCGACGATGGCATTCAGAATGGCTTCAATCCCGATGCCCTCCTTGCCACTGGCCGGAATGATGTCTTCGCGTTCACAGCCGATCAGATCCACCATTTCGTCTTTCACCTCTTCCGGCATAGCGCCGGGCAGGTCAATTTTGTTCAGTACCGGAATGATAACCAAATCGTTATTCATTGCCAGATACAGGTTCGAAATGGTTTGGGCTTCGGTTCCCTGCGCAGCATCCACCAGCAGCAAAGCACCTTCACAGGCGGCAATGGACCGGGAAACCTCGTAAGAAAAGTCGACGTGACCCGGTGTATCGATCAGGTTCAGCGTGTACTTTTCACCCTGGTACAGATACTCCATCTGGATGGCGTGGCTCTTGATGGTAATCCCACGCTCCCGCTCCAGATCCATATCGTCCAGAAACTGGGCTTGCATGTCGCGCTCCCCAATGGTTTTTGTAAACTCGAGTAATCGGTCGGCCAGGGTGCTTTTGCCGTGGTCGATGTGGGCAATAATGCAAAAATTACGGATATGCTTCACGCTGTGAAAACGGTTGTCTGTCTCGGTGTAAATGCAAAAATACTTAAAAAACCGCAGATTCTCGTCACCCGGTCAGCGGTCGCAGACCCTGACAGGGTAAAGTTCCCGGCATCGGTTAAAGACCCTGACGGCGGTTAGAAGATCATAGCTAATGAACCGCTGTCAGGGTCTATCGACCGCTGACAGGGTTAGGGCGATGCCAATTGCATCAATATTCCGCAAAGATAGCCCATGTAGGTTCCAACAGCATAGCCTAAAATCGCCATCAACACCCCCACCGGCGCCAGAACCGGATGGAAAGCGGCCGCAATGATGGGGGCCGTAGCCGGGCCACCGATACAGGCCTGGCTACCGACCGCCAGAAAGAAATAGGGCGCGCGGATCAACCGGCTGAAACCGATCATCAAAAGCACATGAAAAAGCATCCAGACCACGCCAACCAGAATTAAACCGGGGTGATCGGCAATGGCCAGAATGTTCATTTTCAGGCCGATGGTGGCAATCATCAGATACAGAAAAACCGTGGCTACTTTCGACGCCCCCGCCCCTTCCAGATTCCGGGCTTTGGTAAAAGAAAGCCCAATGCCGATGGCTGTGGCCAGACCAACAATCCAGAAAAACGGCGCATTCAGGCTAAATTGGCTGAGTAGCGGGGAATTCCGGTCGATATACGGCGCAATCTGATCGGCCAGCGCGTGGGCAACTGCCGTGGCACCAAAACCGACCGCCAAAATCACGACCAAATCGGTGGCGGATGGAATTCGGCGAATGGCATTGACCTGATTCTGAATCCGTTGCTTCACTTCTTCCACCGCACTGGCGTCGGCACCCAGCCAGCGATCGATGGCAGCGGAATGGCCTGCGCCGTACAGCAACGCGCCTAACCAGAGATTGGACACAAACACATCGACGGTAACAATGGCGGAAAACAAATTGCTGCTTGGCTGAAAGACCTCTTTCAGGGCGGTTTGATTCGCACCGCCACCAATCCAGGTACCGGCCAGCGTGGCCAGTCCGCGCCAGACGGCATCCGGACCCTGTCCGCCGACCAGTTCCGGCGCAACCCGGGCGATGGCCCAAACCGCCAGCGGACCGCCGAGCATGATGCTGATGGCCGAAGCGGCAAACATCAGAACGGATTTACGACCCAGCCGACGAAAAGCCTTGAAATCGACACTGAGCGTGAACAGAACCAAAGAAGCCGGTAACAGGACGCGCGACACCACGGGGTATAATTCGGTGTTGTCGGCATCGACCAGGCCAAACGTATTTAATAAGGACGGGATAAAGTAACAAAGAAGGGTTGCCGGAACGTAGTGGTAGAATTTCTGCCAGAACGGACGCGCACTGTCGGCGGTGGTCAGAACCGCTGCTAAAATCAGAAAAAGGGCGCCGAGGGTAATGGGGTCTGACATCTGAGCTATAACAAACAACGCCGGCCTCAACCTGAGCCGGCGTGTTAAGATTACACTTCATCAACAAACTAAAAACCAATCGGAATGCAGCTACAGAAACCAAATTGAGCTGCCGAAGCCTTAATTATGTTGTGGCTGATAAATCAGGCCATATGCTGTAGGAGGGGGACTCGAACCACCCACGGTGCGGTTAGCTACAGTACAACTTCTGGTGGTCAACCCCAGTCGCTTTTGCAAGCGGCATTATGCTGCGTTTATCCCGAACTCACCACCCCCGAGACAGGAGGGCACGTCTGCCAATTTCGACATCCTACAAGATAAAAGAACTCAATTCGCCCAGCGTCTTGACCTGCTCGCCGTTTGAACAATGCAAAGTTACTACAATTCTGTACAAGTTTACAAATTCTCCAGAAAAAATTTAGAAAAATTTCTGTTTTCTCAAAATATCACTTATTTTGTTGAGGATATTAAAAATTTTACGGTTCAAATGGAAAAAAATTTAGAGATTGACAATGTCGATCTCAAGATCCTCACGTTATTGATGGAAGACGCCAACATGGCCTACACGGAAATCGGTAAACGGATTTTTGTTTCGGGCGGTACCGTTCACGTCCGAATGAAAAAAATGGAGCAGATGGGCATCGTTCGCGGCTCCCAACTGGTCATCGATCACACCAAATTAGGCTGGGACATCAGCGGTTTCCTGGGCATCTATCTGGACAAAAGCTCCCTTTACGAAGACGTTGCCACCGAATTAATGAAGATTCCCGAAGTTGTCAATATCCATTATACGACCGGTATTTACAGCATTTTTGCCAAGATTGTCTGCCGTGACACCCAGCACCTGCGCGAAGTTTTACACGATAAAATTCAGAAAGTGAGCGGTATTCAACGAACCGAGACGTTTATTTCGCTGGAAGAACGGATTTCGAGGCCCATTCCGTTTGGCGTTAATGTGCCTGCCGACAAAGATTAACGGTTTATTCCGGACAATCGTCCAGTTGAATCACCTTCCCCCGATCAAGAAGCCAGCATTTTCCGTAGACATCGGAATAGGTAATTCGAAACTGAAACGTTGAATCACCGGTAACCTGGCCCAAAAACTCAGCTAAGTAACCACTGTTGACCGCTTTATAGAGTTCAATTTGGTCACCGGCTTTAACAACATCGCCCGGAACAACCGCATTCCAGAAACGACCTGCTTTCCTGACCGAGTCCTGGAGCGTCTCTGTGTTCACGATGTGGTTTAGCAACCTCGTATGGGAAGATTCGCTTTTTCCGCGGTAACTGAATTCAACTTTTTTGATCAATGCCGGGCCGACGCCGTTGTTTTTCAGAAGAAGTTCGAAATTATTGTCAAGGTGATTGCTGGTAACCTGAACGTAGGGCCACACCGAAGCCTGCTGCTGCTCCCGGGCAATACGGGTCTGGAAAATAGAAACAATCAAAGCCGCAACACTCAAAAAAGTGGCCGACAACCCAAGCAGCAGTTCAATGTTGATCGATTTTTTAGGACTAGCCGGTTCGTCTGATTGCATGGGGAATAAATAGGCTTAGTTTAATCGGTTTTACCAAATAAAGGGAAACTTTCCGATATTTGCCTCATCAGAATGGAACAGTCCCCCAGTCCGTTGTGTTATCCTATAGACTTTTGCGTGTATTAGCCCGCAACCCATCATGAGCAAAGACGTTGAAATTTTAGAGAGTATTACCAATTCCGAATACAAGTACGGTTTCGAAACGCTGATTGAAGCGGATGAGGCACCGATTGGCCTGAGCGAAGACATCGTTCGGTTTATCTCTGCCAAGAAGAATGAACCGGAATGGATGCTGGAATGGCGGTTGAAAGCGTATCGGTATTGGGTGACGCTGTCAGAACCTCACTGGCCTAATCTCAACTACCCCGCTATCGATTACCAGGGACTTAAATATTACTCGGCTCCGAAGCAGAAAAAAACCATCAATAGTCTGGACGAGATCGACCCCGAGTTGCGCGCGACCTTCGAGCGGCTGGGTATTTCGTTGCAGGAACAGGAACGGCTGTCGGGCGTTGCGGTCGATGCCGTGATCGACTCGGTTTCCATTGCCACAACCTTTAAAGTCAAACTGAAAGAACTCGGCATCATTTTCTGTTCGATGACCGAAGCCGTTCAGGAACACCCCGAACTAGTCAGGAAATATTTAGGTTCGGTGGTTCCGCCGAGGGACAACTACTTTGCGGCCCTCAACTCAGCGGTTTTCTCCGACGGCTCGTTCTGCTACATTCCCAAAGGGGTTCGTTGCCCGATGGAACTTTCGACCTACTTCCGGATCAATGCGGCCGGAACCGGGCAATTTGAACGAACGCTGATCGTGGCCGACGAAGGCTCTTATGTGAGTTATCTGGAAGGTTGTACGGCCCCGATGCGCGACGAAAATCAGTTGCACGCGGCTGTTGTTGAACTGGTTGCGGCTAAGGAAGCCCAGATCAAATACTCGACGGTTCAGAACTGGTATCCGGGCGACAAGGAAGGAAAAGGTGGTATTTACAACTTCGTGACCAAACGCGGTATTTGTGAAGGCGCTCATTCGAAAATCTCCTGGACGCAGGTCGAAACCGGTTCGGCCATTACCTGGAAATACCCGTCGGTGATCCTGAAAGGTGATTATTCGATTGGTGAGTTTTATTCGGTGGCGGTGACCAACAACTACCAGCAGGCCGATACCGGAACCAAGATGATTCACGTCGGCAAGAATACCAAAAGCCGGATTGTCTCGAAAGGGATTTCGGCCGGTAAAAGCCAGAATTCCTATCGGGGTCTCGTGCAGGTGTTCAAGCGCGCCGAAAACGCCCGGAACCACTCCCAGTGCGACTCCCTCCTGCTGGGCGACCGCTGCGGAGCGCATACATTCCCGTATATCGAAGTGAACAACCAGACGGCGACTGTCGAGCACGAAGCGACAACATCCAAAATTGGTGAAGATCAACTGTTTTATTGCAACCAACGCGGTATTCCGACGGAGCAAGCCGTGGCGCTGATCATCAATGGCTATGCCAAAGAAGTTTTGAACCAGTTGCCGATGGAATTTGCGGTGGAGGCTCAAAAGTTACTGGAAATCAGTCTGGAAGGAAGTGTGGGATAATCTTCACTTCAACGGTTATATTTTATGAAAGGCAGGCTCCGGCTTGCCTTTTTTTTTAAGTTTTCGGATGGGAACGCGGATGAAACCAAAGCATCCATCCGTGCATCTCTATTGATAAACCTATCGCCATGAAATTCGCCGGATCTTTCTGAATTTTGAGATACTTGTGCAACACATCCGAGATATAAAGAATGGCTGCCGTACTTTTGCGTACGATATGTAACCGGAATCTTTCCCAAACTAACCGTTATGTCCCTTTCCCTCAAAACCCCACTGGATCGATTCCGTTTCATTGGTATTCTGGAAGGTATTTCCTATCTCGTTCTACTGGGAATTGCCATGCCGTTAAAATACTGGGCGGGTTGGCCGCTGGCCGTTAAGTACGTTGGCTGGGCGCACGGCGTTCTGTTTATCGCGTATCTTGTTGCTTTACTTGCGGTTACTATTGACCGTCGCTGGTCGTTCATTCGCGTGGTCGTTGCCTTTATTGCTTCCTTAGTACCCTTCGGCACGTTCTGGCTGGAAGGGCGTTTGAAAAAGGAAGAGGAACAATCTGTCTCATAGTCAGAGCGAAACGCTTTTGACAAAAAAATAGTCGGCACTTTAAATAACTTCCGGAGTTACCAACAAAACCTTTTGCGTATATTTCCCCAGACCAACTCCATTTCACCATCCAATTGTGTCGCCCGGAAGAAGATGAGTATTACAAAGAGTGCCTTAGTACCCCTTGCCATTTCGCTATTGACTACCGCCACCCTGGTTTCCTGCTCTCAGACCAAAGAAACTTCACAAACTACTGACAGTAAAAGCGATAGTGCGGTTGTAGCGACTGCCATACCTGCTTCATCAACCACCAGCACGCTCGACCCGGCAACGATTCCTGCCGACAAAATCGCCGATGCCGCCACCATCCTGAGCCGCAAACAGGTGCCGATTCTGTGTTACCACCAGATTCGGGAATGGCGCGCCAAGGATTCCAAAAGTGCAAAGGATTACATCTGCCCCACCCCAGTTTTTGAAGCCCAGATCAAAATGCTGGCCGATAGCGGCTACCACGCCATTCTGCCGGATCAGTTGTATGCATACCTGACCACCGGCGCCCCGCTGCCCAGTAAACCGGTCATGATCACCTTCGACGACGGGGACCTGGATCAGTATGAAACCGCCGTTCCCATTCTGGAGAAGCACAACTACAAAGCCGCCTTTTTCATTATGACGGTGGCCATCGGACGGCGCGGCTACCAGCCTTACATGGACAAACAGCAGATCAAGGACTTGGCCGACCGGGGACACACCATCGGCTGTCATACCTGGGATCACCACAACGTCAAGAAATACCAGGGCCAGGATTGGGTGACGCAGATTGAAGAACCAACCAAAAAGCTGGAAGCCATCACCGGAAAACCGGTCAAACATTTTGCCTATCCGTTCGGTCTCTGGAACAACGAAGCGACCGTTGAACTGAAGAAACGGGGTTATCTGGGTGCCTATCAGCTCGCCGAAAAGAAACGCGACGACGAAAATCCATTGCTGTCCGTCCGCCGGATCATCGCCAGCGGTTACTGGAGTCCCCGGACGTTGCACAACAGCATGGTGAATAGTTTCAAATAGCGTTTCGCCCCCAACCCCCTAAAGGGGGCTTTTAACACCAGAGGTGGCAAAGCCCCCTTTAGGGGGTTGGGGGCGAAACGTTCAATTGTAACACGTATTTCGAATACGGTATTTCTCCTTTGTAAAACACCTCTCCTTCCGGCACCATGCCAAACCGCCGGTAAAAATCAGCCGCCGAAAGCCGGGCATCACACCAGAGCGTGTGGGCACCCCGATTCCGGGCTTCTTCAATGACCCGATTCAACAGGTGCGTGCCAACGCCCTGCCGCTGGCAATCGGGGCGGGTGGCAAATTTTCGGAAACGGGCGACGCCACTTTCTTCAAATAGTGAAATAACCGCCACCAGATCTGCGTCACGAAAAGCCCCAAAATGAAGCCCTTCGGCGTCTTCTTCCAGCATCACGTAGTCAAACGGTTTATCGGGCCACAGCACCGCGTGACGCAGGGCATGCGTCTGTTCCGGTTTAATTTGTCGAATCGTCATCGCAATACATCAGGTAAATTGCTAAGTTAGGGGTTCATTATTTTCCAGACCCCGTATAACGCATGGCAAAGAAAAAATTTATCCTGAGCGAAGCCGACATTCCCGAAAAATGGTACAACATCGTGGCCGACATGCCCAACAAGCCGCTGCCACCCCTGCATCCCGGAACAAAAGAGCCCATTGGCCCTGACATGCTGGCTCCGCTGTTTCCGATGGAATTGATTAAACAGGAAGTTACGACTGACAAATGGGTCGATATTCCGGATGAAGTCCGAGAAATTTATAAAATCTGGCGTCCTACGCCGATGTTCCGCGCCTACGGTCTGGAGAAATTGCTGGACACCCCCGCCAAAATTTACTACAAGTACGAAGGGGGCAGCCCCGCTGGTTCGCACAAACCCAATACGGCGGTTCCGCAGGCATTTTACAACAAACAAGCTGGCGTTAAGCGCATTACGACTGAAACCGGTGCGGGTCAATGGGGCAGCGCATTGAGTTTTGCCTGTCAACTGTTTGGTATTGAGTGTGAGGTCTACATGGTTCGGGCGAGTTACGATGGCAAACCATACCGCAAGATCATGATGAACACCTGGGGCGCATCGGTGTATCCCTCCCCCTCGAACCGCACCGAAGCCGGCAAGAAAATTCTGGCGGGCGACCCTAATTCGCCGGGTAGCCTGGGCATTGCCATTTCGGAAGCCGTCGAACTGGCATTTCAGGACGAAAACACCAAATACGCCCTCGGCTCGGTGCTCAACCACGTGCTGATGCACCAAACGGTCATCGGTCTCGAAGCCATCAAGCAACTGGAGCAGGCCGGTGATTTCCCGGATATTATTGTGGCTCCGTTTGGCGGTGGTTCCAACTTTGCCGGAATTACGTTCCCGTTCCTGCGCTACAACCTGGAAGAAGGCAAAAAAATCCGTTGCATTGCCGCCGAACCGGCTTCCTGCCCCAAGCTGACGCGTGGGGTGTTCCGCTACGACCTGGGCGACACCGTGGGCATGACGCCCCTTCTGCCGATGTATACGCTCGGCCACAATTTCATTCCGGCCCCGATTCACGCGGGCGGTTTGCGCTACCACGGCGCGGGGGCCATCGTGAGCCAGTTGTTGAAAGACGGCTTGATCGAAGCGCAGGCACTCAAGCAGTTGGAGTGTTTCGAAGCGGGGATCAAATTTGCCAAAACTGAGGGCATTATTCCGGCACCGGAAGCTACGCACGCCATTGCCACGGCCATTCGGGAAGCGCAACGGGCCAAAGAAGAAGGAACTGCCAAAACGATTTTGTTCAATCTTTGCGGCCACGGCCACTTCGACATGAGTTCTTACGAGCAGTATCTGTCGGGCAAACTGGTGGAACACGAAGTGACTCAGGAAGAAATTCTGGAGTCGCTGGCGGAGTTGGATACACCGTTGATTGCCTGACAGCTAAACACTTCAATATTCGTTATTCAATATTCATTGTTCGATGTTATAAAGGTTAAATCAATAAATATCGAACAGTGAATATTGAATAACGAATATCGAACAGTAAGTGAAGGAAACCACATCTTGATTTATGCTAACCATAAACTTCGACCCTTCCCCCATTCTGACCACTGACCGACTACGAATCCGGCAGTTGGTCGAAAGCGACGCAAATGATTTATTTGCCCTTCGTTCCAATCAAACCCTGATGCGGTTTATTCCCAGACCTTTGGCTCAAAATATCAACGATGCGGTTTTGTTGATCCGGGGATTTGACGAACTGATTCGGACCGGCGAAAGCATTACGTGGGGAATCGCGCTGAAAAACGAACCCAAAGTGATCGGAACCATTGGGTTTATCCGCTTTCTGAAAGAAAACTACCGGGCCGAAGTCGGCTATTTGCTGCATTCGGACCACCACGGAAGCGGGTTGATGCAGGAAGCCCTGCTGGCGGTGGTCGACTACGGTTTTCGGACGCTACGACTCCATTCCATCGAAGCCATTGTCGATCCGGACAATACCGCATCCGCCAACGTTCTGGAACGAAGCGGTTTTCGGAAAGAGGGGCATTTCAAAGAAAATAAATTCTTCAACGGTCGCTTTCTCGATTCGGTTTATTATGCCCGATTGGCCCCGATTGAATAAATACCGACATAAATTGTACTGGTCAAATGAGCCTCAAAAAATGCCTGAAAAAACAACATACATTCCAAAGAAGTTACTAAAAAACAGTGAATTACATCGTAGTAAATATAGTTTTATAGAATAGACCACGTGTTTTACTGATTATGCCTCAAAGTAGTCGATTTATGCAGAAAGATCCGGACGTTGTGTTGATCGGGGCCGGAATCATGAGTGCCACGCTCGGCATGTTGCTCAAAGCGTTGGACCCAACGCTGACCATCGAAGTTTTCGAACGACTGGATGTTCTGGCCGCCGAAAGTTCGGATGCATGGAACAACGCCGGAACCGGTCATTCTGCTTTTTGTGAATTGAATTACACCCCGGAGCAAGAAGACGGATCGGTCGACATTTCAAAAGCCGTTAAAATTGCCGAATCGTTTGAGGTTTCCAAAGAGTTTTGGGCCTATCTGGTTCAGCAAAACATTACGCCCTCGCCCGAAACGTTCATCAACGAAATTCCCCACATGAGCTTTGTCTGGGGAGAAAAGAACGTCGACTATCTGAAAAAGCGGCACGACGCGCTCGACAATCACCACCTGTTCAAAGGAATGCTCTATTCCGAAGATCCGGCGCAATTGAAAGAGTGGATGCCGCTGGTGATGAATGAGCGGGAACCGGATCAGAAAGTGGCCGCTACCCGCATGGACATTGGTACCGACGTTAATTTTGGGGCTCTGACCCGCGCTTTATTCGACTACCTCCGGAAAATGGACGGTTTTACGATCCGGCTGGCCCACGACGTTCGCGACCTGGAACAGGAGAAAGACGGCACCTGGAAAATCACGGTAAAAAACTGGTCGACACGGAAGAAACGGGAGCTGAGAACCCGGTTTATTTTCATCGGTGCGGGCGGTGGCTCCCTGCCCCTGCTCGAAAAAGCCGACATCCCCGAAGGCAAAGGCTTTGGCGGTTTTCCGGTCAGCGGCCAGTGGCTGGTCTGCAACAATCCGGACATCGTTGAACAGCACGAAGCGAAAGTTTACGGCAAAGCGGCCGTCGGCTCCCCCCCGATGTCGGTTCCGCACCTCGACACGCGGATGATCGACGGCAAAAAAGCCCTGTTGTTTGGCCCCTACGCCGGTTTTTCCACGAAATTCCTAAAAAATGGTTCATTCATGGACCTGCCATTATCCATTAAAGCCAACAACCTGTTGCCTATGATGGCGGCCGGTTTGCACAACATTCCACTGACAAAATACCTCATCGATCAGGTGCGGCAATCGCCGGAAGACCGGCTGGCCGCGCTGAAAGACTACTTCCCGGCGGCTAAAATGGAAGACTGGGATCTGGAAACCGCCGGTCAGCGGGTTCAGGTCATCAAGAAAGACCCCGAAGAGGGCGGTATTCTGGAGTTCGGAACGGAAGTCGTCTGTGCGGCTGATGGTTCCATTGCGGCCCTGTTGGGAGCCTCGCCGGGTGCCTCGACCTCCGTTTCCATCATGCTCGACCTACTAAACCGGTGTTTCCCTACCCAACTTCGTACAGAAGCCTGGCAGACCAAATTGAAGCAGATGATTCCGTCGTACGGACAATCGCTGGCGACGAATGCGGAACTGGCACACCAAACCCGGGCCTGGACGAGCGAAGTGCTGGGGCTTAAGGAAACCGAACCGGTTCTTTAACGTAATCCTTTCATGGAAGCTCCTTCCGATGCGATCGGTTTTGAGGCTATAATCGAGCGATTTACGCATTCCATAGGAGCGCATTACATTGGTGTTCCGGACGAAGTGGTGCAGCAGTTTACGCAAAAGTCGGCGGTACGCGTCATGTGCCTGCTCAATGAAGCCGTTGAGTTTCACTGTGCCCTCCGGCCCAAAGGCGACGGTTCGTTTATGATCAGCATCGGAACGCCCATCCGGCAGCAGCTTAAAGTGCGGTTGGGCGACACGGTGAAGGCGGTTATCTGGAAAGATGACAGTGAATATGGTCGAAAAATGCCGGAAGAACTTCAGGAGTTGCTGGCCATCGACGAAGAAGGAAACCGGTATTTTCAGGCCCTAACGCCCGGCAAGCAACGCAGCATCATGTATTACATCGACGGAGCTAAAAACATCCAGATCCGTGTGGATCGCGCCATCATGATGATTGACCGGTTGAAAACGAACTAACTTTAGTGCTGAATTTTGCAGTTAAAAACCGTACCGTCTTCCCGTACGGTTTTTTATTTTATCGGATTGCCGTTCTATTCCCAGTAATCATGAGCGAAATAAAACTATACGATGCCCCGGAATTTACGGCGAAGTTCATGCCCTCGGAGGAATTAAATGCGATTTTAAAAGCGGATCGCAGCAAGTTTTTTGTCGTTCGGGTAGAAGAAATGTATCGCCATGTCCACCGCCCGGTTCCGCCTTCCCGATCAACGATTTATTCCTGTTTATACCTCACCGAAGGCGCGGCAAGCATGAAAATCGGGAGTGAATTGTATACCATTCATAGCCAGGAATTACTGATTGTACCCGCTGGACAGGTTTTCTCATTTCAGGAAAATGATGTTAATAAAGGCTATTTGTGCGGTTTTCACGGCGATTTCCTGGTGGGGAAATGGCTAAAAAATAACCTGTTGAAAGAATTTGATTTTTTACAGATCTGGGGAAATCCACTTATCAAACCGGACGAGCAATCTGCTCAGTTTATTGAGTCTCTGTACGGACGACTTCTAATTGATTACTCCCAGAACGGCCTTCAGAACACTGGCATTCTACAGGCCTATTTATTCGCATTGCTGTGTGAGGTAAACCGGGTTTACCAATCCGTTTTACCCCCTGATCCCATCGCGGCAGTTACCCTGACAAACCGTTTTCGGGAGTTGGTATTCTCGTTTTTCCGGACGAAACAGCGAGTCTCCGAATATGCCGCCCTGCTTAATATTACCTCAAATCATCTGAATAAAACCGTTCGGACCGTTTCCGGAAAATCTCCGACCAAATGGATCGACGAAGCCATTCTGCTCGAAGCCAAAGTGCTGCTGAGCCAAACCGGTTTGTCTATCAATGAAGTCGCTACTCAAGTCGGTTTAGACGATCCCTCCTATTTCGCCCGTCTGTTTAAAAAGTTAGAGGGGCAAACGCCAACCGAGTTTCGAAGAATGATTGAAAAATCCTGAAACTTGCCTTATCCATCCTAACCCCCATTCTTCCAAAAACCGACCTTTGCATCATCAATAGATGCAATCGATCAATGTATTTCTTTCTTTTAAGTGCTCACTCTGCCTTCCGATGGCTGGTTCTCCTGAGTGTTTTGTACGGTATTTATCGGGGGTTCCGGGGCTGGTTTGGCAAGCGGTCGTTTACCCGAACCGATAACGCCACCCGCCACATTACCGCCACCATTTGCCATATTCAGCTCCTGATCGGCTACGTCCTCTATTTTAACAGCCCGTTGATTCAGTATTTTCGGCTCCACTTCGACGAAGCCCGGAAGCAATTTGATCTGCTCTTTTTCGGGATGATCCACATCATTTTGATGAGTGTAGCAATCGTTTTGATCACGATTGGGTCATCAGCTTCGAAACGCATGCATTCTGATAGGAATAAATTTAAAACCATGACGATTTGGTTCTTCCTGGCCTTATTAATTCTGCTGTCGGCCATTCCCTGGCCTTTTTCACCACTGGCCAACCGGCCTTACTTCCGCTCGTTTTAACTCATGAAATTTCTGACCACAAAAATCGGTCGCTTGCGGCTGATCGGCTTTTTAGAAGGCATCTCCCTTCTCATCTTAATCGGCATCGCGGTTCCTTTAAAATACGCCAAAGGAGATCCTTCGCTGGTGAAACCCATAGGTCCGGTTCACGGTTTACTGTTCCTGCTTTTTATCCTGAATACCCTGAGCTTTGGAATCGAGCACAAATGGAAATTTCAGGAAACAACCTGGAAGGTACTCCTCGCCTGCCTGATTCCTTTTGGCACGTTTTACGTAGATTATAAAATTCTGTCGCGTCAGGAAGCCCAATAACAAAGCGGTCACGAACAATTTGTTAGACTGTTCGTGACCGCTTTGTTGGCATTTCAATCGTTATTGCGGCCCCCGACGGCCACCACCGCCCTCACCCCGATTAGAAGAGTTTTGACGCTCCTGATACTGACGGGGAGGCTGGTCGGCAGACCGTTGCTGAAACTGGCCTCCCTGGGGGCGTTCTACCCGTTGCGGAGTGCTTTCACCTCCGCCACCGCCCGACCAGCGGGAACGCTGACCAGACTGATCCGGCTGGGGATAACTTCGACTTTCGGCCCGGCGCTCGACCGACGGAGAGCCCGCACCCGGATTGTAGCTGCGGTTCACACGGTTTTCGGAAGGGCTTTCCACCCGGTTTGGCATCGTTCCGGAACTGGACCGGTTGTCGAAATCCGGACGGTTTGAAGGACGGGAGTTTGAGCGGTTATCAAATTCCGGACGATTTGAACCCGAAGAATTGGATCGATTCTCATAATCCGGGCGGTTTGCGTTATCGGCATTCGGCCGGTTATTGAAACCATCGTTGCGGTTCATCGAATTGTCACCCCGATTAGCTCCATTACGGTCATTGTCATAGCGGTTCGAACGGTTGGCGTTCGGATAATTCCCGGCTACCTCACCCCGGTTATTGCCGTTGTAATTTCCATTTCCGTTGTAATTTCCCCGGTTATCCCCGCGATTGTAATTTCCGTTTCCACCCCGGGCTCCATAGGCGCTGCGACTCGCAATATCGTTGGCCCGGTAGACAGGTACACTCCGGCGGGTATAGCGTTCCATCTCATCCCGACGCGGGCCGTAGCCATACGACCGGTTGTTATAGCGGTATACGTTGTTGATGATGGTCGTGTTGTGGTAGACGTTGACGACCCGGGTTCTGGGAATGCAATAGCTGTAAACGCGCGGGCTGGTGATGTACATCTGCGGCACAAACGTCCAGTAATTGAAGGGCAGATTGATATTCACGTTGATGCTCATGCCCGGTCCGAGCGGAGCCCAGCCGTAGTAGCCACCACCGGAACGCCAGCTTACCCAGGCCGGTCCCCACTCACTGTCCGGAACCCAGACCCAGCGTCCATAATAGTCATCGAACAGCCAGCGTCCGTAGTGAAAAGGTGCCCAGCCCCAGTCGTAGTCCGACACCCAGGTGTTGCCATATTCCGTTACCGCCCAATGTCCGTTGGTAGCATACGGTTGAAAATCACCCGGCACATCCGGCATCCAGACCTGACCATAGGTCGGGTTCCGGGTCCACTGTCCGTAAGGGGCCAGATCGTCGTAAAACGACTCGACAGGCATGTCGACGCCCGGTTGAGCCATCGTTTTTTGTGGCACCGCCAGTGCAATTAATAAGAATAGGATCAACCCAAAAGCCGGTATGATTCGTCGTGTTTTCATGGCCCGTCGGACGTTAAAAGTAGAACTGCTCCTTTGATAAACGAAAGAGCCAAAGGTTTAATCTACTTTACAACAGTTTATCCAGCGTTATGGGCAAACTCCGAATCCGTTTTCCGGTGGCGTGAAAAACCGCATTGGCAATGGCCGCCGGCATGCCGACAATCCCGATTTCACCCAGCCCTTTCACCCCCAGCGGATTCACGACCGTATCGGTTTCTTCCACAAAAATCACATCAAGGCCCTGAATGTCAGCATGGACCGGCACGTGGTATTCGGCCAGCGAATGGTTCATAAACCGACCAAACTGGTGGTCCATCACGCTTTCCTCCTCCAGCCCTTTGCTGATGCCCCAAACCATGCCGCCGATGATCTGACTCCGGGCAGTTTTGGGATTCAGGATTCGTCCACCCGCCACGGCAGTCACCGCCCGGGTCACCCGAACTGTTCCGAAATCTTCATCGACTTCCACTTCCACAAAAACCGCCGAATGAACCGCCCGGGCATACTTGCGTTGCTCCAGCATATTCGGCAACGACGTCGATGTTTCGCTGACAGCCCGCCCGCCGTTCGTTCCCACAATGTCCAGCAACGAAACCGCTACCGACGAATCGGATTTCAGGCGGATATGGGCATTCTCGAAAACAATCTCCTCTATTTTTACACCGGCAAATGGCGAATGTGGCATTTTCTGCGCCATTTTGAAGAGCTTCTTTCCCAAATCCTCGCAGGCAGTTTTCACCGCCGAACCCACCGTGGCCGCTGTCCAGGAACCGCCCTGAATGGGTGCCAGCGGCATGTCCGTATCGCCCAAACGAAAAATAACGTCTTCGATGGGCATGCCAAGGGTATCGGCGGCAATCTGGGTCATGATCGTATACGTACCGGTTCCGATGTCGGCGGTAGCACTGCTGACCCGGAGTTTTCCGTTGACTGTCAGCACAGCCTCAGCCCGTGCGGGCATCTGCATCGACTCCCAAATTCCGGTGGCCATGCCCCAGCCAACCAGCGTTTGGCCGTTCCGCATCGAACGGGGTTCGGGAGTTCGGTTTGCCCAGCCAAACTGCTCGGCACCCTGCCGGAAACATTCCCGCAATTCCTTGCTCGAATAGGGCAGGTCAGCGTTCATATCCCGTTCCGTGTAGTTGTTCAGGCGAAATTCAACGGGATCCAGACCCACTTTATAAGCCAGTTCATCGATGGCACATTCCAGGGCCGACAGGCCGGTTACGCCACCCGGTGCGCGCATGTCGATCGGGGTGTAGACGTCCAGAGGCACCAGATTGTAGGTAAGCGTCACATTTTGAGCCGGATACAACATACCGGCCCAGTTCACGACAATTTCGGTATAATCTTCAAATTGAGAAGTTTCCCCGACGGCGTCGTGCCGAATGGCCTCCAGTTTTCCATCCGCCGAAGCGCCGAGCGAAACGTTCTGAACCGTGGCTGGCCGGTGTCCAAACGTAAACATCTGCTGGCGTGTGAGCACAACCCGAACCGATCGTTTGAGTTCACGGGCGGCCAAAACCGCCAGAAATAACTGGTATTGCGGACGAAGACCCGCACCAAAACCGCCCCCGACGAAGGGCGAAATAACCCGGACGTCCTTGAAGGGAATGCCAAATACCTGCGAAACGTACAACTGGCTGTTGGGTGCGCCCTGCGTTTTGTCGTAAATTGTCAGCTTGTCGTTTTTTTCATACACCACCGTTGTGGCAAACATTTCCATCGGGTTATGGTGCTCGGCGGAATGGATATACTCTGCCGAAACCTGTACCGCTGCCGCCTGGAAAGCTTTTTCGAAATCACCGCGCGGTTTGGGTGGTGGCGGTTTCAATAAGCTGGCGACGCCCGATTTCGGCTCCCGCGCCCGGTGCAGATTGTGCTCCAGCGCTGTTTCGTGTTCTTCTTCTTCATACGCAATCCGGATCAGCGAAGCCGCATACCGGGCCAGTTCCAGCGTTTCGGCCACAACCAAAGCCACCGGCTGGCCGCTGTATTTCACCGTCGCATCGCGCAACGGCCGGAACGGTGAACCCGGTGGCGCATCCTGGTCCTTGTAGCTCATGTCGAACCAGGCCAGACCGGGGCGGTTTTCGTGCGAAAACACCTGAATGACGCCCGGCAGTTGAAGTGCCGCTTCGGCGTCGATGCGGGTTATTTTCCCTTTGGCAATCGAACTGGAAATCACCCAGCCGTGTGTTAAATCCGCAGCCTTGTATTCGGCGGCATATTTTGCTTTACCCGTCACTTTCGCCACGCCATCGACGCGGTTCATGGGTTTTCCAATGTAGGGTGTCATGATGCGGGTTCAAGTTTAGCGGCCTGCTTCAACGCCCGGACAATGGCGCGTTTGGCCAGTTCAATTTTAAACGTATTGTGCCCATACCCTTTGGCACCGGCCAGAAGGGCTTCGGCCACCGATTGAAAATCTGCTTCCAAAAGACTTTTGCCCACCAGCATGGCTTCTGCCTCGGGCTTGCGCCAGGGCTTGTGCGCCACCCCGCCCAGCGCAATCCGGGCGTCGGTGATGTGGTTATTTTCAATCTCCAGACCCACAGCCACCGACACCAGTGCGAAGGCGTAGGAAGTCCGGTCACGAATTTTTATATATGCATTATAGTCCGAAAAACCTTTGGCGGGCAGATCGATGGCCGTTACCAACTCACCCGGCTGAACGGTGTTATCGCGCCAGGGTTCATCGCCCGGCAAGCGGTGAAAATCCGCAAACGGTATCGTCCGCTCGCCCTTTGGGCCGGTCACCCGAACAACCGCATCGAGAGCCGCCAGGGCCACGCACAAATCCGAGGGATGGGTGGCGATGCAGGCTGTTTCAGCGTTTTGATCGCTGGTGCCCAGAATGGCATGAATTCGGTTAAACCCGTTAAGAGCCCCACAACCCGAACCCGGTTCGCGTTTGTTACAGGGTGTTGCCAGATCATAAAAATAATAGCAGCGGGTTCGCTGGAACAGGTTGCCGCCGTTGGTGGCCATGTTGCGCAACTGCGCCGAGGCTCCCGCCAGAATGGCCCGCGACAACAGCGGATACCGGCTTTCAACGGTCGGATGATACGCCGTATCGGCATTTGTCACCAAGGCCCCGAGTCGAAGGCCGCCGTTTTCGGCGTCTTCTATCGTATTCAATTCCAGACGATTAATGTCTACCAACCGGTTCGGTCGTTCGACGTTTTCCTTCATCAAATCGAGCAGGTTGGTTCCTCCCGCAATAAATTTGGCTCCCTCATGGGTGGCCAGTTCGCCCACCGCCAGGCCGATGTCGCCGGGTCGGGCATACGAGAAACTATTCATAGCGTCAGGCGTTAGGGTTAAGTTGCATTACTTCCTGAATGGCGTCGACAATGTGGGGATAGGCTCCACAGCGGCAGATGTTACCACTCATCAATTCCCGAATTTCGTCGGCGGTTTTCGCACGACCCTCCTGCATCAGTCCCACCGCCGAGCAAATCTGACCGGGCGTACAGTAACCACACTGGTAAGCATCGTGTTCGATAAAGGCGGTTTGCAATAGATGCAGGCCGCTTTCACCAGCCAATCCTTCGATGGTTGTAATGTCGGAGCCATCCTTCATAACGGCCAGCGTCAGGCAGGAATTAATCCGTTTGCCATCCACCAGCACCGTACAGGCTCCGCACTGCCCGTGATCGCAGCCCTTCTTCGTACCGGTCAGGTGCAGATATTCGCGGAGGGCATCGAGTAAAGTCGTCCAGGGTGCCAATTCCAGGTGTTGAACAGTGCCATTGATGGTGAACTTAACGGTGTGTTTGTCCGGCAACTTCGTTGCCAAACTCATTTCGGATTCGGGAGATAGGGTCGTTTGCATGGTGCGTGGTTCATAACGTACCAGACTAAGCGACGAAACTGCGTAAATGTTGAGGAATACATTTTATAATTAGGCTCCGGCCCCCAGCGGGCATCAGCACCATTTTGCCCATGCCTGAAATATTATCCCGTTTGGTTGGTTTTCCGGTTATCGACGGCGTACTTCGTCGCGATCAAACCAAATCCGCACCCTTATGAGATTGGGCGTATTAACGACCTTTTTATTTTGTATGCTGTCGGCTGTGTCAGCCCAGACGGTTTCCCGGTTTCCACTGAATGTCTTGTCATTCAACATTCGATACAACACGCCACAGGACGGTTTGAATGCCTGGCCAAACCGCAAGGAAATAGCCGCCCGAGTCTTCACGGATTATCAGGTTGATTTTGCCGGTTTACAGGAAGCACTCGCCGGGCAGATCGCCGATTTACAGGATCAATTGCCAGCGTATGGCTGGGTTGGCGTGGGTCGTGACGACGGAAAAACCCAGGGCGAGTTTTCGCCGATTTTCTACAACAAACAGAAATTTGAGGTGCTGAAACAGGGCACGTTCTGGCTCTCCGAAACACCCGAGGTGCCGGGCAGCAAATCCTGGAATGCCGCTTTGCCAAGAATCGCCACCTATGCGGTTTTTCAGGATAAACGCAATGAAAGTCAAGTATTTGTCATCAATACGCACTTCGACCACATCAGCGAAACCGCCCGCCAAAACAGCGCAAAGCTGCTCATCAGCAAGATCAAAGAATTGAGCAATGACCTCCCGGTAATCCTGACCGGCGATTTTAACACGCCCGACGCGTCGCCTTCCATCAAGACCCTGACGAGCGATCCGACGTTCAAACTCACCAACTCGGAAAGCCTGTCTGAAAACCCGCATACCGGCGGCACCAGCACCTTCAACAACTTCAAAACCGACCAGCGCGGCCCGGTGATCGACTTCATTTTTGTCGGCCAGGACGTGGCGGTGAAACGCCATGATTACCTGCCCATTCTGAAAGATCAGGTTTTCATTTCCGACCACTGGCCGGTTTTGAGTCGGTTGGTTTATTAAAAAAGATTGATGATGTGCGTTATTTCAGCTTGCCGACCGAGCTAAAATCGCCAATCACCGTTACACTCGGCTCCGGCCCTTTGATACCGTCTTTGCCAAACTGGCGCGCGATGCCCTCGTGAACAAAGTAATAGGTGTCCCAATAATCGGCACTGTTGCACCAGACCCGGACATCGAAATGAAACGCCAGTTCGGTTAGCTTGGTCACCAGAATGTCGTGCTCCCGGTTTTTGAGTCCCGTCGGGCAGGCATCCACCACGCGTTTGATCGACGCCTTGACCGCATCGACGGCGTTGGAATTCCCGGCGGCAAAAACCATGTCGACCCGAATCGTTCCTTTCCCGGAAATATTGGTCACGGGCGACGTCGATAGTGCCCCGTTGGGCAGAATGATGGTGCGGTTGTCGAGCGTTACCAGAATGGTGTTGAAAATGTGAATGGCTTCCACATTGCCCGTAAAGCCCTGAGCCGTAATCAGATCGCCCACCCGGAACGGTTTGAACGTCAGAATCAGCACCCCGCCGGCAAAATTGGCCAAACTCCCCTGAAGCGCCAGACCCACCGCCAAACCGGCGGCACCAATGATGGCAACAAACGAGGTTGTTTCGACGCCCAGCGTACTGGCTACACTCAGCAACACCAGCACTTTTAAAATAGCACCCACCAGCGACAGCAGAAAAGGCTGCACATCCCGGTCGACCTGCCGTTTGTTCATCACGGTGGAAAGCATTTTCACCACTTGATTGACCAGCCACAGGCCAACAATCAGAATAACAATGGCTAACAGAATTTTGAAACCGTACAGGGTGGCAAACGCGACGATCTGGTCGATAACATTTTGAAAGGACGATTGGGTGGGTTCCATGCAGTTGTAGTTTTAGTTTCTACAGTTAAGAAGCAGAGAACCCCAAAAAGTAACAGGTCAATGAATATTTATTCGTTCCAGCGTGTTTAAAGCCAGTTTTTTCGTCTGAAAATTAATAAGGTAACCAGCGATGACAGGACGATGGAACCCAGCGCAATCGGATAGCCCAACTGCCAGCTCAGTTCGGGCATGTTGGCGAAGTTCATCCCCCAGATGCTCGCCAGCAAGGTCGGCGGCAGAAAAACCAGCGACACCACGGTGAAGATTTTGACGATCCGGTTTTGCTCCAGATCGATCAAACCGAGGTACGTATTTTGCAAGAACTCCAGCCGTTCGAAGATGAAATTCGTGTGGTCGATCAGAGAATTGATGTCTTTGATCAGCGTTCGGAGCCGCTGTTGCTCCTCATCCGTAAACCAGCCGTCGCTGCGAATCATGGAGGTGATCACGCGCTGTTTATCGACCACATTTTCCCGAATCGACATCGTTAACTCCTGATAGTCGTTGATTTTCAAGAGCATTTCGCGATCCAGGTTGGCTTCCAGATCCAGTTGGCGGTTAATGGATTTGATTTCCAGCGACACCACCTCGATCAAATCGGCGTCATAATCGATCCGGGATTCGAAAATCGTGATCAGAATCTGCGCCCCGTCGTTGAACATCGACCGACGCGATTTGATCCGTTTGACGGTATCGGCGAACGATTTCAGATCGGCGTTCCGGTACGTAAACAGCGTCTCGTCTTTCAGCATAAAACTGACCGGCACCGTCACGTACATCTGTTCCTTGTCGGGAACCATGAAATTGGAGTTCGCAATCAGAAAATCATCTTCCTCGATGTAGCGCGAACTGCTCTCGATCTCGGATTGCTCCTGTTGCGTCTGAAAATTAACGTCAAATTTATCTTCTACGCTCTTGGTTTCTTCGCGCGTCGGGTTCTGTAAATCAACCCAGAGGGTGCGCTCGGTATCGGAAAACGAGTCAATGTCCCGAACCTTCCGAACAGCGGCTTCATCCTGTTGGAATATGCGAATCATAGAATGCGGTTACATCTCTAAACAATCATTTAAGGAACACGCTTGCCCGGAATGTCGCGTCCGTTCTGGTGAAGCACCAGTTGTGTCACCTGCCCTTTTTCGTCTTTCACGAACGTCACCTGCGCCGGAACCACCTTCAGGTAAAACTTGGTTTCTGATTCCGGAAAAAGCTCAAAACGGTCCTGACCGGTGGCCTGCGCAAACAGTTGCGTGTCCGTCCGGGTGACGGTAATGCTGAAAGTCGGCGCCAGCTCGTATTTACCAACGTATTTTTCGAGGATTTCGGCCGACACCGTCGCATCCTTCGGGCCTGCTACCTTTTCGCCCAGCGTCTTCAGCACATCCACGCCGTTGGTGTTGCGCGGATTCAGTTCCACCGACTTCTTGTAATCCTTGATAGCCAGTTCTTTATCACCATTTTTCAGGTATGCTTCACCCCGGCTGTCATACACATTGGACGACTGGGGATAGGCCTCCACATTGAGATTGAAAACCGCCAGGGCTTCTTTCATTTTTCCTTCCCGCATTAAATCGTAGCCCAATTCGTTCATTTCGTCTTCGTTCAGAGAATAGGCTTTGTCCGTTTTTAACTGTGCAAATTGCTGGAGAGCTTTTTCCAGTGATGCCGTCGCGAGGGTTTGCCGCAGGGCCGTCGCGATGGACTTTTTCGGTTTCTCATACGGCTGATCGTACAGAATGTTCAGAATATTGGCCTGCATCGCCCCCAAAACCGTTCCGCCGGTATTGTTCAGCAAAATAACCGTGTGTTTGTCGTTGGGAATCCGGGTGAACTGGGTATTGAAACCGTTGATGCCTCCGCCGTGGGAAACGATCAGAACGCTGTCTTTCCGCTGGCCGATCTTCGCGTTACCCACGCCCCAACCGTAGGCATAGTGCGCCAGCGCGGGCGTAAAAAGGGCTTTTTTTGAAGCTGCTGACAGCAATTTGTCCGTATACAAAAGCTGATCCCAGCGGTACAGATCCTCTACCGTTGAATACAGCGACCCGGCGGCATACGGGATTGTCATGTCCAGATAGGGCGCATTGACATAACCGCTCCCCCGTTTTTCGTAGGCGGCCGCCCGTTTGGGCAGAATCGGGCCGGGCAGGTCATAGCCCGTGTCTTTCAGTTGTGCCGGGGTGAGAATGGCTTCCTGCAAAACCGTCGCGTACGGTTTGCCGGTTACTTTTTCGATGAGAACGCCCAGCAGAAAATAGCCGGAATTGCTGTAGGAAAAATTTGAACCAGGTTCAAAATCCAGCGGCAGATCGGAGAACTTCTTCACAAACGCTTCGGGCGCGTAGGGGTCGCGGCTCATGGTTTCGAAAAACCGGGGAAAATTGGTATAGTTCGGAATGCCCGACGTGTGCGTGAGCAGGTGGTGAACGGTTATTTTATCGCCGGTGGCTTTGGGATAATCGGGCAGGTAGGTCGTGATTTTCTCGCTGACTTTCAATTTCCCCTGATCGACCAGTTGCAGGATGAGAAAAGCCGTGAATTGCTTGGTGACCGAACCCAGCCGGAATTTGGTGTCGGGCGTGTTGGGAATGTTCCACTCCATGTTGGCCAGACCGTAGCCTTTCTTCACAATCACCTTGCCGTTTTCGGCCACCAGCACGGTTCCGTTGAATTGCCGGTTTTCGACGTACTGGCGCATAAGTTCCTCAATTTTCTCCGCCTTTTTCTGGGCGAAGGCGTACGGAGCCATCAAAACCGTGAGAACGACGGCAAGGATTCGGGTGGTAAATCGTGTGTTCATGCGCTTGTTGGAAAGTGGCTAAAATGAAGGAGGAAGGTCGCTGACAGAGCGATTGCCAAATCTACTCCATTCTGTTTGAATTTGACAAAGTTACTCCACGGATGGCACGTCTTTTATTTAAAAAAAGTAACAGACGAAAGTCCAATCCATATTCCTTACATTTGAATTTCGCAAACGAGCCGATGCATGGAAACCACGACACTGGAAGAATTTTATAGGGAAACCGCTTCGCTAATCCCGGAAGGAATCGGCAAAGAGATCGGCCATTTCAATGTTTTCAAAATCGACGAGGTTGCGGCCCAGCTCAAAGTGAAACCAGTGATGCCCTACAACCGGCGGGCGTATTACAAAATCAGCCACATCAGCGGGCGGAACCGAGCCGAATATGCGGACAAAGTGATCCACATTGAGAAGAATGCGTTGCTCTTTGCCACGCCGAAAATACCGTACAACTGGGTCCCGCAGGACGAAAACCAGTCAGGTCACTTCTGCATTTTCACCGCCGATTTTCTGGTTCAGACCAAAAGCGGGGTGGTGCTGGACGATCTCCCGATCTTTCAGCCCGGCGGTTATCCCATCTTCCAGCTTACCGACGAAGCGTCGGAAGATATTGCGTATATATTCCGCAAAATGGACAAGGAACTGGCCTCTAATTATGCCTTTAAATACGATCTGCTGCGAAATTACGTCCTCGAACTAATTCATTACGGACAAAAGTTACAGCCCGAAACCGCCCTCTATCCGTCGCACACGGCCTCGGCCCGGGTGTCGTCTTTGTTCATCGAACTCCTGGAACGGCAGTTTCCGATCGAATCCCCACACCAGAAACTTAGCCTGCGCACGGCCAGGGATTATGCGGAACGGCTGGCGGTTCACGTCAATCACCTCAACAAAGTGCTGAAAGAAAGTACCGGCAAAACCACCACCGATCTCATCAGCAGCCGGATCGTTCAGGAAGCCAAGATCCTGTTGAAGCAGACCGACTGGAACATTTCCGAGATTGCGTATTCGCTGGGATTCGAAGAGGTGGCTCACTTCTCTAATTTTTTCAAAAAACAGACCACCTTCGCTCCCATCGCCTTCCGGTCCTGAACCATCTGATTTGAATTTTGCAAACGATGGATTGATGCTTGCAAACCGTACCCGGCCTTGGCCCGCTACTTTTGTTTCAGTCAATTGAAACAAAAAAAGCGATGAAATCACAACGTAAAATAGCCCTGGTAACGGGCGGTAGCCGCGGATTGGGGAAAAACATGGCCCTGCGTCTGGCTCAAAAAGGAATCGATGTCATTCTAACGTACAACAGCAAAAAAGAAGAAGCTCTGACCTTGGTGGCCGAAATTGAACAAACCGGTCAAAAGGCAGCCGCCCTGCAACTCAATACCGGCGACGTCAAAAGCTTCGACGTTTTTTTTACCGACCTTTCGGCGGTTTTACACGACACGTTCAAGACGGATCACTTCGATTTTTTAATCAACAATGCCGGTATTGGACTCTACGGGTCGTTTGCCGAAACGACGGAAGAAGCCTTCGATCAGTTGATGAACATCCACCTGAAAGGCGTCTATTTTCTGACCCAGAAAGCGCTGCCCCTGATCCATGACGGTGGGCGGATTGTTAACCTGTCGACGGGACTGGCCCGGTTCAGCCTGCCCGGTTATTCGGTCTATGCGTCCATGAAAGGGGCCGTCGAGGTGCTGACGCGCTACCTGGCGAAGGAATTGGGCGCACGCTGCATTGCCGTCAACACCGTAGCACCGGGAGCCATTGAAACGGATTTTGGTGGTGGGGTAACGCGCGACAACCCGCAGGTCAATCAGCACATTGCCGGTTTAACCGCCCTGGGCCGGGTTGGACTTCCGGACGACATTGGCGGGGTTGTTGCGTTTCTCTGTACCGAAGAAGCCCGGTGGATCAACGCCCAGCGCATCGAGGTGTCGGGCGGTCAGAACCTTTAATCCGTTCGATCCGCTGAATCCGTGTTCCAATAAAAATCCTTTCATGATGCTAGAAACCCCGACGAAAAAAACACAGATTAACCGACATGCTTTTTAATAAAGTAATTTCATTTTTACAACATAGGACTTTCGCTTTTTGCCCCTAAATCCCCTAAAGGACGGTCGGCCGCTGCCGGACTTTTAGCATCCGGATTAAGCTGTGTCCAAGTCCCCTTTAGGGGATTTAGGGGCAAAAAGCGAAATCACAATGAATTATCAGACATAAGTCCTACACCAGAAAAGGTTCTCCCAACGCTAAAATCCTGAGTTGGTTTTTGATTTTGCCTTCCGCGTACAGATTTTTCAACACCGTTTCGGGTTCTCCCATCGGTTCATCGGCAGAATCAAACGTTCCGTAATGAAAAGGAATGAATGTTTTCGCTTCCGTGGCCTGAAAAGCTTCGAAGGCCTTGTAGGGATCTTGATGATGCTGCCCCATAAACCACGTTGGCGAATACGCTCCCGCACCGATCAAAGCCACATCGATGGTCGGGAAAAGCGCGCCAATGGATTTAAAGTGTGACCCATAACCTGAATCGCCCCCGTAATAGACGGTTTTAGTGTCGGATTGAATCATAAACCCACCCCACAGGCTGGTGTTGACATCGAAAGGGCTTCTGTTCGCCCAATGCCGGGAGGGTAAAAACGTAATCTTCATCGTGTCGGTGAGCTGATACTGCTGATACCAACCCGCTGCTTGAATCGGGTTCGTAACCCATTTGGCCACCAGTTCATCGAGCTTCAACCCCACCAAAAACCGGGCCTGCGGATTCATACGCGCGATGGTTTTGATACTGTCTTTATCGCAGTGGTCGTAGTGTGCGTGGGAAACCAGTACATAATCGATGTTCTGGAATTTTTCCGGCTCCACCGGCAACTCCGAATAGCGTTTCCCGACCGGCAACGTCCCGAAAACAGGGTCAATCAGGATGCGAATACCGGACAGCTGAATAAAAAAACTGGCGTGTCCCAGCCACACAATTTGATCGGATGATTCCGAAAGCCAATCCTCTTTTTTATGAACGGTTATCCGCCAGGTATCCTTTTTTTTCACTTCCCGCTGCGGATTTCTTTGCAGCATAAACGTCAGGATGGCGCTGTAACTCAGTACGGTTGGATATTCGTAGTTGATAAACAATCCATTCTGGTCCAAAGGCGTGCCTAACCAGTCCGGCATCAGGGTGGTTAAGGCCGGATTGGAGGTATAGCTTTGAATGGCTGGCCGTTTTCTTTTTGCGAAAAACCGCCTGAGGATCAATAGCAATGCTGTTACCATTTTTCTGAAAAATTAGTGGTGACGACTCCTTACGCAAAACCGGTTAATGACCCGCTGTTTGCCCGAGCAAGGTGGTCGGCGCATAGCCAAAATGCTTTTTAAAGGCATACGAAAAGTGTGACAGGTTTTCGAACCCCACTTCATAGCAAACATCGATCGGTTTCTTCTTTTTTTCGATAAACTGGTAGTGCGCCAGTTCCAGCCGCTTTTGGGTAAGCCACCGCTGCGGTGTGGCGTTGAACGCTTTGCCAAAATCCCGTTTGAAGGTCGTCAGGCTGCGGCCCGTCAGGTAGCCGAATTTTTCCAGCGGCAAATTGAACATAAAATTCTTTTCCATGTAGCCGACCAGATCAATTTTGCCGGGTTCCTCGAAGTTCGCCAATACGTGGTCGATTCCCGGGTCGATCGCCCGGAGAATGTGGATGGCTTCGGTAATTTTCAGGGACGCAATCGTTTCAGGCAGATCCGTCATGTCGAAATACGGAACCAGCGAAGCCAGACAGCTTTCCAGCAACGGGTGATTGCTGAACCCATAGATTTTCGGCGATTCCGAAGCATGGGGCTTCACCGGCAGGTTGGCGTAAAAATCCCGGAGCTTGGTGGTCGTCAAATGCATGACGACGGTTTTATGCGGCTGGCCGTCTTTCGGATAATTGATTATCGTGGCCAGTTGATTTCGGGGAATCAAAAAGATGTCGCCTTTCCCAAAAAAATACGTGGCATCAGCCTGCACAATTTTGGTTTCCCCCGAAATAAACCAGATCAGCATGTGGTGGTCGAACAGGATGTCCGACTTGAAAAACCGATCTTCATACCAGGAAAGTTTGATGTCGTCGGTGATGTATTTGGCCTGATAGTCCATGTTTTTTGCTTTGATAAATTAAACAAGCGATTCATTCCCATAGGGAATAAACAGCGAAGCGTCGGTAGATAAGGATGACCCGTTGTTCCGGCGTGCCGTCAGGCACGCAACAATTCTTGGAACAATTCGGTCGCGTACCTGACGGCATGCCGGGGTACGGAATGATCGAATTATCTACCGCTACGGCGGCCCGGCGACGCTCCGCTGTTGTGCCCTTGACGGGGCAAAAAACCAATCGGTTTTTATCAACCTAAATAAAAGGAAATTGAATACTTCAAAAATTGATTCAATTAAAACGCTTCGGGCTATACGGACTGTCCGCCGTCGATCAAAAAATTCGAACCGGTGATATAGGCGGATTCGTCACGGGATAAATACGTAATCAAATCCGCTACCTCCTCAGCCTTGCCTAATCTTGACAACGGGATACTGTTGACCAGTTGCTTTTCGAGATGATCGTCCAGGCCAATTTTATGCATAATTTCGGTAGCGATCGGTCCCGGACTAACGGTATTGACCCGAATTTTCCGGGATGCCAGTTCGAGCGCAGCAATTTTGGCAACGGCATTGAGGGCTGCTTTACTGGCCGCATAGACCGACGCACTTCGCGGAGAAATGGTGGCCGATGTGGACGATAACAACACCACAGATGCGTTGTCATTCAGAACAGGAATAAATTTACTCAGCGTAAAATAGGCCCCCTTGAAGTTTACGTTCATGATTTCGTCGAACGTAGTTTCAGTCATCTGTTCAATGGGCGCCAACTTGGTGATGCCTGCATTGATGAGCAAAATATCGATTTTACCCCATTGTTCGGCCACATCCGCAACCAACTGGTCGATGTCGGCTAAACTGGATTGATCGGCCAGTAAACCGATCACCTGTAAGGCTGCTGCCGCCTGTTCAACCGCTTCTTTTCGTCTGCCGGTGATAATGACGTTGGCCCCTTTTTCACGGAGCGTCTTTGCAGTGGCATAGCCGATACCACTGTTGCCGCCCGTGATGACGGCAACTTTATCTTTTAACGTTTTCATTGTTACGATTTTTAATCTGATTAGTTGATCTCGAAGGTGATTCCGGCCATTTCTTCGCTCCAGGTCCACAGGCGTTTTGCAAAGGTTCCATCCACTGCGTAGCGTTTTACGCCCGTTGACATTTCCGTGTCGGAAGCCAGCCCGGCGACCTCAGCATCTTCACAATACACCCCACCGATGGCATTGAGCAAGGGGCTGGTGGCGCACCAAACCGTTGTGGCTGCGCCCTGGGGAACGGTTTTGAGGGAAGCCGCTACTTCCGGCAGCATATTCCCGTCGGCATCCAGAAACCCCATTTGCTGAAACAGCTCCAGGGGTGCTTCCCGACCCAATTCCGTGCCGCCGATCGAACCGGGGTGCAACGAATAGGCCCGAACGTGAAAGACGCTGGCCCGGTTGTCGAGTTCAAGGGCGAATAAATTGACGGCGGTTTTCGATTGCCCGTAGGCTTGCAGCGTTTCGTAGTCCCGGTTTAGGAAATTGGGATCGTCGAAATTGAAGGGGGCGAAGTGATGCCCGTGCGAGGAAACGTTGATTACCCGGGCACCATCGGCTTTTTTAAGGGCGGGCCAAAGCCGGGCTGTCAATTGAAACTGGGCCAGATAATTAGTGGCCAGTTGCGATTCGATCCCCCGGCTATCCCGGCGCAGTGGCACCCACATGATGCCCGCGTTGTTGATGAGCAGATGAAGCGGCCGGCCCAACGCCCGGAATTTTTCGGCGAAGGCGTCGATGGAATCAGTATCCATCAAATCCATCGTTTCCAATTCGACGTTGGGAATGCCCGCCAGATTTCTCCTGGCTTTTTCGGTGTCCCGCGCCGGAACGATGACCTTGGCCCCGGCGGCTGCCAGTGTTTTGGTGGTTTCCAACCCGATGCCGGTGTTCCCACCGGTTACGATGGCGATTTTGCCGGTCAGGTCAATGCTTTTGATGACGTCGCTGGCTGTGGCGGTAGCGTTGAATCCTGAACCGACTGGCTGCTGCAACGCGCCCTGATTGTTATTTTGTCCCATGATTTAAAACCGTTAATTGTTTTGTTGGGACAAAATTAGTCAGGGCGGTTTTGAGCGACTTTGTTTAAAAGGCCGAATATGCTTTGTTTAAAAGGCCGGTTTAGTAAAGATGTCCGTTTGTAGGACTTACGTTTGATAATTCTTTACACTTTCGCTTTTGCCCCTAAATCCCCTAAAGGGGACTTTCAGCATCAGGAGGATTCTGCGTCCAAGTCCCCTTTAGGGGATTTAGGGGCAAAAAGACGAGTTTGGGCTTTACGCCCAAATGTCATTCATTTCGGTCAGCACCAGCGGTTTTCCGTCCGTAACCACAATGGTATGCTCGTGCTGGGCCATAAAACCGCCCTTGTTTCCTACCATCGTCCAACCATCCTGCAGGGTTTCGGCATAGGTGGAAGTGGTTGAAATGAAGGTTTCAATGGCAACGACCGAATTTTTCTTGAAGCGGGTCGGATTCGAGCGGTCCCGGTAATTGGCTATTTCGCGGGGTTCTTCGTGCAGGCTTCGTCCGATGCCGTGTCCGGTCAGGTTCTTGATGACTTTGTACCCCCGTTTTTTGGCTTCCGTTTCGATCAGATGCCCGATGTCGGCAACACGAACCCCGCCTTTAATCGTGTGGATGGCTTTCTGTAAAATCTGCTTCGAAGCGTCGATCAGTTTCTGGTGCTGGTTGACATCTTCGCCCAGCACAAAAGACCCTCCGTTGTCCGACCAGAAACCGTTCAGTTCGGCAGAAACATCGATATTCACCAAATCGCCCTCTTTCAGGATGGTGTTGTCGGACGGCAGACCGTGGCAAAACGCGTGATTCACGCTGATGCAGGTCCAACCGGGAAATTTGTAGGTTAAATAAGGTGCTGATTTGGCCCCAAAATCCGCCAGGATGGTTGCGCCATAGTCATCTAGCTGTTTGGTGGTCATACCGGGTTGCGCATAGTTTCGCATCGCCTTCAAGGTGTACGCAACCGCTTCACTGGCTTTCTGTATTCCGATGAGTTCCGCTTCTGTCGTTATTGACATCGTCGATTGATTGATTTGTTTATGGGTTTGACAACGGCTTTTGTTCTGTTACCAAACCGATTTTAGCGGTCCTGTTTCTTTTTAAGTTCCTTTGCCATCTTCAAAGAGTGCTTCAATGAATTCAGGTTGTTCCAATCGCTGTGGGCAATGATGATGTATTTTGGTTTTTGGTATTTTTTCTGAACATTTTCCAGCGTTGTCGCATATTCGGTCACACTTCCATCGTCTAAAAAGCCCAAATTATCCGCATCAACCCCTTTGATCAGGCAGCCACCGTAGAGAATTTTCTCATTTTTAAACCAGATGACAATGTTGTCTTCGGTGTGTGCCGGTCCGGGGTAATACGTTTCAAAAGAATAAGGGCCGACCTGGAAAACCGTATCTTTTGTCATCAAAAATTCTGCCCTTTTTTTACCGTTCTTTTTACTCAATTCATCGGTAAGAACCGTCGTATAGGTTTTGATGCCCTGCTGCCGGTAGTATTCGAGTCCAGCCGTTTTGTCGCTGTGCCAATGCGTTGCAAAACACATGACCACCTTCCGGTTGTGCTTTATTTGTATGCTGTCGAGCAAGGGTTGAAATTGCGTGGTGTCCCAGGGCGTATCGAACAGAACAACGCCCTCTTTCGTAACGAGGTACATTCCGTTGGCCGGTACTTGAGAGTTTTGGTAGGTGTTGTAGGTTGTGTAAATATAAAAATCCCCCGTCAGGTGCGCTATTTTAAGTTTTTCCGGTTTTGCCTGTCCAAACAGATTGGTTAATGTAAAAAGGAAAGCGATGGTCAAGATACGGGTCCGCATACGGTTTGTCTGAATTAGTTGCTGATGGTTTGTAAAATTACCAACATCTGGCAACGGGACGAAGTTTGGGTTGGTTTTTTTCGGACAAACAAAAGGCAATTTTGCCAACAAAAATAGGAGTCCCATTCCCGGAGCGCCCTCAAGTACCAATAGATCCGTTTTAGGATTCAACCTATTAGGGGAACGGGGCAAAAGTCCTAGTTCCAATACAACGTTAGTTTTTACCGTTGTAAACCTTCCGCAAGGTCTCGGCTTCTGCGGCTGTTACCATCGAAACACAGCCGTGCCGGGCTTCCGACGGAAAACTGACGTCCTCTTCCACCGTCCAGTGAATCAAATCCGGCGAGGACGACGCCCCAAAGCGGTTTGTCATGCAATAATCGTAGAGCAACAACCAGCCGGGTTTGCGGGGGTCTTCCATGACGGTAGGACCTTCGGTGATGACCGGAACGATCTGCCCTTTGTTCATCGGGCCTTCCACCACGGTATAGGGACCTTCCAGATTCTTCGAGGTGGCCACCCGAATGGCCCTGCGCTCACCGGTTTTGGCTCCAAATTCTTCCTCTTTGTGGTAGAGGTAATAGGTGCCTTTGTGTTCCAGCAAGGTGCCGTCAATCACGGAGTAGGGCGGTTCAAACAGGATTTTGGCCGGGGTGAAGGTTTTCCAGTCCCGCGTCCGGCAATACCAGAGCCGGCTCTCTTTCCAGCCCGCATCCTGGTAGGACGACGACCAGAACAGAACATACTCCCCGGTTTTGGTATCATAAAACCATTCGGGTGCCCAGATGTTACGGGCCAATGCGCCGGACGCATTCCGCACGTCTTTCATCAACGGCAACGACGCTTCCACCTGCCAGTGAATCAGATCTTTCGAAGTAGCATATTGACAACGTGGACCCACTTTCTCGCGGTCTTTTCCGCCCCCGCCGGTGGTCAAAACGCGCCAAAGCCCGTCCGGCCCGCGCCGAACATACGGGTCGCGCATGGGTTGCTCCCAGACCGGATTGTTGTCGTTCAACGGCGTCCAGTGCCGCCCATCGGTCGACAAGGCAATGTGCAGTTTGTTGATCAGCATCGGGTTTTCCAGCGGCACCTCCACGGTTTTTCCCTGCGCATCGATCTCAATCCGGGTCGGATACCGCTGCCGGAAATACGTCAGCATCCAGACCTTCTGATCGTTGGTGACGTTGCGGGCTTGGTCGATCCCGAAACCGTTGGGGGCCGCTTTTTTTTCAGCTTGTGGCAACGCTCCCGACAGGGCAATCAACAGGGCAAACCATCCGATAAATGTCATAACTGCGTTTTTTTAGCCAAAAATAAAGGATATTTCCGTCAAAGTTAGCCACGCATTTGTCAATCAGTTAAACGAAGCCCTGAATTCCAACGGACTTTGGTTTGTCTTGGTCTTGAATAATTTGCTGAACGACTGCGAATGTTCGAACCCCAGTTCAAAAGCGATTTCACTGACCGACAATTCGGTGGTGGAGAGCTTTTCTTTGGCCTTCCCGATCAATTTTTCGTGGATGTGCTGCTGGGTCGTCAGCCCGGTAAGCTGTTTCAGCAGACTGCCTAAATACTTGCTGGAAATGTTGAGACTATCCGCCACGGATTGCACGGTGGGTAATCCTTTTGAGAGTAAATCTTCATTGCTGAAATAGTCATCCAATACGTCTTCCAATCGGGTTAAAATCCGGCTGTTGGTCATTTTCCGGGTGATGAACTGGCGTTCATAAAACCGCTCGGCATACGTGAACAGCAGCTCCAACTGGGCAATGATGACATCCTGGCTAAATTTATCGATCGGTGCGTTATACTCCTGTTTAATGTTGTCAATGATTCCGTTCATCAGCGTTTCTTCCCGATCGGAAAGGAACAAGGCTTCGTTGGTGGCGTACCCAAAATAGTCGTACTTCTTTATTTTTTTAGCCAGGGATGTATTCCACAAAAAATCGGGATGGATAAACAGCATCCAGCCCTGGAGGTTGGGTGGACGACCGTTTTCTTCCCCCCGCAAAATCTGTCCGGGGGCCATAAAAGCCATCAGGCCTTCGTCAAAATCGTATTTCTGCTGCCCGTACAACAGGTTGTCGCAGCCCCGCTTCAGCGATACGACGTAGAAGTCAAAAATAACCGCCTGAATATCGGAATGATTTTTAAATTGAGATACATCCACCACACTGATCAGCGGATGATGCGGTTTTTCAAGCCCCGTTAACCGATGCCCTTCCGATATGGTTTTTATTCGGTACGGTGTTGTATTCACCATGGTACAGACGCTAAAATTTAAAAGGATATTTCAGCCAAATTAACAGCAAGGGAATGGCCAGAAACGGAATTTCCAGCAAGGCCATTCTGTAATCCCCCGCCCGCAACGCCAATGCCATGATCAGCACAATGGAAACGGCATTGATTAGGTTAGCCACGAAAAACGTTTGCGGAAACAGCAACAGCAAACCCGCTGCAATGGAAGCCACCCCGAAATAGGGTAAAACGGCCTGGGAAATGCCCAGGGTTGCCATCATTTTTGCCTGTTCGGCATTGCCGGGCTGGAAGGCATCCCACCCGTGTTTGATACCCAGAAAAGCGGATACCAGAAGAAGAATAATGCTGATGATTTTCATTTTATTAATTTAATTAAGTTACAAATAGAGGACTTTCGCTGAAAGTCCCGTTCCCCTAAAGGGGGCTTTACGCATCCGGATGGTGCCGCGTCCAAGTCCCCTTTAGGGGAACGGGGCAAAAGCAAAAAGTCCTACATTAGAAAAAAATCATTTCCCGTACATCGTCGAAGCGCCCATTTTTCCGGCTTGTGCGATCAAAAACCGGGGCGCAATCCGGCTCATCACCCGCATGACTTTCGCCAGTCCCGGATAGATTTCATCCTTATCATTTTCCATGCCTTTGATGGCGGCATCCACAATTTTTTCAGGAGCCATCAGGGCGCTGGCACTAAATCCGTCTTCGTTTCTGAATTTATCATTCAAGGGTGTCGAACTTCCCGGCGCTACCAATTCGATCACCTGAATGTCCGTGTTTTTGAGTTGTACCCTTAAAGCCTGGGTATAGGCCCGCAGTCCCGATTTGCTGCCGCTGTAAATGGGTGAAATTGGAAAAGGCATCAGTGCAATGCCCGAGGTGACATTCACAATGGCCGCGTTTTTCTGTTTTTTCAGGTGGGGCAGAAACTGCTGCACCATTCGGATGGGCCCCATCAGGTTGATTTCAATTTCGCGGGTGATGTCGGTCAGTTCGTGTGGCTGGTGCAGACTGATTTTCCGCATTTCACCGGCATTGTTGATGATGATATTCAGGTCGGGAAATTGCCGGGTTACCTGATTGTATAGCGTGATGATGTCGTCGGCATTGCTCACATCACTCTGGATGGTGTGAACAGCCGGGAGTTGGCGTTTCGTTTCCTGCAATTTTTCCGCATTCCGGCCGGTGATGATAACGGTGTTGCCCAGCGCGAGCAATCTGGAGGCAAATTCGATGCCGAAACCGCTGGTTCCGCCAGTCACTAAAATGGTGTTGTTCTGTAAGTTCATCGTTCTGATCGTTTGTTGCTGCAAAGTTCAGCAGGGATCAGAAAACCGCTGTAGCCAAAAGTCGCAATGTTGTAGCTGAAAGGGCGTTACCGGTTTGTCGTCGGAATGGTTTGTCCATCCGGTTTACGTTGAATGAAGTCTTCCTTGTTGGTAAAATACTCCATTCCCAAAACCAGCAGCGTTGAACTGATGAACGATACCTTCTGCATGATGGCCAGTAATGCCCAGTTTCCAAAACCGTATAAGTAGAGGGTATAGTAAAAAATCAACAGGCAGATAACACAGGCGAATTTTAAGACGTGACGTTTTGACCTTAGAATAAACACCGTGCAATAAAAAAGACCCAGCAACGACAACGTACTCGATACCATAACCATCACGTCGTGCAAGGGCGTGACGATCAGGACATCCAACGCGATGGTGGCAATCCCTACGGCGTTTAAAACCTTAGCCGAATGGCGATCCGTCATTTTTTTTGACATATGGATAAAGAAAATCCCAGACCCAATTGAGTGGAATGCCAGGCCCAGAATGGCCCAGATTCGGGACGGATTGTCTGAACCGTTGATTGCTTTTGCCGGAAACAGATTGCTGATGAAGTTTTTAGTCCAGTCAAATCCCACCGAATTTTTATCAAACAAGGAACCTCCCGGATATAGCAAGGTTGCTGTGATGATTAATAGCACCGAAATAACGATGCAGAGTAAGACGGAGTGTTTTTTCATGGGTTTGCTTCCTTGTTGAATTCGGTGTTTGTGATGCTTATTTTTCGGCTAACGTATTGATTTGTACCAGATTTTCTAATGGAACCTGTAGAGCTTTTTTCTGAGCATCGATCTCAATCTGGGATGGATGCCGCTATCGATAATAAGTCAATATTCAGATCAGTTTATCTTTTTTGATTTTGAGGGAATGAGTTGGGGCTGAATAGTTGGGGCGGATTCTTTTTTTGGTTGTGGTATCGCGCTCATCAAGGAAGGGCAATTAATAGTTTTACTTTTGTAATAACGTTTTTTTAGTCAAAAACAGGGGCTGCATCTGCCATTTCGTGACTGTCAACTTCCATCTTTAGCTGCTAAAAAACGCGCATTCGATGATGTTGGCCTACACGGGTGAATAGACTAACAAAGCTTTTGTTTGCAGTAGGCTGACAGAACATTTCTAACCTTTGTCCACAAATTTCACTTTATTTTTAGCTTTCAAAACTTTTGGGAAATATGGAATTAAATCTTGATTCTTGGAAAGTCGCTTTTCAATGTCATCACGATTCCACCAATGTGTCCATATCCCCTTTGACTTTAAATCTTCTAACTTCTCTGTCAGAGGTCCAGAAATTTGAGCGCTTACAGCTAAAAAATATCCAGATGCATTGTGAGTCTCTACCGTATCTCTGATATCTAAGACCTTATTTTTCCCAATCGTTTTATTACTGGCTTTGCATTGCCCAACTATTCTTACCAATGATGATGGTGGTGTAGTTTTTGAAATACTTTGGGAATCCAGAATGTACCATTCAATCAATAAATCCCTTCCTTTGTCACCTTGATTTATTGGTGCCGGCTTTCGAACAAACTTTACGTTTGGTTCTCTTTCTAGTAAACTTTTTACTAAAGCTTCGAACTCATCTGGACAAACAATTTCATTCCATTCAAATAAGGAGACAGGAAATAAAAGTTGTGACTCTTTATTATGTCTATTTCTTAAGTGTTCTCGCTCTATCTTGTATTCTTCTATGCCACAAAGTCTACCTAAAGCAATAATATAAGGATTTTTCACAGCTATAACCATATTTTCCAATGGAATTACACTGAATTTATGCTTCATTTTACTTTTCATTAAATTAGCCAGTACCTTTTCAATTTCTTTTACATGTTTCTTTTTAATAAAATTGGTTAGTTCCCCATCCAAAATTAAAACCCCATTAATCCCTTCAATTGTTTCATATTTACGATTCGTAAATTTTAAAATTGATTCAAGGTAAAAGCAAAGCATTTCAGATTTTATAATTGTAACTTCATTATTAATGTCATAATAATAACTCCAATTGGGTCTTTGCCTATTCCCCGAATTGAAATTAGAATGCTTCTTAAATACCATATTTATTGTTGCTAATATTTCATTTGGAACTTCATATTCTCTATAGTTGTTAATATTGTCTTTTTTAAGACATTCCTCACATGGACAACCTGCAAATTTCCAAAAAACTTCTCTCCAAACAGCTAATAGTGGTATAATTTTAAAAACAGCTTCTTTTATCTTTTCCCAGCTTGAAATTCCCAATAGAACAGAACCTTGAATAGGCATTATATACCTACCCCAAATTTCATCGTCTACAATGGGATGCGCAATGTCAAATTGTGAGCTTGATATGCCTGAATCCATTGACCTTAAGAAACTTGAAAACATTAAGCTTATAATCACATGTACATCAGACCTGTCGCCATGATAGACAATATCGTAAGTTCTTTGTAAGAAATAAAATGAGAAGTCAGTTGGACCCTGAATTTTTAGAAATAATGTAATACCAGAAGCATGGTCAGTAAATATTTTAAAATTCCCCTCACTTGGAGTTTCTAGAAGCAATGAATAATCGGCGCAGAGTTCTTTAATAATTTTTGTCAATTCTAAAATATCTGACATCTCTTTGAGTAAATTTTGGTATTTGATTAATATGGCTTTTTTTTGAAAAAGATAGTCAGTGCATTATAATACATTGACTATCTTCTTTGCAGTGTTACTTGATTACGGCCAACTCATAAACAGACGGAGGTTTTGTATATTAATGTCAATACAGGATTAGTTCTTTATAAATCAAGAGCCACCAATCCAATAAAAATCATATCCTCTCAAGCATTTACTTGGATAAACCTTCGCCAATCGGATACCAATAATACACAATGCAACCTCCCAACAAAAAAGGAGCCCGATCCCTCAGGCTCTCAATAATAAGGAAAAACAAAATTATTTCCCTAAATCCGGCTGTTCAAACTTCTCGCGGTATATGTGATACAACCACTTGTGCTTATCATCCAGATTAATGTTACAGCCCTAAACAAACGCGTGCATTACGTCCAACAAATCGCCTTTCGACACCACCAACATCGCGCATTTACCTTTTTCGATTGCGCCCACCACCTTGTTGATACCAAAGACCATTCGTAACTTCTTCGTCAGCTACAATTTTAACGCGAACGATGAGATTATTGCCTTTCCTACCAGTTGTTTAAGTGCCAGCGGCACGTAATGTTAATAGCAAATGGGTATTCATGAGCACTCCTGGCGTGCCGATAGGTACGCAACCATTGACAGCGTGGTCGCGTACCTCCGGCACGCCTAGAGGGCTCAGCACACCGGTTTGCTACTAACATTCGACCCCTCTGGGGTCAATAATCTTGCAGTTTGTGTTCATTTTAGGTTTTTCACCGGCCCTACAATTCGATAAGCCGTTTGAAAACTGGCAGGCTAACACGCCTTGCTCTTATGTCTCCCAACTTTCGCAAAACCGTTTGCTGCCAACCGTACTATTTCCGGGAAAAATGGGGTAAAATGTAGTTGATCAGGATATCAAAAGTCAGTTTTGATTTGGCAGAATTGTAGCTATTACCCGTAAAGGTTACCACCAAATTCAGATCCCTTATCACCATGATGTACTGGCCGCCATTCCCGGAAGCAAAAACGACCGTGTGCTTCCATTGGTCCGTCTTTATTTCTTCCGTATACCACGCATAGCCATAATGCGTAGGTTGCGGAATAGCGGTTTTATTTCTGGAAATCCGCACGTTTGAAAAGTCTTCAATTTTTGTACGTCCAGCCGTCATTGTTTTAACCCATTGCCCGGAAACAATTCGTTTCCCATTATAAACACCATCATTTAAAACCACCTGCCCAATTTTATTCATATCGCCCGGAGAGATGTAAAAAGAACCCGCCGTCGTTTCATGACCGAGCGGATCTTTTGTCCACCGGTACTGGGTAATTCCCAACGGTTTGAAGAGATACTGATCGGCAAACTCCGAAACCGACTTATGGGAAGCATGCGCAAGGATGCCACCCAATAGCATGGCATTGATCGACGTATAATCCCACTTCGTCCCCGGTTTATTTTTTAAGGGCAAATCCAGACAAAATTTTATCCAGTCCTGCGTATTCTCCATGTCGTCTTCACAATCTTTGCTTCCATCCCATTCTTCGCAGTCAAAACCGGATTTCATTTCCAGCAAATGCTCAATGGTCATGCTGTCTTTTAAACTAGTCCAGTTTCTGTAGGGCTTATACGCCGGGAAAAAAGGATATACTTTTTGATGTACATTTTTAATAAGCCCTTTGTCGATCGCAATGCCAATCAAGAGCGCCGTCACGGACTTCAAAGCAGAACGCGTATCGTGCAGACTGCCCTTCCGTAACCCATGAAGATAGGTTTCAAAAACAAGTTTGCCATGTTGGGTTATGGTAACGCCTTCCAGGTTGGGATAGGTGCTATTGTTCCCTGCAATCGCAATGCTGTCCAGGAGGCTGGCAGGCCTTTTCTGGGCCGTTCCAGAAGCGCAAAAGAATAGGAATATAACCAGTATTGCGAACCGTTTCATTCCGTTTTTCCTTTGAAAGTCGCATAAATGGCCATGGCGTGGCCGTGGCCCAATGCAAAATCCTCTTTCAGCCAGTTGGTTATTTCTGTCGCTTTTACTTTTGGATTAAGTATTCCGTCAATGATAAATTCTTTTTCTTCCGCTAATTTTTTAAAGTCCGCTGGTGTTTTTCCGGTTTTGACTTTAATGTTGTCGATGTAGGCTTGAAAAGACATACTGATTTATGTTTAGTAGGGCCTTTACTTTTTGCCCCTAAATCCCCTAAAGGGGACTTTTAGCATCCGGATCAAGCTGCGTCCAAGTCCCCTTTAGGGGATTTAGGGGCAAAAGCGAAAGGGTAATGAATTAGTCCTATTTAGGATCATAAACGGTTGAAACGCCTAAAATGCCAGAAGCAATCGCTGAGATTGCTGACTTCCTTCGGTCATTTATTAGGTAAACTTTCTGATACTAAAAAGGGAGCCCAATCCCTCGGGCTCCCAATGATAAGCAAAATCAAATTCATTTCCCTAAATCCGGCTGTCCATACTTCTCGCGGTACATGTGGTACAACCGCTTGTGTTTGTCGTCCAGATTGATGTGACGGCCCTGGATATACGCGTGCTCGATGACGTTGGTGCGCATGTCCAGCAAATCACCTTTCGAGACCACCAGCGTCGCGTGTTTGCCCTTTTCGAGCGTGCCCACCACGTTGTCGATGCCCATGATTTTGGCGGTCGTAGACGTAATCATTTTCAGCGCGTCCTCTTTGTCGATGCCCCCGAAACCGGCGGCTGTTCCGGCCTGAAACGGCAGGTTTCGCGTCCGCCAGTAGGCTCCGTCGTAGCTCAGACTCACCGAGATACCGGCTTTCTGGAGCATTCCCGGCAGTTTATACGGCAGATACACGTCCTCGTCCTGGAGGTTGGGCAGGCGGTGCATCGGCCCCAGAATCACGGCGACGTTGTTCTCTTTCAGAAAATCGATCACCCGACCGGCGTCTTCTCCACCCACAATCACCGGTTTCCGAATGCCCATCTGCTTGGCAAATTTGATGGCTTCGATGATGTCTTTGCCGTAATCGGCCCGGATGTACAGGTTTTTCGTGCCGTCGAACAAGCCCTTCATCGACTCAAATTTGAGGTTTTTCGGAGCCGGATTTTTCAGGGCAGCATAGGCCACCGCATCGGAAAACGTCGCCTTCAGGGCGTTGATGCTTTCCTGCCGCTGTTCGTTCTTTTTCAGACTGACCGAAAAATCCTCGAAATCGAAGCTGCGGGCAAAATACCCCGGCCAGGTCAGCCAGATACCGTCGTCGGCTTTCAGCACGGCATCTTCCCAGTTCCAGGCGTCGGACTGCACCACCGACGAACTCCCCGAAATGACCCCGCCCATCGGCATCACCTGCGTCAGCAGCAGGCCGTTGTTCCGGATGGTTGGAATAACCTCCGAATCGGTGTTGTAGGCAATCAACGACCGGATGTTCGGGTTGATGTAGCCGGTTTCCTGAAAATCGACCGTGGCCCGAACCGCGCTGATTTCCTGCAACCCCACCGTCGAAGCGGGCGAAATGATGCTCGGATAGACGTGTTTTCCGGCCACATTGATCACTTCCGCGCCGTTGGTGGGCGTGTTGCCGTCGCCGACGGCCGTAATGATTCCCTTGTCGAACAGGATCACGCCGTTGTTGATCACCTGCCCGTTGCCGACGTGAATCGTCGCGCCCGTCAGGGCAATGGCCCGCGTCTGCGGCCCCGCCGGAGCCGGGTTCTGGGCAAACCCGCTGAGGGATGCCAGGAGAAGTATGGAGAGTGTTAGTTGTTTCATGTGTCTTATCGTTTGTCTTTTACCCAGTCCTCCTGCATTTGCCCCTAAATCCCCTAAAGGGGACTTTTCGCATCCGGAAGATGCTGCGTCCAAGTCCCCTTTAGGGGATTTAGGGGCAAATGCAGGGGATTTGGGACAATTATTTTTCTGCTTCCCGTTCCTCCCCTTCCGCCATGACGCCTTCCACGTCTTCGCAATGCCACATCCGCTGACGGCGGAAGGTGGGCCGCTGGGTTGAGGCACCACCGGTTTTGGCCGATAACATCTTCTGAATCAGCCGGGCGCGTTCTTTCTGCAGGTCGTCGCGTTTGCGGTCTTCTTCCTGCAGGTCGAAATACACCGTGCCGTCGATGATGGTTTTTTCGGGCCGGGCATAAATCGCCAGCGGATTGTTATTCCAGAGCACGAGGTCGGCGTCTTTACCGGCCCGGATGCTGCCCAGCTTGCTGTCGAGGTGCAGGAGTTTCGCCGGATTGAGGGTCACCATTTTCCAGGCATCTTCCTCCGACATCGCGCCGTATTCCACCGCTTTGGCGGCTTCCTGATTCAATCGACGCGCCATTTCGGCATCATCCGAGTTGATCGAAACCAGCACCCCCGCCCGCGCCATCAGGGCGGCATTATACGGAATGGCATCTTTCACCTCCATTTTATACGCCCACCAGTCGGCAAAGGTCGAGCCGCCGACGCCATGTTTCGCCATCTTATCGGCCACTTTGTAGCCTTCCAGAATGTGCGTAAACGTGTTGACTTTGAAGCCCAGCGAATCCGCCACTTTCATCAGCATGTTAATTTCCGATTGCACGTAGCTGTGGCAGGTGATAAACCGCTTTTTGTTCAGGATTTCGGCCAGCGCATCCAGTTCCACATCCCGGCGGGGCGGCACGGCTTTGGCTTTCTCCTTGGCGTTCATTGCGTTATACGCTTTCCAGGCACTGTCATACTCGCGGGCGCGGGTGAAATGATCGAAATAGACCTGCTCCACCCCCATCCGGGTTTGCGGAAACCGGATCCGAACACCATCGCCCCAGTTGGCCTGTTTGACGTTTTCGCCGAGGGCAAATTTGATAAAACCGTCGGCTCCTTTCACCAGCATTTCCTGCGGAGCTTCGCCCCATTTCAGTTTCACAATCGCCGACTGCCCGCCGATGGAGTTGGCCGAACCGTGGAGCAGTTGCGAGGTCGTGACGCCCCCGGCTAGTTGGCGGTAAATGTTGATGTCTTCGGAGTTGATGACGTCGCTCATCCGCACCTCCGCCGAACTCGTCTGTCCGCCTTCGTTGATGGAGTAGAGCGCAATGTGCGAGTGTTCGTCGATGATGCCGGTAGTCAGGTGTTTGCCCGTTCCGTCGATCACCTGCGCGCCCGCCGGTGCTGCCAGACTTTTGCCCACCTGCGCGATTTTACCGTTCTGCACCAGCACGTCGGCACTCGGCAGCACGCCGTCTTTCTCGTTGGTCCAGACCGTCGCATTCCGGATCAGCAGGGTCTGCGCTTTGGGTTTTTCAAGATTTCCCATGCCAATAAACGGATACAGCAATTTCCCGAACTGCGGGGCGGTTTTCTTCGCGGTATCAGCTTTGGCAATGGCCGTTGAAGAGAACGGTTGCGCCAAAACCGCTGTCCATTTGACGGTTTTTCCGTCCGGCATTTCGCCTTCGCCTTTCAGCGTCGTACCCTCGCGGTAGCCAGTCAGGCGGGTGGTTCCCGGTTGCTTCTTGTCGAGTTGAAGTTGGAGCGAAATCAGGTCGTTCGTCAAGGCTACTTTCGGCGTTATTTTCACCGTATCGGCCATCACGGCATACTCCGGTTTCCCCGGTTTTCCGGTAATGTTCAGTTTCAGGTTGCTGCGGTCGCCGATGGTCAGGTTGTAGGTTCCGCGCAGATCAGCCGCATTTTTATCGGTATAGACGTATTGTTTTCCCCGAATCCAGTTTTCCAGCACGACGTTATCGGCGCTGAACAGGTTGTCGGAGGTGATGATAAAATTCGCCAGCAAACCCGGTTTCAGGCTGCCGACTTCATTGTCAATTTTCAGGAGTTGGGCGGGGGTAGTCGTCAGTGCCGCCAGTGCCTGTTGCTCGGTCAGGCCGTATTCGATGGCTTTGCGGAGGTTGGCCCAGAAGTCGGTTTTGTTCCTGAGGTTGGCCGTCGTCAGCGCAAACGGAACACTGGCTTTCGCCAGCATCGCCGGATTGGCCGGGGCCATTTCCCAATGTTTCAGTTCGGCCAGCGTCACGTTGTCGGCATCCCAGACGTCCTCCACGTCGTAGGCCTGCGGAAAGTTTAGTGGAACAATCAGCGAGGCCCCCGTGGCTTTCACCTCGTCAATCCGCTGGTATTCGTCCCCGGCACTTTTGATAATATATTGAATTCCAAACTCTTCGCCAATTTTATCAGCCCGCAGAACACCCAGTTTGTCGGGTACTTCAAAAACAGAGGGGATGGTTTGCAACTGGTTGAAGGCATCGAGCGACAGGTTGGATTCGGTCGTTTTGCCGGCTTTTTTGTACCAGTCGGCGTCGTAATACGTTTGCCGCAACAGCGCCACCGCGCCCATCGGCGAGTTCGGGTAGGTTTGGGTCGAGGTGCCTTTGCTGAACGAATAATGGCCCGAAACCCGGTCGCGGATCACGACGTTGTTTTCGCGGTCATCGGCGAGCGTGACCAGCACCGAATTACCCCGGGCAATGCCATCGTGCGGGTGCGTCACCACCGCCCCGAAGCCCAGTTTCCGGAGTTCGTTGGCCTGGGCAACATTGGCTTTGAAAATCGTTCCGGCGTCGGTTTCGGGCTGAATGGCCTGGTTCCAGTTGAAAGCTCCTTTTTTGTTGGAGTCGTATTGTGGAACACCCCGGCCACCGGCTGGCGGGGTTCGCCGGAGTTCGGGCATCCCGTAATCCGAGTCGATGTCGACCAGGGCCGGATAAATGCGTCTCCCTTTCAAATCGGCCACTACGGTTCCCGCCGGAATGCTGACGGTTTTTCCAACGGCTTCGATGCGTCCGTTGCGGATGAGTAAGGTGGCCCCTTCAAGGGTCGTTTGGGGATCGACAATCAGTGTCGCGTTGGTGAAGGCATACAATCCCGGTCGCTCGTCATAGACGCCATTCCGGGGAAAGGTAACCTGCGACCAGCCGATCTGGGCAAGACCCCAGGTCAGCATACCGGTCAGGAAAATTTTCCTCATGTAGGGAATTAGTTAGGTGATGAGAAAGGATGTCAATGTTACAAATCTACGAAAGGAGTAACGTCATCGACCTATCAAAATGAACTAAATCCCGGCAATTTCCTTGCATAATCAATTTTTTTACACGGAAAATAAACGACTTATGATGAAAACAGGAAGTTTTAGGGACAAAACCGGATTTTAAAAAATCGCCCCTAAATCCCCTAAAGGGGACTTTTGGCACCCGTAGGGTTGGCGTCCAAGTCCCCTTTAGGGGATTTAGGGGCAATATGCCAAGGTTACTTCTCCCTCAGCTTTTTTCTTTTTTCTTACCTATCACCGGGCACCGTTTAAACGGTTTGGTTCGGTCGAAGAGGTAACGGTACGTCACATGGGTTTTGACAATGGTCGATCCTAACTGGCTGACAAACCGTACCATGATGGGGTTAAAATCGCCTACCCAGTTCATTTCCAGTTCGGTATATTGAAAAGCCGGATTGTGATCGGCTTCGTGGGGCATTCGGAGGGCGATGGCCGCTTCGAGTCCTTTGCCCTGGTGGGCGGGCGCCACGCCAAACACGACCCCGAACGCTTTCCGGTTGGTTTTCCGGATCATGTGCCACAAAAACTTTAGCTTACCAATTAGGTCTAGCTTGCCGTTGACGTGCTTGAACACCTGGTTGAGTTCGGGCAGGCAAACGAAAAAGGCGACGGGCTCATCGCCATAGTAAGCAAAGTAAATGATGTTCTCGTCGATGACCGGTTTTAGTTTCTGCATCAGCACCTGGGCCTGAGCCGCCGTCATTTCCTTTACGCCACTGTGGCCACCCCAGGCCGCGTTGTAGATGTGCCGGAACTGCTCGGCCGCTGCGGGCAGTTGCCGCTTGTCGATCGTCCGAAAGCTGTAGTCGGGGTTTTCATAAATGCGCCGGGCACGGTCTTTCACGGCCTGCGACATCCCGGTCAGCTTGGACCAGGTGGTGGGAATCCCGAACGTAAACTGCTTGAAGTAATCCTGAAAACCGTATTCCTCGAAGAAAGCAATGTAATACGGCTTGGTGTAAGGCATGCAATAATTCGGCTCCCGGTCGAAGCCATCGACCAGCAAACCCCACCAGCGGTCGCGATCGCCGAAGTTAATGGGGCCGTCCATTGCTTCCATCCCCCGGTTCTGGAGCCAGCTCCGGGCCGTGTCGAAGAGTAAAAACGCGGCCTCCCGGTCGTCGATGCACTCGAAGAAACCCAGTCCGCCTGTCGGTTGATCGTTATCGAGATTCGCAATGTCCCGGTCTACGAAGGCCGCAACCCGCCCGATGGTTTCCTGCTGGTCGTTCAGTAACAGATACCGAACACATTCACCGTTTTCGAACCGCTTGTTGCGGGCCGGATCAAAAACCTCTTCGACATCCGTGTCCAGTGGCCGGATCCAGTTGGGATCGTTGCGATACAGGCGCACCGGAAACCGGATAAATTCCTTCTGGTATGTCGTGTTTTGGCCAACCTCAATTACCTGCATTCAGACGTCGCATAATGGGCTGTAAATGTAGGTATAAAACGGCGAAAAGCCACCAGCCCGGTGTTTCCGGCAAACGGTTTTTGATTGCCGTCAAGCCATTGCGGTTTTTGAATAAAAGCCCCGTCAGGGGTTCAACAGCGCAGCGTCGGTAGAAGGAAAATGTGAATCGCCATCCCCGCGTGCCGTGAGGTACGCGACCATTGCGAACCGTTGTGTACCTCACGGCACACAAACTGTCAAAACACTCCCATTTGCTACCGACGCTACGCTGTTGGGCCCCTAACGGGGCAAAAACGCGCTGTTCAATACCGCTCTTTCAACAAATTCATCATGAACACATTGACTTCCCACTGGTTCACAACCGGCATTTGCGTATGCGGCAGCGTGGGCAAATACGGCGCGGGGCCGAACTCGGTGGTTACGGTCAAGGGCGTTTGGGCTTCACGGTGTATGGCCACGACCTGATCCCACCAGTTCAGGTGCGCCTGCAGCACGTCGGCCCATTCCGGGGCGCGGGGGTCGTTGACCTGCGGCCCTTCGGGATGCCCCACCCGGCTGTGAATGTGGTCGGTATGCCCAATGGCGAGTTTAACGGCGTCGCCCTGGTTTTCGAGCAGCGATTCGTGGACGTTGCACCAATGGGAAATGTCGAGGGCCAGCCGGATGTCCGGCAGTTTTTCGAGGTAATCCCGGGTGATATGAGCGGCAAACAGGGCTTTTCCCCGGTGCGTTTCGTGCGTGATCCGAACACCGGTTTCCGCCGTAATCCGGTCGGCTAGTTCAAAAAGCCGTCGGTTCTGCTCGAAGGTAAAAAAGTCTTTCCCGGTCTGGCAATTGATGAACAACGGGCGAGCGTCGATCAGGTGACGCAGGTATTTTTCGTAACTGGCCGCATGCTCGTCCAGATCGGTTTCAAACGATTGCCAGTACTGCCCAATCAAGGCCAAACCGTGTTTCGCCAGACTATCCAGAATGGCGTTTTTCTCGCCGGTTTCGAACGGCAGCGCCATTTCAACCCCGTCGTATCCAGCCGCTTTCACGTTCCGGCAAAACTGGTCGAAGGGCAGCGTATTTCCCCAGGCGGGGGCAAAAAATTGGAGGGTCATTTTTTTAGTGAGAGTAACGACTTTCGCCCCTAAATCCCCTAAAGGGGACTTTTTAATTCGGCAAATTCAGCGTCCAAGTCCCCTTTAGGGGATTTAGGGGCGAAAGCAAATGTACCTAGTTTATCTTTTTATCAAAAAATCCGCCGTTTCTGAAATACCGGCTTCGGTTTCGGCCAGCAGATCGCCGTCGAAAGAATCGATAGGCGTGTAGCTGCTTTCGTGAACGTCCTTATACGGTTTGTTACTCGCCAGATTATACGCCGTGATGATCGACCAGCGGGGTTTGTCGGACAAATTGGCCGCCGATGCGTGCAGCGTGTTGCAGTGGAAAAACGCCGTGTCGCCGGGCTCCATTTCCAGGTATTCCAGCGGCATGATTTTCAGGGCTTCATTTACTTTTTCCATGTCGGCCCCCACCTGTTCCCCCGAAAAACCGTGTTCGACGCGGCCCATTTTGTGCGAGCCTTTGATCATCTGTAAACAGCCGTTTTCTTTCGTCGCAGGGGTCAACGCCGTCAGCACGGAGAGCATGTCGGGAAACAGAAACCCGTTGTTTTTATACCAATAGCCGTAGTCCTGATGCCACTCCCACGCTCCGCCGGTTCGCGGTTCTTTCTGCATCAGTTTGGAGTGGTAATGGGCCGCCCGCCCCCCCAGAATCTGCTCCACACCCGCCACAATCCGCGCCGACCGGGCAAACTTGCTGTATAAACTCTCGTCCAGGGCATACCACAACGCCAGCTTGGTTTTCATCCCCGAGGCATCGACGCGGTCGTATGTTTTGGTACTCAATACCGTGTCGCCCACGGCCAGGCTGTACAGCCGTTCCACTTCGGCCTTGGAAAAAAGGTTTCGCACGATCACGTAGCCGTCGCGCTGGTAAGTCTGGAGATGTTCGCTGGTAAAGGGCATGGGTGTATGGGTGATGATAGAGATGAGACAAGAGAGAAAAGACTAAAGGTTTCAGCGTTTTGCCAGACGGGATTGAAACTGCTGCCAGGCCGCCATCGTATTCCGCAGGTTGGTCGGTTTGTCGCCTTTCATGGCGTAACACTGCACCCCGATCGGCCCGCGAAATTTCAAGTCCTGAACCGCAAACCGAACCAGTTCGTAGGTGTCGAAACTACCCGTTCCCAGCGGCAGAATGTACTGATTCCAGATGCCTGTCGGCCCGTTGTCCATGCCGGCGGCATCCACATCGTTCGCTCCACTGATGGTCATCATTTTCAGGTACGGTTTCAGAGTCGTCAACAAGCCTTTCCAGTCGCCCCGTTCTGCCTTGGGCGTCGTGGCCAGCCAGTGACAGAGGTTGAACGTCAGCCCGACGTTGGGCCGGTCAATCTGCTGAACCAGCCGCAGCGCATGGTCGATTTTCTCGACGTAAAAGCTTACGTGCGGATAAACCGCTACCTGTAAATTAGCGGCTTTGGCCCACTCACCCATTTGCCGCAGTTGACTGACCACGATGGAATCTGCCGTACCGGAGGGCGACGTAAACCGCTTGCTGTCACTGACAATAAACGGAGCCAGCACGGTTTTGGAGCCTTTCAAAGCCCGGATATACGGTTCGATGCGCGGGTCAAGCGTCGGCGAATCGAGGTTGATTTTGATGTAAAAATACGAGCCGGTAAACTGGTGTTTGTCCAGCGCGGCTTTCATGCCTTCGAACGAATCCAGGAGGTTGATTTCAACCCCGTCGTAGCCCAGACTTTTGATAAAAGCCACCTGCTGATCGAAGGTTTTGTAGGTCGAATCGCCCCGGATGGCGTTGTGCAGCACAAAGAAATGGTTCTGAATTTTCGAACCCTTCTGCGCCAGTCCGAAACCGCTCAGCAATACCGCAGCGAAAAAGAATGCTAGTTTTTTCATAAGTTCCTCCTGATGAATTTACATCGCCCACTCTTTCCGCGCCAGCGGAGCCGCCAGCAGTGCATTGGCGGCATTGTTCCCGACAAACAGTTCTTTCTCCGGATTCCAGGTCAGTTTTTCGCCGATCTGACAGGCAATCAGGCCAATCTGCGAAATCGAAATCGTGCGGTGGCCCACTTCAATCGGTTCCAGTGTTTTGCGACCGGTTTTGACGGCCTCCACAAAATCCACCTTGTCCCAGAGCGTTTTCGACAAATCCAGTTCACTCCCGGTCGGCTTCGATGTCAACAATGATGGATTACTGCTGCTAATGACACCCGGATAATTATCGACCAGAATCCAGCCTTCTGACCCGATGTATTTGATGCTCGGTTTACTCGTTGGACTTTGCACACTGGTCATTTCAACACCGTTGGCATAGCGGTAGGTGACCTTGAAATTGATCATCGAATTCCAGAGGCTTTTCGGAAATTCACCCTTCCCCTCCACTTCCACCGGCCCCGAATATTCGCTGTTGTTGGCCCATTGCGCCACATCGAAATAATGCGCCCCCCAGTTGGCAATCATGCCCTGTGCGTAGGTGTCGACGCGCATCCAGTTCGGCCGTTTCTGAAGATCAGAGGGCGAGTGAACCCGCATTTCGGTATACGGTACAAAGGGCATCGGTCCCAGCCATAGCTCATAATCCAGTTCTTTCGGAACGGGCATATCGGCCTGCGCCGGAACGGGGTCGGGGTCCGACGGAAACGAGATTTCGATTTTCTGGAGCTTGCCGATGCGCCCGTTCCGAACCAGTTCAACCGCCTGATTCTGGGGACGCACCGAGCGAAACTCGCTATCGGTTCGGTTCACGACGCCATATTTTTTCAGCGCATCGACCAGCGAGCGGCCCTGATGCACACTCATGCTGAGCGGTTTTTCGCAACTGATGTGTTTTTTGGCCTGGGCCGCCAGAATCCCCATCGGAACGTGCCAGTAGTCGGGCGTCGAAATCATCACCGCGTCAATGTCCTTGCGGGCAATAATCTCCCGAAAATCACGGTGGGTCGAACAGCCTTTGTAGGTTCCGCTGGCGGTTTTTTGGGCGTAGTGGCTTTCAACGGCCGTTTTGGCTTTGCCCATCCGCCAGCTATCCACGTCGCAAACCGCCACCACCTGCGTGTCGGACACATCGAGCAGACCCGGAATCCGCGCTCCGATGGTTTTGAGGTCGGAACCCTGAAGATTCTGTCCGTAGCCCTGGCGACCGGTTCCGAGCAGGCCAACGGCAATGCGGTTGGAAGGGGCGTTTTTGCCGAACACCGAAGCCGGTACGATCGTAGGAATCCCTACCGCTGACACGGCACTGGCCGCAACGGCACTATTTTTCAGAAAATGACGTCGGTTCATGGCAAGGGTTTGATTTTGATGGTCCGAAACGCGACACTGTGGCCGTGATCCTGGAGCAGAATGTGGCCTTCCGGAATGTCGGCAAAACCCGTATAGCTGTTAAACTTGCTGTCGGCCACTCCCTGCCGGAAGGCATCGGTGGTCCGGTTGGTGGTCAGCACTTTCACGCCATCGAGCCAGTGTTCGATCTGGTTGTTGTTGACGACAATACGCGACTGGTGCCAGACGTCCATTTTCACGTCCGGTTTGGTAGCGGCCACCACATCGTAGATGGATGCGGTTTTGAGGTCCTGGGGCAGCTTTTTGCCGTTATAAATATAGTCGGCGTCGTCGATGAGCTGGTATTCGTATCCCGCCTGCGAGCCGATGGCGGGTTTGGGCAGTCGTTCCTCGATGAAATACTTCACCCCGCTGTTGCCGCCTTTGCCCAGTTTCCATTCGAAAACCAGTTCGAAGTGGCGGTATTTTTTCAGGGTAACAATGTCCCCGGCGTCGCCGGATTCGGCCCCAGCCTGGAGTTCCCCGCGCAACTCACCGTCTTTCACGACCCAGCCTTTGGCGGGAAACCGGTCGGCGTAGGCACCCCGCCAGCCGGTGGTGGTTTTGCCGTCGAAGAGCAGTTGCCAGCCCGCTTTCTTTTCGGCCGGGCTGAGGGTGTTGGCTGGTTGCGCGAGGGTCAGCGACGACAGGCCGATCCCAACCATCATGAGTTTCAGGGTGATTCCATTCATAGCAGCAAAATTCTGCTAATTTATTTCATTTTTTTGACAGCCCATTTGCAAATACTATCACAAAATTTGCATCTTATCCTTTATTCTGAAAAAAGTTGCAAATCATACCTCATTCATCACCCGATGCGCCCTGATCGTCTCCTGGTTCCGCAACAACCCCACCGCTCGTTCGACTTACGACACGAGCGGCTGCCGTTTTTTACCAATCCGTGGCATTTTCACCCGGAAATCGAATTAAATTTCGTCGTAAACAGTACCGGCATGCGGTTTATCGGACACACCATCGAGCGGTTTTCCGGTGGAGAGATTGTGTTGCTGGGGTCTAACCTGCCGCACTACTGGAAGAATGATGTGGTGCATCCGGAAGCAGAAAATCCGGCACCGGCCGAAGCCATTGTGGCCCGGTTTGCGCCCCAGTTTGCGGGTGAGCCGTTCTGGGAACTCCCCGAAACCAAACCGATTCAGCGGCTCCTGAACCGGGCCGGCATCGGCCTGAAACTCCTGGAACCGCTTCGGACGGACGTGGCCCGCCAGCTCGTGGCCTTGCTGGAAAACGAAGGGCTGGCGCAACTGACCGCTTTGCTGCACATCCTCGACCAGATTGCCCACTCCGAAGCCGTGCTGCCCATCGCTCCGGGCTACGTTCCCAATCAGCAGGTAACCCGGCAAAGTGAGCGGCTCAGCCGGGTGATCGGACACCTGATGCAGCAGGTCGAAGCACCCGTTTCGCTGGCGGAAATTGCCGAATTAGCCAACATGAATCCGGCTGCGTTCTGCCGGTATTTCAAATCGCAAATGGGGCAAACGCTCACGCAGTTTGTCACCGACCTGCGCATCCGCTACGCCTGTGACCTCCTGACCCGAACCGATGAAAGCATTACGTTCATCAGCGAACAGTCCGGTTTTGAGAACATCTCCTATTTTGTCCAGGCGTTTCGAAAAAAGCAGGGCGTTACCCCCGCCCGGTTTCGGCAACGGTTACGTGGGGTGTAACCGTTGCCGAAACCGGCACTGCTAAAGCAGCCTTACAGACTTTTCAGGTAAGCAATACTCTGCGGCACTTGGGAGGCAATGCTGGGGCTCTCATCCTCAATGTAATAGTGTTCGACCCCCGCTTTTTTAGCGGCTTTCAGAACCGCTGGCAGGTCAATTTGCCCCGTTCCCAGGGCCACGTCGTTTTCCACCGGCGTGCCACCCGACAGGTTGCCGACAATTCCTTTGCGCAGGTCTTTCAGGTGCATCAGCTTGAACCGTTTGCCGTATTTGTTCAACAGCGCAACGGGGTCATGGCCCGGAAAAACCGTCCACAGAATGTCCATTTCGAAGCCCACATACTTCGGGTCGGTTTGCTGAACGATATAATCGAACAGGGTTCCGTCCTCGTGTTTCTGAAACTCGAAGCCGTGGTTGTGGTAACAGAACATGATCCCGAAATCGTCTTTCAGCTTCTTGCCAATCTGGTTGAAATCGGCGACGGTTTTCCTGGCCATATCGAGCGTAAACGGGCCTTCGTGCGGAATCCAGGCCACACGGACAAACTTCGCACCGAGGGTTTTGGCATTCTGGCCCACTTCCTGCGTTTTGTTGAGCGCATCGGGATAGCCCACGCCAAACGACGAACACTTCATGCCGCGCTCATCGAGGAGTTTGCGCAGTTCGGCGGCTGTTTTTCCGAACAGATTCGAGAACTCCATATCGGTGATTCCCAGTGCCTTGATCGTATCGAGCGTGGCCGCCACGTTTTTCTGAAAACTGTGTCGATAGGTATATGACACCATGCCGGGGGCCTGCGGAAATAACTTCTTCTGGGCAAAAACCGGCCCCAGACTAACCAGAAATAACAAAACGACTACGGTATTTTTCATTCGGTGATTGATTGAGAATGTACGTTTCTGTAAAAAGTCTTGAAAGGCCCCGATTTACTGTTCATATTGCGACCCTAACCACATCGGCAACCGTTTATGAATACCCGGAAACGCTCCTTACTCTTTCTGTCGTTTCTCCTGACCGGCTTTTTTTCCGGTGCTCAGGCCCAGATTCCCAACGTGACCCGCGACCTGCTGAATCAGGGGGCTTATTTCCGTGCGTCGAATTACGACATCACGCCTATTTACACCATGGCCGGGCCGGAAGGGAAAATTCTGGGCTACCCCTATCTGGATACCGCCTTTGCCAAAACGACGGTTTTGTTTTACCAGAACATCGCCAAACCGGGTGTTAAACCGATTCAGGAGCTGGTCAACGTACCTGTTCGCTACAACATCACAGCCAACGACCTCGAATTTCTGATGGACAACCGAACCGTGAAAGCCGTCAGTGGCGAACGCGTGAAACAGTTTACCATGGAACAGAAGGGACAGACGACGACTTTCATCAATGCCACCGAAGCCGGTGCCCCGGCGGATGTTCGCGGTTTTTTCGAACAGGTGAGCGACGGAAAGCTGAAACTCCTCATCCGCCACCAGATTTACGTCAAGAAACCCACCTACAACGTCGCCTTAAGCACCGGATCGAAGGATACCGAATTGATCAAGGAAGCCATCTGGTATACCAGCGACGGCAAAACGCTCACCAAATTCTCACCCGGCCGCAAAGGTCTGTTGAGCATCATGAAAGACAAAGAAGACCCCATCGCTGCGTATTTGAAGGAAAAAAAACCGGATTTAAAAACCCGAACGGCCTTGATGGACGTATTTGCGTACTACAATTCACTCTAAAGGACGGTCCGTCGGTTTTTTGAAACTACTTTGCTGTTAACTTGCAGCCCAGTTTCACCTTCATTGACATTTCTTCATTTTAGTATGAAAAGCCGGCGTTCGTTTCTCCGTTTGGGAGCTTTATTTCCACTGTCTCATTTTAGCCTGAAGAGCCTGCCGGGTTTAACGGGTAGTCGAATCGCGGGTCAACCCCTGGTGGTTTCTACCTGGGACAGTGGCACCATCGCCAATGGCGGTGCCTGGCCGGTGTTGCAAGGTGGCGGCAAAGCCATCGACGCCGTGGAGCAGGCCGGTATTGCCATTGAAAACGACATCAATTGCTGCGTCGGACTGGGTGGTAATCCCGACCGCGATGGGCGCGTTACGCTCGACTCCTGCATCATGGACGATCAGTTTAACTGTGGCTCCGTGGCGTTTCTGGAACGAATCAAACACCCGGTTTCGGTGGCCCGGAAAGTAATGGACACCACGCCCCACGTCATGCTTGTCGGCGAAGGCGCACAGCAATTTGCGGTGGCCAACGGTTTTGTGCTAGAACCCGGCACCCTGTCCGCCGATGCCGATAAGACCTACCGGAAATGGCTCGAAAAATCCGAATACAAACCCATTATCAACGTCGAAAATCAAAAACCGTCTCCTTCCAAAAGCAAAAAAGCCTTCGCACCCAACAAACTAGAGGACGGAACGCCCAACCACGACACGATGGGAACCGTGGCGCTCGATGCCGCCGGGAATCTGTCGGGCATGTGTACGACCAGCGGCATGGGCTTCAAAATGCGGGGGCGCGTCGGCGATTCGCCCATCATCGGCGCGGGCTTGTACGTCGACAATGAAGTGGGTGCCGTTACCTGCTCGGGTCAGGGCGAAGAAGTGATCCGGATGTGTGGTTCGCACCTGGTCGTTGAGTTTATGCGCCAGGGAATGACGCCCACGGAAGCCTGTCGGCGGGCCGTCGAACGAATCATCAAGCGTGATCCTGTGAAGGCCAAAGACTTTCAGGTCGGGTTCATCGCCCTGAACCGCCGGGGTGAGGTGGGGGCGTTTTCGGTGCAGAAAGGATTCAGCTATACGGTCACCTCGGCCAGCGTTCAGAACAAAGTGTACAAAGCCGAAAGCTATTTTAGCTGATCCGGGCTGAACGTCCTCTCCGAAAAACCGCTTTCAGCAAATCCGCCGATCTTGCGGTAGTGGCGGCTATGCGGTGCGTTTTTTTCGTACCTTTGCGCTTTCAAATCCAGACCCGATTCAAAGTGTCTTCTATCCTTCGTATTGCATTACAAAAGTCCGGGCGGCTGAGCGAGGACTCGTACCAGTTGTTCAAAGAGTGTGGCATCCGCTTCGACTACGGCACCGGCAAGCTGAAATCCGTTTCATCGAATTTCCCCGCCGAGTTTCTTTTCCTGCGCGACGATGATATTCCGGGTTACGTCGAAGACGGCGTGGCTGATCTGGGCATCGTCGGTGAAAACGTGGCCGTCGAATCGGCCCGCAACATCGACACCGTCCATCGGCTCGGTTTTTCCAAATGCCGCCTGTCGCTTGCCATTCCCCGCGGAAACGAATGGAACGGCATTCAGGACCTGAGCGGCAAAAACATTGCGACTTCCTACCCGCTCATTCTGGGGAATTACCTGCGCGAGCAGAACATTTCGGCGGATATTCACGTCATCAGCGGTTCCGTTGAAATTGCGCCGGGCATCGGGCTGGCCGAAGCCATCTGCGATATTGTCAGTTCCGGCAGTACGCTGTTGAGTAACGGCTTGAAAGAAGTGGAGGTTATTTTCCGCTCCGAAGCCATCCTGATTGCCCGTCCGACGCTGGAGACCGAAAAACAGAGTCTGCTGGACAAACTGCTTTTCCGGATCAAAGCCGTTCAGGCCGCCAAGAACAACAAATACATTGTGCTCAACGCGCCGAACGCGGCCCTGGATCAGATCAAATCGCTGTTGCCGGGCATGAAAAGCCCCACGGTGACGCCCCTGGCGACCGAAGGCTGGAGTTCGGTGCATTCGGTGATCAACGAAAACGATTTCTGGGAAAACATCGAAGCCATCCGTTCCGCCGGAGCGCAGGGCATTCTGGTGATTCCCATCGAAAAAATGATTTATTGATATAGACTTGTCGATTGACCATTGACCATTGACCATTGTCGATTGGCAATGGTCGATCGTCGATCGTCCCTCGTCTCTCATGAAAATCCTTTCTTTTCCTCCGCGCACCGACTGGCCTGCGCTGCTGGCCCGGCCGGTGCAGTCTACCGAAACGATTGAAAAAGCGGTGGCCCCCATTCTGGAACAGGTTCGGAATCAGGGTGATCAGGCGCTGGCGGAACTGTCTTTGAAATTTGACAAAATCGCCTACACCGGTTTGCCCTTCCAGCCCGGCGACCTCGCAGCCGCCGAAAGCCAGCTTTCCGATGAACTGAAAACCGCCATTCAACAGGCGTACCAGAACATCAGGACGTTTCACGAAGCACAGCGGCAACCGGTCGAGAAGATCGAAACCATGCCGGGCGTCACCTGCTGGCGTCGGAGTGTGGGCATTGAGAAGGTTGGATTATACATTCCGGGCGGAACGGCTCCCTTGTTCAGCACGGTTTTGATGCTGGGCATTCCGGCGCAACTGGCGGGATGCAAAGAGATTATCCTCTGTACACCCAGCGATCACCCGGCGATTCTGTATGCCGCCCAACTGGTGGGTGTGACCCAGCTCTTCCGGGTTGGTGGAGCACAGGCCATTGCGGCAATGACTTATGGAACAGCCTCAATCCCGAAAGTCTACAAGATATTTGGACCGGGAAACCAATACGTCACGGCAGCGAAAATGCTGGTCGCGAAGGAAGGCATGGCCATCGACATGCCCGCCGGGCCGTCGGAAGTGGCGGTTTATGCCGACGACACCGCCGTTCCGGCTTTCGTGGCCGCCGATCTGCTGTCGCAGGCCGAACACGGTGCCGACAGCCAGGTGTTGCTGGTATCGACAAGTAAAAAAATGGTGACGACGGTCAATCTGGCGTTAACAACACAACTGGAACGCCTGCCCCGGCGCGACCTGGCCGCCAAAGCCATCGAAAATAGCAAAGCCATTCTTGTTGAAACCCAGCAAGACGCCATCGATCTGCTGAACGACTATGCCGCTGAACACTTGATTTTGAGTATTGAAAACGCCGAAGCCGTGGCCGACCGCATTACCAATGCCGGGTCGATCTTTCTGGGCAATTACACCCCCGAATCCGCGGGTGATTACGCGTCCGGCACGAACCACACTCTGCCGACCAACGGTTTTGCCCGCGCCTACAGTGGGGTTTCGCTCGACAGTTTCGTCAAGAAAATCACCGTACAGCACATTTCATCGGAAGGCATTCGCAACCTCGGACCCACGATTGAGGCCATGGCCGAAGCCGAATCCTTGCTGGCCCACAAGCGCGCCGTGAGTCTGCGGCTGGCGAGTCTGGAATGAGGTTGGCAATAGATTTGTTATATTGCTTAAAATACGAAAAGCATGAGCCAGCTACTGATTGAAATAGATTCCCCAGAAGATGAAGCCATTTTACTGTCACTACTTCCTAAACTGAATGGCAGGGTGCTGGAAAAAAAGGAACACGTAAGGCCCTCACTGAGAGATGTGTTAGAAGAACTTTCCAAAAGTGGAATTGCCGAGAAATATGGTGATCCATCAGAATGGCAACGACAAATCCGTGCCGACCGACCTTTACCTGGACGTGAATGATGATTATTGATACAAATATTGTTATTTATTCTATCCAATCGGAGTTTGGTGTCCTCCGAGACTATCTGGAAATAAACCAACAGAGTCTTCGGGTTTCAATGATTACTAAAATTGAAACATTAGGATATCATAAACTCACCCCAGAAGATCAGAAAAAGTTTGAAGTTTTCTTTCAGATTGTCCCATCTTTTGCCATCAATGATCCGATAATCACCGAAGCCATTCGTTTACGTCAACAGCGCAAACGCTCCTTGGCCGATTCCATCATTGCCGCGACGGCTTTGCTGTATAATTTACCCGTTCTAACGAATAATACCGCCGACTTCGAAGATATATCGGGTTTGCAGGTAATTTCATTACAATCGATTACGTAAGCATTTTTTTTTATTTTATGTTTAACCTCAATACCATCCTCCGCCCCCACATCATCACGCTGACGCCCTACTCCTCCGCCCGCGACGAATACACCGGAAAAGAAGGAATTTTTCTGGACGCCAACGAAAACGCATTCGGATCGACGCTCGATGGATCGACACTCGCTGGGTCGACACTCGACGGGTCGGCTTCGGAGGATCACTATAACCGCTATCCCGACCCGCACCAACTGGCGATCAAGGCCAAACTGGCCCCGATCAAAGGCGTCAGGCCCACGCAGATTTTCATCGGCAACGGCTCCGACGAACCGATCGATCTGCTGGTTCGGGCAACCTGCACACCCGGTTCGGATTCCATCCTGATTCTGCCGCCCACCTATGGGATGTACGAAGTCAGTGCGGCCATCAACGACGTCCAACTGATCAAAGTGCCGCTGACGACTGATTTTCAGATCGACGTCCCGGCGGTTTTGGAGGCCATTCAGCTCCGGACGAAACTGCTGTTCGTCTGTTCGCCCAACAACCCGACCGGTAACCTCATCGACCGGGAAGCAATCATTACGCTGCTCACCCGTTTCAACGGATTGGTGGTGGTCGACGAAGCCTATATCGACTTTTCGGATACCGAATCGTTCACGGCTTTGCTGGATCAGTACCCCAATCTGGTGGTTCTGCAAACCTTCTCGAAAGCCTGGGGGCTGGCGGCCTTGCGGTCGGGCATGTGCTTTGCGTCCGAAGCCCTGATCGAGGTGCTGAATAAAATAAAACCGCCGTATAACGTCAGCGGCCCAACGCAGCAGTTGTTACTGAAAGCACTTAATCAGCTACCAACCAAAGATGCGATGGTGGCCCAAATTCTGGCCCAGCGGGAAGAATTAATTGCGAAACTGCTCAATTTACCGCTGGTTCGTCACGTTTATCCTTCAGACGCCAACTTCATTTTGGTGAAGTTTGACGATCCCAAAGCGGTTTTCGACTACCTCATCGACCAGCAAATTATTGTTCGCGACCGGCATCGGGTTAAACTCTGCGAAGGCTGTTTGCGCATTACCGTCGGAACACCTTCGGAAAACGAACAAGTGCTGGCCATGCTGAAAACGTACGCAAATCGCTTGACTACAACCGTTTAAGTATCAATAAATCGTATGAAAAGAAATTTTTCTCTGCTGATCGTATTGTTGGTTGGCTTGGCAATTAGTCAGCGGGCCACTGCACAAACCAACAACTGGGCCATCGGCTTCCGCATCGGCGAACCGGCTGGCGTCAACATCCGGAAGTATTTCGGTGAAAACCACGCCTTCGACCTGAATGTCGGCACCTACGGCGGTATTTATGGCAACCGGCGCAGTTACCGCAAAGGGATGTACAAGAATGTCGGTTTTACGGTTCAGGGGCATTACCTCTGGCACGGCGGCATTGGCAAATCGGAAACCCTGCATTATTATTTTGGCTTTGGCGGACAACTGAACAGCCGACGGTATTATCCGGATCAGTTTAGCCTCGTGAATGCCTACGACAACACGATTTCGATTGGCGGCTCGGGCGTTGCGGGTCTGGAGTATTTCCTGCCCAACAAACCTTTCTCCGTTTTTCTCGAAACCGGGGCTTACGTCGAAGTGATTCCCGCTCCGTTTTTCATGGGTCTGCAATCCGGATTGGGGATACGACTGAATTTATGACGTTTTGAATGGGAACACGGATTGAACGGATTCTAATTTTAATCTGTGAAAATTCGTTCCATCCGTTTAATCCGCGTTCCCATCAATTATCTTTCCTCTATGTTCAAAATCTTCAGTTCATCGGCTGGATCGGGGAAGACCTATACACTGACCAAAGAATACCTCAAACTGGCGCTGGGGGACCGTTCCCAATCCGGCAAAGGCTTTGAATCCCACCAGTTTAAGAATATTCTGGCGGTGACCTTCACCAACGCGGCAGCGCGGGATATGAAGGACCGGATTCTGGAGCAACTTCGCAAAATCACCTCCGGCGACCTGAACTCCCAGCTTACGGAATTAGCCAGCGAATTACAGCTTGAACCTTCTGAACTGCAAAACCGGGCGCGGCTGACGTTCCACTCCATTCTACACGACTACTCTTCTTTCTCCGTTCTGACCATCGACAGCTTCGTACAGCGCGTCGTGACAGCATTCACCGACGATCTGGAATTGCCGTATAGTTTCGAGGTCGAAATGGATACCGATGCGGTTTTGCAAACGGCCATCGACCGGCTGCTGGAGAAGGTGGGCCAGGAAGATCACCCCTATCTGTCGGAAGCCCTGGAAGAGTTTTACCTTGATAACGCGTCCGACGGAAAAAGCTGGTATAGCCTCGCCGGTACGCTCGCCGATTTCTCCAAAGGCCAGTTGGGCGACCGGAACTACGAGTTCGTGCAGAAACTCAAGGAACTGAATCCCGAAAATTTCCGGACCATTCGGCGCAACCTGCGCGAGAAAAACCGGGAAATTGAGTCGATGATCGAGCAATTGGCTCAGGAAGGGTACCAACTCATTCAGGATGCCGGTATTCCCGAAAAGGCCTTTTATTACGGCGACAAAGGCGTCGGCGCGTATTTCAAGAAGCGAACTTCGCTCTTTTCTTTCCCCGAAGATCCCAATTCCTATGTGCGGAAAGCCATCGACGACGACATCTGGCATTCGGGCAAGAAGAATCTGACACCGGAACAACTTCAGATTGAGGCTATTAAAGAACAACTGCGGGAATATATTCTGCAAATTGAACAACTCCGGCAGGACAGTCTTCTGCGCTACCGGACATTCGGAGCCATCGAACAGCATTTGCAGAAAGTGGCTCTGCTAAAGCAAATCAAACAGGAGTGTGACGATTTGTTGCGCGAGCAAAACCGGATTCACATCTCGGAATTCAACCGCCTGATTGTGAAAGTGGTAACCGAAGAACCAGTTCCCTTCATCTACGAACGACTCGGCGAGAAGTTTCACCACATCCTCATCGATGAGTTTCAGGATACATCAAAACTTCAGTTTGTCAATCTTTTACCGCTAATTGACAATAACTTAGCCTACCAACGGTTTAACCTCGCCGTGGGCGATGCCAAGCAGGCCATCTACCGGTTTCGCGGGGGCGACATGGACCAGATCGTCGCCCTCCACAGCGGCAAACTGGATTCGCTTTTGTCGGCGCACGAAACCAGTGACATGACGGTTGAGCGGTTGTCGGGCCTGCAATACCACCTGCAACCCGACCGGCTGGCCACCAACTGGCGCAGTGCAGAATCCATCGTGGAATTCAACAACCGCTTTTTTCGGTTCATGGCAGATTTCTACGCTGATACGGATTTCCAAAAGGTAACGGAAGTGTTCGATGAGCAATTCCGACAGGCATCGGCCAAAGCGGGTGTACTCGGTCACGTTCAGCTTGATTTTATTGAAAAACCGGACCGGTTTGCGGCAAAAAATGCGGACGTCGATGAGCCGGATTTCAACGCGCAGATGGTAGAGCGAACCCTGCAACTGATTCAGAAAGCCGTGGCCGATGGCTACCAGTATGGCGATGTAGCGGTTTTGTGCCGGTTCAAGAAAAACGCCCGGCGCATTGCCGACTATCTGGAAGCCAACGACATTCCGCTCACCTCAGAAGATTCGCTGACGCTGCAATCGTCGGAACGGGTGCGGTTTCTGGTTTCGCTGCTGCAACTGCTGCACCAGCCCGAAAACCGGATGGTGCGCTACGATATGCTGTTTCTGTACCACCGGCTCATCAACCCCAACCTTCCCGATGCCGCCTGGATGGAGTACATGGACAAGATGGCCAAAGCGGAAGATGAGGAAGATATTTTCGGGCTGGTCTCAAAAATCGACAAGGCCAAACTCGACCCGACGGCTTTACAGCAGCTCAGCATCTATGAATTGTGCGAAAAATTGGCCGATTATTTCGACCTCTACGAAAATGAGCGGGATAGTGCCTATCTGTTCCGGTTCATGGACGAGGTCCTGACCTACAGCAGCCGGTACAGCAGTCACCTGACGGATTTTCTGAAGTATTGGGAAACCGCCCAGGAGAAAGTGTCGGTCAGCACCCCGGCCGATCAGAATGCCGTCACGATCCAGACGATCCACAAATCGAAAGGGCTGGAATACCCCGTCGTTATCATTCCGTATGCCGACTGGTCGTATAAACCGCGTAACAACGAGACCATGTGGGCTGATTTGTGGCCGTTGGGTGAGGTGGACGAACTGACCATTCCGGGTTTGGGACACCAGGAAATCCGGCGGCTGCAAACCGCATCAATCACCATCAAAAAAGACCTGGACGAAACACCCCTGGCGGATCAGTACCAGGACGAACTGTACCGGACGTTTGTCGAGTGCATGAATCTGGTCTATGTGGCCTTCACCCGCCCCACCGACCGGCTGTACATCATCGCGGCCAAGCAGGATTTTTCGCCAACGGCCAAAGACGGCAGCTTTAAAAATGCCAATGGCATCGACTTCTGGCTCTACACCTATCTCACTGATTTGCGGGGCGATCCCATTTGGGAAGAAGGGAAAATGAGCTATCCACTGTGCGATTTTGTAACCCAACCGACCAAACATTCGTTAACCCTAAGTGATTCTTTCGCGGTTTCCGTTGGCAACCGCGAAGGAAACCAACCGCTCCGGCTCCGGCGCATCGAACGGACCATCGACACCTCAGCCTTTGAAAAAAGCCGGGCGTGGCGGCAAAAAGTCTGTACGGCCCTGTCCCTGATTCAGAAACCGGAAGACACTGAACGCGCCATTCGGCGGATGGTGGCCGAGGGGCTTTTGCGGGCGTCGGAACAGGATATGATGTGGTCAGCCTTGCAAACCGTGCTGAATCATCCCGACATCAGTCCACTTTTTGCTCCGGCAAACCGGGCGGATAACAACCGCCGGATTCTGGTCAACACCGGTTTAAACGGAAAACCGCAGCGGAATGGCCCCAACCGGGTGGTCAAGTTTCCGGGAAAAGTGGTTCTGGTGAACTACCTGACGGAAGAGTCCGACGAAAATGATCAGGCCAAAATGCGGTCTTTCATGAAGCTCTATCATCAAATGGGCCATGCCTCAGTGGAAGGCTGGCTGGTGTTCATTCAGAATGGCACGGTTCTTAAATTGACTTAATCAGCTCAACCTATGAAGTATTCTTTTTGGTTTTTATCGGTTCTTTTAGCCACGCAGGCCGCTTTTGCGCAGGAATATCCGATCACCGCCGTTCCGCTTTCCAAGGTCAAAATTCAGTCCGGATTCTGGTATAACCGCCTGGAAGCGGCCCGCAACGTCACCATTCCGCACGCGTTTCATAAAATCGAAGAAACCGGAAAACTCGACAATTTTGCCGTGGCCGGTGGTCTGAAAAAGGGAACGTTCAACGGCATTCGCTTCGATGAATCCGACGTGTATAAGGTCGTGGAAGGAGCCGCCTATACGCTCCAGAACAAGTATGATCCGAAACTTGACCGCTACCTCGACAGCCTGATTACGCTCTTTGCGGCCGCTCAGGAACCCGACGGCTACATTTACACAATCCGGACGATTTTCAAAGACAGCACCGGTTTGAAGGACTGGATTGCCGGCCCAAGCCGGTATTCGTTCGAAAATGGCAGTCACGAACTGTATAATGTGGGGCACCTCTACGAAGCCGCCATCGCCCATTTTCAGGCTACCGGCAAACGTACGCTGCTGGATGTCGCCATCAAGAATGCCAACCACCTTGTCAAAACCATCGGCCCAAAACCGGGACAGATGATCGTGGTGCCGGGCCACGAAGAGACGGAAATCGCCCTCGTTAAATTGTACCGCTTAACCGGTGAAAAAAGCTACCTCGATCTGGCCCGGTTTTTCGTCGACATGCGCGGCCGGGGCGATAAACGGTCGTTGTATCAGGATGCTCACAACCTGGGTCCAACTTATTTTCAGGACCTGAAACCAGTGGTCCAACAAACCGAAGCGGCTGGCCACGCCGTCCGGGCGCAATACTTATATGCGGCCATGACCGATCTGGCGGCCATTCAGCACGACCAGCCGATTCTGGATGCGGTCATGAAAATTTGGGAAGATGCCACGACCCGCAAGCAGTACATTACGGGGGGCGTCGGTGCGCGTGAAAACGGCGAAGCTTTTGACGAACCGTATGTGTTGCCCAACGACGCGGCATATGCCGAAACCTGTGCGGCCACGGCCAATTTGCTCTGGAACCACCGATTGTTTCTGTTGACCGGCGAATCGAAGTACATGGACGTTTTCGAGCGGGTGTTGTATAACGGTTTTCTGGGGGGTGTTTCGATTGAAGGCAACTCGTTTTTTTACGTCAATCCGATGTCATCGAACGGCAAAAAAGACTTCAGCAACGGCGAACCAGCCCGGCGCTCGCCCTGGTTCGGCATCAACTGCTGCCCGAGCAATGTCGCCCGGTTTTTACCGTCGCTGCCGGGTTATATCTACGCCCTTCGCAACAACGAGCTGTATGTTAACCTTTTTGCCGATAGCCAGACGGAGGTGACAATGAACGAGACGCCGGTCACTATTCAGCAGCAATCAAATTATCCCTGGGATGGTGCCATCAAGATGACGGTTTCGCCCAAAAAAGCCGTGGCCTTCCCGCTCCTGATTCGCGTTCCGGGCTGGGCCACCAACCAGCCCATGCCGGGGGATCTGTATCGGTATGCGACGCAAAACGCGCCTTCGATTAAGCTGACAATTAATGGAAAAGTGACACCGGTTTCGGTTGAAAAAGGCTATCTGAAATTGTACAGAACCTGGAAAACCGGTGATGTGCTGACGCTGACATTTGATATGCCGGTTCGTGAAGTTGTCGCAAACGAGAAAGTAAAAGCGACCAAAGGGAAAGTGGCCATCGAGCGGGGGCCGATTGTGTATTGTGCCGAAGGAGTAGACAACAACGGGCAGGCACTTGGCATTACTACTTCTATTAATCAGTCTTTTACGCCAGAATTTCGAAAAGAGTTGCTGGGTGGTGTAACGGTTTTGAAATCGGCGGGAGCAAAACCGGTTACGCTGATTCCGTATTATGCCTGGAACAACCGGGGCGCCACTGAAATGGCAGTTTGGTTTGGTTCAATAAGAAAATAATGGGATTTGAAAAACTGCCGCGCTATTTTCCATATATTAAAATTCGGTCAACTTAGACGTAGCGAATCATGAAAAGTAACGCTCCCGGCGTTACTTTTTTATTTTATTATTTTTCAGAGTCAGTTTACACCAATTCCTTCCTGAAGAAACTTAACAGGAACCGCCTGCGTTGACGGAAAAAACCGCCAAAAATTCGCATGAACGTGATTGTCCAGGAGCCACCCGAATCTCTCCGTATATTCGTTCACAAGTTCTGGCACATCTCGGCGGATCACATCGATCAACAGGACATTTGCCTGCCCGTTTTGCAGTACGAGTTGATGTTCAATTTTTCGGAACACTTTTCGGTCAGCGATCCAAACGACGCGCTGATTGTTCAGGACGAGGAAAACTGGGTTAGCGGGTTGTATACGCGTCCGCAACGAACCGTCACATTGGGCCAGCACGAAACCTTCGGCGTTTTTCTGAAACCCTGGGCCTTGCAGTCGCTGACGGGAATTCCAGCGTCGGAACTCACCAATCAAATCGTTTCGGGGCGTACGGTTTTTTGCCGGTCGATGGATGAACTCAACGGACGGATGCGGGACGCATCAACCGCCGATGAGAAACTGGCATTGCTCGAACGGTTTCTGGTCAAACGCCTGACCGACAAAGACATTCCGGCTTATTTGGTATATGCAGTTGACTTTTTGCAGCGAAGCCACTGGCACGATGGAATCATCAAAGCGCTGGCCCAGGACCTCCGAATCAGCCCGAAATCGCTCACGCTGGCGTTTAAAAAGCACATCGGTATTTCACCCGGACGTTTTTTGCACCTCCGACTGCTCAACGATCTCGCGACCGATTTAGCTCAGAAACCGCATCAGTCGCTCACGGAACTCGCCCACCAGCACGGTTTTTTCGACCAGGCCCACCTCAATCACCTCTTCAAATCCCTGACGAATCTGACTCCGGGCGACTACCGAAACCATGTTCTGGCGGGCGTCATCGACCCCGCATCACCCTGTTACATCCGGGCATCAGCCAATCATGGGTAATTTTTATACAATTCTCCGGTGACGCTATCGTGTACTTTTGCCTCAAAAAACAATTCCAATGAGAAAGGTAATACTGTACATCGCGACGAGTTTAGATAGTTACATTGCCGGACCGAACGGCGAAATCGATTGGTTGTTTACTGAGGGAGAGTTTGGATACGACGCGTTTATGGAAACCGTCGATACGACACTGATGGGGAATGAAACGTACAAATTGATCGATACCTTTCCTGATTTTCCGTATAAGCTTCAGACGAATTATGTCTTTACCCGCCATCCCAACGCTCCCGAAGCACCCTATGTGCAGTTTGTAACAGACGATGTGGTGGCGTTTGTTCAGGATTTGAAACAACAGGCTGGGAAAGACATTTTCCTGGTGGGTGGTGGGCAGATCAACGCCCTTTTACTCGAAGCCGGGCTCATCGACGAACTTCAGGTATTTGTCCATCCGATTATTCTGGGAAAAGGCATTCCGATGTTCCAGCCGACGGAAAAACCGCATCCCTGGCAGTTGGTAGAAACCAAAACCTACGAGCGGGGACTCATGGAGTTACATTATGTAAAAGGCTAAAAACCGGCCGAAATAACGTTTCAATTAGTCTGAAACAAATGAATCATAAATGAAAAATGATGAATGTAAAATGTAAAAGGATTGGCTGGTCCAGCACATTTACATTCGACCTTCATCATTTTTCATTTATGATTTCTATTTAAACCTACTTTACATCCGCTCCGCTTTTTTCTCCAGCACTTTTTCTTCTCTGGCGGCTTCCAGACGCAACTTGCCGTTCTGGCGTTCAAAGACCTTGAAAAGAACCATAAAATAGGCCAGCAAGAGCGGACCGATGACCAGACCTAAAATGCCGAAGATGGGTACCCCCAGCACGATGCCGGTCAAGGTGACAAACGGATGGACATCGCCCATGCGCTTGGCCAGCATGACCCGGAGCAGATTGTCGACGTTGATAATCACCACCGCACCCACCACCAGAATGCCAATTCCGTCGCCGGTATTTCCCTGTGAAAGCATCAAAATACCGGCAGGTCCCCAGACAATGGGCGTTCCGAGAATGGGAATAAAAGCAAAAAAGAAGGCGACCGTTCCCCAAAAAGCTGCGTCGGGCACCCCAAAAATCCAGAGGGTCAATCCGGTTAAAACCGACTGAACCAGAGAAACCAGTGCCTGCCCCAAAATATTGGCATTCACCATGTTTTTAAGGTCTTCTCCCAGCTCGTCGAGCGTGTCGTCTTCGAAAGGCAGGTATTTCCTCAGCCCCTTCAGAAACTTCTCTTCTTCCATGAATATGAAATACAAACCAACGTAGAGCAACCCCAGCGAAATAATAACATCCAGAGTACCACTCAAGATCGAAGGAAATTGCTGACTGGCAAAACCGGCACCCTGCTGTACCAGATTCTTGATATTAGCCTGGTTGGTCAGTTGAATCCCGGTGGCTTTTTCCAGTTTTTCGATCAATTGCAGAATTTGATCCGTATGCTGGCTGTAGTACTGAATCCGGTTGATCAGCAACAGGCTCAGCGCCAGAAACGGCATGATGATCACCACAACCGAAAAAAGGATGAGTAAAATGGTGACTAGCAAGCGGTTCCATTTCCGTTTATGAACCAGATTCGTGAACCAGGGACGAAAAATGACATAAATAATCCCGGAACCCAGGAGGGCAATGGTGTATTGACGCAGTCCGATCAAGATAAAACCGGCAATAATAATCAGACTGACAATTAAAAGAACGCGCTGTTGTTTGGGGGTATAAATGGTGGCCATCGGCGGTTGAAATAGGTAATATATCTAATTAACACCACTCCCCTTGGTTTTTGTTTAGGTAAATTGGAATAAGATCACCTTTGGAATGAATTTCTCTTTCAGTCCAGCCCCACCGACAGCCCATTAGGGAATTATTGGACTCGCAACAGCTTGGCATTAATGGCAACGACAATGGTAGACACACTCATCAGAATGGCTCCCATCGCCGGACTAAGCATAAACGTTGGATACAGAACGCCTGCGGCTAAGGGGATAGCAATTACGTTGTAGCCAACGGCCCAAGCCAGGTTTTGCACCATCTTCCGGTACGTAGCCCGCCCAAAAGTGATCATCCGCACCACATCCATTGGATCGCTGTTGACCAGAATAATATCGGCGGTTTCGGCAGCTACATCCGTACCGGAGCCAATGGCAATGCCCACATCGGCCTGTGCCAATGCTGGCGCATCATTCACCCCGTCGCCGGTCATAGCAACCACCTCTCCTTTCTCCTGAAATGCCCTGACTTTGTCCTGCTTTTCGTGGGGTAAAACATTCGCCAGATACCCATCCATGTGTAGCTTTTTACTGATGGCTTCGGCAATTTTCTCGTTGTCACCCGTCAACAGGAAGGTTTTGATATTCATTTTTTTTAAGTCCGCCACGGCTGCGGCCGCATTTTCCCGGAGACTATCGGCAAACGTGATCAGACCGGCGAGCTTTCCGTCAACCAAAATAAAATTGACGGTATCAGTCGCTTGATCGACTTGGTCGGGAATGGTGGGAACGGGCAGGTTTTCCTGTTTAAAATAAGTGGGGCCGACCGCCATTACTTTTTTTTCGTTTACAATTCCCGTCACCCCGACTCCCGGTAGGTAGGTAAAATTGGTTGAAGGCCACAGGTCCAGCTTCTTTTCTTTCAGTTTTCGGATCACCCCGTGCGCGATGTGGTGTTCGGAATTTTGCTGGATCGCTGCGGCAAATTGCAGGATCTGGTCGTCCGAAAACTGCTTGTCCTGCACGATGATCGCCTGGACTTCATGAGACCCTTTGGTCAATGTTCCGGTTTTATCGAAGATGATCGTGGTAAGATTCCGGGCATTTTCAAACGCCGTTCGGTTTCGGATCAGGAGCCCATGTGTAGCCGAAAGGGTGGTTGAAATCGCAATAACCAGCGGAATCGCAACACCCAAAGCGTGTGGACAGGACGTTACCATCACCGTTACCATGCGTTCCAGCGCAAAGGCCAGGCTTTGACCACCCGTGTACCAAACGACAAATGTCAGGATGCCGACACTGATGGAAATCAACGTAAGCCACTTCGCTACCGTGTCGGCCAGATTCTGGGTATTCGATTTGGCTCCCTGCGCATTCCTGACCATTTTAATTACTTTTTGCAAATACGTATCGTCACCGGTGTCGGTGACCTGGATTTTCAGAACCCCGTCCGTATTGATTCCCCCGCCGATGACCTTACCCGCTTTCTGTTTCTGCACCGGAACACTTTCACCGGTTAGCATACTTTCATTCACATACGACGTCCCTTCCAGAATCAGCCCGTCGGCCGGAATCTTTTCTCCCGGTTTTACCAACAACACATCGCCGGTGTGCAGGTCTTTCAAAGCAATGTCGATTACCTGATTGCCTCTCTCCACATGGACGATTGAAGGCAACAATGCCACCAGGGATTCCAGCGCGCGCGAAGCCGCCATCTGGGATTTCATTTCTAGCCAGTGTCCAAGCAACATGATGTCGATCAGGGTAGCCAGCTCCCAAAAGAAATCCATGCCTTCCAGGCCAAAAACCACCGCCACACTGTATCCGTAGGCCGTCGTAATCGCTACGGCCACCAGCGTCATCATCCCCAGGTTTTTGTTTTTAAGTTCCCCGACCAGGCCCGTCAGAAAAGGCCATCCGCCATAAAAATACAGGAAGCTGCTCAGGACCATGAGCACATACGTATCTCCGGAAAACCGCCAATGGAATCCCGCCCAGTGCTGGATCATGGGCGACAACAAAAGGACGGGAACGGTGACAACCAGACATACCCAGAAACGCTTCAGGAAATCACCGGTGTGGTGACCAGCGTGTTTGTCATGACCGGCATGGTCGTCCATGGGTTTGGCGGAATGCGCATGCAAAGTCGTTTCCTTTTGCATGTCGTGATGATGCTCGTGGTGATGTTCCATCTTCTTTCGGTTTATGAAAGCCCTGTCCGCGGTCAATAATTCAGAGTAACCCCTACCCCAAATCCCATATCGCTGTCGTAATGGGCCGACATGCCACTGTTTTTCGTGAGAATATACCGAAGTCCGGCCATATATTCCTTATCGGTGTTCACCATCAGACTCATTCGCAGGCGTTTGGAAACCGGAATATCCATCCGTTCCAGTTGAAAGCGAACATTGCCGTCGGTAAAAACTTCGGCTTGGGCTACCACCAGCATCGGCAAGGTGTAGTTAATCCCGGCACTGAAAACCGCTCGTTTGTCTTTGGTATTTCGCTGACCGAACAGATTGCGCTCGACTTCGTCAATCCCCATTTTTCGATACCGCCAGTCGAAACCGATGAAGGGCATCAACCACTGCATTTTGCCCAGGTAGCGTCCGATGTGGGTTTCGGTTTCATAGCCATGATGGTCGTTGTAGCCCAGTCGCCATTCGGCGCCAACACTCCAGCGGGTATTTTGCAACATCGCTTGCCCATCGTTTCCGTTGGTAGCAAAATCATTTTCGGCCATGAAATGAAATTCCCGGTCGTCGGAAAATAGTTTGCGCCGGGCTAGTTTCGGGTTGGGAATTTCCGGATTGGGAGGAGAGTTTTCGTAGGAAAAAACCCGACCCATTCCGCTCATCATGTGGTATAGAATATGACAATGGAAAAACCAGTCGCCACTTTCGGTGGCGGCAAACTCGAGGGTGTCGGTTTCCATCGGCATGATGTCGATGACGTTTTTCAGCGGAGCCTGTTCCCCCTGCCCATTGAGCACTCTGAAATCGTGACCATGCAGATGCATCGGGTGGCGCATCATGGAATTGTTGTAAATCACCATTCGAACAGTTTCCCCTTTTCTGATCCGGATTTTGTCCGTTTCAGACACCACCCGGTTATCCAGACTCCAGACGTACCGGTTCATGTTTCCCGTCAGCACAAACCGCAGTTCCCTGACCAGTGCCTTGCCGGGGAGAGACGTTTTAACCGGCGATTTGAGCATTGCATAATTCAGGGTGGTAATCGTCGATAACGCATTGCTGTTGTAGCGGTTCTGATGGGCATATTCATCTTCTGTGTTCATCCCATCCATTTGTCCCCGTTTCCGGACCAGGTTGCCCTTGGAAGACCCGGTAATTTCCGGATACATGACCACGTTCATATCCATCTGATTGAGGCTCATGTTCATGCCCATATCATCCAGATCGCCGTTCATTTTCATCATGCCGTTCATCATTTTCATTCCCTCGAAATAGTTCAATCTCGGCAGGGGCGATGCGAGTTGTTTCACGCCTTCACCAAGGTACAACGAGGCCGAGCGAGTCCGGTCTTCGGAGGTTACCAGAAATTCATACGCCGTTGGGCGGGAGTCGGCATTTCCCGAAGGAATGGTAACGATGACGTCGTAGGTTTCGGAAACGGCAATAATCAACCGGTCGACTTCCACGGGCTCCACCTCGTTGCCATCGTTGGCTACCACCGTCATTTTTCCACCCGCATAGGTAAGCCAGAAATACGTGGAGGCTCCCCCGTTCGAAATCCGCAAACGCACCCGGTCACCGGCTTTGAACTGCGAAAGCTGGCTTTCGTTTTTTCCGTTAATTAAAAATTGGTGGTAGTAGACATCGCTGACATCCATGGCGTTCATCCGCTTCCACTCATTGACTACTTTAGTCTTAAAATAGCTCTGCCTGATCGCTTCCGAATAGCTTTGTGTCGTCCCCTTTTTGATGGCAAACCAATCACTGGCATTGTGCAGCAGCCGGTGAACATTGTTGGGGTTCATATCCGTCCACTCACTCAGCATGACCGGAACCGTGGGAATAACCGGCTCTTTTTTCTTATGGAGAATCATAGAGCCATACATGCCGAGTTGTTCCTGCAAACCGGTGTGGCTGTGGTACCAGTGGGTGCCGCTCTGAATAATGGGAAACCGGTACAAATGGGTCGTGTGGGGCTTGATCGGCATTTGGGTCATATTGGGAACACCGTCGTACCGGTTGGGCAAAAACAGCCCGTGCCAGTGCAGGGAAGTCTCCTCATGCAACTCATTATGCACGTAAATTTCGGCTGTGTCGCCCTCGGTGAAGGTGAGCGTCGGCATCGGGATTTGCCCGTTCACGGCAATGGCCCTTTTGGGCTTCCCGGTAAAATTGACGGTTGTATCCTTCACGTACAGGTCGTACCGCACTACTTTTTGAGCCGATGCCGGGCGAAAGGCAAGCAGAAACAGGCTGAAGGCGAGAAGCAGCCTTTCAGCCTGTTTTTTACCAAAATCCATCGTATGTTTTCTGTAAAGGAGGAAAGAAAAGGGCTGTTCCAATTCCACTGTGTTGTCGCTCATTCGCGGCAGTGCAATGGAGTTGGAACAGCTCGGTTTTTATTTGATGGTTTCGGTCGTTTTACCACAGCTCAGCATCTGTGCGCCGTAATAGGGATTTTTGACTGCAGAGATTTTGCTCAGCCAGTTGGCTCCTTTTCCGTCATTAAACATGGGGCAATGCTGGTAATAAACCGTTTCCGACGGTTTTCCGGTCTTAATGAGTTTGTACATATTTTCGGAAAGGGATGTAAAATGGTCTCTCTGGTGGCTTACCTCTTTGGTTTCCTCGATGTGCTCCGCGTCCAGACTGAGGTCTTTCATCACCTTCATCCAGACCGTGTGTTGCTCCGTACTCAACTGCCCCATTTTCACCGCTTTTATGGCCTGCACCAGAACGGCAGCCTGGGACGAAGCAGCCTTTCCGTCCGAATTGACCAGGGCGTCTTTCACCGAGAAATATGCTTCCAAAACCGGTTTCAAAGGATCAGAATCAGCCGTTTCGACCGGTGAAGCTGGTGCCGTCTCCCGTTGATGAACAGGCGCATTTTTGGCAACCAGTGCTTCTTTTTTACCAGCCCGAGCAGTCCGGCAACAGTCCGGCAGTTTTGCAAAAGCATCGTCAGGCGCCAAATACTGTTGATTGTCGTAGCCCGCCAAGGCCATTTTTTTCAGGATGGCATCCACTGACGTCTTCTTCGGATCATAGGTGATGGAAGCCACTTTTGTGTTCACATCCCAGCTTGCTTTTGAGGCATTTTTCTGAAATGCGGCCGCTTCAATGCCATCTTTGCACTGGGAGCACGCACCCGGGATTTTTACCTGTTCGGTTACGGCGTTTTTGATGGCTGCCTGCGACAGAAATGACGCTAGCAATAGCATGATTGCCATCCCTATTTTTAGTGATTTCATGGTAATAGTCGTTAAGTTCAGTAGACAAGTCATTATCAGCAGGATCAAAAAGCGGTCTTTCATAAATGACCTAAGTACCAGCATGGTCAAATTTTCACGTTACAAAGATCGGCGATTCATTCCCCGCTTTTCGTACAGAATTATGGAAACCCTGTACATAATAATGGACTCACCCGCCTTTTCAGCAAGTGAGTCCAAACGCACTTTTATTCAGAAAATTAATTCATTTCGCCCTTCACATCGTCATTATTGACCGACTTGCTTTTCTTCTTTTTATCTTCAAACGTCATTTTACCGATGCGATACGAGAAGGTCACCTTCACATTCTGGTTGTATAGATTCATCACACTCGTCTGGGAAAGCAGGGGCGAGTCGAGCGTCGTACGCATGGTTACGCCATTCCCCAGGAAATTTTCAGCCGCCAGTCCAATGCTGCCGCGCTTGTTGGCAAAATCCTTTTTCACACCCAGCGAATACATATACATGCCGCCCATCGTTCCCTGCAACTGCGGCATCGGACTGCGGTAAAATCCGAATCCCTGAATTCCCCAGCCTTTGTTGAGCGTCCACTGCGACATCAGCCGTCCACCGATGCTTAAACCCTGATTACTAATCTGCTGCGAGCGTCCGTCGACTCCGGCCGTCATGCCCTGCATGTATACAAAATAACCGTCCAGTCCACCGTTGATGCTCCATTTAGACGTCAGATTGGTGTTGAAAAACAGGTTGGCTCCAAAAGTCCGCTGCACGCCGATGTTCTGAAACGTCGTGATGATGCTCCCCGCCAGCGTATCCGATGGCAGCCGGATTTGCGTCAGGGCGTTGTTGGTCAGGCGTCCGAACAGGGCGGCATTCAGGTACGTTTTCCTGATGGTCGAGCTGATGCTCAGTTCCACATTGTCCGTCAATTCCGGACGCAGAGTTGGATTTCCGACACTGATGTTCTGCGGATTGGCCGCGTTGGGGTTCGGGTTCAACTGTTGCAAACCGGGCCGCTGAATCCGGCGGTTGTAGGCAGCTTTGACCGTTGCTCCCCCTTTCAAACTCTTCGACACGTTGATGCTCGGCACCAGGTTGCTGTAACTCGGAATGGCCAGGGGCGTCGTTTCGTTGCTGGTGGCCGTGATGCCCGTGTGTTCGTAGCGCGTCCCGACTTTGAAGGTGTATTTCGTAGGCGTCACGTAGGTATAAGACACATAACCGGCACCGATGTTTTGCGAATAATTGAGCGACCCGGATGGGTTGGTCGGGTCAAAAACCAGGTCGCCGGTGGTGCCGCCCACCTGATACTGATAGCGGCTATCGACCTGACGCATAATCGCCTTCGCGCCAAATTCCAGCAACTGGTTTTTCTGAATCGGCGTTTGGTAGTCGGTTTGCAGGGTAATTTCCTGGTTGGTGTTGTTGTTCAGGTTCCGCTGGCGGGCGGTCAGTTCTCCGCCGTTGTTGAGCAGGTCGGCATAAAAATTATTCACCAGACCGGTGCGGCTGTATTGCGTCGAAATGCTCCACTCCTGCTGCGGTTTGAACGTACGGATGTAATCCAAGTTGATATCCACCGAGTTCGACAAATCCTTCCGGTCGACATCGCGGTTGGTTTTGCCCAGCAGCGAATCCCCAAAATAGGTGCTGGTTAACTGATTCTGTTCCTGAACGAAATTCCGGGTGCCATACCGGATATTTGCTGTCAAAGACTGGTTTTTCGCCAGATCGTAATCCAGACCCAGCGTATACTGGCCGAAAAGCGGTTTATCGAAGGCCGTAGCCTGTTGGCTGGTTCGCATCGGGACGCCACCGATCAGCGTCGTCTGGTCGAGGGTCGACGACGCCCGGTTGTAGAAGGCCCGGCCAAAACCGCCCAGACTGATGCCCAGTTTCCCCTGCCGATACGACCCGTTCAGCCCCAGATTCGAACCGCGAATCCCGGCTCCGGCGTCGACGTTCAGCGTCAAACCGTGCAGTGTGTTCTTCTTGGTCACAATGTTGATGATCCCGGCGGCTCCCTCGGCATCGTACTTGGCCGACGGGCTGGTGATCACCTCTACGGACTTGATCATGTCGGCGGGCAATTGCTTGAGCGCATCGGCCACACTACTGGCGACGATGGTCGACGGTTTGTTGTTGATCAGCACCCGGATATTCTGGCTACCCCGCAGACTCACGTTGCCGTCCAGATCCACCGACAGCATCGGAACCCGTTTCAGCACATCGGTGGCGTCACCGCCTTTGGACGTGACGTCTTTGTCGGCATTATACACCAGCCGGTCCACTTTCTCCTCAATCATGGGTGCCTGTCCGGTGATGACCACTTCGTTCAACTGGCGAACATCGGGTTGAAGTTGCACATTTCCCACATTTAACTCCGTGCCTTTGGCGATGGTAATCAGTTTGGAATCCGTGTTTTTGTAGCCAATAAACGAGTATTGAAGGCGGTATTGACCGGGGGCCAGTTTGGTCAGGGAGAACTTCCCTTTTTCGTCGGAAGTCGTTCCGTCGATGGGCTTATTGGTGGTGGGATTGATTAGGGCAATGGTGGCGAACTCGACCGGTTTTCCCGACGTCGAGTCGATCAGAATACCGGAAATTTTGCCGTTTCCCTTGGGCGCATCCTCGGCTACACCGGTAAATTCTTTCTTCTTCTTTTCGTCCTGACCGCCGAAACCACCACCCGGAGGACCACCCCCGGGAGGGCCAAACTGGGCCACGGCAGCCGAGAGACCGGTGAAGAAAAATACGGCGAGGAGGGCCGGGCGAATGGATGACGTAAATCCTTTGATTTTCATGATAGACCTGCGTTGTCGTAGCAGGTTACAAAGGTTGCCGCCGAAAATTTCTGGCGAAAAAGAATGTTGCAAAACCGGGATTTTCGGGCGCTGAATCGGCGATTTTCAATGCAGAATGCCGGGTGATGTCGTGCCGAAAAACCGTCTATTTCCCCAGCCATTCTTTCAAATCCGCAATCCGGTCTCCGCTGACGAACGCTTCCAGCCGGGATTTGGGTTGCAGGTCAAGCCGCCACTTCCCGGCCGAATAGGTGTGAATCGTGTGAATAGCGGACAAGGTCACCAGAAACTGCCGGCTGATCCGAAAGAATTGTTTGGGGTTGAGCAACGTCGTCAGCTTGTCCAGGCTGTAATCGACGGGCAGCGTTGCGCCGTCTCTGGTCACCAGAAACGCCATGCGTTCATCGAGAAAAAAATACGCAATTTCGCTCGTTTCCACGCTCCGGATTTTCGATCCGACGGTAATCATAAACCGGTCTTTGTAGGTCGTTTCCTTGAACGCCCCCAGCATCCGAACGAGCGCGTCCATATCCGGTACCGCCATCGGAGCAACCGGTAGTGGCGACGAAGATGGTTGAGCGAACTGCTCCTTCAGTTTTTTGTACTTGGTAATGGCGGCAACCAGTTCGTCGTAACTCAGTGGTTTTAGCAAGTAATCAATGCTGTTCACCTTAAAGGCCTGAATCACATACTCATCGAAAGCCGTCGTGAAGATAATCGGCGTCGTCAGCTTCCCCTGCTCGATGACCCGAAACGCCAGACCGTCCTGCAAATGGATGTCCATAAACACCAGATCCGGTTTTTCCGGCTGGGGTTGGCTAAACCAGGCCACGGCTTTTTCGACCGACGGCAGCGTAGCCAACACCCGGATTTCGGGATCGTAGCGATGCAGCAGACTTTCCAGTCGCTGGGCCGTCAGTCTTTCGTCTTCCAAAATAACTACGTTCATGCGATAAGTGGGATTTTAACCACAAAAGCGCCGTCCTGCTCACCCACCCAGACGGGTTGATCGGTCAGGAGCGCGTAGCGGTTGATGATGTTTTGTAAGCCCACCCCCGTCGAGTGTTCCAGTTGCTCGCGCGGCTGAATCCGGTTCGAAACCACGAGGTACCCGCCCTCGGTTCTAATCCGAACGTGCTGCGGCATTTCGGGCGTCATCCGGTTGTGCTTCACCGCATTTTCGACCAGCAGTTGCAAGGTCAACGGCGCAATGCAATACTGATCGACGGTCTTTTCGGGAATATCGATCCTGACGTCGAAACTGTCCTCAAAGCGGATTTTGAGCAAAAACGTGTAGGATCGAATGAAATCCAGTTCGGTTTTCAGCCGGACTTTGTCGTTGTCTTTTTGCTCCAGAATATACCGGTAGGCCCGCGACAGCTGGTCGATAAACTGTTCCGACAAATCGGCATCAACATGCACCAGCGACGAGAGAATACTCAGGCTGTTGAACAGAAAGTGCGGGCTGATCTGGTTTTTCAAAGCCGCAAATTGGGTCAAAACCGCTTCTTTCTCCAGCCGCTCCGCCCGAATCTGAACGTCTTTTAGTCGTCGGTTGGCCCGGCGGTTGGCTGACAGATAAAAGATCGACAGCATGATTACGATGGACAAACCGTTGTTGGATCGTTCGAAAAACTCCCAGCGGTGTGGTCGGTTGGGTGGTTCCTCCGCCGGTTGCGGGTCTGAAGCCGACCGGTGGTTGCCCACTTCCGGTCGCGGAATGTACCGGACCAGTTGATGACGGGCCTGATCTCCCGCCAGATTCAGTACCAGACCGGCAGTAATGGCCAGCAACAACGCCAGCACCTGCATCGGCAATTTGAAATCGACCAGAAACTCCTCACCAAACCGGATGGACGTCCGATCCAGAATGATTTCCGTGATGTAAATCCAGACGTAGTAGATCGCAAACGTCACCACGCCCTGCCCCAGCAAAAACGGTAGCGATTGCACCAAAAACGACCCGTTTCGTTCCGGCAGGTTGACATACAAGAGGATGGGGTAATAGATCACCAGCACGCTCATAGCGAGTTGCGCAATCTGGCGGGAGGTTAACCGGTAGGCCGTTTTCGGATTCATGTCCCACGAAGGTCCATTAGGTGGCCGGTAATGTAAAAAGAAAATTGCAGAGTACGGTTTTTAACGATCCGAACCGGTTGTTTAGGGAGCAGAATGCAAATTCGTCTCCATTCCAACCATCCCCGAAGCCTGAAAGGCTTCCATCACTAGCCCCGGCTATAGGCCGGGGGATCGGGGTGATATGCCGGGGTAACAGGGGGGAATATACCGCGGTAACCGGGGGGAATATACCGCGGTAACCGGGGGGAATATACCGCGTAACCGGAGAAAAACGAAATCTCTCATTACGTACAATAACCCCTCCACGAATTCCGATCCTACCCATGCCCACCCCGGCATACCGCCCCGGTTTTTCCCGGCATACCGCCCCCATGGCCACCCCGGCCTATAGCCGGGGCTAGTGATGGAAGCCTTTCAGGCTTCGGAGTTTTAGCATTCGGTGGCGCTGAGTGCCAGGCCGGCTTCCGAGGTTTCCTTGTATTTGGTGGACATGTCGCGTCCGGTGGCTTTCATGACCTTGATGACGGCATCCAGCGAGATTTTCTGGTTGGCGGGCGTTCCGGCGGTGGCCAGCAAAAAGGCATTGTAGGCTTTGACCGCGCCCATCGCGTTGCGCTCAATACACGGAATCTGGACATACCCGCCAATCGGGTCGCAGGTCATGCCGAGGTGGTGTTCGATGCCGATTTCAGCGGCCGCTTCGATGGCTTCGATGGAATGCCCGGCGCATTGGGTTAGAAAAGCCGCTCCCATCGCCGACGCGGTGCCAATTTCGCCCATGCAACCCATTTCAGCCCCCGAAATACTGGCGTTGTGTTTCACCAGAAAACCGACAGCCGCAGCAGCCCACATGCCTTTCCGCAGCGTAGTTTTATCGTAATGAAAATGGTGTTTGGCCAGGTAGGTCAATCCCGGAATCACGCCCGAAGCGCCGGAGGTCGGGGCAGTCACAACAATACCGCCAGCCGCGTTTTCTTCCGAAGCCGCCAGGCAATATGAGTTCAAAAAGATCAGAAAACTATCCGACGACTGTGCCAAACCCCGCGCCTGCTGAAACAAAACCGGCGCTTTCCGTCGCAGCTTGATCGAACCAGGCAACGTTCCGGTATGCCGCAAACCCCGCCGGACGGCCTTGTGCATGAAGTCCAGAAGCTGATCAATCCGCAGGTTGATCTCTTTGGCCGAGCGGCCCGTTACGGCGGTTTCGTTCGCCAGCATCAGTTGCTCCAGCGTCAGTTGGTGATCCGCCAGACGGGTTTTCAATTCCTTCATCGTCTGATACTTATACGGCAACTGGATGTCAGATTGATCGACGGTCTCCTCCCCTTTCCGGAGAATAAAACCGCCCCCGATCGAGTAATATTCCTCCTCATAAAGCCCGTTTCCATTCGCCACCAGCTTGAATACGACGGTGTTGGCATATGGCGACTCGTACTTTTTTCGCTCAAAATGGATGTGCTCCGCGCCCAGGTCAAACGCCCGGTTTCCAACCACCACCGGATACGTCACCGCCGGATCTTTCAGCATCGCCATCAAGGCCACCGGGTCCGTCGATTCAGGTTGCCAGCCCAGCAAACCGGCCACAATGGCGCGGTCGGTGCCGTGGCCTTTGCCGGTTGCACTCAGTGAACCATACAGATGAACATGAATTGAATCCGCGGATTCTACCGTGGCCTCGGGAAGGTGCCGCAACCGTTCCAGAAAATCAAAAGCTGCCTTCATGGGTCCAATCGTGTGCGAACTCGACGGGCCGGGGCCGACTTTAAACAAATCGAAGATGGAAGTAGTAATGGGCGAATTATTCATGAAATAGCGTCAGGAGTGTCGATGAAGTTGTATATTTCCGAACCTTTTTACGGGTAACGGGTGGCTTTTTTGTCATCATTAAGAAATCATTAGCACGATCGTGCTTTCCTAAATCGAATGAAACGTTTTTTATTCCCTGCGGCTGTTGTGCTGGCGGCATCGTTGACCGCGGCCCGGTTCTTCTCCGACGCCCACCAATCGCCCGCTTCCTCCCGCGAATGGCCCGAATACCTCGGCGGCCCCGACCGGAACCATTACTCGCCACTCGACCAGATTAATGCGTCCAACGTCGGTAAGTTACAAATTGCGTGGGAATATCACGCCAAAGATTCCGGGCAGGTGCAGTGCAACGCCATTATTGTCGACGGAACATTATACGGCATCACGGCTTCCTGTCAGGTGTTTGCACTCGATGCGGCAACGGGACAGGAAAAGTGGCGGTACAAAGAAGCCAACCGGGGCGGAGTCAACACGACGCGGGGGGTCACCTACTGGAGTAACAACGACGACAAGCGGATTCTCTTCGCTTCCGGCTCCAACCTCTGCGCCGTCGATGCCCGAACGGGCGTTCTGATTCCCAGCTTTGGAACGGATGGAAAAGCCAGTCTGAAAGCCGGACTGGGACCTACTGCTGCCGATAAGTTTGTCATCTCCAATACGCCCGGAACGATCTTTGGCGATATGATTATCATGCCGTTGCGTCTCTCCGAAGGCTCCGATGCGGCCCTCGGTTACATTCAGGCTTTCAATGTCAAAACCGGAAAAATCGCCTGGGTTTTCCGGACTATTCCGAACCCCGGCGAATTCGGTTATGAAACCTGGCCGAAGGACGCCTATAAAAATACCCACATCGGCGGTGCCAACAACTGGTCGGGGATGTCGATCGACCGACAGCGCGGCATTGTATATGTTCCGACCGGCTCGGCGGCTTTTGACTTTTACGGCGGAAACCGCAAAGGCCAGAATCTGTTCGCCAATTGCCTGCTGGCGCTGGACGCCAAAACCGGGAAACGCATCTGGCATTACCAGTTTGTTCACCACGACATCTGGGACCGCGACCTGCCCGCTCCGCCCAATCTAATTACGGTTAAAAGTCAGGGCAAAACCGTCGATGCCGTCGCGCAGATCACCAAAACCGGACACGTTTTTGTTTTTGATCGCGTAACCGGAAAACCGCTCTTCCCGATCAAGGAAACCCCGTATCCGAAATCATCCTTGCCCGATGAATACACCTGGCCTACGCAACCCGTTCCGACCAAACCGGCGCCCTTTTCCCGCCAGACCATCTCCGAAGCGGATTTAAGTCCGCTGGCCGAAAACCGGGATTCGTTGCTGGCGACCTACCGACGTTCGAAAGTCGGCCCGTATCAACCGCTCGGCAAAACCCCGACGCTCGTTTATCCCGGTCTGGACGGCGGGGGCGAATGGGGTGGTGCCGCCGTCGATCCCGATGGCATTATGTACGTGAATGCCAATGAAATGGCGTGGCTGCTGAGTCTGCGCGATACGCCAAAAGACGAAGAACTGGCTCACCTGAGTCCGGGCGAGAAATTGTACACGCTCAATTGTGCGGTTTGCCACCGGCCAGACCGCAAAGGCAATCCGACCAGTGGTTATCCTTCGCTGGTTGCCATCGGGCAACGCCGGGACCGGGAGTTTGTCAGTAAACTCATCACCTCCGGCAAAGGCATGATGCCCGGTTTTACCCGGTTTTCCGAATCCGAAAAACAGGCGCTGACCTCCTTCCTGTTCGGTGATGAAAAAGTGGAAGCAACCTCCGCCAAACCCGGCAAAAAGGAACCGTATGTGCCCTATAAATTCAACGGGTATACCAAATTTCTCGACAGCAAGGGCTACCCCGCCATCCGCCCGCCCTGGGGAACGCTGACCGCCATCGACCTCAACACGGGTGAACACCTCTGGCAAAAACCGTTCGGCGAACTGAAGGAACTGACCGCCAAAGGCATTCCGCAGACCGGGGCCGAGAGTTACGGCGGCCCGGTCGTTACGGCCAGCGGTTTGCTGTTCATTGCCGCCAGCAAAGACGGTATGTTCCGGGTCATCGACAAAAAAACCGGGACGATGTTGTGGCAAACCGAGCTTCCGGCGGCTGGCTATGCAACGCCCAGCACGTACGAAGTGAACGGCAAACAGTATATCGTCATCGCCTGTGGTGGCACCAAGCTGGGGACGAAAAAGGGCGACAGTTACGTCGCCTTTGCGTTGCCGTAGGCTCGATCAGGAAAAAACCGCCGTGTAATCACGCACAAAACTTTTGAAATCGCGGGGCGGCTTCCCCGTCACCTCCCGAATGGCCGAAGAAACCGCCGAGGCTTCCCCGCGGGCATAATGGGCGTAGTCTTCAATCAAGCCATCGGCCTGCCATTCGGGGAAACCCACGGAAAGCAACGCCTGCCGCAGGTGGGCGGGTGGCACATCGATGTAAAGAACCGGTCGGCCCAGAACGTCGGAAAAGTGAGCCGCCATCTGCTGATGCGTCAACGCTTCGGGACCGGTCAGATTGTACGTTTTGCCTTCGTGGCCCGGCCTGGTCAAGGCTTCGGCGGCCACGAAGGCAATGTCCCGGATGTCGACAGCACTGATTTGGGCATCTCCTGCCGTGGCGAAGAATTTTCCCTGGTTTACGATGGCATCACGGAAACCCAGCAGGGCCTGCATGAACAGATTCGGGCGAAGAAAGGTAAACGACAGTCCGGATTCACGGATTTTTTGCTCGACGGCGGCATGATACCGCAAAAACCGGACGGGCGAATGAAGGTCGGCGGCAAATTGGGAAAGTTTTACAAGATGCTTAACCCCAGTTTGTTGCGCCACTGCAACGAAGTTCATTTGCAGCGTTTCCGCCTGTTCCGACGAGTTGGTGAGCAGAAAGGCGCGCTCGACACCGTCCAGTGCGCAGGCCAGGCTTTCGGGATCGTTCAAGTCGCCGACCACCAGTTCGGCACCGTCGAGTTGCGCCAGCGTTTTGGCATTTTCCAGAGAACGCACCAGGGCACGGAACGGGATGCCTTTGGCGGAAAGTTGGGTGGCGAGTTCGGAACCAATCGTGCCGGTGGCACCCGTAATAAGAATCGAAGGGGAAGTTGATTGTGTCATGGTTGTGTTGGTTTGATAGGACAAATTTCAACCTTCTTCCCCGCCCAAAATTGTAAGAAAACGAAAGAGCGGGCATCCGTCACCCCGACGATCACCCGCTCCTTTTAGCACGGTTCCTTACTGGGTTGCCAGCCTGGCCCGGATTTCGTGCAAGGTCTGTTCTTTCAGCAACCGGCCATCTTTGAAAACGGTTTCCAGCAAACCCGTTCCTTCTTTTTCCCAACTTACCTGGTCTTCCATCACGGTCGTACCGGTTTCGTCACTCACCAAACGAATCAGCCCTTTCGCGCTTTTCTTCGTTCCGTCATCGGTTTTGGGATCTTTGAAAATCGCGCGTCCTTCGCCGTTCACTTCACCATACGTGGCTTTCACGGCAAACCCGAAGGTGTCGCGCGTCACGTACTGGTAGGTGTAACTTCCGATGCCCAGCACCACGTTCGTGGAGGCAAACCCTTTCTGGTACAGGCCTTCACAAATGGCCTGGCAGCGTTCGAGGTTGATGCTGTCGCCGTAAATCAACCCGATGTGGGCGTCCAGCACCTTGAAGCCTTTGGCCGTAACGGTTCCGCCAAAAACCTCCCACAGACATTCAATGGCCCCTTTGTGTTCCGGCGTTCCTTCCCGGGCATCCGGATCACCGCAGATGATTTTGATCGGGTCGCCACTGTCGGGGCGAATCACCACCTTGCCGTCGCGGGCCAGAATGAGCGGTTTTAGCTGGGGCAAATATCCGGTAATGACCTGCCAGAAATCCCAGGTATCGGACACGATGCTGACCACACCTTTCGGATACACATCCTGAATGAGCCGCCGGAAGGTTTCAATTTCGCCATCCTGCATCCCCATACACATCACCGAGTGTTCCGTCGCCGGAACGCTGCCGCCGATCAGTTCAGTGTCGGAGTTGGCACCGTAATACTGTTCCAGAAAATCCAGGGCGGGAATGGTGTCCGTTCCCGTAAAGCTCAGCAAATGAGCCGCTCCACTCAACAAAGCCGCTTCGAGACCACCCATCCCGCGAAAACTGAAGTCGTGGCCCTGCCAGGGGACAAACGCCGGATCACCACCGGTTTTTTCGGCATAGCCGTTCAGGATTTTCCGGTATTCGAAGGCCGTTGTCGCGCTGGTACAGGGCAACCACAGAATGCACGACAGGATGGTTTCCAGAAAATTCGTCAGCCAGAATTCCTCGGGCCGGGTGTTTTTGAAGGTAAACATCGGCATCCGCATCGGCACCCGCGTTCCTTCCGGAACCGCTTTGATTTCGAGCGGCAAATAGCCCAGATCATGTAACTTTTCAATGTGATCGTACGTAATTGCGCCCGGCCCCAGGTAGCTTTCGATCCGGCGTTTGTATTCGGCCACGACGGTTTCTTTCGGGCGGGCGAAGAAATTCCGGTTGTAATCCTCGATCAGGTATTTTTTGATAAAGTACTGTAAGCCAAAGAAAACCACGCTATCGACCTGCTCAAGGCGGCTTTTTCGGGGAGTCCAGTTCGAATAGACCAGTTCAGTTCCGGTGGGGTATTGACGACGGTGATCTACTTTGTAACCGTCGGAAAGATGGAGGGTTGTCATTGGTTTGAAAGGTGTGGTAAAAAGCTGGAAAATGTGAGTTGATTCAGAAGTGGGTGGGTGATTTCGCGAATGGAATCCGTCGTAAAAACCCGTTTGAACGAGGTCGCCAGCGGCTCAAGGCCCCGGCTGAAAATCCCGTGGCTGACAATCAAATACAGGTCACCAACCCCGTGTTTTTTGAGTTCGTCGGCCAGGCCAACAAAGGTGCCTCCGCCGTCGCAGATGTCGTCCACGATGACACAGGACGCGCCTTGCAAATCCGGCCCCGATACGAAAAAGCCCGACAAATTACCGGTTTTGACATCCCGCCGTTTGCTGCATTCCACCACCTCCATACCGCCCAGAGCTTCGGACAACTTATAGATTTTTTTTAAGGCGCCCCCATCCGGCGCAATCAGTTTACAATCACCGATCTCCGCGAGACATTTTCCAACAAATTGATGATTATCAATCACTTGAACCCTGTTTAGTAAAGCAGGTGTTACGTCAGAGTGGGGATCAAAAACTGTAATCCGGTGATACTGCTGGGCGTTCAGCAGATCGGCGTAGACTTTAACCGTCAGCGGTTCGCCCGGCACCATAACCCGGTCCTGGCGGGCGCCGGGGAAATACGGAACGAAGAGGCTGATGCGTTCGGCACCGGCCCGGCGCAGGGCATCCGTTGCCACCAGAAGCAGGCCCACATCCTGAAACGTGTTCAGGCGGGTCGTGATCAGTACGCTGGTTTCGGGCAAAGGCCCGGTTAATTTCAGATGTGGTTCTCCCCCATTGAAAGTGAACGCCTTGAACGGCACGGACGGACCGTAGGGTTCAAAACCGGGAGAAAGGTGTAGATAAATCATTTTGCGTATTTTTTACGCAAATCAACAAAACAAACCACATAGTAACTACATTTTGCGCTTTTAATTTGCCAACTGTTGAGCAAACGGTAAATCGCTCGTTCAAAGCTCGAAGTAAAAACCGTGCTCCTTCATCTTAAAGTACTGATTTTCATTAAATTGAAAGAGATTCGCCGGACGCCCTTTCCCATCGGATCGTTTTTCGTCCAGTTCCGTCAACAGCCCGAAGCTCAACACCTTTTTCCGGAAATTGCGCCGGTCGATGGGTTTGTCCAAAATGGTTGCGTAGAGTTTTTCGAAGTCCGAGAACAGAAATTTCTCGCTGAGCAACCCAAATCCTACGGGTTCATACCTCAATTTGCTGCGCAGACGCTGCAAGGCGTGTTGAATGATTTCGGCATGGTCGAACGCCAGACCGGGCAACTCCCGGACGTCGAACCAGCGGACGTCGTCGGCATCCGTCGAAGCGGCAATGGCAAAGGCTTCCGGTTTTACGAGGGCATAATAGGCAACGGCAACCGTCCGAAAACGGGGATCTCGATTGGGCCGACCGAAGGTATAAAGTTGTTCTAAGTAATTAATAGTCACATTGGTTTCTTCGCTCAACTCACGGTGAACGGCGGCTTCCAGGCTCTCGTCATCCAACACAAAACCACCCGGCAAAGCCCAGCCCCCTCGATACGGTTCCAGCTTTCGCTGGATCAACAGGAGGTGCAAGGCCTGGTTTCGATACCCGAAAACCACGGCATCAACGGCTACTCTTATCGTTTGGTGAATGGTCATACCGGGGCAAGTATACGACAAAAATTACGCATCCGGCCCGGCGTCTTAGCGAGTGGTCATCCGGAAAGGCTCGTTCGACTCACAGTTTCAGGCTCTTACGATACAGCCCCGGCGTCTGCCCCGTTCGCTGTTTGAACACCTTGTTGAAGTGCGACAGGTTGTTAAAACCGCTTTCGTAACAGACCTCGCCGATGCTGCGGTCGCCGGTCAGGAGCTTGCGAGCCTGGGTGATGCGGAACTCATTGACAAAATCCGTGAACGTCATCTGGGTCATTTTCCTGAAATACCGGCAAAAAGCCGGTACCGTCATGTTTGCCAATGATGCGACATCCTGAATGTCAATGGGTTGAACATAGTTGGTTTCCACAAATCCATAAATGCGGTTGATCCGCTCCTGCTCCCGACCATTTAGATCGAGGCTAATGCTCTCGGCGTTCAGGATCTGGTAATCGGTCGAAACCGCCAGTTGCTGAAAAATGGTCAGCAGTGCCAGCATCCGTTCAAAGGGCGGCAGCGTCACCAGCGACGCAACCTGCTGCCCCACCTTCCGCCTGGTTTCCCCGTAAAATGACATGCCCTGGTGTGCCCGCTCGAACAACCGCCGAATGGCCTCCATTTCGGGTTTTTGCAGAAATTCCTTCCCCAGAAAATCTTCGCGCATCTGCACCACAATTTCCTCAAACTCCCCGACGATTCCGTGGCTGAAATTCAGGTGCGGCAGGTTCGGTCCCAGAAACACCAGTTCACCATCCGAATAGGTAGAAACGTGGTGACCAATGTGGCGCTTGCCGCTGCCGCGCGGAATATACACAATCTCGTATTCGGGGTGATAATGCCAGTAGACCCAGCAACTGTCCGGCTGGGTGTGGTGCATCAACCGGAACGAACTCCCGAATTCCGGTTCTATTTTTTCAAACTGCGGTTTCATTGTTTAAGGCCAAATAGATGCAATGTTAACATTTTGGAAACATGATCCTCAGAAAATAAATCAATGCAGCACCAAAATAAGGTAATTAAACGAAAATAGAAGTGGAAAAACCGCCTTATTTTTGTAACCAGAATGAATCAGAATATAATGAACGTAACACTCGACGAAAAACCGACCACCACACCAAGCCTCTTCCGAAGCCTTCAAACGTTTTTTACGAATCCGCAGGCGCGGGCCGTCGGACTCGTTTTCACCACCGAAAGTCTGTCACTGGGCGGCTGGGTAGCGCACATTCCGCACGTTAAAGAAAAATTACACCTAACCGATGCCGGTCTGGGAATGGTCCTGTTTGCCATGCCGGTTGGGCTGCTGCTCATGAACCCGCTGACGGGATGGATCATTGCCCGGCTGGGAGCCGCCCGAACCTGTTTTCTAAGTGCCCTGGTGCTGTGTTTCAGCACGTTGATTCCTATCAATGCTCCCAATATAGCCCTGATGGCCTTTGGGTTGTTTCTGGTGGGGCTGAGCGCGGCCTTGCTGAATGTAGCGATGAACACCAGCGCAGCCGATGTCGAACGGGAGCATAAGATTCTGATCATGTCCTCCTGCCACGGCATGTGGAGTCTGGGCGGCATGGTCGGTTCGCTGCTGGCCGGTATTCTGATTGCCGTTCACGTTTCGCCGTCTATTCACATGCTCGCCGTCACCATCGCGCTGCTCGTGCTGACGGTTGCGCTGCGTCCCATTCTGGCGACCATCCCGGCGCAACCACCTACCGAATCGTCGGCGGCTTTCGTAAAACCGAATATGCTGCTGTTGCTCATGATTTTCATTGGCCTGGCCGTTGCCATGGGCGAAGGGGCCGCCCTCGACTGGAGTGCCGTTTACCTCCACGAATCCACCGGTGCCTCCAGCCAGATTGCCGCGCTGGGTTTCGGCTGTTTTTCGCTGGCGATGACAATTGGCCGGTTTATGGGCGACGCCATCATTCCGCGTTTTGGAGCCAAACGCATCCTGAGTGTGGGCAGTCTGGTGGCAGCTTTGGGGTTGTTGCTGGCCCTTCTGATTCCGGTTCCGCTGGTGGTGCTGGCGGGATTTGCTCTGCTGGGGGCGGGTTGTTCGCTCATCGCTCCTATTCTGTATACGGCTTCGATGCGCGTTCCGGGCATTCCGGCTGCCACTGGTTTGGCCACTTTTGCGACCTTCAGTTTTGTCGGTTTTCTGGCCGGGCCGCCTGTCATCGGTTTTGTGGCCGAAGCCTACGGGCTGGCCTACGGATTGGGTCTGGTCGTTGTCGTGCTGCTGGTTTCTGCCTTTATTTCACGAAAAGTTAACGTCTGATAAAACCAGAACTTTCGCTTTTGCCCCGTTCCCCTGAAGGGGACTTGGTTTAATCCGCATGCTCCAAGTCCCCTTCAGGGGAACGGGGCAAAAGCGAAAATCCTAAAACATTCAAAACGTGATTTCATAGCTTTATCCTATAGATTCACTCAAGATCCTTTCATGAAAGCTGCCATTTTCGACATGGACGGTGTCATTGTCGACACCAATCCCCACCACCGCCTGGCCTGGCGCCAGTATTTTGAACGCTACGGTAAACCGTTGTCCGACGCTGATTTTGTCCAGTATGTTTCGGGTAAACACAACAGCCAGATTCTGACGCACCTCTTCACCGATCGCACGCTTTCGGATGATGAATCCCGGCAGTTGGCCGCCCAGAAGGAATCTTTGTTTAGGGAATTGTATCAGCCCGACATCAGGCCGGTGGCCGGGTTGACCGACTTTCTCCAATCGTTGCACCAAGCCGGTATTTTGACAGCCGTCGGCACCTCGGCACCGCTCGAAAACCTTGATTTTGTAATGGATGCGCTCGATCTGCGTTCGTGGTTTACGGTTTTACTCGACGAAAGCAAGGTCAGCCGGCCAAAACCGGACCCGGAAATTTACCGGAAAGCGATGGAATTGCTGGGCGTTGAACCCCATGAGAGCGTCATTTTTGAAGATTCAACTACCGGCATCCGGGCGGCCAAAGCCGCGGGCGCCTATGTGATCGGTTTGGCCACCACAGACTCGGCCGAAGAACTGCTCCGGGTGGGAGCCGACGAGGTGATCCGTGACTTCACGGAACTGACACCCGACCGATTTCAGGAATTGATCAACCGTTCGGTCCCGGTTTGATCGGTTTTTAAAACCGTAACCGGATCGTTCAGGTGAATACTGCCACCCCGGACGACCCGCGCCGTGAGCCCGCCGTGGCCGCGCATGGCGTTGTAACCGCCCGTCCCCAGGTTGGATTCCATGCGTGAACAGGGGTGACATTGTCCGGTAATTTCCAGAATAACCGCATCGCCGATCTGAATCTGATGGTCTTTCAACGCCAGCAGGTTCAGCCCGGCGATGACGATATTTCTCCGCAGCAAAGCCGGGTCGAGCGATTCGCGCCCGGTCAAGGCGGCCACCACCGGCAGGTGTTCGGCCTGAATCAGCGTCACATGCCGGTTGCCATTCCGCCCGCTGTAGTGATCGCCCAACAGGCCCTTTTTCTCCGAAACTTCGACCTCACCGACCACCTCCATGGCGCCGTGTTTCTGCGGTCGAACCCCAATCCACTCGACTTGCCCCGAACGGGGAAACGTTTCCAGTAAAATCTTCAGTTGATTTTCCACAACTTCTGCGTTTGATGGATTTTTTGCTTCTAAACCCCGAAGGGGCAAAAGCGAACGTCCTTGAATTGTGAAGATATTCATTTTACGCGTAGGGATGAAAATGACGTATAGAGGTTAGCTCAAATTAATACTACCGCCCACCCTGCAATCCCAGCTAAATTTTTGCACATTTCGAATACATAAAACCGAATAAATCCGAAATATAGTTTTATCTATTATTAGAAAATAGGTTTAAATATTCAATGATTTTATATTAAAAAATAGAATTTTAAAAAAATTGTGTTTTATATTAAACCAATTATTCCAAATATTGTGCTTATTTTGGAATAATCAGTCTTGAACTGTACCTAACCTATTTTTTCACTTACTCTATTAAATTCTATGACAAAATGTGTACAGCTCACATTTTTCCTGCTACTCTGTGCCTTCCTGAGCCACGCTCAGCAGAAAGCCGTTCGTGGTAAGGTCATCACAGCAGAAGAACGCACGGTTTTGCCGGGCGTGACGGTGTCGGTCAAAGGGAACCAGCAAATTGGAACGGTGACCGGCGCACAGGGCGAGTACCAGATTAACGTCCCGGCGGGTGCCACCACGCTCGTTTTCTCCTCCATCGGCTTCCAGACCCAGGAAGTGACCATCGGTTCCCAAACCACCATCGACGTTTCCCTGCCCACGGACACCAAGCAGTTGACCGAAGTCGTCGTCACCGCCGTTGGGATTACCCGGGAAAAGAAAGCGCTGGGCTACTCGGTGAGCACCATCAACAGCAGCAAGATTGCCCAGATTTCGGAACCGGACCCGCTTCGTTCGCTCTCGGGAAAAGTGGCCGGGGTCAATGTACAGGGATCGGGCGGAGCCGCCGGTGGTTCGACCAACATCACGATTCGCGGGAACTCGTCGCTTTCCAACAACAACCAGCCACTGTTCGTCGTCGATGGGGTGCCGTTCGACAACTCCTCTTTTTTGACCGATGGCGGTCAGCAGGGCGGGGCGAGTTTTACCAACCGCGCCTTTGACCTCGACCCCAACAACATCGAGTCGATGACGGTTTTGAAAGGAGCGGCTGCGGCTGCGCTCTATGGTTCGCGGGCGGCCAATGGTGCCATCATCGTGACAACCAAAAACAACCGCAAGAAGTCAAAAAAGGGCCTGGAGATCACGTACAACACCTCCTACTCGTACGAAAAACTCGCCAAAGCTCCGGAATACCAGACGACGTATGGCCAGGGAACGGAGTGGGATACGCGCTACGGGGTATTTGGCTCCTGGGGTGCCCCCTATTCCCAAATCGATTCCATTTTCCATCCGCTGGGCGTTCGTTTGCCAACGGTTTTCCCGGAACTGGCCAATAAAAAGGTCAAATACGAACCGTTCGGTCAGCAGAACTTTGAGAATTTCTACGAAAACGGTTTTGTCTACGAAAATGCATTCAGTGTTTCCGGGGGGAATGAAAAAGCCAGTCTGACCGCCGGTTTTTCGCGGACGGCCAACAAAGGAATTGTTCCTGAAAACAAGATCAACCGAACCAGTTTCAACATCGGCGGGAATGCCCAATTGGACAACGGCTTCTACCTCAACGGGTCGCTGACGTATGTGAACATCGACCAGCGCTCTCCGCAGCTTACGTCGAGCATCGGGAACGGTCCCTCGGCCATCGAAATTCTGCCCTGGACCCCAACCAGCTACGACCTGACCAACTACCCGAACACCAATCCGCAAACCGGCGGCAGCATTTACGACCGGGTCGGTATCGACAACCCCTACTGGTCGGTGAAAAACAGTCCGTTTACGAGCAAAGTGGACCGGTATTACGGAAAATTCACCCTCGGTTTCGATCCGTTTTCGTGGCTGAACGTCCAGTATACGGCGGGTTTCAATGCCTACACCGACCGTCGCCGGAGCGTAAACGGGAAGAACGGCGAGATTTATCCGAACGGAAACGTCACCGACGACAACATCTACCGCCAGGAACTCGATGGCAACCTGCTCATCACGGCAACCCGGGATTTCGGGCCGGATTTCAGCTTGCGGGCCATCATCGGCAACAACGTCAACCAACGGCTGACCGACCGCCAGCTCGTGTTTGGCGACGGGATTATTGTGCCGGGCATCAACGACCTCGACAACACCCGGATTCAGCAGACGTTCGGCGGAAACCTGATCAAACAGCGGTTTATGGCGTTTTTCGGGGATTTCCAGTTGTCGTACCGCAACTTCGCCTTCCTGAACGTGGTCGCCCGGAACGACATTTCCTCAACCCTCCCGAAAGGCAACCGCAGTTACTTCTATCCGGGCGTCAACGGCTCGTTTGTTTTCACAGAACTGTTTAAAACCAATCCGGCTATTCTGTCATTCGGTAAAATTCGCCTGGGTTACGCCGTGGTCGGCAACGAAGCCAGTCCGTATCAGACCCAGACGGTGTATAACATCAATCCTTCGTTCACCCACCCCGGCCCGGTCGACATTCTGGCCCCCTTCAACGGCGTCAACGCGATGACCTACAGCAACCGGCTGGGCAGTGCGACGCTGAAACCGGAGTTTATCCGCGAATTTGAAGCCGGTACGGAATTGCGTTTTCTGAAAGACCGCATCGGAATCGACCTGACGTATTACCGGAAGATCAGCACGTCCCAGATTTTCACGGTCGATGTCGCTCCGTCCTCCGGGTACCTGACGCGGGTGGTGAACCTCGGAAAAGTGCGCAACGAAGGCATTGAACTGGGTCTGGACATCACGCCGATCCAGATGGCCAACGGGTTCAAATGGAACATCTACACGGCTTTCACCCGCAACCGAAACCTGGTGCTGGATCTGGGTGGTGCCACCGAACTCTATTACAGTCAGGCGAATGCGACCAACACAATCGGCAGTATGCACATCGTGGGCCAGCCCTACGGTTTGATTCGGGGCAGCTATTACCTGCGCGACGACGAAGGCAATCTGCTGATCAACCCGGCCACCGGCAAGGCCATTCTGGCGGATCGCCAGGGACCGGTCGGCAATCCGAACCCGAAGTTCACGATGGGAATCACCAACACCTTTACCTACAAAGGCTTCACGCTCGGCGCGTTGTTCGACTGGAAGCAGGGCGGGGATCTGCTGTCGGTTTCGGTGGCCGAAATGCTGAGCCGCGGCATCACGCGCGACAATGAAGACCGCAACAAGGTGCTGGTGCCGGTGGGCGTGTTGGGCGATCCGAATACCAAAATGCCCATTCTGACGGCCGACGGCCAGAAACAGCCCAACAACATTCCGATTTCGGTCAACGAATACTACTTCGGTACAGGTGCTTTCAGTGGCAGCCAGGGAACCGCCGACGAGTTCCGGGTTTTCGATGCGACGGTTTTCCGCTTGCGCGAAGTGTCGCTGGCCTACCAGATTCCGGCGCTCTGGCTGGCGAAAACGCCCTTTGGATCGGCAACCATTTCGCTCAGCGGCCGCAACCTGTGGTACAAAGCCCCCAACTTCCCCAAGTACATGAACTTCGATCCGGAAGTGAATTCACTGGGTGCGGGCAATGCCCACGGCTTCGAACTGGTGGCGGTTCCGACCACCAAACGGTACGGCATCAACCTGCGGTTTACGTTCTAAGGCTGTGACAATGCTACGGATTGCAAATCCGCGACAGAGTGGTGCGCGATTGCAAATCGCGCACAGCAAATCATCCAACATTTACCGAAACTTACTATGAAAACAATATTTAAACTGTTTATCGGAGCCTTTTTCGCGCTCACGTTCAGCAGTTGCAATGATTTTCTGGACATTAACGTCGATCCAAACACCCCGTCGCAACCGGTGCTGGATCTGCTTCTTCCGGCTACCCAGGTCTCCATCGGCGTTCACATCGGCGGGGGAGCCACCAACCGCGTGGCGACGGTCATCATGCAACACGCCACGCAAAACGGCCCCAGCCGCTTCGACATGAGCGGTTCGACCTTCCAGACACCCTGGAACGGCATTTACTCAGAAGCCCTGAACGACCTGGAAATCATCATCCGGGAAGGCACCGCCAGAAGCCAGTGGAGCTACGTCGGAATCGCCAAACTCGAAAAAGCGTACGTCTACAGTGTACTGGTCGATCTCTGGGGCGATGTGCCGTTCTCGGAAGCGTCGCAGGGAGACGGCAACCTCAGCCCGAAATTTGACAAGGGAGCCGATATCTACACGGCTGTTTTCAAGCTGATCGACGAAGCCATTGCCGATCTGAACAAAACACCGTATGTATCGCCGGGCAATGCGGATCTGTTTTACCGGGGTGATCGGCTGGGCTGGATTCGGGCGGCCAACAGCCTGAAGCTGAAACTCCTGAATCAGATTCGGCTCGTCCCGAGCGAACAGGCGCGGGTGAAGCAGGAAATCAATGCGCTCATTGCCGGTGGACAGTTGATTCTGACGAATGCGCAGGATTTCACGTTCAAATTTGGCGCGACCGAGACCCCCCAAAACCGCCACCCGATTCACATCAGCGACTACCGCGCCACGAAGGATTTCTGGATGGATCAGGGCTTTATGGAGCGTCTGTACAATACCGATGATCCGCGGCTACGCTATTACGTATATCGCCAGACGAGCAATGCCGGGGTCAATTTCACCCGCACCAGCAACGGGTATGGCGGCCGCTTTACGGGTGATCCCACCGGTGCCCCCGCCGACAACGCCGTTCGGGCTACGTTCGGACTGTATCCCTACGGCGGTTTGTACGACAACAACCCTATCAGCAATTTGCCGACTACCAACGTATTTCTGACCAATGCGGGTGTCAATACCCCGGCCAATTTCCGGGTGGTGACCACCTCCGATGGCACCGGCGCCGGTATTTTCCCGATTGTTACGGCTTCGATGGTCAACTTCATTCTGGCCGAAGCCGCGCTGACCCTCGGCACAACGGGCGATGCCAAAGAGTATTTCAAGAACGGGATGACACTGAACCTCAACAGCATCAACAGCTTTGTACAGGCTCCGGGAAATTCCGGCACGCAGCTATCGGCCACGACCATTACCAATTTCGTGAATGACCGGCTGGCAAAATTCGACGCGGCTCAGGCAGCCGGAAAACTGTCGGTGGTGATGACCGAGAAGTACATTTCGCTGTTCGGCAACGGCATCGAGTCCTACAACGACTACCGCCGAACCGGCATCCCGACGCTGATGGCACCGATTTCGCCCCTGAATCCGTTTCCGCTGCGGTTTACGTATTCACAGCGTGAGTTGAATACCAACACGGCGGCCCCGGCCCAGAACAATTTTGTAACCCCGGTTTTCTGGGATTTGTAAGATCGGATTGCCCCTAAATCCCCTAAAGGGGACTTTTCATCTGGCATCAGCTGCGTCCAAGTCCCCTTTAGGGGATTTAGGGGCAAGAAGCGAGAAACTATTTATCATTAAAAACACGGTTTCAAAAACCGTCAGAACCATATGAAATCACTTGTTTATATAACCTTGTTCATGACCGCGCTGGTCATTTCGGACGCCTGCCAGACCAAAGATCCCATTCCGCTGGCTCCCGCCGGAGCGGTGGCGGTGGCGAAGGTCAATGCCGCCAAAGCGTATTTTGACGTTACGAATCTGGCGACCACGGATTTTGAGTTTCAGTTGAGTGGTGAGGATTTTGGGCAGGGTGTCGGCGTCAAAGCCATCGAAGTCTGGATCGGCCTGAATAGCCCCAAAATTACGCTGGCGGCTTCCATGACTTCCTGCGGTAACGGTGTCGGCTGTCTGTATCCGAGTGGTTCGCTGGGGCCGCTGCCCAGCCGTCTGATCGCCACCGATAAATTGTGGAAGACCTTCTCGACCTTTCCGGCAACGGTTTCCATCAAAGCCAGCGAAGCCGCTGCGGCCGTTGGCGTGTCGCCGACGAGTCTGGTGCTGAACGATACGTTTCAGTTAAAATTTGTTGTCCAGACCAACGACGGTCGTCGTTTCGATGCGTTTCACGATGGTATTTGTGACGAAACCCGGGGGCAGGTTGGCGATTGTCGTCTGGTGATTCGCGTGGATAACAAGAAATCGTTGTACCAACCTTTGAAATAAAACAATACCTTCATCAGCGAAACGGTAGCGTCGTGCCGGTTCCGGCCGGCATGACGTCTACAAACCCATCTTAACCGACTTCTCATGCAAAAAAAATCGCTTTTCCGACTGCTGGTCTTCGGACTGGGTTGTCTCCCCACCGTCCTGCTCGCCCAATCGACCCTAACCAAAGAGCAGCAGGAGGTTCTGGCGGGGCTCGACAGCAAATCGGCCCACTACGGCACACTTTCCAAACAGATCTGGGACTGGGCTGAGGTAGGGTATCAGGAACAGAAAAGCTCAGCCTTGTTGCAGGAAGAACTCACCCAGGCAGGTTTTTCGGTGAAAGCCGGGGTTGCCGGTATTCCAACCGCCTTTGTGGCCACCTTCGGAAGCGGCAAACCGGTCATCGGCATTCTGGCGGAATATGACGCCCTGCCGGGGATTACACAGGATGCCACGCCCGACCGAAAACCGCTCGACACCAAAAAAGCCGGACACGCCTGCGGACACAATCTGTTCGGCCCCGGCTCGGTAGCGTCGGCGATTGCGGTGAAAAACTGGTTGCAGAAATCCGGCAAAGGCGGCACCATCCGGCTCTACGGAACCCCGGCGGAAGAAGGCGGTTCGGGAAAAGTGTACATGGTGCGGGACGGCCTGTTCAGCGATGTAGATGTGGTTTTACACTGGCACCCTGCCGACCGCAACGGAGCGGACCCGTCGACTTCGCTCGCCAACATCACCGCCAAATTCCGTTTCCGGGGCATTGCGGCCCACGCAGCCGCGTCTCCCGATCGCGGTCGGTCGGCCCTCGACGGCGTGGAATCGATGAACTACATGATCAACATGATGCGCGAGCATATTCCGTCCGATACGCGGGTGCATTACGTCATTACCAAAGGCGGTGAGGCCCCGAACGTCGTGCCGGACTTTGCGGAGGTCTATTACTACGTCCGGCACAAAAACCGCACGGTTTTGCAGGATGTCTGGAAGCGCATGGTGAAAGCCGCTGAAGGAGCCGGTATGGGTACGGAAACCAAAATGGAATACGAAATCATCGGCGGTGTCTACAACCTGTTGCCCGTTGAGACCCTGGCGAAACAGATGCACAAAAACCTGAGCCTGGTGGGTGGCGTCATCTACACGCCGGAGGAAACCAAATTTGCCGAGAAACTGGGCGAATCGTTCGGGACGACATTTGGCTCGATCCGGAAACCGGGGGAAGCCGCAGCCGTTTCGCCCTTCTCGAATAACGACCTGCTCAGCAGTGCGTCGACGGACGTGGGCGATGTGAGCTGGGTGGTTCCGACGGTTGGGCTGTCAGCCGCCACCTGGGTTCCGGGAACGGCCGCCCATAGCTGGCAGGCCGTAGCGTCAAGCGGTACGAGCATTGGCGTCAAAGGCATGATGGTAGCGGCTAAATCGCTATCCCTCACCGCCATTGACCTCTTCAAAGACCCGGCGCTGATTCAAAAAGCCCGCACCGACTGGGAAAAAGCCCGCGGTGGTGCGGCTTTTAAATACGAAGCCTTGTTAGGCGACCGAAAACCGGCGCTGGATTACCGAAAGTAAGAGGTTTACGGTTTTCCGTTTACGGTATTCGGTGGCTGACGCATTCTTAGCAGCACGCGTCAGCCACCGAATACCGTAAACGGAAAACCGTAAACTATTTCAAATACCGCTTCGCCGGGCTTAAAACCGCTCGTCGTGGGTAGGCGACGCCCCGGTAACTGGTTGGAGCGTTGGGGTCACCCCGCTTGTAGGTCGGTAATTTGGGATACGGGTAAATCGGGCGTTGAAACCGGACTCCGTTGCTGGCGACGCCACCGGTATAAGCCGCAGCAATCAATTGATCGGGAGCCTTGCCCTCCTCCACCCAGGTCATTAGAGCCGTTAAGATGTCGTGATCCCGGTTCTGTGGAACCGTCAGCGCCAGACTTTGCCCGCAGTCGTTCAGGCCCGGCCCTCCCCCACAATGCGCCATGCCGGGTATCAGAAAAAACCGAAAAAAGTCCGCCGTCTGCTTTGCGCCCCCCTGCGCTTCCACCACCCGCTCGTAGTAGGTGACAGCATCCTGATACGGAACGAGCGGATCGGCGGTTCCGGCATACATCAAAATCTTGCTCCCGCGTTTTTTCAGGGACGACAAATCAGGATTATTAGCATTCAGGAGCGGTGCCAGCACGGAATCCATCCGGTCCTGATCGCGGTCAAAATCAAACGCTCTGAAATCGAAGTTCGGGCCAAATACCCATTTGTATTGATAAAAAAGCGAAACGGGAGCCTGTTTCGGATTTTGCTGGTATTCCAGTCCGGCGGATGAGTTTTCGCTCCCGAGCGGCAAAGGCGTATAGATTCGCTCACCCGTCCGGGGATTCGTCGGTCCGGCGTATACGTGTTTCAGAGCGGTCAGTTGCGCGCTGGTCAGGCAGGTGCCATCGTCAGTACCCTCCGGGCATTTGGGCAGCGTTTCGGGATCAAACCGGCACGCCCGGGGGTCGGTCAGAAAATTGTCGCCGGGCGCTCCGCCGTCCTTCCCGACACATGCTTTCACCACCGCCTGGGTGATGAGCGCAATCTTCTCTTTCGGCAGAAACGCACTTCCGGGTAGTTGGTTCGTCACCTGATAGTTCCAGACAAAACCAGTGTGCAAATGGGTGCGGTTGTTGGCGGGTGCGCCAGCCAGAATTCCGTCATAATCGTCTGGATACCGCTGCGCTTCCATGAGTGCCTGCTGCCCTCCGGTCGAGCAACCCGCGAAGTAGGCGCGCTGGATCGGCTTTTGGTAGTGGGCCTGGATGATGGCTTTGGCGGTTCTGGTCATCTCGTGCGTGGCCCGGTGGCCAAAATCCGCCCAGCGTTCGGGGTGCCCCACGGCATCATTCGCATTCGGGGAGGTTCCCATGTCGGTATTGGTGGTCGCAAAACCGCGCTTCAGGCCATTCACCAGGGCACCGTAGGCAATAGAACCGGCTCCTCCGCCCGTACCAGTTCCCAAAAACCGGCCATTCCACCCGGTTTGCGGAAGCCACACTTCGATACGGATATTCGACTCGGGCGTAGGTTTCAACGTGGCCGCCACCCGGCAGAAAGCGGGCAGATCGGGAACCGACACGCCACTGCCCGGCATTTTGAACGTTCCGGCGGCCACACACTCGGCTATCGTGATGGTGGCTCCCGGAAACGTCTGTCTGGCAAGCTGTTGGCAGGCACAGGAAGCGCTGTCGGTTTGCGCGAATAAGGTAAAGTTGCTGCTTAAAGCAAGAAGAAGAAGGGTAATTTTTGAGAGCTGCATGAGTTAGGCAAAGGGCGTTTTCAAAGGTAAAGAAGATACGGTTGTTACACAGAGTTGATCAGAGAAAATCAGAGGTACACAGAGAAAACTTTGATTACCTCTGATTTTCTCTGATCAACTCTGTGTAACAACCGTAAAGACGGATTAGAAAATAAATCGTACTTTGCAGCCTGAATTCGTTGCGGGCTAACCGTCTCGGAATCAGCCTATTTTTTCTTTACGCAATCTATTTTATTCCTATTGACTATGAGCGAAGTAGCCAGCCGATTTAAGCCCGGTGTTATAACGGGCGAAGGCGTCACCGAAATTTTCCGTCATGCCAACGAAAATGACTATGCGCTTCCGGCGGTCAATGTTGTCGGGACCAACTCCGTCAATGCCGTGCTGGAAACCGCAAAAGCCGTCAACTCGCCGGTTATCATCCAGTTCTCGAACGGTGGTGGTATTTTCTACGCGGGCAAGACGTTGTCGAACACCAATCAGCAAGCCGCCATTGCCGGTTCGATTTCCGGTGCCCTGCACATTCATAACATTGCCGAATTATATGGTGTCCCCGTGATTCTGCATACCGACCACTGCGCCAAGAAATTGCTGCCCTGGATCGACGGGCTTCTGGAAGCTGGTGAGAAGCATTTCGACCAGACCGGAAAACCGCTGTACAGCTCACACATGCTCGATTTGTCGGAAGAGCCGATCGAAGAGAACATCGAAATCTGCGCCAAGTATTTCGAACGGATGGCCAAAATCGGCATGACGCTGGAAATTGAACTCGGTGTAACGGGTGGCGAAGAAGACGGCGTCGATAACTCGGATGTCGATGATTCGAAACTGTATACGCAGCCTTCGGAAGTGGCATTTGCCTACGAAGAACTGTCGAAGATTTCACCGAATTTCACCATCGCTGCGGCTTTCGGAAACGTTCACGGTGTTTACAAACCGGGGAATGTGAAACTGTCGCCGATCATTCTGAAAAATTCGCAGGATTATATTCAGGAAAAATTCAGTACCGGCCCGCTGCCCGTCAACTTCGTTTTCCACGGCGGTTCGGGTTCAAGCCGGGAAGAGATCCGGGAAGCCATCCGCTACGGTGCCATCAAGATGAACATCGATACCGATATTCAGTGGGCTACCTGGGAAGGGGTTAAAAACTACTACGAAGCCAACAAGGACTACCTGCAGGGCCAGCTTGGCAACCCGGCGGGTGCCGATTCTCCGAACAAAAAATACTACGATCCGCGCGTCTGGTTGCGTAAGGGCGAAGAAAGTCTGGTGAGCCGTTTGAAAGTGGCTTTCGAAGACCTGAACTGCATCAACCGACTGGCGTAAAGAGGTAAGAGTTAAAAGTGAAGAGTTATGAGTCGGAAGACTGGTAACTCTTTTTTTTGTGCCTTCTTTTCCAAAAACTAATGCGTCTGTTATTTGCCCCTATTAACCTGAAGGTTAGTACATACCCTGTTTAAATAACAGCCTATAGTTTAACTTTTTAAGTACTTTTAACTAGTCACTTTCACCGACATTGAACGGAATAAGGAATTTCTAAAAACTAATCAAGAATTTATTATTTATCTACGTGAGTAGGAAACCTCAATATCACTGTATTCTGTATCTTGAGGCATACATACGAAACGTGCTATGAAAACCTTATCTTTTTTATCCATGACGCTGAACGTCATGTCCATCTCCCGTAGGTTTACGACAACGAAAGAATGCCCCCACTGCGGTCGGGATCAATCGGCAGCAGAACGCATTCCCCGCTCCCTGCTCGTCAAAGGCCTTTTGTTTTATGTTCCCACCCGTACCTATCGTTGCCTGGGCTGTCGCAAAAAATTCATTAAAATTGGTACCGATTAAACACGTTTACATCTTTCTTTAATCTTGAGAAGAAGCGAAATCTTCACTTCTTCGTCATTCATACCAATGTGGTTTTAAGGTATGATTATGAGTGAAAATAAAACTTAATATACTGATCATACTGTCGAACATTGCGTTTTAACTTTACTTCTTACCATTCTAAAACCACCATTATAACGAACGGCAGCTTACGCCATCAATTGTCTTATTTCACATACGACAATTTGCGGGGAATGGTAAAAATCTCGGTCTGCCGACCGTCGATATACCGAAAATTCTGACCGTCGAAAAAACCGTCTTCCTCAAGCATAATCCGAACGGTTTTCTTCCACTCCGGCACATCAACAGCCGCATTGAGTTCAATGGAATAGGCGGTGTTTGCATACAACGGATAATCGCCCGAGCCGGGAACACCCTTTTGCTGATCCCACATCCCGATGGTCGGCCCGGCTGCGTGGCCATGAACGCCAATGGGGTGCGTATAAATTGTCCCCCGAATGCCCTCCTTCTTCGCCTGTTCCAGGGCTTCGAGTAGCAATTGATTCCCGGTTTTTCCGGCTTTGTAGCGTTCCGTCAGGATGTCCTGCAACCGGTTTCCCTGCTGAAACGCCTTGCGCAGTACTTCCGGCACCTCAGTTTCGCCGGGGCGCAGAATGTAGGCATGCTGCTGCTGGTCGGTGTTGAGCCGCAGGTAGGTGATGCCAAAATCGACGTGCAGCAGATCGCCGGGCATGATCACCTGACCGGAGGGGCGTTTGGAGAAGGTTTTGAGGTGATCGAAGTCTTTGGGCGAGCCGCTTCCCTGCACATCCACCGTCGGATGAAACCAGGTTTCCAGACCCAGTTCGGTAATTCGCTGGCGGAACCACCACACCACATCCTCGGTCGTGGTGACGCCTGGTTGAATAACCTGTTCCGAAAAGCCTTCCTGAATAATCTGGTGTGACAAACGGCAGATGAGCGGGTAAATGGCCATTTCCTTCTCTGTCCGCGTTTCCAGCCAGCCAACCGAGAGTTTCTCGGCCGAAACCAGCTTTTTCTGATCTTCTGCCGGTAATTTTTCCAGAAACTCACCGTGTTCCGTAAAGGTCAGGCCGTCGGCGTGGGCGTAGTTTTTGGAGAAGTTCAGCCCGATTTTTTTCGGCTTGCGGTCCTGAATAATTTTCACCAGGGCCTCCCACTGGTTGGGCCGGACGTCGATGTCCCAGGCACCTTTGAGCAGATTGCCGACATCGTAACGGGCAATCGCCAGTTTTTCCACGCCTTTATCGCCCCCCTGATCGAAAAATACCATGATCGTCCGGCGCCGGGCCGACAGCCACGTGCTGGGCAGCATGGTTTTCAAAACCGGGTCTTCGTTGTATTCCCGCGAAATGATCACCCACATATCGATTCCCTCCCGGCGCATCAACTGAGGCAGCAGGTTGTTGAAGCGATCTTCCAGGATTTCATCGACCACGCGCGCGCGTTCGCGTTCGTTCAGGATGGTGGAAGGCGAAAGCGGTTGGGCGGCTAAACCGCAGGCCGAAAAAAGGAGAAGAAACAGCGAAAGGAGACGGTGGTGCATAGATGAAGTGAAATATTATTATTCGTTAAAAATACGGATTTTCCGCTCTGGTGAGCAACGATAGGCTATATTTCGGCATCTTGCAGGAAAATAGATCGCTTCATATACCGCTGTCTGCCGAAAAAACCGTTACAAAGAGGTTGCCTCCGTGGGGCAGAATGGTTATTTTCCACTCCGTTTGCTTACCGTATACCTATGAAATACACCCTTACGATTCTTTTCGTCCTTTTTTTTATAAAACTGGTACCGGCTCAGGGCATCCGGGGAACGATTAAAACGGCCCAAGGCGAGGTGCTTCCCTATGCAGCCATCGTGGTCAAGGGAACGTCGAGCGGGGCCATCACCAACTCGGAAGGCCGGTATGAGGTGCCGCTAAAACCGGGTAAATACGCCGTGGTTTTCCAGTATTTAGGGTTTCAGGCGCAGGAAAAAGCCGTCGAAATCGGGAGCGACTGGCAAACCGTCGACGTGACCATGGAGGAGCAAGCGTTTCGCCTGCAGGAAGTGCAGGCCCGCGAAGGCAAGGAAGACCCGGCCTACAGCATCATGCGCCGGGCCATTGCCAAAGCCCGCTACCACGAGTTGCAGGTGATGAGTTACACGGCCAAAGCCTACACCAAAACGACCTTCACGATTACGGACTTGCCGATGCAGTTCATGTACCGGAAACAGTTGAAGGAAGCCGAAAAAGAGGGTTTTAAAATCGGCGTTCCGATGCTGTACGAATCGGTTTCGGAAGTGACCTTCAAACAACCCAACACCTACCGCTACCGCCTGATGGCGACCCGGAATTCGATGGGCGACAACATTTCGGTGAGCGATTATTTCCTGACGAGTTTCTACCGCCCGGAGGTCAACAACGCGGTTTCGCCCCTGTCGCCGAAAGCGTTTGCCTACTACAAATTTGAATACCAGGGCACATTCAGCGAGCGCGGCATCGACGTCAGCAAGATCCAGGTCAACCCGCGGGCCTACGGTGAAGGCGTTTTTCGGGGATATATTTTCATCATCGAAAACAGTTGGGCCATTCATAGTTTGCAGTTGGAAACCCGCAATCCGCTGGGTTTCGACATCAAAATCCGGCAGGTCTACAGCCCGGTGCAAAACGTCTGGTTGCCGGTCAATCAGCGGTATAATCTGGACGGCAAAATCATGGGAGCCGCCGGTAACGCCCAATTCATTATCAGCCAGACGTTCAACAGCCTGAAAGTCAATCCGGCGTTCGTGGAGGATGTTAAAATTGTGGACGAGAAGTTTGAAAAACCGGCGGTTTCGCTCTCCAATAAGGATATAAAAGGGCAGAAACTGGAGGATAAAATTGCCAAACAGAAAGAATATTCGACCAAAGATTTCAAAAAACTGCTGAAAGAATACGAAAAACAGGAATATCAGGCCAAAAAAGAACGCAAGGAAGAAGTGGAAGTTTCCCGCAACGACTCCACGGTTGTCGACTCGCTGGCCGGTAAACGCAGCAATGCCTTCTGGGATTCATTGCGGACGGTTCCGCTGACTTCGGCCGAGCGGATCAGTTACGTCAAGCGCGACAGTCTGAAAATTGTCCGCAAAATTGAAGTGCAAAAAGACAGCACCAAAGCCGTTCGGGATTCGACGAAGAAAAACCGGTCGAGCAAAACCTTCAAACCCGGCCAGTTGATTTCGGGCAATACCTGGAATTTTAGCAAACGAACGGCCCTGACCTGGGACAGCCCGCTTCAGAAAATTTATTACAACACCGTGGAAGGTTATACGTTCGATATGGGGTTACGCCTGCGGTATTTTCTCCGAAAACCGGAACGCGACTCCACCCGCCGACGGGTGGTGAACAAACCGACGCCCGACCTGACGATTGGCGGGGCGGGGCGCTACGAATTTGGCCTGTACCGATTGATCGGTACAGGCAGTATTGGCTACACCTACAAAGGTACCAGCATCGGCCTGATGGGTGGGCGCTGGGTCAACCAGTTCAACCCCAACGAACCGATCAGTCCGTTCCTCAACTCGGTGACCTCTTTACTTTTCGAAAAAAATTACGCCAAATTGTATCAGCGCGACTTCCTGCGCCTGGGCGTTTCGGCCCGTCCGTTCGAGAACCGGATCAACGTGTCCGGGAGCCTGGAATACGCCGAACGGACGGAACTGGCAAATTACAAGGAGAACCTGAAACCGTGGATCGACTGGAATCAGTTCAGTTACAGCCCCAACCGGCCCACCAACGCCGAACTGGGCTCGGGCGCATTTCCGGTGAATCAGGCGCTGACGCTCAATCTGGCGGTTTCGGGAAAACTGGCGGCTACCCGCTACCGGATTCGGAACGGTCGGCGCGTGGCGAGTCGCAACAACAGTCCCGAACTGACGCTGAACTACCGCAAAGGGATTCCGTTCAATTCCGGTGCTACCGAAGTTAGTGATGTGGATTATGATTTTGTCCAGGCCGGTCTGAGCCATTCGTTCGAAACCGGTATTCGGAGTCGCCTGAGTTATAATGTGTCGGCGGGTGGTTTTCTGAACGACAAAGCCGTGTTTTTCCCGGATTTCAAGCATTTCCAGGGCAACGAATTTTTCCTGCAACAGGGCGATCCGACGTCCATTTTCCGGATGTTGCCGTATTATCAGTACAGCACCGGCAAGCGGTTTGTGGAAGGCCACGTCTTGATGGAATACCGGAAGTTTTTAATCACTCAACTAACGCTCGTTCGGTTGACGGGTTTGAAAGAAAATCTGTTTGTTCATTACCTCGGCACCCCTAACTCCAAAAATTACACCGAAGTCGGCTACGCCCTCGACGGCCTAATTCCGGGGATCTTCCCATTCTTCCGCGTCGAAGTGATTTCGCAGTGGCAGGATTGGCAGTACCAGAAACTCGGTTTCCGGATCGGAACGACGCTGAAGTTCCGGTAACCGATTCGTTTAATAACTCCGGCGGAGTTTTCTGTCAATAGAACAACAATGCTGGAAAATTCCAAAGCTCCGGCGGAGCGTCCTGAAAATAAAGGACGCTCCGCCGGAGCTTTTTCTATTGACGGCATAATTTAACTATTGACAGTATGCCCCGCCGGGGCAAAATACAATCCGAATTTATAAAATTCACCGTTTGTCGATCGCGTTTCGCGAGTGATAACGGTGAATGGAGGCAAGTTAAATCCGAATTAAAATGCCCTAAAAACCTCTAAAAGCGGCATTTTACCTAAAACCGCCCATTCAAAAAGACGTAAAAGAATGTTAAAAATACCGCTGTCAGGGTCTTCGACCGCTGACAGGGTAGGGTATTTTAACGCCCTTTTAACAAAAATTTCATTCGCTTTAAATCCCGTCGGGCTTAGTTTGTGGCAAGCAAAGCCAGACAATGGGTCTTATCCACCACATAACGCTAACGGTCAGCCTGATTTGGGCGGTACTATTCCGGGTCTACCCGGCGGTTGCCGACTCGGTTTTTACTTCAGCGTCAAACGTCCAGACCACCGTTCTCCGGGATACCCACAAAACCCATCCGATTCCCGACTCAGCCGTTTTTCTGGTTCAGGACGAAGACGAACAAACCTCGCTGCGCGTCAATGCTGATTTTCTGCCGTCGCTTCCGGTAGCTTTGCCGGGTCTGCTGATGGTGCTGGTGCTGCTCCAACCCATTCTCCGGGTTTCGGTTGCTAAACGGCTGGGACTATCCCGGCCTTATTACTTGTTATTCTGCTCGTTACGCATCCCTTCGATATAACTACTCCGGGCTGATTTTGCCCCGCCCCCCAATTCTTTACCGCCATTCGGCGCAGTACACTCTTAAAACATACATACAATTCATCATGAAAAGGATTCTTCTTTTCGTGTTTGGGTGCTGGGTCAGTTGTCCAACGGTTTCGTTTGCCCAAAGCGATACCCTGCGGCTGACGCTCGCCCAGGCCGAAGCACAGTTCCGTCAGAACAATTTGCAACTGATGGCGACCAAACTGGGCATCAATGAAAACCAGGCCTACGAGTTTCAGGCAAAACTCTGGAACAACCCGAGCCTCTACGTTGAACAGATGCCTTACAATGCCCAAACGAAGGAGGTAATGCCACTGAGGCAGCGGAATTCGGAGCAAGTGGTCCAATTGCAGCAATTGCTGCTACTGGCTGGAAAGCGGAACAAGCAACTCGCGATTGCCCGCACCAATACCGAGCTGGCAAACGACCGGTTTTACGACCTGCTACGGACACTCAACTACCAGCTACGAACCACCTTCTACGACTTGTATTATACGCAGCAGGCGCTCCAGGTCTACGAACAGGAAACCGGCACGCTCCGGCAAACCGTCAGCTTATTTCAGCAGCAATACGACAAAGGCAATGTGCCGCTGAAAGACCTGACCCGGTTGAAAGCCTATCTGTTCAACCTGACTTCGGAACGTCAGCAACTGCTCCGGAAATTGACCGACGACCAGGCTGATCTGGCTGTCTTACTGAATGCCAGCCCTTCACTCACCCTACAACCCGTGCTGGAAAATACGGAGGCCGTTCAGCCTGCCGTCGGTCAACTCAATCTGAATGAGCTGATTAAAACCGCCGAAGAAAACCGCTACGACCTGAAAGCGTTCCGGGATCAGGCCATTCAGGAAAAGCAGAATCTGGCGTTGCAGAAAGCCCTGGCCGTTCCGGATTTGTCGGTGCAGGCCACCTACGACCGCAATGCCGGATACATTCCGAATTACGTGGGCGTCGGCGTTGGCATCAATTTGCCGGTTTTCAACAAAAATCAGGGCAACATCAAAGCCGCTGCCATTCGGACGCAGAGCAGCCAGCAGGCCACGGATGCTTACACCGTTCAGGTTGAGAGCGATGTGCAGCGGGCGTTTAAAAAAGTGCAGCAAACCGATCAGGTATACCGCACGTTCGATCAGAAATTCAACGGCGATTTTAGCCGCCTGATTGAGGGCGTCACGACCAATTATCGGAAACAAAACATCGACGTCGTCGAATTTCTGGACTTCTTCGACTCCTTCAAATCCAGCCAGATTCAATACAACCAACTGCAAAACGACCGGATGCAAAGTCTGGAAGAACTCAATTTTGCCGTTGGCACCACCCTATTCACCAAATAAGCAACGGTTTTAAACCGTCCGGTCATGCAAACGAATCATCTCTTAAAAACATCGCTGGTCGGGATTTGCAATCCCGACCCATTCTGTCACGAATCGCCGGGCGACCCCGCTGCGATTCGCAGCATCCGCAAATCATTGAATAAAACGCTTATTTTTCTGGCCTTTTTATCTTTTCTGCTTGCAACCGCCCTCACCGGCTGCCAATCGTCCGCCAATCCCGAAGACAACGCCGACGAAGCCACAACGCAGAAAGTCAACCTGCTGGCCACGGCCAAGCTGGATACGGCCCGGTTGCTGCCCGTCAACAACGAACTGAATCTAACCGGCAAAATCACCTTCAACCAGGACAAAGTCGTCAAAGTGTTTCCGCTGGTGGGCGGGCATATCGAAGAAGTCAAAACCGACCTCGGCGATTACGTCAAACGTGGGCAAGTGCTGGCCATCATCCGCTCCGGCGACATGGCGGATTTGGCCCAGCAGGCCATTTCGGCCAAAGGACAACTGGCCGTAGCCCGGAAAAACCTTCAGGTAACGGAAGACATGTCGAAAGCGGGTTTGACGGCGCAGAAAGACCTTATTGCCGCCCGCGAACAGATGCAAGCGGCTCAGGGTGAGGTCAATCGGGTGGCGGAGCGCAAAAGCATCCTCGGCGGTTCGGGTTCCACTTACATCGTGAAAGCGCCGGTCGACGGTTTTGTGGTCGAAAAAAATGCGGCTCAGGGCATGGAACTCCGCTCGGATGATCCCGAAAATCTGTTCACGATTTCGAACCTCGACCAGATTTGGGTGCTGGCTAATGTGTATGAATCGGATCTGGCCAACGTCAAAGAAGGGTTTAGCGCCACCATCACGACGCTCTCCTACCCCGACCGGATTTTTAAAGGGAAAATCGATAAAATTTTCAGCGTCCTGGACCCCGAAAGCAAAACCATGAAAGTGCGGGTGACGCTTTCAAACGCCGATTTCACGCTGAAACCGGAAATGTTCGCCAATGTGCGCGTTGAATATGCCGGTCACGAGCAACGGGTCGGCATCCCGGCGAAAGCCATTGTGTTCGACAAAAGCCGCAATTTCGTCGTGGCCGTCAACTCCCGGAATCAGCCGGTGGTGCGCGAAGTCGATCTCTTCAAAACCATCGGCGACATCACCTACCTCAACAGTGGCCTGAAACCCGGCGACCGGATCGTGAAACAGAATCAACTGCTGATTTACAATGCCTTAGGAAACTAATTGAGTGATTTGTGATTGAGCGATTGAGTGAGCTGCTGGTGTGCGGTTTTACTCATGACCTCATCACAGCGAAGCTTATTCACTCATTCGCTCAATCACAAATCACTCATTGAACAACATGAACAAGTTCATCAAAAATATCATCGCGTTCTCGCTGAAGAACCGGTTTTTCATCTTCTTCCTGACAGCGTTGGCCGTGGTTGCGGGGTTTGTCAGCTACCAGAACACGCCCATTGAAGCCTTCCCGGACGTTACCAACACCCAGATTACCATCATCACGCAGTGGCCAGGACGGAGTGCGGAAGAAATCGAGAAGTTTGTCACGATTCCGATTGAAATCGGATTGAATTCGGTCCAGAAAAAAACCGACATCCGGTCAACCACGCTGTTTGGGTTATCCGTCGTCAAAATCATGTTTGAAGACGGTGTCGACGATGCCTTTGCCCGTCAGCAGGTCAACAATTTGCTGGGCAGCATCGACATTCCCGATGGCGTCAAACCGGATGTACAACCGCCTTATGGCCCGACCGGCGAGATTTTCCGCTACACCCTCAAAAGCAGCACCCGCACCAGCCGCGAACTGAAAACCATGCAGGACTGGGTAGTGGAACGCCAGCTCAAAAGCGTGCCGGGTGTGGCCGACGTAGTCAGTTTCGGGGGCGAAGCGAAGACCTACGAAATCTCGGTCGATCCGCGCCGATTGCTCGATTACGGCATTACGCCCCTGCAATTGTACCAGGCTGTGGCCAATTCCAACGTCAACGTCGGCGGGGATGTGATCGAGAAAAACTCGGAAGCCTACGTCGTTCGGGGCATCGGATTGCTGAAAAACAGCCAGGATATTGGCAATGTCATCATCAAAAATGCCAACGGAACGCCAATCATGGTGCGCAACGTGGCCCAGGTTTCGGAGTCGGCGCTGCCGCGGCTGGGACAGGCCGGGCGCGACAACCAGAACGATGTCGTGGAATGCATCGTCGTCATGCGCAAGGGCGAAAACCCCAGCGAGGTAATTGAGAATGTGAAGGCAAAAATTAACGAACTGAACACCAGCATTTTGCCAGCAGACGTTCAAATCGACACGTTTTATAACCGCGAAACGCTGATTCATTTTGCGACGCACACCGTGACGCACAACCTGATTGAAGGACTCGTTTTCGTGACGGTCATCGTTTTTTTGTTCATGGCCGACTGGCGAACCACGGTCATTGTCTCGATCGTCATTCCGCTGGCGTTGCTCTTCGCGTTCATCTGTCTGCGGCTGAAAGGCATGTCGGCCAACCTGCTCTCGATGGGGGCCATCGACTTCGGTATCATTGTCGACGGTGCGGTGGTGATGGTGGAAGGCATCTTTGTCACTTTGGATGAAATGGCGTTGCACAACGGGATGCCGAAATTCAATAAACTGGCCAAGCTCAGCGTGTTGCGCAAAACCGGCACGGAAATGGGCAAGGCGATTTTCTTCTCCAAACTCATCATCATCACCTGTCTGATTCCCATCTTTTCGTTCCAGAAAGTGGAAGGCAAAATGTTCTCCCCGCTGGCCTGGACACTTGGTTTTGCCTTGCTGGGCGCGTTGATTTTTACCCTGACACTGGTTCCGGTTCTGGCGAGTTTTCTGCTGAAAACCAACGTTCGGGAAAAACACAATCCGGTGGTGAACGTCATCACGAAATACGCGACCAAAACGTTCGGCTTCACCTTTGCGCACAAAAAACTGAGTCTACTTTTTGCCCTAGGTCTGGTGGTGGTAGGTTTATCCGGTTTCAAATTGCTCGGAACGGAGTTTCTGCCGGAACTGGACGAAGGCTCGATTTACGTCCGGGCCAGCATGCCGATGAGCATCTCACTGCCCGAATCCGTCAAACTGACCACGCAGATGCGGCACGTTTTTGAGCAATTTCCGGAAGTAAAAGGCGTCATTTCGCAAACCGGCCGACCCAACGACGGCACCGACCCCACCGGTTTTTACAACATCGAATTTCTGGTCAGCATTTTCCCGAAAGAAGAATGGAAGAGTGGGATAACAAAAGCGCAACTCATCAGTCAGATGCAGAAAAAGCTGGCGGTTTTTCCGGGCGTCGATTTCGGATTTTCGCAACCCATCATGGACAACGTGGCCGAAGCGGTTTCGGGCGTCAAAGGCTCCATTGCGGTCAAGGTGTACGGGCCCGATTTATACACGCTGGAACATAAATCCAACGAAATTCAGAAGCAACTGGCCACCGTCAGCGGCATCACCGACCTCGGCGTGATCCGCAACATTGGCCAGCCGGAACTGCGGATTGAGCTGGACGAACAGAAGCTGGCACTTTACGGCGTCGATAAAGCCAACGCCCAAACCGTAGTGGAAATGGCCATCGGCGGCAAAGCCGCGACGCAGATTTACGAGGGTGAACGGAAGTTTGACCTGCGGATTCGCTACGACCAGCCGTTCCGCTCCAACGAAGCCGAAATTGGCAATCTGATGGTGCCAACCAACAACGGTTCGCAGATTCCGATCAAGGAAATCGCCAAAATCTACACCCAAACCGGCCCGATTCTGATCTACCGCGAAGGCAACCAACGCTACGGTGCGGTGAAATTTTCGGTTCGGGGCCGCGATATGGGCAGTGCCGTGGCCGAAGCGCAGCAGAAAGTGACGGCCAACGTCAAACTACCCCAGGGGTATTCGATCAAATGGGCGGGCGACTTTGAAAACCAGCAAAGGGCCACCGCCCGACTGGAGCAGGTCGTTCCGCTCAGTTTGCTCGGTATTTTCTTCATCCTGTTCGTGCTGTTTGGTAACGTCAAAGATGCCGGACTGGTGTTGTTCAACGTGCCGTTTGCCATCATCGGCGGCATTGCGGCTCTGCTCATCACCCACGTCAATTTCAGCATTTCGGCCGGGATTGGTTTCATTGCGCTGTTCGGGATTTGTATTCAGAACGGGGTGATTCTGATCTCGGTTTTCAAGAAAAACCTGCACAATCGACTCAGTCTCAACGACTCGATTAAGCTGGGCGTCATTTCGCGCGTGCGGCCCGTGGTGATGACGGCCATGATGGCAGCCATTGGATTGATCCCGGCAGCGATTTCCACCGGCATCGGTTCCGAAACTTCCAAACCGCTGGCGATTGTGGTCATCGGCGGTCTGATAACCGCCACGTTTTTAACACTTTTCATCTTTCCGCTGGTCTTTTATGTGTTTTATCGGCCCAAAACCCTGGCGCCCGTTTAAAAATATTTTGGCAATGTTTTAAGAGAATCGGTACAGACCCGCCAACTTTGGCGGGTTTTGTCTTGACGACATGAAAGCATTTTTGATTCTGTGTGGGCTATTTTGGTGGAAAGGAACGGTCGGTTGCGCCCAAAGCATTGCCGTCCAGGCTCCTGTGGATTCTGTGGTCAAACCAACGCGGCATCCGGTTCGGTGGACGCTCAACCTTGATTTTCGAAATTCATTTATCAACCGGCAACCGGTTAACGTCTGGGGTGTCAACACGGGAATCGTGTTTGGTGAGAAACGACACCAAGTGACGGTGGGTTATTACTGGCTGTCTTACAATTCCTATTTGCGGCTGATCAACTGGCACCGCAATGCCGCCAGACGGCTGAATATCGAGTATTACACCAAAACCGATATGGCCTACGGCAGTCTGATGTTTTGGGGCAACCCCATCAACAACCGCCGGTGGCTCTTCAGTATTCCCGTCGAGATTGGTGCCGGAAAAGCATCTGTCGTTCGACAGGACACCCAGACGGATACGCTAAGGGGCAACTCTCGCCGGGACTTTTTTATGCCCGTTCAAATCGGGGTGTATGGGCAGTGGAAGGCGTCGCGCTGGATTGGTCTGAGCGCCCAGCTTGGCTATCGTTACTCGGTTTTTCAGACCAACGTCAGCCAGCATTACAACGGTACCTACTACAGCGTCGGCACGACCTTGTATCCAGAATTTTTTAAAGACATCTGGGGCTTCATCCGCTACCGAAAATGGGAAAACAAACCGTTTTTCAGCGCCCCAGCCACGCTTTAAAATCCGTGATCCGGTCGCCACTGACAAACACCTCCTGCCGCGCTTTCGGCTCCAGTTCCAGCTTCAGTTTGCCCCCGGAATAAGCGTGAATGGTGCGAATAGCGGGTAAACTGACCAGAAAGGAACGGTTTATGCGAAAAAACTGCCGGGGGTCCAGCAGGCTTACCAGTTTGTCGAGGCTGTACTCAAGCGCGAAATTCTGGCCGTCGCGGGTGGCCAGAAAAGTGGCTTTGGCTTCAAAAAAGAAGTAGGCAATGGTGGCGGTTTCAATGCTCCGGATTTTCGTGCCGACCGTAATCATAAACCGCTCTTTGTAGGCCGTCGGGCGGGCCTGTCCCAGCAGGTTCAGCACCGCCGAAAAGTCGGGCAAGGGCGGAGCCGGTTCCGAAAACGCCCATCGGAACGCTTTGTACTTTTCGATGGCGGCCACCAGTTCGTCGTAGTCGATGGGTTTGAGCAGGTAATCGATGCTGTTGGCCTTGAAAGCCTGGAGCGTATATTCATCGTAGGCCGTCGTAAAAACAATCGGCGTGGTGAGTTTCACCTGCTCGATAATGCGAAATCCCAGATCGTCTTCCAGGTGAATGTCCATAAAAACCAGATCCAGATCCGGCATCGGATGGGCTTCAAACCAGCGAACGGTTTCGGCAACCGACGGAATTTGGGCCAGCACCTGAATCGTCGGGTCATAGGTGTGCAGCAGATTCTCCAGCCGCTGAGCGGTCAGTTTTTCGTCTTCGATAATCAGCACGTTCATGGTAACAAGGGAATTTTAACGACAAACTGATCGTCCTGCTCACCCACCCAAACCGGCCGGTCGGTCAGCAGCGCATACCGGTTCATGATATTCTGAAGGCCCACGCCCGTCGAGCTATCGTTCTGCGGACGAAGCTGCAACGGATTGGCGACGACCAAATAATCGCCTTCCGTATAAATCGACACCAACAGCGGTTTTTGCGCCGACATCTGGTTGTGTTTCACCGCGTTCTCGATCAGCAATTGCAGGGTCAGGGGTGCAATGGCATACCGGTTTGCGTCGGTTTCCGAAACGGTTATGGCCACCTGAAGCTTTTCATCGAAGCGGATTTTGAGCAAGAATGTGTAAGCATCGATGAAATCCAGTTCGGTTTGTAACCGGGTCCGCTCGTTGTCGCGCTGCTCCAGAATATACCGGTAGGCTTTGGAAAGGCGGTTGATAAACTGCACCGAAAGCTTCGCATCGACTTCGACCAGCGATGATAAAATACTGAGGCTGTTGAAGAGAAAATGAGGATTTACCTGATTTTTGAGGGCCATAAACTGGGCCTGCGCAGACTCTTTCTCCAGCCGTTCAGTCTGTATTTCCAGTTCGAGCATCCGGGCACCGGAGCGACGGTTGGCCGCCAGATAGAAGGCCGACAACATCGCCATGACCGTAATGCCGTTGTTCATTTTCTGCCGCTGGTTCCGGTTTCCGGCCCAACCACTCCGGTAGGCCTGATCAATGGGCGGGCGGTGTCCGGCGGGCGGAAACTGCAGGTTGAGCGACTCGGCCATCCCCGCCCGAATCTGGTTGAAACCACCATTGAACACCACCGCTAATGCACTGGCAACGAGCAGGATGCCGATCTGAACGGGAAGTTTCATTTCCACCAGCGCCCGGGACCCAAACCAGTGTAACACCCGTTGTTGCAGCCAGTCGGTAACCAGAAGCCAGCAAAAGAAAAAGAAGATCGTCAGCGGTATTTCGAGCGCCCAGAAAGGCAGCGAACTCACCAGAAACGCCCCACTGATCTGATCGATGTTCATATAAAGACGAATCGGCCAGTAGATGACGAAGATGCTCAGGGCGAGTTGCGCCTTCTGCCAGATCGTTAGGTGGTCGGAACCCGGTGCCTTCATGCGAAACAAAATCAGGAACCAAAGGTGATGTATTTTTCAATGGTTTTTTCCTGAATGGCAAAAGGTTTTTCAACGGTCGTTTTACCCGTTACAATGCTCAGGCTGTAGGCTCCGCTCGCCAGACCCGAGATGTCGAAGTTTTGACGAAGCCCTTTCTGCAAATCGACGGTTTTCCGATACAGCACATGGCCGTTCTGATCGCGCATCAGGATGGTGGCCGCTTCGGATTTGGGTTCAATGAACAGCTTGATTTTCTGATCGGTGGCCGTCAGGAAAATGCTTTCGGGCGATGAAGCCAGGGGCGAAACAGACGACGTTTGGGCGAACGATGCGGTTCCGGCTACCAGACCCAGCATCAACAGGATTGTTTTTTTCATGATTGTGTTCCGATTCTTCGGCGATTTAAACGGGATTGTTTTCAGGACTTACGTCTGATAATTCTTTAGGACTCTCGCTTTTGCCCCTAAATCCCCTAAAGGACGGTCGGCCGCTGCCGGATTTATAGCATCCGGATTAAGCCGCGTCCAAGTCCCCTTTAGGGGATTTAGGGGCAACTATTTCTGTTTGCTTGAAACAAAGTTGCACCCGGCAGCCGACCCTGGAAAATAAAAGAGGATGAGTGACGAAAACCGGCGGTTGAATTGGCCTATTCGGGGGAAGAATCCGGCGTCAATCTGGGAAAAGTGAAAATAATTAACTTCTTGAGGAACAGCCCGACTGCGGCCTTTAAAATCACTGTGCAGGAAATAACACTTCGCTTAATCGATTAAAAAAGACAAATCCCCGGCAAATACCGGGGATTGTGCAAAATAAAACCAATTATTACAAACTATCTAAAGCGCATGGCGCTTTAAAGCGTCCAAGTTAGACCCGTTTTAAATAGCCATCATCTTTTAATCGCCGAATGCCCCAATTTCATAGATGAATGCCCCGTTCGGCCGGTTGAATCTGTGCGGTAATTGATGTTTTTTTTCGTACCGCTTGACATTATAAAATCATTTTTGCTGTTTTGCAGTGTATTAGATACTTAGTACACTAAAACGATGATCGAACTCAAAAACCTGACGTTTGGCTACAAGCCGAAAAAACCGCTGTTTCGGGACTTGAATCTGTCGCTGCAGCCGGGCAGCATTTACGGGTTGCTGGGTAAAAACGGCGCGGGCAAGTCGAGTCTGCTGCGGCTGATGGGCGGACTGCTCTACCCCACGGCGGGCAGCGTCGACGTGGCCGGATTTACGCCCCGCAAACGGGAACCGGCGTTTTTCCAGGAACTGTACTTTATTCCGGAAGAAATCTACCTGCCGTCGGTTTCGCTCAACCGCTACATCGACACGATGGGGCCGTTTTATCCGAAATTCGATGAAGGTCAGTTTCGGAAATACCTTTCGGAGTTCGACGTGCCGCCGGATCAGAAGCTCACGGCGATGTCGTATGGGCAGAAGAAGAAAGTCATCATCAGTTTTGGACTGGCCACCAACACCCGGGTGCTGATCATGGACGAACCGACCAATGGCCTCGATATTCCGTCGAAAAGCCAGTTTCGGAAAATTGTCTCTTCGGCACTTGCTCCCGACCGGCTGATGCTCATTTCGACCCACCAGGTCCGGGATCTGGATCACCTCATCGACGGCATCATCATCATCGACGAAAACGAAATCCTGCTGAATCATTCCCTGGCCGACATCGGCGACCGGCTGTTATTCAGTTCGTTAAGCAGCGTGACCGGAACCGACCGGGTGTTATACGCCGAACCGTCGTTGCGCGGGTATTCGGTGGTGCTGGAAAACACGGAGCAGGAAGACAGCAAAGTCGATCTGGAGCGGCTTTTCAACGCCGTTGTCACCAACCGGTCGGGTATTAAAAATCTTTTCCAATAACCGCTATGCGCTTCATCCCCATCCTCCAAATCCTGCTGGCTGCACTCCTTTCGGGCCTCCCCGCCCCCCTGCTGTCCCTTGTCTCCTGTCTCACCTCTCTTGTCTAACGATATGAACCAAACGTTCAATTTTTACCGCTTCGGACTGGTGCTGAAACTGCATTTGTCCGAACATCTCAAAAGCTATTTACTGGGAATCGGTGTTCTGGCCGGTGTCTGGTTACTCATGCTGTTGCCGGATACCACCCGGCTTTCCGTTTTCCACGAATCGATTTACCGGAAACATGGAATATTTTTTGGCTTTATTTTTTGCGGAGCCGGTGCGTGGTTTGCCAGTGAAGCTTTTCGGATGGTCAGCACGCCCGTCCGCGGCATTCTTTTTTTAACCATACCCGCTTCCCAACTTGAAAAATATTTAGCCGTTTTCCTGATGCTGCTGTTGTTTGTACCGGTTTTCCTGGGCGTTTTTTACACCATCGAAGGCATTACATTTTCAATCATTAATGCGCGTCTGCCCGTGGGAAGTCCCCGGTATGAATTACTCGATTTAACCAGCGAATACATGGATCCGGAAATGCGTTATCTTACTTTTATCACGCCTTCTTTTTTCCTGATTGGATCTATTTATTTTTCCAAAGTACCTTTCGTCAAAACTGCCGTTATTGCGTTTGTCCTGTATTTTATAACCGCCTTGTTTCTGAACGAATTCATTGTCCGGCAGTTGTTTCCACCCCGCGAGCACTACGGTCTTACGTTGTTTCAGGAAGTGAATTTTATACAAAACCGCCGGTGGTACAGGGTCGAACTGGCCGGTCAATCCCAGGTAATCGTCAATACCCTCCTGGTCTTGATCATTCCTTTCCTATGGTTCATTGCTTACGTACGTTTCAAAGAGAAAGAACTCTGATATGGATTTTCAGGATAAAAAAGCCATTTACCTCCAAATCGCCGACTACGTTTGTGAGAAGATTCTCCTGGCCCAATGGCCACCGGGCGAGCGAATTCCCTCCGTCCGGGATCTGGGTTCCGAACTGGAAGTCAACCCGAATACGGTGATGCGGACCTACGATTTTCTGCAGCAGAAAGACATCATTTACAACAAACGCGGCATCGGTTTTTTTGCCGCCGACGAAGCGGCAGAACGCATCAAGTCTTACCGAAAAGAACAATTTCTGGAAACCGAAATACCGTACTTTTTCCGCAACCTTTACCTGCTGAACATTAGCCTGGAAGAGATTGAGGAACGGTATAAAGCATTCATCGAAAGCGAATTCAACCCGAATAAAGTTGTTTAAAACCGCTATGAAAACAAGCAATAAACTCCTCATCGCACTTTTTACCATCGGTCTGCTGACGCTGATCGGCGCGAACGTAGCCCTGAAAAAAGAACACGATAAAATCGACTTCAATGACCCGTTCTATGGCCTTTCAGCGATGGAATTGAAACCGTTCCGGGTGATAAAACTGGAAGGCAACAACACGGGACTGATTAGTATCCAAACCGGAAAAACACCCGAAATTCGCCTTGAGGAAAAAACAAAAGAGTTGTTTACCTTCCGCTCTCAGGGCGATACATTGCTGGTAAGTTATAAACCGGGAACCGCCCCCTGGCAATCGCGCGCTAACCAGCATTTTGACGCGATACCCGTAGCGGTTTTTCTGACGCCGACGCTGCAAACCCTCATTACATCGAAAGTAAGTTGCAATGTAAACCAGTTGAATGTCGATAAGCTGACGATTTTGCAGGAAAATGCCGGTGTATTACTGACCAACAGCAACATTGGACAACTGACGGTACTCGACCAGACAGGCAGCGAGTTGCACACCAAACCGACCAATCGGGTTGGCACCGCCCTCATCACCTCCCGCGACAGTTCGGTGTTCAAAGCTGAGCGCGATATTTTTGGGACACTCACGCTGCAATCCGACAGTCTGGCAACCGTGAACGTGCCGGGCGGTTTGCTGAAGAAGCTTCAATAGCCTAGGGTTCCAGAACCGTCCGCTTTTCGGTGGCTGATTTTATTTTTTCTGGGGAGAAATAAACCGGGAAATACTCGTTTTTAGCCCAGATCGGAAACAGGTCCCGGTAATGCGGGCTGGCCGGGTCGCCCGACTGGCCGGGGCTGTTGATGCCCAGTGTTTTGTCCCAATCCTGCGTATCGACCAGAATCCGAAACGACGCGCCGTATTCCTGATTCATCTGATGGCCCGTGCTGTTGACGGTCTCGGCGTAACCCCCGCGCGGTGCCGGACCAATCCCGTATTCTGACGCCTGTTGCGAGGTCATCAGATTCGACAGCGGATGCCGCAGGTAACTGTGCTTATTTCCGGTTTGGCCATACCACCAGTGGGTGCGGTCGTGCCCCAGTCGCTTGGTCAGATCGGCAATCGCGTTTTCGAGGCAGGTAAGCAACACCTCATTCCGGTCACTATTTTTCAAAGGGCCTGGCTGGTCAGACCGGAGCCATTGCACCACCTTCTCCGTGGCGATGGCGGGCAAGTATTTCCAGGCTTTTTCCGGTACGGCCAATTCGTAAACCGCCCAGCGCAACTGCGTTTCCCAGGCTACGTAGACAGCCGCCGGAATAGAACCTTCATCCAGTTTGAAATCCCAGTTGAGCAATTGCTGCCGCGCCCATTCAACCGGTTCATCATCGGCTTTCAGACTTTCCAGCAAGGGCACCAGTTTCCGGGCGGTCATGGACAGATAATCAGACTGCAAGATTTTAAAATCGGCCATTGAATGCTTCGGTTTTGCCCGGATCAACTCCGTAATCCGATCCGCCCGCACCGCTGACGCCCACTCCCACCCGACCGCGTCCCGGTGCGGAAAACTTTTGGGTATCAAATTGTTATTGGCAGTTACAACAAATCCTTCGGGCGGATTCACCTTGCCCGGCAGTTGCTGAATGGGCAGAAAACCGCCCCACTCAAACCGCCCGTCGCCCGGAACCGGCACGAGGCCCGTCCAGTTTTTGCCCGCACTGGCAGATCGGATGGGTGAAATGCCGGTAGCCTGCCAGCCAATAGTTCCTTTTTGAGTGTCTGATGGCCGCGCCCCGGAATGCCGCCCAGCCCAAACCATGTTTTCGCCGGGAACGCGGCTGTAGGTGCAGGCTTGCCGAAATTCGTTCCAGTTTTTCGACTGGTTCATCCGCAAACTCGCCAGATAGGGCGCACACCCGGTTTCGAGCCAGGCCGCCCGAACGGCATATAGTTTGTGATTTTTCGCATCCTCAAACACGACCGGCCCATGCCGTGTATACTTCAATTGAACGACGACCGGTTTTTGATCTTTGACGGCAATCGTATCGGAAATCACCCGCACGGCTTCCCAGTTTCCTTTGTATTTGTATTGATTGGGGTTTTCCGGATTGGCTTCGTAGACGTATAAATCTTCCACATCGGTTTCAAAAATCGTCAGTCCCCAGGCTCCGAATTCGTTATGCCCGACCGAAACACCCGGTAACGCAGGCTCCCCGGCTCCGATCACATTCCAGCCCGGCGAATCCACGCCGGGTGCGTACAGGTGAACCCAATACCGCAGCGACGGAACCGCCTGCGCCCGGTGCGGATCGTTCGCCAGCATCGGAAAACCGCTCGCCGACCGTTGCCCGCTGACGACCCAGTTGTTGGAACCGTCGCGGGGTTTTTCATCCAAAGCCCGGTTTATTTCCGGAGTCAGCAACGCTTCTTCCTCCGTCGCGCCCAAACCGGTGTCCTTGTCAGTAAACCGGATCGGTAACCGAAACGCTTCGTACAATTCCAGAATGGGCTGAAACAGCTCCGCGCCGTTGACGTGCAGGGTTAAATCGGGTTCCCCCGCTTTGGTTACTGGGTGAAACCAGGACAACTCCCGGACTTTGTCCGGCCCCAGCAAATGGACCAATCGCCCGTAATCCAGTTCCGACCGCACGTTTTCGAGCAAACCCTGGTGGCGGCTGATGACCACTTCGGGCGTCCAGAAACCGGGTTGTGTTTTCAGCAGTTTGAACTCGACCGGCAGTTTCTCCGGTGTCTGGTTAATCTGCCGGATGTAGGCGTTGATTCCCTCGACGAAAGCGCCCACGATCTGCGGACCGTTGGGGTGATAGTGTTTCAGCTCCTGCTCCAGATTGCCCCGAAACCGGAACAACCGCGTCCCCTGGTCGCGTTTAATTTCCTTCGCTCCGAGCAATTCGGCGACGGTTCCGGTGGCTTGTCGACGCCAGATTTCAAGCTGAAAAAGCCGGTCACTGGCGGCATTGTAGCCCTGGGCAAAAAACAGATCATGCTCATTTTGGGCGTAAATGTGGGCCACGCCCCAGCGGTCGCGGAGGATTTCGACGGATTGCGTTAGCCCCGGAATCCTGAGTTTTTCCGTCGATTGGGTACAGGCCACCGGGCTGCTGAACAGGAACCATAATACCGGGAGCAAAACCGTTAATCGCATCATTTAGGTTGGGGTTGACTTCTCAAAGTACTCTATTTTTGATTTGAAAAGAACAAAAAATAAACTTTCATTTTTTATTGAAAATTCAAAAAACACAATTTACTTTTACGACATGACGTTAGACGAAGCAAAAAACCGGTTTATTCAGTCGTGGGGAACGCTGGCGACGCAGTGGGGCATTAACCGAACCATGGCGCAGATTCACGCACTGCTCATGATTTCGCCGGAACCGATCGACACTGATGCCATCATGGAAACCCTCCAGATTTCGCGCGGAAACGCCAATATGAACCTGCGCGACCTGCTGGACTGGGGCCTGATTTACAAGCAGCTTAAACTGGGCGAACGGCGGGAGTTTTTTTATGCAGAGAAAGATGTCTGGAAAATAGCCCGGCAGGTGGCCAAAGAGCGCCGTCGCCGGGAAATCACCCCGGTTATTGAGGTTCTGGAAGAGTTGAAAGTCATTGACACCGACTCGCCCGAAGCGCGTGAATTCCAGAAAGTGATTACGGATATAAGCAAGGTAGTTGGGTTTGCTGATAACACCTTGAATGCCGTCATCAAAGCCGAGGAAAATTGGTTGATGAGTCAGTTTCTAAAAGTGTTCCGATAATTTTTTTACCTTAAACTTTCATTATTTACTGAAAATACAATATGAAAAAGAAATCAAAATTATTTCTGCATGAGCCATGGTATCAAATCTGGATCTTTTTACCAATCGCGGCCTATGGCCTGGGCATGATGGAGGAGATGATCTACTATTTCCCGATTTTTCTACTTGCTTCCCAATACCTGGCCATTCGCGTTCATCCGGCTTCAGAGCATCCTGCCTGGTGGTGGGCGTGGCTTCCAGGTTCCATTCTGTCGTACGGAGTAAGTTATAAAATATTGGAAAGTGTTTTTATCCGTTTAGGGCTTCCTACAGATTACTCATATGTACAAAATGTTACGCACTTTATCCTGTCTTATTATATCAGCCAAATGCCTGCCGAGGTATTGATGGCGTTGATATTTCCACAATGGCGGATTGGGTGGTGGACCTGCGGAAATGGACTTGCGGCCATTGGCTGGATGGGACTCTTTTTAATCCTTTATTATTTCACGTCCTTTCCGTATTCCCCTGGTAACCGTTTTTCGTTCTTTTGGGGTTTTGTAGGCCCAAGCTTTATCGGCAATTGCATTACCGGTTATTTTCTCCACGCAGGTACTGAAGACTAATGGCTATTTTGCGGACTTCAAAAACGCCAGCACTTCCCGCGCAAACCCTTCCGAACCGGACGTATTGCCGTGATTGCCGGGTACGGTTTTCAGGGTCGAATTCGGCAGCAATTTCGCCAGATCACCGGCCCGGCCGTTGTCTTCATCCTGATCTCCGGATATGATCAAAACCGGGATTTTTACCTTGCTCAGTTCCACCGGACTCGTCGAAGGCTGCGTTTGCTGCTGGAAACCGAGCGCCAGCGTATCCAACCCACGGGTTTTGGCAGCATTCAAGGCACCCTGAAACTCGGGATGCAAGTGCGCTTTTCCGCTGAACAGTTCGGCAAAGGCCATACGACGCGCCCAGTTCGGATCGGTGAAATCCGCGCCCATGCCGCCCAACACTGCCGAGCGAAGGTTTTTGTCCAATACCAAAAGCCGCGCCGTAATGATCGAACCACGCGAATAACCGACGGCATCGTAGTTTTTTAGCTTCAGGAAATTCATGAGTCCCATGATGTCGCGCGCTTCGGCGTCGTTGCGGTAGGCTTCGACGGTATGCGGTTTGTCGGACATACCGTTGCCGCGCAAATCCAGTTGAACAACTTTGTAACCGGCATCCAGCAGGGCTTGTCGCAGCACGGCTTTCTGCCAGGACGTGCCGCTGCCCATAAAACCGTGTACGAGCACCACCGGTTTTCCTTCGCCAGCGACTTCATAATGAATTTTAGTGCCGTCGAATGAGGTAAACTGCGGTTCACGGGAGAGTTGTGCCAGCGAAACCAACGGCAAAGCCAGCAGAAGAATTGCGAGACGGTTTTTCACAAGATACAGGGTTCAGGCCAGTAAGATACGAATAAAACCTTTCGCAATTCGTCAGGTTATATACGAAAACCCGGCGGGAAGGTCACCCGCAGTGGCACGTAAACCAGAAACCGTATGGAACATTACAATCCGGCCGAAGACGAAAATCAGGGCGTGGCCTCAACGATGGCACGCAACAACCCCGACACAGGCGAAGAACTGGAACCGGACATCAGCCCATCCGGAACCCTCCCCAGCCCCGACCCCGATCTGGAACAAACGACCTTATACGAAGAGGAAGAAAACGGTGTTTCCAGTGAAGACTAAGTAGTTGAAATATAAAAGCGGGCTGACGCATTCAAACACGTGCCAGCCCACTTTTAACGCTATGGATTTTGTTTTCGCCCCTAAATTTCCTATTCCCACTCGATGGTGGCTGGTGGTTTGGAAGAAATGTCGTAGACGACGCGGTTGACGCCTTTGACGCGGTTGATGATTTCGTTGGAAATATCGGCCAGGAACTCATAGGGCAGGTGCGCCCAGTCGGCCGTCATGCCGTCGACGCTCGTCACGGCGCGGAGGGCAACGACGCGTTCGTAGGTTCGCTCATCTCCCATTACGCCGACGGACTGGATTGGCAGCAGAATGGCACCCGCCTGCCAAACCTGATCGTAGAGACCGTATTTCTTCAAGCCGTTGATATACAGCGCATCCACTTCCTGCAAAATCTGTACTTTTTCCGGGGTAATATCGCCCAGAATCCGAATGGCCAAACCGGGGCCGGGGAACGGATGGCGTTTCAGAATGGCATCAGGCAATCCCAGCGCCTTCCCAACCGTCCGAACCTCGTCTTTGAACAGCGTGTTCAGCGGTTCCACAATTTTCAGCTTCATGAACGCGGGCAAACCGCCGACGTTGTGGTGCGATTTGATGGTAGCTGACGGCCCTTTCACTGAAACCGACTCGATGACATCGGGATAAATCGTACCCTGACCCAGCCAGTCCACGTCTTCGATCAGATGTGATTCCTGATCGAACACCTCGATGAATGTCCGGCCAATGGCCTTGCGTTTGGCTTCGGGATCGGTCAGACCGGCGAGGGCCGAATAAAACTGATCTTTGGAATCGACGCCTTTGATATTGAGACCCAAATGGCGGTAAGAGTCCAGAACCTGCTCAAATTCGTCTTTCCGCAACAAACCGTTGTCGACAAAAATACAGTAGAGATTCTGGCCAATGGCGCGGTGCACGAGCGTGGCCGCTACCGACGAATCGACGCCCCCCGAAAGGGCCATGACCACCTTGTCGCTGCCAATTTTTTCTTTGAGTTCGGCAATGGTAGATTCCACGAACGACTCGGCGGTCCAGTCCTGCGAGCAGCCGCAGATATCGACTACGAAATTTTTCAGGACGGTTTTTCCCTGCGTGGAGTGCGTAACTTCCGGGTGAAACTGAATGCCGTAGGTTGGTTCATTCGGAATCTGGAAAGCCGCCACGCGAACTGTTTCGGTCGAGGCAATGATCTCGAAATTCTCCGGCACGGAGGTGATGGTATCAGCGTGCGACATCCACACCTGGGTGTTCACGTCCAGCCCTTTCAACAGCGGATTTTCGGTATTCAGCGTGCTCAGTTTGGCCCGGCCATATTCCCGGATGGTCGACGGTTTGACCTCTCCCCCGCTCGTATGCGCCATGAGCTGAGCGCCATAACACACGCCCAGAATGGGCAATTTGTGCCGAAAAGCGGCCAGATGAACCATGGGCGCGTCGGCATCCCGAACAGAACACGGGCTACCGGACAGGATAACGCCCTTGACATCAGGGCTAATCGGGGGGATGTGATTGTAGGGATGGATTTCGCAGTAAACGTTGAGTTCGCGCACCCGGCGGGCGATGAGTTGGGTGTATTGCGAACCGAAATCGAGAATCAGTATTTGTTCGGTTGTCATGATACGTTTCTAAAAACCAAAATTAGGGTGTTTTTGGGAAACTGACAACTTTAACGATTGAATCCCGCATTTTGTGCATTAACAAGGGCCGCAACCGCCCGAAAACCGTTGCGGCCCCTTCCCGTTTTAGCGGTTTAGCAAGATCTTCTTCACGGCTTTGCGGCTCCCCACCTGCGCGGAAACCACCACCGCCTGAACCACCGATTCCGGTACGTCGACAACCTCTTCGTGGTAGTTTCCGGTCCCGGTTACCGCCTGTTGCCAGAGGAGACGGCCCGACAGATCGGTCATCCGGAAGGTCGCCACCTGTTTTTCCGGAACAAACAGCCGGATGTGCAGCCGACCCGCCGACGGATTGGGATACACCAAAACCGCCAGGGATTCGTCAACAGTTTCGGCACTCAAACGCGCGGAGTTCGTACAGGTCATGTTTTTGGGGCCACCCGGAAGGAAATAATTCGTTCCCACTACCCGAACCTTGATCGCTTGGTTCTGGCCATTTAAAAGGCTGCTGGGTGGTAAAAAATTAAAACCGTGCTCGCCGTTGCCCTTCCTGGCATCCTTGAGATCTTGCCGGAAATGCGTGGCCGTAACCGTACCGACGACGACATTATTAGCCAGAAACTCCACCGTGATTGGGGCATTGGGATAATCCTTGTGAAAAACCCACCCCCAGATGTTGTCGCAACGAACTCCATCCAGATTCCCGCCGTAGTTGGACCCCGGCGGATTGGTGGTCGTAACCGTCTGCGTCGGAGGGGGCGTCACCACCGGCGGGTCGGTCGGGGGCGGATTGTCAACCGGCGGATTGGGCGGGGGAGTTCCCGTACTGGCACAGGTCAGGTTTTTGGGGCCACCCGGCAGGAAATAATTCGTCCCTACTACCCGAGCCTTAATGACCTGATTCTGTCCGGTTCTGAGGCTGGCAGGAGGCAAAAAATTGAAACCGTGTTCCCCGTTGCCCTTGTTCGCATTCTTGAGATCCTGCCGGAAATGAGCTGCCGTAACCGTACCAACAATTGCATTGTTCGCCAGAAACTCCACTATAATCGGTGCGTTGGGATAGTCTTTGTTGTAAACCCACCCCCACATGTTGTCACAACTGGCACCGTCCAAACTCCCGCCGTAATTGGTTCCCGCCGGATTGGTAGCGACTGCGGTCTGGGTTGGGGGTGGTGTTACCACTACCGGGTCGGTCGGGGGCGGATTTTCAACCGGCGGGGTGGTCCCGGCCGAAGCCTCGATCGTTACTTTGTGGAAGGTGAAGGCGCGCATGCCACGGCTGTTTTTCAGGAAAGGTCCCCCAAACGGCGTTTTAAAATGATTGGGGAGGTAGGTAATGCCTGTTGCCGAAATCGGCTTGGTAAGCTTCAGCGTGATCCGGTTTCCTTCCGCCGTTCCACTTTCGATCACCCGTTCCTGCTGCACGTTGGCGTAATCGAAATAAATAAAATCCCGGATGTCCTGCGTAACGCCATTTACGACCGTATCCTGCTTCCATACCATATTTTGCCCGGCCTCAAACTCCAGGACGACCTCCTTCTTCTCGGCGGTTTTGTAATACGCTTTCCGAATGGACGGCGACGCAATGCCGTTGAGATCGGACGAATTATACACATCGCGGGCAATCAGGCGGAACACTTCGCTGGCAAACTGGTACTGGCCCTCCGGTCCGTAGTGAACCCCGCCGTAGGCTGGCAATCCCACCGTGGCAATGGCTTCCGTTCGGGGGAAAAGCTGGGGTGTTCTTCGCTGGAAATCCCGCAATTGAGAAGCCCCTTTATTCGCATCGGGCAGCAGGTTATTCTGAACCACGTAGAATTTCCCGACGTTTGGATAATCCGTTTGCCAGTAGCCAAACAGGGTTTGAATGTCCTGCTCGTAGCCACTAGCCGAACCGCCCCCGGCTTCGTTTTCGCCCTGTCGCCAGATGAATGCTTTCACCTTGTTGGCAACGCCCGCTTTTTGGGCCCAGTAGAGCAATCGTCCATACAAGGTTTTTGGATCGGCCGGATTGGCTGCGTTGCGGGCGATGTGGCTTTTGATCGAGGTGCCGCCCACCGATCCGTTGATCAGGCAGGTTGGCATGCCGTGTTTTTCCAGAATAAGCCGCTGGATTTCGGTTGCAATCAGCCCCACCTGCCCTTCCTGAATGTTGGATAATCGCCAGACGGTGTCGGGTACCGCACCCGCGCTATTCCCGAATGCCCGGACGAAATTGTTGCGGTAACTGTAGTTGTTGGGGTAAAAACCGGTGAGGTTCGACTGGCCCATGCACAGAATCACATCGCCACACACGATGTTGTCGCGGGTGTCGACCAACACCGAATCAGATCCCGCAACGGCATAGACCACGAATTTATACTGGTGCAAGCCTGCTTCAATCGTCGGCGTCAACTGGAAGTGGGATTCATTCCCGGTTTTGGAAACCGCCGTCCGCAGGTATTTCCATTTGGTGTTGTTTTTAAAAACCCAGACCGACGCGTGAGAGTAGCTTATTGATTGCAGTCGTCCGGCAATGGGAACCTCCGCTTTGTTCTGATCATCACGGGGATATAGTTGCAAGGCTGCGGGCCACTTCTGCCAAACGATACCAACCTGAGCAATTGAAAAAAAAGGAGAAAAAATGAGTAATAACCAAGAACAAACAATAGAGTATTTTTTCATGGACACACGTTTACAAGTTACGTGCGTAAGTTTCATTTTATCTCTATGTTAATCAATCAATTACGCTCAAAATGTTACTTAATTTATTTTTCGGTAACAACGTTGGTCTGCCGCTAAAGCCGGGTAATTTTCTACGGATAAAGTAAGTACTTTTTACGCATTTCCTTGTACTGACTCAAACCCGGCTCCCAGGTTTTCCGGATGGCCTGTTCCGACAACCCCATTTTCAGTTGCAGAGGCAACTGGTCGTTGCCATACAGCTTGTGGATGTAATTTGTTGCCAGGAAAAACTTGTCCTTATCGACGGCTTTTTTGTAGAAGTCGATCACGTATTTGAGCGTTAGCCCCTGCCGGGTCGCATCGATCCCCGACAAATCCATCCCGTAGCAAAGCTGGCCTTCCTGGGGTGGGTTCATGGCACCCGGTTTGTCGACCGGTGTAAACTGGTAGGACCCGTACTTCGGGTTTTTAGGACCACCAATCACCTGAAACTGTTTGTCGGTTCCGCGCCCCACGCTGACCACCGTTCCTTCGAACAGGCAGAGCGTCGGATACAGCAGAATGGATTGCTGATTCGGCAAATTCGGTGAAGGGGCCACCGGCAGCGTATACGGAAGCTGGTGCGTGTAGTTTTTTACGGGAACCACCGTCAGCGGGCACAGCAGATCAACCGAGGCCGTATCCGGCCGTTTCAGCCACTTTTCCCCGTTGATCATCCGGGCCAATTCGCCCACCGTCAGGCCGTGGAGGATGGGAACCGGGTGCATCCCTACGAACGACCGAAACCGGGGATCGAGAATCGGGCCGTCGACATAGCTGCCATTCGGGTTCGGGCGGTCCAGCACGATGAACGATTTTTTGTTTTCAGCACAGGCTTCCATCGCGTAGTGCATCGTGCTGATGTAGGTGTAAAACCGCGTTCCCACATCCTGAATATCGAAAATGAGCACGTCCAGCGAGTCGAGTTGGGCGGGCGTTGGTTTGCGATTGGCCCCGTATAAGGAGATGATCGGTACGCCACTGCGCGGATCGCGGCCGTTGGCGACGTGTTCGCCGTCGGTGGCCTGGCCACGAAAACCGTGTTCGGGCGCAAAAATGGTTTTAATGGTAACCCCCTTTGCCAAGAGGCTATCGACGAGGTGCGTTTTGCCAATGACGGAGGTATGGTTGACGATCAGTCCCACCCGTTTGCCGAGCAACGACGGCAGGTAGAGGTTCATTTGTTCGGCTCCGGTGCGGATGGTTTCCGCCGTTGCAACGGTAGCCGGCTTCTTGCCGGATTGGGCCGTGCAGCCCCCCGATGTTCCCAAAAAACCGGCCAAACAGGCTATGAAGAGTACTTTAACGGATGAAGTCATGTTTCGTCTGATCATTTATACTGCAAATCTGTTACATTTATGTGGTATTTTATAGAAAACCGTCTCCAGGTTTGTCGTTTTTCGATGATTCTATCCTGCCAAACCCTGAAATTCTTCTCTGGTTCTTCTATTGTCCAACGCAAAAGCTCCTGCCATTCATACCCTTCTCTGCTTAAATGCAAACCCGTTAGTGGACCGTTACTAATTTTCGTTGATTCGTATATCCGTTTGGGCAATAGGTACTGATCTTCTCCTGCATGAACCGTTCACGAATTAATTCAAATAATTGCTTGCTCAGTATTATGGTTTTTTGTTCATTTATCCGGTATATAAAGAATTCGTTCAAATAAATGGCTTTGTCCATTAGAATTTATAATTCATGTGGATAGCTGAGAAATTGTATAAAACCGAGTAATAAGTATTAACCTAGTTAAACTTTATTCGATTTTAAAACGACTCTTTACCGACCATTAAAAGACTGCTAAAAGTAAGGGTAAAGACTGGCAGCTCCATTTATTTACAGTTATATGAGAAGAATATCTACCCTGATCGGTATCCTGATATGTTTATCCCTGTGGGCCTGCACTTCGTTCCGGCCGGTTAAAGTAATTGATCAAAAGCTTCTGGGGGTGCTTCCGCTCTATGAAGGCAAAGTTACGTATGTGGATGTACAGAACCTTAAAGGAGTTTCGGATGTCGCTATGTTTCGGCAGGCCCGGCGATGGGTCGCTTTTCACGTCCGCAACCCAAAGGATGCTTTAGAAATCGGTGACTTTGATACGAAAGATATTATTGGATCGGGAGGAATAGACAATATGGTTATAACCGGCAAAAAAGGAAGCTTCCAATATTACGCACCAGAAGTATCGTACACGGTTACCATTGAATGTTATCCAAGCATGTACCGAATCACCTATTCCAGCTTTTACTTGTATGGAAACGGGATGGAAAAAGGTAAACTACCCACAGATGAACGGCGCTATGCCATCGAATCCGGAACCTGGGCGACCGACGAAAATGCCAAGCAACATTTCATTCAAATTGATGAGCATGTCAAACGGATGGGAGCATCCTTGCACGATTTCATAGTGGAAAATACGGCAACTATTGAATAAAGAAGACAAGTGATATTTAGAAATTATTTTTCATGGAGTCCAAAAAAGGAATAGGTTTCACTTTACAAGATTATGAAGACGCATTTGACGAGAAAATGATGCCTCGTGGTGGGCGGTTTGATATAGATACTCTGGAAATTGAGGATCAAGTGTTGTTCCACAGGTTCAAATCCAATGCGCAAAACTTTATTGATCAGGTAAAGACCAGACCTGAAGGAGTAATAGAGGGTATGCCTCATGTCCACTTTGATTTCATTAATAATCCCAACTTCAATGCTACGGCCTTTATTCATAAAGGCAAAGAGTTTATTGGCTTCAATTACGGACTCATTCTGATGGTGTATGAGATTTTTAACAGAATATTATCAAGTCCGAAGATATTCCCTGATTTGGGAAATGTTGAATTAGAGCATGAGCATGAGAAATTACCTGTATTAACTCCAAATTTTGAGGTTGTTAGGGATCAATATGAAGAAAAGAAGTATTCCCCATACGTTTATCCAGTTGACGAAACCCGAAGCTATTATGCAAATGATTTGGCAGATTTAGCGCTGAATTTCTTGCTGCTGCACGAAATAGCCCATTTAAGGTATGGCCATCTGAGTTACGTAAATCACAAAATGGGAATGGACTTTATTATGGAGTTCGATGGGGAGATTGAAAGAAAAATTAACCCGCTTACCAATAAGTTACTGGAATGGAATGCGGACAACTGGGCTAATGAAACGGAAGCAGGTATAGTTTATGAGTGCTTTCAGCGTAATATGTTCCAATCAGACATTCTAAACAAATCTACCGGTTCATTGGATCAAGCTATTCATGCCTGGTTGTTTACTGTTTCTGTTTTACATCGATTATCAGCAGGTGTCAGGAGATTAGGCAATCTTGGTCCGCCCGAGCATTACCCGTCTCCACTGGAAAGACACTTAACTTCAATAATAATGAGTGAAGTGGGTATCAGAATGAGTAAGCCAAATTACGGTGATGAGGTTTCTTTGAACGATTTATTCACATTAAACAACCTTGCAGTAAATAGCTCTGAAAAAGGACTGGAATTGATTTTTGAACATGACCAATTTTTGGATGATCTAATTGAAGCAATTATGGATGCTAATAAACAGGAAAGTGATTTTTTTGAGCTTTTTAAAAAGGATTTTCGTGAAAAGATAAGACCAGAACTGGTTAGCTTCGCCAGGGCAAACGATTTGGATAAGTCCGAAGGCAGATAATTACCAAATAAAAGCATAGGTATTGAACAACTCACGCATAGCTTCAAAAAACAGATTGTCTGCGACACGATATACACCGATGGTGGTATATGTCGAAGTGCTATTACACGAGTAATTGATGCTGAAGATCGTTAAATAGGTTATCACCCTTGCAAGAATTACTATAGATAAAATTCAACATTTAATCATTAAAATAAAATATTTTGATTCATGAAACTTGATATCTTTAATATCCTGAGTTATGGTGTAATTGGGCTTGGTTTTTTATTAGCTTTCTTTGCATTTAGACTTTTAAACAGAGAACAAGGGAAAGCTAAACCGCAAAAAACAATAATAGATTCCATCCATCGCTTTATGATATTCTCTGCTTTCTTAACTATAGTTGGATTAGTGAGCCAAATATTTAAATATAATAATATAACTGATGTTCCTACAGTTACAAAAGAGAATATAAGTGAGGATAAAGATTATTATTTCCTGGGGACTTGGCAAGGAGAAGGGTATGATACTGTTAATGAATCCGCTATCGACACAATCGACGAAAAATATGCTTATAAATTTATCGATCTCACTTTTAAAGTTAGTGATCAAAAGGAAATTTTAATGTCTGGCCAGTATCAACCCTATCCTAAAACACCTGCAACTGAAAAAGTTCCAATTAGAAATATAGAAGGCAAATGCTTTAAAGATGGAGACTTCTTAAAAATAATTTATACAGTTTCTAGTGATAAATATCCAAATGGAAGGAGTTTTGGGGTATTTCTAATTAGATTTTTCCCAAACGGTTTAAAGGGTCGAGGGTATTTCATCTCAAAAAGTATTTTAGATGGCGAATTTGTCACCGGATCTTTAAAGTTATGGAAAAGGGAAGAAAATAACTTGAGCCAATAGGTTAGATTTTAAAATCAAAATGTATACGTTATTGTTCTCTATTTAGCTCTTTCTTTTTCCAATGACCCTTCAACACCTTACTGCCGCCATGAATGACTGTGAACTGGGAAATATTCACTTCAATCTAAATAATCGGATCTCGTTTCTATACGCCAACAAATGGTACCCTTTGCGAGCAGTCCTGATTGCAGCAAGCAAAAGAGCACAAGGCAAAAAAGAGCTGACCACTGATGAAGCGCGTAAAGCATTACTTGGCATCTTACCCCAAAGTCAAATTGATGTAGTTAATTACAGCAAACATCTCCCAGTACCAAAGTAACCTTACTACACCTGTTCTACCTCCTTCACCCTATCTTCCCAAATCGACACCATCGCTTCCCCCTGAATCCCCCGGTCCACCTCGACGGCATACCGCTGGGTAGTCAGGATAGAACGTAGCTGAACCAGTTCTGTAATTCCGAAATTGATTGGCTTCCCAACTCCCGGCGAACGAGCAAAATTCCTCAATTGGCTGATTAGGTTGTCCCGCTCGGATCCATTACATTTATTATTTTATAGAAAACCGTCTCCAGGTTCGCCGTTTTTCGGTTAATAGAGGAGTCCATTTGCCAAAACGGTCCCCTGATCCTTAAAATCTTTTCGCTTGAACGTTCCGTTTTTTATTGCCCGGCGCATTCGCCATACGCCCACAACGAGTTTTTCGGCCACCGTTACCAAAGTTGGTATTGCCAGCATTGCCATCGGGCTAGCCAGCATCATCGTAGCCTTTGCGGTTTTGTTTGGCTACAAATACGGGATTCAGCAGAAGATTTTTGTGTTCGGTTCGCACATTACCGTCTCGAAATTCTCTCTGAATAATTCGTACGAAGAAACGCCCCTGCCGCTCAAGACGCCCCTCTACCAGCAGGCCAAAGACATCGATGGCATCCGCCACATTCAGGCCGTGGCCACCAAAGCCGGGATGCTGAAAACCGCCGACGAACTTTCAGGGGCGGTTTTGAAAGGCGTTGGCCGGGAATACGACTGGAGTTTGTTTCAGAGTTCGCTGGTGGCGGGTCGATTGCCCCGGTTTTTCAACGACAGTGCGCAGTGTAATCCGAATTATTCCTGCCAGATCCTGATCAGCCAACGGATTTCGGACCGGCTTCAGCTCGGCGTCGGCAAGGAAGTCATCATGTATTTTATCGGTAACACGCTGCGTCCCCGGAAACTGCAGGTGACGGGCATTTACGACACGGGCCTGGAAGAAGGCGATAATGTGATGATTGTCGGCGACCTGCGCCTGATTCAGCAACTCAACAACTGGGGAGCCGATTCGGTGGGCGGGTATGAAATCTTCGTCAAAGATTTCAAAAACATCGATGAAACCTACCGGCGGGTTCGCGATGCGGCTTCGCCCGACATGCGCCCGATGCGCGTCACGGACACCTACAAACCGCTGTTCGACTGGATGATGCTCCTCGATCAGAATACCAGCATTTTTCTGGTGTTGATTCTCTTCGTAGCCGGGTTCAACATGGTCGCCATTCTGCTGGTGCTGATGATGGAACGTACGCCCATGATCGGCCTGATGAAAGCCTTTGGCAGTCAGAATTCCCTGATTCGGCGGGTCTTTTTCTACGTAGGGCTGAATATGGTCATCAAAGGCCTGGTTATTGGCAACCTGCTCGGCATTGGAATCTGCGCGCTTCAGTATTATTTCAAACTGATCCCGCTCGACCCCAAAAACTACTACATGGACACGGTGCCGATTGCCTGGAATTTTTCGGTGATCGCCCTGGTGAACCTCGCCACCATCACCCTCATTGCCCTTGTGATGTGGCTTCCCACACTGGTGGCTACGCGCATTCAGCCGATCAAGGCGTTGGTGTTCAAAAAATAGAATCTAAGGATTACATCCCAGCGCTACAAGATGATTCATCCCTACGGGATTATTCTATGGGATTGATTGCCTATGATTCGGCGGGTTAAAACCCACCGCTACAAGATGATTCATCCCTACGGGATTTAACGCTTCGCGGATGATCAAAACCCACAATCCCGTAGGAATGAATCAGGTTATAGCCCTCATTTCCCGATCATCATCTTTTTGGTTTGCAGCGTTGTCCCCTGGCGCAACTGAATGAGGAAAACACCCTGCGCACCGGTCAGCGATACCTTTTGCCGCTGGGGACCAGTTCCCTCGACGGACTTGCGATACCAGCCCCGGCCGGTGGCATCGACCACCGACAGTTCACCCGGTTTTCCGGCTTCCAGGGTATAGCGAATCTCAAAGTTACCGTCCGACGGATTCGGCCAGACCGTCAGCAAATCGCCCGATTCAGCCCCCGAATCCTCGACCACACTCAGGCGGCTTCCCACCGGACAATTCAGGGATTTCGGCGACCATTTCAACACAAAACTGCTGTTCTGCACTTTGGCACTAATCTGAAAGGACGCCCCCGTTTTGACGCTGGTGGGCGTAGGGAAACTGTAGGCATGGGCCCCGTTTCCTTTGCCTGAGTCTTTCAGATCCTGCCGGAAAATATCGGCTTTGACCGTACCGATCGGGTTATCATTGGCAAAAAACTCGACCATTAGGGGCGTATTGGGCTTGTTGCGGTCCCAGACCCACCCCCGAATGCTGCCACACTCCACCTTGTCGAGATAGCCTTCAAAATTTCCCGTCACCGTTGTCGATGGCGGTACGGAAACTGCCGGGCTTACCGTCAAAGAAATCACCAAAAAACTACGGGCCAACTGGCTGTCCGTGGCGGTGTAGGTCAGACTAAAGGTACCGCTAACCGTCGGCGCGCCGGTAATAACCCGGGTTCCGGGCGTGAATCCCAGGCCGTTGGGCAAGCCATTCAGCGCATACGTCAGCGGGTCGGTGTCCGTAAAGGGCGCTAACGTGATGGTATAAGCCGCATTGACCGTGGCCGACAGCGGAGATATTGCCGGGGGTTGCGGTTGCTGGTTAACCGGTTCCGGCACACTACCGGTCGTGCTGACCACGAGTGAAACCAAAACCGGCGTGGTGGCAATGCCATCCGAAGCTGAATAGGTCAGATTGAACGTGCCGGGTACTGTGGGCATACCGGTAATATCCCGCGAAATCGGATCGAACGACAAGCCGCCGGGCAACCCACTCAGGCTGTAGTAGACCGCACCATAATCGGCGTCGAAAAACATCGGCAAGGTCCACGAAAAACCCGTGTTGACCGTGGCCGACAAGGGGGCGATGGCGGGCGCGAGCGGCACATAGTTGGTCAGTGGACAGGTGACGGTTTTAGGCCCCTGCTTGAGTGCGAACGTGCTGCCCTTTATCCGGGCCGACAGCACGTGCGGTTTGTTATCGTACAGGCTTTTAGGCGGCTCAAACGCATAGGCGTGTAATCCGTTTCCTTTCCCGGCGGTTTTCAGTTCTGACCGGTAAATATCGGCGACGGTAAAGGCGATTACATTCTGCCCTTCCAGGATCTCCACCACCAACGGTGCATTGGGCTTTTTGCCATCCCAGGCCCAACCCGAAATAACCGTGCAACTGGCCGTGCTCAAATAGCCATCGTAGGCGGTTACGGGGTTCACTTTAACGGTCAGGGCGTCAGAAAAGACGCTTTCACAACCAGCGCTTTGCCGACACCGGGCCTGGTAAGTGGTCGTTGTGGCCGGGCTTACCGTTAGCTGGCTCCCACTTTGCCCGGTGTTCCACAACACCGTCTGGGCACACCCGGCGGCTGTCAATACCGTACTCTGCCCGGCATTGATCGCGGTCGAACTGGCACTTAGCGTCGGCACGGCGGGCGGACTGGGGCAGGCACCGATCAACAGCGGATTACTGTATTTAAAAAGTCCATCTTTATTAAAAATTTTCAGGCGGTAATACGCCACGGCGGACGCATTCGGATGGGTGAATGCGTAGGTTTTTTCAACGGCACTATTGCCCGATGCCGCCACCTCTCCCACCTTGCCAAACGTCAGCCCATCGGCACTGAACTCGACTTCAAACCGGCTGGCGTCTTTTTCGGAACCGGTCGTCCAGTTCAGTGTTTTTTCTGCTCCGGAAACCTGTCCCGTAAAATTGAGCAGAGTTACCTCTACGGCGGAAGGGTCCTGATCAGGAAACTCAGCAAAATACTGGTCCAAAACCGTGAGCCGTTTGTCAACCCAGCTCAGAATAGCCGCATGTTCCGACAGCCGTAAGGTTGCGGGCCACCGCAATTCTTCGCGTTTATAGGCCCCTTCATTGGTTAGCAGGGTCGTGTTGTCGGTCAGGTTCTTTTTATAATTGGCATTGGTCAGGTCGCCCTGCCGCAAGGCCAGCCACCGCTTCTTCATCCTGCTTTTAAAACCGTTCGGATTCAGCGTTAACAGACGATAATAAAAGCCATTGAATCGCACATTCTCGGCAACCGGTTCCACCGACCCGTAATAATTTCCCAGGGTTACATCGAAATCCCAGGGCAGAAAAATGTAAGGTTCGTTTTCTTTGTAGCGGGCAATAAATTGATTGTTTCCAAAATTGTCGTCCGATGCCCCCACCGCATTTAAAAACAGAAAATTATCGATCAGATTATCCATTTTAAATTTCCCGGCCACCTGGTTTTTAAAATCCGCATCGGTCGATTTATTGATAAATGTTGCAATGCCAAACAAATTATTCCAGAAAGGCGTTTTGGGATAATCCATCTCGTAGCCCGACCAGGTTGCGGAATTGTTGTCAAAGGGCGATAAAAGGTTGTTATTGAAAACACTGGTAAACCAGGTCGCATCGGTTTTAGCCCCCGTTTTATAGAGTTCCCCCCGGATTTCGCCATTGTCGCGCGTCTTTTTCAGCTTGAGTTGCTTGCGGTCGAGGTCTTCCGTGATGACATAGACGCCGTTGTAAGAATTGTTGATGAACACGTCACAATACCGGGTTCTGATGCCGGGAAGCGCACCAGCCTCCTGACCGGCATAATAGAGTTGATGCATTTTTAGCCAAATCGCCCACGAGGCCACGTTGTTGACGCGCAGGGGTTCGTTGTAGAGGGCCAGAAAAAGCCACTTGCTGTCTTCCCGCATACCAAACAGCGACGTTTCAAGTTCTTCGTTGCCTGCGGGATCTTTCCAGAGTTCCAGGTTATAGGACTTTTTGGGATTCAGCCGCGAGGTGTTGCCTCTGACCCGAACGCCCATGCTGTATGAAAGGGGCGAATTTCCTGGATTGGCAATCGAAACCGTACCTTTGGTGCGGTTGTCATCTTCACTGATGGCAACCCCATTGGTGTTGAAAGCAATAATGGGGAAGGTTGTAAAAAAGAGTTTGTAGTTCCCGGCAGTGCTGGCAAGCGTATATTCTTTCCCAATCTGAAAGGCTTCTCCCGTTGCGGAATACGTGTAATTTTTGTCAAAAACCAGCGTCAGGGGTTGTGGCGACGTTGGAATAACCGGTATCCGGTTGCAAACAATCAATTTTAGACCGTTGTCAACTTTATAATCTTCCGATGCAATCGTTATGGGTTGGGCAGCAGCATTTAAAATGCACAGCAGCCAAAGGCAAAGCAGATAACCAGGTATTAGCCGATCAGGCTTAAATGTGGGTTTCATGAAACAATAGTTTGGAAGTTTATTCTACAAATCCATAACATCTCACTTCTTCAAGCTAAATTTGCTTGCACACCCATATAGCACAGGAAAGCGGGTAGTTTTTTTACCGCGTCCCCGTTACAACTTAAGAATATTCAATGCCTATAATCCACGCATCAGTTAACTAAAACCTTTACAAACATAGAATATTTATAAGTATTTATTTGTATATACACATCTTTTTTTATCCATAATAGCTCGCAAAAAAGTAATTATTTGACGATTTTATACTATTATTTTAGTAAATCCAAGCAATTCAAGACACTATTTATCAAACGGATGCATAAATATTTTACATATTTTACGGTTAGTCTATACGTTAACTTTATAGTACAATTTAACTAAGCCAATTATCAGACTATAATTATTTAAATTACAGGCATTTTACATTCTGTAATGTTCTTTTTAATATAATTTTCCGTTACAAAAACCAAAACCGGTATTATTTTAATACTAGTTATAAATACTCATTAGTTTTCGCAACAAAAGCACATTGGGTGGTGAAGCCAACGAATGGACGGAAAACAAAAAAGGTTGTCCGGTAAAAGTGCTGGCTTTTACCGGACAACCCGATGAATGGCCGAAGCCTGAGCAATTAACCCAGGCTTCCGGACTTAATACCGTTCGACTTCGAAGCGCGATACCCCGCCTTCGTAGTGAATGTTTATTTTTTTCGCCGTACCGGCATAACCCGGTGTCTGGTAGACGCCCCCGCCAATTTCGACAAAACCGTCGAGCTTTTTAACGGTCAAAGCACCTTGTGTTTCGACCTGACAACCGGTGGTTTTCGGGATCTTCAGGGTCACCGACGTTACACCCGACTCGATCCGAACGTCGGATTGCGGAACCCGATCCCCCAGTTTTATCTCAATGTCGGCGGCACCGGCTCCCAGTTTAACCGACCGCACGGCGTAGGCACTCAGGTCAAAGTCGGCCTGTCCGGCGCCAATACCAAAATCGAACGTCCAGGTGGGTTTCGGATTCAGCCGCAAATCCACCAGATTGACCAGTTCGCCGGATTTCAGCTTGATTTCATCGTCGTCCAGCTTCAGTTCAATCTCCGCCGAGCGCGATTCGTCACTGCGGTTGACCGACATGCTGTATTTGCTGACGCTCATTTTGGTATCGGCTTCGACCAGGCTATCGGACGGTGCGCCGATGTAAAACCGCCCCGCTCCGCTTTCAAACTTCAGCGAAGCCTGCTGAATGACGGAATCCATCGGTTCGGCAATGTGGCTGGTTTGGACCCGGGGTCGGCGATCGTTGCGGTCACCATCGTCGTCATCCTCATCGTTACGATTATGATCGGAATCATCGTCGTCATCATCATTATTGTAGCGGTATTCGTAGCGGTCGTTATCCCAGCGGTTTCCGTGGAACATGCCCACAATGGCCAGGGGTACCGAAACCGCCAGCAAAACGGTGGTGACCAGCGCGGCTGCCGAATTCGACTTCGCAAAGATCAGATTCAACCCGGCCAGAATGATCAGCACCGGCCAGAACCGCGAGAAGAAACTCCAGTCGATGTAGAACCAGCCGTAATTATGAGCCAGAAACACCACGCCGAGCGTGATCAGGGCGATGCCCCAGAATAGTCCTGTTCGCTTCATGTTGGATCAGAGCGGTTGTTGTGGCGGGTTGTTGGACGCATACGGATCGGCGTACGGATCTGAGCCGCTGGTGTAACGGTCGCTGGACGGTGGGCCTTCGTTGTGCGGACCATTGTTCTTATTCCGATCCTTGACAATCAGCCAGGCCCCGATCCCGATCAGGATCAACGGCCACATATCGCCGAAGTTGATATCGAACCAGCGATCGAGCAGAAACAGAAAGCCGATTCCGACCAGAATTGACCCTCCTACGAGGTTACCATTGCGTTCATTCGTATTCATAGTGGTGTACTGATTAGTTAAAGGTTCTGTTTTAAGCGACGCATAATAGCCGGAAACCCGTTCCGGTAATACAATCCACAAGATAACATAAATTATCAGGGACGGGACGTGGGGCAGGAAAAAGCCAGCCACGAAGAGAACCCGGATCAAGGTCCGGTCGATGTTGAAATACTGGGCCAGTCCGGCGGCTACCCCGCCTAACATAGCTTCGTCGCGAAGACGTTCTAAGCGTTTAGTCATGAGCGTATTAGTTAAAATACGCTGTAAACGTATCGCGGTTTTCGGTAGCTTAAAAGGAAGAAAGGAAGAATGGACGCCGATTGGGATGAAAGTACGCCAGGACTGATAATAGGTAATACATACTACCGGGTTTAACCTAATAATTCAGTCGTCGGTTTCCAGAACCTCCAGAATATCCATCAGTTCGCCGAATTCGCGCGAACCGGGGCGGTCTTCGTCGCCCCCCGTGAGCGCAATGCCCTGAATCGGCAGGTCGGTCAGCAGGTTTTCGATCGAATCCGGCGTAAAACCGATGCCGAGCAAAACCGGGTACCGGGCCGCCAGCGGTTTAAGCGTCGCTTTCAACTCCTCATCCAGGTTTACGGCACCTTTGCTTTCGAGGAGAAAGTAATCGACCTGATCGGATTGAACGGACGAAAAGAAGGTTTCCAGTTGATCGAGCGTCAGCAAGGATAAGTCAGCTTTCAGAATGATCCGGCAATCGAAGGTCGACAGATAGGGCAACAGGGCCGCTTCTTCAATCTGGAGGACGTCAGGCTGGTAGACTTCCAGCAACCGCTCAATTTCCACAACATCGATCGAAGCCGTCTCCCCGACGATGTGTACCCCGGCCACCCACGAACGAATTTCCCTGAACGTAACCGGAGGCACGTACTGCTCCGCGTTTTCGTCCATGGAAAACCCCAGCATATCGACACCCATACCGGCGCAGTACCGGGCATCACTCAAATTGGTTACATTACTGATTTTAACAACTGTTTTTAAAGCCATACGCGGGGATGTAGTTCTCGGTTTACAGTTTACGGTTTACGGTTTGTAAAACCCGGATGGAGAACACCGAAACGACTGAGGAGCGAAAACCGGTTTTGGTTGAAGCTGCAAAGGTAAATCCGGTTTTGCATTGCCCACCCGTTCAGCGGTAATTATTGTTTCCGCACTCCCACCTGCTCACACCATTCCAGCACCGGGCAGGTCGGGCAATGCGGGTTTGGGCCGGTGCAAATGTGTTTGCCAAACGGCATCAGCAGCCGGTTGATGTCGATCCACTGGTCAACGGGCACTTTTTCTTCGAGGGCTTTCAGAGTCTCCTCCGGCTGCCGGGTTCGGACCAAACCCCAGCGGTTGGTGACCCGGTGGACGTGGATATCGACGCTGATGGCGGCCTGTCCGGTGGCGACGCCCAGCGTCAGATTGGCGCATTTCGGTCCAACGCCCTTGAATGAAATGAGGGTTTCAAAATCGGCGGGAATCTGTCCGTTAAACTCATCCACTACCCGCCGGGCAATGCCCAGCATGGTGTAGGCCTTCTGTTCGGGGTACTGCGTCCCGTTCAGGAGTGTGGCGAGTTCAGCCGGGTCGAGTTTCAGGAGTTGGTCGGGCGTTCGGGCCACGGCAAACAGTCGCAAGGAAACCGGAATGGTGGTTTCGTCCAGCGTGCGGATGGAGATGATACACGCGATCAATTGTTCAAACACCGCGTTATACCCCCGCTCGAACAGATCGAACATGGCGGCTTTCGGATACGGCCGGATGGCGTCCTCAATGCGATTGAGAACCAGTGACAAATCAAAGTTGGGCTTCACGCTCTCTTTAACTCAAAAAAAGCCGGGTGGTTTATGGTTTCCACCGAGAGTTCACAGAGATTTGCAGCGGTTTTTCGGATAAACGATCTCAATCGCTCAAAACCGACTTCAACACTTTAGAAATACGACGATGCGCACTGTAGTTTTATTGGTGATTTCCAACCTGTTCATGACCACCGCCTGGTACTGGCACCTCCGCTACAAAGGCGAGGCTTTGTGGAAAGTGATTCTCATTAGCTGGCTGATTGCCTTGGTTGAATATTGTTTTGCCGTGCCGGCCAACCGCATCGGCTCGTATCAATTCTCCGCTTTCGAACTTAAAACGATCCAGGAAGTCGTCAGTTTGCTGGTGTTCGTCGCCTTTGCGGTTTTGTATCTCAAGGAAGAAATCAAGTGGAATTACATCGTCGGTTTCGCGCTGATTGTGCTGGCGGTCTTTTTTGTGTTTAAGAAGTGGTAGGTTGCGGGAGAATGGGGCACAGCTAGTAGACTTTACGGCTCCACTCCTTTGTCCAGTTGATCAAGCTGTATTCTATAAAACCGATGACAACACGACGCGATTTTCTAAAAACAACCGGTAGCCTGGCCGCGGGGGCCTTGCTGTATTCCCCCTTCGCGGAAGCCGCCAAAGTCAAAAATGTAGGCATTCAATTATATACCGTCCGGAAGGAAATGCTGGCCGACGCCGTGGGTACGCTGAAACAACTGGCGAAAATTGGCTACAAAGAACTGGAATCGGCCCGCAGTGACAAAGGGAATTACTATGGGTTGAAGCCGAAAGAAATCAAAAAAATTGCCCACGACCTCGGCATGAACGTCCGCAGTGGCCACGTTCACATCGACAAGGATTGGAAAAAATCGGTCGACATGGCCGCCGAAGCCGGGCAAAGCTACCTGGTGTGTTCGTCGCTGCCGTCGGAGGGGCAAACCGTTGCCAATTACCAGCGTTGCGCCGACACGTTTTCCAAATCCGCCGAGGATTGCCAGAAAGCCGGTCTGGTGTTTGCCTATCACAACCACGATTACGAATTTGAAAAGAAAGGCGGTAAACCGCTGTACGACATTCTGGTCGAGAAAAGCGACGCCAAGCTGGTCAAAATGGAAATGGACCTGGGCTGGGCTATCCTGACCGGCAACGACCCGCTGAAGTACTTTGCCAAGTATCCGGGCCGTTTTCCGCTCTGGCACCTCAAAGACATGGACAAGGTAAAAAAGGAAAGCACCGAGTTTGGCAAAGGGCAAATCGACATTGTGAAAATGTTGAAAAACAGCGACAAATCCGGCATGAAGTACTTCTTTGTCGAACAGGAAGAATACCCGAAAACCGCCATGGAAAGCGCCAAATATGACTTCGATTATCTGGCGAAGCTGACGTATTGAGTTGGCGGGTGGGGGAATGCCCCACGATTTTTAACAAGCTGTTTGAGTTAATCGGGGAGAGCCCTGGAAGGGCGGTCTGTCAATAGTCCACCGCCGATAGCAACTCGTGGTAGCTCCGGAGGAGCGGCATAAAAATATCTCAGGCCGCTCCTCCGGAGCTACCACGAGTTGCTATCGGCGGTGGACTATTGACAGGACAGGCCTCCGGCCTTAATTCAAACAACCTCTAAGCACTATTTATTTGAAAAGAGGCTAACCGGCTATTTGTAGATAGTCGATCTGTCTCTTTTCGATTTTTAACCAGATCCCGCATTCAGTACACCTTAAGTGCCCTTTTTCACTTCGAATGAAAACCTGTTGTTCCTGATTCAATATTATTATATACAAATTATAATGTTACCAATATTTTATATAACAAAAACATAAAAATATTTCTTAATAAATGCTTGGATGGATGTGGCTTGCTGTCTTATAATTGCTTGCACATACTACAAAATAGCTATAATGATCAACTTTTTACGAAGCAAGATGCTGCCCCGATTCGCGGTTCTTACCGTCGCCTTGATGACTCTATTCGGGGTTACGGCCTTAAAGAAAGGAGAACCTATTTACAAGACTCCTCGTTCCGGGAAAATCCTACCTCCGTTACGATCCCACCAAACACCCCAGTTACAAAACCGGATGTTCGATAATGACCCCATCCGTTTCAGCATGAAGTCCAATCGAACCGAGATCGCCCTGGGGCAACCCATTGAGCTGACCATCACGGCTCAGTATCTCAATCTCTCGCCAGCACTGCTCTACACCGGTGCGGGTTCCGGCGGTTTCCGACTGAAACTACTCCTGCCCGAAGGCTTCATCCGCACCGGTGGCGACTATGCGGATTTAGTGAGCACCGAACTTTCTCCCTCGAACGCATTCGTCCGGTATACCGTAACCGGCTACTTTACTCAGGTCGGAGCCGAAAGCACGTTCCGACTCTTACGCAGCCACTCGAATGCCGACCAGACCAGTCTTTTCGTTGAAAAAGCCCGCGTTTCCCTAACGCTCGTCAACTCGGCCGAACCCATGCGCAACCGACAGGCCCGGGAAAGTGCCAACAATCCTTCAAACGGGAATTATGAAGGCCATTTTGACGGTGCTAACTGCGACAATTTCTGGGGTTGGGTCTATGACCGCAACAATCCAAATACGCCCATTACGGTCGAAGTGGTGGCCAACGGTCAGGTTGTGGGCAGTTTTACCGCTTCAGAGTTTCGACAGGATTTACAGAATGCAGGCAAGGGCAACGGACAGCACAGCTTCAACTTTGCTCCTCCGGCTTCGATCAAAAACGGACAGAATCAGTCAATCAGTTTACGCGTACAAGGCAGTTCCTTTACGCTGGAGCAGGGACCCAGAACGATTCAATGTGCGGGGAGCGGCAGTTCAGGAGGGACAACACCCCACCAACTAATCCGGGTACCACAACGCCCCCACCGTCCAACAATCCATCAAATGGGAATTATGAAGGACATTTTGAGGGAGCCGACTGCGGTAACCTGGGGGTTGGGTCTATGACCGCAACAATCCCAATGCCCCAATAACCGTCGAAGTAGTGGCCAACGGTCAGATAGTCGGCAGTTTTTCAGCCGCCAATTTTCGGCAGGATTTGGTAAATGCGGGAAAAGGGAATGGACAACATGGCTTCAACTTTGCTCCACCGGCTTCGATCAAAAACGGACAGAATCAGTCGGTCAGTTTGCGCGTACAGGGTAGTTCCTTCACGCTGGAGCAGGGACCCAGAACGATTCAATGTGCAGGGAGCGGCAGTTCCGATGGAACAACCACCCCACCGACTAATCCGGGTACCACAACGCCCCCACCATCCAACAATCCTTCGAACGGCAATTATGAAGGCAACTTCGAGGGAGCCGACTGCGGTAACCTGGGAGGTTGGGTCTACGACCGTAACAATCCGAATGCCCCAATAACCGTCGAAGTGGTGGCCAATGGACAGGTGGTCGGTAGTTTTTCAGCCGCCAATTTTCGTCAGGATTTGTTGAATGCGGGCAAGGGGAATGGCCAACACGGTTTTAACTTTGCTCCACCGGAATCTGTTAAAAACGGACAGAACCAATCGATCAGTCTGCGCGTACAGGGCAGTAGTTATACATTGAACAATAGCCCTAAAACGATTCAATGTGCAGGGAGCGGCAGTAGTGGTGGAACGGGAAGTAATCCGGGAACAAATACTCCTGAAACGGGTAATTGCTCGGTAGGAAATCCAAAGGGACATCTTGACAATGCTACTATGTATTCTGTAGGTGGCTGGGCATTGGATGAAAATAATCTGACTAAGACAGTACTGGTCGATATTTTTGTTGATGGGTTAAAATTAGCCACTGTAGAAGCCAATGAAGACCGGCCCGATTTAGTTGGAGCCTTTGGCAATAATCCGGCGGCTCGGTACCATGGATTCAGTGCGGAGTTTGGTCTTTCAGGGGCTGGAAATGGTATAGGTACTGTAACCACACGAATTTGCGGTTCTACTTCGGATTTGCCTACGAGCATTAATTCTCAGGTTAATTTTAGAAGCGATTTCTTTATTAATCCAGACCTCATTCCAATAACAATCGATGGAGGAATACTGAAAGTTTTTGTTTTGATAAAGGCAAAAAGGCCTAGCGAAGGTGACGCTGGTGGACCTACTGGACCTGCTGGACCAGCAGTAGGTATAGGGGGACCATCTACTGCTGGAGGTAGTGGTGGAACTGGAACTTCTTATCCAATAAATCCATCAGGCCCTGTTAACAAACCTGCTCTTTATCCAGTAGGAAGGCAGTGTGAAGTATATAAATACATGTGGGACCGTACATTTAGCATGCATAAAGAGCAACTTTCTCTAATGACAAATCAAGGAATATTCTTAATGCCCGATACAAAAAATACTGTAAACCTTTCCCATATTGAAGGCTATCCAGGTTTAACTATCAAAGTGACAAGTAGTCATTCAACTTTGTATCTTAATGGGAAAGAATTAATTATTGAAGGTATAGTTCACACTCACCCTCCGACAACTATTTATCCTACAGGTAATGGTTTATCACAAGGTGATCTTTATGTAGCCCAATTTTACAATGCCCCGATTTTTGCAATAACTCAAACTGGAATTTATCGGGGTAGACCTGGTGAGGCTGCGCCAGGCACGTTATTATTTTCAAATGAAAATGAAAGCTTTAATTGCTCATTAACAAATAGCAACTTGTACCTTTACAAATAATAAACTTTAAAATGGCACTGTTTTAAAACAGTGCCATAAAACATTTTTTTCAAGTAAATTTCAAAATCATGAAAAATTCAACTAGAAGTTTTTTTTATATCACAATGGCATTTTGTATAACGGTTATTCTTCCATCAAAGTCTCAAAGTTTAAACTCATTCCCTTCTCAAATAACAATTTCAGACACAATCTTATTGAATACTATCAAAAAATATCAGAAATTTGTTTCGAACCAAGAATCTTTCATAGTAGGGATAGAAAGGAAATCAGACACAACAAAATACTATATTAGCGCTATCAGAAGTTTATATAAATTATCACAAAATTTACCATCTTATTATGCCAGTGTAAATAATGGTTTTATTTTATTATATAGTGGACTAGAATCAATAGTATTGGTAAATACAGAAAACAAGAAAGAGTTCTTGAAGAAATTCAATAAAACTCTTGAGAATGACATCCTACCAGATGGAAGCCAGAGTTCTATTTCAAAAAATGCACTTTATGACCCATTTCAAATACAACTTTTGACAATAAATGGTAAACGAATAAGTGAAGACTATAAAACTGGATTTGGGGCAAACGGATTTCCATACTTCACAAAATGAAAAATATAGGATTGCTTTATAATAATAATAATAAAGCAATCCTATTTAAAACAAGACACCATTTCAGTTATTCAAACCGCCCTTGAAGATACAAAACTCGATTCAATCTTTAAAATATCTTTTCCTGGAAAGGAACTTAAGTTAGTACGGAATCAGTATGTCAAAGCGGACTATAAAGTGATTTACCGGGGAAAGCAGACGCTACTTGTTGAGTATGACTCTTCTTACTATTACCCATCCAATGACCCAAAAGCGGCTCGCTTTTTTGGGGTTATCAATCTGTTTAAGAGCATTTCGAAGGATCAGGCTAAAGTTGTCTTGGTATTTCACGGCGTAGGAGTCGTAGCTGACTTTTTGGTTGATCGAGTAGATGAAAAATGGCAGGTCAGCAAACGTGTATTAGGTCGGATTTAATAACATCAGTCGTTGGACACATCCTAAACGTTTTTCATTTTCATAACGAGTTAATGTTAAGTTTGTCGAGAACTTTTGTATTGATTTGCTCCGCCTTTTCCTGGTGTTCTTGCCAGGAAAAGGCGCGTACTGTAGAGATGAATCTTTCGAAAAAGGACACAATTGCAGTTATCGAAACGGCACTAGCGGACAGTACACTAAATTCGATTTTTCTTGAATCGTTTTCTGGAAAGAACCTAAAAATAGTTAGCAATGAGTTTGTATTACCTGATTATAAGATTGCTTTTAAGGGTAAGCAAATCCCAATCGTCAGTTATGATTCAACCCTCCACAATCCGACTTTTTATCCTATTCCAGCTCGTTTTTACGGAGAAGTCTTTCAATTTAAATTACTTCCAGATCAACAAGTTGCTATTTATTTATTATTTCGTGGTACCGGTCTAACCGCTGATTATACTGTACGGAAATCGAATGGTAAATGGCAGATAACAAAACGAGTTTTGGGAAAAATTTGACGACAGGTCAGGTTACTTGGTAAATCTCAAACCACTTTGAAAGGTTAGAAAATTGATCCAACAAGAAAATCATGACTAGGCGGGAGAAAATTGACGAAATTAACTTAAAATACAACAAGTGGGTGATTGCCATCCACCTCAACAACGTCACCTATCATACTATTTGGGGATACGATTCTTTAACTAAGAATGGTGATACAAAGTTATTGATCGATCAGAAAAAAAATATACTGTTATTCAAAACGAAGCAAGGTCCGGCAGAAGCGGTTTTAACGTATAGCATTCCTATTTTTGATACAGAAAATTCAACAAACTGGGCGCAAGAAATACTAGACATAGTCAATTCATATGAAGGTGAATCAATAAATAATCTCGATCATCTTCAATCCATTGTCGAACGATATACCTTTGATAATATCGACTGCATAGCGCCTGAAGACGCCCAGAATATCGTCGATTTCGTCAATTTGTTTACCGATTACGCCGATCAGATCGGCGACCCCTCCTTACTGATTCTATGGAATAGTCCTGCCATAAAATCTTTTTGGGAATACCTGTACAATCAGTTCTTCTGGACTATCCCTGCGGATGAGTTGAAAGAAAAGCAAGCGGAGATACTGGAAAACTACCAGGCGGATTCCTGCAAAAAAGCATTGATTGATATGTTAGCAGTCTTTAAATCGCGTTTGGTCGTTTATTCAAATTGACAATCTTAAATGTTACTTTTTTCATCTCCTTCCCTATCGAAATGCGTTTATATCATCGCTTTGCTACCCTTGCTGGTGGGTTGCCAAAATCAGGAAAAAGCTGGCTTTGCGAAAATACCACAGCGGGATTCTACTGCGATCAAAGAAGAAATCGCTGTGATCAACCAGAGTCTGCGCTATCTGAACCCCGACGAACCTAAACCCACCTGGGACTCTCCGTACCGGGGAGTCATGAGCCAGGGCCTGGAAGGAGAGCCGGTTTGGGTTGGCTTTATGTCGGGGGTTTTCATGCCGCCACCCGCTCATTTTAATGAACGGGTGGCGCGAATGGAAGCGGACTGGGACAAGCGGTTCAAAGGGGTTGATACGGCCTTCCGGGCGGTTTTCCGTAACTTGCTGGATTTCTGGAATCCTGACTTCCCACCCCATCTGGATTCCATACCCGTCGATCAATTACCGCAAGGTGGACCTGATGATGTGATGTGGCGGAATTGGAAAGGCTTCCCGGCGTCTGACACTTACAGTATCTATGCCTTTGTAACCCCTTCCTGGCTGGAGTTACATGCGCTATCAGATGAAAAAATCCTTGGTTTCCCCTATCGGAAGTTAGGTACACTAAGCATCTCCCATGTAGCTTTTTCACAGGATAAACAATTGGCCTGCTTCCTCTACGACATGTGGGGGTATTCCGTGCATCGCTACGGCGTCGTATTTGCCCGGAAAGTCAAGGGGAAGTGGAAAGCTGATGGCGATTATTACCTCTCGATCAGCTAATGTAATTCGATCAACACCCCTGTCAGGGTCTTCGACCGCTGACAGGGGTCATTAACTTCTAATATTTCACCACCTTCTTCCGCACCACCTGCGACCCGATCCGGATCTCGACCAGATACAGCCCGCCCGGCATCGTTCGAAGGTCGAGCGTCTTTTCAAAACCGTCGTCGGTTTTCTGGTACTGCTGTTTCAGCACCTCCACTCCGGCCACGTTGCGGACCGACAGCGTTAGGATGCCCCGGGATGTGTTCCGGAAGGAAACCGCCGTTAAACCGTCGCTGGGGTTGGGAGAAACCGTCAAGGCCTCATCCGGCAGCGCAGTAGGCACGCCGGTGATCGTGCCGGGTTGAACGTAAATCCGGGCCGTCGCCGTCGCATTACACAGATCCAGACCGGAACCCGTCACAGTATACGAGGTCGTTTGCGTGGGCCGGGCAATGACCTGACCGCCCAGCGTACTGCTCAAATTCTGACCCGCCCAACTGAAAATACTGGCGCCACGGGCATTGAGCGTTACCGGCTCGCCCGGCAGCACAAATTGTTTGGATGCCGTCAGCTGAACGGACGGTTTCATGCCGACCCGGGCCGTAATTTCGTGGGCAACGTTGAGCCCCTGGCGAACCCGGTACCGCTCCCATTCGCCATTGGCATTCTGCTCCCAGGAAGTTCCCAACAGCGATTCGCCGTCGCGGGTTGTGGTCAGGGCCACCGTATCTCCGGCCACATAGGTAAGCTCGATGCCGATGTGGAACGGCAAACCGCTCAGCGGAACGTTCCGGTCAAAAACAATGCTGGTGGCGCGGTTGTTGGCCACATCCTCCAGAATGGTTCGGAGGGGCACTTCTTTCGTTTCCAATACCGCACCCGGTCCGTTCTGGAAGCCCCGGGCGTTCCAGACGCTCACCGTGACGATGGATTCCGTTTCGGCACCTTTGGCGGCTTTTGCTACCCCAAACCGGAGCGAGGCCCCGTGCATGTTATTATAACTCAGTGAATTATCGAAAAACTCGGAAACCGCCTTGGTTTTACGACTGTTCTGGCCGGCGACATACCCGGTTCCGCCCGGCTGACGCAACACGGTTCGGGTGCCACTGAAATTGGTCTGGTCGGCACACAGACCGACGTTCAAGACTTCAATGTATTGTTCCCTGACAAACGGAGCCGACGAACCGGCGGCATTGGAAGCCACCAAAGTCACCCGGAATTTGCCGGGCTGGTTGTAGGTCACCACCGGATTTTGCTCCGTCGAACTCGAAGGCGTGCCGCCTTCGAACGTCCAGGTCCAACTCGTCGGGAAGTTGGTCGACAGATCGGTGAAACGCACCTGACCGCCCAACAGAACCCGGAGGTTTTCGGCCCGGAAATTCGCCGTCGGACGCGCCACGACGGAGGTTCCGCAGACATTAGCATTCACGAGGTTAGCCCGGCGAAGTGCCACCTGCATCACCGCCCGCATGCGGGTTTTCTGACCGCGCGTGAAGATGTTGAAACAGGCGTCGTCGGAATAATCCATGTAATTTTCGACCATGTTGGTGCCTCCGCAACTCACGCGCCCTTTCTGACAACCCCGGCTTTCGGATGCCTGCGTCGGCGTGTCGTCCACAAAGTCATTCCCGCAGTTGGCATCTCCCCAGATGTGAATCAACCCCAGCCAGTGGCCCACTTCGTGCGTCAGCGTCCGGCCCAGGTTATACGGAGCCTGCATCACCGGAAAGTTGCCTTTCTCGGCATTGCCAAACGACTGATACCGGATCACCACGCCGTCGGTGCTGCCCGCCCCCGAATTGGGCGATAAACCCGGCAGGGTCGACTGGCTCGGAAACTGCGCGTATCCCAACAGACGGTCGTCGGAGGCCGCAAAATCAACGACCCAGATGTTGAAGTATTTTTCGGGATCCCAGAATGTGTTCGGTTTCAAAACGCCGTCGATGTCGGCCTTGCTCCAGGTCGATTTGCCGAAATTAGACGCCCCGTTTACCCGGTCGATCCCCCGTTCCGTAATCGTTCCACCCGTGGGGTTGATGGCGGCCAGGCAGAATTCGATTTCGATGTCGGCCCCGTTGGCATTGTCGTTAAAACCGCGGGTACCCGGTTTCCGGCGAAAGTCTTCGTTGAGGGTTTCCAACTGGGCTTTTACCTGCGCTTCACTGATGTTGCGGCCCGTTCCGACGGCTTCGCCCGCGTGTACGACGTGAACCACCACCGGAATGGTGAGCACCACATCGGCCAGCCGACCCGTCCGTTCCAGTTTCTTGATCTGTTCAATGCGTTCCTGGAGCGTCTTTTCAAAAGCCGCCCGGCTACCCATTTCGGGATATTTAACCCGTAAAGCACTGTCCATCTGCATGGTTGCGCATTGCTCCCGCGCTGGCTGGCTGGCCAGTTGCTGCCAGGCCGGGATTTGCTGGGCCGATCCGGAGTAGAATCCGCAAACGAGTAGAGCAATCGAAAAAAGTATACGTTTAAGCATAAAAAGCAATCCAGTTAGGTCGGTGATCGATCCGGTGAGTTACGCCGAAATTCAGTACCGTATTTCTCCTTTATTTTGTGGTCGAATTGAACGTAAACCGGTAACTGGCGTCAATCGGTTCGACGTAAATTTTGTCGTAATAGATTTCCACTGTCATCGACGTTTCCGTCAGATTCTTGATGGTAAACGGCAAGATGCTGCCACTAAAAACCGGAATGACAAATTCCAGGGTAGCGTTGGAATTGATCATCGTCCAGCTATCTTCAAAAAGTGTATCGGCTTCGGTTGTGCTGCATTTGGTAGTCCCATTGAGGTATTCGAGTTTGTGAGACTCGTCGGCATAAAAAACGTACCGGTCGTCGCTCCGGCAGGGATCAAGCGCGTTTTGAATCGGTATTACCCCCGACTTCTTGCCCTCATCGACTACCTCGAATGACACCAGCCGCCAGATTTTCTTTTCAGTTCCGGTCAGCAACTGGCTGTAGGTAATGGGTTTCGGTTCCAGTTTTTCGGAACACCCGGCGAAAAGGCCCATCAAACCGGCTGACAAAACCAGCAAACGGATATAGGTTTTCATGCTGTTCATTATTGTGGCGTATACGTAAACGGAAAAGTAATCGTCCCTATCGAGTCTTTGCCGGAAGGGGTCGTAAAAGTCGCTCTCCAGCGTAGACTCAGGGTGATCTGACGGTTTTGCGGATTCCACGAACCCGTTCCCGACAGCGTATCTCCGCCCAGATCCGCATTGGACTGAACGGGAATCGTCAGGGAGTTATCCCCGTTGTCGACAAAAGTGAAAGTGGGTTTGATGGCGTTGAATCCAAAAAAATCAGCCATCCCGATGTTCCAGTTTCCGATGGTGTAGGTTTTGCAATCGAGACTGGAAATGGCAATGTCGGGTAAGGTAGCGGTAGTGGTCGACAGTTGGAGGATATTCACATACGCGCCATTTTGCCGGGCACCCGAATAGGTCCCGCTGAACAGGCAATCATCCTCAATGGTGAACGTAAGGCTTTTCCCCAGCAGCCCTTCCTTGCCAAAACCCACCCGCAGCGACGAAGGCTGCACATCGGTCAGCGTAAGCACCACCGTCTGGGATTCCAGAATGTTGTTGGCGTTGTTGATCAGCTTCAGATTGATGGTGCCGGAACTCTGCTTGGCCGGAATCGTCACGGTGCCTCTGGTGCCTTCAATGACATAATCCTTGCCCTCGCGGGCGGTTCCGCTGATGACATAGTTAATTTTAATGGCCTCATCCAACTGCGGCCCGGCGTTGTGCACCTTAATGCCGATCGTCTTGCTGTAACTTTCCTTATAGGTCAGCGACGAGTCGGTAAACCGCACAAAATACGGCCCTTCAAACGTTCGGTCGATATCCTGTTCCTCACAGGCCACCACCAGCCAGCCCGTGGCCAGAGCGATAATACAAGTGAATAGGTATTTATAGTGTCTCATTTTTCGTCAGATTCAAACCACACCAGCAGCCCTCTTAACTCTTCATTCTTAACGCTTAACTCTCAACTGAAAGTCAGTACCCCGGATTCTGCGCGTCCTTCAGCGCCGGATTGCGCTGAATTTCACCATTCGGAATCGGCCAGCGGTCGTAGGTGGCTTTCCAGTTGGGCGAAAATGCCGTCATGACAGCCTGCAACCGGCCCGTCCGGATGAGGTCGAACCAGCGGTGGCCTTCAAAAGCCAGTTCATAAACCCGCTCCCGCTCAATCGCCGAAATCGCTTCGGCCTGATTGGCAACCGACACGTTCGGAGCCTTCGCCCGCGCCCGCAACACGTTCAGGTCGGCAATGGCCCCGGCGGTTCCGGTCAGTTTGTTTTGCTGCGCCCGGGCTTCGGCCCGGATGAGGTACATTTCGGCCAGGCGGATCAGCACGATGTTGTTGTTGTCGTTGTCGGCGGTGCCGTATTTTTGCATCGTCCAGCCGTTGTCGTCGCCCTGCAAATTTTGAGAATTGAACGCTACCGTGGCCCGGCGCGTACCCGACTCAGTCGACAACAGGGAAACCACCACCTGATCCGAGGGGATCACTTCCCGACGTCCTACAAAAAGGTTGGTCAACCCAAAAGCGCTGGTCCCGGGGTCGTCGGACAGCCCATAGCCGACCTCCAGGATAGACTCTTTCGTAAAATCTTTGCTAACAATGTCTTCAAAATTAGTTTCCAGCGAATACACTTTGGCATCGATTACCCGGGTGGCATACACCTCTGCCTGAGCCCAGTTTTTCTGGTAGAGGTAATACCGGGCGAGCATGGCCTGGGCAGTGATTTTGTTGGCGTAGGTGCCGTTTATAACCTGAGCTGTCGAACCGGCTTCGATGGTGGCCAGATCGGTTTCGGCCGCTCTGAAATCCTCCAGCACCGACGCCAGAATATCAGCTTTGGCCGTCTTCGGAATGTTCCGGTTGGTGCCCTGGTCGGTGGTTGTCACTTTGGGAATATCACCGAACGTGTTGGCCCCGATAAAGTTGGCGTAGCCGCGCAAAAACCGCATTTCGGCCAGCACCTGCTTTTTGGTAGCGGCAGAAACACCATTGATGGCGGGCAGCTTTTCCAGCACAAAGTTGGCAACGTAGATGGTCCGGTACAGGTTGCTCCAGAGGGAAGCCGGTGCGCCATTCGAAGAGGTAATCTGCTTGGTGCCCAGTTCACGGTAATCGGTGAAAGTGCCGTTGTGGCGGATGTAATCGGCCGTAAAATCGCCCGCCATCATGTTGGTGGCTGCCATGCCCCGCAGCGCACTGTAGGCACCGATCCGGGCCGGTTCCACATCGTTGGGTTCGTTCAGAACCAGGTTATCGACCAGCAAATCGACCGGTTTGGGTTCCAGCACGGTCGTACAGGAAGCCAGCCAAACCGTGGCCAGGATGGCCGTATAGCGAATAAATCGGATCATAGGTTTAAGGTGATTCCCACCATCATAGTTTTGTATTGAGGAATGGTGAAAAAGTCGATGCCCTGCGCGGTGGTCGAACCGTCCAGCGTGCTCACTTCCGGATCAGGACCCGAATACCGGGTGAGCGTCCAGAGGTTGGTGGCCGAGGCAAAAATGCGGGCGTTTGACACAATCCGGAAGCGCTCGACGTATTTTTTGGGCAGGTTATACCCCAGCGAAACGTTCTTCAGCCGCAGGTACGAGCCATCTTCCAGAAACCGGCTGCTGTGGTAATTATTGTACGTATTCTGGTAGACATACCGCGGTACGCTCGTGATGTCACCCGGTTTTTGCCAGCGTTCCAGCGCTTTCCGCGACTGGTTGCTCTGCAAATCCGCCCCGGTATTGATGGACGTAACACTGGTAAAATTCAGCATCTTGTTGCCATACGACCCCTGAAAAAAGACGTTCAGATCGAAGCCCTTGAACGAAAACCGGTTGGTCAGACCGCCAAACAGTTTGGGCTGGGCATTGCCAATCACCTGACCGTCTTCGGTGTTGATCCGGCCGTCGCCGTTGAGGTCGTCGTAAATTGCATCGCCCGTCGCCGGATCGACCCCCAGGAACTTGAGTCCCCAGAACGTACCCAGTGGTTCTCCCTGCACAACCGCGTTCGTGCTGCCGACCCCGTTGGCGTCATACCCCCGAAACAGCGGGCCGTCGTTGGCAAGCTCAACCACCTTGTTGATGTTCCGTGACAAGTTCAGATCGGTATTCCATTTAAAACCGCCCCGGTCGAAGTTGACCGTCGAAATCATCAGTTCAATTCCCCGATTCGATATTTTCCCGATGTTTCCCTGCAAGGTTCCAAAACCGGTCGTCGACGGAATGGGCTGGGCAAATAGCAGTCGGTCGGTCAGGTTATCATACACATCGAAACTGAAGGTGAGTCGCCCGTTGAAGAAAGAAGCATCCAGACCCAGGTTGGCTTCCCGGGTCCGCTCCCACTGCAGGGTCGGGTTCGCCAGTGCCGCCGGGCCTAAGCCTGTTGCTCCGCTGTAGGTTACCGAAGCCCAGGTTCCCAGAAACTGGTAGTCTCCAATCCGTTCATTCCCCGTAAAACCATAGCTGGCCCGGAGTTTCAGGTCGTTCAGAAACCGGTACGGTTCCATGAATTTCTCCTGCGAAATCCGCCAGCCCACGGAGGCCGAGGGAAACAGCCCAAACTGACGGTCCTGACCAAAACGGGATGAGCCGTCGTAGCGGGCCGTCAGCGTTGCCAGATACCGGTCATCGTAATCGTAGCGGACTTCACCGAACGTAGAAATCAGTCCGCTTTTCAGCAAACCGGAACTTCCGTTGTCGACAATCCCCGCCGAGGTGATGTAGGTAAAGTCGTCGCTTGGAAACAACCGCCCCTGCACGTTTCCGGTGCGTTCCTGGCGTTGCAGAATTTCGAACCCACCCAGGAAGTTCAAACGGTTCTTTTCGTTCAGCAGAACGTTGTACGTCAGGGTGTTGGTATTGATAAAGGTGGTGTATGTTCCCGAGATGAAGACGCCATAACCGCGCCCGCCCACGCTTTCCAGATACCCGCCAATGGCGGTTTGCGACGATTCGAATTGATCTTCCGTCACCTGGTTGTAGTCGATGCTTACCTTCGACCGAAACCGGAGATTCTGGAGTAATTCGTATTCGGCCCAAAGACCGCCCAACATTTTTACCGTGTAGGTATCGAACCGGGGCAATACCGCCTGTGCGACCGGATTAAAGTTTGGAAAACCGGCGTAATTCGGATCGTTGGGGCCATACAGCTTGCCCTGTTCGTTATAAGGCGAATGAAACGGCAGCGATTTGACCGCGCCCGAATACACACCATCCAGAAAGTTGTCCCCTTTCACCCGCTTGTTCAGCGTTCGTGAAAGGGAAATATCCGTTCCGAACGACAGTGCCGAATTGGCTTTGTGATCGAAACTGAACTTGCCCGACATCCGCGTCAGGCGGTTGTTCAACTGAATGCCTTCCTCATCCCGATAATTCCCACTGATGTAGAAGTGGGTTTTGTCGGTCCCTCCCGATGCCGAAAGCTGGTATTGCTGATAGAGTCCTCTCCGCAAAACCGCATCGACCCAGTCCGTATTGATGCCGTCGGTAACGCCTTTAATCAACCCCAGTTTGTCCGGGTCCTGCCCGGCGTTGGTCACGGCTTCCCGTTGCAAATCGAGTAGCTCGCTGGAATTGAGCAGATCGGGACGACGGACAATTTCGGTCACCCCGCGCTGTACGTCGGCGGTAAAGGTCGTTTTCTGATTGGCTTTTCCTTTTTTAGTGGTCACCAGAACCACCCCGTTGGCTGCCCGCGACCCGTAAATGGCTTTGGCGGAGGCATCTTTCAATACCTGTATCGACTCGATATCGTTGGGGTTGAGGAGTGAGAATGCGTTGTCGTTTTGGCCCCCGAAATCCCGCGACGACAGCAAACCGTCTTCGACCGGCACGCCATCGACAATGAACAGCGGGCGGTTGCTGGCCGTGATGGAGGTGCTGCCCCGAACGCGGACGGTGATCCCCCCCCCCGGTGTTCCCGACGACTGCGTGACCAGAACCCCGGCCGCCTGGCCTTGTAATGCCTGGTCGAAACTGGTGACGGGAATCTCCTTGAATTTTTCGGCAGTCACGGAAACCATCGAACCGGTGATGTCTTTCTTCTGTACCGAGTTATACCCCGTCACCACCACCTGCGCCAGTTCGTTGACGGCTTCGGCCATCTGGAGATTGATGACCGAACGTTTGTTGACGGCAACGTCCTGAGAAACCAGCGCGATGGACGAAAATGTCAGGATATTTTTGTCATCGGGGACGTTGATGCTGTAATTGCCATCGGCGTCGGTGCTGACCCCAATGGTGGTTCCTTTTACCACGACGTTCACGCCGGGCAGCGTCGATCCGTCCTGTACTGCGGTTACCCGCCCCGTTACCCGGCGGGTCTGACCAAAGGCCAGGCTTCCCGACAGAATAATGAATAAGAACCAATAACTTAAAAAAGTATAACGTTTTCTCATCTACAAGAACTGGGTGTTAAAACGGATCTCATGCGCCAAAATCGGTTGCTTCTTTTCCCCTTTGATGGGTCAATATACTGATTTTTCAAACTATTAAACGCTGAATCGCAGTGAATCAATGTATACCAAATAAAAAAATATGTAACATCTACCATGACGCTTTTTTTTAGTGCAACGTTGTGCTTCTGCCAAATAAAAATGCCGTACCCACCAGGTACGGCATTTTTAAATCATGCGTTGCAAAAATGACAAATATCAAATGATGAATATTAAATGTAAAAGTATTCATAGGGCGTACCCACTTTTACATTTAGCATTCATCATTTGATATTTGTCATTTTTGCAACGCCTTAGTACCCCGGATTCTGAACCAGCAGGCTATTGGCGTCGATTTCGCGTTTCGGAATCGGCATCACCAGCTTTGGATCGTTCCAGTTGAGGTCACCGGTTTTGCCTTTCGTGCGCTTGATATCATGAATGCGCAGGCCTTCGAAAGCCAGTTCCAGTTGGCGTTCTTTCAGAACCTGAGCCAGTGTAGGCGCGGCAATTGGAGCCACTCCGGCCCGTTCACGAACGGCGTTCACATCCTCAGCGGGGGTGGCCCCCGTGGTGGTCGAAAGCCGCAGGTTACACTCGGCGCGGGTCAGCAGCATTTCCGACAGGCGAATTACGGGGATATTGGCGTAAAAATCCGCCCATTTTCCGGTGTAATACCGGGTTCCGGCTCCTTTTACCCCGATGTAATACAAATCCGTCCGGCGTGCATCGGTCGGGTCGTACGACTCGACAAAGCTGTTCAGCACCTGAACATCGCCCCGGCCAACGGCAGCCCCACCCGCCGGAATACTGGCGTACAGGGTTGTTAGCCCATCATTGGTCGTTCCGGGGTTGTTCTGCGTGTTTTCCTGAATTTCGAAAATGCTTTCGGCCGTATTTTTGTTCCGGAAAACCGTCGTGACGTTGGTGTTCAGTTGGTAATTTCCGGATTCGATCACCTGATTAGCTGCGGCTAGTGCTTTGGCATAGTCGGACTGTTGCAGATATACCCGCGACAGAAACGCCAGAGCTGCAAATTTGGACGCCCGCAACCCATTGTCTTCCGGCATCAGCGTCGTTGCTTTCGTCAGGTCGTCGAGTACCTGCGTATACACCTGCGCTACAGTATTGCGCGCCCGGGTTTCGGCGGCCTGTTCCTGTCCCGTCGTGGCCCGCAGCACCAGCGGAACCCCCAGTTGATCATTGGCCGCTGTCGCTCCCCAGGGCAGGGCATACAGACGAACCAGCTCAAAGTACATGATTCCCCGCAGAAACCGCGCTTCCCCTTCAAAAGCGGTTTTCTGGTCGGCATTCGTCACTTTATCCAGTGACTCCAGGATGTTATTGGCCACGTTGATGACCTGATAAGCGGTAATCCAGGTGCGTTGCGCTTCAACGTTGGTGGCCAGCATCTGCCGGTTGGTCACTTCCCGGTAGCTCGCAAACGTTCCGCGCCAGGACACCGAATTATCGGACGCCAGCAGCTCAGGAACCAGGTTCAGGTTGGTTCCATACAACTCGCCATCGGCCAGCCCACCCCCGGTTCCGGTCAGAACGCCATAGGTTCCAATCAAAGCACTCTCAATGTCCTGCGCCGTCGATAAGGCCGTAGCTGCATCGACCGACTGGCGGGGCTCAAGGTCCAGTTTGTTGTCACAGGCGGTTATGCCCATCACCATCGCCAGACTTAAGGATATAATTATTTTTTTCATGTTCAGTTTCGATTAAAAGCCAAGATTCACACCAAACGTAAAGGTTTTCGCCTGCGGAGGGGTATAAAAGTCATGCCCTAACGCAATGTTGGCCGTCTGGTTTGTCGAGTTGATATACTGCGTGTTCACTTCCGGATCGTAGCCCGTATACTTCGTAAATGTGAACAGGTTCAGCGCCGAAACATAAACCCGGGCGGTTTGGATAAACGCTTTCTTCAGGAAGGCACTCGGCAGGTTATAACCCAGTGAAGCGGTTTTAACGCGTAAAAACGAGCCATCCTGCATCCATCGAGACGAAATACTGGTTCCGTTTGCTGCCCCAAATTCGGCGCGGGGAACATTCGTCACATCACCCGGTTTCTGCCAGCGGTTCATCTGGTCCTTGGTCTGGTTATCAAAATAATCACCATTCACCGACTGATAAATACCCGCTACGTTGAAGAGGTCGTTGCCCGACACAAACTGGAGCAGTACGCTCAAGTCGAATCCTTTGTAGGAGAAGTTGTTGTTCAAACCGCCCGTAAAATCCGGGTTGGGATCGCCCACAAACAATTCTGGTGCCGAAGCGTAGTTGTTCGTGGGTTGCCCGTCGGCCCCCTGATACAGCGCATCGCCGTTGGCCGGGTCGACGCCCAGGTATTTTTTGCCGTAGAAAACACCCAGCGGCTGGCCCACCGTCACGTAGCTGAGGAAGCGGGAATTGGCCCGGATGGGCGACACATCCAGCCGCGTCACCTTGTTGCGGTTGAAGGAAATGTTAAAGTTGGTCGACCAGCGGAAAGCACCAACCAGGTTTTGCGAGGTGATGCTGAATTCAAGACCCCGGTTGCGCATACTGCCGATGTTGCGGGCAATCGTTGAAAAACCGTTGATGGCCGGTTGTGGCACGTTCAAGAGCAGGTCGTCGGTGATTTTGTTGTAGAAATCAATCTGACCATTGATGCGGTTATTGCGGAAACCAAACTCCAGACCCAGGTCAAACTGCGTCGATTTTTCCCAACGCAAGGCCGCATTGGCCACCTGCGACGGACGAATACCGACCTGGTCGCCATAATTGATGGTTCCGTACAACCCGCGTGAGTCGAAATTGCCGATTTCTGAATTCCCGGTCAAGCCGTAGCTGGCGCGCAGTTTCAGCAGGCTCAGAATCGGCAGGGCGTTTTTGATAAACGGCTCATCGTTCAGAATCCAGCCCACCGATGCCGAGGGAAAAAAACCGTAGCGGTTGTCGGCCCCGAAGCGTGACGAACCATCGATCCGGCCCGTGAAGCCCACCAGATAGCGGTCTTTAAATTTGTAGTTGGCGCGGGCTAAGTACGAGAGGATGCTGAAACCGGTTTCGGTCGAGCTGGCATCCGTTTTCTGGCTCGCACTGGCAAGTTCCTGAAACTTGTCGTTCGGGAAGTTCCGGCCCGTAGCCGACACCGTCTGCACATTCTGTTCCTGATAGGTCATCCCGGCCAGAATGTCGATCGTGTGGTCGGTACCGATGTTTTTCTGATAATTGAGTGTATTGTTCGTGGTCCAGTTGTTCACCCGCGTCATGGCCTGATAGCCGTAGCCGGTCGGAGCACCGTCTTCCGTCACCCGGCCCTGGTAGATTTCTTCTTGCAAATTCAGGATATCGAAACCGTACTCGCTCCGGAAAGTCAAACCCGGCAGAAGCTGGTACTGGCCGAAAATATTCCCGAACGTACGGAAAGTGCGGGCGTAGTTGGAAGCATTATCAAGCTCCACCAGGTTGTTATAATACAGCGTCGAACGGTTGTAGCCCGTCGGATCGCTGGGGTTGTAAATCGCTTGCAGGGGCGGCAGAGCGTTCAACTGAATCGGGTTGGAGAAGGCATTATCGCCCGACACCTTCTTGTTATTGATGGTGGAGAAGGCAATGCTGGCACCCACACTCAGTTTCTTGCTCACCGTGTGGTCGAGGTTTAGTCGCATGTTGTTCCGGCGGAAGTTGTTGCCGATGATGAAACCAACCTGCTTGTTGGTCGCGCCACTCAGGCTAAACCGCGTTTTATCGTTCCCGCCGTTGATGCCGAAGTTGGCCTGGTTGACGGCTCCCTGCCGGAAAGCCGCCCCCGCCCAGTCGCTGTCGATGCCGGAGTTGGGGTCAATCCCGTAGCCCGGAAAACCGTCGCTCGGATCGTTGGGATCAATGCCCGCGTTGGTGAGCGACTCCGTAAATAGTTCTTTGTATTCGGCCGAATTTAAAAACTCCCGTTTGCGGGTTGCGTTCGTGATTCCGGTGTAATAACCAATCTGGATGTTGGTCCGGCCAGCTTTCCCGCGTTTGGTCGTAATCAGCACGACGCCATTGCTCGCGCGTGACCCATAAATAGCCGAAGCCGAGGCATCTTTCAGAATCTCGATGGATTCGATGTCGTTCGGGTCGATGTCGGCCAGCGGGCTGAACAGTTCCGTGTCGGTCGTGTTGACATCCTGCGAGGTAATGGGAATCCCGTCCAGCACATACAGCGGTTCGTTCCCGGCAGAGATCGAAGCCGCGCCCCGAACCCGGATTTGTAAGGCCGAACCGAGTTTGCCACTTCCCTGCGTAATCTGAACCCCCGGCGTGCGGCCCTGCAAGGCTGTTTCGAAGGTTTGCACCGGCAGTTTGGCAATATCGTCGCCCTTCACCGTCAGTTGCGACCCAATCAGGTCACGGCGTTGTTGGGTTCCGTAGCCCACCACAACCACTTCACTCAGGGCGCGGGTGTCGTTCACCAGCTTCACATCGATGGTGCTGCGGTTGCCAATTTCCACTTCCTGCGTGGTCGTTCCGATAAAACTGAAAACCAGCGAACCACCCGATGTCGGAACGCTGAGGGCATAATTGCCACTGGCATCGGTCTGGGTTCCCCGCTGGGTTCCCTTCAACTGAATGGAAACACCCGGCAAGGCCGACCCGTCCTCGGAGGAGGTGACTCTTCCAGTCACCTGCCGATCCTGCGCCATCGCCGAGGCCCACACCAGGGTGATTAGCAGACAGCTAAGCAGTAATGATCTTCTCATACAAATAGGTTTGGTTTGTTGAAAAAAAATAAAAATTAAAAAAACAATCCCCCGCAAAAGGGGAATTTACTTAAACGCAATTTAATGCAATTCGCGGGATATGAAGAACCTTATCATCAAAAAAAATGTATGCCTGCATACTATTTATCAGGCACTTTAGAATTTAGTAATCAGCTTTCAATTACCAAAAACACAATAACTGCCTAATAATCAAAACATTACCCGTTTATTTTGATTTATTCAGAATACCTTCATACAGGACGGTCACGATCCGGTATTCGCTTTAGTCAACTTTTTCAATGGGTGACTCCCGGCATCGATCCCTGGTTAGGATTACACTCATAATCCTATTAGAAAGATTAAATATTTTATTTAATCTTTACCAAAAACCGGTTTAAACGGAAAGAACACCTGCTGATGTAACCGAATTGCCAGTCAAATAAACATCTTTCTATAATTATTGATTTTCAGTCACAAAGGGAAATTGAAATGCCCCGAACACCATTGCGTCAGGTCGATTTGGAATAAAATGATTTCAGGTTATCGCGGTAATTACGCGTCCACTTCAGTTGCTGACCGGTTTTCAGCTTAACGATGTATTCCCCGTTGAAATAGGTTTCAACCTCCGCGATGTAATTGAGGTTGACGATGTACGAACGATTGATTCGCACAAAATCGGTCGGGTCGAGCCGGGTTTCCAGGCTTGTCAGGCTGTCGTAAATCGTATGCCGCTCCTGGGCCGTGTGCAGGGTGATGTAATTGCCGTCGGCGTCCAGGTAGCTGATGTCGTCGGCCTTGACCAGATACATCCGGCCGGTTTCTTTTACCAGAATCCGGCGCAGATAGGCCCCGCTGGGTTGCGCGGCCTGTTCGCTCATCAACTGACTCACCAGGGCCTCAATCCGGGGCTGGGTCCGTTGCGAAAGCCGTTCCTGTACCCGCCCCAGCGCCTGGTGAAAGCGCACTTCATTGAACGGTTTCAGCAGATAATCAATGGCGTTGACCTCAAAAGCCCGCAAAGCGTACTGATCGTAGGCGGTAGTAAACACCACAAACGGCTGGTGGTGGGGCCAGATTTCTTTCAGCACCTCAAAACCGTCGAGTTCGGGCATTTGAATGTCCAGAAAAATCAGATCGGGGCGGTGCTGAAGAATTTTGATGACAGCTTCGGTGCCGTTGCCCGCTTCGCCCACTACGATGACCGACGGATCGGCCTGCAAAAAGGTGCGAATGACACTCCGGGCCAGCATTTCATCGTCAATGATGAGCGAGCGATAGGTTTTCATGCGTAGCGTTGGTGAGCAAATGAGGTTCGCTGGGAAACAACAGCGTCACGAAGGTGCTGCCACCCTGCGGTTGTTCGATGGTAAAATGAGCCGCATCGCCGTAGGCCTGACGGAGTCGCAAACGGGTGTTATTCAGGCCAAGCCCGCCCCCCTCCCGTCTCTTCCGGCGATGGCCCAGCCCGTTGTCAAAAATCGAAATCTGGATTTCGCCGGGATGTCGGCGGGTACTGATGCGAATCAGGGCGTCGGTGGTGAGCCCCGAAATACCGTGCGTCACGGCGTTTTCGACCAGCGGCTGCAGCAGCAACTGCGGAACCGGACAATTTTCGGTGGCCGGGTCAATGTCGCACTCGATCCGCAGCCGATCCTGAAACCGGATTTGCTGAATCGCCAGATACTGCTGGGTCAGCGTCAGTTCCTGCCGCAGTGTCAGAAAATTCGAATCCTGATGCGCCAGCACGCCCCGCAGCAGATCGCTCAGCGTGGTGACCATGTCGATGGCTTTCCGCGTGTCGTTTTGCAGCATCAGACTCACAATGGCGTGGTGCGTGTTGAACAGAAAATGAGGATTTAACTGCATTTTCAAGGCCTGAAGCTGGGCTCCCGCCAGTTGTGTCTTCAGTTGTTCATTGTTCAATTCATACGTTAGATTCTGTTCTTTCAATGCCTGATAGCGGTGGGTATAAGAAATAATGCTGTACCCGACAACCACCAGCAGGTAGTTGGTGACACGCAGTGAATACGACCAGAAAAACCAGAAGGGAATGTTCTCCGGCCCAATCGGCTTCCCGATTTCGTAGGAATACAGGGGGGAAACGAGCAGATACGCCACACTGGAAACCAGCAGTGAAAAACCGGAGGCAATCAACACATGAATGGACAACGACTTGATCCACGCGCCTTGGCGTTCCAGCAGTCGGATCGGGAAACGCTGTGCGGCTTTCAGAATCAGGGGCGTGAAACCGAGCCACATCAGATACGTAATGAACCATTCGACCGATTCGGCGATGTACATTTTCGACTTACTGCCCAACAACCAAACCAGCGTACTCTGAACGTACGAAAAAATGGCCAGAACACCCCAGAAAACCAGCGAATAACGCCAAAACTGGCGGCTGGTAATCGGGATGCTGGCCTGCTGCAAAAGTTTATTGATGAAGTTCGTCATTGGGATTCGTATAGGTATGGGTTAGTTCATCCGACCGCAGCTCATTTTTGAGCGTCACAAAACTGCTTTTCCACCCTCCTTCTACCATAGTATGCCGATCGATGGGATGCACATATTCAGCTTTAGCGGCCCGGATCAGGGCTTAATGTTGAGAACCGTTTTGTCAAGTTGCTGTTCGATGAACGGTTTTTGGGCTTTCACCGTCACCTGGGACAATTGTCGGGTTTCTTCGCGAACCACCAATGAAGGCAAATGGCTATTCCACTGGTTCTCGCCTACTGAAAAGACACGGGAATAGGTTTTCAGAAACCCTGCCAGCGATGTTGCCATCAGATAGGTTCCGACAGGAATGGTCTCAAATTCGTATACGCCCTGTTGATTACTCACCGTCCCTTTCACCAGGGTCGAGTCGGTCGCTTTCAGCAACAGCAAGGTCACCAACTCCAGCGGACTGCCCCCCGAATCGTGTACCAGACCCGTCACCTCACCGAATTGCGGAGGCTGGGCCGTCAGGATACCGGAAACAAAAAGAAGCGCAACAATCAGGACACGTTTCAACATTACGGGGCATGGAAGGCTGTTTTCTGTTGAAAACTACGACTTCCCGCTGCGTCTTCCCAGACTCAATTGGCTCAACCGGGGGTTTTATTGTTTGAATTGGGTGAGATCGTATCTGAAGTGAATGTCGACTCCAGCGTCCTGATCAACTGGGGTTTGATCGTCTGGGTGTATTGATAGCCAATCCGGAAAAGATCCCGGGCGCGACGCCAGTCGAACACATCGTAGCGGCTCAATTCGGGCGGTTCGATTAGCAAGTGGCATTTGGCCAGCCGCTCCCGGGTTTTGCTGCGGACGGCCAGAATGAGACTGCGCTCCAAAACACCTTTGACGGACGTAATGGGCTTCTGGGTTGCGAATGGATTGCAATGAATCCCCACGATGAAATCAACTTTATCTTCGATTACTTCGACCGGCATGTTGTTCAAAACCGCCCCGTCGACGTATTGGCGTTTGTTGATCAGGTAAGGCTCGAAAATACCGGGCAGGCAGCAGGAAGCCAGAATGGGCCGCACCAGTTCGCCGGTATTGAAAACCGTCAGGACGCCTTCGGTCAGGTCTGTTGCCACCACATGCATCGGAATTTGCAGACTTTCGAAGCAATCGTGCGGTAGATACTGCCGGTAGAGCGCTTCCGCTTTGTCGAGTCGCAGCAGCCCCAGGCGGGTGAAAGCGGGCCGAACGTGGCGGTAAAAGGGCGTGGTCTCAATGATTTTCAGAATTTCGTCGGGCGTATAGCCGTTGGCGAACAAGGCCCCGGCAATGGCACCCGCGCTCGTTCCCGCAATCTGATCGAACGCAAACCCTTCTTCCAGCAAGCCTTTCAAAACCCCCAGGTGCGCAATTCCGCGCGCCCCTCCTCCGGAAAGCACCAAGCCAATTTTCATTTTTTTACAATGATGACGTTCAAATACCAAAAAATTACGGAAAACTAAACCGCACTTCTTCTTTCAGGTAACGAATCGGATGCTGGTTTTGCTACGGAATGGTACATTTAAAATCTCGTTCCGGTTCATTCCAATAACGCGGCCAACTGCCCTTTCTCACGGATTCGGATGCCTTTTTCGGTGGCTTCAACGGTGGCGGCTTCAACAACCGGATCGTGTTCAAACACCAGAATCCAGTTTTCCTCGGCCGCCTGACGCAGCAAACGCGTTTTTTCCTCCATCGTCAGCAGCGGGCGGACGTCGTAGCTCATGATCCAGGGCAAGGGAACGTGGGCCGACGACGGAATCAGGTCGGCCACATAAGCCACTTTCCGGTTGCCAACCTGAAAAACCGGCAGCGTCATTTTCTCCGTGTGGCCATCGACCTGCACCAGTTCGACGTTCGGAAAGGAAAAACCGCCCTGGTCGACAAACTGCAACTGCCCGCTCTGCTGCAAGGGTTCGATGTTTTCTTTCAGAAAAGAGGCTTTCTCGCGCGGATTTGGATTCGTGGCCCAGTTCCAGTGCGCACTGTGACTCCAATACGTAGCAGATGGAAAGGTGGGTACGAGCTGGTCGGAAGACCGGGAAACCGCCCCACCCACATGGTCGAAGTGGAGGTGAGTCAGTAAAACATCCGTGATGTCTTTTTCGGAATACCCCGCCTGCCGAATGGATTTCAGCAGAGATGCTTCACCGTGGGGTTCGTAGTGACTGAAAAACCGGGCGTCCTGTTTGTCGCCCAGCCCCGTGTCCACCAGTATCAGCTGATTACCCGCTTCCACCAGCAAACAGCGCATCGCCCAGGTGCAGAGGTTGCGCTCGTCGGCCGAATTGGACTTGCTCCAGAGCGACTTCGGCACAACGCCGAACATAGCTCCACCATCTAATTTAAAAAAACCGGTATCGATCGTTTGCACAGTCATAGCAGAATTGAAGGGTTCTTGGAAAATGAATAATCAGACTTCTATATACACTATAATTAGTGTACCATATTCCATTGAATAAAGAAATGGTCATTAAAAAAACATTAAACAGCGCTATTTTATGCATTATAATCTAGATTTGCTTTGTATTTATCAGACATATTCAGTACTTTTAGGCATTGATTGAATACTCAACGTGTATGAACTTAAAGAATCTCACTGCATACTGCACTTTCCGGGCAGGTAACAGAGCTGCCGTTTCCGGTGTTGCTGATTTCGATAATTCATCCATATCCATCGTGCATTGTTTGTCCCATTTCGGGTTGTAGATAACCCTGTAAATGCGGGATGGATTCCTGGATTCAATGATATATAAAATTTCGCTTGCAAATAAGTGATCAACCGGAAAGTCCGGTATAGAGGTTCCTTCTACCTGTTTTTGGTTCGCCGGAGCGGTTGCATGGAATGGTTATACTGATCTTTTTTTGAGCCTTACTCTTAACCGGGTAAGGTAGGTAGGACAGAGAAAAATGGTAGCAAAAATCCCCGTGCCTTTCGGGGATTTTTCTTTTTAGGGCCTTTCCGCTTTTCTCAGTTGGCTTTTCGGGGCAGCGTTTGGGTATCGAGGGAGACGACAACGGGTTCTCCAATATGCCACTCCTGTTGGCCTGAAGGCACATTGAGTATGACCAGATTGTCTGTCAGCCGAATCTGAAGCTGCGTTGTCGTCTCCTCAACCTGAACCTCCTGTATGGTACCCATCAGGGAAACAGGTGCTTTTTTTCCTGCAACGGTAAGGCCACCAACCTCCGCCACCTTTCCCTGGTTCAATTCCAGGATGCGGTCGGCAACCCGTTGAATTTCGTCCTGATGGTGACTCACCAAAACCGTTGTCGTGCCAAATTGCCGGTGCAATCGAACCAGCTCACCGAGCAATTGCTGCCGGGTTTCGTAGTCCAAAGCAGAAAAGGGTTCGTCCAGTAACAATACGTCCGGCCGACGTGCCAAAGCCCGGATCAACGCCACCCGCTGGCGTTGCCCCCCCGAGAGGGTTGCGGGCTTCCGGTCGGCCAGATTGACCAGATTGACCAGCGACAGCAGCTCCTCCACCAGTGAATCCCGGCGGTTTTCGGCCGCAAACTCAACGTTTTGTCGGACAGTCATGTTGGGAAAAAGCGCAGCATCCTGAAATACCATGCCGACTTTGCGTTGTTGCACCGGCAACTGAATCCGTTGGGCCGTATCGAGCCAGATCCGGTCGCCCACCCGGATCAGACCGCTTTCCGGCACCGTCAGACCCGCCAGAATCCGGAGCAGTGTCGTTTTTCCGGAACCAGAAGGACCGCACAGACCAGTCAGGCTCCCGGCCGCCAGCTTAAAATCAGCATCGAGCGGGGCCGGGCCGCTGGCAAACAACAGATTCATTCGGGCCTGTAGATGGAGCATCGGCATCAGAATATCACCCATCGTTTGTTAATCGCGTAAACCGTCAGCAAAATACCGAAGGAGATCACCAAGAGCAACAAGGCGTAGGCATTGGCCGCTCCATAATGCAGCAATTCGACTTCATCGTAAATCGCCACGGAAGCCACGCGGGTTTGCCCGGGCAAATTGCCCCCAATCATCAGGACCAGACCAAACTCCCCAATCGTATGGGCGAAAGAAAGTACCAGACCCGTGAGCAGCGACGGTTTGATGTTGGGCAGCAAGACGCGGAAGAAGGTTTCCCGGCGGGATTTCCCGAGCGTATAGGACGCTTCCCGCAACGATGCCGGCAGATTTTCCAAACCGGCCTGCACCGGATGAACCATAAACGGCAGACTGTAGAAAATGGACGCCACCACCAGCCCTTCAAACGTGAACAACAACCGCAGATCGAACCAGGAAAGCAGCTTTTCGCCCAGAAAACCGGTCGGACTAAAGGCCAGTAAAAAGTAAAAACCGAGCACGGAGGGCGGCAACACGAGCGGTAAACTGATGACGGCTTCGACCACCGGTTTGAAACGGAAGCGGGTGAAGGCCAGCCAACCCGCCAGCGGAATACCGACCAGCAGCAACAAAAGCGTTGTGGTGGTGGCCAGGCGAAACGTAAGCAGCAGGGGTTGCCAGTCGAAATCGGTCATGGGCGAGACGGCAATTGGTAGCCGTATTGTTTGAAAATAGCCCGTGCTTCCGGCGAAAATAAATAGTCGTAGAATTTCTGCGAACCGACGGCGGCTTTTTTAAGCAACACCACGCCCTGCGCAATGGGTTTTGCCCCTTTCACATCGGCCCAGCGGCCTTTGCCCCGCAACAACGGCTCCAGCACGACCGATTTAGCCGTAAACCCCGCATCGACCGCGCCCGAAACCAGATACTGGTTAACCTGTGCGATGCTTTCGCCATAGACGATTTTGGATTGCAAGCCCCGCAACAGGTTCTGTTGGGTCAGCGTGTTTACGGCCACGGAGCCATAGGGAGCGGTTTTTGGATTGGCGATGGCAATCTTCGTAATGCGTTTGTCGGCCAGGACGGCCAGCCCTTGGGTGGGATCAATGTCGGCCCGCGTCCAAAGCACCAGCAGGCCGTAGGCATACGTTTTCGGTTTTGCCTGCGCCAGCCCGGCCCGAAAAACCAGTTCGGGATAGTGGAGATCGGCCGACAGAAAAACGTCGAACGGGGCGCCATTCTGAATCTGGGCCGTGAGTTTCCCAGATGAATTGAAGATGGATTCGACAGACAGACCGGTTTTTTTTTCAAAATCGGCTTTCAGTTTTTCCATGACAAACTGCGCATTGGCCGCCACTGCCACCCGAATTTTCTGGGCAGTAGCCGGAAGTGTGAATGCAACAAGAAGCGGGATCAGCCAATGGCGCATGAATGATCGTTATGGTCTGGCAAATATAACGAGTTCTTGGAAATATGAGCGGGAATAAGTAGGTTTATATTCCTCACAAAACAACCATGAAACATCTTTTATTTTTACTCGCCGGGTGTCTTGTTAGCTTCAGCGGCCAGGCTCAGAAACACCTGGAATGGGCCGGACTACCGAATCCAGAATGGAAAGCGGATGTCGTTGCGCAACACGGCAAAGGAAGCTGGTTAACGGGCGCTGGCCTAACGGTTTTAGGCACAACCGCTAAAGTCGGTTATTTTGCCTCTAACCGATTGTGGATTGGGGCTGAGGGGGAACTGCACAATTTTTTATCAACCCGTCTGGAAGGCGGTTTATTTGCCCGGTATTACCTCTGGAATGGCTCGCTCCTGAGCGGTTTTGCACTGGGTGGCGTATCCTACGGCCGGTTCCAGGCCTGGGATTGGGACATTGACTTCGAAACGCCCGGTTCGCCAACCCGGTATTCCAGCGCCAAATTGAATGCCGGACTGGGTCTGGAAATGACGCTTTCCCGGCGATTGGCGCTTGAAGGCGTCGGGAAGGTGGGCAAACTCACCGATGCGGGCTGGTTTCAGCCCAGCGTTCAGTTGTCGCTCAATGTGTATTTGGGTCGGCGATAGGCTTAATCTGGCTTGAAAATGCCAATCAAAATACGTAGTATTGATTTTACTGAATGAACAAGCGCATGGCAATACCCATTGTCTTCGAGGAGCCCAAACGCCGAAAACGCGTTCCCTCCTATCTGGTTTACGAAACACTCAACGGAAAGCCTCTGTATTACAAAGGCTACAAGGACGTTTTGTCAGGTAAGAAAACAGCCGCTGAGATTATGGGAAGTAGTTCGTTGCAAGCGGCACTTGTGACCGCTATTGTCATGTTTATCGGTCGCACCATCAATCGAAAGAAATATTTAGTCGCTTCCAACGAATCCGGGTTGCATCTCGATCACCGAAGTAATTTATCCAATGACATTGCCATTTTTAAAAAAGAGGGGTTGATTCTGACTAATAAATATTTTGATGTACCGCCCAAAGTAGCCATCGAAATTGATGTACAGATTGATCTGGAAAATTTTTCGTCCCGCGAGCAAAGCTACATTTACGCAAAAACCGAGCGGCTACTTGACTTTGGCGTTGAACGCGTGATCTGGATTACGACCCAGCCTCAAAAGGTACTTGTTGCCAATCGTACTGGCGACTGGATTACCCACAACTGGGATATCGATGTTCCCGTTCTCGACGATTGTGTGCTGAATCTGGCGGAATTATTGCGGGAGGAAGGAATTGATTGGTAAGTTTCCCCGCTCTCAACTCCCCTTAAACCGGGCCGCATCGATAATCGACCACAGGTGGATCAGCCAGCCGAGCAGGAAAAACCAGAGAACACCGGCCAGCACAAACTGGATAATTGCCATCAGCAGCCGCCCTTGCAACAACTGACCCAAACCGGGAATGAAGAAACTACAGAGAGCAGCCAGCACGTTGCCGCCCGATCCTTGACCTGCCATTGTTTTTGAGCGTTTAAATTACGATTTCCACCGAAAAGTAGTGTGGTGATGGATCAATCCGTTCGGTTTATGACAAACGGTGATTCCTGTCCTTTAAACTGCCAAAAGCCGGGTCCGGTTTTAAAAACTTCTCATTCGCTTTGTTCCGGCAAGGTCGTTAGCCGCGTATTTTGAGATGACGACATGAAAAAACCTGCAAGGTCAAAAAAGACCTTACAGGTTTCGGAGCGGTTTCGAACCAGATTTTACAAGCCCAGTAATTTCTTGTTAAATTCCTCATCAGCGCCCGTTCCGGCGAAGTCGTCAAACGCCCGTTCGGTGACGCGGATGATGTGACTTTCGATAAACGGAGCGCCTTCAGCCGCGCCCTGCTCGGGGTGCTTGATGGCACACTCCCACTCCAGAACCGCCCAGCCGTCGTAGTCATACTGCGACAGCTTGCTGAAAATACCGGAGAAATCGACCTGACCGTCGCCTAGGGAGCGGAACCGTCCGGCCCGTTCGACCCAGCCCTGATACCCGCTGTACACGCCCTGTTTTCCCGTCGGATTGAATTCGGCATCCTTGACGTGGAAGGCGAAAATCCGGTCGTGGTAGAAGTCGATGAATTGCAGGTAATCCAGTTGCTGCAACAAAAAGTGGCTCGGGTCGTAGTTGATCCCGGCGCGCGGGTGACCATCGACATAGTCAAGAAACGTCTCGAACGTCACGCCATCGTGCAGGTCTTCACCGGGGTGCAATTCGTAGCCAACGTTCACGCCCGACTCGTCGAACGCATCCAGAATAGGCTTCCAACGGTTTCCCAATTCCTGAAACGCCGTGGTGACCAGCCCCGCCGGGCGTTGTGGCCACGGATACATGTATGGCCACAGCAGCGCCCCCGAAAAGGTCACGTGCGACGTCAGGCCGAGGTTCTGGCTGGCTTTGGCCGCCCACTTCAGTTGCTGCACCGCCCACGCCTGCTGCTCTTTCGGTTTGCCCGCCAGTTCGGCCGGACCAAACCCGTCGAACATCGACGCATAGGCCGGATGAACCGCCACCAGTTGCCCCTGCAAGTGGGTTGACAGTTCGGTAATTTCCACACCGATGTCGCTCAGTTTACCCTTCAGCTCATCGCAATAGGTTGTGCTTTCGGCGGCTTTTTTCAAGTCAATCACCCGGGGGTCCCAGGTCGGAAGCTGGATGCCTTTGTAGCCGAGGTCGGCCATGTATTGCGCAATGGAATCCAGTGAATTAAACGGGGCGGCATCACCCAGAAACTGCGCCAGAAAGACGGCTGGCCCTTTGATGGTTTTCATGATTATTGAGTGAGTTAGTGATTGAGTGATTGAGTGAAGGGTATCCGTTATTTTTTGACACTGTTCCTGGATTTGGAAAGCATCTTCACTAATTGAACTCCTTCACTTAGCAAATCACTTAACCGGATTTCTGTTACAATTTCGGTATCAATTAAAGTTTCAAGCCAGAAGAGCGATTCATCTAATTCTTCAATAACAATGCTGATTTTAGCGAAAAACTCATTTTGACTTCGGGCTCTTCGCACCGCCCGGTAATTTGCAGCTGACGAAGATGAACTTCGAAGAAGTTGTCTCCCAAAATGTTGTGCTTCAAATGAATTGGGTAATGAGCGAAAAACCTGAACACATCGTAACATGAATCCTTTCAGGCGTTTTTCTACACCATCTGCAAATTCGCCTTTATCAATCCGAATCGGCTCCATGTTTTGGCGGGGCGGTTTTTCACTCAATCACTCATTCGCACAATCACTCAATGGTTACCCACCCCTGCTTCCTGTTCGATTCCAGAATCTTCTCGCAGATCAGGAGTTCGCGGTATCCATCGGCGAAGGTGGGGTACGTGGGGTTTTCGGGCTGCTTGCCAGCGGCAATGGCTTCGTAAACTTCCCTGAACATCTGCTTCGAGGTGTCGGGGAAGCCTTCGTTGTGACCACCGGGGAACGAAATCACCGAGCGTGCTTCCGAATACATCAGCGACGGATCGCGCATCAGGCTTTCGTTGTAGCCGTCGCGGTTACCGATCCACATTTCGTTCGGCGCTTCGGAGTTCCAGGCAAACGTTTTCTTCGAACCGGCAATCTCCAGTTTCATCTGGTTTTTGCGCCCCGCCGACACCTGCGAAACCGTAATGACACCCTTGTTTCCGTTGTCGAACCGCAGCAACACGTTGGCGTGGTCTTCGGTATTGATGGGTACATCGGCGTAATCTTCCGGTTGCAGCATCTTGCCCGAATACGTTTCCACGGCTTTGAGCGGTTTCTTCCGGGTTTTGTGAATCGTGTTGAAATCGGCCAGAACGGCCACGGTTTTCAGTCCAGTGATGTATTCCAGAATGTCCATCAGGTGGGAGCCGATGTCGGCAATGGCCCGCGAGTCGCCCGACTTATCGGGTTCGAGCCGCCAGTTATAATCCGTTTCGTAAAACAGCCAGTCCTGCAAATACGACCCAATCACCGAATACACCTCGCCCAGATCACCTTTCTCCCGCATCACCCGCATCTGACGAGCCAGTGGATAATACCGCAAATTGAAGTGAACGGCATTCACCAGGCCGGTTTTGGCGGCCAGCGCGACCAGTTCTTCGGCTTCTTTCAAATCTTTGGCCAGCGGTTTTTCGCAAACCACGTGCTTCCCTGCTTCCAGGGCGGCTTTCGATTGCGAATAGTGCAGGAAGTTGGGCGTACAGATGTGAATACACTGGATGTCGTCCTGTTTCAACAATTCGTCAAAGGTGTAGGAACGGGCAATCCCCAGCGCGTCGGCTTTCTGTTTGGCCAGTTCGGCGGTGACTTCGCAAAGCGCGGCTACTTCAACGTTCGGAAGCCGACGCAGGGCTTCAATGTGAGCCGGACCAATGAAGCCCGTACCAACTACACCAACTTTGATTTTTTCCATTTTTGAGATATAAAGTACGTTTTTTGGTTTAAAAAGGGAGGTTGTTACACAGAGTTGATCAGAGAACATCAGAGGTTATCGGAGAAACTTTGATAACCTTTGATGTTCTCTGATCAACTCTGTGTAACAACTTATTCTAATCGCTATTCCACAAATTTCGTCCACTTTTCATTGGACTGGTTCGACTGGAGAACGGTTTCGATGAAAGCCAGCCCGCGAATGCCGTCTTCAGCCGACGGAAAGTCTGCGTATAAAGGGTCAGGTTCCTTGCCTTCCAGGACGCTCCGGAGCGTGACGGCGAAATTGCGGTACAGATTGGCAAACGCTTCGAAAAAGCCCTCGGGGTGGCCGGACGGAACCCGGATGTGGGCTTTGGCCGCAGCCGACAACTCGCCGACCGCCGGGCGGAAAACCCGCTGACCTTCCTGCGTTTTGTAAATCAGTGTGTTCGGCTCCATCTGCCGCCATTCCAGACCACCGAGTTCGCCATAAATCCGGATGTTCAGCGCATTTTCCTCGCCGTTGGCAATCTGGCTCGCGTGCAGAACGCCCTTGACACCGTCTTCAAACCGCAGCAACACGTTGCCGTCGTCGTCCAGCTTCCGCCCCTCGACGAAGATCGTCAGGTCGGCACACAATTCGGTGATTTTTAAACCGGTAATGTATTCCGCCAGGTTTTCAGCGTGCGTGCCGATGTCGCCCATGCAACCAGCCGCGCCCGACTGAGCCGGGTCGGTCCGCCAGATGGCCTGTTTGTAGGAAGTGGCTTCTTCCAGCTTCGAAAGCCAGCCCTGTGGGTATTCCACCACCACTTTGCGGAGTTTGCCCAATTTGCCGCTCCGCACCATCTCGCGGGCTTCTTTCACCATCGGATAGCCGGTGTAATTGTGCGTCAGGCAGAACAGTTTGCCGGTTTCTTTCACAATCTGGGCCAGTTCCCGGGCTTCCGCCAGGTTGAGCGTCATCGGTTTATCGCAAACCACATGAAAACCGTTTTCAAGAGCCAGTTTTGCGGGCGGAAAGTGCATGTGGTTCGGGGTCACGATCGACACAAAGTCCATCCGTTCCCCTTCCGGCAATTCCTTTTCTTTCAAAATCATTTCCTCAAAACTGCCGTATACACGCTCGTCGGGCAGGTAAAGAGCGTAGCCAGTGGCTTTTGATTTTTCCGGATTGGAGCTAAAAGCCCCGCAGACCAGTTCGATTTCGCCGTCGAAAACAGCGGCCCGGCGGTGGACGGCCCCAATGAAAGCTTCCAGGCTTCCGCCAATCATGCCCATCCGAATTTTTCTGTGCGCCATACTATTGTTGAACTGAAGGTTTGGTTAGTTTGGTTGATTCTGACCGGATATTTTGGGTCTCTTAACGGGGAAGATTCAGAAAATCAGTTCCTACTACTCCCCGGTTAAAAAACTAAAAATATAAAATCAGAAGAATTTGGCCGGGAAATTAGCAGGTTTACTTATTTTTCGGAAATTTTGTATATTTCCCTTCAATAAAACTTAGCTTTAACCACAAATTTTTCAACTAAACCCCTACAATACACTTATGGCGACACTCACGGCGACAATGCCTGTCAACCAGAGCCGACTTTTCAATGCCAGTTGCTTTGCGCTTATCACCACGGCCTTTTCCTTCAGCATCCGGGCCGGGATTCTGCCCCAGTTAGGAACAGAGTTCGGGTTGACCGCCACCCAACTCGGTGTGATCAATTCCATGTTCTTTTTTGGTTTCCCCATTTCGATGATCATTGGGGGTCTGGTTTACCACTCCGTTGGTCCCAAAATTATTATGATGGTGGCCGTGATCGCCCACACCCTGGGTATTCTGCTCACTATCTATTCCGGTGGATATGTCGGTTTGCTGGTCTCCACCTTCTTCATTGGATTCGGGAACGGTTGTACGGAAGCCGCCTGTAACCCCATGATCGCAGACATGTATACCGGATCAAAAATGAACAAGATGCTGAGTCGGTTCCACATGTGGTTTCCGGGCGGAATCGTGTTGGGCAGTTTGATCTCTAAATTCATGACGGATGCCGGCCAACCCTGGCAGGCGCAAATCTGGGTCATCATGATCCCGACGGTTATTTACGCGTTCCTGTATTTCGGACAAACCTTCCCGCAACCCCGCGTGGAAGGCGTTACATCACTTGGCAAAAATTTCGCGGCCATGTTGACGCCCCTGTACATTTTCATCTTCTGCTGCATGGCCCTGACGGCCATCACCGAATTTGGTCCACAGCAATGGGTCGGTTTGATCATGGCCAAAAGTGGTGCCAGCCCGATGTTGATTCTGGCCCTGGTGACGGGTTTGATGGCCATCGGCCGGTTTTTTGCAGGCCCCATCGTTCATAAATTCGACCAGACCGGTGTCTTGTTAGGGTCTGCGGTTTTTGCCACAATCGGTATTTACCTGTTCAGTACCCAAACCGGAACGTCGGCTTACATTGCGGCTGTCTTCTTCGCGATTGGCGTCTGTTATTTCTGGCCAACCATGATCGGCTTTGTCGCTGAAAATATTCCACTGAGCGGAGCGCTCGGCATGTCCATCGTTGGTGGTGTCGGAATGTTATCGACTTCCATTTTCCAAACCATCATTGGTGGCTGGATCGACACCGAACGCGCTGAGAAGTCCGCAGCCGGTCTGTCGGGCGATGCCCTGGAATTGGCCGCCGGGCAAGCCACGCTGGTCAAAATGACCACCTTCCCGATTATTTTGATCGTTGCCTTCACCTTGCTTTGGTTCTGGATGCGCAGCCGCAAAAAGAGCCACGCTTAATTTGCAGCAAGTCGAAAAAGAGTATATATTGATAGTGTGAAACTTCCAGCCTGACAGCAAACCAAGGCTGGAAGTTTTTTTTGGTAATTTTTAGAGAAAAATTGGCATTATTTATTAATTGTTTTTATTTTTGAATCAACTATAAAAAGCACCGATAAATAAGGTATTGACCGTAACACGACGTATTTTCCCTAAACCTTACCCTATCGCCAATGAATCAAGTAACCCAAACCCGTAAATGGCCTACTTTGAAATTATCACGCTGGCAGATCATCCAGCTTTCGGTACTTTCACTCCTGATTACCGCAATGTCTTTCTGGAGGTTTCAATATGAACAGGTGCTGCCGAGAATTAACCCAGTCCAAATGATGATGATGCAGGAACACGGAGACTTGAATGGTCAGACGTTTGTCAAGAACACGCTGCCCCAGACCCCGGTTTCTAAAGTCCAACTCTAAAATCCTTGATTTGACGTAACTTTACTACCTTCTCTGTATAACCGATGACCCGCCGACACAGCGGGTCATTTTTTTAGTTTTATTCTTACCTTAGCACCCCAACAACGCTTCCGACTACCATCTATCACACTTGACCTTATTGTTTATGGAGAAGAAAATCCGCCGGGAAGATGCCCTCGAATACCACGCCAAGGGCCGTCCGGGCAAAATTGAAGTCATTCCAACCAAAGAATACAGTACACAACGTGACCTTTCCCTGGCCTACTCCCCGGGCGTAGCCGAACCCTGTCTGGCCATCGCCGAAAACGTCGAAGACGTCTATCAATACACTGCCAAAGGCAATCTGGTGGCCGTGATCAGCAACGGAAGTGCGGTTTTGGGTCTGGGCGACATTGGCCCGGAAGCCGGCAAACCCGTCATGGAAGGCAAAGGGCTGCTGTTCAAGATTTACGCCGATATCGATGTCTTTGACATTGAACTGAATACTAAAAATGTGGACGAGTTTGTCCGCACCGTTAAAATCCTGGAACCCACATTCGGTGGCGTCAACCTGGAAGACATCAAAGCTCCCGAATGTTTCGAGATAGAGGAGCGGCTCAAAAAAGAGCTGAACATTCCGGTGATGCACGACGACCAGCACGGAACGGCCATCATCTCGGCGGCCGCCTTGCTAAACGCGCTGGAAATCATCGGCAAAAAGATTGATGCGGTTAAAATCGTGGTGAACGGGGCCGGAGCTTCCGCCATTTCCTGCTCGAAACTGTACATCGCACTGGGGGCCAAAATCGAAAATTTCGTCATGTGCGACAGCAAAGGCGTCATTCGGGCCGATCGTTCCGACCTCGACGAGCGCAAAAGCCAGTTTGTCACCACCCGCGATCTGTACACGCTCCAGGAGGCCATGAAAGACGCCGATGTGTTCATCGGGTTGTCGAAAGGCAACGTCGTCACCCAGGACATGGTAAGGTCGATGGCCAAAGACGCGATTGTGTTCGCCATGGCCAATCCGACGCCTGAAATCTCCTATCCCGAAGCAGTTGAAGCCCGCCCGGATATCATCATGGCGACCGGTCGCTCCGATTATCCCAACCAGGTCAACAACGTACTGGGCTTCCCGTTCATTTTCCGCGGGGCGCTCGATGTTCGGGCCACGGAAATCAACGAAGCCATGAAACTGGCTGCCGTTCACGCGCTGGCCGATCTGGCAAAAAAATCCGTTCCCGATCTGGTCAACCTGGCTTACGGTGAATCCAACCTGATGTTTGGCCGGAAATACATCATTCCCAAACCGGTCGATCCGCGTTTGCTGACCACCGTCGCCCCCGCCGTGGCCCAGGCCGCCATGGATTCGGGCGTGGCCAAACACCCGATTACCGACTGGGATGCCTACGAACAGCAACTTGCGCGTCGTTTGGGTCAGGACAATCAGATTTCGCGGGTGATTCTCAACAAGGCGAAGTCGGACCCCAAGCGGGTGGTTTTTGCCGATGCGGAGAACCTGAAAGTACTGAAAGCCGCCCAACAGGTTCGCGATGAAGGCATCGCCTTCCCGATTCTGCTGGGTGAAGTCGGTCGGATCCGGGCCCTGATTACTGAAAATAACCTCGATTTGGGCAATGTCCCGATTCTGGACCCCCGCGCGCCCGAGCAGGACGAACTGATTCAGAAGTTCAGCGAGCTGTATTACGAAAAACGTAAACGCAAGGGCAGCAACGCAACGGAAGCCAAAAAACAGATGTATTACCGGAATTATTTCGGGGTGATGATGGTGGAAGCGGGTGAAGCCGACGCCGTAATTTCCGGTCTGACGCGCAACTACCCCGACACGATCCGCCCGGCTTTGCAGGTGATCGGGAAAGAAGCCGGTGTGAAAAAAGTGGCCGGGATGTACATTCTGCTCACCAAACGCGGTCCGCTGTTCTTCTCCGATACGACGGTTAATTTTAATCCGACGGTCGAAGAGGTGGTTGAAATCACGGAGTTGACGGCCAAAGCCGTCGAACGGTTTAACATCAAACCCCGGATTGCCCTGGTTTCCTATTCCAACTTCGGCAGTGCGAAAGGCGACGATGCCCAGAAAATGAACCAGGCCGTTGAGATTCTGCAACGCAAACACCCCGACATGATTGTTGATGGGGAAATTCAGGCCCACCTGGCGTTCAATACTGACCTGCTGAAACTCAATCATCCGTTCAGTAAACTGGTGGAAGAAGGGGCTAACACGTTGATTTTCCCGAATCTGTCTGCCTCGAACATCGCTTACAACCTCATGACGGAATCCGCCGGTTTCGACGCCATCGGCCCCATTCTGCTCGGTTTGCGCAAACCGGTTCACGTCCTGCAATTGGGCAGTTCCGAACGCGAAATCGTCAACATGGTCGCCATCGCGGTGGTCGAAGCACAGGGGAAATGAGTTTAATAACGATGAGTTATGAATCCATAATTCATCATTCTCTTTCCTGCCACTCCTTCCGCATCCTTTTATACTCCGGGTCTTCGCGGGCCTGGAGGTATTTTTCGCGGAAGATGGCGGCACTTTCGGCTTTGACCGGATCGACATCGAGTGGTAATTGTTCACGGCCGTGGCTTCCGCTGCGGCCTTTTCTATCGTCGGGAACCGGGCCGTCGTATTTCTGACCGGTTCGGTGGTTAGCATAACGCCGGGAGCGTGTGACGCCCATTTGCAGGAACTTCCGGGCCATGTCCATGCCCACAAAATCACCGTTCTTTTTATAGTCCAGGAACAGTTCATAAATCTTCTCCGACGACTCCCGGGCAATTGCCGGGGTCTTAAACCGCCAGTGCGGCAGAATTTCCGATTTGTACGGCTCTACCAGCAGAACGCCCTGTTCGCCAACGCCGACGCGGTATAGCTCCGGACGCTCGCGCAGGTTCAATTCCTTGTAGTTCAAATCGTAATCAAATTTCTTTCGCGCGTTTTTCATGAGGTGTGAAACAGGGAGTTGAACCCAGTACGAGTTGAATAAACCGCAACCGCTATTTTTAGTTTATTTTCTTCTTTTTTCGCTACTACTGTAATAAACCTCATCCTCCCGCGACTAACACCGTGAAAGCCTAACAATGCAATCCCGATGGAAAAGGAATTTGTCAGCCTGCTAAACCGGCACCCCGGTATTCTCTATAAGGTCTGTTCGCTGTATTGCAAAGATCGAGACGACCGGAACGACCTTTTTCAGGAGATCGTTCTGCAGCTCTGGAAAGCCTACCCGACTTTTAAAAACGAATCGGCGGTGACGACCTGGATGTACCGGATTGCGCTGAATACCGCCATTTCAAATTTCCGGAAGAAGTCTGGAAAACCGCAGCCGGTTTCGTTCACCGAAGTCGCATTTCAAGTTCCGGATTTGAAAGAGGAGACTGCCCACGAAGAAATCAGCCTGCTTTACGCATCCATTGACCAGCTTTCACCTGTCGAAAAAGCCGTTATTTCACTATATCTGGATGACAGAAGTTACGACGAAATGGCCATGATTCTGGGCATTTCCAAATCCAATGTGGGCGTCAAATTAAACCGCATCAAAACCAAACTCGAAAAACTTATCAAATCGACAACCCGTTAATTACCAGAACCATGAACTTAGATGAACTCAAATCAACCTGGAAAGCCTACGACGAAAAAATGCTGGCCAGCCAAAAATTAAGCGAGCGCGTGGTGTTTATGATGATTAAAGACCGCTCAAAAAGTACCCTGGCAAAAATGGAGCGGAACCTGACTGGTGCCGGTCTCATTATGACCGCCGTCGTCCTCTTCTTCGCAGCCGCCGTTGCCGGTAATGCCTTCGACTACACAAGCTGGTATTTCTACATTCCTTCGGTGTTATACATTGGATTAGCCCTCTTTGCCATCACCGTCATTGTAAAAAATTACCGCCACCTCAGCCAGGTATCGCTCAGCCAGCAGAATCTGTATGACAGTCTGACGACGGTTTTGAGATGGCACGAAAAAACCCAGTCGGCTTTATCCAGCGTCTGGATCCTGTGCATGATGTCTGGCTTTCTGTTTGGCGTATCGATGGTGGCCCGGAAATTTGAAACCTACGGAACGACAAAAGTTGCCCTGCTGTTGAGCGGACAGGCTGTGATGATCCTCATAGTTTACGCGCTGGCCCGCTGGGTATTTGCGGTTTTTGAAGACCGGCTCGGTCAAGAATTGAAAGAAAATATTCAGGAACTGGATCAATTGAAAGCCATCTCATAACGGACTCCTCTCCCACTCGTCCGGCTAAGAATCCGTCCAACCCAGACGCCGGATTCGCGCATTGACCCTACACCCGAATACGCGGTGTTTATCCCCAAAAAACGGCCATTCATCGAATATCAGGCCCGAAACCCTCCGCTTTGCCGTACTTTTGAGTGTGATTTTAGAGAAATCACACTCAATCCATTCATCCATTTTCCGTACCATCCGCGGGCTTGATTTTACCGTTCCACACTTTCAGTCGAACAACGGTCAACCCGGTTGTCTTATGGATTGAAGTTAGCAATATCTTTGTATAATTCTATTTGACCCCGCTATTTCCGCTTCCAACAGACTATATTCCCAGAATTATGAAAAAGTTTATACTTTTTGGTATTATTTTATGCTCTACCCTATCCTTTGCGCAGCCTCCCGCTGGCAATCCGCAGGGGGGCGCCCGTCCGGCTCCGGTAATTCCCGGAACGGCTAATCCCGATGCACCGCGCGGCAACGGCAAAATTTCCGGTGTTCTGATCGACTCCACCACGAGCAAACCCGTCGAATTTGCTACCATTGCCTTGTTGAGCGTGCAGACCGGAAAGCCCATCGACGGAACTACCAGCGATGAGAAAGGTAAATTCTCGCTCACGAAACTCGTGCCGGGCGAATACCGGTTGCAGGTTTCGTTTCTGGGCTATAAAAACAAGGAAACCGGTAAGCTGAAAATCGAACGCGGGTCAGACATTAACGTCGGCAATGTCGCATTGGCCCCGGATGTGAAGACTTTGCAGGAGGTGAACGTGGTCGGTCAAACCCAGATTGTGGAGGAAAAAGTGGACCGGCTGGTCTACAACGCCGAAAAAGACATCACCAACAAGGGTGGTGACGCGTCGGAAGTGATGCGCAAAGTACCGATGCTGTCGGTCGATCTGGATGGCAACGTGACCCTGCGCGGGAGCAGCAACGTCCGGGTTTTGATCAACAACAAACCATCGACGATTGTGGCCGCCAGCGTGGCCGACGCTCTCAAGCAGATTCCGGCGGATATGATCAAGTCGGTGGAAGTCATTACGTCGCCGTCGGCCAAGTACGATGCGGAAGGTTCGGCTGGTATCATCAACATCATCACGAAGAAAAACACCTTGCAGGGGCTGACCCTGAACATGGACGCGGGCGTCGGAAACCGGGGTTCCAACCTGGGTCTGAACGGCAATTACCGGGCCGGCAAAATGGGCTTCTCACTAGGCGGTTTTGGCCGTGCGAACTACAACATCAAAGGCGGTTTTGAGAACACGCAACGCAGCTTTTTCGATGGTGTCACGACCGAAACCCGTCAGGTCGCCGACACCAAAAACCAGTTTGTTTTTGGCAACTACCAGCTCGGTTTCGATTATGACATTGCGAAAAACCAGAGCATTACGGCATCGCTGCGCTATGGCGCCCAAAATGGCAAAACGTCGCAGAATCTGGCTACGGTTTTCTTTCCGGGCGGCATCATTCCCGGACAGACCTCCCGGCGCGATGTCGACATCAAAAACCTGTCGGGAACTGTCGATCTAAACGTCGATTATACGAAAACCTTCAAGAAACCGCAACAGGAATTCAGCATTCTGACCCAGTTCAGCCGCAATAACCGCACGAACGATTACGAAGCCGATCTCTTCGGCAGTTCGTCGGACATTACGGGCCGCGACCGAAACGACAACCTGAGCTACAACCAGGAATCCACGATTCAAATCGACTACCAAACCCCTGTCAAAGCCAATCAGTTGGTGGAATTTGGGGGAAAGGGCATCTTCCGGCAAGTGGACAGCGACTATAAGTATTTCATTTCGACCGGCCCGACCGGCGAATACACCCAGAATCCGACCCGCCCCAACAACGGTCTGGATTATGACCAGAATGTAGCCGCCACCTATTTCTCGTACACCTACACGTCGAAAACGAAGTATACGATCAAGGCAGGTGCGCGGTATGAATACACGATGATCAATGCGAATTTCCGCTCCGAACTCCCGGGACAATCCATCGACATTCCGAGCTACGGCAACCTGGTGCCAAGCATCAACATCTCGAAATCACTCAAAGGGGGGAAAACCGTTAAACTTGCCTACAACCGGCGGTTGCAACGGCCCGGTATTCAGTTTCTGAACCCGAACATCAACGCGGCTAACCCGCAGAACATCACCTTTGGGAACCCGTACCTCGAACCGGAACTGACCGACAACATTGAACTGAGCACCAGCGCGTACATCAAGAAAACCTACCTGAACTTCTCGTTTTTTGCCCGCCGGACCGACAATTCCATCGAGAACGTTCGGACCACGAGCCCGGACGGCGTGATTACGACGACGTACCAGAATATCGGCCACAAGGAGAACTACGGAGCCAACGTGTTCGGAAACATCAGCCTGTTCTCGAAATGGCAGATCGGGGGCGGTGCCGACGCCTATTATTCGTACATCACCAACAACAGTCCCACGCCATCGCTCAACGCGAGCAATTCCGGGGTCGTGGTGACGGGCCGGATGTTTACGAGTTTGAGTCTGAAAAAGGGTTGGGGTGTGCAGGGGTTTGGCTTCGTTCAGGGCCGGAGCGTACAGTTGCAGGGCTACCAGACCGGTTTTGCTTTCTACAGCCTGGGCATCAAGAAGGACATTAAAGATGACAAAGGGCAGACGAAGGGCAGTTTGGGTCTGGCGGGTGAAAACTTCCTGACCAACCCGTTCAAAATGCGGACGGAACTGAGTTCTCCCACCTTTCAGCAGAGCAACATCAACTACTTCTACAACCGGGGCATTCGGTTGACGTTCAGCTACCGAATCGGAAAAATGAGCTTCGACCAACCCCAACGCCGGAAAAAATCCGTCAACAACGACGACGTAAAAGACGGCGGTGATGGCGGTGGACAACCCGCAGGCGGAGCAGCCAAGCAGAAATAGTGAATAGTTGGCTTACGCATTAACTCCACACTCATACCAAACCTGTTTAAGGTGCCATTCTTCTTCAAAATACAATAAAAAGAAAGGGAATAATAAATGATGAATAATGAATGTAAAAGTGCTGGATTGGAAGCTACTTTTACATTCATCATTCATCATTTTACATTTATTATTCTTTTCCTATTCAATCCTAAATAGCTTCAACACTATAACATCGCTGCGCCGAAAACGCCCGCGCTGTCGCCCAGTTTGGGTTTCAGGAAATGGGTGCTGAGACGGCCTTCGTTAAAGACGTATTTTTTGGCCCGTTCGACGCCTTCGGTATACAGCAGGTCAATGTTGCCTACGCCCCCGCCCAGCACAATGGCGTCGGGATCCAGCACGTTGATAATGACCGAAATCGCCTTCCCGAAGTTTTCCAGAAGCCGATCGATGGTTTGCGAAGCGTACGGATCGGTACCAGCCAGGTGGCGGCTAACAATCTCTTTCATGTTCCGCTTTTCGCCACTGACGTCGCTGTAGTACCGTTGCAGTGCCGGACCGGAAAAAACCTGTTCGTTGCAGCCACGCTTGCCGCAATAGCACGGGTAGCCGTTTTCTTCCAGCGTAATGTGGCCCCATTCGCCCCCAATGCCCTGCAAACCGTTCTGAACGAATGGCTGGCCGTCTTTTCCGCGAAAAACGACTCCGCCACCCACGCCCGTTCCCATGATGACGCCAAAAACCGCCCGGTAGTCCGGCACAACTTCCGGCACCGCGCCCAGCGTGGCTTCGGCGAGGGCGAAACAGTTGGCGTCGTTGGCAATGCTCACCGGAATGCCCAGCACTTTCTCCAGTTCCTGGGGCAGCGGCATACCGTTCAGGCAGGTGGTGTTGCAGCCTTTCATGACGTGCCGGGCCGGGTCGAAGGTGCCGGGTGTTCCGATCCCGATGTGGTCAGGTTGGTAACCGGTTTCGGCTTTTAATACATTGACAAGATTGGCGATCTGATTTACAATGTGTTGATAGCCTTTATCCGCTTCCGTGTCGATGCGTTTCCGAATGACAACGGCGTCGGGGGAGGGTGCCGACAGCACGACTCCTTCAATTTTGGTACCGCCCAGGTCGATACCCCAAAAGGTTTGCATGGAGATTTAAGAATTATTCTTCGCGAATTACGAGAAAAGAATTAAAAGTTGAGCGTCATGAGTTAAGAATTGGCTGACGCATTCTACTTTTAACGCATCACTCTTCATTCTTAACTCCCTTATGTGGTACGAGAATTTTTTCTACGGACTGGTTCAGGAAGCCTGGAAAGCCGGTCAAACCGACGAGCAAACAGAACTGGAATGCGATTTTCTGCACGATACGCTCAACGTGCAACCCGGTGGGCGTGTACTTGATATTTTCTGTGGTCACGGCCGTCATGCGCTCGAACTCGCCCGGATGGGCTATTCCGTCACCGGTGTTGACATTTCAACTGAATCCATCGGCGAACTCCAGACGGATGCCAAACGGCAAAAACTGGTTGTAGAAACCATCGCCGGCGATTTCATGACGCTTCCAATCGAGGGCGAATTTAAAGCCGCTTACTGTCTGGGCAATAGTTTTAGCTTTTTTCCGCACGACCAGATGCTGTTTTTTTTGCAAAAAATAGCCGGACTTTTACCGGTGGGTGGGCGATTTGTGGCCGACACCGCCATGATTGCCGAGTCGGTCTTGCCCGATTTTGAGGAACGAAGCTGGATGCAGATCGGTGATATTACATTTTTGATGGAAAATGAATACGACGCCCGCGAGAGTTGCATTACGGCCCATCTGACGTATCTGCGGAACGGACAGACCCAACGCCGAAAGTCCCGGCATTACATTTATACCGTGGCCGAATTGCATCGTCTTTTTCAGAAAGCCGGGCTAACCATCACCGAACTACTTGGTAGTCTGGATGGTTCCGATTTTTTGCTGGGCGACGAACGGCTCCTGCTGGTTGCCCGGAAAAAGAGATGAATGGATGAACGAAGCGGTTTTCAGCTACAAATTCCTGACGGCTGAACGATTAACTAGACGATTTATTGCAAAAATTGAATATTTGGAAGAATAATTGAGCCAGCGTTAGATCGTTTGCGGAGTAATGTGTAGTTTAACGCCGATTTAACACTGTTAACTTGATGTAAACCGTATGGAGACACTTGAGCGCAAGCAACGCAGCCGGGAGCAAACCCGCGCCGGAATTGTTTTGACCGCTAAGGACATCGCTCGCCGGGAAGGTTGGCAAGCCGTGTCGATCCGTAAGATTGCCGATGCCATTGACTACAGTGCCCCGATTGTCTATGAATATTTCGATAGCAAGGATATACTGCTCGACGAAATCCGAAACGAAGGGTTTCGTCATTTACGACAGGAATACGACCGCATAAAAAAAGTATACCGTGACCCGGAAAAACGCCTGTTCGAAATGTCGGTGGCCCAGTGGCAGTTTTCCCTGGATCAGCCCGAGATTTACCAGGTCATGTATAATTTGAACGGTGCCTATTGCACCATTCCCGTTTGTGATTCCATCGAGATGGAAGATATCAGCAATATTATTCGGGAAATTATCTTCTCTTTCATTCCCAAATCGAAGGAGAGCATTCAGAAATTGTATTTCGAGTGGTGGTCGCTGTCGCACGGCATGATCACCCTGGCCATGATGCTCCGGGATCACCAGCCGCTGGAACAGTCGGAGCAGGTGTACCGCGACTCAATTCGCCGGTTTGTCCGCGGACTGCGCTAGAATGATTTTCAATGAGTAAAAAAGGACGATGACTTTCTTACGGTTTTGACCGGGGTGATCGTCATCGTCCTTTTTTATGTGCCCGGTTTTTTATAACCGACCAACCGAATTCCATGCGCTGCCGATTCCTCGTTTTATTCCTCCTTGTTTTTACCACTTTACAGGCTCAACAATCAAAGCAACTCCTTTTCATAAAAGCCGGTAAATTCTACGATTCCGAAAAAAACGTTTTTCTGGTCAATCAGGATTTGATTATTGAAGGTGATCGGATTGTGGCGGTGGGCAGTGGCTTGAAAAAACCAAAAAACGCCCGGTTGATCGACCTTCGTAACAGCACGGTCACACCCGGTTTAATCGATGCTCACACGCATCTTTTGATCAACCAGAAAATCTCGAAAGATGGCCTGGAAGTTGCCTCGAAAGTTCCGGCCGACGAGCGAATGAAACAGGCCATGGGCTTTGCCAAAGCGTATTTGCTGGCCGGGGTGACCACCGTTCGGGATGTCGGCAATTCCGGGCAATACCTGGATGTCAGGCTGAAAGAACAATTCAAACGTGACGAAACGCCCGGTCCCCGCCTGCTGGTTTCCGGACCGATTCTGAGTCCGCCGGGTGGTCAGTTTGGGCGGTTGTTTCCCGCCGACAGTTTTCTAATCAACCAGGAATACCGGGTGGTCAAAGGGGCCGAAGATGCCCGGGCTGCCGTGCGGGAACACATCCGGCGCGGAGTGGACGTGATCAAAGTGTGCATGAACACCGACAACCGGGTGCTGGCTCCCGACGAGATAAAGGCCATTGTAGAAACCGCCCACCAACAGAAAATTCCCGTTACCGCCCACGCCACTTATGACGAATCAGCGCGGGATGCGGTTTTGGCGGGCGTGGATGGCATCGAACACGGTTACTCCCTGTCGGACAGCACCTTGTCGCTCATGGCAAAACGCGGAACGTACCTGGTGCCCACCGACGTCTCCCGCGAGCAGGGCAAACTGCGCGTAGCGGCTGTCGGGATGAAAGGCAAAGAAGGCGAAGATTATCTGAACGGTGCGTTGAAAGGGTTTCACGACCGGCTCAACCGGGCCGTCAACATCGGCGTCCCTATCGTTTCCGGTTCTGATTATTACAACGACATCCCCGGTATTGATCGCGGAAAAGGCTCGGTCGATGTCCTGCTTTCGTACGCAGAAGCCGGTATTCCCGTTCCGACAGTGCTCCGGTTTACCACCCTGAATGCCGCCAAAGCGTTGGGAATTTCGGGACAAACCGGCACGTTAAAAAAAGGGATGAAAGCCGACCTGACGGTTTTTAAAGGCGACCTGGAAAAAGATTTCTCAACTGCCCTTTTCGCCATCGAACTGGTGATCAAAGACGGTAAAGTCTACCCCTAGTTTCATTTTTCTTCCTTCACCGACTTGAGCAAAGATGTCAGTTCGGCAACGACCTGCGGGTGCTGTCCGGCAACGTTTTTCGTCTCGCCCAGGTCCGTCTTCAAGTTATACAGCTGGGGTTGAGAATTGTTCCCCAACTCGGTGTTGGTGTTTTTCTGCACCGAAGGTCCCGGGCTTGGTTCGATGTATTTCCAGTTTCCTTTTCGAATTGAAAGGGTGTTGTTCAACGCGTGTTCGATGACGTAATCACGGCCTTTCGGGTCTTTCCCAAGCAAGGCATTGAGGGTATTGAAACTGTCGGTGGCTTCTCCCGTGCCCACTTTCTGGCCCGTCAAAACTGCCAGCGAAGCCAGCAAATCGACCTGACTCAGCAACGCACCGGAGGTTCCGGCCTTCACCTTTTCCGGCCAGCGGACGATGAACGGCACCCGCGTTCCGGCATCGAATGCGCTGTATTTCCCCCCGCGCAATGGCCCCGCCGGGGTGTGTCCGCCCAGTTTCGCCACGGCCTCATCCTGGTAGCCATCGTCCACCACCGGGCCGTTATCGCTGCTGATCATCACCATCGTCTGTTCTTTCAGGCCTAGCCTCTCCAGGGTTTTCACAACCTCCCCCACGCAATAATCCAGTTGCAGAATGGCGTCACCCCGTGGGCCCATCCCGCTTTTGCCCACAAACCGGGAGTGCGGCATCCGGGGTACGTGAATATCGTGCGTCGAGAAATAGACAAAAAACGGGCTTTTCTGATTCGTTTCGATAAACTGATTCACTTTCCCGGTCAACACATCCGCCATCTCTTCATCGACCCAGCGCGCCGATTTGCCCCCGCTCATGTACCCAATCCGGCTGACACCGTTGATGATCGTATGGTCGTGGCCGTGTGAAAACATCATCTTGAGCAGTTCCGGATTTGCTTTGCCGGTAGGTTCGGTTCCAATCGGGTCTTTGTAACTCACCTGAACCGGATCACTAGGATTCAGTCCGACAATGCGATGGTTTTCCACATACACGCAGGGAACACGGTCGCCCGTCGCGGGCAGCAAAAACGAGTAGTTGAAACCGATTTCCAGCGGCCCCGGTTTGATATCACCGTTCCAGTCCGGCCCACCTTTTGGTCCCAGGCCCAGGTGCCACTTGCCAACCACGCCGGTTTGATAACCCGCCCGCTGCAACATTCCGGGCAAGGTTACGCGGTTGGTCGGAATCAGCAGGGCCGCATCGCCGGGGGCAATTCCGGTCCCGGTTTTTCGCCAGGCGTATTGGCCGGTCAGGAGCGAATACCGCGAGGGCGTGCAGGTGGCCGATGTGGCGTGGGCGTTGGTAAACCGCAAGCCTTCGGCGGCAACCCGGTCGATGTTCGGCGTTTTGACTTTCGTTGCGCCGTAGCAACTCAAATCGCCATAGCCCAAATCATCCGCATAAATCAGCACGATGTTGGGTTTCTGCTGGGCATGAGCGGCCAGTCCGGAAAAAACAAGAACACTGCAAAAGAGGGAAAGAAATCTATTTTTCATGGGTTCAGGAAGCTGATTGCGTCAGGCATGGCACCGTCGGCTGCGCTCAAAGTAGGGAATTCCCGGTTTTAATACAATGCTTTGCGCTTCGTCAGCGGAAATTCAGGGTGTTCAGTCCGGGTTTCGGTCTCATTCACCGACAAATTCACCCGGTTTACCTATAATCGTCATCCCAACGCAACGAAACGGGGCCTTTCAGCGATATAGTTAGAAACCAAGCATAACTTTACCATCTATAGCAACTGCAGCATGGAACGCAAAGAATTTTTGAAAAGGACTTTTTCCGCATTGGGCATGGCCGCCATCATGCCCATGGTTGGCGCCTGCTCAACCGACGACGCTGTGGAACCGACTACAACCACCGGAACCACAACAGGCACCACGACCGGAACGACCACCGGTTCCTGCACCGAAACTTCCAATGAAACGGAAGGGCCTTTCCCCACCAAAACGCCCACCAGCCTGGTTACCAACAACATCACCTCCGACCGGCAGGGAACCAAGCTGACCATCAAGATTACGGTCCAGAACAAAAACAACAGTTGCGCCGGGTTGACAGGGGCTTTGGTAGACATCTGGCACTGCGACGCAGCCGGTAATTATTCCGAATACGGTGGTACGCAGATGCAGTCGACCAACTACCAGAGCGTCCATTTTCTGCGGGGACGCCAGACGTCCGATGCCAACGGGCTGGTGACCTTTACCAGCATTTACCCCGGCTGGTACAGCGGTCGCGCCCCCCACATTCACGTCCACGTCTATGATTCCACGGGCAAATCATTGAAAATATCCCAAATTGCTTTTCCGGAAGACATCAGCAAGGTGGTGTATGCGCAGGGGGTTTACGCCAGTCACGGTCAGGCCGATACCACCAATGCCCGCGACAACATTTTCAGCGACGGATTAACGACGAATATGTCAGTCGTAACCGGAAGCACGTCAGCGGGGTATGAACTAACCTGGGCCATTGTTGTACTGGCATAGTTTCTCATCAACCGGACGAACAACCGTTATGCTTACCGAAACGGAAGCCCAAATTTACCTCTCCGATCAGCGCGGCTGCACGCAGTCCGCTGATCACCGGAGTTTTCACACCTTCAACTTCGGCCCCTATCAGCACGAAAGCCGACAACCTTTTGGCGCCCTGACGGTTTTCAACGACGATACGTTACGGGCCGGTACAAGCCATACGCTGGCTGTCGGGAAACCGACCGAAGTAGTAATCATCCCGGTGGTTGGCGGGATCGAGTTGGTGGATGGTTTCGGAGAAAGCGTTTTTCTGGGAGCGGGTGAAGTGTTTCATCTCACGGTTTTACCGGGGCAGGAATACCAGATCAGCAATCCGTTTGAAACTGAAGCTGTAAATTACCTGCTGGTTGGTTTGGATGCTGACCCAAGCGGTTTCGAAAGCTCCGAACGTTTCCCACTGACAGCCTTTGATCTCCAGACCCGCAACCAGCTTGTACCTATATTTTACTCACTGGATCGCAACAAGCTGGGTTTTATCGGAAAGTACGAAGGTCGGCAGGAAGGCGGTTATACGCTGCGGAATGCCCAGAAACGGGCGTTTGTTTTCGCCATCGAAGGCGCTTTTGAAGTTCAGGACCGGCTGCTTCACCCCCGCGATGGACTGGCGTTGTGGCATCTGGATACCGTGGAGTTTGAAGCCCTGTCCGATGACGCCATTATTCTGGTGCTGGAGGTGTGACAGCGAGTACCGTTTTGAAAGATTGCCCCTAAATCCCCTAAAGGGGACTTGGACGCAATAAATCCGGATTCTTAAAGTCCCCTTTAGGGGATTTAGGGGCAAAAGTGAGAGTATTATTAATGTAAAATTTCAAATGATGAATGTTAAATATAAAAGTGTCGAATGGCAGGAATTTTTACATTTAACATTCATCATTTGAAATTTTACATTAAAAATACTTTACAAAACCGTTTCCTGCATCTGTTTCAAAAGCATCTTGGTTAGCACCGGTTTCGCTGCAAAACCGATCTGGCGGTTTACCAACTCACCATCTTTAAACACCAGGATGGTCGGCATGTTTCGGACTTTGTAGCGGGCGGTCACCACCGGATGCATTTCCACATCCACTGTCGCCACCGTGGCCGCACCGGCAAAGTCGGTCGCTAATTCCTGAATGATCGGTTCCAGTCTTCGGCACGGTGGGCACCATTCGGCGCTAAAATCCACCAGCAGTACCCCCGGTTTAGCCAGTAATTCGTCCCAGTTCTGATCGGTTGCATACACCGCCCTGGTGTGTTCAGTAGTCATGATTTTGATGATTGATTTACCCATTCATTCCGGCAAAGCCCCCAAAATCACCCGCGTGCTGAAAAATTTATCCATTTTCCGACGCCCGTCTCAGCTGTTGAATACATTTGTATTTCTGGTTGACGGCGGTATGGCGGTTTTTCCAGCCCATCGTCACCATGAGGTGATCCATCGGTTCGTGGGAGAAGTAAATCGACTGAATAACCCGCTGACAATGACCGGTAATGCGCGCCATCCAGGCATTGAGTCGTTCGTGCTGAACCTCTTCGGGTGAAGGCTCGGGCGAAGCAAAATCGTAGGAATCCTGAAGAGACAGCAACTGATCGTCACTGATGGTGACCAGCTTTTCATCCCGCAGTTTTTTCAGCCAGCTATTTTTCGCAATGGCAAATAAAAACGTTTTCAGTGTAGCCGTAAGCCGAAAATCGGGAGCACTTATTTTTTGGTAAAGCACCAGAACCGATTCCTGAAAAAGATCTTCGGCATCCCCTTCATTTCCGTGGTTGCGCTGAACGAACCGGACAACGGATGGGTAGTATTTTTTATAGATCCATTCGTACGCGGACCTTTCTCCGGCACGAAGCGATTCAATCAGGCTGTCATCACACATGCAGTTCATGGCAAATTTCCTATAGCCATTCATACCCCGGCGACCCCGAAAATCACCCGCGGTTTCCGTTTTATGTGTAAATTTTATGTTTTTTTTGTCAGGACTCCGAAGCCAGCGACCGGACTTCGATCTGGCTGGTATGATACACGAGTGAATACGGTTCGACGCTCTGGGTCAGCCAGACGTTGCCGCCAATGGTTGAATCATGCCCCACCACCGTCCGACCGCCGAGGATCGTGGCGTTGGCGTAAATGATGACATTATCCTCAATGGTCGGATGCCGCTTCCGCGACGCCATCGACTTGGCCACGTTGGTGGCTCCCAGCGTAACGCCCTGGTAAATTTTCACATTGCTGCCGATAATGGCCGTTTCGCCGATAACGACGCCGGTGCCGTGGTCGACAAAAAAGGAAGAACCGATTTCAGCATTGGGGTGAATGTCGATGCCGGTATGGCCGTGGGCGTATTCGGTCATCATCCGGGGCAGAAGCGGCACTTGCAGTTCCGTTAAAACGTGGGCGATCCGGTAAACCGCAATGGCATAAAAACCGGGGTAAATCGCAATCACTTCTTCTACCCCCGCTGCCGCCGGGTCGAAGGCCGAGATAGCCTGTGCATCGAGCAGTAACTCATCGTACGTACTCGGTAAGCGGTCAAAAAATTGTTCACAGGTCTGGTCTTTGTCAGCCGACAAATGCTCATCCAGCGGTTTTAACAGACAGGTAAGCTGGCGATTCAACTCCCGGTAGGTGTCGGCGGTGCTGACCACAAAAGGCCGACAGTCCTGGGTAATGGGAAAAAGGAAACGAATCAAATTATCAATAAACCGGCCCACATCGGGTTTGGAAGGCAGGCGGTATCGAAAACTGGCGTTTTGGGTCGCCATCCGTTCAAAGAAATGTTGCTGTTCGGCAGGAGTCATGGAGTGGTCTTTCAATAAAGTCTACGGATAGAATCAATTCGATAGAGTACTAAACCTTTTAAGCAAAAAAAAGCCTTCTTCCGAAGGGCAATCTGCCTGGTAACTAACTGTGTATCAACCGCCCCAATTTGAGGAAAGACAACAACACGCGTCAATTGAGAGTAAAACGAACATTGGCAACAAATAGTCAGCTAATCCGTTGAAAAAGAAACAAAAACACTGCCAAAAAGTTCGTCTCACTGCTTTGGATACAATCTTGCTATGACTAAACTAAAGAACTTCATCGATACTTCCATGTCATACCTTAAAAAAACGGTGGTAACGCTGGCAAGCTCACTCACGGTTACGGTGGTTTTCGCCTTCCTGGTGTCGCTGGCCTGTCAGCCCCGCGAGGCCGATGCGGAGGAGTCCACCGATACTCCGGGGACAATCGCTCCTGCAGCCCTGCAACTGGAAAACGCTTTTCCCAGTCTGACGTTTAAACAACCCGTGGAATTTACGCACGCGGGCGACGGAACCAATCGTGTCTTTGTGATCGAACAGGAAGGCCGGATTCGGGTTTTCGAGAACAGCGCAGCCACGAAAACTGCCGATACCTATTTAGACATCGTCAGCAAAGTGGCTTCGGGCGGAGAAATGGGCCTTCTAGGGCTGGCTTTCCACCCGGATTTTGAGCAAAACGGTTATTTTTTCGTCAATTATACCAAAAATAGTCCCCGCGAAACGGTCATCTCCCGGTTTAAAGCTACTGCCGGTTCAAACCGGGTCGATCCGGCAACCGAAACCATCCTGCTGAAATACGAACAACCTTACGCCAACCACAACGGCGGTAAAGTGGCTTTTGGGCCAGACGGTTTTCTGTACATTGCCGCGGGCGATGGCGGCAGCGGTGGCGACCCGCAGAACAACGGGCAAAACCTGAAAACGATGTTGGGAAAAATTCTGCGGATCGACGTCAACAAAACCGACAAGGGGAATTACGGAATTCCGGCCGACAATCCGTTTGTCGGCAACGCCAACGCCCTTCCCGAAATCTATGCCTATGGACTGCGCAATCCCTGGCGCTTCAGTTTCGACGCCGAAACCGGGCAGCTCTGGGCGGGAGACGTCGGACAAAACAAACTGGAAGAAATCGATATTATCAAGAAAGGTGGTAATTACGGCTGGCGTTTGAAAGAAGGCCAGGACTGTTACAATCCTGCCAACGACTGCAACCAGGGACAATTGATTGAACCGATTCACCAGTACGTCCGCAGCGAAGGCGTTTCGGTGACGGGGGGCGCGGTTTACCGGGGCAGCAGCCTACCTGATCTGAAAGGAAAATACATTTACGCGGACTTTGCCACCGGCAAGGTGTGGGCCTTGAGTTTTCAGGGCGACCAGAAAACCGGTAATCAACTCCTCACCAGCGAGGGCGGCCCGGTTTCGGCTTTCGGTGAAGATGCCAAACAGGAATTATTCATCCTCGACCACAGCAGCGGAACAATCAAGCGGTTTGTTACCAAATAAGCAATCGCCTTTTCAACTGATTTTCGATGAGCAATGGACAGATTCCACCCGGAATCTGTCTTTTTTTGTCGTATTTTCTGTAGATTGGTACCAGGAACACCTCATGAGCACCATGTATACGACAACGATCCACACGCCGGTTGGACTGGCTGTCATCAGCGGCAACGAAGACGGTATTGCCAGTGTTCGGTGCAGCAATGATCCCGTCGCAGATTCGGCCTTTGTACCGGCCGTCCTCTACAAGTGTGCGCGTCAACTGGAGGAATATTTTCTGAACCGCCGACGGTCGTTTGATCTCCCGCTGCGTCCGCAAGGCACGCCCTTTCAGCGGTCGGTCTGGCAAATGCTGGCGGAGGTACCGTACGGAAAAACCATGTCGTATATGGAATTAACCCGGCGGCTGGGCGACGAAAAAGCCATTCGGGCCGTGGCCGCAGCCAACGGAAAAAACCCGATCTGGATCATCATTCCCTGCCACCGCATCATCGGTTCCAATGGCGACCTGACAGGGTATGCGGGCGGTTTGGGGCGAAAAAAATGGTTGCTGGAACACGAGCAGGTTGCCAATGGACAATTGAGTTTGTTTTAAAATTGATGAAAGTACTCAACACCTTACTTCTTGTTTTGCTAATCACCAGTCTGTCCGGCTGTTTTTTCCGGAAGTGGCGGATGAGCGACCGCGAAATTCAGAAGCATTTTGCCAACCGGCCCGTCAAACCGACTTTTGTCACGATCGAAAACGACAGCCTGAAACTGTTCGTCGCCAGTGTTGGTTCAGATACCCTGCCTCCTCTCCTGCTGATTCACGGAGCCCCGGGTTCGTGGTATGGTTATTTGCGGATGATCGACGATAGTGCCTTGTACAAACGGTTTCACATTCTTTCCGTCGACCGTCCGGGTTATGGAAAGTCGCGGAAAGGGCGAAAAGCCGTTACGTCCATTGCCAAACAGGCACAGTGGATCGCCCACGCCCTCAATCTGAATCATTCCGGAAAACCGGCGGTTGTGCTGGGTCGGTCGTATGGTGCGCCGGTGGCTGCCCGTCTGGCCATCATGTATCCGAGCCGGGTGAAACACCTTTTCCTGATCTCCTCACCCCTCGACCCCGAAAAAGAGAAATTCTTCTGGTTTTCAAAATGGGGAAAAATGGCTCCCGTCAAGTTGTTTATGGACCGCCATATTAACCTGGCCACCGCCGAAAAATACACGCACGTAGCCGAATTACGCCAGCTTGAACCCCTGTGGTCCAAACTGAATATCCCGGTAACGTTGATGCAGGGCGGAAAAGACTGGCTGGTCGATCCGTCAAATCTGGATTATGCCAAAAAAATGCTGGTCGGTAAACCGGCGGAATACATTTTCCTGCCCGAATCCGGCCATTTGATCACCAATTCCCATTCCGAAATGGTGAAAAGTTTGATTCTCCGCAGTGCCGGGTATGCTGCCCCACCCGCCGATGAATCGGTCAATTGAGTTTTAATCCGTAACGTCCCCATGATTACCCTCGAAACCATCCAGGCGGCTCACGACCGCATCCGGTCACACATACACCGCACGCCGACTCTCACCAACCGGACCATCAATGCAATCAGTGGTGCTTCTATTTATTTCAAACCGGAAAACTTTCAGAAAATCGGCGCGTTCAAGGCGCGGGGCGGTTTAAACGCCATTCTGCAACTGTCGGAACAGGAACGGTATTATGGTCGTGCGCTCGGCCCCGTCACGACGCATTCGTCGGGCAATCACGCCCAGGCCGTGGCCTTTGCCGCGCGTCAGGTTGGCACAAAGGCTTACATTGTGATGCCCCGGACGGCTCCGCAAGTCAAGAAAGAGGCTGTGCGGGACTACGGTGCGGAAATCATCGAATGCGAGCCTACCCTCGAAGCCCGCGAAGCGGGTGTGCAGGAAGTGATAGAACGCACCGGGGCGGTTTTGATCCACCCCTTCGACGACGACCGGGTGATTGCCGGACAGGCCACAGCCACGAAGGAATTGATTGAAGACGCCGATTACGAATCGTTTTTCGATGTCATCATGGCACCGGTCGGGGGTGGTGGGCTATTGAGTGGAACGGCTCTGGCGACGCACTACCTCAGTCCGCAAACGAAGGTGATTGCCGGAGAACCGGAAGGAGCCGCCGATGCCGTGTTGTCCTTCCAGAGTGGTCGGGTTGAAAAAGCGCCTTACATCAAAACCATTGCCGACGGTCTGATGACGAGCCTCAGCGAACGCACGCTGGGTTATATCCGGCATCACGTTTCGGACATTCTGACGGTTTCGGATGCGGAGATTATTGCGGCCATGCGGCTGGTCTGGGAACGGATGAAGATCATCATCGAACCCTCCTGCGCCGTTCCGCTGGCGGCTTTGCTGAAACATAAAGATCAGTTTGCCGGACAGAAAGTAGGCATTATTCTGACCGGTGGAAACGTCGATCTGGGTAAATTGCCGTTTTAATGACTGGCTGTAAGGAGAAAGCTAAACCGGACACAACTGGTTCGTTAGCCGAACCAGTTCGCGGTAACTGCTGGGCTTGACGAGCACGGTTCCGTTGGCAGCCTCATTGACCCGCAGGTTGTCGTTGGTTTCGAAGGAAGACCCCAGGATTACCGTGGGAATGGTGCGTAACTGACTGCTCAGTTTTAATCGTTTCAGGGTTGCAAAACCGTCCAGTACGGGCATATTCAGATCCAGAATGATCAGATCCGGGCGGTCAGCGTAGTCGGTCAGGTGATCGAGCAACTCCTGACCATTGGAAAATGTGTAGAGCAAACAACCTGGATGGTTTTTCTGAAAGGCCTGCCAAAGCATAAACCGGTCGTCGTCGTCATCATCGACAATAAAAACAAGACGTTGTTTCAACAGCATAACGAATCTGATTTTAGAGTTGACCGTTTCCCGAACGCATTCTCAACAAGATAGCCGATCCAATCACTGGATCGGCTACTCCCTTTCTACCTAAAACGCTAAAGAAAACACACAAAATTTGACAAGAGAGGTGAGACAAGAGAGTAAAGACTTATGCAACAGCTACAACAGCGAATGACTAAGGTCTCTACCCTCTTGTCTCACCTCACTTGTCTACGTAAGCACTCGCCTTTTTCGCATGACCTGCTGGCGACACCACTGTAATAATTGTATACGCTCCGGCGGAGAGAGCCATCGCAAAAGTTTCCGTAGTTCTTTTCGGAAAAGCCGCCGGTCGAAATCAACTTTGTTCAGTACGCATTGACTGTATTCAAACCAGGACATATCAAGTAAGGGTTAAGTATTTCTACAAAGATGAGGTAGGCATCTTAAAACCCGCTTAGAGTCCGATTAAAAAAAAATTAGAATTTACTGATAAAAAATAGCCGGTTCCCAGAAAAGAACCGGCTATCGGAATCACCTGAAATTAGCAATGTTACTCGCCAAAAACCTTCTATTGCAAGGAGAGGAAAGAGGTGAGACAAGAGAATAAAGACTGATAAACAGCGCGCAAATTCAGGTCTTTATTCTTTTGTCTCACCTCTTTCCTCTATAATCTTACCTCTTTGCTCTCATCACAAAATTGACATGGCTACATTAGAAAACGCTTAGAGCAATCTTAGAAAAATGTTAATTCGGGCCTTCCAAAAGCTGGGGTTCCCGTCGCCAGGGTTTTGGGGCGGTTTCGGCCCGGCGGTAGAAAAACCGGTACAGAATCGGGAAAATCAGCAACGTCAGCACCGTGGCCGTGATCAAACCGCCAATGACAACCACCGCAAGCGGTTTTTGGGTTTCGGAGCCAATCCCGGTCGAAACAGCCGCCGGTAGCAACCCGATGGCCGCCATCAGGGCCGTCATGACCACCGGACGAATCCGGCTTCGGATGCCCTGCCGAATGGCCTCGTCGAGCGGAAGCCGGTCGGCGCGGTTCTGGTTGAAAACCGATACCAGAATCACGCCGTTCTGCACACAGATGCCAAACAGCGCAATGAAGCCCACCCCCGCCGAAATCCCGAAGTTGATCCCCGTTGCGTGTAGCGCCAGAATGCCGCCCATCAACGCAAACGGCACATTGAGCAACACCAGGCCAGCATCTTTCGGATTGCCAAACGTGATGAAGAGAATGACAAAAATGGCCGCCAGACTGAGTGGCACCACCTGCCCAAGTCGCTGGGTGGCCCGCACCTGGTTTTCAAATTCGCCCGTCCAGTTGATGGAATAGCCCTTCGGCAGTTTTTTCAGCTTCTGGTCGACTTTGCGCTGCGCTTCGGCAATGGTGCTGCCAAGATCGCGCTCCCGGACGGAGAACTTCACGCCAATAAACCGTTTGTTCAAATCGCGGTAAATAAACGCCGGGCCGGTGGTTTTGTGCAGGGTCGCAATTTCGCTGAGCGGTATTTTACTGCCGTGCATCGTCGGCACCATCAACCGCATGATGTCATCTTCGGTTTTCCGATACTGCTCGGCGTAGCGCAACCGGATGTCGAACCGGCGTTCTCCTTCGTACAGAATCGAAGCGGTTTTTCCACCAATCGCCATCTCGATCACCGCCTGTGCATCAGCGGTTGAAACGCCGTAAAGGGCCATTTTATGATCGTGGAACAGGACGCTGATTTCGGGCTGGCCGATGTTCCGCAGAATACCGACATCCTTGATACCGGGCACGCCCTGAATGGCTTCGATCACCTCATCGGCCAGACCGTTGAGCGTCGGCAGATCTTCCCCAAAAATTTTGACGGCATTCGACGCGTTCATCCCGGCCACGGCCTCGGCCACGTTGTCGATGATCGGCTGGGAATAGTTGTAGTTAATACCCTGAAACTGTTTGAGTTTTGCATCCATCTCTTCGATCAGGTCGTCGGTGGAAAGCTTGCGACCGGCCCGGCGATCCGGCCAGTCGTCTTTCGGTTTCAGGTTTACCTGCATCTGCACATAATAGAAACCGGATGGATCGGTGCCATCGTTGGAGCGGCCGGTTTGCGACAACACCCCGTTGACTTCCGGAAATTCCATCAGCTTTTTCCGCAGAACGCGTACCATTTTGGTCGTTTCGCTCAGCGACGAACTCATCGGCAATTTGGCTTCCACCCACAAGGCGCCTTCGTTGAGCTGCGGCAAAAACTCCGTTCCCAACAAGGTGGCAGAGAAAAATGTCAGCCCCAGACAAGCAGTAGCCAGCAGAAAACTCAGTCGTTTGCGGGCATAACACCATTCAAAACCGGCGGTGACGGTATTCGTAAAAAACCGGACGATGAAATTGTTCTTTTCCCGAACGTTTTTCCGCAACAGCATGGAACACAAAACCGGCACCAGCGTCAGCGTGAACAACAAGGCCCCCAGCAAGGCGAACCCGAGCGTCCAGGCCAACGGGGAGAACATTTTACCCTCCACTTTTTGAAAGGAAAAAATGGGAAGCAGCGCCGTAATGATGATCAGTTTGGAAAAGAAAACCGCTTTGCCCAACTCGCCCCCGGTTTTTTTAATCAGGCCGAGTTTGCTCATCCGGTTGAAGGTCGCCATCCCTTTTTTGTGCGCCAGATGGTCGAGCGTCACGAAAATCCCTTCAACCATCACCACGGCCCCGTCGATGATGATTCCGAAATCGACCGCGCCCATCGATAGCAGATTGGCCGACATGCCCCGCAAACGGAGACACATAAACGCAAACAGCAACGCCAGTGGAATGATGATGGACACGATGACGGTCGTGCGCCAGTCGGCCATGAACACAAAGACGATGACCGTCACCAGAATGATGCCTTCGGTCAGGTTGTGCATCACCGTGCGGGTACAGAACGCAATGAGGTTGTCGCGGTCGTAGAACGTGACCATTTTCGTGTCCGATGGCAGAATCCGGGTGTTCAGTTCCTCGATTTTATCCTTCACCCGCGTCAGAATTTCACTGGGATTTTCACCTTTCCGCATCACCACGATGCCTTCCACCACGTCGTCGTTGTCGTTCAGTCCAACCTGCCCGACCCGGGGCAAACTCGATTCGGCCACTTCGGCCACGTTTTTCACCAGAACCGGGTTGCCGTTCAGTTCTTCAATGATGATGTTTTCAATATCGGAAACCGACGTCAGCAGGCCGACGCCCCGAACAACATACGCCTGCCCGTTGCGCTCGATGACATCGCCCCCGACGTTGATGTTGCTGCGCGTAATCGCCTGGTACACTTCCAGGGGCGTCAGGTCGTATTTGGTCAGTTGCGTCGGATTGACCCGGATTTCATAGATTTTTTCCTGCCCGCCAAACGCCACGACGTCGGCCACGCCGGGCACACTGCGCAACTGACGATCGATCACCCAGTTGTGTAGTGTGAGCAGTTCACGGCTATCGCGGGTTTTGCTTTCCAGCGTAAACCGGAAAATCTCACCCGTCGGCCCATACGGCGGCTGCACATCCGGCTCGACGGTTTCGGGAAGCGTGACGGTGCGCAGTTGGTTATTGACCTGTTGCCGGGCAAAAAAGTCTTCGACCTCATCTTCAAATATGATTTTGATGACCGACAATCCGAACATCGTGATGGAACGGACGTTCGTTTTCCGCTGCACCGAGTTCATCGCCACCTCGATCGGTACGGTCACAAACCGCTCCACTTCCTCGGCACTACGCCCGTTCCATTCCGTCACGACGATGATCTGGGTGTTGGTGACGTCGGGAAACGCTTCGAGCGGGGTATTCAAATAGCTCACCACACCGGCGATGATGAGTCCGGCGGTCATGAAAAAGACAAAAAACCGGTTTCTGAGCGAAAAACCGACGATATTCCGAATGAACCTGTTCATATTTTCAATGAGTGAATGAGCGAATGAGTGACGGGCCCGTCGCTCAATCACTCATTCACTCAATCATTTAGCGCGTCGTAAACCAGCAATTGATTTTTTGATATCACCTTTTCTCCCGTCTTCAGGCCGGAGCGGATGTAGGCTATGTCACCCAGAAATTTATGGACGTGCACTTCCCGGGTTTCGATGTCGGAGCGGCTCCGGAACACCATGACGTAGTATTTTGAATTGTCGAAAATAACCGCGGTGGAAGGCACCGTGGCCATGTTTGCGCCGTCGTCAAACTGCAGGGCCACCGTTGCGTGCATCTCGGGTTTGAGTTTCATGTTCTCGTTTTTAAGCCGGATGCGAATGGTCATGGCCTTGGTTCCGGGGTCGAGCACGCTGAAAATCTTATCGACTTTCCCGTGGAATTGCAGATCGGGATAACTCAGGGTTTGCACGTTGGCCGACATCCCGGCTTTCACACGGCCAATGTCGCTTTCGTTGACGTTGGCCAGCACCCAGACGTCGCTGATCTGGCCCACCGTAAACAGATTGTCGGCGTTGTCGGAGCGAAGCTGCATGTCCCGATTCACGTTTTTCTCGATCACAAAACCGTCGATCGGCGCCCGAACCACGTAAGTGGGCGTTTTCCCCAGCCCATAAATCCGAAAGATTTCCTTGACCCGGCTGAGTTCAGCCTGAGCGCTTTCCACGTCTTTCTTGGCCGAAACCACTTCCCGCTGGGAGTTCAGTTTGCTCTCGAAGAGGTCTTCCGCCACGCTCAGATTCTTCTGGGCCAGCAGCAGATCCGACTGGGCCTGAATCATTTGCCGCTCAAAATCGGCCACCTCGCCCGACCGGATCACGGCCAGTTGCTGCCCTTTTTTAACAAAATCGCCCAGTTCAGCATCCACCTCTTCCACCACGCCCCCGACCAGCGGAAACACCTTGATCACCTTGTTTTCATCGGCGGCTACCTTACCCACCAACGTCAGTTCGCTCCGAACCGGCTGGTTCAAAACCGTGTCCAGATGAATGCGGTTCATCATCGTATCCGACATCATAAATGCTTTGGCTTCATCCACTTCCACCTTCTGATGGCAGGCTGTTGACAGCCCCATTATGCCCAGCAAAAGACCGCTAACGAGTTTTTTCATTCTGTTTTTAGTTAAAAAGCTCCTCTCCTACGACATAATTCAGTTCTTCATAAGCACTGATGCGGTCGGCTTTGAGCCGGTTCAGTTCTTTGGTGCTTTCGTTATAGGTCTCGATGAGGTCGATAAACTCCAGCAGGGAGATGTTTCGCTTCTGAAAATTGGCAAACAGGCCCTGGTTCAACAGCTCGAATTGTTCCGAAAACCGCGACTCGACGGATTGCACCGTCCGCTCCACTTCCCGGACCTTCTGCAGAGCCGCCAGCACTTCGTTATTCACCTGCACGGTTTTCTGGTTCTGAATCTGTTTCTGGTAGTCGATCTGACTGCGGGCGGCTTTGATGGCACCCTGGTTGCGGTTCAGAAAAGGCAAATCCATCGCCACCGAAACACCGAGGTAATGCGGAATGTAGCTTCCTGCCTGATCATAGGTTCCGCCGACCCGCAGATCCGGTACTGCCAGTGCCTTTTGCAGTGTGTAATTCAGTTCCGACTGCCGGGTCAGCGACTGGTTGGCAAGCACGTCCGGACGGTTTCGCAGCGCCCGGTTCCGCAGTGAGTCGACCGTTTGATTCGGAAAGCGATATTGCCGGAGCTGGTTTTCGTTGACCAGCGGAAGAATGGGCTGATCGACTGAAAGCAGCGTCCGCAAAAATTGCTGGTTTTCGGTCTGCCGAAGCCGGATTTCCAGCCGGTCGTTGTTGAGTTGAAACAGCAGAGCTTTCAGCCGAAGCAATTCGCGCAACGACACGTTGTTTTTGTCGTATTGCTGCTCAAAAGCCGCAACGGTTTCCTGTAAAGTGTTAATTTGACGGTCATAACGGGCGAGGGTCTCCTGCTGGAAGTAGAGGTCGAAAAACCGGCTTCGGAGTTCGAACCGGAGCGAACGCAGCAAATCGGCAAATTCGTAGTCGTTCAGCCGGGCTGCTTCCTGCGCCAGCGAAATCCGTTTGTTGCGCTTCCCGGCGGTATACAAAAGCTGTTGCACCGAAATGATTTTCTGCCCCTGCCGACCCACGTCCAGCACCCGGCTCCGCTCTGTGTTGTAGGCGCTTACCTCCACCGAAGCCGTCGGGTTATCGTACAAACTGGCCTGAATTATGTCCGCCTGCCCGGCTTCGATCCGAAACCGGCCCGCCAGCAGCAACAGGTTGTTTTTCAGAAACAGACTATCGGCCTGCCGCCGGCTAAGCCTCAAGGTATCCTGCGCCAGGCTGGTCAGCGACAGCAGGCACATACTACTAAAAACAGCTAAAAATCGCATTCCATTCGGTTAGCACAATGCAGTTGCAAGGTTCACCGAAAGAAGTTAGAAGTCTGTTAAAAGCGAATTAGAAAAAAGTTAAAGAGCCGTTAAAAAAAACTTAGAACGTGTTTAGGACTTTCGCTTTTTGCCCCGTTCCCCTAAAGGCCGGGCGGCCGATGCCGGACTTGGACGCAGCTTAATCCGGATGGAAAAAGTCCGGTAGTGGCCAACCGTCCTTTAGAGGAACGGGGCAAAAAGTGAAAGCGTAATGAATCATCAGACGTGAGTCCTAGTGTTTTAAGAATGGGGAAATACACAATCACCAGGCGCAGGGCCCGACCGCTGCGTTTGCCTGCGGTTTTCCGCCAGGAAAAAGCCTTGAACAAAAGCGGCCGCTAAGCGAAATGGCAGTGCATCCTATACCAATTGTTACAATAAAAGAAAAAAGGGATTGTATCTATTTCCTCTCATTCCACGCTATTCAAAGCGTTAAAAATATGGCTGATAAAAAGAAAAGTAATTACCTTTTCTTTTTATCAGCCATTAACAAGAAAGTCAATCGGGTTCTGTTGGATAGTTGATAAGGACTATTTCTGTGTTCGCAAAAAACGATTTATCAAAAATTTCCGTACGGGCTCATTATATAGTTTTAAACATACATACGCCAATACTACAGAGCCAATGACGAGGGAAAAAGCACCGGGGAATGATTGTTCGAATGTAAGATTTTCATTTTTAACCCAAGCATAATACCAATAAATAAAGGGATAATGTACCATATATATAGGATATGAAATATCTCCTAAAAATTTGCATAACCGCGTCGTTAGTTTGTCCGTTGTTTTCCCTGAAGCTCCCAGATAAACAAGTGAAGGAAAGATAACTACACAACAGATTGTGTCATATAACCCGTTCATCCATAAATTTTCGCTACCGCCAATTCGTGGCACTGCCGATAAAATAACAATCGCCAGGCTCCCGATCCAGAAAGCCCCTTTTACAGGAACAGGCTTGAATACGCGCGATAATAACAATCCTGCCGGGAATGAAAACAACAGACGCAACGAACCGCCGATCACATTTTCTCCGGTTAGAGAAAATCCGACGCATATATCGCCGTATGGGCCCCAAATGGCAAATGCTGCCAATCCGCAACCTGCAAGTAAAACGACTATAGAAAGGACTTTGGTCGGAAGCTTACGGAAAATGAAAGCATAGAGGAAAGTGCCAATATATTCATAAAATAAAGACCAACTCGGACCATTCAGCGGGAACATTTCACCAACTCCCCGAATTTCAAAACCGGGGGTTGCCGGAATTAAACAAGCATTTATCAATGTGGCTACAAATAGCATAGGTACTGACACTTTTGAAACGTCCCAGGCAGCGCATCCCTGAAAGTAAAAAATACCCGCTCCAATAATAGCCCCGATAACTACCATAGGGTGCAAACGAATTAATCTACGTTTGATAAAGTCTTTTATTGTCATCGTCTTCCATCGGTCATCGTAAGCATAACCGACCACAAAACCGGACAGAATAAAGAAGAAATCAACCGCTAAATAGCCGTGATTAATTTTTTGGTCTAGATGACTGGTTGCATAGACTTCAAATAAGTGAAAACATACAACGGTTAAAGCCGCTACTCCACGTAATCCGTCAAGTAGGTTGTAATGCGGTTTTGTGTCCGCAAATGCAGTAGCAGAGATTCTGTTTTCTGACATTGATCGCAAATCAGTTCCAGTTTACAAATAGAACGCCGGAGACGGCGAATCGAACTATTCAGCCAATACTATTTCTCAATCCGCATTTAGGCTCAAAGATGCGCAATGTTGATGGTAAACAGACTGCCTTCGTTCAGGCGGCTTTCCACCGTGATAGAGCCCTGATGTAGTTCCAGAATCCGCTGACAAATGGAGAGGCCTATCCCGAACCCCTCATAACCAGCGGCATTGGCCGACCGGTAAAAAGGCTCAAAGATCAGTTCCGTTTCTTCGGAAGTCATGCCAATCCCTTCGTCGCAGACACTAACCCAGCACGAACGGGCATCGGTACCGAGTCGGACATGGGCGGTGTGATTGGCGGAATATTTACAGGCATTGTCCATCAGGTTTAGCAAAACCCGTTTCAGCAGTTCTTCATTCCCCGACACGGTGGTTTCGGTTTCCGACTCAGGCAGGTTGTCATAATCGAATTCAACGCGGTAATGGGGTCTGGCACTTAGCAACTCATCCCTTGCCAGCAGCACCACTTCCTCCATCTGCACCGGGGCCAGTGGCATCTGACTGATGTTCTCAAGCGTCCGGGCCAGAAACAACAGACTGTTGGTCAAGCCGATCAGCCGGTCGGCATCCGAGAGCAAATTGGTCAGGATGGTTTCATATTCCTCCGCCGTTAACCGGCGAAGAAGACCCAGTTGAATTTCGGATTTGAGGGCTGCCAGGGGCGTCCGAAGTTCGTGAGAAGCGTGGGAAACGAAGCTGCGCTGTTGTTCAAAAGCCTGTTCGAGTCGCCCCAGCACGGCGTTGAAATTGACCGCCAACTGATCGATTTCGTCCCGGCGGTCACCCTCATCGAGCCTTTGCCGGAGATTCCGGGCGGTTATGGTCGAAACCTGGGTGTTGATCTCATCGATGGGTCGCAGCGACTGTCCGGCGAAGAAAACCCCCAGCCCGATGGTCAAACCAATCCCCCCCAATAACCCCCAGATTAGCGTAATACGCAGGTTTTTCTGTTTGTTTCGGCCAAAACGGTCGTTGGCCGATGCCAGCACAACCAGTTTACGCCCGCCTTCTTCGTACAGAATACCGGCCAACTGATTGTCGTCACTCCAGGTTTCCACCTCTTTTACTTGCCTGACCTCATCGAGTAACCCCCGTTGGTAGTGGATGATGTGGTCGTCGACGCTGGAATAGATCAGGCGGTTTTGTTCATCGAACACCAGCACTTTTTCGTCATACAGCGCCGTCAACGTATTCCGGTCGATGATTTTGAGCAGATTGTGATCGACCTCGTTGACCTGAATCAAAAACCGGGCGGTGGTGAGTGCTTTGCTTTTTAGCCGGTCATAGAAATCATCACGGCTGTAGGTAGTGGTGGTTACATAAATAACGATCGAAAAGGCCAGCAAAATGGTGGCCACAATGAGTGAAAACTGAAGTGCGATCCGATTCCTGATCTTCATCTGTCTACTCCACTTTTAAAACGTAGCCCATGCCGGCACGGGTGTGAATCAGTTTGGGTTCAAAATCCCGATCCATCTTCTTGCGTAAGTAATTGATATACACTTCTACGACATTCGTACCGGGATCAAAATTGAGACTCCAGACTTTTTCCGCCAGGTCCATTTTAGAGACCACCCGGCCCCGGTTTCGAACAAGGTATTCGAGCAGGGCAAACTCCCGCGCGGTCAGGTCAATGGGGGTGTTGCCGCGCTTGACCTGCTTGGTCGAAAGATTGATTTCCAGATTTGCAATGCGCAATACTTCATCGGCGACGCTTTTATCGATCAGATCCGCCCGTCGGAAACAGGTTGCAATCCGGGCATTCAACTCCCTGAAATCGAAGGGTTTCACCAGATAATCATCGGCGCCCCGTTCCAGTCCTTCCACTTTATCTTCAATCTCGCCCAGAGCCGTCAGCATGATGATCGGGAGATGCGGTTTTTCGGCCCGAACGTTCCGGCAGATTTCGTAGCCGTTCAGACCCGGCAGGTTGATATCCAGAATGATCAGATCGAACGGTTGCCGCAACGCCAGATCGCGGCCGTTGTAGCCTTCATAGGCCACCTCGGTCTGGTAGCCCTCCTCCATCAAACCCCGGCTAATGTTCTGGGCAATCCGGCGGTCATCTTCAACGATCAGAATGGTTTTCATACGGTTTTGAAATCAGAATACGTACCAAACTAACACTGCAAACCGTTCAGGCGGTTCTATAAATCTAAATTCTAAGGGTATTCTAATGCCGTCGCCCTCCCATTCCGAAACACGACCCTGTCGGCTCACACGGTTTATTGGTCGACATTTCAGGCCTACTCGTCTATTACTCTTGTACATTCACCTGAAAAAGTATTACTTTGACTATTTCATACTGTAATCTCTTTCGTCAGTCTATCATCCCAATCTACCGAATTATTTATACGATGGAAAACCAATCCACTCGCCGTCAGTTTTTGGGTGCCACAGCCGCACTGGTTTCCAGTGCTTTGCTCGCTCCTCCCAAGCTGTTTGGCGCACCGGCCCTGATCCGCAACCTGAACAAACCTAACTCGCTGATCAACGGCGTACAGGTTGGGGTCATTACGTATTCGTACCGGGACATGCCCGACCAAAGTGCCGAAGCTACCCTGCAATACGTCCTGGATAGCGGCATCAGCGCCATCGAATTGATGGGTGGACCAGCCGAGTCGTTTGCGGGCGCTCCCAAAAATGCGGTCGATATGCGGTCGATTTTTCCGTTGATGCGGAAACGGCGCGAAAACCAGACCCTCACCGAAGACGAGCAGAAAACGCTGGCGGATGCCGATGCCAAAATGAAAGCCTACCGGGCAGAAGTGACCAAATGGCGGCTCTCGGTTCCGATGAGCAAGTTTGAGCAGGTTCGCAAGATGTACAACGCAGCCGGTGTCACCATCTACGGTTTCAAGCCCGACGCGTTTGGTATGCAGAATACCGACGCAGACATCGACTACGGAATGCGGGCAGCCAAAGCACTGGGGGCTAACCAGGTAACGCTCGAACACCCGGCCAACGATGCGCACACGCTCAAACTGGGGCAGATGGCCGAGAAGCACGGTTTGCGGGTCGGCTACCACGGCCATGAGCAGCAAACACCCACGTTCTGGGATACGGCCCTCGCCCAATCACCGGGCAATGCCATGAACTTCGATCTGGGCCATTACCTGGCCGCTGGTCAGCCCGATCCGCTGGGCTTGATCCGGCAGAAACACACCCGGATTTCCAGTATGCACATCAAAGACCGCCAACTACCGGCGAATGGCAAAGGAAATCTGCCCTGGGGTCAGGGCGACACGCCCTTGCTGCCGGTTTTGAAACTGATGCGCGAGCAGAAATATACGTTCCCGGCCACGGTCGAACTGGAGTACAAAATTCCGGAAGGCTCCAATGCCGTCGCCGAAGTGAAGAAATGTATGGATTTCTGCCGGAATGCGCTGAGTTAACGAGTTTTAAAAAAGGAATGATAAATAATAAATGATGAATATCAAATGTAAAAGTGATTGTAACTCCGGCACTTTTACATTTAACATTCATCATTTATCATTCCTTTTTTCACCCTAACCCCGCCGATTTCAGCATTCCCCGCAGCGTCTGTAAATCCGTCTGCATGGCCTGATAAATTTTTTCGCGGGGAATGGTTATGGCGCGTTTGCCCTGATCGGCACCGCCCAGCGGATACTCCAGGTGCAGCGAAATCGGAACGCGGACGTTTAGTTTCTTCAAAAGCGCAAAATAAGCCGGAAAATCGACCATGCCTTGTCCCAGCGGCACACTTTCCGCCTTCCATTTTCCCGCTTTTTTCTCCCAGATCACATCTTTGATGGCGATAAAACGAATGTGCGGGGCAATCATCCGCAAGCCCGTCGACCAGGACGTCCCGCCCTCCACCGTCGCGTGGCGAATGTCGTACTGACTGCCCATGCCAGGGCTATTGATTTCATTGAGAACCGTAGCCAGATCCCAGGTAGCCGAGCCGAAGTTGGTTCCGGCGTGGTTTTGATAGGCTCCTGCCAGATTCAGTTGCTGGTTCAGTTTCGCCAGTTCGCCGAGTTGTTTTTGGTAGCTGGTCAGCACCGCCTGAATGGGTTGGTCGGTCGGATAGGCCAGCCAGCCCGTGCGGTAATACCGAATGCCCTGCTCACTGGCGGTTTCCAGCAACGTTCGGGCCGTCTCATCGGCTTTGGTGATGGCGGTGGTGATCGTAGATACGCTCAGGTTCCGTTTTTTCAGGATGTCGACCGCTTTCGGCAAATCGGTTTGCACCCGGTCCGGTTCGACGTGGCCATCGGGCCGAACCGTCAGATCGACGCCGTCGAAACCGAGGTCGGACGCAACCATTGCCAGTTCGGTATAATCCAGAAAATGAAGAAGTTTCGAGAAAATATGAATACTAAAGGGAGCGGCATCGGCCGGTTGCAGCGAAACCGCCCTGGTTTCTGTCGCCGAACCAGCCAGACTGGTTGCCAGCAATCCTTTTAATACATCACGACGTTGAAGCAGAAGCGGCATAGCGTTAGAGAATAGGTATGCCGATAAGATTTTTTTTAGGGTGATCTACTCAGTGCAAAGGACTTAGAGAGTGCCAAAACCCTACTCCGCCTGCTTCGCTTTCACCAGCAACACGAGCAGAACCGCCACCGCCGGAACCGTTAAACCGCCCGCGATCAGGGCCTGCCGATTGGTGCTGAATCCATCCGCAATGCCCGAATACAGGTTGATCATGATCGCTACAAAGAGCAATGCGGTTAAAATAGGTAAGGCTTTCATGGTTTTCTTATTTAATCTGGTGTTTGCGTGTTGACCGATTTGGTTACTATATGACGGTGCGATGACCCACTTGTCACACCGGAAAGCATAAAAAAACTTCGTCTATCGATCGTAGTTGTCTGGTTATTGCACCGCTCCTTTTCGGGTCAAACGGGTTTGTAAAACCGGTGGGCAATCTGTGGCAAACGGATTGTAAAAATCGGTATGTTTGTTGTTCCATACGATGAACGGTTTCACGCGTTCCTCCTGCTGCTTTAATCTGGTAACTCATGCTGCTACTGCGCCGAATCGGGCTGGTTTTGCTCGTCCTTTTTATCCTGCTGAATATCGTTTCGGCTTTTCATGCCGCCCGTTTTACGTATTTTTATGACAACCCGGACAAAACACCAGCACGGAGAGCCGAGGACTATTCGACCAGCGAACTTATCCAGGCGGCTTTTTTTGGCCTGAAACTGAAGAAATCGGTCATCAGCGACACCCCGAAAATCCCCTACGAAACCATTCGGCTCACCAATGAATATGGGCAGAGGCTGGAAGGCTGGTATATCCCCGCAGAACAGGCCAAAGGCACCGTGATTTTGTGCCACGGCCACGCGTCGAACAAGTCGAAAATTCTTTGTGAAGCCGACTATTTTCACACCCTGGGCTACAACACCCTGTCGTTCGACTTCCGGGCGCACGGTAATTCCGGGGGCAACATCTGCACCATCGGTTTTCGTGAAACCAATGATCTGAAAGCCGCCTATGATTTTGTGGCGAAGGGAAACGAGAAAAACATCATCCTCTGGGGTGTGTCGATGGGTGCCGCCACGATCCTGAAAGCCATTCCCGAACACGGATTGAAACCGGCGCGGGTCATTTTGGAATGCCCGTTCGCTTCACTCTACGACGCCATCCAGGGCCGCCTTCGCTCGATGCACATCCCGGCCCATCCGATGTCGGAATTGCTGGCGTTATGGGGTGGTATGCAGCGCAGCATGTGGGTGTTTGGCTACCGGCCCTCGGAGTCGGCCAAACAGCTTACGATGCCGGTTTTGCTCAATTGGGGCGCGAAAGACCCCCGGGTGCTGCGGCACGAAACCGACGCCATTTTTGAGAATTTAGGCACTACCCATAAACAACTGGTGGTTTTCGAGAATTCGGCACACCAGTCGTTTTGCACCGTCGAAAACGCGAAATGGCAGGCCAGCATCAACCGTTTTTTGCAGACCAGCCCAAAAACTGCCCTTCAACCAGTGACCGAACTTCCAGCCCGGTGAGGTCATTTCTAATGAAATGAAGCACGATAAATAACCCAAACAAAGCCGTTGATCAGTCGGTTGATACAGGATTACTTGCTAATTCTTCTCAACGATGAACAACCGGATTATTCTGTTTACACACACCTTACTTCTAAGCGGCCTGCTGCTGTCCTGCGGCCAAAGCAAAAAGACGGAGAGCGACGAAACGACAGCGACGGCAGAAACCGAAACGGCCCAGGCACCCGATCTGCCAGAACCTACCGAATCGTCCAAACATTTCAGCAACGTGATCGGCTGGAAGGATGGCCAGATGCCCAAAGCCCCCGACGGTTTTGTGGTCACCGAATATGCCCGCGACCTGAAAAACCCACGCCGAACCTACGTGCTGCCCAACGGCGACGTGCTGGTGGTGGAGTCGCAAACCGAAAAGAAAGGCGTGGTGAAAAAAGTGGTGGCCGCCGTCAGCGGACAGGCCAAAGCCGGTGCCGTTGGTGAAAGTGCCAACCGCATCACGCTCCTGCGCGACGCGAACAAAGATGGCAAACCGGAGATTCGCGAAACCTTTCTGGAGGATTTGAATCAGCCATTTGGTGTAGTGTTGGTCGGCAACACGCTTTACGTTGCCAATACCGACGGCGTTCTTAAATTTCCGTATCAGCCGGGTCAGACCAAAATAACCGCCAAAGGGACGCCGATTCTGCCGCTGCCCGCCGGGGGTTACAACAACCACTGGACGCGCAACCTGCTTGCCAACGCCGACGGTTCCAAGATTTATGTTTCGGTGGGATCGGGCAGTAACGTGGGCGAAAACGGCATGGAGCATGAAGTGAAACGGGCGGCCATTCTGGAAATCAATCCCGATGGATCGGGCGAACGGATTTATGCCAGCGGCCTTCGGAATCCGGTGGGCATGGACTGGGCGCCCGGCACAAACACCCTGTGGACTGCCGTGAACGAACGCGATGAACTGGGTGACGAACTGGTTCCCGACTACATCACCAGCGTCAAAGAAGGTGCCTTCTACGGCTGGCCTTATTCCTATTTTGGACAGCACGAAGACCCGCGCCGGAAGGGCGAACGGCCCGATCTGGTCAAGAAAGCGATCGTTCCCGATGTGGCCGTAGGTTCGCACACGGCGTCGCTGGGGCTGGCATTCTATGACAAAGATGCTTTTCCCGAGAAATACCGCAACGGTGCTTTTGTGGGTCAGCACGGTTCCTGGAACCGCTCGGCTTTTTCCGGTTACAAAGTCTTGTTTGTGCCCTTTCAGAACGGAAAACCGAGTGGAAAACCGGAAGATTTTCTGACCGGTTTTATTGCCAACGACAAGGACGTATTTGGTCGCCCGGTTGGTTTATCGGTTTTGCCCGACGGTTCGCTGCTCGTGGCCGACGATGCCGGTAACCGGATCTGGCGGGTCAGTGCAACTCGCTGACGAAAGGGAATTTCAGGATTTTGTCTTTGATTGGTACAAATGCGATCATCATTGGAATAATTCCAATAGCATTCTTCGATCGATAGCACTACGTTTGCTAACCGACTGTCCCGGCGCTTGTTTCTGGGGCAGTCGGAATCGATCGGTTTTACGAATCTCCCAACATCGTACCATGCAATTCAAAGACAAAGTAGTGGTCATTACCGGCGCCACCACCGGCATTGGCAAAGCGACCCGTGAACACCTTGCGCGTGAAGGTGGAATTGTCTATAACCTCGACCTCCAGAAACCGGCAAATGACGACACGTTGGGTGAATTTATTCCGTGCGATGTCCGAAACAAGCAGCAAATCAAAGATGGTTTAGCGGCTGTTGTGGCAAAAGAAAACCGCATCGATATGCTCTTCGCCAACGCCGGCATCCACCTTTTCGCCACGATGGAACAAACGTCCGACGAAGAACTCGACAACCTGATCGATATCAACATCAAAGGCACATTTCATACCATTCGGGAAGTCCTTCCTTACATGAAAGCGCAACGAAAAGGCAGCATCGTTTTGATGGGCTCCGATCAGACTTTTACCGGCAAAGCCAGTAGCTCTGTGTATGGCCTGACCAAGGGAGCGATCGGACAACTCACCAAAAGCACGGCCATCGACTATGCCCCGTTCAACATCCGGGTTAACTGCATTTGTCCCGGCACCATCGACACACCCTTGCTCCACAAAGCAGTAACCCACTTTTCCACTGTCAATTCTGTCGGCGAAGCGGGGGTTTACGAGTCACTGAACACCATCCAGCCGCTGGGTCGGATTGGCCAACCGGAAGAGATTGCCGCGGTGGTCGCGTTCCTGTTGTCAGACGACAACTCCTTCATGACGGGCAGTCTGGTGAGTGCGGATGGTGGGTATGTTTGTCAATAGTATATGAAACCGATGGATCAAAACCAACGAAACACCCGACGAGACGCCCTCCGGCTGCTCGGGGCCACGGCCGCGACGCTGGTCACGGGCGGTTTATACGGTTTTTCAGCCCCTACTTCCATGCTCAATCGAACGATTCCTTCCAGCAACGAAAAACTGCCCGTCGTGGGCATTGGCACCTGGCAAACGTTCGATGTTTCCGGAACGGCAGAACAGGAACCATTGCTACAGGCTTTGAAAGCCGTTTACCAGGCCGGTGGCAAGCTGATCGATTCGTCGCCGATGTACGGCCGTTCGGAAGAGGTAGTGGGCATACTCACGGCGGAATCCGGGATTCAGAACCAGTTTTTTTATGCTACCAAAGTCTGGACGCGGGGCCGGGAAGCGGGCATTTGGCAGATGGATGAGTCGATGCAAAAAATGAAACGGTCGTCGATGGACCTGATGCAGATTCACAACCTGATCGACTGGAAAACGCACCTCGAAACGCTGAAAGCCTGGAAAGCCGCCAAGAAAATCCGCTACATCGGTATTACGCATTACACCGATTCGATGCACGATGAACTGGCGGAAATCATCGCCAAATTTCCCATCGACTTTGTTCAGTTCAACTACTCGATTCTGTCGCGCAACGCTGAGAAAAAGCTTTTGCCCGTTGCCCGGGACAAGGGCGTGGCAACGATCATCAACCAGCCGTTTGCCGAAGGGCGGTTATTTTCGCTTGTGAAAGGGAAAGAACTACCCGCCTGGGCCGCTGAAAACGAGATCAACAGTTGGGCGCAGTTTTTTCTGAAATTCATTATCTCCCACCCCGCCGTTACCTGCGTGATTCCCGGCACCAGCAACCCCCGGCACGCTGCCGACAACATGCTGGCCGGACACGGACGTCAGCCCGATACGGCCCTGCGCGAAAAAATGGCAACGCTGATTCGGGCGTTGTAATCCGTATCTACGGACTAAAATTCGTGGATACGGTCTGTCCGCGCGTGGACAAAATCTGTACGATTTCGGACACCTCCTGTCGCTTCTTTCCCGCTAAAATCACTATCAAGGGCTCTTTTTGCCTTTGGCAGCATATTTGTTTTGCAAAACTACAACTAATCGTACGAACGGAGTAAGACCATGCGAAGATCCTTTCTGGGCGAGTTTGAAGAAATTGTCCTGCTGGTGGTGGCAGCCTGTCCGGCCGAAGCATACGGGGTTACCATCTGGGAGGATGTCCAGCAGCAAACCGGACGAACAATCACGATGAGTGCAGTCCATGCCACCTTATACCGCCTGGAAGAAAAAGGATTTCTTTCGTCGCTGATGGGCGGGGCCACCGCCGAACGGGGTGGACGGCGCAAGCGGTTTTTCGCGCTGACCACTGCCGGGGTTCGCGCCTTGAACGACATTCAGGAAGTCCGCAGTCGGCTCTGGCAGGCCATTCCACCCGGAAAATTTCAATTGATTGGCGGATAAATAAAATGAATATCGAACACTGAACATTGAATAGAGAATATCGAAGTGTGGCCTCCCTTCATCATCCCGTAATCGATATTCGATATTCAATATTCGATATTTCAAACCGATGAAAAACACCGAGACACAGGACCCAAATGCAGGACCCCATCCGCCCCGCTGGGCCGACTGGCTACTGGAACGCTTCGTGGCACCTCATCTGCTGGAGGATGTGCAGGGCGATTTGCATGAGGTGTTTTACAAGCAGGCAGAGGACGCCGGTTTGGACAATGCCCGCCGGGCGTTCGTCTGGGCGGTTTTGAATTACCTGAACCCGTTCTTTTTGAAGCGAAAACCCGAAGTATACTCCCAACCAACAAATACCACGATGATTCGTAACTATTTCAAAATCGCTTTTCGAAACCTGGTTCGCAACAAAACCTACACCGCGATCAATGTCTCCGGGCTGGCCCTCGGGATGACCTGCGGCATTCTGATTTTTGCACTGGTCAATTACCACCTGAGTTTTGACAATTTTCACCCCCATCCGGACCGGGTGTATCGTTTTGTAACCGAGCAACACCGCACCACGACCAGTTACACCGCCAGCGTTCCGAACCCGTTCGGGAAAGTGTTCCGGGACGATTTTACCTATGGCGAAAAAGTAGCCCGAATTGCCACCGCCGACGGCGTGTTAGTAACCGTTACGGATGGCCGCGAAATCCGGAAGTTCAAAGAAAACGAAGGCGTGGCTTTTACCGAACTCGACTTCTTCGATATTTTCAATTATCCACTGTTGCAGGGCACTATCAAATCGGCTTTAAGCGAACCCAATACCGCCATTCTGACAGAACGGATGGCTAAAAAGTTTTTTGGTGACAGCGATCCCATTAACAAAACGTTTCGGCTGGATAACAAAGTGGATTTCAAAGTCACGGGGATATTGAAAGACCTGCCGATCAATACCGACCGGAAAACTGAAATCTACGTGTCTTATAATACACTAAAACAATACGATGAATGGATGGCCAGCGACGATTCCTGGGGTGGTATCAGGAGTTCGATGCAGTGTTTTGTGCGACTGCGGCCTGGCGTTTCGCCTGCGGAAGTGGAAAAAGTGTTGCCCGCTTACGTGAAGAAATACCGCCCCACCAATAAAAACGTCCATCATTACAAGCTACAGCCCCTCGCCGATTTTCACTTCAGCGCCCAATATGGCGGGGTCATCACCAAAACCAATTTGTGGGTTTTAGGATGTATTGGTCTGTTTCTGATCATCACAGCCTGCGTAAATTTCATCAATTTAGCCACCGCGCTAGCCCTTAAAAGGTCCAAAGAAGTGGGCGTTCGGAAGGTGCTGGGCAGCTTACGCGGGCAACTTTTCTGGCAATTCATCGCCGAAACCGGTCTGATAACCATTCTGGCGGTCCTGATCGCTGGTCTGATTTCCTGGTTTGCCGTGCCTTTCGTCAACGACTGGTTCAAAGCGCAGATTACGCTCAATCCCTTCGCGGACTGGAAACTGGCGGTATTCCTGCCGCTCCTCGCGCTGGTCGTTACCTTCTTCGCCGGTTCGTATCCTGGCCTGATTCTGGCCGGTTTTCAGCCGGTGACGGCCCTAAAAGGCAAACTTTCGCAGCAAAACATCGGCGGTTTCAATACGCGGAGAACCCTGATCGTGGGTCAGTTTGCCATCTCGCAGGTGTTGATCATTGGCATGATTGTCATTACGGATCAAATGCGGTATTCGATTCAATCGGATTTAGGCTTCAATAAGGAAGCGGTGGTTATGCTCCCCGTTGCGACGGGGTCGAACGCGCTGACGATGAAAACCCTTAAAAACCAGTTTTCCCAGATTCCGGGCGTAAAAACCGTATCGGTTTGCCAGGCAGCCCCTGCATCGAACCAAAATGTGTGGAATACTTCTCCCAAATACGACAACCGGAGCGAGGATGAAGCCTTCAGCATGAGTGTAAAAAGCGCTGATGATCAGTATCTTCCGATGTTTGAACTCAAACTGGTGGCGGGGCGAAACCTGTTTCCCTCCGATACGGCGAAAGAATTTATCGTCAATGAGACGTTCGGAAAAAAGCTGGGCTTGAAATCATCGGATGAACTGATCGGGAAAATGCTGAGCCTGAATGATGGCAACACCAAAGGCCCCATTGTTGGCGTAATCGGTGATTTTCACGACCGCTCTTTCCACGAAGACATCAACGCCGTTTGCATGATGTCCGCCCCTGACATGTACGGAAGTTACGCCGTGAAGATCGACCTGAGAACGCTTAAACCCACGCTGGCTGCGCTGGAAAAAACCTGGAGTACCCTGCATCCGGATCAGATATACGAATATGAGTTTCTGGACGACCAGATTGCCAATTTTTACCAGACCGAAGACCTCATGCTCAAGCTGATTCAGTCGTTTGCCGCGATCGCCATTTTCATCGGCTGTCTGGGTCTCTACGGTTTGGTGTCGTTTATGGCTGCGCAGAAAACCAAGGAGATCGGGATTCGGAAAGTGCTGGGCAGCAGCATGGGCCAGATTCTCTGGATCTTTGCCAAAGAGTTTTCGCGCCTGATTCTGATTGCTTTCGTTGTTGCCGCTCCGGTGGCCTATTACGCAATGACTGCCTGGCTAAAAAACTTCATCTTCCGCGTCGATCTGGGCGTCGGGATCTTTGCATCTGCCATTGTTGGCACCTTTTTGATTGCATTTATTACCGTCGGTTTTAAGTCCATCAAAGCCGCCTTGATGAACCCGGTGAAAGCCCTTCGTTCGGAGTAAGACTAAAAAAATCGATAGAAGGCGTTTCCATAGCGCACTGTGACATCCAAGGACAACAAAATGGCCCATTTAACCCGGTTTTCTGACGCCATTGACGCTGACGGCCCGGCTGGTCAGGGACGGAAACCGTGAATGGGTTCCTCCAAACGAAAAAACCGGCGATGAGCCGGTTTTTTCGTTGTTAAACTTCTTCCTGGTGTAGTTCCTCGCTTTTTCGTTTGACCGGCGTTTCCGGCTCCGGCGACGGTTGGAGCGGCTGCGGGTGATCTTCATACGCCGAATTGTCCACGATTTTATACCGCGACAGGAACGAGTACATGGCCGGAATGACAAACAGTGTCAATACCAGAGAGAAAATAATTCCCCCCACAATAACGACGCCAAGCGGAATACGACTTTTGGCTGCCGCTCCCAGACCCAATGCAATCGGCAAGGCACCACAGGCCGTTACCAGACTGGTCATCAGAATGGGACGAAGCCGGAGGGCAGACGCTTCGATGGCCGCTTCAAACCGGTCCATGCCCTCTTTGCGTTTTTCATTCGCGAACTCAACAATCAGAATACCGTTTTTCGTCACCAGACCGATGAGCATAATGATACCGATCTGCGAAAAGATATTCATTGTCTGATTAAATACATATAACGAGAGAACGGCCCCGGCAATGGCGAGCGGCACGGTCAGCATGATGATGAACGGATCGGTGAAACTCTCGAACTGAGCCGCCAGAATCAGGTAAATCAACACCAATGCCAGCAGGAAGGCGAACAGGGTGTTCGACGAGCTTTCGGCATAATCCCGGGAAGAACCCGACAGTTCGGTCTGGAACGTTTCATCGAGCGTTCGGGCCGCGATGGCGTTCATGGCATCCACCCCATCGCCGATGGTTTTACCGGGAGCTAGCCCGGCCGATACGGTGGCGGATTTAAACCGGTTGTGGTGATACACCTGGGCCGGGCTGGACACTTCGGCAAATTTCACCAGGTTGTCCAACTGGATCAGGTTGCCCGAATTATTCCGAACATAAAACGAGGCCAGGTCAACCGGCTCGTCACGGTCATCCCGCGCCACCTGGCCAATCACCTGATACTGCTTTCCATTCATCAGAAAATACGCCAGCCGACGGTTGCTCAATGCCAACTGAAGGGTCTGGGCCACATCCTGTACGGTCACGCCCAAACTAGTGGCTTTCTCCCGGTCAATCGTAATGTTCAATTCCGGTTTATTGAATTTCAAATCGACGTCAAAACCCTGAAAAGTCGGATCTTTCTGCACTTCATCCATAAACTTCGGCAGGTTTTGCTGAAGTTTATCAAAATTAAGGTTCTGGATCACAAACTGTACCGGCAAACCACCCCCACGCCGGCCAACCTGGATGGTTTGCTCCTGGGTCGCATTCATCCGGGCTTCACTGGAGCTTCTCAGGTACTTGCCCAGATAGTCCGTGATTTCCTGTTGTGACCGTTTGCGTTCATTGGGTTCAACCAGATTGAGCGATATAAATCCGGAGTTAACCGCACCAGCCGCCGAGTTACCCGGCGCAATGACGCTAAAGGTGTAGTTCAGTTCAGGGATCGAATCCATCACAAACTGGTTTACCCGTTCGGTAATCCGGGTCATGGCTTCGTAGCTGGTTCCTTCCGGAGCAGTAATGGGCACCCGGATCCGGCTGCGGTCTTCCATGGGAGCCAACTCGGACTTCAGAGAAGAGCCGATCCAGAAAATGATGCTTAAACAAATACCAATGATGCCTACGGCCAGCCAGCGACGGCCCATAAAGGTCGTCAGCGAAGAGCGGTAGCTCCGGTCGAGCCATTGGTAAAACGGTTCGGTTTTCTGATAAAACCACGATCCTTTGCCCTGGTCTTTGCTCACCAGCAATACACTCAGAACCGGCGTCAGGGTTAGGGAAACGAAGGCAGAAATCAATACCGAACTCGCAACGACGACCCCAAATTCGCGGAAAAGACGCCCGGTAAACCCTTCCAGAAAGATAACGGGTAGGAAAACGATGGATAAAGTGGCCGAGGTCGAAATAACCGCAAAGAAAATCTCTTCCGAACCTTCCTTCGCAGCCCGTTTCAACTCCATACCCTCTTCAATTTTCTTGAAGATATTTTCCGTGACCACAATCCCGTCATCCACCACCAGCCCCGTCGCCAGAACGATCCCCAACAGCGTCAAAACGTTGATACTGAAGCCCGAGATATACATGATGAAGAATGTCGCAATCAGCGAAACGGGAATATCGATCAACGGGCGAATGGAAATCAGCCAATCCCGGAAGAACAGATAAATAACGATAACCACCAGAATGAAGGAGAGGATGATGGTTTCGGCCACTTCTTCAATGGACTGGCGAATAAATTTCGTTTTGTCATCACCATTCAAAAGCTGAATATCGGACGGCAAATCGCGCTTGATATCCTCCAGCCGTTTATAAAATTCATCCGCAACCGCCACATAGTTTGCGCCAGGCTGCGGAATCAAGGCCAGAATAGCCCCGGAAGCATTGTTCTGTTTGGCGGCCGATTCTTCATTCTCCGGCCCCAGAACTGCATACCCGACATCTTTAAACCGGATAATCTGGTTGGCCGTCTGCCGAATGATCAGGTTGTTAAAATCATCCTCAGTCGTTAACCGCCCTACCGCCTTGACCGTTAGTTCGGTGTTATTGCCGTAAATTTTCCCGCCGGGCAATTCAACATTCTGGCGGTTTAGGGCTTCCTGAATATCCTGCGCGGTCAATCGGTAAGCCGAAAGTTTGTGCGGATCGATCCAGAGCCGCATGGCCGATCTTTTCAGTCCGTATACCATGACCTGGCTAACCCCCGGAATGGTTTGCAGCCGTTCCTGCAACACATTTTCAACATAATCCGACAACTGCATCGGATTGCGGGTTGTGCTTTGAACGGGCAGGAAGATGATTGGCTCCGAGTTAGCGTCGGCCTTGCTCACCACCGGTGGGGCATCAATGTCCTGCGGAAGCTGCCGCTGCGACTGAGCTACTTTATCCCGCACGTCGTTGGCGGCCCGCTCCAGGTCGGCTCCCAGTTCGAACTCGACGGTGATGTTACTGCTTCCGAGCGCACTGGTCGACGAGATGGTCCGAATGCCTTCAATGCTGTTGAGCGATTTTTCAATCGGCTCGGTGATCTGTGATTCGATAATTTCCGGATTCGCTCCCACGTAGCTGGTCCGAACCGAGATGATCGGCGGATCGATAGCCGGGTATTCTCGAACGCCCAGAAATGTAAAGCCAATGACACCAAAAAGGATGATGACAATCGACATAACCATGGCGAAAACCGGTCGCCGAAGGCTTAATGAAGGTAGACTCATTGGTTTAGTTCGTTAATTCATGCTCGCACTATTACCCGCTGCTGAACCTTGCTCCGGCTGCTTTTGACCCGTTAACAGGTCTACTTTAGCCACTTTAACCGGCGCTTCCGGTCGCAGGAAAATCAGGCCGGTCGTTGCCACCGTGTCCCCCTTCTGCAAGCCCTGCGTTATTTCTACAACGCTGGCGTTCCGTAATCCGATCTTCACATCTTTAAAAACCGCTTTCCCGTTTTCAATCACCACCACCTGGCTACCGCGCGTTTGCGGAATCACCGACTGACTTGGAACCACGAGTGCCTGGGAATTATTGATGACCAGACTCACCTTGGCGAACGTTCCGGGGCGCAGGCTGGACGAATTGTTGGCTACCCGTGCCCGAATGCGCAGGTTCCGCGTGGCTTCCTCCACGCCGGGTTCGATGGCATACACCGACCCGTTGAACGTTTTGTCCAGACCGTCGACCTGAAACGAGATCACACTGCCTACTTTTACGGATGGGCTGTATTTCTCAGGAACTGAAAAATCCAGCTTCATCGAATTGGTCTGTTGCAATCTGGCAATCAATGTATTCGGACTCACCACCGCCCCTAAACTCACATTCCGTAAACCAATGGTGCCGGAAAAAGGGGCCTGAATTTCGGTCCGGCGAAGGGCTGCTTTCGTCACCTCAATGTCGGCCAGCGTCCCTTTCAGGTTTGTCACAATAATATCATATTCCTGCTGGCTGATACCGCCCCGTTGCAGCAGTTGTTTGTTGCGTTCTTCGATGCGCCGGTTGTTTTCTTCGAGCGATCTCAGCTTCAATAGTTGCGCCTGTAAATCACCGTCGTACAGTTTCACCAGCAGCGTACCCTGCTTAACGGCTCGACCCTCCTGAATGTTTAACTGTACAATTCTTCCCGAGATTTCGGGATAGATATCCACCTGCTCAGAAGCCAGCAGGGAGCCCGTAGCCACTACTTCGTCTTTCAGATTTTGGGAAGTAACCACATAGACATTGACTGCCGTCGGGCCGCCACCGCCCGCCCGGCCACCACCGGCCTGTCCGGAGGGAGCACCTCCCCGACCGCCACTGGCTGCTTCACCCGGTTGCTTTTTAGAAGTCTTGTTGTAATAAATGATGCCACAAACCACCAGCACCACCAAAATAATAGCAATCCACCTTTTCACAGAGATAGTATGTTGAAGCGGACGCGGTATTGCGCCCATTGAGAAAGTTGCATCAAACCGTGTGCCTACTGTCGGAATCTGATTTTTCAGCTAACTTAGCACCGAAATTACTCCATTACAACAAGCCATGACAGTTGAAGAATACATTAATCGACAAACACCCGAAATTCATCGCCTATTGGACCAAATACGTCGATTAATCCTGGAAGCGTCCCCAAAAGTTCAGGAAAAAATGAGCTGGGGCGTACCTTTTTATTTTCATAAAGGCCATTTGTGTTACCTCAATCCGCTCCGAACACCGGAGGTCGCCGTCGACCTTTGTTTCCTGAGGGGTTATGAATTAGCCAACGAACAGGGTGCCCTCGAGGGCCGTGGCCGCCGAACGGTCAAGTCGCTGATTGTCCAGGCCAACGACGTAAACGAAGACCTAATCCGGGAACTATTGCAGGAAGCGATTCTACTCAATGAAACCTCGAAGGAAAAACCGGCTATCTTTCATAAAAAGAGAGGATGATTTTGCCTGAATTTCAGTAACCTTTTCCCGCTTTTTAGGAAATATTAAATGTAAAATGGTGAATGTTAAATGTTAAAGTCTCCGGTTGGCAACTCCATTTACACTTAACATTCACCATTTTACATTTAAAATTTCAATTTAACTTTACCGCCCACACAGTTTCCGATACGCACACCATTCGCAGATCTTTTTGTCGCTGGTTTTCTGGAAAGGCTGGCCGGGGTCGAACAAATCCGTGATGATTTTGCGGAGGTGAACTTCCGTTTCAACCACGAATTCTTCGGGCGTACCCAGATGCAGTTTGTTCTCCATAAAACCGCCCTCCATGTTGCGGAAAGAGTAAAAACCGGCCACGACCCGGGTGTTCGTGCCGTCGATCCACTCATTGCCAAACTGCAATCCCTTGTTTTGCAGCATCTTTTTGTACACCAGATACTGGTATAACCACAACTGCCGCGCCTTGTCTTTCTGGGCGTCGGTCAGCAGGAGTTCCATGGTTCTGACGTCGGCATCCCGGGCTTCGATCTTCCCGGTTTTGTAATCGGCCACCCGAATCAGCACCGTACCGTCGGGTTGGCGAAGTCGCTCGACCCGGTCGATTTTTCCGGCAATCCGGATGCGCAAAGGACCGATGGCGGTTTCGACCTCCAGCTCCGTATCCCATTCTTCTTCCGTTTGCAACACCTCCAGGTTTTTCCCGTAGCGTTCCACCTGCAGGACATTGAACCGCACCATCAGGTCTTCCGCCACCTTGTAGAGCAGGCGGTTCATGCCCGATTCGGTCACCCGGTTCACAAACGCTTCGTCGTATTTCAGCTTCAATTTTTCCACAACGCGTTCGGTTGTCACCTCCGCGCCCGCCATGCGGTATTCCTGATCGAGGGCTTCCAGCGTGTTGTGAATCCACTGTCCGAATTCGGCGGCATCCATCTCATCGCTGACCTCGTCGTCTTCCTGCATGCTGATCACCCGGCTGAAATAATACTTGAGCGAACAGCTCATGAAATTATTCAGCGAGGTGGGGTACATTCCACCGAATACCCGGTTTTTGGCCGAACTGAATCGCCCCATCAAATCCTCCCGCAACTTCGCCAGAATCGCATCACTTTTTGGAATTTCGAGCGTATCGTAGGGTAACAAAGCCGACTTTTGATCGGCCGCCTTGCCAAACCGCACACTGGGGTAGCTGATGGTCACATTGCCCCCGGAAGCCGGAACGAGTTCGTGTTCGATCTGGCGGATAAACCGGCTTTTCTCGCCCTTGCTGGTCCCGTACGCATCGGCCGAAGTAACATAGAGCAACGAGACTTTTTTGGCCCGTTGCAGCAAGCGGTAGAAGTGATACGACATCACCGATTCCTGATCCTGGTAGGTCGGCAAACCAACTTCCATACAGGCATCGAACGGGATCAGGGAATTCAGTTTCCGCGACTGGGGTAAAACGCCCTCGTTTACCGACAAAATAATCAGGTGTTCGAAATCCAGCGCCCGGGTTTCGAGCATTCCCATCACCTGCAAAGCGCTACCGCCTTCGCTTTCAAACGGGATGCTGGTTTGCCGGATCAGTTCATACAGAAACTGCTTCAAGCTTCTGATCGTCACCAGTTCATTCCGTTGTTCGCGTTCGAGCGTCGTTTCCAACTGGCGAAGCAAATTCTGAAATAAATAGAGATATTCGGTTTCGATGGCGTCCTGCTGGTCGGTGTACACATCCCGCAACACCTCGATCAAGGCATAAAACTGGTGAATGACCACCAGCGGTTTGTCGTCCGGCCAACGGCGGAACAACACCTGAAACAGCGGGCTGTTTTCGCCCATCGCCAGCAACTGCTTTTCGTCCAGATACACCAGATTATCCGTCGTAATGGTGTTGATGGCTTTCTGAACCATGCGGTTTGGCGCCCCCGCCGACGCTTTCAAACCCGACAATTCATACTGCCGGATAAACGGGTGATTGAGGACTTTGACAACGTGCCGGTGGTTGAATTTGGGAATGTAGACCGTGCCACTGCCGTCTTTCTTCTGAAAAGCCGCCACGGTTCGCTGCATTTCAAACAGGGCATCGACCAGCGTAAACAGGTGCGAATTCTGCAACGAAAGCCCCATCGTCACGTTCAGATCCGTTACCGAGCCGCCGAGCGAATATAAAACCGGTAACAACAAGGTTTCGTCGCCCAGAATCAAAGCCGTCGTTCCGGTGTCGGTTTCAGAATCGGCATGTTGGCGATAGAGCTGGCTGGCGACTTTGGCCTGCATGCTGGCATTCGGAACGCCGATGACCTGGATGTGTTTGGGCGTTTCGGTCAGCCCGTTTCCTTCCCAGGTCCAGGGGCCGCTCCAGCCGTCCCGTTTGTAGTTCCGCAGCATTTTTCCGGCTTCCTGCCGCTTCGACTGCATGTAATACGCGTCCGTGTCCCACAGCATTTCGGCCTTCTGCGCCTTCAGGAGCGTTTTTACAATCTGCTCTTCCGACCGGCTCAGGGCATTGAATCCCACGAAATATAGCTTTTCACACGCCGGGTTGTCACGCACCAGGTCTTCCACCTGATTGGCCAGCAACCGATAAGCCATGCCGCGATAGGCCCAGCCTTTCGACAAAAGCCGCTCGTGCAGAGCCTCATAGGCGGTTTGAAGGTTTTCGAAGAGCTTAAAATACCGTTGTGTTCCGACGGTTTCGAGCTTAGCTCCAACCCGGCCGTCGGGCAGATCGAGCCGCCAGCGTTCGAGGGCTTTGGCCGCCGTCATGTAGCTGAACAGCTCGGAAGGAGAAATCATGTACTGATCGATGCGGTCGAAGTCGGTGAGCAGAATACTCGCCCAGTTCAAAAACCGCCCGAATTCCAGCGTGTCGTCAATTTCTTTGAAAACTTCAAACAGTTCGAACAACAGACTGACCGGATCGATTTGCAGGACGCCCGCGCTCTGCATGATGAAGTCGTCGACCGCCAGCACGTGCGGTGACAAAAACGGCGTATCGGATTGCTGGCTAAGGTGTTGCTGAAAGGTGGAAACCGCCCGGCGGGTCGGCACGATCACCCACACATCGTCCATCCGCGTTTGATGGTTCTGGAAGATGTGTTGGGCCACTTGATGTAAGAATGACATGTACTTTTTCTGGATACGGGATGTAACTAACTATCCAGGCTGTTCGATAGTGTTTGCCCCTAATCCCCTGATTGATTTAAACAAAATAACCGCCGAATTGCTAGTTTGACTTACCAGCCCATTGCCGCTCGGGCGGCCCCGTTTAGCAGTGGGCTACTAAACATTTTTTTGGGCGGTTATTTTGTTTAAATCAATTAGGGGAACGGGGCGATTGTATACTCAAAAATACGCTAAAAAAGACGGCTTTCCAACCGGATCAATGAAACCGGTCGGCGCGGACTTCCAGTGTTTTCATGATTTCGGCTTCGGTTTCCAGCAGTTCTTTCCAGCGTTTCCGGACCTTTTCTTTCGGATTGTATTCTTCGGCCAGTTCGATAAAATTCCGGTAATGCCCGGCTTCCGAAATCATTAGCTCGCGGTAGAATTTTTGCAGGTATTCGTCCGACAGGTTCTCCGACAACAGCTTGAACCGTTCGGCGCTGCGGGCTTCGATGAGGGCATTCATCAACAGCTTTTCCATTAACTGCTCGTTGCGGTCGCCCGGTTTTCGCAGCACCTGCAGCAACTGGTTGACATACTCATCCTTACGCGGTTTTCCCAGCGGAATATTCCGTTTGCGAAGCTCTTTCAGAACCCGCTGAAAATGCCCCCATTCTTCGGCCACCACCGGCGTCAGCACCTCCACCAGTTTTTCACGTTCGGGAAACTGAACGATCAGCGAGATGCAGGACGATGCGGCTTTCTGTTCGCAAAAGGCGTGGTCGATCAGGATATCGCCGAGGTTCATTCGGGCAATATCGACCCAGCGCGGATCGGTGGGAAGTTCCAGGCCTAGCGTCGTTATCACAGCTCAATCAGTTTTTCCTGTTCCCGGTCCCACCGATACGGTGAATTAGGCGTTTGGTAGAAGCCGCCCAGCCAGCGTTCCACCGGGTTAAGCACCCGGCGTCCGGCAATGATGTCGGCACCGGTTTCGGTCAGACTAACGCCCGCTTCGGTATATTCCCACAGTTTTCCGTTCAGTTGGCGGATGGTTTCTCCCACGCTCAGGTCCGTAATTCCGTAGTCGCGGTCCTGCTGCAAAAACCGCCCGATCAGGCTGGCTTCCGGCATCGGCCCTTCCATCAGCGTGGCAGTCAGCATATGCTCGATCAGATTCAGGTTGTTTTCGCTGAACGGAAAACGATGTAAATGCAGAATCAGGGCGTTTCGCAGAAACCGCAACCGGCCAAAATCGGCACCCAGAAGTTGCTGAATGGCCAGCGGCTCCGGACTGGCGTAGGCATTCCAGACCGCTCCGGCCACCTCCAGTTCGTGACGCGTCAACGTTTCGGCCTGTAAAAACAAGGTCGCCAACTGGGCGCCCTTCAACTGTCCGATGCCTTTGAAAAAAGGCTCTCCCGGAAAGGAATCGACCGAGACCTGCTTGATTTTAGTGGTTCCCAGGGGACGCTGCGCCAGTTGGGCCAGCAGAAAAACCAGGTTGATCTGACAGAACAAATCGTGCTCGAACCAGAGGTAAATTTCGTCGTAATCGGTCGGAACCGCCAGCTTTTCAAACGCCTGCACCACCAGCCGGTCATAATCGGAAGGCGCGTCATCCGTCACCTTGTGCCAGGCCCGGCGAATGCGCCACAGTTCGTGAACCGATTGAACATCCGCCTTCACCGGCCCCTCCGACATCGCTTCCCGCCAGACCATCAGATCGATGGAATCGGCATCTCCCAGGATGTTCGATTCGGCAAATGCTCCGGCGGTTGCGTCGCCGTTGAGAATATGTAACACTTTCATAGTCAGGACTTAGTCGAATAATAACCAATGAACCCCAAAGGAAAAAGACCGGTTGATTGTCCGAAAATATGGTGCGCTGTAATAAATCTGGTCGAATAGCCCCTGGTTAGCGTGGGCCATTTTCAGAAAAAGCCGCACCCGGTTGATCCGTAAGTTGGCATACGGTTCGGCCATGATGTAATCGCCCAGTTTGGTTTCATTCTGCAAATGATACTGCTGGGTGAGCGGCATATACTGGTCGGCGTAATAGGCCGATTTGTAATGAAACTGAACCCCCGCCAGCACATACAATTTCTTGAATAACAAAAAGTTATACTCAAACCGGGCATTCGCCAGCAAAGTTGGTATACGCAGCACGTCGTCGTTCGATACCAGCGTGTAATAACCCTGCCCCGCCATTGTAAACTTGCCCGCCCGGAACTGCCAGCCCAAACTCGTTTGCAAAATGCTGAACGCATCCGAAAGCTGTTGCGGAACCGCTGCCGTGTCGAAATAAATATAATTCGTCAGCAAGTAATAATCCATTCCGGGACTCAGAATCAGCTTTCCCAGCTTCAGATTCAATTGACCGTAGGCGTGTTGCGTCCCCCGCAAATCAAACTGGTTTGCCAATCTTCCTACATGATCCCACTGGTAGATATTGCTCGTATACCGGTTTTGGAGGAGCGTCGGTGAGGCAAAAACACTTTCGTAACCGGCAGTCAGCAGGCGGCTTTCCAGACGCCCCTGAAGGCGGAAATCGCGGCCTAACAAATACTCCACTTCGGCCGTCGCCCGCGTCTGGCTGTCCGGGAAATAGTAGCCCAGCCAACCACCCACAAACGTTTCGAGCCGCCTGCTTTTGTAGCTCGAATCCGGAACGAGCCGCCCGATGTTAAAGCGGTTTTCCAGGCTGTAATACCGGTTCCGGAGCCAGGCGCGGTAGTTGAAAGCCGATCCGCGCGCCGAAAACTGGCCTTTGATCCCGATCTGGTTTTCCAGCAGACGAAACAAGGTGGTTTGCCGGGTTTCCAGATTGTCGAAATAATAGCGGGGGTAAAAAGGTTTCCGGGACAGATTCGACGAGTCGGGCGGCAACAAATTGTCGGTTATGTCCGTGTCGGTAAACCGATAACTTTGGGCGCGAAAATCAACAATGTTGTAAAGCTGAAAAGCCGTGTCCAGAACGTACTGGTGATAGAGATGGAGGTCGTTGCGGATTTCGCGGGAGTTCGCCGTTGACAAAACGGGCCTTAGCTCCAGGTCAGGATTGGCGGCATTGGACGTACCCGAATCGGGTTCAATCACCCCACCCTGATCGAGTGAGCGGTGGTTGAGGTTGTTGTAATGCGCCAGCAAGGTGTACTTAGCGTTTTTGGACCGGTAATTGGAATGCACGACAAAATTCCAGTTTTCGGCCAGGCGCTGGGTGCCGGACGAAACGGCGGTGGTTCCCCCAAACTGCACATCCGACGTCATCCGCTGGAGATTGAAGCCGAGGTTCCAGCGTTCGCTGATGTTTTGCGTGAAGTCGAAATTGACGATATTCTGTCCCCTTCCTCCCAGCACCAGATACAGGTTCGTGTAGGGCGATCGCGTGTCGAAATACCGGATGCTCTGGGTCTGATACCCGTATAAACCGTAAGCACTTAGACCGGTTTGGGAACCAATGGCGGGTGTCTGGTAAAAAACCGACCGCAGGGCCGTCCCCAGATTTCCCAAATCCGTATAGAGGTTGTCAAAACGATCAACGTAACTGGTGCGGTGCACACCTTCCAGCGTGGTATCGATGGTAATCAGGGCTTTCCGGTTATTCAGAACGTCGCTTTCCAGGAAAAAGCGGGTCGTTTTAGGTCCATAAATGAGCCTGGTGGAGTCGTCGAGAATGGCCCCTCCCGCGCTGGCTCCCGACCCTCCGGTTGTCGTCGGCTGTCCCCCGGTCCGGTTGCCGCCCTGCGGAAAGTTCGGAAGGCGCGTAGGCAACTGCGCCCAGGCCGGAGAGGTGAACCATAACAGCAGGATACTTGCACGCAGTAAAAAATGTCGGGTCATATGGTCTGAACTGGAATTCCGCCAATTTATTGATTCGCGGTGATTACTTTTTGCGCTCATTAGCTTTTTTTAACAACCTATCGCGGCTGTTTAAACCCGTTGCGGCTGGCTTTTTTGAATCATTTCCCGGAACAATTCTTCGTCTTCCAGGAATTGCACGTCGATCGGCAGATAGGCAAACCGCGCGGCATCGCCCCCGGTTTCGGCCAGCAAAGGCGCCAGTTTGACAAAGTCCTTTTCGGTCGTCAAAACCGTTGCGCCAACCGGCAAGTCGTCCAGAATGCGTTTCAGATCAGCCGTCGTATACCGGTAATGATCGGCAAACCGCCAATGATGCACCAGCGAAAAATGGCTTTTGACGTACATCTCCAGCGACTCTGGCCGCGCAATGCCGGACACCAAAATTACGCTTTTCAGGCCCGTTCGGATTGATTGGTTCACAAAATTAATCGGATCGCCGTATCGGAATCCCGTAAAAAAGACCGGTACGTCGGCCCGGCCATACGCCCGGATTCGATCCTGAATGGCCAGTTGCTCGCTCTGGCTCAACCCGTCGGGGCATTTGGTTACCAGAACCGCATCCGCCCGGCGGGCACCGTGCCGCCGTTCGCGCAGGCGCCCGCCCGGAAACGGCTGGTCGTCGTAAAACGGCCGGTTGTAATCCGTCAACAACAGGTTCAGATGCGCCCAAACGGGGCGATGCTGAAACGCATCATCCAGAATAATCACCTGTAAATCAGGATTTATTTTCAGCAGTTCCGGAATCGCTTCGGCGCGTTTTTCACCCACACTAATCAGTACCCGAGCTTCAACGGCCCTCTGGTTCTGTCCGTGTTTCCGATACAGCAACAGGGGCTCGTCGCCGATGGTGTCGGCGGTGTCGGCATCCTTTGCCAGACGAAAGCCTTTGGTTCGGCGGCCATAGCCCCGGCTCAGCGTGGCCAGCGGCCCGAACGGTTTCAGCAAACGAACCAAATAGTCGACGTGTGGTGTTTTACCGGTTCCTCCAACCGTGATATTCCCTACACCAATGGTATAGATGGGCGGCCTTAACACTGTGATAATACGTCTGTCATACAGCGCATTACGGATGTCAGTAATACCGCCGTACAGCCAGTTGAGGGGATTCAGTAATCGGTTGAACACTAAGTTTTACGTAATAATTTATTAACAAGCCTATTCAGTAACACCCAAAATTACTACTTTTAATGATGAATGCCGTTCCTTATCTGTCACTATGAGTCTCAAGGCCGACTTCCTGAAATACACATTGCATTTTACGTTCGAGGCCGGAACGTCACGAGGCACCCTAACGCAAAAAGATAGCTATTTTGTCCGCATTCGCGACGATGAAGACCCTTCTGTGGTCGGCTGGGGCGAGTGCGCTCCGCTCCGCGGGTTAAGCATCGACGACCGTCCTGATTTTGCCGATCAACTGCGTCATACCTGCGAGCTTTTCAACCAGTTGGACCTTCAGCTTTTTCACTGGAATGTCCCGATTGTGCTTCAACTCATCAGCGACCGGCTCCCGTCGATCCAGTTTGGTTTTGAAACTGCCATGCACGACTACATCAACGGCGGGCAGCGGACGGTTTTTGACTCCGAGTTTGCCAAAGGTTCCAGAACCCTGCCCATCAACGGCCTGGTGTGGATGGGAAAACCGGAGTTTATGCGCCGGCAGATTGAAGAAAAGCTGGAAGCGGGTTACACGACCATCAAATTAAAAATCGGGGCCATTGATTTCCGGCAGGAATGCGACCTGCTCGACGCCATTCGCTCCCGATTCAGTGCCGATCAGATTACGCTGCGGGTGGATGCCAACGGCGCTTTTGGCCCCGACGATGTGCTGGACAAACTCAACCAGTTGGCCGCTTTCGACATTCATTCCATCGAACAACCCATCCGGTCCGGGCAACCGGAGTTGATGGCCGAACTCTGCCGCCAGTCGCCCATCCCCATTGCGCTTGATGAAGAACTGATCGGCCACATGGAATACGTGGAAAAAATGCGGTTATTGAAAAAAATCCAACCCCACTACATCATTCTGAAACCCACGCTCCTGGGCGGTTTTATTCACTGCACCCAATGGATTGAAATTGCCAACCGGCTCGGCATCGGCTGGTGGATCACCTCCGCTCTCGAATCCAACATTGGCCTGAATGCCATTGCGCAATACACCGCCCAGTTCAAAAACCCCATTCCCCAGGGCCTCGGAACCGGGCAGCTCTACCACAATAACATCGAAAGTCCGCTGGCGATTGAAAACGGTTTTTTGAAAACCGATCTCACCAAAGGCTGGAATCTGGAGATTTTAGAAAGCGGTCGGGGTGTGCGCATAGAAAGGTAAAGCCGGTTTCTGCCGCCTGTTTTCTATACCCAGTCAATTCCTTTTTTCAGCAAACCCAGCGTTTCGGCTTCCCGGCTTCCGGGTTCAGGCTGGTAGTCGTATACCCAGTTGGCCTGCGGGGGCATGCTCATCAGAATGGATTCGGTGCGGCCATTGGTTTCCAGACCGAATTTCGTGCCCCGGTCCCAGACCAGATTGAACTCCACATACCGCCCCCGGCGCAGCATCTGCCATTTTTTCTCGTTTTCGCCAAACGGCAACGCCCGGTTTTTCTGCATGAAGTGGGTGTAGATCGGCGCAAAGGAATTGCCGATTTCCTGCACAAAGGCAAACAAAGCCGCCTTGTGATCGTCGTCGGCCGGGCGCAGGTAATCGAAGAAAACACCGCCAATACCGCGGGTTTCGGCCCGGTGGCGGATGAAAAAATAGTCATCAGCCCAGCTTTTGTACTGAGAATAATAGTCGGGATGGTGCCGATCGCAGGCGGTTTTCAGGTACTGATGAAACCAGCGGGCATCGACGGCGTCGACGTAATGGGGTGTCAGGTCGATTCCGCCCCCAAACCAGCACTCGCCCGAACTGAGTTCAAAATACCGCACGTTCATGTGAATAATCGGCACCAGCGGGCTGTGGGGGTGAATGACGATGGATACGCCGGTGGCATAAAAATCGGCCGGTTCGGTCGTTTTCATCTGCTTCAGCACGGCTTCGGATGCCGGACCGTGGACGGCAGAGAACAGAACACCTCCTTTTTCAATCACATCGCCGTTCTGGATAATCCGGGTGCGGCCTCCGCCCCCTTCGGCGCGTTCCCAGCGGTCTTCGTGGAACCGGCCGGAGCCGTCGGCGGTTTCGAGTGCCTGGCAAATCCGGTCCTGTAAGTCCGTAAAAAAATCAGTAATGCTTTGTTTGTCGACAGCCATTCGGGAATGATGCGGTTTCTTGGTCCGCAAAGATACACGGACCTACGGATTATAGTCCGGACGACCGGACCGTTTTAGCGCTTTGGAAAGCAGATTGCCCGGCCAAACCGCGACCTGCCGACGTCTTCTTCGCCTGTTATTCACTGATTTTTAGCGCAAACCGCACAGGCCGGGGCTTATCGACCATCAACAGCAAACCTTGTCCGGTCAATTGGTGGAGCAGTTTGCTGGCCCGGTATTCGGAGATATTGACCAACTGGGCGTATTGTTTGGCGGTAATGAAGTCGGTTTTTCGGAGTACCTGGATCAAATTGCGGACATTTGACGATTGCAGCAACGGACCGTCGGGCGTCACCAGGTTGGTCAGAATCAGCTTGTTCGTCGGCACGGATTTGTCTTTCGCCCGGACATAGATGGTTCGCTTCCCTTTTTCGTCGATGGCATAATGCGGTTTTTCGTCGCTCTCCGCCACTTCGATCAGAATGACCTGCCGACCCAGTTCGTTGATGACTTCATAACTGACCGAAATGGCCGGGTCGATCAGCAGATCGGTGGCTTTTTCAATTTTCTGCATTTCGTACAATTCCGACTCGACGCCCGACACCCGCCCGTCGTCCGACACGCCGATGAGCAGCAGCCCCCCCGACGTATTCGAGAAGGCAGTCAGCGTTCGGGCAATGCGGTGGGCCGTATGAATGGTCGATTTAAATTCGAGCCGGGTGCCTTCTCCCCGGGCAATCAATTCGGTCAGGTTATAGCGCATACTGTTTTAAACCGCGTTATTGAAGTGTTTTGTTTACAAAAAAACAATTTGAAATAACGAAAAAGGGGCGTCACCGGTCGTGTCTATCAGTCCTTTAGGCTACTAGTTACTGAAAATTGCCATTCCGACCTTGCTTTGCATAGCCCTTTTTAAATTTTATCAGTATATCTTTGATTGAGTTCATCTCATATTGCGATAGATAATCCTGACAAAGCCCGGTTGCAGTTGCAGCCGGGCTTTGTAGTTTTGGGGCAAAATGAGCCAGTCCGAAAACCGGCATCCTCCGAAACCAGATTCTATGAAACCGATCCTCTATCTATTATCTCTCACCCTTATCGCCTGCCAACCGAAAAAAAAACCGGATCCCGACCGAGCGGATGCCTACCGCGACTTGCTGATCGACCGGGTGGTCTGGAACAAAAGCGATGCCTCAAATCCACAGGTTCCTTCAACCAACGTACACGGGTTTACGATGACCAACACCTCGGAATTGTATTCGTATCATCAGATTGAAGTCCGGTTCGACTATTTTGACAGCACCTACCACAAAATCGGCTCGTCGAACAGAACTCTCCCGCAAACCATCGGACCACGGGCCGCGCTGCCTGTTCGTGACATTCAGGACGGGCCGGTGATGCCAGCCGCCCGGTCGGCGACGGTCACGGTGGTCAAAGCGGAATCCGACCGGGCGGTTTTACCTGATTAAATCCATTGTATACCTGCCGAAAAGCGGATTTAATATGTCTTATGTACATATTGTTACTGACTGACTATCTGCCTATTACAAAAAAAAGCAAAAAAAACTTTCCAAAATAAGGTGATAAACGCACTTTATTTCCCTCTTATAGATGAAGCAGTACACCTGTACTGCCTGTAATTAATAGAGATTGGTAAGTGGAACATCCCGGCCTTTTTGGCCGGGATTTGTTTTAACCGGGCAGAATTACGCAACCAGGTGGCAATAAAATCCCGAAACACGCACCTCCTGACCATTGTCCAGGGCGCGCAGGTAGCAGGTGTGAATGCCGGTTTCATTGTCACAAAGTGGATAAGCAGTCACAATGAATTTCCGTTTGGGCGAAAACAACTGCGATACCGGCAGGTTAACAACCGCCCCCAGGCGGGGCAATATGGCGTGGTTAAAGTTGGTTTTAGCGGTTAACATGGCTTTCGGCATTGTTTGGTTCCGGCTCCGGCGCTTTCGCCCTGGCCCATTTATTTATCACCAAACGGTGGCTTTCGTTATCAATCCGCGCGTATTTTTTGATAACTTTACGAGTCTATGCCATTGTTTATCTCCTCCCTCAATTCGGGCAGCAACGGAAATTGTTATTACATCGGCAACGAGCAGGAAGCCGTTCTGATCGATGTCGGGCTTTCCTGCCGCCAGATCGAAACCCGGTTTCAACGGCTGGGGTTGTCGCTTCGGACGGTGAAAGCCATTTTCATTACCCACGAACACTCGGACCACATCAGCGGCCTTTCCCAACTGGTGCGGAAGTATAAACTGCCGGTGTACATTACCCCGAAGACCCTCAACAACTGCCGCCTGTCATTAGAGGGTGTTCCCGTTTATCCCTTTTACGGCAACGAAGCCGTACAGATTGGCGACCTGCGCATCACGGCTTTTCCGAAACACCACGATGCCGCTGATCCCCACAGTTTCACGGTCGATTTTCAGAACACGAAGGTTGGCATTTTTACGGACATCGGTATGCCCTGCGAACACCTTGTTCACCACTTCAGCCAGTGTCACGCGGCTTTTCTGGAGGCCAACTACGACGAAGACATGCTGGACCGGGGGCGCTATCCGTATTTTCTGAAACAACGCATCCGGGGCGGCAAGGGCCATTTGTCCAACCAGCAGGCGCTGACCCTGTTCAGGCAACACAAACCGGCTTTTATGAGCCACGTTTTGTTGTCGCACCTCTCCAAAGACAACAACTGCCCGGAACTGGCCCGCGATCTGTTTCTGCCCCACCTCGACCGAACGGAGCTTGTTGTGGCTTCCCGCTTTGGCGAAACCCCGATTTTTCGGATTGATGGTGCCATGGCGTTGGTTTGACGAATGATTGCTCGTAGTTTTAGCCTTCTCCCATTTACCCCAAAAAACAATGAAAAAAACCGGTTTATTATTCGGATTCCTTTTCCTGGCGCTGGCCGGAGCGAATGCCCAAACGTTCCGTGGTCTCGACAAATCACCGATGGATATGGCCTACTACCCTGACGACTACGCCCACGACCGCAAGTTCGCTCCGGCCAAAATCGGCACTGATAAGGCAATGGTGCGGATCGTCTACAGCCGCCCGGGAAAAAATGGCCGTGAAATTTTCGGAACCAAACTGGCGCCGTATGGAAAGGTCTGGCGGGTGGGTGCCAACGAGGCCCCGGAAATCAAATTTTACCAGGACGCGACGTTTGGTGACAAAAAAGTGAAAGCGGGTAATTACGCGCTGCTGGCCATTCCGACCGAAAAAGAATGGACCCTCATCCTTAGTTCCGATGTGGACCAGTGGGGTGCCTACAGCTACAACGAAGCCCTGGATGTGGCCCGGGTGACCGTACCGGTGCAAAAGCTGGACACGATTCTTGAGAATTTTTCGATCCAGTTGACCAAAAAAGATGCTAAAACGGCCACCCTGTCTATGGGGTGGGACACCACGATGGTGGCGGTGCCGATTTCATTTTAAGGTCTCTCTGCCGGAAGCAAACCGGTTGTTTGCTTCCGGCAGAGTTTTCGAACCACCCCCTCTAATTCCAACTGATTTTGGCCAGCGTCGGGTATTTTACCGACAGGGTCAATTCATTTTTTAGCGGTACCAGCCTTTCAATGGTTTCATTGTCCGGTTTATACTGGGCTTCAACAAAAAAACCCGGCAGTCTAACCAGCTTGACGATTCCGGCTGGTGTCTGGCGAGTCGCCTGGTACTTACCGAATCGAAAGACAAACTCCAATTGTTGATTGAATTGCAATTGACCAAATGTTTCCATGTGCCGCTTTTTAAGAGTTAGGAGAGAGAAGTGAAAGTGAGCAATGAACGTCGGAACCGTCAATTCAACCAGGCGTGAAAATTTGAACCCGCAGCGCTATTGCCTGCCCGAAAATAAGCAACTGCTGTCTCTCAGCGCCTACCCGTTCGGGTAGTTTGCGGGCATTCTATAAAAACTACCTCCTTTGATTGTGCCAATTCGGGTATTGGGACCTGAAAAACCGGCACTGAAAATATCATTTCCGGATGTAGACCAGCAGATCTTTTCGGTCTTTGATTTCTAGTACGAGGTAAATATTCTTGATGTGATATTTAACGGTATTCTCGGAAATGCAGAGTTTATCCGCAATCGCTTTGTTCGATAAACCCGCGGTCATGCATTGAAAAACCTCCCGTTGCCGTTCTGAAAGAAGATCCATGCCAGAGCCCGGATTGGTTTTATTTTCGGTCTGCGCTTTTCTGCTGATGGTGATGTAGGCATCCATCTCGGCTTTCATTTGCAAAAATTCAGCTTCGAGCCGGTTCTGCCGCTGGCGGTAGAAAAGCAAACCGCTGAGTAGAAGCAAGGCAATGAGGGTCAATCCGGAAAGAATCAGGGTCAGACGGTCACGGCTTTTTTTTTGCTGCAATAATTCCTGCTCTTTGGTTTTCAACAGGATACTTTCCTTCTGATCGTGCAGCAAACTGATGTTTTCTTCCCGGGCATAAATTAGGTTGAGACTGTCGATTTTTGCTTTGATCTCCACAATTTTGGACGCATCATTTCGCTTCTCAAAAATTTTCAGCAGTTCCTCATACGCATACAGATGATACTTGATGATTCGGCAGGAATCGGCATACCCGGTTGATTTCTGCATAGCTTCTTTCAGAAGTTCTTCCCGGTTCATCGCATCGTAAAGCTGGATTTTCTTCACATAAATCATGGGCAGATTACACGGGTTGGAGGTCTGCATCCAGGCAATGGCCCGATCGTACGCGTCATCCGCTTCTGAAAACTGCCGGTTCAGAAAAAACAGATAGCCCTGCTGCATGACCAGAACGGCTTTGTTTTCAGGATTGATGAAGCGGAAGCCTGAAACCGCCAACCGCTTTATCAGACTGTCGGCTTTCGCGTAATGATGCAAATCGAAATAGACAAAGGCTTGCTCAGCGATGATGTTTGCCTCATATCGTTGTCGTTTTGGGGTTTCCCGGGCAAATCCGAGGGCGATGGTCAGAAACTTCAGTGCGGATTGATAATCGAACACCCGCTTGTAGGTATACGACAACAGGAGGGCCGCATGGTACTTGTATTCAGGTGTTTGCACAGGATCCTGCAAGAGCGACAACAGCAAAGCCTGTGATTCTTTGTAGTTGAGCTTATTATTGAGTTCAAATACCTTTTGTTCCAGTTGCTGCGGACTGAGCACCTGAGCCGAACCATGAATCGACAGAAAGAACAACCAACAACCGTAGACCGAGCGCAGCAACCAGGACGTATTCATACACAAAACCAGTAAAATTCGCGGGGTAACAAACCGTTCCCGGCATCCTTCCGACCGGTCGCTACGCATGGTGAAGATAACAGTATTCTGCTAACCCGAAAACGGATTTCGGTTATCGAACAGCAGTATTTGCCTTCAAAGTGTCTAAATAAAACCCGGATTAATCTTAGAACCGCTGACTATCACGGTTTTATTGGAAAGTGTAACGGCGGGTTCCCGTCAATGACCACTCACTTTCGAAAAAAGATTCATCACCAACACGCCCGCAATGATGAGAATCATACCGATGATGGCGGGCGTATCGGGTACCTGTTTAAACAGAAAAATACCCGCCAGAGCGGTCAGGACAATGCCGACGCCCGACCAAACGGCATACGCCACGCCAATCGGCAACGACCGCAAAGCCAAACTCAGCAAGTAGAACGAAATCAGATAGCCTAGGATAGTAATCAGACTAGGCACCAGTTTCGTAAACTGCTGAGACGCATTCAGGGCGCTGGTTGCCACCACTTCGGCAACAATGGCCGCGAATAAATAGAGGTATTTCATGGGGTTGATGTGGGGCGGTTTTCTTTACATTTTTACACAAAGGAACAAAAGAAGCCCTGCAAGTCAATAACTTACAGGGCTTTGTGAAGTGGAGACGCAGGGAGTCGAACTATACCCGGAAATACAAAAAAATAGCCCTATTAGCGTAAATAGGCACTTTTTGCTTCTGAAAACTTGCCATTTTATCATAACTTCTTTGCCATTTCCTTGCCATTTTCCTGCCATTTTTTTTTAGGCTTTTTTGATACTGCATTTAACAATCATTCTGGGCCAATGCTGATTCTCAATTTATAAATATACCAAGAATCATCAAACAAGTTATTTGCTTGGTTAACTAACCGATAATCCTAATTTAAGCCGAAATTCCCTATAATAATCCCCCCCAGGAGGACCTCAAACCTTTTGGTGCTCAATCTTTTTAGCTTGCTCTTCGGATTGTTTTTGCAATAACTTATTCTTCTCTTCTAGCAATTGATTCTTTTCTTCAAGCAATTGAATGTATTTGTTTTTCCAATAATCGACTTCTTGCTTTGATTCTGAGGTACTTACTTCTGGTTTATCCTCCCTGCCAAGTAATTCATCGACAGATATTTCTAAAAGCCTTGCAATCAAAATCAATTTGTCCTGATCAGGCCGCTTATCCTGCTTAAACCACGCATTAACCGCTTGCCTCGATACACCTGTAGCACGGACTAAATCAGCCTGCTTCAAGTTTTTCTTGGACATAAAGTCTTGCAAACGGCGCGAAAATGAATTCATAAAAAAAATATATTTCAATCATTGTTTGACATTTTGTCAATCATTGATTTACATTTGCCACTGGTAAATTTAACACTGGTTATTTTAACACTGGTAAAAGTAACCAGACAATGACAATCAACCAAACCCAAAATGAATGAGGGAATATTGAAAGGACAAAAGGCCAGTGCAGCCGAAGAATGGCGAGCACGGATGCGTATCGCCCGCGATAAGCTCCCAGAAGGGATTGGGCAGCAAAAAGTAATCGAAGCCGTGGTCGTAAAAGCACCACACCTGGACTCGCTTAGCAATTCGACCCGCTGGCGGGAAGCCTGGCTTTGCCGGGTAGCAGATCCCGAAATTACGCTCCTGGTCGAACAGGTAGTCGGGTTATTAAAGGACAAGAAGAAGGTAATCCGAAAGAGATTAAGCCGACAAAAAATTACCCGCAATTGAATTTCACTTTAAACCACGTAAACGATGATTCTGAACCATGGAGAATTAGAAAAGTATCCGGCCATCAAAGGGTTGGCGTCCATTTTGTTCGCCCAAAACCACCTCGATTCCCTGTCGATCCGAGAAGAACCCGACCGGCTGCGGGGCACGAAATACATCATTGAGCTGGTGGGCGAAAACCTGCGTCTGGGTTCGCTCCTGCTGACCAAGAACGGGCGAACGGATGCCACCGACATTCAGATTTTTGCCTTCGGCAGCCGGTGCAAAGCCCTCATTACCATCTACGAACCGTATCCACCCCAACGATCATGACCGCCATTCAAATCATTCTGGCCTACCTGGACGGCACGCTCGCCCTGATGAACGAAACCGTCTTGCAAGACGCCCAGCTCACCATTGATACGTACATCGCCCGGCTGATCCGCTACCAGGAACTCGACGGCACCGACACCGAAAAAGACCGCAAGCTCCTGACCGAAATTAGTGACTTCCTGACGGCTGCCCGCTCCCTGCAGCTCCATTGATTCCGTCCTTATTCTGAACCAGTCCACCCATCACTTTTGGTACACGAGACGTCTATTGTGTGCCAAAGCAATCTAACTTTTTGCCTCATGCTACTGCAAACACTTCGAAAGATTCTCGGTCATCTGCGTCCCAAAGCCACCAACCGCTTCATCACCCTGGCCGTGCCGTTCGAAAACCAGCCTGCCCTGGACGTTTTTCACGCCATTCTCGACACCCACATCCTGATGAAGCTCAAGGTGTACGCCGACGAAACGAGCATCCCCTTCCCGACGCCGGTGCTCTACCAGCTCGATGCGCTCGTGCCCGACGAACCCGCCAATTCCATCGGCACCTATTCGGATTTCGACAATCTGCGCGTCTACCTGAATTTCCTGCTGGAAGGACACCGGGTGGCCAACACTGCCTGGTTGCTGCACCACTCGCTGGAGACGGAACACCAGGCCCTGCGCGATCTGCTGCGGGCCCTGCCGGATTCGCCCCACGCCCGGCTGCAAATCACATTCTACCTATGAATCCCCAGGCCCATTTCCTGTTGCAGTGGTATAGTCTGCTGGCGGTTCTGATCCTACTGGCGCTGGGCATCGCTTGCCCGCGCCTGTGGATCTGGCTGATGGATGAACCCAAAAAGAAACGCAAGCGATGACCGAGCGCCTTCAGAACTATTCATTTTCATTTTTCAAAGGGGGCATTCGGGTCAATGCCCCATCGGCCACCCTCACCCTGGCGGATGCCGTCCGGCTGATTTCGGACGGCACCTACCGGGAAAAGGTTCAGCAGATCCGGACGTTTCCCGAACCCAAAGCCCGAAAACCGCTCAAGGAAGGGCTGGACTACGTGACGTTTTCGGGCGTCTTCGCGCCGACCCGCCTGGTCAAAAACCTCAAACAGCATTCCCGGCTGCTGGTCCTGGATTTCGATCACGTTGAAAACCTGACTGAAACCCGCCTGCAGCTCCAGGCTGATCCGCATACGCTGGTGCTGTTTGCCTCTCCCTCGGGCAATGGGTTGAAACTGGTTGTTGAGATCAACCCGGAGCGGCACCAGGAAGCCTTCGCCGATCTGGCGTTCTACTTCCGGCAAACCTACCGGCTCGACGTCGACGCCAGCGGGTCGGACGTTTCCCGGCCCTGTTTCCTGAGCTACGACCCGGACATCTACCTGAACCCGAATGCGGAGCCTTACCAAATCAAGGGGCTGGTCACCCGGAAAGAAAAGCCTAAAACCGACATCCAGATCAGGAAGGATGCGACAGAGGTTTTTCGTCACGTGGCGACGGTGGTCGAGCGGATTGTAGCCGCCCGGGTCGATATCACCGGCAGCTACTCCCAGGAATGGCTCCTGATCGCTTTTTGTATGGCCACACTCGGCGAAGACGGCCGGGCCTTATTTCACCAGGTCAGTCAGTTCAACCCGAACTACACGGTGGAAGATGCCGATGAGAAATTTACCAATGCCGTCCAGACCACCCGCTTTACGCACCCCTGGAAGTTCTTTCAGATCGCCAAAGACTACGGCATCGATGTCTCGAAAACCCGCCGGGAAAAGAAGGAAACGGCACCCGAAGAAAGCAAACCGCAGCCCGATCCGGAAGCCAAACCCGTTGACAAACCCAAAAAGTCCGAGCGCATTCTGTCGCAGAACGTCGATTACCGCGACGGCGGGATCTGGATCTGGGGCACCAAGAACTGGATCTGCGTGGCCGAGAATTTCCAGATTTACGTCAAGTACTGCACCGAAGACGAAAACGAGGAAAAGACCTGGATTCTGGAGATTCAGCGGATCGGCATCACCAAACCGCTGTACATCGAAATTTCCCACGAGGAGTTTTGCTCGGCGACCAAGCTCAAAAACAAGCTGGCCAGCCACCGCCTGGCCCTCAAGATCACCGATACCTATTTGGGGGAACTCTGGCAGCACATGTTCCGGATGAATTTTCCGAATGCCGTCAAGGTCACCCGCCTGGGCTACCATCCGGAGAGCCGCGTGTTTTTCTTTTCCAACAAAGCCATCAGCGTCGATGCAGCCGAAGCGGTGCTGGAACCCGACGAGTTTGGCATCGTATCGGTTCAGCCGCCAGACGGCCAACCGCCCCTGTGTCTTTCGATGCCGGTGGTCAAGAAGAAACGGGCGCACCTGTTCCAGTTGTCCAGTGGTGCGATGACCTTCAACGACTGGTTTGGCTTGCTGGTGCAGGTGCACAAATACGAGAATGCGATCATTCCGGCGGCTTTCTACCTGATGGCATTGTTCCGCGACCTGGTGGTCAAACACACCAATGCCAGCCCGATTCTGTATTTGAAGGGCGGGGCCAGCAGCGGCAAAAGCTCCATTGCCCGCTCGCTGTGCCGACTCTACAACCTGCACGAAGCGGTGGCCAACCTCAAAAACAAGAACACCGAAGCGGGGCTGGTGCGGGTGATGTCGCACACCTCCAACGGGGTGATCTGGATGGACGAGTACCACAATGATTTTCCGTTTGAAGGCTTGCTGCAGTCGGCCTACGACGACAATGGCTACATCCGGGCTGAAGAAAACAGCCGCGACGGCACCGACACCATCGACATTTACAGCGCCCTGGTGCTGACCTCCAACTACATTCCGGAAAACCCGATTTTCTTCAGCCGCTGCCTGTTTGTGCCCATCACCGAACAGCAGAAAACCGACGAGCAGGTGGAAGCCTTCGCGCGCTTCAAAGACATCGAGCAGGACGGTTTGTCGTTTGTGACGCTGGAAATGCTGAAACACCGGGCGCTGGTGGAAGCCAATCTCAAGCAGGCGTATGATGATCTGTACACGCCCCTGAAGGAAGCGACGCGGCACGAAAAACCGGTGGAACGGCTGATCTCCAACATGGCCCGCGTGCTGTCGGTGGCCTACATCCTGCAGATTTTCGGCAAGATCAACCTCCAGTTCGAGGTGACCAGCGACGACGACATTCTGGCCGAGTTTGTCGCCATCGGAACGCGCGGGATTCTGCGCCAGCACACCATCCAGACCGAGAAAACGGCGCTGTCGGAGTTCTTCGAGATCATTCAGAACCAGTACGAAAACGGCTTTATCCAGGAGGACATTCATTTCCGTTTTGAGGGCAGCCTATTGCACCTGCGGTTTCCTTCGCTTTATACCATTTACGCCCAGAAATACCGGCAGACATTTTGGAAGTCACCAGCCGAGCGCGACACGCTGCGCGACGAAATGCTGGCCTTCGAGTCGCCAGCGAACCCCGACAAGTTTTTCCGCAACATCCGGTTTATGACCGACGAGAGTGAATCAACGCCGGGCGGCTCGCGCTCGGTCAGCGGCTCATGCACAATGACTTACAGCAAGATTACCGACAAGTTCGGGGTGGATCTGCGGGGCAGAAAGATTGAAAAAGGCTTGAACTAAACTCAAAAAAAAACCGGCTTTTTGCTACCACGCTACCACAGCAGCAGTAAAGTCCCTGATAATCAGTAATAAGTCTGTAATAAAGTTGTGGTAATTCTGTGGTAAAGGTGTGGTAGTGTGGTATTTGTAATATTGGCTACCACAAAAATAATACAGAGAAAGGCACTTAATTCATTACTAATCAATGCTTTAACTTTTTGTGGTAGTGTGGTAGAAATACAACCCTGAAAAATCAGAAAAAAACATGGAAACACCCGAAGTCGAAACCGAAAAAGTACAAAAAAACGAGCCGGTGATTGCCCGCTTCAGCCGGTGGCGGGATGGGCAGGGACAACTGTTTCTGGTGCTCTACAAAGTGGGCGGTTTCGATGCCGGCGGCACCTGGCGCGTAAGTCAGATCGGCTTTCTGAATATCGATGAAGAACAGCCCCGCGAAGTGCCGCTCCGGGAGTTTCAGGACTGGATCGAGGCCGGGATTCTGACCCGCTTTACGGGGGTCATCTGACTATAGCAACGCATTTTCAACTTTATAAAACCAAAATCCCATGCAAGACTCTCAAGTTATTACCGGCAAGTTTCTCGGGGCCAGTGCCATCAAATACGTTGGCGAGAACAACTACGCCGTCCGTTCCTTCTGGATCGACATCACCACCAATCCGGATTTTCCCAACACGCCGGAGTTTCAGTTGAAGGGCGACAAAGTGAACCTGGTCAACGAACTGCGGAAAGGGCAGTCCGTGGTGATCAAATACAACCTGGACGGCCGGAAATATGACAAGACGGCGGAAGGCGGGCGGAAAGGGGTGACTACGAACCTGAACGCCTGGCGTATCGAAGTGGTGCAAACGCAGTCGGCGGCCACGGTGACCACGGCTCCCCAGGCTGCGGTTCCGAACCGAACGGCGGGACTACCGCAGCCCGCACCAGTCGGAATGGGAAATGCTGCCGACGACGATATTCCTTTCTGATATGCCCGTCGATTACAAACGCTATCATCCGAAGTGGAGCCTGATCAGTCGCCTGATCCGGTTCCACCGGGCAAAGGGCCGGTGTGAATGCTGCGGGGTTGCCAACTACTCCGTGGGCCAGTGGCGGGAAAACAAGTGGCTGCCCATTCACGGCACACCGGAAGCGGATCGACTCGGGGCAGGGTTAGGCAGCTACAAGGAAGCGACCGCCTACCGGGATGAGCACAACCTGCGGTTTGATGACTTTCCGATGGCCAAACTATCGGTGGTCGTGTTGACGGTGGCGCATCTGGATCACGATATCACCCACAACCGGTTTGATAACCTCCAGGCGCGGTGCCAACTCTGCCATTTGTCACACGACCGGCGGGACAATGCCGAACGCCGAATGTATGGGCCGACCGGGCGGTTTTATAATCAACTTCGGCTTTTATACTCAGGGAGCAGACTTTCTGACTAAATTTTAACTTGCTGTATTCAGTCTATTCAACTTGAAACGCAAGTCAATTAATTCCGCGGAGCCGCCCATGCGGTCAATCAACACACGATTTCTTTACTTTGAATTCTTGACCGAGCTAATGGCTTCTATTGATATACAGGAAGTTGCAAAAAGTCACATTTTACCACAAGTATATTCCCCACGTTTTATGAACACCAAAAAAATGAATTTCGGACAGGCTATAGAAGCCATGAAAAAGGGCCAATTGGTTCAACGAGTAGGCTGGAACGGCAAAGGGATGCACATCTACTTGGAAGAACATTTCGGCGTAATTCTGGGCAAAGGTGGCGGCATGGAGCACAAACGAAAGTATATGCCGGTGATCATAATGTACACCGCACAGGACACGCACCAACCCGGCTGGAATGCGTCAACCGTCGATGTACTGGCAGAAGATTGGCAGGTAGTGTATTCGAATAAATAATTCGTATTAGGTGGGGTGAATGTTTGCCCCACCTAATACGAATTATTTAAAATGAGAGAGCATGGAGAAATCGTTGGTTTCCATCCAGTTCCTAACCTTATAGACAGGCAGACTATCCTCCTGAATATTAATGTTTTTGGTTTCAATAAAAGCACGAAGAGACGTTTCATACTCCTGCGATATTTTACCCACTTTAGGGATAAACAAAACGGACGTGTCAGTTCCCTGTTGACCTAAAAGTATTTCGAGATTTGCTCTTAAGTTTTCCATGTATATCTGATTTTTAAAATTTTAATAAATGAATCTAAATCAAGAACCCGAGATGAATAATGATAGTTCAATTGTCTTTAATTCAGCCTATTACAAAATAATATTACTAAGCGATTAAAATATTTTTAATCGCTTAGTAATATTATTTAATCGCTGGAATAACACTTTTTTAAATTTTAGTTTTTTTTTAAAATCCGAATGACAATCCAGATACTACCGACCGACCGCCTGTTCACCGACTCCCAGATGCCGGGGCTCAGCACTGCCTTTGCTGCCGATGCGGTTCCGTAATCGGAGAGAACACTATGCCTATTCGAGCCTGGACAGATGACGGGAGCAATACCGAATATCGGTACCACCCGAAATGCTTGGGGCTTAACGTCTCCGACTTTGAGCCTAATTACGATTTTGATGATGACTTCTAACAAACGTCCGAATAAATGGAAGAAACTAAAAACGGCTGGTACAGAGTGAAGGGAGTTCACTACTACCATTTCGACACCGGGAACGGATCGTCAGCATGTGGTCAATACGAATACTGGGGTAGACATCCTGAACACATTGAAAATCCGAAAGAGATTAGAAAATGCCATGCCTGTCTGGATAAACTCGCAGAACAATCTAAATAAACGTCCATATTATGAACGACAAGATTGTAAACGACTGAACACAAGATGCCCCGCTGCTACCAACAGCGGGGCAACTGAAACCGGGATCGACAAGAGACGCTAATGTAAGCAACTTACCCAAAACTGACCATGCAAATCGAAATTCCCATCAGACCGCACGTAAAGACCTACCTGACCCACCCGGACGTGTTTGGACCCGAAGCGATTCAGGTTCGTAAAAACAGCTACCTGGGCCGGGTCATCATTGGCCTCCTGAGCCAGTACCCCCTCGACGACTGCGACTGGGGCGAAGGCTTCAAACCCCTGCCCATCCTGACCGGCGTGACGCTGAGCGTCGCGTGTTCGTTTCCGCTTCGCACCGAGCTGGTCACCGACGACAACCTGATCCGGCTCGGCCACATTCTGGAAGACTATTTTGAAAACGGCCTGATCAGTTTCGTCAAAGGCCGCATGGACCGGCTGCCGTCGCTGCAGGGATCGGTTAAACGGTTTTACGAGATTTTCCAGATCAATCCGGAGCATTACGACTACGATGCGGCCTTTAAGCTCGTTCGGCGGCAGCAACTCCGCAGTCTGAGCACCCCCGCCAAACGACTGCAAGCCGCCTAAAATAATCCTGTCCTATTTTGGGCCAATGGCGTCCTATTCCCTTCAAATCGTGTCCTGAAAATGAAAAACCTGTCCGGTTTCTACGGGCAGGTTTTTTGGCTTCTCTTCCTTCTTAATAAAGGCCCGTTTTGGGGGCCGAATCCTGTCCTGTTTCCCGCTCATCCGAATCCGTAGTTTCGGAGCATGGGAATCACGCAGCAACGCATCGGGGAATGGGGGCAATTTGCCAACGCCGGGGGCATCCGCCGGTTGAAGCTGCTGGCCGAAACCGACGTGCTGGCCGTTCTCGATCCCGTTCAGTTCCCAAACGCCCTGCCCTTTCCCACCCTGGCGGCTGCCAACCTGATTGTACCGCCGGGAGCCACGATCTATGAGTTCTGTTTTGCCAACGGTACCTGCGGCCTAACGGTGGGACATACCGAAACCGAGAACGGCGACGCCTTCGAGCTGGTGATTGGCTTTGAAGTACCCAAACTCCGCGCCGACGTGTTGGCCTGGATCGTCCGGCATCTGGGTCGGCGCTGGGTGGTGATTCTGCAAGACTTTAATGGTACGAACTATCTGGCGGGGGATGTCCAGACGCCCCTGGAGCTAACCACCACCCAGAGCAGCGGCAACCGCCCGGCGGACCGCAACGTGATCCGGTTTCAACTCCGCGGCCGGCAGACGCACCCCGCCTGGCTGCTGGAAAGCTTCGAGAACGCCGACCTGTTTCCCGATGCCGATTGGGGCTACGAATTTGATCTCTCCTTTACTTCCTAAGTATATGCCCCTGAACATCCAGCAAATCAAAGACCAAATCACCGACACCTTTTCGGGCAGTCCGCCGAGACCCTTCCGGTTTTTATCGCCCCTGGTGGTGCGCGATTTTCTCATCAGTCTCATCGACTGGGTCACCGGCCAGGATTACACGCCCGACCACGAGTGGACCGGTACGCAAATCCGGTTCACCCGCGCCGATGGGCAGGTGGGGCCGTTGGTCGACCTGCGCGGGCCGCAGGGACTCAAAGGCGACAAGGGTGACCCCGGCACGTTGACGGCCAGTGTGCTGCCGCAAAGCGATGGCTTCGATACGGATTTATTGGTGGCGCAGACATCTTCTGGTCAACTCATCAAAACCCGATCCCTGAGCGTGCTGGGTGTGGTTCCATCGTCCACCCTGGAACAGCCTTTCTCGCCCACCCGGCTCCGCATCGGGCTGGGCAGCGAACAGATCAGTATTTTTTTTGGGGGCAAACTCAGCAACATGCTGGCGTTCGGCATCGCCCGGGGGCTGTTTCCGTCCCCAACCGTGGTCCTGACCGGGACGGCGACGATCGCCAACGTTACTGCCCTGACCGACGACGGCGACAACGTCGATGCGGTTTTCGGCGGGGGCGTTTCGGGTGGAACGGTGCAGATCACCTACGCTTTTACGACGCCCTTGCCGGTCTATAACCAGGCCCTATTCCGGTTTTTTCACGTGTCCCGCTATCCGTACACGAATGAAATCGCTAGCCTGAAAGTGGAATGGCAAACGTCGGCGGCCGGATATCCCTTCCGGACGGTTTATGATGGTGCTCACGTTTTGAGACAGGGCATGTTTGAAATTCCGGCGACTGCAGAGCCTGATTTTCCGCTCAAGGGCTTGCGGGTGACGTATACGATTGCGGCCAACCAGACGGTGCGGCTGATGGAACTGGGCCTGGCGCACGCGCGGCTGCCCTTTGGGCGGGGCGTGTTGGCCGAATTGCACCACACCAACCTGTTTAGCGGGGCCAACACCTTCTCAGGGGCCACGACCTTCAACGGTGACGTAACGCTGAAACGACTGATCGCGTCGGGCAATGCGCCCAGTGTCGCCGTCAACGCGGTGAACGCCACCGGAGCCGGAGCCGGGGCTACGGCCTCCATCGCGGCCGGGTCGACCGATTTGGCCGGAACCCTGACGCTGACCACCGGCACCACGCCCGGCACCAATGTGGTGCTGGCCACGGTGACACTGGCATCGGTTTTGACGGCAGCTCCCAAGGCGGTGTTGCTGACGGCCCGCAACAACCAGGCGGGCATGAGCTTCAACCGGTTTTTCGTGGGTACCAAAACCAGTGCGGGTTTTACGATCAACGCGACGGACTCGGGACCGGCGGGCAGCACCACCTTTCAATTCGACTATATCCTCATTGCGTAATACATGGAAAACACCCTACTCGCCCAACTGGGCCTGCTCCGCCAGCCCTCGGGAGCCATCACCGGCATCGACCTGCCGATTTCGCCCACCCCATTATTGGCCGATGGCCTGCAGCGCCGGGTGCGTCTCAAACGACTGACCTTCGACGCGGATCTGGAAATTTCGGTTCTGTTTGAACTCTACGTCTGCGATGCGGACGGCAACGATCTGTACGCGCTCTACAGCCAGGACGGCACGCTGTCGCCGTTTGTGATGCGCGAACGAATGGCGCGGGTGCAGCCCATCGAGATTCCGCGCACCACCGCCGGATCGTTTCGGAGCAGAATCACCGGGGCGCTGGTCGATGCGGAGACGCCGGGGGCCGTGCCAGAGCTGCATTTCTTTCAAAATATGGCCCTGGGCCACCTGCAGGCGCAGGGTTTGCCGCTGACCGGCTCGGAGCCGTACCTGGTGGTGGTGTATCTGATGCTGGCCAACATCATCCGCGAAAAAGACGCCCGGGGGGAATTCTGATGGACGACGGCATCATTGTACGCTACCGGGAGGAAGACCCGGACAAATCGGACCGCTGGGTGCTGGTCGAGCCGCTGACGTTTCAGACGCTGATCGGGGAAGTGATCATTCCGGCGGGCTACGTGACGGACTTTGCCAGCGTGCCCGCGCCCCTGTGGAGCGTGTTTCCGCCCATCGGACGTTACAACCGGGCGAGTCTGCTCCACGACTACTGGTACGATAACCGCCTGGGCGAAGACAAACTGGGAGCCAAACTGGCCCGCAAGCTCGCCGATCTGGAGTACTACTCCCGCATCGACCAGATCGAACCCCACCGCAAGCTGCGCAACCGCTTGATGTACCTCGCCTGCCGCTGGTTTGGCCGGTCTTGGTGGGAGAATTGAGTCCTGGGGAATGGGGAAATAGTCGGGCAGATTCCGGTCTGAATGGACCATTTTTGTATGCTCGACACCCTGCTTTCCGCCAAATGGGCGCTGGAACCCCTCTTTCACGAGCGCATGGCCGACCTGGCTTTGCGTCGCCTGCAGGCCGGTAAACCCCTGTTCGATGTTTCCGAAAACCGCCACCCTCCCCGCTTCGTCAGCACCCTGACCGGCCACGACGACGTGGGAAAGGACGACTGGGGCGGGGATCGTTCGGCCGCCGTGCCGGGGTATTCTTCCCTGTCCAAAGTGTCGGCCAAATCCGGGCGGGTGGTCATCCTGCCCATCATGGGGACCATGAGCCGCTACGGCGGACTCTGCGCCTGGGGATCGGAAGACACCGCGAACTGGGTGCTGGAAGCCAACCGCGACGAAACCATTTCGGCCATCGTGCTGGAGATCAATTCGCCGGGTGGCGAGGTGGACGGCACCGAAATGCTGGGCGAAGTGGTGCGCCGGTCGGGCAAACCGGTGGTGGCCTGGGTGGCGGGGATGGCTGCGTCGGCGGCTTACTGGGTGGCCAGTCAGGCGCGGGAAATCGTCATGGAAAGCTCCTCCAGCTCCGAGGTCGGCAGCATTGGCGTGCTGGCCATGCACGTCGATGCCAGCCAGTACTACCAGCAGGAAGGCCTTTCTGTCAACATCATCCGGGCCGATGGTTCGGAGGACAAAGCCCTGTTTAACAGCATCGAACCGCTCTCTGACGCCGTGCGGACGGAAACCAAAACCGTGCTCAACGACATTCGCCAGTCGTTCATCAAGACCGTGCAGCGCGGACGGCCCGGCATTTCCCGCGACGTGTTTTCCGGAAAAATGTATTCCGGTCGGCAGGCCCTGACGCTGGGCATGGCCGACCGCATCGGTTTTCTGGGCGATGCCATCCGCCGGGCCGATCAACTCGCCAAATCCGCCTGATCCGCAACTTCACATCTTTTCCATATCCCAATCATGAAAAAAATCCGCCTGAACCTGCGCCACTTTTTCCAGACGCAGGCCGAAGAAGAAAACCCGGCCACCGATGTGGTCGAAACCACTTCGGTTGAAGCCTCCGCCGAAAACGAGCCGCCGACCGAAAAGATATCGACCGAAACGCCCACCAAAGAAACCACCCCGCCCCCGGTTGCGGCCGCCGACGTGTTGGAAGTCGAAATGAGCGAAGCGGAATACCAGACGCTGCTGGCCGACGCCGGTCACTGGCGCAAAAACAAGGCCGAGCTGGAAACCCTCCGGCGCTGGCACGGCAACCTGGTGGGCCAGGCCGTTACGCCCGGAGCCGACGCCAACACCGGTACGACCGGCAAAAAGCGGTCCTATGAAACCGCCCCCTGGAATCAGTAAGCTTGGGTTTTCGGACTATCCACACCACTTTTTTTTACTTCAACCGCCTGATCGACGATGCCCGATGCATTAGACCTGAGCGCGCTGGCCGGCACGGCCACCGACTACGCGCGCGACAACAAAGACCACATTTTTTCGAAGGCCCTGGCCCCCGGCGTCAGCGGCCTACCCGGCACGCCGGTCAAACCCCTCGACGAATACGTCATGTCCATTCCGGGCAATGACGAAGTCGTTTTGACCGAACTGGTCATGGGTTCGGTGGTGCAACCCTCGCAGTACAACGGCTTTACGCCCAAAAACAACGTCTTCAAAATCAAACCGCGCAAGGCCAAAGTGAAGCCCTGCAAGGTCGATCTCAAGTTCACCCAGGAGAAGATCATGGCCCTGTGGAAAACCTACTACGGGCAGATCAAGGGCGGCAAGATCAACAAGGAGGAAGTGCTCTTCGAGCAGTTTATCATGAATGACGTCATCAAACGCATTCAGACCGACCTGCGGAACGCCTACGTCAACGGGGTGCGCAACGACGCGGGTACCTCGCCCCTGGACACGATGGACGGCCTGTTCAAAATTTACCAGTCGGAGATTGCCTCGGGTGGGGTCCCGGCGGCCAACATCGCCACGATTGCGGCCATTACCGAAGCCAATGCGGTGGGCCAGTTCGAGAAGATCATCGACACGCTGCCGACCGAATACTTCTACCAGGATCTGGTGTGTCTGACGCCCCTGGCGCACCTGAAAGCCTACGAGCGCAATTACCGGAAGGAATACGGCACGCTGCCCTACAACGCCGGTTTTCAGAAGCAGACCATCGAGGGCACGGTGATCGAATTTCTGGTCGAGCCGTATATGCTCACCACCGGGCTGACGGCTTTTGAAGCCCCGCTGATTTTGCCCCGCAACATCATCGCCTGGCTCTACGACGACGAGTCGGCGCAGTCGAACCTGACGTTCGATTACAACGTCCGCGAGCGGGACCTGGCCTGGGTGATGGACTTCCAGGTGGGTATGGACGTGGCCATGCCGGGCCTGATCTGGAGCGGTCAGGTCTAACCTTTTTTCAATTTCTGTTTCACCCATTTTTCGTTTTAAGCTGCATGAAAACCAAAGCGGTTTTGAATTTTCTCGGGGCCAGTCTGGCCTTTCTGATTGGGGTGGTGCTGCCCACCGAAGTGTTTCACCACCTGGCCGCCGATCCCCTGGGCGTGGCGGCTCCGGTGCTGGGCATGGCCTACGTCAACTTTGCCAACCTCGACGGCCAGTCGTTTCAGGCCCCCAACCCCGGCGGCCTCAGGAAGGTGCTGGTGGTGTTGTCCAAATCCATCCAGGGCATCTGGCCCACGCTGGCCGAAGCCAGCACCGGCGAGGTGACGGCGCTGCCCGAACTGGTGGGCACCGACAAATTTGCCGAGTACCAGTTTCCCGACGGCACGGCGGAAGTCAACTCGGATTCGAACGGCGATCCGGGCTTTCAAAGCCACAAGCACACCATCGAGCTAATGCTGGCCGGGTTTTCGAAAACCATCCAGGGAGAGCTGAAAAAGCACCTGAACGCGGGCAGCGTCTGGGTGGTGGAAATGAACGACGGGCAGTACGTGGTGGTGGGGTCGAGCGACAACCCGATTTTCCTGAAAAAGTCGTTCAAGGGCGGCAAGAAGGGCAACGACAAGCGCGGTTTTACGCTCAAGGGCGAGCAGGACGGTTTCATGTGGGATCTGCTGCCGATTCAGGCGTCGCTGGTGGCCACGCTGCCGATCCAGCCCGCCCCGGTGTCCTGACGGCGGATCGATGCTGACGAAGTTTAAACTGGTGAACGTTCCCCAGGGGGGCGTTCGCCATTCGGTCGGAAACCTGGGCCTGGTGAACATCGACGAGACCCTGACCGATTCACTGGCCGAAAAGCTCATCCAGGCCGGACTACAACACTATTTTGAACCCGCTGACGACCAGTTGGCACCATCCACCCCACAACCCCATGACGAAAGTGAAAACACCACCAGCCGGAAAGGCAGCCGAACCGGCGACCGATCAGGAGCTGAAGCAAAAAGCGCAGCGGAAGCTGGAAGCCCTGCTGAAAAGCCGGGAAACAGCGGATGAACCCGATGCGTCGGACGAATCGGACGAAGACGAAGACCCTGACGAATAGTTAACTCCAAAATTGTTTGTATGTAAAAACCGGTTGGCCTTGAGGTCAACCGGTTTTTTGTTATGTTTGCCCTGCGAACACATTTTTTTATTGGAGGTCGATCAACTGGCAGGGCTCAAAAACCTGCCGGTTGGCATACCTTTGTAAGTAGGGTAACAGATCGTCCTCCAAGACGTGTGTTCGCAGTGACCAACCGGCTTCATATATGCTCCGTCCTGCCTGCCTCCCCTCCCTCTCGAATCATCTGCAACAGGGCGGTATTGCGCCCCGCCAGCTCCAGCAGCTCCTGACGAGTTATTCCGACGAAGTTCAGTTTATTCTGGCCGGGCAGATCAACCATTATGAGGAGCCCGAAGTCTGGATCGATGCCAAAACGTGGCAACAGACTGTCGATGACTTTTCGGATGCGCTCCTGGCCGATGGCGAGTCGGACGCGTAGTTTCGCCGGATGACCGAAACCCAACTGCAGCAGGAACGGGCGAAAGCCAAAGCCGCCTGGAACCTGACCAAACTCAAGCTGCGCAGCGGCCAGGCCAGCCCGGCCGACGTCGAGCAGGCACGGCGGGTGTACGAGAACCTGAGCACCGCTCAACCTGCTACCGAACCTCTGAAACCTATCCGCCCGATCCGGCAACCCGGTGCCAGTCTGCCGCCCGATCTGGCCGCCCTGGTCGACACGATCCGGAGCGAGCAGGGCGAGATCAGCCGCCGGAAAGCCGAACTGTCCAATTCCCTGAAAAGCATTCCCGACGCGCTGGCGTGTCCGGAGGTGGTGCAGCAGATCCTGACGCTCCGCCGGGCCTGGGTCGAAAAGCAGGACGAAATCCGCTACGCCCTCGACCACGGCCACCGCCCGGTGACGGAGCCGGTGAAGCTGATCGAAGACAGCTACGCGGCCTCGCTGCCCACCGACAAGTTTGAACTCGACCGGCTGATGCGCTACGAGAAATCGAAACTGAGCAAATACCGCAGCGGCCTGGAGCGGGCCTCGACCGAAGCCAAGAAGCAACACTACCGCACCCAGATCGCCAAAGCCGAACTAAAGCTGGAGCGGATGGTGGCGATCTTCAAAGCCCTTTGATTTCGTCCTGGGTAGTTCGTCCGGTGGCGGTCAGTTTTGCGGCTCAATCACGTGTTCGCAAACCATGACCGAGTTATTTGTTACCGAAAAACGCCGGGTGCAGGACCTGGTGCCCTACGAAAAAAATCCCCGCAAAATTACGGCCGCCAAACAGCGGGAACTCGAATCCAAGATCGGCCAGTTTGGGCTGATCGGCCTGCCGGTGGTCGATGCGGACGGCACGCTGATGGCCGGACACCAGCGGTGCAAAGTGATGCTGGCAATGGGCAAGGGCCACGAGCTGATCGACGTGCGGGTGGCCACCCGGAAACTGACCGAAGCCGAGTTCAAGGAAATTTCCGTCATCGAGAACAGCACCTTCGGCGAGTGGGACAAACTGCTGCTGCAGTCCGACTTTTCGGAGTACGTCGATCTGGGTAGCTACGGAATCGATCTGGGTGATCTGGAAGCCCAGTTGAAGGAAGCGCTGCCGGACGAAGAAAAACCGGAAATGCCGATTGTGGCCAAATTCTCGGAGAAGTATACGGCCTTCATCATTGTCTGCACCAACGAGATCGACGAAACCAACGTGGCCGAACTGCTGGCCGTCGATACGATGCAGTGCTACAAATCCTCGCTCGTGGGCAAAACGCACGTTCTCACCGCCAAACACCTCCAGGACCAATGGAAAGCTGCCAGATCGTAATTCCCTCTCACAAACGCCACACGCGGGTGCTGACGACCAGCGTGGTGGAAGGGGCCATTCTCTGCGTTCCGGAAAGCCAGGAAAAAGCCTACCGGCTGTGCAACCCCAACGACGAGATCGTCACCCATCCGGATTCGGTGGTGGGCCTGGCCCGCAAGCGCGACTGGATCATCCGGCATTTCGGCTCCGTGTTCATGCTCGACGACGACATCAAGGCGTTCCGGCGGCTGTATACCCAGCCCGGCGAACCGGCGGACGTGGACGAACGCACCGCGCGGGAAATCATTCAGGCGACGGCCGACGCAGCCCGACAGGCGGGAGCCTACCTGTTCGGCTTCAGCTCCAGCCCCACGCCGGTTTCGTATATCTCGCTCAGTCCGATTCAACTCAGCGGCTACGTGACCGGTTGCGCGCACGGCGTTTTGACCGGGAGCCGGCTTTGGTACTCCCCGGAGATTCGCTGCAACGAGGATTACTGGATCAGTTGCCTGAATGCCTACGAACACCGGCTGATTTGGAAGGATACCCGGTTTTATTTTTATCAGAAAGATACGTTTGTCAATTCGGGGGGATTGGCCGAGTTTCGGAACATCGATGCGGAAGAGAAAGATTTTGCGTACTTGCAGCGAGTATTTGGAAGGGATGTGGTTACTTTAAAGAAAGCGCGTGGGAAGGCGACGTTGAAGCACCCGTTTCAGAAGACACTGAAATTACCATTTTAATAATTTTTATATCAAATACTTATGACGTTTGATACACCAGAAGAAACCTTCGATAGAATAGTTGCAAGACTTAAATTGGGTAAAAGGTTAACTGATGAACAAGTTAGCGAAACAGGTGTATTAAGTGCATTGCTTGCTGATGGGAATCGAATGATTACCTGGATTATAAATGATAACGGAGGGACATTCCCAAGCCCAAATGTATACTTTGTAGACGGTACTGATGTTAACGCTTTCGCTTTTAAAGAAGATGAAGAATATTTTATAGGCATTAATGAAGGTACTGTTCTTTTACTAATGAAGCTCTTTTACAGGATGTTATCACACCGAGACATACTACCTCAAATTGGAGATCTTTCAAAAGAAGTTTCACCTCCAAAATCGCCTGACATTGACATCAATGAGGCAACTCAAAAAAAAAGAGAAGAAAGTATATTCCCTGTTGATTCCACTCGTAGTCAATTTGCTGTTGCCCTTACCTATTTTGCTTTTCGATTTATTTTAATGCATGAGTATGCTCATATTTTAAAAGGGCATGTTGACTATCTTGAAAATAAGACTGGGTTGGCTATGGTTTCTGATAATGAGAACCTCACAGAAGATGTAGGTGGTGACTGGATACGGCAAGCGATCGAGATAGATGCGGATGATTATTCAGCACAGATTGGCTATTATTTCCATATCGCAATTCTAATCGATTTAAATAATAGAGGAACTCAAACAAAAGATGGATTGAATACTCCTGAGATAGCCTCATTTGCTTGGTATTTTTCGATCTCTGCACTTTTTAGGCTAGTAGGAAGTAAAGGATATAGCCCTAATAATTTTTTTACTAGCCTTTATCCTCCACCAGCAATTAGGACATATTTTATTGGCTTTGTATTACAGCAACTTAATATACAAGAAAAATATAAGTTTCCGGACTCCTCTTTAAATGCTTCTTTTGAATGCGAAAAGGCTTTTGCTATTCTTTCCTCAGAGCCTGATTTTTATAGTTCAAGGTTAGCATATGGCCCCCGATCTGATGAATATATTAATAGTATTTTTGAAAGATTTGAACCACTTTATGAGATACTTTGGCCCTTCTCAATATTAAAACGAGGCAAGTGATATAAAAGCACTTAAAAATTATCGCAATAGTTGTATTTAAATTATTTACTGCAAATTTCTCGGAAAAACGCTTTTATAATCCGTTCTGTCGGGAGATATTACAGGGGAAGTTAAACAATTAACCTCCTGTATATCAATGCAAAACGAGTCAATTTCCCGCCGAAATTTAGAACGATTTCTGGCCACAACCGGCAAGACCGAAAAAGAGTATTACGAATGGGCCACCGAGGTGGGCCGCCGGATGCACATCAACACACTGGATAAGATGGTGTGCGCCAAACTTGGTCTCTACACCGTCGCCCACCTGGCCCTGATCCCCACCCCACTACCCGCTGACATCGATCCGGAGCGGGTCGATGAGTACCTCTACGACCACTCCCAAAACCCACTGGAAATTGCCAAACTGTGGAAACAGGCCTGCGTCGATGCCGACGCCTGGGTGTCGGTGGAAAGTGTGCTCGATGAACATCTGGCGCCCTTTCCGAAAGAGGACTTCGAACGATGGGGCGACAAAAACTGGCTGCCCGACGTGTCACGAAGCTGGTTTAAAAAAACCGGTCGGCACCTGGACGTGCAGGTGGACGAAATCAACGCCATTGCCCCCGCCCAGGTCAGCATCGAGGCCATTCTGGATTTCGTCCGGACGTATAAACCCAACAGTTACCAATCGCCCGCGCAGGTGATTCGATTGAACCTCGAAGACCGGTTTCGGCAACTGACCGGCTTTCGAATCAAGGACTACTACGTCGAGCATTTGATCCGATCGGCCCACTTCTCCCAACCGGCCACCACCGAAACCGTCCCGTTCTAAATCACTCAGCCCCTCCAACCAGAGGGGCTTTTTCTTGCTATCTGTATGAAATCAACCGACGTGCCGCACGAACTCCGTGCGTTCAATGCCCTATTCTGTGAAGCAGAGCATGGGTGGAATTACTCCAGCTTTTTCAGCGACTTCGTGGAATTCCTGACTGAATCGTTCATGCCCCAGCGCGTGGGAACCTATGAACGTTTGAAATCCCACTACGGCGATCTGGACCGGTTTGTGAAACTGACCCACGAACTGCTGCGGCTCCAGCAGTCGCAAATCGTAACCGATACCAGTTGGTACGACGGTTTGGGCAGTTACTACGAATGCCTGACCAGCCGGGGCAAATCGCAACTCCTGGGGCAATATTTCACGCCGGAACACCTCTGTGATATGATGGTCCGGTTGCAGGGTTGTAGCGAGTCGCTGAAGGGAAAACGATTGAAGGTCTCCGATCCGGCCAGCGGATCAGGCCGGATGCTGCTGGCCTTCCACGCCCTGGCTCCGGGCAACTACCACTTTGCCGCCGACCTGGACCCGATCTGCGCGCGGATGACGGCCGTCAACATGGCGATGCACGGCTGCGAAGGCGAAGCGGTTTGCATGGACAGTTTGAAATGGGAATGGCGGTTTGGCTACCGAATCAACCGACTGTTGCCCCAGATAGGCAGTCCTTCCATCGAAGTGATTCAGCCCGAAGACTCCTACCTGTTTAGAACGCTCCAGGAAGAAAGTAAGCCCGAACCGGCGAAGGCAAAAACCGCCCCAACGCCCACGCCGACGGCACCGAAAGAACCCCAAACCGTCGCCCAGATTCTACAAAATGGACAGTTTGTATTGTTCTGAAAATCAGCGTTTTAATGAAAAATATTTCTGAAAAAACGCTTTTTATATCCGTTCTGTCGGGAGATATTACAGGGGAAGTTAAACCATTAACGCGCTGATAATCAATGAGAATTACCTGGATTACCCGACTGCGGTCGGTGATGAAAACCGCCTGGGCGCTGTTCCGCAAAGGCCTGCTGAACATGAGTATCAGCCTGAAAGTCGCCTGGCGCGTGGTGCGGCAAGAAATCGATCTGGCCACGGTCTACAAACAACTGAAACGCAGATGAAAAAGAAGACCCCACCGAAACCCGGCGTGCTCGAGCAGAAACTACTGGCCGAATTGCTGGCGACCCAGCCGACCCGGCTTGGCATCCGGAAAAGCGAGAACCTTGGCTTTTCGGATTTGCCGCTGTTCAATCATCCAGATCGGCAGCAAAACTTGTTTGGCTAAACGATAAAGCCCGGATGCAAGGCTTCCGGGCTTTTGCCAGAATGTTAACTGAAGTTAAATCGCACCGGCGACCCGGAATAAACCTCTGACGACGTGAAATTACGAAAAATCGGGTATCAACCCCGCCAGAAATACCGAAAAACAGAATATGTCCCCGCCCTGCTGCTGGCGGGCAAGTGGATGGAAAAGGCCGGTTTTGCCCTGGGCGAAACGGTGAAAGTCAGCGTAGAAGGCAACAAAATTGTAATTGAACGATGAGCAAATACGACATCCGGACCAAGAAAGGGTACGATTTTTTTGAATGCAGCAGTGCACTGCAAAAGTGCATCCGGCGCGGCTACGAGGACCAGGCGATGTTCTGGGCGGTGGAGCTGTACGATTCGGGCTTTGTCGAATACGTCTGGAAGCGGCTGCGGATCATGACCAGCGAAGACATTGGCCTGGCGGAACCGGGACTACCGGCGGAGATTTGGGCGCTCTACGAAATGCACCGGGAACAGGCCAAAAAGAAAGAGGACAAGAACGAGCCCCAGCGGTTGTTTCTGACCCATGCGGTATTGCGCCTGTGCCGCGCGCGCAAAAGTCGGATGATCGACTGGACGCTGATCTGGGCCTGGCTCACGCATCCGTTCCGCCGACAGGACATGCCCGACTTTGCTCTCGACAAGCACAACGAACGGGGGCGGCAATTGGGCCGCTCCTGGGCGCATTTCTTCGACGAAGGCACGCTGCTTCACCCCCACCGGGATGTGGACGGGGAGCGGGATATGCGGATGAAAGCCATGAAGGCGATTATGAATCCGGAGGGGAATGGGTTGTTTAACTAAAAAATCACTCGCATGAAACCTTACACAAACAAAACGGATCGGATTAACGCTCAAAAATGTCTCTTTTCCGAGATTAGTTCTGGTGATCGGGCGCGAAAAAAAGCGGCCCGGCGCGCCGGTAAAAAGCTGGTCACTGAATCGGAAGAATGAACGGAGTAAAGCCGTCCTTCCTACCCCAAAAGCGGCTCTGTAGTATTGCAGAGTCGCTTTTTTTTCCAGAAGGAATGAGCAAAAAATTAACGTTGAAAAAGGCCAAGCGCCTGCTGAAGATTGACGAAACCAAACTGGACCGCTATCTCCAGTTTTACGCCAATGAGCTGACCTACGAGGACTTTACCGAGTCGGAGCAACTGAAACTGGAGCAGTATTCCAAAGCCTGGAGCATGCTCCGCATGGGCCGCACCGAGGACATGGTGCGCTCGGTGCTCATCAAAGACTACGCCCTCCAGGACCGCATGGCCCGGTATATCGTCGAAGAATGCAAGTTGCTGTTCGGGGCCGTGGAAGAAACCGACAAGGAAGGCCGTCGCCGGGCTTCCATTGCCTACTACGATCTGCTGTCTAACATCGCCTTCAAGGAAAAAGACATCCGCGAAGCCCGCGAGTGCCGGCGCGAAGCCGATGAACTGGCCGGTTTGTACCAGCAGGAACTGCCCGGTCTCGATCCCGCCGATTTCCAGAAACCCGGCAAGTACATCTTTATCAACAACGTCAACGTCTATAAAAAACAGCAGGAGCTGGAGTTGGATGAGTAGCGAAAGCCGCAAAGTATACGCGAACCCCAAGCAGATTAAATTCCTCCGGAGCCGCGCCCGCCGGAAGACCTTCAACGCCGGGCGCGGTTCGGGCAAAACCACCACCCTGGGCTTCAAGGTCGGTATGATTTTCGACCGCTTTCCGCGCAGCAAATGGGGACTGGTCGGCCTGACCTACGTGCAGCTCGATCTGGTGGTCATGCCCGGTCTGAAAGAAGCCCTGGAGATGATGGGCCAGTTTGAATACTCCAAAGCCAATCCGTTCGGCACCTACGTCGTCGGCATCAAACCGCCGGACACCTGGCCCAAACCCTTCAAAGCCCCCGGCAAGCTGGGCTACCAGTACTGCATCACCCACATTTCCGGGGCCACCCTCCAGCTCATCAGCCAGGACCGCCCCGAAACCCACCGGGGTCTGAATCTGGACGGAGCATTGGCCGACGAATCGGCGCTGATCAAGCCCGACTTTATGAACAAGGTTATTCTGCCCACCCTGCGGGCCAACCGATATAAATCGTTTTCCAACGACCCCTGGCACCACGGCTATTTCGATTTTTCGTCCGCCCCCTGGACCCAGGAGGGCATGCACATCTACCACACCGAGGAAGCCTGGCAGAAAGAGCTAGAACTGCGGAAGAAATTTTCTCCGGAAGAACTCAAACGCACCCCACCCGAAAACCTCTTTGTCGAATCCACGTATGTCGATAATCAGGAGATTCTGCCGCTGGATTACGCCGATAAACTGCGCGAGGAACTTGACCCCCTGGAATTCGAGGTAGAAGTTTTAAACCGCCGGATCGGCAAACTGCCCAACTGTTTTTACCACGCCTTCACCACCAGCAAGCACTGTTATTTTGAGAGTTACGGCTACCAGCACGACGACAAATCCGGGCTGACCCTCTACCAGTCCAATGATTACCACCCCGACAAACCGCTGGATGTGAGCCTGGACTTTAACGCCGATATCTGCTGGGCCTTAGTCGGTCAGGAAATCAACCGGGAACTGCGGGTGGTCAACAGCCACTACACCAAGCCCGTTCTGGACAGTCAGGACACCAACATCGTCCTGCAGACGGCGGCCTGGTTTGCGGCCACCTACGAAAACCACCCCAAAAAAGAAGCCTTTGTGTACGGAGATCCGGGCGGGCGTTCCCGCAGTGCCGCCACCAGCAACGAAAACAAACCCTTCTTCGACCAGTTTGCCAATGCCTTAGTCAAGAAGGGATGGAAGGTATTCCGAAGGGAGCTGACGGCCTACCCGCGCCATAAGGACAAGTACTTATTAATCAACCTGCTGCTAGAAGAAGCCAACCCGCGCGCGCCCCGCATCCGCATCAACCAGAACACCAACAAGGTGCTCATCATCGCCATTCAAAGCACGCCCGTCAAGATCGGCGACACCTTCGAAAAGGACAAGACCAGCGAACGCCAGGCCAAGCACCGCGAGTACGCCACCGATGGCACCGACGCCCTGGACTACTGGCTGTGGGCCAAATGCCGCCAGCTCCTACCCGGCCACCGCAAACAGCAGAATACGTTGTACGTCGCCTGAAAAATTCGCAAGAGTAGGTAGCGTTAAGAAAATTCATTCCGATTCTTCCAGCGCCTATATCCTCTTTTTTTTAAATGGAAATTTCCATTCTCGTGAAAGGGCGGGCGCCCCACCGAGCAGGTGAAGAAGCGGTTTTTAGGCCGCTTTTCACTTTTCTGATTCATTGTCAACCGGTTCGTAAAAATCGGATTGCAAAAGCTACTCAAAAACGCCCGAAAAATCGTGTCCTTCTTCCCCAAAAGGCGCTGAATTAATCTTGCTGCTGTAAAAAACAACCCGCAATGAGCAGCATCCACCGACCCGTGATTGGCATCTCCGAAGTGCTGGCCGAAGTCAACCGGCCCCACGCCGTCTTTGATTTGAAGTTCCGGAAAACCAACGGCGCGGTTTCCGTGCGGTCGGGTTGCACCCGGCTCCAGCCCACGCAGGTGAACCGGCTCAACGACCGCAAAAAGATGAACCGCTCCGGCATTCTCAAATGCTACCAACCCGGTGAGCGAAAACACTTCGATTGCTACATCGACCTGATCGTCCAATTCAACCACCTGCCGGTAAACCACCTGCTATGATTCGCCAAATCGCCAATAACGTCTACGTCGTGCCCTACGGCCCAAAGGGCGCGGCCAGTGTCGTGACTTTCGGCCGGGATGCCTCCACGACCGTCGATGCCTCCCTCGACCGGGGCCGCGCCACCGGCACCAAAGCCGACCACATCCCGCGCGGGGACGACAAAGTGCTGCACCGGCTGCACGAGCTGGCCTGCGCGTCGCCCAACAAATGGCAACTCATCTACACCAAAGCCGACTTTGCCGCCGGTTTGGGCCTGGGCGTCGGCACCCGCCAGGTGGTCGGCGATGAGATCAAACTCACGCCGGTCATCGATCCGGTGTACCAGGAGTGGATCGACCGGCTGAGTCTGGACGAATTCGTGCCGGCGGCCGCCCTCCAGCTTTCGTTCGCCGAAGAGTTTTACGTGCGGTTTGCCTTCGAGAGTGGTCAGAAACTGCTTTCCATCGACGTGGTGGACGTCTTCGACATTCGCCCCGCCAAGCTGGAGAAGGGTCAGACGAAGGTGACGGCCTACCTGATCAACGCCAACTACGGCACCCCGCGCTTCAAAAAAGACGAGTACGTCCGGGTTCCGGCCTTCGATCCGTCCGACCCGGCCAAGTTTCCGGTGTCGATTTTGCGGGTGTGCCGCCCGGCCATTCCCGGCCAGAAGTTCTTCGCCCTTTCGCCCTGGTGGGGTACCGAAAACTGGACGAAGGTGTCCAACAAAGTGCCGGTCTTCAACGACAAGGGGCTGGACAACGGCTACTTCATTACCCACCACATCAGCATTCCCGACGATTATTTCGACGCGGAAGGTTTCGAAAACGAGGTCGAGAAGAAGGCCCACCAGAAGAAGGTACTCGACGCGATGGCCGAAACTGTCGCCAGCTACGAGAATCCCAACAAGGTTCTGTTCACGTTTCACAAAACCGACACGATGGGCAAGGAACTGCCCGGCGTCAGGATCACGCCCCTGAAATCGACCATCGACGATGAAGCGTTTCTGAACCTCTACAACGCGGCCAACATCGCCCAGGCCCAGGGCCACGGCGTTTTGCCCGCGCTGGCGGGCATCGAAACCGGGGCGAAACTCGGCGGATCGGGCAAAGAACTGGAAGCCAGCGCCAACTACATGCAGGACTTTCTGACGGTGCAGCACCGGCGGCTGATCCTCAAACCGCTGCTGATCGCCCAGAAAATCGACGGGCTGGACCCCGCCAAAACCCTGTACATCCAGCGGATCAAAACCTACACCTACGACGTGACGGCCAAAAGCAGCCCCGATAACCCGCGCAACGCCGAATCCGAAGAAGACGACCAATCGGAAGGAAAACCGGATCAAAAGAAAAAGCCTAACCAACAGAAGCCCGATGCTGATCAATGATACGCCCCAACTGAAAGCCGTACTGGGCGGGGTGCAGAAAACCATGCAGTGGCCCACCTGGCAGCCCTTTGTCGAACAGGCCGAGCTGAAGTACCTCCTGCCCGCCATCGGCGACGCCCTATACGACGAGTTGTCGGCGGTGACCAACCCCGAAGGCCGAACCGTTCGGCTGCTCAAACACCTGCGGATCGCGACGGCCTACTATGCTTACTTCATCGGCTTGCCCCAACTCGTGTCCACCAACGGCGACGCCGGGGTGTCGGTCTCCAACCCCTCGCAGGCCCAGCCGATGGGCAAGTGGCTCTACGTCAGCATGAAAAAGGACCTCATCGCCAACGCCGACCGGGCGCTGGAAGACGCCCTGTTTTACCTGGAGAGCTACGCCGACGAGTTTCCAATCTGGAAAAACAGCCCGGCCTACAGCCTCACCCACGGCAGTTTTCTGCATTCGGCCACCGAACTGACCCGGTATTTTCCCCACGCCCAAAAGTCCCGCCGGTTGTATCTGGCCCAGCGCGAATACATTCAGAAAGCGGAAGATTTTTACCTGCAACCGCTACTGGGTAAACCGTTTTTCGACGACCTGAAAGCCAAGCTGACGGATTCGGCTTACACCTTTTCGGACGAAGAAACCCACGCCCTGCAGCTCCTGCGGTTTGCCCTGGCCAACGAGTCGTTTCGCGAGTCGATTCCGTTTCTCAACCTCACCGAAGACTGGCGGCTGCTGGCCGAAACCGACGGCATCACCAACGAGGATTATTTGCCCCGGGATCGCCGGGAAGAACTGGCGCTGCGGGCCGAAAAAGAAGCCGAAAAGTTTGCCGGGCTTTTGAAAAACTACCTCGACAAAACCGCCAGTCCGACCGTGCTGACGGCTTACTATACCTCGGCGGCCTACACCGCCCCCACCGAAAAAGCCCCCACCGGCCAAGGCTTTCCCAACGATCCCAACCAACCCTATTTCGTGTTATGAACCGCGCTTACGTTGCCCTGGTACTCCTGCTCATTTGTCTGCTGCTGGCAGCCGTCAAATACACCACCTTCCCCGATCTGTCGTGGTGGTGGATCACCGCCCCGCTCTGGGTGCCCCCCGCCCTGGCGGTATTGCTCTCCGTTTTCATTTTCGTCTACGCCTTGTTTGTCACCCTCCATGGAAAATCTCACAAAACCCGGTAAAGTCCCCGAAGTGGGTAAAACCCGACCCCTCAACGGCCACGCCGTCCCCGACCTCTCCGCCATCGAGGCCGAAGAAGAACGACTCAAAGCCGATCTGGTCCGCATCGAAAGCCAGAAGCTGGCCATCGAAGACCGCAAACGCCAGGCCCAGGAAGCCGAGCGCAGCCGCCAGATTGCCGAACGCGATTCGCTGCTGGAAGACGCCCAGGATTTTCGCGCCCAGGCCAGGCAGGCCACGGCCGAAGACGAGAAGAAAACGCTCTACGGTTTTGCCGCCGACTCCGAGCGCCAGGCACGCGACCTAGACCGGCAGTTGGGCCTGGCCACGACCGACCAGCCCGCCCCGCCCAAAGCCTGGTTCGAACAGCACCACCGGCTGATGCTCGCCTTTCAGCTCCTGGGCGTGGTGGTGGCCATGTGGGTGGCCTACAATGCGTTCACGGATCTGCACAACACGATCCAGACCGTGAACCAGGGATTGGCGTTTGACAAACAGATGCAGCCCTACGATCTGACGTCGGTGCAGAAATTCGCCTACGAGAAGTTCGTGCAACTCACCGACCTGCCCATCGCCCTGCTGCTGCTCCTGCTGGTGGTGCCGATGGTGGGCTTTTACGTCCTTCCGTTTGTGCAGACGGGCAAGGATTTTTACCGGGAATTCTTTGACGAACTAACCCCATGGCAACGCTCCAAACTCGCCACCTGCTTTATCTTGGGCTTTTTGCTCTTGGCAGCCTTATCGCATCTGGTCAAACCGTAAACCGGGCCGGTACCAAACCAAACCCGTATACCCTGGCCCTGACGACGATCACCTTTCCCGATGAAGGGACGCTGCGCCAGGCCATTTACGATACCGCCCGCGCGCAGGTCGGCATCCGGGAACGCACCAACCGCAACGACCACCCCCAGATTGCCCGGTATAACCGCGCCCTGGGCCTGCCCGAACGGGCGTACTACTGCGCGTCGGGGCTGTACTGGTGCCACCTGCGGGCGGGTGTTAAACTCCCGATCGGCAGCCCCGGCAGCGTGGCGAGTTGGTTTGCCGACGCCCGAAAGATCGTCTACCGGCGCAGCAGCCGGGGCAATCAGCGGCTCGGCCCCAAACCCGCCCTGATGGACGGCGTCAGCCTGTTTGCCAGCCACATCGAAGGCTACGCCAGCCCGCGCTGGGACCCCGACGCCGACGCCATCGACTGCATCGGTTTTAATACCGGCGGCACCAACGGCGTCGGGGGCGTCTACAAAACCCGTAGGCGAATGCGGGAAATTAAGCTGATCGTTAACCAAATCAGCCCCTACTGGCAAACCCGATGAAATGGATCATCAAAGTCATCCGGTTTGTTCAGCTCGACCGCAAACGTTTTCTCTGGGAACTGGTGGTGGGCGCCCTGGTCTGGGCGGTCGGTTTTGCATTAAGCTGGCTCACCAGCCAGAGCAGCCTGCAAACCTGCCAGGACGAGCGCACCGCCCTCTTGCGGGAAAACTCCCGGCGGCAGGCCCTGTTCGACAGCATTCAGTACGCCGGGCAACTGGCCCACGGTCAGCAAATTATCTCCACCCAACAACAACGCATTCATGACTTGCAGGAAAAAATGGTGCGTGACAGTCTGCAGCATCTGTCTGAGCTGGACGCTCTACGGGCAATCGTCGATTACGTCACGCCAAAGAATTCCGTGGCCCCACGGAGTGCTCCCCGCCGACAGCGTTAGCCTCATTCGGGAAGCTATCCGCAAGGCCCCGGCGGTGCTCGATTCGCTGGTGCGCTACGAGTTTTTAAAACAGCGCACCGGGTACCTGCGGGCCGATGTGCAGCACTGCCAGGCCGAGCGACTGAGCCTCACCCTTTCAATGATCAAACTGCGGGCCGAACGGGATTCGCTGAAACAGGTGATCATCCGGAAGGACCCGCTGCGCCCCCGCCTGCAACGCGCCCGGCTGGAGAACTGGGGCTGGCGAGGTCTGGCCACTCTGGGAATTTATCTTCAACTACGTAGCTGGCTCCGATGAAAACCGTTTGGCTCAATACCACCGCTTACCAATTGCCCCAGGCATGGCCCGAATGCACCAGCCGCCAGATCACGGCGCTCTTGCCGCTGACGCTGGTGCCGCTGGATTTACTCGAGCCCCCCGAACGGGCGGTGTTGAAAGCCCGCGCCCTGGCGGAGATTCTGCCGGTTCCGAAAAAAACCGCCCAACAACTGACGGTCGAGCAGCGGTACCGGCTGGGCCAGCTCACCCGCTGGATCTGGACCGAGAAACTGCAGCATAAGCCCCTGGACTGGTTTGAAGTCGACGGCGTGCACTACCATTTGCCCGAGCCGCACTACAGCAACACCTCGGCGATTGAAATTGCGATGGCCAATATCCACTACCTGGCTTATACCCGCCCCGAAAACCCCAACTCGCTGGCGGTCTATTCCTTGATCGCCACGCTGTGCCGCCCGGTGCGCAAGGATGCCGAGACGTTCCGGCAGTCGGCCGACTGGAACGGCGATCTGCGCGAAGAGTTCAATTCGGTGCTGGCCGACGAACGCGCCCGCCGGTTTCAGAAGCTCAGTATCGGGCAGGTGATGGCGGTGTTGAAATACTTCGAGTGGATGAACAACCGGTTTTTCGAAAGCTATCAGGACGTCTACGACAGCGACGAGTCGGACGAGCCGCCCCTGTACAAAAACGGCGAAGGCATCCTAACCTCGCTGATGGACATAGCCAAACTGGGTGTTTTCGGCAACTTCGATCAGGTCTGCAAACAGAACGTCCACACGGTCTGGATTTTTCTGCGGGACAACAACCTGAAAATCAAACGGGAAACCGAACGACTGGAAAAGGAAATGGAGGATTTGCGATCAGAAGCCAGGTGAGGATTTTGTAGTCTTTTATGACTCGTTAGATACCTGATTTTATGATATTCGGTTAAAATACATACCTCACCAGATCCGAAAGTTAAATTCGTCTAAAATCATAGTTTCCCTGTCTAAGCTTTGATGAAACTGGTAAATAAGAAGCCTTTGCTATCTTATTTACCAGTTATTTTCTTCCAATCATATTTTTCCTTCGAAGCAGTGTTCCGCTTTGATAAGTCAGCGAGCATTTTGTCAAGTATATTTTTAGTGAGCCATTGACCATTGACAAAAACGCCAGAAATCTCTCGTGTATTTTTCAGATTACTGAGTGGATTAGCACTCAGTAAAATAAGGTCAGCTCGTTTCCCAACTTCAATGGTTCCCACTTCGCTATCAATGCCCAGCCAAATCGCGGGAAGGCGAGTGGCTGAGTTTAGGGCTTCTTTGGTTGTTAATCCAGCTTCTACTAAAAGCTCAATTTCATCATGAAGAGCAAAGCCCGCCATAACTCCCGAAACCCCGGTATCTGTTCCTGATACAATAGGTACACCAGCCTTTTTGCAAGCTTGCACTAATTGAATGTGAAAATTGACTAGCTGTTCAAAATGGGCGACAAACTCAGGAGTTGTGTTTCTGTTGTAGTTATTGGCAGTCAACCATTTGCTTTGCAAAAGTGGATGCACATATTTGAGCAAAGGAGATGCCCGGAGTTCGTCAAGTGAGCGGGCTTGGCTCAATATCCGTTTTACAGCAGTTAAAGTAGGAGATAGCCAAGTTCCATTCTCTACCATTAGTTTTGCGAAGCGTTGAGCTTCTTGGCTAGTAAAATTAGTTGTTTGTTTCGAAAATTCTTCAGCATGCGCTACCATTCCGAAATGTGGTACAAAGGCCTCTTCTAACTTTCCCTGAAATGCGTTTGGAATATGGCCAACCGTTTTCAGACCCTGCTTACTGGCTTCATCAATAATGGCCTTGTACGTCTCAACGTTAAGCTGGGAATAAACTTTGATAAACTCATATCCTTCGGCTTTAGCGCTACGAACAGCCTGACGGCCATCAGTGGCCGTATTCACTATCCTCCCCGATCCGTCCCCTCCATTAATGAGGGCGGATAGTGCCATGCGTGGCCCAATGACTTCGCCTTTTGCGATGTCATTTCGTTGACCGAAATGTTCGGCTTTAGAGTTGAGATCAAATATTGTCGTAACCCCATTGGCAATATAAGGCGTCATGACATCCTGAGTATCAAAGAAAGTTGAAGCGCCTTGTGTTGGCAGTTTTGTACCAAAGTAAATATCTGTTGGCACATGCACATGCATGTCAATTAAACCGGGTATAAGCCATTTTCCTTTACCGTCGATAATCTTAGCCTCAGTGGGAATGGGTCCGTTGAGCGATACAATTCGCTCGTTTCTAATTATCACAGTTGCATTCGGCAGTAAGTGATCTGCCGACGTCATTGGAATGACAGTTACATTTTTGATAGCAAATACGGGTCGTTTATGATCTTTCGATATTTGAGAAACTGCGCCTATTGATGTTAAAGGAGCAAAACCCACTGCAATTGAAAAAAAACAGCATAAGATTCGGTAAGAAAGCTTGTCTCTCATTGTGTTTAGTCAAATTTTGTCAAACTCCAAAAACACTGTGCATAGTATATGAAAATAGCCAGTATTTAAACTGGCAAGTTAATCAACTAATTTTCTGTCCAATTACTGATTTATAAGTGTGAATCATGTCAATCAATGATCCAATGTAAGAAAGATTGAATGACCTTTTTGCAATTACTTTTATAATCCTGTCCTATTGCATAGTCCCCAAACACCCCATTTTCGCGAAAAACTAGCTGACACCCGATGCTTTCCGGCGATTTTACTTCCTACGTGGACTACTTCCGGCAGTGGGCTTCGGCCCACCCCGATCTGAAATTCTTCCTCTACGGCGGGGTCGAAAAGGGCATGGACTACGCCCGCTCCTTTCCCGACTTCGACTACCCCCTGGCCTGGCTTGAACAGCCCATCATCCTGCCTGGCGACAACTTTGCCGCCAACCACATGGCCGTCTACAAAACCGGTTTATCGGTGTTGGTGCAGGCTCCCTTCGACGACAACGACGCCCAGGTGGCCGCCTACGGTCAGTCCTTCCGGATCATGCTCTCGCTGCTGAAAAAACTGCGGCTGGATAACCGCAGTAAAACCATTCTGTGTGATCTCAACAGCATCCGGCTCGAAGCCGTCAGCCTGCTCTGGGTCGACTCCCACTACGGCTGGCGCATGGAACTGAATCTGGAAATGAACCTCAACGAATTTCTCTACTAAGCATGGACGCCCTGGCCACCTTGACCCATTACCCGGTCCACCTGACCGGCAACCCCATCGTCGTCAACACCGAAGCCGCCGACCCCATCGCCTACCCCGACCGCACCGGCTTGCGCTACGGCCTCACCCTGATGACCCCGCCCTATTTTCTGGCCAACACCTTCGAGCAGCTCGACACGCTTGTGGCTTCGGAAATCCCGCCCGAGGTGCTGGCCACCGGATCGGTGTACAAAGGAGCCTATTTCGACATTGCCCGGCACCTGGATTCGCTGCTGATCCGCACCCCGCCGACTTTTCAGCAAGCTACCATCGGGATCTGTGAAAGCCTGACGACACCCTATTACGTGCGCCGGATTCGCACCCACGAGGATGCGCTGATCGATCAGGTCGATTCCCCGGTTTCCTACGCCATCAAAGCTGGGGTGGCCGAGCGGGACTACGCTGCCTACCACGATTTCTTTTTCACCGAATACATCGGCAAGGGCAAACGATTTCTGACCTGGTCGCCCAACGCCCGCACCGTCCATGCCGATCAGCCCGAATACCTCTACCTGCTGACCCACTTTTCGCCCCTGCCCACCACCCTCAAACTGATCGCCCAGGTCTATTACACCGATGGCACGAATGAGCGGTTGGTTACGGGTATTTTGATGACGGTCTATCCGTACAAAGTCTACTCGTTTCCGGTAGGTCCCATAGCCCTGGGCCTGACCAGCCGCCCTAAACCGGTCAGACATTACGAAGTCTGGGTCAGCAACCAGGACGACGAGCGGCTGACCGAAATCCGCTGGTACCGGCTGGAGACCCAGTACCGCCGAACCGTGCGGTTTCTGCTGTTTGCCAACAGCCTGGGCGGGTTCGATACGCTCTACTGCACCGGCAAGGGCGTCGAGCAGGTCAAGTACGTGCGCCAGATCACCGAGCGGTTTACCGGCTACGACTACCGGCCCGAATTCTCCGAAAAAGAAATCAACGAGGTGACCGGCGAGCGGGAACTGACCGTCTCGACCGGCTGGCTGAGCAAAGCCCAGGGCGAGTACCTGCAGGAGCTGGCGCTGTCGCCCGAAATCTACCTGGTCACCGATCGGGCCTACCTGCCGGTGATTCCGGTCACGGAGAGCCTCAAAACGTCGGATGACGACGAGACGCTGCTGGGCCGCACCTTCGTGTTCCGGTATACCAATAAAGAACAGCACTACAGCCGCCTACCCTCGCCCGATAACCTGCCCAAACGCCCCACCGGCTGGCGGCCCAAAGCCATTACCTGCCTCTTGGATGCCAACGGCAAACGCACCGGCATGAAAGCGGCCGTTTTGCTGGAGAAGTATTACCTGGACGACAATACCCGCGTGCCGGAAGCGCCCATCAAATCCAACGTGCCCGGCACGGAAGGCTACTTGCCCCCGGTCCCCAGCGCCGATTGTCTGGCGACGCCATTTCTGAGTGGGGCCATCAGCCGATCGGGCACCTACCAGCGCAGCAACTGTGGTGCGGATCAGGTCGGCGGCCCGGCCCTGATCACCGTTCCCGCTGGTTTATTTGGGTCGGAAGTGAGTCAGGCCGATGCCGACAGCAAAGCCGAAGCGGAGTTTACCCGGCTCAACACCCAAAGCTACGCCGATCAGTACGGCTCCTGTACCACCGCTCCGGAGCTGTACGCCTGGAGCGTGCCCGCCGGTCACTGGCATTACCGTTCGGGCAGCCCCCAGCAGATGCAGGTCTATTTTGGCTCGCAGCCCTGGGGCAATAGCTGGACGGTGCAGGGACAAACCGGCCCGTACGTTTTCCCGCAGAACGCCAACGATCTGAATTTTCCGGTGCAGGGCGATCTGTACTGGTGGTATTTGATGGTGACAGGCAAACCGGCCAAGACCTACCGCATCGAAGTATTTTCGAATGGAACACTTGTCATCGACCGGTCGGTGGTGCTCAACCAGGAAGGAGCCGAACACCTCTGGCTGTTCGGCACGGATGGCGTGAGTTTTTACAACCCGCCCAGCGGGGCGAAAGTATACGTTAAAATGACCGAGCAATGAGCGACGATCTGGATTTGCTCGACGAGCTGGCCGATCTGGCCCAGGAGATCGTGCACGACGGTGTTCAAATGTTCCAGCGGGCCATTGAAGAAAAAGGGCTGGTGCTGACTGAAGAATTGCTCCAGCAGTTTCAGGCCAGCGTCAGCCGCTCGGCGCTGCAGTTGGTGGCGGAAATCTCCTTCAACGAATACGGCCGCTTCAAGGATATGTCCCAGGTGCGCTACGGCGACAAGTTGCCGCCCCTCGAAGCGCTCGAGTCGTTCGTGAAAACCGTGGGGCTGGGGCAATTCGGGCGGGTGCCGGGATACCGGGGCCGTTCGGTGAGCAGCATCAACGAAGCCGCCCGCCGGATTGCGGCCGCTATCCTATTCTCCCGCCGGAAAGTGCCGGTGGTCAAAAAACAGTACAGCGGCACCTGGTACAACAGCACCAAGATGCGGCTGATCAATTCGGCACGGTATCGGTTGCGGGTTCGGACGGCGGAAGTAGTCAATGGATGGTATGCACGATTGCTTGAACAAGCAGATGATAATTGAATATATCTTGTATTATTGTGGCCTAAACTACTGTTTCATACCATGAATATCACCGCCAAAGCGAATGTTTCATCTGTCATCGGGAAAAGTCTACATGCTACTTTAATCGACAAAGTCCACTATATGAGTGGCTTGCCTCCTTTTGATACCTTATCTGGTCTAGCCGGATTTCGAAAAGGAAGTAATCCTATTTTTTTAGACCCACATGAACGTGGATTATGTATTAATCTGAATATTGGCTGGAACGGGCACCGTATTGTTATTCCGCAGGAGAATATAATATATGTTGTGCTTGAAGCCCAACAGCAGATTTTTGAGCAGAAAAGCAAATCGATCGTAGGTCGGGCTTTAGTAGGTGGCCTTTTGCTTGGCCCAGTTGGAGCTATCGTTGGTGGAATGACTGGTATAGGCGATAAAACAACGAAAGTTGGCGATGCCCCTGATAACATTTTAAGCATTAGCTTTTTGGATGACGTTACGGAACAAATTGCTCTTTTTTCCGTGGAAAATAAGTATGTTAAGGCCGTACAGGCTTTTGTTAATCAGCATTATGGGCATTTGCCAAAACCGGAGCAAGAACCTGTAGCAATCCCGGAAACCAGCATCCCCCTTGTCGCCGATGAACTCATTAAGCTTAAATCGCTACTTGATGCTGGTGTATTATCGCAGGAGGAATTTAATACTCAGAAAAAGAAATTGTTGGCCTGACAGGTAACTTATCAAGTCAAAAAGAAACCCCCGCTCATTTTTGGGCGGGGGTTTCTTTTTTGTCAGCATCTAAACCTTTTCGAATCAACTCAATAAAGATTTCCATCATCGTAAGCCTTTTGCCGGACATCTCTCGTTCGAGTTGGTACTTCCTTACTTCTAGATGCAGATCATCTTCAATTTTAATGTGAATATTCTTCATTGCATTGGCTCGTTTATGCAAACATAGAAAAAATATTTTCTATATGCCTTGTATGTTCAAATGTATTTTATGTATGTTTGCATAGTCAGCATATAAACTATATAATACTATGTCTCACAAGAAATTTCTTGAGTTCAACAGCAGGAACATCTATTTCCTGTCTGTCGATGGCACCTACTGGCTAGCGGTCAAGCCTATCTGTGAAGCTCTTGGGGTGAACTACAATCGACAATTTCAGAACCTCAAAGAAGACGAAATCCTTAGTCAACTGTTTGCTGAACAGCAAATGGTTGCCGGAGATGGGAAGCTGCGAAAAATGGTCAGTTTACCCGAAAAATGGGTGTATGGTTGGCTCTTCAGCATTCGTTCGGAAAGCGAGGAATTGAAGCAATACAAGCTCAAATGCTATGAATTGCTGTACGACTATTTTCACGGCACAATGACCCAGCGGGTTCAGACATTACGGGTAAAGTCGGAAGCAGAACTAGCCCTGGAGCAAGCTGAAGCCAAATTGCGTCAAACATCCGAGTGGAAAGAAGTAGAAAATGCCCGGCGTCAGATAAAAGACTCGAAGGCGACTCTCAATCAGATTGATGAACGCCTTAAGCAAAATCAGACAACTCTCTTTAACAAATAAAAAAAGCCCGATGTTCGAGCATCGGGCGAGTCACAACCTTCTAAATCAGAACGTCATGAACGAAGAAAACAAATATAGCGAGTTGATGCGGTTAATCCACGCTCAGAATGAAGAAATTAAAAAGCTCACGAAGTGGAACCACACCTTGCTGGAACAAAACAAAGTCTTGAGCGAAAACCGTCAGACACTCTACGAACTCTGCGAACTTTATGAGCAGAAAACCAAACGACACGAAGCTGTCATGGTCAATGGCCTGATCCGTAATTACCCGGCGATGGCCTGTAACTAAACGATAATCACTGCGAACACTCGGAGGGCGATTTTATGCCAACCAAATCCGACATAAGGCCCGTTTCTGACGGGCCTTATTCTTTGGCTAAACCCGTCCTGTTTTGAGCCAAATTACCTGCTGATTTTGGTGTGATTCTCAAAAACCACACCATGAATCAGACGGAAGAAAGCAGGATAAAGCTCATCATCGACGGTGAGGATGCCGAGCGGAGCCTGGCCGGTTTGCGCCAGGAGGCCCGCGAGATCACCGCCGAAATGCGCCGGATGAAGGAAGCCGGGGAAGAAAACACCGACGCCTACCGCCAGCTCGCCGAGCAGAAAAAACAGCTCAACGCCGTAACCCGCGAATACCTCCAGAACCTGGACCTCGAAAACGCGTCGATTAACGAACTCCGCGCCCGCAAACGCCTTTTAAACAACGAGCTGAAAGACCTCAAAGTCAACTCCGACGACTGGCTCGACAAAATGAAAGAGGTCGCCGACGTCGATCAGCGGCTCGATGCCGTCAACGCCGAAATGCGTGCGCTCCGGGAGCACACCGACGACAACGTTTCCGTCTGGTCCCGCCTGAAAGACACGTTCCTGGGCACCTTCGCGGCTTTCGCCCTCGACGACATCATTCAGGAAGTCGTCCAGTTTGGCCGCGAGTCGATCCAGGCGGCCGCCGAAACCTCCGATGCCTTCGCCGACATTGCCAAAAGCACCCAGATGACCACCGACGAAGTGGCCGCTCTGGATGCCCAGATCCGCCAGATCGACACCCGCACCGCCCAGGCCGAACTGCTGGAGATTGCAAAAGTCGGCGGGCAGATCAACATTGCCAAAGACGAGATGCTGGGCTTCGTGCGGGCCACCGATCAGGCCGTGGTGGCCTTGGGCGATGAGTTTTCCGGTGGGGTCGAAGAAGTCACGTCCAAACTGGGGACGATGAAAAATCTCTTCCAGGAAACCAGGGAGCTGGACGCCGGAACCGCCATTTCCAAAATCGGGTCGGCCCTCAATGAGCTGGGGGCCGCCGGAACCGCCACCGCCCCGGTGGTCGCCGATTTCACCACCCGCATGGGCCAACTTGGTGATCTGTCGCCCCAGATCAGCCAGACGCTGGGCCTGGGGGCCGCCTTTCAGGAACTGGGCTTGAGTGCCGAAATCTCCGCCGGTGGATTGTCCAACATCCTGCTGACGGCCGCCAAAGACACGGCCACCTTCGCCCGCCAGCTCGGCATCACGGAAGGCGAGATGAAAAAACTCATCAACACCAACCCCAACGAGTTTTTGCTGAAACTGGCCGAAAGTCTGCGCGGACTGCCCGCCGACCAGGTCGCCAAACAGTTGTCCGATATGGGCATCAAGTCGCAGGAAGCCACCAAAGTCATGTCGCTCCTGAAGGATCAGACCCAACTGGTGCGCGACAAGCAAGTGCTGGCCAACACGGCGATGAAGGACGGCACCTCGCTGACCAAAGAGTTTGAAATCAAGAACCAGACGGCAGCCGCCCAACTCGCCAAATTCGGCAAGGAAGTGCAATCAGCCTCCGTCGATCTGGGTAACAAGCTCCTGCCGGTCGTGCTGAAGGGCGGGGAATATGCCCTGACCTTCGGCAAAGCCATCGGGGCCTTACCCGCTTTTTTGAACGAAAACAAAGTCTCGATCGGTTTGCTGGCTGCGGCTCTGATCACCTTCAACGCCCAGGCTATTCTGGCCGAAGCCAACTCGTTGCGCCTGGCGGCCGCCGAGAAAATACGCACCATCGCCACCGAAGCGGCCGCCATTGCCCAGCGTTTGTTAAACGTCGCGATGTCGGCCAACCCCATCGGGGCCGTCATTGCCATTCTGCTGACGCTGGGGGCGGCTCTGGTGGCGGCTTACCAGCACAGCGAAACCTTCCGCGCGGGCGTCAACGGACTCTGGCAGGCGATGAAAACCGCGGCTGACGTGGCCATCCAGTTCGTGAAAGCCTTTGTCACGATGGACATCAAGGGCATGGCCGACGCGATGCTCAACGGCGGCAAGCGGGTCGCCGATGCTTTCAGCACTACCTACCAGGCCACGCTCCAGGCCGCCCACGCCAAAACCGAAGCCGATCACCAGACCCACGTCGACAAAAAAACCACGGCTTCCAAAACCGGCGCGCAGGCTGCCGCCACTGCCGGCATTCAGATCAACGCGCAGGCACTGACAGCTATGGGTGGTGATAACGACCAGCACCGGGAGGCCGAGAAGAAAAAGGCGCAGGAACACGACCGGCAGGTGGCCGAAGAAAAGAAACGCGCCAACCGCCAGGCCAACGATGACATTCGGCAGATGCAAATTGCCTTGATCGCCGATGAGCAGCAGCGGGAAATAGCCAATCTGACTTATAAGCGGGATCAGCAGAAGCGCGCGGTGCAGGAATCGGTCGCCGACGCCCAACTGAAAGCCCAGCAAATCGACCTGATCGAAAAAGAGTTTCAGGCGAATGTCGCCCAAACCCAGCAGCAGTTCCGCGAGAAAAAAGAAAAAGCCGAGCAGGAGAAACGGGACAAAAAGCTCCAGTCCGAAAAAGAACAGGCTGAAAAAGAGAAGTCATTGTTCAAGGAACTGGCCGATTACCAGGAACAGACCACGCAATCGCTTTACGAGAACCAGTTGTTTGCCGCCCGTAACAACGAGCAGCAGACCTTTGCACTCAAGAAGCAACGCCTGGCGGCTGAACTGGCCGAAGAACGGCAGAAAATCCAGACTGAGTATGCCGAGAAAAAGGCTCACATCGAACGGGTGCTGACCGACGAGAAACAGAAAGCCCAGGCCATCGATACGCTCAACGCGTGGAAAAATGCCCAGTTGGGGGCGGCCGACCGCAAACACGAGCAGGAATCCACGGCACTCCACCAAGAGCATCACGAGAAACGAAAACAAACGGTACAGGAATTTTTCTCGGCCGTGGAAGGATTGATGAATGGCGATTTTTCGTCCTTCATGAACTTCCTGATGAATAAACTGACGAATGCTAAGAAAGCTCAGGCGGACGAACATCAGGATTGGAAAGAAAAATCGCAGGAGAAACTTGAAATTGCCGGGTTAGTTATTCAGGGACTAACGGCCCTGAACAAACAATACCTGGACAATCAGCTCAAAAAGATCGAGAAAGAGAAGGAATCACAGCTTAAATCGTGGAAGGAACAGTACGACCAGGGCAAAATCTCCAAAGACCAATACGAGAAAACCATCGCCAAGATCAACGCCGATGCGGCCGAGAAAGAGAAGAACGAAAAGGTCAAAGCCTGGAAACGCGATCAGGCCATGCAGATTGCCATGGCGTTGATTAATGCCGCGATGGCCGCTCTCAAATCGCTGGCGACGATGGGTTTTCCGCTGGGGCTGATCGGCGTGGCGGCCTCGGCGGCCATGGCGGCTATCCAGATCGGCATCATCAAATCCCAGAAACCGCCCTCTTACGCCCATGGCGGCTATTTGCGCAACGGTGGGGTGCCCAATGGTCCCGGCCACGGCAGCGCCTACGGCCAGTCGGGCATTGCCCTGGTCCGGCGCGATTCGGGTCAGGAGGTCGGCGAAATGGAAGGGGGCGAACCCATCATGATTCTCTCCCGCAACACCTACCGCAACAACCGGCCCATCATCGACAAACTGCTCAACTCCTCGCTGCACCGCAACGGCGCACCGATCATGGCCCGGAGTGGGGCTCTGTACACCGACGGGGGCGATTACCGCTCGTATCTGGAACCATTGCAGGGCGGCCGCATGTACCTGTTCGGGTCGGGCAAAGCGAAAAAAGCCGCCGAGCAGGCCAAACTGGAAGCCAAAATTGCGGAACGGGATGCTCAGAAACAGCAGGAAGAAGCCCTGGCCGATGCTCAACAGTACAGCGCCGGTGCGGGCGATTACGGTGGGGGTGGCGACATGGAAGGCGTCGATGGCGATGCCGCCGGGGCGGTTTCCATGACCAACGCCGAGATTTCCAAGTCCCAGCAAATGATGACGGCCATCGCCCAGAACACGGAAGACACCGTCGAGATGCTATCATCCGCCAACGCCACCCTGGTCGGCCTGGCCAACCAATTGAGTACGGCCAACGGCTACCTGGACCGCATTGCCGCCAAAGAACTGAGCGTCAGCGTGCATAACGTGGTCAATGTCATGAATGCCATCAACGTCGTCAACAACGATAGCAACCTGAAATAATGTTAGACATTCGAATCGAAGGCGTGTCGGTCGACCGCAAACCCGGGATGGTGCTGACGCTGGAGCAATTCAGCCCGTTGTTTGATTTTGCGACCGTGCAGGGCAGTCGCATCTACGATTTTCAATTGCCCAGCACCCCCACCAACCGGCGGGTGCTGGGGCATCTGCACAACCCGCAGGTTGAAAACACCAAACGGCGCTGGTACTGCGAGAAGTACCACCACAGCACCATCGTCGAGCAGGGCTACGTCAAAATCCGGGAAACCACCCCGGATTTTAGTCTGTATTTTACCCAGAACCTGGGCGATATTTTCGGGGATTACCAACTGATCCCGCTCTCCCAATTGACGGAGTTGGGCAGCGAACCGGTCCCGGCATCTCCGGCCGCCAGCGTCGATCCGCTGGTGGACCGGTATTGTTTTCCCACGATTCATAACCCGGCTTTCTACGGCAACCAGGCTGTTGGCGGTTTTACCGGCAAGGTCAATGAACGGGATGCCGGGCTTTATAAAGTGATGGCTCGGGTGCCGATGTTCTTTGTGCACCAGATCCTGAAACGCTACGGCGAGCTGACGGGCTGGCGGTTTGAGGGTGCGTTTCTGGAAAACCCCGCCATGCAGCGACTGGTGTTTTACAACCTGTACGCCCTCGATGAGCAAACCACGCTGACCTATAGTAACCATTTGCCGGAAATCACGATGGGCGGGCTGCTGATCGAACTGCGGAAACTCTTCAACCTGTGGCTGGACTTCAACGTGCGCCGGAAGATCTGCACCATTGATTTTGTGGATGACGTGCTGGCCCAGCCGACGCTGACCAACTGGAGCTACAAAACCGGTACGGCCCACCTGCGCATTCCTGATCAGCACGGCCGGCTGGAGCTGAGCTACGAGATCGACGGCAATGACGCGATCATGAAGCCCATTCCGGCCCTGATGGATAAATACCAAACCCCGGAAAACGAGGAGAATGCGGGCGGGGTGTTGCTGCCCGTCAAGTCGCGGTTTTCCACCCTACTGACCGATCCGGCAACCGGCCTGGCCACCACCAGCCAGACCGGATTCAGTGTCCTGAATAAAGACAGCAAACCGGTTTTGAGCAACCGGCTGTTGTTCTGGAATGGTCTGGTGGCCGGAGTGCCGACCGCGACGAATGCCCACGCGGGCCAGACGCTGCTGTGGTCGGGGGCGGGCAACCTGGTGGACACCCACTGGCGCCGGTTCGAGCGGTTCAAGGGCCGCACCTTCCCGATCCGGCGCAATCTGTTCCTGTCGGCGGCCGATCTGGCCCGGTTTACCCTGCGGCAGAAGGTCCACATCCAGGGCGTCGATTACCTGATCAGTTCCCTGAAAACCGCCCTGGGCGATGATCCCATCCTGATCTGCGAAGCCGAGATGTGGCGGGTTTAGAATTCAGGAAATTTTTCGATGTCAGTATCTTTCACAATAATACCCAGATCACGCAGGTACTCTTCGGTTTGCTGGGCATTCGAATGCCGACAATGTCTTTGGATCAGTCGTATGTTCTGAGTTGCCTGCCAAAGTGCAATGACCCCGGTATGTTTCCAGCCATACAGATCAAAGCGTTTATCAGTAAATCCCAATCGATCCAGAATGATCCGATGACGACGATAGAAATACAATTTGGTTACATGCTTCGGCCCTGGTTGCCCCGAAAGTGTAAAGACATAATGTTCTGGCGGATAGGCCCGAATATTATGTTGCTCAATCAACCGTTCAAGACCAGGAGGAATTTGGATGTGTTCAGCCTCATTGTCTTTGGCATTATCGGCATCAATCGCAATGGTTTTTTCCTTGATATGCTTGACTTTCAATTTCATAACCTCGCCATGGGGCCGCATGAAACCGTAATAAATGAAGCTGATAAAAAGGAGCAATTGTTCCTGCTTCGTCTCCAGACAGATCTGTTTTATCTGGTCACGCTGTTCGAAGCTGTACGGCGTGTGTTTGTATCGCCGAAAGGACAATTTGCCAATGTCCTTGAAGGGATTTACCTCAATGAACTTGCGCTTCCTAAAATGCTCGAACAGGGTAAAAATCGCGTCTCTGGTGTTGTTGCGAGTCCGATTTCCCAATTTTTCAACAGTAGTAACTTCGTCCAAAAAATTTAACGCATCGCTGTCAGTGAAGTTGACCAACGCTTTTCTTAGCAATTGATGACGCTTCAAATACTTGGCAAACGTGTTTGCGTGCGTGCGGTAAGTCATAATCGTGTTGGGTTTCGTGGTTTTCTCCTTGAAACTCATGAACAATTCGATTGCTTCCGCCAGTAGAATCTTGGCAGTCTGTTTACTTTTTATCCGATACGATTGGCTTTTGGGTGCGTCGTCATTGGGCGATTTCTTTTCTTTCTTCTTCGAAATGGCCGGTTCGATGGGATCAACGTAGGCCTCCCCTTTCCGGAGAATCCTTCTTAATTCTGCTATTATTTCCTTGGCGTCAGCCAGGCGCAGGGCAACGGTGTTTCCGGAGAGTACGACGCGTTTCCGAACGACGCGTTGTTTTTTTAGTGACCAAATTCCATACTCGACGACCCATTGTTTGGACAAATCGTCGTCGTCTGGTTTCGATAGAAAAGGGTCTTTATAGGGGTATTTTGCGGTGTTTTGGGGTGCTTCTGACATCAAAATTTTGACTTTTCTTTGCCATTTTCTTGCCATTTTTGAGCACATGGCAAGAATAAGCCCTGTAAATACTTGATTTACAGGGCTTTGTGAAGTGGAGACGCAGGGAGTCGAACCCTGGTCCAGACAAGGAAACCGTCGTGCTTTCTACATGCTTAGATGCGATTGGGATTGTCGGGAATCGGTCAGGCCCGCATCACGCCGAACCTCATCCTTAGGTGTTTTTGTCTCGCTCCGTGGTCAACACCATTACCGGAACCAGCGCTGCGAGTCGATGCCCCAGAGTCCAACCCAGCAGCACGTAGGGTCGGTGGGACAATGGCATTTGCTAATCCTCCGGATTAAGCAGCCATGGCGTAGTTATATTCGCCAGTTATTGTGTGAAGGTTTGTTATACAGGAAATGCCCTCAACTCCCGGCATGCTTACACGCAGCGTCAACAAGCTGTCAATTCCGGTCGTCCCCAGAAACGTGTGTAAAACGTAACGCAAAGGTACGGAAATTAGTTTTCCTTTCCTGCAATGATTTTTTCCGTCTCCATCAAACTGGTCAGCCAGGCCGTATACAACCCGGTTTCAATCGCCACCGCCCGCCCGGCATGACCCTGCCAGTCACCAAAAAACGTTTCCATCTGTCGCAGCATCTCGGCCAGGTGTCCCTCCTCTTCCACAATGATCGACCGGACGTTCACCTTGCTGCCCGACTCGGTCAGCACGTCCTGGTATACCGGATACAGTTCGTCAGCCCGCACCTCAATGGCGTAAGTCACCAGCAGGTAAGCCGCATATTTCAGTTCTGCCCCCGCAAAACCCAGCGTGTCCTTCAAATACCGGCAGACCTGCACATCGAGCCGGTTGAGGTAGGCATGGCTGTCGTTCGGAGCCAGCAGATAGGCCGGTTCGTAGGTCGGGCAGTCGGTTTCGGCCACTTTCTGAATCTGTTTTTTCAGGTAATAGGCGTGCCGGGCTTCCTCAGCCGCGTGTTTGAGCATCATCAAATCAACGGTGGTTTTGGGTTCAGCCGCCGAAATCTTGCGGGCTCCGGTATTTTCCATCATCGACAAGGTATTGAGCCAGCGGGCGTGCAGCGAATCGTCGGCTACGATATACGTTAAAAGGTTCGTAAATTCCATCCAGAAATTTGAATTGATCTGCCGCAAAGATACGGCACAGGCGTGGGTCGCAGACCGTTTTTTTTTGTACTTTTGAAGCTTTGTAAAAGTCTATTTGAAACCCGAATCTTTATAAGCCGGTTTCTGGACCACGTAGTATTTTTTAACTAACCTCTATGTATTCTGACAACCCCCAATCCCCGTTGCGCTTTCGGGCATTCCTGTCGTGGATGCTGGCGGGCTGTCTGACCCTGTCGGCCCTATGGACGCAGGCGCAGACCCCCCAGAAACGTTTATTAGTTTTCTCCAAAACCGCCGGTTTCCGGCACACGTCCATCCCGGCCGGCCAGCAGGCCCTGATGAAGCTGGGTAAGGAAAACGGTTTTGCCGTCGATACCACCGAGAATGCCGCCAAATTTACCGAAGCGAACCTTAAACGCTACAACGCCGTCGTCTTCCTCAGCACCACGGGTGATGTACTGAACGATGGTCAGCAGGCGGCTTTCGAACGCTACATTCAGGCTGGTGGCGGCTTCGTCGGCATTCACGCGGCTGCCGATACGGAATACGACTGGCCGTGGTATGGCAAGCTGGTGGGCGGGTATTTTGCCAGCCACCCCGGCAACCCGAACGTGCAGGATGGCGAAGCTTACGTCGTCAGCAAAGACCACGTTTCGATGTTTGGTTTTCCCGATCGCTGGAAGATCAAGGATGAGTTTTATGACTTCAAGAACGTCAACCCCGACGTGACGGTTCTTGTAAAAATCGACGAGAAAACGTACAAAGAGGGTAAAATGGGCGACAACCACCCCATGTCGTGGTTCCACGAATACGACGGCGGCAAGGTGTTCTACACCAACTTCGGCCACCCCGACGAAACCTTCACCAACCCCGTTTACCTCAAGCATTTGCTGGGCGGTATTCAATATGCCGTTGCGCCGAAGCTGGATTACACGAAAGCCAAAACGCTGCCCTTCCCGGAAGAAAACCGCTTTAACAAGGAAGTGCTGGCCGAGAAACTGGACGAACCTACCGAACTGGTTGTACTCGACAACGGCAAAGTGCTGTTTACCGAACGGAAAGGCGCGTTGAAAGTATACGATCCAAAAACCAAAGTGACCAAGCTGGTCGCCAATCTGCCGGTCTATACCAAGCAGGAATACGGTTTGATGGGCATGAACATCGACCCCAAATTCAAGGAGAACCAGTGGCTGTATCTCTATTATTCGCCGACCGTCGAAAAATGGAAAGCCGATACGGCCCAGCACCTGTCGCGCTTTAAGTTCGACGCCGAGAAGAACGAGCTGAAAATGGAAAGCGAGCAGGTCATCCTGCGCGTTCCCGTCAAACGCAACAATGAATGTTGCCACACCGGCGGTTCGGTGGCCTGGGATAAATCGGGCAACCTCTACCTGTCGACCGGCGACGATACCAACCCGTTCGAGTCGCGGGGTTTCAGTCCGTCCGACGACCGGCCCGGCCGCGAGAGCTTCAACGCTCTGGTGACCTCGAGCAACACGATGGATCTGCGCGGAAAAATCCTGCGCATCAAACCGCTCGACAACGGCACCTACGACATTCCGGAAGGCAACCTCTTCCCGAAAGGCACGCCCAACACCCGGCCCGAAATCTACGTGATGGGCAACCGGAACCCGTATCGCATCTCGGTCGATCAACGCACCGGTTTTCTGTACTGGGGCGAAGTCGGCCCGGATGCCGCCAACAACATCGAAAAATACGGCCCGCGCGGCCACGATGAAGTGAACCAGGCCCGCAAAGCCGGGTATTACGGCTGGCCGCTGTTCGTTGCCGACAACAAGGCGTATCGTCACTACAACTTTGCCGACAGCACGTCCGGCCCGTCGTTCGATCCGGCCAAACCGGTCAATCCGTCGAAATTGATCAAGGGACTCAGCGAGTTGCCCCCGGCGCAGAAGGCGTTTATCTATTACCCGTATGCCGACTCGCCCGAATTTGGTCCGATTGTTGGCAAAGGCGGTCGGAACGCGATGGGTGGCCCGGTGTATTATTACGACGATTATCCGGAAACGCCAGTGAAATTTCCGCGCCACTACGACGGCAAGTTTTTTGCCTATGACTGGATTCGTGACTGGATTCACCCGGTAACGATGACCAAAGACGGCGATTTCGTGAAGATGGAAACCTTCATGCCGAACACGAAATTCAGCCACCCAATCGACATGCAGTTCCACAAAGATGGTTCGCTGTATGTGCTGGAATATGGTCAGAACTGGTTCGCGCAGAACGACGACGCCCGGTTATCGCACATCACCTACAACGCCGGAAACCGGAAACCGCTCGTGGTTGCCAACGCCAGCAAAACCGTGGGAGCCGCTCCCCTGGCCGTCAAATTTGACGCCAAAGGTTCGCTGGACTACGATGGCGATGCAATCAAATATGAGTGGACGTTTGGACAGGGCCTGCCGAAAAGCACCCAGGCTGCTCCTACCTTTACGTATGCCAAACCGGGCGTGTATACGCCGACGCTGAAAATTACCGATGCCGCTGGAAACGTTTCTACGAAAAAACTGGAAATCCGGGTTGGCAACGACGTTCCGAAAGTGGAAGTCGCCGTGAAAGGCAACAAGACCTTCTATTTCGACAACAAACCGGTGGAATATGAAGTCAAAGTGGCTGACAAAGAGGATGGTAGTTTGACGACCGGCAAAATCAGCCCGGAAGACGTCACGATGACCATCAACTACCTCGAAGGATTCGACAAAACGTTGCTGGCACAGGGTCACCAGGCCAATGTCGGTTTTGCGACCGGCAAACGGCTCATCGAACTCAGCGACTGCAAAGCCTGCCACAGCATCGACAAAAAATCCATCGGACCGGCTTACCAGGAGGTAGCTAAAAAATACGCCAAAGAACGCCGGACGGAAATTGTCAATAAACTGGCGAAGAAGGTGATCGAAGGCGGTGGCGGTGTCTGGGGCGAACAGGCCATGAGCGCCCACCCGCAATTGAAAGAAGACGAAGCCAAGGAAATGGTGAGCTACGTTATGTCGCTGGGCGATAAAAAGCAGGTCGACAAAAAACCGCTGAAAGGCACTTATACCGCACAGGCGAAGGAGAAAGAGGGTTCGTATTTGTTCTCGGCCAGCTACACCGACAAAGGCGGGTCCGTGATTGGTCCGTTGACGGGTAGCTCAACGGTGGCGCTGCGGAGTGCCAAAATGAAAGCGGCTTCGTATGACGGTGCCAAAGATGTGACCAAATTCAAGTTGCCTTCTGGTAATGAAATTGCCTCTGGTGCCAAATCAAACGGGTATTTCTTTCTGGATGACATTGATTTAACGGCCATCCGCAGCCTGACGGTAATGGGTTCTGCTTCGTCGAAATACATGGCGGGTGGAACGCTCGAAATCCGTCTCGATTCTCCCACCGGAACGCTGCTGGGAAGTGGCGATGTCAAAAGTGACAAATCGGAGCCGGTGAACATTGCCTTCAAAACCCCGGTTACCGGTCAGCACAAGCTGTATTTCGTTTTTGTCAATCCGAATGCTGGCAGCAAACCGCTGTTCGCGTTGAGCGACATTCAGTTTAACGGAGAAACGATGTAAAAGTCAGATTTTCCGGGAAGTTAAAAAGGGTTGTATCGCAGAGTTACGCAGAGAAAATCAGAGTTACGCAGAGAAAAAAACTCCGCTCAACTCTTTTTAACTCTGCTCAACTCCGCGATACAACCCTTTTTTTTGCAAAAAATATTCCTAATAATTTGTTCGTACGAAATATTTCCTACATTTGAATCATGAACGATTCAAAGAACAAAAACACCCCCTCCACCGAGCCGACGAAGGCCGAGTTGGAAATCCTTCAGGTGCTCTGGCGACACGGCCCTTCTACCGTCCGGTTTGTCAACGAAGAACTGAATCAGCAGAAGCGGGAAGTGAATTATTCCTCGACGCTCAAGCTGATGCAGATCATGTTTGAAAAAGGGCTGGTCCGGCGCGACGAAAGCCAGATGAAACACAAATACGAATCGGCGGTCGAGGAAAGTGTCACCAAGAACCTCTTGCTCAACCGCTTTGTCGACACGCTCTACGAAGGCTCCGCCACCAATTTGATGCTTCAGTTGCTCGGCAACCAAAAAACGTCGAAAGAAGAAATCGAAGCCATCAAAGCATTGATCCGCAACCTGGAAACCGATCAATAACCCTTTCTTCTTTCTCCCAACATGTCAACAACAGATTCTATTTTGAACGCATTTTGCTGGATGCTGATTCATTCGCTCTGGCAGGGAATTCTGGCCGCGGTCTTAGCCGGTCTGGTTATTCTTTCAACACCCAAAGCGGGGGTTCGGTGGCGGTATGGCCTGCTGGTTTCGGTGGTTTTCCTGTTTCTGCTGGCCTGCGGTTTTACCTTTTTCCGCCAACTGGACTCATCCGGTATCAGCTCTCCCCCTTCTGTGACTTCTACAGGTCATGAAACCCTTCCCGCATTCCGGCAAACCCGCATTCCCGTTTCGCCGGGACCGCCATCGACATTCTGGCAAGTCACGGTCCAATTTCTAAACACACACACCGATTGGCTTATGGCGATCTGGGCCTGCTGTTTTCTTTTCAAAGCGGCTCGCCTGTCGATTGGTTTGCGGCATTTGCACCAGTTGCGCCACCGAAACATCCACCCGCCGACCGAGCGGTGGCAGTCGGAGTTGCGTCGCCTGTGCGGTTTACTCGGCATTTCGAAAACCGTCCGGCTGCTGGAATCGGAACGCGTACAGGTTCCCGTCACCATTGGCTACCTCAAACCGCTGGTTTTGGTCCCGTTCGGTCTGCTGGCATCGCTCTCGCCGGAACAGGCCGAAACCGTGCTGCTCCACGAACTGGCACACATTCGGCGGAAAGATTACCTGGTGAACCTACTGCAATGTGTGGTCGAAACCGTCTTTTTCTTCCATCCGGCCCTGCTCTGGATTTCGGCGCTGATCCGGGAGGAGCGCGAAGCCTGCTGCGACGATCTGGTGATGACCACCGCCGGAAACCGAAAAAGCTACCTCGAAGTGCTGGTCCTTTTCCAGGAAAGCCAGCTTGGCGTCCTTCCGCTGGCGATGGGCCTGGCCGACCGGCGGATGCCTCTTCTGAACCGGGTGAAACGGATGCTTTCCAAAGAAAATCAGCCGTTAACCAGCCTGGAAAAAATCCTCCTGATGCTGGCACTGGTAGGCATGACGGCCTTTACATTTTTACCCGCAACCCCATCGACTCCCCCAAAAACCAAAACCGGGTTTCAGCAAGCGGAGCAAAAACCCGCCCCTGCCAGGCAGAAACCACAACCGGCCCAAACGCCATCGGTCAAACCCAGGAAGACTGCACCCAAAAAAGCGGCTTCGTCCAAACCGAAACCCGTCCAACCTCTGGTAATCGACACGATCCGGTTTGAAAAAAAGCCTTTTACCAGCATCCGGTTTGATCCTACCAATCAGCAAAACAGCCCGGAGGTGACCATTACGGCCATCGATGAAACCGGCAAAAAATACACCATCCTTAAGCACAATGGACAGGTGGCCGGTTTATCCATCAACGACCAGCCCATTCCGGCCAACGAGCTTGGCCGGTATACGGAGCTGTTCCAACAGGTCGATCGCTTCTTCGGGGAGCATCTGGAACGAAAGCATAAACTCATCGAAGAACGACTGGCCGGAAACCGGGAGGAGCACAGAAGGAGCCAGGAGAAAATGAAGCAGGCGATGGCGACCAAACAGGAAAGGCTCCGAAAGGAAAGAGCGGAATTGTTCGACAAAAACCGGGAGCTTCACCCACAGAAAGAAAAATTTCACTTGCGCGGAAAAGAAATGCTTTTGCGGGAGAAGGAAACGGCTTTTCAGATTTCTTCTGTAAAAAAGAAGCGGGAATTTGATCACGCCCGGATTCAGCCGGATGTCGACCGTATCCACAGCATCATGGCCGATCTGGTTCAGGAAGGCATCGTCCAGGATTTGGATGCCATCGACTGGTTTGGTCTGAGCGAAACGGAGTTGATCGTCAATGGCCGAAAACTATCGCCCGAACTGCACGAAAAACTGCGAAGCAAATACGGTATTCGACCGCAATACGGTTTGTATTACGGCCCCGTTCAAATGTCCGGCACCGGTTTTTTCCTGGATCGGAAAGAAACGTCTACCCCATCCAAAGAGTAAACCAGCGGATAGCATTCAGTTTAACGGAGAAACGATGTAGAAGTCAGCTTTTCCGGGAAGTTAAAAAGGGTTGTATCGCAGAGTTACGCAGAGAAAATCAGAGTTACGCAGAGGAAAACTCCGCTAAACTCTTTTTAACTCCGCTCAACCGCACGGGCGGCCCCGTCCGCGAAACAACCTTTTTTTGTCTTGCATCATTTCTCCCGTATTTTGCTTTTATGAACACAGTTCAAGGAGGTGGAAAACCAGCCGCGTACGGCAAGACCTGGTGGGGACAGCAATGGCTCAACGCCCTGACCAAAATCGACTGGTCGAACCGCCTGCCCCGGGGCCGGGCTTATGCCAACAAAGGCGCGGTTAAGGCTATTCAGATTAAAAATGGCAGCATTGAAGCCCAGGTACAGGGCTTGAGGCCACGCCCCTATAAAGTGACCGTCAAAATCCCGGCCTTTACCGAGCGCGAAAAACAACAGCTTGTCGGTGAAGTACTGACCAATCCGGCTTTGCTGGCCCAATTTCTCAACCGCGAACTCCCTGCCGACCTCAACGACTTCGCCGAACGCAACGGCATCCGGGTCTTTCCGCGCTCGTGGGCCGATTTTCCAATGAGCTGCTCCTGCCCCGATTTTGCGGTGCCGTGCAAGCACCTGGCCGCCGTAGTCTATCTGATTGCCAACGAAATTGACCGAAACCCGTTTGTGGTCTTCCAGCTTCACGGTCTGGATGTGTTGCAGGCCCTCAAAGACCAGAACCTCGACGTCAAAAAAGGCACCACCGTGTCGTTTCCGACGGCCGCGGAACTGTCGAAGCCGGAGCCGTTCGACCCAATCACACCCGACGAAAGCATCTGGTCGACCCTCGATTTCAGCCGGATGAGTCCATTGGGTGACAAGTTGCTGAAGTTGTTGCCGGATAACCCGATTTTCTGGGAAAAGAACTTTAAAAATACCCTCGGAAAAGCCTACAAGCTCGCGGCAAAAGGAGCCGCCAAAGTTGCACCGGAGGACACCCCAAAGCTTGACTCCTTTGCGTGGCACCACGACCTGACCCTGCATTGCGACGCTTCGTTTCGCCTGCAACGTCTCTCGTTTCGCGATGGCGACGCGCAAACCGTATCAACCCTCCAGCCCGACAACCTGAGCCAGCGTTTCAGCAACACCCTGCTGACCGACGATCTCCGGACGGTAGAGCAGGCGTCGGACACGCTGCGGGCCTTGTACTGGATTCAGCACTTTTGCCTGAAACTACTCGAAAACGGGGCCATTCTGCCGCAACTGCTGCAAGTCGAAAAGAACACATTTGCCGTTCGCTGGCTTCCGGCTACCAACGAAACCACCGTCAAAGCGCTGTTTGACCAGTTGCTGGCCATTACGCCCGCCAACGTAGTCAGGGTGTCGCTGGCGGGCCATCAAGCCGGTTTTCAGGCTCCCGTCGAGCAGTTGTTTACCCTCTGTTCGCTGTTTCTGAGCGAATACATGCGTCAGTTTACGCAACCGCTGGGACAATCGTATTACGACTTCAAATCGCGAAACCAAACCCACTGGTTTGAGTGGCCCGACGAACTGTTTTTCCAGCACCGCCCGGTTTCGTTCGATGGCAAGGGCATGAGCGATTTCCCGGCGACCATTCAGCTCTGGCTCAATCCGTTCTACATCACGCACAAACAATGGGTGCCGCTCCTGCGCGTGGCCGATACCGAACTGGGTGAACAGTTCACGGTGGACGTTCTGGCCGAAGACCGCAGCCAGCCCCTGCAACCGCCGGTTGAACTTCATCCCTTTCTGACCCAAAAGCAATTCGACCCCGTCAAGTTCGATTTTTTGCAGGATTTGATGTTGCTGATCAATCATTTTCCGCAACTGAACGCCGTCGTACGGTCGCAGGGGCAGCAAAAGGCGGTTTTTGACGCCCAGACGTTTGTCGAAATCCTGCTCGAAACCCTGCCGGTGATGCAACTGTTAGGCATCTCGATTCTGTGGCCCAAATCGTTGCGGGAGTGGATTCGGCCGCAGGTGTCGGGGCAAATCAGGAAAACCGCCACCGACAAAGCCGGTTCCTTTCTCGATCTTGATACGATGCTGTCGTTCGACTGGCAGGTGGCGCTGGGTGACGAAAGACTGTCGCCCGAAGCGTTTAGGAAACTGGTGAAAGGCGCATCCGGTCTGGTCAAAATCCGGGATCATTACGTGCTCATTCAACAGGATGAATTGGATAAACTCTACCAAAAACTCGAGAATCCACCCAAACTGGCGGGCAACGACTTACTGAAAGTAGCACTGGCCGAAGCGTATATGGGAAACCACGTTGGGTTGTCGCCCGATGTCATTGCCCTGCTGCGTGAACTGACCCAACCGGCGCCCGTATCCTTACCGAAAGGGTTGCGGGCCGACCTTCGCCCCTATCAGCTACGCGGTTACGAATGGATGGTGAAAAACACGCGACTGGGCTATGGCAGTCTGATCGCCGATGATATGGGGCTAGGGAAAACGCTCCAGGTCATTGCCCTGCTGTTAAAGTTTAAGGAAGAAGGCCGGTTTGAGAAAAAACGCGGTCTGGTGGTGGTGCCAACCACCCTGCTGACCAACTGGCAGAAGGAAATCATCCGGTTTGCTCCCGGTCTGCGGGCTGCGATCTACCACGGCACCAAACGCCAGTTCGATCTGGACGACTGCGATGTGCTGTTGACTACCTACGGACTGGTCCGGAGCGACCTCGATGTGTTGAAAAAGCAGGCTTGGCACACGATGGTGATCGACGAAGCGCAGAATATCAAAAATCCGGGTGTCGAACAAACCAAGGCCGTAAAATCCCTGAAGGCCGATGTGAAGATTGCCATGAGCGGAACGCCCGTCGAAAACCGCCTGTCGGAGTTCTGGTCGGTGCTCGACTTTACCAACAAAGGCTACTTAAACACCCTGCCGAAGTTTATCAACGAATTTGCCAAACCGATTCAGATGGAACGCAATCAGGCGCAGCTTGAGGTGTTTCGCAAAATAACCGCGCCGTTTCTGCTGCGCCGACTCAAAATTGACAAAAGCATCATCACGGATTTGCCCGATAAAATCGAAAACAACCAATATTGTTTGCTCACCAGCCAACAGGCCGCGCTCTACGAAGGGGTGGTCCGCGAAAGCCTGAATGCCATCAACAACGAAGACGGGATTGCGCGCCGGGGACTGGTGTTGAAGCTCATGACGGCCCTGAAGCAAATCGGCAATCATCCCACGCAGTATACCAAAAAGGGCCAGGCCAAACCCGAGTTGTCGGGCAAAATGGCACAGTTGTTCGAACTGCTGCCCACAATGTATGATGCCGGCGAAAAAGTCCTGATTTTCACACAGTATCGGGAAATGGGCGAATTGCTGGCCGGGTTTATCGAAACCGAATACGGCACAAAACCGCTGTTTCTGCACGGCGGCACCGACCGCAGGCAACGGGATGCGCTGGTGGATCGCTTTCAGACCGACCGCCATGCCAGCACTTTCATTCTGTCGCTCAAGGCGGGGGGAACCGGGCTGAACCTGACGGCCGCCAACCACGTCATTCATTACGATCTGTGGTGGAACCCCGCCGTCGAAAGCCAGGCGACCGACCGCGCCTTCCGGATTGGGCAAACCCGCAATGTAATGGTCTACCGGCTTATCAACCAGGGAACGATGGAGGAAAAAATCGACGCCATGATCCGCTCCAAGCGCGAGTTGGCCGACCTCAGCGTATCGACCGGCGAAACCTGGCTCGGTGACCTCAGCAACGAAGACCTGCGGGCGCTGGTCAGACTGGAGAAGTAGAAAGCGTGAAGACTTGAAAACAATTCGTCCTGTCTAGTCATAAATAACTAGTTGACGCTCCCATACCGGGTTGCTGTGAACTGATACTATTTTACCATTTCTGTCTGTCAACTGGCAAAAGCCGGAAAATGATGACGCAATTTTTCAAACGGCCCCTTTGCAGGACTTACACATGCCCGTATTGCTTCCAGCAAAAAAGGTCATTTTGGACAAACAAAAGTAAGTATTTTTACGCAGACCAGTTGCGATTTTTAGCCCCAAACCCGGTTCTGTAAGCCCGATGTACTTAATGCGTTACCATCACCAGTTTGGTAACCATCCCCCGGGTAGTTTCTACCCGGAGCAGGTAATTTCCGGTTGGCAAATGGCTCACGGCAATGTGAATGGATGTTGGTGTGGGCCGCGAGGATCGAACGGAAAGCAGTTGCCCCTGCACGTCAGTCATTTGCAAAGTTTTGACGCCCTGATCGAGCCAGTCCGATTCCAGAATCACTTCCGTCGACGCCGGATTGGGGTATAATCGTGCCTCCGAAGACAACGCAGCGGTGGCCGTGACGGTCTGCCGAAATACTGGCACCACTGGGAAATCCCGGAACAAGGTGGCGGTTTCGGTGCTGGCGTCGGTTCCAAACCAGTCCGTCAGAATGGCCGCATAGACCTGCCGGAAATCGGTCTGCATCTTCAGGTTGTTATTGTCCAGATCGCCCAGATTCGGATTTTTGCCTACCATCGAAGTCTTGACGGCACTGCCGAAGACAAACATGGGTGCCGAGGTGCCGTGATCGGTACCGAAACTCCCGTTCGATTTGGCCCGTCTCCCAAATTCAGAAAACGTCATGCCCACCACCCGCTCATCGACTTTCAATTGGGTCAGGTCGTTCTGGAACGCCAGAATCGCGTCGGAAAGCGTTTTGAGCAGGTTCGCGTGCGTCCCCGTGGTCGTATCGCCGGACACCACCTGATTGGCGTGGTTGTCAAAACCGCCGAGGGTCACGTAATACACTTTGGTCTGCAAGCCCCCGCTGATAAGCCGGGCAATAATTTTGAGTTGGTCGCCCAGCGCGTTCTTTTCCGGATACACCGCCAGATTTTTCCCTTTGCCGGCCGCCGTTTTGATCTGCCCGGCGTAACTGACCGAACTGGCCTGCTGCTGACGAATGTAGTCGATCTGCTGTCCGGCATAGCCCGGAAGGGCGGACAGCGGGTCTTTGGGCGTGTCGCCGACCAGCCGGGCGAAGCTATCCGGATTTTGAAGCACAATCGCCATCGAGTTGGTGGAACCGAGCAGGGTGGTCGCCGTAACGTACCCAATCTGAATAGCTGGCGGGTCCGGCATCTTATCGTTCGGATACTTGTCCGGAAAACCGGGAAACCGATTGTCCAGATACCGCCCGGTCCAGCCGGAAGTTGCGGTTTTGTCAGCATCCACCCCCGTCATCCAGATGTCGCTCGCCCGAAAGTGGGAAAAATTGGGCGACGGGTACGACACTCCCTGCACGATGCTCAGCCTGCTTTCGTTGAAAAGTTGCTGCATTCCGGTCATCGCCGGGTGCAGGCCGGTTTCGGGATAGTACTTCAATTTCAGGGCTTTGGCTCCGGGAATGGCAATGTTTCCCCGAAAACCCGCGGATGAGTATGTACCCAACTGATCGAGTGGAATAACCGTATTCAACCCATCATTCCCACCCTGCAACTGGATGATGACCAGCACCCGGTCGCTCTGCTCGGCCAGGCTGAGCAGCGACTGGACGAACGACGACGGGCGCGCAAAGGCTTTGGCTCCATATCCATCGATCAGAACCGGCAGGACCAGCGACGAAACCGCCTGTTGTAAGAAATCACGACGTTTCATAGTATTCATCCATTAGGTTACCTGATACTCGGCCATGCGAAAAACGTATTGCAGGAAAGCGGTTAATTTGATTTGAACGGCTTGCTTTTTGGCCATGTCATTCGGCGATTTTATATAGTCATTCCACTCACCGGTCCACTCGTAACGCGGAATGGAGTTGAGCAGGATGGTATCAATCAGAAAGTCTTTCTGCGGCTGGGTGAGGGTTAGTGCCAGCAATTGCCCGGTCAGGTCGTTCACCAGTTTGGCGGGATCACTGGGGTCAGACAGGGTTTTGACGTACGCCAGCACATCGATCACCGGTTTTGCGTTCAATTTCAGGGCATTGGTCGTCAAGGCATCCCCGAAAAAACCGCGTAGTCCCAGCGTGGTCGAATTGATCCATTGCTGATAGTAGCCGGTTTGGTAGTAGGCCGTCCAGCCGAAAACCGTAGGCGGATTCAGCAAATCCTGCTGCTGCTCTTTCACGCGGGCGTAGAGGTAATTCCCAATCTGGTAATAGGCCGTCAGATTTTGATCCGATGCCTGCAAGCCCCAGAATCGAAACGTTCCGACCACCAGGTCTACCGGTGATTTAATCACCGCCCCGCGCAGGGCTTCGTCGAAAAAATGCTGGCTCTGGAAGAGAGCAGCCAGCACCGGTTTCAGTTCGAAATTGCTTTTCCGGAATACCTCGGCCAAGGGCTGGATAAAATCCGTTTCGACCTTGGCCGGAATGTCTGCATTGACAAACCAGCGGTACAGTTTTCGGCAAATATAGCGGGGCGTTTCGGCATTTCGCAGCAGCATATCCAGCAACTCATTCAGCTCGTCGACCCCCGCACTGGCGCCTGAACGACCTTTAATGACCGTATTTTGGTAGGCTGCCGAGAATGTTTTGTCGGTCGTATCGTGCCGGTTTGCCCGAAAGACCGTGCTGATTTCGGCTTTGGTCGCATCGCGATACCCGGTGTCGGCCCAGCCCGTCAGCACTTTGGCGGCCGCCCGAACGTCGTCTTCCGAATAGCCGCCATTACGGCCCGTGACAAACAGCTCCTGAAGCTCACGGGCGTAGTTTTCGTTGGCGGTTCCGGCCACATTCTGATTCCCGTTCAAAAACCGCAACATGGCCGGGTCCTGCGTGACAGCCACCGCAAGAGCCTTGAAATTGCCCAGCGCATGTTGCCGCAGCAGCGCCGAATACCGGTACATAAACCGATAATCATTGACCGTCGAATCGCGGGTTACGAAATGATTCGACCAGAAGAGGGTGGTTTTTTCGAGCAGCGACAACGGCTGATTGAGCATCAGATTGGCCCACCAGTTCTTGACGTAACCGGTTAGCTTTCCCGCGTTGACCGTATCGAAGGGCTGGTCATGAAACGGCTTGCCGGTGGTTAGATCAAGGGGTGGAGCGGGCTGGGACTGGTCGGCCAGCAACATGGTCACGAGCCGGGCAGCCGTTTGCCCGGTCAGGCTTTTCACCTGACTCGCCGTCGGACCAAAGGTGGCCCGTCTCAGCAGATGGGCCACCTGATCGGCCGTCAGTGGACTCAGATACGGATCAAGTAGTGACACGGCATCAGCAATAAGAGTATGACAGAGAGATCAGGTATGTGCAGATAAGCCAAACCCGCCAGTCGGTTCCGGACTATTGTAGCCAGAGTAGACCAAAAAGTAACTTGCAACAAGTTCACCAATATCTACCTGAAAACAAAATCCTTTCCGTCAAGTATTTACCCAAAACGACCAGGTATTCATTGGTACTGGCATATGGCCAGACATCAGTTTATTTTAGGGGATCACGCCATATTGACTTGACTGATGTTATGAAACCCGTTATTTTTTTTCTTCTTGCAGTGATCCCGTATCTGTTTTGCGGCTGTGGGCCGGAAGACCATGCGCTGGTGGTCAGCACCTACAATGGTCACACGCTGCAACTAATCGACCACACCACCGTCCGGAGCATTGGTGAGCGAAACCACCAGGCGGTGTTGGTATTTGACGGGAAAACCGTGTGTGACTACAATGCCGGGTTCCCATTGCTGCCGGAGCAGTTTCCGAACTGGGTCATCCGCAACTACGACCTGGAGATTTCCAGCCCCGACCAGACGCCCTGGACGGTTTATATGTCGCCCAAAGCCTTCAGCCGCGCCGAATTCGACCAGTTTATTGCCTGTTTTGAAGCCAAATGGAATGAAATCGATTCGACCCTGACGCATTTCAGCACACCGACCTTCGGTAAGCCGGGTCGCATCGAACGGGTGGTGTACGGCGAAGCACCCAGGCCCCTGGTGTTCCGACCCGCCCGCCTTCGCTACCAAACCGTGTATGGTCCCAATGCCGGGCCCGAAGAAACTTTCATCATCCAGCCCGATGGCACCTGGTCTTTTCAGATCGCCGGCAATGGCGACGGGAGCCGTTTTGTGGCCAATGCCGCCAGTGGAATGCTGATGGCCATCAACGGAGAGTTGTGGCTCGAAAAACCGTTCGTCGTCGATCATCCCATGCTCAGCATTCGGCCCGACATGCTCGACCTCTCCGACTCGGAATACTTCCGGTCATTTGCCGACTCAACCGGAAAACCGTTGCTGAGCATCATGAAATACCCTTTTACGACCAATTAGCAGCCTGATCGGTCAGGCAGACTTTTTGTGCTGAATGAAACCGGTCAAAGATGAGTACCGCGTTCTTTTCGCAGGGATTCTGCCACGGGGAGATAGACGCTGAACGTGGCCCCCAAACCAGTTTGGCTTGTGGCCGTGATGGCTCCGCCGTGGTTGGAGGCAACTTTCTCACAGATCGCTAAACCGATGCCGGTTCCGGCAAATTCGGCCTTGCCATGCAGCCGTTGAAATACCTGAAAAATGCGATCCACATACTTCTGGTCGAAACCGATGCCGTTGTCTTTTACCTCGATGCAGTGGTAAGCACCAGCCGCCCGGGCCGGTTTTACGGTTGTCGGCAACGCGATGCTGCTCACAATTTGGGCCTTAACCTGAATCTCGGGGACTACCAGAACTCCATTGGCTCCCCTCCGGCGAAACTTGAGGGCATTGCTAAGCAGATTTTGAAAGAGCTGTTCAAGTTGCGACGAATCGCCCGGCACCGTCGGCAGCGGATCGACCGTCACCACGGCTTTCGACTCCTGAATCACCAGTTCCAGGTCATTCAGGACGGTTTTGACCACAACCGCGAGGGAGACGGGTTCGACGGTGTCTTGTTGGGTGGAGATGCGCGAAAACGTCAGCAGGTCTTTGATGAGGGCCGACATCCGGCCGGCTGCCAGTTGCATTCGCTCCAGGTAATTGATACCGTCGCCCAACTGCGTGTTGTACTGGTTTTTTAGCAGATCACCAAATTGTTGCACCTTCCGCAACGGTTCCTGCAAGTCGTGACTGGCAATGTAGGCGAACTGTTCCAGGTTTTCATTGGAACGCATCAATAGCTGGTTGGATTCGGAAAGTTCTTCGTTGGTGGTTGCCAGTTCTTCGATGGTCGCGGCCAGTTCTTCATTGGTGGAGGCTAGTTCTTCGTTGGTTGCTTCCAGTTCCTCCGTTCGTTCCTGCACCTGATGTTCCAGGGCAATCTGTACTTTCCGTTGTTCTGTAATATCCTGCGCCGTACCGACCAGCCTGAGCGGTTTACCTTCTGCATTGAAAGAGAGCCGGGCCTGTGCGTGAATGATCCGGACCTGCCCCGTCAGCCGGTTGATGATCGGATGTTCGTTGTCATACAGACCGGAAGATCCCGGCTGGATCGCGGCCGCAATGGCATCGGCAACCGACTGCCGGTACTCATCTGGCAACGGGTTGTAGGCTTCATCCATGTTTTTGGTATTTTCCGAAAAGCCCAACCATTGCTTAAAGCGGTCCGAATAGGTGAATAGGCCACTTTCCACCTCCATGCTCCAGGTGCTGAGTTCGGCCAGTTCAACGGCATCCCGCAGTGCACTTTCGGCTTCTTCAATCTTTTGGCGGGCGCGCCGTTGCGCGGTAACATCCAGCGCCACATTCAGGATAGCATACACCTGGCCCTGCTCGTTGGTCAACGGCTGGTAGGTAAACGTAAACCAGAAGCTTTGCAAACGGCCCTCCACCACCAGATCGGCCTGTTGTTCGGTCGATTGGTAGGCCACGCCGGTTGTGTACACTTCTTCCAGCAAGCCGATGAAAGGCTGTCCTTCCAGTTCCGGCAAAGCCTCCGCCAGTTCCATCCCAATCACCGCCGGGGTTTTCCCCCAGACGTGAATCATGGCGTCGTTGGCCATTTCGATGACAAAATTCCGACCCGCATACACGGCCATTGCCACCGGGGCCTCCGCAATCAGACTCCGAAAACGGGCGCCACTTTCTCTCAGGGATTCTTCGGCCAGTTTCTGATCGTGCACGTCCACCACCGTTCCAATCATTCCTTCATAACGCCCCTCGGCGCTAAACCGGGGATTGCCACTATCGATGGCCCAGCGATAGTTTCCGGCTTTGTTGCGTAAACGATACAAGGCCGAAAAAGGTACCTGCTTTTCATTGGCTTCAATGAATTGCTTTCCGGCATCTTGCTGGTCGTCGGGGTGCGTCATGTTGAGCCAGCCGAACCCTTCCGCTTCTTTATCCGTCTGCCCGGTATGGTCATACCACTGTCGGTTCAGGTAGGAACAATAGCCGTCGGGTTCGGTGATCCAGAGGATGGCCGGCATGGTTTCGACAAGCTGGCGGAAATGATTCTCATTTTCTTCCTCTTTTTCCCGCCCGGCTACCGAAGCCGTTCTTTCAATGCAGGTAACCAATACCCCGCTGATTTGTCCGTTATCATCATAGGCAGGACTGCAACTGAGTGTCCAGTAAATAGCATCCAGCCGGTTGTTGCGGAAAAGGGGAATGAGCAGGTTTTCACTCCAGGTCGCTTCACACGTTGTCCGAACCTGGTCAATCAGGGGGTTGATGATGGACCAACTCTCCGGCCACACGGTTTCGCCCTTCCGGCCCAGAACACCGGGGTGCTTTCCTTCCGCCCCGAAGCTGGCGCGAAACGCATCATTGTAAAAAAAAAGTTGTTCATCACCCCAGAACAGAAACATAGGAAACCGGGACGACAGTATCAGGTTCAGGGTGGTTCTCAGATTCTGTGACCAGTGTTCGATCGGCCCCAAAGCGGTTGCAGACCAGTCTAGCGAACGAATGCGGTTCCCCATTTCACCCCCTCCAGTCGGAAAGTCCGGAGAAGGCGCGGGCTTATTCATACCAGTAGAGTTCATAAATCAAATACGCAGCGCAAAGGCAAAAAAAAGAATTTCGAATAAGTCAACAGAAAGTATGTTTAACAAATAAAATGGACAAATTCCGATTGTATGGCCCCACGGCAAGCTTTTTTTCATTGATCCCTTTTTCCAAACCTGCTTTTTCGGGCAATTTTACCTCGGTTAATCGGTAAAACGCTGGTCAGGTTTTCAATAACCAATCGTTCACAAATGGGTTATTGTAGTACGCACGCTCCCGTGGATTTTTGTTTAGTAACCTATGCTGCCTTCTAAAATAAGTCATCAAAACCGGGAAATTACGCCCGCACTCGCCGAGTTTGGAACCCGTAAAACCATTCCGGCGGTGATCGAAAAAAACGTCCTGGTGGCCTTGTCGTTCTATCCCGAACTGAAAAATACCGTCATCCGATTCGTCTTCAAGCAACGCATCAAATCGTCGGTAATGCAGGCTCAGCCGGTTTTCCGAAGCCTGCTCAACCGCCGGAAAAACCGCTCCTATCAGATCAACATCAGTGCGATGTTCAAACTGACGCATACCGCCATCCCGATTCACCAGATTCCCGATGCCATTTTGATCGGCTGGATCGGCCACGAGCTCGGCCATATCATGGACTACGAAAACCGCAGCAACCTCGGCCTCGTAGGTTTCGGACTCTCCTATGTGCTTTCACCCGCGTATGTCCGAAAAGTCGAACGGATTGCCGACGCCTACGCCGTAAGTCACGGACTCGGGCAGTATCTGATTGAAACCAAACAGTTTATCCTGAATCACGCGGAGCTGCCGCAGGCCTATAAAGACAAGATCGCCCGCTTGTACGTTTCGCCGGAGGAGATTGTCGACCAGGTGAAAACACTGGAAGAGCAGAAGCTGGACGAGCAGAGAAAGGCCCTATGACAGGCTCCTGATGTACTGCTCAAATTCCAGCAAATCGTCTTCTTTCATCACCCTGGGAATTTTGGTCTGCCCCCCCAGCTTTTTGTAGTCCTCGCTCCAGCGGTAGAATTGCTCGACCGGAATCACCTCCGCTTCCACCCCTTTCAGCGACTTGCTCCGGGCTACTTTGTAATTCTTGTTGGCCTCACACAATTCCTGATCCAGCGAGTTTGCAAACGCCTGGTTATCAACCGTCCGATTAGAGCCCACAAACCATTTGTTGATATACTCCCCGTCTTTCCGAACGGCAGCCACCACAAATTCCTTGATTTCCAGATCATACTGGCTCTGCAAATTCTGCATCGCCTGGTTCATCTGAAAAACCGATAATTGCTCGCCCACCACATTCAGAAAGTGCTTCGTCCGTCCGGTAATTTTGATTTCCGACCGTTGCTTGTCCGTAATCATTACCGTATCCCCAATCATGTAGCGCCAGGTTCCCGAAACCGTCGAAATCAGCAACACATAGTCGGTATCTTCCCGGGCCTGTTCCAGGGTCAGAACTTCCGCATTGGGTTTCACCCGGCCGTCTTCGTCCATATTTTCGTCCGAAAACGGTACAAACTCGAAGAAAATGCCGTTGTCCAGAATCAGGGCCAGCGAGGTAGTATCCGGCCTTTTCTGGGTCGCCAGATACCCTTCCGACGTCAGATAGGTATCGATGTAGATCAACGGTTTGGCCAGCAGTTTTTCAAAGCTTTTCCGGTAGGGCTCAAAAGCCACCCCGCCCGTGGTGTAGACCTGCAGATTAGGCCAGATGTCGTGGATCGTGTTCAGGCGGTTGTGCGAAATCACTTCTTTCAGCATCATTTCGACCCACGACGGAATACCGCTCAGGCTGCCGATGTCCCAGGTGGGCGCTTCTTCGGCAATCCGGCGCACCTTTTCGTCCCAGTCGGTGATCGATGCAATTTCGGCACCCGGTTTGTAAAACGCTCTGAACCAAGTGGGTATATTGGCCGCACTGATGCCGCTGATTTCCCCTTCCTGGTGGTCGTCCTTTTCAATGAGGCTGACACTACTCCCCAGCATCATGATCTGTTTCTCAAAAAAATCGGCAGGCAGGTCAAAGTTTTTCAGGCTCATCACCTGCTGCATGCCCGACTTCCGGATAGCTTCCAGCATGTCGTCCGTTACCGGAATGGATTTGCTGTTGCTGGTGGTGCCGCTGCTCAGGGCAAAATAGTGCTGCCCACCCGGCCAGGTCACATTCTGATGCCCTTCCAGCAAATAATGCCACCAGTCATTGTAGAGTTTATCGAAGTCGTGTACGGGAACTTCCCGCTGGAACGCTCCAATCACGTCGTCACTCTGGAGGATTTTGCTGAAGTTGTATTTTTTACCAAACGCGGTCAATCGGGCCTTTTCCAGCAGGTTTTGTAAAACTGTGAGCTGCGCCCTGGCCGGATCGGGTTCCGACGTGATAAAACCGTATACATCAATCGCCTTGCGGATGAATTCGCCAATTACTGCCATAAAGAGTGTTTACCGGATAGGATTCCTACCCGGTACAACCGCTTTGCCGTAACATTGTTTGCCGCCGTGAGTGTATCGATTCAGTCCTGAAACTCAATTTCGCTCCAGCTTTCGGGTTGGTGCGTGTCAGCAACACCGTGCGGGGTGAGCACCATCGCTTGCTGCCCCTGCGAACCCGAAAGCGGCACTTTCTGAAAGCGGCCGAGAAACATCCGCCAGCGGTCGCCGTTTTGAGGTGGCAACGAGCGGCCATTAGCCAGCCACGTCAGGCTCTGCCACGGAATGGCAATTTCCAGACTCCAGCCCCGGTCGATGTCCCGGTTATCGTTCAGGCTGCCATCGAGCCGGACGGCGGTTTGCAAACCGGGCAGGTCGTAGTTCAAAAAAGCCCAACGCAGTCCGCGCGGGTGGTTTCCGTACCAGAAGGTGGCTTCATCCCGGTCGAAGTTGCCCCCAAACGTCATGGCCTGCGGATGATGGACATCGAAAAGCGGCACATCGAAACGTCCGCCTTTCAGGTAAGCATCGCGCCAGATAAAAAATACTTCATACACGGTGTTGCGGGCATTTACCTCCAGTTCGTAGTAACAATCGCCCCCTTCGATGAGTACTTCCAGATCATTTTCCTGAAAAATAATCGAATCCCGTTCGGTCAGGTGGGCTTCCAGAAAGGGCTCTTCGGCCGCGAAGGCAATGTAGAGAAAGTGGTCGTTCCAGCACAGGGCGGTTCGCGTGTCATACAGCCCCGGTCCGGCGGTTGCCATGTCCACGAAGCGGGGGCTCCAGGTGGCCGACTGCCAGGCGGGTTTGGTCAGATCACCATTGATTTCAAGGGTTTCCGTAATTTTTCGGGCGGTATAGTCAGGCATAGCGAAGGGTTGTTTCGGACAAATATACAACACGGTTACTATGGGTCGAAGCTCGGCAGAATTCCAAAACGAAACAGTCAGTCTTCGTACAGATGGTCGATGATTTTATCGGCAATATCCACACTGTCCATTTCACTGATTTCGAATTGGGAAAAATAGCCGATCACTTCGAGCCGGTTTTGCTCACAATACTGGTGCATCCGGCGCGCGACTTCCGAGTTTCCTTTGGCAAAATTTAGATCAAAATGAACCGCCCGGGTGGTGGGTTTGCAAAACAAAACATACTCTGAATCGTCGGATTCGTCCAGGGGGTGGCCCCATTCATTCAGGGCCCTGTCAAAAGCCGTCCGCACCGTTTTGGCAATGGTTTTGATGTCGGCGACGGTAAATTTCTCGGTCCTCATGCAATTGTCTTTTTGCGAAAGTACGGCAGGAAACCGGATTACCGGCACGGACTCCGAAATGACTTGTCTCAAGGCGCTGCGGGGGCCACGACTTTTGCTACATGGTAAGACTGGGTGTCGAAATCACTTCTGACCTGCAAGAGATCGATCCCCAACGCCCCCGGCCCCACCTCAGGCGATTCGATTTTTATGGGCTCACCGAATTCGGCAAGTACCTCCGCCGGAACAGCGGAAAAGTCGTCTTCTTTTTGGACCGGAAGAACCAGGTACCAGTTTTCATGGATGCTGGATTGATAGATATGAGTGATCATCGCTCGACTTGGTTTGAATACGTTTAAAACTCCGTTCAGCCCGTTGTGTTCAAAAGGCAACACCGTACGATTGTTGGCACTGAGCGCGGGTGCCATACGGTGTCCGATTACCAAAATGAAAAACGACCACTCCAAAATGAAAAAATGGACAGGGAGTAATTTCAACGTCCAATTTTTATCAATCTTATTTTCAACCAAATAGAAAATAATTATGGTTATGGCACACAATTGGCAAGGATTTTTTCAATCACCTGATTCTCCCCGCTGCACTGGCAGACAAGAGGTCCTTCATGGAACACAAACAACAGTTGGATAAAGTTACGGCGGCCGGTTTACTGGTAGCCATGGGTATTATTTTCGGAGATATTGGCACGTCTCCTTTGTATGTTCTCTCAGCCATCATGGGGCCCACCCAGCCGATTCGGGCGGATGTTGTTCGGGGAGCCATCTCCTGCATTTTCTGGACCCTGACCCTGCAAACCACCGTCAAGTACGTCATTCTGATCCTGCGGGCCGACAACAAGGGCGAGGGCGGCATCTTTGCTCTTTACGCGCTGGTGCGCAGACACGCCAAATGGCTCACCATTCCCGCCGTGATTGGCGGCAGCGCCCTGCTGGCCGATGGCATCATTACCCCGCCGGTTTCGGTTTCATCCGCCGTCGAGGGGCTGGAGCTGCTGTATCCAGACATCCCCACGGTTCCTATTGTCATTGGCATTCTGACGGTTCTGTTTTTGATCCAGGCCCTGGGCACAAGCGTCGTCGGAACGGCCTTTGGCCCCGTCATGCTGCTGTGGTTCGTCATGCTGGGAACCCTGGGATTGATCCACATCGCAGATTCTCCCGGTATTTTGAGTGCCGTCAATCCCTATTATGCCTGGTGGCTGCTGGCGGAATATCCGGGCGGTTTCTGGCTCCTGGGCTCGGTTTTCCTCTGCACGACCGGTGCGGAAGCCTTGTATTCCGACCTGGGCCACTGCGGAAGGGGCAACATCCGCATAAGCTGGATTTTTGTAAAGACCTGCCTGCTGTTGAATTACTTTGGTCAGGGTGCCTGGTTGCTCACGATGGAAGGCCAGGCATTGGGCGAGCACAAACCGTTCTATGCCCTCATGCCCGACTGGTTTCTCTTCGCCGGCATCGGCATTGCGACGGCCGCGACGGTGATTGCCAGCCAGGCCCTGATAACCGGCTCGTTCACGCTGATCAGTGAAGCAATCCGGCTGAACCTATGGCCCAAAGTGATTCTGCGCTACCCATCCGTGAAAAAAGGGCAGCTCTACGTACCCAGCATCAACCTCCTGCTGTGGCTCGGGTGTGTGGGGGTTGTGCTTTACTTTCGGGAATCGGCCAACATGGAGGCTGCCTACGGATTGGCCATCACCCTGACGATGCTGATGACCACCATCCTGATGACGTATTATTTATACAGCCACCGCTATAAGGCCTGGGGCGTCGTGCTGTTTCTGGTCGTTTATGTCCTGCTGGAAGGCGCTTTTCTGGTGGCCAATCTCATCAAGTTTCCCCACGGCGGTTGGGTGTCGCTCTTCATTGGTTCCGCCATTGCGGTGGTGATGTATACCTGGCTTCGGGCGTTTTACATCAAACTCCGGTTAACGGAATACGTCCGGATCGACCATTACCTGAAACCGCTCATCGAACTGAGCCGGGATATCAGCATTCCGAAATATGCCACGCACCTGGTGTTCATGAGCAATGCCGCCCGCCAGTCCGAAATAGAATCCAAAATCATTTATTCCATCTTTCAGAAGCGTCCCAAACGGGCCGATATTTTCTGGTTTGTCCACGTAGACACGACGGATGATCCGTATACAATGGAATATAAAGTCAACACGATAGCGACCGACGATGTGTATAAAATCACGTTCCGGCTGGGCTTTCGCGTCGAGCAACGGATTAACCTGTTTTTCCGGAAGGTGATCGAAGATATGGTCAAAAACAAGGAAGTGGATATCACCAGCCGCTACGAATCCCTCAGTCGTCAGCACGTCATTGGTGATTTTCGGTTTGTGGTGCTGGAGAAGTTTCTATCCTTCGAAAACGACCTCCCCTGGATGGAGCGGCTGATCATGAACCTGTATTTTTTCATCAAACGGTTTACGACCGCCGAAGACCGCTGGTTTGGCCTCGACAGCAGTTCGGTCAAGATCGAGAAAGTGCCGCTGGTAATTCGGCCCGTCGAAAACATCAAACTCAAACGAATCGAAGCCTGAGCCTTCTCAGCTTGCTGATGCATTGGGACGCCGATTCGTCGGAATAATTCATTTAACAGCTTTCCGAAGCGTTTCGCTACCTGTTGGCGCAACGGGTTAAGGATTCAGTACCACTCAAAACCGAGGTATACCGCACCAAAAACAGGTCACGATACTGCATTCCTGGGTAGCTAAGGCTTGACAAAGTTGAGGTTGTGAAACAGAAAAAGCCGGATAGCGTGGTTGTTGACAAAAGTGCTGCCCGACGCCTGTTGCTGAAACAGATTCATGTAGCCCAGTTGCGCGGTAAACGTTTTACTGAACGGATAAGCCACCCCCACAAAAAACCGGTTTTGATCAAAATAATTATAAGTGATCTGCTTCCCTGCATTGACATGAATTTCATCCTGCAGCACGAAGTTTGGAACACCGGGTTTGGGGGTATCGCCTTTCAGCGGCACCTGCACCGTAATCATATACCGAAAACGATAATTGAAAGCGTACCCATCGGCCAATTCGTTGCCCAGCGTTTTGCGGATATTGCGTTCTTCGGCTCTGATCCATTGATTGAGGTGCAGACGTTTGAAATGACCCAACCAGTTTATCTGCTGCCAGAAACGGTGTTCAGGCCGTACCAGCGGCTCGGCATTCCCAACGGGTGGATTGGCCGGATACAGACGCGCATAGGCATACCCTGCCGTGATTCGGACCTGATCGGACACGTAATAGGTAAGGCCGGGACGCACGATCAGGGTACTCCATCGGTCCAGGAAATCATCGGTCCGGCGGGCGTGGAGATCGAGCCAGACTCCCCAGCGATTGCTCAAACGGGTTTGATTAAAGTACCCCAGCCAGGCTTGCTGCTGATTCCGAACTTGTTTGGCAGGTACGGTTTGCGCCGTCAGATCCTGACTGAATCCAATGAAGACTAAAAGCAAAAGAGTAATGGTACGGGTCATAAAAGTGAAGAGAAAATACCCGATCGAAGCAACAGGCCGAGGATGGCTGCGGCTGCAATCAAACCTAATTCCGATAATTTTTTAAAGCGATATAATAAAATGGTGGCGGTTAAAGCAATGATGATCGCTGGCAGATCCACCAGTTGCCGCCGGGCCAGAACGACCACAGCCCCTGCGATAGCGCCGACAGCCGCGATGGTGATCCCATCGACAAAAGCCTTCAAACCGGGGTGTTTTCCGTACTTTTTGAAGTAAGGGGCTGGCAGGATGGTGAGCAGGTAACAGGGTAAAAATGTGGCGGCTGCCGCTACACAGGCACCGGGGAACCCGGCTACCAGATAGCCGATAAAAGCGACGGTAATCACCACCGGTCCGGGCGTAATCATAGCCACAGCCACAGCATCCAAAAATTGCTGTTCCGTCAGCCAGCCGTATTCTTTGACAACACCACCATACAGAAAGGGCACAATGGCCAGCCCACTGCCAAAAACGAAGCTACCGGCTTTGGCAAAGAACAGCGCCAGCTTCCACAGAATGGAGTCGGTCGGTATCGCCAAAACCTGGGTGAGAAACGGCCAGCCGGCCTGGCCTACTTTTGAATCCAACCGAACGGGTGACGCTTTAATAAGCCAGTAGACGCCACCTGATCCGACAACAAGCCACAGTAATTCGGATTCCGTCAGGATCGTGGCAACTGCCGAGATGGCGAACAGCAGCCACCCCAGCCAGTCCTTCCCAATCGTTTTGGTAGTGAGTTTGTAAGTTCCAATCGTAATAATTCCAATGACCGCGGCCCCAATACCGTAGAAAATAGCCTGCATCCAAGGCAATCCGTCAAACAGCACGTAAGCCCATCCCAACCCTAAAACCATCAGGAAGGAAGGCAATACAAACGCAAAACCCGCCAGTGTGGCACCCCAAATGCCGTAATGAACATACCCCAGGTAAATTGCTAATTGAGCCGCCAGCGGCCCCGGAGCCAACTGAGCGAGTGCCATGCCTTCCCGGTAATCTTCATCGGTGATCCATTGCCGGTTCAACACCAGATCCCGGTGCATGGCACTGACTAAGGCAGGAGGACCGCCAAAGCCAAAGGTTCCCAGGCGCAGGAAGTAGCGCACCAAATCTGCTTTGGTATAAGTTGGAGTAAGGTTTTTCATCACAAGGTGACGGAATTACTTTTTAGCTTCCCAGGTATGTTTTTCCTTCTGTAGTTTGCTTACCCACGCGTAAAAGGCATCATAGACCACCAGGCCATGAACCGAATTAGTGCCGCATCTCATCGGTCTTTTTTCCACCTTTCCCCAGTTGTTCCAGGGCCGCTCGAAAACCTTTTGCCAATTCCGGGGCTGGACCGCGCCCGTAATAATGCAGGAAAATCGTCCGGGGCTGTTCCCCCAGCATGTGGTGATGCAAAGCAACCACTTCCAGTTTATGTTGCCGCAGCGTTCGAACGACCGAATTAACCTCGCCCTCCAACATGGCAATGTCGCCGGCAATATGCGCATCGGATTGCTTTCCGGCAAAAGAAGCCCAGGAGTTCAGGCCAATCGCTGCCGTCATTTCTGCACCCATCGCAATAATTTTTACGTCATCACGCCCCACCGTGTATTTATAGGTTGGCCCATTGACGACTCCCGTATATTTCACAAGTGCATCGAGAGCGGGCAGATCGAAGAGTTCTTTTCCGGTTGATGGCGTAGGGCCACTTTGCGCTACGGGCGTAGGTTGATTCGCCGGAAACAGTTTGGTGTTGCCAATCGCCTGAGCGTATTTTTTGGCTAAATCCGCCACCGTTCCGACCCCGTGCAGGTGCATGTAGAAGATGCGCGGTTGTTCGTAGAAAAAGTGGTTGTGAATGGCCGAGATTTCCAATCCGGCCGCGTGCGTGGCATCGATGAGGGGATTGACTTCGGTTTCCAGCAGAACCGTATCGCTCATCATAACTGTTTGCTGACCGTCCACCGTTTTCTTAAAGGATACCCAGCCACCAAATCCAAAAGAGATGGGTACGGCTTCCCCTTTGACGGTGACTTTCAAATCATTGCGGGGCAAAGGCACGGTGTAAACCGCCTGCGCTTGGTTATACGTACCCTTTTTGCCCAACGCCGTTGCAATGGCTTCCTGTTCATTCACACTCAAAGGTGGGGTATTTCCTAAAACCGCATTGGGGTCAAGATCTGGGGAACCGCACAAGGGTACAACGCCCGCGATAATGGTATTTTGAATAAACTGTCTGCGTTTCATAGCTTGGTTCGTACAAACTAAAATTGAATTTCTTCTGCGTAATATTGAAAAAATGCGATCAGACAGAGATGGTAGCCGGGTGCAATTTTACGTCGTTCCATGAACGAAAAATAGAACAGAACTAACCATTTGTACATTCTTTACTTTTTTGGCAAACTTTTTCGAAAATCGGAAAGATTTTGCCCCGTATGTTTTTTAAAGATTTGGGTAAAATGGCTTTGATCGGAAAATTGCGAGTGAACGAAAAAGCACCTGCAAAGGATTGCAGGTGCTTTTTGTAACGTGATCCCGGACGGGTTCGAGCTGTCGACCCATTCATTAAGACGGGGCAGCCCGAACGGTCAATTGCTCTACCAACTGAGCTACGGAGTCGGTTGGCTGGTTAACAAGGAATTCGTTCCGGAAATACAACAGATAAACCGGCGGACCGAAAATGGTCCGCTACTCCCCGTCGGCTCCTCTCGCTTGCGAATTAGCCGCCAGAACGTCCTGAATCACCGGCAGTTCGGATTCCAGCACCAACAGATACTGACTGATCAGCGGGGTAATCTCAGACAGGGCCTTTTTGTCGGCAATCAGGGCTTCCGTGGCCGTGATGAGTCGGGCGGCTTCGTTCAGGCCAAAGGTCTGAATGACGGCTTTCTGGGTATGAATCAGCCGTTTAATAGCGGTTATATCGCCTTCTTCCAGCGACTGTCGCAATTGTTGAATCTCGACCGGCGTCTGGTTTAGAAACAACGTCATCATTTCAACCGCAAAATCCATATCATGCCCAACGGCTTCCAGGAGCGGTTCCACCGAGAAACTGGGTTTCGGCGTCATATACACTTTTTGGGTTTGAACTTTAGCCGGTGCGATCGGCAGATATTTACGCATAATTCGCTGTAACTCTTCAATTTGGAACGGTTTGGGTATAAAATCATTCATACCGGCCTGCAAACACTGTTCCCGCTCGTTGGCCAACGCGTGGGCAGTCATGGCAATAATCGGCACCGGGCTCTTCAGCGTCGTCCGGATTCGGGTGGTGGTGGTATACCCGTCCATTACCGGCATCTGAATGTCCATTAATACCAGGTCGACCTCCTCTTTTTCCAGAATAGAAAGGGCTTCCTGTCCATTCTCGGCGACCTGCGCCCGGTAGCCCAGCCGGTTGAGCACCTGAAGCGCCAGCCGCTGGTTCATCACGTTGTCTTCCACCACCAGAATGGTCACCTCACGCCCCCCCAGCCCGGACGTCTCCGTGGTCAGATCGGCCTCATGCTCGGGTTGGTGGGGCGCTATTTTGTACGGAATTTCCACCGTAAACGTGGAGCCTTCGCCCATTTTGCTTTCCACCCTGATCCAGCCGCCCTGCATTTCGGTCAGCGACTTGACAATGTTCAGCCCCAGCCCCGTGCCGCCGTAATACCGGGTCGTGAAATCACTCGCCTGCCGGAAGCGCTCAAAGATATGCGGCAGAATGGCCGCTTCCATGCCAATTCCCGTGTCTTCCACCGTGAACCGAACCCGAACGTTCTCCGGGGTTTCCTCTTTCTTTTCGATGCGTACGGAAACCCCGCCCTGTCGGGTAAACTTAATGGCATTGCTGAGCAGATTCAGCAGGATTTGCGTAAGCCGGGTGGGATCGCCCAGAACAACCGCCGGCAGATCGGGATCGGCCGTGACCGTCAGCCGCAAATTTTTATCAGTTGCTGAAGCATCGAGCATCGTCCGGATCGAATCCACCAGCGAACTGATGCTGAATGGAATGCTTTCCAGGGGCAACATCCCCGCTTCGATTTTGGAAATATCAAGAATGTCGTTGACGATCGTCAGCAGATTTTTGCCGGCCGTTCGGATGTAGTCCACAAAATCCTTCTGTTCCTGATTCAAAGCCGTCGATTCCAGCAGGTTGGAAAACCCCAGAATGGCATTAAGGGGCGTGCGGATTTCATGGCTCATGTTGGCCAGAAACTGCTTCTCGGTATGCCGGGCATCCTCGGCAACCTGCGTAGCCTGAGCCAGTTGCTGTTCGAGCCGTTTCCGTTCCGTAATATCGTAGTGAATGCCCATCGATCCGATCACGTTCCCGCGTTCGTCGATGATGGGTGCCCCGCTGATGATGACCCAGATGCGTTCGCCGTCTTTCCGGATCAGTTGCATTTCGTACGAATTGGCACCGCCCTCCCCCCGAAATTTCTGCTGCTTCGTCAGAAAATCTGTAAATTCTTCCGGCACCAGCAATTCGTCGGCCCGCTGCCCAATCAGTTCTTCTTCCGTATAACCCACCATCTGGCAAAACCGGTCGTAGGCCTGCCGAATGACCTGATTGGCATCGACTTCGAGCAAACCGAGTTCCATCCGGTTCATAATCCCCCGGTATTTCTCTTCACTCCGCCGAATCCGTTCATCATAGCGGTATTTTTCCGTAATGTCGGTAAATTGCCACAGGTGTCCCCGGTACTGTTCCTCCTGAAAAATAGGGATGTAACTCCAGTCCAGAACGCGCCCGTCCTGTAGGTTAACAGACGCATTGACCACGGTATGCTGCCGACGGATTGCCTCTTCCATCTGTTGACGGAACAAATCCGGATTGGCAAACAAGGTGTCGTTCGGATGAGCCCACTGCTCAAACCCGGTCCCGATCAGTTCGGCGACCGGCCTGGAAATCCCAAACAGATCGCAGTATAACTGATTGACAACAATAACGGTACGGTTTTCATCTTCAACCAGCACGCCGGTTTGCAGGTTGGTAATGAGTGAGGTCAGCCGGGCCTGTGTAGTGCGAAATTCGTCTTCGCTGATGATTCGATTGGTAATGTCGCGGGCCACGGCCACCAGTTCCGGCTGGTCGTTCTCCCCTTCAACCACCCGCAACGTCTGACCAATCCAGACCGTGCGACCGTCTTTAGCCACCACCGGAAACTCCATGAAGGAACTCCGCTGCTTCTCCTGCAACATCTTCTGGTAAAACTCTGCCACAGATGTCCGCCAGGAAGGAGCTACCAGCGTCATGAAACTCAATCCGATTATTTCATCTTTGGTGTAGCCCAGATTCTGTTCGACCACGGAGTTGACGAATGTAAAATATCCATCGATCGACGTTTTGAAAATAATATCCGGCACCGACTCCACCACGTGGCGGTAGTGTCGTTCACTTTTTTTCAGTTCTTTATACAGAAGCAGCTCTTCATAAGCCTGGGAAAGCTGATGGTTCTTTTCTTCCAGAATAGCCTCCGTTTGCCTTCGGGCCTCTCTTTCAAGAGCCAGTTGGCGTTCGAGGTGCTCTATTGGGGACATATACGGGTTGACAAAGATAAACGAATCGGCACCTGTTTCTATGTAAAAGGCTTCCGGTAAATAAAGCTTTCTGTTGCTATGAATCAGGCTTCCACGGACCAATTAATGAACAACGAAACATCTCCTCACTCCGGTTTCACCCAGGAGTCAAGCACACCTTGTCTCCTGGATTGACTCATAACCTACCAAATATGTTACCAAATAGACAACATCGCATACTAGGCGAAGCAACAATTATGCCGTGGACTGCCCTGTAAAGGTAAGAATTACGCCGGTCTTTTCAGAAGCCCCAACTCCTGTCCGACAGAAATAATGAAATGATATGCATCGAAAACCGTCGAATTAACAGACAATCCTATTTTCAATAAAACAGAAAACCCGGTTCACAGAACCGGGTTTTCTGTTCAATAATTCGGATTAGTTCATACTCACCAGGCGCTGTGATTCGACGACGGGTGTATTGGTTTGCAGTTTAACGGTTTTGACCTCCGTGTTGGCGCCGTCGCTGATTTCAACCTGGTAGATACCATCTTCCAGTTGGTTCAGATCAAATCGGATGGTCGTAACCTCGTGGCCCTCGCCCAATCGCTTGGTCACCAGCGTCCGGCCTTCACTGTTGATCAGCCGAATATTGACTTTACTATCGGTTTCTTTCTGCACGTTCACACTCACCTTCATGCTGTTGATCATCGGATAAACGGCCGACTGAAACGTGGATTTTGGTTTGGCTTTTTCGTGGTTGTCAGCGGCAAAAGTAGTTGATGCGGCAAAAGTTAAGGCCAATAAAGCGGAAGCGAATAGCGTTTTCATAAGATTTGTTGTTTAAGGATGTTCTGATTTCTTGTTGTTTACTGCCAGGATCGGCCGTTTTGATAATCCAAAGGTAGTATTTTTATAAGGTACCTTGCTATACATAGTACTTTGGCGGCAAAAATACCGGTTCGAATGGTCGATAAACCGGATGAATTTTCAAAGCGTCTACCGTCCTGGAATCTTTCAGGCTTTTTTGGGTGCCTTTTTCTGCTGACCGATCCCAAACTGATCGCCCGCAGCCACGGCTTTCCCACCACTGAAATGGATTTCAACCATCTTTTCGCTCTGCACCCAGTTGTAATTCGGGTCTTCCAGGGTGGTGATAATTTTACGCGTTTTCACCTCGATGACATCCCCGGTTGACGGGTAGGCGTATTTTCCGTCCACACTGAACGTAATCCAGCCCGGCATGTCGCGCACCAGAATCGAAGTTTTCTGAACCGGCGGCATCACCGTATTGTCAAAAACGTGCAACCGGTTGTTGGCACCGTCGCACAACCAGATTTCCTTTTCATCCGGCGTCATCCCAATCCCGTGGCTCGGGCAGCCGTGGCGTTTTACTTCGCCGATGTTGAAGCCTTCCACCACCACGCGGTGCAGAAATTTGCCGCTCACCAGATCGCCCACCTCGAAGCCCAGCAACCCATTCACGTTTACATAGACCAACGTCTGCGAACCGTTGATGGTAAACGGGCGAATATCGGCTCCAAACGGCCCGACTTTTTTGGTGACCGTGTGCGTTTTCGCATCAGCGACGTTCAGCATCGTCGATTTCAATCCGGCCAGGTACACAAAATTTCCATCCGGGCCGTAGATGGTGTTGTGTGACCCCGAATGGGTCACGATTTTGGTGATGACGTCGCCGGTTTTGGCATCCACCACCGTCCAAAATTCCTTTTCCAGCGATGGCATGTAAATCGTCTTTCCGTCCGGCGAAATCGAAATCCGGTCGACACCACCCTCGTATTCCTTTTCCCACAACACCTTTTCAGTTGTCAGATCGAGGCATTGCAATGCTTCCAGCGTGCTGATATACAGGCAATTGGTAGCCAGACTAACATCGACGCCCTTCACATTCGACGGTTTTCCATTCTTCTGAAAACCCTTCGTTGGGATGAATTTCACAAAGCGGTGGTTGTTGTCGATGTCGAAAACCTGAACCCCGTGGCCGCCGTAGCCCAGGTAATTCCGCACACCCGGTGTTACCACGTAGAGATACCGCTGCACTTTCGGCGCGGTCTTCACCAAGGCATTGCTGATTGTTTCGGTGGAGGTGAAAACCCAGGCCGTCGTCGACGTGAGAAACAGCCCGCCAAGCAGAAAGCGTAAAATCATTCGTGTCGGATTCATTTCAGGAGAATTTAGGATGCCATTATCAACGAATGAAGAAAAAAACCGGCCCAATCTACCCACGGCAAAGTTGGGCAAGAACCGGAAGTTGAGCGGTTTTTCGAAGACCTGGTCGTTTTTTTGAACGAAGCCTAAAATATTTCCAACCATCTGACCTTCTATGCAGTTAGATTGAAACGAATCAACCAACGCACATCATGACGACAAAGGAAAGCAAAACAGCACTGATTACGGGAGCCTCCAGCGGAATCGGCCAGGAACTGGCAAAACTGTTTGCAAAAGATGGGTACAACCTGATCCTGGTAGCCCGCAGCACCGACGTTCTGAACGAACTCGGCGGCCGGTTTTGGGACGAATACGGGGTTGAAACGACGGTCATTACGAAAGACCTTTCGGAAGAAGATGCCGCTCAGGATGTCTATAACCAGGTCAAAGCGAAGGATCTATCGGTCGATGTTCTGGTCAACGACGCCGGTGTCGGCCTCTACGGGCTTTTTGCCACCGAAACCGACTGGGAACGGGAAAAGTCGCTGATTCACCTGAACGTTCTGACGACCACCCAGATGACCAAGCTTTTTTTGAAAGAGATGGTGGAGCGGAACGAAGGAAAAATCCTGAATCTGGCGTCGCTGGTGTCAATCACACCCATGCCGCTGATGGCGGTGTATGCCGCCACGAAGGCGTATATCTATAATTTTACGCAGTCGCTGATCAACGAATTGAAGGACACCAACGTCAGTGTGACGGCTCTGCTCCCCAATGCCACCGATACCGACTTCTTCAACAAAGCCGGTGCTTCGAACACGAAAGCGACTGAGAATCTGGACAATCCGGCAACGGTTGCCAAAGACGCCTACCAGGCACTGATGAAGGGTGCGCCAAAAGTCGTGCCGGGAGGTCTGGTCAATAAAGCCTACGAAGTGGTGTCGTACGTGGCTCCTCAGGAAACCCTGGCGGGGATGATGCGGAAGACGATGCAGCCGAAAGCCGAACCCAAAACCGATGAAAAAGACAACAAAGCCGCTCTGACCTGGGGCATCGGTCTGGCGGCAGTGGTGCTGGCCGGAGCCGCCATCGCCCTCGTCTATTCCAATAGCAGCGAATACGATAAAGTCCGGTATCGCTACAAAGCGGGCAAAATTAAATCCGGTGCCGACGACGTGTATGACGATGTGAAAGACAGCCTGCTCAGCGGCCTGAACAGCATCAAAGACGCCGTCAGTACAGCCAAAGAAGTGGTTGCCAAAGCGAAAGAAACCTTCGCGGAAGCACTGGCGTAATTTACATATCGAAACCCTGACAGCGCCGGGCCACCGTTGTGGTCGAAGACCCTGTCAGGGTTTTTAACTTCACAACTCACTCAAATACAGCACAATTCCTGCTGAAACCCGGAAGGTACTGACATCGGCTTTGTCCGTGGTCCGTTCGCCGTTCAGATCAATGGCTGATTTGCCGCCCACCTGAAACGAACCGTTCAGGGTCAGGGCTACCGGCAACGACAGAAAGTAATTGAGTCCCGCGCCAAGGTGGGCGGCTCCCCCCTTGAACAGAATGTTGTCGTAGGCATTGTTGTTAATCACCTGATCGACCTTCCCAACCCGGTGAACATACCCCAGCTCCGCAAAAGGGCGCAACGCGTGGGTGGTAGCCGAAAAATTAAAACGCACCCCGCCCGTCAGATTCGTAAATTGAAACGACTCGGCGTCAATTTTTTTCAGGTTCATCTTTGTTCGGTCATACTGCGCAAACACTTCAAACCGCTGCGTCAGACCGAATCCGGCGCGGCCACCAAACCCAATGCCGTTGCCGGAATTTTCGTCCAGAAATTGAAAATAATCCGACGACCAGCCGAGCATATGCCCCTGAAAACTCAGATTAATCCCCTCAGTCGTCGACTTTTGACGGATGGTTTGCGAAAAAGCGGGGGCCGATCCGACGAAACCAGCCAGCAGAAACAAGAAAATTATCGAGGAAAGTCGCATGATTGAAAGACGCGTTTAAGTACGAAAAATCGACTGATGGGTACTAAATTAAAAGGTAAGAACCGTGTCGCCGGTGCGAACTTCAAAGGTTTGGCCGGCCGGAAAAACCACCGGTTTCCCTTTGACTTCTTCGCTGATGGTGGCCGACCGCAGTGCGAGCCGTTGCCCGTTGGCGGCTTCAACGGCATAGATCCGAAATTCAAGCAGGTCTTTTTTCCGGAATAGATCGTTGCCTGCCTGCCTGATCCGGGTCACTTCCCCAAAAGCCGTTGCACCCGCCAGAATCACCACTTCGCCCTCACTCACCACCGCGTCGATTACCCGGAACCGAACCGTCTCGCCCTCCTGAGCGCGGGACGACGACAGATCGTGGCTCAATGCCAGCTTTACCGGCAAACGCTTGATAGCAACCGACTTGCGAGTTACCGGACGCTTCACAGGTTCCGGCGCCGGTTCGGTGGTCGTCGGTGCAACGGGTTCTGCCTGGGGCGGAGTCACCGGCGTTTCCTCAACCGATTTGGGCGGCACGGTTTTGGGTTTTATTGCACCCGGTTTTTTCGGCAGGCTCGTTCTGGGATTGTTTTCAACCGGATCGGGCGTTGGTTCCGGCACCGTAACCCGGTTTTCGCGGGGTTCAGCATAAACCAATGTCGGCGAGGTTCCCTGCGAGACAACGGGCTTTACCTGTATCGACGGTTTCCTGCCAATAGCATCGATTTTTGACGTAGGTTGGGGCTGCGGTTTGCGGTCCAGCAGCAGCATCCCCAGAAACAGCACCGCGACCAGTGTGAAGGTTCCTGCCAGCATGAATTCCCAATTCGTACGAAACCAGTCCGGCGTCTGTTGGGCTAAAAAACGCTTCGAAAAGAACGAATTGGCTTTTTGAGTTGCCGCCAGCTTCCGGTTGGGCTGCATATCCACCACATCCGTAACCGGCAATGGGGGTACGATTCGGGCGGGGTCCAGAACCGGGGCCGAGGCATAAAACGGTTGCAGGGCTTTTTGAAAGGCTTTGGCGTCGGCAAACCGTTTGGCCGGATTTTTATCCAGGGCTTTTTGCACCACCGCTTCCAGTTCTTTCGGGATCTGTCCATCCAGTTTTCGCAGCGGAATCGGTTTTTCCCGCACAATGGCCTGCATAAGTTCGTAATCCGTCCGGCTGGCAAAGGGCAGTTTTCCCGACAGCAGTTCGTACAGCAAAACGCCCATGGCATACAGATCCGAAGCGGGCGAAGGCTCCTGTCCTTCAATGAGTTCCGGAGCCATGTATTCGAGCGTTCCCACAAGGCGGTTGGCCTGCGTCAGTCGCTGCTCCCCGCTCACGCGGGCAATGCCAAAATCCATGAGTTTAATGGTACCCTCCGGCGTCAGCATCAGGTTGGCCGGTTTGATATCCCGGTGCAGAACGCCTTTTCGGTGCGCGTGGGCCATGCCTTCAAGCCCCTGTCTGACCACCTCCGCAGCTACGGCGGGCGACAAAGCCCCGGCTTTTCGAATCAGGGCTTCCAGACTGTCGCCCTCGACGTATTCCATGGCCATGAAATAGTCGGCGTTATCCTGCAAAAAGTTGTAGACAACCGCAATATTGGGGTGATTCAGCCGGGCCAGGATCAGGGCTTCGTTCCGAAACCGCTCCATGAACGACGTCTGGGAAACGAGGTGCGGGTGGAGCATTTTCACCGCCACCAGTCGTTGCAGCAGCGTGTCGGTTGCCTGATAAACCGTCCCCATACCGCCTTCGCCCAGGAGCGATTCGATGCGGTAGTGCTGGATGAGACGGCCTTGTAGGGTGGACTTCTGGCTATTCATGAGCACGTTCGCTGTCACGCGTGAAGGGTACGTCAATTTCGCGGGTTTCGCGCGGGGCGGGTAGCATTCCGGTGACGGTTCGCTCGGCCAGAACCACGGTGATGTTGTCGTGGCCACCCCGGTTTTTGGCCAGTTGAACGAGTTCGGAAGCGACCTGGGGCAAGGTATCCCGGGCCAGCAGCCGCAGCAAATCGTCCTCCCGGCAGTATTCATACAGACCGTCGGAACACAGCAACAGACGGTCACCGGTATCGAACGGCAGCACGCAACGGCCCACATCGACCCGAATGTCAGCCTTCGTTCCCATAGCCTGCGTCAGTACGTTGCGTTCGGGATGGCGGGCGGCTTTTTCCTCCGTGATTTCCCCCATTTTCAGCAATTGCTGGACATACGTATGGTCTTCGGTTAGCTGGACAAGCTGGCCGTTTTTATACAGATACGCCCGGCTGTCGCCCACATGCGCGTAGTAGAGTTGCTCGTTCTGAACCACCACGGCGGTGCAGGTCGTCCCCATCCCCCGGAAGGTTTCGTGCTGAAGCGACTCGTCAAAAATTTGCCGGTTGGCAATCTGAAAAGCGCGCATCAGGCTATTTTCGGTGGTGTCGCGGAATTGAAAATATTCCCGGCTGACCGTCTCGGCGGCCATCTGACTGGCAATTTCCCCGGCCAGATGCCCACCCATGCCATCCGCCACCAGCAGCAGATACCCCTTAACCCGGCGGATGCCTTCATCGGCCAGCCGGACGAACAAACCGGTGTCTTCGTTGTTTTTCCGGACATTCCCAATATCCGACACAACGATGGCGTTGAGATCGCCGGAAACGACGGGCGGTGTGATCGGTTCTTCTCTCCCGCGTTCCGCCGACACGCTTTCTTCAACGGTTTCCGGCAAGGCGGGCGACGATTTTTTCCCGAAAAGATACTCGACTATATTTTTCATGAACGTGCTTTCTGTCAGTCCGTTAAAGCATCTTTTCAGGTTTCGGATCAGTCGACTACCTGCCGACGGCCCATCAGTTCCAGGCCATACGAGATGGGCACGGCGAAGGTGATGCGCGTGGCATCCTGCGTGGTATTACTGGCGGTGAAGATGCCGATGACGTTGCCCTCCCGGTCGAAAACCGGTCCTCCGCTGTTGCCCGCACCGGTGGCGTTAACCGTGAGCTGGTAATAATCCCCAAACTCGCTGTAATAGCTGGACGACTTGCCGCTGCTCTGGCCTTTGATGATTTTGCCGACGTTGCCGGGGGTGACGGTCACGTCCGGCACCTTGACAAACTGCGGGTTGCGATTGGCAAAATCCGACGAATTTTCACCCACAAACACATCCGGCGAAATACCGGGATAGCCCATCACCGTGACCAACTGGCCCGAGGCAATGTCTTTTTCCGCGTTGCGCATCTGAACGGGCGACAGTGTTTCGGCCAGGTCGATTTTGATCATGGCCACATCGTGTTTCGGTGAGATGATGGGTTTGCCGCTGGCCGGAAAACGCTGCTCATTTTTGTTAAAAGTAACGTCGAGGTAGGTATTGACGCCCTCGATTACTTTCCCCGACATCGGTTTTTTGCCGAAAAACCGCGTTTCGCCCGGCACCCACCGGAAGGGCTGCACCCGCTCCGGGCTTATTTCCCAACCCTTGGCCCCCTGCACCAGCAACAGGCCGGGAAATGCATCCGGCGGAAAATTGTAGTAGGAATTCCAGGCGGCAGCCACGTGGCGGTTGGTCAGAATATGACCCTGGGGCGAAACTACGAAACCCGATCCGCTGGCCCCGTGCATGGCAATGGGTTCGCCAACGGCCACGTCTTTTTTCAGTCCCAGCAGCGGTTCGATCTGGCCGGGTTCGACTTCAATGTACATCGGAATATTTTTCGTGGTGCCGTCCCATTGTTTGACCGGCATATACTGGTGGTAAATATCGTCGCCGGTCGGGGTGTAGATCAGCTTGTAGCCAAATTCGATGAAAACCACTTTGCTGGTGTTGGCGGTGGCAATTTGCTCGGTCGTCAGGGAATGATCCGGTTTGGAAGCCGGTAGCACAACCGGGCGGTTGACGACCACCGTGGTATTGGTACGGAACTTGTCTTTAAACGCGAAGGCAATGCCGGATAGAATGGCCAGCACCAGGGCGGCTGCTACCAGCACCGAGCGCGTTGTTTTTTTGCGTTCGGTCACCATCATCCGTTCGACAGTTTGCTTGCCCAGGCCCACTTTGGCCGGCACACCGGAAAACGCATCGGCGTCGGAAACCGGGGCCGGCATTTTGAATTCACTGGTTGGGTTGTAGGGTGCTGGCATGTCGACCACCCGGGTACTCTGCATCCATTCGGCGGGGCGGGGATTGAGGTCGAACTGAAATACCGGGCCGCCCTGGCCCAACTGCACTTCGTCGCCCGGTTGCAGAACCGCCGAGCCAACAATGCGGGTTTTGTTAACAAAAATACCGTTCCGGGAGTTGTTATCAACCACCTTGAAAACCGGCAGCGGACCATCTTCTTTCACGAGTTTGCCGTGTTCGCGGGAAACCGTCGAGTCCAGTTCGGGGTCGAACCGCAGATCGTTGGCGATGCCCCGCCCGAACGTCAGCTCGGTGTATTTCTTGTAGTCGAATTCTTCGACCTGGTTGGCTTTGGTGCCGGTAAGATGACGGATGACAAACCGTTCTATTGGAGTGGCCATGAGTGACAGGGGTTAATACGTTATAGGGTTGGATTTTTTTGCCGTTTGGACCCTACAAAGGTGGGGAATCGGCCCGCGGGAGGAAATCGGGAAAAGCCCTGATTTTCGACTCCGGGAAACCTGTATTTTGCGTCTATAGGAAAACCTATATTTTGCAGTAGCCCGTTGTACTTGAAGGTTTTATATCCGTACTTTCGGTATCTCCTTTCTTTTTTCAGGCCATGCGTAACCTTCTGCTCCTGCTCCTTTCCAGTTCGTTCGCCCTTGCCCAGAATCCGGTGATCGATTCGCTGCAAAACCGGCTGAAACAGCTTCCGGCCGATAGCTTCCGCGTCCTGACCCTACACGAACTGGCGACCAATTACTGGTGGAATGGCTATGATTCACTCGCCATCCAGACGCTTCGTGCGGGAATGCGGGTGGCCCAAAAAGCGAACTACCCGACGGGTGAAATCCGCGCCCGGCTGGCCCTGGCCCGCATCGAAGCCGATTACCTGTCGGACACCAAAACCGCTCACGCCCAACTGGATACCGCCCAAAACCGGGCCATTGCCATCCATGATCTGTCGTTGCAGGGGCAGGTTTTTCTCCGGCGGGCGCAGTTGTATGCCAACATCATGGCGAAACTTCCGGAAGCCCGAACCCTGTTGCAGCAGGCCCTGGCGAAGTTTCGGGAAGGCCACGACCGGCGTTGGGAAGCACAGGCGTACAACGAACTGGCGATCATGCAAATGGGGGAAGGACAATACGTCGAAGCGATCAATCTGTGGCTCAGGGCCCGGCGGATTCAGGAAAGCATGAACGACTGGAAAAGCCTGCGGTCTACCCTGCCGAATCTGGGTGCGGCTTACGTGAAACTCAACCGGTATGACGATGCACTGGCCTGTTTTGCCGAGGGCGAAAAAATTGCCAACCGGCTGAACGACCGCCTGGTTAAAACCTTTCTGATCGGTAAAAAAGCGGAAATATTCGAGCGGAAAGGTCAATACACACCGGCGCTTGCTCTCTACCTCGAACAGGTGAAAGCGTATGAAAATCCGTATCTGCCCAGTAATCTGGCGCGGGCCTATGGCGCAGCCGGTCGGATGTACATTGCTCTCCATCAATATGACAAGGCCCTCACCTATTCGCAACGCTCGCAGGACACGTACCGCAAAACCGTTGAGAAAACCGAAGAAGCCCTGGAGCACAATGCCCAGCATAATTTCGGGGAAATTTACATCGCACTGAAGCAGTATAAACGGGCGATTCCGTATGCCAAAACCGGGCTGGCCTGGACGAAAGACATCCGCGAAATGCGCCCCGAACGCACCAAATACCTCCAGCAACTGGCCGTTTCATACGATCACCTGAACCAGCCCGCCCAGGCATTGTATTATTTCAAATGGTACAAAGCGGAAGCCGATACGATGCTGAATGAAGAAGCCATCCAGCAAGCGACGGTGGCCAGCATGACCTACGACTTTGATAAAAAACAGCAGGTGACCCGGCTCCAGCAGGCCCAACAGCAAAACCGCATCACCTCGCTGGAAAAAGATCAACTGGCCCAGTCCCGCAACTTCCTGATTGCGTTGCTGGTGCTCAGTGGCGGAACCCTCGGCTATGTGGTCTGGAGCAATCGGCGGCTGCGCATCAAAAACGAGGAGCTTTCCCGGAAAAATGCCGAGATCGAAGCCGCGCTCTACCGCGGTCAGACGATGGAACGGAAACGGGTGGCCAGTGAACTGCACGATAGCGTGGCGGCCAAGGTGTCGGCCCTGAAGTGGCGGTTCGAAGCCATGGACACCTCGCAGTTTGACGACGGCCAGCAGCGGGAACACACGCGCCTGCTGGATCACATGGGCGAAGTTTACGACGACATCCGGGCGATTTCGCACAACCTGATGCCCGAAATCCTTGAAAAACAGGGATTACAGGCGGCTTTGATCAAACTGACGGATACTTTAAACGTGCAGAATCGCACCCGGTTTATGCTGGAAGTGGACGACTCGGGTGCGGATGTACGGGGAAAAACCGCCTACGAACTCTACGCCATTTCGCTTGAACTGGTCAACAACATTCTCAAACACGCCAACGCCCGCAGTGCCGGGATTGCCCTCCACCGCCAGAACGGTTTGCTGAAACTGACCATTCAGGACGACGGCGCAGGAATTGATGAGAACAGGGTTTCGGACGGAGTTGGGATGCGGAATATTCAGTCGCGGCTGGAACGGCTGGGTGGCAGTTTCTACCTGTCAAGCCCCGAACCGGGCGGCACCTGCGTGAATGTACAGGTTCCGATGGCCAGCTAAAACCGCCCGAACGTCACAGCAACCCGTGCCGGACGGCGTATTTGATGATGCCGATTGAATTTTTGACGGCCAGTTTTCGCAGAATGTTGTGGCGGTGCGTTTCGACCGTTCCGGGGCTGATGAAAAGTTTTTCGGCAATGGCGTTGGTGGAAAGTTCCTGCGCCACCAGCCGGATGATCTCGAGTTCGCGGTCGGTCAGGGGCGACAGGGGCGCGGGGGCTTCGTCCAGCGCCCGAACCGGGCTTACCGGCAATGCCACCAACTGGGTCATGACCGATTCCGAGAAATACTTCTCCCCCCGGGCTACGGTTTTCACGGCTTTCTCCAGTTCGGCTTTCCCGGCTTTTTTCATTACGTAGCCCGAAATACCGGCCCGGAAGGCTTCCCGAATGCTGTCGGCATCCTCCGAAACCGTCAGCATCAGCACTTTGATCCGGGGAAATTGCTGGCGGATTTTCAACGTCAGATTGATCCCGTCGAGGTGCGGCATGTTCATGTCCGACAGCACCATATCGACTTCATGATCTCCCAGAAATCCGACCACTTCCCGGCTATCGTTCAGGGTCCCCACCACTTCCACTCCTTCAATGCGGCTCAGCAGCAGGGACAGACTATCCAGAATAATTTCGTGATCATCCGTTAAGAGTAGACGTATGGGAGTCATAGGCAACAGAGTCAGGGTGAGTCTCGCGGGTCTTTCAAAGATAAAGAGGATTTGGAGAATAGCAAGCTATCGTGCTGATGGAAAACCGTTTAGCTGATTTGGTATTCACTTTTAAGAATGATAAATGTAAAATGATGAATGGTAAATGTAAAAGTGCCGGTCTGGAGGCTCCTTTTACATTTACCATTTACCATTTATCATTTAACGCAAACTGTGAGATTATTGACCCCGGAGGGGTCCGATGTTAATAGCAAATGGGTATTTTATGAGTTCCAGGCGTGCCGGAGGTACGCATTAAAGGCTGAGTTGCGTACCTATCGGCACGCCTGGAACTCATAAAATACCCATTTGCTATTAACATTACGTGCCGCCGGCACTTAAACAACTGTTAGGCAAGGGCATAATCCCACAGTTCGCGTTAATATTTAATATTCCCTTCCCCCTACAGCGTCAGCCGCTGTTTGTCCTTCAACAGCACCTCTTTCAGTTTCGCATACGGCACTTTCTGAACGGATGTCTTGCCGTCGATGGCCAGCACGGCGGCTGTGGCGGCCGATTGTCCCAGAATCATGAACACCGGTTCCATCCGGATGGAACCGTAGGCAATGTGTGAACTCGATACGCAAACCGGCACCAGCAGGTTTTTGCACTCGCTTTCTTTCGGCACAATTGACCCGTAGGCAATCGAATACGGCTTATCAGGATGAACGCCGATGTCGCCTTCGTTCTGCACAAACCCGTCTTTTTTGACAAACCGCTGCGAATTGTGGGCATCCAGCGCGTAGGAACCCATTCCCACCGGATTCGGCACGACGGTTTTGCCCAGGGCATCGACTTCTTTCATGACAAATTCGCCCAGCATCCGACGGGCTTCCCGGATATACAATTGGTGCGGCCAGTTCCCGTTGTCCTTGAATTCATCTTTGGGCAACCCCCACTGCTGCATGGCCTGGTGAACATCCGCCGGAATTTTTGGGTCGTTCTGCATGTAATACAGCAATCCTTTCTGGTACAGTTCGTGGTCGCGGATGATCTCTTTGCGCCGTTCGTAGGTCGCTTCGGGATAATCGTAGTTTTTTCCGATGTAGTCGGTGCTGAACGGGCCGTGGTTGTTGGTATCGGTTTTGCGGTTCGGAATGGGGTCGTATTTATCGAACGTTTCGCGCCAGCCCGTGGCAAACACGCGGGCCAGGAGTTCATAGCGACTGGGATCGTAGCCCGCGGGTTTCGGGAACGGGATGCGGTTTTCGGGGTGATTGCTCAGGCACATCCGGAAACAATACGCCTGGATTTTGTGGTCGCCGGTACCGTTTGCACCCGGTTCTTCCTCCGATATTTCGGGCAGCAAGCCGCTTTTGGGGTCTCCTTCAATCTTGTAGGGACTCACATTTTTCTTGAAATAGTGGCCGTGCTGAAAAACGCCGACCTGCACGCCGTTGTGCGTCTCGTTGTAGACGCTGTTGGCTTCCCGCCCGACGTGGTATTTCACGCCCGCTGCCGCCATCAGATCGCCTTCGTAGGTGGCATCGATGAACACTTTTCCCTGATAAACCGTACCGCTCAGCGTTTTGAACGAGGTGATGGCCCCCGCCTGTTTCTGAACACCTCTTGCCGACCGGTCCAGCCATTCGTTGCGGTACACGGTTAGCTTATTTTCTTTGACAAAATCCTCGAAAACCTGCTCGGCAGCGTGCGGTTCAAAGATCCACATGGTGCGGTTGGTGCCGTCGAGCGCGGGCGTTCCCTGACCTTTGTTACCGTATTCCGAGCGTTTCTGCCAGGTCCAATTAGCGTCTTTCTGGTAGTGCTGGTAAAGCCGTTGGTAGAACTCGCGGGAAAGTCCGCCGATAACCTCCTTGTTACCCGTGTCGGTGAAGCCCAGCCCGCCCGACGACAAACCGCCCAGGTGTTTATCCGGCGACACGATGATGACTGATTTGCCCATCTTTTTGACCTGCACGGCCGCCGTCACAGCCGCCGACGTGCCGCCATAAATGATCACATCGGCCTGCCGCACAGCGTACGGTTTGAGGGTGGACGCACGATAACCGGGCAGCATCAGGAGCAAACCCAACAGAAGGCCGGTGACCGACCCTTTTTTTAAGAATTCAGAAGCGAACGGGTTGTACAAAGTCATAGTGATTCAGGAAAAGCAGCACTCAGGCTGCCACGAGTTTTTGAAGATAAGCCGGATAGTTTTTACCGTCGCCATCGCCGTGGGTAATGCTGTCACCGAAGCAGACGATGCGGTTTTTCACCAATTGACGCTGCACCAGAAACGTGTAAAGGGCCACGGCCATCGTCCGATACCCCTCCGCAGTCGGATGAATACCATCGGTTTTGTGGCTATTGGCTTCGTTTTTCAGCAAGCTGTTCGCTTCCAGACCAATGTTACCTACGGTTTCAAAAATGTGGTGCATATCCAGCAAAGGCAGGTTATTATCCAAAGCTACTTTCCGAATGACGTCATTCATCGCCTTTTTTCGCGCCGTATGTCCCTCGGGCTGGTAAAAAGCCGGATCGTGACGGGTCATCAGGTACGGTTCATATACCGGCAGAATCGTCATCAGCACAACCTGACTCCGGATCGCGATCAATTTGGAACAGATCGTCCGCATGTTTTGCTCGTAGACGGGCAAGGGGACGTGCTTTTTGCTGTTCACGTCGTTGGTACCCGCCATCAGAATGGTCAATTCGGGCCGCTGCGCCAGGCAGTCCTTTTCGATCCGGGCCAGCAAATCGACGGTATTGTTGCCGCCAACCCCCGCGTTGATGACCACCGGGCTGGATTCAACGGTTTTTGACGCACTGCTGTCAGACAATGATTTGCCGAGAAACGGGGCCACGGCCAGTGTGCTTTGCAAAAACGTTCGACGCTGCATGATTTAACGGTTTTCAGTTTACGGTTTTCGGTTGCTGACGCGTTGTTTTCATTCCTCATTCATTGTTAACTAATGATTTTCAACTGTAAATCGAAAACCGTATACCGAAAACCGTACACTGAAAAATCAATACCCCGGATTCTGCTCCAGCTTGGGGTTCACGTCACGTTCCGTTTGGGGAATGGGGAACAGATAATGGTGTTCGGCCACGGCAATCGCCGGATTCTGGGCTTTCATGGCACTGATTAGCCGTTTCGTCCGGGCCAGATCATACCAGCGGTGGCCTTCAAATGCCAGTTCCAGCCGTCGCTCCAGCAACACACTGTCCCGAAACTGGGCCTGCGTCAGATTCGGAGTCAGATTGGGTAAACCGGCCCGGTTGCGAATGCGGTTGATGGTGGCATAAGCCTCGGCGTTGTTGGCACCCAGCTCGTTCAGGGCTTCGGCATACATCAGCAATACGTCCGGATAGCGAATAATCGGATAATTGTTTCCACCATCCGCGTTGCCGGTCGCAGCCGGGTCCAGGTATTTGTAGACGTAACACGGAAACAGGACGCTGGCCGGAGCCGCCGGAGTGCTGGTGGCCGAGTAGAGTCTCAGGGTAACATTCCGGCGTTTGTCATCGTCGCGGTAGGCTTTGTACAGATTTTCGGTGGCGGGGTCATCGCCAAAACCGGCAACGCCGTTGACGCGGTCGAAATTGGGGCGCATGTAGCCTTGCATCCAACTGCCTTCACCAAAACCGCCACTCAGGGCCTGCATCTCGAAGACGGCTTCTTTGCCGTTTTTGTTAGCGATCAAAAAAGCCTCAGCAAAGTTGGCCCACAAATCGTATTGTCCCGAATCGATCACCTCTTTCGCTTTGGCCGCTGCCTTCGCCCAGTCCTGACGCGTCAGATACACTTTTGCCAGATAGGCGGTTGCGGCTCCTTTCGTCGCCCGGCCCCGATCCGCGCCAGTGTAGTTTGCGGGCAGTACGGTTTCGGCTTCCGTAAAATCCTGAATGATCAGCGTATAGACCTCGTCCACCGACGCCCGGGCCACACTCAAATCATTCAGCGAGGTGGTTTCGGTGGTCATGATCGGCACGCCCCCAAACAGACGAACCAGCGTGAAGTAATAAAAACCGCGCATAAACTTCGCTTCAGCAATATAACGGCCTTTCAGAGCCTCATCCATCGGAACGGCCGGTAAGCGGGTGATCACCGCGTTGGCCCGGTTGATGGCGGAATAAACCGTCGACCAAATGGCCTGGAAGGTGTTGGTGGCCGGAGTAAACGTATATTTGTCGAGGTCGTTTTTCGGCTGGTTCGCGGTAGAGCGGCCATTGCCCCACTCGGCATCGTCGGTGGCCTGATCCTGCAAAATCCACATCACCTGACTATACAGGTTCGCGTTGTTCAGTGGGTCATAGACCGCACTGACAGCCGCTTTGGCATCGTCTGCGTTTTTATAAAAATTCGTGGGCGTAAAATTCGATTCGGGCTTCTGGTCCAGCACTTCACAGGACGTCATCAGGCCGATCAGGCAAAGAAGGAGTATGTTCTTTTTCATCGTTTTAAAATCCTACATTAAGTCCGAACAGAAGGGTTTTGGCCGCCGGGTAGCTGGCGTAATCGAAGCCCTGGCTCCGGCTGTCCTGCCCAAACCGGTTTACTTCCGGATCATACCCCGAATAGTTGGTCCAGGTCAGGTAGTTCTGCGCGGTTGCATAGACCCGTACCGACTGAATTTTCAACCCTTTGAGCACGGAGGTCGGCAAATTGTACGCCAGTTGAAGGTTCTTCAGCCGCAGGTACGACCCATCTTCGATCTGCCGGGTCGACACGCGGTTGGCGGGCCGGGTGGTCGATGCCCGTGGGATGTCGGTATTGGTGTTGGTGGGTGTCCAGCGGTTCAGCATATCCCGGCTCTGGTTGGTGGTCGCGTTCAGGTATTCGAGTTCGTAGCGGTTGGCATTCAGGATGCTGTTTCCGTAAACGCCCTGAAAGAATGCCGTCAGTTCCAAACCCTTGTACGAGAACGTGTTGCTGATCCCGCCGATAAACTTGGGTTGCGCCCGGCCGATGATCGTCCGGTCGTTGTCGTCGATTTTCTTATCGCCGTTCAGATCCAGGTATTTGCGGTCACCCGGTTTTCGGGCCTGCGGATCGGCCAGGGCCGTTAGTTCATCCGTGGTTTGGTACAGGCCGTTGGTCACGTAGCCAAAGAACGATCCCAGGGGTTCACCCACCCGAATGATCCCGGAGTTCAGCCCCTGGCCGATGTTGGCGACACTCCCGGCAAAAATCTGGGGTGCCCCGCCAATGTCCAGTACTTTGTTGCGGTTGAGGGCAAAGTTAAAATCGGTATTCCATTTGAAAGCCCCCACCAGATTGCGCGACGAGATGCTGAGTTCGATACCCTTGTTCTCCACTTTGCCAAGGTTTTTAATGGCGCTTGAGAACCCCGACGTACTCGGAACCGTCACATTCAGCAGCAGGTCTTTCGTCCGTTTCAGATACGCATCGGCGGTCAGGGTAATCCGGTCATTCAGGAAACCAACGTCCACGCCCACATCAGCCTGGGAAGTCGTTTCCCACGACAGATCCGGGTTGGCAATCTGGTTCGGCCCCAGGCCCGTCGAAACCGTGTTCCCGAACACGTAGTTCTGGGTTCCCAGCAGCGAATACGATGGGTAATTGCCAATGCCGTCCTGGTTGCCGGTCGTACCGTACGTCATCCGCAGTTTCAGATCACTGACCACCGCATTGTTCTTCAGAAAAGCCTCTTCCGAAACCCGCCAGGCCAGGGCCGCCGAGGGGAAATAGCCAAAACGGTTGTTCGCGCCAAACCGGGAAGAACCGTCGGTTCGGAACGAAGCCGTCAGCAGGTATTTGTCTTTGTAGCCGTAATTCAACCGCGCCAGGTACGATTGCAGCCCCCAGGTGCCGATGCTCGATTCGGGCGTCAGCGGCACAGAACCGGAGGCCAGGTTGCTCGAACCCAGGTTATCGTTCACAAAATTACGCGCCTGCGCCCGGTTGGCTTCCGTCCGGCTGGCTTGCTGCGTATACCCGATCAGGGCCGTTACGTTGTGGTCGTTGTTGAAGGTGCGGGTGTAGGTCAGCAGGTTCTCGTTGAGCCAGGTAATGGCCTGCGAATTGAAGATCGCAGCCGACCCGCCCTGAGCCAGGCCACTCGAAACCGAGCGGGGCAAATACGAATCCTGTTTTTGCAAAATACCGTCTATCCCCAGCGAAACACGCAGGCTCAGTCCGTCAATGATCTGGTAATCACCGAAAACACTGCCAAAAACGCGATAGGCCGTATTGCGGTTTTTGTTATCGCGGGCCAGTGCCACCGGGTTGTCGGCGGTGAAAGCCAGCGCCGGATTGGTCAGCAGATAGGAGCCGTCGGCGTTCCGAACCGGCAGGATGGGCGGAAACTGGAGGGCGGCCATCGTCACCAGACCGGCACTGCCCAAATCGCCGTCCGAGCGGGCCTGGTTGGTCACGGTTCGGTTGACAGTCAGGCTGTTGCCAATTTTGATTTTGTTGGTCAGCTTGCGGTCCAGATTGACCCGGAACGAGTACCGGTCAAAATCGGAGTTGACAATCACGCCATTCTGTTTGAAATAACCGCCCGCAATGGCATACTGCGTTTTTTCATCCCCTCCGCTGATCGAAAGCTGGTAGTTGGCGATGGGGGCCTGCCGGAAAATCTCGTCCTGCCAGTCGGTGCCTTCGCCAAAGGCGTCGACCTGCGCGGGCGTATACACCGCCGGGCGACCTTCGTTCGTGTTGGCGTCGTTGACAAACTGGGCGTATTCCCGTCCGTTCAAAACCGGGTATTTCCGGCGCACATTCTGAATTCCGTAATAGGTATCGAAGGTGATGGTCGATTTCCCGGCTTTTCCCCGTTTCGTCGTGATGATCACCACGCCGTTCGCACCCCGCGACCCGTAAATGGCCGTGGACGAGGCATCTTTCAGCACCGAAATCGACTCGATATCGCTGGGATTGAGCGTACTCAGCACGTTGAAACTTGAGCCAGAGTTCGCGCCGTCGTTCTTGAAAGGAATACCGTCGATGACATACAGCGGCTCGTTATCGCCCTGAATCGAGTTACCACCCCGGATGCGGATGCTGGTCGAACCGCCCGGCGCACCCGAGTTCTGGGTAATCTGGACGCCAGCCGCCCGGCCCTGCAACGCCTGATCGAGTGACGTGACAGCCACTTTGCGAATTTCTTCGACCGGAACCGTAGCCACCGCTCCCGTCAGATCGCTCTTTTTCACCTGGCCATAGCCCACTACCACCACCTCGTTCAGCGATTTGGTATCCGGCACCAGTTGAATATCGATCACGGAGCGGTTTTGTACCAATTGCTCCTGACTCACGTAGCCAACAAAGCTGTAAACCAGCGCGGTAGCCTCATCGGGAATGCTGAGTTGATAACGCCCCTGAACATCGGTCGTCGTTCCGCGCGAGGTACCTTTCACGACCACACTGACACCGGGCAACCCCTCGCCGGTTTCGCTCGTGACCCGTCCGGTGATCCGCACATCGGCCCGGGTCGTTTCAATCGGTTGAATGGTTGACAAACTCATCAGGCCATCCAGCGAAACGGGGCCGGTTCCGGCCGTAGCGGATGTGGCGGCAACGGGTACACTGATCGTTGTCCGCTCGTTTTTAGGCGGCATAATCAGATAGGCTCCGGACCGCAGTTTCTTAAACCGCATCCCGTATTTCTTCAGCAAAAGATTAAGATTGGTTTCCAGCCGGGCGTTGAGGTTGAGCGGTTCGGCCGGGCTCAGGTGATGCGCCACGACTGATTCTTCGAATAAAATATCGACGCCGTAATAGTCCTTCAATTGCAGCAAGGTGTTTTTCAGCGGCTGGCTCACCCCAAGGGTGGGCGCGGTTTTACCGGCCTGTGGGTGGTCGGTCTGCTGTGTTCGGACAAAAGCCAGCGTCTGGGCTACGGCGTGGCCATAACCGACACTGAGCAACCAGCCAGTGGCCAGTGCAAGCGGTATTGATTTTCTCATTGGGAAATTGGGATTTCGGTAGGGGTTGAAAAAATGAGATTCTGGTCGCGGTGGCTGAGTTTCAGATCCAGCAGTTCGGCAAGGGCTTCGGCCAGTTCATCGGAAGAACCGGCGCGGATCGTTCCCGTCAGTGTTCGGCGGGCGAGCGCCGGATCGGCAAGCTGCGCATTGACGCCAAAAACCGCCCGAATCTGGCGCACCACCTCGCGCAGAGAGGTATTGTTGAAACTAAACAACCGGTAGCGCCAATGGGCAAAACGGTTCGTATCGGCCTGCTGCTGTAAGCTTAAAGCCCCTTTTTCGTCGAGCCGCGCCCAGTCGCCGGGTTTCATCAGCAGGTTTTGCGCCGGTTGATTGGCGGTTTTGTAGTGGAGGTTCACTTTTCCCCGTTTCAGCACCACTTCGGCGTGGGCATCCCGGCTGCGCACCGAAAACTCCGTTCCCAGCACCTCCACTTCCAGCCCGTCAGTTGCCTGAACGACAAAGGGTTGGTTCGTGGAAAGATGCTTCACGTCAAAAACCGCATCGCCTTTCAGGGCTACCCTTCGGGAAAACCAGCCGTAGCCGATCCGGGGCAATTCCAGGGACGAGTTGCTGTTGAGGGCCACCGTGGAGCCGTCGGGCAGGTTCAGCGAACGGAGTTGGTAGGCATTGGTCGTAATGGTTTGGTAGAAAATCGGTTCCCGAAAAAACCAGCCGCCAGCCAGCAGGATGAACGTGAGCGAAGCCGCGATCAGCCAGCGGCCCGGATGCCAGAACGGGCGGGGTTCCTGCGGCAGCGGTCGGATCACCCGGGCCGGGGCTTCGTCCGGATTGTCGAGCCGTTGCCGGAACTGGTCGAGGTGATGGGCGAAATCGGGGGCATACTGCGGAAAGCTCCGCTCCCATTCGTCCAGCCACTGAAAATACGTTTCCCGGCTGGTCGGGCGCGTCAGCCATTCGCCAATCACTTTCTGCTGGACCGATGTGGCCTGACCGGCAAAGTACGTAAACAACAATTCTTTGGTAGGTTCCATGATGAGGTTGTATATCGGTGAGGCTACGCAAAAACCGTCAGCAGAAGCAGCCCATAGCTAATCAGTTTCTGGTTTCGGAGAAACTGCCGTACTGTTGAAATGGCCTGTAGCAAGTGGTTTTCGACGGTTTTGGGGGAAAGCGTCAGCTCACTGGCAATCTCCTTATAGGATTTCCCTTCGAACCGGCTCAATAAAAACACGCGTTGGCGCTGGGGCGACAGTTGCTGAACAGCCTGTTCGAGGGCGCGGTACAGTTCGTCCTGCTGCAAGAGCCGGTCGGGCTGCATGGCATCCTGATCGGGCTGGTCGAGGTCGTCGGGCAGGGGCTCCTGGCGGCTCAGTTCCCACCGCAGGCTGTTGTAGGCCCGGTTGCGAACCGCCTGGTAGAGATACGCCCGGTAGGATCCCTTGATCTGTTTATAAAGTTCTTTCTGGTAGAAGGTGTAGAACAAATCCGCGACCACATCTTCGGCCACCTGCCGGTCGTAGACAAACCGGATGGCGTGGCTGCACAGGGGCGCGAAATACTGCCGGAAGAGCAGTTCACAACCGAGTTTCGGGTCGGCAGCAAAAGCATTGCGGATGAACAACTCGCTGTCGGCACTCACCGGAACCGGGGTTGCGGCATCGCTCCTGAGCAGGGGCGGTGGGCCGCCGGGATTGGGGTCGGGCGAGGGCCGAAATGGAAACGCATTGGCTGGCATCGGTCAAAGGGTCTGGTACAGTGAAGACAAGTTAGTACCAAAAATCCCCCAATCGATTTTTATTTTTTATGTTTAAAATGCAAAAAAGAATCTACACAAGGTGACGATACCCATTCTGGCACCGTCTAATACGTGATATTGTCAATGGCCATGCCGAATACCTACACCCAACTCTATATCCAGACGGTTTTTGCGGTCAAACACCGCCATGGCCTGATTCGGGTCGAATGGAAAGAAGATTTGTACCGCTATATGACCGGGATTGTCCAGAATCAGGGGCATAAAATCCTTGCGATCAATGGAATGCCCGATCACATTCATGTTTTTTTGGGTCTGAATCCGAATCAGGCGGTTTCGGCACTCTTACAAGACTTGAAAGGGGACTCTTCCAAATGGATGAATGATCAGCGTTTCACCAAAGGCCGTTTCGAGTGGCAGTCGGGCTATGGCGCCTTTTCGTACGGGCAATCTCAAATTGACCGTGTTGTGCGGTACATTAAAAATCAGGAAGAGCATCACCGTAGGATGACGTTTCTGGAAGAGTATACAGCCTTTCTGCAAAAGTTCAACGTACCTTTTGACGCACGGTATATTTTTAAAGCGGTGGAAGATAAATGAATTGCGGGGTTTTCCCGGCGATTTTCAAACGACGAAACCGAGTCGCGTAGCGATGAAATGTTTGTAGAAAACCGATCGTCTCAGTATGTCCCCGGTCGCGTAGCGAACGAACCAATCTGGCGATGCTGGGATAAATAAGGTTTCGTCGCTACGCGACGAGCTGATGGGTGGGGATTGTTTCACTTCTACAAACATTAGGTCGCTAACGCGACCGATCATCCAAACGCCGGAACCGGGTCGCGTAGCGACGAAATGTTTGTGGAAAACCGAACGACTCAACATGTCCTCGGTCGCGTTAGCGACCCAATGTTTGTAGCAACCGAACGATCTCCACGAAATCTCCGGTCGCGTAGCGACCGAACCAATCTGGCGGTGCTGGGATAAATAAGGTTTCGTCGCTACGCGACGAGCTGATGGGTGGGGATTGTTTCACTTCTACAAACATTAGGTCGCTAACGCGACCAATCATCCAAACGCCGAAACCGAGTAGCGTAGCGACGAAATGTTTGTAGAAAATCGAACGGCTCAGTATGTCTCCGGTCGCGTTAGCGATCCAATGTTTGTAGCAACCGAACGATCTCCACGAAATCTCCGGTCGCGTAGCGACCGAACCAATCTGGCGGTGCTGGGATAAATAAGGTTTCGTCGCTACGCGACGAGCCGATGGGTGGGGATTGCGGCACTGCTACAAACATTGGGTCGCTAACGCGACCGATCATCCAAACGCCGGAACCGGGTCGCGTAGCGACGAAATGTTTGTAGCAACCGAACGATCTCCACGAAATCCCCGGTCGTGTAGCGATCGAACAAACCGGGTCACACATCAGCAAAAAAGGTTTCGTCGCTAACGCGACTGGCATTGGTTTCGGTCAATCATTGCTGAATTTACGTTGACCAACCAATCTGAAACAAAAAACGCCCGACTTCATCAGCCGGGCGTTTCCAAACCATTCCTAGCGCGTTAGTCCAGCGCCGGAATCACTTTATCGAGGTTGTAAAACAGAATATCCTCCTTGCCGTTTTCGCCTTCATTCATCATCATGCCGACGACGGCGTTCTTCTGAATCCGGCCCGCCAAAATCTCCTTGGACAGGGCGTTCAGAATGCGCCGTTGCATCACGCGTTTCAGCGGACGGGCGCCAAATTGCGGATCGAAACCTTCTTCGGCGAGTTTGTCAAGCACTTCCTGATCGGCTTCGATGGTAATCCCCTGCTCGGCCAGCCGGTCCTGAATGTGCTTGAATTGCAGCCCCACAATCTTGCGGATTTCGCGTTTGGTCAACGGCTGGAACATCACCAGTTCGTCGATCCGGTTCAGAAACTCGGGACGCAACGTCTGTTTCAGTAATTCAAACACCTCTTCTTTTGTATCGTCAATGATCTGCTCCCGGTTCCAGTCCTCCATTTGCGCAAACCGCTCGCGGATGATGTGGCTCCCGATGTTCGAGGTCATGATGACAATCGTATTCTTGAAACTCGCCACCCGGCCTTTGCTGTCGGTCAGCCGACCGTCGTCCAACACCTGCAACAGGATGTTGAACACGTCGGGGTGGGCTTTTTCGATTTCATCCAATAGAATGACGCTGTACGGTTTCCGGCGAACGGCTTCAGTCAACTGACCGCCTTCATCGTAGCCGATGTAGCCCGGAGGAGCGCCAATCAGGCGGCTGACGGCGTGGCGTTCCTGGAACTCAGACATATCGATCCGCACCAGCGAGTTCTCGTCGTTGAACAGATAATCGGCCAGGGCCTTCGCCAGCTCGGTTTTTCCGACACCGGTCGTTCCCAGAAAAATGAACGAACCCAGCGGACGTTTCGGGTCCTGCATCCCGGCGCGGCTCCGGCGAACGGCGTCGGCCACGGCCTGAATGGCCTCTTCCTGACCCGCCACGCGTTTTGCCAGTTCGTCTTCCAGGTGCAGCAGTTTCTCCCGTTCCGACTCCATCATCCGGCTCACCGGAATACCCGTCCATTTGGCCACCACCTCCGCAATATCGTCGGCCGTCACTTCCTCCTGCAACAGGTTCTGGCCGTCGCCTTCCGTTTTAACCAGCTCATCCAGACGGCTTTGCATTTCAGGCAGACGACCGTAGCGAATCTCGGCCACCTTGCCATAATCGCCCGACCGTTCGGCCTGCTCGGCTTCCGACTTCAGTTGATCGAGTTGTTCTTTCAACGTCCGGACTTCATTCACCGACTGTTTCTCCACCTCCCAGCGGGCTTTCAGGCTGTTCCGCAGTTCGTTGAGGTCTTCAATCTGCCGGTTCAGAACGCTCTCTTTGTCACGGTCGGATTCCCGGCGAATGGCTTCCCGTTCAATTTCCAACTGCATAATCCGGCGGTTCAGTTCGTCCAGTTCTTCCGGTACCGAGTCGATTTCCAGCCGCATTTTGGCAGCCGCTTCGTCCATCAGGTCAATGGCTTTGTCGGGCAAAAACCGGTCGGAAATATACCGATTCGAGAGTTCGACGGCGGCAATCACCGCGTCGTCCTTGATCCGAACGCCGTGGTGCAATTCGTATTTTTCCTTGATCCCCCGCAGAATCGAAATCGCATCCTTCACATCCGGTTCGTCCACCAGAACCGTCTGGAACCGGCGCTCAAGGGCTTTATCTTTTTCAATGTATTTCTGGTATTCTTTCAGCGTGGTGGCGCCGATGGCGTGCAATTCGCCCCGCGCCAGGGCCGGTTTCAGCAGGTTGGCCGCATCCATTGCGCCATCTCCTCCGCCAGCACCCGCACCAATCAGAGTGTGAATCTCGTCGATGAACAGTACGATTTCGCCCTCAGAATCCGTCACTTCCTTGATAACCGCCTTCAGCCGTTCCTCAAATTCTCCTTTGTACTTCGCACCCGCCACGAGCAAACCCATGTCTAGCGACACGATGATTTTCGATTTCAGGTTTTCGGGAACGTCACCCTGCACAATCCGCTGGGCGAGTCCTTCGACAATGGCGGTTTTCCCGACACCCGGTTCCCCGATCAGCATCGGGTTGTTTTTCGTCCGGCGGCTCAGGATTTGCAGCACCCGGCGAATCTCTTCGTCACGGCCAATTACGGGGTCGATTTTCCCCTTTTCAGCCAGTTCATTCAAATTTTTGCTGTACCGTTCCAAGGAGCGGTATTTTGCTTCGGCATTGGGATCTTTCACAGGATTATTTTTTCCGCGTAATTCTTTAATCGCTTCTTTCAGTACTTTTTCAGAGAACCCAACGTCTTTCAGCAAGGTCGCCACGGCATCTTTGCCCCCCGAAAGTCCCAACAGAATCAACTCGATGCTAACGTACTCATCACCAAACTCTTTCAATAGTTTGGTTGCTCGTTGCAGCGCCGAGTTCAGGTCGTTTCCGAGGTAAATATTGGAGGTTCCCTGCGCGCCAACCGACACTTTCGGGTACCCGTTCACAATAGCATCAAGCGCCAGCGTCAGTTGGCTGGAATTAACGCCGGTTTTTTTCGACAGAAAACCCATCGTGTTGGGATCTTCGTCGATAATCGCTTTCAGCACATGGCCGGTTTCCACCGACTGCTGTTGATTTCCCTGCGCAATCTGGGCCGCCTGCTGGATGACCTCCTGCGCTTTAATGGTGTAATTTGTTAAGTTCATGGTTGTGGGTTAAACGCTTTACCGGCGTAACAACTGTAAACCGGTATACGTTTTCGTTGCTGATATATATTTATCAAAGAGCAGGCCAGCCGGGTTTTTCGGACAATTTGGCGGAGATTTGATCAAAAAGAAGCCCTATATTGTCATTTTGACATTTTTCATTTAAGTGGGAGCAAATAGAAGCTGAATTGTCCGTAACTCGCTATCTTACCAACGCTCCATTTTTCGTTATGAAATAACCCGCACAATTCTCATTTTTACAAAGCCGAATCCATTTATTCAACGTATGAAGGCCAGAACTACTTTTCTCGTTTGTGTCGCGGTTGCCTTTCTGCTCGGATGCGGGGGTGACAAAAAAGATCCGCCGGAACCGCAGAATCAGACGTGCCGGGTCAACGAGGTTCCCGACTTCTATTTTGACTCCGGCCCGGTGTCCATTACCTACGACGCCAACAACCGGGTGGCCGCCATCACGCAGTCGTCGTTCAACGTGTTTTCGTTCACCTACAACGCCACGGGCCGCGTAACCCGGTTTCTGGCGGGCATCTCTCAATATGAAAACCTTGGAGCGGAAGAACATACCGTTACCTACGACGCCAGCGGCCGCATAGCAACCATCAATGCCCTGGACAACGCCCGGACGGTGACGGCAACGCCCACCTACGATGCCCAAAACCGCATTACCAAAATTTCAGTGGTGGACCCCAGCGGGCAGCGGACGTACTTCAAACGCATGGAATACGATGCCGCCGGGAATGTGACCAAGGTGTTTTACGCCAAGAATCAGGAGGCCGAGAGACTCTATGCGGAATACCGGTACGACGATAAAAAATCGCCCTTTCTCAACCAGCCCGCTTTTCAGCTCATTCCGCTGGTGTCTTCGCTGGTCGACAAAAGCCACTACCTCAGTGTGAACAATCCGGTTCAGTACAAGGATTTTGGCTATGGCTACACCGCGACCTACCAGTACAGCAATGACTTGCCCACCGAAACCTCGCTCCTGTTGCAACAAACCGGAAATCCATCGATTGTCAACAAACAAAAAGTATACAAATACAACTGTCAGTAGAAAACCTGTCAATTTTTAGCCGTTTTGCGGCCAAAGCAGTTAGTAAGGGAAGTAATCCCTTAACGAACTGAACCCATGAAAATTACCGGTTTCTTCCTGGCTCTGCTGTTGCTGGCAGGCTGCAAAAACGAGAATTCTCCCAAATTACTGAAGGAAGTGGAAGTGCGGAAAGACGGCAGCAACGGCTTGATTGTCTCCGTTGCGCTGGTGGATGAAGAAGGCAAACCGACCACTGCCGAGGGCTTGCTGCTCGTCGAAATTCAGGGCATATCCGCCCAGGACTCCGTTTTCACGGTCACCGAGGTCGATACTGCCTTAACGGAAGCCAGTTTTCGCCAGCTTTCGTTTGGGGAAGGATCGCTGAAAAAAAAGATGCTGGGGTTTGAAACCAACCCGATTCCGTATAAAACCTCGGATCAGGAAGCTTCCTACCAAAAATCCAACAAAAAAGGGTTGATGCAGGTGTCGTTCAAACCGGAGGGCGGCCCGGTGCTTCATCAAACCGTTACGTATGAACTTTAAGGGCTTCTAAGGAAATTCTAAGGAGATATTTAGTTGAGGTTAAGATTCGGCGGGCAGTTTTGAATCGTGAAACAACCCCTACGTCATGATGTCTCAACTGTTTTTTCAACGCCCTCTTCAAACCCGGTCCACCCGCTTTGCCAATTATTACAACCAATATGGTAAACCAGCCCGGAAAAAGCCCCGGCCCGAACGACCCGACTGGCTGGTGGTGCTGACGTTCGTAGCCATTGCGCTGACGATCCTGTTTAGCTGATCACATGGTATAGGTACGCGGGTCCTTGTCCATCATCGGTCATGGGGAACCCGGCTTCCTTTTACTGCGGCCTGTTCCAGAATTTCCCGTCCAAAACCGGAGTTTTGCCAGGTGGGCGACAGCGTCCGGTACATTTCGAGATAGTCGGCCTTGGTTAGATAATTCCCTAACGTACAAAGCGTTGGCAGTGCTGCTCCCACGGCGGTGCTGTGGTAGCGCTTGACGTATGACTTCAACAGTTCGATTCGGCTGGCGGTCATCTCGTCCATAATTTTCTTCAGTATTCCCGCCCGGGCGGTATCTTTTTGGGCGGCCAGTGCCTCCTGAACCTGTTTGATCCGGAAACGCTGGTAGCCAATCTGCTGATCTTCACGCCACCATTCTTTCCAGAGCCGGTCGATGTCCGATCCATTGACCGTTACGCTGTCGTAGACCGGTTTTGTCCCTTCCACCTCGACGGTTCGGTTATCCAGCAGAATGTCCGCCAGTTTGAGACTGACACTGCCTTTTCCCGCATACAGGTACGTGTGGGCGGCCTCCGTCATGCTTCCGTCGAAAACAAACCGCTCCTGCCGAACCACCGCCGAATCGATGACCTGCCGTTTTCCGCCGTCGATCAGGTACATTTTCGTCTGGTCGGGCAGCCCCCGGATGTGGCCGATGACACGGTAGCCCGGACCTTGCTGAGCAGAACAAAACGTGACTAAAAAGAGCAGGATGAAGGCGGAAAGAAGTTTGCGGGTTTGCATAAGGTCGAAAGCTAGCGTTGATACCGGCATAGACGAATCAAAGCGGTTTTCATTACAGCGAATCCGGTTTTTACAGTTGCAAAAAAATCGTTTACTTGGTTCAGTCAATCCTTTACCGTGTAAAGACAACCGAATTAAAAACGCTGAGCATCTGTAGAAAAATGACGTATACCTTTCGAAACGACCAACCTGAGATCTTTTTGAGTATTGTCCGCGAAGTAGGTCAGTGGCTCGTGGAAACCGGACAGACGCTGTGGGAAATCGATACCCTTACGGCGGACAATTTGTTCGATGACTACACCCGGGACCATAGCTATGTGATGTTTGTAGCAGCAGAGGGCGAAATGGCAATTCCGGCGGCCACCTTCACCTTGCAGTGGAAAGATCCCCTTTATTTCGGCGAGGTGCCCGACCAAACGGCCGGTTTTATTCATAAACTCGCCATCCGAAGGCAATTTGCAGGTCAGAACCTCTTCGCCCCTATTCTGGATTTCTGCCGGGTGGAATGCCTCCGGCGCGGCATCCACGAGATTCGGCTGGAGACCGACGCTACCCGCCCCCCGCTCATGCGGTTTTATGAACGCAACGGTTTTCAGCCGACTTACCAGAAAGCCATCCAGGAATTTGGGCAGACCTTTCTTTGTCAGTATTACGTCCTGCGGTTTTAAATTGAAAACGCTGTCAGTGCGATTTTCCACTCACGAAAGGCAGCGGATTCGCTTTCATGGGAATCGTGTGTCGCGTCAGAATCCGCTCAATTTCTGCCTGACCGGTTTCGGTTTCACGCGGCTGGTAGAGCAGCAACCGCGCCCGGCGGCCGGTTTCTTCGGTATCGATAACCGGAGCCGGGTAGTCGATGCCAACCTGAAAATGGCACATGAGCTGTTCCAGGGGCGGCATCTGCCACGGTTCGTGGAGATAGGCCAGCGGACAATTGACCAGTTCGGGTACCCATTGGCGAATAAAAGCCCCTTCCGGATCGTGGTCCTGCGACTGCTTGACGGGATTATAAATCCGGACGGTATTGGTCCCGGTCATGCCGGTTTGCATCTGCACCTGCGCGTAGTGAATGCCCGGTTCAAAATCGGTGAAGAGTCGGGCCAGGTGCCAGGCTCCCTCCTGCCAGTGCTGGAATAAATGATGACTCAGAAACGACATTAACATGGCCCGCATCCGGAAATTGATGTAGCCCGTCGCTTTCAGGCAACGCATGCAGGCATCTACCAGCGGATAGCCCGTTTGGCCGTCGCACCAGGCCCGGTACTGCGCCTGATTCTCATTTTTTTGCAATCCGTCGAAAGCCCGGTTGATGTTTTGAAACTCCATCCGGTCTTCGGATTCAAATTTTTGAATGAAATGGCAGTGCCAGCGCAGTCGCGAAGCAAAAGCCTCGAATTGCCGACGAAACGACACGCCATCGATGTCCTTTTTGGCTGCTAGCTGCGCCTGAAAAACCTGCCGGATGCTCAGACAGCCCCAGGCGATGTAGGGCGACAGACGGCTGCATCCCCGGCGACTGGCCAGCGGTTTGGAGATCGACCGGGCATAAAGCGAAATTCGCTTCGCAAGAAAGCTGTTCAGATACCGGTGTGCATTCCGTTCTCCGCCCGGCTGAAACAGCGGGTTGGGCTGCTGCCACGCCGGGGGAAGGTCGGGGCCGCACTGGGTTTGATACCATTCGTCGGGCAAATCGGCCGGTTTCCAGCGGCTGAGGTCGGGATGTTGCTGGGGCGACCGCATGGTTTGTTGCCAGTCGTCCGCCCAGGTTTCCCGGTTTTTGAGTCCCCGGATCACGCCATTGGACGGAAATTCCCGCCAGGCAATACCAGCCTGACGACAGAACCGGGCTACGGCTTTATCGCGGTCGTACGTCACTTTCAGCCCCGTTTCTTCGTAGGAAAAAATGGTATCGATCGCGAAAATCTGGTGCAGGGCGTTAAAGACCTCCAACACGCTCCGGTGAAAAATCCAGATGTGGGGTGAGCCTTCCGGTTCCATTGACTCAACCGATTCGGACTCATCGTCGAACACAAAGGGAAGCCATTCGTGGGTGAACTTAGAAACCGTCGGAACGGTTATTTCCAGCTCCGAAAGTTGCTGGTTCAGATCAGCCAGCGACTCCGTTACAAACCGCCAGTGACGCAGATCATAATTCGGATCGGCGATGACTTCAGGCTCGAAAACATATACCAGCAGCAGCGGTCGGTTACGCACGTTGAGAGCAGCCTGCAAAGGCGCATGATCGCGCAAACGCAAATCTCGCTTGAACCAGAGGATATTAACAGCAGGTCGATCGGTCATGAGCCAAAGTCGGGCTAGAAAAGCCTGAAAAACAGTGGACAATAGAAGATCGTGTTGAACCCAAATGTTTGCGTCGTGGAGGAATTTACAAGAAGATATGTCTTACAAGCTGTTTGAGTTAACCGGGGAGAGCCCTGGAAGGGCGTTCTGTCAATAGTCAATAAGACCCATCAGCTCGTGGTAGCTCCGGAGGAGCGGCCTGAAGATGTTTTTAGACCGCTCCTCCGGAGCTACCACGAGCTGATGGATCTTATTGACTATTGACAGGACAGGCCTCTGGCCTTAATTCAAACAACTTCTTAAACCCGAAAAACCGCATAGCGGACGGATTTTTCCGAATAAAAGTTGCTTAGAGTTTCATGGGAAAAGAATGCTAAATTTAAAATGATGAATGCTAAATGCAAAAGTGGTCATCAATTCATCACTTATACATTTAACATTCATCATTTTAGATTTAGCATTCCCCTTATTTTATTCTATTTTGAAGGAAAATAAATCCAAAACAAGAACCTATATGAGTTTTCAAGCCGCTTCGGCCAGTTCCTGCCGTCCCTGCCTTTTCAGGATGCGGTAATGAGAATGCAGGGCGGAGAAAAATGTGGGATTCTCCAGGTAGGGCAGCTCAAATTCTTCGGCGGTTTTTTTCACGATTTCCGTGATGGCCGGGTAGTGAATGTGGCAGACTTTGGGAAAGAGATGGTGTTCGATCTGTCGGTTTAGGCCACCGCAGAAGAAGGCGGCCGTCTTGCTGCGGGGTGCAAAATTAGCGGTTGTCCGCAATTGATGAACCGCCCAGGCTTCCTGAATGCTCATGCCATTGACCGGAACCGGAAACGAGGTTCCTTCCACCAGGTGCGCCATCTGAAAAACAATGGCAATCAAGGCGCCTTCCACCAGATGCATGACGACAAAACCCAGCGCAACCTGCCACCAGGCCAGATCCAGAACCAGGTAAGGAAGCACCAGAAAGCAGAAATAGTAGGCCGCTTTGGTGGCAAACAACGTGATGTATTCATGCCGCGGATGACGCGGATTAGCGTGCTGGCCGATTTTTTTCTGGAAAAATTTCACAAAATCTTTCCGAAAAACCCAGGAAAGCGACGTCAGCGAATACAGCGGCAGGGCGTACAGGTGCTGGTAGCGTTGCCACGGCCGGTAGCGTTCGCCGTCATCCAGCCGAATCAGACCCGGCGCGACATCAATGTCTTCGTCGTGGCCGAAGATGTTGGTGTAGGTATGATGAACAATGTTGTGGGAAAGTTTCCAGACATATGGATTGGCGCCGATGAAGTAAAAACTACTGCTCAGGATTTTATTGAGCCAGTTTCGGGACGAAAACGCACCGTGCATGGCGTCGTGTGAGACATTGAAGCCAATGAATGCGGCAAAAATGCCCAGCAAAACGGCCAGTCCCAGCATCGTCCAGGCACTGAACAGGTTGGAAATGATCAGGCCATACAGGAGTGCATAGCCGCCCAGGAAAAAGATGGTTTTGAACCACATGGCAAAATTAGCGGTGGGCGAAATACCGTTTTCCTTAAAATAGGCATCAACTCGGCGACGAGCGGTGGCAAAGAACTGCGACCGACCGGTATTGGTAAATTTTACGGGTGTTTGCATCAATTCAAATCAGTTGACAAGCCGACCGGGTTCCTCAAATTTTATGCGAGCCAGACAAAGGCTGGTTCTTGGAAGTACGACCGCACCAGATTGCCTGACATTTGGCAGGCGGGTTGGATCGGGAGTTACCAGGGGCTTCTATACTAACAAACAAATTGGATTAATGATTGAAGATTTATTGAAGGGCGTAATCCCTGACCTGTTAAATTGTAAATTTTACGACGTGGAAAATTACTACCCAAATTTCTATTTTCCACTACGAACCGAATTTATTTACACAAACGGCGCACGCATCGGATCGCAAGCCGCACTAAAACAATAACTTGTTACCTGAAACACAAAACGCCAAACAAAGGCCGACGTTGAAGTTTATGAGGTCAAAAAATCCCGAAACCAGCGTCCCGACTGCTTTATAATTCGCTGCTGGGTGGAATAGTCGACATAAACCAGTCCGAAGCGGGGGCGGTAGCCTTCGGCCCATTCAAAATTGTCCATCAGCGACCAGGCAAAATAACCGCCGATCTTGAAGCCCTCCTGCTTGGCGCGCAAAACTTCCCGGAGGTAGGCCTGGTAAAACGCCACCCGCTGCGGATCATTCACCGCGCCGTTCTCCAACCGATCCGGAAAAGCCGCCCCGTTCTCGGTGATGATGATTTCGTTGACTTTTTCGTAGGCCGAAAACTGGCGGATTACCTGATAAATTCCTGCCGGATACACCTCCCACGCCATGTCTGTCGTCGTGGTCACCTGCCGCCGGTGGGGTTTCACCTCCCGCGCCCAGAAATACGGCGTCAACCAGTCGTGCCGCACCACCAGCCGGAAGTAGTTTTGCAGCCCGATGAAATCGAAATCGAATGTGGCCCGTTGCAGATCGCCGAGGTTGGCATATTTGGTCATGATCTGCTTCAGCAGGGGCGCTTCCCGAACCGGATAGCCCAGCCCCAGACTCGGTTCGATAAATAACCGGTTGCCCAGCGCGTCGATCCGGGCGGCCGCCCGAACATCCCGCACCTGCTGCGTATGCGGTTCGACCGGTGCGCAGAAAAGCGTGGTGCCAATCCGGGCGTTAGGTACGTTCCGGCGGATGATTCGCCCGCCTTCGCCCTGACAGATTACGGCGTGATGAACCGCCGGCAAAAAATTCCACAGTCCCCGCCGACCCGGCGCATGAATACCGGCAAAATAACCGCCCGCCGTAAAAACCAGCGGCTCGTTCAGCACCATCCAGTTTTTGACCTTATGGCCGAAGGCTTTGGTGCAACAATCGACGAATTCGGAAAACCAGCGAATCACCGCGCGGTTGGTCCAGCCGCCTTTGGCTTCGAGGGCGTGGGGCAAATCCCAGTGGTAGAGTGTGACCCAGGGTTCAATGCCCATCGCCAGACAGGTGTCGATCAGGCGGTTGTAAAAATCAAGTCCCCGCTCGTTGACCCGGCCCGTTCCGTCGGGCATGATCCGCGACCACGACAGGGAAAACCGGAAAGCCTTGAAACCCAGACATTTTAACAAAGCCAGATCGGTTTCGTAGCGGTGGTAAAATTCGCAGGCCACGTCGCCGTGATCCCGCAACCGCCCCCAGCGTTTGTCGTGCGTGAAGGTGTCCCAGATGGAAGGCCCGCGTCCGTCGGTCTGGTGGGCGCCTTCGATCTGATAGGCGGCTGTGGCCGCTCCCCAGACAAAGTCGGCCCCGAAATCCTGGCGGGAAAAGGGTGGTGATGAAGGATGCAAAAGCGGTACAAAGGTAGATTGAACGCGGAAAGGTAGCGGGTTTCGGGCGGCATCGACGCGTTTGACCTGTTAAGAAAGTGTTAATAAAGTCGTAAAAAACCGCCGGATGCGCACGCATTGATAACCGGACCGTAAAATTCATGTAACCCTGCCAACGTAGCTTCGCTTCCGAAAACCGTAAAGTTACGTTCATGCGCTTATTGTTTCTGGTACAGGGAGAAGGTCGCGGCCACCTGACGCAGGCTCTTTCATTTGCCCAGTTGGTCGAAACCGCTGGTCATGAGGTGGTTGGTGCGTTGGTGGGGGTAACCCAAAACCGCCCCACCCCTGCCTTTTTCAGCGAGCAGTTCCCGGCTCCGATCACGCCCCTGCCCAGCCCCGGTCTGGTCTACCACACCCGGACCCATGCGCTGCAACCTTCCAGAACGGCACTGAAGGCGGTTTTAAACGCCCAAACCTACCAGCGTAGCATGCGTCAGATTCGGGATGCCATTGAAACCCTGAAACCGGATCTGGTCATCAATTTTTATGAATTGCTGGGCGGACTGACCTACGGTTTTTACCGCCCGACAGTGCCGATGCTCTGCGTGGCCCACCAGTATCTGGCTTTTCATCCCCGGTTTTCATTTCCGAAAGGTCAGCTTCTGGACCGGCTGCTGTTTAAACTTACCTCCCGGCTAACGGCCTGGGGTGCCCGGGAACTGCTGGCCCTGTCTTTCGATCAGCAGCCCGATGTGCCCGGCAGCCGGGTGCGCGTGGTTCCTCCCCTGCTGCGCCGGGAAGCCACCGAACGCCATCCGACCCAGGGCGATTTTTTGCTGGCTTACACCACACAGCCGGGGCTGGTTTCCCAACTGGTAAAGGCCCATCAGCAACACCCGGATCTGCCGATGCGTTGTTTTCACACGGGAACACAGGCGACAGAAGAGCGGATCGACGCGACGCTCACCTTCCACGCCATTCACAGCCAACGGTTTCTGGAGGCCATGCAAGCTTGCCGGGCGGTGGTGACCACTGCCGGTTTTGAAGCCGTCTGCGAAGCCTTTTACCTGGAAAAACCCGTCCTGATGATTCCCCAACCCAACCATTTTGAGCAGGCCTGCAATGCGCTGGATGGTCAGCGGGCCGGGGTTGGCGTTGCCTCCAATACTTTCGATCTGAGCCGTTTGCTTGATTTTATGCCCCACTATGATGCCGACGCAAGCGAGCAGTTCCGGGCCTGGCACGGGCGGGGCTATTTCCTATTTCTGGCAGCTTTAAACCGGGCGGTCAACCCGGAAAGCTCCAACCGAAAGCCCAGACAGCGGTCGAAGACCCTGTCTGCGGCTGGAAATGGCAGCATTTTCACCACAAAATGATTACATTGAATCACTAAATCGGTATACTCTTTTCTTTTTCAAACATGCTTTCCTATCCTACATTACGCGGGCTTCTGTCCGGTGCGTTGATGACACTTTCGGTGCTGGCTCACGCCCAAAATACCGCCCAGGGTTTTGTTTTTGAAGACCGCAACCAGAACGGCAAAAAAGACCGCAACGAACCAGGGTTGGCGCAGGTTCCGGTTTCCAATGGCCGTGAGGTGGTGCTGACAGATGCCAAGGGTCAGTATCAACTGCCGGTCGGGCTGGATCATATTCTTTTTGTAATCAAGCCGACGGGCTACAAACTGCCCGTCAACGCGCAAAATTTGCCCCAGTTCTTTTATCGGCACAAACCGAACGGTTCTCCGCAACTGAAATTCCCGGGCGTGGCCCCCACCGGCCCGTTGCCCAAATCCGTCGATTTCGCACTCACTAAACAAGACGAGCCGGACCAATACCAAATTCTGGTGTTCGGCGATCCGCAAGCCTACACCACGGAGCAGATTGCCCATTTCGACCGGGGAGTAGTTTCCGAACTTCAGGGCAAAACCGGCAATTTCCGGTTCGGGATCAGCCTCGGCGACCTGGTGGGCGACAATCCGGCGCTGTTCGGTGCCTACAATACCATCATTCGCAAACTCGATCTGCCGTGGTTTCAGGTGATGGGCAATCACGATATGAACTATGATGTCAAAGCGGATAGTTTGTCGGACGAAAGTTTTGAAGCCATGTATGGCCCCAACACCTACGCATTCACGCAGGGGAAAGTGCATTTCATTGTTCTGGACGACATTCTCTACCCTGACCCGCGCGACCAGAATGGCTACCAGGGCGGTTTGCGCCCCGATCAACTGGCGTTTGTCGAAAACGACTTAAAACACGTACCGAAGGATCATCTGGTGGTTTTGTGTCATCACATTCCGCTGTTCAGCGAGGGTGCGGGGGAATCGTTTCGGATAGCCGACCGCCAGCGGTTGTTCAATACGCTCAAAAACTTTCCGCACACCTTGTCGCTTTCGGCCCACACGCACATTCAGCAGCACTTTTTTTACGGCAGGGAAGCCGGGCTGGACCGGGCCAATCCGCACCACGAATATAATGTCGGTACGACCTCGGGCGACTGGTATTCCGGCGAAAACAACGCGCTGGGCGTACCGGTTTCAACCATGCGCGATGGAACACCCAAAGGCTATATGTTCCTGACTTTTAACGGCAATCAATATTCGTTCGACTACCGGATTGCCAACCAGCCCGAAACCTACAAGATTGGTTTGTATGCGCCCAAAGCGATCACCAAAGGGCAGGTTGGCCGTAACGACCTGTATGCCAACTTCTTCCAGGGCAGCAAGCGCGATTCGCTCGAATACCGCATTGGGCAGGGAGTCTGGAAACCAATGATTCGGGTCGAGGAAGCCGATCCGGGATTGCTCGGCGTTCGGTATCGGTATGATTCCGCCGAACAGCCATTGGGCGGTACGAAACCTACAGCACCCGTTCTGTCGACGCATTTGTGGAAAGCCAAACTGGGCGGTGACCTGCCCGCTGGCGAACACACCATCGAAGTGCGCGCCCGGGATGCCTACGGCCGGACATTTACCGGCAACATGGTTTTTAAGGTAGTCGAAGCCTCGGCAGTTTCTGAAAAATAGACTTGGAAACAGCCTGATTTGTGGGCAAAAACAGCCTAAAACCTTAACAGAAACTTAACATTGGGCTTTTGTTTCCGGCTAATTTTTTGTATTTGTTTGTAGATTTTTTTATTCTCAGAAATACCATCAAACCAACACGTTGTATGAAGGCCCAAAAGAAGGCACTGGCTACCGATATTTCAACTTCTGTCGAATCAAAACTGGCCGAAATTGGTGAACAATCGAAGAAAGTGAAAAAGATGATTCAGCAATCGGCGAAGAAGCTGGCCGCCAAACTGATCAAAGTGACAAAAAAAGAAGAGAAAAAGAAGCTCAAGGCCAAGAAAACGAAAAAAGCAAAGACCGCAGTAGCCATTCAGTAACTAAAAAAGCAGTCCGGAAGATGGTATTCCGGACTGCTTTTTTTTGTTAAAAACTTCGCAAACCGTTCACATTTCCTTTACGCTGGGGTCATTTTCGCGTTGCACCTTTACGCAAACATTCCTAAACCCGTTGCGTGACTCAATCTCTGCGTGAACTGCTGCTCCGACGACTCAACCAGGCATTCTGGTTAGTTTTGCTCATGAGTCTGGCCGGGTGGGGAGCCTGGCGTTTCTCCCGACTGGCCACTCCGGCGAATGAACCCATGCCAACCAACCGAATCGACCGGGAATTCCAACAACTTCATCTGCAATCCATTACCTCGCTCGATTCTTCAGTAAACGGGCTTCGGCTGGCGGTGATCAGCGGAGAACCGGAACCCGTGCTGCTGGCCCTGACCGAACAACTCCGGCAGCAGGCGCAGGAAGTTACGCTCCTGTCGTCGTCCCGCGAAACCGTGTTAGCCCCTCACTCGTCGGTTATCCAGCCTCTGCTCCTGGATCAGTGTCAGAAATTCCGGCAGCTACTGCACCAGAAAGCGTCGGTTCGTTCACTCTCTCAACACCTCGCCGAATTGCAGTCGCAGGTCCGGCATCTTCAATACCGGGTGGCGGCAGATTATCACCCCTAGATGCGGTTGTCTTTGTGTTAATTCGACAGACCATCATTTCTTCCAGTCATCATCTTTTCTTAAAACTGGGGTAAAAGGCTATGGGCTTCTTTGCATGATCAATTTTACGTCACAATAGCTTCTTATCCATGAGAATTTCTCCCCTTCTGTTCGCAACCGGTTTGGTTGTGACAAGCTGTACCGTGCAAGACCATCAAACCCCCGACACGTCGGCGGTTCAACTGAAAACGCGGTCCGTTAACCCTTCGCTGGTCAAAACACTGCCCGGTTTTGAAAGCCTTTCGGTATTCCCACTCATCAGCAGCGATGACAAACTGGACGAATCGCCCGATTTTGTTTTCGGTGCCCAGCCCGACGGAGCCGGTTTGTTGAAAAACCCCAACGGCGAAGGCTTCATTCTGATCAACAATCACGAAATCCACCAGTCGGTTTCGCGGGTGTTTCTCGACAAAACCTTCAAACCCGTCAAAGGCGAATATATCGTCGATTATGAAGGAGGCCAGTGGCGGTTGTGTTCGGCCACGATGACCACCCCGGAAGAACACGGTTTTGGCCCGGTATTTCTGACCGCCGGTGAAAGCGGAGCCGAGTCGATGGTGCACGCCATTGATCCGCTGGGTTCGCCCGATAAAAAGAATAAAAACCGGGTGTTGCCCGCGTTGGGAAAAGCCAGCATGGAAAATGCCGTGCCGCTGCCGAAAGACGCTTTTCCGGGAAAAACCGTCATTATTATTGGCGAAGACGATTCAAACGGCCAGGTACTGGCTTATGTATCCAATTCGGTTGGTGATTTGCAAAATGGCAAGCTCTATTTTCTGCGTCGGGTGAACCAGAATCCGGTTGAAACGGACATGGTGCCGGGTACGGTTTATGACATTGAATTTGTGGAAGTTGATAACGTGACAGCCTCAACAGGTGCGCAGATTGCGGCCCAGTCGGTGGAGAAAAAAGCCGTTCAGTTTGCCCGGGTCGAAGATGTCGACTACCGCAAAGGGGGCGGTGGTGAACGCGGACGGGAGTTTTATTTCACGGCAACGGGGGTTAGCCAGGCCGACAAGAAAACGCCGGTGACGGGTAAAACCATGTGGGGCCGGGTCTACCAAGTAAACCTGAAAGAAAATGATCCGTTGAAAGGCACTCTCCAGGTCATTGCCGACGGCAGTGTCGATCCGGGCAACAACATCGTGAACCCGGATAACCTGTGCGTTACCGAAAACTACGTGTACATTCAGGAAGATGGCGATTCGTATTACGCCGATAACAAACACGATGGGCGGGTGTGGCAATACTCAATGGCCACAAAGGAACTGAAAGCCGTTCTGGAAATGAATCACCGCCGGTCGGACCCGACGTTCAACAGCAAATACAACCCCGCGAACAACCAGCAGCTTAGCTCCTGGGAATACGGAGCGATGTATGACGTTTCGAAGTTAACCGGCGTTCCGAACACGTTCCTGCTCAACCTGCACCCGCACACCTGGCAAAGCGACAGCTACGCTAATCCGGACGGTAGCGGTCTGAGTACCAACAAAGAAGGCGGCCAAGTTGTGATTTTGCAAGGTTTACAGAAATAACTAAACCTGTCTTCAACAACCCGCCTGCCATCCGACAGGCGGGTTGTCGTTTTTCAATTTCTCCTTTTCCGGGTATGAAAAAAACAGTCGGCTTATTTGCCGGAGCGGTCGTGGTCAGTATTCTTCTATTCGGCTGGATTGAAAAATCGTCGCGGCCCGTCCGACAACCAAAAGACCAGGTTCGCCAGCACTTTACACAGGATTTGGATACCCTGGAACGGCTCATAGCGGGTCGGCTGCTGCCGCTGGCGGAAGCGTCGGCTCCGGTCGATAGCCTCCGGCTGGCCTTCATCGATTGCCGTCAGCGGTTTAAAAAGCTGGAGCATTTTACGGAATATTACCTGCCCGGAACCAGCCGGTTGATCAACGGGACACCTTTGGATGAAGTGGAAGTAGAAGAAACCAAAGCCTTCGAACCCGCCGGTTTTCAGGTGATTGAAGAATTGCTCTTTGCGGAAGATACCATCACCGAAAAACCGGAGCTGGTTCGGCAAATTCGGAATCTGCGGAATCAACTGGCCCGCATCCGAACGGTCTGGACCGCCACGGAACTAACCGACGCCCACGTTTTCGACGCGCTGCGGCTACAAGTTTTTCGGATCATGACGCTGGGCATTGCCGGTTTCGACACGCCCCTGTGCCGAACCGCCATGCCCGAAGCGGCCGTTTCGCTGACCAGTTTGCGGTCGTATCTGGCGTTTTATCCTGCCACCGACTCTTCCGAAATTCTAAAAAACCGCCTTCAGGAAGCCGCAATCTATCTGACTACCCATTCTGATTTCGACGCTTTCGACCGGGCTCACTTCATTCTGTCCTTTGCTAATCCCATTTCCGGGGAACTGCTCGCTTACCAGAAAAAGATTGGTGTTCAGACCTTTACGGAAGTCCGGGCCTTGCGGGCTGATGCCGCCACTTTGTTTGAACCGGGGGCATTCAACGCCGATTTCTGGGCCCCCAACGCCGATATGCGCACCAACCAAGCCAAGGTGCTACTGGGCGAAAAACTGTTTTCTGACCCGATTTTGTCGGCTACCAACACCCGCTCCTGCGCGAGTTGTCACCAGCCCGACAAAGCCTTTACCGACGGTTTACCAAAAAATACGACGCTGGCCGGTTCGGGTCTGGTACTGCGGAATACGCCGACGATTATCAATGCGGCTTTGCAAAACAGCCAGTTTTACGACATGCGTTCTCAAACCCTTGAAAACCAGTCGCTCGATGTTGTTCATAATGTAAATGAAATGCACGGTTCGCTCGACTCAGCCGCCCGAAAATTGCAGGTTAGTTCCGATTACGTGAAGCGGTTTCGGCGGGCTTTTCCCCAATCCGACGGTCGAATCAGCCCGGTGCAGATTCAAAACGCCCTGTCGGCGTATGAACGCTCACTGGTGCGGCTGGATGCACGTTTTGACCGCTACATGCGGGGTGAAAAAGCCGCGATGAGTCTGGAAGAAATCAACGGATTCAATCTGTTCATGGGCAAAGCCAAATGCGGCATCTGCCATTTTATGCCCCTTTTCAACGGAACGATTCCACCCGGTTTTACAAAAACTGAATCCGAAGTAATCGGCGTACCGATTCACCCCAAATCCCGACAGATCGATCCCGATTTAGGCCGTTATGCCCTGACCAAACTGCCTTCGCTCAAGTACGCCTTCAAAACCCCGACCGTTCGAAACAGTACGGCCACGATGCCGTATATGCACAATGGGGTGTTCCAGAACCTGGACGAAGTGATTGATTTTTATGACAGCGGTGGTGGTTATGGACTCGGCATTGAACTGGCCAACCAAACCCTGCCAACTGACCGGCTGAACCTAAGCAAAACTGAAAAAAATGCGTTGCTGGCTTTTCTGAAAACGCTGACGGATTTACCTACTCCCCTGAAACAGAAGGAGCTTTAGAACGCGTTGTATCTTTCACAAATTAGCCTAAATTTGGTGAATTGAACACTGCTCATGAACAAGCCTACCACGATCGATCACTACATCGCCGACTTTCCTGCCGAAACGCGGGAACTCCTTGAGCAGGTTCGGGAAACGATTCGGAAAGCTGCACCTGAGGCCAAAGAGACCATCAATTATGGCATGCCGACGTTTACGCTAGAGGGAAATCTGGTTCATTTTGCGGGCTACAAAAACCACATCGGCTTTTATCCAACTCCATCCGGCATTGAAGTCTTTCAGGAACGTCTGTCGGTGTATAAAGGTGCGAAAGGCTCGGTTCAATTTCCGATCGACCAACCCATGCCGCTGGATCTGATTGCCGAAGTGGTCAAATTTAGAGTGACTGAAAACCGGCAACTCGCCGAAGCAAAACCGAAAAAGAAACCAGCCGCCCGAACCCCGAAGCTTTCCGACACGGAACAGGTAACGGACCATATTCAAAAACTCGATCCGAAACTGAGTCCGCTCGTTGAGTCCATCCGGCAACTCTTTTTAAGTACTGATCCCGACATTGGCGAACGCATCAAGTGGAACAACCCGAGTTTTTACTACACTGGCGACATGAAACCGTCCGATCCGAAGGAATACAAACGGGAACTGGCGGTTTTTAATCTTCACAAAGGAAAGATCATGCTGGTTTTTCCCACCGGAGCCAAGATCCCTGACCCCTCCGGATTACTCGAAGGAACGTATGAAGACGGTCGCCGAATTGCCGTATTTACGACGCAGGAAGATATTGACGCCAAAGCAGCCGCATTGCAAACGGCGATCAAGGAATGGCTGAGGCTGGTAGAAAAATGAACATAGGGTTTTACTTCAACCCAAACCGATAAACCCGGTCGTAGAAAATGAGATAGAATTGCTTTTCTACATCCATGGGTGCGGCTTCATTGTTATTTTCTAACTATTATCTGTCTTATTCTCGCCAAGTCTTTTCTTTTCCTCTATCACTTCATCAATCATCAGCACGTCGTTTAAATCTTTCGGTCGTCGTGCCAAGATCTTTATTTCACGTAAGTCATTGATACCAATGAAACAAATTCGATGGCCTGCTTTCGTAATGAACTCCTGCGCTCGACTTCGGCAGTCTTCATAATTGAATCGAAAATGAACGCGTGTCATTATGTCGATTGGCCCCAGATCAATCCTTATAATTTGCGGTTTTGTAAAATCGAGTAAACCAATCATCGCTGTATCTTCTTGACTATAGCCCAGATCCTGCAATACTTTCAATAATTTCTCCTTGTTTACATTAGTTGGTTGTAACCATAAATCAGCGTCCTGGGTAAAACGAACGGCCCCATTTAACAAGAGGGCAAGCCCTCCAACCAACATATATTCTAACTGCTGTTTTTCGGCAGATGCTACAAATTGGAGAAAATCACTGTTTTCTACATCCATGATGGCCTACTTATTCTAATTCTTTGCCCAGCTTTTGGCTGAAATCCTCCCAGTTCAATATAAATCCGGCGCATCTTTATATACTCCTCCCATCTCTCTTCCGGTGTCATTCGGGCATATAACTGCACCTGTTCCCTATGAGGGTCATTCAGGTCTTTATAAACCGTGATCCTCTTCTTCTTTTCCATACCTCAAACAACGTCAATTTCCGCTAAAACACAAAAAGGACACCGTTAGAGCGGCATCCTTTTGAATTTTTTAACACTACGAAGCGTTACAGCGGACCCGTTACCAGCTCATCCTCCGCCGGTACGGTTTTCTTCCGGTCGTTGAACATCAGAATGAACAACACCAGCACCACCGCAGCAATGCCCGCCGGAACCAGCCAGACCGAGGTCCAGTCCACCTTGCCATCGACCGTGTAGATGTCGGCTACGATTCCGGCCAGTTTCGACCCGATTCCCATTCCGATCCCGTAGGTCGCCAGCGTAATCAGACCCTGCGCTGAGGACTTGATGCGCTCTCCGGCTTTGTTGTCGGTGTAAATCTGCCCGGTTACAAAAAAGAAATCGTAGCAGACACCGTGCAGAACAAAGGCAATGTAGAACATCCACTCGCCCGAACCGGCGTTGCCGTACCCAAACAACAGGAACCGGATAATCCAGGCCACCAAACCCACCACCAGCATGTATTTAACGCCCAGCCGAGTGAACGCCAGGGGAATCAGAAGCATGAAAAAAAACTCGGAAGCCTGCCCCAGCGACATGATATTCTCAACATTGAAACTGTTGGGATCGGCACCCGGGTAGGCAGCCTTGTAAGCATCGGTCACCGACGGATTGGCCATCGCGTAATAAAACGATAGCGGGATACAGATCAGAACCGATGACAGAAAGAAAATCGCAAACGACCGGTCTTTCAGCATCTTGAACGCATCGACACCCAGAATCTGGCCAATGGATGCGCTGGCAGTGGCTTTGGGGGGCGTGTGCGGCAGTGTGAAGGAAAACAAGCCAAAAAATAGCGCCGTGTACATAGCGATCTGGAAAATGGCTACCTGATCGCCTATTCCCAGGAATCCCACAATATTCGTAACGACGATCCAGGCCACGGTTCCCAGCACCCGAATGCCCGGAAATTCCTTCTCCGGATTTTTCATCTGCTGCATGGCAATAGACGTGGTTAGCGACATGGCCGGGGCAAACGTGAGGCAGTAGGCCAGAATCTGCCAGAAAAACGCATCGGCGTCTTTTTCCTGAATCAGAAAAAACAGAATGGCTGCGCCCGCCAGATTCAGGACGCCCAGCACTTTCTGGGCCGCAAAATACCGGTCGGCAATCAGACCGACGAAGAAGGGTGCCACCAGCATCGCCAGTGAAAAAGCCGTATAGGCATTGCCGACCTGATCGCCGGTCGCGTTCAATTGGGTAAAAAGATATTTGCTCATCTGTCCGTACCAGGCTCCCCATACCGAAAACAGGAGAAACATCATGACAGAGAGTTGAATGCGGGTTTTGAGAGTCATTGGGTTACGTCAGAATTGGATGAATGCGTTCAGATTGGGCTACTCTTGCGGGTTTGAAGTTAATTGAAATGCATTTAGCGTCAAATGTTGGTTGCATAAGTTTCAATTCGATCCCATTTTTTATCAATTCAGCCCTACTCTTTCACGTTTGATAAATACTTCGCAATTTTCAGTTTTCGCAACCCTTACCTTTGGAACATGAAACCGCTTTACTCGCTCTTAATTCTGATTTTTTTTACGGCCAGCCCACGGGTTCAGGCCCAGAAGGTCGACCTCGACCGCTTTTATTTCGACGCCGGTTATTTGATTCTGCCGAAAGAACACACCCCCGCCTACAACCGCACGTTTGGCGTTCGGGTCGTGGGTTCACCTTCGGTCGCATCGGCCTATCCGGAATCGGCGATGTACGAAAAAATCAATGTGTTGGGGTTTCAACGGGTCGAAAACAACCCGGCGGTTGGCATTACGGTGGAGTTTGGAAACGTACGGTTTGAGAAAAGCGAAACGAAAACCCGCACCGAGGAGAAGAAAGACAAGGACGGGAAGGTCACCGACCAAATCACGTATTACAGCATGATTGTTCGGTATAGTTTTAGCGGCAACTACAAAGTGCTCGGCGCCCGCACCGACGAAAAATCGTTGAGTCGCAAGGAAAAAGAGAAAGCGAAGGAGTTGCAAAGCAACCGGTTTTTGCAAACGGCCTCGCAAACCGGTCCGGAAAAAAGCGTCACCACCAGCGGCTATTTTCCGACCGAATTGTCATTTACCACCACGGAGTACAAAAACCTGGCCGATGCGCGCCGGTATATTGAGCAAAACCAGCAAACGATTCGGACGGATCTGATTACGAAATATGTGACCGATGCGCTCGTTCGGGTCAATGAGGATGCCAATCGCTGGTATGGCTACGTGCCGACTCAAACGCGGGAATTTCTCTGGATTCTGGACTCCAAAAGCCATCCCGAATATCCCATTCAGCAGGAAGCCATCAAAGCCGTCAAGGAATTGTCGAAACGGATGACCGCCACCCAGCCCATCGATCAGCTCGGCCGCGACCTCCAACCCGTTCTGGATTATTTTCAGGAGCTGAAAACCAAATACCCTGGTTCGGACAAACGCAACCAGAAAATGCGGTATTCGGCTTTTTATAACCTCATGGTTCTGAATTACTTCCTCGACCGACCCGACCAGGCGATGGAAGAAGCCGACGGCCTGATCAAAAACGGATACGATACCAAGGACGGCGAAAGGTACCTGGGCTGGTCGGAAGAACTGAAGAAGATGCTGGCGAAACACCAGATGGCGTCGCGGCACATGCAATAAGGATTTATTCAATCATCTTCAACAACTCGTTCAGTTTCAGCAGGGCCTCGATTGGCGTCAGCGTGTTGATATCCAGTTTGCGGAGTTTTTCCTTGATGGCTTCTGCTTTCGGATCACCGGCTTCGAAAATCTTGAGCGTGATGTCACTCGCCCGGGGCATATCCCGCAACGCTTCGCGTTTGGTATCGCCCGACCCTTCCCGCTGACTTTCCAACTGTTGCAGAATCTCACCGGCCCGGCTGACAATGCCCGTCGGCATTCCGGCCATCTGCGCCACGTGGATCCCGAAGCTGTGTTCGCTTCCCCCCTCCTTCAGCTTCCGCAGGAAAATGACTTTATTGCCCATTTCCTTAACGGCCACGTTGAAGTTTTTGATGCGGGGCATATCCGTCGCCAGTTCGTTCAGTTCGTGGTAGTGGGTAGCAAACAGCGTTTTTGCGCGGCAGGTCGAGTGGTTGTGCAGGTACTCGGCAATCGACCAGGCGATGGAAACGCCGTCGTAGGTGCTGGTTCCCCGCCCAATTTCGTCCATGATGACCAGACTGCGTTCGCTGAGGTTGTTCAGAATGCTGGCGGTTTCGGTCATTTCGACCATAAACGTCGATTCGCCCCGCGACAGGTTGTCGGAAGCCCCGACGCGCGTAAAAATCTTGTCGACAATGCCAATTTCCGCTTCCGACGCCGGCACGAAACTGCCCGTCTGCGCCATCAGCACAATCAGAGCGGTTTGGCGCAGGAGCGCTGATTTTCCGGCCATGTTGGGACCGGTGATGATAATGATTTGCTGGGTTTCGTCGTCCAGATAGAGGTCGTTCGGCACATACGGTTCGCCGGGCGGCAGTTGCTGTTCGATCACCGGATGTCGTCCATCTTTGATCTGCAAAACCTTCGAATTGGTAATCGTCGGTTTGGTATAGCGGTTTTTCTCGGCAATGCGGGCAAACGACGCCAGCACATCCAGCACCGAAATGACCCGGGCGTTCTGCTGAATGTGGCTGACATATTCGCCGGCCGCCAGCACCAGATCGTTGAACATCCGCTGTTCGATGCTGAAAATTTGGTCTTCGGCATTCAGGATTTTGTCTTCGTATTCCTTCAGTTCCGGTGTAATATAGCGTTCGGCATTCACCAGCGTCTGCTTCCGAATCCACTCCGCCGGAACCCGGGCTTTGTGGGCGTTCGACACTTCCAGGTAATACCCAAACACCTTGTTATAAGCCACTTTCAGCGACGAAATACCGGTGCGCTGGACTTCCCGGTTTTGCAACTGCACGAGGTAATCCTTCCCGGAAAAGGCAATGGCATGCAAACCGTCCAGATCGGCATTGACGCCACTTTTGATCATACCGCCCTGGTTGCTCAGCACTGGCGCTTCGTCCCGCAATTCCGCTTCAATTTTATCGACCAGAAACGTACAGGCGTTGAGTTGATCGGCGTATTTTTTAATCGACGATGTCATCGGTTGCTGCGCCAGCGCCGTGATCAACAATTCTTTGATGGGCAAAATGTGCGACAGCGACCGTTTCAACTGCACCATTTCGCGGGGCGAAATCCGCCGGACGGCCACTTTGGAAATCAGTCGCTCCAGGTCGCCAATTTGTTTCAGGTGCAGTTCCAGCGACTCCCGCAGGCTCGGCCCATCGGCACCCTGGGCGGCATCGCCGTGGCCGGTTTTGAGGAGTTCGACGGTATTGAGCCGTTCTTCAATCAGCGGTTTGTCTTTCAACGGCAACAACAGCCATTTCCGCAGCAGCCGCGCCCCCATCGGCGTAACGGTCTGATCCAGAATCTGAATCAACGGAATACCACCATCCTGTTGCGACGCCACCAGCTCCAGATTCCGAATCGTAAACCGGTCGAGCCAGACGTACTTATCCTCTTCCAGCCGCGTCAGCCGGGCAATGTGGTCGATGTCTTTGTGCTCGGTTTCATTCAGGTAATGCAGAATGACGCCAGCGGCCACAATGCCGTCGGTCAGCCCTTCGACGCCGAAGCCTTTCAGGGAAGACGTCTGGAAATGCTGGGTCAGCAAGGGATAGGCAAAGTCGTAGGTAAACGCCCAATCGTCCAGGGTATAGGTATTGAATTTATCGCCAAACTGTTCGACAAAATCCTTGCGGTATTTCTTACAAAACAGGATTTCGGACGGATTAAAACTTTGCAGGAGTTTATCGGCATAGGCCGCATTGCCCTGTGACGTCAGAAATTCGCCGGTTGAAATGTCCAGAAACGCCACGCCAAACTGGGCGTCGGCGCCCGATCCTTTGGCAAAGTGAACTGCAGCCAGGTAGTTGTTTCGGCGCGTATCCAGCACGTTGTCATTGAAGGAAACGCCGGGCGTAACCAGTTCCGTCACCCCACGTTTGACAATTCCTTTCGCCATCGCCGGGTCTTCAAGCTGGTCGCAAATGGCCACGCGCTCGCCCGCCCGCACCAGTTTGGGCAGGTAGGTATCGAGCGAATGATGCGGAAAACCGGCCAGATCTTCGTTGGCTCCACCGTTGTTCCGTTTGGTCAGCGTAATGCCCAGAATCCGGCTGGCTTTGATGGCGTCTTCGCCGAAGGTTTCATAAAAATCCCCCACGCGAAAAAGCAGGATGGCACCGGGGTATTTGACTTTAATCTGGTTGTATTGCCGGTTAAGGGGGGTTTCGGTCGTTTTCTTGACAAGCTTCGTGCTGGTACTTTTCACAAATTCCGGATGCTTAATTTAAACAAAAATACGAAATTTTAGGGAGAGGGCGGTCCTCCCACCCGGCTTGTTGTCGATAAAGGCTCATTTGTTTGTCCTTTCCGGAAAAGAATATAAATTTCGGCCCGTCAACCGGCCGCGACATGAATACGGTTCTTTATTCTTCAACCGTCTGTCCACACACCCGGTTAAAACCCCAGTCCAATGCCCAGAAAAGTCAGTCTCGACGAACTCAATCGCCTAACCGTCGAAGACTTTAAAACCGCTGAGAAATACCCGTATGTTTTGATTTTAGACAACGTCCGGAGCCTCAACAACGTCGGGTCGGTGTTTCGCACAGCCGACGCCTTTCGGGCGGAGAAAATCTATCTCTGCGGCATTACCGGTACGCCACCCCACCGCGACATCACCAAAACGGCCCTCGGCGCCACCGAGTCGGTCGATTGGGAGCATGTTCAGGATGTAGTTGCATTAATTGATCGGTTGAAGCAGGAAGGCTGGACCATCGCAGCCATCGAGCAGGCCGAGGGCAGCGTCGGTTTGCAGGATTTCGAGCCGCTGACTAACAAAAAGTTTGCATTTGTGTTTGGTAATGAGGTTGCCGGTGTCAATTCGAGTATTATTGAGAAAGCCGATCTGGTCCTGGAAATCCCCCAATATGGCACCAAACATTCGCTCAACATCGCTGTTTCGGCGGGCATCGTTTGCTGGGATTTTCTGACAAAACTTAACAGAAACTTAACACACTGATTTTGTTTTTCCTGTTTCTTTCGTAGTTGTTTGTAGATTTTTTATTTACCGCAGTATACCTTAACAACATTCCCATATGAAGACCAAAAAAAAATCGCTGGCAACTGAAATTGCAAGTTCGATTGAAACCAAACTGACTGAAGTGGGCGAACAGTCGAAAAAAGTAAAGAAAGCCATCGAAAAAGCCGCCGAAAAACTAGCTGACCGGGTCAGCAAGCTCTTTAAGAAAGAAGAAGAAAAGAAGAAAAAGCAACTTGCGAAGGCAAAGAAAAAAGCCGATCAGAAAGGCAAAAAAGTCGCCAAAAAGCTCAAAAAAACCACCGTGAAAGCGGCTGATAACGGCCAGGCGAAGGCGTCTGCACCTGAAAAAGAAACGCCGGCACCCAAAGCCGCAGCCACTTCCAAAGCCCCTGCCAAACCTAAACCGGCAGCACCAGCACCGACCACCAAACCAACGGCAACCCGTACAACACCTGCAACCCGTAAATCGCCTGCTCCAAAACCGGCCCCCGAAACCAGCCCATCTGAATCCTGAAACGGGGGAATTACCCCGCTATCTGGTAAACTATTTTTGCGTAGGGCGGTTGCTCTACGCTTTTTTTATTTTTCCCTAATCTCCTTTTAATCTGATACTTACATAAAATATCGGATAAGAATCGCTGCACGCTCAATTTACAGCTTACGTTAATTGCAACTTTTTATTGTCATAAATTTGAATTATTGCTTATTGTTCAATTACTTAGCACTATAAGAATCTTATATTTAACGTCTGATAAATACGTTTTATTGTTACTCTCTATCCTACTACGATAACCTCCATTGATTAAGCATCACCTGCTTTGACGCCAGACCAAACTCTTAACACGTGTAAGTTTTTCGTAAAAAAATCCTTGAATAGCTGACTTTCAAAAGATTCATTCGTCTAAACGGAGTATAGTCTATCAAGTCCACCTAACATGGCATAACACATGTCACGACTGACTACCCGTATTCTGATTGTTCTGTCCATCCTGTCGATTGTTGGCATTGTCTCGACGCAGGTCTATTGGGTCAGGAAGGCGTATGAATTGCGCGAACGGCAGTTTCTGCAAACCGTTACCAAAGCCCTGAGTGAAGTGGCCCGGCGTGTGGCCCGCCCTGAAACCGGCGTACCCGTTGGCGTTCAGGTCGTTACTTTGTCTCCGTCGTATTATCTGGTTAATCTGGATGCACCAATCGATCCCAAGAAACTGGACTTCTATTTGGGTGCTGAACTGGAAATTCACCAGATTCTGACGACGTTCGAATATGGTGTCTATGACAACAATGCCGGACAGATTATCTACGAAAACTCGTCCCGGCAACTGGATCAACCCGCTGTAGCCGCTGGTAGAGATAAACCTTCGACGTCATCGCCCTATTATTTTGTCGTCCGGTTCCCCAACCAGGTTCAATATCTGACCCAGCAACTGGACAACTGGATTCTGGCGTCTCTAATCGTACTGCTGCTCACCTGCTTCTTCATATACCTGTTCTACCGGATGCTCACGCAGAAAAATCAGACGGATGACCAGCGCGAATTCATTAACAACATGACGCACGAGCTTCAAACGCCCATTTCGTCAATCAAAATTGCCGCCGATGTGCTGTCGTCGCCCAAGATTATTGAACAGCCCGAGCGAATGTTGAAATATGTCCGGATGGTGCAGGAAGAAACCTTACGGCTCCAACAGCAGGTCGAGACGGTTTTGACGGTGGCCCGCTCCGACAACAAGGGTGCCTTCAAACTAAACCAGGTTCCCATCGACATGCACGAATTACTTTTCCACCTGGCAGAACGGCACGGCGATTACCTGCACCTGGAACTGGAAGCGCATTACCCGATCGTGCAGGCCGATCGTCTGCACCTGACCAATGTACTGGGGAATTTAGTCGATAACGCGGTTAAATACACCCCCACCAATCCGTTCATCCAGTTGATTACCCGCAATGAAAATGGCCAGTTCGTTCTTTTCGTTCAGGACAATGGCATTGGTATTGCGCCCGAACACCAGCCCCATATTTTCAACGCGTATTACCGCGCACCAGGAGCCAACAGTCACAGTGTCAAAGGGTTCGGACTGGGATTAAGCTACGTACAGAAGATCGTGAAAGCCCACCGCTGGAAATTAAGCGTCAGCAGCGCCCTTGGTCAGGGAAGCACATTCAGCATCCGGATTCCCCAGCCAACCGTTCAACCCATCCGAAGCCAGAAAGAGTTAAAAATTAAGAGTTAAGAGTTAAAAGTTGGCTGACGCATTTTTTTTGTTCTTGCGTCAGCCAACTTTAACTCTTAACTCCTAACTTTTAACTCCTTTTATTTAGCCGCTTTCTCAGTCGGGGCGGTTTTTACCCGCATGATTCCGTTCATGATCCGCCAGTGTCCGGGGAAGGTACACACGAACGGATAATCGCCGGGTTGGGCCGGAGCCGTGAACTTCAACCGGTAGGTCTGCTCGGGATTGACGAGGGGCGACGATGCCACTACTTGCGGGATAGACGGTACATAATTCCGTTCTGCACCATCTTTCGCCGTAATCAGCTTATCGGCAGCCGCACCAATGATCTCCAGCGACTTCGGTTTACCGACCACGATGTTGTGTTGCATGGCGTCGGTGTTCTCGAAAATGATTTCAACCTGTTTGCCCGCCGTCACCGTAAATTCCTTTTTGTCAAACTGCAACGCTTCCTTGATTGGCTTGATACGAACGGTTTCGACATTCGGATCGGCGGCAGGTTCGGCCGATACTCCCCAGGCCTGCAACACCCGATTCATCCGCTCCCGGTTTTCACTCGGGATCGTTGTGACCAAACTGGCCACAAATGATTTGTCAGCCTCATTCAGTGTTGCTTTCCGCCGGAATCCCCAACCGTCGGAAATACCTTTTACAATGGCGGTACTACCCGCAGCATCAAGCTGTTGTGACAGCCGGAGCAACCCGACGACCGCATCTGCCGGTGCTGCCGAGGTGTAGTTCCGAATCGCCCGTTCCAACACAAAAGCGCTCATGCTCTGCGGTGGACGGTAGGTCAGTTTGTACGTAAATCCATTGTTATTTTCATTTCCTTCGGCCAGGACATTGTTCCCATCCACGGTTGCCACCACCGAATAGTCTCCGGCCGTCTCAAACGAAACCGTAAAGTTGGTATTCCAGGGACCGTTGTTTCCTTCCTGAATGACCACGGTTTCGCCCGGTTTAATTCCAGCCGTGTGTTTCTGGCTGACATACTCCGTTTTCCGTCCCTGTCCTTCAATCCGGACCGCCAGCGGAATTGGCGTTCCTTCCGGTATCGCGACACCGCCCCGGTTGGTCACTTCGACAAAAATGCGGGTCGATTCGCGTACATAGGGAGAAGCCGGTTCGGTGCGCACTTTCGTAATCACCAGATCCGGTTTATCACTCGAAGAAGCCATTGTCGGAGCAGGCTGCGCGGTGGCCTGAGCCGTCATGGCCGCGTGGTCGTGGTGGCCGCTCATCGACTCCGGTGCTTTTGAACCCGTCTTGCTGTTCTGCACCATTTGCTTCAGAAACGTCTGCATCAGCTTCCCGTCATGACTCGTCAACGCGCAGGCAAAAGCATCCGGCAACCAGCGGTCATTCACCTCTTTGGCGTCGTTCAGGCGGGTCAGAACGGCGGATTCTACCGCAGGGGTCAACGGCATTTCCGATAAAGCCAGCAACGTATTCAAAACCACCAGGGGTTCTTTGTCATTTAATGCATTGGCTTGCAGCAACGCATTGGCCGATGCCTCGTTCCGGGGTAATACCTGAACGGCGGTTTTACGAACCCCGGCACAGGCATGTTTCAGAGCCGCCGTGGCGGTTTGCAGCGCATTGGCATCCGACCCGTCCAGCGCTCCCAACCCTTGCAACGTCCACAGCGCGTGGATGGCCGAAGGGTTGATTCCGATTTCGTCGAGTGTCTGGTCTTTCACCAGATCCAGCAGTTGCGGAACCACATCCTTCTGCCCTCTTTCCACCAGCAACCGCTGCGCCGTCTGACGCCAGAACATGTTGTTGTTTTTCAAAGCCGCCACCAGTTCAGCGGGACGGTCCTTGCTCAGCGACAAAGGTGTGTAAGCCGGGGCTTTTTTGTAGGCAACCCGGTAAATCCGGCCGTGGGTAAAATCGCGCAAATCCGTCTGGTACGCATTTCCCGGCCCATTCTGGGCCCCTTTCGGCGTGGGGTTATGCTGAATAATGTAGCTGTACCAATCGACGACCCAAACTGCGCCGTCGGGACCCACCTCGGCAAAAACCGGGGCGACCCACTCATCAGCCCCAGCCAGCAGGTTGAAACCCAGTCCTTCGCTGTCGTCGAAATCGGTCCCTTTTTTCACCATGATGTTCTGGTGCAGAATATGACCGGTTGGCTCCGATACGAAGGCTACTTTATTCCAGTAACTTTTCGGAAAAGCCCGGGCCGTGTAGAAATTATGCCCGGCAGCCGCCGTAAACCCACCAAACACATCGACCTGCCGCACTTTTCCGGTAATCGGTTTCATGTCCTTATGCGTGTCGGTACCCCGACTACCACTGCCCAGACCGCCCGGAAAATACCGGTGCGGAATCGCCATATACCAGCCGTGGGAATTGTTGGCCGTCGAGCCAAACACATCGCCGGTTTCGTTGAACGCCATCCCCCAGGTGTTGTTGGAGGTACTCGTCACAAATTCCAGTTTCGAACCATCGGGTTTGAAGCGGAAAAACCCTTGCGAAAATTTGAGGCTATCGGCACCCACTTTGCCCACAAAACCGGAATAACCGATGCAGCCCCAGACCCAGTTGTCAAAACCAACGTGCAGGTTGGATGGGCCGGCATGGGTATCACCCGTTCCGAAACCGGTAAACAGAATCTTTTTCTCGTCGGCCTTATCGTCGCCGTTGGTATCTTTCAAAAACAGCATGTGCGGAGCCTGTGACACCATGATGCCCCCGTTGACGAACGCCAAACCGGTCGGAATACTCAGGCCGTCGGCAAACTTGGTGAACTTATCCGCCTTGCCGTCTTTGTTGGTATCTTCACAAATAAGGATGTAGTCGGTTCCTCCCGTGTCTTTCCGTTCGTTCGGATAATCTTTGGTAATCAGCACAAAAAGCCGTCCGCGCTCATCCCACGCCATTGCAATCGGGTGCATCACGTCGGGTTCGTGGGCAAACTGTTCCAGCGTAAAATCGACCGGCACCTGAATGTGTTTCATCGACTCTTCGGGCGAAAGCGGCAACTGACGCATCTGCGGCCCCGAGCGTTTTTCGTAGTTTGGCAGATTGGCCTCTACATACTGGAACGCCTGTGGTTTCAGATCGTCGTGTAACTTTTTCACCTTGTCGCCAACCGCCCAGAGAATGCCCTGCTCGATCAAATCCTGAAAACCGGGGACATTCCACGTCCGTTGATCGTGGCCGTAAGCCGTGTAGAAAACCCGCCCTTTGCCGTAGTTGCGCGTCCAGGTATAGGGTTCGGTTTTCTGACCGGGCCGGTCTTTTTCCTGATCCGCTTTGATGTCGCGCACCGCCAGCACATTGTTGTCGGCCTGAAGTTTTTCGTGCAGGTACGTTTCGTCGTAGGCTTTGAACGGTTTCAGACCCATGATGGCCGGGTGGCCGGGCTGAACCGTGAGCGTTTGAATGGTATCCATCCGGTGACGCCAGAATTGTCCGCCCACCATTTTGACGTATTCCGCCGAATTGCGGAAACAGTACGAAGCGCAGTGAATGGGAATCAGGCCTTTGCCTCCGGCCACGAAATCGATCAGCGCCTTTTCCTGGGGCTGCGGAATGCTGTCCCAGTTGGCGTAAATCAACAAACCGTCGTATTTCGCCAGATTCTCGGCATTGATGTCTTCCAGCCGGTCGGTGTAGGTCAGGTTAATACCTTTATCCCCCAAGGCAGCCATCAGTTCCGGCACACGTTCCGACGGGCGGTGGTGGCCGTTATCGCCCAGAAACAGAATTTCCGTCCGCCGGGGTTGGTCGGGATTCGTGGCCGAAACGCCCGGTCGTCCACCCATGTCGCGCGGACTGCTGCCCGGTTGCCGACGGGCGCAATCGGTGAGCAGAACCACCAGCCCCAGGGTCAGAAATAGATTAAAGTTTTTCATAGTGGGTTGTTTTAACGCGTGGTTTTATAAACTCCCAAAGTCCGGCAGATTCTTCAGCTTGCCGCCTTCCATCGCCGAGTCATGCGCCAGAATGCCCACGCTCGTCCAGTTGGCCGATTGCACGGCATTGGGGAACGGGTCGCGGTCTTCGACAATGGCCGACACAAACTCATGCACCATGTGCGGGTGTGAACCGCCGTGACCACTGCCCTGAATGAAGGATAAGTGGGCGTTATCTTCTTCGTTATAAACCCCCTGGGTCGTGAATGACTGAATTTCAGCGGGCAGATAGTGCGCGAAATCCGGTACTTTCACCCGTTCCGGAATCTCGGGCTCGGGCTTTTTGGCGGTATGAATAACCGGGTCTTCGCCTTCGATCAACGGCCATTCGAACGATTTCAGTGAGCCGTAAACTTCAAAACTTTCGCGGTACTGACGGGCGGTATCGAACAACGACCGATAGACATAAGCCGATAAGTCGCTGTCTTTAAACTTGATGTGAGCCGATTCAACCGCAAATGGAGAGTTGTAATGCGGAATCAGTTCTTCCCGGATTGTTCCGGAACCGAAGCACGACACGTATTCGGCTTCCAGTTGCAGCAAACCAGCCACCGGGCCAACGCAGTGGGTGGCGTAGTGCATGGGTGGCAAACCGGGCCAGTAGCCGGGCCAGCCGTCCATGTCCTGCTGGTGGCTGGCTTTCAGAAACTGGATTTTCCCTAACTCCCCTTTTTCATATAATTCCTTGACAAACAGAAACTCACGGCTATATACCACCGTTTCCATCATCATGTATTTCTTGCCGGTTTCGTTGCAGGTTTTTACAATTTCCAGGCACTCTTCCACCGAGGTCGCCATCGGAACCGTGCAGGCCACGTGTTTTCCGGCGCGCAGGGCTTTCAGGGTCTGTTCTGCGTGGTTGTGAATCGGCGAATTGATGTGAACAGCGTCCACGTTCGGATCAGCCAGCAGATCGTCGATGTTGCTGTAGCGTTTTTCGATCCCGAAAGCATCTCCGATTTCATTCAATTTCTCCGGGTTGCGCTGGCAAATGGCATACATGTTCGTATGCGGGTGACGCTGATAAATGGGAATGAACTCGGCTCCGAAGCCCAGTCCGACGATGGCAATATTGATTTTCATACTGGTAGAACGGATTTTCCGACCCGTCTCTCTTTTGGATTTAGAACTGGCCTGCAACCAACTTTAACGAGTGGCAGCCGTGGAGTGATGAAATTAATTAATAATTTGGGTTGCTGGTTGTAAAGTTTTGGGATGAATAAATCCATCAATTCCGGCTTATTCCTATTTATTCTCAATCAATTACTACAAAAGTAAGCAAGAATTTACGATTCTTCTCGGCTTTTCTTGTCAAATACCGATTGTATTTTAACTAAAAAAGTTTGATAAATTTGTGAAAGACAGCAAAAGAGAGCAAACTTATGCGAATTGCCCTGCGAAAAGACCTGGAACCCGTTGCATCTTCCTTCATTGTGAAGGAGCTTGTTGAACCACACTTCGACCCCAACTGGCATTTTCACCCGCACTACCAGTTGTTTCTGGTGGTGGAAGGAACCGGAACCCGGTTTATTGGCGACTCGATCAAGCCTTTTTCGGAAGGTGATCTGGTGTTTCTTGGCCCGAATTTACCCCATCTCTGGCGCAGCGATCACGCGTTTTTTCAACGCGATTCCGGTCTGGTAACCCGGGGTATCGTCGTTTATTTCCCGGAGGATTTTCTGGGTGATCACTTCTTCGACAAACCGGAAATGAGCCTCATCCAGCAGTTGCTCGAACACGTCCGCCGGGGCCTCGAATGGACCGGACCAACCCAGAAACTGGTACAGGAAGCCTTGCAGAAATTAGCCAGCCAACCGGTTAATTTCAACCGCGTAATGACTTTACTCAGCTTGCTCGACGAACTCTCCCACGCCGTCGACTACCGGTATATTACTAGCCTGGGGTATACCAACACCGTAAAACCGTCGGAGACCGACCGGATGCAACAGGTGCATAATTATGTGCTGGGCCATTTTCACGACGACATCAGTCTGGATTCCGTAGCCGATCTGGCGGGGATGACGCCCCCGGCTTTCTGTCGCTATTTTAAAGCCAGAGCCAACAAAACGTTTTCGGAATTTGTGTCCGAAATCCGCATCGGCCATTCCTGTAAACTATTGATGGAAGGCAAGTTGAGTGTCACGCAGGTCAGTTACGAAAGTGGCTACCGCACCCTTTCCAACTTCAACCGGCAATTTAAGGGTATTACCGGCCAGACACCGTCGGAATATGTCCGCACGGTTCGGGCGGTCTAACAACGTCCAACGGCCTTGTTTTGCTATCTTTGCCCCATGCAAGGCACTATTCTCATTATCGACGACGAAGACCGACTTCGCCAGCTCCTGGCCCGACTCCTCAGCCTTGAAGGGTATCACGTTCTGGAAGCCAACAACGCCCGCAACGGTCTTCGGGTGCTGGAACAGGAAGATATTCATCTGGTGATCAGCGACGTGAAGCTGCCCGACAAAAACGGCATCGACCTCACCGCCCAGATCAGGCAACTGTATCCCGCCACCGAAATCATTGTTCTGACTGCATTCGGCACCATTGCTGATGGCGTTACCGCCATTAAAAACGGGGCATTCGATTACATTACGAAAGGTGATGACAACGATCGAATCATTCCACTCGTCAGCCGGGCCATCGAAAAAGCGCAGTTGCAGTTTCGGATTCGGCAACTGGAAGAAAAAGTCAGCAAACGCTATGGTTTTGAGAGCATTATCGGCGAATCGAAACCCATTAAACAGGCCGTTGACCTGGCTCGAAAAGTAGCCGTAACCGATACGACCGTGTTGCTGACCGGCGAAACCGGCACGGGTAAAGAAGTGTTTGCACAGGCGATTCACCAGGCCAGTCTCCGGCGGTCTGGCGCATTCGTAGCGGTCAATTGCAGTGCGCTCGGGAAAGAAATTCTGGAAAGTGAGCTCTTTGGCCACCGCGCCGGCTCTTTTACCGGGGCAGCCCGCGACAAAAAAGGGCTGTTTGAGGAGGCCAGTAAAGGCACTATTTTTCTGGACGAAATCGGCGAAATGGCCCTCGATCTGCAGGCCAAATTGCTCCGGGTGCTGGAAATGCACGAGTTCATCCGGGTCGGCGATACCAAACCGACGAAAGTGGATGTGCGTGTTGTGGCCGCCACCAACCGCGATCTGGAACGGGAAGCTACTGCCGGACAATTTCGACTGGATCTGTATTACCGGTTGTCGGTGTTCCGGATCGAATTGCCTTCGCTGCGCGACCGGCGCGACGACATCCCGGCTTTAGCGGAGCAGTTCGCCCGGCAGAGTGCGTTAAAAATCGGAAAACGTGACGTATTACTCCGGTCGGATTTTCAGCAAAAATTGCAGCAACACGATTGGAAAGGAAATATTCGGGAGCTAAAAAATGTGATCGAGCGGGCGGTGATCCTCGCCGATGGACCGGAATTAACTCCGGAACTGCTGCCCTACGATCTACTCTATGCCGGGAAATTTACGCCCACCGGACCGGTTTTTGATCTGGCTCAAGTGGAAGAAAACCACATCAGGCATGTCCTTCACCACACGAGTGGCAACAAAACCGAAGCCGCCCGGCTTCTCAACATCGGCCTCACCACGTTGTACCGAAAAATAGCCGAATACCAGATTAGTTAAGAGTTATGAGTGAAGAGTTGGCTGACGCATTCATAATTCTTCACTCATAACTCTTCACTCATAACTCTTAACTAATAAGTCGTTTCCGTCACTGGGGTGTTTGATGTGATGAACGAGATGAGGTCTTCGTTCAATTCGTCTTTTTGTGTGACGTACAAACCGTGCGGTTCGCCTTCATACACCAGCAGTTGCGATTGTGGAATCAGTTCGTGCGTTTTCTGACCGGAAGATTCGAAGGGTACGGTTTGATCCGCATCACCGTGAATGATGAGCGTTGGAACCGTAATAGCAGCCAGATCTGAGCGGAAATCCGTACTCGAAAAGGCCTTTGCGCATTCGATCGTCGCCTTGGGTGATCCCAGCAACGCCAGCGTTTGATCCCATTTCAGATGCGAGTCGCTTACCGGATGATTCAGCATGTTGACGCCATAAAACTGCTTGCCAAACGAGGCTAAAAAGTCCGCCCGGTCGGCCTGCATTTTCTCCAGCATGTCGTCAAACACCGACTGATCGACGCCATCCGGATTGTCTTCTGTTTTCAGCATGTAGGGCGTTACGGCACTCACCAGCACAATTTTTGAAACCCGATCGGAACCATACCGGCTCAGATACCGGACCACTTCGCCCCCGCCCATTGAAAAACCAACGAGCGTCACATTCCGCAAATCCAGTTCGTCCAAAACCGCCTTCAAATCGGCGGCTAACGTATCGTAATCATAGCCATCCCATGGTTTCGACGACTTGCCAAACCCCCGGCGGTCATAGGCAATGCAGCGTAGACCGTGTTTGGGCAATTCAGTCATTTGGTATTCCCACATCTCGTGGCTCAACGGCCAGCCGTGAATCAACACGACGGGATTTCCCATACCCCAGTCCTGATAGAACAGATTGACCGGCTCGCCATTGCGACCGGTTCCAGCTTGAATGTAACTCATAACGTTGATTAATTAAAAAGTTATGCCATACTAACGTAAGCTTTCGACAGACGGTTTTTTAGTGGGCAAAAAATGACGGAAAAGTCGGTTCAGAATGATCCTAGCCAAACAAATCCAATTGTCTTTTCCGAAGAAAACGGGTCGTGTCCAGTTTCGGAAAGGCATGGTTAGGGATGTATTTCTGGAGCGCAATGTCGTGAAACTGCCGGATCTGCTCGGCATATTTGCCCTCGCCGGACATTCGGGTCCCAAACCGCGAATCGTTCAACTGACCGCCGTGGCACTCGCGAATCTGATTCAGCACCTTGTCGGCCCGATCCGGGTAGTTTTTACGAATCCAGTCTTCAAACAAAGGCCCAATGGCCCCATTCAGGCGCACAATGGTATATCCCGCACACGACGCCCCGTGTCGGGCAGCCGCTTCGATCAGCTTTGGAATCTCCTGGTCGGTCAGTCCGGGAATAATCGGCGCTGTCATCACGCCCACCGGAATACCGGCTTTCGTGAGTTCAGCCACGACCTGCAACCGCCGTTTGGCCGTCACCGTCCGGGGTTCCATCAACATCCGAAGCTTATCATCCAGGGTTGTAATGGTGATCAGAACCATCACGAGATTGTGAGCCGCCAACTGCTGCAACAGGTCTTTATCCCGCAAAATGAGCGCGTTTTTCGTAATGATGCTGACCGGATTCCGGTACATCAAACACAATTCCAGAATCCGGCGGGTCAATTGAAACCGACGTTCGGCGGGCTGGTAGCAATCGGTATTTCCCGACAAATGAATGACTTCCGGCTGGTAATTTTTCGACAGAAATTCCTTTTCCAGCAAGACAGGGGCGTTTTTTTTGACCATGATCTTGCTCTCGAAATCAAGCCCCGCCGAAAAGCCCCAAAACTCGTGTGAATTGCGGGCATAGCAGTAAATGCAGCCGTGTTCACAGCCCATGTATGGGTTTACGGAAGCGATAAAACCGATGTCCGGGCTATTGGGCCGACTGACAATCTGTTTGGGATTTTCCTCATAAAACTGCGTTCGGACGGTTGGTTCCGGAAAATCGTCGTCGGGAACATTTTGATCTTCGTCGGGTTCTATCCGCAAGGCCTGAAAGCGATTAGGCGCATTGAACTGGGCACCGCGCCCTTTTAAATAGTCGTTTTTCATAGCCTTGAGTCGTCAGCAGTTTTGTTTGTAATAATATAAGTAAAATATATACAATACAACTAAAATATAAATTATTTTCCCGACGGAGAATTTGTACGCCTTCGCCTGTTAATTTTTCTTAAATAACCCCCTTACTTTGCCTACCTTTTTGATTATATCGAACTTGCCGTCGATTATGAGACTTTTATTCTTCTTCCTTTTTATATCTGTTGCGTCGCTGGCCCAAACGCCGAAGTACATTATTGGCAAAGTGCTGGACCAGGAAACCGGCCGGGGTGTGACCAACGCCAGCGTCATCAACAAGCGTTCACTGGCCGTCGGGCGCACCAACCAGATTGGCAATTATTACCTCCAGGTAAAACCGGGTGATTCGGTGGTTATCACCAGCCCTACGCACGGGCGGATGGCTTTTCTGTGGGACGGAACCACGCAACAGCCCATCATGCGAATCAAGCGGCAACTGGCGGACAACGTCATCGAACTGGCGGAGGTAACCGTGCGGGGCAAGCAGGAAGCCGAACTCAAACGGGAACTCGAAATCCTGCTCGCGGAGCCGGAAGCCAAACGCGGGGTATCGGGAGAACAGGTGCTCGACCGGGTGGCTTCCGGTTCGGTGATTACGCTGCTTTATGAAGCCTTCAGCAAGCGGGCCAAATCGGATCGCAAAGCGCTGGTGTTGATGCAGGAAGACCGTCGACACAAACTGGCGTCGTACCGCCTTGATCTGGTGGCCGGCCGGGCTACCGATTTGTCGGGGGATGAACTTACAAAATTTAAGGATTTCTGCCGCTTCGATGATATGTTCGTCCTGCAATCCAGCGAGTATGAATTAACTTTCGCCATTTTACAGCGATTAAAAGAATTCAAGCGGTGATTGCTACGGGCGGGTATTGAGATTACTAAAAATTTGACAGCATTGAATAGTAAGTAAAATCACTTACCGGAAACAAAAAAGCCATGCGGGATTTCCCTCATGGCTTTCTGATTTACTCAACGTTATGAAAAACTTTTCTTTTCGATGCAAATATATACTATTAGTTATAATATAAAATCCAAAAAGGTTAAAAAAATTTTACATCATCAATTTACCCCTCATTACACCCTCACTATCAACCTATTAAGGCGTTTACAAAAACCGACAAATCACAATAATAATAAGTACTAATACTCATTATTATTCAGCCAATATGGCCCCGTCGCGAATTGTAAGCTTCCGGTCAGCCATGTTGGCCAACAAATCGTTATGCGTTACAATCACGAATGTCTGTCCCAACTCATCCCGCAGCCGAAAAAAGAGCTTGTGCAGTTCCTCGGCATTGTGCGAATCGAGGTTTCCACTGGGTTCGTCGGCAAAAATTATGGCGGGGTTGTTGATCAACGCCCGGGCCACAGCCGTCCGTTGTTGTTCCCCTCCTGATAATTGAGACGGCAAATGGTGCTTCCGGTCACTTACTCCCAGAATATTTAATAATTCTTCGGCTCGCTCCCGCACCTTTTTATCCTCATGCCCAGCGATATAACCCGGCAAACAAACATTTTCCAGGGCTGAAAATTCGGCCAGCAGGTTGTGAAACTGAAACACAAAACCAATTCGTTCGTTCCGGAACCGGGCCATTTCCTTTTCATTCAGGCTAAAAACTTTTTTTTCAGCCAGCGTTACCTGGCCGGAATCGGGCCGGTCGAGCGTACCCAGAATGTGGAGAAGTGTACTTTTTCCGGCACCGGAAGCGCCGACAATCGAGACAATTTCGCCAGCTTGTATACTTAAATTGATTCCTTTCAGAACGGGCAAGTCGCCGTGGGAACGAGTCAGGTTAACAGCTTTCAGAAGCGGTTCCATAAGAGAATGATTGATGTCAGATTTACCGTTTCTGGTGTAGCGCAACGAAGTTCATATCACATGTAAATTGAAACTCACGACCCGAAACTCAGAACTATAACAGATTAATTTGTTAAGTTTACCGCGAAAATAGCTTTTTTTTCACCATTCCTTGTTTCGCTCAATATGAACATTCACGAGTACCAGGGTAAAGAGATATTAAAAAACTACGGTGTCCGTGTTCAGGAAGGGATCGTAGCCGAATCACCCGAAAAAGCCGTCGAAGCCGCCAAGCTGATCATGGCGCAAACCGGTTCCAAGTTTGTAGTGATCAAATCTCAGATCCACGCCGGCGGTCGCGGGAAAGGCAAAATCCGGGGTTCGGAGCAACGCGGGGTTCAGTTGGCCAAATCCGTCGACGATGTTCGGGATATTTCGAAAAATCTGATCGGTAACGTCCTGATTACGCACCAAACCGGCCCTGAAGGCAAAAAAGTAAACAAAGTGCTGGTTGCACAGGATGTTTACTACCCGGGCGCTTCTGAACCGAAAGAATATTACATCGGTATTCTGCTCGACCGGGCAAAGGCCTGCAACGTCATCATGGCCAGCACCGAAGGCGGTATGGACATTGAGGAGGTAGCGGAACATACACCCGAAAAAATCTTCAAAGAATGGGTCGATCCGGCCATCGGTCTGCAACCTTTCCAGATCCGGAACATCGCCTTCGCGCTGGGTTTGCAGGGTGAAGCCTTCAAGGAAATGGTGAAGTTCATCGGATCGCTCTACAAAGCCTACACGGAAACGGATTCGTCCATGTTCGAAATCAACCCGGTTTTGAAAACGTCGGACAACAAAATTCTGGCCGTTGATGCAAAAGTCAATCTGGATGACAATGCCCTGTATCGTCACCCCGACCTGATCCACCTTCGCGACATTACGGAAGAAGATCCGCTGGAAGTCGAAGCCACGGCCAATGACCTGAACTACGTCAAACTGGATGGTAACGTCGGCTGTATGGTCAACGGTGCCGGTCTGGCGATGGCCACGATGGACATCATCAAACTGTCGGGTGGCGAACCGGCCAACTTCCTCGATGTGGGGGGTGGAGCCAATGCCAAGACGGTGGAAGCCGGTTTCCGGATCATTCTGAAAGACCCGAACGTGAAAGCCATTCTGATCAACATCTTCGGCGGTATCGTTCGCTGCGACCGCGTTGCGACGGGCGTTGTGGAGGCTTACAAAGCCATCGGCGACATTAAAGTGCCGATCATCGTACGTCTGCAAGGTACGAATGCGGAAGAAGGCGCACGGATCATCGACGAATCCGGCCTGAAAGTGTTCTCAGCCGTTCAGTTGAAAGACGCAGCGGCACGGGTGAAGCAGGTGCTGGAAGATATGGGTGAGTAAGTTATTTCGCGGACGGGGCCGCTCGGGCGGCCCCGTCCGCGAAATGCCTCTTTATCTTTTATAATACTTCATCGCGTCGGGCATCTGTTTTTCCAGATCACGAATCCGGCGCTCGTCAGATGGATGAGTGGACAGGAATTCAGGCGGTTTTTGACCCGATCCGGCTTTCGCCATCCGACCCCAGAAATTGACCGCTTCCTGCGGATTGTAGCCCGCCATCGCCATAAAAATCAGCCCCAGTTTATCGGCTTCGGATTCCTGCGCCCGGCTGTGGGGCAGCGCACGGCCTACCTGATACGCAATCGGCAGGCCCGCTCCAACGGCCTGCAACAACAGTGCGTTGGTTTGGCTCCGCTGGTTCTGCGACAACGATCCCAGCACCAACTGCCCGCCCTGCATCAGACCATTTGCCAGCAAGCCTTCACTCATGCGCTCATTCCCGTGTTCGGCAATGGCGTGTGATACTTCATGGCCCATGACGGCGGCAACACCGGCTTCATTTTGGGTATACTTCAGAATACCGGTATAGAAGGCCACTTTCCCGCCCGGCATACACCAGGCGTTCACCTGAGGGCTTTCAATCAGGTTAAATTCCCACTGGAATCCCTTCAAGCGGTCGCTGAGGTTGTTGGCTGCCATGTACGATTCCACCGCTTTTTGAATCCGGCTACCTACCCTTTTGATCATATCTTCCTGCCCGCCGGAACGAACCACCTTGCTGGTGTCCAGTACTTCTTTATAGTTCGTAAAACTCAGCGGCAGCATTTGCGCATTCGGAATTAGTACCAGTTGATTCCGGCCCGTAAGCGGAACTTTCTGACAGGCAATGACGAGACCAAGCAGTAACATGGCCATTATCGCTCTTTTCATGGTTGAAATATGATAGTGTTTATATTGAGACGCCAAAACTACCTATTAGAGACTGTTGAGGGCCTCACTTTGTTCATTTTTTTTGATAAGCTTGCGGTTGAGCCGTCTTTCCTGTTTAGATTTGTGCCAGCAGAAAAAGTTTAAAGCGCATGAAAATCATTGCCGTCGGGCGGAATTACGCCGAACACATTAAGGAGCTCAATAACGAACAGCCCGAAGATCCGGTTATTTTCACCAAACCTGAGACGGCTATTCTGCGCCCCGGCGATCCGTTTTTCTATCCCGATTTTTCCACCGACGTTCATTATGAAGTGGAGATTCTGGTTCGGATCAGCCGGACGGGAAAAAACATCGAGCAGAAGTTTGCGCACCGCTATTACGACGAAATCGGAATCGGGGTCGATTTCACGGCGCGCGATCTGCAATCGAAACTGAAAGCCAAAGGGTTGCCCTGGGATTTGGCCAAAGGCTTCAACGGTTCGGCGCCCATGTCGACGTTTATTCCCAAAACGGATTTCCCGGATTTGCACAACCTGAATTTCCGGCTCGACGTTAACGGCGAAACCCGGCAGGCGGGCAACACGTCGATGATGTTGTTTCAGATCGATTACCTGATTTCCTTTGTTTCAACCTATTTCATGTTACTCCAGGGCGACATCCTCTTCACCGGAACCCCCAAAGGCGTTGGCCCCGTACACATCGGCGACAAACTGACGGCTTACATTGAAGATCGGAAAATGCTAGAATTTGATGTCAAATAGTGAATCGCCAAGGCCGAGGGATTATGGTAGAAATAGTGAGAAGTAAGCTGGTGCAATGGTTCCTTTCCGTCATTTTTCTGTTTGTTTACGCAGCAGGTTGGGGTCAAATTCGCGATAAACACATTCTGAAGGCCGTTCAACCCGGTTATTTTCTGTTTCCCATCATGCCAGGTGAAGCCAATTCGCTGTCGGGCGGCTTAGGCGATCTTCGCCCCAATCACTTTCACGCCGGCATCGACATCCGGACGGCCCAGCGCGAAGGCCTGGAGGTGTATGCAGCCGCCGACGGTTACATTTCACGGATTGCGGTTTTTACCGGTGGGTATGGCCACGTCATCTTCATCAAACATCCCAACGGCCTGACCACGGTTTATGGGCATTTGAAAACCTTAAACGATACGCTCGCTCAGTTTCTACGGGCCGGGCAATACAAAAAGCAGTCGTTTGAGATCGATCTGCGCCCGGAGCCAAACCAGTTTCCGGTGAAAAAAGGTGAAATTATTGCCTTGTCGGGGAATACCGGCGGCTCCGGCGGGCCGCACTTACACTTTGAAATCCGTGACGACAAAAACAACCTGCTCAACCCATTATTATTTGGTTTTCAGGAAATTGAAGACGAACTGCCGCCATTTTTCGAACGCATTGCACTCCAGCCTTTAACCCCGTCGTCCCGCGTGAACGGGCAAGCGGGTCGGTTGGCCCTCACTCCCATCCGTCGGCCCAACGGCGATTGGGTGTTGACGCAACCAATTTCGGCCTCTGGTCTGCTGGGGCTGGAAGTGCTGGCGCACGACCGCACCTCGGGTTCGCCTTTCAAAAACGGATTGACCTGCATTGAAATTCAGTTGGATAACCGGGAAGTATTCGCCTACAACATGAATAACTTCCCGAACGAGGAAACCCGGCTGATCAACCTGCACATGAACTACGGCATCGAGCAGTTGACAGGCCAGCGTTTTCACCGGTGTTACATCGCAGATGGCAATACGCTGGATTTGTACCGGTTTGATCAGACACGTGGTAAATTACCGCTGTTTGACGGTCAACCCCACGAGGTGACGATTACGTTATACGACTGCTCCCAACACACGACCACGCTCCGGTTTACGGTCACTCCCGAGGTCGAGAATCCGGCCATTGGCAAACTGACCCCGAGCAAATTACCCACCGTGCTGTTCAGTTCGGTGGAAGAAAATACGCTGATCATTCGGGCGCGGAATTTTCCAACGGCGATGGCCCCGACGGCTCAGGTGTACCTGAGCGGTGCCACCCTGGAACTCCCCTCGCAGTATGTCCGCGCCAATGAAGCGTACTACGTCATTGATTTACAGAAACATCTACCGGATTCGGTTCAGATTGGCAAAACCGTGCTGCCCCTGAATTTTAAAAAACGGATTCTTCCGGGGAAATCCAGTATTTACACAGATTCGGCAATTACCGTGGTTTTTCCGGCCGAAAGTGTTTACGATACCCTTCATCTGGCGGTTTCGCATGGCGGGAACCGGGTGTCGATTAGCCAGGGAACGATCCCGTTGAAGGATTTTTTTGAGGTCAATTTTTTGCCGACCGAACCGCTGGAAAATTCCGGAAAAACCCAGATGTATCTCGTGAACGGGAACCGCAAGTCGTACGTCGGCGGTTTCTGGAAAGACAACCGGTTTATTTTCAAGGCCCGTCAATTTGGTACCTTTCAATTGTTGACGGATCTAAAACCGCCGGTAGTAAAGATTTTACGCAAAGATTATAACGCGATTGTCGCCACGGTCAAGGACGATTTATCGGGGCTGGACACCATCCGGGCGTTGGTCAACGGCGAATGGATTCTGATGCAATACGACTATAAACGCGCGTTGATCTGGTCCGACAAATTCGACCCGACCAAGCCGTTTGAAGGCACGCTGGTGCTGGAAGTAACAGACCGGGCGGGCAATCTGACAACTGTAACGGCCCAGCTTCCGCCGGCCCCCCGACCGATGATGGTGGATTCAGCGGCTGTGTTGGAGAAGGAAAATTAAGCTTTGGCAGACAATGTGCATTTTTTGCCGTTACTTGCCAATCCGAAGACTGTAAACCCAAAAACTATGGCTCTCCAAATCGGCGACGCAGCTCCCGACTTCGAAACCCGCGATCAGAATGGCAACCCCGTCCGTCTGTCGGATTTCCGGGGTAAAAAAGTCGTTCTGTATTTTTATCCCAAAGACGACACGCCCGGTTGTACGGCGGAAGCCTGCAACCTCCGCGACAATTACCATTACCTTTTGAAAGCGGGGTATGAAGTGCTTGGCGTGAGTGTCGATGATGAAAAATCGCACCAAAAGTTTATTAAAAAACACAACCTGCCGTTTGCACTGCTGGCCGATACCGATCAAAAACTGGTGACGGCGTATGACGTATGGCACGAAAAATCGATGTATGGCCGCAAATTCATGGGCATCGTCCGGACTACGTTCGTAATCGACGAAAACGGGGTGATTTCAGACATCATTACCAAAGTCGATAACGAGAATCACACCGAGCAGATTTTAAAATAGAAGTGAGACTATAGACAAGAGAGTAGAGACTTTCACTGTCTTTATTCTCTTGTCTCAACTCTTTTATCTGAACATGGAAATCGAACAATTACAAAACATTGCCACGCAGGTCCGGCGCGATATTGTCCGGATGGTACACGCCGTCAATTCCGGTCACCCGGGTGGTTCGCTGGGCTGCACCGATCTTTTGGTTGCCCTGTATTTCGACGTCATGCGCCTGAAACGCGACGAGCAGGGCGCGGCAATTTTTGACATGAATGCCACCGACGAAGACGTTTTCTTCCTGTCGAACGGCCACATCTCCCCGGTTTTTTACAGCGTTCTGGCGCGTTCGGGTTACTTCCCGGTTTCGGAACTGGCCACGTTCCGGAAACTGGACAGCCGCTTGCAGGGACACCCGGCCACGGCGGAGCACCTGCCCGGTATTCGGATTGCGTCCGGTTCCCTGGGCCAGGGTTTGTCGGTAGCCTGCGGAGCGGCTTTTGCCAAACGGCTGAACGGCGACGACAAACACGTTTATGTGCTGATGGGCGACGGTGAGCAGCAGGAAGGCCAGGTTTGGGAAGCGGCTATGTTTGCGCCACACCACAAACTCGGCAACCTGACGGCCATCATCGACTTCAACGGTCAGCAAATCGACGGGCCGACGAATCTGGTGATGAACAACCGGGATCTGGGTGCTAAATACCGGGCTTTCGGCTGGAACGTCACCGAGATGCAGGGCAATGATATGAATGACATCATCAAAACCCTGAAAGAGTCGAAGACAGATGCCGAAGTGCCTACGTTGATCCTGATGAAAACCGAAATGGGTTACGGTGTCGATTTCATGATGGGAAGCCACAAATGGCACGGTGTTGCGCCCAACGACGAGCAACTGGCCACCGCCCTGAACCAACTCGTCATCACAGCAGGGTCAGCCGATTATTGAGCATGAAGATCAAACGCCTGGTCATCGAAAATTTCAAATCCATCGAACGGATTGAGCTCATCGAGCCCAATCCGTTCACGGTATTCGTCGGCCCTAACGGATCGGGGAAGTCGAATATTTTTGAAGCGTTGGAGTATGTTAATCTTTCTTCAAAAAGTTTGAACAATGAGGTGGATGAGTTATTCGGAGGGGAAAACGTTTTTTTAAATCGTAATCTGAGTAAAGACAAAAGACAAATAGAATTTACATGCCAGTTTGAATCGTTTGAAAGTATTTTTAGAAAAACATACAACAAGGAAACTACATCCTTTATATCCGATGAGGGTTTCAGTAAGTTAACAAAACCTACTGAAAAGGTTTTTAGCATTAATAATACCCGAGAAAAAGACATTTTAATTAAATCAAAAAATTTTCATTACCAATCTGAATATCAGGAAGATATTTTGAATGTAGAGAAAATTGTAACATCTGATTATATACAATTCTTCAATAAATTTTCAAGAATTTTTGTCTCAAGTATTAGATATGAAAAGCAAATCAGAGATAGCAGTTTAAGACTTTCACTATCAGCAAATAATTTAGAGAAAGTCCTTAGAAGGCTTCTGAGCGATCCAATTATTAATGAAGAGTTTCAGGATTGGTTATCATTGTTTATACCAAGTTTTTCAAATATAGAAGTTCGTACTGATGAATTAACTGGAAGTGATAATCTGTTGATTTACGAAAAAAATTACATAAAACCCTTTACGAAAGCTTTAATTTCGGACGGAACATATAACATTCTTTGTTTACTCACTGCCATTTACCAAAGTGAAGACCCTCAATTTTTATGCATTGAAGAACCGGAAAATGGCTTAAACCCAAAAGTTGTAAGAGAGTTGGTCAATCTTTGCCGATATGCTTGTGAAGAAAAAGGACATTTTATTTGGCTCAATACCCATTCGCAAACTCTAGTATCGCAGTTAACGCCTGACGAAATAATATTAGTCGATAAAAAAGAAGGCGCAACCCAAACGAAGCAAATAAAAGGAATGAATTTACACGGTTTACCAATGGATGAAGCCTGGTTATCCAAAGTCCTCGGAGGTGGATTACCGTGGTAAAATTGGGCCTCATCTGTGAAGGAGAATCCGAGAGTTACATCTTTGATACGGATACATTCAAAGTGTTTCTTGCTACGCTAAACATCGAATTAATTGGTATCGCCGAAACCGGGAGTAAGAATCAATACTTAGGTGATCGGCTTATCAGATACCGAGAAATCTTGTTAGATAAAGGGGCTGAAAAAATCATTGCACTTCTTGATTTAGACAGAGACGCTTGTATTACGGTGACTAAGCAAAGTGTTCTTCCTTTTGATAATCAGATGGTGGTCGTTGCCGTTAAAGAATTTGAAAACTGGTATTTAGCAGACTCCGGGTCCCTCAGTAGGTTATTAGGACGGGAGGTATATATTGAATTTCCCGAAGCTGATTTTGAAGCGTTCAAAACCATTGCTCAACTAAACCGAAAAGGCTTCAGCGGTAGCAAACCACGGCTTGCTATGAAAATGCGAGCCAACGGCTTCTCCATCGAAAATGCCGCTTCACACCCCAACTGCCCGAGTGCGAATTACTTTTTAACTAAATTGCAGTCGCTTAGACCATGAAGAAATACACCTATACCGAAAAAAAAGACACCCGCTCCGGTTTTGGCGCGGGCATCCTTGAACTGGGCCGCACCAATCCGAACGTCGTCGCCCTGACCGCCGATCTGGCCGGATCACTTAAACTGGAAGGCTTTATCAAGGAATTTCCGGAACGCTACGTCCAGTGCGGAATTTCGGAAGCCAACATGATCGGCGTTTCGGCGGGGTTAACCATCGGTGGAAAAATTCCGTTTGCTACGACTTTCGCCAACTTTGCCACGGGCCGGGTATATGACCAGATTCGGCAGTCAGTTTGTTATTCGAACAAAAACGTGAAGATCTGTGCTTCCCATGCTGGTTTGACGCTGGGCGAAGACGGCGCGACGCACCAGATTCTGGAAGATATCGGCATGATGAAAATGCTGCCGAACATGACCGTTATCAACCCCTGCGACTTCAACCAGACCAAAGCCGCCACCATCGCCATTGCCGAATACGAAGGTCCGGTTTACCTGCGGTTTGGCCGCCCGGTGGTGCCGATTTTCACCCCCGCCGATCAGAAATTCGAAATCGGGAAAGCCATTGTGCTGAACGAGGGGCCGGATGTTTCCATTTTTGCGACGGGCCACCTCGTTTGGGAAGCCATTAAAGCTGGTGAAATGCTGGCCGAAGAAGGAATTGAAGCCGATATCATCAATATTCACACCATAAAACCGTTTGATGAAGAGGCCGTTTTGGCTTCAGTTCGCAAAACCCGGTGTGCGGTTTCGGCCGAAGAACACCAGTTGAACGGCGGTTTGGGCGATAGTGTAGCCCAGGCTTTGTCACGCAACTATCCCGTCCCGCTCGAGATGATTGGCGTACACGACAGTTTTGGAGAGAGTGGAACACCCGATCAGTTGATGCAGAAATATGGCCTGACTGCCGAAAAAATTGTTGAAGCCGCCAAACGGGCCATGGATAGAAGAATCGTTTAAAGTTTGAAGATAAAGGTTAAAGATAGACCGGAACGCAATTCCGATATACATTTTAAACCTTAAACCTTTGAACCTTAAACTTTAAACCAGCGTATGACTGACGAGGAACTCCTGCAAAAATACCGCGATCCGCAAAGCCGGAATTATGCCTTTAACCTGATGGTGCGCCAGTACCAGCAGAAAATTTACTGGCATATCCGGAAGATGGTCATCGACCACGATGATGCGGACGATCTGGTGCAGGAGACCTTTATCAAAGTCTGGAATTCGCTGGAGAACTTCCGGGGCGATTCGCAGTTGTATACCTGGATTTACCGGATTGCGACGAACGAATGTCTGAATTTTCTGAATAAAAAACGCCGTCGGTTTTTCCTGCCCATTGGCGACGTAGAAGGTGAATTGATGGAAAAACTGGAAAGTAATTCCGACTACGTGACCTCCGGCAATGAACCGTCGGGCGAAGAAATTCAGATGAAACTGCAAAAAGCGTTGCTAAAATTACCTGATAAACAACGCCTTGTCTTCAACATGAAGTATTTCGATGATATGAAATATGAAGAAATTTCCGAAATTACGGGAACGTCGGTGGGTGCGCTGAAAGCATCGTATCACCTGGCGGTTAAAAAAATCGAAGATTATCTGAATACGAATTAAACCCGATACAGGCTTGCTTGTCAAACCGTTGTGCCTTTAAGACAATGGAACCGAAAAAACCAATACGACTTGACGAATTAGACCGGCAGAATCCGCTGCGGCAACTGCCGTTTACGACGCCGGACGGCTACTTCGATACACTCCCGACCCGGATACAGGCCGAAACCGCCCGCCGGTCACACCGTTTCACGATCAGTTGGTCGTGGCAACGCTCCCTGTCTACGCTGGCCGGGGCCGGTTTTGTGGCGGCTTTGGTATGGTTTACGTACCCGGAAAAACAGGATTCGCTGGAACCCGAACTGTTGAGCAAAGTGAGCACCGAATCAGTGGTAGATTATTTGCAGGATCAGGATATCTATCTGGAAGATTATTCAGACCTGATCAAAACCCATGATATGCCCAATGATTCGACGCTGATTCATGAATTGCACGTTTCGCCGGAATCCATCCAACAACTGATTGAAGAAGACGGAACCGCAGCCATTTGATTATGATCGATCGTTTATTTTTAACCACTCCTATGAAATCGTTCACCCGCTTACTGATTTTGTTCTTTGGCTTGCTGCTGACGTTACCGGCGGCCGCACAGAATCAGGATCGTCAGAAAATAGAAAGTGCTAAAATCGGGCTGATTACCAACCGCTTGAATTTAACCACGGAACAGGCTCCCCAATTCTGGCCCATCTACAACGAATACAGCGACCGGCGGAGGGATATTTCCCGGCAACTGCGCAAATCGAGCAAACCCGGTGGCAACGAAGCGATCAGCGAGTTGAACGAATCCGTCGAACTCAAGCAAAAACTGGTTGATCTGGAAAAAGAATACAACGCCAAATTTTTGCGCGTGATTACGGCTCAACAGCTTCAGGAGCTTCACAATACCGAGCGGATGTTCAATAAAATGCTGATCGACCGGCTCAATCCCCAGAATTAACATTGGTTGTGCTTGGCACGACTCACGCTTTGCTATACTACAACTACGACAAGCCCGACCACATTGGCCGGGCGTTGTGTTTTCTAGTCGACAAAATACATGTCGATCTTTCCCTTGTTTTTCGCATCGATCTTGCCCCGGTGCCGACACTGAAAATGATCTTTGATGTGTTCGTAGGTCGTGCCCGACACATTCACTTTTCCTACCTCGCCGTGCTGCTCCATGCGAGCGGCCGTGTTGACGGTATCTCCCCATATGTCGTAGGCGAATTTTTTAAGCCCGACAATCCCGGCCACGACGGAGCCGGAATGAATCCCGATCCGAAAATCGAAAAAGGGCAGATTGGTAGCCTCCCGTTCGGTTCGGCTCTGTTCCATAAAGGCGCGAATTTCCAGCGCGGCTTTCACCACTTCCCGGGCATTGTCGGCGTAGGGCACCGGTAAACCGCCCGCGCACAGGTACGCATCACCAATGGTTTTGATTTTCTCAATGCGGTATTTGCTGATGATGTTGTCGAAGGATCGGAAATAAAAGTCGATCTGATTCACCAATGCTTCGGGGGTCATGTCTTCACCATGCGCCGTAAAATTCTGAATATCAATAAACAAGACCGTTACTAAATCGAAAAAGTGCGGAGTCGATTTGCCGTTCTGCATAATTTCTTCAGCAATTTCGGACGGAAGAATATTCAGCAGCAACTCGTCGGATCGTCTCTTTTCCGCTTCAATCTGCTGGTTTTTCGCCTGAAGCTGGTTCAATGCGGTATTCTTTCCGTTCTCGAAAACCAGTACAATGATGAAGCAAATGATGATCAATCCAATCAGACTGCTGGCACTAAAGCTCAACTCCCAGGACGTATCGTAGTACATTTCCATTACGGTCCCGTTGGCGGCCAGTAACCACAAAGTGAGTGAAAACAGACAGTTGTAAATCAGGCAAATAACCGCATTTCGCTGACCGGCAACCAGTAGAATCACCATTGGGGAAGAAATGAGCCACGGATGCGCTGGCGAATACGCTCCTCCACTGAAGAGAATGATGCTGTGGACCGTGATGGCACCCACGATGCTATAGCCATTGGCCACCCACTGAAATGGCCGGGTGCGCAGTTGATACAGCAAAACAAAATACAAAATACCGAACACAAACATACCAGCCACCCCCGGCACAAACGAAAACCGGATGGAATCCAGGGAGTAATAAAAGGCAAAGACTCCGGTAATGAAACAGGTGTAAGCCAGCAGTTTATACCGGCGTAAGGTGATTTCGTCGGAAAAGGCTTCGGGAGGAATAAACCCGTAGATGTAGTCCTGGAGTCGCTTCATCATGGCCTACCGAAACAAATAATAACAAATCACGTAGGCCAGCCAGATCCAGGCACCCTGGGCAAGCCCCAGGCCAATGGCATCAGACCAACCCGACCGGTTGTTGATTCGCCGGAAAAAAACCGGCAACAACGTACAGATGACACCCTCTCCCACGATAATATACAACGGAGCACTTCCAATCATCCGACAATGAACATAATACCACCAGCCCGCATCTTTGGCCCAGTGTTCCATGAGCGGAATGATCGACAAACCCAGCAAGGCTGCGGCCAAAACCGCCACCCACACCGGCTTCCAGGTGCTGACCAGCCAGCCCAGATAACCAATCTGAACCAGAATAACCGCCCAGGCAAACGGCATGTACAGCGGTGATCGAATGAGCATGGGTTCATCATTCGGGTAAATCAACGTCCCCGTTGCATCGACCAGCCACCAATCCGCCAGCAGCTCACCGACCCCTCCAATCAGGCCGAAAATCAGCAGTTTTCGTAGAAACAGATCGTGATAGAACCAGGCAAACAAAACCAGAACCGCATAAGTGCCGTAGGCCAGCCAGGCCGCCGACTGCCAGCCCAGCCGGTAGCGGTCGCTGACAATGCCGATGCCCAGCACCAGGCCCAGCGTTAGCAGAATAAAATAGGTTCGGATGCGTTGGTGATGTCGGGTAACCGGTAGTGAAATCATAGAAACGGTCGTTTGACCACGACTTTCATTTTTTGAAAAATAGCGTTTGCGGTGGCCACCGTCTGCACGGTTTTCGGCACGTCGGAATGCCAGTTCAATCCTTTCCGGTACCGGATTTTATCAAACCACCGGAACGGCAACAGCAGGAATGGCTCGTGCAAATCCCAGAGTGTACACAGCGGGGCGTTTGAACCGGAACGTTTGATGATGTTGTTGACGGCCCGGCGGGCGGCTTCGTTGGCACCCTCCATCGAAGCCAGGTCGGTGAAGGTTTTTACGTAATCGGAAGCCAGAAACAGGTTGGGAATTTCGGTATAGGAATTGGGGCGCAGGTCCCAGGTATTCGTTAAGTTTACCAACAGTTTTTCGGTATTCTGCACCGCTACGCCATTTTTTTCGACGATATCAGAATCGATATAATACGTCACCAGATTTTCATCGTGCAGGAGAACCTTTCCCTCGACGTTGAAACTTCGCTTCAATTGGGCCCAGACCTCGTCTTTAATTTCGGCGAAGGTGCATTGCTGAGCGGTTTTGCCATACAAAATCCCCGGCGTTTCCCAGTCCGAGACATCGACCGACAAAACGGTTTTAACCGTACCGTCGCCGTAACCGCTGACCTCGAAATCGCCCCAGAACTGGAGTTGGGAAATCGCCGTCAGCGCCCAGGGTGTATCGACGCAGATGATATGGCCGTCGATAATGTCTACCTGATCGGATAAATAAAACTGAATCCCATTCATCCAGTCGACATTGTTGGCCAGCGTACAGATATTATCCAGACAAGCATCCTTATACAGCATGTTCTCATTTACAAGGGGTGCCATCGCTTCGACCGGCATGGCCGAAATGTAGTAATCGCCCTGAACGGTTTTCCGGTTGCCCTCCGCATCTTCGACAACGACGCCCGTGATGGTCTTTTTGTCGCAAAGGAATTCAACGGTTTCCTGCCCTTTTTCGTAGTATACCCCTCTTTGCACGAGGTAATCATACCACGGATTGAGCCACACGTCGTTGGTCGGGCCGTTGAGAACGCGGTCGACCTGAATTTCCGGATTCAGCAAATCGAACACGAGTTGAATCAGAATATCACCACCGGTTTTCGTACTGGCTTTGCGGGCTTTCGCGGCCACCAACGTCCGGGTCAACCCATTCACAAACAGAGCTTTGTAGGCATCGCTATGATCGTCGGCTTCCGTAAATTCCCACCAGCCAATGCTTTCGTAATCGTCCAGCCGTCGGGTTTTGCAGCTTGTCATGAGTTGCCAGAGCTTGTGCGCCATCAACTTCGACTCGCCTGGTTTCAGCCCCGTATGGGTCTTGAAGATGTCATCGTAGATCACTTCCAGATCAGCGAGCGAGGTTGGAAATTTGCTCAGGGCGATGATGGGCGCCTGATCGAACCGGGCCATCATCATTTTGTTGCTCTGCACCAGGTTATCAAACACCCCCCGCTTGTTGGCTTTCCCGGTTTTCGGATTTTTGAAGGGAATCCGTTTCATGGTGTCGGTAATGTGCCGGTAGAATCCGGGGAAAAACCGGAAACCGTGTTCGCCGGGGAGCGGCAGACGCCCCCCGCTGCCACTGCCGGGAACATTCACGCTGCGGGCCTTCCCGCCGACATAATCGGGTTTCTTTTCGTATACTTCAACGGCAAATCCCCGTTCGATCAATTCATGAGCCGCACTCATACCGGCTACTCCTCCGCCGAGAATAACTACCTTTGGACTCATAGCTTTGCAATAATTTGGGTTTAGGAGAACTGAGTAGTAGATAAATTGGAAAAAAAACAATTTATACTTAAAATAGCTCCTCCGCAATAAGATAATTAAAATATTACCGTTTGCCTACTAATAGTCACTTGTAATGAATATTCAGACAGATGTTGACAACCGTACCAATTTGTAGTACGTTTGATTAATCACCCGTTATTAGCCTGTATCCGATGAATCTGCGGAAAGCTGAGGAGTTTATCCTTGCTAAATTGAAGCGCGACCTTTCGCCCACCCTGTATTACCACGGTCTTCATCATACCCTGGATGTGGTTGATGCGGTTTCTAAACTGGCACAGGCAGAGGATGTTACCGATACGGAATCGCTGACACTGTTGCGAACGGCCGCGCTCTACCATGACTGCGGTTTTATCACCACCTACCAGGGTCACGAGGCTGAGGGGTGCCGCTATGCCCGCGAAACACTTCCGCAGTTTGGCTACCTTCCCGGGCAAATCGAGCAGATTTGCGGCATGATCATGGCGACCAAAATACCGCAAAATCCACAGAATCTGTTCGAAGAAATCCTGTGTGATGCGGATCTGGATTACCTGGGCCGTGCGGATTTTGACCCGATTGCCAGCTCGCTTTTTGAAGAATTGAAAGAGCGTAATTTTATTCGCGACGAAACCGCTTGGAACCGGATTCAGGTCAGCTTTCTGGAAAGCCACCACTATTGGACCAAAACCGCTACGGCTTTACGGCAAACCAACAAGCAGGAACGGTTGAACAGTCTGAAAGAAATTGTCAGCCATTATTCGGTATGACCGACATGGTTTGGATTTTCTCGTTTTGCAGCCGGATGCGTTGACACAGAATTCGCATCATGTTCCGCAACACTTCCTCGCGCTCTTCCATCAGGTCGTAAAAATCTTCATGGTCGATGCGGAACAGCAGCACATCGGAGGCAACAACCGCCGAAGCTGAGCGCGGTTCGGTGTCGAGCAGAGCGAGTTCACCAAACACATCACCCCTCCCGAATTGCGCCAACCGCTGCTGGCGGTCGAAAATATCGACCGTTCCCGAATAGATCACGAACATACAATTCCCAATGTCGCCTTTCTGAAAAATCGTTTGACCATCCTGGTACGTGACTTCTTTCATGATCGGCGCAATCGTACTCAGGATATTTTCGGGCGTATCGGCAAAGAGCCGGGTATTTTTCAAAACAATAACCCGCTCAAAATCAGAAATGTGGGCTTCTGTTGATTTCATGTGTTGACTTGCTAACGTAGGATGATCGGCCAGCAATCGCTGGTACCATTCGGGGTGATTTTCCTTCACTACCTGCAAAACACCATCGGCGCTTTCCCTCAGTAGCTGAATCGGATGGTTAATGTACAAGCCTAACAAACGGGTGTTTGCCAGCGAGCGGGAGGTCCACCGGCGCAGGGCTACACTGATCGTCCAGGCCGAAAACATGGTTTCGCCCTGGTGCAAAATGTACGTCAGCAACGGCTCCTGCGAATGAAAAGGCTCCAGTTGCGCATCGACCAGGCGGACTTTTTCGGCCACCGGAACATCATCGAGCAGGGCTTGTAGACACTGGTAGACCACCCGGGGAATCAGATTGTCGAGCATTTCCAGCGCATTCGCGCGCCGTTCGCGCGAGGCATGGTCAATCCCCGTCCGAACGCTGGCAATCACGTCGCGATCATACAGTTGCATGAGCAGAAAGAAAACCCGTTGCAAGAGCAGACCGATTTCATAATCGAGACAAGCCAGCAGTTCTTTGTCATTTTTGTGGAGACTGCCGTGGAGTAACCGTTGCGCCAGTTTCAGTTCTTCCTGCAAAACCGGGTAGTAAATCTCCGATTTGGTAGCGACACTTTCCAGATGACTCAACGCCCGCAAAGCAGCCATCCGAACCGTCAAATCGGGTTTGCCGACAAGGGTAGTCAATAGGTGATGGCTTTCAGGAACCTTGATTTTTGCACAAACCGACGCAATCCGGCGAATCAGCAGCGTATCGGATGACGCCAGAACGGCTTCTTCCAGAAACGGAACAGCCGCCGTTTGCATGTCACTCAGGCTCCGGGCCGCGGTTCGCCAGTAGAACTTGTCGGACAGCAGGTGGACGAGTTGGCGGGTCAAAGCGGCATTTCCCATAACGCCAGCCGTTCGAATGGCGGCATTCACGACGGCAGGATCGCTGCTTTTCAAAGAAGCGGTAACCAGGTCGCTGCGCTGTTGCAGTTGAAGCCCCCGGATGACCTCCAAAACCGCCATTCGGTCGGCCGGATCGTTCGATGCACTCAACTTATCCAAACTTTCGGTAGCCAGCTTCGTATACGGGCGGTTTTTCCAACTCCCCAGAATGGCCCCTTTGCGGGTCGTCAGCTCCGGGTGGTGCAATAAATCCGCTACGCCTTTCGCATCAGCTTTTGGCAATCCTGCAAACAAACGGCTGGCCAGCGCCCGGATTGCCGGTTCGGAATCCTGAAGCGCCAGACGATAAACAAGCGGGGCATCAACTGGAAATTTCAGGTCTATAAATGATTCCAGCGCAAACCGGCGAACCGGCAATTCGGCATGACTGAGGAGCATGACCGATGCGTCGGACAGTTTTTCCGGGTGGTGCGTTTTCAGCCAGTTCATGGCGTTGATGACCTCCTCGACCCGCGCGCTTTCCAGGTTCGTCAACACCAGATTCAACACCTCTTCGGGTGCGGCCAGCTCGTTCGTTCCCAGAAACCGCCGACTCAAAGCCGACTTCAGTTCGTTCAGGTAGTTTTGATACGTCCGCCGGAGCAGCAGGAAAGCCACCAGCGTGCCGATGCCCATCCAGACAAACAGCACCCACTCGTTCAACTCCGGATAGGCATGAAACGCGTAAATCATCACCCCGGCCAGGGCCATCCCGAGCGGTTCGTAATATCCTTTGACGAGCGTATGGCCGTGTAAACGTTGCTGGGTCGTCAGCGGCTGAAAAAGCACCAGAAAAACCGGATCGAACAGCGAACGGCGCATGACCTCGAACGTCAGATAGAGCGCACAATAGTACAACAGCCAGGTCGGTTCGCTGACGTCCAGCACCCAGACAATCCAGAAAACGATTACACCAACCAAAGCGGTGATCGGCAACAATTGCAGCGAACGCCGGATGCCCAGTCGGTCGAGCGCCTGTCCCGAGATGATCACCTTCACAACCATAGCAATCAAGTAGGTCAGTGCCAGAACCTTACTCAGGTATTGCAACAGCGAGGTGGTTGAGTGGATTTTGTATTTAACGTTGATAAAAAAAGCGTATTCCACGCTGGCGGCCACCGTCGCCACCGCCACCAGACTCAGACACATGGAGGTGATCAGGCGGCTGTTTCCGAATAAATGCTCGACGATCAGCGACTGATTGGGTTGACGAACGCGCGAAGAACCGTGCGTGGCGTGAACATCGTGGGAATGATAGGTGAGCCGCAGGATGTAGATGGCCGCCAAAAAGGACCCGAAAGCTACAATCAGCAGGAAAAACATATCGGTATGGGCATGAACCAGAGCGGCCAGAATGGCCCCCATTGCCTTGGCAGGCATATCACCCGAACTGATGACGCTGAACAACCGTTTGCTTTGCCGGACGTCGAACACCACCGCCGAAACACCCCAGAACTCCAGATTCGTGAGCAGATAGATCATCCGGAAACCAACCATGATGGCAATGGACGACCACACCGAATGCCCCGCCAGAACGAGCACATCGATGATGAATGTCAGGATAATAACCGCCCACAAAACCCGGACGGCCAGCGTTCGAAGGGCCAGGAGATGCTCGTAATGTGCGTACAATTTCCCGACGATCATCATCGCAATCGCAGAACCGATGTAGGCGATGGGCAGGCTGGTTTCGGGGTGATTTTCAAGCAAAATGACGTTCGCTGAAACGTAAACCAGGATCGTCCCAATGCCGAGAAAAAAGTTGTGTAAGAAAAATAACCAGACTGTTCGAACTTCATGATGGCGTACACCAATCGAACGGTAGAACTTTTGAGCTGGCGACATGCCGGTTTTAAAACTTGCTAATGATAATCAATAATACTGCTTTTCCGCCATTCTGCCTACTTTTACACGACAATTTACAATTTGATCATGGTATCTCACCAAACGATTATTCCGTACCAGCCCAAGCATCCCATACGCATCGTTACGGCGGCTTCTTTGTTCGACGGCCACGATGCCGCCATCAACCTCATGCGCCGGATCATGCAGGCATCCGGTGCCGAAGTGATCCATTTGGGTCATAACCGGTCGGTGGCCGAAATTGTTGACTGCGCCATTCAGGAAGATGTGCAGGGCATTGCCGTCACATCGTACCAGGGTGGACATGTCGAATTTTTCAAGTATATGATTGATTTACTTCGGGAACGAAAAGCAGCTCATATTAAGGTATTTGGCGGTGGAGGTGGCACCATTTTACCCACCGAAATAGACGAACTGCACCACTATGGCGTGACCCGGCTTTACTCGCCGGACGATGGACGAACGATGGGATTGCAGGGCATGATCAACAACTTGCTGGAACATTGTGACCACCCGACCGGAACGGCCGACCACCTGGCAAAGCTGAACGGTCAACTGGCTTCGATTGCCCAAACCAAAGATGTCAACCTGATCGGGGAATTAATTTCAGTGGCGGAAAATGAACCGGCATCGTATGAAAAAATCAACCAGTCGTTTCCACAAACCGATCGCGGTTTGGTCCCGGTTTTGGGGATCACCGGAACCGGTGGCGCGGGCAAATCGTCTTTAGTCGATGAACTCGTTCGGCGGTTTCTGCTGACGATTCCCGACAAAACCATCGCCATTATTTCCGTCGATCCGTCGAAACGCAAAACCGGGGGTGCCCTACTGGGCGACCGCATTCGGATGAATGCCATCCACCCCGACCTGGCAGCCCGGCGGGTGTATATGCGCTCCCTGGCAACCCGTCAGGCTAATCTGGCTTTGAGTAAACACGTTCGGAATGCCATTGAAATCTGCCAGTGGGCTCAGTTTGATCTGATCATCATCGAAACATCCGGCATCGGGCAGTCGGATACGGAAATCACCGAACACTCGGACGTGAGTTTATATGTCATGACGGCGGAATACGGCGCAGCCACCCAACTGGAAAAGATTGATATGCTCGATTTTGCCGACGTCATTGCCATAAATAAGTTCGACAAACGCGGTTCGCTGGACGCGATGCGGGATGTTCGCAAACAATACCGCCGAAATCACGCAGCCACCAATCCCGGTATTTGGGAAATACCAGACAATGAACTTCCTATTTTCGGAACGATTGCTTCGCAGTTCAACGATGCCGGCATGAACGCCCTGTTCTCGAAACTGATGCAGCTCGTTCAGCAAAAAACCGGGGCTCATTTTCTGCATCAGGTCCTTTTTACTCAACCCTCCACTGCGCCCTCTGCCATCATTCCGGCGGAACGGGTTCGCTATCTGGCCGAAATTGTCGAAACCAGTGATCAGTATGATGCCTTCGTGAATGAGCAGGTCGCGATTGCCCGGAAGATGTATCAATTGTCGGGGGTACTGGACACCCTGTCGTCTGAACCGCTGTCAGCGGTCGGAGACCCTGACAGCGGTTTGGGTGATACTAATTCAATTCAACCGCTGTCAGGGTCTCCGACCGCTGACCGGGTTTCAGACGACACGGTTACTCCAGCCCTCAAATCTCTGTATGTCGACTTCGAAAACCGCCTTCACCACGACTGCCGACGACTCCTGGAAGCCTGGCCGGATCTGAAACAAAAATACCGGGCGGACACCTACCAGTATCAGGTTCGGGACAAAACGATTCACCAGAGCCTGTTCTCGACCTCCTTATCCGGTTTGCGAATTCCAAAAATCAGTTTGCCGACCTACGAAGACTGGGGTGACATTCTGCACTGGCTGCTGACCGAAAATGTGCCGGGCGAGTTTCCCTATGCCGCCGGTGTGTTTCCCCTGAAGCGCGAAGGCGAAGATCCCGCGCGGATGTTTGCGGGCGAAGGCGGCCCGGAGCGGACGAATCGACGGTTTCACTACGTCTCGAAAGGCATGCCTGCCAAACGGCTTTCTACCGCGTTTGATTCGGTGACGCTTTACGGCGAAGACCCCGATTACCGCCCCGATATTTACGGCAAAATCGGCAACTCCGGCGTCAACATCTGCACCCTGGACGACGCCAAAAAGCTCTACAGCGGTTTTAATCTCTGCGACCCGGCCACCTCGGTTTCCATGACCATCAATGGTCCTGCTCCCATGCTGCTCGGCTTTTTTCTGAATGCCGCCATCGACCAGCAGTGTGAGTTGTACTTGCGACAAACCGCCCCCCAACCCCCTTCAGGGGTAGTGGAAACCGCCGGATTAACCTCTCCCTTCAGGGGGCCGGGGGGCGATGTCACTTACCAGGGCGAATTACCGGACGGCAACACGGGTTTGGGATTAATGTTGCTGGGAACCACCGGCGATCAGGTTCTGCCGAAGGAGGTGTATGAAAAGATCAAGGCAGACACGCTGCGACAGGTGCGGGGAACCGTTCAGGCGGATATTCTGAAAGAAGATCAGGCACAGAACACCTGCATTTTTTCGACGGAATTTGCCCTGCGGATGATGGGCGACATCCAGCAGTATTTCACCGACCAGCAGGTTCGCAACTTTTATTCCGTCTCCATCTCGGGTTACCACATTGCCGAAGCCGGTGCCAATCCGATCTCGCAATTGGCTTTTACGCTTTCCAACGGGTTCACGTTCGTGGAATACTACCTCGCCCGGGGCATGAGAATCGATGATTTTGCACCCAATCTGTCGTTCTTTTTCTCCAACGGCATGGACCCGGAATATTCGGTGCTGGGTCGCGTGGCCCGTCGCATCTGGGCGAAAGCGATGAAATATAAATACAAAGGCAACGAGCGTTCGCAAAAGCTGAAATACCACATTCAGACTTCCGGCCGGAGTTTGCACGCGCAGGAAATTGCGTTCAACGACATCCGCACCACCTTGCAGGCCCTGAGTGCGTTGTCGGACAACTGCAATTCTCTGCACACCAACGCCTATGACGAAGCCATCACGACGCCCACCGAGGAAAGTGTTCGCCGGGCGATGGCCATTCAGTTGATCATCAACAAGGAATTTGGTCTTTCCCGACACGAAAACCCCTTGCAGGGCTCCTTCAGTATGGAAGAACTCACGGATTTGGTCGAACAGGCGGTTTTGAACGAATTCCGAAGTCTGAACGAGCGCGGTGGCGTGTTGGGCGCAATGGAGCGCATGTACCAGCGCAGTAAAATTCAGGACGAGTCGATGGTGTATGAAATGCAGAAACACAGCGGCAAACTCCCCCTCATCGGCGTCAACACCTTCCTGGACCCCAACGGTTCGCCCACCCGCATTCCAGAGGAAGTCATCCGCTCGACCGACAACGAGAAACGGTACGCCATCGAATCCCGGAAAGCCTTTCAGGAACGAAATCGCGAAGCAGCCAATGTAGTTTTAAAACAGGTGCAACAAACCGCATTGGCCAACGGCAACATCTTTGAAGCCCTCATGGAAGCCACCAAAGTTTGCTCGCTGGGCCAACTGTCGCGGGCCTTGTATGAAGTGGGCGGCCAATACCGCCGGAATATGTAAAAAACGCAGCCGTTACCTGGTTTAAACCGAAAAAAAACATTTACCAACGGGTGGAGAGATTGGCGCGAAAAATGCAAAGACTCGGTAAATGTTTCAAAAATCCGCACCTTCTTTTGTCTGGCAAACCGCGTTTTTTTCAACTTATAATTAATAGACCATCACTTGTTGATGCGTTTTTTTAGGGAAAAGAATAAAAAAATAATGGTCTCTCAATGGCACCATTATTAGATCAGAATACTAATTTAAGGCGATCAATGACTTCATGGCAGTGTCATCGTTGACCTGATTTACCTGAATTTGCCGCAACACTGTACTTGAAGCTTCACAATGGGATACAACCTCAAGATGGAAAACAGCATCGAACGCGAACGCATTTATACCCGCGCCGATAACAAAGGGTGGAAGAAGTGGGGTCCTTATCTGTCAGAACGTTCCTGGGGCACGGTTCGCGAAGATTACAGCGTCCACGGCAATGCCTGGGGTTTCATCACCCACGACATGGCGCGCTCCCGGGCCTATCGCTGGGGTGAGGACGGAATTGGCGGGCTTTCCGACAACAAAGGCCACGTTTGTTTTGCCCTGGCTTTCTGGAATCACACGGATAGCATCATCAAGGAACGGCTTTTTGGTCTGACCGGCCCCGAAGGAAACCACGGCGAGGATGTGAAGGAGATGTACTATTATCTGGATAGTACGCCCACCCATTCGTATATGAAAATGCTGTACAAGTATCCCCAGCAAGCGTTTCCGTATACCCGTCTGGTCGATGAAGCCCGGCACCGAAACCGTCTGGAACCCGAATTCGAGCTGATCGATACCGGTATTTTTGACACCAACCAGTATTTCGACATTTTCATCGAATATGCCAAAAATGACGAAAACGACATTCTGATCAAAATTACCGCCCACAACCGGTATAAGGAGGCTGCAAAACTCACGATGCTGCCCACACTCTGGTTCCGCAATACCTGGTCGTGGGGTTATGAGCAATATGCTTACAAGCCCATTCTGAACGGCATTGCCACCACCCAGATTGCGGTCGATCATAAGCTCCTGGGCAAGTATAAACTGTATTGCGAAGACGCCGACGAACTGCTGTTCTGCGAAAACGAAACCAACACGGAACGGCTCTACGGTATTCCCAATGAGTCGCTGTTTTGTAAGGACGGCGTCAACGATTACATCATTTCGGGCGATAAAAAACACGTCAATCCGAATCAGATTGGCTCAAAAGCCTCCGCCCGGTATGTCCGAACGGTTCCAGCCGGTGAGTCCGTCACCATTCGGCTGCGGTTTAGTCAGGACACACACAAAAGCCAGCCTTTCGCTGATTATGACGCCATTTTTGACCAACGGGTTCGGGAAGCGGACGATTTCTATGATCAACTGCAAGCCAATGTGACCGACCCGGAACTGCGAATTATTCAGCGGCAGGCCTACGCGGGCATGTTGTGGAACAAGCAGTTCTATTATTACAATGTGAACGAGTGGCTGAAAGGCGACCCCAAAATGCCTACGCCGTTTCATGGACGGGCCTACCAGCGCAACTCCGGCTGGCGACACATGTACACCGCCAACATCCTGTCGATGCCCGACAAATGGGAATATCCGTGGTTTGCCGCCTGGGATCTGGCCTTTCATACCCTGACACTCGCCCGGCTTGATCCGCATTTTGCCAAACGCCAACTGGCGGTTATCCTGCGGGAGTATTACATGCATCCCAACGGACAGATTCCGGCCTACGAGTGGAATTTCGGCGATGTGAACCCACCCGTTCATGCCTGGGCGACGTGGAAAGTCTACGAAATCGACCGCGACATGAACGGCAAGGGGGATATTAATTTTCTGGAACGTGTGTTTCACAAACTGCTGCTCAACTTTACCTGGTGGGTAAACCGGAAAGACGTCAGCGGTAACAGCGTGTTTGGGGGCGGCTTCCTCGGCCTCGACAACATTGGGGTGTTCGACCGCAGCCAGCCCTTGCCGATGGGTGGCCACATCGAACAGGCCGACGGAACGGGCTGGATGGCCATGTACACGCTGAATATGCTGCGGATTGCCTGCGAAATTGCGCTGACCCGGCCCACCTACCAGGACATGGCCTCGAAGTTTTTCGAGCACTTCCTGCACATTGCGGCTGCCATGAAAAATCTGGGCGGACAGGGCATCAGCCTCTGGGACGAGGACGATCAGTTCTACTACGACGTGCTGCACACGCCCGACAACGCCAGTATGCTGTTGAAAATTCGCTCGATGGTGGGCCTGATTCCGCTCTTTGCCGTCGAAATTCTGGATGATGATTTGCTGGAAAAACTGCCGGATTTCAAACGGCGGGTCGAGTGGGTTCTGACCAACCGCCCGGATCTGGCGTCGATGATTTCGCGCTGGCACGAACCGGGCAAGGGCGCGACCCACCTGCTCTCGCTGCTCCGGGGTCACCGGATGAAAATGCTGCTCAAACGGATGTTCGACGAAACTGAGTTTCTGTCTGATTATGGCATCCGGGCGTTGTCGAAATACCACGGTGAAAAACCGTACGAGTTCAACCTGAACGGCGAGATTTTCTCGGTTAAATACGTTCCGAACGAATCGGAAACGAGTTTGTTCGGCGGCAATTCCAACTGGCGGGGGCCGATCTGGTTTCCGGTCAACTACCTGCTGATCGACTCCCTGCTGAAGTTTTATAATTACTACGGCGACGATTTCGAGATCGAATACCCGACCAATTCGGGTCAGGTTATGAGCATCAAGGAAGCAACGGTGCTGGTGGCCGAACGTCTGGTCAACATTTTCCGGCGCGACGAAACCGGCAAAATACCGGCTTACAATGGCTACAAAAAATACCAGGATGACCCCTATTTCAAGGACATGCACCTGTTCTTTGAATATTTCCACGGCGACAACGGCAGCGGCCTCGGCGCCAATCACCAAACCGGCTGGACCGGGCTGGTGGCAGACCTGATCGAATTCCTGTATCAACACCGGCTCCAGAAAGAACCGGTTCATGCCAAAGTATTGTAACAGACGTAAAAAGCCGGTTCAGTGCCGGCTTTTTACGTTTAGCAGCGAACGGTATTTCTACCGGCCTTTCCTTCTTGATTACAATTTCATACGTACCTATAAGCACCAATTCAATTTGTATTAATTGGGGTTACCAATTCTAAACTACCCTAAAACTCAGTTTCAGGAAAACGTTACTTAAACGTTTATCAGCGCTGTTTATTCGCCCATATACTCACAAAAGCCGACCGGCAACTCACTTTCTTTGGCTCATATAACCAAAAATTGTATCTTCACCAGCCCGTCCTAACTAATTTCTCTGATGCCGCGGTTGTTGTACCCTGTGATTCTGTTGTTGTGTTTTGTCGTTTTTCAACCGATAACCGGGTATGCGTCAGGACGAATGTCTGACTTAAAATCAGACAATGATTCCGTTCCCCGGCTCAACAATACCGCCATCAAACTGGCCCGAAACAAGAATTACAGCGGGGCACTCCAGCTTCTGCAACGCGCTTCCGCGGGTCGCCCTTCCGACACCCTGCTCTACAACCAGGCCATCATCCTGAGCCGTCTGAAACGGTATGAAGAAGCCAGCAGCCTGTTGCAGCAAATCCCCAACTTTTCGCACGCCCAGGCCAATCAGGGCGTCTTTTTCTGCATGAGTGGTGATGTAAAAGTGGGCCTGGCCCTGCTGGAAAACACGCCCGGCGGAAAAGGAGCCGACAAAGTGGCTTTCAACCGGGCCGTCGCCCACCTCCACGCGGGTCAGTTCGAGGAAGCCAGCCGGGCTGCTTCGGATGCCGTTCGGATGCGACCCGGAGAGCCGGTGTATAGAATGGTCAAAGGCGATGCCTTGCTGGGTTTGGGGAAATTCCGCGAAGCCCTGAACGCTTATGAATCAGTCGAAAAAGTGCCGGAACTTACCATGATGCTGCCGGTTCGGCTGGGCAACGCGCTCCTCGGCCTGAAAGAATACGAAGAAGCCGCCGAAAAATTCACCGATTATCTGCTCACCAATGACCGAACCTACCAGGTACCAGCCCGCTTTGGACTGGCGAATGCCTTCTATGGTCAGAAAGAGTTTGCCAAAGCCGTGGCCGAATACCGCCGGGCGGTTCAGTTTCGTCCGCAATGGGTGGAAGCCCGGACCGGCCTGGGCAACGCCCTGTGCAGCATTCGCGATTACCGCTCGGCCCGCATCGAGTTGGAAGCCGCTTTGGCCCTGGCACCGGAAAATCAGCACATTCACCTGGGTCTGGGCGTCATCAGCCACCGGCAGGGCCTGCACGAACAGGCGATGGACCACTTCCTGCAAGCACCCGATCTGTTCGATCAGAAAGACAAAAATCTCGCCGATTGCTTTTTAAGCCGTGGCCTTACGCACCTGGAATTCAACCGACTGGACACTGCCTTGGTCGACCTGAACGTTGCCATGCGACTGAACAAGGAACACCCGGCGGCCTATGCCGGTGCCAGCGAAGTCTACCGCAAAAAAGACAGCTTCCGCTACACGCTGTCGTATCTGGAAAAAGCCATTCGCCTGTCTCCGCAAAACGACAAGATGCTGACTAACAAAGGGAATATGTACCTGAAGTCGGGAAATATGGAGGAAGCGTACGACAACTTTTCCTGGGCTCTGCACCATAACCGTCAGAGTTTGAATGCCTTAAACGGTTTATCGATTTCACTGCTGGAGAAAGACCGCATCGAACAGGCGGAAGCCGTTCTCGACAGCGTCATCAACCGGGGACATCACAAAGCATTCCTGTACAACAACCGGGGCATTGTCCGCTCCTATCTTGCCCTCAAACACGAGAAAGAGCGGGATTTTCACAATGCCAGACAATACTACTACCGCTCCGTCCGCGATTACGAGCGATCGCGCGACCTCGATTCGACGCATAAAACGTACTATAACAATCTAGGAAACGTCTACAAAAACACGGAAGAATACGACAAGGCCGTTCAAAGTTACCTGGGCCATCTGGACAAAAGTGCCATCAACAACCTGGGGGTTTTGTATGCCCGCAATAAAAAAGGTGAATTTGGGCTGCATTACCTGAACATTGCCCTCACCATCGATTCGGCCAGTATGGTATACCAGTTTAACCGGTACAAGGTCTACAAAGAGTATTTCAAGGATTCGCTCGCGCGCCGACCCGACATTCTCCAGGCGCAGAACCTGATGCCGACCAACTCGATTAGTTCAAAATACAGCAAAGACGGTTACATTAATATTTACCTCTACGATTACGAATTCGAACGCTACGAATTCCCCGGCGACCACTACTTCCCGATCCAAACCGACGCTCCTACCCCGCCGGACTACCGGCCGCTGGACGACCTGGTGACGATGGAAATCATCGCGAACCCTTCCAAAGTCAAGACTCCGCCAACCACCCGGGTTGCCAGCAAGCGTATGCCCAAACCACGCCGATCCCGGCTGGCGGGCAGCACGAAATGCCCGAAGATTATCTAACATTGAGTGATATGTGATTGAGCGATTGAGTGAAAAAATCGAAGATCACTCTCTATCACTCAATCGCTCAATCACACATTCACTCAATACCAAAATCACTCAATAAGTACTTGCTTTTGTCTAATAAAAATGACTAACTTAGGGTAGTTATACCAAATAAGCGATGTCATGAACGTGTTACAACGAGTTGAACACTGGGGCGATACGCATCACCCTGCCTGGATTGACGCTCTTCGCATTATGCTGGGAATTATCCTGTTCCTGAAAGGAGTTAGTTTTATTGGAGACACCACCTACCTTTCTTCGCTCGTTGGCGGAAACCGCTTCGGTTTGACGCCGGTTATGCTGGTTCACTACGTTGCCTTTGCCCATCTGGTGGGCGGGGTGCTGATCGCCTTCGGGATGCTGACGCGCCTGGCCGTGCTGGCTCAATTGCCCATTCTGCTGGGGGCCGTATTTTTCATCAACATCAGCAAGGGTTTCTCGGCCCTCAATTCCGAACTGTGGTTATCGATTGTCGTACTGTTTCTGCTGATTATGTTTCTGGTCGTTGGATCGGGCAGGTTTCGATGGACGACTGGATGAGTCGGCACGAACATTAAAACCGCCTAGGCAAGCTGCTGTTTGTACTGACGGGGGCTGATGCGCTCTACGGTTCGAAACGCATTGCTAAAATGCGTCAGGCTATTGAATCCCGATTCATAACAGGCATCCGTAATCGACTTGGCGGGATTGCTCAAAATCTGTTTCGCCAGCCGGATGCGCTCCTGAAGAATAAACTGGATCGGCGACATACCAAGTTCGTTTTTGAACAACCGGAAAAAGTGAGACTTGGACAAACAGGCCTGATTGGATAACTCGTCGATCGCCAACGCCTTCGTCAGATTGTTGCGAATGTATTCCACCACAAACGCCAGCCGGTGCGAACTCATGTATTTCCGCGCCTGATCGACCAGCACCCGCCGGGCCTGGGTCTGCATCAGCCGCACGATCAGTTCTTCCAGTGAATTGTGGATGAAGAACGGTTTCAGAACGTTGTTTTCCCGGTATAACCGGATGATTTTATCGATCAATGAGCTGATTTCGAAATTGTTCTGCAAGTGGTAATTATTGGTATCCACCTCCCAGAGTTCGCTGGGTTCGCTCCGGGGATATTCTTCGTTCAGGTAGTTGACGGTTTGCTGGATAAACTCCCCCGAAATCGTGAGCGCAATGCAGCGGGTGGGTGTTTGGACGGTCGCTTCCGGAAAATCAATTTTCATCGGTTTGTTGGCCGGTAACACCAGCGATTCACCGGGCAGATAATCAAACGGTTTCAACTCGTCGATGTGCATGACTTTCTTGCCGGTCAGCATGCTGGTCAGCACCGGCGCACCAAATTCCAGTTCGACCAACTGCGCCCGCTGGAACGTTTCGTACAGATGTAGTTCGGCCACATCATGGCTCAACGTGAGCTTATTTTCCACCAGCGCATCCAGGCGGCCACCCCAGGCCGGCAACGCTTCCGAATTCTGCAATGACTTTTTTCCCGATGCCATAAGCGACTGGTTCTGTTTCGTTTACCATTCCGATTTCAACTTTCCAACTTTCCTGAAAACCGTATTCATCACGAGAAATAGTGCTTTCTCGTAAAATCGATGAGGAAAAAAGAAAGAGACAATACCGTAAGTTTTTGAGACGATACCGAAAAAACTTTAGTACGATTTCGGCAAAATTTGTCACAATTCAAATTCCGAAAATCAGTTTAACGTATTCTTACATCCATGGAAACCTTAGAAGCACCCGTGGCCACCCGCTCGGCTACCCAACTGGAAAGACCTCAGTTCAAGAATCAGTATGAAAACTTCATTGGCGGCAAATGGGTCCCGCCCGTTGGCGGTGAATATTTTGAAAATAACTCCCCCATCGACGATAGCCTGATTTCGAGAATGCCCCGTTCAAGAGCTGCCGACGTAGAACTGGCGGTGGATGCGGCTCATAAAGCGTTTGCGACCTGGTCGCGCACATCGGCCACCGAACGCAGCAACATCATGCTCAAAATCGCCGACATCATTGAAAACAACCTCGAATTCCTGGCGCGCGTCGAAACCGTCGAAAACGGAAAAGCCGTCCGCGAAACGATGGCAGCCGACCTGCCGCTGGTGGTCGACCACTTCCGCTATTTTGCCGGCGTCATCCGGGCCGAAGAGGGATCGGTGTCGGAGCTGGATGCCGATACGGTTTCGATGATCATCAAGGAGCCGATTGGCGTGGTGGCCCAGATCATTCCCTGGAACTTCCCGCTGCTGATGGCCACCTGGAAACTCGCCCCCGCCCTGGCGGCCGGTTGTTGCGTGGTGTTGAAACCCGCCGAGCAAACGCCGACCTCGATTCTGGTGCTGATGGAGCTGATCGAAAACGTCGTTCCTCCGGGAGTCATCAACATCATCAACGGTTTTGGTCCGGAAGCGGGCAAACCGCTGGCGCAATCGAAGCGCGTCGCAAAAGTGGCTTTCACGGGCGAAACCACCACCGGCCGTTTGATCATGCAGTATGCGTCGGAAAACCTGATTCCGGTCACGATGGAACTGGGCGGCAAGTCGCCGAATATCTTCCTGCCATCGATCATGGATGCCGACGATGCGTTTTTTGACAAGTGTATCGAAGGTGCCGTTATGTTTGCGCTGAATCAGGGCGAAATCTGTACCTGTCCGTCGCGTCTGCTGGTTCACGAAAGCGTTTTCGACGGTTTTATGGAGCGGGTAATCGAACGCACCAAAGCCATCAAACTGGGTCATCCGCTCGATACGACCACAATGATGGGTGCGCAGGCATCCAACGATCAGTACGAGAAAATTCTGTCGTATATCGATATCGGCAAGCAGGAAGGTGCCGAAATTCTGACCGGCGGTGGCCCTGCGAAGTTGAACAATGGCCTGGAAAACGGGTATTACATTGAGCCGACGATTTTCCGGGGCAACAACAAAATGCGGATTTTTCAGGAAGAAATCTTCGGCCCGGTGGTTTCGGCCACGACCTATAAAACCGTCGATGAAGCCATCGAAATGGCCAACGATACGCTGTACGGTTTGGGAGCAGGCGTCTGGACCCGCGATGCGCATGAATTGTATCAGGTGCCCCGGGCCATTCAGGCGGGTCGGGTGTGGGTGAATTGTTACCACAACTACCCGGCGCACGCGTCGTTTGGCGGGTATAAGAAGTCGGGCTTCGGTCGTGAAAACCACCTCTCGATGCTCAACCACTACCGCCAGTCGAAAAACCTGCTGATTTCATACAGCAAGAATAAACTGGGGTTCTTTTAATCAATTGTGATTGAGCGAATGAGTGATTGAGTGAACAGGGGGCCAAGAGACGGAAGGCAGTTCACTCAATCACTCATTCGCTCTATCGCTCAATCACAAAACCATGAGCATTTCCCGCGTTGAGATTACACCGGCTGCTGCTATCATCATCGACAAACTACGCCGGGAGCATGGCGAACTGATGTTTCACCAGAGCGGAGGATGCTGTGATGGATCGTCGCCGATGTGTTTTGCCAAAGGCGACTTCCTGATCGGCTCCTCCGACGTCTGGCTCGGAGCGGTTCACGGCTGTGACTTTTTTATGTCGGAAGACCAGTTCGAATACTGGAAACATACCCAACTGACCATCGACGTAACGCCCGGCCGGGGGGCTAGTTTTTCGCTGGAAATTCCGCTTGGCATCCGGTTTTTCATTCGCTCCCGGCTTTTTGAACTGGAAGAACTCGACCAGTTGACGCCGGTTCACGTCGGGCCGATCGAAGCCTGAGCGGTATAATTACCCGACAGGAAGCCGCTCAGTTGCCCCTTTTGCCCCTTATCTCTTAATTTTTCCTAAATCTCCCTCCTCTATCCCGCAGAATGAGTTGGTGTTCGGGCAAAATCCGTATTTTTGTAACCGACGTCGGCATGGCAGGATGACACTGCCCGACGGAGTTTTCTATGGCTTCAAAAAAGAAAGTGGGTGCGTATCCGAGCGGGATGATTCTTTTCAGCCTGACTTCGGCCTTGTTTTTGATTGGTTTCTGCGGAATGCTGGTGCTTCAGTCCAAGAAATTGGTTCGATACATTCGTGAAAACAACGAAGTGCGGGTGTTTCTGGACAAGGATCTGGATGCCGCCAAACTTGAAAAGCTCCACGCTGAGATCGTAAAAAAACCGTATGTCCTTGTCAACGGAACGTCACCTCAGATTACGTTCGTCAGCAAAGATGTGGCGGCCAAAGAGTTTATGGCCGACACCAAAGAGAATTTCACCAACTTCCTGAACGAAAACCCATTACGAGACAGCTACCGCATCAAATTGCAGGAGGATTATTTTGAAGAAGTCCGGCTGCAGGAAGTAAAAGACGATCTGGAAAGCGTCAACGGTGTTTTTGAAGTCATTTACCAGGAAAATATCGTCGACGAGATCAACAAAAACATCACCAAAATCTACATCATCATGTCGGTTTTTGCGGTGATCATGCTGGTGATCATCGTTGTACTGATGAACAATACGATCCGGCTGGCTTTGTATTCCCAGCGGTTGCTCATTCGGAGCATGCAGCTCGTCGGCGCGACCAACGGATTTATTCAGCTTCCGTTTCTTCGTCGCGGCATGACGCAGGGCCTGATGAGTGGCATTGTTGCCGCGGCACTTCTGTTCATTTTATTACAGGTTGCCCTCCGCAACATCGATGGTCTGGCGACCTTACAGGAACCCGAAAAAATTGCCATTTTGCTGGGTGCCGTCGTGGTGCTGGGCATCATCATCGGTTTAATCAGCACGTTCCAGGCGGTTCACCGGTATTTGAGCCTATCGCTGGACGACTTGTACTAACCCATTGAATGGCCTAAGCAGCCATCCTTTTTAACCATCTTGCCATTAAACCATTTAATTCTATGAGTAAACTTCCCTTCGGACGCGCCAACTACACCCTGATGGTGATCGGCGTGGTGATCATTCTCCTGGGCTTCATCGTAATGAGCATGGATACGGAAGAATTTGGCTTTGGAGCCCTAGGTCTTACCATCGGGCCTTTGATTGTCATGGGTGGTTTTATTCTCGAATTTTTTGCCATTTTGCGCCGACCAACGAATCAATGAGTTTCCTCCACGCGATTATTCTTGCCATTATTGAAGGGTTGACCGAGTTTTTGCCGGTTTCTTCAACGGGCCACATGATTATTTATTCGTCCCTGGTCGGCATCAGCAAATCGGAATTCACCAAGCTTTATACCGTCAACATCCAGTTCGGCTGTATCATTTCGGTGCTGGTGCTCTACCGGCGCCGGTTTTTGCAAACCACCGACTTCTATTTCAAGCTCCTCGTGGCCTTCCTGCCAGCCGCCGTCATCGGTTTTTTGCTGAATGATTTCATCGATTCGCTGCTGGAAAATGTCACTGTCGTTGCCATTACGCTTTTGTTGGGCGGAATTCTGCTGGTTTACATCGATCGCATCTTCAAGCAGTTTCCGCGGGATTATGACGTCACATTTCCGGAAGCCCTGAAAATTGGTTTTTTCCAGTGTATCGCCATGATTCCGGGCGTTTCCCGTTCAGCCGCCACCATCATTGGGGGGATGACCCAGGGACTTACGCGGAAACAGGCCGCCGAATTTTCGTTCTTCCTGGCCGTACCAACCATGGCGGCCGCTACGGGCTACAAACTGTTGAAAACCTACAAAACCATTCAATCCGACGACATCCAGATTCTGTTGCTCGGTAACCTCGTTGCGTTCATTGTGGGCCTGCTCGCCATTCGGAGCTTTGTCGGATTTCTGACCAAATACGGTTTCAAAGTATTTGGCTATTACCGCATTGCGCTCGGCTTGTTGTTGCTGGGTCTGATGGCGGCAGGCGTAAAACTGGATGTTGTCTAAATCCATGCAACAACCCGACGAAGGCCAACTGATTCTCATCGATAAACCGCTGACCTGGACGTCGTTCGATGTCGTCAAGAAGCTCAAATTTGCGGGAAAGTTCAAGAAAATCGGTCATGCCGGAACGCTCGATCCGCTGGCAACGGGTCTGCTGATTCTCTGCACCGGCAAAATGACCAAGCAGATCGACAACTACCAGGCGCAGGAAAAAGAATACACCGGCACGCTGGTGCTGGGCAAAACCACGCCCTCCGTCGATCTGGAAACGGATTTCGATGCCGAATTCGATGTTGCCGAAATCACCCCCGAAGCCATACAAACCGCCGTTCAGCAACTCACCGGCGTTATCGACCAGATTCCCCCCATCTATTCTGCCGTTCGGGTCAATGGCGAACGACTCTACGAAAAAGCCCGCCGGGGCGAAACTGCCGACAATGTGGAGGGAGGGATCAAATCCCGGACAGTAACCATTTCCGCTTTTGAAGTCGATACCGAGCGGTTTCCAGAAATTGATTTCCGGATTATTTGCTCAAAAGGGACCTACATCCGTAGCTTAGTGCGCGATTTGGGATTATTGTTGCAAAATGGCGCGTATTTAAAAGCCCTCCGCCGAACTCGGATTGGTGCGTTTCGCATTGAAGAAGCGGACACCGTCGACGGATTTATCAGCAAAAACCGCCCGGCTGAGCCATTACATTCATGAAGATTTACCACGGAACCGATACTTTTCAACCCATCCCCCACGCCGTTGTCACCAGCGGCACCTTCGATGGGGTTCATTTAGGCCACCAGAAAATTTTGACCCGGCTCACCGAAATTGCCCGTCGCGACGAGGGTGGTGAAACCGTGGTGCTGACATTCTGGCCACACCCGCGCACGGTGGTTTCCAACGACAGCCAGGGCCTGAAACTGCTTTCGACACTGGAAGAGAAAACCGAGTTGCTGGCGGCTGCGGGCGTCGACAATCTGGTGGTGATTCCCTTCACCCGTTCGTTCTCCGAACTGTCTTCGGCGGAATTTATTGAACAAATCCTGGTGGAGAAAATCGGAACGAAAAAGCTGGTCATCGGCTACGATCACCATTTTGGCCGCAACCGGGAAGGCAGCTTCGACTATTTGCAGCAACATGCCCATCACTACGGTTTTGAGATTGAGGAAATCCCACGGCAGGATGTGGAAGATGTGGGGGTCAGTTCCTCCAAAATCCGGACGGCTCTGTTGGAAGGTGATCTGAAAACCGCCACCAAATTCCTGGGGCGTCCCTACAGCCTGAGCGGAACCATCGTCAAAGGGCAGCAACTGGGCCGCACCATTGGCTACCCAACCGCCAACATCCAGGTCGATGATCCGAGCAAGCTGGTACCGGCCAACGGCATTTATGCCGCCGAAGTCATTTACAAAGGCGAAAAACTGGGGGGCGCGATGAGCATTGGCACCCGGCCTACCGTCGGCGGAACGCACCGTACGATTGAAGTCTATATTTTTGATTTCAACCAGGAGATTTACGGCGAACACCTGACCGTGCGGTTTATCGAATACCTGCGCCCGGAGTTGAAGTTTGAAGGGTTAGCGGCTCTGGTGGATCAAATGCAACTGGATGTTGAACAGACGAGAGAGATTCTAGGAAGATAACATAATTTTAAATGAAAAATGATGAATGCTAAATGTAAAAGTTTGTCAGCGACCAGCCACTTTTACATTTAGCATTCATCATTTTTCATTTAAAATTACCTTTTATCACCCCAGTGACCGCACATAACTCCCCAGCCATTTGACATCTGCGCCGTGGTGTTCCAGAATTTCCTGAACGCCGGGGTCACTGGCGTGGCCTTCAAACTCGATCAGAAACCAGTATTTAAAGGTAGCCCCTTCCCGCAACGGACGGCTTTCAATTTTGGTCAGGTTAATCTGACGGGCATCGAACTCCTGAAGGAACTGCGCCAAAACACCGGGTTTGTTCGTGTTTGGCAGCCGGGCCACAATCGTGGTTTTATCACGACCACTCTTCTGATTTTCAAAATCCTTGGCCAGAATTAAAAAACGGGTTCGGTTCAGATCGGTATCCTCGATGTTGTCGAACAAAACCGGTACACCGAACAGCTTGGACGCAATGTTGGAGCAGATGGCGGCCGCCCGGGGTTGCTGAGCCGCCAGTTTAGCGGCTTTGGAGGTCGACTCGACCGGAATCATTTCGGCAGACAATCCGTCAAAATAATCCCGCAAAAATTTGCTGCACTGACCAAACGCAATGTCTTTGGAATAGATGTGCGTGATCTCGCTCAGCACGTCGGTTTGGGTGGCAAACGTAAAGTGCACCGGAATCTGGGCTTCGGCCGCAATCAGCAGGTCTTTTTCAAACAACAGGTCAATCGTCTCATTGACAACACCTTCCTGGTTATTTTCGATGGGTACCACGCCAAACCGGCTGCGGCCCGTTTCAACGCTTTCGAACACCGACCGAATGGTGGGCAGGGCAATGTAATCGCTCATGGCACCGAACCGGCTTTCGGCGGCCTGGTGTGTAAAACTCCCTTCCGGACCAAGATATGCCACCCGCTCCGGCATTTCCAGGTTCCGCGAAACCGCAAAAATTTCCAGGTAAATGGCGTCGATGGCTGCCGGGGTCATCAGGCCCCTGTTCAGTTCGTGCAGCCGATCCAGAATCTGCTTCTCCCGCTCGGGGCGGTAGATGACGGACTTGCTCGATTTCTTTAATTCGCCAACCTGCCGCACCACTTCCATGCGCTGGTTCAACAAATGCAACAATTGATCGTCGATGGAATCGATCTGCGTACGGAGGGATTCGAGGGTCATACTTTAATGAACAATAAATAACGAATAACAAATAATGAACAATGAATGCTGAAAGCGTACTGAACTTTCATCATTCACCATTCATTGTTCATTATTCGTTATTCATTTCTTAATTATTCATGTATTAATTACTCATTCAAAACCAGCGACACTTCCTCCATATCTTTCTCGATGCGGAGGTTGTCGATGATGAAACGCTGGCGATCCGGGGTGTTTTTACCCATGTAATAGCTGAGCAATTTCGGAACGGATGTTTCTTTCTCCATAATGACCGGTTCCAGGCGCATATTGTCGCCGATGAACAGACCGAATTCTTCCGGTGAAATCTCGCCCAATCCTTTAAAGCGTGTAATCTCTACTTTTTTACCGCCTTTGGTCAGCTTATCGGTCGCCTGCTGCTTTTCCGTTTCCGAATAACAATAAATGGTTTCTTTGTGGTTTTTCGGATTCCGAACGCGGAACAATGGCGTTTCCAGGATGTAAAGGTGGCCATTTCGAACCAAATCCGGAAAAAATTGCAGGAAAAAAGTCATCAGTAACAACCGGATATGCATACCATCAACGTCGGCGTCGGTGGCCACCACGATGCGGTTGTAGCGCAGCGTATCCAGTCCGTCTTCAATATCGAGGGCGTGTTGCAACAAATTGAACTCTTCGTTTTCATACACCACCTTTTTGGTCAGCCCGAAGCAGTTTAGCGGTTTTCCGCGCAGACTAAACACCGCCTGGTTCTGGACATTCCGCGATTTGGTGATGGAACCACTGGCCGAATCCCCTTCCGTGATGAATAGCGTGGTGTTATAGCGGTCGTCGGACTTGATATCGGGCAGGTGATTCCGGCAGTCGCGCAGTTTTTTGTTGTGCAGATTGGCTTTCTTCGCCCGGTCGTTCGCCAGTTTCTTAATTCCGGCCAGTTCTTTCCGTTCCCGCTCCGACTGCTCGATTCGCTTTTTGAGGGCTTCCCGCGTTTCGGTGTTCATGTGCAGGAAATCATCGAGTTGGTTTTTCACAAAATCGATGACAAACGAACGCACCGTCGTGCTGTTGGCATCGGGCGACATGTTAATGGAACCCAATTTGGTTTTAGTCTGCGATTCAAAAACCGGTTCCTGCACCCGCACACTGATGGCTGAAATGATCGAAGCCCGAATATCGGCCGCGTCGTATTCCTTTTTAAAGTATTCGCGGATGGTTTTGACAAAGGCTTCGCGCAGAGCAGCCAGGTGGGTTCCGCCCTGGGTGGTATACTGGCCGTTGACGAACGAATAATATTCTTCGCCATATTGGTTGCCGTGCGTCAGGGCAATCTCGATGTCGGAGCCCTTCAGGTGAATGATGGGATACCGCAGGGCATCTTCGTCGGTTTTATTCCGCAACAGATCGAGCAGGCCGTTTTGCGAAACAAATTTCTGGCCGTTGAAACTGATCGTTAACCCGGCGTTCAGGTAACAATAGTTCCAGATCATATTTTCCAGAAACTGCGGGATGTAATGGAAATTCTTAAAAACCGTGTTGTCCGGTTCGAAAATAACCAGGGTTCCGTTGCGCTGGTTGGTGGAGTCTTCACCCTGCCGAACCAGGATGCCGCGTTCAAATTCGGCCCAGACGGTTTTCCCTTCCCGGTACGACTGCACGCGGAACAGGGTGGACAGGGCATTGACGGCTTTGGTACCGACGCCGTTCAGCCCCACCGATTTCTGGAACGCGCCCGAATCGTATTTCCCGCCGGTGTTGATTTTGGATACCACATCGACCACCTTTCCGAGGGGAATTCCCCGGCCGTAATCCCGTACTTCAACGCGGTGGTCGGTCACTTTAATGTCGATGAGCTTGCCATTGCCCATCACGTGTTCATCGATACAGTTGTCTACTACTTCCTTGATCAATACATAGATTCCGTCATCCGCGGCCGACCCGTCGCCCAACTTCCCGATGTACATTCCGGGCCGAAGCCGGATGTGCTCCCGCCAGTCGAGCGACCGGATGCTGTCTTCTGTATACTGAACCTGATTACTATCTGCCATATGACTATTAAACTTGTTTTACGTCAGAAAACACCCCAAAAACCGTTTATTCACGCATTCGTGAACGGTCCGTGATTCCCCGGGTGTTCGCAAAATATGAAATTTTGACCTTTAAAAAGAAAATGTTTAAAAAGTAGTAAAAGTTCGTTTACTTTGTAGCGCAAAGTGCGTCAAAAACCGTCAATGCACGATTTACTACTGATAGCAAACCAAAGCAAATGAGATTGAGCGCCGGAAACCGGTCGTATACTTTCTTAAAAATATGCAAAAATATCCACATTTCCATTGTTTTAGCTCAAATTTTTCCGCCTACTCTTCGATGCAATTTTTCCGCAAAACCATTCTTGGTGTATTGCTGCTCTGTACGGGCTTCAATGCGGCAGCTCAGGTCATTCAGGCTCCTTCAGCCCCCACGTCGGCCCCCTCTACGCTTCCTTCCGGTATGCCCCGCCCCACACAGGGTCAGGCACCTGCCGGACAGCTTCCGGGACAAACCGGTAACGCCCCCCGTGGTACGCAAGGTACCCCCGGCACCACACAACAGGGTACCCGCGGTACAACCGGCACCACCGGCACCACACAACAGGGCGGCAACCAACAAGGAACCCGGGGCCAAACCGGAACAACCGGGCAAAACGGTACGACAGGCACCAATCAGAACGGGCAGCAAACCGCTCCCGACGGAAGCAGCCAGAATGCCACTGAGCAACCCCTGGACGACCAGAACGAGAATCAGTTAAAAACGGAAGCCGAACTCCTGCGGGAACGGGAACTGGCCGCCCAACGGCGTAAATTATTCGGGTATCAGCTTTTCAACGACCCGGCCAACGGCAGCGTTTTTCAGCCGAACATCAACATTGCCACCCCGAAAGGTTATGTAGTGGGTCCCAACGATCAGTTGAACATCAATATCTACGGTTATTCGGAAGCCGTTTACCAGACCACCGTCAACCCCGATGGTTTTATCTACCTTCAGCGGGTGGGGCCGGTTCATGTGTCGGGTCTGACCATTGAACAGGCCCGGGGTCGCATTCTGGACCGGCTGGCGAAAATCTACGTCGGCTTGAAAAGCGGGCCTTACGGACCGGCAAATACCTACATGATTGTGACGCTGGGTGACATCCGCAGCATCCGGGTGACGGTAACGGGCGAAGCCGTCCGGCCGGGAACCTATACGGTATCGTCGCTTTCGACGGCCATGAACGTGATTTACCAGGCCGGTGGTCCGAGTGAAATTGGCTCTTTCCGTAACGTTCAGGTGATTCGCAACAACCGGGTCGTAGCCTCCATCGACTTATATGACTTCCTGACGACCGGGATTCAGCGAAACGACATTCGTTTGCAGGACAACGATAACGTACGTTTCCAGACGTTCAAGTCGCACGTGGAAATTAACGGATCGACCAAGCGCAACAACATTTTTGAAATGCTGCCCGGCGAACCCATGGCGCGATTGCTCGAACTGGCCGGTGGTTTTAGCAGCAATGCCTACAAAGCCCGCATTAAAGTGACCCGGTTTACGAACCGGGAACTGAAGGTCATCGACGTTGTGGAATCCGATTTCCCAACCTTCCCGATGGAAGACGGTGACCAGGTTGTAGTGGAAGGCGTATTGGTTCGTTACGAAAACCAGGTGGGTATTCAGGGCGCGGTTTTCCGTCCGGGCATTTATTCGCTGGATCAGAATAAAACCCTGAAACAACTGATTGCCAGTGCTGAAGGCCTGAAAGGAGAAGCCTTTACGGGCCGGATTCAGATTGTTCGCACCCGCGAGGACATGGCGATCGAAAATATCTCCTTAAATTTGGTCGATATTATGAACGGCGTGAAACCGGATGTGGAATTGAAACGGGAAGATCAGGTTATTATTCCTTCCCGCTTCGATATGGCCGAATTTGCCGAAATCAGCATCACCGGGGAAGTGATCACTCCCATCGAGGCAACGCCGTATGTGGCCAACATGACGCTCGAAGATCTGATTCTGCGGGCAGGTGGTTTGAAAGAATCGGCTGCGGCTGCACAGATTGAAATTGTTCGCCGGAAAAAAGACGTCGATGTGAGTTCAAAATCAGCGCAGGTTTCGGAAATTTTCCGATTCAACGTCGATCGGGATCTCAGCATGAAGCCAACGGATACGCAGTTTCCGCTTTTTCCCTACGATCAGGTTATCGTGCGACGGTCACCCAATTACCGCATCCAGACCTTTGTCAATGTGGAAGGGGAAGTCGTCATGCCGGGCGAATATCCGGTGGTAACGAAAGACCAGCGCGTTTCGGATCTGGTTAAAATGGCGGGGGGCATTACGCCGTTTGCCTATGTTCAGGGGGCTACGCTGGTGCGGACCATCCAGTTGAGCGAGGCCGAAAAACAGTTGCGTCAGCAAACCATTTCCGAACTGGCCGACGATAGCCCGAAAGCGATTGTAAAGCCGGAAGTAACCACGGATGTGACGGAGCAACTGATCGGGATTAGCCTGCAGAAGATTTTGAGTAACCCGGGTTCCGCAGAAGATATGATTCTGGAAGAAGGCGATATTTTACGAATTCCGAAACAACTGGAAACCGTTCGGGTTGGTGGAGAAGTGTTGTTACCGACAACGGCGAAATACCGGAGAGGACAAACGTTCCAGGATTACATTTCGCAGGCCGGTGGTTTCACCAGCCGTTCAGCCCGGAAACGCGCTTACGTCGTGTATGCCAACGGGTCGGCCGACCGGACACGCCGGTTTGCCTTCTTCAACGTGTATCCGCGGGTTGAACCCGGCTCCGAAATCATTGTTCCGCAGCAAACCAAGGGCGAGTTGACACCACAACAGCTCATTTCGAACACCACCGGCGTGCTGAGTTCGATCATGACGTTGATCACGACGGTGTTGGCATTCCGGTTGCTTCGTTAATTCAGACATTAATCGCTTTGGTAATCTGACTTCGTATGGAAACCATTGATTCAAAAAAAACAGACAAAAATCAACTGCCTCCCGATCAGGTATCGCCCAAGGAAGTTGTTAACCGGGTCATTCTGTTCAAAGACCAGTTGGTCCGCAGTTGGAAACTGCTGGCGGTCTTTATGGTGATCGGCGGAGCCATTGGCTTCATCATCGATTTCAACACGGACAAACGGCCGACTTACACGGGTTACATTACGTTTAACCTCGGGGGCGGTTCGAGCCAGGGAGGGTTGGGCGAACTGGGCAATCTGGCCGGCATGTTTGGCCTGGGCGGTGGCGCTCCGGATGCCAACATCTTCACGGGTGAAAACTTCATGTATTACGTGGTTTCCAAACCGATCATCACCCGGTCTTTGCTGAAAGAGGTTGACACGACTGCCAACCACAAAGACCTGATGGTCAACTACTACATCAACAAGAGCGGGATTCGTGACGATGAGTGGGAAGACGACGATACGTTGCGGAACTTCCGCTTTATCCGGGGAAAAGATCCGAAGAATTTTACGCGGCTGGAAAACAAGGCGCTGGATGGGGTCTTCAACCGGATCAAAGGCGAGACTTCCATTGCGCAACTCGACCGTAAATCCTCCTTCCTGACCCTCAGAACCGGGATGCACGCAGAAATGCTGGCGGCAACGTGGCTGGATATTCTGCTGGAAACCGTGCAGGAAGACTTTACGGAAAAACAAAACCGCAAAACCAGAGAAATGCTGGTGCTGATGGAAAACCGCCGGGATTCTCTGGGACGCGTGCTGGGCCGGAATGATTCGAACCTGGCCCGCTACATCGACCAGAATCAGCAGGTCGTTGTGGCCGAAGGGCAGCTTCAGCAGTCGAAACTAACCCGCAACTCGACCTTTCTGCAACAACTTTACTACGGCGCAGTTCAAAGTGTCGACAACCTGAAACTAAGCCTGATCAAGGAAGCGCCCCTGTTCACCATCGTGGAACCCGTGTCGCTCCCGCTGTTTAAAGAGACCCACGAACCGTTTGCCTTTCAGGCCGGTATTGTTATGGGGCTCATTCTGGGTCTGATCTTCATCTTCCTGAGACAGACCTTCCACAGCATCATGCAGAGCTAATATTGCCAATGAACCCTACCTCACAAACCGAAGGGTGCCTGAGATAGGGAACTTACTTACACTCTTCATTTATTCAAGTTTGTGAAAACACACGAAGTGGTTATTGAACCCGGCCGGTCGGAAAAAAATTACTGGCGGGATCTCTGGAAAAACCGGGAATTGCTCTATATATTGTCCATGCGTGACATTTCTGTCCGCTACAAACAAACGATTCTGGGCACCTCCTGGAGTCTGATTCGGCCGCTGATTACGATGATGATTATGTTCTTCGTATTCAGTAAAGTAGCGAAGCTGAAAGGCGACCCCGGCATTCCGTATCCACTCATGATTCTGGCCGGTTTAACGATCTGGACGTTTTTTTCCAACTCTTTCACCCAGATCAGCACCAGTATTACGGCCAATTCGAACCTGGTTACGAAGGTGTATTTTCCCCGGCTGATCATGCCGCTCAGTTCGTCGGTCGTAAGTTTCATCGACTTTCTGGTGGCGCTGGGGCTGTTTGTGGTTCTGACAATCTGGTACCAGTTCTGGCCCGACTGGCACATTCTGTTTCTGCCGTTCTTTATCCTGCTGGCGTTGCTGGCTTCCTTTGCATTTGGTCTTATCTTTGCGGTGCTCAACGTCAAATTTCGGGACATTGGTCAGCTCATTCCGTTCATCGTTCAGATCGGTTTTTATGCCTGCCCGATTGCTTACAGCAGCCGACTGGTGGAAGAAAATGCCGGCGAATGGTGGCACCCGATCTATTATATGAACCCGATGGTTGGCATTATCGACGGATTCAAATGGTCGCTCCTGGGCGAAAAAGCCTTTTTCAATCCGACCAGTGTGATTAATTCGGTGGTGATTATTACGATCTTTCTCTTCATCTCCATCTATTTTTTCCGGAAACGGGAAAACTCCTTTGTTGATGATATTTAAAAATTAAGTTGCTGGGTTTCGTTTTGAACAGAAAATGTTTATTTACGTTAGTTAACTGAAAACAAACAACTTACAACAGGCAACTTAGTAAGCTATGGCGGTCATTACAGCAGAAGATATTAGCAAACGATACATCATCGACCATAAACGGGGCAAAGGCAGCACCAGTATCAAAGATGCCCTGGGCGACCAGATCCGGAAGGTTTTTAACGGAAAAAAAGCCCCCCAACTGGAAACCGAACACATCGAGCATGAAGACTTTTGGGCGCTCAAGGACGTTAATTTCAGCGTCGAGCAGGGCGACCGGATCGGGATCGTCGGTCACAACGGGGCCGGCAAGTCTACGCTGTTGAAAGTGCTCAGCAAAATTACCGAACCCACCACGGGCCGGATTCACATCCGGGGTCGCATTGCCAGCCTGCTCGAAGTCGGCACCGGTTTTCACCCCGAACTGACTGGCCGCGAAAATATTTTCCTCAACGGGGCCATCCTGGGTATGACCCGGGAAGAAATCCGGAAGCAGTTTGATGCCATTGTCGATTTTGGCGGCATCGAGAAATTTCTGGATACGCCCGTCAAGCGGTATTCATCAGGGATGTATGTCCGGCTGGGATTTGCCATTGCCGCCCACCTCGATCCCGAAATTCTGATTATCGATGAGGTGCTGGCAGTCGGTGATGCCGAGTTCCAGAAGAAGAGTTTGGGTAAAATGCGCGATGTTTCGGCGAGTGGCCGGACCATTCTGTTCGTGAGTCACAACATGACGGCTGTACAGGCGCTTTGCAACCGGACACTTTACTTTGAACGCGGCCAACTGATCGAACAGGGCGAAACCAACCAGGTCGTCGCGTCGTATCTGAGCAAAATTTCCAAAACGAAACTGATCCGGGAGTGGAATACGCCGGAAGAAGCCCCCGGCAATGACCTGGTGCGGATCAAGAAAATCGAAATTCTGCCCGAATACGTTGACAATCAAATTTTTATCGACGTTCGCACCCCGTTCCGCGTTCGGTTCGAATACTGGAACTTTATGGATAAGGCCAACCTCAACCTGAGCCTACACATGAACTCCATGACCGGCGAATGCATTTTCAACGTCGGCACACAATCCCAGCCGTACTCAAAGGGGCTCATCGCGGGCGAGTGCCTGGTGCCGGGCCATTTTCTGAACGATGGGACGTATAATGTCTCGATGATGATTGTAAAAGATACCGTCACTCCGCTGTACAATATGGAAGAAGGACTTATCTTTGACGTTGCCGATTACCGCGACGGTGTGGCATGGTATGGCAAATGGCCAGGCTATGTGCGTCCGCAACTGAAGTTCCACACCGAAATGATGGAAGAAAACATTCTGAATGATTAACATCACCAAGTCGTACCTGCCTCCCCTCGAAGACTACGTCAAGCATCTTGAGGGAATCTGGGAACGTGTCTATCTGACCAACAACGGTCCGCTCGTCCAGCAACTGGAAAAAGAGCTGAAAGCGTATCTTGACATTGATCACCTGCTGTTTTGCGGAAACGGAACCATCGTTTTGCAAATGGCGATCAAGGCATTGGGGCTCACCAAAGAGATCATTACCACCCCATTTTCGTATTGTGCCAGCACGCACGCCATCCTGTGGGAAAACTGCACACCGGTTTTTGCCGATGTTCGGGAAGATGACTTTACGATCGATCCGACGAAGATCGGACCGCTGATCACCGAAAACACGGAGGCCATTCTGGCGACCCACGTCTACGGAAATCTCTGCCAGATCGAAGCCATCGAAGCCCTGGCGAAAAAGCACAATCTGAAAGTGATCTACGACGGAGCGCATTCGTTTGGTGCTACTTATAAAGGCAAATCGGCCCTGTCCTACGGCGACATCAGCACCTGCAGTTTCCACGCAACGAAGGTTTTTCACACCATCGAAGGCGGCCTGGTTACCTGCAACGACGACGCCATTGCCGAAAAACTCAACCTGTACCGCAGTTTTGGGCACCGCTTCGATGATTACATCGACATGGGAATCAACGGCAAAAACTCCGAATTCCATGCTGCAATGGGGCTTTGCAACCTGCCCGTGGTGCCGAAACTGATCGAAGCCCGCAAAGAGCGGTTCGCCCGGTATGATGCGCAGTTGAACCTTTCGAAGATCCAACGGCCCGTTATTCAACCCGAAACCGGCTACAATTACGCCTACTATCCGATTGTACTGGAAACTGAGGCCAAATTGCTGGAAATCAAAGCGGCCCTGGAACAGGTGAAGATCAATCCCCGGCGGTATTTTTACCCCTCGCTGAATACCCTGCCATTCCTGAAAACCACCCAACCCTGTCCCATTTCGGAAAGCATTGCGCTCCGGGCCCTCTGCCTGCCGATGTATCCCGATCTGGAAGAAGAAGTGATCGATCAGGTTTGCGAGATTGTGAATAAATACGTTTGAAAAAAGAATGAAAAATGTAAAATGAAGAATTAAAAATGTAAAAATAGTTTACCGTATAGCCCTGAACCGGTTATCACTTTTAAATTTTACATTAATCATTTTACATTTTTCATTAATACGCTAATTCACTGCCAGCATTACAATATGACTTTCTTTTACCTGCTTACGTTTGCCCTGTTCGTTGTTTACATTGGCAACACCGCAGCCGGTATCAGCCGACGATCGCTGACCGAGTGGTTGCTGGTTTGTTTCATTCTCTTTGCCGGAAGCGTTATTCTGACCGGCTATTGCCTTTCCGCCCTGTATTTGACGGCCACCACACCAGTTTGGGCCTTCGCTGTTTTCCTGACCGCAACGGTTTTGCGGCTGGTTTTCGGAAAACTGGTCGATCAGCCGCGCTGGTCGGTCGGTTCGCTGCTGCGCGAAAGGCGGGAAACGTTTGGTAACTGGTACCGCTCCCTGTCCCTCTATTTTAAAGTTCTTTTCACAACCCTGCTGGCTACCCTGGGCGTCATTGCCATCACCAATCTCTTGCTCGTGCTGCTCACCCCCCCGAATGAATGGGACAGCATGACCGGCCACCTGAACCGGGTGATGCAATACATTCAGCGCGGCAGTATGCGGCATTTTGGCGGCACGAACTGGAACATCGACACCTACCCCAAAAGTGTCTGTACGATCCAGATTTATTCGTTCCTGATCACCGGCCGCTTCGAAAACGCCTTCAAACTCATTCACCATCTGTCTTACTGGATGGCTATTGTAGCAGTTTTCGGCATTTCCCAACGCATCGCCCGGAACCTGTCCGCCAGTTTTTTTGCCGCCCTGTGTTACGCCCTGCTGCCCGATTTTCTGATGCAGGCCGTTACGACCGAGACCGATATTGTGCTGACGGCCTATCTGGGGAGTTTCCTGTATTTCCTGTTTGCCTACCGCGAATCCGGCACCGAAACCACCCGCGATGCGCGGTATCTGTATCTGGCCGGCATCACCTTTGGCATTGCCTACGGCCATAAAGTCACATTTACGCTGCTCCTGCCGTCGCTGTTTGTCCTGATGATCTACACGGTTTTCTGGGCACCGAACACCTCGATCTTTTTCCAGCGACTCAAACACGTCGTACCGGCTTTCATCATCGGCGTTTGTTTGTGGATGCTGCCGACGGGCTACCTCAAGAACATCGAAGTTTTCGGCCACCCCATCGGGCCACCGACCGCCCTGAAACACCAATCGGTGGAACGCGCCGGGCCGTTGCGGAATTTGCTCGAACAAGGCAGCCGGAACGTCATTCGCTACGGCTACGATCACATCAACCTCGACGGTTTGCGGAACACGCAATGGGGGCTGGACGCGAATGTGATCATGCGAAAACCGCTGGTCAAACTGGAAGAAGTCACCAAAATGCGGCTGGATGAGGAAACCGACTTTTCGATCTTCCCCTTCGTTTTCAGTCGGCGGTTTGAGTTTTACAATGCCAACCCCTACTGGGGCATCATCGGTTTCGGCCTGATTCTGCCGCTGGTTGCGCTTTCGTTATTGGGTCTGCTGCGCTCGAAAGCCCACTTTTTCCTGGCGGTTGCCTTCGTGCTGCACTTTCTGGCCCTCTCCTATTCAGCGCCGTATGATCCTTTCAAAGGGCGCTATTTCATCGAAACCGGTTTGCTGGGGTCGCTCTTTCTACCCATCCTCTTCACGAACCGCTGGCTCAATATTGTGAAACCGGGCCGGGTGATTCTCAAAACGTATGTAGGTTTCGTCATCATCGTTGGGGGCCTTTCCGCCCTGTTCACGGTTTTTTTGAATGAGCGCTGTTTGCCGCTTCCGGCCTATGGTCGCCCATCGGCGTTCCGTGCCGAGCGGATGTATTCGCAGATGATGTTCCGGCCTGATAGCTATGTTCCCTACAAACGGTTCGATACGCTGGTGCCGGAAAATGCGACAGTTGCCCTGGGAACCATCAATGACGATTTTGAATATCCCCTGTACGGCAAAAATCTCTCCCGGCGGCTCATCGTGATCAATCCCTTCGAAAAAGGAGTGCAGCCCATTCCGAAAGAAGCGGATTACCTGTTTTTCTCGAAAAACGTCATCAAACCGCAGCCGGGCGATGTGCGACTGGGAACCGACACCACCATGACCCACCTGATTGTACCGGGTGAGGATTATTATTTGCGTAAATTAAAGTAGCCTAACTTTCGAAACCAGTTTCCACACAAAAGACGGTTTTCAAAACCGTTTACCGAGATGACCATTGCCATCATGCAGCCTTATTTTTTGCCTTACATCGGGTATTTGCAACTGATGAACGAGGTCGATAAATTCATTTTTTACGACGATGTGGCGTTCATCAACCGGGGCTGGGTAAACCGAAACCGGATTCTGGTGAACGGCAAGGATTTTATGCTCACGGTGCCGCTCAAGGATGCCAGCCAGAACAAACGGATTGCCGACATCGACCTGAGCGACGATCCGAAATGGCGGCAAAAATTGCTGCAAACCCTCGGTCAGTCGTATCGGAAAGCACCTTTTTATAAAACGGTCTTCCCCTTGCTGGAAAAAATCGTAAACTTGGAGGTTCGAACGATTGCCGAGCTGGTTCGTAACGGTTTTCCCCTGCTCAACGACTACCTGGGCATTCAGACGGAACTGGTGCCTTCGTCGGAAGTATACAACAACAGCGAACTCCGGGGGCAGGAACGGATTCTGGACATTTGCCTGCAGGAAAAAGCAACCCGGTACATCAATCCCATCGGGGGCATGGAACTGTATGACCGGCAGCGGTTTGCCGCTGCCGGTATCGAACTGTTTTTTATTCAGTCGAAACGGGTGGAATATCCCCAGTTTCAGAACGAATTTATACCCTGGCTCTCCATCGCCGACGTGCTGATGTTCAACGACGTACCGGCGGTTCAGGAGATGCTGAAAGAGTTTGAGTTGATTTAATTTTTAATGAGTGAATGATAGAATGAGTGAATATAAAAAAACACGCATTCTATCATTCACTCATTCACTCATCGCACCGGCGACCCGGCCAAAATTAGAAAATGGCAAAAGTAATCATCTTTGGCGTGTTGGATACCGCCGAACTCGCGCATTTTTATTTAACGCACGACTCTGAACACGAGGTGGTTGCGTTTGCCCTCAACCGCGATTATCTGAAAGAAACCGAGTTCAAAGGACTTCCGGTGGTCGCGTTTGAAGATGTTGAAACGATCTATCCCCCACAGGAATTCAAATTTTTCGCGCCCATGACGGGCCGGAAAATGAACAAAAACCGGGAAAAAATCTACCTCGAAGCCAAGGCCAAAGGGTATGAGTGCATTTCCTACGTCAGTTCCAAAGCAACGCTCTTCAACAATCCGATCGGCGAGAACTGCTTCATTCTGGAGGACAACACGATTCAGCCTTTCACAACCATCGGCAACAACGTCGTGCTGTGGAGCGGCAATCACATTGGCCACCACGGACAGATCAAGGATCACGTCTTTTTCACGTCGCACGTTGTCCTGTCAGGCCACTGCGTCGTGGATTCCTACAGCTTTTTCGGCGTCAACAGCACCATCCGCGATTACCTGCACATTGCCGAAGGCACGCTGGTGGGCATGGCCGCTGCCGTCATCAAATCGACCGAAGCCTGGGGTGTTTACATGGGCAATCCCGCCGAAAAACGCCCCATTCCAAGTCACAAAGTCTATTAATCATTTTTCTCTTGACCAGGATTCTTTTTATCGGCCACGATGCCAACCGGGCCGGCGCACAATATTTACTGCTTCACCTGCTGACTTTTCTACAGAAGTCGGGAGTAGAAACGGCTTTGTTGCTGGGCGATGGCGGACCGCTCCTCCCCGACTATGAACGGGTTACCAACGTCTACGCCGGTTTTGTTCCACCCGCGCCACCGCAACCCAATGGCCTGATTACCCGGGCTTTTAAGCGGCTGGGCGTTGGCAATTCGAGCCAGGACAATGACCCCGCAAACGAGCTTTTTGCTGAACTGCTGCCGGTTTTACAAGCGCAGTCGTTTGATATGATCTTTTCGAATACCATCGCCAACGGGGGTTTGTTGCAGCGGCTGCAACCGCTGGGATTGCCTTTTGTTTCCTATGTTCACGAACTGGAAACATCGATTCACATTTATACCAAACCGGATGAACTGCGCTACCAGCTCGACCACGCCACCCTGTTTCTGTGTGGTTCGGATGCGGTTCGGCAGAATCTGATTCTGAATCACGGACTGGCACCCCAGAAAACCGACGTGCTCAATTCGCTCATTCGCACCGAATCTCTGCTGAACACGTTGCAAAGCGTGGATCAGCCCGCGATTCGCACCCGTTTAGGTATCCCGCTCGATGCCGTGGTGGTGGGTGGCTGCGGCAATGCCGAATGGCGGAAAGGCGTGGATTTGTTCGTTTTGATGGCGCAGCAGGTGCTGAAAACGCACCCCGACACCTATTTTGTCTGGATTGGCGTTCCCAAAAAAGGGGAAGAATACCGCCGGTTAACCTACGATCTTGAACGGATGCGACTCAACGAACGTGTGATCCTGATCGAACCGGGGGGCGATTACCTGAACTATTTTGCCTGTTTCGACATCTTTACCTTAACCTCGCGCGAAGATCCGTATCCGCTGGTAATTCTTGAAGCGGGCCTGAACCGGATCCCGGTTTTGTGCTTCCGCGATTCGGGCGGCAGTCCGGATTTTGTTGGGGAGGATACGGGCTGTCTGGTGGCGTATTCCGATGTTACGGCTATGGCCGACGTGATCCGGTGGCTGGCCGATGCACCGGACGAACGCAGCCGGGTTGGGACGATTTTTTACCAGCGGGCCATGAATCACGACGCCGGTGTGCTGGTGCCTCGTTTGCTGGCCATTCTTGAAACCGCGTTGAATGAACACACTCCCTAGCATGGTCGTTGGAAACGGTATGATTGCCCGGCGTTTTTCAGCTTTCGACGACCGGGATGACATTCTGATTTTTGCCTCCGGGGTTTCCAATTCCAAGGAAAACCGGGCGTCGGCGTTTGCCCGTGAGAAAAAGCTCGTGGAAGAATCCATCGCGTCGTCCGAAAACCGGCTGTTTGTTTATTTCAGTACGTGCAGCGTAACCGACCCCACCGAGCAGGGTTCCCCGTACGTTACCCACAAGCTGTTTCTGGAGGCCTATATCGCCGGAAATTGCAAAAACTATCTGATTGTCAGAGCTTCGAACGTTGTGGGAAAAACGGACAACCCGCATACGGTTCTGAATTTCTTTGTCAACCGCATCCGAAACCACGAACCGTTCGACGTCTGGCAGGGTGCCACCCGGAACCTGATCGACGTCGATGATGTATACCGGATTGTGACGGCGTACATCGGTCGCGGACCGGGCGAATGGAACCAGACGATCAATGTGGCCAACCCGTACAGCGTCAAACCGCTGGACATTGTGCAGGCCATCGAAAAGCAGCTCGGTTTGAAAGCCCTTTACCGGCTGATCGACAAAGGCGAACCGTTTGAAATAGATACCACCCAAAGTGCGGCTGTTTTACAGGACCAACGCGCTGATCTTCAGCCCGAACGTTACCTGAAACACCTCTTGCAGAAATATTACGCATGACGCTAGCTTTCACGATTTGTTCGATCAACTACCTCGCTCAGGCCCGAACCCTGGGTGATTCGCTGCGGCAAACCAATCCCGACTGGCAGTATGTGATTGGTTTGGTCGATAAGCTGGATCAGGCCCACCTGCCGCCCGAGTTGATTCCCGCTTATCCGATGCTGGAAATCGACCAGATCGACATCGAGGATTTTGCGGGCATGTGCGAGCGGTACGACATCACGGAGTTGAATACCGCCGTCAAACCGTTTTACATCGACTACTTTTTCAAACACTATTCCGACGCCACCGAGGTCATCTATTTTGACCCGGATATTATTGTTTTTCAGCCGCTTACCCGACTGAAACAGCATTTGAGCGAATACAATCTGGTGGTGACCCCGCACATTTGCCAACCCATCACCGACTGGCTGATTCCCAACGAGTTGAACCACCTGAACACCGGCACCTACAACCTGGGATTTATTGGGTTGCAGAAAAGCGAGGAGTCCAACCGGTTTGTGCAATGGTGGAAAAAACGGCTGGTGAACGAATGTCGGATCGACCTCTGCAACGGTCTGTTCGTCGATCAGCACTGGGTGAATTTTGCCCCGATTTACTACGACAAGGTCTGGATTGAAAAGCATCCCGGCTACAATGCCGCCTACTGGAACCTCCACGAGCGGTTTTTCTCGGAGCAGGATGGCGTCTGGAAGGTGAATGAAACCGCTGATTTGCAATTTTTCCATTACAGTGGCTACGGAATTCATAAACCGCAGGAAATCTCCAAATACCAGAACCGTTTCACCTTTGCACAACGCCCCGATGTGGTTCCGTTGTTTGAACTCTACCGGCAGCGACTGTTTGATAATCAGAACGAAACGTACCGGAATTACCCCTGTTTTTACATCAAGCCACCGAAAACGCTCTATTACCAAAGCGTCCGAAAAGCACTGAAATCGCCCATCGATCGTTTGATTTCAGTGCTCGAAAACCGGTGAAAAGTTTACGGGTTTTCAGTTTACGGTTTTCGGTTGGCTGACGCGTTCCAATACGTGCGTCAGCCAACCGAAAACCGTAGATCGAAAACCGAAAACCGAAAAATGAACAAGCTACGTAAAAGTCCGCAGCTCGCCTGTGTGGTCATTCCGGTTTATCAATCGTCGCTGACGGCGTATGAACAAATTTCGCTCACGCAGTGCCTGCGGGTGCTGACCCAGCACCCGATTATTCTGGTAACGCCCCATTCGCTGGATGTGTCGTACCTGACCCAGCCGCATCCGCAGCTTCAGGTGCGGACGTTCGACGATGCGTTTTTTAAGGACGTGCAGTCCTACAACCGGCTGATGCTTTCGGAGGACTATTATCAGGCCTTTACGGATTTCGAATACATGCTCATTTACCAGTTGGATGCGTTCGTGTTTCGGGATGAGCTGGCGGAGTGGTGCCGGAAAGGCTACGAATACATCGGCGCTCCCTGGCTCCGCGACCGCGATTTTGCCGACTGGAAGGACGAAACCGTGTTCAACATCAAGAAAAAAATCGCCATCTGGCTGGATCTGAAGAAGGATGACGGTGTTACCCCGCGCGAAATTACCTCCCTCAACGGGGTGGGCAATGGCGGTTTTTCGCTTCGAAAAATCCCCTCGCTGCTGCGCTGGATTCGTTTTTACAAGAAGAAAATTGCCGATTACGAGAAAATTCACGCGCATCAATACAACGAAGATGTGTTCTGGGGCATTGAAATAAACCGATATTTTCCCCTGATCAGCGTTCCGGATTTTCGGACGGCACTGCGGTTTTCGGTGGAGTTTTACCCCGAACGCGCCATTCAAACCTATAACCAAGGCCAGCTACCCTTCGGTTGCCACGCCTGGAACATTCACGGAACCGACTACTGGCGGCCCATTTTTGCAACCTATGGCTACACCATCTGATCCGACCCGGCCGACGATCTCGGTGGCGCTTTGCACGTATAACGGCGAAGCATATCTGGAAACCCAGCTAGGGAGTATTCTGAAACAGAGCTGGTTACCAACCGAACTGGTTGTCTGCGACGATGACTCGACCGACCAGACGCGGGCGATCCTGGAAAAGTTTGCCGCCAAAGCGCCCTTTCCCGTCCAGATCATCCGGAATGCGACCCGCCTGGGATTCAACAAGAATTTTGAAAAAGCGCTGTCGCTTTGCAATGGCGAGTTCATCTTTATCTGCGATCAGGACGACTGGTGGTTGCCCGAAAAAATCGAAACGCTCGCCAACTACCTGATTCAGCATCCGAAGATCGACTTGGTGTTCAGCAACGCCGTCATTGCCGACACCAGCCTGAACAACACCGGCCGCCTGTTCTGGGATGCCGTGCGGTTTACCGAACCCATCCGCGAGCGGTGGCGCCGGGGCGAAGCGGTGGAAGTGTTGCTGGACGGCAACCGGGTGATGGGCTGCACCTCGGCCCTGCGACGGCGGTTGCTGACGTCGTTTTTGCCGATTCCAAACCTGCCCAATTACATTTATGACGGCTGGATGGGTCTGGTGACAGCCGCCAAAGGTACCATCGACTTTTACGAAAAACCGTTGGTCTGGTACCGGACCCACGAAAAACAGCAGGTCGGCACGCGTCCACCGGAGGCCGGAAAACCGGTGCGGTTCAAGGACCGGTTTTCGCGTCCACACCAGGAAAAACTCGACCCCTTGATTCGTAAGCACCAGGAATTGAAGGATTTATACACCCTGGTAACGCAACGAATCCCGGCTAAAACACCAGGAATTGAACAGTTTGAACGGCGGCTGGCACATTATGCCCGGCGAAGCACGATGCCCGACCGGCGGTTTTCGCGCATCGGTTCGGTCGTTTGGGAACTGGTGTCCGGAAATTATCATCGCTATGCCGATCAGGAAGCGAATCAGTATGCGCCTTTTCTGGCGGCTTTGGGCGATTTAGTAGAGTAACCACTTATGATGACATTTCTGACCGTTTGCACCATCCGACAACTGCCCCAGGCCCTCGCGCTGGGCGAAAGTTTGCAGCAACAGCATCCCGGCGATTCGTTCGTGATCGGGTTGTGTGATGATGCCTCACACCTGCCGACCGGTTTTCACATTCCGGATCCGGTGGTATTGATCAGCGAGCTGGCGATTCCGGATCTGGCGCAGCTTTCGCAGCAATACACCCCCGCCGAAATGGTGGCAGCCTGCAAACCGCTGTTTATCAGCCACGTCTATAAAAATCAGTTACAAACCGACTGGCTGGTTTATCTCGATCCGTCTGTTGTTCTGTACCAACCACTGACGGATTTACCAAACCGGTATGCCGATGCGACGCTTTTGCTGACCCCGCATCTCCTCAAACCGGTGACAGACAATGCCTTTCCGGACGAAAAATATCTTCAGAATGTCGGTTTATACACTTCCGGTTTTCTCGGTCTGAAACGTTCTGCCGAAACCGCCCGGTTTCTGGACTGGTGGAGTCACCGGGTGCCGGAACGGGCGTTTGCCCGCCCCTGCGAAGGCATGTATACCGACCAGATCTGGCTGGCGCTCACGCCCGGATTGTTCGAAGGCGTTACGATCGTGAAAAATCCCGGTTGGCATCTTGGCTTATGGAATCTGCACGAACGACCCGTGACGGAAACCACCCCGGTTATTTTCATGAATTATAAAGGCTTAGTCGATCAGGAAGGCTATTTTCAGGCGCAGGACCGGGTTCGGATTTCGGCTTTTCCGACGATTAAAAAATGGCTGGGTGACTACCAGACCCGGCTGCGCGCATTCGACCGGAATGGGCTGGGGTCGGTTATTCCGGCCTACGGTCTTCAGCCCTTTAAACCGCCCGTGAAAGGCTGGCGCAAAAAAACCGTCGAAACGCTGCGGGAAACCGTTCAGTTTATCGAAACGGTCGATATTCCCCGGAAAATGTAAGTACTCGAAAACCCCGTTGCTCATTATTCATCGTGCATTGTTCATTCTTGACTATTCTTTTCTCTATCTTTGTGTAGATATTAAAAAAATACAATTGCCTTTATAATCAGATCAGGTCAATTGAGGTATTTTAAAATCGTATAAAACGAATACGCTATGCTATCGTCATTGAAGGAGCTATTTACCTGGCGAAGAATACACCTGATGCGGTATGTCGTCGGTATTTTAATGGTTATTGACGGCTATCCCCTGATTTTCTTTTTCAAGGAAACACTCCGCATTGCACCGGGCAGTACGGCTTTTACAGCCGCTTTTCTGGCGCTGGGTTTTGCGTTGATGATCCCTTTTCATTTTCTCCGCAAACTCTACCGCCTGAATACCAACCTGTTGAATATGGCACTGCTGTTTTTTGTCGTGATCATTTTCTACATGGCTTTTTACCGCGATCAGTGGTTTCGGGACGGCACGATGGATACGGTTTATTATATTTACGTAGCGTTGTTTTTGTTTCTGCTGATCAACATACCGAACGATGTCATTGAGGTTTTTGTACCGATTGTGATTGCATTCACGGTAGTTTCCAACCTCGCTCTGGTGTATGCCCTGATGACCGACCCCACCTGGAACATTGGTCAACGGGCTGCTATTCAGTACGGTGAGGGCGAATACCGATCCGGAAATCCCCACGTTTTTGCCCGGAATGCGTTGATGTGCGTCGTGGCCTGCGGTATCTGGGCGTTCCGGCCCCAAACGGGTTTTATCGTCCGGATTCTGGCCCTGGGTTCCTGCATTTTCAGTATGGGTATTCTGGTGATGACGCAAACCCGCTCGAGCATCGTGGCCCTGATCCTGATTATCGGACTATTTTTCATGTTCAATATCCGTCCACGGCAGATCAAAGACGCCGTTCGCGGTCTGACACGCCCGGCGTCGCTATTGCTGTTTTTTGTGGCATTCATGGGTATTTCCTATTTCATGCGAAAAAACGGTGATTTGATCGCCATTCTCTATGGCTACGCGGTCGCCTTCATCGAACGAAACCTGGAGAACGTGTATGCCGTTTTGGGGATGAAGGTTCAGAATCAGTTTGCGGCCACCCTGGATGCTTCGGCGGGCAACCGCGCCACCAGTTTTGTCTACCTGCAAAACATCCTGGAAGGCCACATCCACGTTATCCTCGTTGGGCAGGGCTACAAATCCACCTACCTGGATGTGCCACTGATGGAAGCCCTGATCAACCACGGCATTCCCGGTTTTGTAACATTTACGGCCTTCTGCTTCTCGGCCCTCTTCTACAGCCTGAAGACCATCCGCGACAACCCCGATACCCTTTCGACCTTCCTGGCGTACTTCTACATGATGCTGTTCGTCCAGTTGTTTACGAACGGTCGTCCGTACGAAATCTCGTTCTGGCACCCGTTCTGTCTGATGATCCGGTTTGTGGGAATTAGTCACCTGTACCCCCCCAACCTGCTCAATCATCCGGTGGTTAAACCGGCACTCTGAGGCCTTACCCCATCTCTATGAAGATTTTGATTGTTCACAACATCCTGTGGGCACACTATAAAGCAACGGTTTTCAGTGAACTCCACCGGCTGGCTTCGGCCTTTGGCAGCACTGTCCACGTGTTGCAGATTGCCCAAAGCGAACAATCCCGGGCGCTGTTGGGGAAACCGGATCAACTGCCAGATCAATACAGCTACGAACTGCTTTTTGATACCTATATCGAACAGGTTAGCACCTCCGCCAAAAGCAGGGCGCTGGTAAGCCGGATGCGCGCCTACGGTCCTGATGTGCTATTGCTGACGGGTTATTACGACCCTGCCCAGTTGATGCTGATGGCAATTGCCAAACTCAGCGGCATCAAAGTCATCATCCAAACCGAGTCCACGCCCGTCGATCTGGTGCGCAGTGGCCCCCGCGAATGGCTGAAAAGGCGTATTATTTCGATGGCCAACGGTTTTTTCTGTTTTGGAACCCCCCAGGCGCAGTACCTGATGCAACTGGGTGCCCGACCCGAACAGATCCTGGTGAAAAACAACGCCGTTGTCGACAACGCCAGACTGCGGCAGGTCTACGAGCAGGCACTCCCGAACCGATCTGTCAAACAACGGGAGTTGGGGCTGAAACCGGCCAATTTCGTCTATGTCGGTCGCCTGGCCCCCGAGAAAAATCTGACGGCTTTGCTGGATGCTTTTCACCAGGCCCGGCAACAGGCTGCGGAGTCGACCGGCTGGGGATTGCTGCTGTTGGGTGATGGCAACCAGAAAGCGGATCTTCAAACGCAGATTGATCGGCTTCATCTCCAGGAATGGGTCAAAATATTGCCCAATCAACCCTGGTACCGCGTTCCCGAAACGCTCGCGCTGGCCGATGTGCTGGTGTTGCCCAGTTTGTCGGAACCCTGGGGGCTGGTGGTCAACGAAGCGATGGCGTGCGGTATGCCGGTGGTGGTGTCGGACCGCTGTGGCTGCGCGACCGACCTGGTGAAAAATGGGCAGAATGGCTACGTTTTCGACCCGCAACGGCCGGACGAACTGGTGAAAAACCTGCTGAGCTTCATGAATGGACAAGCCGACCCGAAAGTCATGGGACGGGTTTCGGCCAATATCATTGCCGGTTTTACCCCGGAAACCGTTGCCCGGGAAATGCTGGCCGGATTTGTGAAAGTGACCCGTACTTAGTTATTTCGAACCATCGTATGCGAATCCTCCACATTTGTGCTTATACCTGGTCCATCGGTGGCCCGGCCCGGATGATTTACGATCATACGCAGGTTGCGGTGGCAGCAGGTCATCAGGTCGATATTCTGAGTCCGATGTCACCCGGCGACAAACTCTATCCGGCCCCGGAAGGCAGTCGGGTCATTCCCTGTCTGCGAACGCCGTTCATCAGCCGGTTTTTCCGGGAAGTTTCACTGGATCTTTACCGGTATCTGAAAGCGCATAGTGCCGACTACGACATCATTCATTGCCACGGTCTTTGGCATTTTGGCAGCATCGCTCCTTTTCTGGTCGACAAAACCGTACCGAAAGTGATCACGGTTCACGGTGTTCTGGACGCCTGGGCATTGCGGCAAAGTCGCTGGAAAAAGCAAACCATGGATTTTCTGGTGCAGAAAAAATTCATGGCCCGCGCCGATCTGATTCACATTCTGAACGAAGACGAGCGGCAGGATGTAGAAAATTATCTGGGCTACAAACACCCTCGAATCGTTCTGATTCCAAATGGCATCGAGGTTGCGGATTTTGCGGTTTTACCGCCTGAAGGTCAGTTCAAAAAGGAATTCAGCCTGGACAGTAACCAGAAAATGGTGCTGTTTATGAGCCGGTTGAACATCAAGAAGGGACTGGATTTGTTACTACCCGCTTTCCGGGACTATTGCCGCCAACACACGGATGCGGTGTTGGTGCTGGCCGGAGCCGACGATGGCTACCAGCAACAGGCTCAGCACTTTATTAGCCAGAACGGCCTGGAAAAACAGATCCGGCTGGTGGGCATGCTCACCGGCGAAACCAAGCTGGCGGCTCTTTCCGATGCCGATGTTTTTGTGCTGCCCTCCTATTCCGAAGGTTTGTCGATGGCGGTTTTGGAAGCGATGGCGGCCGGGGTGCCGACGGTGATTTCCGACCGCGTGGGCCTGGGTCGCCAGGTGGGCCAAATTCAGGCGGCTTGCCTGACCGATCTAAACCCGGAAGCAATTTGCAAACAACTGGATGCGGTTTTGCACCAGGCCGACTACGCCGAAACGCTGCGAAGCAATGCCCGGCAACTCGTCCGGAGCCAGTACGAAATCAAGGTAGTTGGTCATCAACTGCTTCAGGAATATCAAAATCTGGTTTTCAGTTCTCACCAACGCTCTGAATCCCATCCCGCATGAGTTCGATCGCCGTTATTATTCTGACCCACAACGAAGAAAAACACATTGGCCGGTGCATCGCCAGTTTGCTCCCGTTTACCAAACAGATTTTCATCGTCGACTCCTTTTCAACCGATCAAACCGTTGAAATTGCCCGGGCGATGGGGGCCGTTGTCGTTCAAAACCCCTGGGTCAATTACGCGACGCAGTTCAATTACGGCATCCGCCACATTCCGTTCCAGACCACCTGGCTGATGCGGATGGATGCCGACGAATACGTTTTGCCCGAACTGGCAACCGAAATCAACACCCGGCTCACGACCCTGCCCGACGACGTCAGCGGTATTTACGTCAAGCGCCGGGTGATGTTCATGAACCGCTGGATGCGCCACGGCGATTATTATCCGATCTGGCTGCTCCGAATCTGGCGCAGCGGCCAGGGCATTTGTGAAGAAAGCTGGATGGACGAACACATCAAACTGTCGACCGGGCGCTCCATTCAGTTTAGTCACGATCTGGTGGATCACAATCTGAACAATTTAACGTGGTGGACCCAAAAACACAACCTGTACGCCATCCGCGAAGTGATCGATATTCTCAACATTCGCTTTAACTTTGACCAGTCGATTCGGGTTGAACCGAAGTTTTTTGGTACGCAGGAGCAGCGCAAACGGTATCTGAAGCAGCGGTATGCCTCGTTGCCGCTGTTCACGCGGCCGGTGGTGTATTTTCTGTACCGGTACATTGTGCGGCTGGGAGTGCTGGACGGACGCCCCGGCCTGATGTGGCATTTTTTGCAGGGGCTCTGGTACCGGTTTCTGGTCGATGCCAAACTGTATGAAGTCTTTCACCGGGTAGGCACTGATAAACAAGCGATTATTGATTTTTTCCGAACAGAATATGGAAAAGACCTCCAGGCCCGGCAGCCGGGTCAGCACTGACCTGTCGGTTTACAACAACAGTTGGTGGAACCCCGGCGGCTCCCGGCTCAAAATCATTCTGTGGTTTTTGGTGAGTTCGGTCTCCATCAATTCGTATCTGCCCCTGCCGGTGCGGTTCAAAAAGTGGATTCTCACGCTTTTCGGAGCCAAAATCGGGGTGGGGCTGGCCATCAAACCGGCAGTCAACATCAAATTCCCGTGGCTGCTCACCATCGGCGATTATGTCTGGATCGGCGAAGGCGTCTGGATCGACAACCTGGCTCCGGTCACCATCGGCAACCACGTCTGCATTTCGCAGGGAGCCATGCTCGAAACCGGCAACCACAATTACCGGAGCCGATCGTTCGATTTATTTGTTAAACCCATACACCTGGACAACGGCGTCTGGATCGGTGCCAAATCGGTCGTATGCCCCGGGGTTACCTGCCACTCCCACGCTATTCTGGCGGTGGGGTCGGTGGCCACCCAGCCGCTCGAAGCCTACGGAATTTACCAGGGCAACCCGGCCGTCTGGGTTAAAAACCGCGAAATTCAATGAAAGTAACGATCATAACGGTGGTGTTCAATGGCGCAGGAACGGTTCGCGACAGCATCGAATCCGTGCTGAACCAGACCCATGCCGATATTGAATACATCGTCATCGACGGCAATTCGACCGACAACACGGCCGAGGTGGTCCGCTCCTACGGTTCCCGCATCACCCGCTTCGTTTCGGAACCTGACAAGGGCTTGTACGATGCGATCAACAAAGGCATTCGGTTGGCCACGGGCGACGTCATCGGTCTTATCAACGCCGACGATTTTTACCACCATTCGCAGGTGGTCGAAAAAGTGGTCCAGCTTTTCGAAAAAACGAACTGCGACGCGGTGTATGGCGATGTCATCTACGTCAACGCGGAAAATACGCAGAAAATTGACCGCTACTGGAAAGTGGGCGAATACAAAGAGGGCGCCTTTCTGTGGGGCTGGATGCCCCCCCACCCGACCTGCTTCATCCGGCGGTCGGTATATGAAAAACTGGGTGGGTATACACTTGAACTGAAAAGCTCGTCCGATTACGAACTGCTGCTGCGGTACATCCACAAACACAAAATCAAACTCAGCTACCTGCCCGAAGTGCTGGTGACCATGCGCTCGGGGGGCATGAGCAACGCCACGCTGAAACACCGCTGGCGGGCCAATCGCGAAGACCGGATGGGGTGGAAATTAAACGGTTTGCGGCCTTATTTTTTTACACTTTTTCTGAAACCGCTCAGAAAACTTGACCAGCTATTACCAAAGCTGTGAAAAATAAGCGTTTTTTGCACCGCATGATAAAAATACCATACCACTTAGTCAGTTTTGATTGTACCAAAAATAGAAAACAGTAACATTTACGCTCTGTCCCTGTGATTTTATCACCAACGTATCATCACACCTGTCCCTATGAATCTGGAATTGCTTCTTTCTTATATCCAAAATAAACTCACCGACGATCTGTTTCAACTGGGACTTTACCAGTGCCTCCTGTCGTTTCTGGTCGCTTGTTTTGTAGCCGTCGTCTCCATCCCTGTCGTCATCAAAATTTCGGAGTTGAAGTTTCTCATGGAGAAACCCGGCTCGCGCAGTTCCCACAAAAAAGCCACCCCGACTTTCGGTGGTATTGCCATCTTTGCCGCCATCCTGATCAGCTATTTCCTCTGGCCGGCCATCGACCAGACCGATATTTACCGCACCAACCTGTCGATTGTCGGCATGTCGATTCTGTTTTTCATCGGCATCAAAGACGACATGGTGGGCATCGACCCCAACAAAAAGATTTTCTTCCAGGTGTTGCCGTCCCTGATTCTGATTTTCTTCGGAAAACTGCGGATCGACTATCTATACGGCATTTTTGGCCTGTATCACATCAACGATGTGTTTTCGGTCATCATCACCTGCCTCATTTTTATTACAATCATCAACGCCATCAACCTCATCGACGGCATCGACGGCCTGGCGGGGGCCATTTCCACCCTGGCAGCCCTAACATTCGGAAGCTGGTTTCTGCTCACCAATCACTTCGCAATGGCGTGTTTGGCCTTCACCTTGTCGGGCGCACTGGTCGGTTTTCTGCGGTTTAACTTTTCGCACACCAGCAAGATTTTCATGGGCAACACCGGCTCGCTCATTCTGGGCTTCCTGCTGTCGTTTTTTGCCGTGCGGTTCATCAACCTGAATAACTCGTTCCGGTTTGATCCAACCTCGTTTTTCAACGCGCCGATCATTGCCATCGTGGTGCTGATCGTGCCGATTTTCGACACGCTGCGGGTTTTTCTGGTGCGGATCATGGCCGGGCGTTCGCCCTTCTCCGCCGACCGCAACCACATGCACCACATCATGATCGACAACGGTCTGACACATGCTGCGGCCACGGCGGTGCTTTGCACGATTTCACTGGTGAATACGGTTTTGTTTTTCCTTTTCCACCGCGACATCACCAACACGGTTTCGTTGTTCATCCTGATCGGGATGTTTTTTCTCTACATGGCCACCGGTGTTTTTCTGAAGATGCGGGCGCGCGTTCAGGCCATTGACAAGCAACGACGGAAGGGCCTCTACGCCAGCCAATTGATCAACGCCCTGTCCGGAAAAAACTTTCTGAGATACCTGTAAGCAGCGGCTCCGACGCCGGTCTTCGCCAACAAACGGGGTTCCCGTTTGTTATACGTCCATACTAAATTGGACGAACCATGGAAAATCAGACCAAAGGAGACTCGGCCGCCGATTCCCCTAAACCCGGCAATTACCGTCAGTCGCAATCAATGGAAAATGAGGACGGCCTGCCGCCCCTCTCCGAAGCCGATACGGCTCCCATGTACACCGATCTGGGTCTAGGCTCCGAAGATACGTACAACAAAGGCGACGACGAAGCCACGGATACGCTGCTGTATACCGACACCCACACGGCCATCAACACCGCCGAAAACCGCTCCAACTCTCTGGCCTACGAAGGTGATATCGACGACCTGACGATGGAAATTGAGCCGGATGATCAATAATTTAACGCTAACTATAGGATTGTTGGCCGCGTAGTGGCTCATAATTAATAGATAGTTATCATAGTTCGCGTTAATTTATAGTTTAGGGGTTGTGATTTAAAGTGACTGGTGCACGGAATCTCGCATTTGCAACTGTAAACCATAACCCCTAAATCCAATTACGAATTCGTCTTCCCTTCACTCTTCAATTTCCCCTTCATGGCTTTACGAAGCTTTTCTACTTTTGGCAGCGACACGCTCTGAATGTAGGGCTGGTTAGGATGCAATTTGCAGTAGTTCTGGTGGTAATTTTCCGCCGGATAAAATTCCTTCAACGGCATGACTTCCGTTACTACCGGGTTTTTGTAGTGTCTGGACGCATTGGTCCGCTGAATGGCGGCTTCAATGGCCTGTTTCTCAGCAGGTGTGCGATAAAAGGCCACCGAACGGTAATCGCGCCCGACATCCGGCCCCTGGCGATTGAGAGTCGTGGGATCATGACCGGCGAAAAAGGCCTCCAACAGATCGTTGTAACTGATTACCGTCGGATCGTAGTACACCTGAACCGATTCGGCATGGCCGGTTTCATCGGTTCCCACCTGCTCATACGTTGGATTTTTCACAAAGCCCCCGGCATAACCCGAGACAACTTCCCGAACGCCCTTCAATTGGTCGAAACCTTCCTCCTGTGCCCAGAAACAGCCCCCGGCAAAGGTCGCTACGGCTTCGCCGGGTTTTAAGGCCGGTAGTTTAGCCGGAGTCGTATCCTGGGTTTGCGCAGGAGTACAACCCACCAGGAATAGCAAGCCCAGCGCAATAAATTTGATGGATTTCATAGCAAAATTGGTTTATGGTTAGTTAACAAATTCCGGCACAACGCCGTTCAGGCCATCCTGCCTCTCCGCCGGTCAGGAGTTACAATTTACCGGGTTGTCACTGGCGTCGTGACCTGCTGCGTTTGCACCACCACCTGAATCGTAACGTCATTTCCCATCAGCAAACCCGGTTTCCCGACTTTATACTCCAGCCGATTGAGCATAAACTGGCCCGAAAACGTGGCCGTCATGCCTTTTTGGACAATAGTAAGTGGGATCGTTACGGCGCGGGTGGTGTTTTTAATCGTCAATTCAAACGTGCCGGTGTAGGCGTCGTTTTCCTGCCGTTCGACGCGGGTGGAGCGTAAATGGATTCGGGGGTAGGTCGCTGCGTCGAAATACTCCTTTTTTTTCAGGTGATTATTCCGCAGACCAATACCGGTTTCGATGGTTGCGGTTTCCACGCTGGCCGAAAGCTGCGTCTTTTCCGGCATGGCCGGGTCGAAAATCAGGTCTCCCGCAAAACCGCCAAAGGTCCCGGTAACGGTCAGACCCGCGTTGCGGATGCTGAACGCCACCGTTGCTTTGGTGGGTTTCCAGTAAATTTGGGCAACCGCACTCAGGTCGATGAGCAGGGCCGTTATCAGGGCTAGAAAGGCGGTTTTCATCTTAAAAATGGTAAGCCAGCGCCAACATCGGCATGGCATTTTTGCTCCGAAACCGGTCGTTCTCGAAGGTTAATTTGCGGTCGGTGGTATACTCGACGAACTGAAACCCGATTCCACCCCGCACACTCACTTTCGGCGTAAACCGATACCGGACATACGCTTCGGAGTTCAGGCTCCCCCGGTCGCTGTCGCTGATCAGCAGGATGTTAAACCGGGTCGGGCTGGCCGACTGCACCGTTCCACTCAACGACGACCGCGCCGGGTCATTGGCGTAGAAAACCCCGCTTTGCGACCCGCCCAGCGTCACCCCAATGGCGTCGATGTTGATACCAATCTCAAACCGCTGCGTCAGGGCAAATTCGATGTGAATGCTGGCGTTGAGCGAGGTGGTGCGGGTGCGGTTTAGCTGAAGCGTGTCCAGGTTGTCGAGAATGTTCTCAGTAAACAGCGCGACAATGCTTTCGGTGCCGGACGTGAGCCGGGCCGGGGCCGTGATGTAATCGAGCCTGCCGCCGAAAGCCGAGGTCAGCCGCAAGCCGTAGCCCAACCGAAACCGGTTTGAACGGCCGATGCCGTGCAATTGGTTGATCGTCAGGGCCGCCGTACCAAAATCACGTTTGGCCGCAACGCTCAAATCAATGGTTCGAGTTAGCGGTTTGTGGGACGACTGTGCCAGGACGACAACGGGCAATGACAGGAGAAACAAGACGAGTATTCGTTTCATGACGGTTTGGGTTCAGAGGCTATTGCAGTTTGGCGTGGCCGAATAAAACGCTGTAGGCCTTGCACCAGATCAGGATGGTCCGCTGGCGGGTGGGGTCGAACGAGGCCGGTGCTTCCAGAAAAAAGGAACCGGTCGTGGTTAATTTCTGTACTTCAATAAAGTTGGTCAGGCTGGTATCTTCAGCGAGGTAAATCCGCAGGTCCGGTCCGCCATCCGTGCTGAAATTCTCAAACAGAATCGTTCGTTTCCCCTCCTTCTCATATACTTTTACCGTTCCTTTCACCGTATGAACATTGTTCATAAACATGCCTTCCACGAGCAATCGCTGCCCCGTGGCGTCGAATAGCTTGGTGTTATCGGTTGTGCTGACCGGTTTGTCAACCGTGCCGACCGGCGTCAGTTCGGGGTCTTTGGCACAGCCCGACAGTCCACCCAAAATCACTACCCAAACCACAAACTGCCGCCAGCGCCCCGGATACCGGATGGTGGCTACCACCTGCTGGTAACTAACGGCCAAAACGTACAGACAGGTGACCAATACCGTCAGGGCATAGGCAAACAGCAACCCGCCATCGCCTTGAATTTCAATCCCTAAAACCGTCAAATGGGCCCCAATGGCCCCGATCATCAGGCCGACGCCCAGCAACGCCCCGATCCAACTGGTTCGGGGAATGAGCAGCAAAACCGACGCGAGGAGTTCGGCCACCCCGCTGGCGATGCGCCCGCCGGGTTCCATGTGCAGAGTCGAGAAAATATAAACGCTTTCGGGAGCGGCTGTAAATTTAAAAAACAGCGTCTGGAGCATGATGCCAGCGGCCACAAGCCGGGCCAGCCAGAGGATGAAGGAGGTAAGTTTCATAGAGAATAAGAGATGGAGTGAAAATGGGCAACGGTAGCGTGGGCGATGCCGAAGTGAGCCGGCATCTGAACGTGCGGAAAAACCGCTTCCAGGCCAATGCGAATGATGGCACTGTGGTGAATCGCATGTTCGATGTTGTAGAGTAGTTCACGGTGAAACGTCGTCAGGATGGCCACGTCGGGGATCGCGTCCGGCGAATACGATGCTTCCAGTTCGAGCAGGCGGTCTTCCGTACAACAGGCCAATTGAACAATCATCTGCTGAATGGCGGCCGCGGCTTCTGCCGGGCTGTTTTCCAGTGACTCCTGCCGAATCCGGCGGTCGTAATTGAGGTATCCGGTGTGGTAGGCCGTCAGCGAAAGTGCATAAAATTCGATGATGTGCCGCAGGTGTTTCCCCACCGAACTCCCCATCAGCAAATCGAGTGGACGCGTGTATTCCTGGGTTTCAAGCTGGACGATCACCGCCGTGAGCTGACCCAATAGATGGGCCGAAGTGTCCTGTAATTTCATAAATGGGCTGGTCAGGCGTGGAAAAGTCGGTTAGTTACCTAGTAGTTTTTGCCAGTTCTGATCCGCTTTGCGTTGCAGGTTTGGCTCATCTTTCTGCCATTTGGGCAGCGTATTGTTGAAAAAGGTGTGGTAGAACAGGTACAGCCGACCGTCGCGCACCTCGAACGTTTCCGGATCGATCTCCACCTTTTCGCCCGAATCTCCCATCGCGTAGGCACACCAGCCGCCGTAGGCCGGGGCATATGATCCGGGGGCTTTCAGAAACCGGTCCCGGTTGGCAACCGACGCAAACCGGTACGTGGCTCCCTGATACTGGGCAAAAATCGTTTTCTGTCCTTTTGTGGCTTTTTTTGCCGTGAAATAGGCTACCGGGTCGTAGCCCTGAATGGCTAGCCCGTCGTCTAGGTTGGCGTGTTTGGCAGGCGTGGCGTCCCGTTGGGCCTGTGTCGCCGAAAGTGTCAGGAGCCAAAGCAGACTGCCAAAGAAGAGTTGGGCAAACGGGTTTCGCGCCCGGATTAGGTGGGTGTTCATGTTTTTCAAGATTCGTCATCAATCAGGTGAACTCCCTATCCAGTAGCCAAATAACATGCCCCAGCGTGCCAGATCCCTGAAAACACCGCCAGCAGTCCGGAAAGCGGTTTTTTAGAATGTTGTCCGGAGTTTCCGGACGGACTGCCGGTTTTGATATGTCGGGAGAGTCACGCTATTTCGGGAATCTGAACCGGAATTACGGCACCGGCATCATCCTGTTTTAACCCGATGCAACGAGTAGAAGCGTATTTACGACCGGAAAGGGCAACGGAATGAATTTTGCGGTTAACTTGGTCAATGAAATCGTTTGTAATCCTGCTGATCATCATCCTGGGTGTCCTGACCGGGGCTGCGTATAGCCAGCCCGCGGGGGTGCCGTTTATTCAGCATTATGCCCCCAAAGTCTACCAGGCTCACCCCGAAAACCGGGCCATTGCGCAGGACAACAGGGGCGTTTTGTACTTCGGCAACCAGCACGGTTTGCTGGAATTCGATGCCAGCACCTGGAAACGGCTGCCCGTTACCGGCACCAACGCCCGCGCCGTGGCAACCGACACCGCCGGTACGGTTTACATCGGAACCGACACGAATTTTGGTTACCTGAAAACCGATGAGCGGGGTGTAAACCGCTACGTTTCTCTCAGCGATCAGTTGCCTCCGACCGAGCGCACGCTGCCCAAAGTAGCCCGGGTGTTCTGCACGGATCAGGGCGTTTATTTTAGCACATCTCAAAAAATATACCGCTACCAGCCCGGTCAGCCCATTGGCATCTGGCCTGTCCCGGCTGGCATCCGGCACGTCAGTGTTGTCAGGAACACGGTATTTTTACAAACCCGGAACGGCGTTTTTTTCCGCCTGAACACCGCCCGATCCGGGTCTGATGCCCTGGAGGTGCCCCCCGGAACCGGGCGGCTGACCACCCAAACCATCGAATCGGTTTTGCCGTTTCCCGGCGATCATCAGTTGCTGGTCGTTACGTGCCAGGGTGGGCTTTTTCGCTATGACCCATTGAAAGCCAGCCTTTCACCGTTTCCGACGCAGGCCGACGACTGGCTGCACCAGGCTCGTGTCAGCCGGGCCATTTACATTCCCAATCCCGAAGCAGGCACCCACCAGTACATCATTGGAACCGCCCGGGGCGGGGTTCGGATTCTGAATCATCAAGGCCAGGAACTGCAACGGATCGATGAGAGTAACGGGCTGCGCCGGAATGCGGTCCTGAGTCTGTTTCAGGATCGTGAAAAGTCGCTCTGGATTGGCACCGGCAGTGGCCTCGACCGCGTGGAAACCAACCTGCCCGTCAGCCGTTTTGAAAGCAGCCTGAACGTCCGTTCCACGGTTTGGGCCATTCGACGGCACGCAGAAGTGCTTTACATCGGAACCGGCCTGGGCGTGTTTTACTGGAACAACCCAATCCATCGCTTCGAAATGGTGCCGGGTACCGACGCATCCAGCACAACTTTGCTGACCGACGGAACGGATTTGCTGGCGGGCGCGGCAGGCTTCATCTGGCGAATTCGGCAGAACCGGATTGTAGAAACGCTTCCGACTGAAAACCAGACGGTTCATGCCCTGCTCCGACCCCGCCAGAAACCGAACCTGCTGCTGGCGGCACTGGGCAATGGACTCCGGCTCTACCGGCGCAGTGGCAACCGCTGGCACGAAGCAGGCCGGGTGCTAAAACTGCGGGACGAGTGTGTTTCGCTCGCCGAGGCCGCCGATGGCACCATCTGGGTCGGAACCCGGCACAACGGTTTCGTTCAACTTGACAAAGACCTCAACCAGATCCTCTTTCACTCTAATTCCGGCTTACGTCCGGCAACCGGAAGTTACGTTTTCCCGACCTCCGACGGGCTGCTGTTTGCCGCCGGTGGCCGTCTGTACCGTTTTGATGCCCGCATTAAACAGTTTGCCGCCGATCCGAAATTCAGCGCGATTCTCGCCAAATCCTCGTCCGATGCCCCGGCCCTTGCCGAAGACCGCCAGCGCAACCTGTGGTTTGCCACGCCCTCGGTGGCCCTCCGCCGAAACGCAGCCGGTACCTGGGAGTGCGACAGCCTGAGTCTGAAACCGATCAGCCGGGGTGGCTACGCCATCTATCCCGATCAGAACGGGCTGGTCTGGCTGGGCAATGACGAGGGACTGTTTCGCTACGACGGCGCCCAGATGACCATGCCCCCCGATTATCCGGCTTTGATCCGGGCCGTCCGGTTGCAGGCCAACGATTCCCTGCTGTATGCCGGAGGGAGCCTTCCCGCCGGTCGGGGCGGGTTGACGTTACCCTACCGGTTCCGGGCTTTGTCGTTCCAGTTTGCCGCCACCAGTTTTGTGGGTGACAATGAAAATGAATTTCAGTATAAACTCTCCGGAAATGCCCAGATGGCCGACGATACGGTTTGGTCGAAATGGGGCCGGGAAACACGCAAAGACTACACCAACCTGCCCCCCGGACCGTATACCTTCCTCGTCCGCGCCCGCGACTCCTACGGCCAGTTGAGCCGGGAAAGCCGTTTTTCGTTCGAAATCACCCGCCCCTGGTTCCGCGAACCGTGGGCCTACGCACTGTATATTCTCATCGGTTGCTTCCTGATAGCGGTTTTTGTCCAGTATTACACCCGCCGGTTGATTCGGGAAAAGCTGAAACTTGAAGCCCTGGTGGACGACCGAACGGCGCAAGTGGTGCAGCAAAAAGAAGAACTGGTGGCCCAATCAACGCGGTTGCAGATGGCGAAGGAAACCGCCGAAGCAGCCAACCGGGCTAAAAGCGAATTTCTGGCCAACATGAGCCACGAACTCCGGACGCCCCTCAACGGCATTTTGGGCTTTACGCAACTGCTCCAGCGCGATACGAATTTGAGCAGCGCTCAGCAACGCGGTTTGGGCATTATCCGCACCAGTGGTGAACACCTGCTGACGCTGATCAACGAGGTGCTGGATATTGCCAAAATTGAAGCCCGGCGGTTCGACTTTCAGCAGTCGGCGGTGGCGCTGCCCGCGCTCCTGGCGAACGTGTCGGCGTTCTTCCGGATTCGGGCCGAGGAGAAGGGGCTGGCGTTCACCTACCGGGTAGAAACGCCCCTGCCCGCGGTGGTTTCCGGCGACGAAAAACGCCTGACGCAAATCCTGAACAACCTGCTGAGCAATGCGGTAAAATTTACGGAACACGGCACCATCGAACTGGTTGCGGGCAGTCAGGAGATGCGGCCCGGCCAGTTTCGTGTGGTTTTCCGGGTCAGCGATTCGGGGATCGGTATTCCCGAAAACCGCCTGACCGAGATTTTTCAACCCTTCTACCAGGTGCGGGACGGAAAACAGTTCATCGAAGGAACGGGCCTCGGTTTAGCCATTTCGGATAAGCTGGTCGAGCTGATGGGCGGCAAATTGAGTGTCGTCAGCACCCCCGGAAAAGGCAGTATATTTACCGTCAGCCTGCCGTTGTCGGCGGCTCAACGTGGTCCTGCACCGGAAGTCTCCCAGCCGGATCGACGCCGGATTCTGGGCTATGAGGGTCTGCAACGGCGGGTGCTGGTGGCCGACGACAATGCCGACAACCGGCTGGTGGTGGTGTCACTCCTGGAAACGCTGGGTTTCGTCGTTCTCGAAGCCGTCGACGGACGGGTAGCCATCGAACTGGCGGTCAGCCAGAAACCGGATCTGATTCTGATGGATCTGGTGATGCCCCACCTCAACGGTTTTGAAGCCCTGCAACAACTCCGCGCCCGGACAGAACTGGCCCACACCCGGATTATTGCGTTTTCCGCCAATGTTTTCGAACAGAACCAGCAGCGTTCGCTCAGCGAGGGCTTCGACGATTTTGTCGCCAAACCCGTCGATGTAGACAGTTTGCTGACTAAAATCGGGGAGCAACTGGGTTTGCACTGGCGATATGCGGCTGATGATTCCGAAACCGGAAAGCCGGTAACCTCCCCGCCGACTGACACCGCTGAACTGGTCATTCCGGGCCATGACGACCTGAATGCCTTGCTCGACAAGGCCCGGCAGGGTGACATTCGGAGTATTCTGGATACATTATCCGATCTTGAAATACACGATCCCGCCTTCGGTCCATTTGCCAGTCGCTTACGCCACTGGGCCGCCGAGTTTGACACCCGACAAATCCGGGATTATTTAACCCAACTCCTCGACAATCCCTAACTCTATGTCCGCCAGTATTCTTGTCGTTGACGATACGCCCCACAACATCAGCATTTTATTCGATGCGCTGACCCATTATGGCTACCGCGTGCTGGCCGAGCGCGACGGAAAAAGTGCCATCGAACAGGTTCGCCACGCCCGGCCCGATCTGATTTTGCTCGATGTGATGATGCCCGGCCTGAACGGTTTCGAGACCTGCCGCCAGCTCAAAAACAACCCCGCGACCGCCGACATTCCGGTGATTTTCATGACTGCCCTGACCGAGTCCATCGACAAAATCAACGGTTTCAACATGGGTGCGGTGGATTACATCACGAAACCGTTCCAACTGCCCGAAGTTCTGGCGCGGGTTCAAACGCACCTGGCACTGCGGCAAATGCGTCACGATCTGGAGAAGCTCAACGAACAGCTCGAACAACGGGTTCAGGAACGAACCGAAGCCCTCAGCCGCGCTCTGGCCGAACTGGAAACACTGAAAGACCAGCTTCAGGCCGAGAACACCTACCTCCGCGATGAGATCAGCCAGACCACCGGTTTCAGCGAAATCGTCACCCAAAGTGCGTCGTTCCGGCGCGTATTGACCAAAATTGAGCAGGTGGCCCCCACCAATACGACGGTGCTGATTCTGGGCGAATCCGGTACGGGCAAAGAACTGCTGGCGCGGGCCATTCACGAACACAGTGGCCGGAAAAACAAACCGCTGGTGAAAGTCAACTGCGCAGCGTTGCCGCCCACACTCATCGAGAGCGAGCTGTTTGGTCACGAAAAAGGGGCCTTTACCGGCGCAACCAGCCAGAAAACCGGGCGGTTTGAACTGGCCCAGAACGGCACTATTTTTCTGGACGAAATCGGTGAAATGCCCCTCGACCTGCAATCCAAGTTGCTGCGGGTGTTGCAGGAAGGCGAATTTGAGCGTGTCGGCGGCACCAAAACCCTGCGCGTCAATGTTCGGGTGCTGGCGGCCACGAACCGCGATCTGGAAGTCGAAATCGGAAACGGCCGCTTTCGCGAAGATTTGTATTACCGGCTGAATGTATTTCCGGTTAAAAGCCTGCCCCTCCGCGAACGAAAAGAGGATATTCCGCTGCTGGTGCGGCACTTTTGCGACAAACACGGCCCCGACCTGAACCGCCGGATCGAAGTCATTCCGACCCGCGTGATCGAGATGCTGACGGCGTACAACTGGCCCGGCAACATTCGCGAACTGGAGAATATCATCGAACGCTCACTGATCAGTTCGACCGGCCGCCAGCTCGAACTCGGCGACTGGACGGGCAACGACTGGCGTGACCGCAAGAATCCGCTGGCCCGCAAGGTGACGCCCCTGACGCTGGAAGAATGCGAGCGCCACCACATCATCGCCGTGCTGGAATCCACCCACTGGAAAGTCAGCGGAGATCACGGGGCCGCCCGGATTCTGGATGTCATTCCCACCACGCTCGAATCGAAGATGAAAAAACTCGGCATCACCCGCCCCTGATTCGTTAACTTCTCATGAAATGTCCTGACATTCCTGAAATACCGTAACCAATGCTGTTCTACCCTGGCCATAGGAAACCCTCTAACCATTTAACCGTCAAAACATTACCTAAATCATGCGCTACTGGCATACGACTTGATTACCAGACAGTATCTGTTAATTACGTTATGCCATGTGTACCGTTTCTTACCTTCCGCTAGCGAAGGACGTGTATCTGTTAACCTCCAGCCGCGATGAAAAGACGGCCCGGCCTTCGGCACGTTTTCCGGTCAAAGCGACCCTCAACGGACAAGCGGTTTATTTCCCGCAGGACCCCCAGGGACATGGTTCGTGGATTGCTACCGCCCACGAACCCGGTTTTACGCCTACCACGGTTTGCCTGCTGAACGGTGCTTTCCGGGCGCATACGGCCCATCCGCCCTACCGCCACAGCCGGGGGCTGGTGGTGCTGGAGGTGTTCCGGTATGCCTCTCCGGGCGAATGGCTGACCGGTTTTGATTTTGAAAACCTCGAACCCTTTACGCTGCTCATTCTGCAACCGGGGCAACTTTGGGAAGTGCGCTGGGATGGCAAAACCGCCCACAGCCGCCAGCCGGACCCGGCTCAACCCGCCATCTGGTCGTCTTCGACGCTCTATACGCCCCCGGTCGTTGCCCGTCGCGAAGCCTGGTTTCAGACGTGGCTCGGGCAACAAACGCAGTTTACCGTGGCCAATATTCGACAGTTTCACAAGCAGGCAGGAACCGGTGACCCGGCGAATGCGGTGTTGATGAACCGGGGAGACGGGATGAAAACCCTCAGCCTGACCACCGTCCGGCACCGCCAGAACAACACGGAGATCTTCTACGAAGACCTGACAAACTCCCGATTCCTGTATCAGCAACTAATGCCATCTCATGAACTTACTTACGTCCACTGAAAGTCTCCGACCCCCGGTTTCCGCTGCGGTTCCGGGCTGGGCCGATCGTTTCAGCCAGCGGGTAGACCGGTTTCTGATTCGGCTCCGGCACTGGGAGTACTGGCCTTTTTTCGTCGTGTATTTCCCGGTATTGCTCTACTACGGCTGGCTCGCGCTCAAGGCCCGTTCCTGGTTTTTCTTTTCGGCCAGTAATCCCGGCATTGAATCGGGCGGGATGCTGGGCGAATCCAAAATCGACATTCTGAACCGCATCGACGCACGTTATAAACCGAAAACCCTGTTTTTCCTCCAACCCACCGTTGATGCGGTTTTGAAGCAGATGCTGCTGGCCGATTGCTGGTTCCCCATCGTGGCCAAACCCGACCGCGGAGAGCGGGGATGGCGGGTCGAAAAAATCCATTCTGTCGCCGAATTGACGGCATATTTGAACGATACCCCGGTGGATTTAGCCCTGATCGTGCAGGAATACGTCGATGAACCGTTGGAACTGGGCGTGTTTTATTACCGGATGCCGGGCCAGCCGACCGGAACGGTTTCTTCCATTGTGGTCAAGGAATTTCTGGCGGTGGTGGGTGATGGGACGTCTACAATGCTGGAATTGCTCCGTCGGAATCCCCGCGCCCGGCTTCAATTGCCGGTTTTGATCGAACGGTATGGCGAGCGGTTGACCTACGTGCCGGAACCCGGAGAAAGCCCGGTGCTGGAGCCCATTGGCAACCACTGCCGGGGTACGAAGTTTCTGGATGGCAATCATCTGATTACGCCGGAACTGGTGGCGGTTTTCGACCGGATTAGTCAGTCGGTGGACGGTTTTTACTACGGGCGCTACGACCTCCGCTGCCGTTCGATCGAAGATCTGCTGCGGGGGCAAACCATCCGCATTCTGGAACTCAACGGAGCCGGGGCTGAACCGGCGCATATTTATCAGCCCGGCTCTTCGATCCGGACGGCCTGGCGGGTGTTGCTCCGACACTGGCGGGTGTTGTATGCCATCAGCCGGGCCAACCACCAACGCAGCATCCCGTATATGACCTTCCGGGAAGCACGAGCCATTTACCGGCGCATTCAGCGCGACAAAACCGCCCGACCGTCATGATGATGTTCGCCGGAAATTTTGTGGTGGGCTGGGTGGTTAGTTTTCTGGGGTCTCTGCCGCCGGGTGTTCTGAACCTGACCATCGTCCGGGTGTCGTTGCGGCAGGGGCTTCGGGCGGCTCTCGAATTTGCGCTAGCCTGTACCCTGATCGAGTTCCTCTATGGCTACATCGCGGTGTGGCTCACGGAACAGATCGCGCCCTACGCCTTTTTCAAACTTCTCACCGACGGATTCACCCTGCTCCTGCTGTTGATGCTGGGTCTTTATTATCTCCGGAAACAAAGCCGCCCGCCGACACCCGCCGACCGGCCAGCGACCAGCGCGTTCGGGCTGGGTCTTGGCCTGAGTGTTGTCAACGTGGCGGCTTTTCCGTTCTGGCTTTTCTACACGGTTTTGCTCACCCGGAAAGGCTGGGTCAGTCTGGCGGGCTCACCGTCGGTTCTGGTGTATGTGCTGGGGATTGCGCTGGGAACCCTGACCGGTTTGTGGTTTTTTGTTGGCGTAAGCCAGCGTCTGAATGCCATTCTGGCGACCCATCTTCACCGGTTCGACCGCGTCATGGGCTGGCTGTTTGTCGGCCTGGCCATTATTCAGGGCCTGGTACTGGCATCGAACCAATGAGTTTTTTACAATTGATCAACTAACCCCAATTCATCATGCAACGCAATTTTGTCCGTTTGACCACTGTTTTGATGTTCTTTGTTTCCACGGTTTTTGCCCAGAAACCCGTCATTTTTTCAACCGCCGACAAAGCCCTGGGTGGTTATGACCCGGTGGGTTATTTTACGGAAGGGAAACCGGTTTTGGGGGCCGATTCGCTGACCTGGACGTGGCAGGGCGCCCACTGGCATTTTGCCAGCGAGAAAAACAAAGCCGCTTTTCAGGCCGAACCCGAACGGTTTGCGCCCCAATACGGTGGGTATTGTGCCTTCGGTATGTCGAGAGGCTACAAAGCCCCCACGCAGCCCGATGCCTGGACAATTGTCGATAACAAGCTCTATTTTAATTACAACCAGAAAGTGCGGACGGAATGGGACAAGGATCGGCCGGGCTATATTCAGAAAGCGAATACGAATTGGGTGGAGGCAAGGGAGAAGAAATAGAGTTTGATGCAGACCCGGAGATTCCAGCCGACACGTTCATATTGACCAGACTTTTAACTTTACTGCCCTACTCAAACAAAGGGGTGGTCAAAGCCCGCTGGTATTCTCTTTCCAGCCCGTGCATGCCGCTGGTTATCGCTAAACCGTCGAAAGCGGCCAGCGGCAGGTCGGTCCGTTTCCCTTCGTCATCGACCAGAAACGCCGAAAGAAGCCGGCATCCGGAACTGGCAAAATAATTTAAAACTTCCATCAGGTGTTCCAACTCATTGGAATAGAGTCGGCAGGAACGGTTTTTTCCCTGTGAATAGCAAAGCGAAAAGTAAAGCCACATGTGTTGAGCAGAATAAGGTAGACAAGCTAACCGGGGTATTATACGTTTGTCGGCTGTAAGATAGTAGAAACTCCCGGAACCCGTATCCAGCAACCCTTTTTTTTGTAAATAGAATTCATCCCCCGAAAAAGCTTCGCTATTCCTTTAGCGCCTGTATCGGATTGCAATTCCCGAAGAATCGGTTATATTTAGAAACGCAAAAAACCTTCTTCGATCATGAAAAAAGCGGCCGGTATTGGATTAATTCTTCTCTCCTTCTCCTTCGTCTACATGTCGGTTCAGGTTTATGCCAACGAGGACGCCATGCGGGTGATCGATGAATACGGCTGGATGGCCGTCGTGGCCAAAATCGGCAGCGTCATTCTGTTTACTTACCTAGCCTTTATGTCGCTGATGCGGGGAATTGCCCTAATTCGCGAAGAGTAAAATGAGGCTGCCGTAGGGTATGTTCCACGAATGCTGTAGCTTGCGGCCTATTTGTTTGTTATGAAACGATACGGATTTATGTTACTGGCCTGGGCTTTACTGGCCGGCAGTTGCCAGCAGGCCGAGCAGACTCCCTGCGACCCTACCATTCCTACCCTCAAGGCACCCGATTCGGAAATTGCAGCTTTGAAAAAGTATATCGACTCCAGCGGCATTTCTGCGATGGCCGATGGACGGGGGTTTTATTACAGCATTCAAGCCCCCGGCACCGGAACCAAACCCACGCTGTGTTCCGCCGTGACCGTCAATTACGTAGGAAAACTGACCAACGGAACCACCTTCGACAGTTCGAGCAACATCACCTTTGGCTTAAACCAGCTCATCGTGGGCTGGCAGGAAGGCATTCCGCTGATTGCCCCCGGTGGTAGCATTACGCTGTATTTACCCCCCAGTTTAGCGTATGGCGCACAGGCCCTGAACGGGATTCCCGCCAATTCGATTCTGGTGTTCACGATTGACCTCATCCAGAGTAACTAAGAACGCCTTCGACCGAACCCATTAGCTGGCCTGAAGGTGTTGGGCGAAAACCGCTTTGGCTTTCGCCCACATGGCGTCGGACAGCACATGGCCCTGGCCCGGTTCAATGAAGGCGGTAAAATTCCCGGCGGCACCGGCTTGCTGATACGCCTGTGCAATCCGGGGAATGGCCTTCCGAACAAAGTCAATCGGTGAACCCGAGTCTTCTTCTCCAAAGTTCAGGTGCAGAACCCGGGGCGCAATGAGAGCCGCAATGTCGGGCGTATCGCCATGCTGAAGCCAGCCCGGTACGAAATTCGGAAAGCAATGCAGCAGGTGTTCGTGTTCGATGGCGGCATAGGATGGCAGACAACAGTTTCCGACGATGCATTTCAGGCGGTTTTCGAGCGGCCCCACCAGCCACGAATGCGTCGATCCCATCGAATGCCCGTAACAGCCGATCCGGTCGGCACGTACTTCCGGGCGGCTACACAGGTAATCGACGGCCCGGCGCATTTCCAGCACATTTTTCCAGGCCATGCTGCGCCCCCGCACCACCTGACGCAGAAACTCAAAGCGTTCATAATCACCTTTTTTCAACTTCCCGGTCGGGTCCTGCCTTTCCTCGAAGCAAAGTGCATCCGGACACAGCACCACGTAGCCTTCGCGCACCAGCGCCACGGCGGTGTGGTGCATCGGATTCCCGGCAAGCCCCGCCGGCTCGGATTTGCCCAGGTGATATTCGCCATTGTGCTGGTGCCAGACGGCAATGGCCGGGGCCGGTTTTTGAGCCGTCGCCGATTCCGGTATCAACAACAGCGCCGGAACCCGGTCGCCGGGCTCCACCTCGTAGGTGATCGACTCGATGCGGTAGCCGTCTTTCGGCATCGTTTCCCGAAGCTGCGGCAGCAAGGGCGTTGGCTTGGGGAAAGGGCCGCCCAGGCAAGTCTGGTAGTGTTTCCGCAAAGCCTCAGCCGACAAAACCGGAGGCTGGGTCAACAGACCGTCTTCCATCGGCAAATTTCCGGCGGTAGATAGCACGCCCAGCCCGCCCATCAGTTGCGACTTCATAAAATTCCGTCTTGTGTGTTTCATGGTGAGAAAAAACCGGTTTACCTGGCCCAGGATGCGAAACAAGGTGAATTGCTGAAATTATCACAAAAAGTGACTAGTCTAGGACTTACGTCAGATAATTCTATCAAACTTTCGCTTTCTGCCCCTAAATCCCCTAAAGGGGACTTGGACGCGGCTTAATCCAGATGCTATAAGTCCCCTTTAGGGGATTTAGGGGCAGAAAGCGGAAGGCCTGTAGTCGATCCCTTGACGAAACTTTACCGAAAAAAAAATTCCCTGCTGACAAACATTTTTTTCCGGGGCGGGTTTCGTAGTTATAAATCGCGAAGAAGCGGGGTTACTGTGAAAGGTGCCTGATTGAAAAAATAACCGTTCCGTTAGCGATATCATAGGGCCAGAGGACTTGCGTCGTCTGGCTTTTTTTGTACGATCTTATTCAAAAAACGCAATCACCAAAACTGTACACCTTATCTGCCAGAAACATGTTACTTAACAAATCGATTCCGTTCACGTTTTTATTTCGAAAAATTCGCCGGGAGGCCCTGCTGGTTTTCCTGTTCGCTAACGTGGTCGTTTTGGCCAAGTACTTTTTTCACCTCCGGTATTTGACCATTCCCATTGCGATTCCGACTTTGCTGGGCACCTGCATTTCGCTGCTCCTGGCTTTTCGCACCAATCAGGCTTACGACCGCTGGTGGGAAGCCCGGATTATCTGGGGCGCCATCGTCAACGACAGCCGCAGTCTGATCCGGCAACTCCAGATGTTCCTACCTGTTACACCCAACCAGCAAATGATCATTCACGCCTTTGTGCAACGGCAATGCGCCTGGTGTTTTGTGTTGGGCGATTCGCTGCGGGGACAGGAAGTCGAACGGCGATTGCAGGAATTTCTGACCCCGCCCACCGTCGAAGCCATTTTGGCAACCGATAACCGGCCCAACGCGCTGTTGCTTGAACAGGGACTGGCCATTGGTCAACTTTACCGAACCGGGCAACTAACGGATTATCAAATGGTGCAGATCAGCACCACGCTGAACACCCTGAACGACTCGATGGGCCGCTGCGAACGGATCAAGAACACGCCTTTTCCCCGCACCTACACATTCAACCTGCAATTGTTCATTTATCTTTTTGCCGCCATTTTACCGTTCTGTTTCGAAGCGGATCTGTATTACCTGGATGTGCCGCTGGTGACGCTGATTTCCTGCGCTTTTCTGCTGCTCGAAAAAAGTGCCGTTCAACTCCAGGATCCGTTTGAAAACCAGCCAACCGACACCCCCATGACGTCGATTGCGCGCACCATCGAGATCAACCTCAAAACCATGACGGATTACAAAGAAATACCGCCCAAGTTGCTGCCCTACGATTATTACACCCTGTAGCTTCGAGAGCTTCATCTTCTGAATCCAGGTGCGGACAGAACCCGGGGCAATACCGTCAATGCGTCTGAAAATTGGTATACTTGTTGTGATGCCTGCCAAATTATGAAAGTATACCTGTCCATCCTTGTGCTGTCAATCCAGTGTTTGCCGGTTTTCGGGCAGTTGGATTCTGCCAGCCGTTCACCCTACCGGGTATACCGGGCCTACGAACTCCCGGCGTCGCTCGTGGTGTTGGGGGCTTCGTTTTTTGGGTACCGGCAACTCGACCGCTACGCCAGTTTCGACGCCGGCGACATTGCCCAACTCGACGCGACCCGCATCAATGCCTTCGACCGGCCCGTCGCCTATTTCGACCCTGCCCGGTTTGAAGCAGCCCAGCAACGCTCCGACCGGTTTCTGAATCTGTCGATTGCCAGCCCGCTGCTGCTGATGCTGAGTAAACGAATCCGACACAAAGGGCTGGATGTGTTGACCTTGTATACGACCGCACATGCCGTTAATAACCTGCTTTATTTTGCCACCTCATTCTCAATCCGGCGGGCCCGGCCACTCACCTACAACCCGGCGATTCCGGTATCGGAAAAAATCGGGCGTGCCAAAAGCAATTCGTTCTACAGCGGGCATGTCTCCTTCAGCACCACGGCCACGTTTTTTGGGGCTAAAATTCTGACGGATTTTTACCACATCAGGGGCTGGAAACGGGTGGCGGTGTTTTCGGGGGCGGCCATCCCGCCCATTCTAGTGGGGTTCAACCGGATGCACGCCGGCAAACACTTTCGGACGGATGTTTTGACGGGTTTTCTCGTTGGAGCCGCCTGCGGAATCGGGATTCCGGAAATGCATCGCATCCGGCGAAAAACCGGCCAACTCTCGATGCAGCCGGAATTTAGCCTCACCGGCCGACGGGGTGTAGCGTTCACATACCGGTTTTGAAGGAACATTGCGGTTTTCAGGCAGACCTGTATTCATTATCTACCAGATTTTCACCCGGATAGCCGTTACAATTCGTGCAGATTCTTATCTTTGGTAACGGGTCTTCTAAGTAAAACCGTTGGAAATCGTTCGCTCCCGGTTTCTTAGAAGCCCGAACCCATCTGTCCCCATAATCGATCAATCTGCATGGAAGAAAGTGAAATTCTAGCCAAACTACCACGGGTTTTTACCGAGTCGGCACTTCGTCAGGAAATGCTGACCCACGGAAAATTTATCACGGTCAACAAAGATGATACGCTGGTTCGGGAGGGGCAATACCTGGATTTTCTGCCCATCGTTATCAAAGGTGAAATCCGGGTTTTCCAGCAGAAAGAAGACCGGGAAATTCTGCTTTACTACGTTCGGGAAGGCCAGACGTGCATGATGTCGCTCTCGGCCGCGTATTTCAACCACACCAGTACGTCGTATGGAGTGGCCACCAAACCGTCCGAAATCTTCGTTTTTCCGACCCGGCTCGTCAACGAATGGCAATTAAAATATTCTTCCTGGAATGCCTACCTGATCCAGACCTTTCGCAGTCGCTACGATGAATTGCTGGGATCGTTTGAAAGCGTCGCCTTTGATCCGATCGACAAACGGGTTCTGACCTATCTGACTGACCGGGCCAAAAAAGAAAACACCAGCCAAATTGCCATTTCCCACCAGAATCTGGCCTATGAACTGGGCACAACCCGCGTCGTTATTTCCCGCATTCTGAAAGGGTTTGAACAGCAAGGCAAAGTCAACTTGTTCAGAGGCTCCATTCAGCTAAAATAATTCTGGGCTTGTGTATCTTTTGATACCGTTTTTTAGCGGTATCCGGATCTACTTTTGTCCTGACCAATCCTCAAACCAGATGAAAACGTATTGTATCCACATCATTTTTCTCCTCTCCTTTTCCGTTATGCAAGCGCAATCAAACCCTGGCACCCCTCCGCCAAAGAAGCTGACGTTTCTCATTCACGTTACGCAAAGTCAGGACCCCACCCGGGCCGCCCTGGCGTTTCTGGTCGCCAAAACCGCCCTCGACGAAGGTCACGCGGTCAATCTGTTTCTGGCGGGCGATGGCGTGAAACTGCTACAGGAAGAAACCCTCAACCAGTTGACCGGTTTGGGTACCGGCAACCTTCGTGAGCATTACGATGCCATTGTGAAAGGAAAAGGGCGGTTTTACCTGTCCGGCAACTCCGCGAAAGCCCGGGGCATGACCCCGGCAGACCTGAAAGACAAACCGGCCGAATTTACCTTGCCCACTGTGCTGATTCGGCTGGCCACGGAGAGCGACCGGATGTTCACGTATTAACCATTCCAAACTCCATAAAACCATGAAAACGCTCCATTGCCGCGACGTTGGCTTCGATTGTGAAGGCGTCATCAAAGGCACCACCGACGACGAAGTATTGCAACAGGCGGCTGAACACGCCTACACGGTTCACGGCATGACGGTGACGCCGGAATTGGCCGAACAGGTCAAAACGTTGATCAAAGAGGAAGCCGCATAGTAAGATACCGGTCAGATCAATTGATCATCATCTTGTTGGTCAATTGATCCGATCACTAAAAGTTCGCAAAATCGGGTGCTGATCAAGAGAAGGAATTAAGGCCCCCCAGACTTGATTTATTCATAATGCCCGTGACACGAATAAATCAAGATGACAGTAGGCTCAACTTTATACACGAGCCGATGCTCATCAGTAATTCTGCGCGACCAATAACCTTTCAAACTGTTTTTTAATCCTTCAGTTTGCCTTTCCCTTCGTACGGGTTTCGACAGCATTCTGCTATTGGTTCAACGAGCTTTTTGGCTATTTTGGGATTGGTAGCAATCCAGGTGTGAAGTTCTTCCAACGTACGCGCCGAAAAATTGGCTTCACGCTTGCCAACTTCAAATGGCATTGACTAATTCTTGAAGCTGCTCAACGGACATGCGCGTCCCACGGCCTTCCCGAAAATTCTGGTTTCCCTCTTCGATCTTTTGCTCAAGAGTGCCTGTCGGTTCGGTCAACGTCTTTGTGGTGATGGTTGCTCCGACGGCTTTTGCCAAACGTTTAAAGGCATCCAAATGACGACCGTCTGTTTTGATATGAATACTGAAAGTTTCCATGCCCCTTTTGAGTACGTTTAATACTTTGACTGATCCCAGGTCGCAATCGTTTTTTGTCCAATTGACGACATACAAATAACGAGGAATTTTGGCAAAATTGGCGTTCAACGACAAAATAACCGACTGATTTTCATTCTGTTATCCTAAAAGAGACCGAATCATTCCCGTTTTCATTCCACCAAAAGCCTTCTGGCCGTGGCACTGCCGGTATCGAAACAAGATAGCTTGAACGAATCCCCAAAACTGCCGCCATTCGTCCACCTATTCAGGCCATTTGTTGGACAAAAGCCCTGTTGCTTTGCGATACTTTTGCCAAAACAAATGAAGTATTGATGGCAAATGTTCTCAAAAAAGCCGTATCGCAGCTAATCGATAAACTTTCAACACCCTCACAAGTCGTGGCCATTCGGGCCTGGCAACCGGCAACGCTGTATGAAGTCGATGTGCATCTTCCCACCACGTCGATGGAAAAATGGACCAGCATACAACGTCTAAAATGCAAGGTAGCGGAGTTTGAATACCGGGATTATACACCGGCCACCTGGAACGCAGAAGAAAAAATTTGCACCCTCTATATCCAGGCCGGACACGACGGAGCCGGAAGCCGCTGGGTTCAGCGCCTAAAAAAGGGCGACAAGATTCCCTTGGGCGTTGCCCATGCAGCCCAGGTCCCGACGAAAGAAGGGAAAATCCTGTGCCTGGGCGACGGCACTGCAATCGGGCATTTTTTAGGAATGAAGCAGTTAACCGACCGCAAGCGGTTTCCGATGGAAGTCGTCATTATACTCCCTGAAATTTATCAGCTATCATCCTCCCTGATAGCGAATAATCCCGAATTTGAATTTATCTTCAACCCGCACGGAAGCAGCCTTGAAACCCTGGAACAATGGGCGCTATCAAAAGAGTTAAGCGCCTATACCTCGGTTTATCTGGCAGGCCATACGCCCCTGGTGAAAAGCTTGCGGAAAAAGCTGAAAGCCATACCGGACGTCCGGGCGACATTCCAGGCCCACGGGTTCTGGTCATAAAAAAAGCAGTATGGCGACCCACGATATTCCCCTCTTTCATTTGGAAAAACATCCGTTCGAAATGGGGATTTTATCCCTTTCGGATCAAGCCACCCTGGAACTTGTCAACGAAAAAGTCAGGATTCCCCACCGTCACGACCATTATTGCTTCTTTTTTATGGAAAGTGGTTGCCTGAATTTTAGTGTCGATTTCCAGAATATAGACATCCAGCCTTCCTCCCTTTTAATAACCCGTCCCGGACAAATTCACGAACTCGGTTTTGCCAAAGATCCTGCCGGGTGGCTACTGGCTTTTGATGCACACTTTATCGACGAAAATGCCCGCAGCGTTATCGATCAGTCCTTTCTGAAGGTCATTTTACTCAAGCTGGACGCTGCTGAAAAAGAAGGGTTATGCACCCTTTTCAACCTGATTTATTCGACCGAAAAAGAGAAATCATCGGCAAATTTTCATCATCAGCTTCTCCAAACCTTGATCAATGCCCTTTTTTACAAAACCGTACTGATTTTTCAGGCGCAGGAAGATAAGCGTATACAGAGCCATTCGTCCCGAATTGTGGAAATTACAAGGCAGTTTCATCAGTTGGTGAAAGACCATTTTCACCAACTGAAAAAACCTGCTGATTATGCTTCGAAACTCAATATAACCGTCAGTTATCTGAACGATACCGTCAAGGCGGTCACCGGGTTTTCTTCAACGTACCTCATCCAGCTTGAAATTTTTCGGGAAGCTCAGCGGTTCCTGGTCTATACCACCAAAAGCGTCAGGGAAATTGCGTTTCAGTTGGGCTACGAAGATGAGAAATACTTTATCCGGTTGTTCAGTAAAACGATTGGGACATCGCCGGCCAGTTTCAGAAAAAAGTATCGATGACGATTACTGTTATTTTTTTCAGATAAGGCAACGGAGAGTCGAAGCCTATGCAAAAGATGGGTATCTTGGACGCCTGTTTATCCAATTATCCGCTAAACAGGAACCGCCTTTTATTACCCCTGATCATGGAATCTCCTTTCGATACGCACTGGGCCGACGAGGCCCGGCTTACGTTCAGTCAACTCCCAACGGAGGTACAGAACGCTTTTTTGCGGCAACTGCCGAATCTGGTGGCCAGCTATGCCAGCCTCTACGCCCAACGCCCGGAAGACTCCAAAGTAGTCGGGACCATTTCCCACATGCAGGCCCCTGACTGGAATTTATGGCTGCGAATGGGCACGGAATATGCAGAAGCCGAAACCGGGCCGATTCTGTTTGTCAACGAGTTTTCGTCACTGTCTCCGGAAGATTTTGAGCAATCGGTAGTCGCAGCCCGGCAGTCGGGCGAGCGGGTCAATGAAGACCGGAACGCGGATTGAACGGATTTCTATCTGCGACAATCCGCATTCCCAGCCAATCACATATTGACTTTTACCCGTTAATTCCCAGCCGCTCGCACCAGCCGAGGAAAGTCGTGTAGGTATCATCCAGAATTTTTATGCCCTCCGCCGGGATCGTCTGGGCTCTGGCCCGGCAAACCAGTTCCAAAGGCACACCTCTTTTCTTCAAAAAGTATTTGGCGCTGAGCGGATAAAATTTCGAGATAATGGGTTCGGTTCGGGTAATCTCGGCCTGAATCCAGTCGAGATCCGCCTTTTTCGAGGGATCGTTGGCATTCCGGCACAGCCAGCTATGGATTTCGGGGTAAAAATTACCGGAGATCGGCGACATGCCCCGCGCTCCTTTTTGCAGCGATGCCAGCGCAGTAGCCGTATGCGCATTGTAAAATTCCAGTTGGGAATCTTTGGCGATTTCCAGTTTAGTCTCGATATTTTTTAGGTCTTCGGAGGTGTCCTTATGGTAGATCATCCGATTATTGGCAACCAACGATTTGAACACACCCGGCGACAGCAGCCGCTTGTAAGGGTTCGGACATTCATACGTCCCGACTTTCATCGTACCAGTTTGCGAAAGAAACTTTTCAAAATTCTCCGTCAAAACCGCATCACTTTCCTCCTTGTCCGCAAAATGGCTCGAAATCAGAATCACCCCATCCACGCCGGTATCGTGGATTTTCCGGGCAAAATCGGCTTTTGCGTTTAGCGTATCCCCAAACGAGCCCGTCGACACCACCGGAACTTTTCCGTTCACCCGCTTCACCACGTGCCGGGTCAGGGCAATCCGTTCCTGGTCGGTCAGAAAGTACATTTCACTGCTCAGGCAGTTGGCAAAAAAACCTTTGGCTCCGGCCTTCAGGTAAAAGTCGATCAGCCGGGAAAGCCGGTCATAATCAATGGCGGAGTTGGAATCGAAGGGGGTGATCATCACCGGAACAAACTTTTTGTCGTCCGGCTTCAACCCGCTGGCTACGGTTTTTGCCTGGGTTGTTGCGGGCAGCAGCGTCTGGGCACCGGCGAGAACAGCCACAGCAGCCGGGGTCATTTTTTCCAGAAATTCCCGTCGGGAAAAGGAAGTATGCGATTTCATTGGGTCATCAGGGTTTAGGAAGTTGGGGGATGGGAACGCGGATCTGACGGATTAAAACGGATTCACACAGATAAAAAATCCGTTTTAATCCGTTTTAATCCGTCAGATCCGCGTTCCCATCCCGAGCAGATTATACATTAATACTTCAAACCAGGTCAATCGGTACTCCTGGCTCAGAGACTTTTTTTCAAGTCTTCTCAAAACCGCCTTTCGAATCAAGAAATAGTCAGATTCTGAGAGTAATTATTCCATACCGAAGTACCCACACAGCCGTTTTGTAATTTATTTTTTTAAAAATAGAAATAATCGTAGTACACTATTGGCATAGGAACGTATATGTAATGATTAAATCGACGCATCCCATCTCTATGACGTCCCTGTAACGATTCCTGAATATTCCAAACCCAATTTATTGCATGAAAGGATTAGTTTTACCAGACACTGGTACACCCCTCGCATGGTTCAGCAAGCGGTGTACCCTGCTCACCGCTATGGCCATTGTGGCGACCACGGCCCACGCGGCACCGGTTCTGCGGCCAGCAACCGCGGAACCAAAAACCGCAACGATCGAGCGGACCCGATCGTTGCCCAAACCGGTCGAAATCATCAAAGGGAAGGTCACCGACGAAAAAGGCGATGCACTACCCGGCGTCAGCATTTTGCTGAAAGGCACCCAAAAAGGAACCACCACCGACGCAGGAGGCAACTTTTCGATCGATGTGCCTTCAATGAATTCAGTACTTGTTTTTTCGTTTGTGGGCTATACGGCGCAGGAAGTGCCGCTGGCCAACCGCACAAACCTGGAAATCAGACTGCTGGCCGAAAGCAAGGCACTGGACGAAGTGGTAGTAACCGCCCTCGGGATTCGCAAGGAGACCAAATCACTCGGCTATTCGGTCACCAAAGTAGATGGCGAGAGTTTTACCAAAACCCGGGAAACCAACTTTGCCAATTCCCTGAACGGCAAGGTGGCGGGGGTCAACATTAGTCCGGCGGCAACGGGACCCGCCGGTTCCAGCCGGGTGACGATCCGCGGCAACACCTCGATTTCGGGCAACAACCAGCCCCTGTACATCATCAACGGGCTGCCGATGGACAACACCCAGTTTGGTGGACCGAAAAACGACAACCCGGACTTCGGCGATAACATTTCCAGCATCAACCCCGACGATGTCGAAGACATTACGGTTTTGAAAGGAGCCACGGCAGCGGCTTTGTACGGCTCCAGGGCCAAAAATGGGGCCATCGTCATCACGACGAAATCGGGAAAAGGCAACAAAGGGCTCGGCGTTGAATTCAATACCAACAACACTTTTGAAGTTCCCTTTTTTCTCTGGGAGCTGCAAAAACAGTACGGCCAGGGCTACGGCGGGGTAAAACCGGCCAGCCAGCAGGATGCCGCCAACCACGGCCAAAACCACTGGGGCGCATTGTATGACGGCTCCGAAACGATTCAACTGGATGGAGTAAAACGGCCCTATTCCTATGTGAAGGACCAGGTGCTGGAGGATTTCTACGGCGTAGGTCACACCAATACCAACAACATTTCGTTTTCGGGCGGTGGCGAAAAAGGCAGTTTCCGGCTGGGAATCACCGACATGCGGAACAAAGGCATCATTCCTAACGCCAGCATGCGACGGAACAACATCAGCCTGGGGCTTAACCAGAACATCTCCAAAAATCTGAATCTGGCGGCCAATGTCGATTACATCAACGAGCGCGTTGATAACCGCTACGTGTTTACGGGAAACTCGGGGAACAGTGCCGGAACAATCCTGTATGTCAACAGCAACATGCCGACCAGCGCCCTGTCGCCGGGCTACGATGACAATTACAAGGAGAAGGTTCTGGGAACGGATTTGAACGCGACCAACCCGTATTACACCCTAAACCGGATTAAAAACCAGACCAACAAAGACCGGTTTATTTCCACTGTGAACCTGCGGTACAACCTCTTCGACTGGCTTTTTATTCAGGGAAAAGTCGGGCAGGACTACTACGGTTTTATGACCAACAAAATTGTGCCTGAAGGAACGGGCTACCGGCCGGCCGGTCAGATCGACCAGTCGCAGCAGACGTTCTGGGAGCGGAACTTTGAAGGGCTGATCGGTTTGAACCGGAGTCTGAACAAGGATTTTGACCTGTCGGTGAATCTGGGCGGTAACCTGATGGCGCAGCACCGGTATACAACGACGATTCTCGGTTCCGGTTTCGTAGTTCCTCAGTTGCACGTGATCAACAATACCGCCAACCGCAACACCACCACGGCGACGTACGACAAAAAGATCAACTCGGTTTTTGCCACGGCAGAACTCGCCTACCGCAACTACCTGTACCTGAACCTCACCGGCCGTAATGACTGGTTTTCGACCCTGAACCCCAAGTCGAACAATTTCTTCTACCCGTCGGCGGGCGTCAGTTTCGTGTTCTCGCAGGCGTTTGACATGCCGAGAGCCATCAGCTTCGGCAAGCTCCGGGTTGCCTATGCTGCGGTGGGCGGTGATACCGACCCGTATCTGCTCAACCTGACCTACGGCCTGCTGCCCTACAATTACGACGGTCGTTCGCTCGGAACCATCAACCAGTTTACCGTGCCCAACAGCAGCCTGCGACCACTGAGCGTCAACGAGTTTGAAGCGGGTCTGGATCTGCGGTTATTCAACAACAAGCTCGGCTTTGACCTGGCCGTTTACAACAAGCTGACCACCAACGACATTGCCGTCGAGAGCATTTCCTCCACCACCGGGTATTCCGGGGTGTCGGTGAACGTCGGGGAAATCCGCAACCGGGGGGTTGAACTGCTGGTTACGGCCAAACCGGTGACGACCAGCAACTTCCGCTGGGACGTATCATTCAACCTGGCCTACAACAAAAGCAAGGTGCTGAAGATTTCAAACACGTCCAAGGAACTGATTCTGGCAACGTCCACGAAAGCGTTCATCAAGCATGTCGAAGGCGAGGAATATTCGCAGATTGTGGGTCGAACCATCAAACGGGATGCGCAGGGCCGGGATATTATCGACGCCACCGGATTGCCGATCGTTCCCACCAACGTGGTTTCGTTCGGTTCCGGGATCAACAAATACACGACCGGGATCATCAACAATTTTGCCTACAAAAACTTCACGTTATCGGCGCAGGTGGATGGCAAATTTGGCGGCAAAATTTACTCCGAAACCAACTACAGCCTCGACCACCGGGGCATGTCACCGCACTCACTGCTGGGCAGAGCTGCCGGAGCGGTTTTGCCGGGTGTAACCGAAAGTGGCGAAGAAAACAAATTTCTGGTGACGGCGGATCGGGTGAATAACCGGGCCATCATCGTTCGGAGACGGGATGCGCTGGACGACTACATCTACGACGCCAGTTTTATCAAACTGCGGTATGTATCGCTCACCTACGCCCTGCCGAAGTCCCTCTACGAAAAAATCGGGTTTGTCAAGGGGGCCAGTGTCTCGCTGGTGGGCCGGAACCTGAGCATTCTGATGAAGCACACACCCGGTCTGGACCCTGAAACCAATCTTTCCGCCGGGAACGATCAGGGGATCGAATCAACACCTTTGCCGCCGACCCGGAGCTACGGGTTCAATGTAAATTTGAAATTCTAGTTTCGCATCGGTTAACGCTAATTGACATGAAAAAGATCGTTTATATAGTTTTCACGGGCTGCCTGTTTTTCCTTTCGGCCTGTGACAATGGGTTTGAAGACCTGAACAAAGACCCCAACGCGGTTACCGCCGACCGGTTCAACCCGGCCTACCTCTTTACGACCGGGCAGTATAACACGGCGAAGGGCGATGAAGCCACCAGCCTCAATTATGCCGAACCGTTCGTTCAGCACATGGCCACCCTGAGCAACGTGGGTATTTTTGATTTTCAGGGCGATAAATACGTCTACCACAAGGGCAATAACGAGGCCATGTGGAAAGGTACCTACAACGCCATTGCCGGTTCGTCCAAACTGATCGAGGACGTGATCACGTTGTCGAAGGACAAACCGCAATACCACAATCTGTACCACATGGCGAGAATCTGGAAAACGGTGATTTACCACCGGCTGACGGACATGTACGGCGACCTGCCCTATTTTGAGGCCAATCAGGGCTATTACCAGCAGATTTACAAACCCAAATACGACGCGCAGAAGGATATTTATGCCCACATGCTGAGCGAACTGGAAGACGCCACCACCAAACTCGACGCCAGCAAGACGCTCTACACATCGTCCGACATCGTCTACGCGGGAAACATTGCCAAATGGAAACGGTTTGGCTATTCCATGATGCTTCGTCTCGGCATGAGAATGTCCAAAGTGGACCCGGCCGCTGCCGAATCCTGGGTCAAAAAGGCGTTTGCAGGTGGGGTTTTTACGGCCATCGACGACAACCTGTTTATCAAGGGAACCGACAAAGGCGGAACGCAGGAAGTGCTGACCAATGGACAGAGTTGGACCTTGAGCGTGTCGGGCCGAAGTCCGGGAAAAATCGCCAAAACGTTTTTCGACTACATGAAAAGCCACAACGATCCCCGGCTCAAATACACGGTGGCGGTGTATACCGATCCAACCAATGTAGCGACCAAAAATACCGATCCGGCGGTTCAGAAAGGCATGCCCAACGGTCTGGACCGGATCACGCTGCCCAAAGATCCCAGTTACAACCCGACGGCTCCGGGCCAGGAACACCAGTTTTCGGGCGTCAACCGGGATGTGTTTGCCAAGCTCGACGGTCCGCGGATGTTGCTGACCTACGGCGAAGTTCAGTTGCTGCTGGCGGAAGCCGCCGTTCGGGGCTGGATTCCCGGCGATGCCGCCCAGTTCTACCGGAACGGGGTGACCGGCGCGATGAAGACGCTCCAGCAATACGACGCGTCGGCCACGATCCCGGATGCAGACATCACGGCTTACTTAACCGCCAATCCGTTTGTGGGTGTTGCCGACAAGGAAAAAGCCTTCGAACAGATCAATTCCGAGTATTGGGTGGCAACCTTTCTGAACGGCTACGAGTCGTATGCCAATGTCCGCCGTTCGGGCTATCCGAAACTAACCCCGGTTAACTACCCCGACAACGAAACCGGCGGCACCTACCCCCGTCGGCTGCGCTACCCGGACGACGAGCCGGTTTTGAATGCCGCCAACTACAATGCCGCCGTGGCGCGTCAGGGAGCGGATAATTATAAAACCCGGGTGTGGTGGGATAAATAGGAAATCGAAATACAACGCAGGGTACTGGATCGTTGCTAACCTGCTTAAACGAAAAACCCGCTAACATCCTGTTGGCGGGTTTTTCGTTGGCGTCGTCTACCGATACGGTTGATCCTTAATCAGCCGGATGCTGTTCAATTCGGGCAAATCCTGAACGGCATCACCCGGAATGACACCCCTGGCAATCCAACTGGTAATGGTGCTTTGCGGGATAGCGTATTTTTTGGAATACCGGGCGATGGTCAGCCATTCGGCCATGTCGAGTTCAAAGCCGTGTCCCTTGATGATTTTCAGGCTTTCATCGGATGCTTTTTCAAACGCAGCCAATGCTTTTTCTTCACTTACTTTTTCCGTTATCATATTCGATCGGGTTATCATGGGCGCGTGGCTCCCGGTTTTAGTCATCATCTGGTATTTGATTTTCCAGCCATTCTACAATCTTTTTGTGTTTTAGGTAGCGATTAATCCATTTGGTTTCTTCGTCCCTTGCTTCAAGATCATAGTAGCTCTGGTCGAGTAGCCGTTTGCAGTATTCCATCTGCGCCCGGTGTGTATTAATCAATTCCTGTAAATTTTTCCTGGTCATACGGTGGTGGATCGTCTTATAAAAATAACACTTGCGTAAATACTACGCAAGTGTTTAAGAAACATTTTCCATTGCCAATAGTAAAACCGCAACCGCCTGGAAATACAGTTCTTCAAATTCGGGGTAGCCACATTCCCATCGTGGCTCCAAAAATCCCGATGGCCATGATGACGGTACACAGAAAAATGAGGGCTGCGGTGATGAAACGCAGGGCATTATCCGGTTTTTTCCGGGCATAAAAATACAATTCCAGCACCAGCAGTGAAACCGGGATGGCATAGGTAAAAACCGCCAGCGCCGTGAGAAAAGGGCCGGTGAAGGTTTCGGGATCGAAACCGACCGGGCCACCGTTGATCAGCAACCAGCCCATCAGGCCTACCCGGAAAAACCAGACGCCATTGACTACCATGAACAGCCGCAGCGCCCAGGCCCTGTGCTGGTCGAACTGGCGGGCTCTGGCGGACCAAATGGCGAGCAAGGCAAACGAAATGATGTAAATGGCCTGGAGGCTGATGCTGATTTGCTGGGTTAAATCGCCGATGGAACCCCGCGTCCAGACCATGAGCAACCCCGCCGAACTGACCACGATGGCCGTCGTGACGTAGGTCCGGCCGAGCCAGCGATGAAACCGGGGAAAGGTTTGCCGAATAAACGGCATGAGTTGCAATGGGCCGCCAATGACCAGAACAGCGGCCAGCAGAATGTGAACCCCAACGACGGTATTGCCTTTCCAGTCGCCCTCGACGTAGCTGTGCGACAAGACCTGGTTCCATCGTTCAAAATCGCCCGTCAGGGTAGCTTTCCCGTAAGACAGGAGAATGTAAAGGCCAAAAATCCATTGGCCCACCGTTGCCACCACCAGCCAGGCGGTAGCCGCAAAAGTCAGGATTCGGGTAGCGGTCGAAGCGGTTGCTTCTTTGGATGGGGAAATCGTAGTAGTTGTCGTCATAGCGGAAAAGCTGTTCAGTTTTTCCTAAACCTAAGACGAACCGGTTTTTTGCCGGGTAGACAAATGTCCTATTCGGATGAGCGGTTTGATTGGGGGATGGGCGTCAGGGGTCCAAACCGCTCCGGAGTCGGCTCAGGTGCCGCTGCGTAATCCCCAGATACGACGCCACATACCGCAACGGCACGTGCCGGATGATGGTGGGTTTCTCGCGGAGAAATTTCCGATACCGGTCTTCGGCCGTCAGACTGGTCATGTCGTTGATCCGGCTCTTTTCTTCTTCCAGGTGTTTTTGCAGAATCTGAATCGTGTAATCTTTCTGCGTACGACTGCGCTGTGCTCCAACGTCCACATCCTCCCGACTGATGCGAAGCAGTTCGCAATCGGTAATGCAATGCAGGTTTTCGTTGGAAACCGTGCGGTTCATAAAATGGAAATACGACGTAAAAAACCGGGAACCCTCGTTGAGGTCGGTTGTGATTTCGTTGGCATCCGGGTCTACGTAGAAGTTTCGCATGTAGCCCGAAACGATAAAGTTATGGTAGCGGGGAACCTGCCCGGCCGGTTCGATAATCGTGTCTTTCGGCACAAAAACCGGCTGGAACGACTGGCGAATGGACGCCTTGTCTTCGTCGGGCAAACTCAAAATCTCCCCGACATAGCTGAAAAACCGCTGGTAGTAGTGTTCCATCGTGAAAGCGAGCAAAATACCGGTTTTAGGCAAATATAGGACTTTCGCTTTTGCCCCGTTCCCCTAAAGGACAGAGCTGTTAAGTTCTTGAATTAGAATCGACTCAATCCGACCATTTTGCCCCCAGCCCACTGCTTTTGCTGTGGGTAAAGCGAAAAGTAACTGCTAACTGCTTTCTAACAAAACCGTTTTAACGGTTTCATCGTCCGGCAAACCGTTAAAACGGTTTTGTAATGATTCGGTTTCGCTGCAATTTACCCACAGCTAAAGCTGTGGGCTGAAAAACATTCAATTCGGCGGATATTAAATCAAAATCAACTACAAGACTTGGACATGGAACCTTCCAGATGCTAAAACTCCCCCTTTAGGCCGGGCCGACGCTTCGGGAGTGGGGCACTCTACCGAATCGTATTTTCCAGGACCACAACCGAAGGCCCGGTGGTCAGCCATTTTTTACCCAGTCCGGTAGTGTCGCCCTGCGGGATAAAATATACAAACGACCCCAGCACCAGATCGATATCGCCATCGGCATCCATGTCACCGGCATCCATCACCACCCAGCGTCCTTTCGGGGCTTCGGGAAACGAGTAATCGTCAAATTTTAACTTGCCCTTGTTTTCCAGATAAACAAAGCTTTCTTCCGGATAGCGGGCATAGTCCGGGAAAAACGAAATGGCGGCCATATCCAGATCGCCGTCCCGGTCAAAATCGCGGACCATCACCTTGTAAGCGCCATTGAGTTGGTAGAAATACGCCTGTTTAAAGTTGGATTTCCCGTCATTCAGGTAAATAGATATACCGTGGTACTTCTTCAGGATCGGCGTTTTATCGGCATTGTCGCCATTCACATACACGATGTCATCAAAACCGTCTTTGTTGAAATCGACCAGCTCCATGTGCTGCGACCCGTTGAGGGGCAGAAACGTCAGCAACCGTTTTTCCTTGAACATGCCAGCCCCCTGGTTTTCATACAGAAAAACGCCCTCGTCGCCCTGCGCCATGAGCACATAAATGTCCGGCAAACCGTCGTGGTTGGCATCCCGGATGATGGCCGTAATGGCACCCGGTTTGTTCCGCAACACCCGCCGGTCGTAGCCCCCGCGCCCATTGCTGGCATACCACGCCAGTTGCCCGGTCTGGTTGCCAAATTCACAGGCGACCACATCTTCAAAACCGTCCTTGTTCAAATCGCCGTAGGCCACGCAAACGGGTCGGCGCAAACCGGAAAGGGCGATATTCCCCAGTTTGTAACCCGGTTCCGGGCCATTTTTCACCCAGCGCAGCAGGGCGCCGTCGGGCGCATCGTTCGGGAAAATGCCCTTGCCTACCGTCGTGATGTACAGATCATTGCCTTTTTCATCAAACTGAATCGGCGTGGCACCCAGCCCGAGGCTAAACCGCTCGTTCAGGTCGGCGGTGAGAAACGTCAAGGTATTGCGGGTGCCTTTGCCGTCATTGAAGACAATGCCACGCTTGTCGGGCAGAATCTTGACCAGCGTCGTCAGGGCGGGGCGGTGCGCCAGGGACGGTTCCCGGAGCTTGAAATGCCGGAGTCCCATCCGGATTTTGCTTTTGCGAACGGGCGGCTGGATCGTGTCCAGCGCATTTTGGAGGTAATAGGCTTCGATTTTGCGCCAGTCCTCCAGCGCCAGAACCGGTTTTTCGGGATAAATCCGGGCATTTCGCACGAGGGTGCCGCTGAGGCCGGGTTCAAACAGGCTGTCGGGCCGGACGCCCCCGCTGTAGATCCCCATCCGATGCCCCATGGCTGGCAGCACATCCCGCCAGTTCGTTTTCGACAGCAGGTCGGGGCCAACATAGGCATGACAACTGCTGCAATGTGCCATCGCCAGTTCCTTGCCGGAGAGGCCCGAAACCGGGAGGTCGTTCAACGCTTTTTGGTCATTCTGTTTTTTCGCCGTACAGGAAAAGAGGAGGTAGAATAGAATACAAAAGGGTAGCCGTCGTCTCATGCACAAAGAAACCGAATTCGGGCGATTGGCGACACAGGAACACGCAATCTTTTGGCCTTTTCCCTACCCATTTAACGCACCGTTCCCTCTGCAATCCCATTGTTCAGGTTTACTTTCCAAACAGCAAGGCAAAACCGACATCGAACGAGAGTTTCTGGTATTTCTCAATAATCGGAGTCACTGTCAAGGTGTTGGGGTTTGGTTGCTGGAAACCCTGGTTTTTAGCATGGTAAAATGAATACCCAAAACCGGCAGACAGAAGCACGTTGCGGTTGATAAACCAGGCTGCGCCAACCGCCGGAACCAGATTGGTCGAACTCCCTTTCAGCTTTATGTCATTCAGATTGAGGAGGCTTTCGTAGCGGATGGCAGTGGCGTTGTAGGTAAAGCCAATTCCGGCAAAGGGTTTAACGCTCGAATTGCCCACATAATAGCGGATGAAGGGGCCGATTCCGATGGATCGATTGTTGTAATCCGACGGGCCAGCCTGATAACTATTGCTGGTATTTGAAAAGGGCACAGAAACGCCAGCCAGCAGGTTTTTAGCGACAAAATAGCCCACCGACGGCGTCAGGTTCACCGACAGCGAATGGCCATCATACACTTTGAAGCGCTGGTAGGTCAGATTGCCCACCTGCGCGCCCACTTGCCAGCGTCCTTTTTCAGTTTGAGCCAAAGCCACCGAAACGAGTGTCATCAGCAGCAGGAGTGTAAAACCGGTCGTTTTCATAGCGATTGGCTTGGATAGGAGTGTTGTAATGCCAATAGTACAAAATCCTATGAAACAATTATGATACGATCCATTGATTTGTAAATAATGTAGGCCAGGATTCCGTTAGCCACGCTTAACAAGCGGGTTGAGTTAACCGGAGAGTGCCCTGGAAGGGCGGTCTGTCAATAGTTCACCGCCGATAGCAACGAGTAGTAGCTCCGGAGGAACGGTCTGAAGATGTTTTTAGACCGCTCCTCCGGAGCTACTACTCGTTGCTATCGACATTGGCTATTGACAGGACAGTCCTCCGGCCTTAATCCAAACAGCTTCAAAGACATTCGACAAAAGCGATAGTGGGGTTAAGGTTGAACGAAAACCAGGAAAAACGAACCGGATGCACGTATATAAAAAACTCCGGCATCAGGAGAAAAACGGGGACGGTATGCGTGCCGATGAATGGGAATGGTGTAAACGCAAGCAGAAGAAAAGCGATAAGTACAAAGGCCGAATTATAAGCGGCACTTAAAAATGCGAAGAAAGATAGCGATAGTTCAGAAAAAAATAGTGTAAACACTATTGCTTATTGACGATGGTTATTAATAATATACGGGACTATTACATTAAGTGAGTCAGATTAAAGGAGCTTTTTACCTTATATCTGACAACCATTGAAAAGCAAACGTTCGATCTTGACGCCTTCAAGAAGAGTGCCGTCCCTCGTTTAAAGGCCGGAGACGGTCTATTATGTCGTGATGGTTTCTAACAGAAACTGGGGCCTACGCTATCCTAAAGTCATTGTATCCTAGCGTCGGAACTGGCCACGTCTTTCAAGCTATTTTCAATACAACAAAGACATCCGTCGAATTAAGTACACGACGGACATTATTGAGGGCTTTCACCGGCAGCTACGAGCGGTCACCAAATCGAAAGGGGTTTTCCAGCCCGACGAAGCCCTGATGAAGAGCTTGTTTTTAGTACAGGAGAATATCACCAGCAAATGGAATAAACCGGTACCTAACTGGAATCAAACGCTAGCCCAATTATAAATTATCTTTGGAGACCGGCTTAAACTCAATTTAAAATCCTGACTTACTTAATGTAACACACCCCAAAGCAGGACAACTTTGTATTTCAACTTTAAAATAATTAAGCGTTGAATAAAAAAAATCAGACCATCAGATTCAACTTGTATTTTAATATTTAGCCCGTTTTTGTCTCCAGCCTTCCCTCCTGAATCGTCACATGATTAACATTACCGTCTAGAAAAATGTCGTACACCACTTTTCCAGCGCGACTTCTAGGCGCTGAAACGACGACACCTTGTGTTCCTTTTTTTGCCGATTTACTGCTGGATTTTAATGTAATGATATCCCCTACTTCAAAAAAAGTTTGTGCATTGACGTTATGTTCTGATCTACTTAAACAACTTTCTAACTGGAGACTGCTTGCAAACCCACGACATTTGACAGCATACAGTGTTTTACCAAAATGGGTAATAGGGCCATTTTTTATAATACCCTGGGTTCCAACAGGTATCCCTCCAATACCACAATTGCAAATTACTAAATCACCTATAGAAAACATATTAGTAAAAATTTATTGGTTTAACATGGTTTTCTTACTTGAGTTAAATATTGATTTTATGTTATTCACAGAAGTCTTGTAAGTCGCATTGTCACTGAGGTGTGCGTTTTCAGTTAGAATCGCTGAAAAAATCTTCAGATGAGCCGCCCTAGTTTTATTTTGTATTATCTTTAAATCAGAATCTGTTTTTATAATTCTTCCTGAAATAGTGGAAGTAGAGTCAGTAGGATTTGAAGAAATATCAACTCCGCTATATTTTGCCAATGCGTCGATCGTTAAATTCATGACAGCAAATGTGGCTTTAGTTGCTTGTGTTGCATCATTTCGTATGCCTTTCACGGTGTATTCCCCATTTTGCTCCATAACGATAGCAATATCAGAGTTACCAATGGCGGTTTTACCCTTTGCTGAATTGGCAACAGCCCGCCAATACTTTTTATCGGCACCTGCAACTATCGAAGCGAGTGGATCATTTTTAATTGCAAGGAACGGCTGTGCTGTAGGGCTTGCCTTCCGGGTAATCTGTTTCGTTGTCAATACGATATCATAGACACTTACTTGATAGTCATTATTCTTAGTAGCATTCGGTATGATTTCTTTTGTTAATCTATCAATTTCCCAACGTAAATACTCACCTAAGGACGACAATCGAAAAAAACCTAAATTTAATAGATACAACGATTCACGTAATTTCTTAGCAGTTTGAATTTCGTAATCCTCCGGGCTTGGAGCCTCCTGAACAGGTTTAACAAGTGAATTATCATAGGTTGACAAAGCTAATCGGTGCTGAAAAATGACAAAGTTTATGGTTGTATCAATTACATAATTACCACCCATTTTCAGCGTATTCGTAATCTCAGATGATAAAGTCGGGGGCATCTTGTCTAATAATTTATCGATACTATCTTTGACGGCCTTAATTTTTGAATCTCTGAATAATTTTTCGAGTCTACTTTTTTCGGGATTCATGGACCGCCTTGAAAGTTCATTTAAACTCGAATCCAAATTAGCCTTTATAGTACGACGTATGATCTCATAATTTCCGCTTAATATATTTTCCCGGGCCTTTACTTCAAGAGGTCTTATTTTTTCTTTCCAGAAAGCTGGAGATTCTGTCAAAAAAGAACGATCCAGGATTTTTACACTCACCTGAAGGCGAGAGGTACAACCTAGTGATAATAAAGAGATAAATAGAAAGCAAAATATATTTTTCATTACAAAAATATGTTATTAGTGATTATTGACAGATGAAGTACGATAATTTGCAAGCCAATCTTTTGCATCATTCCAGGTAACAAATGGTTTTGAATTCCCATTTTCTGCCGCTATTTGATTCATAAATTGCAACAGCCTGTATTTAACCTGTGTAGTATCTTTACTTTCCAAATCATTTAATATACCATCGCCTATGGCAATAAACAGCTCATTCTTTGCAATCTGAATACTGGAATCAGTCTGCAAGTCCGTCAAGTGTTGCTGTTTTTCACCCGTTGTGAGACTAATTAAATTACTCAAGGTATTTTTTGACTGCGTGATATTCCCGATTTGTTCAGCAATAGCATCGGCATTACTTGACATGATCAGAACAAGTTGCTTATCTACATTTTCTTCATTGATGGAATTGACTTTCAATGAATCCGCCACAATACGGCCGTTTTTTGGCTGTGTAAATTCATTAAAATAGGTATCAATAGCATCAGATTTAAAATATCCTGAATAATATCTTGTCTTTGAAAACAGGAAAGTACTTCCCCTTACCTTAATTTTGTAGTAATTTGGCAAATGTTCAAGATGATCTCGAAAAAAATGATGCTCATGAATACGCGTAAAACACCCATAAAACGTAAAACAAACTAATACAATAATGCAGGCAGAAAAATAGCTTTTCATGTTAGATAAATGGTTTTTTATCTAAAAATTTGACAGGTGGAGAATTCGTATGTGCTGTACAAATATCAGAATAACGAGTCAACCTCACTAGGGGCTATTTCACCCTTTTTGTGGGAAATTCCCCGTAATGACACTCTATCAAATGCTTGCACCATTTTCAATCGATCACCTCTACATCTCGGCCCTACAACGAACGGCCAACATCGGGGACTTTCGGGCCAACCTGTCGCGGGGCGGCAGCGGCCATGTCATCAAACTAACGAATGCCGAAAAAGAAATGTGCGTGAAGGCGGCCAAAGCTGTCGGGTTAGAATTTGCTGGGGTCGATCTAATCCGGGAATTAGGCACCTACAACTCGGTCTACGTTACCGAAGTCAACGGCAATCCGGGAACGGGAATCATTGATTTGACGGGGTACAACCATTTTAAAGATTTAGTGGCATATCTGGAGCTAAAAACCGGCAACACGGCAACAACTGCAACCACCACCCCGGAAACTACGACCACCACCGAAAAAACAGAATCGGAAGCGCATCAATACCCACTGGAGTATTTAACGCTTGCCATTCTGGAACGGGATAATAAAAAACTCCCCGCCAGCCAATCGGGGTTATTGGCCTTCTACAAACAAAAATACGGTCATGTCAATGTCTAATGTCTAACTTTAAACACGTTTCGAAAATGGAAGAGAACGAAGAATTAACCGGGATGCACTTATTTAAAAAACTCCGGCATCAGGAGAAAAACGGCGACGGTATGAGTGCCGATGAATGGGAATGGCACAAACACATGCAAAAGGAAAAGCCCCAAAACAGCTTGTTTTGAGGCTTTCAGCAGAGGGAGAGGGATTCGAACCCCCGGACCTGTTACAGTCAACAGTTTTCAAGACTGCCGCGATCGACCACTCCGCCATCCCTCTGGGTCACTTATTGTGGGTGCAAAAGTAAGACGGTTTTTTTATTTTCCCAACACCCTCCGCCAAAATCCGTATTTTTTCCTTCCGATCCCCTAACTTGCCTTCCAAACCATCCGGGTTCGCGCCCGGTCGACGGCTATGTGGCAGGAAGAAAACAACCAACTCACCCGAACCTTCACGTTCCGGGACTTCAGCGAAGCCTTCGCGTTTATGACCCGCGTGGCCCTCATCGCCGAAAAAATGGACCACCACCCCACGTGGACCAACACCTACAACCAGGTCTCGTTCCAACTCAGCACCCACGACGCGGGCAACACCGTGACGGAGAAAGACCGCAAACTGGCGGAAGCGATCGATAAACTTATTGAGTGATTGAGCAAATGAGTGATTGAGTGAAGGACTGCGTCATCGCGCCTAGTCTGACTCTTTTCGCTCAATCGCTCAATCGCTCATTCACTCAATAAAAATGAAACTCTACCTTGTCCCCACCCCGATTGGTAACTTAGATGACATTACGCTGCGGGCGGTGAATGTGCTGAAGTCGGTGGATGCCATTCTGGCGGAAGACACGCGCACGTCGGGCTTTCTGCTGAAACACCTGCAGATCAGCAAACCGCTCCACAGCTACCACATTTTTAATGAACACCAGACCGTGCAGCGCGTCATTGCCCAACTCAAAGCGGGCAAAACCCTGGCGTTGGTGTCGGACGCCGGAACGCCCGCCATCTCGGACCCCGGTTTTCTGCTCGTGCGCGAGTGCATCAAACACGAGATTCCGGTCGAGTGCCTGCCCGGCCCCACGGCTTTTGTCCCGGCACTGGTCAACTCCGGTTTGCCCGCCGACCGGTTTACGTTCGAGGGGTTTCTGCCCCACAAAAAAGGCCGCCAGACCCGGCTCGGTGAACTGGCTGAAGAAACCCGCACGATGGTTTTCTATGAGTCTCCCCACCGGCTCGTGAAATCGCTGACCCAGTTTGCCGGGGTTTTCGGCCCCGACCGACAAGCCAGCGTATCGCGCGAGCTGACAAAACTATTTGAAGAAACCGTTCGCGGTTCGTTACAGGAAATAATTACGTACTTTGCCGAAAAAACGATAAAAGGTGAACTTGTCATTGTTGTCCAGGGGAAATAGCCAACGACTTCTGAAAGCTGTTTTCGTTATTCTATATTCGTCATTCGTTATTCATTATTCATCCGGCCAGTCGCTTTCCCCCCAGGCCAAAGTCAGCCTGATCACGGTGGCGCCGGGGTCCGAATTGTACTCGTCGTTTGGCCATACGGCCCTCTGGATCAGCGACCCGATGTATGGCGTCGACCGGGTCTATAACTACGGCACCTTTGCGTCCTACGCCGACAACTTTTACGTCAAATTTCTGAAAGGCACCCTGCCCTACTACGTGTCGGTGTATCCCATGCCAAACATGATTTACGGATCGCAGTTGGAAAACCGCACGCTCAAGGAGCAAATCCTGAACCTGTCGGATGCCCAGAAACAGCGGCTGTTTCAGCTCCTGGAAACCAACGCCCTGCCCGAAAACCGGGAATACAGCTACCGGTTTTATTACGACAATTGCGCCACCCGCCCGCGCGACATGCTCGTCAAAGCCTGTGGCGACAGCCTGCGGTTTGCCAACGTGGTCGATTCCACCAAGTCCTACCGCGACTGGATGAACGAATACATTGCCAACCAGGCCTGGGCGCGGATGGGCATGAATCTCGGCATTGGCTATCCGGCCGACATCAAGGCCACGCCCTGGCAGGCCATGTATTTGCCCGACAATGTGTACACGGAAGTCGACCACGCCCGAATGATCACCGCCAACGGACAGGAAACACCGCTCGTGGCCAACAGCCTGATGCTGTTCCGGGCCGTCACGGCGGAAGAAACCAACGCCTTTCTGACGTATTTGCTTTCGCCGGATTTCTTCTTTGCGGTGCTGCTGGTGGTGGTTTTTCTGATCACCCGCCGTCAGCAACGGGCCAAAAAAGCCGGTTTCTGGCTCGACCGGCTACTGTTTGGCTTTACCGGTTTCTGGGGTTGGTTTCTGGTTTTTCTGTGGTTCGGCACCGACCACGGCGTCACGACCTGGAACCCCGCGCTGCTGTTCATGATGCCGCTTCACGTCCCGCTGATTTTCTGGATCACGCGCCGGGGCAATCCGCAAACAATCCGGATGTATTTCCTGTTGACGATGGTGTGTCTGGTGTTGTTCTTTTTGTACGCGTTTTTTCAGGATTACCTCTACGGGTTTACGTTCTTTTTACTAACCTTGTTGTTTCGTGCGTTTTACCAATTCCGCACGGCATCCACCCAAACCGCAGCGTCCACTTATGCCAGGTCCTGATATCCAATTGGCGGGTTTAACCCAGCAAATCACTGAAATTGCCCGGCAGGCCGGGGCATTCATCCGGCAGGAAAGGCTTTCGTTTTCCAGTGAACACATTGAATACAAAGACGTTAACAATCTGGTTTCGTACGTTGATAAAGAAGCCGAGAAGCTGATTGTCGAAGCGTTGCACACGCTGCTGCCCGAAGCCGGTTTTATCACCGAAGAAGGCACCACCGGCCAGAACGCCGACCGCACCGGCCTCAACTGGATCATCGATCCGCTCGACGGCACGGCGAATTTCATTCATAATCTGCCGGTTTTTTCGGTCAGCATCGGGCTGGCTGATGGCAAAACACCGATTGCGGGGGTGGTTTACGACATCAACCGCGACGAGTGTTACCACGCCTTCACGGGCGGTGGAGCCTGGTGTCTGCGCAATGGCGCGGTCGACGAGCGCATCGCCGTGTCGCCCGCAACCCGGCTGCATGAAAGCATGATTGCCACCGGTTTTCCGTATTCCAGCATGGACCGCATCGAACGGTATCTGGCCATTCTGGCGTCGCTCATGAAGCGCACCCACGGCCTGCGCCGGATGGGGTCGGCCGCCATCGACCTGGCCTACGTCGCCTGCGGGCGGTTTGAAGCCTATTACGAATTCAACCTCAACTCCTGGGACATGGCCGCTGGCGTGTTGCTGGTGCGCGAAGCGGGCGGCATCGTCACCGACTTCAACGGGGGCGACGAGTTTCTGTTCCGGGGCGACGTGCTCGCCGGTTGCGCCATGCAACCCGAACTGCTGGCCGTTATCGAGGAATACTGGAACAACGAAGGATCACTGCCGATTCGTTAAAAATAAGGTTTTATGTCCGACACCAACGATCTCCGCTATCCCATTGGCCCGTTTACCTACGGTCAATCCTATACGTTCGATCAATCGCAGGAACACATTGCCGCCATTGCGGTTTTTCCGCACAACCTCACCGAACTGGTGGGCCGCTGGGGGGACAGCCGACTCGATACGCCCTACCGCCCCGGTGGCTGGACCGTCCGGCAGGTGGTTCACCACGTCGCCGACAGCCACATGAATGCCTACATCCGCACCAAACTGGCATTGACCGAAGACATTCCGACCATCAAACCGTATGACGAAAACGCGTGGGCGACCCTCCCCGACTACCGGCTTTCCATCGCACCGTCGCTGGTCATTCTGAGCAACTTACACCAGCGTTGGGTAGCGGTTTTGAATGCCCTGACCGAAGCCCAGCTCCAGCGGCTGTATTTCCACCCCGAAAGCAAAAAGCAGTTTTCGCTCGCCGAAGCCCTCGCCAACTATGCCTGGCACGGCGAACACCACTACCAACACGCCTACCAGCTCGCCCTCCGGAACCATTGGGTGTAGTGAAGAGTTATACCCCTAAATCCCCAAGGGGACTTTTAACATCCAATTCAAGCGGTTTCCAAGTCCCCTTTAGGAGATTTAGGGTAACAATTCTCAATTAATCATGTTCGAACAACTCCTCATCGGTCTGATTTTCCTGGGTGCGGTGGCCTACCTCGGTCGTCGGGCGTGGAAGAGTCTGTTCCGGAAAGAGGCCGGTTGTGCGAAGGGATGCGGGTGCAGCACCGATACAAAAGTCGCGTCTGTTAACAAATCAGGGCAGTTACCAGTTAACTAATTGGTAGTACGTATTCCGGCCCAACATGACGAGTGACCAAAGCGAGGGAAGCCGCTTCCCTTCTTATATTCCCATTACCGCGATCCTGGCTTTGCTGATGGCGGGTATCTTTTCCTGCAAAAAAGTCAACCCTGAGCCCCCCGCAGCCCGCAATTTCGATGATTCCCTGACGGCCGACAGTTCCTACGTGACGGCTCCGATTCTGTTTGAAGTTTCTGAACTCGAAGAAAAAATCAACAAAGCCCTTGGCGTGGTGCTGGTCGAAAAGGCCGAAATCAAAAGCGGAAAATCCCGGTCTTTAAACCTGCGTATCGAACGAAACGGACCAATCAAGCTGGCTTTTGACGGTACCCGGCTGACATTCAGTGCGTCCCTGAAAATCTGGATCAGCAATCCCCTGAATCTGCTGACCAACTCAAAAGACACCAGCAACCGGGTGTACAGCGCCATCGACGTGCGGTTTCGCAGTCCGCTGACGGTACAGGACAACTGGCGCGTGCAAACCCGCGTCGAGTTGGAAAACTATCGCTGGATCACTGAACCCCGGATTCGGGTGCTGGGTATAGACATCCCCGTTACCCGCCTGGCCGACCGCATTCTGGAGAAACGGGAGGACGGCATCGAGAACGCCATCGACAACGCGGTTTTTAACGAACTCCGGCTGGATCGCGAACTGCGAACCGTCTGGAACGATATTCAGAAACCGCTGCTCATCAACCGGCAGTTTCAGCAGGTCTGGCTTCTCCCCCGTCCCTATGCTGTGCTGGTCGGACCGATTCGCGGCAATCCGAAAACGATTGTGATTCCGATGCGGCTCAAACTGGGCGTCGACACGAAATTTGGTACCCGACCGGTTTACACCCCCCTGGCCCAACTTCCGCGCTTGCAGAAAGTGGCCTCGCTGCCCATGATGTCGCGCATCAATTTGCTGAGCCGCATTCCCTACACCCAACTGACGGCGGTTCTGAACACCTTCATCCGGGGTAAAAAACTCAACGTGATCAACCACCTGGTCAACATCGAAAAAGCCGATATTTACGGGGGTGAACACGCCCTCATCGTTCGGACCGACATCAGAGGAGCCATCCGGGGAAGCCTCTATTTCCGGGGTCGGCCAGCTTTCGACACCATTCGGAACGAACTGGTGATGAAGAACATCGACTACGATATCCAAACGGAGCAATCCCTGGCGCGGGTCGCCGACTGGCTGCTCCACGATACGCTCAAAGACACCCTGCAGGCTACCCTGAAACTACCGCTTCAGGAGCATTTCACCCTGCTTCCCCATAAAATCGAGACGGCTTTTTCACGGGCCAAAGTGGGCCGCAAAGCCCGCATCGACATTCCGAAATTTGAGCTAAAACCCAGGGCCATTGCCGTTCGGCCCGACGGTTTGTACATTCTTCTCCACGCCGATGCCGCGATGCGGCTTGAAGTTGTAGATTTGTAAACTGTAGACCTTAAACTTCACCCCCAACCGAAGCGTCGGCCCTTCAGGAGGTTGGGGGTAATCAGTTCACCAATGAGTTCAGAAAAAAGAGACCCGGAGCAATACGTCGATTTAGGGCATAGCGATGTGGAAAACCACCTCAAAACGCAGGTGGCTTTGTACGAAAAGCGATTGAAAGAAGGCGGTTCGGCCAACAAAGTGGCCGCGTTTTTTGCGACCAATCTGTTCGGATTCGCCTACCACTACCTCAAAAGCCGCTTTGGCCCCAAAGCCGCCTACCAGTTTTACCCCAGCAACGGCGACGACGGCATTTATCCGCTGCATACCTATTCCGAAACCATAACGATAGCGCTGGTGTCGGACTGGGCCACCGACACGCCCGAATCGGATTTGATCGGTCACCTGATCCGCGATCATGACCCGGATTATACCCTTCACCTCGGCGATATATATTTTGTCGGTACCCCGGAGGAAGTGGCTACCAACTTTACGGACCCCGATGCGTCCTGGCATTTTGGCAAACACGGCAGCCTGGCATTGTCGGGCAACCATGAGATGTATTCCAACGGCACGGCCTACTTTAAGCACCTGCTGCCCGCCATGAAAATCCGCAAGGGGAGCCAGATTGCCACCCAACAGGCCGGTTTTTTCTGTCTGGAAAATGAACACTGGCGAATTATCGGACTCGATACGGGCTACAACTCGACCAACCGTCCGTTGCTGGAAGTGCTGTTTAAACCCGACTGCAACCTGCGGAAAGAGCAGGTGCAATGGCTGACCGAAACCGTGAAGCTGGGCAACCCGGACGACAAACGCGGCATCATTTTCCTGAGTCACCACCCGTATTTCTCCTCGTTTCGCGACGATCACCCGGTGGTGGGTCGGCAACTCAAAACCATCTTTGGAGCCGCCGAACGGCCGGTTCTGTGGTTTTGGGGTCACGAACACCGCCTTTCGTTTTACAATCAATACGGTTTTCCGGACGGGATTAAAGCCTGGGGGCGTTGTGTTGGCCACGGCGGCATGCCCGTCGAAACCGATCCGCCGGACCAAGGACACCTGGGCCAGCTTGTGTTCTACGACCAGCGCGTTCGGGAGCGCATCCGCCGTCGCGACGTCGGCTTTAACGGTTTCGCCATGCTGTCCATCAACGGCCCGGCCATCGACATCAACTACATCGACCAGACTAACAAAACCGTCATCGCCGAACGCTGGACCGTCGACCCCACCGGCGCTTTATCCTCCGAAATCATCGAAGTCCATCCGGACGTAACGAAATATTAATTAAGAGTGAAGAGTTGGCTGACGCACTCTTCACTCATAACTCTTCACTCTTAACTCCCTTCGGGTTTCCACCGCCACAAATACCGGGATGCCAGCGTGCGATGGGGACGCCAGGGCTCGGCGATTTCGTGAAGGCGTTTGTATAAAGCCCGACCGGTTTCGGTCAGGCCGTAGGCTTTCACCATCTTCTGGCGAATCACCAGATCATCGATCGGGAACACGTCGGGCCGATCCAGCACAAACATAAGCAGCATTTCGACCGTCCAGCGGCCCACGCCTTTGATGGGGAGCAGGTATTGCACCACTTCTTCGTCGGTCAGTTGGCCAAGGTACTCGCTGGTCATCGGGTTTTGCAGGGCAAACGCGGCCACACTTTGCATGTAGACGGATTTCTGGCCCGACAACCCCGCACTCCGCAATTCCTCCGGCGACTTGGCCACCAACTGCTCCGGGTGCGGATAGCCATCGGGAAACAGGGCCAGAAACCGGGTAAAAATAGAATCGGCGGCTTTGACAGAAATCTGCTGCGAAACGATGCTTTCCAGCAACGCCAGGTAAATCCGGTTTTGGCTCGGGTCTTCGTCGTAGGCAAACGCCACTTTGGGCAAGGGCGTCGACGCAATAATTTGCTTCAGAATGGCATCTTTGGCGAGATGGTCAAGTGGCATGGGAAAGGTACTTTCTGGTCCTGGAATAGAAACGATAAAGATCGGAAGTAATGCGCAGACGGACACGGTTTCAGGGCGGTTTTCCGCTCCCCGATAAACCGAATGATGGGCTTCTTTCTACACTTCATCCGGAAGTTGTTCCGGTTCAGCGGGTTGGAAATTGGGTGAGGCAGGAAAGTGCGGCAATTTTGTACTGTTCGAAATGAAAAAAGCCTATCCACACCACTTTTTGTTCATCCACTCACTCTCATGAAAAAAGTTTTTAAAATCATCGGCTACGGATTCGGTGCCCTCGTTTTGCTGATCGCCGGTTATGGCACGTATGTAGCCGTTGTGGGCGTCCCGAGCTACGATCCGCCCACGATTCCGGAAATCACCGTCGAAAGCACCCCCGCCCGGGTGGCCCGTGGCGAGGTGATCGGCCAGATCCAGTGCCTCGCCTGCCATGCCAACAACGAAAACCGCCTGACCGGCAAATACCTGGGGGAAGTACCGGCCCTCTTCGGCAAGCTGTACTCCAAAAACATCACCCAGGACGTGGAAAAAGGCATTGGCAACTGGACCGATGGAGAATTGATTTACTTCCTGCGAACCGGAGTCCGGCGCGACGGCACCTTCGCCCCCATTATGCCCCAGTATCCCAACATGGCCGACGAAGACCTGAAATCCGTGGTGGCCTGGCTACGCTCGGACCGCTTCCCGGTTCAGGCCACCAAGGAAGAAGCCCCGGAATCGGAACTGAGTTTTGTATCGAAACTGCTGACACACACGCTGATGAAACCCCTTCCCTACTCACCGGCACTCGTTTCGCTGCCCGACAGCACCGATCCGGTTGCGTTGGGCAAGTATACCGCCGACGCCATCGGCGACTGCTATAGCTGCCACTCCGGCGACCTAATCGATCAAGATAAAGTCCATCCAGAAAAGAGCAAAGGCTATTACGGCGGTGGAATTGAAATGAAAGGCGAAGGCGGCAAACCCGTCATTACAGCCAACCTGACGTTCGATGAGCAAACGGGAATTGCCCAAAAATACACCAAAGAGCAGTTCATCCGGGTGGTGAAACTCGGCGTTCGGCCCGACGGTTCGATTCTCAAACAGCCCATGTTTCCGCGCCCCATGCTGTCGGACAACGAAGTGGGAGCCATTTATGAATTTCTGAAAACCGTACCGAAAATTCAGAACGACATCGCCAAAAAGAACGCAGAACTGCAACTGGCGGAGAAATAACAACGGGGGTCGGCGTCCGGAGGTCAGACCAGCGGCAACGTTACCCGAAACTCCTGCCCGGTTTCTTCAATTTTCGGAACCGGCTGGCCCAGCATCTGGTATTTGGTCAGGATGTTGCTCAGTCCCACCCCGTTGGATAGAATGCGACTGGCTTTACGCTGAAGGTTATTGCTCACGATCAGGTGCTGTTGCGCATCGGTCGTGAGCACAATCGTGAGTGGCTGTTCGGGCAGAATGATGTTGTGTTTGACGGCATTTTCAATCAGCAGTTGCAGTGTCAGGGGCGGCAGGTGCATCGTTTCCGTGCCGGGATAAATCCGGGTCACCAGCGTCAGGGCTTCGCCGTGGCGGGTTTTCAGCAGATGATAATACGATTGAATGAATTCCAGCTCGTTTTGCAGGGGCGTCAGCGCGCTTTCGTTGCTGCGGAGCAAATACCGGTATACCGAACTGAGCTCTTCGGCAAATACTTCGGCCTGCTGCGGGTTTTCGCTAATGAGCGCCGTCAGAGAGTTGAGGCTATTGAACAGAAAATGCGGGTTGACCTGTTGCCGAAGGGTGTAGAGCTGGGCCTGAAGCTGGGCTTTACTCAGTGTATCGACTTCCCTGCGCGACTGCTGCCAGTGTCCGAAACTATCCATGCTTTCGTAGGTGATGACCACAATCGCCACGATGAGGATGGTGAACACCACACTCAGCAACAAGCGGCTCACCTCCGGTTCGAAACCTGGCATGGCGATGAACCAGTACACGAAAAAGAGAACCGTCACATGCAAACCGGAACTGAGGGAGCAAAACAGAAACCGCCGGAAGGCGCGGTCTACGTACTGGTCAGGATCAGGATGCAACTGGTTGATCCGAATGGCAATGCCGTTGTTGACATACCAGGCTGTAAAGGACTCCAGAAAGGCCAAACCGGTCGCCAGCCCGAGGGTTTTCCAGTTTCGCCAGTAGTCATTGCCCAGCAGCAGCCAGTTCAAAATACTGATATACAGTGGAACAACGATGATTTGTAAAAGCCAGTCGTATCGGGAATAGGCCAGAAGTTTCATAGGAAGCAGAAAGCAGAGCCGCTTTTCAAATCTACGAAATTCTCCAGACAGGTCAATAGGCCATATCCAAAACGAACCAGCACTGATTCAGGCCACACTAAAGTCGCAAAGCTCCTACCCCGGATGCCACCACACACCAGACCCTGAAAGGGTCCCATCATTAGCCCCGGATGCAATCCGGGGAATGCCGGATGCCACCGCGCACCAGACCCTGAAAGGGTCCCATCATTAACCCCGGATGCAATCCGGGGCTAATGATGGGACCCTTTCAGGGTCTGGTTCGTTGGCCGGGATTTCTGTTCCATTCCCCGGATTGCATCCGGGGTTAATGATGGGACCCTTTCAGGGTCTGGTGCGTTGGTCAGAGAATGGGATCATTTCGCATCGTGGAAAATGATGCCTAACGTGTACCGGTTACCGGAATGAACCGCGCTGACGCCGTGTTTCATCGTTACGCGGGAGTACCCTCTTGTGCCTTTTTTAGGTCTGAACTGGGTGGTAAAGAGCAAAATATCGCCTTGTTTTGGAACCAAAACCGTCGCTTTGGACTGCGCCCGGGGAGCCTGTTCGGTTAAAACAAATTCACCCCCAGTATAGTCGGCACCCGGTTCGCTCAAAAAAACGACGGCCTGTAAGGGAAAATACACATCCCCGTACAAGTCCTGATGCATCGCATTGTAGCCGCCGGGACCGTATTTCAGCAGCAACGGAGTAGCCCGGTTCTGCTCATTCCGGTGGCATTCATCCAGAAAACCGGTGTGTTCTTCGGGATAGTGAATTCCTAGTTTCAACAACCCCGCCCACTGATTCGCGACCGGCGCAATGGCTTTATAAAGTGCCGTTCGCAGCGTCTGGATGGGTTCAGGAAGCAGATACTGAAAATATTTGTATTCACCCTGCCCGTAGCCGTGACGCTCCATTACGACTGTTTTCCGAAAATGACCCGGTTCATCGTACAACGCCTTCAGAGACTGGCATTCGTCCTGGTGGAGAACCTGAGAGAGAAGCGCAAAACCGTTCGCATGGAGCGATTCACGCGCGTCATCCCAGTTGATTTGATCGATTCTCATTCTACGGCCTTTTTTATAAGGATTTGTTTTCTCTTGTCTAACTTCTCACGTCGACCATTTATTTCCCTGCATAAGCGGCTTCCCAGCCTAATAAGGCGGTTTTTCGGGTGGCTCCCCAGCGGTAGTTTCCAAACAAACCGGTTTTTCGGATGACGCGGTGGCAGGGAATCAGGTAGCCCACCGGATTGGAGCCGATGGCCGTTCCGACCGCCCGCGAAGCCGTCGGCATACCGATAGCCGCAGCAATCTGGTCATAACTCACCACCTGCCCTTCCGGAATGCGCAACAGGGCTTCCCACACTTTCAGTTGAAACGGTGATGCCTTCACCAGAACCCGCAACGGTTTTCGCGCAGAATCGGTAAAAATCGTATCAGCCAGCGGGCGAAGCGTTGCGGAATCGGGGATGATCGTGGCTTCGGGCCAGTCGGTGGCAAAGCGGTGGGCAATGCTGATGGCATCGGTCAGTTCGGCCTCTTCCAGAAACTCCAGTCGGCAGATTCGATCACCGATCATTCCCAGCAGATAGGGCCCAAAGGGGCTTTCAAAAACCGCATACCGGATCGTCAGGCCGTCACCCGCCTGCTTGAACTGGCCGGGCGTGACGCCTTCCAGCACCACAAACAAGTCGTGCAAACGGCCCGTACCCGACAGCCCGGCTTCGTCGGCGGCTTCGGCCAGGGAGAGACCTCTGCGCAGCCGTTCCTTGGCAAAATCGAGGGTTAAATACTGTAGAAATTTCTTGGGACTCACACCCGCCCAATCCGAGAATAACCGCTGAAAATGGTAGTCGCTCAGGTTGGCACGGTCGGCCACCTCAGCCAGCGAAGGTTGCTGACGGAAGTTTTCGGTCAAAAACTCAATCGACCGGGCAATCTGCTGGTAGGTAGGATTGGTTTCTGTTTCGTACATGGTTGTTGTCGTTTGCATGAAACAAAAGTATCCTATAAACCCCACCGACGAAACCCGATTCTTGCGGACTTTTCCGGCTTTACTGCTTGATAAACCGGCGGGTATAAAACTGGTGTTCCGTCCTGAACAGGATGATATACACGCCTTTTGCCAGGGTCGAAACGTCGATCTGGTGTTGCTGCCCCACTGCCAGTTGCCGGGTTTGCAACGGCTGGCCTGTCAGGGTTATGATTCGGGCCGAAAGGGTTGGATAGGGCAGTTCAGGAACGTTGATGGTCAGCAGTTTGTCGGTCGGAACGGGGTATATTTTTGCCAGATCCGGCTGGTGCTTGCCCATCAGCTTTTCCAGTTCACTGAAAAATTTTGTTTTTGACATCTCTTTTTCAGACGAGGTGATCCGGCCACTGATCCGTTGATCTTCCCGAACGACATAGGTACCACAGCCGTTCAATTGATAATCACCGTTGCGCTCGTCCTGATAATACGCGTTTTCGATTCGGTCGAGAATGAGCACCAGTTTATCGCCTTTCTTAAAGCCATTCGTGTAGAGTCGGCACATGAACCCCGGGTCGCCCCACACCCGTACCACAGACTTTTCCTCGCTCCCGTTCAACACCTCTACGATTTTTACGTCCATGCCGTGAGCCTCGTGTTCCCGGACTTCCGCCCGGACGATCAGCGCACCGGGCTGCCAGGCGGCTTTCTCGGCGATGGTCAAAAAAGCGCCGGCATCCACACAGCTACACGCCTGAACGTCGGTGATCCCGCCCAACCCCGCGCCCACCATCATCATAAACAGTAGTATTTTTCTCATTATCTCTCCGTTTTTTTGAGAGAGACTCCAATTCGGCCAGATTGGTTGGAATCAGTTTACGGTATTCGGTTTACGGTATTCGGTTTACGGTTTACGGTTTACGGTTTACGGTTTACGGTTTACGGTTTACGGTTTACGGTTTACGGTTTACGGTTTACGGTGGCTGACGCATGAAGCACGCGTCAGCCACCGTAAACCGAATACCGTAAACCGTAAACCGTAAACCGATCTTTACCCCTTCACACCAATCAGCGCGCCCGCTTTGATTTCATCGACCACGGCCGGGTCCAGCAACGTGGAGGTGTCGCCCAGGCTTCCGGTTTCGCCTTCGGCAATTTTGCGCAGAATCCGGCGCATGATTTTTCCGGAACGGGTTTTGGGTAATCCGCTGACAAACTGAATCTTGTCGGGTTTGGCAATCGGGCCGATCACGCGGCTCACCGTCGCCAGAATGTCCCGCTTCATCAACTCCGCATCGCTGTGCGATACCTGATTTTCGGCAATCACATACGCGTAAATGCCCTGCCCTTTGATGTCGTGCGGATAGCCGACCACGGCACTTTCCACCACGCCGGTGTGCATGTTGATGGCATTTTCTACCTCGGCGGTTCCGATGCGGTGGCCCGACACGTTCAGCACGTCATCGACCCGACCCGTGATCCGGTAATAACCGTCTTCGTCGCGTAAACAGCCGTCGCCGGTGAAATACAGCCCTTTGTAAGTACTGAAATACGTTTGCTTGCAACGTTCGTGGTCACCGTAGGTCGTGCGGATGATGCCCGGCCACGGAAACTTGATGCACAGGTTTCCGCTTACGCCATTGCCTTCGATTTCCTGCCCATTTTCGTCCACCAGCAGGGGTTGAACACCCGGCAGCGGCAGGGTGGCATAGGTCGGCTTGGTTTTGGTCAGTCCGGCAATGGGCGAAATCAGAATACCGGCGGTTTCGGTTTGCCACCAGGTATCGACAATCGGGCAGCGGTTTTTGCCAATGTGATCGTCGTACCAGTGCCAGGCTTCTTCGTTGATCGGCTCGCCCACCGAACCCAGCACTTTCAGTGAACTCAGGTCGTGGTTTTCCACTTTTTCCAGCCCAAAACTCATCAGCGAGCGGATCGCGGTTGGGGCGGTATACAGAATATCGACCTTGTATTTGTCGACAATGTCCCAGAAACGACCGTTGTCCGGCCAGGTCGGAACCCCCTCGAACAGCAGCGATGTGGCTCCACAGGCCAGCGGGCCGTAAACGATGTAACTGTGTCCGGTAATCCAGCCAATATCCGCCGTACAGAAATGCACCTGGGCGGACGCGCCCCCGGCCGATTCATACTGGAACACATTTTGGAAGGTATAAGCCGTAAAGATCATGTAGCCCCCGCAGGTATGCACAACGCCTTTGGGTTTGCCCGTCGATCCGGAAGTATAGAGGATGAAAAGCATGTCTTCCGCGTCCATTTCCTCGGCGGGGCATTCGGCGGTAACCTGCTTCAGTTCCTGCTCCATCCAGACATCCCGGCCTTTGATCATCGAAACCGGGGTGCGGGTGCGGGTCAGCACAATTACCCGTTTAACGCTGGGGCATTGCACCAACGCGTCGTCGACGGTTTCCTTCATCGGAATTTCCTTGTTTCCGCGGTAGGCACCGTCGGACGTTATCACCAGACGACACTGCGCATCGTTGATCCGGTCGGCAATGGACTGGGCCGAAAAACCGCCAAACACCACGGAGTGAACGGCCCCGATGCGCGCGCAGGCCAGCACGGCAATCGCCAGTTCCGGCACCATCGGCATATAAATACACACGCGATCACCCTTATTAACACCGTTGCGTTTCAACACGTTAGCCATTCGGCACACCTGATCGTGCAACATGCGGTAGGTCAATGTTACTCCGGCTTCGTTCGGGTCGTTGGGCTCCCAGATGATGGCGGGCTGATCACCGCGCTCAGCCAGATGCCGGTCCAGACAGTTTTCGGTAATGTTGAGTTTCCCCCCCACAAACCACTGCACGTTCGGTTCTTCAAAATTCCATTGAAGCGTTTTTTTCCACGGCTTTTTCCACTGAAAATTCTGAGCGATTTCAGCCCAAAAGCCCTCGGGGTCCTCGACGCTGTAGCGATACGCTTCCTGGTACTCGTCAAAGGTTCGGATTTGAAAATTCATATGCTTGAAATACTAAAGTTCAGGCCGCTAAACTACACTAATTTGCTTTAATTTTTATCGTATTCACCCTGCCAGGCATACCGTCCGAACAACGCCAGACCGGCGGTGATGGGAAAAAAAATGACGACAATTACCAGCCAGAATACATAGTCTTCTGCACTGGCCGTTTCGGATGTTAGTTTCTGAATGGTTTGATACGGTAACCCGATCATCAGGGCGAGTCCGGCCAGCATACAAACCAGACCAAGTACTTTTTTTATGGCGTTCATGGCGGAAAGGGTTAATCGTCAGCGGTTTTGTACTGTTTTTTGTCGATGTATAAAGCCCCGATCACGAAGCAAACGGCGGCTATGCCGATCGGGTACCACAAGCCCTGCAAATAGGCTTCGAGCGTGTTTGTCTTCTTCGCCGTTTCAACGAGACTAGTTGCAATAAATGGCGTCAGACCGCCAAAAACGCCGTTTCCAATGTGGTAGGGCAACGACATGGACGTATACCGGATTCGGGTCGGAAACAGCTCGACCAGGAAAGCCGCAATGGGGCCGTAGACCATCGTCACGTAGAGCACCTGGATAAACACCAGAACGGTCATGAGCCAGAACGACTCGTCTCCCAACGTCACTTCCTTCACCACCGCCGTGCCGGGCGCAGCACCGGTTTTGGGCTGTGTTTCCCGGTAAACCGTGCCGTCATCAAAATAAGACACCGACGAAACCGTGGCTTTAAATTCGTTCGTCTCCCCGATGCGTTCCTGTTTGGTTTCGATGCTTCGCCGGAAGGTTAGCTCGGTTTTCTGCGTCAGGTCGGCCAGGCTGTACATGGCCCGGTAAATGGGTCGGTATGTCAAAACGCCGAGCAACATCCCGGCCAGCATGATGTTCCGGCGGCCGATGCGGTCGGACAAACCGCCAAAAATGACGAAGAACGGCGTCGCCACCATCAACGCAATGGCAATGATGTAATTCGACTGCGCAAATTCAACGTTGCAGACTTTCTGAATGAACGACAGGGCGTAAAACTGCCCGGTATACCAGATGACGCCCTGCCCCGCCGTAGCACCGAACAGAGCCAGCAACACCATTTTCAGGTTGGCTTTTTTGCCAAAACTCTCTTTCAGTGGATTGGTCGAGACTTTTCCTTCACTTTTCAGTTTCTGAAAAATAGGCGATTCCGACATCTTTAGCCGGATGTAAATCGAGACCCCGACCAGAATGGATGACAGCAGAAACGGCACCCGCCAGCCCCAGCTCGTGAAAGCGTCGGTACCCATCGCCTGCCGGGTGAGCAGAATGACGCCCAGCGAAACGAACAGGCCGAGCGTGGCCGTTGTCTGGATAAAACTGGTGAAATACCCCCGCTTTCCATCGGGCGAGTGCTCGGCCACGTAGGTAGCCGCTCCACCGTATTCACCGCCCAACGCCAGCCCCTGAACGAGCCGGAGCAGCAACACCAATGCCGGTGCCAGCATCCCGATGGTTTCGTAATCCGGCACGCAGCCGATCAAAAACGTGGACCCGCCCATCAGCACGAGCGTCAGCAGAAAAGTATATTTTCGACCCACCAGATCACCCAGCCGACCGAACACCAGCGCCCCAAATGGCCGCACGATGAAACCGGCGGCAAAGGTTGCGAGCGTCGATAAAAAACCGGCGGTAGGGTTGTCTTTCGGAAAAAATTGGGCGGAGAGAATCGTTGCCAGACTGCCAAAAATGTAGAAGTCATACCACTCGATGAGAGTGCCGACCGAGGAGGCCGTTATGACCCGCCAGACTCCGGTTGCTTCGGAGGGTGCGGATTGTTTGATACGCATGTACTGTGTAGGGTTTTGGAATGCGGCATAAAAAAGCAACTAAAACCGCTTTTTTCCTACTAGTAGGCGAAAAAGGAGTGTTTTTAGGGGAAAGAGTGATAAATGTAAAATAATGAATTTAAGATGCAAAAGTGCCTGTATCTGAAACACTTTTGCGTTTTAAATTCATTATTTTACATTTATCATTCCCATTTTAAACCGGTTCAATATGAATCAACACATCATAAACCGCCGGTTTTTCTTCCAGAATGACGGCTTTCACTCGGTGGGCAATGTCGTGTCCCTGCCGAACCGGAATATGACCCTCCACCAGGACGTGCAGATCGATAAAATACTCAAAGCCGGTTTTACGAACCCGGTATTTGTCAATGCCCTTTACTTGCCCCCGCTCGGCCTGATGCGGTTTGGTGGATTGTTCCATAGTATGTTTCAGAAAAGATAGTTCAACTGGCCAGTTTAGCCCGTTCGGCACTGATAAAATACGCGCCCTGCCGAACGATCGACGCGGGATTTACTATCGGTGGTAACGTCACTTCCGTCTGATTGTTTTGGGTGATACCGGTTTGAATTTCAACCCGTTCGAAACGGTACGTACCCGCCGGGCTGTTGGACTGCCGGACATATAGGAACGTCCGCTTCCCTTCTTTCACCAGCGCATCCGACGGCAGGGCCACCACACGCCGGGGGGCCGCCAGGATCGTCGCCCGAATGTACGATCCCGCAAAAAGCCGACCGGATTGATTCGGCAGCAGATTGGCGTGTACCAACACGGTTTTCGTATGGGCATCAAACGCTTGTCCCACCCGGTAGACTTTGGCCAGCATCTCGCCGGTGGGTTGCTGCGAGGCCACAAAGCGAACCAGCTGGCCTTCGTGAATGTGTCGGATATCGTTCTCAAACACCCGTAATTCGAGATACAGGTGGTCTTTATTCACGATTTCGACCAGCGCATCGGTGGGCCCGGCATACTGACCAAGCCGCAAATTTACTTTATCGACATACCCGCTAATGGGAGCCAGCAGCGGAATTGTCCGGCTGATGGTACCCCGGCGTAGCGTTTCCAGCGGAATATGCAATTGAGCAAGCTGCGCTTCCAGCGAAGCCAGCAGGGCTTTGGTCGTTTCAAACTCGGCTGTCGATTGCTGGAGTTTTCGCCGGGCGCCCACTTCTTCCCGGCTCAATTCCGTTTGCCGATCCAGCTCCTGGCGTTCAAACCGACTCCGGGCCAGGGCTTGCAGATACTCCTGCTGAAGTTTGATGTAATCCGGATGTTCCAAAACCGCTAAGGGTTGCCCTTTGCGAACAAAATCGCCTTCCACCAGATGGGCCGATCGCACAAAACCGCCCATGGGGGCGCTTACTGTTGCCCATTGATCCGGTGGCGCTTCGAGTTTGCCCGTGGCCTGAATGGTTTCCCCCAGCGTCAGCGTATCGGGACCACCCAACTGAATGCCGGTTTCGCGAAATTGAGCTTCGCTGATGGTAATGGTGGTGGCAGACGAATCCGATGTCACGCGCGGGGTTTCCTGATCCGTAGTCGAGGGGGATGAGCAGGCTGCCAGACCACCCAGAATGGCAACCATACATGCTTTCATTTGAACTTTCATCAGTAGTAAGATTGGATCAGGGAGCGGTGGGGACATACCCCGCCAGCGCTTCCTGTTCGATGAAGGATTGATTATACTGGGCCACCGCATTCAGGTACTGCTCCCGAAGCTGCCAGGCCTGGGTCGTGCTCTGCACAAACTCGAGGTATTCGATATCCCGGTCAGGTAGCTTTGTTCAGCGGTTTTCAGAATGAGATTGGCCTGGGGCAGTGCCGACGTTTCGTAGTAAGCCAGCGTATTCAGCGACTGACGGAACTGCTGTTCCCGAATCGCCAACTCACCCCGGAGCCGGTGTTGCTGGTAGCTCAACTGGCGGTCGGCAACCTGGCTCTGGAGCCGGGCCGCTTCCAGCCTTCCCCGCAGCGGAGCCAGAAAAAGTGGCAGCGAAACGCCTGCCTGATACACCCCGTATCCTGCCTTTCTCTCAATGGACTGCGACAAATAGCCCAGGCGCAGATCGGGCCAGAACCGCTGTTTTTCCAGATCAGCCTGACGGCGGGTCTGTTCGACCTGCTGACGTTGAAAGGCGAGCAAGGGATTGGCATCCAGCGAGGTCGGAGAACCTGGCATTCCGGCTTTTAAGGCCCCGGTCGTGTCAATCGTCACCGGCCCGGTTTCCTGCACCAAAATGGCCAGTTGCTGCCGGCCGATGGCGATGTCGGTTTGCAGCATGGCCAGACGGTTTTGAATATCCCGCTGGCGGGATTCCGAAGTCACCTGTTCGAGCCGGTTGGTTTCGCCGGTTCGGTAGCGTATCCCGGCAGCCCGTGCTGCCCGGCGATAGAGCGTATCCTGCGCCTGGATCAGTTTTACCCGTTCGTAGTCAATCCGAAGCTGATAAAAAGTCAGCCGAACCTTTCGAACCAGCTCCGCCCGGCTAATGGTCACCTGCTGCTCGGCGACACGAACCTGCGCCTGATTGAGTCGTTTTTGTGCCCTGTACACCGACGGCATTGCCAGCGACTGCATCACGGACAGGCTGAAATCGACCGGATAAGACTGGATTTGCCCCCGCTGGTAATCGACGGTGGTGCGCGGAATGTCCCAGGCCACTTTTTTCAACTGCTCGGCAATTTTCACTTCCAGCGCCGTGGCCTGTAAGGCTCCATTGTTTCGCAACGCGCGCCCAATAGCCTGTTCCACAGTCAAAGCTGGTGAAACAGGTTGCGCCCTAACCACGGTAATGCCCGAAAAACTGATAAGCAGCCCGGCCAGCATTGATACAACCGCCGATGAGCGGTTTTTTGCGGGACGAGATGCGATACGATCTTTCCGACCAGCCACCAGACGATACAGAACCGGCAACAGCACCAGCGTCAGCAGTGTGGCCGATACCAAACCGCCAATCACGACCGTGGCCAGCGGTTTTTGCACTTCGGCTCCGGCAGAAGACGACAACGCCATCGGCAGAAATCCCAGCGATGCCACGGCCGCTGTCATCACAACCGGTCGAAACCGGACTGCCGTTCCCCGCTTCACCCGTTCCGTAACATCGGTTATGCCTTCGGCTTCGAGCTGGTTAAAATAACTGATCAGGACAATCCCGTTCAGCACGGCAATCCCGAAAAGAGCAATAAAGCCAACCCCCGCCGAAATGCTGAACGGCATGCCCCGCCCCCACAAGGCCAACACACCACCAATGGCCGAAAGCGGGATGGCCGTAAAAATCATGAGTGCCTGCGCCAAGGAGCCGAACGTAAAAAACAGCAGCAAACCAATTAGAACCATCGCCAGTGGCACGGCAACGCCTAATCGCTCCTTGGCTTTGACGAGGTTTTCAAACTGACCGCCGTAGGTGTAACTATACCCCGGTGGCAGCGGCACGTCTTTTTCCAGCACGGCTTTCATCTCCCCAACCAGGCTTTCCACATCGCGTCCCCGAACATTCACCCCGATCGTGATCCGCCGTCGGGCATTATCACGGGAAATCTGCATGGGGGCGTTTTGGTAGCGGATGGACGCTAACTGGTCCAGCGGCACCTGTTGTCCGTTCGGCAGATCGACGTAGAGCTGGCGGATGTTGTCGATATCCTGCCGGTAGGCACTGTCGAGCCGTACCACCAGATCGAAGCGTTTTTCGCCTTCGAAGACCACCCCGGCGATTTCGCCCGCAAAGGCGGTTTTCAGAATGCGGTTCAGGTTAGCCACGGATACGCCGTACTGAGCCAGACGCGACCGGTTGTACGAAACCAGCATCTGCGGCAAGCCACTGATTTGTTCCACTTTCAAATCAGCCACGCCCGGAATGGTCTTCAGTTTAGCGGCAGCCAGATTGGCTTTTTTGTACAGAACGCCGAGGTCTTCTCCGTAAATTTTAATGGCAACATCGGACTTGACACCCGTCATTAATTCATTAAATCGCAACTGGATCGGCTGTGTAAACTCCAGATTTAGTCCGGGCAACACGCTCAGCGCTCTTTCCATCTTCCGAATGAGTTCTTCCTTGGTAGCCGCGGTAGTCCACTCGCCGGGTTCTTTCAGTAACACCATAACGTCGGCGGCTTCAATCGGCATGGGATCAGTGGGAATTTCGGCGGTCCCGATTTTGGAAATGACTTCCTTTACCTCCGGAAAACCGTTTTTAAGAATGGTCTCCATACGCCGGGTGGTCTCTACAGTTTGCGTGAGCGACGAACCCGGTTTCAGCGTCAGGCTAATGGCAATATCGCCCTCATCGAGGTTGGGAATAAATTCGCCCCCCATCGAGCCAAATAGCAAAACCGCTCCGGCCAGCAAAAGGGCCGACAATCCCAGCACGGTTTTTTGCCAGCGTAAGGCGCCATTGAGCAGTGGTTTATACAACCGGTAGAGGGCTTTCATAAGTCGGTCGGCCAGGGTTCCTTCTTCCTGAATGTCTTTGCGAAGCAACGTAGCCGCCATCATCGGCACATAGGTGACACAAAGAATCATCGCACCAATAATGGCAAACCCGACCGTCAGGGCCATGGGCCGGAACATCTTGCCTTCGATTCCGGTCAGCGACAGAATGGGTACATACACGATCAGAATAATCAGTTGACCAAACAGGGCGGAGCGCATCAGGCGGCTGGACGAATCCAGCGCAATGTCATCCATCGACTGCGAGCGGGCGGCCTGGGTGTGGACGATCTGGAAAATCATGCTTTCGACGATGATAACGGCCCCATCGACCAGCAAGCCAAAATCAATGGCTCCCAGGCTCATCAGGTTGGCCGAAACCCCGAAAACGTGCATCATTCCCAGCGCAAACAACATACAGAGCGGAATCACGGAAGCCACCACCAGCCCCGCCCGCCAGTTTCCCAGCAGCAGCAATAACACACTCATGACGATCAGCCCTCCCTCCAGCAGGTTCTTGCTGACGGTATGGATGGCCTTATCAATGAGGACTTTTCGATCCAGAAATGGTTCGATAATTAAACCGGGTGGCAAACTTTTCTGAATTTCGGCCATGCGGGTTTTGACGCCTTCGATGGTTTTTTCGGAGGATGCGCCCTTGAGCATCAGCACAATACCACCCACCACCTCGCCCCGGCCATTCCGGGTCATGGCTCCATAACGCACCGCATGGCCCACGCCTACCTTGGCTACATCCCGAACCAGAATGGGTGTTGGACCAACATTCTTGACGACAATCTGGCTGATTTCTTCCGGGTTTTTGACCATTCCTTCGCCCCGGATAAAAAAAGCTTCCGGCCCCTTCTCGATGTAACTGCCACCGGTATTGGCATTATTCGCTGTCAAAGCATCGACCACTTCGGTCAACGTCGTGTTCATCCCCCGCAATCGTTCGGGGTCGATGCGGACTTCGTATTCTTTTAAATAACCGCCCAGACTGCTGATGTCAACGACGCCCGGCACGCCCGCCAGTTGGCGTTTGATGAGCCAGTCCTGCACCGTGCGCAGGTCGGTTGCCGTATACCCGTTTTTAAAACCGTCTTTCGGGCGGATGACATACTGATAGATTTCCCCCAACCCCGTCGTAACCGGTGCCAGTTGGGGCGTACCGTCGGTCAGTTGCCCTTCGGCGGTTTTCAGTTGCTCGGCGACTAACTGGCGAGCCAGAAACGTTGGCGTCGATTCTTCAAAAACCACCGTAATAACGGACAAACCGAACCGGGAAATCGACCGGATTTCCGTAACGCCCGGCACATTTCGCAAGGTGGTTTCGAGGGGAAAGGTGATGAATTGTTCGGTTTCCTGAGCCGCCAGTGACGGAACCTGGGTGATGACCTGAACCTGATTGTTGGTAATATCGGGAATGGCGTCGATGGGCAGTTGCCGGAGGGCGTAGGTTCCCCAGGCAATCAGTGCCACGACACCCAGCATCACCATCAACTTCTGGTTGATGCTGAACTGAATGATTTTTTGCAGCATAAAAAAGTAACTCGTTGAAAATGAATAGCAGGCAGACTAATCCCGTGCTGGTGACACGAGCTCAGACGCCAAACATCAGTGCAGAGAGTTACCCAAAACGGGGCGGTTGAAACAGCAGCGTGGTTCGCTGGAAGGAATAGAGGTTTTCGTAGGAGAATTGAACCGAAGGAAACGGAATGAAAACCGCTGGTTCGACGGGTCGCCACTGGGGCTCGGTCAACACAAAAACAAAACCCGACGAGAGGTGATTATACATGGGCAGTTTGACGCCCTTGTGCGGTGTTTTAGCATGTTCCGATCCGGCATCGTAATGGAGAGCCAGAAATTGCCAGAAATCAAAACTGGTTCCGGCCGCTTTCTGATGCAACTGGTAATGTGCCAGCAGTCCGGGAAGCTTATACACTTCCTCCACGTCAGTCTGGGGGAATAGACTGCCGGCCAGCATGAGTATGCCCAGAAAAAGAGCCAGCGTGGATTTCATTTGTCAAAGGTACGGCTCAATCCCCTAAGTTCCGAGTTGGTTCCCCGGTTTTCACTTTTCCATCCGGCAAAAAGCACAGCCCTGCCTCGAAAAGACGGCGTTTCCCCGTTTTTCCCAAAAAAACCAGGCGTTATATTTTAATAAACATAACGAACCGTTATCTTCCAATGGAAACAACGATAATATGAGATACATTTTCGTTTTACTTCTTTTGATGACGCACCTCACTGAAGCAAAAGCGTTGTCTGACAGCACCCGTTTTCAGCGGGATTCGCTCCGAAAAATTCAGTTGAACGAAGTAGTGGTGACGGCGTCGCGGGTGCCGGAATCCATCCTGAAATCGCCCGTCAGCATCGAACTCCTCGATGCACGGCAAATCCGGCTGTCGGCGCAGCCGTCGTATTTTGATGCCATTGAAAATCTCAAAGGAGTTCAGTTGCTAACCTCCAGTCTGGGCTTTAAAGTGTACAACACACGCGGTTTTGCCAATCCGACCAACGTCCGGTTTGTGCAGCTCGTGGATGGCATGGACAACCAGGCTCCGCACATCGGCGCCCCGATCGCCAACGCGCTCGCGCCCTCGGATCTGGACATTCAGCAAGTCGAAATTGTGCCGGGAGCGGCTTCGGCCCTGTATGGTATGAATGCCCTCAACGGATTAGCGCAACTGATTACCAAAGACCCTTTTACGTCGCAAGGGCTGAGTGTCAGTCATAAAACCGGGGTGAATCACGTCAACGATCCGCTGGTTTCGGCGAAACTGTACAACGAAACCAGTCTGCGGTATGCCCGAACGCTCGGTTCCCGGTTGGCGGTCAAACTCAACCTGACGTACCAAAGCGGCTACGACTGGATTGCCCGCGATCTGGACGACCTCAATCCCGGAGCCAATGCGTCGCTGGGATTGGTCGGTGCCGAAAACCCCGGTCAGGATCGGATCAATGTTTACGGCGATGAATCGGCCAACCGCCGGACGCTGACGCTCGAGGGAAAGAAATACGTCGTTTCCCGAACCGGTTATTTCGAAAATGAAACCGCCGATTTACGGCTCCACAACCTGCGGGGCGATGTGGCGGTTTTCTGGCGTATCCATCCCGGTTTAACGGTTTCGTACCAATACAAAGCTGCAACCCTTGCTACGGTTTATCAGCGCACCAACCGCTTTCGGCTAGATGATTACCGGCTCGATCAGCACGGCCTGACGCTTGAATCGCCGTCGGTTCACCTGCGCGTTTACCGGACGCACGAAACGACCGGCGATTCTTACAACATTCGCTCGATGGCGGAGAACATCGACCGCTCGTTTAAGTCCGACAACCAGTGGTTTACCGACTTTTCCAGTCAATTTCTGGCGGCAACGAAAACCGGGCAATCCACTGCCCAAGCCCTTCAAATCGCCCGCTCCACGGCCGATCAGGGACGACCGCAGCCCGGTTCGGCCGTGTTCAACGCGCAGGTTGACAAGCTTCGCCACATCAACAATTGGGACGTCGGAGCGGCTTTGCAGGTGCAGTCGTGGCTGTATCACGCGGAAGGTCAGGCCGAACCCACGAAAGTGCTTTGGTCGGGTTTCCGCGAAAAAACCGGCGTCAACCTGCTGGCGGGTTTCGACTACCGGCAGTACGTCGTTTTCCCGGATGGCAACTATTTCATCAACCCCGAAGAGTCGGGACAGAACCTGGTGTATTACAAAACCGGTGGTTTTCTCCAGGCATCGCGGTCGTTTTTTCAGGAGCGTTTGAAGCTGACGGGGTCGGTCCGGGTCGATAAAAACCGGTATTTCGACGCGCGGCTAAACCCGCGGGTATCGGCGGTTTTTTCGCCCGGCGAACGGCACCATTTCCGGGCGTCCTACCAAACCGGCTACCGGTTTCCGTCGCTCTTCGAAGCGTTTTCCAATGTCAATTCGGGGGGCGTAAAGCGGGTCGGAGGCTTGAAAATCATGTCGCAGGGCATTTTTGAGCGCTCGTATTTCCGGACATCGATCGACGCCTTTCAGACCGCCATCAACACCGATGTCAACACGAACGGGCTGACGACCGCGCAGGCCATTCAAAAGAATAAGGGATTGATTCGGGCCAATACGTACACGTACCTCAAACCCGAGCAAGTCAACAGCATGGAGGTGGGCTACAAAGGATCATTCTTCGAAAACTGCCTGTCTGTCGATGTCGATTTCTACTACAACGTGTACCGGAATTTCATCGCTCAGGTCGAAGCGAACGTTCCCAAAAGCAGCAATCCGGATTCGCTGGCCTATGCCCTCTCCGACCGCACCAAACAGGATCGCTACCGGCTCTGGACCAACTCCAAGACGAAGGTTTTCAATTACGGGTCGAGCCTGGGAGTCCGGTATGCGATGGGTCGCAACTGGGTTCTGTCGGGGAATGCGTCACTGGCTCAACTCGACCGCACTGACCGGGGCGATGGCCTGGAAGAAGCGTTCAACACCCCGAAATGGATCACCAACATGGGAATCGCCAACCCAACCCTCTGGAAGAACCTGGGCTTTTCGGTGCATTCTAAATACCAAAGTTCGTTTCTCTGGCAATCGTCACTGGCAACCGGCCGGGTTCCCGCCATCCATACCGTCGACGCACAGCTCAGTTACGAGTTACCCAAAACCGGTTTGTCGTTGAAAATTGGCGGAACAAACCTGCTAAACCGCCCCTATACCACCTTCGCAGCCGGGCCAAGCGTAGGCGGATTGTATTATGCGACGGTGGTGGTAAGGGTATTTGAAAAAGAGAAGGGAATTTTAAATGTAAAATGATGAACGCTAAATGTAAAAGTGTTTCAACGCCAGCCACTTTACATTTGGCGTTCATCATTTTACATTTAAAATTCCCTTTTTACTTCAACAGCCGAATATCCGTCGTCAGGGCTTTGGACAAACCGTCTTCGTCGCCCAGGTCGCGAACAAACTGAACGTCGGCATTGTCTTCCGGCGACAGGTTGACGATTTCTTTCAGTTGCCCGTTGTGGATGTCGAACACCCAGCCGTGCAGCCAGAGCGGTTGTTTCTGATTCCAGGCATTCTGGACAATGGCAGTGTGGCCCAGGTTATACACCTGCTCCCGCGTACTCAATTCCACCAGGCGATTGAAGCGGCTGGGCTCGTCGGGCATGTTTTTCAGTTCTTCGAAGTATTTCTCCTTCACGTTCTGAATATTCTGCAACCAATTGTCAATCAAGCCATAGCGTCGGTTGTGCAAGGCAGCTTTTACCCCGCCACATTCGTAATGACCGCAGACAATCACGTGCCGGACTTTCAGCACTTCAACGGCATATTGCAGAACACTGAGCAGATTCAGATCCGACGAAATGACCTGGTTGGCGATGTTCCGGTGAACAAACATTTCGCCCGGAAGGGTACCGGTAATTTCTTCGGCAGATACGCGGCTATCGGAACAGCCAATCCACAGGAAATCAGGCTTTTGGTCGGCTGCCAGTGCCTCAAAATAGAACTCATCGAGTTCCAGTTTGTCCAGAGCCCAGGCCTTATTCGCCAATAGTAACTTCTCGTGTCTTTGCATGGGTCCGTAGGCTGCGTTTTTTTAATGAAACATTTTTCAGTTCATACTTGATGTCCAGCGTGTGCGCCGTTTCCTTGAAATCCTGCAGGATGTTGTAAATATCGTGGTCGATAAAGGAAGCGTGCGTGCCATCCACCAGCACTTCATCACCCGTCTGCAACTCGCGCAGGGTTTCTTTCAATTGGGGCTTCACCAGAAAATACATGTCTTTCTGGATCTTGATAAGCACCCGGTTTCCATCGCGCACCACCCGGAAAGCGGCCTGAAAATTGGTCAGCAGCACAAACACGATACCGACCACCAGACCGATCCCGATTCCAATCAGCAAATCCGTGAACACGATCCCCAGTACGGTGACAATGAACGGAATAAACTGGTAAATACCTTCCTGATACGTCTTCTTGAAAACGTCCGGTTTGGCCAGTTTATAGCCCACAGTGATCAGCAAAGCCGCCAGACAGGACAACGGGATCAGGTTCAGAAACGGGGCTCCCAGAAAAACCGCCAGCATCAAAAACAACCCGTGAACAATGCTCGAAACCCGGGTTTTACTCCCACCGTATACGTTGGCCGACGTCCGGACAATCACCGATGTTAACGGTAAACCACCAACCAATCCCGAAACCATGTTGCCAATTCCCTGCGCCACCATTTCCTGATCGGGCGACGACACCCGTTTTTCCGGATCAAGTTTGTCGGCAGCTTCCAGGTTCAGGAGCGTTTCCAAACTCGCTACAATGGCGATCGTCACCGCCGTGACGTAAACCTTGGGGTTGGTCAGGGCACTAAAATCCGGGAAGTAGAAAATAGAAAATACGCTTTTACCGGCCTCTATTTCCGGAATCTGGACCATGTGCTGGTGTTTGGAGGTTCCCAGATACCACTCGGGCATTACGACCCGAAACAGTTCGTTCAGGCCGATTCCCAGCACCACCACCGCCAATGCGCCCGGGAAATTCTTGAAAAAACCGATGCCTTTTTGAGCGGCTTTTCCCCAGAAATGAAGCAGGATAAAGGAGGCAAAGCTGATGATGACTGCACCGGTGCTGGCCGTCACCACGGCCCGGTAAATTTCGGAAATGGTGTTTTCACCGTCGGCCAGTTGTTGAAACGCAAATTCACCCTCAAAATCATTATCCCGTCCCAGAGCGTGGGGAATCTGTTTCAGAATAATCACCAGGCCAATGGCAACCAGCAGCCCCCGAATGACGCTATCCGGAAAATAACCACTAAATTTCCCGGCTTTTAGAACACCCAAGCCCAGTTGAACCATACCGGCCAGCACCACCGCCGTCAGAAATACATCGAATGCACCCAATCCAGCGATGCTATCGGCTACAATGACGGCCAAACCAGCCGCAGGACCACTAACGCTGACTTCTGAACCTGACAGGAAGCCAATGACCAGACCACCGACCATGCCGGCAACCAAACCCGAAAACAAAGGCGCACCCGACGCCAGCGCAATGCCCAGACACAGGGGCAATGCCACCAAAAAAACCGATAAACCAGCCGGTAAATCAGAGCGAAACGTAGAGAGGGAATAATGCGATAAGGTCTTTAGAGGTCTAAAGAATTTCATATTATCTTCAATTATGATGAAAAATTAGCGTAGCATAGTTCTGTCTTGCAGGCACATAATTGGCATGTGCCGTAAGAGCAGTTCTATAACCACAAAACTCGTAATAAAATTTTAATCTGTTTTTAATCTTTTCACGGTTTTCACTATTTCTTTAATTAATGCTACTTTTCAATTCCAGCGAACGGGATTTTCTACAGAAACATCTGCACAATGACCCCCATACGTTCGTATTGCGGTACTCGATGGATGACAGGATTCGGGTGAAAGCCATAGCGGATCAATTGGTCGCCCGACAGAAAGCGCGAACCAAACTGCCGGGCTGGTACGAAAATCTGGAACTGGTATTTCCTCCTGCGTTATCGGTCGAACAGGCCTCCTCGGAGCGGACAGCAGCCTATAAGGCTTCCATCATTTCCCGAAACGACGGAAAAGCCGGGCTGCTTCTGGATCTAACCGGCGGTATGGGCGTCGATTCACTCGCCTTTTCCCGCCACGCCGAGCGAGTCATTTACATCGAACAACAGCCCCATCTGGCCGAACTGGCCGCGTATAACCTGCCGAAACTGGGGGGTACCAACATTGAATTTCCGCATCAATCGGGCCTGAATACCAATGCAACCGATTTTTTAATGGCGTTTACCGAAACCGCCGACTGGATGTATCTGGACCCGGCCCGTCGCGATCAGCAGGGCGGCAAGGTGGTCCGGCTGGAAGATTGTGAACCCAACGTCCTGGACTGGTACCGCCCCGGTAACCCAACCGGTTTTCGCCACAAAACGAAGGCGGTTTTGTTGAAAACGTCGCCCCTGATCGACATTGAGCTGGTGATCCGGCAACTGCCCGATGTGTCGGCGGTGCATGTGGTTTCGGTCGACAATGATTGTAAGGAAGTACTCTTTGTGCTGGCAGGCCGTGAAAACCCGGAGATTGAGGTGACGGCGGTCAACCTCCGCTCGGCGGCACCGGACGAAGTATTTATTTACCGCCGAAACGATGAACGAACCGCTGATGTTCAATTTAGCGATCCGCTGCGTTACTTATACGAACCTAACGCGTCTCTATTAAAAGCAGGCGCCTTTCGGATCGTTGCCGAGCGGTTTGGTTTGTTCAAACTGGCACCCAACAGTCACTTGTATACGAGTGATCGACTGGTTCCGGACTTTCCCGGCCGGTCTTTCGAAATGCTGGGGAATTGTAAACCGGATCGCAAAGCAGTTCATGTTTTTTTACCAGACGGGAAAGCCAACCTGAGCGTCCGGAATTTCCCGGAATCCACTGAGACTCTGCGTAAAAAGCTTAGCTTAGCCGCCGGGGGCGATCTGTATCTGTTTGCCACCACCCTGTCTGACAGGAAGAAACGAATTTTAATTACACGAAAACCAGTTTATCCATCGTTACACTAATGAAAGCACATTTGTTTAAGTCGTTCTTACCCGTATTGATTTTCTCAGGCCTGATCGGGTTTCTGCTGATTTCACCGTCCGTTCTGGCCCAAACCGTGTCGTCGGCTACTGAAAAAGTAGACCAGATTTCGCTGGTGGGTCTTTCCCTCAATCTACCGATCGAAGGAAAATTTGTTGAAAAAGAATGGGAGACCTTGCTGAAATCGTATGGCAAAGTAACCACGGGTCGCAGTGGTGTTTATAAGGTGCCAGCCGCCAACATTCCGGCCTTGTCCAACGAGCCGCTGAACGTAGCCAGCAAAGTGACCGCCGACAAAGCAAAAGCCACGGTTTTTCTGGCCGTTGACAAAGGCAATGCCGATTATGTGAAACCCGGCAGCACGATGTACGATCAGGTGGAAACCCTGCTCAAAGAGTTTGCGGAGCGTACACGCATCAACTACGACATCAAACTCGCGGACGATGCGTTTAACGAAGCCCAGAAAAAGCAGGAGAAGCTGGTTAAACAGGGCGAGAAACTGGTTCGTGATCTGGATCGGAATAAAAAGGAGAAAGACAATCTGGTGAAAAAGATGGACGAGAATGTCCGCGAACTGGAGCAGTTGACCCGCGATACGGAGACCAACAAGAACGATCAGGTCAATTCGGCCAAAGAACTTGAAGTGAAAAAACAGGCCCTGGAAGCAGCCCGGGCCAAATTACCGAAATAAATTTTCTGAGAGTAAAGAGGATAGACAAGAGAGTAAAGAAAAAGTAATCCAGTTGAGTTGGTCTCTACTCTCTTGTCTAGCTTCTCTATTCTGGAAAAAAAGTTGGGCAGACGCTGGTCTACCAACTTGGAAGAACCCTGTGAGAGCGGTTTGTGGGGACAGATGAGGCCCGTCAGTCGGATTCCGGCTGGCGGGCTTTTTTATTATTCCCGGTAAAACACCCGCTTGACCCGCTCGCTGACCCCCGTCAGAATTTCGTAGGGAATGGTCCCGATGCGCTCCGCCAGATCCGCAATCGAAATCGGCTGGCCAAACAAAACGACTTCGTCTCCCTCCTGCGCCTGCGTTTCGGATATATCGATCATCGTCATATCCATGCAGATACTGCCCACGGTAGGGCACAGAACGCCATTGACCCAAACCTGCCCAACGCCATTGCCCAGCCGACGGTCGTAGCCATCGGCGTAGCCGACCGCCAGCGTGGCGATGCGGGCGTCGCGGGTCAAAACACCCCGGCGGCTGTAGCCCACGGTTTCCCCGGCTTTGAGGTCTTTAATCTGGCTGATGATGGTTTTCAAGGTACCCACCGCCTGAATCTGTTGCGGTTCCAGTTTACTCACTTCAACGCCGTACAGCCCGATTCCAAGCCGAACCATGTCCAGTTTGAAATCGGGCAAGCGCACAATCCCCGCCGAGTTGAGTAAATGCCGCAGCGGGCGATACCCCAGCAATTGCTCCAGCTGCGTCGCGCCTTCGATCAGTTGCCGGTATTGTTCCTGCGAAAAAGCCGTGTGTTCGGCTTCGTCGGAGCCCGCCAGATGACTGAATACCGAAGCCACCCGAAGATCAGGATTGGCCGCCAATACCGCACCCAAATCGGCGATTTCGCCGGGCAGGAAACCCAGCCGGTGCATTCCCGTATCGAGTTTGATGTGAATAGGCGGGTATTTTACAACCGGTTTTTCAGCACCCTGTTGCGGACGTTCTTCCTTCAGAAACTGCCTCCATTCGTCCAGAATCCGAAAGCTGAAAATCTCCGGTTCTATCTTATAATCAAGCAGTTGCCGAAATGACTCCGGTGCCGGATTCATCACCATGATGGGCAACGTAATTCCATTCTGACGAAGCCCCACGCCCTCGTCGGCATAGGCCACGGCCAGGTAGTCGACACGGTGGTATTGCAGCAGACTGGCCACCTCGGCACTACCACTGCCGTAGGCAAAGGCCTTCACCATCACCATGATTTTGGTCTGCGAACCGACTTTGCTCCGGTAAAAATTCAGGTTGTGGGTGAGGGCGTCGAGGTTAATTTCCAACACCGTCCGGTGCGACTTCTGCACAAAACGGCTGACCACGCTTTCAAACGAAAACCGCCTTGCGCCTTTCACCAGAATCACCGAATCCGTCAGCTCACTCAGGTAACCGGATTGCAGCAGCGCGTTGGTAGTCGCATAAAACCGGGTTGGCACCGTAAAAACCGATTGATACCTCCCCATTTCCGGCCCGACGCCAACCAATTGGCTGACGCCTTTTTCGGCCACCATTCGCGCAATGGCCGGATAGAGTTCATCCGGTTTCATCCCGGTCTCGAGCAGATCCGACAAAACCAGCACTTTTGAGCGGGACGCGTCCTGCTGGTTCAAAAAATCAAGCGCAATCGATAAACCGGCAAGGTCGTTGTTGTAGGTATCGTCGATCAACAGGTTGCGGTGAATGCCTTCTTTCAGTTCCAGCCGCATCGACACGGGCCGCAAACGGGCAAACCGTTCCCGCAGAAGGCTCGCGTCCGTAACGCCCAAAACCAGTGTTGCCAGCAGGACGTGCGTGGCGTTTTCGAGCGATGCGGAATCGGAAAACGGCACCTCTACCCGGTAGTCCCTTCCGTCCCATTGCACACCGATTTGCGTACCGGAAGTATGTGGTGCATAGGAAACCGGAACGGCTGCTGTCGGTTCCGTCGACCAACTGATCAGCCGAATGGTCGGGTTGACGGCTTTGAGCAGCAAGTGAATTTCTTCGTCAATTTCCGAATACGATTTCCGGTAAATCAGCGTCTCCGCTTTGCGGAACAGCCGGAGCTTTTCGGCTACTTTCTGCTTCTGGCTTCGAAAGCCTTCGTCATGGGCCGGGCCGACATTCGTAAAAATGCCAATCGTGGGGTTGATAATGGTTTGAAGCGCCTGCATTTCAGCCGGTTTCGAAATACCAGCTTCAAAAATCCCCAGCGTATGTTTTTCGTTCAGCGGCCACACCGACAGCGGAACCCCCAGTTGGGAGTTGTAACTTTTCGGACTTTTCTGAATCCGATAATCGGGCGAAAGCACCTGCGCCAGCCACTCTTTCACGATGGTTTTGCCATTGCTCCCCGTGATGCCGACCACCGGGATCATAAACCGGCTGCGGTGTTCGGCGGCTAACTCCTGCAAGGTTTTCAGGCTGCTGGCTACCTCGTGGATGTGAGCGTCGGGCAACTGCGCCAGTTCGTGCCGCAGGTCGGGCGTCAAAGCGACCGTTTCGACCACAAACTGCCGGACGTTTTTTTTGTATAATTCCGTAATGAACCGATGTCCGTCGTGGTGTTCACCCTGAATGGCAAAAAATACCGGCTTGGCCGATCCGTTCTGCGTCGGCGACAACACCTGACGGCTGTCCGTCACCGGATATACCTCAGTCGTATCAATCCCAAAATCCTGAATTGTCATAAAAAATCGGTTTACGGTTTACAGTATTCGGTTTTCGGTGCGGTTCCCCGCCGGGACTGACGCATTCTGATGCACGCGTCAGTCCCGGCGGGGAACCGCACCGAAAACCGAATACTGTAAACCGTAAACGTTAAAACTAAAACCACCGCCTTCGGCGGAAATAAACCACCATCAAAATAAATAAAAGGACCATAACGCCCAGCACTACGTAATACCCGTTTTGGGTGTGGAGTTCCGGCATGTTGTCAAAATTCATTCCATAGACCCCTACAATAAACGTCAGCGGCATAAAAATAGCCGAAAAAATCGTCAGCGTTTTCATGACGGCATTCATCCGGTTGCTGAGCGTCGACAGATACACATCCAGCAAACCGGTGGCCAGTTCGCGGTAGGAATCGATGCTGTCGAGCACCTGAATCACGTGGTCGTACAGATCACGGAGGAACGGCATGGTGGCCGGACGAATCAGTTCACTTTCTTCCAGTATCAGCCGGTTGATCATTTCGCGAACCGGCCAGACCGCTTTCCGCATCAACGTCAGTTCGCGTTTCAGGGTATACAGTCTCGTCAGGGTTTGCTGCCCGGCCACCTGCTGAATGATGCTATTTTCCAGAATTTCGAGCTTTCCGCCAATGCTGTCCAGCACTACAAAATAGTGGTCAACCACCAGATCCATCAGCGCGTAAAGCAGGTAATCAGGGCCGTTGCGCCGGGTTTTGCCCGCCGAAGCCTCGATGCGGTCGAGAACTGGCTGGAACAGATCGTTTTTTCGTTCCTCCTGAAACGAAATGAGGTAATTTTTGCCCAGCACAAAACTCAGGTGTTCATTTTCCAACTCCTGTGTATCAGTATTGAAATGCAGCATTTTAAGTGTCGAAAACACGTAAGCGCCATCGTATTCTTCCACTTTGGGCTTCTGCAGGGAATTCATAACATCCTCGAGCAACAACGGATGCAACTGGTATTGCTGACCGATGCGCTCCACCACGGCGGGTTCGTGAATGCCATCGACGTTGAGCCAGGAGACGAACGGTGAACCGTCTGTCGGTCGCCCGCAGGAATCCAGGCGCTTCAGGGTTTCGACGGTGTAACTGGCCTCGTTGTAGAGAATCCGGCGAATTGCGGTTTTGTAGTCGGTATCCTGCCCAACGTAAATGAGGGAACCCGGCGAGGTTCCCACTTTTTTTTCAGAATGTTTATACCGGCGTCTGCCCATCGTTTTCAGGTACTCCCGGACTAGTAGTTTTCTTTTGCGTGATACACCAGAACCGGAATGTCGGAACTCAGCACCATGCGTTTGGTCAGACTGGGGTTCAGCAGTTTGCTCAGGAAATCCCGTTCGCGGGTGGCCATAATCAGCAAATCGACCTGGTGGGTTTTGTTGTATTTCGTCAACCCTTCTTTCACGTTATCGGCATCAACGGTGTCTTCCACAAACCGCTCCCGGCCAAATTCGGCTTCGATCTGATCCAGAAACTGGCGGTCGTCATACACATTGGGCTGGTTGAGGGCCTTGATTTTCACGAGTCTTAATTTGGACTGAAAGGTCCGGGCAAGCTGAACGACGGGCCGCAGGATGTGGTTTTCGTCAAACTCCAGTTGGGTGGCATACACGATGTTCTGCAATCGAACCGGATGGCTTTCGCCGTGTTCCAGCGTCGGCACCACCAAAACCGGGCAGTGGGCCGTCATGGCTACATCGGCCGCCGAACTCCCCGCCAGCCAGTCAAAAAACGAATCGATATGACTCCGGCCCATCACAATCAGATCCGGTTGCAATTCATCGGCCACCTCCACAATTTCATCGTCGATTGATCCAAAGCGGTTTTCAATCCGGGTGTTAAACCCCTCCTGTTCAAGCTGTTCGGCCAGTTCCTGCAGGTTTAACTCCCCAACGTCTTCCATTTCCTGGGCGGCCAGAATGCCCGCTCCTACCTCGCCCGTTGGCAATGTAGTGTCCGGAATGATGGGTTGCGTGACGTGAGCCAGCACCAGCGTTGTTTCGTGTCCATCATTGATATAGTGTTTGGCAATGAATTTCGCCCAGGCCAGGGCCAAATTGGAGGTGCCGGTAAAATCCGTGGGAACCAGTATATTTTTCATGCTTTGAGGGATTAGTGATTCAATACTAACAAAAAAACAAGGCTTCCGTCCCGGAAACCTTGTTAATTCTTTATGAACCCAGATTCAAACAGTTCGATATTCTTTTTTTGATTTTAAAGCAAACCGTGAGATTATTGACCCCGGAGGGGTCCGATGTTAATAGCAAATCGGTATTTCAAGAGCTCCAGGCGTGCCGGAGGTACGCGATATAGGCTGAGTTGCGTACCTCCGGCACGCCTGGAGCTCTTAGAATACCAATTTGCTATTAACATTACGTGCCGCTGGCACTTAAACAACTGTTAGGCAAGGGCATCATCTCATAGTTGGCGTTGATTTTATGAATACTGAACTTCGAATAACGAAGTGGTTTCAATGCGCCACCAGCCAGTTTTCGCCAATCCCAATACCGGTTTCCATCTTGACCGCCAGCGGAATCGCCGTTCGCATCAGTTCTCCGACGTTTTCCTTCAACAGTTCCAGTTCATCCTTGTGGGCATCGAACACCAGTTCATCATGAACGGTCAGAATCATGCGCGACTTCAGACGGTTTTCCCGGATAAACTTGTCGATGTTGATCATCGCAATCTTGATCATATCGGCCGCCGATCCCTGAATGGGGGCATTGATGGCGTTGCGCTCGGCAAAACTCCGGTCGGTCATGTTCCGGGAATTGATGTCGCGCAAATACCGGCGTCGGCCCAGGATGGTTTCGGCGTATTCGCATTCGCGGGCCTTTTCGATGGCCCCATCCATGTACTCTTTAATGGCCGGAAAACCGGCAAAATACTCCTGAATGATTTCGGCCGCTTCCCGGCGCGGAATCCGCAACCGGCGGGAAAGTCCGAAGGCTGAAATCCCGTAGATGATCCCAAAATTGACCATTTTAGCCTTCCTTCGCATGTCCGAATCCACCTCCTCCAGCGGTACTTTAAACACCTTGCTGGCGGTTTGGGTGTGAATGTCGATGCCGTTGTTGAACGCGTCCAGCATGGTTTGATCCCCGCTGAAAGCCGCCATGATGCGCAGTTCGATTTGCGAATAATCTGCCGACATGATCAGAAAATCATCGCTGTGCGGCACAAATGCCTTCCGGATTTCGCGGCCCCGGGGCGTCCGGATCGGGATGTTTTGTAAGTTGGGATTGGTCGAACTCAACCGCCCGGTTGCCGCCACCGCCTGGTTGAAAGAGGTGTGAATCCGGCCATCATGCTTGCTCATCATGAGCGGAAGCGCGTCGACGTAGGTGTTTTTCAGCTTCACCAGTTCGCGGTAATCCAGAATCTTCCGGGCAATTTCGTGATCGGCTTCCAGATCGGTCAGAATCTCCTCGCCGGTGGCATACTGACCGGTTTTGGTCTTTTTCGCTTTGCTGTCCAGTTTCAGTTTATCAAACAGCACCTCGCCCAACTGCTTGGGCGATCCCACATTGAAGGGACCTCCTGCCAGTTCATAAATTTCGCTCTGCACCTGCCGGATGTCGGTTTCGAGCGTCGCCGAAAGCTCGGCCAGGGCGTTCATATCCACTTTCACGCCACCCAGTTCCATGTCGCCCAGGACGCGCACCAGCGGCATTTCGACTTCGTAGAACAGTTTGGTGAGCTGATTTTTCTCCAGCAGCGGCAAAAAAGTATCTTTCAGTTGCAGGGTAATGTCGGCATCTTCTCCGGCGTATTCGACCACTTTCTGAATTTCGACATCGCGCATCGACAACTGCTTCGGCCCTTTCTTGCCAATCAGCGTTTCGATGGAAACCGGTTCGTAATTCAGGTGCGTCATCGCCATCATGTCCATGTTGTGCCGCTGCTCCGGTTCGATCAGGTAATGCGCCACCATCGTATCGAACAGTTTGCCCTGCACTTCGATGCCGTATTTTTTCAGCATCAGCATATCGTATTTCAGGTTCTGTCCGACCTTGATAATCTCTGCATTTTCAAAAACCGACCGAAACTCTTCGACAATGGCCTGCGCTTCTTCGCGATCAGCCGGTACCGGCACGTAAAAGGCTTCGCCTTTGCGATAGGCAAACGACAAACCCACCAGATCGGCCTCGACAGGATCGGTTGAGGTCGTTTCCGAATCGAAACATAAGGTGTCCTGCTGATTGAGGTAATGCACCAGACTTTTCCTGAGCGCGGGGGTGTCGATCAGCCGGTAATCATGAACGACCGAATCAATCGTACGCCGGGGTTCAGGCTGTCGGTCATCCGATTCCACTTCCGTCCAGTCAGCCTGCATATCATCCGTATTGGCAATTGCCTGCGGCCGGGCTCCTTTTTCAAAAGCCGAAATGTCGGCCCCAACACCCGGTTTTTTATCGAATGTAAACGGCAATCCCTCCGTCCCGGACGCGTTTGCTGCCGGGGTTGCTGCCGGGGCCAAAACCGCTTCATCGAACAGGCCCATCTGTCCTTTGGCACTCGGTTTGGCCGGAGCCACCGGAAACGGGCTGGGTTCAGAATCTTCCTCGCCCACCAGCCGCCGACGCAGTTGCCGGAACTCAAGCTCGTCCAGCAGGGCCGACAGTTTGGGTTTATCCGGTTCGGTATGGAGCAGGGCTTCTTCGTTAAAATCGAGCGGAACATCGAGGTGAATAGTGGCCAGTTGCTTCGACAAAAGGCCCTGCTGGGCAAACTGCACCACGTTCTCTTTCAGCTTGCCTTTCAGTTTGTCGGCGTTGGCAATCAGGTTTTCGACACTGCCAAATTCGGCCACGAGTTTTTGAGCGGTTTTCTCGCCGACACCCGGAATCCCCGGAATGTTATCGACCGAATCGCCCATGAGTCCCAGCATGTCGGTCACCTGACTGATTTCCTGAATCTGCCAGCGATCGAGCACTTCTTTCACCCCCAGTTTTTCGGCTCCTTTGCCCATAAAGGCCGGGCGGTAAATGTAGACGTGTTCTTCGACGAGCTGGCCGTAATCTTTATCCGGCGTCATCATAAACACCTCGAAACCAGCCTTCGATGCCCGCTTGGCAAGCGTTCCGATGATGTCATCCGCTTCGTAGCCATCCAGAATCAGAATCGGAATGTTCATGGCTTCCACCAGCTTTTTCACGTACGGAATGGCGATGCTGATGTCTTCGGGCATGGCCTGACGGTTGGCCTTGTATTCCACAAAAGCCTCGTGCCGGAACGTCTTTTTGCTGCTATCGAACGCGACGCCGATGTGGGTCGGTTTTTCTTTCTGAAGAATCTCCAGCATGGCGTTCGTAAATCCGAATACACAACTGGTATTCAGGCCCCTGGAGGTGATGCGGGGGGCTTTGCTGAAGGCAAAATGGGCGCGGTAAATCAACGCCAGTGCATCCAGCAAAAACAGTTTCTTTTCTGGTTTATTCATTGGTAAGTTGCCGGAAAACGGTCTGCACAACGGGCAGAAAACGACCCTCGCAAATAACGAAATATCGTCTCCGTATCAAAATCATAACGCCGGAGTCGGGGGATTGATTCCGTTTCGGTTGGAAGCTGAACCAACTTCCAACTCCATAAAATAGAGGCAGATATTTTGATCCAGACGGTTTGTAAAAACGAGAAAGGGACAACCGTAGCCGTCCCTTTCTCAACAATTCTTTTTCAGTTACCAGTACTCTATAACTCCCGCACCCAGATATTCCGGAAGCTGATCGGTTCGCTTTTGTCACCGTGAGCCTGCAATTTGATGGGTGCCGATTCGTATTTCTTGTACTGGGGCTGACCAATGTACGTCGTTTCGCCTTTCAGTTCGTAGTTGTTCTGCACCACAACCCCGTTGTGAATAACCGTCACGTGGGCCGGGGTCTGCACCGAGCCATCGGCATTGAATTTCGGGGCATTCCAGATCACGTCGTATACCTGCCATTCGCCCGGTTTTTTGCTGGCGTTGGCCAGCGGAATCGCCTGTTTATAGATGCTTCCCGCCTGCCCGTTCGAGTAGGTTTTGTTTTCGTACGAATCCAGCACCTGGAGTTCATAGCCCGCGTCGCCGGGGCCGGTAGAAGCCAGGAAGATACCGCTATTACCCCGACTCTGGCCGGTCAATGAGATTTTCTCGGGAATCTTCCATTCGATATGAAGCTGGTAGTTCGTGAACGACTGTTTAGTTTCGATGTTACCGGCGGCCTTATTGACGGTCAGAACGCCTTTGGAAACCGTCCAGTTGGCGGGCGATTTGTCTTTCACCGTCACCCACTGATCCAGGTTTTTGCCGTCGAACAGAATTACCGCGTCGGAAGGCGCATCGAGGGGCGTTTTACCCGCCGTAATCACCTTCGGAACCGGGTCCCACACTTCGGTTTCTTCGGGTTTTGCCCGCGGACGAGTGGCGGTTGCCGTGCCGGAGGAGCCACCCTGACGCATCAGTGTTCCGGGAACCTCGTTGCCATTGTAATTGACGGACAGGATCATTTTGTCACCCTCAACGGTCCCTTTGACGGGAATGACATTGTTATCGTATTCCGTTTTGAACGAAAAACTGGTTCCATCCACCTTTCCCTCTTTGATGGGAAGCGCACCGTTCGCATTGCCAATGGTTCCGGTTAGTTGATTGCCATCGGTTTTCAGATCCAGGGTCAATGCATAATCATCGCCTATTTTTCCGACCCACTTCCCGTCAATCGGACCCGCAGCCAAAGCCACGGTTAGGCCGAAAAAAGCACATACAATCGAAGTAAAAAAACGTTTATTCATAGGAATTTTCTGGGTTTTGCTGACTTATACGGTTTTAGAAATCTTTAAACTGCTCATACATTTCCTTTAACTTCGGGTCACGCTCGCTCAGGCGAATGTCTTTCCGCATGGACTTGACGCCTTCGATATCCTGCAACAAGCCCAGCACCTGATAGGCCCCAAACCGCACAAAATACGCCGGGCTCGTGCGCGCCATCACTTCCAGCATCGGAATGGCCTGCCGCTGCGTGTCGGAACCGGATCGAATCAGGTATTTGCCGAAGACCTGCAAGAAGTTGTAAAGATCCTGCGATTTCATGGTGTTCATCTTGTTGATGAACCAGCTATAACGGCTGGTATCGGTCGAATTGGCGTAATAATTGGCCACCGCCGTCACAATATCGCCATTGGGAACATTCTCAAAACGGGCCGCAATTTCATTGGCATCACCCGGTTTTGACAACAGATAGGAATCCAGCGCCGACGACACCACCGCATACGATGTATCGTTCAGGGCTTCCCGGAACAGCGGATCGTTGACGTTGTCGGCATACGAAGCCAACGTGTTGATGCCTTCCTGCCGCACCAGCGAGCGTTCGTCGTTGCGGGCTTTGCTCTGCACAATTCGCTCCACCTCCGCAAATTCCTGGCCGTCGTATTCTGCAAAATTTCCTACGGCCACCTGACGGATTTTCCAGAATTTATCCTGCATGGCGTCCATCATCATGTGCCGAACCGTCGAATCGATCAGGTTACTTTTGTCTTCCAGCCGGGTGATCGACTCGTATTTGTCGCGGTAATTATCGGTGTGGTAAAACTGAAACAACAGTTCCGCCTTGTTTTTTTCCTGCTCCACGGTTCCAACAATCCGGTGATCCGCGTCGAATACGATCAAATCCGGGCGTTGTTCCACCGTAAAATTCAGCACCTGTCGGGCTTTGTCCACCACTACCTCGTAGCTTTTCTTCTGCCCTTTTACCCACAGATCGACTTTTACCGGTAGGCGATAAATCGGGGTTTTGGTCGAATCCTGCTGCTGAATAACCGTCAACTGCACGCCCCCCTGCCGGTATTCTTTCTCGATCTTGATCACCGGATGGCCCGGTTTCAGGAACCACTGGTCAAAAAACCAGTTCAGATCTTCGCCGGTCACCTCTTCAAAAGCTTCGCGCAGGTCACTGAGTTCGGCGGTTTTAAACCGGTGGCGTTTCAGATACAACGTCAGGGATTCGAAGAACGCATCATCGCCAATGGTCCGGCGGAGCAGGTGCAACACCCGGCCGCCTTTGGCATACGAGTGGCTGTCGAACATCTGCTCGCGGTCGGTGTAGCGGTACCGAATCAGCGGCTCCTGCTTGGTTTCCGACTCGGCAATGTACTGATTCAGATCATCCAGGCCGTGCATATCGGCCGAATAGACTCCTTCGTTGTGTTCCCGCCAGAGGTATTCGGCGTAGGTGGCAAAGGCTTCGTTCAGCGGCAGGTTGGCCCACGACTCGGCGGTGGTCAGGTTTCCGAACCAGTGGTGTGAGAGTTCGTGCGAAATCACATCGTCGGAGTTGCCATCCACCAGTTGCCGCCCGTCCATCTGAACGGTTTCGCCGTGAACGGTCGCCGTGGTGTTTTCCATCGCACCGGTAACAAAATCACGCACGGCAATCTGGCTGTATTTTTCCCAGACATAAGGCACCCCGAATTTTTTCTCGAAAAACTCAACCATCGCGGGCGTCCGGCCAAAAATGGCGCGGGCGTCTTTCTCGTAGGCGGGTTCCACATAGTAACTTACTTCCAGCGGCCCCCGCTCGGGTGTTGCCGCCAGCGAATCCCTGACGTAGGCAAAATCGCCCACGGCAATCATTGCCAGATAGGGCGAATGGGGCAAGGTCTGTCGCCAATAATCGGTGCGCGAACTGTCCTGATTGACCGTCGACGAAATGAGTTTGCCGTTGGAAAGCGTCCGGTATTTGTTCTCGACGGTCAGGTAGATTTCCTGCGTCATTTTCTCGTTCGGCGTGTCGATGGTCGGAAACCAGCACGAATTGGCCTCGGTTTCGCCCTGCGTCCAGATCTGGCGGGGTTTGTTCGGCTCCGCGCCGTCGTGGTTGATGAAATACAGCCCTTTATCCTGCGAAATGGCCGCACTGCCTCCCAATGGTCGTTCGTTCGGTTTGGCGGTATAAACGATCTGGATGTCGAAGGTATCGGCGCGGGTGTAGGTCCGGGGCAGCAGAACGTGAATCTTTTGCCGGTCGTTGTAGGTGTAATTGAGCGTATCAAAAACCGTTTCACCGGTTTTCAGCGTATCGAGCAGAAAAACGCCCTTAATTTCAAAGCCTTTTGCATCGACGTCCAGCGTATTCTGGGGGTAAAAATGCGGTTTAAACCGCAGTCGCGCAATGCCGTGAACCCACTGGCGCACCCAGTCGAAGCTCAGATCGAGCTTGGTATGCAGCAAATCGTGGGGTAATGTCCGGGTTGCGTTATAGGGTCCGTTGACCGTAAGCGGAGCGTTCTTTTTGTCGGCATCACCCGCCCGATTCTGCCCCAGTACCCACGGGCTACTGATGAAAATGAGAAGGACGAACCCGATGTATCGGATAATTTTAAGCATACAGATCATGCACTTAGCCTTATCAAAACGGGAAAATTCGTTTTTTAGTAAATTCTTTTCCATTCCTTTACTGCACACTGTCAACGGCTTTGGAAACCGCGGCCGCTTTTTGAGCCGGAAACCAGGATACCACCGTGGTCACAACAATCACGATCAGGGTGGTCAGAATCAGATCATTCCCCTGAATCTTTACCGGATAGGCATCGATGAGCGAACTCTCGATGCCCATCGAAACGAAGCCAAACCGCTGTTGCAACAAACACAACGCAATTCCGATTACAAGTCCGGTGATGGCCCCGATGAACGCGACAATGGACCCTTCGAACAGAAAAATCCGCCGGACCAACGAGGGCGACGCGCCCATCGCGTACAGAATGGCCACGTCGTCTTTTTTCTCAATGGCCAGCATCGACAACGAGAAAAAGATGTTGATCGACGCGATCAGCACCAGAAAGCCCAGCGTCACGGTTACAAACAACTTCTCAACCCGAATGGCCCGAAACAGGTCCGGGTTCAAATCGTCCCGGTCTTTAATCACCACCGTCGGTCCCAGTTGCTGCTGTAAACTCTTTTTCAACAACGCAATATTGGCTTCCGGTTTTACCTGCACTTCCAGCGAAGAGATCTGACTGGGCTGATAGCCAACCAGTTCCCGAACGACGCTGAGCGGTGCCAACACGTAATCGTTAAAATTATCTTCTATAAAAAATACGCCCGAAACCAAAAAATTCGCCTGATTAAAGGCATCGGCCGACAAAACCGTGTAGGTCTTGCGGTTTTGCGGATACCAGAGTTCGAGGGGCGTCAGGATGTCTTCGGGTGAAATCAGCAACGCGTTTCGCACCCCCTCGGCTACCAGCGCGTAATCGACGCCGTTCTCCTGCAACCGCAGTTTTCCTTCCACCAAAGCCGTGTCCAGTTGCCGGCGTTGCAAATACGAATTGTCGATGCCTTTCAGCTTGACCACCGTTTGCCCTTCGCGGTAACGCGCCAGCGCATTGTCTTCAATTACCTGGGTGATGAGCAGGACCTCCCCGTTTTTCCGGATGTTTTGCAACAGAGCGGGCGAAACCGTCAGGCGTTTCCCCTGCGCCGGTGCCACCGTCAAATCCGCTTCGAACGTCTTGAAAATCATCCGGTTCAGCTCCTCCATACCGTTGAAAACCGACAGGACGACCACGAGTGCCATCGTGCCTACCCCCACGCCCAGCATCGACACCAGCGAAATCAAATTGATGAAACTACGCTTGCGTTTCGAGAAAAAATACCGGCGGGCAATCCAGAGAGGAAGGTTCATGGTGTGGTCCAAACGTTACTCTTCGTCTTCTTCCTCCGGCGCGGGCGGGATGTCGAGATTGGCGAAAATCGCGTCCATTTTGGCCGCATATTCAGCGGTATCATCCAGGTAAAAATGCAGTTCCGGCATAATCCGAAGCTGGTGGCGCACCCGGTCGGCGAGTTGCTGGCGAATGGCCTTGCCTTTTTCCTTGATCGATTCCAGCAGCAATTCTTTATTGGGCGTTACCAGAAAGCTCAGATACACCCGGGCAATGCTAAAATCGGGGGACACCCGCACGTTCGTCACGGTGATAAAGGCACCGTTGAACAGGTGTCGGCTGTCGCGCTGAAAGATTTCACTCAGGTCTTTCTGCAACAGCCTCGATACTTTCTGTTGTCGTTTCGATTCCATACTCTTTTAAAATTAATGAATAATGAGGGGACTGCTCAATCGGAACCAGAAATCCTGTTTCGCTATTCATTATTCAGTTTCATTATTCACTCTACCACCTGCAAATATCCGCCTTTTATTCGACTTCTTTCACCTGAAAGGTTTAATTTCGTCGTTCCATTTCGGGTTCCATACGGTAAACCAACTAGTCGCTTGTTAAGTTTTTTTCGGGTTAACGCCACCCTTCAAATCGTCAGTCTGCTGCTTTTGCTGGTTCTGATTCGCCTGCCATTTCTGCTGTCGGCTCCTCCGCTGCTCATTCCGGAACTGAACTGGATGCTGGTGGGTGAACAGATGAACAATGGCAATCTGCTGTACCGCGACATCTGGGACAGCGTCAGTCCGCTATCGGCGCTGGTCTACTGGCTCCTGGATCTCACCTTCGGGCGGTCGCTCCTGGCCTATCATGTGGCCGGGACGGCGGTGGCGGCTTTTCAGGTTTTCTATTTTAACTGGATGATGAACGCCCGGGATATCTACCCGGATCGCAACTGGATTCCCGGCCTAATCTACGCCCTGTTCCTGAACATGTCGTTCGATTGCAGCACCCTGTCACCGGTTTTGCTTTCCACCACCTTTCTGCTGCTGGCTTTCGGAACGATCATTAAACAAATGGACCGGCGGGGTGCCACCGACGAAGTGTTTGAAGTTGGTTTTTACATCAGTCTGGCCGCCCTGTTTTACCTGCCTTCTGCCCTCTTCATTCTCTGGGCACTGATGGCGTTGCTGCTGTTTACCGGGGCCAGTTTCCGGCAACACTCGCTGCTGATTTTCGGTTTTGCTTTCCCGATTTTGCTGACGGTTCTCTACTATTACCTGGCCGACAGCCTCACCGACCTGAACCGCAATCTGTTGTCGTCGGTTTTTCGGGTCCGGCAATATGACCTGACCGACTTCCAGACCTTGCTGGCGTCGATGTTTTTGCCCTTTGCGATGGGAACGCTGGGGCTGCTGAGTCTGTTCCGGCAAACGACCCGGTATGTCAACTTCCAGCAGCGGTGTCAGCAAATCATGATGATCTGGGCGGTCACCGCCGTAGTGTCGGTGGCGCTGATGCCCTTTCTGGCACCGATGCTATTCATCAGCTTTGTGCCAGCCCTGGCTTTTTTTGCTTCGTATTACTTTCAGGGCATCCGCCGGGAGTGGATGGCCGAACTGATTTTTCTGGGCGTCTTTGTCTTTACCCTGCTCATTCTCTATCAGGGTGCCCTGGGGCTTGTTCCGAATTGGGAGTTAGGTCGGCTCAGCGCGTTACAGGTCAAAACCTCACCCATCGACCGGCACATTCAACAGCAACGGATTCTGGTGATTGGCGAAGACATCAGTGCCTACCGGAACAACCAGGCCGCCACGCCGTATCTCAACTGGGATCTGGCCAAATACGATCTCCGCAATCTGGACAATTACGAAAGCGTCATCAGCGTTTACGACCATTTTCGCAAAGACCCGCCGAGTTATATCATCGACAAAGAAAGCGTCCTCAAAAAACTCTTCCAGCGCGCGCCTTCGCTGTCCACGATGTATGAAAAAACCGAACTGGAAGGGGTTTACCGACGAAAGGAAGAAGCCATCAGCAACTGATCTTGCCCACGCGTGTCTGGTGACGCCCCCCTTCAAATTCCGTTTTCAGAAACACTTTCACGCATTCCAGGGCTTCTTCGGGTGAAATATACCGTTCCGGCAGGCAAAGGACATTGGCGTTGTTGTGCTGACGGGCCAGTGCCGCCAGTTCGGGTTTCCAGCACAAAGCCGCCCGAATGCCCTGGTGTTTGTTGGCCGTAATGGCCACCCCGTTGCCGCTGCCACAGACCAGAATTCCCCAGTCAAATTGGTGTGTTTCAACCGCCGACGCTACCGGGTGGGCAAAATCCGGATAATCAGCAGACGATTCCGTGTAGGTACCAAAGTCTTTCGTCGGATAGCCTTCTTTTTCCAGCCAGGCAACAATTTCCTGTTTATACGCGAAGCCGGCATGATCGGCACCAACAGCAATGGAGGGTTTCATAGGAATTTCTTGAACAAATGAAACTAAAAATACGATATTACGTTATTATGTTCCGGTTCTGCGCTGAGAGGCTGCCGAACCGGCGTGACAGCCGGGTTTTAAGCCCCGGTGCTGTCAAAATTTTGGACAAAGTAAGCGATCAAAAACGCATCATCAACGCAATTCACACTGGAAATTTTACAAACGCTGGCAAAAATGACTCCGGTTATTCCGCTCAGTTGGTTTGTAAACAGACCCACCACCGGAGAAACAGGCGCTTGAACGATTCAGGAAGGAAGACCGGTTTTGCAGACCGCCCCTCCCTTGAAGCTGGATTCACGGCCTCCCCTCTCCTAAATCCTGGAAAAACATGGACGCAGAAAAAACAGTACAACGATCAGAAGCGCAGAACGTTTCCCAAATACAGAAAGACCTTAACAAGCGCGACGAATTACTGCTCACCCCCGACGAGCAGCGAATCAAAGAAGCGTTTCAGGATCGGAACTGGAACGAAATAAAAATTGCCGACTCCTGGGTTATTTTCAAAGTCATGGCCGAGTTCGTTGAAGGCTTCGACAAATTGGCCAAAATTGGGCCGTGTGTTTCCATCTTCGGATCGGCGCGGACCAAACCGGATAATCCGTATTACCAGATCGCGGAGGAAATTGCGGCCAAACTCGTCAAACACGGCTACGGGGTAATCACCGGCGGTGGCCCCGGGATCATGGAAGCGGGGAACAAAGGTGCCTTCGAACAAGGCGGAAAATCGGTCGGTCTGAACATTCAGCTCCCGTTCGAACAGGAAAGCAACATCTATATTGATCCGGACAAAAACATCAATTTCGACTTCTTCTTTGTTCGGAAAGTGATGTTTGTCAAATACGCCCAGGGATTTATTGCCCTGCCGGGCGGTTTTGGTACGCTGGACGAACTGTTCGAATCGCTGACGCTGATTCAGACGAAGAAAATTGCACGCTTCCCGATCGTACTGGTTGGCCGGACGTTCTGGCAGGGTCTGGTCGACTGGATCGAAGAAACGATGCTGGAAAAAGAAAACAACATCAGCCCCGGCGATATGAAACTGATTTCGCTGGTCGATACGCCGGAAGAAGCCGTCAAAGCCATCGATGATTTCTACATGAAGTATCTGCTGAAGCCAAACTTTTAAGGTCATTCTTCTCAACCTTCCCGAAACCTGTTAGGTCTTGAAGACCTAACAGGTTTTCTTTTGAATGCTAGATCGGTTTGTTGCCAAAACTTTGAGTCTAGTAAACCCGTAAGTTCTCGAAGACCTTACGGGTTTTGGTCAAAACGCCAGATAAGGCGTTAGTTTTTCAATCGTTTTGGCGTCGAGAATCCGGATGTTGCGGAGGGATTCGGGCGAGGTGTACGGCCCATGTTGCGTGCGGTAATTGACAATGATTTCGGCTTGCCGTTTCGAGAGATAAACGTGTCGGTCCAGTTCTTCGGCGGTGGCGGTATTGATCACCAGCTTTTTAGCCGGTGTTCGAATTTGACCGTATTGGTTTAATTCTTGAAGGGCAAGCGAGTCCAGCCCAAACACCTCTGCGTATTGATCCGGTGAAATAAAACCGCCCAGCGCGTCCCGGAACTTCACGATCCGCCCTGCCAGTTTGGAGCCAATGCCGCGGAGTTTTTTCAGTTCGGTCGTGTCAGCGGTGTTGATGTCGAAGGGTTGCAACACGGGCTTGCTGTAGCGTTCGGCGGTGTATACCGGTCTATTGGAAGCGTACGGTTTGTTCGACTCCGGTTTTGCATCCACCAACCGTTCCCGGTATTTCTCTGACGGTTTTTCAGCCCTTTTTTCTACACTCAGCCGAATATACGGTTCCAGTTCACCGTAGAGTTCCGGCGGGAAATCGTAAATTTTCAGCAAGTCTTCCTTTTTCCGAAACTGACCGCCTTTGGAACGGTAGCGAACGATGCGGTCGGCCAGCCAGCGCGGAGCCCCCAAGCGTTGCCAGCTTTCGGCATCGACGGTGTTGGGGTCAAACGCAAACCGTTCGGCTTTTTTGGTTTTTACGTTGGGTTCATAACGCCCCGGCGTCGTTTCACGTCGTTCATCAACTTCGTTGTTGTCAACTTCCAGCAAAGCCACCAGGCTGTCGAGCTGGCGTTTGTCGGACGCGGATGTGTCGGGAATCGAATCAGGAACCCACAGGCGGTAGGCGAGCGGCAGCAGCAGCAGAAAGCCGGTGAGTGTCAGTAACACGAACATACCCCGCGCTTCCTGCTGGGATACTCCAAAATAATCGCGGAGTATGTCAACTGCCTTCTTCATGAACACGTCCCGGGATGGATGGAAACCTGGTGTCACGGAGGAGATTCCCGGAACCTGTTTATTAGACGGTGAAAAAATGAAAAGTAACGGAATCCTTCAAAAAAGAAATTGCTTTTCAGAACAGATCCTTCGTACATTCAACGACTCATTCGATCGCAGAATGGTTTTCAGGGAGTACGTTCGTTTACACCGCTATGGCATTTATTGATTATTACCAAACACTCGGCATCGAGAAAGGCGCATCGGAGGAGGCCATTAAAAAGGCTTACCGGAAACTGGCCCGAAAATACCATCCGGATCTCAACCCCAATGACAAGGAAGCCAACGCCAAATTCCAGCAAATCAACGAAGCCAATGAGGTGTTGAGCGATCCGGAGAAACGGAAGAAATACGATCAATACGGGGAAGACTGGAAACATGCCGATCAGTTTGAACAGGCCCGGCAATCGCAACAACGGAGCAATCCGGGTGGGCAGCGGCCTTCCGGCGAGGCTTTTTCCGGGGGCGATTTCTCCGAGTTTTTCGAATCGTTTTTTGGCGAACAGCCCCGCAGCGGTCGGCAGTCCCAGTTCCGGGGCCAGGATTACACCGCTGAGCTTCACGTTAGTTTGCGGGAAGCTTACCAGACCCACCAGCACACACTCACGGTGAACGGGAAAAACATCCGCATCACCGTTCCGGCCGGTATTGCCAACGGGCAGGTCATCAAGCTCAAAGGCCAGGGCGGACCGGGTGCCAACGGCGGACCGGCGGGGGACCTGTACATTACGTTCGTCATTGCCGACGATCCGGTTTTTAAACGCCTGAACGATGACCTGTATATGACCGTTGACCTGGACTTGTATACGGCGGTTTTGGGCGGTGAACTCACCATCGAGACCCTGAGCGGCAAAGTCAAGCTGAAAGTGAGTCCCGAAACGCAGAACGGAACAAAAGTGCGACTGAAAGGAAAAGGCTTCCCGGTTTATAAACAGGACGGCCAGTTTGGCGATTTATACGTCACGTATTCCGTCAAGATTCCGACCGGTTTAACGGACAAACAAAAAGAATTATTCAAGGAAATTTCTCAATTGTAACGGCTCGTGTTATGCAACCGGTAGATGTGATTCTTGTTGAAGACTATTGTCTGAACTACGCGATTGAAGAAACGTTTGTGTTCTCGCTGGAAGAATACGGCCTCGTCGAACTGGTCGTTGCGGAAGACCGGAAATGGATTCCCCTCCACCAATTGCAGGTGATCGAAAAATTCAGCCACTTGCATTACGAGCTGGACATCAACGTCGACGGGATCGACGCGATCAGTCATCTGCTCCGGAAAGTAGAAATGATGCAGGAAGAGATTCGGACGCTGAAAAGCCGGTTGAATGTGTATGAAGGAAGGTCGTGATGGTTGTTCACTTTGCGAAACAGTCTTCGAGTCAATTGGCCTTCTATCGGATACGGTTTTGGTGTTTACTCAAAAGTATAAAATTTTTGTCAGGCGACTGGTCTAAATCCGTATTTTTGCGCCACCATGGAAGACGCAAAACCGAAACAGGCACCTGCCACCTCTCTGCAAGACATTATCTCCCACGCCAAAGAATACGGCTTCGTGTTCCCGTCCAGCGAAATTTACGACGGGCTACAGGCGGTTTACGACTACGGTCAGAATGGCGTTGAACTGAAAAATAACCTCAAATCGGTGTGGTGGAAAGCCATGACGCAACTCAACGACAACGTCGTGGGCATCGATGCGTCCATTTTCATGCACCCGCTGACGTGGAAAGCGTCGGGCCACGTGGACTCGTTCAACGATCCGATGATCGACAACAAGGATTCCAAAAAACGCTACCGCGCCGACCAGTTGCTCGAGCTGAAAGCCGAGGAATATGCCGCCAACGGCCAGCCCGAAAAGGGCCACGCCCTGCTGATGGAAATGGGTCGGTTACTGGGCGAAAACGACCTCGACGCCGTCCGCGAACTGATCATCAGCGAAGGCATCGTTGATCCCATTTCCAAAACCGCCAACTGGACCGAAGTACGGCAATTCAACCTGATGTTCTCGACGCAGGTGGGTTCCGTGGCCGAAGATTCCAGCCTGATTTACCTCCGTCCCGAAACCGCCCAGGGTATTTTTGTCAATTTCCTGAACGTGCAGAAAACCGGTCGGATGAAGATTCCGTTTGGGATTGCCCAGATCGGCAAGGCGTTTCGGAACGAGATCGTTGCCCGGCAGTTTACGTTCCGGATGCGCGAATTCGAGCAGATGGAAATGCAGTTTTTTGTGCGGCCCGGCACCGAAATGGAATGGTACGAAAAATGGAAAACCGCCCGGCTGAACTTCCACAAAGCCGTCGGTTTACCCGCCGAAAAACTCAAATTTCACGTTCACGAGAAGCTGGCCCACTACGCCAACGCTGCGGTCGACATCGAATACCAGTTTCCGTTTGGCTTCCGCGAAATGGAAGGCATTCACTCCCGCACGGATTTTGACCTGAAAAGCCACCAGGAACTGAGCCGGAAAAAGCTGCAGTATTTCGACAACGACCCCGACGAAAATGGCAAACCGTTCGGCAACTACATTCCGTACGTGGTTGAAACCTCCGTCGGCGCCGACCGGTTATTTCTGGCGGTTTTCTGCAATGCGTTTACGGAAGAAGTGGTGGGCGAAGGCGAAAACCAGAAAACCCGGACGTACCTGAAACTACACCCGGCCTTGGCACCGGTAAAAGCCGCCATCTTCCCGCTTGTTCGGAAAGACGGTTTGCCCGAAAAAGCGACGCAGATTCTCAAGCTGTTGCGCAGCGATTTCCGGGTCATTTACGAAGAGCGCGACGCCATCGGCAAACGCTACACCCGCCAGGATCTGATTGGAACACCGTTCTGCATCGCCGTCGATTACCAGACGCTGGAAGACGATACCGTCACGATTCGCCACCGCGACACGACCGAGCAAATCCGGATGCCCATCAGCGAACTGAAGCAGCACATCGGCCAGGCGGTTTCGATGGAGCGGATTCTGGAGCAACTTTAGGTTTCAGTACCCACGGATTGAACCCTGTTTTTTTCAATAACTTAAAAAACGCGGGCTTCAGTCCGTGGGTACGCATGAAAATCGCTATTTATACCTCCGTTCAGCAGGAATACCGGCGCGTGTGGGCAGGCTTCACCCGGCAGTTGTTCGACCAACTCAGTCCACCATTTCCGCCCGTTGATGTCGTTCGCTTTGATGGCTGTCTGAAAGGAGATACCGTACATTTACGGCTCAATTTTCTGCTTTTCAAACAGGACTGGATCAGTTTGATCGTCGAGCAGCAGGAAACCGATCAGGAGATTTACTTTATCGACCAAGGTACCAAACTGCCGTTTTTCCTCTCCTCCTGGCACCACAAACACCGGATCATCCGCGATGGCAACCACACCCGCATTGCCGACGAAATCACCTTCCGAACGCCCACGTTGCTGACGGATTTCCTTCTTTACCCGGTTTTTTACGGCTTGTTTGCCTATCGGAGACCGGTCTATAAACGCATTTTCAAACCCTGACAGCGGCCAGCGGCCCTGTCAGCGGTTGGAGGCCCTGCCAACGGTTGGAAAAATAGAATTCCAGATCACTCGATTCTTAAAAAGGAAAACTCCTGACATCAGCATGGCGCTTTGTCAGGAGTTTTTTGGTGTGACGGCCGTGAAACCGCTGACAGGGCCTATGGCCGCTGTCAGGGTTTCACTATTTTGATCAAGCGGGATTGTTGTCCGGCCTGGGCGCGAAGCAGGTAGAGACCAGCTGCCTGGTGACGAACCGTCATCGTCTGGCGTTGCCGCTGACCCGTTGCCAAAACGGCTTGTTGCAAAACCGTACGGCCTTGTAGATCCGTTAATTGAAGACGAACCTCCTCCCCTGCCGGGGCCGACAATTCCACATCGAAGACGTCTGAAACCGGGTTGGATAACACGCGAACGTGTAGCCCTTCGCTCGTTTCAGAAACTGACAACCGCGCTCCGGACGCAACCACGGGTTCGGTTCCGTACACCAGATTGCCTTGATAATAAACCGTAATGCGGTCGTTTTCGGAGAAAGGCGCGGCTGCTTTATACGAGTGATCATCCGTTTCCACGAAATTCGACCAGTTGGCTTTCGAAATCCGGTACTGAATGTTGCCCGTATTGCTGAGCGGATACAAAGTTCCAACCGCCGGATTGATCTTCAGTTCCAGGTAGGTTTCAGCGCCCGTCCGCACGGGATCAACCGGAACGAATTGGCCCGTCACATTGGCATTGCCGAGTTTGGCGTAGTCGATAAAGTAATTCAGACTGGCGGTTCCTTCGGGCGTAAACCAGTAGCGCACCGTTAGGTCGCCATACGCCAGCGGCACATTCCCTTCGTTGTTGACTTTCAGATAGGTACTGATCGAATTGGAAGTCGGTTTGTTGTTTTTGTTCTCCGAAAGCACCTTCAGTTTGACCAGGGCCGGAGCGATGGGCGGTTCCTCTCCCCAAACCAGCGTGCCGTTGCGGTACACCGTTATGCGATCGGTGAGCGCGTAGCTGGTATTGGTTCGATAAGAATAATCATCGGTTTCGCTCAGGTCCGCCCAGTCTTTGTTCGCAATCCGGGTTTGAATCGGCCCGGACGTACCGCCTACGGCCAGACTGCCCGCCGAGGGGTCAAAACCGTATTCCACGTATCCGTTGGCCCCATTCCGGGCGGGTGCATCCTGCCGGACAAAGGTCATTTTCACTTTATTATTCCCCAACTGCGCATAGTCGATGAAGGTGTTGATGCCTGCGTAATTTTCTGCCGTAAACCAGTAGCGAACCGTCAATTCGCTGTAGGGAACGGCGGTCGTTCCCTCGTTGACCAGTTTCAGATACGGTTTGATCTGGTTGTTGGTAGCCTGTCCGTTTCCGTTATCGCCGTTCTGGTACTGAACTTTCACCTGCGTCAACTGCGACAGATCAAAACGCGCCAGCACCGGAACGTGGTCGGACGTGGTGTTGCCATAATCGGGAACCGTCAGATACGGTGTTCCAACCCCCGCCGAACCGTCGAGGTAAGCCGGTGCTAATTCATTGGAAACCATGATGTGATCGATCACGTTGTCTTCCGTCAGGTACGTCCGAAAACCGTTGTCACTCAGCACCCGGGTTACGCCCGTAAAGCCAGCGGCATCGTCGGTGAATGGTTTGTAGGTTGTTTCGGTCGTGGCTACATCGGCCACGGTCCGGTCGAGGTCGTCGTTAAAATCGCCCGCCAGAATCAGGAGATCGTTCGGATACTGCGCTTTCAGCGTGTCATACAACACCTGCACATCGTATTTCCGGCGGTTATACGCCACCAGCGCATTGGCACCGCCTTCGTTGGCTTTGGCGTGAAGACCAACCACGTTGACCTGCTTGCTCACCCCGGCCACTGTCACGTTGAATTTCCACACATACGGATACCGTCCCGATGCCCAGAAATTGTCAACGGCGGTCGGATAGCCCGTAAGATTCTCCACTTTTTCCATCAACGGTTTTTGGGAAATCAGCGTTGCCACGTCCGATTTATACAAAATACAAACCCGTTGCGTGTTGGCGGGTAAGGAGCCCGTTGGTGTCGCCGGATTGGCCGGAATTTCGTGACCCGGATTGTTGGAAACAAAAGGCGAACAATTTCCCTGATACCCCGGCATACCCGCCAGCAAACTGGCAATGGCATTGTCCGACGAGATTTCTTCCAGAACAATGATGTCCGATTGCAGGCTGTTCAGAACCGAAATGGCATTGGTTACCTGCTGTGCTTCGTTCGTCGGGCCATTGCCGGTGCTTCCCAGCCATTCGATGTTCCAGGTGGCTACGTCGAGCGTTTGGCTTCGGGCGATAGAACCACCCGCTGGCACATAGGGCACCGAACCCGGTATGTCCTGCGTCGAGCGCGGCAGCAATTGCGTGAGGGTGTTGAATCGACCGACCACCCCGGTAATAGCCGCCGGATTGGCGGGATTGGTATTGCCGGGAATGTTCGTTCCCCGGTTGATGCGCACCTCCTGCGTACCGCTGCCATCCTGCAGCCGGAAATTGGCATCCGGCGTTAGCACAAAAACCGGGTTGGGCGACGCCACCGTCGTATTCGGGCGAATGACGGCGGCATTTACCATCACCAGTTGACCTTCAAAATCCGGCAGTTGGGTGGTCGTAACTACCCTGGGAGCCAGTGGCCCCTGTGAACCGAAACTCGTAAAGGTGACCGCTCCCGAAACCTGCTTGTTGCTGTTAAAAGCGCCAATCGTTCCGCCCGTAATCTGAACCGAGTCGCCGATCTGAACACTGCTGCGGAAAGCCGCATTGAAAATCGCAATCCCGCCTGTCGGGTCCTGAATGTAGGCCACATCGTTGAACTGGTTGCTGACCGTCACCCGACCCGCAATTTTGCCGCCCGGCAACGCGGAAATCGGCGTGTTGACCGGCTGGCTGCGCGCCAAGGCGATGCTCGCGATGGTATTGGGGTCATATACCGTTCCGCTGACGGTTACATCGGATGATACTGAACCACTGACGTTGGTAACGGTTCCGCCCGGTGTTCCCTGAGCGGCTCCGGTCAGCCGGACGTTGATCGGGGTGGCGGCCACACTGCTGTTCGAGAGCGGCAGCGTCAGGGAAGAGGTATAGGTGCTTCCCGTACTGATTTCAAAACCGGCGGGTGCCGTGATCAGCACATCGGCGGTTAGATTGGTCCCGGAAATCGTGTAGGATTTTGGGGTCGATGCGGTTCCTTCCGAGGTGGTAAAGCCCGACAAGGTGGGCGGGCTTACGGAAAGAACCGGGGTTGGCGTACCTCCGCCTTCGATGGTCGCCGTAATGCTCAGGTCGTCGATGGCCAGGCCGTGATCCGAACCGGTGTGGTCGGGATCATACCACCGCAACATGATTTCACTGCCGGGCGCGATTGATAAACCGGTAAGTGTGAAGCTTTTAGCCTGACGATTGGCATTGCCGTCAATGGCTCCCGCCGTACCGCCCGATACGGTATTGGAGAAGTTTAATTCAGGGACGGCGGTGTAGCTGGAGGGAACCGCTCCACCCGCTGGATTGGTGGTCTCGATGGCGGAGGTCGAAATCAAGTACGAAAACTGAACGACCTGCGGGTCAACGGCGGCACTGTTGCGCCACTGTTCTCCGTTGTAATTCACGGTTAGTGCCGTAATGGTCGTACCGGTTTCATTTTTTAAGCGATACCCGTACGTGAAATTACCGGCGGCCGCATTACCGGAACCGACGGAGCCCAAAGCCCGGTCGGCACCTGTTCCGAAGCTGTTCAGCGCCCCGGCATTGGAACTTCCGGTACCGGCCACGATGGTGGTGCCGGTTCCTGTTCGTTCGCCATAAATGCCGGGAATGGTGCTGTTCTGGGTAAAAACCGGCGAACCGCTGGCGGGCAGGGCATCCAGGTTTTCGGTTCGGGTCAGGTTCCCAACCGTGAAGGAAACCTGGGCGAAGCTGTCTACCTGTACGGCAAACAGAAGCAATACAGTGACCAAACAGCCACTGATGAAGTGTCGTAAAAGTGGATGAAGCATAGTGATAGCGTTGTTTGCTACAAATCTATCACGCCATGCCAATATCCAATGTTACCTCTTTATTAATTCTGAGAACATGTTATTTAACCGCCCAATTTGGTTCAAAAGCAGCCAATTGACGCATTTCTGCGCTACACTTTCCCCTCGATTTCCAATGCTTCATCTTCGGCCTCGATGGTCGAACCGTTTTCGTCAAACTCCCCTTCCCAGCGCGCAATCACCACCGTAGCCAGACAGTTTCCAATCACGTTGACCGACGTCCGGGCCATGTCCATCAATTCGTCGATACCGAGGATGATGAAAACCGGCTCGACGGGCAGACCGAACGAAGCCAGCGTTCCGAGCAGGATGACGAGCGTGGCCCGCGGCACCCCCGCGACGCCCTTGCTGGTCAGCATCAGGGTGAAAACCATCAGCAATTGCTGGCTGAACGACATTTCGACACCGGCGGCCTGGGCCACAAAAACCGACGCCAGCGAAAGATACAGCGTGGAGCCATCGAGGTTGAAACTGTAGCCCGTCGGCATGACGAAAGCCACAATTTTGCGGGGAACACCCAGGCGCGTCATGGCTTCCATCGCTTTTGGCAAGGCGGCTTCCGAACTGGTGGTAGCAAAGGCAATCGAAACCGGCTCGACCAGTGCCTGAATGAATTTTTTAATGGGCACTTTGGCAATCAGCGCCACCGGGAACAGCACCAGCAGCAGGAACGCCAGCAGGGCCAGATAGAGCGTTGCCAGCAATTGAAAGAGGTTCACCAGAATGCCCAGCCCCATGTGGCCGACGGTGTAGGCAATGGCCGCACCCACCCCGATGGGGGCGAAATACATGATAATGGACGTGAATTTGAACATCACTTCCGACAGACTCTCGGCAAATTTCAGGACCGGGCGACGGTAATGCTCTTTCGTAACGGCGAGCGCAATGGCAAACAATACGCTGAAAACAACGATCTGAAGAACCTCACCATTGGCGATGGATTTGGCGATGTTTTCGGGAAAAATATGCAGAATAACGTCTGAAATCGACTGCTTGGCCACATCCGGCAGTTTTTCGCCACCGGCCACTTCCGGCAGGGTAATGCCAACGCCAGCCTTGCTGATGTTGATAGCGGCCAGACCGATAAAGAGAGCGATGGTCGTCACCACCTCAAAATAGAGCAGCGATTTCCAGCCCATCCGGCCCACCTGCTTCAGGTCAGAATGCCCCGCAATGCCCACCACCAGCGTACCGAACAGCAGCGGAGCAATGATCGTCTTGATCAGCCGAAGAAAAATCTGGCTCAATACCCGCAGATTGACCGCGGCCTCGGGAAAATCGTTGCCGATTTCTGCCCCCACCACCATCGAGATCAAAATCCAGGCTGTCAGCGATTTCTTGCGAATACCGTAATAAATCAACCCCACGATCGCCAGCCAACGTACCACCAGCAGCAGCGTTGTCGGAAGCGCAATCCAGTTCAGATCCGTCAGAACGGTCAGCACTGCCGCCAGGGTAAAAGGAATCAAGGTAATCAGGAGTAAAGATCGATTGTTCTGCATAGCCGGTTTTTACGGTAGAATCTATTTTGCTGCAAGTATCTTACATCATTTTTAATTTCAAAACAAACCCGGGTACTTTCTTTGATTAATTCACCAAATAGACTGCTGCACAATATTTTAAGCAGATGATTGGATTTGTTCCGTGACATTGCGTACGTTAGGTCTGTTTTTCAACTCCTTAACCTCTTTTTTATGCAACCCGTGTACAATACGCCTTCTACCCAGGTCAAAGCCGACCCCGGTCAACGATTTGTTGCCGCCCTGATCGACGGCTTTGTGGCTTACATTCCTTTTCTCATTCTGACGGTCGTTAGTTATCGGCTCGCCATGATTGGCTGGATTTTCCTGCTGGGCTATCAGCTCACCAAAGATGCCTTGCCGGAAGTGGGCGGTTTTCTGGGCGGACAAAGCGTCGGCAAAAAATTAATGAAGATAAAAGTCGTGAAAGAAGATACTGGTCAGAGCATTCTGGGCGACTACGGCACCGCCATCGTCCGGCAGGTGTCGCTGATGATTCCTCTTTTCGGAATTGTCGATGCCTTCATGGTGCTGGGTGACGACCGGAAGCGGTTTGGTGACAAATGGGCCAAAACCATCGTTGTCAAAGCGTGATTGATTCTAAAAAAAGCCGGGGCAACGTCTGGAAAACCGCTGCCCCGGCTTTTTAATGCGCAATGCCGACTGAACAAATGCTTTCGCCTGTTCAGTCGGCATTGCGCATTTTTGATTAAATTACCCGTAAAACTGGCCGATAAACCGATTCTGCGGCCATTTGTCCCAAAACCGGGTTAAGCCAACCGGAGGCTTTTATCTTCGTACCCGGAAGTCATTTCGCATCCGGGCTTTTTTTAACCTATCTATGAACATTCTTGAAACCCGCCACATTGTCAAACAATACGCACAACACCGGGCTTTAGACGACGTCAGCATCGACATTCCGCGCGGGCAGATTTTCGGTTTGCTGGGCCCCAACGGAGCCGGTAAAACCTCGCTCATCCGGATCATCAACCAGATCACCGGCCCCGACGAAGGGGAAGTCTTTTTCGATGGAAAACCGCTCAGCCCCGAACACATCAGCCGAATCGGGTATCTGCCCGAAGAACGCGGTCTGTACAAGAAAATGAAGGTGGGCGAACAACTGCTGTACCTGGCCCAACTCAAGGGCCTAAGCGAACGGCAGGCAATGGAAAAACTGAAAGCCTGGTTCATCAAATTCGACATCAAGACGTGGTGGGCCAAAAACGTGGAGGACCTCTCGAAAGGGATGCAGCAGAAAATTCAGTTTGTGGCCACGGTGCTGCACGAACCGGATCTGATTATTCTCGACGAACCCTTTTCGGGCTTCGACCCGATCAATGCCAACCTCATCAAAGATGAAATTCTGGAACTGCGCGAAAAAGGCAGTACCATCATTTTTTCGACCCACCGCATGGAATCCGTCGAGGAACTCTGCGACCACATTGCGCTGATTCACCGCTCGAAAAAAGTCCTCGACGGCCCGAAGAAAGCCATCAAGGAGCAGTTCAAAACCCACACCTACCACGTTGAATACCAAGGCCTTTTGAATGACCTCAACCCGGCCTATACCGTTTTGGATAAAAAAACGCTGGAAGACGGCTACCTGCGCGCCAACATCCGGATTCCGCGCGACGCGGCCGTCAACGAACTGGTTCGCGACCTCATCGACCACGTGAACGTACGCGCCTTTGGCGAAAACATTCCCTCAATGAACGACATCTTCATCAAAGCCGTCGGCGAAGTTCCCACAACTTAATTTTGAATGAGTGAATGATAGAATGAGTGAATAAATAAGCTCCGCAGGAACCAACGGGCAGCAAACTATTCACTTATTCTATCATTCGCTCATTCTATCATTCACTCATTGACTATCATGAAAATAATTTTCCTTATTCTGAAGCGCGAATACCTGGTCCGGGTCAAGAAAAAGTCATTTCTGATTATGACCCTGGTGACGCCCCTGCTGGTTTCCTGCATCTGGCTCATCCCGATCTTTTTCGCCATGCGCGACATCGACCAGAAAAAAATCGAGGTGATCGACGAAACCGGCAAGTTTGAAAACACGTTCAAAAACACCAAAGAACTGGTTTTCAAACCCGTTAAAACGCCGGTTGAACAAGCCAAGAAAGACTTCGGTAAAAGTGGCTACGACGCCCTGGTACACATCCCGGCGTCCATTCTGGACAACCCGAAAAGTCTGAAAATTTACGCTGAAAAAAATGTGAGCCTCGAGGTAAAAAGGGGTATTGAAAAAGCCATTGAACAGGAGATCGAAAACATCCGGTTGCTTGATGCCGGCATCGATCGCAAAGTACTCGAAAGCACGAAAGTGGATGTATCGTCGGACACCTACAGCCTGAGCGACGAAGGCGAAAAAGACAGCAGTTCGGGTGCCGCCACGGGCATTGGCTACCTTTGCGCGTTCGTCATTTACATCGCCATTTTCATTTATGGGGTACAGGTGATGCGGGGGGTTATGGAAGAAAAGACCAACCGCATCGTGGAAGTGATCATTTCGTCGGTCAAACCGTTCCAGTTGATGGCGGGAAAGATTACCGGTGTTGCGCTGGTGGGTCTGACGCAGTTCCTGCTCTGGATTCTGCTTACCTTCGGAATTTCGTCCGTCATGTCGAGTTTTCTGGGCGAAAGCGTAGGCCCCCAGAAACGGGTCGAGATGATGGCACAACAGCCGGGCGTGTCGCAGGCACCCACCGTCGAAAAACCAAAAACGGAACAGAAAAGCAGCCCCATGACTTCGGTGCTGAAAGCCGTCAGTACCCTGAATATTCCACTGATTATTGGCTGTTTTCTGCTGTATTTCATCGGCGGTTACCTGATTTACAGCGCATTGTTTGCCGCCGTGGGTTCGGCGGTCGATAGCGATACCGACGTTCAGCAATTCATGTTTCCCATCACGATTCCGCTGGTTTTGTCGTTCATCATGGCGCAGTTTGTGATCCGTGAACCGGATGGCGCGGTGGCTTTCTGGATGTCGATGATTCCGTTTACGTCGCCCATCATCATGATGGTTCGCATTCCGTTCGGTGTTCCGGCCTGGGAAATTGTTCTGTCACTGATCTTACTGATGGGCGGTTTTGTAGGAACCGCCTGGCTGGCCGCCCGAATCTACCGCGTCGGTATTCTGATGTACGGCAAAAAACCTTCTTACAAGGAGCTTGTGAAGTGGGTGTTTTACAAAGCCTAGATGCTTTGTTTTGAATTATAAATGAAAAATGATGAATGTAAAATGTAAAAGTGGCTGGTCTCTCAACTTTTATATTTTACATTCATCATTTTTCATTTATAATTACCTTTCTCACGTATTCAACCATCCCTTAAACGAGTCTGCCCGTTCCCGGCTTACCGAGACTTCTTCTTCCGAGGGCCGGTGTTTCAGCCAGATCCGCAGCCGACCGTTGAAATACGGTTCGATGCGCTCGATGGCCGACAGATGCGTGATGTACTTGCGGTTGATCCGGAAGAAATGCCGGGGGTCCAGCTTGGCCTCCAGTTCGTCAAGCGTTTCGTCGACGATGTATTTGCGGTTTTGATTCGTGATCAGAAACACGACTTTGTCGTCGGCGTAGAGGTACAGAATATCGGCGGTTTCGACCACGTCGAAGCGTCCGCCCTGTTTGATCAGAAACCGGCTTTTGTAGGTAACCGGCTTGATGCCAAACTCTTCCAGCATTTTCGCGAGGTTTTCCGACGCCCCCGGCTGGCTGTCGGCCGATTGCCGCTGGTGCCGGAATTTCTGGATGGCTTTGGCCAGTTCTTCCTGTTCAATGGGTTTCAGCAAATAATCGACGCTGTTGACTTTGAAGGCCCGCAACGCATACTCGTCGTAGGCAGTTGTAAAAATAACCGGCGTTTTCACCTCCACCTGCTGAAAAATCTCGAAACTCAGCCCGTCGGCCAGTTGAATATCCATCAGCAGCAAATCCGGCGCATGATTGGTCTGCCACCAGCGAACGAACGCCCGTACGGTGTCGATCTTTCCCACGATTTCGGCATCGGGGGCTACTTCCCGAATCAACCCTTCCATTCGTTTGACGGCCAGCGGCTCGTCTTCCACAATTAGTATTTTCATTCCGGTAAGCAATTTCCAACCTTGCGATTTAATTCGGGTACTCCATTATAACAATGGTAATTTAACAATAAACTCCTGCTCGGTTTGCTGAATCACCACCGGCCGATCGGCGGCTAGCTGGGCGTAGCGGTTTTGCAGATTTTTTAGGCCAATACCGGTTGAATCGGTTCGCAGACGGCTTTTTAGTTGAAAGACGTTGGCAACAACGAGGCAATCTTTCTCGGTAAAAATCCGGATGCATAGCGGTTTTTCCAGCGAACACTCGTTGTGTTTTACCACGTTTTCCAACAACGTCAACAGCCCCTGTGTAACGATCTGCCTGCTCCGGTCGGCTTCCGACAAATCCACCGAATAGCGAAAACTCTCGCCAAACCGCATCTGGTTGATAAACAGATAGGATTCGGCAATTTTGAGTTCGGTGGCCAGTTCGATGGTGTTCTGCTCGGAATGCTGCAAACTGTAGCGGAACACCTTCGAAAGCCGCTCGACAAACTGCACCGATTTGCCGGTATCTTCAGGAATCAGCGCACTCAGAATGTTGAGCGAATTGAACAGAAAATGCGGGTTCACCTGGTTTTTCAGGGATTCGAACTCCGCTTTCAAAACCGCCTGTTTCAAGCCTTCTTCCATCAGCAAAAGGGCTTTCCAGCGTTGAACGAACGACTTTAGCGAATACACCGCCGTGATTCCCGCCGTGATGATGGCAAACAGGCCACAGATCGAGCAGTAATCCACCAGCCTGAAGTCGATACGCCAGAAAAAACTGATGCCCCAGGTCGCCATGAAACCCGTCAGAGCGGCCAGAATACCGCTTGAGGTGACGGTCAGCGAAACCAGTTTCTGGGGCGACAACTGCTCGGCGGAACGATTGAGCAGGTACGGAATAAACCACGATAAAGCCATGTAAATGAACAAACCGCTGCCGATAATGATAGTGATGATGGTAAGTTTGATTTCAATCGGAATCGCTTCTTCCGTGACCAGCAGCGTATAAATCAGCAGGACCAGTAAACTCAATAAGATGCAAAGCCTGATTTTGTTTCTCATGGTGATACTTCAACTTACCCGACAGATTTATACTTTTTTGATGTAACTGGCCCCGGCGCTTTCAAAATCCACACTGGGTTCGCCCTGGTATTCCACTTTGCTGGCGCCGGTCGCTTCGGCTTTCAACACCCGCGTGGCGAAAATCTGGGCCGTACAAGCCCCCGTAACCTCCACCGTGGCGTCTTCGACCGGGTACTTCAAGGCATGAAGTGCCGATGCGCCGGTGATGTCGGCCGTCAAATTATGGCCCCGGCCCACCAGCGTCAGGCGGGATGCGCCGGTGATGTCGATGTTCAACGTTTGCACCTCCCCTTCCAGCGACACGTTCGATGCCCCGGTGATGTCGATGTCCAGCCCGTGTAATTCCTTGAAGCCCGTCAGTTGAACTGTACAAGCTCCCGACACGTCCAGTTTGTTCAGGGTAGGCGTCGTGATGGTCAGCAGCAGATCGTACTGGCGGTGCCAGAAGAAAAAACTGGAGCCGATTTTAAGCCATTTCCCGCGCAGCCGGACTTTTACGTTGGCAATGGCCCGGCGCGATCCGCGGGCCGTCAGCGAGTACGTGGGTCCGTCGGTGACCAGCACGTTCATCATGCCCCAGATTTCCAGTTTTTCGAAGGCCGTGATGGGCAAATCCTCGGTCACTTCCTCGTAGGATTCTTTATCGGTTTGCCACCAGATCGTCGTTACCAGCGCGAGCAGACCCACCGATAATAAAGTGAGCTGTAAATAATTTTTTACGGGCTCCACGGGCAGCGCATCCGCCAGCAACAGAAAGGTAGGTAAGTCACTCATTTCCAATGACGCTTTTTTTTAAGACAAAGATGGACGGGCCGGTGTGGCCCCACAACCGCCCGCCGACGAACCAACCAAAAATCTGGATGAGCCGTCGAACCTACCGAAAGATAGCCTTTTTCTGTACTTTTGAACATGAGTTATTACACAGGGTTGATCAGAGGAAATCAGGGCTAATCAGAGAAATTCTTTTATAAAAAACTCTGATTAGCCCTGATTTCCTCTGATCAACCCTGTGTAATAACCTCTTAAAAACTATAATTCAACGAGTTATGCCAAGCTGGTATCAGGGAAAAATTCGCTATCAACTCCAGGACCCGACCGGGAAAACCAAAACCATTAACGAAGCGTACCTCATCGACGCCGTTTCGTATACCGATGCCGAAGCCCGGCTGTATAAGGAAGCAGCCGCCAACACGCCCGACTTTTCGGTCACCGCCATCACACGCATGCGCCTGGCCGACTTGTTTCACTTTGAGGAAAGCGGTGAAACCTGGTACAAATGCAAGGTGGTGTACATTACGGAAGACGACAAAGGCCGGGAGAAACGCATTGTGAATCAGATGCTTGTCAACGCTGAAAACGTCAAACAGGCCTACGAACGAATTGAGATCAGCCTGCATTCGATGCTCATTCCGTTCGAGACCACCGACGTCAACACCACCAAGATTCTGGACATTTATCCCTACATTGAAGAAGAACGCATCCCCTCCAACCTGCGTCCGCTGAGCGAAGTGGTGGGACAAGAGGATTAAATTGGTTTACGGTTTTCAGTTTACGGTTTACGGTGGCTGACGCATTGATAAGCACGCGTCAGCCACCGTAAACTGAAAACCGTAAACCGTAAACTTACTTCCCTGCCAGTGTCTGCAACGGCACCAGTCGTTTGCTACCTTTGGAATCGATGATTTCCAGGGATTTTATAGCCTTGCCGATGGTCAGTTCCCGCGCCGACTGGGACAGGAAAGACTGGCCGTAATAAAACTCTACTTTCTGTTTTTTTCCGTCGGCATACACCAGGTTAGCACTCACGTCCATGGGTCTCAGCCGAACGGTATGCGTGGGTTGTTCGGCGTGGAAAACTTTCAGCGGACCCCGGTTTTGCGTTGCTACGATCAGCGATTTTTCCGCTTCGCCGTTGCGACCGGCACCCGATAAACGAACCAGCCCTTTGGCATTTCCGGGAACGTAAAAACCGCTGGTTCCGGGGTTCAGGGCCGTAAAACCGCCTTTTCCGTCGCCTTTCAGCAGCAGACCATTCAACGCATCGAGACGCCCGACGAGCAATTCGTTGCTGAAATCATTGCCCACCAGCAACACGTCCGGAAAACCGTCCTGATCGAAGTCATCGGCGATCATCCCGAACAGCGGGGCCGTTTGCGCCTGAATCGGTAATGGGTGTAATTCGAACGTTCCGTCGCCTTTGTTCTCCACGTAGGCCGACTTCATGTAGTTGGCTTCCAGCACAATCGCGTCTTTCAGTTCTTCCTCCTTGAAGACTTTGTCGATGGAGGCCACGGCAAAATCCTTGTGCAGCGGAAACCGCGCCCGCATCGAAATAATTTGCTTGATTAAATCCTCCCGGCTGTTGAACGGAAACTCCCGGCGTTCGCCGTTTTCATCGGTAAAGAATACCGTCGGAATGGCGTCGTAAAAACCGTTGTTGTCAAAATCCTTGGCATATACCCGCCACGGTTCTTCCGGGCTGGCCTGCGCCAGCGTGTTCAATCCCAAATTGCCGGCGATGTAGTCCATGTCGCCGTCCCGGTCGAAATCAGCCGCCACGAGGGAATTCCACCAGCCTTTCCATTGAGCGATGGCGTGGTTGAGCGGTTGCGTGCCTGACGTGGCGCTCAGTTTTTTTCCCTGCGCGTTTTTCAGGAAAGTCAGCGGCATCCACTCGCCCGCCAGCAGCAGGTCGGGCCAGCCGTCGTTGTCGGTGTCGGTCCATAAGGCATCGCACACCAGACCGATGTTCTGTAGTTCCGGGGCCACGTTTTTTGTCACGTCCGTAAACTTTGGCAAACCGGGTTTGGAGTCGTTTCGAAGAATGAAACTGGAAACCGGTCGGGGGTATTGATTGGGTACAACACGGCCCCCAACGAACAAATCCAGATCGCCATCGCGGTCAAAATCAGCCGCTTTGACGCACGATTTGCTGATCCGGTTTTGCGGCAATGCCTGCGGTGTCAGCGTAAAACGTCCTTTTCCATCGTTCACATAAAACCGGTCCTGATACGAAGCCGTGTTGGCATCCTCCTCAAAGCCTCCGCTGGCCACATACAGGTCCAGATCGCCATCACCGTCGGCATCGAAAAGCAGCGTTCCCATGTCCTCTTCCGGTTTTCCGGTCCCCGGCGTTCCGGGCAACAAATCCTGCGGAACCAGTTTTCCGGCAGCGGTTTGCAGCAGAAACGATCCTTTCTGGGTCCGCGAACCACCGATGAACAGGTCGTCCAGCCCATCGCCGTTGACATCCCCCACCGAAAGGGCCGGGCCGTATTGGGACAGTTTATGCGGTAACAATTTTTGCTGATTATAGTCGATGTATTCCGGTTCCTGATGCACAAACTGGATTTTCAGCGAATCGGTAACATCCCGAAACAGCCTTCCGGCGGGAGCCGTAGGTGGCAGTATGGCGGTTTCCGTCGCATTTTTCACATCCACCGTCAGCACCTGATTGGCGTTTACATTCCGCAGCGTCTGGGTTTTTCCAGGATTTCCGTTTTGTGCAGGCCAGGTGATGCGCACCTCGTCGATGGTTTTGGCGGCTCCCAGTCCGAAATGGGCCGCGTTTTCCACTGTCGACAGATAACCCCGGTAAATCGTATGCTCGTAAATCTGTTGCTGGCCTTTTCCGTAGCGCAACTCCACAAAAGCACCCAGACCCATGCGGTTTTGCTCACTGCCTTTGAACTTGACCCGGAGGTAATTAGCCTGCTCCGGTTTTTGCTCCACCAGGTTGTTGCGGTAGACAAAAGCCGGATCGTCGATGTTGTTGATCACCATGTCCAGATCGCCGTCATTGTCCAGATCGCCGTAAGCGGCTCCGCCCGAAAAAGCCGGCGTGTTCAGTCCCCAGTTGCCCGAGACGTCCGCAAAAGTCAGGTCGGCCCCGTTGTTTTTGAAGGCATAGTTATTGATTTTGATCACCGGAATCTGTCCCAGCATGAAATCGCGGGTAGCCACCGAGGAATTATCGGCATAATACTGCATGAAATCCCGGTCGGTCACGTCCTTGGGAAAGCCGTTGGTCACCACGATGTCGCGGTAGCCGTCGTGATCGAAGTCGACTACCAGCGGTGTCCAGCTCCAGTCGGTGGCGGCAATGCCAGACAGCAGGCTGATTTCACTGAAAACCGGCTCCCGCGTGCCGGGTCGAAATCCCTGGTTGAGTTGCAGGGTGTTCCGCATATACTGGTAGGAGAACTTGAATTCCTCGTTGTTCAGATAAGTCTGGTAGTTGTTCGGCGGAATGAACATCTTCTTCCGAAAGTTGTCATTCGGCAGCATGTCCAGCGCGACTATATCCATCAGCCCGTCGTTGTTCAGGTCGGTCACATCGTTGCCCATCGCCGTCTGGCTGGTGTGTTTGAAAAACCGCCCGGCCTGATCCGTAAACGCCGGTTTGCCAAAACCGCCCTGCTGGTTGTTGATAAAGAAATGGTCTTCCGACAGAAAGTCGTTGGTGATGTAAATATCTTTCCAGCCGTCGCGGTTGATGTCGCAGATGTTCAGCCCCAACCCGTAGCCTTCCAGTTGAATACCAGCTTCTTTGGAGACGTCCGTAAAAACCGGATGCCCCAGTTTGGCGTCGAAATCGTTGCGATAGAGCCGGTCGGTTGTGGGCGACGAGCCATCCACCAGCTTCTGGTGATAGGCATTCGGAAACCGTTCTGCCATGTTGGTCAGCACAAACAGATCCAGGTCGCCATCGTTGTCATAATCGAAAAAGGCCGCATTAGTCGTATAGCTGTCGTCATTGATTCCGTATTCCCGGGCCATTTCCTTAAAAACCGGTATGCCATCTTTCCCACCGATTCCCTGATTCACATACAGCAGGTTCTCCCGGTCGCGGGGGGATTTTCGGATGGTTGCGGTCACGTAAATATCCATCCAGCCGTCGTTGTTGATATCGACCAGCGCGACGCCTGAGCACCACTTACCGTTTCCACCGACCCCGGCCGACCCGGTGACATCCGTAAATTTGAAGTTTCCCTGATTCAGATAAAGTTTATTGGAGACCAGATTTCCGGTAAAGAAGACGTCCTGTAACCCATCGTTGTTGAAATCGCCGATGGCGGCTCCCCCACCGTTATAAAAATAATCGACATTCAGAATACTCAGGGTGTCACTTTCGGTCATCTGGTTCGAAAACGTTATGCCGGTTTCGTCAGCGGGCAGCAAACTGAAGAGCGATTGATTGGAAAACTGACAGGAGCTGATCGACCCACCCAAAAAAAGTAGTACTAAACAACGAAATGATTGTCGGAACATGACTAAAGAATAATAAACCAAATTACTAAAGTACAAAAAAGTTACAAATCCTTACCAAATCCATTATCCTGGCTCAACCTTTATTTCCGGCTGGATTTACGCTGATGAAAACGTTCCCATTACCGGACAAAGTACGTAAAAATCACCCATAGAAAACCGCTATCGGGCTAGTAATCAAATCGTATCAAAAAAAAATCACCCAAGTAGCGTGAGGATTATTTCAAGGTTAAATTATTAACAATCAATAGACTACAACAAAACATTACCAACTTATCATTAGAGGTAGCAACGGGAATATTTATAATATTTTTTATAAAATTTTGAAGTATGTTTAAAGTACTCTTAATTTAGTACGAAAATAAAACCAATTATTACAAAACCTATCATGAAAGCACAATTCTACAGATTGCTCCAATCTGCGATTTTGGGTGCATTTCTGCTTTTTGTGAGCAGCAGTGTCATGGCCCAGGATCGCCGGGTTAGCGGAAAAGTAACAGGGAAAGACGGACCGGTTCCGGGCGCGAACATCGTTCTCAAAGGCACCACGACCGGGACCTCCTCGGATGCCGAGGGCAATTACACCCTGAACATTCGGGGTGCCAGTCCGGTGCTGGTCATTTCGGCCATCGGTTTCAAATCCCAGGAAGTAGCGGTTGGCAATCGTTCGACCGTCGATGTTTCGGTGGAAGATGACGTTACGGCCTTGACGGAAGTCGTTGTTACCGGGTATACGACCGACAGCAAGCGCGACAATGCCGGGGCTATTTCAACCGTAAAATCCCGCGACTTAAAGGTGACGCCTTCGGCCAACGTCGAAACCCAGTTGCAGGGTCGCGTTGCCGGGGTTACGGTCATTGCCAGTGGTCAGCCAGGTGCCAACAACACGGTTCGGGTGCGGGGCTTCGGGGCCTTTGGCGGGAACCAGCCCCTGTATGTTGTGGATGGGGTGCCCATCGGGACCACCAACTTCCTGAACCCGGATGACATTGAAACCACCACGGTTCTGAAAGATGCCGCAGCCGCTTCGATTTATGGTGCACGGGCCGCCAACGGGGTTATCGTTTATACGACGAAAAAAGGAAACCGCCGGGCGCAGAAACTGACCGTTACATACGATGGTCTGTACGGTTTTACCGATCCCGGTAAATCGCAGGCCATTCTGAATCCGCAGGAGCAAGCCAACTGGACCTGGAATGCGGTTCGCAACCGCCAGGCTTCTCTGGGGCTTCCCGATGATTTTACGGGGATTGCCAACGGTCAATACGGCACCGGATCGACGCCGGTTTTGCCGGATTATCTGATGGTAGGAACCCGGTATGGGGTGATCGGGTCGGTTGATCTGGCGGCTGAGCGCCCCAAATACAACATCAATACCGACGCCGGAGCCGTTTACCAGGTTGTTCGGGCCAACAAAGCCGGTACGGACTGGTATGATGCCATTACGCGGACGGCGCCCATTCTGCGCCAGACGCTGGGCTTTTCGGGCGGCACCGAAAGCAGCCGGTATTTCTTCAGCCTGGGCCAGCAAAACCAGAACGGTATTCTGAACCACAACAACTTTGCGCGGTATGACCTGCGGGCCAACACCGAATTTGACATCGTCAAAAACCTGCGGTTTGGTGAAAATATCCAGTTGACCTACGCCAACACCTCCGGTCAGGTGGGTGGCAATGCCGGACAAAACCTGTCGCAGGAAGAAAGCGAAATTCTGAGCGCGTTCCGGATGGCTCCCATCATCCCGATTTACGACGAGTTTGGCGGCTGGGCCGGTACCTCGGCCAAAGGGTTCAACAACCCGGCGAACCCGGTAGCGAGCCGCGATGGTGCCAAGGACAACAATAACTTTGGTGTTGGTTTGTTCGGAAATGTGTATCTGGAATACGATCCGATTCCGGCCCTGACCCTGCGCAGCAGCGTCGGTGGTCAGTTCTTCAATTTCTACAACAAAACGACTTCGCAGAATACCTACTGGAACGCCGAAGGAAACGGTCGCGGCCTGTCCATCAGCGAAGGCGGTGGGTACTTCCTGGCCTGGACGTTTACGAATACCGCACAGTATAAACAAAAATTTGGTCTCCACAGCGTCGATGTTCTGGCCGGTATAGAAGCCCTGAACGACGGACGCGGACGGAACATCAGCGGAACCGGTTCCAACCCGTTCAGTACCGATGTCAACTATGTAACGCTGAGTACGACCTCTTCAGTGGGTCGGGTAGTGAACAGCAACATCCAGAACGGGGTCAATTTTTATTCCGTATTCGGACGGCTGAACTATATCTACAACGACAAGTATATCCTGACGGGGGTGATCCGTCGCGACGGTTCGTCGCGGTTTGGAGCGGCCAATCGGTTCGGGGTTTTCCCGGCCTTCTCGGCAGCCTGGCGGATTTCCGGTGAAAACTTCATGAAAGATGCGACGTTCATTACCGACCTGAAAATTCGGGGGGGCTGGGGTCAGATGGGGAACTCCAACAACGTAGACCCCAACAACCAGTATAGCCTGTTTGCCACCAACGTGGCCAACTCCTACGACATTGGCGCCACCAACAGCACGCTGAACCCCGGTTTCTTCCGGAGCCGGATCGGTAACCCGAATGCCAAATGGGAAACCAGTACGACCACCAACCTGGGGATCGACGCGACGTTCCTGAATGGTAAACTGGATATCGTTTTCGACATCTGGCGGAAAGACACCAAAGACCTGCTCTATCAAGTGCCGATTGCGGGCGTTGTCGGGGTTCGGGCTACGGCTCCTTCGGTCAACATCGCCGGGATGCGGAACGAAGGGATCGACCTGTTGATCGGCACCCGCGGAAAACTGAGCAGCGATGTTTCGTATGAAATCAACCTGACGGGTAGCGTTCTCAAAAACCGGATTCAACAACTGGCTCCGGGCGTTCCGTACTTCGACGTTTCGCCGGCTTCCAACCGCCTGGGCTTGCCCGCTACCCGGAACCAGCCTGGTCAGTCCATTGCTTCCTTCTACGGTTTCCAGGTGGTAGGCCTGTTCCAGAACCAGGAAGAAGTTAGAGCCGCTCCTACCCAAACGGGTGCCGGTGTAGGTCGTTTCCGTTTCGCCGACATCAACGGGGATGGCAAGATCGACAACACCGACCGGACGTTCATTGGCAGCCCGGTTCCGAAATTTACGGGCGGGATCAACTTCCAGATCAACTACAAAGGATTCGATGCCGCAACGTATTTGTACACGTCGCTGGGCAACAAAATCTTCAACCTGTCGAAATGGTATACCGATTTCTATCCATCGTTCCCCGGAGCGGCTGTTAGCGAGCGGGTAAAAAATTCGTGGTCAACGACGAATACGGGCACGAGCCAGCCAATTTTCGAAGATGTTTCCAACTTCAGCACCAACACCCAGCCTAACTCCTTCTACGTGGAAGACGGTTCGTACCTGCGGATGCAGAACATCACCCTCGGGTATACGCTGCCTTCGGCCCTGTTGAGCAAACTCAAATTAGGCCGCGTACGGATTTCCGCATCAGCCAACAACATCTTCACCATCACGAAGTATGAGGGTCTGGACCCGGGTGTCGGTGGAGCGGCTGACCAGAACTTCGGGATCGACGTCGGAAACTATCCGCTGACCCGAAGCTACAATGCCGGCCTGAGCGTTACCTTCTAATTTGAACCAACCGATTAAGAAATTTAGACAATGAAAGATATAGTCACAAAAGGAACCCTGCTGGCGCTCGCTTTAACGTTTAGCACGCTGGCCTGTAAGGATAGCTTTTTAGTGGTGCAGCCAACCGGTACACTGACCAGTGCGCAGTTGAGCACAAAAAATGGTCTGGAAGGTTTGCTGATCAGTGCCTACACCGAGCTGAATGGCCGGGGTTTCAGCCAAACCGCCAGCTCGACCAACTGGATGTATGGAAGTATCATGGGTGGAGAAGCCAACAAAGGCTCCAACGCCGGTGACTTCAACGCCATCACGCCGTTTCAGCGCTTTGAAATGCTGGCGGCCAGTGGCGAACTCAATGCCCGCTGGAACCTGATGTACGAAGGCATTAGCCGGGCTAACTCGGTTCTGCGGCAATTGAAAACGGCGGATGCAACGGTGAGTGCGGCAGATCAGGCCCGCATCGGTGCCGAAGCCAAGTTTCTGCGGGCGCACTATTATTTCGAGCTGAAACGGACGTTCAACATGGTGCCATACGTCGACGAAAGTGTCGATTATGCCGCCGGAATCACCGAAATTGCGAACAGCACGGACATCTGGCCAAAAATCGAAGCCGACTTCAAAGCCGCTTATGATGTATTGCCGGAAGTACAGAGCGCGGCCGGGCGCGCCAACAAATGGGCTGCCGCCACCTATCTGGCCAAAACCTATTTGTACCAGAAGAAGTATACCGAAGCAAAAACCCTCTTCGATCTGGTGATCGCGAGTGGCAAAACGTCTTCGGGCAACAAATACAGCCTCTATCCGCAGTATGGCCTGGTGTTTAGCGCCGACAATGAGAAAAACGACGAGATCGTTTTCGCTACCCAAAACGTAGCCAACGCTGGTAGCTCCGATGCCGCTTCGGGTGACCTGAACCTGAACTGGCCGTACAACACCGGCCCGGCGGGTCCGGTAGGTTGCTGCGGTTTCTTTCAGCCCAGCTTCGAGTTAGGGAATTCGTTCCGTACGGATGCTACCGGACTGCCTCTGCTGGACGGTTCGTATAATACCGGCACAAACCAGCTTAAAACAGATCAGGGACTTGCTTCGTCGGCAGCCTTTACGCCCGATGCGGGCAATGTGGACCCCCGTCTCGACCACTCCATTGGTCGTCGTGGCATCCCGTATCTGGACTGGCAGGATTTTCCGGGCCAGGACTGGATTCGCGACCAGGCTTTCGGCGGTCCTTATGCTCCAAAAAAATACATCTACACCAAGGCCCAGGAAGCCCGCATTGCTGACGTTTCGAACTGGACCAAAGGCTGGACCGGTATTAACGTGATCCTGATCCGCTATGCCGATGTGTTGTTGATGGCGGCAGAATGTGAAGTTGAAGTAGGAAGCCTGGAGCGCGCCCGCGCGCTGGTCAACCAGATCCGGACCCGGGCGGCAAACCCGGCGGGTTACGTGATGAAAGGAACGGCACCGGCGGCCAAGTATGTCATTAGCAACTACACGGCCCCCTGGACCGACAAAGCGGCCGCCCGTACCGCCGTTCAGTTCGAACGCAAGCTGGAACTTTCGGGTGAAGGTCACCGCTTCTTTGACCTGGTGCGCTGGGGAACTGCGGGTACGGTGCTGAATGCTTATCTGACCTACGAAGGTGCCAAACTAACCAACGGTTTGGGTGGTGCCAAGTTTACGCCCAACAAAAACGAATACATGCCGCTGCCCCAAACGCAAATCGACTTGCAGGGAACGGCCATATTGAAACAAAACCCCGGTTATTAATTTCCGGCCGGAACCAATACCATTTATTTCCTTTTATGATGAGGTGGGGCCAACGGTCCCACCTCATCTGTTTGGTAGGGTCGAAGCCAAATGACAAAATCCTGCACCCTATTCCCAAAATGATGTACTTGCTTTTATAGTTGGCATCCTCTACTTTTGAGCCGTCATGAAACGCACGATCTTCCAACTGTTCAACCTCCTGATGACCTGCATCGTACTGCTCAGCAGTACCGGTTTTGGTCTGATTGAACACACGTGCCGGATGCGCGGGAAGAAAGTGTCGTTAGCGATGACCCAGTCGGCCAGCGCGAACAGAAGCTGCCCGGTTCATCGCCAGAAAGCGGTTTCTCCGTCTGATCAGTCGTACCAGACTCCGATTCTTCAACGAACGGATTGCTGCCAGGAAGAGCAGCGGTATGAGAACGTCGATTTTTCGTCGTCCATCACGCAACTCGTCGCCAAGTTCGTCAAGTCGATGGCCGACACGGTACTGGCCGGGGTGACGGCGCTCGTGACCTGGCTGTTCACCAGTCTGGCCGTAGCCGATACGGCATCGACGCTGGCGGTTTTTGATTCTCCTCCTCTCCAGTACGGGCGCGGTCTGCTCTCGTTTGTTCAGAGTTTTTTGCTATAGGAAGTCGTCTTGTGCTACAATGAAGTCCATGCTGAGAAAGCATCGGTTCTTTTTTACTTCAACCACATTACGACTCTTTATGCGTCCACATTCCACCTATAAAACAGGATTGGCTACCCTTTGGCTGGCTCTCCTCAGCGTTATTCACGCTCCCGCGCAAACCCTGACCGGTACGGTTTCGGAGCGCGTCAACACCAGAACCGTGCCGCTGGTCGGCGTCACCATTTACTGGGCGGGCTCCTCGGTTTCGACCACCTCTACCGACAGCGGTTTTTTCACCATCCCGAAAACCGATTCACTCAACCGGCTCGTTTTCAGCTATGTGGGTTTTAAAACCGACACGATTACGGTTTCAGATCAAACCAGCCTGACCGTCATTCTCACCAGCCAGAACACCCTCCAGGAAGTGACGGTTCAGGGGGCGTCGTCGCAAACGGATCGGTTTTCGCCCATCCAAAACGAAATTCTGACCACGCGAACGCTGGCCAAAGCCGCCTGCTGCAACCTGTCCGAATCGTTTGAAACCAACGCGTCGGTCAATGTGTCCTACAGCGATGCCGTCACCGGAGCCAAGCAGATTCAGATGCTGGGGCTTAGCGGGAATTACGTACAAACCAACGTTGAAAACATTCCGACGATCCGCGGGCTGGCGTCTACTTTCGGCCTGAATTATGTACCCGGCACCTGGATTTCGTCCATCGACATTGGCAAAGGAGCCGGTTCGGTCGTCAACGGCTATGAGGGCATGTCGGGGGCCATGAACGTCGAATTGCAGAAACCGGATGCCCGGGAACGGATTTTTGCCAACGCCTACGTCAACAGTTTCGGGCGGGTCGAAGGCAACCTGAACCTGTCGAAACCGCTGTCGGACAAATGGAGTGTCGGTTTTCTGGGCCACGCCAGCACGCTGCAAAACCGCATCGATCAGAACGGCGATAATTTTCTGGATTTGCCACTATATACTCAATACAACGGGATTGTTCGCGCCAAATACGGAACGGAGCGGTTTATGACCCAGTTCGGAATCAAGTCACTCTATGAAGACCGCACCGGCGGACAGGTGGCGGCAACCCGCAGTGGCAGCCCGACCTACCAGTTTACGAACACCACGAAACGGGTCGAGGTGTTTTCCAAAACCGCCCGGCTTTATCCCGAAAAACCGTACCGGGGGCTGGGGCTGATCCTGAACGCCGTCAACCACGAACAGAACTCCTTTTTCGGCTTTATTCCCTACAATGGGCAGCAGAAAACGCTCTACGGCAACCTGATTTACCAATCGATTATCGACAACACCAACCATTCGTTCAAGGCCGGTGTGAGTTATCTGCTCGATGATTACCGCGAAAAATACCGCGACACGCTCCTGACCCGCACCGAATCCGTTCCGGGTGTTTTTGGAGAATACACCTACAAGTACCTGGATAAACTCACGCTGGTGGCCGGTGCGCGGCTGGATTTCCACAACCGGTTCGGCACGCAGTTTACGCCCCGTTTTCACGCCAAATACGACCTGACCGACAACCTGATTCTGCGGGCCTCGGCGGGGCGGGGTTTCCGGACGCCCAATGCGCTGGCCGAAAATTACGGCTATCTGGTGAGTTCCAGAACCGTGTATTTCGATGCCAAACTCCAGCCGGAAATCTCCTGGAACTACGGAACCAGCCTGACGCAGGAGTTCAATCTGTTCGGCAAAAAGGCGTCGCTGGTGCTGGATTACTACCGCACAAACTTTCAGAATCAGTTGATCGCCGATCTGGAACACCCGCGCGAACTCCATTTTTATTACCTGTCGAGTCGGTCGACACCCGGTTTGAAAGCACGTTCGTTTTCCAACAGTTTTCAGGCCGAACTGAACTACCAGCCCATCCGGCGCATGGAGGTCAAACTGGCCTACCGGCTTTTCGATGTTCGCCAGACGATGGGCATGGCCTTCGGGGAAAGTCTCCTGTTGCCGCGCATGATGGTGAGCCGCGACCGGGTTCTGTTCAATGCGGGGTACGCGCTGCCGTTCGACAAATGGAAGTTCGATTTTACGGTGCAATGGAACGGCCCGAAACGGATTCCGTACCTGCGCGAAGGCTACGAACACACGAGTTACCAGAACATGCCCCGCGAAAATGCTCCCGGTTTTTACAACATTAACGCGCAGGTAACCAAGTCGTTCCGAACGTGGGATGTCTATCTGGGGGGCGAAAACCTCGGCAATTTCCGGCAAGCCAATCCGATTGTGGGTGCCAGCGACCCTTATGGCCGGGATTTCGATGCGGCCGCGCGGGTGTGGGGGCCTATCACGGGGCGGATGATTTACGGCGGTTTTCGGTATAAACTTAAAATCTAACCCATGATCCTCTACATCAAACACATGGTTTGCGGACGATGCAAGCGCGTCGTTCGGGATATTCTGGAAGAACTTGGCATCGAGGTGTTGCGGGTGGAGCTGGGCGAGGTAGAAACCAGCGAACTGCCGGCTGCCGTTTCGATGGAGCAAATCCGGCAGGTGCTGGCCGACAATGATTTCGAGCTGCTGGAAGACCGGAAATCCGTGGTGGTCGAACAAATCAAAGCACTCATTGTCAACGAGGTACACCACGATCAGCGCGAACGGCCGGAGCACCAGAACCTGTCGGATTTCCTGACCCGGAAAATCGGGTACGAGTATTCTTACCTCAGTCATTTATTCTCGGCGATGGAAGGAATGACCATCGAAAAGTACGTCATCGCTCAGAAAATCGAAAAAGTGAAGGAATATTTGCGCTACGGCGAGTTAACCCTGAGTGAGATTGCCTGGCGGCTGGGCTACAGCAGCACCCAGCACCTGTCGAACCAGTTTAAACAGGTGGTGGGCCTGACCCCGGGTGATTTTAAAAAAACCGGCCTGGCTTACCGAACCGAAATCGACAAAGTGGGGCCGCCAAAATGATGCACAAACGCGCAATAGTTCTGTAAATACGGGGCCGGAAAGAGACGCTACCTTTGCACTACCCACCGTAACGTAAGATCAAGCTTATTTAAATCAATCACTAAACCAGCTAATTACGTTATGGAAACGATGCAACAACACGAACGGCATGTTCAGATTTGTTTTGATTGTGCTGCTGCCTGCGAACACTGCGCCACTGCCTGTTTGCGGGAAGACCATGTTCAAATGATGCGCGACTGCATCCGGCTTTGCCGCGATTGCGCCGATATTTGTAAAATGTGTGCGAGTCTTACCGCCCGCGATTCCGAATTCATGAATCAATTTATGGTATTATGCGCCGAGGTATGCGACGCCTGTGCCAGCGAATGCAGCAAACACGATCATGACCATTGCCGGGCCTGCGCCGAAGCCTGCCGCCGTTGTGCCGACGATTGTCGGCGGATGTCGGCGAGCGCGTAAACCCACTTTACCAGACAAGTTTATTCTTATGATTTCAATACAAAAATGGTTTCTCGCTGTTCTTTTCATCTGTACTTCGGGAATCGCCTGGGCCGATGGGTTTCCGGTTGACACCAGCCGGAAACCCAGAATGCCCCCGGCCAAAAAAATGATGAAGCAGGACAGCCTGGATCACGCTGCGATGGGCCATGCCATGCACAACATGATGCAGATGCAGCAGGGCATGGCCATGATGTCGCACCTGTATTCGCGGAACCTGCCCATGAACCGGAATGCCTCCGGAACAGCCTGGCATCCCGACCAGACGCCGATGTACATGTATATGTTTCATCCGTCGCAGTCAACGGGAAACCAGTGGATGACCATGCTGCACTACAGCGTTTTTCTGCGACATACGAACCAGAATTTCAACAATCCGGGCAAAAGGGGCCGCGCAACGCAGTTCGATGCGCCCAATTACATCATGGGAATGGCACAGCGGCAGATCGGACAACGGGGCTTGCTGGCGTTCAAGGCCATGATTTCGCTCGATCCGCTGACGGTGGGCAAAAATGGCTATCCACTTCTGTTTCAGTCTGGTGAGACTTACAAAGGCCAGCGGCTGATCGACCGCCAGCACCAGCACGATCTGTTTTCAGAACTTTCGGTCGGTTATTCCTACGCGCTGTCGCCCCATGCGGATGTGTTTGGCTACGTCGGGTATCCGGGCGAACCGGCGCTGGGACCACCGGCGTTTATGCACCGGCTGTCGTCGTTCAACAACCCGGATTCGCCTTTGGGTCACCACTGGACCGATGCTACCCACATTACTTTTGGGGTGGCCACCGCCGGTTTTCGGTATAAAATTGCTAAATTGGAAGTGTCGAATTTTACGGGTCGCGAACCGAACGAAAACCGGTATGGCTTCGACCGCCCGCGTTTCGACAGTTATTCCTACCGGCTTTCAATAAACCCGTCTCCGACGCTGGCGTTGCAGTTTTCGCAGGGGTTTATCAAGAGTCCGGAAGCCCTGGAAGCCGATCATAACGTTACCCGAACAACGGCATCACTTTTGCACAGCAAACCGTTGGGGCAGCCTGGTCGCTACGTTTCGTCGGCGCTGGTTTGGGGGTTGAACTCGCACGATGGTGTCAACGAAAATGCGTATCTGGCCGAAACTAGCCTGCAACTGGGCAAAACCGCCTTGTTCGGTCGGTATGAGAACATCACAAAGTCCGTTGACGAACTGGGGCTGAGGGATTATTTTTTCACGGCCCCGAGCGATGCCACGAAGCTGGTGAACATCAATAGTTTAACACTCGGCCTGAATTACCGTCTGTTGCAGTTGGCCCAAACCGATCTGGTCGTCGGTGCCCAGTTGACGGGTTCGTTCCCGGACCGGGACCTGGAACCGATTTATGGCAAAAATCCGTTATCAGGGCAGCTTTATTTACGAATTACCCCATCGCTGATGCCCATGATGATGCCGGGCAAATCCATGCCGGGCAAATCCATGAACCACCACTAACTTGTTTGACTTTTAAAAAACGTAAATTCTCTTCACCATGAAAAAGCACCTGATAGGACTCCTGACCATTTTGTTTCTGGCCATCGGCATCACCGCCCAGGCTGTTGACGATAAGGAAAAAGAGGTCAAAATCAAGACCTCGGCCATTTGCGAAATGTGTAAGGAACGCATTGAACGCAACCTGGCTTTTGAAAAAGGCATCAAGGAGTCTAACCTGGATCTGAAGGATAAAGTCGTTACGGTGAAATACAATCCGAAGAAAACCGACATCAACAAGATCAAAGCCAACATCTCGAAATCGGGTTACGACGCGGATGAGGTGACCGCGGATGAAAAAGGCTACGCCAAATTGCCCTCCTGCTGCAAAAAAGGCGGCATGAAGCACAATTAAGAGTTAAGAGTTGGCTAGCACACGCAACCGCCGGGCGGCCCCGTCATAACTCTTAACTAAAAAAGCTATGCTTTTTAACAATTCCCTGGCCTTTGCCCGGCAACTCGATCAGGCCGACCCGCTCCACTCCTGTCGCGACCGATTTTATATTCCCGAACGCAACGGAAAACCGCTGATCTATTTCTGCGGTAATTCGCTGGGCCTGCAACCCAAAACCGCCCGGCAGGCACTGGATCAGGAGTTAGCGATCTGGCAACAGCACGGCGTCGAAGGCTGGTTTGAAGGCGAAAATCCCTGGCTGACGATCCATCAGCGTTGCAAGGAACCGCTCGCGCAAATCGTTGGCGCCAATCCGTCGGAAGTGTGCCCGATGAACAACCTGACGGTCAACCTGCACCTGCTGCTGACGTCTTTTTACCAGCCCACCGGAAACCGCACAAAAATTCTGACCATCGGCGGGGACTTCCCCTCGGATCAATACGCACTCGAAACGCACATTCGGACGCGGGGTCTGAATCCGGCAGACACTTTGGTTGAAGTCTTTCCCCGCACCAATGAACATACCTGGCAAACGGCGGACATTCTGGATGCCGTCGAACAGCACCGGGATTCGCTGGCACTCGTGCTGATGAGCGGGTTGCATTATTACACCGGGCAGGTGTTCGACATGGCGGCTATTGCGCAAAAAGCCCGTCAAATTGGCGTACCCATCGGATTCGATCTGGCCCATGCGGTTGGGAACATTCCCCTCAGGCTGCACGACTGGGGCGTTGATTTTGCGGTCTGGTGTTCGTATAAATACCTCAATTCCGGACCGGGCGGGGTTTCCGGTATTTTTGTTCATGAAAAGCACCACGCGGCTGCCTTGCCCCGGCTGGCCGGCTGGTGGGGATACGACGAAGCCCGGCGGTTTGAGATGACCAAAGGATTTGTACCGATGCCGGGGGCCGACGGCTGGCAGCTCAGCACCCCGACGGTTCTGGCGATGGCGGTTCACCACGCGGCTTTGCAGATCACGGCCGAAGCGGGCCTGGAAGCGTTGCGCCGAAAAAGCGAATTGCTGACCGGTTTTCTGGAATTTCTGCTCAGTGAAACGGCGGGATTGCAAATCATTACCCCCGCCAACGTGGCCGAACGCGGTTGCCAATTGTCGTTATTGATTGATCACGACGGAAAATCCGTCTTCAACCGACTCACCGAGCAGGGCATCATCGGCGATTGGCGCGAACCGGACTGCATTCGGCTGGCACCCACACCCTTATACAACACATTTGAAGAGGTCTGGCGCGTTGGTCAGGCATTTGCGTCCTCCTAAGGTTTTTGTATTTTGTGGCTGATTCCTCCCCGTCACAACCTGCCATGTCCCAGTTCATTGCCCATCCTTTGCCGTGGAACCCGGCGCAAAAGCTGACCTTCCGGTTTTTCTTTGCCTATTTTCTGCTCTATGTCTTTCCGTTCCCGCTCTCCAATGTGCCCGGTTCCTACTTCCTGACCAGTTCCTACAACGACCTCTGGCATGCGCTGGTGCCGTGGGTTGGCCGGACGCTTCTACATCTCCCCTACGAAATCACGGTTTTCCCGAACGGAAGCGGGGACACGACGTTCAACTACGTTCAGCTTTTGTGTTTTGTTGTGCTGGCGTTTGCGGCCACCCTGGTGTGGTCGGTGCTCGACCGAAACCGGGCCAACTACAACGCGTTGCTGTACGGGCTGTTGGTGTTGCTGCGGTATTACCTGGCCATTACGATGTTTACGTACGGTTTTGCCAAAGTCTTCAAGACCCAATTCCCGTTTCCGGGCATCACGCGGCTGATGGAACCCTACGGCCAATCGTCGCCCATGGGACTGGCCTGGACGTTCATGGGGTATTCTACGGCCTACAACTGGTTTACCGGTCTGGGCGAAATCATCGGGGGCGCGCTGCTTTTGTTCCGAAAAACGACGGCTTTGGGCGCCATTATCCTGGTGGCGGTTATCGGTAATATCGTCGCTATCAACTTCTGCTTTGATGTCCCGGTGAAGCTGTATTCGTCGAATCTGCTCTTGATGGCGGTGTTTATCCTGACCACTGACGGCTGGCGACTGATGAATGTTCTTTTGTTAAACCGCCCGGCAGCCGCTCTCGATCTGACGCCTTTTCGAACATCCCGCCGGTGGCGGACAGGTCGAATCATATTTAAGACGCTGGCGATCAGCTTTGTGCTGTATGGGCAGACGTATGGCGGTTTTATCACCGCAAAACAATACGGTGACCACGCACCCAAACACCCGCTTTACGGTCTGTATCAGGTCGAAACCTTCGCACTAAATGGCGACACCCTGGCACCCATGCTGACGGACACGACGCGCTGGCGGCAGGTAATGGTTGGCGGGTATAAAAGCTATCCGACTCTGACGGTTCGGTATAAGAATGATTCACTGCGAAACTATGCCTTTGAGCAGGATACGGCCAAATTACAAGCCGTCTTCTATGCCCGTTCCGACACGGCTCACAAATACCGGCTAACCTACCAGCAACCGGACACAAACTCCCTCATTCTGGAAGGATCCAACCAAATCAATTCCATCTATGTCCGGCTGAAAAAACAGGACATCCGGCAGTTTCTGTTGGTAAACCGGGGTTTTCACTGGATCAACGAATACCCCATGAACCGGTAGGTTTGCCGGTTCTGGGACTACAATATGGATCATCCCTCCGGGATTTTGTGGGGTGCGGTGCCTTCTTTCGGCGGGTTGAAACCCACCGCTACAATATGATTCATCCCTCCGGGATTTAGTGGATTTGGTAATCCCGGAGGGATGATCATATTGTAGCCCCCGGTACAACCGGGGGTATAAATGAGCGATGTAGCTATTCAGTCCCGGAGGGATGGCTCATATTGTAGCGATGGGTTTCAACCTGCTCAGGAATGAGCGGCTACGATTTCCTTCAAAAAGGCCAGAAACGGGGCGGAGAATTCCTTGCGTTTCAGCGCAAATTCAACGGTGGTTTTCAGGAAATCCAGTTTGTTGCCAATGTCATGGCGTTTGCCTTCGATGCGGTGCGAATAGATGTTTTCGCGTTTGAGCAATAACAACATGGCATCCGTCAACTGGATTTCGTTGTTTTTTCCTTTGGCGGTCTGCTCGATGGCGGCAAAAATATCGGGCGTCAGGATGTACCGGCCCGCGATGGCCAGATTCGACGGAGCCGCTTTGATCGACGGTTTTTCGATCAGCGTATTCAGCTCCATGATGCTGTCGCTCAGGGCCGTACCGCCCACAATTCCGTAACGGTTGACCTTGTCGGCCGGTACTTCTTCCACGGCGATGACGGTTCCGCGGTACTGGTCATACGTATCGATCAATTGCTGGGTCACCGGAATCACCGAATCCATGATCGTATCACCCAGCAATACCGCAAACGGCTCATTGCCAACATGATGCCGGGCGTAATAAATGGCATCGCCCAAGCCGTTCAGTTCTTTTTGCCGGACAAAATGAATATCCGCCATGTCCGACAACCGACGCATTTCCAGCAGCAACGCTTCATCTTCTTTCTCTTCCAGCCGGGTTTCCAGCTCGTAATTCCGGTCGAAATGGTCTTCGATGGAGCGTTTGCCTTTTCCGGTAATGATCAGAATATCTTCAATGCCCGAATCGACGGCTTCCTGCACAACATACTGAATCGTGGGCGTGTCGATAATCGGCAACATTTCTTTCGGTTGTGCTTTGGTGGCCGGCAAAAATCGGGTTCCCAATCCGGCAGCAGGAATTACGGCTTTCTTTATCATATTGAGTGATTGAGAAATTGAGTGATTGAGCGAAACGATGAGTGAAGCAATGGATCAGTAGCCTGGCTCTTTCACTCATTCGCTCAATCACTCAATCACTCAATAAATTAAACTACGTAGGGTTTGATGACGCGGGCGTTCAGGTGTTTCATCTCGACAAACAGACGATTCAGCATGTCGTCGTCTTTGTAAATACCGACAATGGCCCCGCCCGAACCGGCAAACGAAGCCGAGGCTCCGATCCGGCGGGCGGCCGAAATCATTTCCAGGTTGCTTTCACTAATGTTGTAGATGCGTCGGCGGAGGTCGAAATTTTGATTGACCAGGTCATGCAGTTGACTGATTTCGTTATTCAGAATAGCCTCCCGCCCCTGACGGGCGACGTCGGCAATATCCTGTAACGTCTTGACCACCAGTTCCTCTCCCTTGTCCCAGCGCGACCGAACATCGTTGTGAATCCGCCCCGACTGCTTGCCGAGCGACGTTTTGTAGGCAATGTACAGTTTGGGCAACAACCGCGGCTCGATGGGTTCATAATCACCGTGGCCGGTTTTTTCCAGCAATTCCCGGTCAAAGTTCATGTAAACGCATCCTTCGTAACACTGAATGACGCGATCCTGGAGTCCGGCGGTGATGCCCAACTCTTCCGACTCGGTTTTCAACACCAGGGTTGGCAAATGGGGCAGCGGAATCTCGACCTGATAGAATTTCATCAGCGCCCGAAACGTCGCCACAATGATGGCACTGGAGCCCGAAAGCCCCACCTGCCGCGGAATCGAGGTGCTGTAGCGAATGGTGAAATTTTTGTTGGGAAGCCGTAGACCATGCTGATCGCAGTATTCACAAAACCGCTTGAGAGCCGCTTTGATGAGCGGCACCCCGCCATGGTAGCCCAGCGAAGCTACGGCGTCACGCAGGTGATAAATACTCCGAAACGAGTTGGTGTCCTGTTCCTGGGGCTCGATGTTCAGTTCCGGTGACTCATACAGCGACACTGACGCGCCGAAGTTTCGCACGGAAATCGAGATCGTTTTGCCAAAAAAACCGTCGGATGGATTGCCTAACAGCCCGGCGCGGGCATAGGCGCGAGTTTCAATAATCAAGCGTTTTCTTAATTGGTACCGTTTGGCGGCAAGTTAGGCGATAAATGACTAATGAACAATGAAAACTGAGAGATCGGCCTCGGGATTCTGCATATACGCAGCCCTGTCAGCGGTCGAAGACCCTGACAGCGGCTACGTATTGAACCTGACAACGGCTACGTATTGAACCTGACAGGGCTACGTATTGAACCTGACAGGGTTGCGTATTGAACGGTCGAATGCCCTGACAGCGGCTACGTTAAACGGTTGAAAACATTGACAAGGCCGCGTATTGAAGCCGCTGTCAGGGTCTTCGACCGCTGACGGGGCTTCACCGCATTACTTGATCGTAAACGACAGCGCTTTCCCCTCCGCTACTTCCTGACGCTGCTTAAAAACCTGTTTCCCGCCCCCCTGCAGGGCAAACTGCCGAAGCCGGATTTTTCCGTCCAGCACCGCCAGACTCACCCGGTTTTCTGCCCCTTCCGAACGGATCGTGCAGGTTCCCCAGGCCGACCCGTTCGACCAGAAATAGGTCCCGGGTTTGGTGGTAAAGGTCATCGTTTCAGTTACGCCGGAATACAGAAAACCGCTCCAGGCCAGCACCGCATTCCAACTGGTCATCGACCGGGCGTAGTGGTGACCGCATTCCGGCTCGTTGAACGGGTTGCGTTTGCGGCCATCGAACCGGTCGCGGATGCTTTTAAGACACGTCAAAGCATTCTCCGTTTGCCCTTCATACAGCATTCCCACGGCGGCCGTGTACTCAAAACCGGTCATGGACTCAGCAAAATACGGAAAGGGCACTTTCAGTCGGCCTTTGGGCCAACTGGCCATCAGCAGCCCCGACTCGTCGCCCAGAACATACGACCGCATGTTGTTGAAATGGTCGGAAAAACTGTCCAGGTAATTGTATTTCATGATGCTTTGCAGCGATTGCTGAATGTGTTCCGGTTTGGCCAGGTAGCCCAGCCCCAGCATGTGCGCCATCATCTGCCCCACCAACTGGTCGACCAGACAGCCTTTTCCCAACTGGTAATCCGGAACCGGGACGTCCGGGTTGCCTTCCCAATTCAGAAAGGCAAACGTTTTCGGATCGGTGATCTTGTGTTCGTAATACTCGCCATTGTACAGATTCTGGTCCATCCAGGCACTGCCTTTCCGGTACAAATCCGCACACTTTTGAGCCAGTGCCGGGTCTTTCATGGCCGTTGCCATTTCGGAAGTGGCTTTCAAAGCGCCCAGATACCAGAAACCCATCTGCGGATTGGGACCATAATAATCCACATCCATCGTGTTGTGCTGCCGGCCTTCCATCACCCCGTCCTGGTTGCCATCCCAACCACCCTGGATCCAGGCGTAGCTCATCACTTTTTTGACCTGTTCCCAGTTTTTCCGCAGAAATTCGGGATTGCCCGACAATTGCCAGTCGCGGTAAAACTTCAGAATGGTGCCCATTTGACCGTCGGCGGCCACGTTTTTCCAATCCTGGGCTTTCGACAACGGCAACATCACCCGAAAACTCATTTTGCCTTCCGGATTCGTCGCGTAGTTAAATTCAATATCCCGCATCGACTGCGACAGATCGGCGAAGAGAAAAGCCGTTGCCTGCTCATAATTCCAGACGTGCGTACACGAGCCGAAACAGGAGCCAAATTCGTCAAAAACACCCTCCCAGCCCATCATATGCCCGCTCGGAATCCGGAACACGGTTTGGGAGCGCAGCGTAGCCAGGTTGAACAGGGCCGCTTCCTTGATCACATCGGGGTACGAACTGGATAAAAAAGCCTGGACAAACTGAAGCGTTTTCTGTTCCAAAACCGGCAGACGGGGCAACGTCTTCGTCATCACCTCCCAGGCGTCGGCATACTGCGTCGAGTAATAGTTGCCAATGGCATCCTGCCCCGCCTTTGACGAAAACGACGACCAGGCCTGTCGGTTCGGAAAGTTCCAGGTGATAAAGAATGTGTAGGTCTGCGTTTGGCCCGGCGCGATGGTTTTCTGCACCGCCAGCGACGCCAGCGGATCGTCGTCCACCAGTTTCGTCTTCTCCGTCAGTTGCCCGTCCGCGCTGAAATCATCCCAGAAATCGAGCATGGCATTTTCCCAGTCGTTCGAGCGCGACGAGGTGCGGTAGCTCACCCCTGTCGGGCTGTTGGTCGTCAGCGCGATGGTTCCCCAGGCCGGGTCCTGCCGACTGACGCTGTCTGAAAACAGGTAGATCCCCTGAAAACCCGCCCCGGTTTTGTAGACATTGGTATTCTTCTTTGCGCCAGTTGGCACCACATCGCCCTTCCAGTCTTTATGGGATCGACTGCCGTCTTTTCCGACAAAATTGCGCATCGAACCACAAACCGACACCGTTAGCGGTTCTTTGCTGGTGTTGGTCACTTCGTAGGCCAGCACGGCAATGGGAATACCGCTCGCATCGGCATTGCCGGGAACAAACGGATTGAAGCCTTTAACCGTTACCTTCACCGGCATTCTGGCGTCCGACAAATGAACCTGCCCAAAGGGATAAGCCGCATCGAATGACGCTTCCGAAAACCGGGGAAAACCGTGCTGATTGACCGGTCGGCCTTCGTAGTGCAGGTATTCGGCGGGGTCGAGGGGGCCGATCAGGGCTTTGGTCATCGGCTTTCCATCGGCGGGCAACACGTTGATGGCGAAAAACGGCGCATTGTTTCCCACCGTAACGGTACTGAAACCTTTGGCGGGTTTGTTCATGATTTCCCAATCGCGCAACTCACCCCGACCACCCAGCGAAACCGTACCGGTGCCGATGCCACCCAGGGGCAGTGCAATGTTGTAGAGGTGATTTTGGTCGTAGTGTCTTAAGACGGGCCAGGGCGCGGGTTGCCACTGGGCAAAAACCGTTCGGGTGCCAAGCAGCAGCAGAACGCAAATACGGGAAAAAGTCATCGGGTCAGGGGTTAATCCCGTAAAGGTACGAAAGCAGATGCGAACCGGAGTGGCATATCTTTTGATAGAATTTACCCGTCAGCTTAGTCCATTGGTTATTCAACGTTCACATAACGGTTTTCTTTTCCCATGAAATCCATCTACCCGATTGGCGTTTCAGTATTCCTGTACAGTTTAATCGCTGGCTATTACGCCTACTCGGCAATTCACAACTCCTCCAAATCCCCTGATAAAGTTCGCCGGCGTTTGCTGGCCGCGCTGGCATTTGGATTTGGAGCGATTTTGCTGGGTTGGATGTCCTATGAATTTTTTCGATAGCATACCCCCTTCATCACCATTCTGATTTTTCCCGTGCCCACCCTTATGAATGAAGATACCTTATTTACCGTGTTGCAAGCCTTACCCACAGCCATCGATACACCCCTTGTTATATTTGATAATCCGGAACAAGCCCAAATCTGGATACAACTCAATGGTCTTGAGAAAGATAACCTCTGGGTTATTACCAACGACGAGCGTCAGTACTGGGTGGTTTCGGACGATGTGGGGCAACAATTGATCAACCTGGGATTCCAGCGAATCAAAGTGAAACGCCCACCAGTTCCTCCACGATCTTCAGAAGTTCCCGGGGATGAAACGGTTTAGACAGGTAGGCATCGGCCGGAAACAGGGAGGTAATGTTCTGGTTTAGGATCGCCAGATCAATCGAAACCGCCACAACCGCCGTGGTCGAAGCCGGGAGTTTCCGGACTTCCCGGATCACGTCACTCCCATCGCCGGACGGCAAATGCATGTCGGCAACCACCACATCCAGCTTGTGCTGGTGCATAATTTGAGTAGCCTGCTGAATGTCGCCGGCCTGAAAAGTAGCATATCCCGCCCGTTGCAGGGCATCTACCATGAGTTTTCGTTGAGAAGATTGGTCTTCAACTACCAATACCGACTTCTTCATTCGACAAAAGTGGGAATACGAACACGCTCTATAAACCGTATTTGGGCAACGATTACCTGCGTTCCTTTTATCAGGCAAATACCAGACCAATGTTCAAGAAAGTTTGTTTGCGGTATTGGGCCTAAAAACCGACCGGTCCTCCAAATCTGTGCCAATCAAACCGGGTTTCAGTAGGGAAATGAGGTATATTCCTTTAGTCCACAAACCCATCCGGAAAATGCTATGCGCGCTTTTTTAGTCGTTTTTTTTTTCAGTGCATCCAGTCTGGGAAATCTGTTGTCGGTTTTGTTTTCGGATGCCTCTTTCTTTCCCGCTTCCCTTTGTCCGTCCAGCAGTCTGACAACCATCCCCGCCAAAAAGCGGATCGTGTTCATTGCGGGTGCCTGTAGCCACGGAGCTGGCGAACACGAACACAAAGCCGGGTGCCTGCTGCTGGCCCAACGACTGAACGCAACGATGCCCACGGTCGACGCCGTCGTTTATTCCGACGGCTGGCCCTCCGATCCGTCGGCATTTACCAACGCGGCTGCGATTGTCATTTACGGCGATGGTGGAGAAGGCCACCTGATCAACAAACACCTGGAATCGGTGAATGCTTTGATGAAAAAAGGCGTTGGGCTGGCCTGCATTCACTACGCCGTTGAAGTTCCGAAAGGCCCTGTCGGCAACTATTTTCTGGATTGGATCGGGGGCTATTTCGAAACGTTCTGGTCGGTAAACCCGGTCTGGACCGCCGACTATAAAACCCTGCCAAAACACGTCATTACGACGGGCGTACAACCGTTTACGATCAACGATGAATGGTATTACCACATGCGGTTTCGCCCGAATCTGGACGGCGTAACGCCCCTGCTCACGACGGTGCCGCCCGCTTCGACGCTGAACCGGAAAGACGGCCCGCACGAGAACAATCCGGCGGTCCGGGCCGAAGCCGGCCAGCCCCAACATACCGCCTGGTGCCGCGAACGCCCCAACGGCGGCCGGGGATTTGGAATCACCGGGGGCCATTACCACCGCGTCTGGGCCGATGATAATTTTCGTAAACTGGTGCTAAACGCCATTGCCTGGGTCGCTAAAGTGGATGTACCCGCCGGGGGCGTTTCCTCCGCCACGCCTTCCAAAGAAGAAATGGGGCTGAATCAATGCCCGCATTGATACCAATTTACTTGATTTCAACCCGTGGTTGTCATTGGGAAGGTTACTCGACCGGCTTCTGCGAAGTGGGCAGGTAGATAAAGAAGGCCGCCCCCTGATTGGCTGTACTCCGGGCGTAGATAACTCCCTGATGATTATCGACAATTTTCTTACACAGGGCCAGACCAATACCGGTTCCGCTGTAGTGTTTGCTGTTGTTCAATCGCTGGAAAATAGTGAATATCTGCTGGGAAAACTGCTCATCAAAACCGATCCCGTTGTCTTTAAAGACGAGTTGCAGATACGTTATCGAGGATTTTAATGCGATGTCTTCGGTCACGTCATCCGCCGTGAGAATTTTTGACGTAATCTGAATCTGAGGGGTTTGCGGTGAAAACTTCAGTGCATTGCTCAGGAGGTTATAAAAAAGCTGGTTCAACTGAAGCGGAATTCCATCGATCACCGGCAGGTCGTCCGCCCGAACCACAGCACCTTTCTGCTCGATGAGCAATTCAAAATCAATCAGCACATGTTGCAGAATTTCGTTGAGGTCTACCTCCACAAACTCTTCTTCCAGAATCGCAAGCCGGGAGTAATTCAGCACCTCCTTGATGAGTTTCGACATGCGTTGTGCCGAAGCCTCAATTTTGGTCAGGTAGCGGTCGGCCATTTCTGCCTGATCGAGGTTCTCCTTCAACAAACCCGAAAATGTCTGAATTTTCCGCAGTGGCTCCTGCAGGTCGTGTGAAGCGATGTAGGCAAATTGTTCCAGTTCCTTGTTCTGAATTTCCAGTTCCCGCGAGTATTGCAGCAGTTGATCTTCCGCCAGTTTTTTCTCAGTCAAATCCCGGGTAACTTTGGAAAAGCCAATGATGCCCCCCTGTTCATCGTGCAAAGCCGTGATGACGATGCTGCCCCAGAACACACTGCCATCTTTGCGGATTCGCCAGCCTTCGTGCCGGGCCCGCCCCTGTTCGAAGGCTTCTGCAATCAACTTTTCAGGAAGTTTTCGGGCGCGGTCTTCCGGCAGATAAAAAACCAAGAAACTTTTCCCAATAATCTCGGCCTCAGAATACCCTTTGATCCGCTGGGCTCCTTTGTTCCAATTGAGAATGATGCCCTCCCGATCCAGCAACAGAATGGCATAATCCTGCACTTCATCGACCATTTTGTGATACCGTTCCTCGCTGCGGGTTAGCGCTTCCATCCTTTTTTGAAGCGCCACGGATTCCGTTGTTTCCAGTCCGGTGACCAATACCCCCACCGACTGCCCCCCCTCATCAAAAACCGGGCTGTAGCTGGCGGTCCAATAAATCTCCTGACGTTGTTCCGGGTGAAGCCCTGGCAAAAGCTGATCCGGGCGCCAGGTGGCTCTGCCATCAAAAGCCTGATTGATCAGCGGCTGGATCAGCGGCCAGGCTTCGGCCCAAACGGTTTCGGCCCGCTGGCCCAGCGCCACTGGTGTCTTGTCTTCTTCAGGGAGAAGTCTCCGAAATGCGTCATTGTAGAGACAGATCCAATCCGGAGCCCAGTAGATCGCCATCGGAAACCGGGAATGAAGCAGCAGATGCAGCGTCGACCGCAAAGAGGCAGGCCAGGTATCCTTTGCACCCAAGGAAGTGGATGACCAATCGTAAGAGCGGATGAAGGCTCCCATTTCACCTTCACCGGAGGCATCTGAAAGAGACGAATTGACCGGATCGTATTCCATAACAAACAGCTTACTCAGCAAACTAAGTCAATTTATCAAAGAACACAATTCGTGCGGGGAAATCCTATTTTAGCTACCTTTGATCGTGTCTGGTATTCTTTTACACCCGTCATTTGTGTTCCTAAACCTATATACGCAGCTAATTTCATGAAAGTTTCCCTCATCTCCATACTCATCGGTTGTGCCCTTCTGGTGGGATTCATAGCATGGTCTCCCCAGAAAGCCGTCCGGCTTTTCGATGGCAAAACGTTCCGGGGCTGGGAGGGCGACACGCTCAAGACCTGGCGCATCCGGGACGGTGCCCTGGTGGGTGGCTCCCTCACCGAAACCGTACCGCATAACGATTTTTTATGCACCACGCGCCCCTACGCCAACTTCATTTTGCGGGTAAAATTCAAACTGCTCGGAACAGACGGTTTTATCAACACGGGCGTGCAATTCCGCAGCAAACGGCTCACCAATCCCGCCTATGAAATGACGGGCTATCAGGCCGATCTGGGGAAAGGGTACTGGGCCAGTTTATACGACGAATCGCGCCGGAACAAAACGCTGATTGCCCCGGATTCGATGCTGGTTAAAAAGATTTTGAAACCCAACGACTGGAACGACTACGAAATCCGGGCCGAAAACCGCCGGATCCGGCTGTACCTGAACGGAAAACAAACGGTCGACTACACGGAACCGGACCCAAGCATCCCGCAGGAAGGGCTGATTGGTTTACAAATCCACGGCGGTGGCAAGGCAGAAGTGCATTTCAAGGACCTGCTTCTGGAAGAATTACGCTGAGATAGGCCCCCAAATCGTTCGATTTGGGGGCCGTCTGTTTTACGAAAATTTGATGGTATGCTGAAACGGCGTAAAACCGGTCAGATAAACCGTAGGAGCATCCATCGGCGGCAGCGCGCCCCGCAGCACCACGCCCTTGTGTAACGCCTTGCCCGGCCCAAACGTAATCGTATCATTCTGGATCGTATACGAACCGGAATCGGCCGACAGGAGGTATGCATTTGGTCGGCTGGGATGCTTCGTAACACCGGATAAGGTGCCACCCGCCCGGAAGATCAGTTCCACCGAAACCGGGACGTTTTCGGTTCCGGTAATCTGAATATCCGCTTCCATCCCATTGCTGGTTTCCCGAATGGTTACTTTCGCTTGATACTGCTGAACCTCGCTTTTATTACGGCTGGCATGCGGCATTTTCACCCAATCACCGGCCGGATCAATTTTTTCTCTGGCAATCGGCTGATAATACGGACCGTCCAGCGATTGGCTCAACACCCAGCTATCGCCCTGCTTCTCGATATTTTCCGATTGAAACTGTCCTTTCCCAAAAAACGAAGCCGAGAACCGAAGCCCCTGCAACACAGCCTCCCCTTTCGAAAAGGTGAGAAAAACCGGGCTGGCCTTTAAAATGGTAGCGTCCCAGTTCCCGCGCCGAACCCGAACCAGACCCGAATGCGGAAAAGCTTTTACGTAGTTGGTGGGCAGCGGTTTGCTGGCGGGCAATTCACTCCAGAACGTGGGATCTTCCAGGTAATAATCCAGAAAATGAACGCCTTTGAGCAGTACGGTTTTCTCAATTTGACGGCACAAAGCCGCCAGTTCGCCGTTTTTGTCGTGCAAGGCCAAATACCGGGCGGGATAATAATACCCTTCCATCGTGCCAACCAGCGCTTTGTCCTGCCGATTTGATGCTTCAGTAACTACTTCCCCGTTCGGGTGAATGTAGTAAAGCGTCATCGCCAGGTTTCTCCGCACGTAGTCCAGAATCTCCGGTTTGTTCATTCCTTTGGCAATCGTGATCAGCAAACGATCGGTCAGGGGCGAATAAACCAGCGTGCTGCGCTCGTTATACTGCCCGTCCGCATCCATGTCGATGTGTTCACCCAGCCATTGCTCGATGCGTTTTACGTACCGGGCATCGGGCCAGAGCGTGTTCAGCTTGGTCAAAGCCGCCGAAACCACCCAGCGGTGATTCGGTGTGTGAATACCGCCCACCGTCAACGCTTCACCCGCCCGTTGCAGAAAAGTTTTCAAATCAGGCAAAACCGTTTCCAGCCCCGGCGTTCCGGACCGGTTCAACAAGGTATACGCCGTGGTAAGCCGTTTGACAATAAAACCGGTATCGGGCGTCGAATGAAAGTTGGTCGAGAACAAGTCTATGGTTCCGTCCGAATGCTGGATTTTCAGCAGATATTTTACCGCCTGACCGGTTTCGGTCAGGAGTTCTTTCGACCGGTAAAACGTCGATTCCGGGCAGGAAATGGCGCAGGCATTCCGCCGGACAAAATCGGCGGTAGACTGCGGGTTAAAAATGTCATCCCCATCTTTTAAGCCCCCGAAAGCCGGATGGGCAGGTTCCTTGATGCGATTTGCCCGGATTTGTGCGATTTGCTGGTCATTCGCTTTAATGACCTCCAGCAGCCACGACGGTTTGGTGTCGGGCGCAGCGGCATAGGAACGGGCAAACGTGGCCGTAGTCAGGGTAGGCAGGCTGCAAACCGTTGCGGTTGCTATGCCTACGAATGTTCGTCGATCCATCTATACTTTTTTAGGATCAGGGTGAATCCACGGTTTCCGGTACGGACGCGTCAGCAGACCCGTCGCTTCGCGGTCGCCGACCACCTCCCGTTTCACCGGATCATAGACGATCGGGCGGCCGGTTTGCATGGAAATATTGGCCAGAATACAACTCGCGGTCGAAATGTGTCCCTCTTCGATGTCGGCAACCGGTCGGCCGCTTTTTTCGATGGCGGCCAGAAAGTCGATCATGTGCAGACGGGTGGCCGGGGCAGCATTCAACTCGATGCGTTCTTCGGTCAGATCTTCCGGGTATTTCTCTTTTTCGTAGATAACGTCTTTGTGGATTTTTTGTCCGCCTTTCTCCTGCGGGATAAAATCGTACTGCATGGTGCTGGCCCACAAGGTGCCTTTTTCGCCGTACAGTGTAAATGACCACGGATAATCGGGGTTGGTGGCTGTTCCCCAGCTCCGCTGCGACCAGACGCAGTTCAATTCAGGATATTCAAAAACCGCTGCCTGCGTGTCGGGAATATTGGACTTACCATCTTTCTGCACATAAATTCCGCCTTGCGAACTGATGCGGGTCGGCCAGCCGAGTTTCAGCATCCAGCGAACGGTATCGAACATGTGAATGCACATATCGCCCATGATGCCGTTGCCGTATTCTTTGAAGGTCCGCCACCACCGGATGTGGGGCAGTCCGTCGTAGGGGCGCATTGGAGCTGGTCCCGTCCACATTTCGTAATCCAGAAAATCAGGAACCGCCGTCACCGGAGGATTGCCGTTGGCCCGCATGTGGAGATGGCAGGTCATTTCAACGTGCGATATTTTACCGAGCAAACCGGCATCGACAATATTTTTTTTGGCTTCGATCAGGTGCGGAGTGCTTTTGCGCTGCGTTCCGACCTGCACCACTTTTTTGTATTTCCGGGCGGCAGCCACCATCGCTTCGCCTTCCATAACATCCACGCTGATCGGTTTTTGCACGTAGACGTGCGCCCCGGCTTTCACGGCATCGATCATTTGTAGCGAATGCCAATGATCCGGCGTTCCGACCAGAACAATATCCAGTTCGTTTTCGGCCAGTAATTTCCGGTAATCACCGTATAGTTTGGGCGTTTTGCCGGATTTTTGCCGCTGGCTGACCAGTTTTCCCGCGGCTGCCAATTGGTTTTTGTCGACATCGCAAAGCGCAATAACCTCTACGGGAGCGACCTGAATCAACCGGAACAAATCACTTTTACCGTACCAGCCGGTTCCGATCAGGGCAACACGCCAGGTTTTTCCCTGATGGAGTACATCCATCCCATAAGCACCCAGCGTAGAAAGAGCGAGCGACGCCGTGGCGCCCTGTAGAAAACGACGTCGATTGATGTTAAAAAGATCCATTTACTTGAAGGTTTCGGACGGTTATCGCCGGGGTTGTTAGATTCGGTGAATATGTACTTTTTACACAAAGTTTAAAACTTTGGAAAGCTACTAAATTATATTAGAAAAAGTAATTTTTGATTGGGTGGTATCCGGATGGGTAAACTCGACCTTACCTGACGCTTATTGGATTGCAAACGAAATCTAATTCAAATTCAGCCCATGAAAACCGCTTTCCTTGCTATCTCCCTGCTAATCTCCATTTCAGCAATGGCTCAAACCGACCACATTGGAACGCAGGCTTCCCTGCCCAATCACCCGCGGATTCTGCTGCTGAAGGGCGAAGAAGAGCCGATCAAACAAACCATCGGTTCCGACAAAACCTGGGAGAAAATGCACAATGTCATCCTGGCTGAGTGCGATGCGTTGCTGAACGAAGCCCCCATAGAACGGATTCAGATCGGTCGGCGGTTGCTCGGTAAATCGCGGGAAGGACTGCGCCGGATTTTTTACCTGTCCTACGCCTGGCGGATGACCCAGCAGGAAAATTACCTGCGACGGGCGGAGAAAGAACTGCTCGCCATTTCGGCTTTCAGCGACTGGAATCCGTCGCACTTTCTGGATGTCGGCGAAATGACGATGGCGGTGGCGATTGGTTACGATTGGCTGTACTACGGTTTGTCCGAACAATCCCGCGCCCGCATCAAAGACGCGATCTTAAAAAAGGGCATTGAACCGTCCTTAAATCCCAAATACAATAGCTGGCTCAAGTCGAGCAACAACTGGAACCAAGTTTGCAACGCCGGCATGGTGTATGGCGCACTCGCTATTTTTGAAGAACAGCCGGAACTGGCCAAGAGCATCGTCAACCGGGCGGTCGATGCGGTGGTGTTGCCCATGGCCGACTACATTCCGGATGGGGCCTATCCCGAAGGCTACAGCTACTGGGGTTACGGAACGAGCTTTAACGTTATGTTGATCAGCGCCCTGGAGAAAGCCTTCGGCAAAGATTTCGGATTGGTGGCCCAGCCCGGTTTTCTGAAAACGGCGGCTTATCTGCAAAACATGACGGGGCCATCCGGCGATGCCTATAATTATTCCGATTCGGGATTGGGTGGGGGACTGGAACCGGCGATGTTCTGGTTTGCCAACCGCCTGAAAGATCCCTCGCTGCTGTGGGTCGAACGGAATAACCTGATGAACGAAGACCCGAAAAAGCTGGTCAGGGATCGTTTGCTGCCTGCCACCATGCTCTGGAGTGGCGGTATCAAGATTTCTTCCATGGCCGAGCCCAAAGAATTGATGTGGAGCGGAAACGGGAAAAACCCGGTGGCCATGATGCGCACGTCGTGGAGCGACCCCGCAGCAATCTATGTCGGTGTCAAAGGCGGCAGTCCTTCCAACAGCCACGCCCACATGGATGTCGGCTCGTTCATCATGGAAGCCGACGGGGTGCGATGGGCGATGGATTTCGGGATGCAGGATTACGAATCGCTGGAGTCGAAAGGCGTGGATTTGTGGAACCGGGCGCAGGACTCGCAACGCTGGCAGGTGTTCCGCTACAACAACTTCGTACACAATACGCTGACGGTCAACAACGAAATGCAGCGCGTTTTTGAGAAAGCCCCCATCACATCGCTCTCCAAAACACCCCTCTTCATGAACGCAGTGATGGATCTGAAAGACCTTTACAAAGGCGGTTTGTCCAAAGCCACACGGGGGGTTGCGCTGGTCAACAAAGCCTACGTCGTAGTTCGGGATGAACTCGAAACCCCGGCCGCCGAAACGACTGTTCGCTGGACGATGCTGACCCCGGCCGACGTCAAACTGCTCGGAAAGAACAAAGCCGAACTGACCAAAGACGGGAAAAAGCTAATTCTGGAGGTGCGCGAACCGGCAAAAATGGTGTTAAAAACCTGGTCGACCGAGCCAGTCCACGACTACGACGCGGCCAACCCCGGCACCATTCGGGTCGGTTTCGAAGTGCAGGTTCCCGCCAGTTCAAAAACCGCCCTGACGGTTTTGCTCATCCCCGAAAAAGCCGTCAAAACTGCCGGTTCGAAAGTTCAGGCACTGGAGAAGTGGCCGAAAGAATAGTTTACGGTATTCGGTTTACGGTTTACGGTGGCTGACGCATGAAGCACGCGTCAGCCACCGTAAACCGTAAACCGTAAACTGTAAACCGTAAACTAAATCGACGTATACGAAAACGATTCGGCTTCTTCGTTTGAATCCTCATCGTCTAACCAAAGTACTTCTGACTCCCGAACGACGTCGATGTCTTCCATCCTGCGTTGCAGGGGTTCAAACTTTCCGCGTGGTAACCACTTGACCAGAACACCCGTGAGAACCATCGAGAACGCTGCGGCCGAGAGCGCAACGGCGTTATTTTTTCCGTACTGTTTCGTGGAAATACCGGCCAAACCCGCCACGAAAGGCAACAGATACCAGGGATCATTGAGCTTCCGGGCAACGCTATACGCCACAGCGGTGGTGGCCCCCAGCACGCCGATGAACACGGGCGTATCGCGACGGGGGTCTGGCTTCCAGATTTTCAGGTTCAACAACAGATTCGGGGTGCCAACGACCGAGGCTGTGGTAAGCCAGCCCGCATACAGGCTAAACGGAATTCGCAGGTACTTCTCCGGGCTTTTGACTTTGGTCTTGCCAATTTCGAGTTGGTGGTGGAGGGTCAGTGCCACCGGCAAGCTGGCTTTCGTAACCAGATCGGAGCCAATCATGCTCTCCACACGCGGGTCGGAGAATAACCGCCCGAAAACCGCATTCAGCACATAACTGATGGCCAGCCAGGGAGCCGCATTCCGATACCGGCGGTTGTATAGCTGGGAAGGAAAAGCCTGATGAACAACATAGGCCGCTGTGCCGGCGTAGATGGTCGACCAGACGACGCCGAACGTCCATCCATCGGGAATGATTGGGTTGGCATCGAAAACCTGCCGGTATTCGGGCAAAACCGCATCGGGCTCCTCGTCATCTTTTCTTTTGGTTGCCGACGTTGCCGGTCGGTTGGCGGTTGCTGTGTAGAGAATACTACCAACCACCAGAACGGCGGTTCCCAGGCGCCATAACCATGAATTGTTTTTCATACCGTCTGATCGTTAAACCATAGGACTGCTGCCGATCGCTGACGCTATTCAATCAGAAACCGGCCTCTGGTTTGCTAACAATCAGAAGCGGGAGATGTTGGAAAATTTTCCGCTTATTTAATAACCACCTTCACATCAATCTGCTTCAGGCGCGGTTTGCCGATGGCGGTGGAATCGCCCGGTTTGACGCCGGTTCCGAGGCCAATGGCATCGATCCGGATGTAATTGATGCCCGATTTGATCAGTTGGTTCTTGATGTTCAACACCCGCGTCACAGACAGGGCTTTGTTGCCCATCGGCGGAACGGCGTCGTTAGCGTACCCTACCAGCCGAATTTGCACAACCGGATTATTTTTCAACAAGGTCGACAGTTCGCCGACGGTGGCGACTCCGGCCGGTTTTAGCTGATCGGTCCCCGGTTCGAAATCCAGGGCCGGCACTCTAAAACTCCGTCCCGCCGGTGCCTGCGGATTGGTCAGGTAATTCGCCATGGCGGTCATGATGGGGCTGGTTACCGTTCCGGAACCGGGCAGGGTTGTCGAATCGGTTCGGGCGGCAAGAGCCGGACGAATTTTGGCGGAATCGACCGGTGCGATGGCGGCCGAATCCACGAATTCGGTGGAGGTTGCTTCTTCTTCGTTGGCCGATGAATACGACTGCGTGTTGTTCCAGATGTAATACGCGGCACCCGCCAGCGCCAGCAATGCCAACGCCCCAACACCCCATTTTACGAGCGAGCCGTTGCCTTCTTCTTCGGGTTCGGGCGCAAACCGCTGACGCTCCTGAACGGGAGAACGTTCGGCCATACCGGTTCGTTTGGCGGGCGTAACACCCACCGCCAGCAGTTGCTGGATATTCAAGCCTTCGGCAATCCGGTCGAGCAGCCGTTCGGGTGTCAGTTCAATCAGGTGATCGCGCTGATCGGCGAGCAGGGCGGCCAGGCTATCGGCGTCCAGCTTTTTTTCCACCACCAGTTTATTCAGCGTTCCCAGCACCAGGGGCGTTACCAACCCCAGCAGGGTAATAGCCGCCGAATTCTTGATGTTGGCATAGCCCGAGATGGCCAGTCCAATGGCACTTTTCATCGCGGGCAACAGGTGGCTGATGCTGTTGCTGCCCTGATCGGCCAGCCGGTTAATCTGCTCAGGGTCGCGGAGGAGTTCGGGAAAGGTAGCGACGAGATTGGCGTCGAACTTTCCTTTTTGAATGGCATTATATAATTGATTAACCCCGATTTCGGTCGTTGTCCGTTTCATCAGGCCCGCTACTACGGTATGAATCAGCCCTTCCAGAGCGACCCGGGTTTTTTCCGGATTTTCATCAACGTAATAGGCCGCCCGGGAAACAACCGGATCAGTCAGGTTTTCTTTCAGTTCGGCTAATAAATTCATAAAGAGATACTGTATGGGAACTAACACATCAACACAAAGACCACATCCGCATACACAAGGCTGACGAATACAATATGAAGGATAAAGTTAGACAAAAAAAAGAAGCCAGAAGCGGGAAGTGAAAATCCGGGCTGCATTTTAGACAAAAAAAAGAAGTGAGAGGATCGAAGTAAGAGAAAAGAGGTAATAAATAGGAGAAAAGAAATTTGAAGGTAGAAGCCGCCAAACCCTTTATCCCTCTTTTCTTTTACAGCATCCTCCCACCCGTTCAGGCCCCCTGAAACTGCCGGAGAAACCGGACATCGTTTTCGGTATACAGCCGCAGGTCGTTCACTCCGTAGCGAAGTTGCGTAATGCGCTCGACACCCATCCCGAACGCATACCCGGTATATTCTTCCGGATCGATGCCACAATTCAGCAGCACGTTCGGATCGACCATGCCCGAACCGGCGATTTCGACCCAGCCGCTGTGTTTGCAAATGTTGCAACCTTTTCCGTGGCAGATCTGGCACGAAATGTCGATTTCCGCGCTGGGTTCGGTGAACGGAAAATAGGAAGGCCGGAAACGTATCTTTACGTCTTTGGCAAACATCTCCTTCACAAAATGGTAGAGTGTATCCTTCAGATCCTTGAATCCGACGTTCTTATCGACGTATAAACCTTCGACCTGGTGAAACATACAGTGCGCCCGCGCCGAAATGGCTTCGTTGCGATACACGCGCCCCGGCATGATGGCGCGGATGGGCTGAAAGGTCGTATTGTATTTCTGGTGTTCCATCAACCGGATCTGCACGTTCGACGTGTGCGTCCGCAACAACAGGTCGGCGGGAGCACCACTGCTCTTCTGTTCCACGAAAAACGTATCCTGCATGTCACGGGCCGGGTGATTATCCGGAAAGTTCAGCGCGCCGAAGTTATACCAGTCGGTTTCGATTTCGGGGCCGTCCGCCACACTGAAACCGATCCGGCCAAAAATGCGGATGATTTGCTGACGTACAATCATGAGCGGGTGCTGGGTACCATACTGATTCGGAACCACCGGGAGGCTCAGGTCGGCGGGGGCGGTTACGTCGTCGGTCTGGCTGTTCTCCAGCGATGTGCTGAACTCTTTAAACCGCTGCTGGGCAAAATCTTTCAGCGAATTTAATTCCTGACCGACGGCCCGCCGGTCTTCCTGCGGTACCTGCTTTAACTTTTCAAACAGATCCGTCACAACGCCTTTCCGCCCGATATACCGAAGACGAAATTGTTCCAACTGATCCTTGGATTGAATTTGAACGAGTTCAATCTCCTGATAAATTTCTTTGACTTTATCCAGCATGCGCTTTGTATTCTATCCGGGTTGTGGCAAAGATAACCATTTTCCGTGCACCGTTAAAAATAGATCTTGACCGTTCATCACCTGTCGCGGTACGGTTGTTGGGCAGAGTATTGACAACAGGCGAATGGGGTACATCATTTAAAATACCGCACAATCAGAGATAACCTGTTCAAAATCAGCACAATTCTTAGTTACACAATCTTACTCGATCAATTATGGAATCCATCCTGAAGGAAAATCTTTTCGACCAAGTGTCCACAAAATTCCCCAAAAGTGTGGAAAAAAAGTCCACCCCCTCAGTCGCCCAAAAACTTCTCATTCCTTTTTACGATCGTAAACGGACCATCTCACTCGAAGAAATTGTCCGTCTGGAGGGTTCCGGCAATTACACGAATTTCTTCCTGAAAGATGGTACCCGCATGTTGGTATCGCGGACCTTAAAAGAATACGAAGACCTCCTGGATGGCGAAGCGTTTGTACGGGTTCATAAATCCTGTATCGTAAACCTTTGTTATGTTCGCCGTTTCTACGTCAAAAAAGAAGGTGAACTGGAATTGAATGACGGACAACAGGTAAAAATTTCCCGGCGCCGGGCTCAGAACTTCATGGATCGAATCCGCAATTTTTCACCGGGTATTGTACGGTAATTCAGACCGTTAAATTCCCGCAGGTTATGTGTAGTATACGCAAACCGTCACTACGTAGAAATACGTAATCGGTCAAGGGGATATACGGAATGTAACCGCCCATTCTACAAGATAAAGGCTTGACATTTAACCACTTACCTACACAGGCAAGTCGCTAAATGTCAAGCCTTCCTTTTTAGTGAACGGCAATTTGAGCTAGTTTTGTCATGTCAGTAACAACAAAAAACATAAACAAAACTCTAATCGTCAATCGCTATGGAATCGCTCGCATATCCCTCCTCCACGACACTGCAACCGTTGTTTCCCCGGATGTATCAGCGTAACGCTACCCGCATTGCGCTGCCTTACCTGAATCGCAATATCATGATCTCGGTGGATGACATTGTTAGTCTGCACGGAGAAGGTAATTATACGTTCATCACGACGCGCGACAAAAAGCGGTATCTGGTTTCCAAAACCCTGAAAGCGTTCGAACATATGCTCGATCAGTCGATGTTTCTGCGGATTCATAAATCGACGATCATCAACCTGGCTTACGTTCAGTTCAGCGTTTTCGCCACCGAGCGCATCGTTCGGTTGACCGATGGCCAGGAAGTAGCCATCTCCCGGCGCCGGATGAAGGAAATCAGCCAGCGGTTGAACGGTTTCATGCAATCGTTATTCAACTGATTGCTTTCCATACAGACAATACTTATTACGGTTTATTTTGGGTTAGTTGAGCAGAACAGCCGTTGTCGGCTCCTTCGGGACGGGACAACGGCATGTTTTTTTATCCCCTACCGGTTTTTGTCCCCAATTGATCCTCGGCTCAGTGAACAGAACCGGCGCAATCGTCAATAAAAAAGCGTAGCGGTTCTTTAAAAGACCACTACGCCGTGAAATAATCTGATACACCTGAATTAGAAAAGCCGCATCGCCAGGGTTACCTGCCACGATTTCAGTCGCTGGCTGAATTGAGCCGAATTGGCATCTCCCCCCAGATTCACGGAGGCAACATCCGACAGACTACCTTCCCGCCGGACGTCGATCCCAAACCGGCCCAGATCCAGGCCAAGCCCAACCTGATAACCGTACGTCGCTTTGGCCAGCGCGTTGTTCAGACTACCCGACGTGTAATCTTCCAGCGCGTCACGCAATTTCTGATCATCACTGATGCGGAACGATACGATCGGCCCCGCCACAACCCGGATCGGACCGCCTTTTAAGCCCAATAAAATCGGCACGTCAAAGTTGGTGGTTTTGATCGAAACCGTCTCCGTCGTCGGTTGCCCGTTGATGTCGCGCACAATGTTGAATGAGCCGCCTTTTGACGACACCAGTAGTTCGGGCTGGATGTAAATGTTTTTCCCAAACCGGGTGTAGATTCCGTAAACCCAGCCGGTTTTGCTGTCGAAACTTTCTTTCAAATTATCGCGAATGACCTGACCGCTGACATTCACCTGGGGGGTGCCGTTGGCATTCAGGCGCGTAGTCACAAAGTCGCCCATGGTGAACTGGGACAGGTTTACCCCGCCCTTGATACCAATACTAAATTGGGCAAACGTCAGGGAGGGCAGGATCATAACCAGTCCCAAAAACAGGATTTTTTTCATTTGAAGAGATGTTTGAGTGAATAACGAGAACGACGGCAAATGTGCTATGCCAAACCAGTTTTTTTTAGTATATTGTTACTGAACGAGCGCGTCGCGTTCTTTGCAGAAGCGAATTTCAAACAGGACACGTAACAGGCCTTTTCCCCCTATTCTGTCACAGCACCCTGCTTAGAAGTGCAATTGTAACCAAAGGTTTAATGGCAAAAACAAAAACAACTTTTTTCTGTCAGAATTGTGGTACCCAGGCACCCAAATGGCTGGGTCGCTGCCCGGCTTGTGGCGAGTGGAATACCTTTGTGGAAGAGGTGATTACGAAGGAAGAACCCGTGGCCGGCAACTGGCGCCCCTCCGCAACAACCAAAACAGCCGCCAAGCCGAAAGCCATCCACGCGATCAATTACGAAGAGCAGGAGCGGACGCTGACGCCCGATGACGAGCTAAACCGGGTGCTCGGGGGCGGTATCGTTCCGGGATCGCTGGTGCTGATTGGTGGCGAACCGGGCATCGGCAAATCGACCCTGCTTCTACAGATCGCGCTCGGTTTGAACGACACGCGGGTCTTATACGTATCGGGCGAAGAAAGTGAGCAGCAGATCAAAATGCGCGCCGAGCGACTGCCGGTTCCGGTCAGCGACTGCTACATCATGACCGAAACCTCGACGCAGAATATTTTCCGAACCGTCGAACACTTTGAGCCGGAAGTGCTCATCATCGACTCCATCCAGACCATGCACTCGTCGCTGGTCGAGTCGGGAGCGGGCAGTGTTTCGCAGGTTCGCGAGTGCACTGCCGAATTCATGAAATATGCCAAAGAAAGCGGCACACCGGTGTTTTTGGTGGGTCACATCACCAAAGACGGTTCGCTGGCAGGCCCCAAAGTACTGGAACACATGGTGGATACGGTTTTGACCTTCGAAGGCGACCGGCACACGACCTACCGGCTTCTGCGGACAACCAAAAACCGCTTTGGCAGCACCTCCGAACTGGGCATCTACGAAATGCAGGGAACGGGTCTGCGGCAGGTTACCAACCCCTCCGAAATTCTGATTTCGCAGCGCGACGAAGCCCTCAGCGGCATTGCCATCGGCTCGATGGTGGAAGGCAACCGCCCGTTACTGATTGAAATTCAGGCCCTGGTAAGCATCGCCAACTACGGAACGCCCCAACGGAGCAGCACCGGTTTCGACAACAAACGGTTGCAGATGTTGCTGGCGGTTCTCGAAAAGCGGGGCGGTTTTCGCCTGGGCCAGCAAGACGTCTTCCTGAATGTGGCGGGTGGACTCAAAGTGGAAGATCCGGCGATCGATCTGTCGGTTTGTGCCGCCATCGTTTCGAGTTACGAGGATATTGCCATCCCGTCGTCGGTAGCGTTTGCGGCCGAAGTGGGTCTGGGGGGTGAAGTGCGCGCCGTTCACCGCGTCGAATCCCGCATTTCGGAAGCCGAAAAACTGGGTTTCAAGCAGATCTTTATTTCAAAATACAACATAAAAGGGCTGGATTTTGACAGTTACAAAATCAAAATCAAACCCGTCAGCAAACTGGACGAAGTTTTTCAGGGCGTTTTGATGGGTTGAATGGTTTTCGATGGTTGGATGGCTGAATGGTTAAAGATGGTTGAACGGTTTGTCAACAATTCTAACCATCAAAACCATCCTTAACCATTTAACCATCCAACCACCGTTTTTCTTTACTTTTGCTCCGATCTACTAAATCCGTATCGAATGAACCGCATGAAACATTGTATGCTGGCAGTCGGCCTTCTGGCTCTCAGTACTCTCACCTCGTTTGCTCAACGCAATCCTGAAGACAAAGCTGGCTGGAAGCTTGGCTCCCAGTCGTATTCCTTCCGCCTGTTTACCTTTGCCGAAGCCATCCGCAAGATTGATAGCTGCGGTTTGAAATATGTGGAGGCTTTTCCGGGCCAGACCATTGGGGGCGGCATCGAAGGCAAAATGGATTACAAAATGGATGCGGCAACGCGCCAGGCCGTTAAAAAGCTGGTGAAAGACAAAGGATTGACCATTGTTGCCTTTGGTGTGGTCAATGCGCCGACGGAAGCCGATTGGAAATCACTGTTCGAATTTGCCAAAGACATGGGTGTTCTGAACATCAATACCGAACCCAAAGTGGAGCAGATGCCGTACATTGGTCGGTTGGCCGACGAGTACAAAATCAATGTAGCCCTTCACAATCACCCCAAACCGTCGCATTACTGGCATCCCGACTCGGTTTTAGCCGTGATTGGCACGAGCAAATACGTGGGTTCCTGCGCCGACATCGGCCACTGGGTGCGTTCGGGTCTGGACCCCGTCGACTGTCTGAAAAAGTTGCAGGGCCACATTCTGGGGATGCACTTCAAAGATGTCAAGAAAGATACACCCGACGGCAAATACCACGATGTGATTTGGGGAACCGGCGATTGCAAGGTAGATGCCGTGATTGCAGAGCTCAAACGCCAAAAGTTCAAAGGCCCGATCTCCGTCGAGTATGAATACCACTGGGAAAACAACGGCCCCGAAATTGCCGAAAGTGTAAAATACTTTCGAAGTGCCTACAGCAAATCGAAATAAACCAAAAAGAGCCCCCATCTTGCGATTGGGGCTCTTTTTTAGTGTGGAAATGCCGGATTATCAGCGCAGAGAAACAGAGCGCTCAGGTTGAACCGGTGTTTTGGTTTGGAGGTTAACTTCTTTCACAATTTTAGAAGTCCCGTCCGTTACGACCACTTTATATTTTCCGTCTTCCAGTTGACTCAGGTCAAACCGGGTGCGGGTGGTCGTTTCGTTCTTGTCCAGTTGCTGGGTAGCCAGAACCGCACCACTGCCATCCAGCAGTTGTACGTTCAGTGAAGATCCTTTTTCTTTGGCAACCATTACGTTGACCTTGGCATTCTGAGCGGAGGGGTACAAGCCCACCTGGTAGGTGCCAGCCACTTTTTCGTTGTCAGCGTTTGCAAAAGTTACGGTTGATGCGCTTACGGCCAGCGCGACGAGTACGGAAGAAATGAACGTTTTCATGGTGTGTTTAAAGTTGTTCTTAGTTGTTGTTTCTGTCTGTTTGACGATTCAAATATAGCGGCTCCCGGTCGTACCAACCGACAGATAGTACGCCAGCGGTTGATGCACCCCGACAAACGGTTTGTTTTCTGGATGAACGATCGAACGGCAACCGACAAAAGATACAGATAACATTCAGACTATCAATAAGTTACAATTAATTTAATTTTGAATTATGCCAGTTTCCACGAATAAATGAGGGCAATTCAGCGGATTATTTCAAAATTTTAATGACCCAAAAATCGATAGTACAGAATTTGTTATAACCGAATACGTCGAATGATTGCGTTTGAATCACTTCATCAAATTCCAGCGGTATTTCAGCCTTTTCAATCGGTTATTGCCGCCGAAAGCACCCGCCACGGCGGCATCAGCCCTTTTCCCTTCTCCTCCCTCAATGTCGGTTTGAATACCACCGACTTGCCCGAACACGTTGAGGAAAACCGCCGTCGCTTTTTTTCCAGTATCGGCATTAACCCGGAACAGGTGGCCTCTTCGCACCAGGTTCATGGCGACCGGATTCTGACGGTTCAGCACGCAGGGCGGTTTGAGGGATACGATGCGTTGATCACCAATCTGCCCCATCATTTTCTGACGGTTACGGTGGCCGACTGTACACCCATTTTGATTTACGATACCGGACAGCAAGCCGTGGCGGCTATCCACGCCGGTTGGCGCGGCACAGTGGCCCGAATCGTTGAGAAAACCGTTCAGGCCCTGCACGACCAGTTTGGCTCTCAACCCGCTCAGTGTTTCGCCTACGTCGGCACGTGCATCGACCAGGACTCATTTGAGGTTGGAGATGAGGTCGCCGAACACTTTGACGAAGCCCACAAAGCGTTTGATACTGAACGTCGGAAGTTTTTGATCGACTTAAAAGCGGCCAATGTGGCTCAACTGATCAACGCCGGTATTCCGGCCAGCCAGATTGGCGTTTCGCCCTATTCGACGGTCACCCACAATCAGGATTTCTTTTCCTACCGGATTGAAAAGGGCAATACGGGGCGTATGGTGGCAGTGATTGGTTTCCGTCCGGCAGAATAACCGCTGTTTCCGGCGAAGTTTGTAAAACAAACCGACTCAGCCTGAGTTCTATTGCCTACAAACTAAACGTTTTGAACGCCATGGGACTATTGATGACTATTCTGGTTGGAGCCATTGCCGGCTGGCTGGCCGATCTTCTTTTTAAACGCTTCTCGTTCTCTTTATTCACCGAAATTTTGTTAGGCATTGCCGGTGCCTTTGTCGGTGGCTGGATTTTCGGAAACACCTTCGCAACGGGAGCTGGTGGTGTTCTCGACCGGGTTTTGACTGCTTTTGTGGGTGCCGTTATCATCCTGGGCATCGCGGCCCTCATCAAAGGTTCCCGCAAAACCACCTAACCTGCTCCCTGTGCTTCGATACTCGACGTTCTTTATTCGATATTCAACATTCGTTGTTCGATATTCAACATTCAGTTTCCATCAATCACAAACTCCACCTCCTTAAAAGCAAAACTCCGAAGCTTTTCACCTATCTGAATGGCCAGCCGACCCGTTTCTTCGACGCCGACGATGATTCCCCGAAAATGCTCTCCATCGGCTTTAAAGATGCTTTCTTCTTGATAGCGGAATAATCGCTGGAGGTAATTCGTTTTCAATACATCGCGTTGACCGGCCCGTAAGGCCAGATACCGGCGCTCAAGCGACTCCAGTAAAGCCGGAAACAGTTCCGGCAGAACGAAATCCAGGTCGTTTGGTGTTTCATTGCTGAGGGAGGTCGCGGTGGGCGTTTGAAAGCGGGTTTGGTTGATGTTTAATCCAATTCCAACTACCGACCACGCAATTGTATAGCCATACAGCGTGTTTTCAATTAATATTCCACCAATTTTACGCTGTAGAACGTAGAGATCGTTAGGCCACTTGATTTTCAGCCGGTCGCCCACGTAGGTGCTCAGCCAGTCGCTGATTCCCAGTGAAACGGCAATGTTCAGCCAGAACTGTTCTGAAGCCTGCAGAAATGTGGGTTGTAGAAGAACCGAAAAGGTCAGGTTCTGGTTGGGCTGGGCTTCCCACTGATTTCCGCGCTGCCCTCTTCCGGCGGTTTGGTTGCCGGTTATGACGACGGTTCCATCCAAAGCGGTTTCGGACGTGATTAATTCGGCTGCAACATCGTTCGTAGACTGACAAGTTGGCAGATAATTAATTTTTTGTCCAATAAAAAGGGTTTTGGGTCGAAACTTGTACAAATTTTTAATACATTTAGTTGGATGAATACCGAAATTATGGTACAAAATCTAGTATTTAGTAAACGTACCCGCTGGTTTCGGTCTTTGCAATTTAAACCAGTAGCATGAGAATAAATAAACCGAAGGACTTATCATCCGAAGAATTGTGCAAACTCGTCGTGAAGGGGATGCAGGAAAAGAAGGCCGTTGACATTGTTGTCATGGATCTTCGCGACGTTAAAAATGCCATTTCTGACTACTTCGTCATCTGTTCCGGAACATCCGACACGCAGATTGACGCCATCGCCGACTCCGTTGAAGAAGAAGTATTCAAAGCCAGCAAAATCAATCCCTGGCATGAGGAAGGCAAAATGAATCGGGAATGGATTCTGCTCGATTATGTGGATGTTGTCGTTCATGTTTTCAAAAAAGAACGCCGGGTTTTCTATGACCTCGAGCAACTTTGGGGTGACGCTGAAATCCACCTGGTGGAAGAAACCTTTGCCTGATCGAAACGGCCTTACCCGGAAGCAGGTAACTGAACGAGTGTTTATCCGCTCATACAACCATCTACCCCGGTTACTCCCCGTTTATCGAATCCCAAACCCAGTAGAAACAATCCATTGTCAAATGGTGTTTCCTTTTTTGTGTATTTAGCCGTAATTCTGTTGCAAAAATGCCTGATAATAATAGAAATCCACTTTCACCCAGAACTCCCCGTCGGCCAAACTTCCAGGGCTGGATTGTAGCGATCCTGATTGCAGCGATCCTCGGGATAACCTTTTTCAACCGCAGCAGTGCCGTCCGGGAGACGACCATCCGCGGATTTGAAAAGATGGTTAAGAATAAGGAAGTTGAAAAGGTAGTCATTGTGAACAATGAGGTTGTAGAAATTACCCTGACCCAACAGGCCCTGCAACAAAAATACCGGACGCAATTTCAGGACAAATCGTATTTTAACTCCGAATCCGGACCGCATTTTAGTTTCCGGGTATCGTCGGCCGAGTCGTTCAAAAAAGACCTGGACCGTATTCAGGAAGGTATTCCCGATAACGAAAAGATCGACTACAAAATCGAACAGCGGAGCGACTGGAGTGGTTTTCTGCAAACCTGGGGCTTCTTCATCGTCATGATTCTGGCCATGTATTTTCTGCTGGGCCGGATGTCGGGCGGGGCCGGGCCGGGCGGTCAGATCTTCAATATCGGAAAATCAAAAGCCGCTTTGTTTGATGCTGAAAACCGGGTAAAGATCACGTTTAACGACGTGGCAGGTCTGGACGAAGCCAAGGAAGAAATCAAGGAGATTGTCGATTACCTGAAAAACCCTACAAAGTTCACCAAACTCGGGGCTAAAATTCCGAAAGGAGCTCTGCTGGTTGGCCCTCCGGGTACGGGTAAAACCCTGCTGGCGAAAGCCGTAGCGGGTGAAGCCGGTGTGCCTTTCTTCTCGCTGTCGGGTTCCGACTTTGTCGAAATGTTTGTCGGTGTCGGTGCCGCCAGGGTTCGTGACTTGTTTAAACAAGCCAAAGAAAAAGCGCCCTGTATCATCTTCATCGACGAAATTGACGCCGTTGGCCGGTCACGTGGCCGGGGTTCGATGCCCGGTGCGAACGACGAACGCGAAAACACGCTGAACTCGCTGCTGGTTGAGATGGACGGTTTTGCGACCGACTCCGGAATCATTATTCTGGCCGCTACCAACCGCCCCGATGTACTGGATTCGGCACTGCTGCGTCCCGGCCGGTTCGACCGCCAGATCAGCATCGATAAACCGGACATTGTTGGCCGGGAAGCGATTTTCAAAGTCCACCTGAAGCCCATTAAACTGGATACCGACGTCGATCCGCGGGAGCTGGCGGCTCAAACCCCGGGTTTTGCGGGGGCCGATATTGCCAACGTTTGTAACGAAGCCGCGCTGATTGCCGCCCGCCGGAACAAAGAATCGGTCGATATGCAGGACTTCCAGTATGCGATGGATCGCGTCATTGGCGGTTTGGAAAAGAAAAACAAACTGATTGCACCGGAGGAAAAGGAGATTGTTGCCTACCACGAAGCCGGTCACGCCGTGACTGGCTGGTTCCTCGAACACGCCGATCCGCTGGTGAAGGTCACGATTGTTCCGCGTGGCGTGGCCGCACTGGGTTATGCGCAGTATCTGCCCCGCGAACAGTATCTGTACCGCACGGAACAGCTCATCGACGAGATGTGTATGACGCTCGGTGGTCGGGCAGCGGAGGATAACGTCTTCGGTAAGATTTCTACCGGCGCCCTCAGTGACCTCGAACGGATCACGAAGCTGGCCTACAGCATGGTGACCATGTACGGGATGAATGACAAAATTGGTAATGTTTCGTTTTACGATTCGAAACAGAGCGAATACCAGTTCAACAAACCGTATTCTGAAGCAACCGCCGAAGCCATCGACGACGAAGTTCGCAAGATCATCGATCAGGCTTATTCCCGGACGAAAGCTCTGCTGGCTGAAAACCGGGCCGGTCTGGAAGCCGTAGCGAAAGAGTTGCTGGAGAAAGAAATTCTGTTCCAGAAAGACCTCGTCCGGATTCTGGGCAAACGTCCTTTCCAGAAAGAAACAACCTACCAGGCTTACAAGAATAACAGCGAAGTGGTTGAAGAAGTAATTGGTACGGATAGTAAACCGGAAGAAACAAAACCGTTGCCAACGCCGGATCTGCCAGCCTTGTCGTAAGAGCCACGAGTAATGCTTAGCCTATGCAAAAAGCCGACACATGTGTCGGCTTTTTGCATATCTGACAGTCCAAAAGCATCGGCTCCTTCAGATCATTATTTGAATTTATACCCCGTTACATCGAAGGAGTGGTTGGCCGGGCCGAAAAAAATAAGTTTCAAGGTACTGGTGGCCGGTTTTCCATTCACCTTTTCCGAGTAGTATTCTTTCTTGGACTGAACCAGCAATTCGTTGGGTGCCAGCGACGACGAGAAATTGATGCTGTGGGCATCCGGAAGTTTGGCTTCCAGCGCCAGTTCGTTGAACAAATACAGCGGATAGGAATTAAATGGCACCTCGGCAACCCACAGCCACTCGGTGTCCGAACGGCCCAGACTCGCCTTGTATTCGGCCGCTGTCAGGCCATATTGACTCCCTTCCCGACCGGTCGGGTGATACCGCTTCTGAAAACGATTCCGGCAAGCAGCGGCCCGATTGGGGGCATAATAGGCGCTGCCAACGTTGTAACGCATGATAATTTTGCCTTCATACTTATCGGCCACGTAAACCCGGTAGCTGCCATCAGGCTGACCCGTCACGAACGTATAGCCACCTACCACCCCCGGAAAACTCAGATTCGCCAGTTTCCGGTCGAAACCGAACTGGCCGGTTTTGGAGTTTAATAACACCTGATACCGCACCACTGAACCGTTGTAATCCGTTTGTTCATACACCAACACCCGATCAAAAACCAACTTCTCGACCACCGCGGGTGGATTTTTTGTTACTGCTACCATCGCCAGGGGCGACTGAGCCTCTACCGGTTGACCTCCCTCCTTTCCTACGCCCATAAATCCGACCAAACCGACCAAGGCAATAAACCGTTTTTTCATATCATCTCTGCAAACTGTGGGTTAATCGACGGTTTCGTCGTTGAGAATGCAATATCCGAGTTTCGGAGGTAAACACGCAATGTGTTACCTTTGTATTCCTGAAAAAATATTCATGCCATCGATTGAACTCCTACCGCTCCCTCCGGACCGAGCCGTTTACTTTGCTTCCGACTTTCATTTAGGAATGCCTACGCCCACTGTTAGCCGCGAGCGGGAACGACGCGTTATCCGCTGGCTCGACCTGGTCAGCAACGATGCCGAAGCCATTTTTCTGGTCGGTGACGTCTTTGATTTCTGGTTTGAATACAGACACGTGATTCCCAAAGGTTTCACCCGTCTTCAAGGGAAACTGGCCGAATTGTCGGACGCCGGTATCAAGCTCAAACTCTTCTCCGGAAATCATGATATGTGGATGGCAGACTATTTTACCGAAGAGATGGGGATTCCGGTTTACCGGTTACCGAAATCGTACCAGATTGGCGATCAACACTTCCTGGTCGGTCACGGCGATGGCCTGGGTCCCGGCGATTTCAAGTATAAGCAGCTCAAAAAAATATTTGAGAATGGGCTGGCCCGGTGGTTTTTCCGCTGGCTTCATCCCGATATCGGGGTGCTTTTCGGCAATGGCTGGTCACGGAAGCGCAAAGCCGCCGAGCAGCATAAAACCGATGTTTTCAGGGGCAATGAACAGGAATGGCTCTGGCAATATTGCAAGGAAATGGAGACCCGGCAACACCACGATTACTACATTTTCGGCCATCGCCATCTGTCGCTGGATCTGAAAGTGACCGAAAACAGCCGCTACATCAATCTGGGAGAATGGATCAACCTCAACACCTACGCCCGATTTGACGGACAAACGACAAAACTATTGAAGTTTGAGGAGAAGTAGTTAACGGTATACGGTTTAGCCTATTTACGCAATATTGAATATCGAACAACGAATATCGAATGTTGAAGGCGTTAGCCACTGTGACGACGGCTCACCGAAAACTGTAAACCGAAAATCGTAAACCTTAATTATTCTTCAGAATATCCTGCCGGGACAAGCCTTCCGGCGGGGTGGCGTTGAGTTCCTGCCGGAAGTCTTTTTTCTTCAAATCACCGTTTTTAACCGACTTGATGAAACTCGCCCAGGCAAACGGATTCAGGAAAGGAATCGTGGTCATTTGAGAACGACCCGTTACCGATTCCCGGCCAAACCACTGCTGGTTTAGGTAATACCGGTAATTGCCGGCGGCACTCATGGGCGTTAGAGCCGCCAGTCGCTGCATCGATTCGGCACTGAGGTTGCGTGCCATGTTTTCCCGTTCTTTTTCATCCGGCAATTTCAGGTTGACAAAAGCCTGTTTGAAGAGTTCTTCCGTTGGATACGGATAGACTTTCACTTCGGTCAGCATCTGCACATCTTCCTGCATCGCCACCACCGCCGAATACGACTGCTCCGTTAGCCGACGTGGAATAATGTGGTACTGTTTCTTGAAACCCAGGTAACTAAACACGATGCTGTCGCCCGGCAAAACCGGGATAGCAAAATACCCGATGCTGTTGGACAACACGCCCCGACCCGCACGCGGGATGGAGATGTAGGCTTCCGGCAACGGCTCCGACGTTTTCCCGGCCGTAATAATCCCGGTAAACATGATCAGTTTTTCCTGCCCCTGCGCCCGCGCGGTGTGGGTGGTGGTCAGCATCAATCCCGACGCCAGGGTCAGAATAGCAACAAGTTGTATGAATGAAGTCTTCATGTCTCAATCGTAAAACGCCGGTCTCAACGGCGCATGGTCCAGGTTTAGGGTTTCCCTGACAGGGCATTGGCTGTGCCAACCCGCGTCAGTGTCACGCAAACAGTTTCAAAAAAGTAATAATAAACGGCGCTGCCAGCAGCAACCCGTCGAACCGGTCTAAAAAACCGCCATGACCCGGAATCGTGGAGCCGGAATCCTTGATGGCAATACTACGCTTGAACAGCGACTCGACCAGATCTCCGTAGGTTCCCGTTACCACAATGATGGCACCCACACAGTACCACTCCCACGGCCGCAGATCATCGACAAAAATAGTCAGAAAAAAGGCGATAACCGCAGCCGCCAGGGCTCCGCCAACCGCTCCTTCCCACGATTTTTTGGGCGAAACGCGTTCAAATAATTTCCGCCGGCCAAATTTTGTCCCGGCAAAATACGCCCCAATATCGCTCGCCCACAACAACACCAGACAGCCTAGCATCAAACCCGGATGGTAGGTGCCGCCCCGCAATGCCAGCACATTCAGCAGTGCGAACGGAACGGCAACGTAAATCAGTCCCAGAAAGGTAAACCCAATATTGGTAAACGGTTTCAAATCCCGCTTTTTATACAATTTGATTAAAAAAATCATGGATGCTGCCGGACAGATCAGAAAGTAGGTATCGTAATCAACAACCTGTTTTTCAATCAGATACGTCAATATACAAATCAAACACCCTACCGCCGTACCATAATACGTCAATGGTTGGTTGCCATCGAGACCCAGTAATTTGTAAAACTCCAGTTGCGTCAACGCACTGATGGCACAGAACAACAACGCAAACGTCCAGTCACTATACCAGATTCCAAATAAGATAATGATGACACCGACAGCCGCAGCAATTACGCGCTGTTGCAGATTCGTCATCCGATTTAAACGTTCTTTCATGTAGAAAGTTAACTACAAATCAGGGTGGTTTATCCGGCGAAAATAACAAAATACGAACACCTCGCTCCTACTCTGGTTTCTCTTTCCGTCTATTTTTAACTTTATTTACAGTTCTCAATCATTAGAGTAGGATTCGCCAGCGTTCTACTCACCGACCCCGCCCTGTATGCTCCTCGTCCTGCTATGCCTGTTTTTTCAATTGACAGGAAACACTCTGCAACCCGAAAACGACCTGCGCTCATTGCATTGGGGCATGAGCCGCAAAGAGGTTCAGGCGGTTGAACAGACGGTTCCGTATCGGATGACGGACACGACGCTTCACTACCGGCAGCGTTGGTTTTATAACTTCCCGGCTTCGGTGAAGTTCGCCTTCGTCAACGATCAACTCGCCGGAGCCCTGTACATTTTCACCGATCGTCATGTCCGCGCCCAACAGCATTGGGACGAGTATCAAACCCTAGTCAAAACCTTGTCGGATCGCTATGGACCTCCTTCCGGAGACTACTGGTCGTGGAACTATCCTCTGTATAAAAACCGTCCCGAGCGCTACGGCGATGCCGTTCTACTGAGTCATCTGAGTCGTTCGAGCATCTGGGAAACCGCCCGCACCGTGGTGACTCTCGAAATGTCCGGCAAACCCAAAGAGGGCATCTATACCGTCATTTCGTACGCGAAAAAAAATGACGACAAAAAATAAATGACCAATCACGAACAGGTTTGCGCCGGTCCGGGTAATTGGTCATTCGCTTTTCAATATTCCAAATCGGCCGAAATCAGGTAAATCTTTGCCATGGCCGCATCCTCGGTTTGCACATACACTTCGCAATTTCCCAGGAGATAATTACTATCCTTTTTGTTGACAACGACGGCATTGATTTCGTGTTCGGCTAACAACACTTTTGCCAGTTCGGCGCGGTAGGTGGTAGGTGTCACCAGTACTTTCTCCCACTGATCAGACATAAGGTTGAGACGACGATTGATTCGTTTTTCGAAAAAAGGCTAAAAAACCTATGGTTAAAAGTAGTGAAATTAACGCGCCGGTCAAAGGAACCGAATTCGTATTTTCAATATCGACCGAAATCATCTGCCGGTGATGCAACCATACCATTAAGACCGTAAACCCGTTGTTTACCGCATGTGCCAGGATGGGAACCCATATGTTGCCCGACCAGACGTACACATATCCAAACAACGCACCCAGCAAGGCACGCGGCACAAAACCGTAAAACTGGACGTGAATCGCGCTGAAAATCAGGGCTGAGACCCAGATCGCAATGTGTACGTTTCCCGTCCACTGGGCCAGTTTTCGCTGTACCATGCCCCGGAACAACACTTCTTCACCAATACCGGGGATGATGCCAATCACTACCAACGCAATCACCAGATCGAGGGGGGAGCTAAAATCGGTCAGGAAGGTCGTCAGGCCCGAAATCTGGTCTTCCTTCTGTTTCATCCACTGTTCCAACCCGGCCAGACTGTCCGGAAAATCAAGGTTTTGGTTCCACTCGATGATCAGCCCGTTGAACGGCATGAAGGTGATGGTTAGCAGGGCCACCAAACCCATGGATTGCACAGCCGTCAGCGGCCGGGCATTGAACTCCGCCCACGATTTGCGCTCGATCCAGCGGAGGTACAACACGCAGGGAAGCAGAAACGAACACAGGTGGCTCACCGCCTGAATCAGCATCAGCAAATGCCAGCTCCCCGGATAATCGGCGGGATTCGTCAAAATACCGGTAATATCCGTAACGGACGTGTTGCCGCTGGCCGATGCCCAGGCCGTAAGGAATACCCCGGCCAGTAAACCGCCCAGAGACATGCCCAGCAAAACAAACCCCAGCAGAACCAACAGGCTACGAAACGGATGCAGGGGGGGATTGGACGAAGGCGTCAGGCGGAAGTCTTCCATAATTGCTGTAAATTTACGCCCAAACTGGTCAGGAATTCAAAACCGACACGGTTTTTTATGGAATTGGCTCACACCGTCATGATTTCAGATGCACACCAGTCAGGTTTTGAAAACCTGACTGGTGTGCATCTGAAATCATGACGGGTTGGCGAACATCTTTCGAAAACGCATTGTTAGCGGTATATGGTTAAAATTGGCACAATCGAACTGGGCGACTTTCCCCTGCTGCTGGCTCCCATGGAGGATGTCAGCGATCCGCCGTTCCGGGCGGTTTGCAAGGCCAATGGGGCGGATTTGATGTATACGGAGTTCATTTCGTCGGAAGGACTCATTCGCGACGCGGCCAAAAGCGTCCGGAAACTGGATATTTTTGAATATGAACGTCCAATTGGAATTCAGTTGTTCGGGTCAGATATCGAAACGATGCGGGCCTGCGCCGAAATTGCCAGCCGCGCCAACCCGGATCTGATCGACATCAATTACGGTTGTCCGGTCAAAAACGTAGCGTGTCGGGGTGCCGGGGCGGCTTTATTGCAGGATATTCCGAAGATGGTAAAAATGACCGAAGCCGTCGTGAAAGCCACCCACTTGCCCGTCACGGTGAAAACCCGCCTGGGCTGGGACGACAACACCCGGAACATCATGGAAGTGGCCGAACGGCTGCAGGATATTGGCATCCAGGCGCTTACGGTTCACGGCCGGACCCGGGTGCAAATGTACAAGGGTGAGGCCGACTGGACGCTGATTGGGCGGGTGAAAGAAAACCCCCGCATTACGATTCCGATTTTCGGCAACGGCGACATCGATAGCCCCGAAAAAGCCCTGGCGTATAAAAATCAGTACGGCGTCGACGGCATCATGATTGGCCGGGCCAGCATTGGCTACCCCTGGATCTTTAACGAAATCAAGCACTTCCTCCGAACCGGCGAACACCTGGCGGCTCCAACCCTTGCCGACCGGGTGGCCATTTGCAAGCAGCACCTCGACTTCTCGATTCGCTGGAAAGGGGAAAAAACCGGCATTTTCGAAATGCGCCGGCACTATACCAATTATTTCAAGGGGCTCGAAAATTTCAAACCGTTCCGGCTCCGGCTCGTGCAGGCGGATACCTATGGAGAAATTGCCGGTATTCTGGACGAAATTACGGACGTATATGAGGTCGAAACGGTCTGACGTTTTGTCGGTTTTAACGAAATCCGGGCGCCTGGTCAAAAGCCAGAACCGGTTTTGTCTTGGGCTTTTCGTCTTTATCGTGCAGTTCCTGCAATTTTGAATATTTGATTACCGGATAAACCGCCGACAACAACGCCCACACAAAACCGGGGTAACCGTCGAGTAGTCCGCCTTTGAAAAAATAGATTTTCAGAAACGTAAACAGGAAACGCAAGCCCTGAAGGGGGATATTGGCCTTTTTATGCCTTAGAGCCATTTCTTCGGCACTGAGCGTCGTATAGTGGTTCATTTTCAGCACATAATCGTGCAATGATCCGTAGCTGTAGTGAATCAGGACTCCCGAGAGCTGACCCATGGAACCTTCCACCTGAACAGACTCATGAACAGGAACGGGCGTCATGCGACCGTAGTGCCGGTTGAACAGCCGCAACACCGGCTGGCGGTTCTGGCCGCTGTGCCGCAATACCCGGCCCAGGAAAATCAGGTTACGCGGCAGCGTATACCCCGCATGGATCGGCCGACCGACAAACAAGGCGGCTATCTCGTTGGCAAGCTGCTCCGTCACGATTTCATCGGCGTCGAGCAACAGCACCCAGTCGTTTTTGGCCTGATCGATCGCATATTGCTTCTGTGGTCCAAAACCGTTGAACTTGTGGTAGGTAACCCGGCAATTAAAATCGCTGGCGATGGTCAGGGTAGCATCAGTGCTGCCCGAATCGACCACAATAACCTCATCTACCCACTCCACAACCGACTCCAGCGCCTGTTTCAACGTTCTTTCGGCGTTCAGGGTAATGATGACTACGGAAAGGGGGGCTTTGATCGGAATTTTCATTGGAATAGCAGTGAAGAGGTTGGCTGATGATCCGTGATTTGGCTGGCGATAACCGGTAGTCCCTGGCGATACCGAAGGCTCTCCCGCCCAGGCGCTCCCCGCAGAATGAACCAGGCCAGTTGCGCAAAATGCGTACTCCGAAAAGCCTTCCGGCCTACTTTCAGCGTATAAGAAAGCTGAAGCAGGAGCTGTTTCAGGGCACTCTCGTTTTTACGGAAATAATAGAAAAGAGAAATGTAGTATTCTTTTTCAATCAGCAGATTCCGCCGGGTACTCCCGCCCCCCAGGTGCCGAAACCGGACATCCGGAATCAGCATCGCCTTCCACTCCCGTTGCCGCAACCGCCGACACAAATCTTCTTCTTCGCAATACAGGAAATACGCCGGATCAAAACCGCCCACCTGCCAGAACGCCGTGGCCCGAACAAAAAGCGCACTGCCTGTCACCACCGGAACCGGAACCGGTTGCTGGTATTTCTGACGACGAGGCAGGTAATCCGCCGGTTGAAACCATCGCATCAAGCCGTGGCCCAGCAGGTTTCCACTCAGCGAGGGGTAATAATTGAACGATGGTTCATGTTCATCGGCGCGGTTGACAGCCTGCCCGGTGCAAACGCCCACCGCTTTGTGGTCTTCCATGAACGCATACAGGCGGCTGCAAACATCGTCGAGCAATTGGCAATCGTTGTTCAGAAAGAAATAATAAGTTGACGATGGATCGACCACCTGCAAGCCCAGCAGTAGCCCGCCCGAAAAACCGAGATTGACCCGGCTCCGGATCACTTTCAGAAAGGGTTGCTGAGTCAGGGAATACAATCGGTCAAAATCGACTTCCTGCGAACCATTATCAACAACAACAATCTCATAATCAGCAAGCTGTGTATATTTCCGAATGGAATTGACACAGTCCAGCGTGTAGCCACTAGAGTTATAATTCAGAATAATAACCGACAGTTTCATACCCAATCCAAGCTAGAGAGGTTGGTAGCTTCATGTTACCGGGTTCACGATTTTTTTAGAGACGGGGCACTACCGTTCAGGACAGGAATCAGTCAAGTAGCGTTGCATTCTACTACGCGAAATAGTTGAACAGCGTTGCGGCATACTGGTAAGCGGTATTTTGAAATAAACTGAATTAATCCATAATGGTTTCTTTTTCAATCAATTACCTACTCAACTTTTTACCATCAGGCAGAACCAAATGGCCTTGAATGGTGGTTTTTAGACTATGACGAAACCATTTACCGAGGGTTCACCTTCCGCCAGTACCCCCATTCCCACGACTCCCTCCAATCGTCGGCTTTTGGCCTGGCTGTTACTCATCCTGGTTGCCCTGATCTGGGGAACTTCCTTTATTCTGATTAAACATAGTCTGGGTGTTTTCTCGCCGATGCAGGTCGGAACGGGGCGGATTTTCCTGGCTTTCCTGTTTTTTCTGCCGTATCTGGTCATGCTGGGAAAAAAATTTCCGCGGAGCCGCTGGCTACCGTTGCTGGGTTCGGGTATGCTCGGCTACCTGATTCCCGCCGTTCTGTTTGCCACCGCCGGTGCGCACCTGAACAGTTCACTGGCCGGCACACTAAACGCCCTCAGCCCGCTGTTTACGTTTTTGATCGGGGTCATTCTGTTTCGCGGACGGGCCAAACTCCTGCAGGTCGGCGGTATTCTGCTGGGGTTTGCCGGATCGGTATTTCTGGTGTTTTTCAGCGCAACGGGTTCCTTTTCCTTCAATGGCTACGCATTTCTGATTGTCCTGGCCACGCTTTGTTACGGTTTCAACATCAACATTGTTTCCCGGTATCTGAGTGACTTGCCCGCCCTGCTGTCGACCGCTTCGACCTTTGCCATGGTGGGTCCCATTGCCCTGCTCGGGCTGGCCACCACCGACTTCCCGACGCGGGTGGCGGCTCCGGGGTCAACGCCCGCTTTGTTGATGCTGCTGACGCTCGGCATGGTCGGTTCCGGTTTTGCTACCATCCTATTTAATCGGATTATTCAGTTAACTTCCGGCGTTTTTGCTTCCACCGTAACCTACCTCATTCCGGTAGTAGCCGTGCTTTGGGGGCTTTTCGACGGCGAACCGCTTCACTGGCCGCAGGTTGCCGGTATGGGAATTTGCCTGTTGGGTGTATATTTGATCAATAAAAAGTGAGCGTTAGCCCAATTCTTAATTCCTTCCAGCTATGTTTCGTGCTTCCGTCAACGATCAAGCCCCGTTTGAGATCGATTTTACGGGTGATCTCCCGGTTTTGAATGGCCAACCCCTGACGTGGGATCTGGCCCGGCTGAACGACCGGATGTTTCACATGCTGTACCAGAATCGCTCGTATACGGCTGAAATACTCGATCTGAACCCGACGGAAAAAACCGCTACGATAAAAATCAACCAGGCCATTCACCAGATCGCCCTGAAAGACCGCTTCGACCTGCTGCTGGAACAAATGGGTATGAGTACGGCCAGCCTGACCAAAATCAACGACATCAAAGCGCCCATGCCCGGCTTGATTCTGAGCCTCAGCGTTCAACCCGGCGACACAGTCCAAAAAGGCGACACGGTCCTGATTCTGGAGGCCATGAAAATGGAAAACGTCATCAAATCCCCCACCGACGGCACCATCAAAACCGTCCGGATCAGTCGGGGCCAAACCGTCGAGAAAAATCAGGTTCTGATCGAATTTAGTTAGGAGTGATGCGTTAAGAGTTAAGAATTGGCTGACGCATTCTGTCACAGGAACCTTTTTAACTCATCACTCATCACTCTTCACTCTTAACTTTTGCTATATTTGCCGCCAAACTTTCCTTCATGACTCAACTAAAATATAAACGCATTCTGCTCAAGCTTAGCGGAGAAGCTTTAAGCGGAGACAAAGGGTATGGCATCGACCCAACGGTTTTGGATGCCTACAGTCTGGAAATCAAGCAAGTGGTTGAAATGGGCGTTCAGGTTGCCATCGTTATCGGCGGAGGCAATATTTTCCGGGGAATCCAGGGCGAACGCAGCGGAATGGACCGGGTTCAGGGCGACTACATGGGTATGCTGGCCACCGTTATCAACGCCATGGCCATCCAGAGTTCGCTCGAACAACACGGTTTGTATACGCGCGTGATGTCGGCCATCAAGATGGAACAGGTTTGCGAACCGTATGTGCGTCGCCGGGCCGTCCGTCACCTCGAAAAAGGCCGCATCGTCATCTTCGGTGCCGGAACGGGCAATCCCTACTTCACCACCGACACCACCGCCAGCCTGCGGGCCATCGAAGTGGAAGCGGATGTGGTCTTGAAAGGCACCAAAGTGGATGGCGTCTACACCGCCGATCCGTTCAAAGACAAAACCGCCACCCGGTTCACTACCATTTCGTTTCAGGATGTTTACGAAAAGAAACTGAACGTAATGGACCTGACGGCTTTTACGTTATGCAAAGAAAATAACCTTCCCATCATCGTTTTCGACATGAACAAGTCCGGCAACCTGATCCGGCTGGTCGAAGGAGATGACATTGGGACACTGATTACCGGCTGAAACATCGCAAAACTTTATTACCAGGAATGATAAATGATAAACATCAAATGATAAATGTAAATGCACACACTTTATCATTTGATGTTTATTATTTATCATTTGATATTTACGATTTAAGAAATGGAAGAGATTGAGCTATATCTCGAGGACGCCCGGGATACGATGGAAAAGGCGTTGAAACATTTGACTATCGAATTATCCAAAATTCGGGCGGGCAAAGCGTCGCCCTCGATGCTGGACGGCCTTCAGGTGGAGTATTACGGCATGAATTCTCCCATCCACAACGTCGCTTCCGTTACCACCCCCGACGCCCGAACCATCGCCATCAAGCCTTTTGAAAAAAAGATGATCGGCGAAATCGAAAAAGCCATCCGAAACAGTAACCTCGGCCTGTCACCAACCAACGACGGTGAAAACATCCGGCTGAACATTCCCGCCCTGACCGAAGAACGTCGTCGGGATCTGGTGAAGAAGGTCAAGGCCGAAATCGAGGTAGCCAAAGTCAACATCCGCAACATCCGGAAAGACACCAACGAAGGCATCCGAAAACTCACTAAAGAAGGCGTTTCGGAAGACGAGGTGAAGAAAGGGGAAGAAAAAGTTCAGAAACTCACCGACAGCCACATCGCCAAAATCGACGACATTTTTGCCGCGAAGGAAAAAGATATTATGGTGGTTTAAGTCAGCAGTACGGGCACTCACTTCCAGCCTATCAACTAATTCATTCTTAACACCAGAGGGGCCGTCGGCCCCTCTGGTGTTTTAAGGGGTGGTGTCTTCACGTTGCGGTTTCGGGAATCTGCATTTATTTTTTTTTCTTAAGGAATTAAAGCCATAACTATTTCAAAATAGTTACATAAAAGTTACTGTTCATTTAAATCAGTAAACAAACGAATGTTTATTTGTTGAAAAAACAAGCCTGTCCCTGACATCTGTTTTGCATCTCTGTAGATCGTTCCCTGTCCGACTTACCTTCTTTTTGCTAAGCCTGCTGACCACATCCGGTAGGCTATGGGGGCAGCCTTTTCGCCTTCCTCAACCCGGCCTCATTACGGACCGTCAGGGATTACCGCAGGCCTTTGTGCCATCGATTGTTCAGGACAGGCAGGGCTTTATCTGGGCCGCTACCCGCGACGGACTCTGCCGCTACGACGGCCAGCGATTTAAGGTCTTTCAACCTGATCCCGACGGACGCCCCTCACTCTCCTTTGTTGGGCTGGATCAAATCGAACTGGACCGGCACGGGCGCATCTGGGTTGTTTCCGAGCGCAAGGACATCGATATCTTCGACCCACGCACCGAAACCTTTACCAATTTTTCCCGGCAAGCCGCTTTTCGCCGACTGGTCAAACCCGGTATGGGATTTACGTTATTCATTGACCGAAAGGATCGACTCTGGCTCAGGAATGGGAAAGGCGTCATTTGCTGGGACATTGCCAAAAAACAGGGCCACTGGTTTCGTCATCACCCCCTGCAGGCCGCATCGATCAGCAGCGATGCCGTGTATGACGTGTCGGAAGGAGCAGATGGGGCCATCTGGCTGGCCACGGCGAACGGCCTGGATCGCTTCGAGGAAGGCACACTTGGTTTTACACACCTGCGGCACCAGCCGGGTAATCCTGAGTCAATGCCTGAGAATGGGTTTACCGCCGTACGTTGCCGGCCAACAACCGGAGAACTTGTGCTCTTTTCCCGGCACCACCTCACTTTGCTACAGCCCCGTACGGGCCGGATGCGTTCCTACCGGTTGCCGGTTCAGGAAACCGAACTGGTTGTTGTGCACGTCGCCATCAACCCGGAAGGAACGGTTTATTTCCAACAGAATAACATTTTATTTCGATTTACGGACCGGCAGGGCGTCCAGGCCTTGACTCACTGGGAGCAGCCCAACGATGCGTGCCGCGCGCTGATCATCGATCGAACCAACGTCTTATGGGTGGGCACCGTTGGAGCGGGTATCCGTACCTACGATCTACAGCCCAACCCCTTTCAGAAACGACCCTACCGCCAGAGTTTTTATCAGGATCTGCTTACCAGCGATTCTCTGGGACTGCCCCCGGTTTCCCCGGCGGCTCTAGCCACTTTGAACGGTTTAAGCAGCTATAATTTTCGATCGACCTTCGATCGGTCGGGACGGTTCTGGTTTAATGTAGGGACTTCTGACCTCTACCGGCTGGATCGGAAAACGGGCCAGACGGAGCATTTCCCACTGCCGATTTCCTTTCGCTGGGAAACACCGGTTTCCATTCCCTGTCCGATGACGACCGATTCACAGGGTCGCGTTTGGGCGGTCAATGGTTCATCCGCTTTCTGGTTTGAGGAGAAAACCAGGCAATGGACCCGGTTTCAGTACCCGATTGCGGTTCAGCCTGGCAATCGAATTACCGAAGTAGTGGTCGATGAACAGTCTCTTTGGCTGGCCAGTCAAACCAATGGGTTATATCAGGTTGACCGCCAGACGGGTCAAATCCGGCAGTTTGTCAACCGCCCTGGCGATGCAACCTCGTTAAGCAGCAATTCGCTGTACTGCCTGTCGTCCGATCCAAACGCCCCTGCTGTGTTGTGGCTGGGCACCTTTGGCAGTGGGTTATGTTCATTTGATAAACGAACGGGGCGATTTCGCCGGTTTACCAGGTCCAATGGCTTGCCTAATAATGTGATTTACTCGGCGAAACCGGATCGGTACGGGTATTTGTGGATGGGAACCAATAAAGGGCTTTGCCGGATGAATCGCCGGACGTTCACGACGCAGACCTTTACGCGCGATGATGGCATCATGGCCGACGAGTTTAACCGGGCCCATTATGTCCAGTTTCCGGATGGGAAAATCCTGATGGGCGGACTGGAAGGCTTCACCGGTTTTGATCCCCGGCAGATTGGTCAGGATGCGTTTGAACCCGTCGTTGAACTGACCGAACTGGAAGTCAACAACCAAGTCATCCAGCCGGATAATCCGGGAGCATTCGGATCGGATACCCCTTCTTCCACCAACCGATCCATCCTGGGGATGTTGCCCATTCAGGCCACGAATCAACTTACCCTGGATTATGACCAGAACTACCTGACGGTTCAGTTTGCGGCCCTGCAATTCAATCAGCCGAACAAAAACCGGTATCGCTACCGGCTAAAGGGACTTGAACCCAACTGGAAGTTAACAGACCGGCCCGAAGCCATTTATACCAATCTGCCGACGGGGAATTACGTTCTGATGGTGAATGCGTCCAACACCTCGGGTCAATGGAGTCGTCATGTTCGTGTTCTGGCACTTCGGATCAGGCCACCGTTCTGGGCAACCTGGTGGGCTTTTGGTCTGTATTTTCTGATCGGTTTGGGCGTAGTCTGGGGCTTGCTTCAACTCTACCTGAATCGGCTGCGATTAAATCAGGCGATTGAATTCAAGCAGAAAGAAGCCGACCAGCTTCGGGCCGTCAATGCGATTAAAACCAACTTCTTCACCAACATCACCCATGAGTTTCGGACACCGTTAACGCTGATTCTGGGGCCGACCGAACAGATGGCAGGTGAGAATCCGGATCCGAAAAACCGCCGACGGCTGCAAACCATCGGGCAAAATGCCCATCAACTCCTTCGTCTGATCAATCAACTGCTGGATTTATCGAAGCTCGAAGCCAGCGTCATGCCCATCCACGAATCCAGGGGGAATCTCACCGAATCCATCCGGCAGTGGTTGCACTCCTTTAGCGACCAGGCAACGGGCCTGGGACTGACCCTGACGTTCCGTTCGGAGGTCGAGGGTGACTATTGGTTCGATGCCGAAAAGCTGGAACGGATTGTCAATAACCTGACGGCCAATGCGCTGAAATTCACAAAAACCGGTTCGATTAGCGTTTTGCTGGAAACCGCTTCCGTTCAAATCAGGCTCACGGTGGCCGACACGGGCATTGGCATCCCGACCGAGCATCTGCCCCATATTTTTGACCGCTTCTACCAGATCAATGATTCGGCGGCTACGCCCGGTACGGGAATCGGTCTGGCCCTGGTTCAGGAACTGGTTCAGTTACAGGGGGGTCAGGTTTCCGTCGAAAGCCAGCCCAATCAAGGCTCTACGTTTACGGTGCTGTTGCCGTATCGACCGGCAGAACCGCAAATTGCTTCACCGGACAGCACCACGTCCGAGCCAGTCGAGGCCGAGGTCTGGCACGACCAATCCGTCGAACCCCGTGTGCTGATCGTGGAAGACAATGAGGAGTTAGCCCGGTTTATTGCCGACAGTTTGCCGGAACACTACCGCATCCGGCGGGCCGTCAACGGCCGCAATGGCCTGGAGCAGGCGCTGGAATCCATGCCTGACCTCATCATTTCGGATGTCATGATGCCTGTCCAGGACGGGCCCGAAATGGACGGTTTTGCCCTGTGTGGTCAGTTAAAAGCCGACCTCCGCACCAGTCACATTCCGGTTATTCTGCTGACGGCCAAAGCCTCCGTCGAAAACCGGCTGGCCGGTCTGGCGCTGGGAGCCGATGATTACCTGACCAAACCCTTTCAGGTGTCGGAACTTCAGCTCCGGGTTCGCAACCAACTGGTTAGCAAACAGCGGCAGCGCGATTGGGTGCGGAAAAGTTTGAGTGATCCGAATCCGCTCCCCTCCCAACCCGCTATCGAACCCACCGATCCTTTTCTGACACAACTCTACTCCCTGATGGACGCGAACCTGAGCAATTCCGGTTTTGGCATTGAGCAGATGATGATGGAACTGGGCATGAGCCGAACCACCTTGTTTCGGAAAGTCAAGGCCCTGACCGATCTGTCGGCGAATGATCTGCTGCGTAATTACCGGCTCAAACGGGCCGCCCAATTGCTGCAGGCAGGCCAGAGTGTGAATCAAACGGCCTATCAGGTGGGTTTCGAGAGTCCCGCCTACTTCAGCAAATGCTTCCGGGAGCTTTACCAGCTCACGCCCCGCGAATTTGCCGCCCAGTCCGGATTATAGTAGCAATTTACCGCAAATTTACCGCTTTTTCTTCGTATTTGGAACGTGCGTTATGGTATTTGGAACAGGCGTTATCGACCGTTTCTGGTTCTTGCGGTAGGTTTGTAATCGACTGTCTACCCTAACTTTCAACGGCCATGACCCTTTATTTCTACCTGGAAGCTTCCGATAGCCCCTGTGTTTGCAGCGCAGAATTTGAAACACTACTGGACGTCCTAAATAGCTTTGTAGCCATCGGTAACCAGCTCTTATCCGCCTACCTGCTGGACGATGATGGCATTCGCATTGACTTGCCGGTAAGGGCTTTTGATGGGTTACCAATCGCCGGCTGCCTACAGAATTTATCCCGGGACTATCAGCATCTGCTCGCTATAAAAAGCAGGGCCTGAGTAGCCCGTTTCCTTGTCCAGTTTTCATCATCTCTTGTCCGAATAAATCTCAACTCCCATGATTTTATCACCAGAAACGACCCTGACAGTAGATATTGAGGATAAGCTTGAACAACTCTGGAATCTGGTTGGCAACACACCCATGCTGCAAGTATTCTATACGGATCATGGACAGACCCGCTCAATCTATGTAAAATGTGAGCATTACAACCTGACCGGCAGCATGAAAGACCGAATGGCGTTGCATATCCTGCACGAGGCCTATCGGGAAGGCAATATCCGTCCGGGCGACCGCATTGTTGAAGCCACCAGCGGCTGTACGGGGATTGCCTTTTCGGCCATAGGCAGAGCGCTGGGGCACCCCGTTACGATTATCATGCCCGCCGGGGTTAGCCAGGAACGCATTGCGATCATTCAGAGCCTGGGTGCCGACGTCGTGCTGGTTTCCAAAGATGAAGGCGGTTTTATAGCCGCTCTGCAACGCGGTGAAGAGATGGCCGCCAGCGATCCGTGCATTTTTTTACCCCACCAGTTTGCGAATAAATACAACGCAGACGCCCACCGCCTGACAACGGGCAAAGAAATCTGGCTGCAACTCCAGAGTGTCGATACGACACCGGATGCGTTTGTGGCAGGAGTCGGTACGGGGGGCACGGTGATGGGCGTAGGAAGTTATCTCAAAACCCGCAAACGGGATATTCGCATTCATCCGCTTGAAGCCGCCGAATCGCCAACGCTATCGACAGGTTACAAGACAGGATCGCACCGGATTCAGGGTTTTTTCGATGAGTTTGTCCCCGAAATTCTAAAATTAGACGAATTGGATCATGTCGTGCAGGCCAATGATGGCGACGCGATAATCGTCGCCCAGAAACTGGCGCTGCAACTCGGGGTAGCGGTGGGTATTTCGTCGGGAGCTAACATCATCGGAGCGATCAAGTTACAGCGCGAAATGGGTCCGGAAGCCCGGGTGGTGACAGTTCTGTGTGATAGCAACAAGAAATACCTGAGCACCGACCTCGTTCGGCAGGAACCGGTCAAAGCGGGCTATATCGCCCCCGACATTGAGTTTACGAAGTATCGGTCGATCAGTCGTTTATCCATTAGCCTCTCAAATGAGCTTTAATAATCCCTACTCGACCCTACACTACTCCCAAACACCGTATGAAAAAAGTATTGCGCATCCTGGCCATCGTCGTTGGAGTCATCTTGATCCTGGTCGTTGGTGCCATTAGCTACATCAAACTCGCCCTGCCCAACGTGGGCCCGGCCCCTGAATTAACCGTTCAGGTCGACTCCGCCCAGATTGCCCGGGGAAAATACCTGGCTACCAACGTGGCCGTTTGCATCGACTGCCATTCGGAACGGGACTGGAAAATCTCAAGCGGCCCGGTGGTGGCTGGCACAGAAGGCAGAGGCGGAGAAGCGTTTACCCGCGAAATGGGCTTTCCGGGGCTCTATTTCGCCCGGAACATCACACCAACGCATCTGAAGGATTGGACCGACGGGGAGATTTACCGTGCCATCACGGCCGGGGTTTCCAAAGACGGACGCGCCTTGTTTCCGGTCATGCCGTACGGCAATTTCGGGCAGGCCGATCCGGAAGACATCAAAGCCATCATCGCCTACGTGCGATCGCTCAAACCCATTGAAAACAATTCGATCCCGGAACCGGAATCGGACTTCCCGATGAACCTGATCATCAATACCATTCCGACGAAAACGGAAGGCGGCAAACGGCCCGACCCTGCCGATTCGGTCGCGTATGGAAAGTACCTGGTTACGCTGGCCAGTTGTGGGGATTGCCACACGCCGGTCGATGAGAAAGGGCAAAAAATACCGGGAATGGATTTCGCCGGTGGGCGGTCGTTTCCAATGCCTGCCGGAACGGTTCGGGCTGCGAATCTGACCCCGGATGCGGAAACCGGTCTTGGTGCCTGGACAAAACCAGCTTTTATGGCCCGGTTTCAGGCAGCCGCACAACCCAATTTCAAGCACCCGTTGACCCTCGAACATGCCGAATTCAACACCATCATGCCCTGGATCATGTATTCCGGAATGAGTGAACAGGATCTGGGCGCGATGTATGCGTATTTGAAAACCGTCCGCCCGGTAAAGAATGCGGTAGTGAAATTTACGCCCAAAGGAAATGAAGTAGCGACCCGATAAACAACCTTCTATATCCACTTCTATCCTTCCAGGCTGCCGACCGGTCAATTTCAAAATTTCGATAGAATCAAAACCGGTCGTTCGCATTACTCGGATCAATCAAAAAACCGCCCTCTGGTGATCAGAAAGGGCGGTTTTTTGATTGAGTGCAGGACTTTCGCTTTCTGCCCCTAAATCCCCTAAAGGACGGTCGGCCGCTGCCGGACTTGGACACCGTTTAATCCGGATGCCGAAAGTCCGGCAGCGGCCGACCGTCCTTTAGGGGAACGGGGCAGTTTGCAAGTGCAAGAACCGATCTTAGTAACTGTCGTTCTGCTTCAGATAACCGGGCAGGTTCGACGCACCATCAATGGCCGTTTGCGGGATCGGAAAAATCCGTTTCATCCTGTCGCTGTTGGTCTTTTCGGTCCACTTATCCTCGTATTTTCCAAACCGGACCATATCCGTCCGGCGCAGCATTTCCCAATAGAATTCAAACCCACGCTCGCGATACAACAGATCCAGCGTCATGGAGGTCAGGGCCGGGGGCGGTGTGGTGGCCGTCCGGGCCGCCCGAACGAGGTTGACATCGGCCAGCGCACTGGCGGCATCGCCACTCTTGCGAAGTTTGGCCTCCGCCCGCATCATATACACATCGGCCAGCCGCAGTATAATGATATCGGCTTCGCCAAAATTCCGGCCACTGACCGACTTTTTGCTGAACTCGTATTTTTCGACCCGGTAGCCGGTGTTGTAGTTGCTACCCGCCACAGTGAAGTCAATTTGCTCCGTGAAGTCGACGGCCTGGGTGGGGCGGTTCCGGGTGTCGTGGAACAATTTGGCGACCTTGTATTTGCCGTCCGCACATTTCAAAAAGACACCGTTCCGCCGAATCAAACCGTACTGTTGTCCACGCAGAATCCCCCGGTTGATATTGAAATTCGCTTCGGCTACGCAGGAATCCGCCGGATTGGTATAAATCGACAGGTTCTGTTTGTAAAACCGCGGATCGACCGACGGGTCATTCGGCGCATAGGCGTTCACCCAGGTCCGGTAGTAATCAGGTGTAATGCCCGGCCCGTCGGTTCCGTTGGCGTTGGGATAGGCTGGCAGCGGAAACTGATCGCCCGACAGGGAAAAGTAGGCCATCCGGTTATGACCGTTCAGGTCGGCCCGCTGATCGACGGCAAAAATCAACTCCTTGTTGGTGTTGTTGTCCGAATTGAAAATCGAAAAGTAATCCCGCGACAGTTGGTACTGCCCCGAATTGATGATCTTGTCGGTGTATTCGACAACCTTATCCATGTCTTCCGGTTTGAACGTAAATTGAGCCGCATACCGATCCCGATACACAGCCGCGTTCAGATACAAGCGGGCCAGCAATCCCCAAACCGCCCCTTTCGTCAGCCGACCGGGGCCTACCGTTGTCTCCAGATTCGGCTCGACGGCCAGCAGTTCGCTTTTGATGTACTCCACCGCCTGCTCACCCCGCAGAATGGTTGAATTTTCGCCCAGATCGTCCTTGACAAACACCAGCCCGAACATATCCAGCGTCAGCAGCGAATAATACGCCCGCATGCCCCGCGCTTCGGCCAGGTAGGTTTTGGCAACCGGGTCGTTCAGCGTCGGCAGGGTATTGATGGCGGTAATGGACCGGGAAACGCCCTGCAAAATCAGGTTCCAGGTGTTGCGCAGGTTGGGGTCGGTGCTGGTGTGCGTGTGCTGGTGCAACGCCAGATAAATGCCGTTATCGCCCCAGTCCGTACCACCCCGGTAGGGCAGAATGGCCTCGTCCGTCGAAATTTCCTGAAGCGCAAAGTAGTTGGTATGCAGAAAAATATCCGGCAGCCGCGCATACACCGGCGCAATGATTCCATCGGCAGCCTGCCGGTCGGAAAGGCCCGAAGCCGAGGCTTCGTCCAACACATTCTCGGACAGATTCGTACAGCCATTGAGGACGTACATCCCCGCCAGCATGAAGGTAATTATGAGGTTCTTTTTCATGATATTTGCGCCCCCAACCCCCTAAAGGGGGCTAACGCATCTGGTTAAAGCCCCCTTTAGGGGGTTGGGGTGTTAATTTTAAGATTAAAAAGTAAGATTCAGGCCCAGAACGAAGGTTTTGGCTTTCGGGTAGCTGAGGTAGTCGATGCCGTACGAGGAAATCCCGTTGACCGTCCGGTCCGTATTCACCTCGGGGTCATACCCGTCGTACTTGGTAATCACAAACAGATTCTGGCCCGTGGCCGACAAGCGGATGCCGGAAACCCAGCGGTTGATGCCGAGCAGCTTGGGACTGAGGTTGTAGCCCAGCGACAGGTTGTTGAGCCGCAGATAAGATCCGTTTTTCAGGTAGCGCGACGAAACCGGTGCCGAGTTGTTGATCGACTCGTTGGCGTACTGAATGGCTTCGGGCGTGGTGTTCAAGCCTTTCGACAACCGCAGTTTGTAGAAATTGGAGTTGGCAGTATTGTCGTATAGTTTGTTCCCCGAAACGCCGTTGAAATTCACCGCCAGATCGAAGCCTTTGTAGGCAACCGTGCTGTTAAAGTTGAACTGTTTCGTGGGCAGGGCGCTTCCCACCGCCACCCGGTCTTTGTCCGTCACGATGCCATCGCCGTCGACATCGCGGAAGGTGCTGATGCCTTTGTCGTCAAAACCGGTAAATTCCTTGAGGAAAAAGGTGCCGATAGGCTGTCCGTTCACGTAGCCGTTGATGGTGGCCGACGTCAGACCGGAACCGGAAGCCGAGCCGGATGGAATAACGGTATACGGCGAGTTTTTCACCTCGTTGTCGATGAACGTAACGTTTCCGCCGATGTCGAACCGGAAACCGTTCAGGTTGGCGTAGCGGTAATTCAGATCCAGTTCGACACCCTGGTTGGTGATCGTCATGTCCGGCACGTTGGTCCAGAACGTTCCCGCCGGTTGAACGGGGTCCGCCGGGATCACTTCCAGCAGAATGTTGTTGGATACTTTCCGGAAATAATCGACCGAGCCCGACAGCGCGCCTTTAAACAACGCGAAGTCCAGACCGATGTCGGTTTGGGAAGACACCTCCCACTGAATGTCCGGGTTGGCCAACCGCGAATACGACGTTCCGGCGGGATACGGCCCCGTGGGAGCCAGCGGATAACTCGTCGTGGCCGATACCTGCGAGGTAAACAGCGCCTGCGTGATTTTCGACGGAATTTCCTGGTTACCGGTTTGTCCCCAGCCCGCCCGCAGTTTCAGATCTGAAAACGGCCCCGATTTCAGGAAGGCCTCTTCCGACAACCGCCAGCCCACCGAGAACGACGGGAAAATACCGTATTTGTTGTTGGAACCGAACTTGGACGATCCATCGGCCCGCACCGTGGCCGTCATCAGGTATTTGTCATTGTACTGGTAATTGACGCGGGAGAAGAACGATTGAAGCTCGTTTTCCAGGGCGTATCCACCGGGGCGGTTATTGGCCAGCGTCAAATCCTGCCCCAAACCGGGGTTGTAGATCGGCTCGATGGGTGAAATCGGGAATTTATTGATGCTTGAGCTGCGTTCCTGCACGAAAATCTTCTGGTAGGAATGCCCCAGCAAGGCCGTCAGATTGTGCTTCGTCGTCGACAACGTATAGGTGAAGTAATTCTCAATCAACACGTTGCGATTGGTCTTGTAAATGGTTTCCAGCCGACCGTCCTGCAAGGGAACCGCGTTGGGCAACGACTGCAAATCCCGCACCGAACTGGAGTTATCGACGCCCAGATTGAGTTTGTACACCAGATCTTTCGTGATTTTGAACGACGGCGAAATGTTCCCGATCACCCGGTTGATGGTGGTTACATCCTTTTCCAGTTTCAGCGGAATCAGCGGATTCACCCCACTCTGGTATTTGAAGGGTTCGCCGTTGGCATCGTAAGCCGGCAGCGTCGGATTGGCGGAAATCGCCCCACCCAACAGGCTTTCGACCGGCGGACGGCGGCTGTAGGTGCTGGTCGCATTCAGGTTGACATCCACATTCAGGCGGTCTTCCATAAATTTCTGCGACACATTGATCCGGCCTGTATAGCGTTTAAATTCGCTGTTTTTCAGAATACCGTCCTGATCCTGAATACCGAACGAACCGTAGTACGTCAGCTTTTCGGCACCACCGCCAAACGAAACGTTGTGGTTCTGGGTATAGGCCGTCTGCGTAATTTCCTTCTGCCAGTCGGTCGAGGCTTTGAAATCTTCCAGCACCCCGCCTACGGCCGGAACCTGCCGCCGGTATTCATCCGCCGAATAAACCGGCAACGCCCGCGTCAGGTTCGAGATGCCCAGACTGGACGATACATTGAAAGTTGAAAAACCGGATTTACCTTTTTTGGTCGTGATCAACACCACGCCGTTGGCTCCCCTTGAACCATAAATGGCGGTGGCCGAGGCATCTTTCAACACGTCGATGGACTCGATGTCCTGCGGGTTCAGAAAGTTCAGCGGGTTGGAGGTTCCACCCGTACTGGAGTTGTCGAGCGCAATACCGTCCAGCACAAAAAGGGGCGTACTGCCCGTCCGAACCCCACCCGGTCCCCGGATCGTAATGTTCTGCGCGCCACCCGGTTCGCCACTGGCTGAGGTGACATTGACGCCAGCCACTTTGCCTTGCAAAAGCTGCTCCGGCGAGTTAATAATTCCCTTGTTAAAATCGGAACTTTTAATCGACTTCACCGAACCGGTCATGTCTTTTTTGGCCGCACTCCCGTAGCCGATTACCACCACCTGCGACAGTTCCGACGCGGATGCCTTGAGGGACACATTGATCGTACTCTGGTTGCCGACCGCAATTTCCTGCGAAACGAAACCGATAAAACCGAACACCAGAACAGCATTGCCTTCCGGCACGGCAATTCGGTAATCGCCGTTGGCATCCGTGGTAGTTCCGCGCTGCGTTCCTTTCAGAACGACGCTGCAACCCGCCAGGGCTTCGTTCGTCAGGGCATCCGTCACCCGCCCGCTGACGGTGACATCGGCACCCGGTCGTTCAGCCTGAGAACCAGACGTTTTAATCGTTGCCAGGGCCTGGCTTTTGCCCTCGACCGCCAAGAGCGTTAGGGCGAGCAGGACACAGCAAAGTCTTCTCCAGTGCATTGTAAATGGAGGAGAAAAAGAGTAGAAAATCATCATATAGGTAGAAAGTTAAATGGTGACAAAGATCCCGGAATCTGTGCAATTCCAATTCTTTCGCCAAATATTTAAAAATAATTTAATATATCCAGCGGCACCAGATTGCGCATCCCCTTACCCCAGAAATTTGCTCACGCGGAAAGGCCGCATACGGCTGGTTCTATACGCAATGCGAAGAAAAGTTTTACCTATTTCCTGCTAATCAGCACGGTTTTTACTATTTAAAGCTGAATTTTCGGGTTATTCGGAAGAACGAAGAATCAAGAACAGCGTATAAAAAAAAACGGTAACGTTCTGAAAAATAAGTTGCTTGTCAAAGCATTTAGTTTCCAGAACGTTACCGTTATTACGGTTATGTTATCTTTAAAATTACACAGATTCCGTTAAACGCAGAACGGCTACGGCAACCGGGGCCGGAAATACCCGTAGACCCAGGTTCCGGCAATGGCACTCAGCAGCGTGACCAGCACAACCAAGAAACCGCTGCCGATCTGGGCAAACAACGGACCGGGACAGGCTCCCGTGACGGCCCAGCCCAGGCCGAACAACAAGCCTCCGTAGATTTGCCCGGAATTGAATTTCTTGGAATGAAACACCACCTCATCGCCCGCTATCGTCTTGATTTTAAACCGTTTGATCAGCCAAATGGACAGCATTCCGACCACAATCGCGGAGCCGATGACGCCGTACATGTGAAAACTTTGCAACCGGAACATCTCCTGAATTCGAAACCAGGAAACAATTTCGGCTTTGACAAAGACGATGCCGAACAGAATGCCGACCACCCCGTATTTCAGGTTCCCGACAAACCCTTCCTCCTGTTTCATGTCGTTGGGTGCATCGCACGCCAACATCTCTTCTACTTCTATTTTTTCCATCTGTGACTCCGGTTTTAAAACAACTTCATTAAGTGGGGTAAAATCAGGTGTGTCATCGCAAAACCGCCCGCCATAAAGCAGCAGGTGGCAACCAGCGACGGCCATTGCAGATTAGAAATCCCCATGATGGAATGCCCCGACGTGCAGCCGCCCGCCATGCGCGTTCCAAACCCAACCAGAAAACCGCCCAGCACGAAAAACACCAGTCCTTTCAGGGTGAACAGGTTAGCCACGTTGAAGATGTCACCGGGCATCAGACCTGAGAAATCCTGAATACCCAGGGCTTTCAAATCCGCGACGGTCTGGGGTGAAATCTGAACAGCCTCGGGGTTGGCCAGAAAATGCCCCGCCAGAAAACCGCCGATGAGAATACCGGCCACAAAAACCAGGTTCCAGATTTCATGTTTCCAGTCGTACTTAAAAAATGGAATGTTGGCCGGTATACAGGCCGCACAGATGTGCCGCAGCGACGACGAAATTCCGAACGATTTATTTCCAATCAACAACAAGGCTGGTACCGTCAGCCCGATCAGCGGCCCGGCCACGTACCAGGGCCAGGGCTGACGGATTAACTCTAATAACTCCATAGATTTTCTATTTTTTTATTCAACTGGCTAAGTTACAAATTTGTTACGCCTTTTTCAAGGTCGTGGGACACACATAATCCGTGATTTCAAAAAGTCCGGTTTTCTTGATGGCGTCAAAACCGCCCGTCACATCCACCAGATTTTCGTACCCCCGCGCTCTCAGGATCGAGGCCGCGATCATCGAACGGTAGCCCCCCGCACAATGGATGAACAGGGTTTTGTTTTTGGGTAACTCGGCCATGTGTTCGTTGAGGTATTCCAGCGGAATGTTGCGAACCCCGGCGATGTGTTCGGCGGCAAATTCACCGGGTTTCCGCACATCGACAATCTCCAGATCCCCTTCGGCCATCCGGTTAGCCAGCGACTCCGCCGATACCGACAACAGGGTGTCGCTCTCCTTCCCGCTGGCCTCCCACGCATTGAATCCGCCCGCCAGAAAGCCCAGCACCTGGTCGTAGCCCACCCGCGCCAGCCGCGTTAATGCTTCCTGCTCCTGACCCGGCTCACAAACCAGCAGTAGATTGTGTTTTACATCCGGAACCAACGTGCCGACCCAGGGAGCAAACTGCCCGCCCAGTCCGATGTTGATCGAGTTCGGAATGAAACCCTGGCGGAACACCTGCGCCGGTCGGGTGTCGATAATCAAGGCACCGGTTTCATTGGCGGCTGCTTCAAACGCATCCGGACTCAGGGCCTGTCCTCCCCGCTCCAACACCGTGTCGATGCTTTCGTAGCCCTGCTTGTTGAGCGCAACGTTCTGCGGAAAATACTGCGGAGGAGCCAGCAAACCGTCGGTTACTTCCTTGATAAACTCCTCTTTCGACATCGAAGCCCGCAGCGCGTAGTTGAACAACTTCTGATTACCCAGCGTATCGGTGGTTTCTTTGCTCATGTTTTTGCCACAGGCCGAACCCGCCCCGTGACCCGGATACACGATAACATCGTCCGGCAGGGTCATGATTTTGGTGCGCAGCGATTCGTAGAGGTAACCCGCCAGATCGTCCATTGTCAGATCCGCTTTCTGGGCCAGATCCGGCCGGCCAACGTCGCCGATGAACAAGGTGTCGCCACTGAACAGGGCGGTTTCTTTCCCGGTTTCATCCAGCAACAGGTAACAGGTCGATTCCATCGTGTGGCCGGGTGTGTGCAGCACCCGGATTTTGACAGAACCGAGTTGCAATTCTTCGCCATCGGTCGCGATATGCGCTTCGAAATTTGGTTTGGCCAACGGACCGTAGACGATGGCAGCTCCGGTTTGGCGGGCCAGGTCGAGGTGACCGGACACGAAGTCGGCATGAAAGTGGGTTTCCAGCACGTATTTGATGGTCGCACCCGCTTTGGCCGCTTGTTCCACATACGGTTTTACTTCCCGCAACGGGTCGATAATGGCGACCTGGCCTTCACTTTCAATGTAATAGGCACCCTGGGCCAGACAGCCCGTATAAATCTGTTCAATTTTCATGGTTTTCAATTCGATTCTGGTTTAACAAAATTCGGGTCGATGCGTTTGTGGGTCAACCTGAAACAAAGGTAAAAAGGCGGCAACGGGCGTTCCGTGACTTTTGTTACACGCCGGACTGATTAGAGAAAAGTTTCTTTCACGATAATGTAGACACCCATCGCCAGCACGAACCAGCCGAAAGCTTTCTTCAGTTTTGGGCCGGAAACAAACCGGGTCAGGTAGGTTCCGAGCAAAATGCCAAGGATTGACAGGGCCGTAAAGGCCAGCAAAAACCGCCAGTCGATCGTGGTCAGTGACAGCCCGCTCAGAAAGCCGATCAACGAGTTGGCGGCAATGATCAGCAGCGAAGTCCCGACGGCCATTTTGATAGGCAAACGGGCTAGCAAGACCAGCGAAGGAATGATCAGAAAACCGCCCCCCGCGCCCACAACGCCCGTCAGAATACCGACCAGAACGCCTTCCGTTGCCAGCAGATTGGGGCTAATCCGGTTCTGGTCAGCGTCCGTTTCAATCCGGTGGTCGCGGATCATCGAGCCGGAAGCCGCCAGCATGACCAGCGCAAACACAACCATGATGGCGACGTTTTTACTCAGGTAGAAGGCCGGGGTTGAAAAAACCGGGTCCGGAATGGCCGGAACGAGGTAGGTGCGGGTCAGGTAAATGGCGGCAAACGAAGGCAGTGAAAAGGCCAGCGCGGCCCGATAGTTGACCAGCCGCTGCTGCATATAGCGAATGGCACCCACCAGCGAGGTGGTGCCGACAACAAACAATGAATAGGTGGTGGAGACCGTTGGGTTGATGCCGAGCAGATACACCAGCACCGGCAAAGTCAGAATGCTCCCGCCCCCGCCGATGAGACCCAGCGTAATCCCGATCAGGATCGATGCCGCAAAGCCCAGAATTTCATGCGAACTCATGCTGTTTTTTTCAACAAAGCACGCCATGAAAAACGGGCGGTTCTGTGATATATGTCACACGGCGACCATTTTCTACAAAATTTCAATTTTATTACGCGACAACCGGAGGTAGCCCACGCGCTCCAACTGCTTCAGCAGACGGGAAATTACCTCCCGCGATGTCGCCATTTCACGGGCAATTTCTTCGTGGGTGATCTGCAAAACCGTACACTGGCAACTCTGGGTTTTCTTCTTCAAATAGGTCAGTAACCGTTCGTCGAGTTTCTTGAATGCAATGCTGTCGATGGTGGCAATCATGTCGTCGAACCGGCGCTGGTAGGTGCGAAAAACGAACTGTTTCCAGGTTGGAAACCGGCAAATCCATTCATCAACTTTCTCGACCGGGATGAAAATCAGCCGGGTTTTTTCTTCGGCAATCGCCGTAATTTCGCTGGGTTTGTTGTCGGGACTGCCCGTCATTGAGATGGCGCAGGAATCCAGTCCGCTCAGGTAGTAGAGCAAAGCCTCATTACCGACAGCATCGGGGCGCATAATTTTGATGGAGCCACTCAAAATAATTGGTACCGAGCGGATGTAACTCCCCGGCCGGATCAAATATTCACCTTCTTCAACTTCCTGATAAATTCCGATCCGGTTTATTTCTTCGATTAGCGCCGGTTCAAAACTTCCCCGAAACGCGGCATTGACTACCTGACTGTCGTTGATCATTCCTCTCGCTGTCTTTCACCGCACCCGAACGCCGGGCCGGTCGTCTTCCTTAAGACATTTTTTTTCGGCGTTTGGTGCCTATCCCAAAGAATGCGTAGAGCGGGCAAAAATTCATCAAACTGGTGGCAATCATGACTCCCGCTCCTGCCAGGGCTACCACGGCACCTACGCCAGTCACCACGTCCGCAATATAAAGCCCTAACAATACAGCGGCAATCAGCAGACGAACCACCTTATCCGAAAAACCAATGTTCTTTTTCATGACCGTTTTTTGTAACGAAGTAAGGGCAATTCCGGCTTGCTGTCAGTGACAAATATCACAGATCGGCGTGACTTTCGCGGGCTAAAACCGCCCGGTGTCCACCCTTTCTTTTCCGGAATCATCTATAATTTCCCTTCTATCCGCTCAGGTTTAAAAAAGAAAAAGAGGCCTCTGTTTGCAGAGGCCTCCTGACTATTCAAAATAGGCTAGTTGGTAAACTTATTGCTTGTCCCACCAGATTCGGGTCGTAAACAGATCCGGCCCCTGGCGGGTAATGGCTTCCTGGATATTCGGGTTAATTCCCGGCTCTCCCTGTGGATATCGCAACCGGCGCGGAATCTGGCCGTTGGTTTCGTTTCCCGGATAATTGACCGGAGTCAGTTTGGGCAGTCCCGTTCTCCGCCAGTTCGCCCAGCCTTCGAGGTGGTTCAGCACCGAGCCGGTGATTACCCACATTTCGGTATGGATGGCGTTCATTTTATCGTCCAGCGACCCCGCCGAATACGGGTTGGCAGCCGCGTAAGCCGCCACATCGGCATCCGCAATTACCCCACCATACGAGGCTAGTTGCCGGACACCCGCGCTTTGACCGGCTTCAAACTCGGTTTTGGCGGTTCCGGTAGCCCACCCCCGCTCAATGGCTTCGGCTTTCAGCAAACGCGCTTCGGCGTGCGTCATGATAAAATACGGATTGTCCAGTGCATACATGTTCGGAGCCACCCGCGAATAATTATCCAGACTGGTTTCGGGCAGTGTTTTCAGGGTCGTCGCATCGGTTCCGGGCGGAATTCCGCGTTGTTTCGCCACAGTCTTGTCGCCGTTTTTCAGGGCCGAAATCACCGCCAGGCGCGGGTCTTTCCGGGCTTTCAGGGCATCGATGAATGTGCTGGCCCACTGGATGTTATTTCCGTTGGCAATGCCGCGTCCTGCGCCGAGGTTCCACGAATTGGCGTTGGAGTTGGTGCCAGCCCCCGTATTCGAGAACTTGATCGCAAAGCTATCGTCGTTGCTGGCCATAATGCCGCCGTCGATGGCTTTTTTAGCCCAGGCCTGCGCCCCGGCGGCATCCACTTTCTGCATCCGCATGGCCAGCCGCAGCATCAGCGAATTGGCCCCACGCTTCCATTTTTCCAGATCACCGGCATACACAAAATCGGCGGTTTTCGGAATATAGGCAGTGGCACTGAACGCTTTCCCGGCTTCTTCCAGTTCCTTCAGCAAGTCGGCGTAGATGTCCTTCTGGGCATCGTATTTCGGCGAGAAAACACCGTCCAGATAGCCTAAACCGGCTTCTTTGTACGGAACATCGCCGTACAGATCCGTGATGTTGGCCATTTCGACCACCCGCAGAATCCGGGCCATCGACAGAATGTTCACGTTTTTCGCGTCCGCTTTGGCCAGGGCAATCAGATTGACCAGGTTTTTGATCGAATTCGGGTACGAGTTCACGAAATAGGCTTCGCTCAAATCACCCTGGTAGGTATACACCGTTCCCCGGTAAAAATTGACTTCTACCGACGACATCTGCTGAATAACGGTCGACGCGTAGATGAAGTTGGCCCGCCAGGACTTATACCCCGGATCGCCCGCCGACCCCGGAATGTGCAGCGTAGCCCCCGACAACAGGTAGTCCAAAGGCACCGACGAGGGCGTGTTGGGGTTGACGTTGATCTTTTCAAAATCTTCCGTACACGCCCCAAACGTAAACAGAAGTGTGGTCACTATCAGTATTTTGCGTAACATATGGTGGTATCTTTTAGAAATTGAGCGCGTGACTTAGAATTTCAGATTCAGGTTAACCCCTACCGTGCGGGTTGGCGGAACACCGGCCAGTTCAAGTCCCTGGGCGTTCGAATTGTTGTAGGTCGATTCGGGATCGATGTTCGGCGTTTTCTTCATCAAAATGGCTAAGTTCCGGCCCACGAGCGAGATGGATGCCCCTTTGAACGGCGATTTGCCAAACACCCGCGTCGGAATCGTGTAGTCGATGATCACCTGCCGGAGTTTCAGGAAGTCGGCACTGTAGACAAACGGATCAGCAATGTTGAACAACCGCTCGTAGTATTGCTGCGCCGGTACTTTCACGGTGTTCGGTTCGCCTTTTTCGTTAACACCCTTACCCACGATACCCGTTTCGCGGCCTTCCAGCGTCGACTTCAGCAAGCCCCGGCGGTTGGCGTAAGCGTTGGTTCCGGAGTAAATCACCCCGCCAAATTTCCCGTCGATCAGGAAGCTCAGGCCGATGCCTTTATAGCGGAACGAGTTGGTGAAACCCAGGGTTGTCGGTGCCACGCCGGTGCCAAAGTTGACCAGATTACCCTGCAACGGATAGCCCTGCGAGTCGTAAACGACATTGCCCGACGCGTCTTTTTTATAGGTAAATCCTTTCACCTGGCTGTAGGGCAGGCCCACAACCTGGTGAATGTAGGCAATCCGGGTCCGGTTTTCGTCCACCTGCAACGTAGTCAGGTTGCCGTACAGACTCACGACTTCGCTTTTATTGTAGCCCATGTTGAACGACGCATCCCACGAGAAATCCTTCGCTGAAGCCAGTCGGTAGGTCAGCAACAATTCGAGCCCTTTGTTGGCAATTTCGCCCACGTTGAACAGCGCACTGCCGTAGCCGGAGGTGTTGGAAATTGTAGCCGCCACAATATCGTTGGTGGTTTTCCGGGTATACAAGGCAAAATCGACGCCCAGTTTGTTGTTGAACAGACGGGTTTCCAAACCGGCTTCCGAGGTGGTCGATGTGAGCGGTTGCAGATTCGAATTCGGTACGCGGTCGCCGTTGATTTGGGCCAGCGGAGCGCCCAGGTGCGCGCCCGACAACCCGTAGTACAGCGACAGGTTATACGGATCGGTGTCGCCCCCGGCCTGCGCCCACGACGCTCTCACTTTCAAATAATTGATGGCGGTTGGCAATTTGAATGCCTCCGAAACCACAAAACTTCCCCCCACCGACGGGTACAAAATGCTGTTGTTGCCTTTGGCAAGGGTCGAGAACCAGTCGTTCCGGGCCGTTGCTGTCACGAACAAATAGCCATTGTAGGAGAATTCCGCCGAACCGTAAACGGAATTGATCCGTTTCTCGATGTAGTTTTCGCTGGAACTCCGGGCCGCCGGGTCGATGTTCGAAATGTCGTAGAAATACGGAATATTGAAGTTGCTGCCGCCATACGCTGAGTTCTGGTAGGTCTGCTTCATCAGGTTGCCCCCAAAGAGCGCATTGACCCCAAACCGGTCGCCAAACTTCTTGTTGATACCCAGCAGCAACTCGGAGTTGGTTTCCGTAAAATTCCGGTTGCCGACGTTCATGCCCCCACGCGGCTGAAATGGTGTGCCGTAGGGTGTGATGGTCAGGTTGCGGTAGTTGAAATTGTCGAAACCCAGCCGACCGCGCAGAAAGAGCCAGTCGGTGAAGTTGAAGCGGGGTTCGACGACGCCGATGATCCGGCCTTTTTTATCTTCCTGCCGCCAGTTGTTGGCTGCCACATACGGGTTCTGGATGTAAATGTTGTCGGACCAGACTTTCTCGGAACCGTCGTCATTGAGCTGGCTTTCTTTCAGGGCCGAAAGCGGCAGCGAGGTTGGCATGGCATTGATGGCGTACGTCGCACTTCCGGGCGAATCCGACAGACGGGGCCGGTTGGTGGTTTTCTCCAGAATGTATTTGACGTTGGTCACAATCGACAGTTTCGGCCCCAGATTGGCGTTGACGTTTAGCGCAAAATTGTTCCGGTGCAGTCCGCTGTTGGGAATGATGGACTTGTTGTTGAGGTCGTTCATCGACAACCGGTACGTGATGCTTTCCGTCGCTCCCGTCAGCGCCACCGAATTGGTAAACGTGCTTCCGACGCGATAGAAATCAGTCTGGTTGTTTTTGTAAGCGGAATAAGGCCGTGATTTTCCGTCGAAATTGATGGTATTCGAACCGTCCAGTTTCGTTCCCCAGCTATTCGAGGTCAGGGCTTCGGCCACGGTGGTCGGCTTAATACCGTTATTGCCCATGCCGTATTCATACTGGTAATCTTTGTAGGTGGGCAGTAACAGGTTCTCCGCCACGTAGTTGCTGCTTAGTTCAACGCCGATGCCTTTGTTGGCTTTCCCGCCTTTGGTCGTCACCAGAATAACGCCATTGGAAGCGCGGGAACCGTACAGAGCCGAGGCCGTAGCCCCCTTCAATACGCTGATCGTTTCCACTTCGTCGGGGTTCAGGCTGGAAATACCGTCTCCGCTGTCGCCCCCGCCCCACATCCCGGCCGAACCCAGGTTGTCGTTGTTGATGGGCGTTCCGTCGACCACGATCAGCGGCTGGTTATTGCCTGAAATCGAACCATTCCCGCGAATGACAATCCGGCTCGAACCGCCGGGGCCTGTTGCGGTGTTGGCCACGTTCAAACCGGCCACTTTTCCCTGCAGAGAGTTCGCCATGTTGACGGTTCGGGCCTGGGTCAGCTCCTCACCTTTTACTTCGGTAACGGAATACCCCAGGGCTTTTTTCTCTTTCTTGATCCCCAGGGCTGTCACGACCACCTCACTCAGCGTCGATTCTTCGGGCGACAGCGACACATCGATGGTGGTTGAATTGCCGACTTCGACTTCTTTCGGTATAAAACCGATGGAACTGAATTTGAGGGTCGCTCCTTTTGGTACCTGGATGCTGTATTCGCCCCGGTCGTTGGTAATCGTTCCGCGGGTCGTGCCTTTGATGAGCACGTTGCCCCCGTTTATTTCGCTTTTGCCCTCCTCCGTCACCTTGCCTTTGACCTCGACGGTTTGCGCAAAGCTGAGGGTTGACAAAAGGGAGAGGATCAGGATCCTCAGAAAAATTAGACTTCTTTTCATAGTAGGTAGAAAAATTGAGGTGGAATTAAATATGGTTTTTAAAGCCTTCGGGTAGTCTGGCTGGTTGACAAATCGGAAAACAAAGCCAGTTCAACGCACTGGCTTTGTCCGGACTACCAACCTATAATTGATCCTAATAAACTCATTGTCAAGGTGTCATTCGCATCTGCTGTTTCTTCATGCCGCTTGTCCGTTGGAAGTCGGCAGGGCCTCTTCCCGCCCGGTCTGGTACATCCGGTTTTTCGTAATCAGGTCGTTCAGCCGCTCGACCGAGGTGGCCGACCGCAGCCCGTCCGCCGGGGTGTTGACCACATAGTCGAGCAAACGACCAAGGGTAGACGTCGCCACGTGCATCCGGGTATCCGACGATGCGTAGTAGATGAAAACCGTCCCGTCGTCGTCCAGAATCCAGCCGTTGGCGAAGACGACATTGGACACATCGCCAATGCGCTCCTCGCCTTCGGGGGCGATAAAATACCCCGCCGGTTTGTAAATCACCTTCGTCAGATCCTTTAAGTCCGTCATAAACAGATACAGGACGTAGCGCAACCCGGCCGCTGTGTTCCGAACGCCGTGGGCCAGGTGCAGCCAGCCTTTCGCGGTTTTAATCGGTGCCGGTCCCTGCCCGTTTTTCACCTCATACACCGTGTGGTAGCGTTTCTCATCCACGATGTATTCCCGGTCAATCACCGGATTTTCCATCGAATCGGTCAGGCCAAGCCCAATGCCACCGCCGGTTCCGGCTTCGATAAAACTGTCTTGCGGACGGGTGTAGAGCGCATATTTTCCGTTCACAAATTCCGGATGCAACACCACATTCCGTTGCTGCGGTGAAGGCGAAACCAGATCGGGCAGCCGTTCCCAGGTTTTCAGATCGCGCGTCCGGGCGATGCCACACTGCGCCAATGCCGAGGATTCGTCGCCTTTCCGGGCCGCCGGATCTTTGCGCTCGGTGCAGAACAGGCCGTAAATCCAGCCATCTTCGTGCTGCACCAGCCGCATGTCGTAGACGTTGATGTCCGGTTCGTCGGTTTCGGGCATCGTAATCGGGTACTCCCAAAACCGGAAGTTGTCGATCCCGTTGGGGCTTTCGGCCACGGCGAAAAACGATTTCCGGTCGCTGCTTTCGACCCGCACCACCAGCAGGTACTTTCCGTCCAGTCGAATGGCCCCGGCATTAAAGGTTGCGTTGATGCCAAAGCGCTCCATCAAATACGGATTTGTAGCCGGGTTCAGATCATACCGCCAGAACAAGGGAGTGTGCCGAGCCGTCAGAACCGGATGCTGGTAGCGGTCGAAGAGGCCGTTGCCGGGTTTGAGTTTTTCGTTTTGACGCGAAATCAATTCAAAATGGCCCTTTTCCAAGGTCTCCAATCGTTCCTGAAAGGCAATTTTCATTGGTTTTATCGTATAAATTCGTCATCTACCGCACTGGCGCGGTTGCGTTGTTGCCTGCTTACGGGATAATTTACCCCGAAGGGTCGCGTACCTGACGGCACGCCAGAGCGCGATGTAATCACCCGTTTTCTACCGACGCTGCGCTGTTGTATCCCTTCGGGATAATTTGCCCCGAATGAACACAACCACCCGTTTTCTGCCGACGCTGCGCTGTTGTATCCCTTCGGGATGATTTGCCCCGAATGGACACAACTACCCGTTTTCTACCGACGCTGCGCTGTTGTATCCCTTCGGGATGATTTGCCCCGAATGGGACACAACCACTCGTTTTCTGCCGATGCTGCGCTGTTACATCCCTCCGGGATAATTTGCCCCGCCAGGGGCTTAACAGCGCAGCGTCGGTAGGTGACAGAACCGAGGTGTTTCCCGCGTGCCGTAAGGTACGCGACCGCCAAACCGACGCTGCGTTGTTGCATCCCTGTAGGATAGTGGCCGGGTTCTACAACACGCTAATTTCAAATATGCCTGTGACTTTCTAATCTATAAATCAATGTATTAACACCGATGATACTGCTACTGAAACCGGCTTCGTATCCTCCACGGGTAGCTTGTCCCACCACGTTTTTTTGAGAATTATTGCACAAACCGCCAGGATCGTCAGGGTGACTGACAATTCGGTGTACATGCTGACGATCAGATACATCGGCAGCATTGTCAGACAGCATTGGGCCACAACGCCCACCACGACGTTGAACGCATCACGTTTAAAGTTTTTGTTGGCTTCGAACGACGGATCGTCGGCCACGACCAGCTCGTGAATCGGTTGCCAGAACCCCCAGGGGCGGACGGTTCTGTAAAAGGACTTCAGCGTTTCGGATTTCGTCGGGGGGGTCAGCAGGGAACCGGCCACGCAACCGGCCAGTGACAAACCAAACAGTAGCGAGAAATAATACAACTCCAGGGTTTCTTTAAACAGGGCGGGAAAAATCAGCGCCGGAACGATCCCCGCCAGCATGCCCCAGAAAAAACCGCTGGCGTTAAACCGCCACCAGTGCCATTTCAGCACGTTCGCAGCGACATAACCGCCGTACAAGGCCGACACGATCCACTGCAGGATGCTGTTGACATCCCGGACAAACAAGCCCAGCAGAATGCCAAAACCGGCCACCGCCAGCCCCGATGCGTAATTCATCCGGGCAATCCGCCGGTTCGATGCGCGCGGATTGACGTATTTCAGGTAAATATCATTGACGATGTAGGCCTGTGCGGCATTGAGCGTTCCGGCAAACGTACCCATGAAAGCCGCCAGTAAACCCGCCAGCAACAGCCCCATCAGCCCTGCCGGAACGAATTGCAGGATGGCTGCGGGCAGAATTTTTTCAAAGTCGATGGCGCCGTTGGGGGTCCGCAGGTTGAGCTGATCAAAATGCAGCAGGGCCAGAACCGTAAAGCCCATGATCATGGCGTAGCGAACCGGCAGCAGTACGATGGACACAATACCGCTCATTTTAGCCGCATCCTGAGGGGATTTAGTCGACAACACCTTTTGCATGTCGTAGTTGGGGGCCGGACCGGCCAGACTCGCCAGAATGCCTTTGAAAGTCATCATCATGAAGAAGATGCCAAACAACGAAAAACCGTCGGATTTGATCTTGGCGTTTACCGCATCGATCCTCCCCGTCCAGTCCAGATCGTCGAGACGCCAGCTAAAGAAGGGCGTATACCAGCCTTTGGGTACGCTTAATGAACTGACCGCCAGGTTGTCCATCGCGATCGACGCAATGATGAACGCAGCAATCGTCATGATGATGTACTTCAGAATGTCGCCGATGACGATGCTGGTCATGCCGCCCAGAATGGCGTAAAAAACCGCAAACGAAGTAAAAATGATGCCGTAGAAAGGCGCTACGGAAGCCGGTGAAACCGTAAAAGGCAAATAGGGCGCTACGGTGGAAATGGGAATGAAGATCTCGACAAACTTGCCCAGCCCGACAAAGCCGTAGGCCATGAAGCCGAGGCAACTCAGCAGGGCAAAAACGACGACAACCGTGTGGGAAGCCGTTACGCCCCGCCCGGAGCCGAAGCGGGTTCCGATCCATTCCGCTCCCGTCGACACGTTTGACCGGCGGAGCCAGACGGACAGGTACATCATCAGAAAAACCTGGTTGAAAACCGGCCAGAGCCACGGAATCCAGAGGCTCTTCATGCCGTAGACGAACGCCAGCGTCACCATCCACATCGTGCCCGAGATGTCGAACATGTCGGATGCGTTCGATAAACCGAGCATATACCAGGGCAGGGTTTTACCGCCCAGCATGTAAGCCTCCTTATTCCGGGCCGCTCGCTTTTTCAACCCCAATCCCAGCAAAATAACGGCCACCAGGTAGCCGACTATGATGCTGAGATCAAGTGCTGAAAGTTTCATGAAATAGAGATTGGTTCAATGCGCCAAAAGTATACGCTTTTTCCGACTAGAGAGTAATACTTTTTTAGCATTCTTTTGAACAAATGCTATTATAAAGTAAATGATAATTCTGCCAAATATCCTGTTTTGTATCAATTATATCTGTATAATACAATTATTACAAATAAATAGCTAAGTTATTCGTAAACGGATTTGATACGATACGTACCTCATGTATGGTACTTTTTGCCTATCTTTGTTGCTGTCTTTCCTGTCTCCAGCTATTCCAATGAGTGCGATTTACCGGGAAATTACACCCCTGACCCAGAATGACTGTTACACGCTTTTTTCACGGGTCAAGAAGGATTTCGATTTTCCCCTGCATTCGCACGAGGAGTTTGAACTGAACTTCATTGCCAATGGCGCCGGGACCAAACGAATCATCGGTGATCATACGGACGTGATCGAGGATCTGGAACTGGTGTTGGTGGGCAGTAACCTTCCGCACGGGTGGTTCAACCACCAGGGCCCGGGCCAGGAAGTGTATGAGGTAACGATTCAGTTTCACCGTGATTTGTTCGATGAGAAACTGCTTCGGCGTAACCAGCTCAGTTTCATCCGGGTATTGCTGGAACGGTCGGCCAAAGGCATTGCGTTTTCGCGGGAAACCATCGAGTCGCTGCGCCCCCGCCTTGAAGCCCTCGCTCAGAAAAGCGGTTTTGACTCGGTGCTGGAACTGATGTCGATTCTGCACGATCTGTCCATCTCCCGGAACATGCGAACGCTCTCGAACGCGTCGTTTACCAACGATCCGCTGAATTTCAACAGCCGCCGGATCGAGAAAGCGTTCGAGTTCATGCAGGCAAATTATGACAAGGATATTTCGCTCGCCGATTTGTCCAAAGTCGTCAACATGCCGGAAGTGTCGTTCAGCCGGTTTATCAAAAAACGAACCGGGAAGACCTTCATCGACAGCCTGAACGAAATACGGCTCGGACACGCATCGCGGCTGTTGATCGATACGACCCACACCATCACTGAAATTTCCTATAAATGTGGTTTTAACAATATGTCGTATTTCAACCGTATCTTCCGTCGAAAAAACGGTTGTACCCCCCGCGAGTTCCGGCAGAATTATTCAGGAATCCGGGTTTTTGTGTGAGTACGGTCGTCGGTTTTCCGTTTACGGTTTTTGGTGAATGGAAATGCCTGAAAATAGCGAATAATGAATGTAGTACTTTCGCTTTTGCCCCTAAATCCCCTAAAGGGCGGTCGGCCGCTGCCGGACTTTTAGCATCCGGATTAAGCTGCGTCCAAGTCCCCTTTAGGGGATTTAGGGGCAAAAGCGAAAGTACTAAGAATAACGAAAGTTACCGTAAACTATAAACCGAATACCGTAAACCAAAAATAACCTCGTGGAAAGACGAAAAGCACTTAAAAGTTTGGCGGTGGCCGTGGGCGGACTGGTGAGTCTGCCGGGTTGGGCAAACGGCTGGAATTCGGCGAACCTCCCGTCGGGAGCGTCGTTTCTGGCCCCCCGCGCCGATGCGGTTTTAGCCGAAGTCGTAGAAACCATCCTGCCCGCCACCGACACCCCGGGCGCGAAAGCCCTGGGCGTTCACACCTTCATCCAGAAAATCGTGACGGACTGTATGGAACCATCGGCGCAGGACAGTTTGACCAAAGGTCTGACCGCCGTGGAAGCCCTCGCCAAAAAAACCTACACCAAATCGTTTGCCTCGCTCGATGCCGGTCAGAAAGCCGAGGTGCTGAAAACCATGAGCCAGTCGTCGGATGCGGACGAAAAAGGCTTCTTTTCGCTGGTAAAAGGCATGACCATCCGGGGCTACATGACCTCCGAATACGTTATGAACAACATCACGCACTACGAAATGGTCCCCGGTCGCTACCACGGTTGTGTGCCGGTGGTGGCCAAAAACACAACGCATAAAACGCAACAAAACAAATAGCAGCCCGAACCCTATGGCAAATTTTGCAATCGATGCAGTAAAAGCAACCACGTATGACGCCATCGTGATCGGATCAGGGATCAGTGGCGGTTGGGCTGCGAAAGAGTTGACAGAGAAAGGATTACGCACGCTGGTGCTGGAACGGGGCCGCGACGTCAAACACGTGGTCGACTACCCTACCACCATGCTCAACACCTGGGAAATGGAACACCGCGGGCAGTTGCCGCTCGGTATCCGGAAGGAGAATCCGATCGTGGGCAAGTGTTATGCCTTTCACGAAGGGTCAGCGCATTTTTTCGTGAAGGATGCCGAACATCCGTATGTGCAGGAAAACCCGTTCGACTGGATTCGGGGCTATCAGGTGGGTGGCAAATCCCTGCTGTGGGCGCGCCAGACCCAGCGCTGGAGCGACTTCGACTTTCAGGGCCCGGCCCGCGACGGTTTTGCGGTCGACTGGCCGATTCGCTACGCCGACATCGCGCCCTGGTATAGCCACGTTGAAAAATTTGCCGGTATTACGGGGAACAAGGACGGTTTAGCCACCCTGCCCGACGGCGAGTTTCTGCCGCCCCACGAGTGGAACTGCGTTGAAAAATACTTTAGCCAGCAGATGGCGGCCAAATACAAAGACCGGCCGGTCATCATGGGCCGGGCCGCCCACATCACCAAACCGCAGCCGATTCACCTGCAACAGGGCCGGGCGCAGTGCCAGCACCGGACCATTTGCGAGCGCGGCTGTCCGTTTGGCGGGTATTTCAGCAGCAACGCGTCGACCCTGCCCTGGGCCGCCAAAACCGGCAAGCTGACATTGCGCCCCCATTCGGTGGTGCATTCGATCATTTATGACGAGAAAAAAGGCAAAGCTACCGGCGTTCGGGTGATCGATGCGACTACCAAGGAAATGATCGAGTTTTATGCCCGCATCATTTTTGTGAATGCGGCCGCTCTGAACACCAATCTGGTGCTGCTGAACTCCACCTCCAACCGGTTTCCGAATGGGCTGGGCAACGACAGTGGCGTGTTGGGCAAATATGCCGCCTTCCACAATTACCGGGCGGGCATTTCGGGTGAATACGACGGGCATCTGGAATCGACCACCGAAGGCCGACGCCCCAACAGCCCCTACATTCCGCGATTCCGGAACGTTCACAAACAGGAAACCGACTTCCTGCGCGGTTATGCGGCCGGTTTTTCAGCCAACCGCATTTCCCGGTCGAACCAGGACGGTTTCGGTGCCGACCTGAAAGCGAACCTGGCCAATCCGACGCTGGGCGGCTGGAGCGTGGGCTCCCACATGATGGGCGAAACCATTCCGAAAGAGAGCAATTACGTGGCGTTGGACAAAACCCTGAAAGATCCGTTTGGCATTCCGCAGTTGAAAGTGTCGATTGTATATGACGACAACGACGACAAGATGGTGAAGGATTACCAGGAGCAAATGATGGAAATGTTCACCGCAGCCGGTTTTAAAAACCTCCGTGTTCGCGACGACAAACGCAATCCGGGGCTGGACATTCACGAAATGGGCGGGGCTCGCATGGGTAAAGATCCCAAGACGTCGATTCTCAACAAATGGAACCAGATGCACCACGTCAAAAATGTGTTTGTGACCGACGGTGCCTCGATGACGTCTACCTCAACCCAGAACCCATCGCTGACCTACATGGCGCTGACGGCCCGGGCGGTGGACTACGCGGTGAAAGAGATGAAAAAGATGAATCTTTGAGGATGAAATAGTTACACAGAGTTAATCAGAGAACATCAGAGTTTATCGGGGATATCTCTGGTTAACTCTGATGTTCTCTGATTAACTCTGTGTAACACGCTTAATTTTCTTTCACCGCCGTTTCCCCGTGGGGCGTGTGCAGAAACTTCTTCCCGGCGGCTTTGATTTTCAGCAGGGAACGCATCATGCGAAAAACCAGTAGCGGGAAGGTCAGCACATCCCGAAGTGAGATTTTTTGCCAGAGATAACCCGGAATCGAGATCAGAAGGCTGAACAGTAGCGTTACCAGCATAATGCCAAAGTAGCGCCAGACCATCGGGTTTCCAATCACCAGGCCAACCAGTGTCCCCACAAACAGGAGTGCAAGAAACAGCACACGCGGAATGAGCAGCGCCTTCAGCAATCCATTGAATGCGTGCCAGTTACCCCTCATCAACTGCCGGATGCCGGTACCGAAATACAGCTTAACAAAGTGAATCTGAGCGGCAATCCAGCGGGTTCGCTGACGTTCAAACACCTCCAGATTCTGCACCTTTTCGTCGTAAATCAGGGCCTGTTTCAGGTACGCGATCTCAATGTCTTCGGTCAACAGCAGCATTTCAAGCTCTTTGTCGTAGCCCCCCACCGACCGAATCTGGCCCATCGCGCGCTTCATCATCTCGGGTTCAAAGGCCATGCCCGACCCAATCAGCGATGCCGAGAAGCCCAGCGCCCGTTGCCCACCCCGAAAAAGGTGGTTGTTGACCTCTTCATTCATGGCGTCCAAAACCGCCACACTGGTATTGGTGTTTTTAGCCACCCGATGGCCCTGAACCGCCCGCCAGCCGCAATCGAACGCCTGGTTGATGCGGTGCAGAAAATCGGGTGCCATGTGGTTGTCGGCATCAGAAACGAGCACAATGTCGTATACCTCTTCCGGAAGAAGTTCGAGCGCTTTCGTTAACGATTTCTGAACCGTCGATTCTTCAAAACTCACCACCAGAACCTTGACCGGGAATTGGGCAAGCTGCTGCAAGGTCTCGGCGCGAAACGAATCAGCAATCACGTAAATATCGTAGGAATCAGCAGGATAAGTTTGTTGAAGATTGGCCTGGACCGAGTCCAGAATGACTTTATCCTCTTTGTAGGCGGGTACCAGAACGGCGATTCGGCGGGTGCGGGTGGTGGCCTTGCTTGCAGGTTCGCTGTCGTCTCCGCCAAACCAGCCTGCCAGGGCACAAATAAGAAGATACAGAATATTAAACCCGAGGTACAGACCGATCGGCAAAAAAATCAGATACCCAATAAAATCCATGTTCCGGTAAAATTATCACTGTACAAATCAATTTCGCTTGTCAATTTGTCTGATAATCTTCACTTCACCCGGAATACGGCTGTTTTTCCTACGGTGTTTTTTTTCTTTCTAACCATCAGATTCATGCTAATCTGACAGCAAATAATATACCATTTAATCAATTTAAGGCATTTTCAACCCAAAGATTTCGATTCGGCCCTGGGCTGATTACTTTTTATGAGGTCTACTTTTAAAAGTAGGACAGAGAAATTAATGTCTGGCAATAAATCATTCATCAAGCGAAAGCAGTTCCCTTCTGTGCGTAAGTTCCAGCCACCGGCCAGGAAACCGTATGGGGTGACCGCCGGAGCATGGCCCCAATTTTCGCCCGCAATTCGAGCGGATTGAACGGTTTTGCCATGCAATCGTCAGCGCCATTTTCCAGACACTGAATGCGTACTTCACTATCATTTTTCCCCGATAGAACCAACATCGGCACATGCTGATACCGGGAATGGTTCCGAAACCGGGAAATGGATTCCACGCCATCGGCTTGTGGCCCGTCCAAATCGGTAATAATAAAATTAATAGCACTTCCCGCTTCAAGTTGACTGACAATTTCGTTGTAATTGCTCACCAGCGTAAGATTAAATTCGGAGGCTAACGTTTCCTGAAAAACATTTCTCAAAAACGGACTGTGCTCGGCAATGAGCAAATTGAATTTGTGGTTTTCCATGGTTGTATCAACGGGTATTCTATTTGAGTAAAGGAATTCTTCGTGCAGAAGAATTTGCATAATAATTTTACCAAAAGTATAAATACTTATTTCAAGTAGCAAGATAAAAACTTGAAATTATTCTTTATCAGTCAACTTTTAGAAAGCCCATACTAATCAATACTCAATACAAAAAACTTTAAATTACTAATTATCAGATATTTATAATAATTTTTTAAGACGAATTTTATCAAGCACTGCAAGGTGACGCACTTTTTTCTACTTTTTGATTTGTCTTGAAATTCTGTAAAAAACTATGAATTTATTTATGCCTGTTATTTTTTATATAGTATTTATACTCATTATTTTTTTACTACATGAAAATACTGGACGCAACTCTGGCGAAAAGCAAGGCCATCAATCGGCCCCTGAAGCCAAGTTGTTACTAATCTCTCGATAGGGTTGACATTGGCGGGATTTTTGTTGCAAGGTTCAGCAGTCTCTCACTATTGCTTTTATCCGATGTTTTCCTCCGCATCATCGTCCTCCACCCGCTTTCAGAACCAGTTCTGGCTATTGAGCCTTCTGGGCGTCGCGGGCTCGCTGGTAGCCGGAGCGCTCATCAGTCTGCTGGGTGTCATTGGGGCCGCCGTAGTGATCATTCTGCCCGTAGCGGGTCTGGTGCTGGCGGGGGTATTATCAGAACCCCGCATTGGTCTGCTGTGCTATCTGCAATTGAGTTTTCTACTGAATGTTTTTGCCCGATTTTTACCCATCAGCGCACCATTCGGAACGCTGATCGATGTGGTCCTGGTCCTGACGCTGATCAGTTGTTTCATCAATGGCCAGCGCATGAACTGGCGACGGCTTCGGCATCCGGTTTTTTTCGTCCTCCTCTTCTGGACGTTCTTTACCATCCTTCAATATTTCAACCCGGAAGCTCCCTATCGCCCGGCCTGGTTCTTTCATTTCCGGACGTTCTCGATGTACTGGATTCTGGCGGCTACGGCGCTCCTGGTCGTGCCCATTAAAAAGTCGGATATTCAGGTACTCATCAAAACCTGGCTGGTCTGGTCATTCCTGGCCGCACTGTGGTCGTTCAAACAGCAATACATTGGCCTGACCGCCAACGAAATGGCCTGGCTCAACGCCGGAGCCGACCGGACCCACATCCTGTTCGGGCATTTGCGGAGCTTCTCGTTTTATACGGATGCTTCCCAGTTTGGAGCCGAAATGGCGGGGGTGGCATTGATGTGCCTGATCTGGGTTTTTGACTCAAAAAAAATCGTCAACCGCGCCGTTTATCTCTTGCTGGCCGGTGTTTATTTCTGGGGGTATGCCGTTTCAGGTACGCGCAGTGCCCTGTTTGTTCTGGTAGCCGGTTTTGGCTTCTACCTGATCCTGAAGCGGGATTTCATAAAAATCCTGGCGGGCCTCTGTCTGGCTATCCCGATTTACCTTCTGCTGATGTATACCGACGTTGGAAGCAGCAACTACCAGGTGCAACGGATTCGCTCCGCACTGCGCCCGATGGAAGACCCGTCATTCCTGCTGCGGCTTCATAACAAGGAAAAACTGGCCCGGCGGCTGGAAGACCTGCCGTTTGGGGCAGGCTTGGGCACGTCTGAGAGTGTCGGTCAGCGGTTCTCGCCGGAGCATTGGGCTTCGCAGATTGCCCCCGATAGCTGGTATGTCATTCTCTGGATCGAAACCGGACGGGTGGGGATGGTGATCTACATTGCCATGGTGGTGTTCATCGTTCTACTGGCTACCCTGCAAATCTGGAAACTCAAAGACCCCGATCTCCTTGTCATGATGACAGCCCTGCTGGCCGAATTTGTGGGTATCGTTGTCATGGCGTATTCGAATCCGGTGGTGGGGCAATTTCCGACCAGCAGTATCATTTTTATCAATTCCATTATTTTGACTACCTGCACCCGCTGGGATACGAAGGTCGAAAAACCGGAAGTCGCAACGGAAGCGGTTTTGGCGTAATTCTAACGAATCTTTCTACTACTCAACGTATGATGAACCGTCGAAAGGCACTCTTTGGTCTTGCATTTCTCAGCGGAAGTGCCCTGGCCGGGATTACCGGTTTTAAATGGCTGCAATGGCACAAAGAGCCTGATCTGGCCTACCTGAGCAGTCAAAAAAAGCTCCTGGAAGCATTAACTGAGACCATCATTCCGACCACCGATACCCCGGGCGCAATCGAAGCCGGGGTAGCCGATTTCATCCTGCGGATGGTAGCAGAAAACATGACGCCGGTGGCTCAGAACCGGTTTATCGAAGGCCTGAAAGTGGTCGATTCCTACGCGATCGATGCCTGCAAAAAACCGTATACGCAGTGCAATCCGAAGCAGCAACAGGCCATTATGCAGCAGGTTGAAGAACAGGGCCGCCCGCTGAGCGGCTTTGCCGGGAAAGTGCAAAAGAAACTGGTGGGTAGTTCTTTTTTCACGGTTTTAAAAGAATATACCTGCATGGGCTATTGCACGTCACTTGTGGGTGCTACCCGCGGGCTGGCGTATGCGTATGTTCCCGGTCGCTTTACGGGCTGCATGCCGCTCGCCAACGGGCAAAAATCCTGGGCTACCAAATGACGCATCTGAACTTCGTTTCATGAATCCGATCCATAGTAATACAAAAGGTCATCCGGCGCATACCTTCGATGCCATCGTGGTCGGCTCCGGCATTAGTGGTGGCTGGGCGGCCAAAGAACTCTGCGAAAAAGGTCTCAAAACCCTGGTGCTGGAGCGGGGCCGACAGGTAGAACACATCACGGACTACCCCACCGCCATGAAACACCCCTGGGAATTTCCAAACCGGCTCAACACGGTTTTGAAAGACCAGCTTGAAAACCCGGTTCAAAGCAAGTCGTACAACGAAGGCGACAAGCATTTTTACGTCAGCGACCGGGAACATCCGTACATACAGGAAAAACCGTTCGACTGGATTCGGGGCTATCAGGTGGGCGGGCGGTCGCTGACGTGGGGCCGCCAGTGCTACCGGCTCAGCGATCTGGATTTTGAAGCCAACGCCCGGGATGGCATTGCGGTTGACTGGCCCATCCGGTATAAAGACCTGGCTCCCTGGTACGATTACGTCGAGCAATTTGTGGGCATCAGCGGCCGGGCCGAAGGACTTCCCCAGCTTCCCGATGGCAAATTTCTGCCGCCCATGGCGTTCAACTGCATCGAAAACCACTTCGCGAATCAGGTCAAAAAAAACTACAAAGACCGCATCGTTACCATTGCGCGGACGGCCAACCTCAGCCGGGGCTGGAACGGGCGCGGGCCGTGTCAATACCGGAATTTATGCAGCCGGGGTTGCCCCTTCAGCGGCTATTTCAGCAGTAACTCGGCGACGCTGCCCGTTGCCGCTGCCACGGGAAACCTGACGCTTCTGCCCGATTCGATTGTGACGGAAGTACTGTTCGACGAAAAACAGAACCGGGCCACGGGCGTGCGGGTCATCAATTCGCACACCAAAGAAGTGACCGAGTATTTCGCCCGAATCATTTTCCTGAATGCGTCTACCATCGCCACGGCGGCCCTGCTGCTGAACTCGACTTCCAGCCGGTTTCCGAACGGTTTAGGCAACACCAGCGGGCAGATTGGCCATAACCTGATGGACCATTTCATGATGGGGGGCGCCAACGGTGAACACCCGGGTTTTGCGGATCAGTATTATGAAGGCCGGCGGCCCATCGGCATTTATGTACCCCGTTTTCGGAATCTGAACGCGCAAACGCAGCGGAAGGATTACCTGCGCGGCTTTGGGTACCAGGGCGACGGCGAACGCGCCGAATGGTCGGACCAGTACAGGCGTGTGGACGGTTTTGGGGCCGACTTCAAAAATTCGCTGACCAAACCGGGTCCCTGGACGCTCTTTCTGGGTGCCTGGGGCGAAACACTGCCTTACTTTGAAAACCGGATTTCGCTGGATGCCGGGCAGAAAGACCAGTGGGGGCTGCCACTGGTGCGGGTCTTCTTTGAATACCACGAGAACGAGATCAACATGCGGAAGGACATCAAGGAAAGTGCTGCGGACATGCTCGACCGGGCTGGTTTTCAGAATGTTGCCCAGTTTTATTATGATTTACCTCCCGGTTCGGCGGTTCACGAAATGGGCACGGTTCGGATGGGAAAAGATCCGGCGACGTCCGTTCTCAACGGGTTCAACCAGATGCACGATGTCAAAAATGTGTATATTACCGACGGCAGTTGCATGACCTCGTCGGCCTGCCAGAATCCGTCGCTGACCTACATGGCACTGACGGCCCGCGCCTGCGCCCATGCGGTTTCTGAACTGAAGAAATTAAATCTGTAGATGATAGCGAACGACCGCCTGAAACTGGCCCACTTGATTCTGGCCCACGGACAACCCGAGCAACTCAGCCGCCTGATTCAGTCATTGCAGCACCCGAATGCGGATTTTTATATCCACATCGACGGAAAAACCGATCTGACGCCGTTCCTGAAAATGCGGAAAAACCTGAACGTTTTCTTCATTCGAAAACGGGAAAAGGTGTTTTGGGGCGCCTACAGCATTGTTCAGGCTACCCTGAACGGATTTGAAGAAATCGTCGCTTCCGGCATTCCGTATGCGTACATCAATCTGCTGAGTGGCCAGGATTATCCGCTCAGACCACCCGGTTTTATTCATGATTTCCTGAAAGAAAACGCCGGAACGCAGTTCATGGAGTTTTTGTCGGTGGATTACGAATGGCACGAAGCCCTGCCACGGGTGAAAAAATACCACCTCATCAATTATTCGTTTTCCGGAAAATACGCGGTAGAAAAGCTGCTGAATACGGTACTACCCAACCGGAAAGCCCCGGAAAATCTGACCTTTGTGGGTCGTTCTCAATGGTTTACGATCACTTTAGGCGCGGTTCGCTACATTCTGCTGTACCTCCGGGAGCATCCGCAGGTCGTTCGTTTTTTCAAAATGACCTGGGGGGCCGACGAGCTTATTTTTCAAACCATTCTGTACAATTCAGCGTTCAAACCGGCCATGCAAAACGAAAACCTGCGTTACATCGACTGGTCGGAAGGAAAAGCCAGCCCAAAAACGCTGACAGTTGCGGATGAAACCGCCTTACGGAACTCCGGGAAGCTGTTCGCGCGGAAATTCAACAGCACAACGGAACCCGAAATCATGGACATTCTGGACGCTTCGTTCCTGAAACGCTGACGTTTTCAGACCTGAACCACCGGTTTTATCCACGTTTTCTCGACCGGGTCATACTGTTTCAGCAAACGGGCCGGATTGCCACCCACCACCGAATACGGCGGAACGTTCCGCGTAACGACACTCCCCCCCGCCACCACCGAATGTCGCCCGATGGTGACCCCCGCCGTGATGACCACGTTGGCCCCAATCCAGCATTCATCTTCAATCACAATCGGCCGGGTGACAACGGGCTGCTCCCGAATCGACCGGCTTACGTCTTCGTAAGAATGGTTCAGGCCCGACAGAACGACGTGCTGGGCAATGATCACATCCGTCCCGATCGTCACCGGCCCAATCACCACCGACCCAATGCCGACCGTGCAGCGATCGCCGATCAAAACCGGGCCAACCCCGTTGTTAATCACACTGAATGCTTCGATGACACTGTGTGCCCCCAGCGCAAACGGGTTGAACGGCAGCACATCGAGCCGCACGGATGAGCGGACCATCGACGTGCGGTGCCGCTTGTGAATGAACGGGTTCACCAACCAGCTTACCCATAGCCGGGGCCGGGCCTCATGCCGGGGAATCAATAGCCAGTGAATCAGTTGTTTCAGCCGGGGGTTGCGGTCAATGAAATTTTTCATGCGGTTTTCAGAAACGAATCAGGCGGTTTGGGGTTGGGAAACCGGAAGTTGATCAATGGCTTCCAGTAAAGCTCCCAGTGAATTTTCCCAGGTGTGTTCCAGCGCGAAAGCAATGCGTTCTTCGGGCAACGAAAGCGGTTGTCCCGTCAGGCTCCGGTCAATACAGGCGACGAACTCTTCGGGTGTTTCGGCCAGAAAAACATGATCTTTAAACAGCGACATCGTCTCGGTTTTTACGGCCACTACCGGTTTTCCCATCGCCAGGTACTCATCAATTTTACGGGGATAATTACCAATCGTCACTTCGTTGAGTTTCTGGGGATTGATCAGCACATCCATCCCGGCCAGGTAAGCCGGAATCTGGTGCGAAGGTTTAGCGCCCAGAAACGTGACATTGGGCAATGCCTTCAGGCCCTCCGTCCGGAACGAATCATCGACAGAGCCAATCAGCACCACCTGCCAGTCGGGTCGACTTTTGGCAACGGCTTCGATCAGCCCGACATCCAGCCGCAAACCGGTCAACGCGCCTGCGTAACCAATGCGGGGCGTGGGCAGGGCGGCCATGTCCGCCGGAATCTCCCCTATTTTGGCCGGGTCGAACAGGGTCAGATCACAGCCCTGGCCCACATCAACCGAACGCGGGTTGTAGCGGGCCGCCTGATTGGCCAGGTAGAGAGAGTTGCTGGCGACCAGGTCGACCTTGCTCATCAGCAGCGGTTCCAGCCGTGCGCCGTGGCGCTTCCAGAAATCGACGGCCAGAAAATTATCGCGCAAATAATAGACGTACACACGCGGCTTGAGGAATTCTTTCAGGTAAAATCCCTGAATCATATCATTGTCGTTGATCAGCACGAACGATGACCAGCCCAGCTTTTCAATCGCTGAGCGGATTTCAGACGCCAGTTGCCGGCCGTTATACCGGTTGGCCAGATCATACAAGGCCGAATCCGGGAGCCAGTTGATCGAACCCAGCAAAAACTGCGGACACAAAACCCATAGATTCGGTTCGCTCTCAACGAGACTCTGTCCCTGGTTTTGTTGAATAAATTCGCTACGCCGTTGCGCCCGTCCGGAACCTTTGTTGAGTTGAGCCGACCAATCGAGCGGTTCGTTGACAAACAGCACCTGATGCGCCTTCGACAAACTGCGGGCCATATCCCGGATATTACTGCCTAAGTTTTTCTCCTCCCACGGTTGTCGGGACGTAATAACGAAATTCATTTCGCTTTGGCTTTAGATGAAACGATCGCGGATTTGCTTCTGGCGTACTCGCTCCGTAAAAACAATCAAAAAGTATGCTCAACTGAAAATCTAGACTATATTTTTAATATTTATTTGTCTGATAAATAAGGACATCCCGGAGTCATTAAAAAGGTATTAAAATGAAATAATTTAAATTAATTTTTTATTAAAAATCTGAATATCAAATAATTAACTTATTTTCAGCTTAAAATATGGTATTGAATTGGCTGGTGTAAAACCGACATATGGTATCATTTTTGCTGACTATTAACCAACATCTAGTCCCTCCAAATACTCAGTTGCTTTATAATGATTTCGAATCGCGTTGTGTTGCTATTTCTCCTTGGTCGCCGAGTTGTCCTTTTTGTTTTTCTGGGGCTGCTTTTGTCGTATGTCTCATACGGCCAGAAGTCGGCTCAAAAACCGGCCAACAGCACACAGCAGGCTTTGCCGGTTTCTGATACGATTGCGCTGGATATCAACCAGGATTTGTCGACTCAACTGCTTTCACTGGAGGAATTGCTCACCATTGCACTGACAAAATCACCCCTGACCCGCCTTGAGAATGAATCGATCGATGCGACCAATGCGGAGTACAAACTATCGAAAATAGAAATCCTGCAAAGTGCCAGCGGTTTCACCAACTATTCGTTCGGAAATCAGGCCATTTTCTCCACCACCTCAATGGGGCCGGACGCATTGGGTCAGATTGCCAACGGCTACCGCACCGGCGTCGGCTTGCAGATCAACCTATTTGATATTTTTGGCCGGACCCAGAAAATCCGGAAGGCCCGCGCCGTTTATCGCCAGGCGCAGGCGCAGAAAGAAATAACCTCCATGCGGCTGCACCGCGATCTGGTGGCTACGTACCAGGACCTCATGACGTCGCAGCGCATTCTTAAAATTCAGTTTGAAGATGAACAGGTGCTGCGGACAGCCTTTCAAATTACGGAAACGGAATCACGAAAAGGAAAAGTAGAACCGGATGACATGGCGGCTGCCAGCCGACGGTATGCTCAGGCAAAAATCCAGACAGAGCAGGCGAAGGGAGAATTTTTGAAGAACATTTCTTATCTGGAAATCCTGGTTGGCTTGCCGATCCAGCAGCTAAAACGCAACTAATCTATGGGACTCAGCGTCTTGATACGTCTTATTAAGGAGTATGCAATCTGGTTTGTTCTGCTTCCGGGTGTAACAGCCGGTACGGTATTTTACCTGACCCGGAACGAACCGAAAATTTACAAGTCGCAAGCGACGATTTATACCGGGATGGCTTCCGGCTATACGGTCCTGTCCGATCAGAAAAACTTCATCGACCAGTCGGCAGTCACCTTCGAAAACCTGCTGACTACGTTAAAATCACCCGAAACCATTCAGCAGATTTCATTGCACTTGCTGTCGCGGCACCTTAAACTGTCGAAGCCTGATGGACAGATTTTATCGGCTCCCGGTTTTCAGAAACTCCAGCAGGCTATACCGCCTTCCCTGCGCGCTTATTTGCTGAAAGACACGGCTCAGGCCAGCATTCGGCTTAAACTGGATAGCCTGGCCAGGTCTACAACGATCAATCCCATTGTTTTACTGCTCCATAAATCAGATACGTACTATTCCGTCAAAAAAATCAGCGGCAACCTGAAAGCTAACCGCCGAAATCCCAGCGATATGCTGGACATGGAATACGAATCGGAAGACGGTGCTGTTTCGCAGCAGACCCTCCGGGAAGCCATTGACGTTTTGAATATCCGGTATACGCGGCTGAAAACCTCCGAAACCAACTCGGTCGTTGCCTATTATCAGGATAAGGTTCGGGCCGCCAAGGTGCGTCTGGACAATGCCGACAAACAGGTTCAGGCCTTCAATGTGCAACACAATCTGGTGAATTTCGAAGAGGAGTCGAAAAACGTTGCCGCTTCCGCCGAACTCACCAGCTTCAATTACAACGATGAGCTGATGAAAAACAGCGCGGCCAAAGCGTCGATGGATGCGCTAAGCCGCCGGATGGTTCAGCAGGGCAACACGATCGCCATCAGCGGTGAACTCAAAAGCAGACAGGCCGATCTGGCTCAGGCTCAGACTCAACTGGCGAATGCCCAGGCGTATGGGCAGGCGAAAACCGTCATTGAAAAGTTACAGACGCGCGTTGAACAAACGTCGGGAGCGCTGAAAAACAGTGCCGAAAAGTACGCTCCGTCCGGCGACTCGCCCGAAAGTGTTCCGCAACGAACGCTGGTTGGTGAATGGCTGGCCCGCGTGCTCGAATACGAAGAGTCGGCCGCCCGGCTGAAGGTTTACGAGAGCCTCCTGAGCAAGCAGAAAGCCCGGGCCACCGAATACAGCCCCCTGGAATCGCAGCTTCGTCAGCTCAACCGCGAGCTGACGTCGGCCGAAAAAGACTATCTGGCCACCGAACAAAGCCTGAATCAGGCCATCATTCACCGGCAGGACGTCACGGTGGATAAATCGCTGACCGTTCTGGATGCGCCGAATTATCCGCTGGATGCTCAATCAAAACGCTGGTTGTTCGTGGCGATTGGTCTGGGTGTCGGCCTTTTTATTGCCGTTCTGCTCATGGCTTTCCGGATCTGGCTCGACCGGCGCATCATTACGCCGAACAAAGCAGAATCCCTGATCGGCAAACCGGTTATTGCCCTCTTCCCCACCATCAAAAAGTTATCCTTCGAGTCGAAAACCGGACGAACCGGGTTGAGCATGTTGCAGCAACTTTGCGACGCGATCAACATCGAAACCGCCCGATCGGCGGCATCCCAACCGCCCGTCATCACGATTTTCAGTATCCGGTCCAGGCAAGGCAAAACGTGGCTGGCCACCGGCATCGGGCAGATCTACGGCGAAAGTGGTCAGCGGATTGCCTTTTGTTACCCGCAAACGTCCGCCGATCAACCAAAAACCGGGCAGGAAGGCGTTATGCTCTATCCGTACGTGCTGCGCACCAATTTCATGCATACAGCGGATCTGCGCGAGCTGTTCGATACAGATCAGCAGGCTGAACTCAGCGGTTTTGACAAGATTATCATGGAATTGCCTCCGCTGATTAGCTGCCCGATTCCGGTCCAGTTCCTGAATCAAAGTTCGGTATCGCTTCTGGTAACCGATGTCAACGGCATCTGGGGCCGAACTGAAACGCAGTTGCTGGGTTTGTACCTGCGAGCTGCCATGCACCCCGTACTGACGGTTCTCAACCGCGTGGCCGGCAGTTACATCGATGCTCCCAGCCTGAACGATGTCAGGCAGCGGCCCACCGAACCGGAGCGAGCTACGGAGGCTCCGCGCTCCCGGGATGATCAGCCAGAAATGCCCCGTACAGAAAAATCCCACCGGTAATGGACACTAAGAAAAAAGCAATCGACGGTGGCAAATGGATTACCATCTCTACGATTATCTCAACGGCTTTTCAGTTTTTGCAAGTCTCGATTCTGGCGCGACTGCTCGAACCTGCGGCTTTCGGAATTGTGAGCGTTTGCATGCTCATTATCAATTTCTTCTTCATTTTCAGCAATCTCGGCTTTTCCAATTCCATTATTTACAAGCAGGAAAGTGACCGAAAAGTACTGTCGACGCTGTATTTTCTGGGCCTGATGCTGGGGATCAGCATGTACTTTATTATTTACTTCTCCTCGCCTTTAATCGTCGAGTTTTACAAAGAACCCAAGCTGGCCAAAGTGGTAAAACTGGCGGCCTTTTACTTTCCGATTATCTACTGCGGGCAGATCTATTTATTCATTTTACAGAAAGAACTCCGCTTCCGCTCCGTTGCCCTGATCGAAATTATGGGGGCCGTTAGCGGAACGATCGTAGCTATTACACTGGCTTATAGCGGCTACGAAGAAACGTCCCTGATTTATGGCCAACTGGCTATGCAATCCGTCCGTACCCTCTTATCCATCGGTTTAGGATTCCGGTTATTCATACCGATGTTCTATTTTAATGTAACCACCATTAGAGAGCACCTTCGCTTTGCGGTATTTAATGTAGGCGATAGCCTGCTGGGCTACATTCAGGGCAATTGCGATAATATCCTGGTGGGCAGTTTACTGGGTTTAAAATCGCTCGGATACTACACCATCGCCTACCAGTTAGCGGTTTTCCCAATCAACAAACTCAATCCCATCATCCTCCAGGTTGCGTATCCAATTCTGGCAAAAATGAAGGAGAATTCCGACGAACTTAAAAAATCCTATATAAAAATTCTGGACTTGATCAGTTTCTTAAATTTCCCTCTACTAGCGGGTTTGTTTATCACCGCCGACAGTCTTATCCCTTTATTTTATGGCCCCGGCTGGGAAAATACCATTCCGCTGATTCACATTTTTGTCTTGCAGAGTATGTGCAGTTGTCTGGCACATCCGCTCTTTACAATAGCCTACACAAAAGGCAAACCGAACCTGCTCTTTTACCTGAATTTAGTAACGCTGCTGGTTAAACTTCCCCTGCTGTATTTCTTTGGAAAACAATGGGAGGTAACCGGTATTGCTCTGGCCTTTTTCACATCCACTTTTGTGAATTTAGTGCTTGGTTTTTTTATCGCTAATCACTTGATCGGCGCTTTCATCAAAGAGTTTTTATCAAATATTTATAAACCGGTGCTTTTCTGCCTGTTTATGGTCAGCGCGATCATGCTGTACAAATCCTTTTTAGGCTACGACGGCATCGTTAATACCGTCGCTCAGATTGCGTTGGGTGGGTTGGTTTATCTGGCCTTGACGTTCAGGTATAAGCTCTCCTTTCTGGAAATACAAAATTTACGAAGATCTCTATAAACCAGCGTCATGAAACACCGATTTCAGGTTCTTGATATCTTCAGAGGGATTTTTGCTTCCCTGGTCATGTTTTTCCATGTCGCCGACTTTGCGGATACGCCACTCCTGAACAATGGCTTTATCTACAATTCCGATATGTTTGTGGATTTCTTCTTTGTACTCAGTGGATTTGTCATTACGTACAATTATCAATCCCTTTCCACCGGGCCGGAATTTCGGAAATTTCTAACCAAAAGGGTGGCCCGAATTTATCCACTCCATGTGATCATGTTGCTTGTTTTTGTGATCGTTGAAAGCTCCAAAATGTATCTGGCACCCTACATCCACATCAACAACCCGGTGAACGAAAACAATTCGATTTCTACGTTCATCACCTCCTTATTCCTCCTCAATTCTGTAAAAATCCTTGGTGTTAAAGACGTTAGCTGGAACATTCCCAGCTGGTCGATCAGTGCCGAGATGATTTCTTATCTCGTTTTTGGTTTCGTTATGATCCTGCTTTATAAACTCAATCTGCGACGCAACCGAAATCTTATTTTTTTGCTTGTCGCTGGCTTATCGGCTACCCTCCTAGTTACCATTACAGATAGTTTAAAACTGAACTACAGTTTCGATTATGGTTTTTTAAGAGGAATCATCGGCTTCTTTGTCGGAGGGCTTTGTTATGCTACTTTCGACCAATTGCATGCCTACAGTAAATCCATTAAACCCAGCTTCTACACCCTCGCAGAAAGTATCGTTTTGCTTTCTATTGCCGTTTGCATAACAAACGGCCACGAGCTGAAACGTATTGGCTTACTTTTTGAAGTGCTTTTTTTCGTGGCAATTCTTGTTTTTTCATTCGAGCGGGGAGCGGTTTCAGATTTGCTAAAAAAATCATCTTTTCTGCATAAAGTTGGCACCTATAGTTACTCCATCTACATGACCCATGCCCTACTAATCAGCCTGTTCAACATTGCATTTATTAGAGTATTAAAATTGCCGCCATCGGCATATACGTATCTTATATTCCTGAATTTCTATATCGTCTATAAAGTCTCTGAATGGACATACGCTAATATAGAAATGCGGTTTAAAGACTTCCGGCTGTTCAATTCTGACCCGAAAGTAAAGAAACCTGTCCAGTCACTATCCGATTCACCGACACAATAAAACAAGAGTATATACGAAAAATCAGTATTCAATCTTTCTTTAAAAGTGTATCAGTCTATGAAATTTCGTTTAGCGGTTTTAGTGAATTATTTTTTTCTACTGCTTCTCCTGTTCTCCAGTATCAGTTGCAAGCCGACCATCACACCCCGGCCAACAGCGGACTTTTCCTTTGAATTTGTCACGGGTAAACCCGGACAAGTGAAGTTCTCGAATAAATCGGTGGAAGCGAAACGATATCAGTGGAAATTCGGGGACGGACAGACCTCAACCGAGGCAGAACCAACGATTACGTTTTCGCAGGACGGGGTGTATTTCGCGGAATTAACCGCTAAAAATGATGTGGGATCGGATGTCGTTTCCAACAGCGTTATCGTCACCGGTTTGTATAAAAAACTGGTAGTCGATTTTACCTACACCCTCGTCAGCGGAGTACCCGGTCGGGTGCAGCTGACCAACAAATCCCAGAATGCCGAAGGCTATCAGTGGATATTTGGCGACGGGCAGGCGTCAATTGAAACCAACCCGATTGTCGATTATAAGAAGAACGGTATTTACACCATCCAACTGACCGCCAAAACCGCCGACTTTGCCGATAACGTTTCCAAAGGAGTGGTCATAACGGAATTTCCGACCATCGGCAGCGTGATTTTCTGGACCAATGGCAGTGATGGCAGCGACATTGAAGTTTATGTCGATAATACCATGCAGGGACTCGTTACGTCGGCTCAAAGCAAGACACCAGCCTGCGGAGTAGATGGTTCGGTTACGTTTTTTCAAACCGACGGGACTTACAATTTCTATGCGAAGTCGAAGACCCGTTCCTGGTCTGGTGTAGTGACCGTGAAAAACGGCGAATGCCGTTCGAAATTACTGGCTCAATAAACAAGAAACTTAACGGGATGCAGCTATGAGCAGTTCATTGTTACCGGAGTGGATTTCCAAGCACGTATTTGAGTACGATCCGGCCCAGATCCCGGCGGAGCGACTGGACGATCTGCGCGCACGACTGACCCAATTTCAGGTTTCCAAACCGGAGGTTTCCATTGTCATTCCCGCCTACAACGAGGAAGCCAATTTGCTGAACATGCTGTCGTCGCTGGCCGACCAGCAACTCGCCCAGCCGACGGAGTTGCTGGTCGTCAACAACAATTCGTCCGACCGTACGCAGGCCATTCTGGACCAGTGTGGCGTCCGCTCGATCCTGGAAAAACAACCGGGCGTTGCTTACGCCCGCCAGGCCGGGTTGCTGGCGGCCCGGGGTCGCATCATCGCCAATGCAGATTCCGACTGTGTGTACCCCGCTGGCTGGTCGAGCACGATATCGGCTCCGCTGCAAAAGCCGGAGATTGGCTGTACCTATGGTCTCTATGCGTTTCTGCCCAGTCCGCAGTCTTCCCGTCTGGCACTTTATGGCTATGAAAAAACCGCTCAGTTTGTCAATCACGTACGCAATCGTCACAAAGCTTACCTGAATGTGTACGGCTTCAATTTTGCTTTCCGTCGGGAAGACGCCCTGGCAGTAGGCGGTTTTGAGCTGGATTCCGGCCGGGAGGGTTCAGTGGCGGAACTGGTGGCAGCCGGCATAACACCCCCGCCCTCCGGCCGTTGTGAAGACGGACTGATGGCACTTGCCCTGCTCCAGCAGGGAAAAGGAAAGATTCTGCGGGTGGGAAGTCTTAAGGCGCGGGTCTGGACCAGCGACCGCCGACTGATGGCCGATGGCAGCCTCGGCAAAGCGTTCACGAATCGGGTTAAACAGGCCTTTGGTGCGTAAGACCGACGCTGGCCGCCGGTGTGATTTGACAGGAAGCATGGTTAGCCTTTTCAACATTGCCCGAAGGGCCCCGGTGTATCGAAGACAAGTCCTGGTAGCCCGTCTTTTTCTGGGTCTGTTTGCCGCCTTGCTGCCGACGATCTGCCCGGCTCAGTCCTGCAATGGCGTATTGGGCGATGCAATTATTAACCAAACATTTGGCACCGGGAAGTCGAGCGCCTTATTACCGGGTCAGACCACGTACCAGTATGTAGAACATTGCCCGGATGACTCTCAGTATGCCATTGTACACGGGAGCACCTGTTATACCAACTCCTGGCATGAACTCCCGGAGGATCATACGCCCGGCGATGTAAACGGAAATATGCTGCTGGTCAATGCGTCATTTAACCGGGGGGAATTTTACAGCCAGTCGGTGACTGATTTATGCCAGGGAATGACGTATGAACTTTCGGTTTGGGTACTGAATATCATGAGTCTGGCGAAGAAAAATGATTGCCCCTACTTTACGCCGGAGCAATTGGATCCCAACATCACGATGCGCGTAGAAACCGAAGACGGCAAACTGATTCAGGCCATCAATACCGGGTCCATTGCGCGAACCAATGCGCCGACCTGGATGCCGTATGCCCTGCTGTTTGTTGTACCGGCTAACCTGAACAACGTGGTGGTGAAGTTAATTAACAATGGTCCCGGAGGCTGCGGAAATGATCTGGCGCTGGATGATATTCAGTTTCGGCCCTGTCGTCCGCTGCTTCAGATTTCCTTTCCGGAGTATACCGAAATGGACATAACCGTTTGCGAAAAATCATTCATATCACTTGCATCGACGGTTTATTCCGGTTACACCAACCCGGTATTTCAATGGCAGGAAAGCTCCGATGGCATCGTCTGGACTGACTTAAGGCAAGCCACCGGCGAAACGTACCGGCTGAAAGTGGATTTTGTCGGAAAAAAGCAGTTTCGGCTCTTCAGTACAGAAGGCAGCAATATGGCTTCAATTCAGGATCTGCGTTGTAGTACGGTATCCAATATCGTGTCGCTTCAGACCAAACCCTGCCGGGCACCCTGGTTTGCCATACCCGCTGCCTTCAGTCCGAACAACGATGGCCTGAACGATTCCCTTGAGGTGTATCATTACGACATTCGGAGTGGGCAACTAAAAATATTCAACCGCTGGGGCGAGCCCATTTTCAGTACGGAATCGCTGGATAAAAAATGGGATGGTACGTATTTGGGGCAGCCCTGTGAATCTGGTTTATACGCCTGGATACTCCAGTATCAGGTAGTTAATTCCGAGGATCAGGCTACGGCTATGGGTCAGGTTTTACTCGTGCGTTAAGGAACGGGGCTGCTTTCTTTAAACCGCTTAGCGCATAAAAAGCTATATTCTCAACGTCATTCTGACAACGACATGAACGATTATTTTCCCGGTGTTACGCTTCTGGTAACCCATTATAACCGCAGCAGTTCTTTGGAACGTTTGTTGCGAACGTTTAGCGAACTGCACTGCACGTTTGAACAAATTGTCGTATCGGATGATGGCAGCAAACCGGAACATCTGGAAGCGATCAAAAAGCTGGAAAAAACATATGCTTTTCACCTGGTTACCACACCCAAAAACAAAGGATTGGGCCATAACATCAACAAGGGACAGGATGCCGTCAAAACCCCTTACACGCTTTACGTTCAGGAAGATTTTGTGCCGAAAGCCGCTTTTGCCCAACACTTCCGCGATGCTTTGAACTTTATGAAAGAAGACCCCGACCTCGACCTGGTCCGGTTTTATGCCTATTTCATGTATCCGTATCTGAAACCTTTCAAAAAGGGCTTTTCGGAAATGATTTATAAATCGGCCGTCTGGTACACCAACCACCTGAAGTTTTACTTCTACAGCGATCATCCGCACCTCCGCCGAAGCTCGTTTCTGGAAAAATTTGGCCGGTATGCCGAAGGAATTAAATCCGACCGAACCGAATACCTGATGTGTCTTTCAGTGATTCAAAAGAAAGGGAAAGGGCTGTTTTTCAACGAATTTACGGCGGTCTTCGATCAGAAAAACTCACCTGATGAGCCCAGCACTTTAGGTCGGGCAAGCTGGCGGGAAAGCACGAACCCCGCCCTGCTTTTCGCCCGGTGGTGGTATTTAAAATACCGGCTCCTTAAAAATACATTCGAGTTAGCTTTACTGAAAGAATAGCTCTTTCAATCGTGTATCTGGATAAAAATTGCCTTACAGAAAATGGATCCACTCTCAACGCACTTTTCTAATGTTACGTTATTGATAACGCACTATAACCGCAGCGGTTCATTAGAGCGGTTATTACGTACTTTTAAAGAACTGAAGTGTTCTTTCGATGACATTGTTGTTTCCGATGATGGCAGCAAAAAAGAGCATTTGAACGCCATTCGTGAACTGAAGAAATCGTATACGTTCCGACTTATTACCACACCACAGAATAAAGGCCTGGCTAACAACATCAACAAAGGCCAGGAAGCCGTCAAAACACCCTACACCCTTTACGTTCAGGAAGATTTTATTCCAAAACCGGCTTTTGCTTCCTATTTCAAGGATGCTCTGGCCCTGATGAATCAGGAAAAAGACCTGGATATCGTTCGCTTCTACGCTTATTTCCCCTATCCGTATTTGACGCCTTATAAAAACGGTTTCTCAAAAATGGCGTATAAACCGTGGTATACCGACTACACCAAGATCTATTATTACAGTGATCATCCGCACCTGCGAAGAAGCTCGTTTCTGGATAAATTCGGCCGGTATGCCGAAGGGATCAAGTCGGACAAAACTGAGTATAAAATGTGCCTTTCGTTTATTAAAAAGAAAGGAAAAGGTTTATTTCTGACGGATTTTAATGCGATGTTCGAACAGAAAAATTCGGAAGACGAACCCAGTACCGTTACCCGCAGTAACTGGCGCCATGAGAATACGAATTTCTTCGTCGTCTGGGGACGGGCACTCTACCGTCAAATCAAATACAATTACGACCTTCATTTCTCTTAAACGTACCGGCGGACTTCAGTCCGTAAGCTTCTAATTACGTAGAAAGCTTACGGACTGAAGTCCGCCGGTACGTTTATTTTTCTATTTTCCGGCTTTCAAAACTTTCCGGAAAGCCCGTTCGTTGCCCTGCTTTATTTCAAGAATATACATGCCATCCGGCAAGGCCGCTACATTGATTTTTCCGGAATAAACCGTTGACGTTTTCTCCAGAACGACCTGCTTGTGCAGGGTTCCCAGACTCGCATGAAACAAGTTGACCTCCAACTGGCCGTCGCTGTCATTTTCAAGATCGATGGTGATGTAATCGACAGAAGGATTGGGATAGACTTTTACGGCATCGTGCAGGGATTGAGTTGTCAGTTCCGCCGTTCCGAGTCGGGCCGTGGCTGCTGTCGTCGAGGTAGATGACGTCACCACCTGATCAGAAGCAATGACAAAAATCGGCGTTTCGGTAACCGTTAACGTCAATTTCCCTCCCACCGTATTCATCGTCTGCACATCGGCCGCATCGTTTCCGGCTTTGGGCGTATACACTTTGGCACTTCCGGCCGTTCCCAGATCCAGCGTATATTGCGCCGTCCGGCCCACTTCATCAGGTACCAGCAACACAAACGCCGATTTGCCATTCAATTCATACCGATCGACCACCGGATCATTGTTCAACGTTTGTTTATAGGTGTACTCGCCCAGCAGTTTTTTGGTCTGAAACAGGAAATCGGCTGCGGGTTTGCGCGTAAAATTCTGGTTGAGCAGGCCCGACGAACCAAACTGAATCGGCAGATCCGGGTAATAATCGTAGGTCTGGTAAAAGAAAACCTTCTCAATTTTATTCCGGGCATAGAACAACGAAGTGCGCAGAATCCAGTCGGCCTGGGTTTGCAACACCGATTTGTTGCCAATCGGAATGGCTTTCAGCGGACTTCCCTGATTGAAATCATAACCCGTTTCCGTAATCCAGACCGGCATGTCATACGACTGTTCGTGTGCTAACTTCAGATACTCCCTGGCAATCTCACCAGCCGCCGATACTTCCGGTGCCGCCCCCCGGCCCGATGTCCAACTTTGCGACGAGCTCGAATTGTCGGAATAGAGGTGGTAGTTGAGCACATCCCAGCACAGGTTTACGGTTCCGTCCGGCTTATACCCGCGGTATTGCTTACACCAGTCGATCATCCCTTTGATGTAGTCGACGCCGATGGAAGCGGCTGCCAGCCCCCCGATCACTACTTTCATGTTCGGATCGGCATTTTTAACGCCAACTCCGGGGCCCATCGTGTTTTTATGACCGTCATAGAAAGCGGACAAATTGGCCGCGTATTCCCGGGCAGTCTGGTACCCTTTGCGACCTTTCCACCACTTGTCGCGCTCATTGTCGCACTCGATGTATTGCACCAGATTCAGGCCGATTTTCACCACGTTGGCTTCATCACCGTTCCAGCGGATGTGCGAAGCGACGCTCAGCAACGCCGGGTTGACGTTCGGGTTGCTGCCATACCGGGCTGCATACTGGAAAGCCACTTTAGCCTGTTCGATGTAGGAAGTGGGATCGGAAAAATCCCGTCCGAACTTCACCGGCACGTTTTCCGAATCGCGCTGATCGGTCGGGTACGTATTCTGCATCCAGCCCGGCAGGGTTTTCAAACAGGCCAGAAGGCCCATTCCTTCCGTTTTCAACCGTTGGTACAGCACATCGTAATACCAGCCTCCGCTGTGTACCGGATTGAACGTGTAACCGCCTTCGTTTGGCTCCAGTTTCTCCCAATCCATGTAATGCCGGATTCCGCTGAAACTCTTGATGGCTTTCAACCGGTTGGTATCGATTTCGTCCGGTTTGTTGGCATTCAGAAAATCCCACTCGAATGCATTGACCCCCATCATGTCTTTTAACTTGATCGACTTCTGCGGAATTGGGGTTGCCGTCGGGGTAGCGGGGGTATGAGAGCCATACAGTTCGATTTCCGTTGGATACCCAAACCAGGCGTTGATCACCAGATACCGGGCGTTGCTCACGGCGGTATTGAGCGTAAAGGTGTTTGGTTTGGTCGGGTCTGGCCCCACCCAGCCGTTGTATTGATCGCCGGTAAAGGTAGCAACCGGAATGCGCTCCCACTGCTCCGTAATTACCGAAATGGTTAGGGGGTGATCGGAGAAATTTCCTTCGCCATCAAAAAACCGGATGCTCTGGAGGGTCATCTGTTCGCCCGGCAGCAGCGGGTAGTAGGAATCGTAGTTATCCAGAATTTTGCCATACCCCGTATTGACGTTGACATTCGTGATGCCATCGAACAGGCCGTCCAGACCACGCTCCACTTTGTTGAGCTGATACCAGCGTTTGGGGTCGAGGGTAATCTTCGTACCCGAAATGGTGGGCGACGGCGGAGTAGGCGGGTTCGGGTTGGAAGCCGACTGAACCACCAGTGTCTGAACGACATCCGTGGCCGCACTGAAATTGCCGTTGGCCGCCTGTGAAGCCGTGATATTGACCGCTCCGGCAGCCACGACGGTGGCTTTCCAACTGCCGGTCGCGTTCGAAACCGAAACAATCGATGGATTTGATGACGTAAACGTTATGGGCGTGGCGGCATTGGTGCTGCTTGCCACCAGATCAAAAGCCGGATCGCCCACGGTTTTGGTCGACAGGGGCGCAAACGTGATCACTGACTGCGGGTTCGTTTCGGTTCCGCCACTGACCACCTCAAACCAGTTGAAATTCCAGGCTCCCTGCGGAATGTTGAGCCGCAGCACCTGATCGCCCGCCGTTAAAGAAACCACGGCATTGACCGTCTGGTAGGTCTGCCAGCCGCCCGTAATTGGCAATTCAACGGTTTTCAACAAAGCGCCAGCCGCCGTTTTCAGTTCAATTTTTCCTTCGCCATACGCCTTCGCAATCCGGAATTTGAAGGTATACGAACCGGTTGTCGGCACGTTCACGTTATAATCCAGCCAGTCGTTGTCGTCGATCCATCCCACATTGAGGCCACCGCCCACATCGCCCGTATTCTCGGTTTGGATGCCACTCATCACGTCGTAGCTTTCGGCTTCAATTTTGGCGGGCAGCGGTCGGGCAGCCGTCACGTCAAACCAGTTGAAGTTCCAGGGACCTTGTTTGGCAAAAACCCGCATCACCTGATCACCCGCCGTCAGCGAAGCCGTTGTCGTAACGGTTTGCCAGCCTTGCCAGCCACCCGTTGCCGGAACGTCTACCGTGGCAATAACCGTCCCGTTGGCCCGTTTCAGTTCCAGTTTACCACCGCTCTGCCCCGTTGCTACCCGAAACCGGAGGGTATAAAGGCCAGATGTCGACACGTTTAGGTTGTAATCCATCCAGTCGTCACTGTCAATCCAGCCGACATTGAGGCCACCGCCTGCATCACTGGTGTTTTCGGTTTGTACACCACTTTGGGCGTCATAACTCTCGGCTTCAATTCGGCCGGGGAGCGATTGTATAAGAAGGGGTTTAACGTGCAGAGGAGCCGCTTCAGGCCGTTCCTTCGCTTCGAGTTGCGAACCGGAAAACAAAAAAATAACAAAGAGAAGAATTACGTTTTTTTGCTTAATACCAGACAGTAAAGTTTTCATCATAGTTGTGAAGCATCAAGTTTGCAATTAATTAGTGACCGAAATTTTACCTGCATTCAATCAGTAATTTATCAATTTATATACCAGTTATTGTATATTTTTCTTTCAGTAATATTATTTTTTATAATAAAAATTATGAAAATTTTTTTGCAAAAAACAGGAGTACATTCTATTAAAGGGTCCTTTTTATTAAAAAACTAGTCTTACCAGGCCGATAAAATGAGAAAATATTTTTGCAATACTTATTTCTTTTTTTTTCACAACTTATTTTACGTATTGCTCAAAAATCCCTCAAGAAGCTATGGCATTAAAAATAGTTGCAGTGTAGGTTAATTACTTGCAAAATTTTTTGTCAACTTTCCGGTGACTTAAACAGGCGCTTTTATAGGTTGGCCGTATGACCTGTTTAAGGGAATAAAAAGAAGTTTAAATGAGAAGGAAAACAATAGATGCTTTAACAAACAACTTTACTAATAAATGCTTGTTTGTTTGATCTTTACTTCGAAGTGAAAATGGTTCAGTATACTGACGGTCTGCTACGAATTTTTAAGTTCGACTTCGCCCGCCCGGCGTACTTTCTCCCAGGTACCTGATTGGTTACCTTTTACATACCGGACTAAACCGGCCAGCGCACAGACATTCATGAAAGTGAAATAGAAGGGAACAAAGAGCAGTTTCCAGCGTAAATTCTTCTTTTCGAGCCGGTAACCGACCCAGGCAGCGGCATAGAAAATACATTGAAGCACGAACAAAACCGTCCAGCCATACTGGCCCGACGGCGCAGTCACCAGCTCCCGAACTGCCAGCCAGGCATTAGACAGGAAAATCAGGGGCAAACACAGAGGTGCCACGGCCCAGCGCATCGCCCGGTGCGACACATACTCGAACGTCAGCCAGCCGTAGCGAAAAATATTCAGCAGATAGGTCAGCCGGACGATGGACTGAAAACCGCCGGCTGCAATCCGGATTTTTCGTTTCTGCTCATCCACAATCGAAAACGACGGGCGTTCCATCGCATAGGCATCCGGCTCATAGGCAACACGGTAGCCCTGTCCGGCAATTCGGAGCGAAATGATAAAATCATCCAGAATCGTGTCGGTTTCAACCGGTTCATACAAGTCCGTCCGCACCGCAAACAACTCCCCGGCGGCACCGACGATGGTGTGCAAATCGGAGTCCAGGCGCTTCAAGAACGATTCGTATTTCCAGTAAAGCCCTTCGCCCGAACCAGCCGCCGACTCGCTGTCGTTGGTCAAAATCCGCTTTTCACCCGCCACCGCGCCCACCTTCGGGTCCCGAAAATGGCGGACCAGGTTTTGTACGGCCTCCGGGTTCAGAATGGTGTTGGCGTCCGTAAAAATGGCCAGCGGGGTTTTCACCTGCAACATGGCGCGGTTCATGGCGGCCACCTTACCCCGGCGTTCGGTGCCTTCCATAATCGCCACCCGGTTGCCGTATTTCGAACGCAGAAAGTCTGCCGAACCGTCGGTCGATCCTTCCGTAACGAACAGAAAATGAAGCTTATCGGCGGGGTAATGCTGCGCAAAGGAGTTCGCCACCTTGTCGGGCAAACACGACAATTCGTTGTAGGCCGGCACAATCAGCGTGACATCGGGCGCAAAAACCGTATCGGTTTTCAACGCGGGCCGACGCCCCCGGATTTTCACCAACAGCCACACCAGCACACCGTATCCGACGTAGGTATAGACCACGAGTCCTGCGCAGACAACCAGAAAAATTTCCATAGTGATTCGTTAAGTAGTCGCCACCACACGCGGCAGAACGTCTTTGGCTGGTTGGTGAATTTTATTGCTGAAATGCCAGAGAACCGCGTTTTTCAGCGCAATGAGATAGCTTTTCTGCCGCCTGATGGCGTAGAGAAAAGCCGCCTTGGTGAGGGCAAAGCTGAAATAGTAGACACAGAAAAAAAACAGGGGAAAACCGCTCACGTTTCTCCGCATGAACAACAGCCGGTTTCGCGTGTGGTAATATACCTTCAGCGGATTGGTTTTGCCGACGCTAATCGACTCCTTGTGGTAAATCAGGGCCGAAGCCTGGTAGTAAATTTGAAAACCGGCCCGCTGAATCTGCATCGACCAGTCCAGTTCTTCATAATACAGAAAGAACGATTCGTCCATCGCGCCCCCTTCCTCCACCGCCCGGCGGCTCACCATCATGGCGGCACCGTGGGCAAAAGCCGTCCGCCCGGACTGGTCGTGTTGCCCACGGTCGGTTTCGCCCAGCCCAATGGACCAGGTTCGGCCGGTGTAGCAGTTTAGCGGGTAGTAGCCAGCATATTGAATGATCGTCGGATGGTCGTAAAACCGGATTTTGGGGCAGGTAATGCCAATCCTCGGGTCGGATTCGAAGGGTGCCAGCAACTGGTCCAGCAAGTCAGGCGTTACCTCCGTGTCGTTGTTCAGGAAAAAAAAATAATCGCCTTTGGCGTGTTGCATCCCGAGATTATTTCCGCCCGAAAAACCGAGGTTTTCGGGGCTGACAACGACTTTCACGTTCGGATAATTCCCCTGCCGGATGCGTTCGGTGGGATCTTCAACGGATGCGTTGTCCACCACGATAATTTCAAACCGGGGGTATTTCAGCCGCCGGGTCGATTCCAACAGTTCGCAGGTCACCGCGGCCTGGTTGTAATTGATCGTAATCAGCGAAATCAGCGGCACGCTTTCTACACGTTCTCCTTTTGCCATACTGCCTTCAGGGTTCGAATTACAATCATCAGATCCGTTTTGAACGAGTATTTTTTGGCGTAAAGCACGTCGAGCTGGATGCGTTCCTGGTCCGAAACAGCCGCTCCTCCGCGCTTGGTCACCTGCCAGAGTCCCGTTAATCCGGCCGGAGCCGCAAACCGCCGGGCATAGCCCGCAGCCGTCAGCTTTTCGGCTTCATAGGGCGGTAGTGGCCGGTTGCCGACAAACGACATATCCCCCCGGAGAATGTTGTAAAACTGGGGCAGTTCGTCGATGCTCGTGTTGCGCAGCACCTTGCCGAGCCGCGTCACGCGGGGGTCTTCCTTGAACTTCGAAAACATGGCCTTGGCCTTTTCAGCCCGGAAATGGACTTTTTCGCAAACCTGTTTATCGTCCAGAAAAAGCGGCTGCTGGCACCCGGTTCCGGCCAGTTGGCAGGTGTCACAAAGCTGATCCGTTGCCTCCTCCACTTTCGCGACATTGTACATATTCTTGGAAGCCATGCTCGCCAGCATCTGGTCGGCATCCGTGCGCATGGTTCGGAACTTATACATGTTGAACACCTTATACCCCATCCCAACCCGCTTGGAACCGTAGAAAATGGGGCCTTTGGAATCGAGTTTTACCAGAATGGCGACCACCAGCAGCAGGGGCGAAATCATCAACAGGAGGAAAAACGACAGCACAATGTCAAAAATCCGTTTGCCAATTGGCATCCGAACCGGAACCGGCTTGTGGGCATTTCCGCCGGTTTCGGCGTATTGTTTTTTCCGAACCAGGTACGACAACCGGGTCTGAAAAGCGGCTTCGGAATACCCGTAGTGATAGACATCGATGACGCGCCCCCGGAACGGTTCAACCGTCAGGTCAATGGGAGAATCGCCCGTCAGCAGAATGGTAGAGAGTTTTCCGGAACGCGGGTTGGCCCGAATGGCGTTCAGGAACGAGGTGCTGTTCAGCCGGTCGTTGTATACCACCAGATCGACGGCCGGTTCGGCCTCCAGAAAAAAAAGAGCCTGCTCCAGGCTGGTTACCACCGTGATGGATGCGGTTTCACCAAATGCCTGGCTAAAATCCGCGGCCATCTGAGGGTCGTCCTCGACGTATAAAACCCGAAATGTTGTTCCGTTCGCTAAAACCGTCAGCATACCAATGGAGGGCTAGAAAAGAATCAGAAAGTCGGTTTATTTCCAGATGCGGATGACGGTTGCGGACTGCCCCTTCGGCGCAGAATCGCGTTTATTTTCGCCTTAACTTCCAGCGGATTGAAGGGTTTGATCATGTAGTCATCGGCCCCCTGCTCCAGACAGGCGATTTTGGTCGCGCTATCGGTGAAGGTCGACAACACGATGATGGGCACCTGCGTCAGCAATGAGCTCGCCCGAATAGTCCGAATCAGGTCCTGCCCGCTCAAATACGGCATCTGCAGGTCGGTGATGATGATGTCGACCGGATTCCCCGCTTCCAGCCAGTCCATCGCTTCAATCCCATTATTCAGCGTCGTGACCTCAAACTCAGCTTTCAATGTATGACGAAGAACTTTACGGATGTACGTATCGTCTTCTACAACCAGAACATGGTATTGGTTTTCCATAAATTGTCTACAAATCGTAACTGCAAACTATGAATAAGTCTGCAACAGGTAGTTATTCAAATTTAACAAAATTAACCATTAAAAGCATCACGACTCATCACCGTATACTAACAATACGAAGTAGTAACAAAAACCATACTACAAATCAAAATTGCGTTAAATTTTGTCTGACAAATAAGAGGCTAAAGGAAGAAGAATTAGTTCTTATGGAGATAGGAACATTATTTTAATGGAATTTTAATATTTCTAAGTCTGAGTACCTGCATCTTGACTTGATCGCTAATAGCATATGAACAAGTCATTCTATTATCCTCCTTATTGTGTTAATTGCTGCAATTCTGTTTTCAATACCGGCTGCATATGCTCCAGATTTGCAGTGAAGTTACGATAGGTATTCTGGATCATTTCATAATCCGGTTTTTCTTTTGCCAGATGTTCTATCGTCTCTAATTGCTGTTCCAGACGGGTGAGTCCTACCATGCCCAGCCAGGGCCTCAACTGGTGGGTCATTCCACAAACGCCCGTCCAATCCTGCGATTCGATCCGGCTTTCCAACACCTGAAAAGCCGGAACAACTTCATCCAGAAACATTTCAATCGTTGAAATCAGGGTTTCGGTGTCGTCTTCATATAGTTGCAACAGACGGGCGCGGTCGAGTTGATCAATGCCTTTGTCGGCGGAATGGGTCATATCTACCAAAATAGGATGCGTTACGATGGAGCCGGTTTTCCTGGTATTTTTTAGTTGAGCCGCTGGCAATACTTGGCAATTTTCTGAAACAAATCGTTGGGATTGAACGGTTTGGTCACGTAATCGTTGATGCCCGCATGAATGGCGCGGTCGCGGTTGCTATATGTGGCCGAAGCGGTCAGGGCGATAACCGGAATTTTGGCGTCGGTCTCCCGGATGTGCTGCGTCGAGGTGTAACCGTCCATGACGGGCATCTGGAGGTCCATCAGAATGAGATCGTAGGAACCCGCCAGAAATTTTTCGACGCCGATCTGTCCATTCTCGGCCACATCCACCAAAACACCCCAGCGGCTCAGGAATTTGAGCGCAACTTTCACGTTGACCGGATAGTCTTCCACCAGCAACACCCGGACGCCTTTCAGGGTCTGGTCGTTGATGGCATCGGGCAGAACGTAGGTCTGTTTCACCGCGGAGCTGATGCGCAAATCGAGGGTAAAATGAAACTTCGCCCCTTTTCCTTCCTCGCTTTCCACTTCGATCTTGCTATCGTGCAGTTCGAGCAATCGGCGGGTAATGACCAGACCCAGTCCGGTTCCGCCAAATTGCCGGGTTGTGGCCGAATTGGCCTGCGTAAACATCTCAAAAATGGCCTGCTGTTTTTCGGGCGCAATCCCGATCCCGGTATCCTGCACCGAAACATAGATGGAAGCCACTTCGTCGTCTTTCTGAAGCAGCGACAGTTCGATGGTTATCGTGCCTTTTTTGGTGAACTTGATGGCGTTGGAAACCAGATTAGACAATACCTGCCCAATCCGCAGCGAATCCCCCATCAGCGAATCCGGAATGTCGTCGTCCACCATCAGTTTGATGCGGGTTCCGTTTTCCTCGGCTTTGAACTGGTGGGCGCGTTTGATATTGGAAACCAAGTGTTTAAAGTCAAAATTGGTTTCTTCGAGTTCCACTTTTCCGGCTTCGATCTTACTGAAGTCCAGGATGTCGTTGATGAGCGCGTGCAGGTGTTCAATCGAAAATTGCAGCGTTTTGAGGTTTTCGGCCAGGGCGGGCGGCACTTCCTCCTGGCTCATCAGGTACGTCATCCCGACAATGCCATTGAGCGGTGTCCGGATTTCGTGACTCATCATCGACAGAAACTCCGATTTTGCCAGGGTGGCATTCTCTGCAACTTCTTTCGCCGACCGCAGTTCAAGCTCGATTTGCTTGCGGTGTTCAATCTGTTTCTGCAGAAAATCGACCAGTGAAACCAGATTTTCGGGGCCAAATTCCGGCATTTCATCCCCTTCCGGAATTTCCATCGACTTGATGGCTTCGATCAGTTTTTCTTCCGACTGCCGGCGCTGGCTGATTTCTTCCTTAAGTTTCTGATTGATCGTGGCATACTCCCGCTCGTTGAGAAACAACGAATGCTCGAACAACTCCTTATCACGGTCAAAGTTTAGATACGATTCATTGACTGCTTTTACAAACTGCTGAAACCGCTCATGCTGCAGACACTCTTCCGTCAGGTGTTTATTAATTTGTCGGGCCAGCAGTTTATGGAAATTCGTCGTGTCCATAGCGTCAGTTTTCGGAAAAGACCGTCACGGTCATCGTTTGGTTGTGTAGTTCGCAGCGGGTAGTGGACTGCAAGGGAGAGATTTCACCGTAGGAATAAAAACCCGTCATCACCGCATCATTTCCAAACACTTCGCGGGCGGCTTCCACTTCCTCGTCGGTTCGCTGCCCCAACACCAGCTTCCGTCCCACACAGCTAATCAGAATCGCCAGTTCGGGCGCAAAGTTGAGCTGAGTCAGGGAGGTGTGTGCAGCCTCCGCCGACGCGTCGATGAGCCGGTCAAAATTCGCCGTCATAAACCGTACGAGGGCTTTTTCGGGCATCTCTCCCGCAAACGTCATGCTTTTGGCTTCTTCGTCGATGGCCAGAATGGTACGCACCAGCGGCTCCGAACCAGCCGAAGCCCGAATAGACAACGGGAAAAGCAGGGCCGCCGAGGGCAGGCTTTCGGCATATTTTCCCAAATACTCCTTGTATAAATCCAGCGCGTGTTTGCCATCGATCTGGTACAACACATTGTAGGTCGCTTTGGTCACTTCGCGTTCCGGCCCGAACACATCCCAGCCGCCCATCGATCCATGCCCGATTTTCAGTTCGGTTCCGTAAAAACCGATGCCGACAATTTTACCCGCAGCCGGGTTTTGGTTCAGGCCCACCAGCGTCCGTTCAAACCGGGCGGCATCACCCGCCAGCCCCCCCGAAATGGGAATGTGTCGTTTCAGCAATTGATTGAGTGCTTCGGTCAGATCGCTGCCATTCACCCAACTCCCATCCGATATCAGAAAAATAGCCGCCAGATCGGGTTCGTCCAGTTCCCGGGCAATTTTCTCCCCTGCCTGGTAACTTTCCGTGTGTTTATGAATATCGATCTGCACCGTTCGAACCCGCGTTTTTTCAAATTCGATGGCGGTTGCGATGACCGATCCATCATGAACTTTGTCGAGGTAAATTTCGCCAGCCGTGGAATTGATCACGATATCGGCCGCCGGATAGCGTTCCCGGAGCTGGTCGTAGACATTTAATTTTTCCAATAAAAACCGTTCACCAAATGCCAAAACTAATTGGGCATTATCAGCCACAAAACCCGGCGTTTCCGACAAAGATGACCACGCCTGGTTTTCAAAAACAGATTGATTCAGTTTCATTCTTGTGTGACAGTAAAAAAGTTAGATGGGTCAGCCGATACGATTCCTTTCAAGAATCGAATGCGTAAGTAGTTTTCCCTACAAATAGTATACTAAATGGTAACTTCCGGATCAATAACGGTGAAATTTTTTCTGATTAATCCTACTTTCCCAAACCGGCCGGGCTTTCTTAGCCACGTTCTACGAGTCCGATGCAGTAAATTCTGTCTGGGAAGGCATGGTTATTCCTAAAACAGCACCAGCGGTTTAAAGCAGAATCCGAACGAAAAAAAAGAGGGGAAATCAATCAGAACAATCTGTAATTGTCAGACAATCACAACACAAATATCGTGCTAATTTCGATACAAAATTTAAGGACTTATTTAATTTATTTCGTGTATGCGGGTCAGCCAGCAGCAGGTAGCTAAACTGTAAGGAATTGTACTCACTACGACTGCGTTTCCAGGGGTAGTTCGGTCTGGTAAATGTCGGCAAAACATTCCTGCAATTCGTGAACATAGTGCAGATACCGACGGCTGCTGACGCACAGCCAGCAATTGAGACCGGGGACTAATTTCAGATCCTGAAAATACCAGAAGTGACGGGCGGCATCGGGACGAAAGCCGAATGAGGTCAACCATTGCTTGGTCAACCGAATGGGCTGGGGACGGTGGTGCGGCAGGATTTCCTGCAACAATTTTTCAGTAAACAGCGTCGGTTCATTTCCGACGTAATAGTATCGGCCAACTTGTGGCGGGCTGATTTTCATGGCATGGGATCGGTAAAATCACGAACACACAAAAGTAGAGGGATTATTTCAAATACGGCAAGTGAATTGGATCGTGAAAGTTACTTTTTTTTACTGTCTTTGTCACCATTTATTCACTAACGGTATAATCCCGCCTATTTATCTACCGTTTTGGCCTTTTTTATTCTGTGTCGAACCGATTCGGGCAGAAACGAATGCTCTTTTTGCTTCTGTCGCCACTATTTTAACGAAACCGGTCCGGATTGAAAGGGCTTAATTCCAATGCCGGTGTGCGGTTGTCGAGACTGTCGGCCACCAGTTTACCCGAAGCCGGTCCCAAACTCACGCCCATCATTCCGTGTCCGGTTGCCAGTGTCAAATTTTCAAAGCCCGACACCCTTCCAATATACGGCAATCCGTCGGGCGAACAGGGCCGCAGTCCGCTCCAGACCTTCGACACCTCCGGCAGTTGGGCCGACAGGTCGGGGTAATAGTTTTGGATGGAATTGACAATGCCCCGCACCCGGTTCATGTTAACGGACAAATCGGTTCCGGCCACTTCGAGCGTACCGGCAAACCGCAGGTCAGCGCCCATCGGCGTGGCCGTGGCGCGGGCTTCCAGCATGATGGCCGGAACCCGGATGTTCGGACGCTGGTTTCGCAGCATGAAACTATAGCCTTTGCCGCCCTGCAACGGCAGCGAAATCCCCAGTGAATGCATTAATGACGGTGACCAGGAACCGGCAGCAACAACAATTTCATCAAACGAATGCTCCGCCGAAACCGTTCTGACGGAAGTGAGCCGGGAACCCGACCGGCCAAAACCGGTCACGGATTGGCTTTCCAGCAGGGTAACGCCCCGGTTTTTCAAATACGCAACCAGCGATCGAATGAACTGGCCGGGGTTCAGATGCGCGTCGCCGGGGTAATACACTGCTCCCCGGACGTTTACCCGGGCATCCGGCTCCAGGTCCTGAACCTGGCCCCCCGACAATTGCCGCGCTTCAATACCGGCGCGATTGGCCACTTCCGCTTCCTCGGCCATTTCGTGTTCGGCAGCAGCGGTTTTATAGAGCATCAGCAGCCCGTCTTCCTTCCAGCCAAACGACAGGCCATCGGTCTGGGCGAGTTCCTGATACAGTTTTTTGCTCAGCAAGCTAATGTCACGCAGCGCCGGAATGGCCCGCTCGACGTGCTCAGGCGTCGAATGCTTGTAGAAGAGCCAGCCCCAGCGCAGCAGATCAGCACTCAGGCGGGGTTTGATGTAAAACGGGCTGGTCGACCGAAGCAGCATTCGCATGCCTTTGGCCATCATGCCCGGCTGCGCCAGCGGAATGATGTGACTTGGCACAATCATTCCGGCATTGCCGAACGAACAGCCGTCCGTCAGTGTGTTCTGATCGAAAACCGTTACTTTATAACCCGCCTTGTCCAGATAATAAGCTGAACATAAACCGATTACACCACCACCAATAATACCGATGTGTCTCATATTACCTGAAAACCATGTACGTAGGGATCGTCTTCATCCAGAATAATATGATTGAAGCCGTGAATAATGGCCCAGCCTTCGATGCTCGGCACGATGGCGGTTTTTCCGGCCAACTCGGTTTCCTGCTCGATTCGGCCCGTAAAAATGGAGCCGATAATGCTTTCGTGTACAAAATCCTGACCGGGTTTCAACCAGCCTTTGGCGTGCCACTGCGCCAGCCGGGCCGAGGTACCGGTGCCGCAGGGTGATCGGTCGATGGCCTTGTCGCCGTAGAAAACCGCATTGCGGGCCGTCGACGTGGCCGCCAGCGGTTTGCCCGTCCACAAAACGTGGCTCAGCCCATTGATGGTCGGGTTTTCGGGATGCACAAACGCATATTGTTCGTTCATCCGTTCCCGCATCACCCGCGCCCAGGCAATGAGTTGTTCCGCCTTGAAATGCTGTAAACCGGCAAAATTGGGTTGTGGGTCTACGATGGCGTAAAAATTTCCGCCGTAGGCGACATCGACCGTCAGGGTTCCCAAATCCGGGCAATCGACGGTCAAACCCTCGGCCGCCAGATAGGACTTGACGTTGGTGATTTTAACCGATTTCACCTTCCGCCCCTCCTGCCGGTATTCGACCCGAACCAGGCCAGCGGGCACTTCCAGATTCAGGACGCCCGGCGTTTTCGGCACAACCAGCCCCTGCTCGATGGCCACCGTCACGGTACCAATGGTGCCGTGACCACACATCGGCAAACAGCCGGACGTTTCGATAAACAGCACGCCCACATCGTTGGCCGGGTCGCTGGGCGGATACAGAATGCTGCCCGACATCATATCGTGGCCACGCGGTTCGAACATCAGACTCTTCCGAATCCAGTCGTAATCGCGCAGGAAATGCTGCCGTTTTTCGCTCATCGTCGCACCCACGAGGTGCGGAATACTGCCACCGGTCACCACCCGAACGGGATTCCCGCAGGTGTGGGCGTCGATGCAATAAAAATTATAGTTCATAAAACCGTGCGACCAAAAACCGGGTTTAAACCGCTTCCAAAGTGGGACGGATCGCCAGGGCAGCTTCAATAATGCCCAGCACCCGTTCCCGTTCTTCTCCCTCCAGCGTCAAACGCGGAGCACGAACGTATTCCGAGCCAATACCGGTGGCCACGGCGGCCAGTTTGATGTATTGCACCAGTTTCGGCTGAATATCCAGTTCCAGCAGGGGCATAAACCACCGGTAAATCCGGATCGCTTCGTCGATTCGACCGGCTTTCACCAGCTCATAAATGGCCACCGTTTCCTGCGGGAAGGCATCGACCAAACCGGCCACCCAGCCGTCGGCACCCGACACCAGCGCTTCCAGTGCCAGCGTGTCTACCCCACCCAGCAAACTGTAGCGGTCGCCAAAGGCATTCCGCATCCGGGCAATGTTGGTCAGGTCGCGCGTCGATTCTTTTACGGCCCGAATGTTTGGCAAAACCGCCAGTTCTTCGAACATCGCCACGGTGGTCATGATTTTGTAATCGACCGGATTGTTGTAAATCATGATCGGCAGCGACGTTTCCTGCGCGATGGTTTTGAAAAACGCAACGGTTTCGCGGGAATCCGCAAAATACCGCATCGGCGGCAACAGCATCAGGCCATCGGCTCCGTTGGCTTCGGCTTCCCGCGCACCCCGAACGGCTTCACGCGTCGACGCTTCTGCTACGTTCATAATCACCGGAACCCGGTTATTGGTGGTTTCCAGTGCCTTTTCCAGCAAAGAAAGCTTCTCGGGCCCAGTCAGCGTACTGACCTCACCCAGAGAACCGGCAATGATCAAACCGTGAACACCGGCATCGAGTTGAGCCAGGATATTTTTGGCGAACAGCGGTAAATCGAGTTCGTCGTCGGCCGTAAAAGGCGTGAGCAGGGCGGGATAGACCCCTTTCCAGGATACGGAGATTGCCATACTATTCAGGTGATTGATCAGAGTTGATTGGATGCGTGCTACCTGCACGCTTCAGATAGAACAAATTTGGCGAAATTCCGAACGGGTCACTTCATAGAGATTGATTACTTCTAATACTTTTTTTGCCACTTTATAGTACAAACAGAAAATAAACAACCAATTCTGTATCAATTCCGAAAATTATCGCTACTTTGTTTTGCATCACCGTCTCTATTCATCATTTAATCCATTTTGAATCGCTATGCTTTCGACACTCCTCTCCCCGCATAAGCAGCCGTCACCGCGTCCCCGTTTTCACGCCTGCCATCTTTTTTTTCCGGCTTTCCAATGAAACCGCTGCTGTTCCGAATCCCCACCGTGGCCGATCGCTCGTTTCGGGTTCAGGTCGATGACGGATCTCATTTTTACGACCGGCTTCATTTTCATCCCGAACTACAATTGACGTTAATCAAGGAAAGTGTGGGTACGCAGGTCATCGGCGACCGCATCGACCGTTTCCGCCCCTACGATTTATTGCTTTTAGGGGCCAATCTACCGCACGTATTCCGCAACGATCCGGCTTATTTTTCCGCAAAAACCGATCAGCGGGCTTTGTCGTATTCCGTTTACCTGCGTCCTGAACACCTGAAAGAACCGTTTTTCGGAATGCCCGAGCTAAACCACCTCAGCCAGCTTTTTCAGGAAGCCCGACACGGTGTTCGGATTCGGTTTAACGAACCGGTTTCAACCACGCATTGCATGGAGGAACTGCACACACTCCGTCCTTTCGAGCAACTGATGGCGCTACTAACGGTTCTCGATTGCATGGCGACCGATTCAAGACGGGAAATGCTGTCGATGACAGCCTATGAACAACCCCGCCGACCCGACGATCACCAGCGGCTCGACAATGTATTTACCTACATTCTGAACCACTACGCTTCACCCATCACCCTGGAGGAAGTGGCCGCTCAGGCCCACCTGACCGAAAGCGCATTCTGCCGGTTTTTTCGTCTTCATACCCGAAAAACGTTTTCGCAACTGCTCAATGAAGTCCGAATCGAACACGCCTGCCGTTTGTTGCAGGAATCGAAACTCCCCATCAGCCAGATTGCTTTTTCGTGCGGCTACACGAATTTGTCGAACTTCAATCGTCAATTTAAGCTCATTACCAGCCTGACGCCGGGTCAATATATCAAAGCCATTTTCTAAACGTATGAGACGAATTCGTACCCTATTTCTGTATATTCTCTTTTTCTTCAACGGTTTTCAGACTGCCTGGGCACAGTTTCAGGGCGTTCGCTGGACGTCCGACGGGAACGCTTATCTGACCGTCACTCCGGATGCAATTCTGCAAACCGACCTGGTTTCCGGAAAGGCCAGCACCCTGATTTCCGGGGAACAACTTACCCCAACCGGCGCATCGAAACCGCTGACGGTAGCCCAGTTGGCGTTCAGCCGCGATTCTTCACAGGTGCTGATTTTCACCAATACCGCCCGCGTCTGGCGCTACAACACCCGGGGCGATTACTATTTGCTTGATCGGAAAAGTAGTCGATTGCGGCAGGTGGGAAAAGACCAGCCGGGTCAGTCAATGCTCTACACCAAGCTGTCGCCCGACGGAACCAAGGTAGCGTATGTAAGCAAAAACAATCTGTTCGTGGAAGATGTGTCGACCGGACAAACCACCCCACTGACCACCGACGGCACCCGCAAACGCATCAACGGCACGTTTGACTGGGCGTACGAGGAGGAGTTCGGCTGCCGCGACGGTTTTCGATGGAGCCCGGACAGCAAGCAAATTGCCTACTGGCAAGTCGATGCCAGCACGATTCGCGACTACTTGATACTCAATACGACGGATTCGGTTTATTCCCGTGTCATTCCGGTCGAATACCCGAAAGTCGGAGAGTCACCCTCTCCGGTTCGCATCGGCGTTGTTGCGGCAACCGGCGGACCAACGCGCTGGCTGCCCATTCCGGGCGATCCGCAGCAACATTACCTCGTGCGAATGGAGTGGTTCCCCAACTCGAACGAGCTGATTATCGAACAATTAAACCGCAAACAAAACCAGAGTATTCTTTTTGTAGCACAGTCCGACAAGGGCTCTGTGACGCCGATCCACCGCGAAACCAGTGATACGTGGATCGATACAAAAGAGAGCTGGAACCGGGGCAATCCCGCCGGTTGGGAGTGGCTGGACGGTGGAAAATCGTTTATCTGGGTTTCCGAAAAAGACGGCTGGCGACATCTGTATCAACTCAGTCGCGATGGCAAAAAAGAAGTGTTGCTTACACCCGGTTCCTACGACATTTCTGGTATCAATTACATTGACGAACGAAACCGATACATCTATTTCACGGCTTCCCCTACCAATCCCACCCAGCGGTATTTGTATCGTACGAAGATGGATGGCAAGGGAAACCCGGAGCGAATCTCTCCCGCCAATGAGCCGGGAACGCATGCCTACGACATCGCCCCCGGCGGTCGATATGCCCAGCATACGTTCAACAGCCATCAGACACCGATGGTCACAAACTGGATTCGGCTGTCCGATAATCAGGTCGTTCGTGCGTCTCCCCGCCCCGCTTCTAACCCGCAAACACCCCGGAATGTGGAGTTTTTCAAGGTTCAAACTGCCGATGGCATTACGCTGGACGGCTGGATGCGAAAACCCGAAAATTTCGACAGTACCAAAAAATATCCGGTTGTTTTTTATGTCTATGGCGAACCGGCAACCACCACGACCAGCGACGTTTTTTCGGCGGGCAGCAATGCGCAGTTTGAAGGCGATATGGCCAAAGCAGGCTATTGTTACATTGCCCTGGATAACCGGGGAACACCGGCGCTGAAGGGAGCCGCCTGGCGCAAAGCCATCTACCGGCAGATCGGGCGGATCAACGTTCGGGATCAGGCCATGGGGGCTAAAAAACTGTTCGAGCAACATGCCTATCTGGATACCAGCCGGGTTGCCGTCTGGGGCTGGAGTGGCGGTGGTTCAACCACACTTCACCTGCTTTTTCAGTATCCCGAAATCTATAAAACCGGCATTTCCGTGGCGGCTGTGGGCAATCAATTGTTCTACGACAACATCTACCAGGAGCGGTATATGGGCTTACCCCAGGAAAACCGGGAGGATTTTGTGGCCGGTTCGCCCATTACCTACGCCAAAAATTTACGCGGAAATCTTCTCTATATTCACGGAACGGGAGACGACAACGTGCATTATTCCAACGCCGAAGTCCTTATCAATGAACTCATTAAACACAACAAATACTTTCAGGTGATGCCCTATCCGAACCGGACGCACAGTATTTCGGAAGGTGAAGGCACCAGCCGACACCTCCGCAGCCTGTATACCCGGTATTTACTGGAACACTGCCCTCCGGGGCCACGCTGAGTGCGGATACAATGATTCAACTTTGAATGGTATACGACATGATTCATCAACTTTCTAAATTCATTGGGCTACTCCTGGCGGCCCTGCTACTTTCCTTCGCGGTTTCCGCCCAAAAATTTGCCTTTACCCACGATGACACCTTACGCGGTTCCATAACCCCGGAACGGAGCTGGTGGGACCTGGCATATTATCATCTTCAGGTAAAAATCAATCCGGCCGACAGCGCGATCAGTGGCAGCACAACCATTCACTACCGGGTTTTAACACCCAGCCAGACGCTGCAAGTGGATTTACAACGCCCTCTTAAAGTGCAGAAAATTGTTCAGGCAGGGAAGGAACTGGCTTTCAGGCAGGATGGAAATGCCTACTTTATAACGCTTCAGAAAAAGCAGGAAATTGGGCAAACCGAGTCTCTGGTGGTTCACTATGCCGGAAAACCGCGGGTTGCCAAACGCGCACCCTGGGACGGCGGCTTTGTCTGGAAAAGAGATAAAACCGGACTGTGGTTTATTGCTACGGCTTGCCAGGGATTGGGTGCCAGTGCCTGGTGGCCCTGCAAAGATCACATGTACGACGAGCCCGACAGCATGCTCATCAGCATCACCGTACCCAAAGGATTACAGGACATTTCCAATGGCCGTTTGCGCCGGGTGACCGAACACGATGATGGGACCCATACGTTCGATTGGTTTGTGAGTAACCCGATTAGTAACTACGGCGTCAACCTCAATATTGGCAATTATATTCACTGGGCGGACACGCTTCAGGGCGAAAAGGGGCGGTTAACCCTGGATTTTTACGCCCTGCCCGAGCACGCCGATTCGGCCCGTCGGCAATTTCAACAGGCGAAACCTATGCTGAAAGCATTTGAGCATTGGTTTGGACCGTATCCATTTTACGAAGATGGTTACAAACTTGTCGAGACACCCTATTTGGGAATGGAGCATCAAAGTTCGGTGACGTACGGCAATCGCTTTCGGAATGGGTATTTGGGACGCGATCTGTCGGGAACCGGTTTTGGACTTCTTTGGGATTTCATCATCATCCACGAATCCGGTCACGAGTGGTTTGCCAACAACATTACCTATCGGGACGTAGCCGATATGTGGGTTCACGAGAGCTTTACCAATTACTCCGAGAATCTCTATACGGAATATTACCACGGAAAAGATGCAGGATCGGCCTATGTAATGGGCACCCGGGCGCTCATTCGAAATGACCGGCCCATTGTGGGCACCTACAATGTAAACCACGCAGGTTCAGGCGATATGTATTACAAGGGCGGTAATATGCTGCACACCATCCGGCAAATTATTGGTGATGATACGAAATGGCGGGGAATTCTTCGGGGTCTTAATCAGACTTTTTACCACCAGACCGTTGATGGAAAACAAATTGAAGAGTACGTCAGCCAACAATCCGGCATCAATTTTCAAAAGGTATTCGATCAGTATCTGCGCGATACACGCGTTCCTACCCTGGAGTATAAATTGATCAAAAACAAGATTCAATACCGCTGGACGAATTGCGTCGCGGGTTTTGATATGCCTTTAAAAGTATGCTTAAACAACGCGGGCCCCAATGAGAATCTCCACCCGACTACGCAATGGCAGACGTTACCAATATTGGGTACAACAACTTTAACCAGCGATCCTAATTATTATGTGTTTGTCCAGCGATCCAGGATCAAGAGCAAAAGTTGTGGAGCATCTTGGATTAAGCATATAACTGCGTCAATCGGTAAAGAAAGAATTCCACATTTTTTACCCCTCTGAACTGGGCTCGGAACGCTTTGATTTTAGCATTGAAAGATTCGGCCGACGCATTGGTGCTGCGGTTGTCAAAATAATTCAGGATTGTCTCATAGTGGTTTTGAATCGAACGGGCCACGGTGTTGAAGGCCTTAAAACCGCACTGCCGGACCTTTTCATGCCATTTAGCCAGACGAGCCAAGCCATAAAGTTTATCGGTCGTATTCTCAAAGATCTGGCTTAGGGCTTGACTGAGATCATAGGCTTTTTTCAGATCAGGGTACCGATCAAAAAGCAGCGTAGCCCGTTCCCGTTGACTGTCAGTCCAATCACCCGGTTTTTTATAAAGCACATACCGGCTGCGGGCCAGCAATTGTTTAAGGGTATCGCCATTGGAAAGCACCGGGGACTCGTACTCACTCTGAGTGGCTTTGGCTTGTTCAAGGGCTTCGTTTTCGGCATCCAGGGCTTCCCACCGGTACTCGACGCGCATTTCCTGAACGGCTTCCAGGGCTAATTGCTGAACATGAAACCGGTCGGTGACCTGAGTAGCTCGTGGAAAGCTTTTTTTGGCAATCAAAGCCATGTTACCCGCCATGTCCAAAGTGATTTCGGTGACCTTTTTGCGGAGCTTTTCGGGAATTTTCCGGAGAATAGCGATCACGGTTTCCGCTTTTGTACCGGCGATAATGGCTACAATACTGCCCTTTTGGCCTTTGGCTGCTTTATTGGTCAGAATCGTATATAACTCGCCATGCGAAAGGCTAGTCTCATCGATCGATAAATGCGTTCCTATATTTTGGGGATATAACAGCCACTGTTTAGCATGTTTTAGCTGGGACCAGTTCTGAAAATGGCTCAAATGGGTCCGATACTGGCGGGACAAACGTTTTCCGTCAACGCCATATAAACGACCCAGGCTATTGGTACTGTGGGGGAATAAATCCGTCAAGCTGGTTTAAAAAAAGCGCGAATTCTTTCGTCATTCGCGTTCCCTCTGCTACCTGTGACCAATCTCTTTGCTGGATGTGACCGGTCTGGGTATTGAGCCGCGCCACGGTGGCCAGCGACGACGTTTAATATGAAGAAAAACCCGTTTATCACGGATGGGGAAGTCCTGGATGGTAATTTCAGGTAAGAAACCCTTCGATAAAAGAAATGCTTTAGCGGGATCGGACTCCGGGTAGTTTTTCTCTTCCAGATAAACATGAAGCAGATCCGAAGACTTCTCGACACGGGTCAGTTCATAATAGGCTACGATAAAATCAGGTAACAGGTATTCGACTAAAGGTAAGAAACTCTCCAAGACGCTCAGGTTTGATTAAAAACACAAACCTAAAAAAATCCTACGCCCTCCACAACTTTTGTAGGATCAATTACAAAAGTTGTGGATCAAGTTGGATTAAGCATATAACTGCGTTAATCGATAAAGAAAGAATTCAACGTTTCTTACCCCTCTGAACTGAGCTCGGAACGCTTTGATTTTGGCATTGAAAGATTCGGCCGAGGCATTCGTGCTGCGGTTGTCAAAGTAGTTCAGGATCGTGTCATAGTGGTTTTGAATCGAACGGGCCACGGTGTTGAAAGCCTTAAAACCGCATTGCCGGACCTTTTCATGCCATTTGGCTAGGCGGGCCAAGCCATAGAGTTTGTCGGTGGTGTTCTCAAAAATGTGGCTTAGGCTTTGACTCAGTTCATAGGCTTGTTTTAGAGCAGGATAACGATCAAAGAGCAGTTCAGCCCGTTCCCGTTGGCTTTCAGTCCAATCACCCGGTTTTTTATAGAGCACATACCGACTGCGGGCCAGCAATTGTTTGAGCGTATCGCCATTGGAAAGCAGCTCCGGCTCATACGTGTTTTGAGCTGATTTGGCTTGTTCAAGGGCTGCATTTTCGGCATCCAGAGCTTCCCACCGGTACTGGACACGCATCTCCTGGACGGCTTCCAGGGCTAATTGCTGAACATGAAACCGGTCGGTGACCTGAGTGGCGCGTGGAAAGCATTTCTTGGCGATCAGGCTCATATTGCCCGCCATATCCAGGGTGATTTCGGTCACCTTTTTGCGGAGCTTTTCGGGGATTTTCCGGAGAATAGCGATCACGGTTTCCGCTTTTGTACCAGCGATAATGGCTACAATGCTGCCCTTTTGGCCTTTGGCTGCTTTATTGGTCAGAATCGTATATAACTCGCCATGCGAAAGGCTAGTCTCATCAATTGACAAATGCGTTCCTATATTTTGGGGATATAACAGCCACTGTTTAGCATGTTTTAGCTGGGACCAGTTCTGAAAATGGCTCAAATGGGTCCGATACTGGCGGGACAAACGTTTTCCGTCAACGCCATATAAACGACCCAGGCTATTGGTACTGTGGGGGAATAAATCCGTCAAGCTGGTTTAAAAAAAGCGCGAATTCTTTCGTCATTCGCGTTCCCTCTGCTACCTGTGACCAATCTCTTTGCTGGATGTGACCGGTCTGGGTATTGAGCCGCGCCACGGTGGCCAGCGACGACGTTTAATATGAAGAAAAACCCGTTTATCACGGATGGGGAAGTCCTGGATGGTAATTTCAGGTAAGAAACCCTTCGATAAAAGAAATGCTTTAGCGGGATCGGACTCCGGGTAGTTTTTCTCTTCCAGATAAACATGAAGCAGATCCGAAGACTTCTCGACACGGGTCAGTTCATAATAGGCTACGATAAAATCAGGTAACAGGTATTCGACTAAAGGTAAGAAACTCTCCAAGACGGTCAGGTTTGATTAAAAACACAAACCTAAAAAAATCCTACGCCCTCCACAACTTTTGCACTTGATCCAAAAAATCCTACGCCCTCCACAACTTTTGCACTTGATCCGTGATGGCAGATCAAGTCAAAAAATAGGTCACAAAAAAAGCTCCCCGCCGTAGCGGGGAGCGTGGTAATCTGTGGTGGCGGCAACCTACTCTCCCGGAAGTGACTCCAGTACCATCGGCGTAACGGGGCTTAACGGCTCTGTTCGGTATGGGAAGAGGTGTTCCCCCGCACCCTTGCCACCATCCCAGCTCTTGGGTTGACTTAGCTTCCCGGCTTGGATTCGGGTTGATCTGTCAACGCTGGTGTCTTGGTGTGTATCTTTAAGAAAAAAGGAAATCACAAACCTGCTGCAAGCACTCTCAAGTCGTCGTATCCTGCGACCTTCAGGTCATTAGTACGGCTCGGCTCTAGCGCTCTCACGCCCTGCACCTGCCGCCTATCAACGTCATCGTCTCTAACGTCCTTCATAGAAGACTCATCTCCGGGCCGGCTTCGCACTTAGATGCTTTCAGCGCTTATCCAAACCCCACGTAGCTACCCGGCCGTGCCGTGGGCACAACAACCGGTTCACCAGCGGTGAGTCCACCCCGGTCCTCTCGTACTAAGGGCAGCCCCCGTCAATCTTCTTACGCCCACCACAGATAGGGACCGAACTGTCTCACGACGTTCTGAACCCAGCTCGCGTGCCACTTTAATCGGCGAACAGCCGAACCCTTGGGACCTTCTCCAGCCCCAGGATGTGACGAGCCGACATCGAGGTGCCAAACCTCCCCGTCGATGTGAGCTCTTGGGGGAGATCAGCCTGTTATCCCCGGCGTACCTTTTATCCTTTGAGCGATGGCCCACCCATGCGGAACCACCGGATCACTATACCCTGCTTTCGCACCAGATCGACTTGTCTGTCTCACTGTCAAGCCCGCTTCTGCTATTGCACTCCACAGCCGGTTACCAACCGGCCTGAGCGAACCTTTGGAAGCCTCCGTTACCCTTTCGGAGGCGACCACCCCAGTCAAACTACCCGCCAACCACGGTCCCTCTCATAGAGAGGTTAGACGCCAACAAAGAGAAGGGTGGTATTTCAACGTTGGCTCCACGATGCCTGGCGACACCGCTTCACTGCCTCCCACCTATCCTACACATCCCTGTGCCAGCGTCCATGATAAGCTGTAGTAAAGGTGCACGGGGTCTTTCCGTCCCGTGGCGGGTATCCGGCATCTTCACCGGAACTACAATTTCACCGAGCTCATGGCTGAGACAGTGCCCAGATCGTTACACCATTCGTGCAGGTCGGAACTTACCCGACAAGGAATTTCGCTACCTTAGGACCGTTATAGTTACGGCCGCCGTTTACTGGGGCT
>NZ_OZ245776.1:3855000-6377500 GCF_965227735.1 Larkinella sp. | reverse complement strand
ATTCCTTCCTGATTGTGGCGCAGGACTTCTTCGGACAGGAAGTCGCGCTCGGTCGACCGGCCAGACGGATCGCCAATCATACCCGTTGCTCCGCCCACCAACGCAAACGGTTTATGCCCCGCCCGCTGAAAATGCACCAGCAACATGATGGTGGCCAGATTCCCGATGTGCAGGGATGCCGCCGTGGGGTCAAAACCGATGTAACCGGCTGTGGATTCTTTGCGGAGTTGTTCGTCGGTGCCGGGCATCATATCCTGCAACATGCCCCGCCAGCGGAGTTCTTCAATAAAGTCAATCATAACCAATTGCGAATGAGCGAATGAGTGAATGAGCGAATAACCGCCTTACTGGCGTAATTCCTCCTTTCTCTTTTCAATTGAATAAATTCGGTTGCAAAGATATACGTTCAGGGTAAAAGCAGCGAAGAGTCGCCGTAACTTAAAAACCGGTAGTCATTCTCCAGAGCGGTATTATATATCGTACGCCAGGCTTCACCGATGAAAGCGGCTACCAGCAGAATCAGGGTAGAACCGGGTTGGTGAAAATTGGTCACCAATCCATCGACCACCCGAAACCGGTAGCCGGGCATACAATAAATACCGGTATGGGCAACAATCTGATTTTGCTCGGTTTGCTGAAGGTGATCCAAAACCGCCCGAAACGCTTTATATTTCTCCGGCAATTCATCTTCAGAAAACGAATAAGCGTAATTCTGATCAAGCAGGAACGGTTCCGGTTCATTTTTGAGCAACCGCACCCCGAACCAGTAGAGACTTTCCAGCGAACGCATTGACGTCGTCCCAACCGAAATAACCGGCCCGGTGTGAGCCACCAAGTTTCCCAGGTTCTGTCGGGAATACACCACCTGTTCGGTGTGCATCGTATGGTGCCGAACGTCCGTGGTTTTAATCGGCTGAAATGTACCGGCACCAACGTGCAGCGTCAGGTAATCGGTTTGGATGCTTTTCTGGGCGAGTCGTTCGAATACGTCCGGCGTAAAATGCAGGCCCGCCGTTGGAGCCGCCACCGCGCCTTCGATTCGGGAGTAAACCGTCTGGTACGTTTCTTTATCGGACTCGGTGACGTCGCGGTTCAGATACGGCGGCAACGGAATTTTGCCGATTTCGTGCAGAATGGCGGCAAAGGATTCGTCGCCCGGCGTTTCGTCGCCCGGCGTCCACTCAAACCGGACGTGCGATTGCTCGGGATCGTGCCATTGCGCCCGTACTACTATAGTATGGTCGCCAAACCGGATTTCCTTCGTCAGAATTTCGCCCGGTTTCCAGCGTTTGCGGTTGCCAATCATGCACTGCCAGATGCTCCGGTTTTTGTCCTGCATGGCTTCCGAAACCAGCCGGTCGGCGGGAACCGGATTGAGCAGAAATAACTCGATGACCGCACCGGTCGAGCGTTGAAAATGCAGCCGGGCCGGAATGACTTTCGTATCGTTGAAAATCAGCAGGCTGTTTTGCGGTAGCTGATCCGGTAATTCAAAAAAAGACCGGTGCGTGATTTTTCCCTGGCAGTATTCCAGCAATTTAGACTGATCGCGCTGCGTTAACGGAAACCGGGCGATGCGGTCGTCGGGAAGATCATACTGGAAATCATTGAGTTGCAACTCCTCCATCCTAGTCTTCAGCCACGGGTTTCATCGCCAGGCGAATGGGCAGCGAAACGATCACGATCACAATGATGGCGGTGCAAGCGGGCAACAACCATTGGTGTCCGCTCAAATTGGTCGATCCCAGTTGCGTATTCAACTTTCCGAGCACATACAAAGCCAGCGCCATCACGGTGTTGACGGCAGCCATCAGACAGTGGAACCAGTTGCGAAAAATCTCATTCAACTGGCTCCGGTGTTCGAGCCAGAGCTGTTGATTGGGAATGGGCAAAGCCGTACCGGACGCTTTTGGAAAAAGTTTGGTGAGCGTGTTGATGAGCGTATTGTTGATCAGAAAAATGGCGACGCAGCCGTAAAACAGATAATCCCGGTTGATGAACACATCCGGGCGGCTATCCGGTGTGAAACTCACGGCGACATTGGTTTCAAGGGAAACGTAGGTATAAATCAGGAGGGTGCCGAAGCCCACCAGGGAGGCCAGGCGCCACAAACGAATGGCAAAATTGCTAATTTTCATGAAGTTGATCGATTCGCCTGACTACAGGCTTTGGGCCGCAAAGGTACGGGCTGAGGAGGTGTGTTCCCAATCCCGGCTTCAAAGTTCTTTGCCGAACTCTGCGTTCCTTTGCTCATCTTTGCGGAACAGTATTTCGTTATTCCATGAAAATTTACACCAAAACCGGTGACCAGGGCCAGACCTCGCTGATTGGTGGCCGTCGGGTCAGCAAGGCGCACCACCGGATCGATGCCTACGGAACGGTCGATGAACTGAATTCGGTCGTGGGCCTGGTGCGCGACCAGCCGGTGAATGAAAACCGGAAAGAGCTGCTGAAAGAGATTCAGGACCGGCTCTTTACGATCGGGTCCGAGCTGGCCACCGATCCCGAGAAGACCCTAAAAAAACCGTTGCCGGTGATACTGGATTCTGATGTTACCCTGCTCGAAAAAGCGATGGACGAGATGGATGCCGAATTGCCCGAACTCCGGGCGTTTGTGTTGCCGGGCGGCCACCAGTCGGTTTCGTTCTGCCACCTGGCCCGCACCGTCTGCCGACGGGCCGAGCGGCTGGTGATTGCGCTGAACGACGAAAAACCGGTCGATCCCCTGGTGATTCAGTATCTCAACCGACTGTCGGATTATTTATTCGTTTTGAGCCGGAAAATGACGCAGGAACTCGGTGCGGAAGAGGTGGTCTGGAAGCCACGGGTGTAGTCATACCGCCGTTTGTCAACGCAAGCGGGTCTTCCGGTAAACCGCTAAAAAAATAATTAGCATAACAACTAATTTTTACTGGACACTTGCGGAAGTTTTCTATACATTTGCTGACTATCAACCCGCTGACGACTTTTTTAGTTGATCAGATTTGCCACCTACTGATATGACTACCGACTTAGTAAACATCGCGCTAAGGAAAGCAGGACGCTCCCGGATTGAGGAGGTCGACTTCAACAACCTGCCGTTTGGCAAGCATTTTTCGGACCACATGTTCGTGGCGGATTACGCCGACGGACAATGGCAAAACCTACAGGTGGTGCCGTTCGACGATTTCACGCTCAGCCCGGCCCTATCGTCCCTGCACTACGGTCAGTCGATTTTCGAAGGCATGAAAGCCTACAAGAATGAAGAGGGCGAAGTGTTGTTGTTCCGGCCCCTCGAAAACTGGAAACGCATGAACGAATCGGCCAAACGGATGTGCATGGCCACGATTCCGGAAGACGTGTTCATGGGTGGCCTCGAAGCTCTGCTGCGGGTCGATGCCGCGTGGGTTCCCAATACGGTCGACAGTTCGCTCTACATCCGGCCCTACATGTTCGGAACGGATACTTTTTTAGGCGTAGCGCCGTCGAAAACCTACCGGTTTTGCATTTTCACCTGTCCGGTTGGTGCTTATTACACCAAACCGCCAAAACTGAAAGTTGAAACGGAGTATATTCGTTCGGCACCGGGGGGCGTTGGATATGCCAAATGTGCGGGCAACTACGCCGGATCGATGTATCCGACCCTGCTGGCGCAACAGGCGGGTTATGATCAGTTGATGTGGACCGATGCGACCGAGCACAAATACATTGAAGAATCCGGAACGATGAACATCATGTTTGTCATCGACGGCAAGCTGGTAACCCCGGCGACTTCCGATTCGATTCTGAAAGGCGTTACCCGCGACAGCATCCTGAAAGTGGTAAAAAGCTGGGGAATTGAGGTCGAAGAACGGAAGGTCTCCATTCAGGAAGTGATCGAAGGCATTGAAAACGGCAACCTGACCGAAGCATTTGGTGCCGGAACCGCCGTGGTGGTCTCGCCCTATTCGCTGATCGGATATGAGGGGAAGGATTATATGCTGAGCGAAGTATCGAAAGAAAATTCGCTGGCCCACCGCATTTTTATGTACCTGAACGACCTCCGGACCGGCCGGAGTGAAGATGCATTTGGCTGGATGCACAAAGTAGTGTAACCTCCTACTGCATACGGTTTTAAAAAAGCCCCGGCTTCTGCAAAAGAGTCGGGGCTTTTCTATGTTACTTCATGACTAAATCTGCATCCTGCCGGGTACGAAACCAGTCGACGAACCGCTGGATTCCGTCTTCCACCCGAACCGAGGGATGATAATCAATTAGTTGTGCCGCTTTTCGGATATCGGCATAGGTTTGCTGCACGTCGCCGGGTTGCATCGGCAGGCGGTTGATGAGGGCGGTTTTCCCCACGGCCTGCTCGATCACGCGAATCAGATTGGCCAACGAAATCGGATCAGAGCCGCCGATGTTCAGCACTTCGTAGCCTTTCAGGTTCTTCAGTGATTGAATGATGCCGCTGACAATATCATCGACATAGGTGTAATCCCGGGCCGTTGAGCCGTCGCCGAAAACGTTGATGGCCTTTTCGTTCAGAATGCTTTCCGTAAACTGACTGATGGCCATTTCAGGGCGTTGGAGCGGACCGTAGACGGTGAAAAACCGCAGGCAGAAAATATCGAAACCGTATAGATTGTGGAAGGTATGGCACAGCAGTTCGGCCGCCCGCTTGGAGGCCGCATAAGGCGACAAAGGACGATCGGCGGGATCGGTTTCGGAGAAAGGAACGTGCGGAGAATCGCCGTAAACCGATGAGGATGAAGCGAATACCATTTTCGTTACGCCAAACCGCTGCATGGCCTGCAACAAGGTCAATGTACCATTCACATTCACGTCATAATATAAGGCTGGATCCTGCACCGATGGCCGGACACCCGCCCGGGCGGCCAGGTGAATCACCGCATCGAAAGCGTAGGTTTGGAATAAGGTATCGACCAGTTCCGAATCCCGGATGTCGCCCTGATGAAAGTGGTATGCTGGACTGCTCAACGTTTGCTGAACATTTTTCCATTTGATATCAGGGGCATAATAGCTATCCAGGTTATCCAGACAGATAACCTGATGGCCTTCTTCCAAAAGTTGTTTGGCTAAATTTGAACCAATAAACCCCGCCCCACCCGTCAGTAAAATGGTCATGAACTCAGATCCTTTGTTAAGGTGGATGATTGAAAACTGTACACAACCCCCGCCAGCGATACTACCGCCGTGATCATGTAAAACAACAAACTGACCGAAACCGCGGCATCGGCAGGCACATCGAGGGCCTGCGCACCCAGCAAAAACGTCAGCTCACGCGCCCCGGCCCCGCCAATCGTGAACGGAATGGTGGCAACAATGGACGAAACCAGAAACAATAAGACGTAGGCTTCCGGTTTTCCCGGGGCATCGACCGCCTGCAACAAGATCAGAATCTGTACCATCTGAAAACCCTGCACCAGACCGGACCAATCCACCGAGCGTTCGAAAGCTGGCGCAAACTGCGGCATGAATTGCATTAAAAGCCACTTGGCAGCAAAATGGGCCATTGGAATTCCGAGCAGCCACAACCAGCCAATTTGAAACCCCAGCCACAGCGACACTTCCGGAATCAGCACCACAAAAACCGCCAGCGCATACAAAAGTGGTAGAAGACCAATCAGCCGGTCGATCAGCGTGGCGCCTACCAAGACTTTAACCGATGTGCCGGTCAGACGGTTCAACAGATACACTTTATAGCCATCTCCGCCAATACCACCCGGCAAAAAAAGATTGTAATACATGCCGAGCCAGTACAATTTCAGGTTGGGTAATTGGCGCAACCGCAGTCCCACCTGTGCAAACAACACCCGCAAACGTTCGGCAGAAGCCGCTTTCGATAGAATAAACAAAACCGTTGCCACCGCCAGCCAGCCCACCTGCACCCTTGAGATGACGTCCCAGACCTGTTCCGGTTCGATCTTGCGGAAAACCAGCCACAACGACAAGGCCGACAAGGCAATTTTCAGGGCCGTTTTCAGGTACGTTGGCATTCGTCAAACCAGGGCTGATTTATAAATCCGCCGGATTTTATACGGCTTTTTATCCTGTGATTCGTAATACGTCCGCATTTGCAGTTCGGTCATGATCCCAAACGTAATCAACTGAATCCCGGCCAACACCAGAATGGTGCCGAGAATCAGGAGCGGGCGCCCCCAGATGTCGTTGCCCATCAGCTTCAGAATGAGCAGATACCCGTTGATCAGCAGCCCCACCATCAGTGAAATCAGTCCCCAGTTGCCGAAAAGGTGCATCGGTTTGCGGAGGTATTTTTTCATGAACAGCATCAAAATCAAATCACTGACTACTTTCAGCGTCCGACCGAGACCGTATTTCGATTGACCGATCCGGCGCGGGTGGTGTTGCACGTCGGTCTGCGTCATCCGGGCACCTTCCAGTCGGGCCAACACAGGAATAAACCGGTGCAATTCGCCGTAGAGACCCAGGTTTTTGGCCAGATCGGACCGGAACACCTTCAGAGCGCAACCGTAATCTTTCAGGTGGACGCCCGACGTTTGCCGGATAATCCAGTTGGCGATGCGGCTCGGCAGCTTGCGCAGCAACGCCCCATCCTGCCGGTTGGCCCGAATACCGGCCACCAGATCATAGTCGCCTTCTTCGGCCAGCCTGACCATCATCGGAATGTCGGCGGGATCGTTTTGCAAATCGCCGTCCATCGTAATGATGTATTGCCCCCGTGCCACATCGATGCCGGCCGCCAGGGCCAGACTCTGCCCGTAATTGGTTTGCAAATCCACCACCACCAGACGGTCGTTGTGAACGGCTTTCAGTTCGGCCAGCGTGCGGTCTGATGAGCCATCATTGACGTATACGATTTCAAAATCATAGCCCATCAACGCCTGCTCGACCTGATCGATCATCGGAAAAATATTCCCTTCTTCATTGTAGACACAAATTACGACGGAAAGGTACGGCTGCATAAAAAAAATATTTTCGGAGAGAAGATCCGGTATGAAAATCGGACAGGATTAAAACCGGACGAGTTTGGCCGGATGTCTGTCGAACAAGTTAAATTCTGAAAGAGTTTGGTACGACTCCCGGCCTAAACTGACCGAGTCGGCGATGTAGAGCGTATTGGGAAGTTTCTGGCTGGTTTTTCGCAGAATTTCGCCCCGCACCACCTCGATGTGAAAACTGTTTACGTCGGTCTGCCCGTCGCTGCCGATGGTCTGTTTATAACCGTATAAGTCTTTGCCGAGCGACTGCCGGGCGATGCGTTCCGACGAATCTTTATACTCCTGACGGTGGGCCAGCCGGGGTGGAATCACCAGCCAGTTGAACCCGTTCCGAAACATCGCCAAGAAGGCAATCAGGATAATCAGCCGGTGTTCGGGTTGCCGGATGTAGTGGTAAACGATGAACGCCAGCACCCCAAACAGCACACTGCACTTCCACCATAAACCGGGTATGGTTTTCGTATCGGGATGGAAAAAAGGCACCCAGGCCCCGATGGTGACCACGATCAGCACAAAGCCCATGAAGTATTCCCAGCCCCTGCGTCGCCAGTCTGTTGGGTCGGTTCGTTCGTAATAGACATACGCAAAAACCGTAAAAAGCAGGGGAAGCAGCATGAGCAGATACCGGGCGTACACCTGTGGGGAAGACCAGTAAATGACAAAGTTGACCAGAAATACAATGGCGTTGAACAGAATAAACGGCTGTCCGGTAATCAGCGGTTTTTCACCCGGTTGACCCTCGGCAGTGGTTTGCCGGGACGGTTTAAAAACGCCTTTCCGAAACAGCACAACCACCAGCAACATCCAGGGCGCGTAGTGATAGAGCATCTCGAACGGAAAGGTCAGCATGTGGAGCAGCGTCTCTTTGATGCCGAATTTCACCACCGTTCGCTTGGCACTTTCGTCGAACAAAACCGACACGATCTTATCCGGCGAAATGGCATTGCGGTCGAAATACGCCAGGTAATAGCTGCCGACAATCAGCAAGAAAAGGCCGATCCCGGCAAAATGCGCCGGGCTGAACAACTTCCGGAATTGTTTGGTATACAGAAAATAGGCCAGTAGCGTCAGTCCCTGAAAGACCAGTGACGGCAGTCCTTTCATCATAAAACCCAGGGCCGTAATCAGGTAGGTGGTCAGAAACAAGGCCCAGTAATTCCGTTTCCGGTCGAAATGATATACCAGAATGAACGCCGTATAGGTCAGCCATGAGAACGTGATGTCGATCAGGCCCAACATGGAATCATACAATAAGATCCGGGTATTGGTCACGAGCATCAGCGCGGCTGCAAAGGCAATCCGGGAGCCGAGGTGTTTTTTGACGAGCCAGTAAATCGTGAGGCCATACAGCAACAGCGACACCACCATCGGGAAGCGTAAGGCAAACGACGAGTAATTTCCGAAGAGGTGGAAAGAGGCCGCAATCAGCCAGTTGTAGAGGGGCGGTTTGTTAAAATACAATTCCCCATTCAGCGTTGGCGTGAGGTAATCGCCCGACAAAATCATCTCCAGAGCCACTAGCGCCCGGCGGGGTTCGTCCGTTCCCGTATCCAGCGGCAGGTAGCCGAGGTACGAAAAAAGAGCAGGAATCAGCAACACTACCGTGAGCCATTGCCAGAAAACCGGTCGCTGGTAAAGAGGACTTTGCATTCCGCAAAGGTAGGGCGGATTTGGAATTTGCCGACACCAGCCAGCGGGAATAATAACCGGCCAACAAAAAAAGCCCACGTCTCGTGGGCTTTAAAAAATGCAAATCAGTGAGTTAGGAATGGCCTACCTGCTCCTGTTCCGGCGCATCGGTATCGCGGTTCCAGTCGGCACCCGGCACCCGGTCCTTGTTCCAGTTTGTCCCCGCCAGATCGCCGTCTTCATCGCGGCTCAGTTCCTGGTCCGACACTTCGGCCGGGTTGGGATTTGCATCGTTCCGAGCCGGATTCGGTTCACTATCGATGGGCATAACATCCTCGATTTCAACATCATTGGATTGATGTGATTCCGACGGCAATTGCACATCGGGCCGTTCCATTTTTGATAAATGGCTCAATTCAGGGGGCACACCCATGGTGTTGCCCATGCGTTGAGCGGCATATGATTCAGTACTTTCTTTCCGTGCTTTGCTTGAAAGGCTCATAACGTTGTTGAGTTAATGGGTTAATACACTGGTTTGTGATCTGTCGATGTGCCGGTATGCGCCACATCCTCCTCTTTCTTCTCCTGATCGCGGGCACTTTTCGTTTGCTCCGATCCCGCATTCTTATCCGCTTTATCCTGTTCTTTTGCTTCTTTCTGGGCCTTGGGAGTCGGCACCTCCTCGGCTGAGGCATAATCGTCGGGGCCGGAAGTGGTCACCTCCACCGTCGATGTATTGGTTTGTGAACCGGCGATGCTCTGCTGGCCTTCTTCCGTTACGTCATCTTTGGGGTTGTTGTCGTCCTGGTCGTTGAAGCGCAGCAATCCGTTTGCACTGTCCATATCCGTACTGCCCACAAACCGGTCATTACGACCATCCTCACCCCCGCGAACCGCTACGCCGTCCTGTCCATTGGCCGAGTTCTCCTGGCTCGACCGGTTGCGGTTGTCTTTTGCGGCAATGTCTTCTTCGTTGATATCTTTATCCTTCTCCATACCGTTGAATCGTTGGTTGTAAAGACCACGATTCTATAACAACGAAGACGGCAAAAGGTTATGAAAACCGGTCAGAAACCCGCTTAAGCAGGACCGATTAAATCCCACAGATTCCCATATAAATCCTCAAAAACCGCTACGGTTCCGTACGCTTCCCTGGTCGGATCGCGCACAAATGCGACCTGATTAGCAACCAGTTGTTTATAATCCCGCCAGAAATCGTCGGTGTGCATGAATAAGAAAACCCGGCCACCGGTCTGGTTGCCAACCCGGCTTTTTTGTAATTCATTGTCGGCTTTTGCCAGCAACAACCGGCAACCGGTCGAGCCAGCCGGGGCCACCACCACCCAGCGTTTGGACGCCGACAAAACCGTGTCCTCGATGAGTGTGAAGTTTAATTTTTGGGTGTAAAACTGAATGGCTTCGTCGTAATCGTCGACGACCAGGGCGAGCTGCGTTATTTCCTGTTTCATAAATGGATTGGTCTTTCGCGGTCAAGTTGCAAACTTCTCTCATTTTACCGGCAAAACCGTCCTTCACCCTTCCATTTCTGCGTTTCAAATAATCAGAATGTGACTTGACATAAGCGGAGTGAGTCACGCGGGTACCTGAATGTAGCTTTGCGGTTTCAACAGTAAACAAATCCACGACATGAATTTCAAAGTATTTAGCCTGGCGGCCCTGCTCCTGGCGGGCTGCTCAAAAGACCCGGCCGACGTAGAAGGGGGCGGGGGTGAAACGACCAACTGGGGAGATCAGCCCGCCCTTCCGGTGGTGAATGGCGAAGCCGCTTTCACGCTCAATGCCGCCGATGATTACGTGAACGTGATGGGAACGACCAACCCCCGCTTGCCAAACTTTCCGACACTAAAAGTAAAACCGGGCATCGTTAGGGGCTACGTGGCCGATTTGAGTGGAAAACCGCTGGAAGGGGCCTACATCGGCGTGCGCTCAACGGCGGTGGGCGGGTCGTATTCCGGGGCTTCCGACGAAACCGACGCCAATGGCTATTACGAAATTACCATTCCCTGGGGCGCCACCGACTTTTATGCCGCCGGGTATACCATCGACTACGGCGAAGGAAGAGCCGTCATGAGTTTGCACGCAGCCGACGGAAAACTCGGAAGTTTTCCCTCCGTAGATGGACTGGTGAAGAACTTCGTTCTGCTGTCCTACGGTGTTTACAACAAAGACCTGGTCAGCCAGAAACCCCGGGATCAGACCAATTATGCGGGTGGCTGTCTGTATATTTCCTACAATGTTGGAGATCCCACGAGCATCTTCGATCCGCCGAACTACCTGCCCGAAAACTCCGAAATTCAGGTAACCCTCACCCCCGACGGACCAGGTCTCTACGGCACCAGCAAGAAGTTCATGATCAACAAAAAAATAAGCTTTCAGAACTCCAGTGTTCTCATTATGAACATCCCCGTGGGTCGCTACACCCTGAGTGCCAAAATGAAAGATGGAACTTCCCTTCTGATGAAAGCCGTGGGTCGCTACGCGGGAATTTATCCCTACTTCGGGTTGATTCCGGCCGAAGCTACCGGGTCGGCCAAACTGCTGTTTACACCCGATACGCAATCCGGTAATTCACTAACATTGCCCAACCGAGGCAACTGGGGCGCGATTTCGATTAAAGTAGACCGCCCCCAATAAACAGCCTTTGATCCAGACACGGGCGTTTTAAGATGCTGTACTGACCTCACCGCCAGTACAGCATTTCCGCCGAGTCGATGAGCAATGTCCGGCTTTTTCCGTCCGTGTCGATGGCCATGACCTTGCTTTCGCCGGTTCCGGTGTTGTCGGTCGAGGTGAACACCACTTTGGCTCCGTTGGGCGAGAACCGCGGTTCCAGGTCATTGGTACCAGCGGTTTTGCCGGTGGCCGACGACAAGTCGACGATTCCTTTCGTTTTGACGTCCATCGTGTAAATCCGGGCGTCGAGCTGGCGCCCCTGCTCATCCTGAAAACCGCTTTTGTCCAGGCTGTACAGGATTCTGAGTCCGTCGACGGAAAAAACCGGGCTGCTCATTCGGTTGCTCTTCGTCGTAAAAACCGTTGTCGTGTCTTTCCCTTCCGGCGACATCAGCAGAATCCGGTTGTCGTATACACTGCCGGTCGAGGTGGTGCGAACTGCGATCCGTTTAGTAGCCGACGTCCAGGCGCATCCTGCAAAAAACCGCCCGGCGGGTGCCTGATACACCATCCGCAAACCCGTGCCGTCAGTGCGGACGGCGTACAGTTTGTCGTTTGACGGGTAGAGCAATTCCGTCCCATCCGGCGACCAGCAGAACGACAGATCAAGCGGCATCAGTCCCCGAACCGGCACGCTCGTCACCCGGCGCATGTTGCTGCCATCGCGGTTCATCAGATACAGGTGTACCTCCGTTTCGGCATTCGACAGAAACGCGATTTGCAAGCGGTTGGGGCTAAAAATGGGTCGCCAGTTGTTGCCGGTGCTGGTAAGTTGAATCGCTTCGCCAGTTTCATTGGAGGTAAAAAGCTGGTACCGGTTTTCGACCCGCCGGACGTAGACGTACGAAAAGCTCGGAAACGCATGGGTGTTGAACGACCAAACGGCTCCGTTGACCGTATTGAAACCGTCCCGCACAATCACCTGCCAGGCATACGCCGTTCCGTACGATAACCCGGTCAGCACCAGCGAATCCGCTTTCAGTCCGGTAAATTTCTGACTCAGCACCCCGCCTTTCAGGAGGTTGATTTCGTAGGTCAGCGCGTCGTTTTCCGGGTCGGTGGCTTTCCATTTGAGGGTCACCGACGATTTTTGCCAGACGTTGCCGCTGTCGGGGCTCACCCAGCTCGGGGCCGACGGGGCTTTGTTCGGGCCTTCGAAGAGCATGATCGTCACTTCGGTCCGTACATTGGGCGTGGCCTCCACCGTCGTTACTTCTTCCCGATACCCGGTTTTCGACGCCTGAATCGTATACCGGCCCACCGCCACCTGATCGAATTGGAACAAGCCGCTCGAATCGGTTTCCGCCGTCCGGCCCGACGGACTCAGCCGGATCAAAACCTGGCCCGCGTGTTTTCCATTGGTGTTGTATTTCACCCGGCCATAGACGGAACCCTGTTGGGTTGGCTCAACCAGCGTTTCTTCGTTACATCCCCAGAGGCTACCCAGCAACAGGGCAAACAGGTTATAAAAGGTAAAGCGTTTCATGGGAAGAAAAGAGTAGAAAGTGAGGGTGTACCGTTGATGAGGTGTAGCGAAACCGGCTGAAACCTACCGGCGATTGGGGCGGCTCAGGTAAAACGTCAGGCCGATGGAGCCGCGCAGGTAATAGTCGTAGTAGCGGCCCGAGCGGGTTTCGTCCAGTTCGTCGGTCAGGGGTTGCTGGTAGTCCAGCGTCGTTCGAAAACCGACGGTTTTGCTAAACGCGTATTCGACGCCCATGCCCCCGTTCAGCAGGGCATATCGTTTTCCGTGGAGGGTGAAGGGCGACGCTTCCGCCCGGGATAAAACCAGACCGGCACCGGCGTACAGCAAAGGCGTGACTTTCCGGAACGGCAAAGCCCGGTAGATGAGATTGCCTTGTAGTGTCGTGAGTCGGCACTTGATGGCGGGGTTGTTGGCGAGCGTTCCAATGCCCCCATTCATCTGAAAACCCAGGTATCTGTTCAGGTACAGGTCGGCAGCCACCCCAAACCCGCTTTGAATTCCGCTGGTGGCAAAATCTCCTTTGTACCGCCAGACCGATCCGTAGGGATGAAACGTGACCATCGACGGTTCGATCGTATTCCGGGCACCATAGACATCGGTTTCGCTCATCGCGGTTTTTTCGTGCTCATACTCCGCCAGCATTTTCTCGGTTTTCTCCACCACTTTTTCATCCACCACCCACAGGTTGTCGCGAATGCCTTCCAGCACCAGCGATTGCACGGCTTTTTCGACGGCTTCGGTCACCGCCATCTGCGACGGTTCGTTGGTGGCATACCCGGTTTCGGCTTCCAGCAGCCGCTTGAAACTCACGTACCGGAACAACCCGCCATCGACGGCCTGTGACAGAATGGTTTTGGAGGTGTAGACGGTTTTCAGAATTTTCCCGGATTTGGTGGCAACTGCCCGCAGATACACCGTGACGCGATCCTGCCGGTATTGGCCCGAACCGCCCGCGCCGAAAAACCGCAACCCCGCCCCGCCCGTAATCGTGTTGGCATCGTATGATACAATACCGCCTTCCAGAATAATCCCGGCAAACAACAGGGGTGGCAGATTGTCGGCTTCGTTTTTATACTGCGCCATCCCGGACCGGATGATTTTACGCTCATTGATCAGATTACTGATGTTTTCGCGTTCGATGGGCACAAACCAGCCACTTTCTTCCAGTGCTTTCAACAGGATGTTGGTGGTTCCCTGCGAAACCGCCGTCGACCAGTTGGCCCCGGTTTCCGACGGCTTGTATTGCCCGGTCTGATCCCGGAATTTGTAGACAGCGGCCACGATTTTCTCCCGGGGTGTGGGCAATTGGCGCAATTCCGCCGTGATGGTGGTTTCTTCACCCAACCGGGCCGACTGCGTTTTGGTGGGCTGGTTCAGGTAGGCGCTACACCCGGTCAACAGTTGGAAGGCTGCCAGAACGACCAGTGCCGTTCCTGCCTGGATACGTATAAATCGGAACATGGTGATGAGGATTGAAGGGTTGAAGTCTGATTTTCAGCTTTTGATGCCCCTAAATCCCCTAAAGGGGACTTTGGCATCCGGACCCAGTATTAGAAGTAGGGAACCGTGATGTTGCTTTCACCGCCTTTGCCGTCGTTGACCCGGATATTGACGCCGTCGGCCGAATTGGAGATCACCACCTGCATGTCGCCAAACTGAAACGTGCCTTCTTTCAGGCCGTCTTCGCCGAATTGCTTTTCGATTAAATCGCGGGTGATGCGGCTCATCAGTTGCCGTTGCAGAGATTCGGTCATTTCATCGACCGGTGAGCGTTTGAAGGATGCCGCTCCGCTGGCGGTTTTGGTAGCGGCCGGGTCCTTGAATTGATCCTGGGCCTGGGCCGAGCTGAGCAGCCATTGGTAATTGAAGGTGTTTCCGCCGAACGCGGGGTTCTTGGGCTGATACGTAAGCGATTGAGCCTGAACCGATTTTAGGCTGATGAAGCCCAGCAACAAGGAGCAGATGACAACTAGCTTTTTCATATACAAGTCAGAATGTGGTGCATTTCTGATTGTATATCAGCAGGAAGTGCAGAAGGTTAACAGCCGAACAGGAGAATTTTACATAAGCAGGGGGTTAACTCTCAGGAAAAACCGTCCCCTCATGTTCTATCGGTCATCCCTACGGGATTTTAAACTCACTTCGTTTATCTACATCTACACCCCGGTTAATTGCTTTAAACAAAATAACCGCCGGATTCATATTTGACTTGTCAGCCCACTGCTTTAGCTGTGGGAGATTGAAACGAAATCGAATCGTACTGGAACCGTTTTAACGGTTTTCTGGCCGATAAAACCGTTAAAACGGTTTCGGAAGCAAAGGAAACTTTTCGCTTTACCCACAGCTAAAGCAGTGGGCTGATAAACATTCAATCCGGCGGTTATTTTGTTTAAATCAATAAACCGGGGGCTACCAGATGATCATCCCTACGGGATTGTCAGATGCCCCCAATCCCGTAGGGATGATCATCTGGTAGCGGTGGGTTTCAACCCGCCGAATTACGGCAAGATAGGATGCCACCAATCCCGTAGGGATGACCGATAAAATGCCGGGAAAAGGTTATTTCCTAAACCCAAATCAAGTCGTTAAACTGTGAATATCAATCTATTAAACTATTTATATTCTCAAAGACTACAACCCACGGGGCCGAAGAGCAGCAACGGCCTGGGCGGCATCGATTTCGAGCAGGTCATACCGCGCCTGCACGAATTGCTGCCAAACCGGCTGGTCGTCGATACTGATTTGAATCAAATGCCCTGAACCGGGCGAGGGAATTTCTTCGATAGTAATAATTACCTCATCGGCGGGAATCGCGGGGGAAACCGGGCGACCCGGCAACGATTCGGCAACCGTAGGCTGGTTCGACCAGTTTTTATAAAACAGATCGTAAAAATCTTTGCCCACTTTGGTCCGCGAGTTGTCCAGAATCAGGGTGGCGCTTTCGGAATCATCCATTGCGGTTTCCACCAGTTTTCCGGTTAAGTCAACCTGCTCAATTTCCGGTTCCTGCGAAAAAACCGCCAGGGGCGACCCTACCAGCATGAGTAGTGTCAAAAGTCGGCAAACGTTTTTCATGGTTGAAAGCCGTTTCGGAGGATAAGTTGACTACCGCCGGTTTGCTCGATCCGCATCGGAACACCCGCAGCCGTGGCGCTTCCCTCCCGGATCAACTGGTTGTTATGGCCCCGCTGCAACACCTCGAGCAGACCGCCATCCTGCTGAACACTCCCCCACTGCAAGCTGTTGTGGTTTCCTTTCTGCGCGATGGAATACTGGTTATCGTTCCCCGAAAGGTCGAGGTCCAGGCTGTTTTGAGTCCCCTGCTGCTGTACCCGAACCCGGTTGTTGCTCCCCGTTTCCCGGTATTGCAGGTTGTTTAACTGACCCGTCTGGATCAGAATCAGTTCCTGAGAGCCCCGGCTCCCGCTGGTTTTCTCCGCCAGCGGCGGGTTGAAAAACACCTCCGATTGGGCCGAAACCCCGAGCGAAAAACCGCTGAACAGCACGAAAAGAAGCCATTTCATGGGATTTAAAGTGTTAGAAGTTGTTTGAATGAAGGCCGGAGGCCTGTCCTGTCAATAGTCAATAGCATCCATCAACTCGTGGTAGCTATTGACAGACCGCCCTTCCAGGGCTTTCCCCGGGTAACTCAAACAGCTTGTTAGGTTGTAAAAATAAAGAACCAGCCCGAAACCGCTTCCGGGCTGGTTCAGTCCTTAGTTTTGAGGTCCCTGCGTAATAGTAGCCGTGTTGTTGCTGCCAAACTGGCCGAAGCGGACCATATTGCCGTCACCGGTCTGCGTCAGCGTCAGCGAATTGCCATTGCCTCCCTGAATCGCTCCGGCTCCGTTATAGGGGCGGGGTGCCGATTCCAGACCGGTGAGCGTATTGCCATTGCCATCCTGAAGAATCGTGGCCGTGTTGGACGACCCGTTTTGCAGTAGATCCAGCGCGTTGTTGCTGCCGGTCTGGGTGATCCCGGCCAGGTTCTGACTGCCATAGGCCTGTTCGACCGCAGCGTGGTTGTCGTCGCCGGTTTGCGCGATGTCGATCTGGTTAAAATGACCGCCTACGATAGCGGCTCTGCCTACATTCCCGTTGCCGGTTTGGGTCACCGAGGCCCGGTTGTTGTTCCCAAACATGGCCTGGGCGCTGCCCTCGTTGCCATCGCCGACCTGCGTCACACTAATTTCATTGTTCGACCCCTGCCCCCAATTGACGACCGCCCAGGCAAAGTTATTATTGCCGGTTTGGGTCGCGGCTGTCCGGTTATTCGTCCCCTGATACCCCATCGAGAAGGCATAGCCCTCATTGTTGTTGCCGGTTTGGGTCACCGAAGACTGGTTATGGCCACTGCCATCGAAATCACCGGCCCCACCCACGTTGTTGTTGCCAACCTGCACGATGATCGCTTCATTTTGCGATCCGGCGCCATAAACATCCCTGAGATTGTAGAGAAACACCTGATTCCCGTTCCCGATTGTCGAAATGGTCCCCTGGTTGCTGTTGCCCGTCTGGTTAAAATCGACCTGATTTTGGTCCCCATTGACCGAAATCGATCCGGCATTGCTGGCTCCCTGCTGATTGATGGAACCGTAGTTCGGGACGCCATTCCCGTTGCCGTTCTGGCTGACTGACAAGCTGTTCCCATTTCCCTGTTGGGTAATCGGTGCAGTATTGCCATCGCCCGTCTGGCTGACCGACAACGTATTGGATTGTGCGAATGCAGCACCGGCGGCAATGAGGGTAGCAAAGGAAAGAATGAGCTTTTTCATGGTTTTTAAAGGTAAAAGTGAAGGAAGAAGAAACGTTTTATTGCTTGATGATCCGGATTGGCTTGGGTTTCCCGGCCTCTCCCTGGCTGATCAGCAGGTACATGCCGGGAGCCAGCGGAGAGAGATCGATTTCCTGAAGAAAACCGGCCTGGGTGACTTCACGGACGGTTTTCCCCTGCAAATCGGTCAGGGTGTACGACTGGAACGGAAGGGCGGGATGGAGAAACACCTTGCCCGTCGTCGGATTCGGGTACAGAGTTACCGGTTTTACTTCAGCCGACGGAGGGGGCGAAACCGCAGCACTGGAAGCCTCCCGACTCCCGGCGGGTGTGTTCACAGCCCCGCAAGTGGTTCCCATCAGTTCCAGATTGAAAGACATATCCGAGCTGCCCGCATTGAACTGGTGAACTTCGGCCGTGATGACATTTTCGCCGTTCACAAACGCCGTTTTGGGTAAGCTCACCGTCTGCCAGATCGCTTCTTCCCCATCTCCCAAACCGGCCAAAGCCGTCGTCTTCGAGGTAATGGTTCCGGTGGGCATGTTATTCCGAAGGACCTCATTGCCATTGACATACACCACCACGCCGTCGTCCCGCAACACCCGCATATCGAAGCCGTTGTAAACCGATGCGTCGGACAGGGTGATCTTTTTGCGGAAATACGTCGTGATGTATTTGTTGGTGGCACTGGGCCCGTAGCTGACAAAGTTGGGGGCCGTGGGAGACGTCGGATCACCGATTTCGCCGTAACTCAACCGGGTTGTGCCCTGTTTCCAGGAAGCATCGTTGTAGGAAGCCGTGCGCCAGGCAGTTCCCGGGTCAGTACCGTTATCGAGGTATTTCCAGGTGGCTCCACTTGCAATCAGCGTTTGGGAAGGCTGCGTATCCTTGATGATCGTAAATTGATCCCGAACCTGACCGTCTTCGGCAATGAACTTGGCGTCGAGCCGTTTGCCTTCCACTTCCAGATACATCGACCCGCCCACGGTTTCGATGGCCGTTTGCATGGCGTTGTGGGGCCAGCCAGGCCGGGTTGTCGAACCTGGATCGATGCCCGCACCACTTGCCCCGCAGACAACGTAAACGATGCCTTCATTGACCGGAGCCGTTGAATTTTTGTAGTAATAACAGGAGTTGGGCGACCCGTCATACCGTCCGCTCGACTGGCCGTTGTTGAGGGCAGGGGCGTTGTGAAGCTCCGGATTGAACTCCGTTTCGGTGCCGGTATAGTTGCGAACCAGCCGCGACCGTTCGTAGACATGGCTGTGGCCGTTCAGCACCAGATCGACCTTATACTGATCCAGAACCGGCAAAAGCCGCTGGCGGATGTCTCTCAGTTCGTTCGCCAGGTTGGCCGGTGAGTCCGAGTCGTGCGAGCCTTTCGTATACGGCGGGTGGTGCCAGAAAACAATGGTCCATTGAATGGCGGGATTGTTCCTGATCGCTTCCAGATCCTTTTTCAGCCAGATCATCTGCGGACCGTTGGCCCCAAAAATGGTCGTTCCCTGGCCCGGTTCATACCCGAAGGAATCCAGGCTGATGATGTGAATATTCCCGTAATTGAACGAATAGTATTCCTCTTTTCCGGAAGCCACCCCGCCCGCTTCCGCATTTTTGAAATGCGACATCACGTCGAAATAGGCGATGCGATGGTCGGTACGCTCGGTTTTCGTCAGGTTGTTGTTGGCATAATCGTGGTTGCCGGGTGTGGCATACGAAGGCGTCTGCTTAATAATCCGATCATTCTTGTAGACATCGAACAGGTTTTTCTGGTATTCCGTATCCAAACCGCCGGGGTACGCATTGTCGCCCAGCCAGAACCACAAATCGACGTAGTTGCTGCCCACGTGGTTCATAAACGCATCCCGCACCTTGAGCTGCCGCTGGGTGCCTTCCCCAAAATCGCCCATCGCCCAGATGCGGGTTTTCTTGGCGGTTCCGGTGGTGGGAGCCGTAAAAAAGAAGTTGTCCGCCGTGCCTTGCAAAACCACCGCTGGCGTTTCTGCCGCACCTACGGAGTAATAATATTTGGTGTTGGGCGTCAGATTGGTCAGACTGACACTATGGTCGGTAGCCTGGGCCGCTTCGTAAACCACCTGGATTAGACTGCCCGGTGAGGAGCCATACCGCACCACCCCCATCGAAGCGGAACTGGTCCGCCAGCGCAGGGTCATTCCAGTAGGCGTTCCCATTTGCAGGTAAGGCCCCCGCACCAGTTGGGTGGTCGTCGTGGTTCCCCCAATACCGACCAGTTCCAGATTGAAAGCCATGTCCGAACTGCCCGCGCTGAACTGGTGGACTTCGACGGCAAGGGTGTTTTCTCCGTTATTCAATACGGTTTTTGGAAGGGTCACTTTCTTCCAGATCACTTCTTCGCCATCGCCCAGGCTGGTAGACGCCGTGGTTTTCGAGGTGATGGTGCCCGCAGGCATGTTGTCGCGCAGCACCTCCGCCCCGTTGAAGTACACCACAATGCCGTCGTCGCGTAGCACCCGCAGCTCATAGCCATCGGGAAACTGTGCCACATCGACCATGATTTTCTTGCGGAAATAAGTGGTGATGTACTTGTTGGTAGCACTCGGGCCGTAGCTGACAAAATTGGGGGCCGTGGGCGACGTGGGATCGCCAATTTCACCGTAACTCAGGCGGGTAACGCCCTGCTTCCAGGTACCGTCGCTGTAGCAAACCGAACGCCAGTCGGTTCCCTGGTCGCTGCCATTGTCAAGATACTTCCAGGTGGCCCCCTGAGCCACCAGCATCGGCGAACTGCTTTGCGCCTTCACGCGGTTTTCCGTGGAGAGAAGCAGAAAAAGCCCGGTCAGGAGTAGTAAGTACGTTTTCATACAGTCAGTTTTTAGAATTCGGATCAATTTTCTGACTGTATATCATCGAAGCGGTCGCGAGGTTAACAGGCGTTCTGAGAATAATTTGATCCGGGTTTTTGATAACCTCAACCCGGTCGGGCAGATAGTCTATTGTCTCCGGGGTAAATCCCCGAACAGTGCCGAACCCCTGAGATAAATCCAACTATTTCATTGATTTTGCAAGGATTTTGATTACCTATGTCAACCCGGTGAGGACATAAGCCCGGTTTTTATGGCGACTGATTTGGATACTCCCTGTGCACGCTTTGATCAGGAAAATCTGGCGTTTTATCAGGCACTGCTGGCCGACCAGACCCAGGCCTGGGAGTGTTTGTATATCCGCTCCTACCGGGTATTTATTCCGTACGCCAGTCAACGGAGTTCCATTTCGACAGACGATGCGCTTGATATTTTACAGGATGGGCTGACCGAATTTGCCTTGAAATTAAAAAATGGGAAGTATGTCTTTCAGGGAAAAGCCGTAACCGCCTACGTTTTCACCGTATGCCGGAACCGCTGGGTTAACTTCCTGAAAAAGAAACGAATTCAGAAGCTGGATACCAGCACAGAAGCCGTTGCGGAGGAGGATGAGTTCGTTTGGAATGAACCCAATCCGTTTCTTTCTACGTACCTTGAAAATTTGGGAGACGACCTGCCGGAGCATGAAAATCGGGAGAGCCCGGCAGAGCGGGATGCCCTTTGGGAAGATAGTGAAGCCGATTGGGAAGCCGTTGGGCGGGCATTTGCGGAAGTCGGCGAAGACTGCCGGACGATGCTGCACTGCTTTTACGTCGAAGAAAAGTCGCTGGGCGAGTGCGGGTCACGCATCGGATTGCAGGAAAACTCCGCCAAAGTCAAGCGGTTTCGGTGTGCACAGCGCATGAAAGCTTTGTATACGCAGTATAAAAGAGAGTAACATGGAGTTATCGGAAGAAGTACTCGAACAGATTGGCCTTTACCTGTCTGACCGTATGACGCCCGCCGAGAAAGCGGTTTTCGAAAACCGGATGCGAAACGACGAATCGCTCCGGCAGGAAGTAGCTACACAACGCGAAATCAAGCAGGGATTGACCTTTCTAGCTCAAAAAGAGCGTTTTAAAACGTTGCATTCGGACCTGGAAAAGCGGGGCTTGTTAAAAGATGAAGACTTGAAGCCGGAAGCGGATGAATCGCATTCCGCAGAAACTCCCGTCATTGCGCTCCCCACCGGCCGGACTGAACTCCGCACGAACTGGTCTTATTTTTCGGCGGCCGCATCGGTTCTTCTTCTGGCGGGCCTGAGTTGGGCTTTATTCCGGAACTGGTCGGATAAACAGGCGTTAATGGCTCAAAACGAAAAGTCGTTCGAGATCTATTTCTCTCCGATTCCTAAACCGCAACCCGTCCTGCCAAACGATCCGGATCGGGTGGCCGCACCCGTGGAGTCGGCCCAGACCCGCTCCGATTCCGTCCGGCTCACTGAGGCCATCGATGCCTTAAAACTAAATGATACCCGGCTGGCCATCAGCCAATTGACGTCGATCAGTCAGGGAAAACCCGACCACTGGAGTGCCACCGCCCACTGGTATCTGGCACTGGCCTATCTGAAAGCCCAACAACGGGAAGAAGCCCGGAAAGTAGCCCGGCAACTGGCCGATCAAAACGGACATCCCTATCAGGAAGAAGCGCGCGAGTTGTTCGAACATATTCAACAACACGAATGAAACCCCTGTGGTTACACGGTTTTTGGGGCCTGTTACTGGCCCTCCCGGCTACGGCCCAGACGGAGATTAATCCGGGGCTGCTGCTCGATGATGCGGTGTATGAATCGGCTCCGTATCAGGCAATTGTCACCAAAAAGAAATTGCCAACCCGCGTTTCCTACGAAGCTTATTGCCCGTCGGTGCAGGCCCAGGGTAGCTACGGAACCTGCGTCGGATTCGCCTGTGGCTACTACCTCCGCACCATCCTGGCGGCCAGGCCGAAGCAGATCACCAACAAAACCGCCCTGGATCAACTCGCTTTTTCACCCTCTTACCTCTACGAAAAAGCCAAGTCGGAACGGGATTATGCCTGTTCGGAAGGAATCTATCTGTCGAAAGCTTTCGACATTTTGAAAAGTGTCGGGGTGGTGCCATTCAAAAATTTCCCGTATCCGGCCTGCGGACAGAAAACCGAAGCCGTCGATGCCGTTGCGGCCCGGTATCGAATCGAGGGGTACGAGCGGCTTTTTGATGTTCAGGAAACGGACGAGAAGAAAATTTACCGGCTGAAAAAAGCACTGGCCGACGATGGCCCGGTAGTTATCGGTATGGTGGTTCCACCATCCTTCCTTTTTGCCGGAAAAGTCTGGAAACCCGCCCCCGGTGACGACCCGGCCAACAAGCGGCTCCGCGGTCACGCCCTGTGCATTATCGGTTACGACGACACCTTGCACGGCGGAGCTTTCCGGGTCGTAAATAGTTTTGGAAAAGGCTGGGCCGACCGGGGATTCTGCTGGATCAGTTACCGGGATTTGGTTCGCTTTACCCGGTATGGCTACAAGATCAACCCGCCAACACCGGCAGCACTGTAGACCCATTTCTGCCCAATCAGGAGGTTGTGTATTTGCCTTCTTTCTTCAGCTTACCCGGCATCGCCTTCCGCATTTTCTCCACTTTGGGCAGCGAGACATTCCGGATATAAGGCTGATTGGGGTGCAGTTTGCAGTAATTCTGGTGGTAGGTTTCGGCGGGGTAAAAGACCGAAAACGGCACGACTTCCGTCACCACTTTATTGGCATAATGCTTCGATTCATTGACCTGCTGAATGGCTTCTTCAATGGCCTTTTTCTCGGTCGGGTTCCGGTAAAACGCAACGGATCGGTAATCGCGACCCACATCCGGCCCCTGGCGATTGAGGGTTGTGGGATCGTGGCTGGCAAAAAAAGCCGTGAGCAGATCGCGGTAACTAATGACGTTCGGATCGTAATATACCTGCACGGTTTCGGCATGACCGGTTTCGTCGGTTCCCACCTGTTCGTAGGTCGGGTTTTTCAGGTTCCCGCCCGAATAGCCCGAGATCACCTCCCGCACGCCCTTCAATTGGTCGAAGGCTTCTTCCTGCGCCCAGAAACAACCGCCGGCAAAAGTGGCAACGGCTTCGCCCGGTTGAAGGACTGGCAATTTGGCAAAATTCGGGGTAGTACCCAGGAGTTGTGCCTGAGCACTGACCGTCCAGAGACAGAAAAATACACTAAATAACAGGCTGGTTTTCATGATCAGAAAGTGAGTAAAGGGATTCACCATTACGGTTTTACCCCGGTCAATGAACAACGCAAACCGGCTCCGGTTTGTTGCTTTCTGAGGTTTAACGGCGCGAACTTTGCTTTCCCTGAAAACGAAGACTCCCCGACTGGCCAGGCCAATCGGGGAGTCTGCAAAAAATCATTCAGGAAATTAGTTCGGATACCCCGGATTCTGCGGTTTCAGATTCGGGTTGTTCAGCATCTCCTGCTTGCCCAGCGGCAACAGCAAATGCTTCTCCTGCAACGCCTGGTTCGAACTCGGGTTCACGTGGCCCACGAAGTTGTCGAAGCCGTTCGTCTTGTCGTTGTACACCTTCCGTAAACGAACCATGTCGAACCACGTGATCTGCTCGTAAGCCAGTTCGTGCCACCGCTCCCGCCAAACCGCTTCCCGGAAAGTCGCCTGCGTGTACGTCCCCAGCGCCGGGGTCGTCAGCTTCGCCCGGTCCCGAATCCGCTTGAAGGCATCGTAAGCCGCCTGCGTGGGTGCCCCCAGTTCGTTCTGCGCTTCGGCGTAGATCAGCAACGTCTCGGCAAACCGGATCTGCGGAACGTTCAGGTTGTTCTGACGCGTGCCCGGAACCCCCGACGTCCCGTTGGCCGTCCGGTTGAAGTGCTTGAAAATGTAGTTGGCTCCCAATGCAAACCGGGCGCCACTGCCGTCGGTGAAGTAGGTCGAATAAAAATACCCTTCCTGATCTTTCGCCCGCAGGTCACCCGCTTCATACGACGCATAAAACGAAGGAACCGGCACCGTGCTACCCGTGCCCGAAGGCCCGTTGAAGGTCACCGGTTTGAAGTTGGGGTACATGTTGTCCATCGGATTGCCCGCCACCAGCGTGTTGTATTGCAGCATGAACAGGTGCTCCAGCCGGTTTTCGGTGCTTTCCCGGTGGACGTCTTCATACGTCGTGAACAGGTTGATCACCGTGGGGTTGGCATTGGCGTAGGTGATCACTTCCAGGGCTTTGTCGGCCGCCAGTTTGTAGTGCGTCGCCCCTTTGCTCAGCGGGAAACCCGCCATCGTCAGGTACACCTTCGCCAGTTGGGTTTTGACAGCCGCCAGGTTGGCCCGGCCACTGACATCCATCCACGCCAGGCCAGCCGCTTCGGCCGCCACCAGGTCTTCCACGATCAGTTTGTAAACTTCTTCCTGCGTAGCGCGACCCGGCTGGAAATCTTCCGAAGTGGCCGTTTGGGGTTTGGTAATCAGGGGAATATCACCCCACAACCGAACCGCCGTAAAGTAGGCCGAAGCGCGCAGAAACCGGGCTTCACCCAGGATCTTGGCCTTTTGGGCATCGGGCATCGGTGTGATGGCCGGTACGCGGTCGAGCACCTGGTTGGCCTGAGCGATGACCTTGTAGAGACCGTTCCAGTAGTTGACCACGTGGGCGGTGTTGCCGTCGTGAACCAGCCCGTAAAGGTTGTTCAAATCCGAGTTCTGGGCGGTTTCGGTAGTCGAGGTGCCGGTGAGGGCTTCGAGCAACTGCCAGTTGGAAGAGAAGATCCCGGCGCCGTCGCCCATGAACCGCAGGTCAGCGTAGACCGAAGCCAGGGCGGCTTCGGCGTGGTCGGGAATGGTGTAAAAATTGTCGGGGGTCAGGTTGGAGGGTGCCTGCTCGTCGAGGAAATCGGAACAACCCACCGGACCCAGCAGCACCGCCCCCAGCAGGGCGATTTTGCTCACTTTACTAACTATATGTTTCATCGTCAACTGTCTTTTTGAATACGTTTAATCAATTAAAACCCAATCTGCAGACCGAACATGTAAGTCGTCGGTTTCGGATAGTTGTGCCAGATCATCCCTTGTGAGAAGGCGCTGTTGCCATCACCCTGGTTGGTCGGGGTCACTTCCGGGTCACCTACGATTTTGTCGTCAACCAGCAGGAAGAAGTTCTGCACGGTAGCGTAAGCCCGCAGGCGGTTCAGTTTGAGTTTGTTGGTTACGTTGCTCGGGAAGGTGTAGCCGAACAGCAGGTTACGCCCCCGCAGGAATGAACCATCCTTGATCCAGTGGCTGTCTACGTTGGTTACATAACCAGCGCGGGTATCCCGGATTTCAGCGATCATCGTATTCTGGTTGGTCGGCGTCCAGGCGTTCAACACCGAGGTGTAGCTGTTGGCCAGGGCCTGGCGGTCTTCGCTCGGGTGCAGGTTCATCAACATGACATCGTTGCCGTACGAGAACTGCAATTCCAGCGTCAGGTCGAAGTTTTTGTACCGGAAGTTGTTGGTCATGGCACCCCATGATTTCGGGCTACCGTTTCCGATGATGCTCCGGTCGGCATCCGTGATGGCGCGGTCACCGTTCACATCCAGGTACTTGATGTCACCCGGCAACATGGTCAACCCGTTCCGGTAGCTGGTGAAACGGGCGGCTTCTTCGCGCTCGGCTTCGCTCCAGGTACCCAGACGCGTCAGACCCCAGAAGGCACCAACCGGCTCACCGATGCGGATCACGTTCGTGGGGTTGGTGAAGTTCGGACCACCTACGTTGAAGATGTCCGAAGGCGTCGCCAGAGCCAGCACTTTGTTGCGGTTGAACGAAATGTTGAAGGTCGTGTTCCACTGGAAACCACCCGCGTCGATGTTGACCGTGTTCAAACCAAACTCAAAGCCTTTGTTTTCCATCGAACCCACGTTCCGGCGAATGGTCGCGTAACCACTTGTGCGGGGTACCGGGGCATCCAGCAGCATGTCCGTCGTCTTGCGGTAGTAGTAGTCCGCTTCCAGAGAAATCCGGCCTTTCAACAAGCCCAGTTCCACACCAAAGTCGGTCTGAGCGGTTTTTTCCCAACGCAAATCCGGGTTCGCCAACCGGCTGATTCCCGTACCCGAAACGCGGGCATCACCATAAATCGTCGCGTAGTTCGAGCTAAGCAGGGAGAGTGAAGAGTAGGCCGGAATTTCCGAGTTACCCGTCAAACCAAAGCTAGTCCGCACTTTCAAATTCGAGATGATGGAGTTGCCTTTCAGGAATTCTTCTTCCGATGCCCGCCAGGCCAGAGCCGCCGAGGGGAAGAACGCGAATTTGTGGTTTTCTCCAAATTTCGAAGAACCATCAGCCCGACCGGTCACGGTAAACAGGTATTTCTCCATCAGGCTGTAGTTCACCCGACCGAAATACGAGTTAAATGCCGAACGGGAAGCGCCTGATCCAACACTAGGGTTGGTAGCTCCTGCACCAAGGTTGTTGAATGTAAAATAATCGGTAGCGAAGTTGTTGACAGCCGCACTGATGCTGAACACATCCGTTTCCTGCCACGAAATCCCCAAGAGGGCGTTGATGGCATGTTTTTCGTTGATCTGCTTGTTATACGTCAGGTAGTTTTCCAACGACCAGAAGGTTTCTTTCCGGTTGCTGGCCGATGCGTTACCGTTACCGCCAATGTTCAGCGTCCGGGTTTGCGACTGGTTGTTTTCCTGGGTTTGAACGTTGGCTCCCAAAATCGTCCGCATTTCCAGTCCTTTCGCCAGGCTGATGTTGGAGTACAGGCTACCGATCGTCGTCTGGGTATTCAGAATGTATTTCCGACCCATCAAACGGTGAACCGAGCTCATGGTTCCTTCCGCAAATGGGAAATCCCGGTTATTGGCGTAGGTTCCGTCTTCGTATTTAACCGGCAGGAACGGAAAATCTTCCACAATCTGACGGGCAACGGCATCGCCCTGATCCACAATGTTTTCCGACTGGTTGTTGTAGCTCAAAGTACCCCCGATTTTCAACCAGGATTTCACCTGATCGTCGATCGTGAACCGGCCTGAATACCGTTTCATGTAGGAAGTCTTGATCAACCCCTGATCGTCGCGGTAACCGAGCGAAACCGAGTATTGCGTGCGGTCGTTACCCCCGCTGAAACCCAACTGGTGGTTTTGCGACAGCTTGTTTTGGGTTGATTCTTCCAGCCAGTTCGTATCAAACTTGGGGCTGCCATCGGAATTCCAAACCCGCGGGTCGATCCGGCGCAGTTTGGGGTTCAGATACGCCCATTTGCCAGCGGCCCAGCCGACAGGATCGTATTTCGCCATGTTGGCCCAGGCCAGATCTTCCACCGCCATATACTGAGCCGTGTTCAATACTTCCGGCCGGTTGGGTCCGATCGTGTTCACGCTGAAATCGACGTTGTAAGTTACCTGACCTTCACCCGATTTCCCTTTTTTCGTTGTTACCAGGATAACCCCGTTGGCACCCCGCGCCCCGTAAATGGCGGTTGAGGAGGCATCTTTCAACACTTCTACCGAAACGATGTCGTTCGGGTTGATGTAGTCGATGGCCGAGCTGAACTGGTTCTGGTTCCCTTGTGGCAGCATCACACCGTCGACCACATACAGTGGGTTGTTCGAGGAGTTGATGGAGCTAAATCCGCGAACACGGATGGTGGTCCGACCACCGGGCCGACCCGAGTTGGTGTTAACCTGTACACCCGGCATCCGGCCCGACAACGCCTGCGTCAGCGAAGCCGCCGGGCGTTCTTTCAATTCTGCTTCTTTCACGGAACCAACGGCCCCCGTCAAGTCACTTTTCTTCGCCGTACCATACCCGATAACGACGATCTCTTCCAGCACTTTGTCATCATTTTTCAGGCTGACATTCACGGAAGTCTGTGTTCCAACATTCACTTCCTGAGACAGATACCCTACAAATGAAAAAACCAGGGTGGCTCCGTTATCCGGAATTTCGATCTTGTAAAGACCATTCGCATCCGTCACCGTACCCCGTTGGGTCCCTTTCAAAACAATACTCACACCCGGTAAAGGAGAGTTCGACTCATCGGTCACTTTGCCGGAGAGGGTTCTGTCAACCGTACTGACTGCTAACGTGTTTTTCGATGAAGTGCCCGTGTTAGGATCTTTCGCTGCGAGAGCGACATTCGTGCAGACAAAAGCCAGCAGGAGTTGAGGAATGGATAATCTCATCATCCTGACAAGCCGGGCTTGCGGTAGTAAGAGTTTTACCATAGATGTTGTGAACCGTTCACACGGCGGTTTATTAGAGTGGTAGAATTAGTAAGAAAGAAATGTGATTATCTTTTGCAAAACTAATAAATAGTAAGGTTCTAATTGCCTACGATTAGTCACTATTAATAAAAAATATTAATAAATTAATAATAGCCGTTTCGTTTGAAATTTTGAATCCAATTTGTTTTCTTTCCGCACGTCGTATCAGAAGACTGTGTCTCACCCCTAAACACCTAACAAATAAGTATCATACTACTCATAATCAACTGCTTAATAAACAATCAAGATAAACTATAACTATTCATCTCCTATTTCGACAATCTTGCTTTTATCCATATTTTACTTGAATGTACACCATATCGTAGCAGGCTTTTTTACTTAGCGATCAAAAAAAAATACCTGTTTACTCCCTCATTTATCGGGGGTCAGGAGCGTTTTGACCGGGCAAATCGGTTCAATGGACTCTCAAAACCGCGGTTTTTTATTTCGAAACCGCCCGTGTCGTGATCTGAATCCGATCTTCAGCAACCCCCTCGGGCGGTATTGTACACCGCAGAGCCGCCAGCGTTTCGCCCAGTGACCCCACCAGAATGCCATAACCGTTCTCCTGTCGCAGATACAATCGCGGTGCCGGTTTGGTCGGAATAGGGCAAAAGGCGGTTTGGCTGGCATAGGCCAGCAGGTATTCCGTTCCGAAAGGTTCCGCGCAGACAAACGACGCATCCGGCGCAATCCGAACATACTGATTCACCTGATCCGCCCTGATTTCAAAATCATTTTCCAGCAGGGTTTTCGTGCCATCCGCCAGCACATACACCAGCCGCAAATGACACGGGCGGTTTACCCGCGCTTCGATCGTGATCTGATTCCCCGGCCAGTATTCGACCCCGATCCGGCCCCGGTCCGTTCGCATTTCCACCGTCAGTGGCGTTGCACCGGCCACGGAATGCTGCCGGATCGTATCCTGCACGGCCCGCACCTGCTGGTATTGCTCCGGCTGAAGCCGGAGGTTTTGCCCGCTGATCCACGCCAGCGGCAACGCCGTATTCTCCGTTTTCGCCAGAACCCGATTCGTGCGGGCATCAAACACCTCTGCAACGATTCGCAGGTTGTTCAGATCTTCCCGATAGTAACCCCGAATCCACAGCAACGAGTCGGCACTTTGCATCGGCGGCACGACCACCACAGCCGCCTGCTTTTGCAGACAACTGTGCAACGTGGCAAAAATCCGGTCTGACAGCGGGTCGGTGATCCCGCAGCGGTTGTAGGTAAACCGGTCCAGAACCAGGCGGGTAGATCCGGCCGGAAGCACTTTTCTTAAGTTTTCCGTAAGTGCCGAAATCGTTGTAAACAGGTCGTTTTCGTTTTTCTCAGCCTGTTCAATATCGCCCGGTTTCAGGGCAAAGGCGTCGGATGGCCACGCGTCAATTTTGGTGATGCCCGCAATTTTGAACGAATGAAACGCATTCAGCGTCTGGTCGAACACAAACACAATCCTGAATTCGACCCGGTTCTGAAACCAAAACGCCTTTCCCTGCTTGCCCACCCCCTGCGCCTGTTTCTCCACATACAGGCTGATAAACGGAAAACCGTCCTGCGTCCGACTGATCCGGTAGCGTGCCTCACCCAGCGTCAGGGTGTTAGTCACCGGTTTTCCGGGCGAAAAAATCCGGGCATCTTTCACATATTCCTCCACCGAAGTGTAGGCATCGGACCCCGGTCGAAACTCATTGTAAACCAGCACTTCCCGGTTTCGGAACGCATCTTTCAGCAAGCCGTTGAGCTGGCTCTGCAACACCTCAAACGGCTGGTTGGCCTCGTAATGCGTCAAGACCTCCAGATTGGTCAGATAGCGGTCGCGCACCAGCCGACGGGCATTATCGGCAATTTTCAGTTGGTCAGCCCGCGAGTAGGTCTGCGCCACCGCCGATCGAATTGCAGCGAAGACACTGAAAATCAGAATGATCCGAAAAACCGCTTGATTCATTTTAGAGGGAAGTGATGGGTGTAACGAACCTGACCGGTTACGGGCGTTTGCTTGTCTTTCCGTCTTTTTTCTCATTGCTGACGGCTTTGTTCCCGATTCCAATCCCTTTTTCCGTGAGCCTGACATCCCCCAACAACACCGTCCAGCGGTTTTCTTCGTAGAAAGGGTCTTTCCGGGATTGCAGATCGACCGCTATCTGCTTGGCGGTTTTGGCCGCATAAAGTAGCTGTCCTTTTGGATTAAAGGCCTGAAAATGTTGAAAGTACGTCGCCGTGGTTTCATACCCGCTGACGGTTTTTTCCCAGTCGGCCACCAGCGCCAGATCATAGAACGCAATGTCGATGTCGAAATACCGCTTCTCCAGGTTTTTCAGCCGCCGGAGGTAAATCGCGAGCGGGTAGGTTTTCACCGCCGTTTTGGGATTGGACGAACCGACCTGCATGGTGGCATCGTTCAAAAACAACAGCAGGGCGTTCTCAATGGCGAGTTCCCGGATGTTGTCCTGCTGCTCAGGATCGGCAATAACCGATAAATACCGCTGAAATTCGTTCACTTTTTGCTCCGTCAACGCCCGGAAATCAAGGAGTTGCTGTTCGGTAAGCTGGTTTTCCTCCACCACGCCCTCCCGGTTCAGCAAGGGCTGTTCCGGCGACGAATACACCGTCAGCCGCCCCGGCGACGGCCGGGTTTCGCGCAGATTGGCTTCATACATCGATTGTTTGAAGCGCGTGGCGATGTAGCGGGACAGTTGCGTCTGGGTGTTTTTCAGCACGGTTTCCCATGACAGATCGGCTCCCGAACGAGCCGCGACCTCCAGCACTTCGTCGAACGCACGCGTGTAGAAACTGCCCGAATCCGGATGCGCACAGGCTTCCTGCGGAGGGCGGCTGCTGGCAATCAGAACATCGCCGGTGACGTCCAGCAGGAGTTTCCGATACGCCTGATTCAGGGAATCGTTGGTCAGCACCAGTGGCTTCGGTGGAATCCGTTTGCGTCCGGCGGTGCGGGTGGCATCGATCACTTCGTTGCAGCAATCCCCCAGGGTGATACACAGCCGCGCTCCTTTCTTTTTCAGCAGAGTATGTAGGCTCAACAGGCTCGGATTCTGGGCGGCAAGGGCGTCCTCTTTCTCCAGCATCAGAATCGGAAACCGGTCGGTGCGGTTTTTCAGGTTGTAGCCGTGGCCAGTATAATACAGAAAAAGAATGTCATTCGGTTGGGGGTTGATTTCCTGCAACACGGCTCGAAGTTGTTTTTGGCCGAAATCATCCTGGGCCACAATCCGCTCGTCCAGGGGGTATTGAATGGCGGCCGCCATCTGAACAAATTGCCTGTGCATCACGTCCATGTCCCGTTTGCAGGCATCGATCAAAACCGGGTCTTTGGTGTCGGCCACCACAAGGGCATAAAACGTCTGGGCCTGGCCGAACGTGCTAAAAATCAGGCAGAACAGAACCGTTAGCGTTGGGCAACCACCTGTTTTCATGGCATTTGAAAGAAAAATTTTCCCCGCAACCGGCCCTCGATGTAGGGCGGTTGTTTAAAACCGCGTTCTTCCAGGCCCCGATCGATCCGGTCGACCATCTCAAAAATATCGACGTTGGGCTGGCCGATGTGTTTGACCAGTTCGCTCGTGAAAAGTCCATTTTCTTCGTTGCCATCATAGGCCGCTTTCCCCGGCTCGGTGGCGTAGATTATCAGCGTTCCGACGGCGGGCTGAACAGGTGCAAAAGTCGGTTCGCCCGCGCCCCGGTGCCACGACCGATAGGGATTGTTCCGGCAGGCATCCCAGAAAATCACATTCGAACCATTCGGATTGGTGCTGGCCATTCGGGCAACGAGCCTCCGCAGCGGGTAACACTCAAACTCAACATCTGGCTCGGCGGTCGGGTCGGCGTCCACCGGCTGCACGTAGTTTTCGCCGTTGACCATCAAACCGTGTCCGGCGTAGTAGAAAAGCCCGGTGTTGTGATTTCCCAAGTCGGCCAGGAAGGTATCGAAGCTGGTTTTTAGCTCCCGAAGCGGCAGGTTTTCTTTGTAGGTAACTGCAAATCCCAGGCTTTCGAGTTGCTTTTTTACCGCTTTACCATCGTTTGCCGGATTTTTGAGCGGGTATTTTGCATACTTCCCGTTGGCAATGATGAGCGCCAGCCGTTTGGGAGCCGCCGACTTGACAGCAATCTCCGTTTTTTCGGGCTGGTTAATAATCAGCCGCGTCTCCGACGTGGTCGTTCCGGCGGCATTGGTAGCCACGACATAGACCTCGTTGGCACCGCTCACCAGTTGAATTTCTTCGGCGTATTCCGTACCGCAGGCCACTTTGATGATGCCCCGTTGTAAACCATTGATTTCTTTATCGTTGTAAAAAAACAGAAGTTTTGTAACGGGTTCTGCCGACTCGATGCAGACACTCAGTCGGTAAACCGGTCTGGACTCCGTCACCCGCCGGGCCAGCGGAGTTCGCCAGGTGATGCGTGGCGCGACGGCGGGCGGTTTCGTCATTTTCACCCAATCGCTCTGGGCCGAAACCGCCGGAGGCTGCTGGGCCATTCCGGTTCCGGAGACGATCAGAAAGAGGAGCAGAGAACGTAGCGTGTTTTTCATAAGTGATGGTCCAGAATCCGGTACAGAGCATATCTTCAAAAAGACAAAAGGTTATCAGCGGTTTTTAAAACCGCATCGAAATCCCCAGGGTTGGCGTCGTTCCCACCCAACCGGCCACCACATTTCGGAGCGACACCCGCTTTTCCTTCCTGTTTTTCATTCCTTTCAAAACCGTATACGCAACATCGGCGGCCCAAACCACAGCCGCCACCCGCGTTGCCACCAGATACCGGTGATGGTGCTGCGTCGCCTGGTTGTAATACGGTTCCGCCTGTTGTTCGCTGGGCTGACTTTCGTAGTTCCGATAAGCCTGTTTCGACCGGCTGCGTTGCACCAGACCGTAGGCAAGCAACCCGCCGTAGGTTGCCGTGATGACCGGCCGCCAGCCGATTTTCCGATTGGGCTGAACCCGTATGCTTCCCAGACCGGGTACGAGCGCCGACAGCAGGGCGTTGGCAGGACCTCCGCCCGAAACCGGTTGCATCATTGGTTTGGCCAGAACCGTCACCCGAATCTCATCGTCGATGATGACCCCATCCAGGCGGTAATCCCAGTAGATCGTCTGGTTGGTTCCGGACGAAAGACCTGTTCCAACGGCTCCGGTCACGGTTTTGGGCTTGAAAAATCCATTCCGGCGGCTTTCAACCTGAATGTATACCGAATCGGTAGCGATCAGATGGGCCACATCGTAGACAATTTTCACCCGCTGCGTATCCAGTTCAACGCGAACGTTGGAAACCGCCAGCCGGGCATTTCCCGGGGGTTGCCCGTAGGCGGTGCCGGTCAGGAGGAGAGCGAGCAAAAGGAGGAGCCGGTTCACTGCTGGTAGAGGGCTTTAATTTCAGAATCCGTCAAGGCGCGGTTGTAAATGCGAATGTCGTCCATCAACCCCAAAAATTCGTTGAGATCACCCTCCCAGGCCGCGCCAAACCGCAACGGGCTCCCCGAACAGGCGTCGATCGGGCCGTCCTTGAATTCGGTATTGGCTATTTGCTTTTGCCCGTTCAGGTAAAACGTACCAGTTTTGCCTTCAAAAACGGTGACGATGTGTACCCACTGATTCAGTTGAAAGCCGGGATCAAAATACAAAACCCGCTTTTTTGTTTTGTCCTCCTGCTCACAATTGCCGTCCTGCTCAATATCCGCAATGATCTCGTATCCCGTTGTTGAACCGGTCGTGTAAGGCGGGGTAATTCGCGCCGTGTATTGGTTATTGACGTTGTCTTTAAAAACCGCTTTCGAATAAATCTGGGTCGTTGACGTAACCCGCTGCGGTTTTATCCAGAGGCTGATGGACAAAACCGCCGGTCGCAGCAGCACGTGATCGGGAATCTCAAAATAGTCGTCGATACCGTCCAGCAACAGGGCTGAATTTTCGTTCGATTTACGATCCGGGCCGTAGGAGGCACCATTTTTCAAGACCCCGTGCAGGTTGTTGCCACTGGCATCGAGCGTGCTGCCGTTGAGTGAATAGGAACCAACCGGCCCCGTTGCCACCGTAAATTGTTTACGCGGTAACTCCCAGGCATCACAACTCAAGCCTAGCACGGCCACCCAAAGCCAGCAAAGCGACTTTAGCATTTGGTTGCCAATGAATTGCCTGATCATAAGATGGTTACGGCCCGTTTTTCTGTCAGTGCCTAATGTACTGCAAAATAACAGATAATACCTATTTTATCTTGTAATCAGACAACAATTTAGAGGCAGTCTATTTCCTGTAAAATCAAAAACCGCCCCCGTTAACAGGGGCGGTTTTTGATACTGATAAGTTCACTCGAACTTTGAGAGTAAGGTTGCGTGCCCAAAGGCACGCTGAAAAACGGAAAAGGCATTTTTGGCTACAAAATGAGTCGTGCCAACGGCACTTATTCGACTCACTATAAACTATCTAATCTCGTAGCTCGCATTAAGTTATCCTACAAACTTTGTTCTTCGATGTTCACTTCAACCTGCTTCTGGCTGCCAGTCAGTTCATTCAGGAGTTCCTGCACATTGACGGTGGCGAAGCTGCTGGCGTAGTCCGACATGGCGTACGGAATGATGAGTTCATTGCCGTTGATCAGGCCCCCACAACTGTACACGACATTCGGTACATAGCCTTCACGTTCGTTTTCGTCGGGACTCAGCAACGGTTCGGTCAGGCGGCCAATCACTTTGCCGGGATCGTTCAGATCGAGCAAAAAAGCGCTAATGGCGTATTTCCGCATCGGGCCAACCCCGTGACTCAGCACCAGCCAACCGGCCTCGGTTTCGATGGGCGATCCGCAATTGCCGAGTTGAACAAACTCCCAGTGATAGGTCGGTTTCAGCAATATTTCCTTCGTTTGCCAGAAATACAGATCATCCGAATACATGATGTAAATATTCTCCCCGTCCTGACGGGAAAGCATGACATACCGCCCGTTGATTTTCCGGGGAAACAACGCCATACCTTTGTTCTGCACCTCGGCTCCGTTTAAGGTGCTGATACTGAAGTGGGTAAAGTCGCGGGTGAGCAGCAGTTGCGGAAAGGTAACCTGGCCGTTGTAGGCGGTGTACGTCGCGTAATACGTTACTTCGCCGTCGTCTTCGACAAACCGTACGAAGCGGGCATCTTCAATTCCGTTGGTTTCATTGGGCGATGTCGGGAAAATACACCGTTCGTCCAGGCTCTGGTCTTCGTCAAAATCCAGTTCGTAATTGGAGCGGGCCAGCGTACGCAAGCTACTCGCAATGGCCTCATATTCAGCGTGATGTCGATATTGGCTCAGAACCCGTTTCAGCCGGTCTTCCATTTCTTCCAGCGCAAACTCCTCGCCTAAGCCGGTCATCATCATTTCCGAAATGGGATTCGACAACCGGAGTTCGTAGAGTTTCCGTTCAAACTGCGCCCGGTTGAACCGGTGGTTCGGCACGATTTCCGGGGAAGTCACGTAGCGCGACGGTTTGCGCAGGATGATCTTGCTGTCCTGATCGATGTAGCCCATGCGGAAGGTGATCGACGAAATGTGGCCTTCGCCCGTCGCCCGCATGCTCAGGATAAACCGTTTGAAACCCGGCGGAACGTTGGTCTGGTCGGGATGCCACACCATCGATGGATTGAACAAAGCCGCCGATTCCAGCGAGTATTCCATGGTGAAATACGCGCCCAGCAGCAATTTCCGCTCCAGTGTCAACGGCTCGTCGGTCAGAAGCTGGGATTTAATGTGATTGAAGCGTTTCAGGAAAAACCGCTCCAGTTTGTAATGCCGACTGCCAAATTCACGAATCACCTCGCCCAGCTTCCGCTCGGCTTCTTCCTCAGTCATGGCATTGACCCGGGCAATAATTTTCAGGGTTCGCGTTGAGCTACTGTGTTCAAAGGGCCGAAAGAGAACGCGCGTTGGGTCAGGGCGCAATACAATGCCGGTACGGGTTGCCTTTATCATAAGAACTAAAAGGTTGACAGACAGCAGGTTTATGGAATGAGGGAATGAACGTCTGTTTTCGGAACAGTGCGTTTCATTCCCTCAATGTCTCTGCCTTCAACGTTTAAACTAACAAGGTTAGTGCCGTATTTGCAATTTCAGCGTCGGAAATTTGTTTTTGGGTTAAATGCAGTTCGGTCAGTGCCATTAAATACGCGAGTGTCGATTCGGCACCCTGGTTTTGATTGACCCGATCAACATGCAAACCGTCGCGGCAACCACCCGTGTTAGGATCATAAACCGACAGACCCAGATCGTTATGGCCGGTAAACCACTTGAATATCTTCGTGGCCCGTTTCAGCCAGACGGCTTCGCGGGTGATCCGATAAGCCGCCAGACAGGCCGAGACCGATCCCTGCACTTCCACCGGTTGTTGATCGAAATACGCCCGTTTTCCACCTTTCGTATAAAAACCGTTGGAACCGATCGGCTGAAAATAACCGGTACTGGCGATTCCGTTGCCCGTCATCTGCAAACTGATCAGCCATTCCAGTGTTTTGATACCCAGATCGGTCACCTTCGTGTCTTGCAAAGTTTCACCGGCACAAATCAGCGCGTGGGATAACTTCGCATTGTCGTAGGTCAAATAGCCCTCGAACCACGGCCAGTCTTTGGATTTACCATCCTGATACCGGATCAGCATTTTGTCTACCAATTGCTGTAAAATGGTTTTCACCAGCCGGTCATTCGCAAAGCGTTTGAGGTACTCACAAGCGCCCATGATGCCGAAAGCCCAGGCCCGGGGTGAGGGCAGGTCAACCAGGGACGGCAAGGCCTGGTGTAAAATTGGCATCGCCCAGGTAATCAGGTTTTTATCGGCCGAACGACCGACACAGGTTCCCAGCGCCCAGATGGCGCGGCCGGTGCTGTCGTCGGAACCCACTTCTTCGAGCCAACGGCGGTCGTAGCCCATAAAATTCCGGAACTGACCCCGCCCCTGTAGGTAAGCGTAGTTGAGAAAAGCCGCAAAATCGTCGGTGAGTTTGGCCAGTTTCCGATCTCCCATACCGGCTTCCTCCACCATCACGGTCAGAATCAGCGCACGGGCGTTGTCGTCGGTGCAATAGCCTTCTTCATAGTGCGGCAAATGGTAGCGGGCGTGTTGAATGATGCCCGTCGAATCCGTCAGGCGATAGAGGTGATCGAGCCGAATCGGCGGTAATTTGTAGGTGCCTCCCCCATTGCCATTGATTAACGCCAGCGGACTTCCCGGTAACGCAATCGGCTGTTGACGGGCCTGAACAAACGACTGAACGTAGCGTTCCATCACCCGTTCCCAGATCATGCTGCGTCCCAGCATATACGCTTTTTTGCGCATTCCGTGCCGCAGGGGTTCGTCGCTCATCAGCTTGATAATGGCATCGGCAACGGCTTCCGAGTCGTTGAAGGGCACCAGAACGCCCCGGCCATCGGCCAGCAATTCTTCAGCATGCCAGTAGGGTGTCGAAACCACGGCCTTGCCACATCCGAAAGCGTAGGAAAGCGTCCCGGACGTAATCTGCGCCGGGTTCAGGTAGGGCGTGATGTAAATATCAGCCGCCCCTAAAAACTCCATCAGGTTGTCCAGCTCGACAAACTGGTTGAAAAACAGCACATTATTTTTGACGCCACAGTCGGCAGCCAGTTTTTTCAGGCTGTCGCGATACACTTCACCCTGATCCCGGATGAGGTTGGGGTGTGTGGCACCCAGCACGATGTAGACAGTATCCGGAAACCGCTCAACAATGCGGGGCAGTGCCTTGATGACGTTCTCGATCCCCTTGTTGGGCGACAGCAACCCGAACGTCAGCAACACCTGCTTGCCTTCGATGCCAAACCGGTCTTTGTGAAAATGCGGATCGACAAACGGCATGTCGGGAATGCCGTGGGCAATGACGTCGATTTTATCCTCGGGAACCTCATAAATATCTTTCAGAAACTGACGGCCTTTCTCGGTCATCACCACCACCCGCGCCGACAGATCGGCGATGGTTTTCAGCACCATGAGCTGATCCTGATCCGGATTGCGCAACACCGTATGAAAGGTTGTTACCACCGGCATCGTCAGATTCCGAAGCAAGGTCAGAATATAGTTGCCCGCCGTCCCACCGTAAATACCATACTCGTGCTGCAGACAGACGACTTCGGTATTCATGGAATTCAGAAATTCGGCGGCTTTTTTGTAGGAATTCAAATCATGCTGATAAAATTCATACCGTACCTCATCCGGATAGTCATACCCTTCCGGTACATCATTCACCGACACGACCATCGCCGAAGATTCCGGATAAAACGCTGTAAATGATTTATATAGATCAGAAGTAAATGTGGCAATCCCACACTTACGGGGTAAATAATCGCCTATAAATGCCACACTGGTAGGCATGTGCACACTAGGGGACGCGTTTTGTAAGGTAGCAAGATTCATAATTATTCATGGAAATAATGGTATAGAAATAATCCTGGAGCACTTGTAATTTAACTAAGCAAAGAATGACCGACCTTTTATGTGTGGATGCTAACTGATTAACTCCCAATAACACGATTTGTTTAATTTATTTACGGCGGAATTATCCTGGACCCGGTTCTTGGGAATAGAAACCAACGGCAAAGCTGAACGTTCGACCTTCGTTTTCAAAAACACACCCAAATTTTGTACCTTGCGCGCTTAACTTCTGTTCTGGCTTGATGTTCTGGCACCGCGTTTCGGATTTCATCTTAAAAAATCGCATTCTCCTGCTCATTGTCATTTTCGTAGGAACGGTATTCATGGCCTATCAGGCCACCCGCATCCAGCTTTCCTACGAAATTGCCCGGATTCTACCTTCCAACGACCCCGACTTTGAACTCTACGAATCGTTTAAAAAACGGTTTGGCGAAGATGGCAGCGTGATGGTCATCGGCATCGAAACGCCCAACCTCTATACGTTGCCGGTTTTTAACGGCTGGTATGCACTAAATCAGGCCATTAAGAAATCGGATGGCGTCCAAAATGTGTTGTCGGCCGCCAGTCTGTTTCACATCGTCCGTAACGACAGTATCAAACAGTTTCAGTTTTTGCCCCTCGTTCCGCAGCCACCCGCCACGCAGGCTGAAGTAGACAGCATTCGTTTAAAAGTGGCTAATCTGCCTTTTTATCAGGGGTTTGTTTCCGACAGCGCCGGTCGGTCGCACCTGATGGCCGTCACGTTCGACCAGAAAAAGCTGAATACCAAAGACCGTATCGGCATTGTTCTGGAAATTGAGAAGAAAGTGAGGGCCTTCGGAGCCACCTACAACATCCCGGTTCACATGTCGGGCATGCCTTACATCCGCACCAAATTTACGGGCAAAGTCAGCAACGAAATGGTGTTGTTCATGGCGCTGGCGTTCGGCGTCACGGCCATCATTCTGCTCTTTTTCTTCCGGTCCGTCGTGGCTGTTCTGGCGGCCATCAGCATCGTTGGGGTGGGTGTGGTCTGGTCGCTGGGCTTTCTGGTGCTGTTTGGCTACAAAATCACGTTGCTAACCGGTTTGCTGCCGCCCCTGATCATCGTCATCGGGATTCCGAACACCATCTTTCTCATCAATAAATACTTCGAGGAGTTCAGCCACCACGGCGACAAAATCCGGGCACTGAATACCGCTACGGAAGCCATCGGTGAGATGACGTTTTTTGCCAACGTCACCACCGCCATCGGTTTTTTTGTCTTCTATTTTGCCAGCAGCCCCATGCTGGCCCAGTTTGGATTGGTGGCTTCGCTGGGGGTTGTCGTCACCTACGCCCTCTGCCTGGTGCTGATTCCGATCGTTTTCGGGTATTTGCCCGAGCCGTCGTCGCGGCAGCGGGGTCATCTGGAAAGCCGCTGGGTGGTTTCGTTTCTGAACTGGGTCAATCACACGGTTCACCACCGCCGTCGGGCCATTTATGCCTTTATCGGTATTCTGGTGATCGTCAGCCTGATCGGGGCCATGCGCATCCAGGCCGTTGGTTACGTGGTCGATGATTTGCCGAAGAACGACCCGATTTATACCGATCTGAAATTTTTCGAGAAAAACTTCCGGGGCGTTCTGCCCTTTGAAGTGTCCATCGACGCCCGCCAGCCGGGCCGGGTGCTGACGCCCCAGACGCTGACCAAGATGCGGCTTTTGCAGCGCGAATTTGAGAAATACCCGGAGTTTACGCGCCCGCTGTCGGTGGTCGAAGCCGCCAAGTTTCTGTATCAGGCGTATCGCGGGGGCGACCCGAAATATTACGTTTTGCCCGGTGCGCTGGAAATGGCCAAAGTAGCCAGCTATGCGCCCCAGATGAAAGGGAAAGCCAATCTGTTCAAAGGATTTATCGACAGCACGAGCCGCTACACCCGCGTGAGTTTCCAGATGGCCGACGTCGGCACGGTGCGCATCCGGGAGCTACTGACTACCCTGCAACCCCGGGTAGATTCCATTTTTAACATCGACCGTGAAACCGGCAAACGTGTTTCTAACGGCGACATGTACGACGTTCGGCTGACCGGCAGCAGCAGCATTTTCACGAAAGGCAATGAGTACCTGGTGGATAACCTGAAGGAAAGCGTGTATCTGGCGGTGATTCTGATTACGGCCTTGCTGGCTCTTTTACTCCGCGATGTCCGAACGATTATCATCTGCTCGCTGCCCCGCATTGTTCCGCTGATCATCACGGCGGGGATTATGGGCTATTTCGGCATTCGGCTCAAACCGTCGACCATCCTGATTTTCAGCGTTGCATTCGGGATTGCGTCCGACGGCACGATCTACTTCATTGCCCGGTATCGCGAAGAACTCCGGCGGGGCCTCAGCATTTCCAAAGCCATCACCAACACCATCCACCAGGCCGGTATCAGCATGATTTACACGGCTTTTATCCTTTTCGCCGGTTTCGCCATTTTCGCCTTCTCGACTTTTCAGGGAACCGTGGCGCTGGGGGTTCTGGTGTCGATTACGCTGTTGATGGGCATGGCCGCCAACCTGATTCTTCTCCCCGCCTTCCTGCTCTCGCTCGACAAAAGGAAAAGCCGGAAGGAACTGCTGAATAATGAAAGTGCAGTATAGTAATCGGTTTACAGTATTCGGTTTACCGTTTACGGTGGCTGACGCATTCTACATTCGTTATTCGCTATTCAATATTCGTGATTTTTGGATGTGTCAGCCACCACAAACTGAATACGCTAAACCCTTTTCAAACTTCCTCCAGCAAACTCTGGAACGAGACGAATTGATTTCCGAACCGCGCCTGGATTCTGTCCATCAGTTCATCGCCGTGGTATTTCTGAAAGCGGTAAAAATCCAGCTTGATTCGAAAGGAATACTGAAAGGTATACGTCGCACCGTTGTTGTCGACTTCCGTGAGTAAATGCAAAATTTTGTGGCTCAGCGGCAGGCCGGTTGCCATCACCGCCGGCACGTGTTCGGCCTTCATCCAGTGTAACCACTCCCGCTCAACGGTTTTGTCAATGTTAATCGTCAGGTTGTAAAGAATCATGAATAAAAGAAGTTAGACGATGGACAATGGTCAATGGACGATAGTCAATGGTCAATTGAAAAAGAGTAACAGTAAATTCGTCGTTTTTGTCCTGAATCTTGCGGCTTTTCTCATTCGTCTTAGCCACAAATGTTGTTTCTTTGCTCCAGACAAACTTACTCACTCTATGTTTTATACTATACTGGTTCGTGCCCACTCGGGCCTTCGCTGGGTTGTATTGATTCTGTTGCTTGCCGCCATCGTCACCGCATTTCGGAAATGGCAGGGCCGCGATGAATACACGCCGGGCAATAACAAATTGTACCTCTTCACCTTGATTGCCACGCACACGCAGTTTCTGATCGGTTTGATTTTGTATTTTATCAGCCCCAAAGTCCCTCTGTTTGATTCAGGAATCGATATGGGCACCATCATGAAAACGGCGTTGTACCGGTTTTACACCATCGAACACATTACCGGAATGCTGATCGCCGTGGTGTTGATCACGATTGGCCGCTCCAAATCGCGCCGGATCAGCGGACCTGTTCAGAAACACCGGACGGTTTTTATCTTCTTTGGATTGGGACTGCTTGCCATCCTGATTTCGATCCCGTGGCCGTTCCGCATTCCCGGCGCAGGCTGGTTTTAAAACACCCCCACCCCCTAAAGGGGCTTTTGCCGGATGAAAAGCCCCTTTAGGGGGGTGGGGGCAAAAAAACATTAATCCATGCATCCCGCACCCCAGCACCGAACCATCCTGAACTGGATTCAGCCTTCCGATGCTGAACGGTACGAGATTTATTCGGAACTGGGACTACCACAGGCGGTTTTAACCATTGAAACGCACCAGTACGCAACGCTCGACTCGCGTTTTGGCAGCTACTGCATTCGGCGACAGACGCCAGCCACCACCATTGCCGTGACCGATGCGGGCGGATCATCCATTGCCACGGTTCGAACCGGCTGGTGGGGACGACTTTCCCTGACGTTTGACGACGGTCGCGAACTGCGCTTCAACTCCTCCAGCGTGTTTCGCAGCCGCTGGCTTTGGAGCAGTTCCGACGGTGATCCCCGGGCCGTTGTGCAACGCAACCAGATTTTCTTCGCCCCCGAATGGCCCATTCGCGAAGGGCTGTCTGCCCTGCTGGCCGGTTTATCCATTTATTTTATCGTCACCCGACCTAAATCAATATTCGGTATTCAGTTTTCAGTTTACGGCGGCTGACGCATTCTTTTTGTAAGCGTGCGACAGCTCCCGAAAACCGTAAACTGAATACCGTAAACCACATCAAATATGATCAACACCCGCTCTTTACCGGTTTCGCCGGATCAGCAACTCCGCAACATTGGCTGGAACTGGATGCTCGGAACCGACACGCTATCGTATCTGACCAACGAAGTCGTTGTCGTAAGCCCGGCCGAAGCCGACGCCTACTACGAAGCCGGAAACCAGGTGTTTACCATGCTGGTAGAAGCCGGGCAGCACGTCATCGATACCAACCGGTTTAGCGAACTGGGTATTCCGGACAGCCTCATCGACCTGATCAAACTGTCCTGGAGCGACGACCGGCACATTCAGCTCTACGGCCGTTTCGACTTCGCGGGTGGCATCGACGGCCAGCCCATCAAACTGATCGAGTTCAATGCCGACACGGCGACCTGCATTCCCGAAACAGCAGTGGTCCAATATGCACACCTGCGCGCCAACGGGCTGGACGAAGAACAGCAGTTCAATTCCGTTTACGAAACGCTGGTGGAACAGTTTCGTGACATTTTGCTGCACAACGAGGACAAACAACCGACGCTGTTGCTATCCGCCATGCGCGGTTTTCCGGAAGACGACAGCAACCTGGCGGTTTTGGGCGAAGCGGCCCGGGAAGCCGGTTTTACGGTTGAATTCGAGTACATCGACAAGGTAGAATTCTCGGTCGATGAAGGCATTTTCAAGCAGAATCCGGAGAATGGGCAATTCGACAAATTTGATTTCTGGTTCAAGCTGGTGCCGTGGGAATACATCGGCCACGAAGAATCCGACCTGGCTCATATTCTGACCGAAGCCGTACGCCGTCGGCAGGTGGTGATCCTCAATCCGGCGTATTCGCTTTTGTTTCAGTCGAAATACATCCTGAAAATTTTGTGGGAATTGTATCCCTTTCACCCCCTGCTGCTGAAAACCGACATCCAGCCCCTCAACGACCGGATGCACGTCGAGAAAGTGTTGTTTGGTCGTGAAGGAGCCAACGTCCGCATTCTGGACGAGCAGGGGCGCGTGCAGGCCGAAGCCGATGGAGACTATGACGATTATCCGAAAATCTACCAGGAATATGTGGAGCTGCCCACCGACGGAACCGGCAAACGCTATCAGGCCGGGGTGTTTTACGTCGGCGAAAGCTGCGGTCTGGGCTTCCGGCGCGGAGGTGCCATTCTGGACAACGGCGCGCAGTTTGTCGGACACCTGATCGGCTAACCGATCAACCCATGAGCAATGACTCCCCGCCATCGATCCAGATGGGCGTACCGGTAATGTGGCTGGCCCGGTCAGAAGCCAGAAAAGCGACCACTTCGGCCACCTGCTCGCTGGTGCCGGGTTCGCCATCGGTTAAGGGGATGACTCCTTCCGGAAACACAACCGGTTCCCGGGCCGACTCCAGTTTGCGTTTTTCGGTGCTGTCATCGATTTCCGTTTCGATGGCACCGGGGCAAACAACATTCACCCGGATGCGGTGTTTGGCGAGTTCCAGCGCGGCCATTTTCGTGAAAGCCAGTTGACCGGCTTTGGTGGTTGAATAGGCTGTAGCACCCGTATTACTAAAAATCCGGGTGCCGTTTACCGAAGCCGTGATGATGACAGAACCGCCTTTTTCTTTCAGCATCGGAATGGCATATTTGACAGTCAGAAACGTACCACGCAGGTTGATGTTCATGGTTTTGTCCCATTCGTCCGGCTCCAGGTCTTCGATGGGCGCCCAGACGCCGTTGACCCCTGCATTGGCAAAAACGATGTGCAATCCGCCAAGTTGGCTTTTGATGGCTTCAAATGCCTTTTGCATATCCTCCGGTTTCGAAATGTCGGCGAGCAAAGCGATGGCTTCTCCTCCCTCCTGCCGAATTTCCTGCACGGTTTCCTGTAACTCGCTTTCCGTCCGACCCAGCGCAACCAGTTTTGCGCCGTTTCGGGCCAGAAGCAGGGCGGTTGCTTTTCCAATTCCCGAACCGGCACCCGTTACCAACGCTACTTTTCCGCTAAATTCCTTATCTTGACTCATCATGTTGCCAATCGATTACGTTTCTCCTGACTTATCTACCTGTACTTTGTCCTTTTTGTTAGAAAATTCAGCAAATTCTTTCCAACTCCTTCAGTCAATGCACCGTTCAGGATTTATTCAAAACCCAGGTTGTTCACCCCAAAACCGCTTTCCCCGTTCATGAACAACCTGAGTCTTTACGCCATTGCCGCCGTTTACATTGTGTCGGGTATCCTGCACTTCATCCGCCCCGAACCTTACCTGCGTATCATGCCCCCCTACATTCCCTACCACCCGTTGATGGTGATTCTGAGCGGTATTGCCGAACTGGCGCTGGGCATTGGCCTGCTGTTTCCGGTCACGCGGTCGCTGGCGGCCTGGGGGTTGATTCTGCTGCTGATCGCCATTTTTCCGGCCAATCTCTACATGGCGACGGCCGACAAATTTTCGTCCATACCAGCCTGGATTCGCTGGGGTCGGCTTCCGTTGCAGGGCGTCCTGATCTGGTGGGCGTGGCGTTATACCTGAACCGGTAATTTTATATAAACGGTCAATATCACCCGCTTTATGGTAGCGGTATAAAATGGGAAAAAGCTACTTTTACCCTTTTATGCTAGAGTCAACGAACAAAATATGAACTTCCCAAAATCTCTCCTGCTGGCCGTCGGCGGAATGGTATGGCTAACGGCCTGCAAAACTGAAAAAGATGAAACCGCCCGCACGGTGTTTTTCGACAAATCGGGCATGGATACCACCATCGTTCCCGGCAATGACTTCTTTTCGTATGCCAATGGAAGTTGGGTAAAAAACACCAAAATTCCGGAGGATCAGACCGGCTGGGGTTCTTTTTACGAGCTTCACGAGGAGAATCAGAAAAAAACGAAGTCCATTCTGGACGAAGCAGCCGCCAGCGGAGCCGCGAATGGCAGTGTCGAGCAGAAAGTGGGTGATTTTTACGCCAGCGGTATGGATACCGTTGCCATCGAAAAACGAGGCTATGAACCTCTGAAGGCCGAACTGGCAAAAATTGCAGGACTGAAAGACTACAAAGAAGCCCTGCTTTACATGGCCTCCGACGAAATCAACCGGGGTGGCGTTTTGTTCGGCATGGGCGTTGGACCCGACGACCGCCAGAGTACGATCAACCGGCTGAGTTTTGGCCAGAGCGGGTTGAGTTTGCCGGAGAAGGAATACTATTTCAAAACCGACGACGAAACGAAGAAAATCCGGGCAGCTTTTGTCACTTATGTCACCAAACTTTTTGTGCTGACCGGCACGGATTCGACGACGGCCCGAAAAAAAGCCGACGGTATTCTGGCGTTTGAAACGACCCTGGCGAAATCCCACAAAGCCGCAGCCGACCTCCGCGACCCGATCAAAAACTACCACAAACTGTCGGTCAGCGAACTGAATCAACGCACGCCCAATATCGACTGGAAATCGTTTCTGACCGCCATGACGGTGAAAACCGATACCGTTCTGGTGGGGCAACCGGAATATTACCAGGCCCTGAGTGCAGCTCTGCCCGCAACGTCCATCGATGTCATCAGAGATAAAGCAGCTTTTGGCTACATCGACTTCAATGCGTCTTTGTTGAGCCGCCCGTTTGTACAGGCTAAATTTGACTTCTACAACAAAACGCTCTACGGACAACCCGTTCAGTCGGAACGCTGGAAGCGGATTTCCCAAAATGTCGATGCCTATCTGGGAGAATTGCTGGGGCAGTTGTGGGTAAAAAAACACTTTACGCCCGAAGCCAAAGAACGGATGCTGACGCTGGTCACCAACCTTCAGAAAGCCTACCGGAACCGGATTGAGAAACTCGACTGGATGTCGCCGGAAACCAAAAAAGTTGCGTTGGTCAAACTGGACGGCATTATGAACAAAATCGGCTACCCGGATAAATGGAAAGATTATTCGGATGTTTCCGTCAAGCGCGATGCTTATTTTGAAAATGTGCAATCAGCCCGCATTCATGCTTCAAAAGAAAGTTTTGCCAAAGTTGACAAAACTGTCGACCGCACCGAATGGATGATGAACCCGCCCGAAGTGAATGCCTACGCCAATCCGTCGTTCAACGAAATCGTGTTCCCGGCCGGTATTCTGCAGTTTCCGTTCTTCGACAAAGATGCCGACGATGCCATCAACTACGGCGCTATCGGCATGGTAATCGGCCACGAACTCACCCACCTTTTCGACGATCAGGGCCGTCAGTATGATGTTCAGGGGAACTTGCGCGACTGGTGGCAAAAGTCGGATGCCGATAAGTTTACGGCCAAAGCCAATCAGGTGGTCGATCAATACAACAACTACACGGTTCTGGACAACCTCAAACTCAACGGACGTTTGACGTTGGGCGAGAACCTGGCCGATCTCGGCGGATTAGCCATTGCCTTCGATGCTTTCAAACTGACCGATCAGAGCAAGAGTGATGAAAAAATCGACGGTTTTACGCCCCAGCAGCGGTTTTTTCTGGGATTTGCACAAGTCTGGCGCATCAAAATCCGGGACGAAACCCAGCGGACTTACGTTCAGGTCGATCCACACTCACCGGCGAAATACCGGGTCAATGGCCCCCTGAGCAATTTTGCGCCCTTCTACCAGGCCTTCAATGTGAAAGCCGGAGAACGTATGTACAAGCCGGAAGTGGATCAAACCCGGGTTTGGTAAGGCCGTCAGCGGCCAAAGTGCAGATTGGCACCCAATTTAATTTGCGGGCCGCGGTTGTTGCCCGCGTAAACTGGAGCCTTATCGTAGTAGTTATTTTCAATCATGAGTTCGAAGCTCAATTTCTCCATCGCTTTCACACCCAGGCCCAGGCCAATATTCAGGCTGCTGAAGCCCCGGCGGTCGTTGGGGCCGACGTCGCTGGAACGAAATTTTCCGATGTTGAAACCGCCTTCTCCAAAGACATAGAAGTTGTTGCGAACCGGGTAATACCGCACAAAGGCTCCTCCGGAATTGGCGCGGTAGCTGGTGGAGGCCCGGCTTTCAAAAGCGCCCCGCAAACCGACAGACAATCCACGTTGAATGAAAAAACTGGCGCGGGGATTAAATGCTGTATACAATCCCTGCCCTTTTCCGGTGGCAAAACCCAGGGCGGCACCCAGCATAAAGGCCCCCTGCTGAAACCACGGCAAGCCGGGACGTCTGAAATAGGTGGGTTTTACGTCCGAAAAAACTTCCTTCGACCGCAGGGTAGTGTCGGGTAAAGGTGTTGTAGGAACATCCCGTCGGAGGGTATCAGTTTCCTGCGCTTGTACAACAACGGTTGTAAGCAGGCAAAAAGCGATCAAAAGAATAGGTCGGTTGGAGTACGGTTTCATGGAATTACGCTGAGTTGTCTACGTAAAACCAGTTCGGGAGCATAAAGTTTATTTAAATACAAACAGCACCGGTTTTGACCAAGCCCCCCACACAAAGCGCGGGAAGGTTTGGTCAAAACCGGTGCTGTTTGTATTTAAATAAAACTAGATTTTTCCCAACACCTCGATCAACCGGCCGATCTGCTCTACATCGGTGGCCGGGAAGTTGGCAATCCGGATCTGGGTGTCTTTAAACTGCCCATAGCCACTGCCCACGACCATCCCGGATTCCTTCACTTTGCTGATGATTTCGGAAGACGGTTTTTGCGTATTAGCCACCACGACCGTGCGCGAACGGTGCCGGTCGTTTTTCACAAAAGGCGAGAACTGCGCGTGGCTCTCCACAAATTTGTACAGCATTTTCGCTTTTTCTTCCGTCTCAGTCCGCAGTTTTTCAACACCGATCCGGTTGAAATCTTCGGCAATTTTACCCAGCAGGTAAATCAAAAGCACGTTGGGTGTGGCCGGTGTCTCGTACGTTTTGTAGTTTTTCCACAACATGGGCAAGTTGTTGTGGGCGCCAATGTGCTGATCACCGTGTTTCAGGATTTCGGCTTTTTCGAGGCACCGCTCGTTGGCAATCCACACCCCCAAACCGGCGGGCAGACCAAATGCTTTCTGGACGGAGAAAAAGGCCGTGTCGATGAGCGAGAAATCCAGATCGGGAAACGGTGCCGACGATACCATATCGACCGCAATCAGCTTTTTCGCGTGACTACGCTTCAGCTTGTGAATGTCGACTGGCCGCATCTGCACGCCCGAGCTGGTTTCATTGTGCGTCACCGCAATCAGCTCGGCATATTCCGGCACCTCGATTTCACTGTAATCAAACCCTTCACCGAACGGTTTTTCCTGCTTGTGGGCGTATTTCTGCAAAGCGGTCGCGTAGTCGCAGAATTTCTTCGAAAAGGACCCGTTCACCAGGTGAAAACTTTCGTGCTCGACGCAGTTCAGCAGAATCCGTTCCCATACTTCAGAAGCCGAGCCGGTGAAGAAAATCCCGTGCGATTCCGGAATCGTCAGCAGCTCGCGCAACTGTTCGTCACAAAACTGATAAATACTCCGGAACCTGGCGCTCCGGTGCGAAATCGACCCGATCTGCTCGTCCATCGCCGTCTGAAGGTGTTGGGATACAGTGGGATACAGCTCTGCTGGTCCGGCGGTGAAGTAGGTTTGTTTCATAGTTGATCAATAAAAATACGGCCTGGTCCAATTCAAGCTATCCGGAAATGTAAGTTCAAAATGTCCAAACTGCTCTTCAGTTGAGAGCACAACACCATTCGACGGATTGTTTTTTTCATAAATAACCGGCAATGGCTTTTCCAGTATTGAATGGAGCTGCCATTCCGTAAGTGACCAGAAAGCGCGGCTTCTACCCGTAAACATCTTCCCGTCTACTTTGTACCGGACTTCCACCCGGTAGACATCTCTGCTTCTTCTCCTTTCGTATTTAAACCGTGAAATGGTTCCGACAGTAAATGCCTGGTCTTTCTGAATCTGCTTTCGTTCGTAAATCGTATACAGCTTCGGTATGGTAGCCAGAAGGAGCAGGAGAGGAATAAACGCAATCAGAAGTGCTTTTGAAGGCGGCCATTCCATTTGCTTTTTCTTTACCTCCTCTCCCATTCTTTTACACTAATATAACAACCTGAATTTGATCGTATTGTCAATATTCCGCAGTTCGTTGACCACTTCGTCCGAATAATCCTTGGCAATGTCGGTAATCACATAACCAACCTGCTCGGTTGTTTTCAGGTATTGCCCCTGAATGTTGATGTGGTAATTGGCAAAAATAGCGTTGATTTTCGCCAGAATGCCCGGCACGTTGGCGTGAATATGCAACAAGCGGTGCGAGTCTTTCAACAGGGGTAATTGTACTTCCGGGAAATTGACGCTGCCGTAGGTACTGCCGTTGTTGATGTATTCCAGCAGTTTTCCCGGCACAAAATTACCGATATTTTCCTGTGCTTCTTCCGTGCTGCCGCCAATGTGCGGGCTCAGAATGACGTTCGGCAAACCGCGTAACTCGTTGATAAACTCCTCGTTGTTGGTTTTCGGTTCATACGGAAACACGTCGATCCCCGCACCGGCTACGTGGCCACTCTTCACCGCATCGACCAGGGCCGCAATGTCGACAATGTGTCCGCGCGACAGATTCAGGAAAATGACCCCCTCTTTCATCAGCGAAAACTCCCGGGCGCCAATCAGGTTTTTGTTGCTGGCGCGTCCATCGGTGTGCAGGCTGAGGAAGTCGGAAATGGCCAGCAATTCGTCCAGGGTTTTGCATTTGCGGGCATTTCCCAGCGCCAGTTTATCGACAATATCGTAGAAATACACTTCCATGCCCAGCGCTTCGGCCACCACCGACAACTGGGTGCCGATGTTGCCGTAGCCCACCAATCCCAGCTTTTTACCCCGGACTTCAAAGCTATTTTTGGCCGATTTGTCCCAAATGCCTTCATGCATCTTATTGCTTTTCGGGACAATGTTCCGCACCAGCATGATGATTTCGCCAATGGCCATTTCAACCACGGAGCGGGTGTTGCTGTAGGGCGCGTTGAAAACCGCAATCCCTTTTTCGGTACAGGTTTTGAGGTCGATCTGGTTGGTACCGATGCAGAATGCACCGACGCACATCAGTTTGTTGGCGTGTTCAAGCACGCGGCTGGTCACCTGCGTTTTGGAACGGATGCCGAGAATGGAAACGTCCCGGATTTTCTCGATCAGTTCGTCTTCGTCCAGCGCCCCTTTCAGAATTTCCACATTGAATCCTTCGCCCTCAAACAGCTTTACCGCTACGGGGTGTACGTTTTCCAGCAACAGAACCTTGATCCGGCTTTTGGGATACGACTGACTGCGGCTCAGCTTGTTGTGGTATAAAAACTCGTCGAGTGACGGCGCCACATGGTCGGCTTTTTCAATGACTTTCGGGCGCAGCACATTCTCGGTAAAGGCGTAAAACCGGTTGGCCAACCCAGATTCCCGGATTTCGTAATCGGTGTAGCCGTCGCCAATGACGTAAATGTCGCCTTCGAGCTTCAGATCCCGAATCAGTTTTACCTTTCCTTTGTCGGTCGAAAGCGGATTTTCACAATCGCAGCTCACAATATTGCCGACGGCATCGTAGACGAACGTATTGGCAAATACATTCTCTTCCTTGATGCCCAGCGACGTCACGATCGGAACGATAAATTCTTTGAAACCGCTCGATACGATGTAAATCTGGTCGGCATGTTCCGCCAGAAATCCCCGGTTCCGCTGAAATGAATCCGAGATTTCGGTTTTCAGCGTTTCAATCAGCGCGGGCAAATGATCCCGGTGCGCCTGCAACAGTTCGAGCCGCAATTCGATGGATTTCGACAGCGAAATCTCGCCCGACATACCCCGGTCGGTGATGATTTTGATTTTTTCGAGAATCGCTTCCCGGTCGCGGTGACCCGCCAGGGAGATTTCTCCCAGTACATCCAGGGCTTCGACTTTGGTAAAGGTGCTGTCGAAGTCAATGACGAAATACGTCTGTTCGAGTGTTTTGGTTAACATAATTGAGGATTACCCGTTATCAATAGACAATTGCTGTAAAACGCTTTCTACTTTGATTTTCAGCGTCGGAATTTTGTCTATAATTGCCTGCCAAATAATATCATAATTGATTCCGAAGTATTCATGAACCAGAATATTCCTCACCACGTAGAGGGTGTTCCACTCAACTTCGGTAAATGTATTTTGTGTGTCTTTCGTAACAAAGTTGGCCGCTTCTCCAATAATTTCCAACAACTTGACCAGTGCCAATCTCAGTTTCATATCCTGCATGTATTGCTCGTAGGTCAATCCGGCGGTAAACTCCTGAATCAACCTGATCGCATCCAGCATATGAAGAAGCCTGGCTTTTTCGCTAACGTTCCCTTTCATAAATCAGCAATTTATCCCGGTCAATAAAGGGTTGGATATAAGGCGAAAGACCTCCTGCTGAAACCAAATCCACTTCCTGTTTTAACAGATTTTCCAGTTGAATTTTCATATTGGCAAACTGAAAAATATCGACCCGATCATCCAGTTCGACCAGAATGTCGATATCGCTTTCCGGCCGGGACTCTCCCCGCGCCTGTGAGCCAAACACATACGCCCGGAGTACGGGTTGATTGGTAAAAAACTGTTGAATAACGGCCTGTTGCGCAATCATAAGCGAATTAGTCAGTAGTTTTCAAAAACCGCAACGCCCGCTCTTCCGACCAGTACACGGTTTTATTGGAGCCCGCGGGTGTAAAACCGCAATGGCCGCCCTGAGTCGGAAATTCCATCCAGACGTTGGGCAGTTGGCGACCCAGTTCTTCCGGGAAACATTCCCGCGACAAAAAAGGGTCATTTTTGGCACTAACAATCAAAGTCGGAATCGCAATTTTAGTCAGGTAGGGTAAGGCGCTGCTTTGCTGGTAATAATCTTCCGCATCGCGAAAACCGTGTAAGCGAGCCGTAAACAGATTGTCAAACTCCCGCAAAGTACGGACTTTTTGCAATCCCTCCGTTGGAATAACGCCCGGCATCAGGGCGGCTTTTTCAAAAACTTTGCGCTTCAGCGTCTTGTTAAACCGCTGGTTATAGACCTGGCTATCCCAGGCTTCCAGCCGACGCGATGCGGTGGTCAGGTGCAACGGCACCGAAAAAACCACGGCTTTTTCAATCGCCGGATGAATCGCTTGCCCTTGTTCCCCCAAATATTTCAACGTCACGTTGCCGCCCGCACTGAACCCCATCAGGTTAATGTGTTTGTACCCTTTTTGCAGGGCATAATCGATAACCAACTGCAAATCACCGGTTTCGCCGAGGTGGTAAAACCGGGCCTGCCGGTTCATTTCGCCACTGCAACTGCGGTAATGCCAGGCCAGGCAATCGAACCCGTTGGCCGTCAGATGCCGAACCATTCCGGCCAGATACTGCCGCCGGGAATCGCCTTCCAGACCGTGGGAAAGGATTATGAGCGTCTTTCTATCGCTCAGGTTCTGGACATCCTGGACACCCGTCAGGTTTTGAAAACCTGACGGGTGTCCAGGATGTCCAGAACCTGACAGGAATGCATAACTCCAGTCCAGATCCAGAAAATCATCATCCGGGGTTTCAATCCGTTCACGGGTATACGATGCGCTGACTTTTCGGAACAAAGCCGGTATGATGGTTTGCAAATGTCCGTTCCACAAATGCGCGGGCGGGCGGTAATCCGACAGGGTAATCAGCGGCATAGCGATTCTCAAAAGAAGCACAAAGGTAAACGGTTCCACGGCAAAGGGAAAACCAAACGTTCGGAAAGACAAAAGAGATTCTGCCAGCCGGTTTTTTTTGGAGTATTTGTTTACCCACTTGAACTATTTCGGCAGACCATTTAACGTATTTTATCAGCCGATTAAACCATTGCCGTATCTTTTTGGTCCAAGATTTGTTTTCTTTGTGACAAATCATTCACCAATAACTTTCTATTACCTATGAAAAAGGGATTATTAGTATGTCTGGCGTTGCTGATTACAGCAACTTCCACCCTTGTTTTTGCACAGGCAAAAAGTCCACATTTGAAAGTTGAAAGTCCCGGTAAAAGCGTAAAAGTCGTTTATGGCCAACCATCCAAGCGGGGCCGGGTGATCTTTGGGGCCGATGGATTGGAAAAGTACGGTAAAGTATGGCGTACGGGTGCGGATGAAGCCACCGAAATTACGTTCACCAAAGACGTGATGTTCGGCGACAAAATGGTGAAAGCCGGTACCTACACCCTCTTCACCATTCCTGATGAAAAAGAGTGGACGGTTATTCTGAATAGCAAACTGGGCCAGTGGGGTGCCTATGACTACATTGACCCCGTAAAAGGCGTCGAATTGAAGAAAAAAGACGTTGCCCAGATCACGGTTCCAGCCAAAACCAATGCAACGCCGGTTGAAAAACTGACGATCACCCCAACCGATTCGCAGGTATCGATTGCCTGGGACATGGCTTCCATCGCCATCCCCATCAAACCGGTTGGTGGTACCAACTGAAGGAAATCCGCCGGAGCGATTCGCCGTCGTACGCTGTAACGACCGATCAATACCCCGGAAACAGAAAGCCCGACCACTTGGCCGGGCTTTCCTGTTTAAAGAGTTAAGAGTTAAAATGTGTGCGTCAGCCAACTCTTAATTCTTCACTCCTTCAGGGCTGATCCGCGTTCTTCGCGGCAGCGGTTTTTCCTCCCGATAGCGAGTTGATCCAGGCGGCAATCTTCAGCGCGTCGGCTTTCGGAACCTGCGGCATGGGCGGCATTTCGGTCGAATAATCCGGCCAGTTCTGCGGTTTCGGATTATAAATCAACTCGACAATTTTCTCGTTTGAATAGCCTCTTTTGGCCACATCGGCAAAAGCCGGGCCTACCTGCCGTTTGTCAGCATTGTGGCAAGCCGAACACGTATGGCGGTTTAGCAACGGTTTTACCTCTTCGAATGTCGGGGCTTTCGCGACCAGCGTACCGGTTTTTGTGCCGGAAACCGCCGTTGTTTTCGCCCCCGCTTTTACGCCCGGTTTCGCCAGAACGCCCTTTTTGGCCGGTGCTGCTTTGGAAGCCGCCGAATTGAACGTACTAACGCCCGTCATCGCCAGTTTCTGGCCTTCCGGAATGTTGTTCAGCGTGTAATAGGCCGTTGGGTGAACCAGTGAATACGACCCTTCTGCCGCCCGAACGCCGTCGAGCGTCAGGTTGTGGATGTAATATTGGCGCAGGTTATCGACAATCACCCGGGCTTTCAGTCCGTCGGGCGACACTTTCACCCCTTTCACCGCGCAGGCTTCCTTATTCACCGTCGGGCTACCGTAAACCGGGTGGTATTTGTAAATAAAACTTTCAACGGAATACGAAGCCAGGTCCTCCGCCGATTTTCGGTCGACGGGCGTGGTGAATTCCACCTCGAAACCGTCTGGCATGGCACGAACTGCCCGCATCTCGAACGGCATCTGGTTGTTCCAGGTCAAACGCTGCAAGCCTTCATCAGCCTCGCCCGCCGAGCCCCAACCGCGGTTGGTTTCGCCAACAAACAGCGAGCCATCTTTGGCCCACGCCATCCGCAACACGCCCGAGCGAAAACCACTGCGAAAATCGATCGATGCCCCCTGAAATTCGCCATTCACTTTTTCCATGAACACGCGCGTAATCTTGCTCTGACCCTGATCGCCCACCAGCAATTGCCCCGCAAAAGGCCCGAACGACCCTTCGGGAATCTGGACAATTTCCGAGTTGGAAATCCCCTGAACGCCGTGAGGCAACCAGACGACGGGCAACTGAATTTCCGGAAACTCTTTCTTCATCTCGAACAGGGTGACGTACTTTTCGTCCACCACGTTCTCTGGTTTGATGGCCCGGCCCCGCTCGTCGCGGTTGTCACGCGGATTAATTTTCGCGTACAGTTGCTCCTGCGTCAGTTTAACCGGCGATTTGGGGTCAGCACTCCAGCGTAAACCCGCCGGGTGGCCCATAAACGCGCCTTTTTTCACATGCCAAACCCCACCCGAACCAATCCAGTCGCCCTGGTTATCCGCGTAAAACAGTTCACCATCGATCATGCCCAAACCGGCTGGCGACCGAACACCCGTTGCCCAGGGCTCGATCTGACCGTCTTTGGTGATGTGCATGATCCAGCCCCGCCAGGGGACGCGACTTTCGCCCGCCCACCATTTTTCGTCACCAAACGCGACGTTCCCCGAGATAAAAAACGAACCGTCGGGGGCAATCTTGGGGCCAAACGTGTACTCGTGGTAGTGGCCCGATACCGGAATATTGGTCACCGTTTCGATGATGTCCGCTTTACCGTCTTTGTTCGAATCGACCAGTTTGGTCAATTCACCGCGCTGGGCACAATACAGCGCACCGTCTTTGTAAGCCAGCCCCAGCACTTCGTGTAAACCTGAGGCAAATTTCCGGAAGAAAGGCCGACGACTGGTCGGGTTTTCGACGATGAAAATGTCACCCCGACGGGTGGCCACGCCCAGATCACCGTTCGGAAGCACGGCTAAACCGCCGACTTCCAGCAACGTCCCTTCCGGTGCTGACACCTTCAGGATTTTATAAAAATCTTCTTCCTTGGGCGATTCCTGCGCCCAACCCACCGAAAAAGCAGCCGCTGACAGCATCGTGCCAACCACCGCCCGGCGAAGAATGGATGTATACATTGGTTTCATCAGGATTTAAAACAAGATCGAATAAGTCAATTTCCCCTTCACCGGAACAATCAGTTCCTGGCGGTCGCCCACCTTCCGGACGGCGGGTGTTGCGCCCCCGGCATCGTCGATCCGTACGTAATACGCCTTTCCGTCAATGAGGTACATCCCGTTTTCCAGCGGAGCAATCGTGCTGCCCTCGGCCAGCCGGGCATACAGATCGGCGGACGGGTTTTGGACGGTCACTTCCCGGCGAACGCCCTGGCTGTTGTCAAGCACGCGAATGGCATCCGTCACTGTAGCGCCGTAGGATTGGTAGCGGAATGTCGGACGGTCGCTTTCATCGAGCACATATCCTCTCGTCCGAAAACCGCTGCCGGTTGTGTCGGCGGCCCAGGCGGCTGTCGGCGACGACAGTTTGGCGAGTCCCGGCATTGGCATTCCCAGCCGCTGCACCATGCCCATCGGGCGCGACGAGCCATCGCCCCGTTCGTGCCACATCGGTGTCGAATCCAGAAACTGACCCCGCCACACCTGTACCAGCGTGCCATTGTCCATGTCGTAGGTGTAATGCACCTGCTCGGGGCTGCCCACCGAAACCGCGTGAACGACCCGCAAGGTGCGGCCCTGGGCGTTTTTGTAACCGGGCATGTCCATGAAACTCCGCAGAAGCGTGTTCGACGACGCATCGACCAGAATCGGGTCGGTTGGATCGCCATTGGTGGCTCCGCTGGCGTCGCTGATGACGTATTCGCGAATACCGGGACCCGTTACGGCCAGTCCAATCGACGGTTTGGCCCAGTCTTCCATTTTGGCATACAACAACTCAAACGGAACATCGCCTGCGGGCAGGGTAACGCTGCCGCGCTGTCGGCGGTCGCCGGGCGTAATGACGGCTTTGTTGTTGATTTTCATCATACCGCCACCACCCGCGGCACCGAGGTTGAAGGCATATTCACCGGCTTCTTTCACACGGAGCGTACCGGTATACCGAATCAGAAAGTCGTTCGGAATCCGGGTGACGTTGGCGGTCAGCATCACCGACGACCCTTGCGCTTCCGGTGGCAGTTTGCTAAAATCCGGTTCTTTGTCAAACCTTCCTTTGTAAACCGCATACTTCAGGTTCATCAGTTCCGGACGCGGTTTGTCGTAATTCTTCACAATGATGTTCCGTATCGCTACCGGGCCGTGATCGCCCTGAATCCGGAGCGGTCCGCTGGCCACTTCGTCTTTGCCGAGCGCCCCCCGGGTGGGGCCGGAGAGTTCCACGTTTTCGTGAATCGCCACGCCGTTCAGTTCGACGAGCAACATGCGGGCGTTCTCGATTTTCTTACCGCTGGCATCAAAACGCGGTGCCTGAAACGACACTTTGAGATGCTGCCACAAACCGGGTGCGCGGCTGGCGTTCTGGCGGGGCGGGTGGCCTTCGTAGCCTTTCTGGCCGTCGGGTTTGGCGTCGTCCCAGCGTTCGTAAATACCACCATTGTCTCCCGCTTTGGGATTTTTGGTTCCCCAGCTATCGAGCAGTTGAATCTCGTAGCGACCCTGCAAATAAATGCCGGAGTTCGATCCTTTCGCAATCAGAAAATCCAGATCCAGATCGACATCGCCGTGTTGAAAGTTCGACACCAGATCGATGTTCCCGTCTTTGGCGGGCAGATTAGCCAGAATGCCGGTTCCCGGCGTACTTTTCAGAACATCCTTCTGGTTCAGATCGGCCGTTACATCACCGACGATCCGCCAGTTGTTACCCGGTTTTTGAAAAGCACTTAAATCGTTGAGCGGAAGGGCCGTCGGCTGGTCGGCTTTCGGCTGGGCCATCACCAGTCCGGCGCTAAAGACCCACCCGACACCCATCACCAAACGGGCGAACGTTGTGTTCATAGAGGTTGACTTCATTAGGTTTTATTTTGAGTCGGAAAGTTACCATATTTTAAATTTTTTAAAAAATAGATTCCCTTCCCAGTGAAACAGTATTTTTTCAATATACAATTTTACATTACCGGCACCGCGAATTTCGGTCACAATTTTTAAGAATCTACCTGAATCAACCCCTAACCCCCTGAAGGGAGTATTTCAATCCCAATGTTTATCAGCCCACCGCTTTAGCTGTGTGAAATTGAAACGAAACCGAATCATTCCGGAACCGTTTTAACGGTTTTCTGGCCGATAAAACCGTTAAAACGGTTCTACAGCAGGTGGAACTTTTCTCCATACCCCACAGCTAAAGCGGTGGTCTGATAAGCCAGATATGAATCCGGCGTTTACTTTGTTTTATAAGTAAATCATCCTTCCTCTTAAAACCGTGGCAATGACTTTCCTACGGTTTTGAACACACTTGAATTGATTTTGAACACGGGATGAGTTGTCGAATTTACTCTCCTTCTGAAATCGGTGACAATGGCAAGCAAGTTATGGAGGTAAAACGGGCAATGCGCTGACATTTCGCTATCTTTGAAGGCGGTATTTCGTGCAAATCATTGTTCACACAATCCTATTTTTACGAATGAAAAAAAGTACTTTAGCCTTTGCCCTGCTTCTCGGGCTGGCCCAATGGGCTGTAGCTCAGGAGAAACCCAAACAAAATCCGGAATCGTCTGAAATCTGGGAACCGGTTCCGCGCGTGGTCACACCGGGTGTTTTGTCGCCCGCTACGGCTTCCGGCACCACGGCTCCTTCCGATGCGATTGTTTTATTCGATGGCAAGGATGGCAGCAAATGGGTGTCTGTTAATGGGTATAGCGCCAGCAACTGGAACGGCGTCACGGAAGGGTCCAACCCCTGGCCAATCCGGGATGGGGCCATGTATTCGGCCAAAGGGGCTTCCCTGCGAACCAAACAGGAGTTCCAGGATTTTCAGCTTCACATCGAATTCCGGACACCGGAAAAAGTGGAAGGAAGCGGACAGGGACGCGGCAACAGCGGTATTTTCCTCCAGGGCCGCTACGAACTCCAGGTCCTCGACGGCTACAACAACCCGACGTATTCAAACGGGATGGTGGGTTCCATCTACAAACAGGCGATTCCGCTCGTCAATCCCAGCCGCAAACCGGGGGAATGGCAGACCTACGACATCATCTATTTTGCACCCCGGTTCAACAAAGACGGTATGATGCTGGAACAGGGCAAGGTGACGGTTTTGATGAACGGTATTCTGGTGCAGAACAATACGAACATCAAAGGCACGACGGAATACATCGGGTATCCGAAACTACAACCCCACGGCAAAGGCCCTCTCCTGTTGCAGGATCACGGCAATCCGGTGGGCTACCGGAACATCTGGATTCGGGAGCTGTAATCTTTTAAGGTAGAAAAGGGGTTATTTCGCAGAGTTGAGCGGAGGAAATCAGAGTTTATCAGAGTTTTTCTCTGCGTAACTCTGATGCTCTCCGCTCAACTCTGCGAAATAACCCCTTTTTTTATGACGCACTCAAAATCCTTGTTTATATTGCGTCTAAATAACCAACCTGCGATGAAATACCTGCTCCTGTTCCTCCTGCCCTGTTTTGCCTTCACCAGCGATAAACCGGCTTACCGGTTTTACACCCACAACCTGAAATCCACGAGTTATCAGAAAGTTCTGAAAGAAGCGGCCGGAGCCGATGTCGTCTTTTTTGGTGAATTGCACAACAATCCGATTTGCCATTGGCTGGAATTGCAGTTAACGAAGGATTTATATGCGCAGAAAAAAGAACAATTGATGCTGGGTGCCGAAATGTTTGAAGCAGATAACCAGACGGCGTTATCGGATTACGTTTCCGGCAAAACGACGGACAAGGAATTTTCCAAACAGGCGCGGCTCTGGAACAATTACAAAACCGACTACCGCCCGCTGGTCGATTTTGCGCGGGAAAACAAGCTTATGGTGGTGGCAACGAATGTTCCGCGCCGATACGCCAGCGCCGTCGCGCGGCAGGGTCTGGCATCGCTCGATACGGTTCCGACTGCTCAAAAAGCCTGGATAGCTCCCCTGCCCCTGACGGTCGATCTGACCCTGCCCGGTTACAAAGCCATGCTGGACATGATGCACGGCGATGCGGTTTCGCCCTCCGCCAGCCAAGGCCCCTCCGATCAGGCTGCCAATTTTGCCCGTGCGCAGGCCATCAAAGACGCCACGATGGCGCATTTTATCCTGCAAAACCGCAAACCCGGCTCAACTTTTCTGCATTTCAACGGTTCCTACCATTCCAACAATTTCGAAGGGATTATCTGGTATCTGCGCCAAAAACAGCCGGATCTCAAAATCGTGACCATCGCGTCGGTCGAAGTGCCGGATGTGGCAAAACCCGACAAAGCCAACCAGAATCTGGCGAGTTTTATCCTGCACATTCCGGCGGACATGACGAAAACGTATTGAGTCGCCCCGGCAACTCAGCAGCCCGAAACCCTCCCGGGACGACCCTCCAAAACCAAGCCTGAAAGGCTTCAATCAATAGCCCCGGATGAAATCCGGGGTGAACGCGAATATACCGGCGAGGTCGGGAATATGCCGGGAATAGGTCGGGACGAACGCGAATATATCGGGGAGGCCGGGAATAGGCCGGGGTGAACGCGAATATACCGGCGAGGCCGGGAATAGGCCGGGAGAGGGAAACAACCCTACCGGCAAACCATCATCAAAAAAAGCACAAAACTATAATCCCGCAATTGCGTCCGGAGCAATTTGAGAGCCTTTGAAAGGTGGTATTCGACGGCCTTGTCGGTCAGGGCGAGTTTCCGCGAAATTTCCGGGATAGTTTGCCCTTCGAAGCGGCTCAACCGAAAAACTTCCTGGGTTTTGGGCGGGAGTTTCAGCAACTCGGTTTCAATCGTTCCCAGCAAGTCGTTGTACGACAGTTGGTCTTCGGTCGAGAAATCGGCCTGTGGAGCAAAAAACTGCTGGTATTCCTGAAATTTCTCGTGAACGATGCGGCTTTTGATGGCGTCGATGATAGAATATTTTAAGGCTCCGAACAAATAATAATCGACCCGCCGAACGGCCAGCGATTCCCGTTTCTGCCAAAGCTGAACGAACAAATCCTGCACCAGTTCTTCCGCCATTTCCGACGATTTCGTTTTTTGAAAAGCAACCCGGTAGAGGGCATACCAATACCGCTCATACAGTTCCGCCAGTGCCAGCCGATTGCCATCGGTTAACGCCCTCAGTATCTGCTCATCATCCCACTCTTTCAGCGAAGAAAGTCGTAATTCTGCCGACATGTGTGCACCCGCGTCGATTAAAGAAATACCAAATTACCATTTTTTTACAAAATAGTGCCAAAGGAGTTAAACCGCCCTCAAGGATACGGCTTTGCAATCGCCTTGCCAATTGAACTAAAGAAATAATATATCGTCAAATTGGGCTCATTTCTATAAATAATCCCCTATTTTATAAAAACATTTAGGGTAAACCGGGGCCTTGATCGACATAGGCAGTACATGACAGCGTCAACGGCCCATGCAAAAAGAAGAATTCGCCCGACTGCTTACGAAATACAACGCCGGCCAATGCACGGACGCGGAAATCCGGCTGATCGATCGGTGGTATGATCAATTGGGAACCGGCAGCACGCTGACGTTGAGCGAAGAAGACCGGCAGAAGCTGAAGAAGAAACTGTGGCATCAGATTGATTTACAAACGACTGACGATGTGGCAGCGTCTACGGATGCAGAGGAAAACGTAATCCGGTGGCCGTGGTTCCGGCAGTGGGTGGCGGCTGCGGCCGTTGTTGCACTCATTGGGTTTGGTTCCCTGGTTTTCTACCGGTATCAGTCGACGCCCCGAACGATCGAAAACCGTCCGGTTGCTGCCGGGGATGGTTTCGTCGAGCAAGCCAATAAAACCGCTAAACCTCTGATCATCACCCTGGACGACGGCAGCATCGTTCACCTGCAACCCCAAAGTACGATCCGGTATGCCACCCAGGCGATGCCCCATAAACGGGAACTCTGGCTCAACGGAAAGGCTTTTTTCCGGGTTCACAAAGACGCCAGCCGTCCGTTTCTGGTCTACAGCGGTGCCATCGTGACGCGCGTACTGGGAACGAGTTTCTGGATTACGGCCCCCACCAACGCGTCGACCGTGGAGGTGGCGGTGCATACCGGCAAAGTGGCCGTCTTTAAAAAGAATCAGCAGTCTACGCCAAAAACGGAAAACGCCGACGTCCGGGAAGCGTCGGTGGTGTTGACGCCCAATCAGAAAGTAACCATTTTTCTGGATGAAAACCGCCTGACGCGTGGCCTGATCGATCAGCCCGAACCGATCCCGAGTGCCAGCCGCCCCGAACCGGCCACGTTTGCCTTCGACAACAGCACGTTGCCAGACGTGCTGAAGCAACTCGAAAAAACGTACGGTATTGAGATGGTGATCGGTAACGACTCCCTGACCCATTGCCGGTTTACGGGAAAGATCACCCACCAGCCGCTCTACAGCAAACTGGAACTGTTGTGCCGGGCGATCAATGCGCAGTATGAAGTGCAGGGAAACCGCATTCTCATCACGGGTGTCGGCTGCGATCCCTCTTCTTTTGACCCACTTTAATCCCCCTGAAACCTATGAAGTAACCAACAGCTACCAAAAAAAGGCCGAAAGTGCGGCTACACAGTCGGCCCGGAATTTTCCCTTGATGCGCATCATCATTCATCTGCCAGGATGAACAGGGATTTGTTTTGTCGAATTCATTCCTTTTCTCCCAACAAAACATACAAAAGTATGAAATTTTGTCGAATGCTCGGTTTGACCCTTCTAACCGTCATGAAAATCTCGTTATTCCCTCTATTTCTCAGCCTGCTGCTGGCCGGATCGACTCTGGCCTACGACAGCAAGGCTCAGGATATGCTCCAGCGCCCGATCTCGATCAAGGCGGATGAGGTGGCCCTGAAGAACATCCTCACCCGGCTGGAACGGCTCGCCAACGTCGATTTTGTGTATAGCCCCAACACCATTCCGGCGGCCCGGAAAGTGTCGCTGAATGCCCAGAATCAGAAACTGGCCGCCGTGCTCGAATCGCTCCTGAAACCGCTCGGCCTGACCTATCAGGTCATCAGTGGCCAGATCGTTATTCAGCTTCCGCCAGCAGCCTCACCGGCTTCCGAGTCGAACGCGTTCCTCCAGGCCGATGGCGTTCCGGAAGCAGTCGACCGGACGATTACCGGGACCGTCACCGCCGAAAATGACGAGGGACTGCCGGGCGTTAGCGTGGTGATCAAAAACACGACGCGCGGCACCTCGACCGACATGGATGGCAAATTCCGCCTGTCGATACCGGACGCAGGGGCTACGCTGGTGTTTTCCTTTGTGGGGTATGAGAATCAGGAAGTGGTGGTTGGCAACCAGTCGACGTTCGCGATCCAACTGGTTCCGGATCTGAAAACGCTGGAAGAAGTCGTGGTCGTGGGTTATGGCACCATGCAGAAAAAAGACCTGACCGGGGCCGTTGCGTCGATTCAGGGGGATGCGATCACCACCCGCAAAACCACCCAGATTTCCCAGGCCTTGCAGGGTGCCGTTCCGGGCGTCACCGTCACGCGCAGCAACAGCGCCCCCGGTGCCACGGCAACCATCCGGGTTCGGGGCATCACGACAATCAGCGACGCCGGTTCCAATCCGCTGATCATTCTCGACGGCGTGCCGATCGACGACATCAACTCCATCAATCCCAATGATGTTGATAACATTTCGGTATTGCGGGATGCGGCTTCGGCTTCCATCTACGGTTCCCGGGCGGCTGCCGGGGTGATTCTGGTGACCACCAAGCGGGCGAAAACCGGTCAGCTCAGCCTGGATTACACGGCGGAATACGGTTTTGAAAAAGCGACGCGACTGCCGGACTACGTGAACGCCAAACGCTATATGCAGCTCACCAACGAGCTTCGGTGGAATGACAACGGCAACAACGCCAACCAATATCCAACCTACCCCAAAGACCTGATCGATAACTACGACAACCTCCACGCACAGGACCCCGACCAGTACCCTAATACCGACTGGCGCAGTTTGATGCTGAAAGATTATGCGCCCCGGCGCACGCATCTGCTCAGTATTTCCGGTTCCGGCAAATCGCTGCGGTCGCGGGTTTCGCTGGGTTATGACAAAACCGATGCGTTGTATGACGGCCGGAGTTACGAACGGATTACGGCCCGGGTCAACAACGACCTCACCATCACGAAATACCTCTCGGCCAGCGTCGATTTCAACTTCCGGCGGGCGTTTTCACCCCAGCCCATCACCGACGACCGGCAAAGCCCACCCTCCTACCCGTTTTACAAAATGGGCATCATGCCTCCGGTGTATGCCGCGACGTTCTCGGATGGGCGCATTGGTTCCGGGAAAGACGGAGCCAACATTTACGCCCGATTGAAAAACGGCGGTTTCAACAATGCCTGGTATAACCAGGTCGGTGGCAAGATCAGCCTGGATTTTACGCCGATCAAAGGACTGAAAATCACCGGTGTGCTGTCGCCTTTCTTCAATTTTGACAAGATTAAAGTCTTTACGAAGAAGGTGCCGTATACGCTCTGGAACAGCCCCAACACCATTGCCGGGTACATTGAAGGCCAATCGCAAACCCGGCTGGACGAAAGCCGTAACGATAGTTACCGCTACACCACCCAGGCACTGGCCAACTACACCCGGCAGTTTGGTGATCACAGCCTGAATCTGCTGGGCGGTTACGAATATTTCTACGCGTTCAATGAATCCCTGGGCGCGTCGCGCGGGCAATACATTCTGAATTCCTACCCCTACTTAAACCTCGGACCTCTCGACTTCCGCGACAACAGCGGCAGTGCCAACGAAAATGCGTATCGCTCGTGGTTCGGGCGGGTCATGTACGGCTACAAAGACAAGTATCTGCTCCAGGCCAACATCCGATACGATGCCTCGTCGCGGTTTGCTTCGGCTTATCGCTGGGGTTCCTTCCCCTCGGTTTCGGCGGGTTGGGTGATTTCGGAGGAACCGTTTCTGAAAACCAGTGCCTCCTGGCTGTCGTTCCTGAAATTCCGGGCCTCGTGGGGAACGCTGGGGAACGAACGGATCGCCAGTAACTTCTATCCGTACCAGGCCATTCTGAATTTTGAAAACACCTCCCTGTTCTACCAGGGCAACACGGTGGTTTCGGCGCAGTCGGCGGCTCAGTTTCAGTATGCAATCCGGGATATTACCTGGGAAACGACCTCGTCCTACAACCTCGGTCTGGACGTCAATTTCTTCCGCGACCGGTTGCGGGTTACGGCGGATTATTTCAAAAAAACCACCCGGGATATGCTGTTGGAACTGGAAATCCCCGATTACGTCGGATTCGATAACCCGTTTCAGAATACCGGAAAAATGCATACGACGGGCTGGGATATGCAGGTAAGTTGGAACGACCGGGCCGGTGATCTGACCTACAGTGCGTCGGCCAACCTCTCTGATTTCAAATCCGTTATGGGCGACCTGGGCGGAACCGTCTTCACCGGCGACCAGATTATCCGGGAGGGCAGCCAGTTCAGAGAGTGGTACGGCTATGTCTCCGACGGTCTGTTTCAAACCGCCGACGAGGTGGCCAACTCGCCCAAACTGAACGCCAATGTCAAACCGGGCGATGTACGCTACCGCGACATCAGCGGCCCGAACGGCGTACCCGACGGGAAGATTTCACCCGAGTATGACCGCGTGTTGCTGGGCGGTTCGCTGCCCCGGCTCACCTACGGAGCCAACTTCAATGTAGGCTACAAAAACTGGGATTTCGCGCTGGTTCTTCAGGGCGTTGCCAAGCAAAACTCCCGGCTGGGCGTGGACATCGTGCAGCCCCTGCGCGAAAATTTCGGCACCTTCCCCGCCATCCTGGACGGCAACACCTGGAGCACGTACAACACGGCGGACCAGAATCTACAGGCGCAATACCCCCGGTATTCGAACACCTCGGCTGGCAACAACTACGCTCTGTCCGACTACTGGCTGATCAACGGCGGGTATTTCCGGCTCAAAAACATCAGCCTGGGCTACAACATTCCGAAAGGTTTTACGCAGAAACTGAAAATGCAGAGCATCCGCGTCTACAGTTCCGTGACTGACCTGCTGTCGATCAGCAAGTTTCCCAAAGGCTGGGACCCCGAAATGACGTCGCTGGGCTACCCCATCACAACGTCCTTTGTCTTTGGAGCTTCTGTCAAATTCTAACCCGATCCGCCATGAAACTAAAGTTATCTATCTTCTTTTTGAGCTTGCTGTTCATGACTGCCTGCGATAGTCTGGACCTGAATCCGCTGTCCGACGGCTCCGGCGAAACCTGGAATGCCAACGCCGAAGAAATTGAAATGTCGTTGAACGGTTTATACAAAGATGCGTTCTGGATGCAGGACCTCGACGACTGGACCGACGACTGGACGTACCGGGATGCTACCACGGCCATTACCGGCGCCACCATCAACGGCGAAACCGACTTTGTCGGCACCTGGTGGACCAATACCTACAAGGCCATTGCCAGAGCCAACCTCGTGATTCAGAGCGTTGACCGGGCAGGCGCCGTTTTGTCGAAGGAACAAATCGACCGTTATGCCGCCGAAGCCCGGTTTATTCGGGCCTGTCAGTACTCGCGGCTGCTTTCGCATTACGGCAACATCGTGTATACGGAAAGCACGCTGACCATTGACGAAGCCCTGGCGCTGAAACAGACGCCCAAAGAGACGGTTTTGCAGAAAATCTACGCCGACTTCGATTTTGCGGCCGCCAAATTGAAAACCACCTACAGCACCTCGGAACTCAAACGGGCAACGGCCGGAGCCGCCTTCGCCATGAAAGCCCGTATTGCGTTGCAGATGAGCGACTGGAAAACCGCGCGTGATGCGGCCAAAGCCTGCATGGACCTGAAGGTGTACAGGCTCCACGACAGTTTCGACAACCTGTTTCTGTCGAAAACCAAAAATTCGCCGGAAACCATCTTCGCCCTGCCCCGCTCCGTAACGCTGAAAGTGACGCTGGGCGGACTCCAGGATTACGTTCCCCGGAACGCGGGCGGCTACGCGGCCAAGGATCCTTCCTGGGATCTATTCTGCGCATTCCTCTGCAAAGACGGTTTGCCCATCGACGAATCTCCGCTGTTCGATCCGCGAAAACCGTTCCTGAACCGTGATCCGCGCTGTACGGCCACCATCGTTGAATTCCAGACGCCCCACCTGGGCTTTATCTTTCAGCCGCACCCGGATTCGGTCAAAGTGCTGCGGACCAGCAACAACACGCTGGTCAACAACAACGATACCCGGTCGATTGCGCAGTTTGCGTCGTTCAACGGGCTGATCTGGAAGAAAGGCGTCGATGCCGATTGGCTGCTGAACTCCTGGACTGCCGAGCCTGACAAAATCATTATTCGTTATGCGGATGTGTTGCTGATGTATGCCGAAGCGAAAATTGAACTCAACGAAATTGACCAGTCGGTATTGGATGCGATCAATACCGTTCGGGCGCGGGCGTACGGCGTCAGTGCAACGGCCACGACCTATCCGGCGGTCAAAACCGGCACGCAGGCGGCACTACGCAAAACATTGCGCACTGAACGGCGGATGGAATTGGCTCTGGAAGGCATTCGCTACATGGACATCATTCGCTGGAAACTCGCCGAAAAAGTGCTGAACAAGCTCAACTACGGCCTGCTCGACCCAGCCGATTTGCGGACGAAAGTGGTAAAACCGGGGCTGTGGTTTTTTCCGCAAAAACCGGAAATCGACGACGACGGTGTGGCAGATTTCTCGCCCATGTTCAGTGCAGGACTGATCAAGCAATTGACCATCCGGAAGTTCGACGCCACCCGGCAATACCTCTGGCCCATTCCGTCAAAGGAAGTCCTGACCAGCGGCTTGGTTCAAAATCCCGGTTATTAATGGGAACGCGGATTGAACGGATTGAGCGGATTTACACCGATTAAAATCCGTTTTGATCCGTTCAATCCGTCTGATCCGTGTTCCTATAAACAGCTTAAAGATTACAACAATTATTCCTTCAAGGATGAAAAAAAACATTCTTTCCGCTTGCCTCATCGGCACATTAATCGCCGGAACGGTCAATATTAATCAGGCAAACGCCCAATCCAAAACCGGAAAATCCTACAGTGGCATTTATCCGCATCTGGCCATGTATAACAACGAGGGCGAGTGTGGCACCGGTGCAGTGGTGCCCTGGGCGGGCAAGCTCTGGGCTGTCACCTACGGGCCTCACCTTCCGTTTGGCTCATCGGATAAACTCTACGAAATAACGCCGGATCTGAAACAAATTGTCTACGCCGAAAGCACAGGCGGCACCCCGGCCAACCGGATGATCCACCCGGAAAGCAACCAGCTTTTCATCGGACCCTACGCCATCGACGCCCAGGGGAAATTGCGGGTCATTCCATACACCGCCATGCCCGGTCGCCATACCGGTAACGCCCGTCACCTGACCGACCCGAAAGGCAAAATCTATTATGGCACGATGGAGGAAGGGTTTTATGAAGTCGACGTCAAAACCCTGGCTCCCACCCTGCTCTACGAAGATGGCAATGTCAAAACCAAAAAGGGCGCCGACGAGTCGAACAACCACGCGGGAGCGTTGCTACCCGGCGCACACGGCAAAGGACTGTATTCCGGCCAGGGGGTACTAGTGTATTCCAACAACGGCGAACCCGGCCCGCAGGCACTCAAGCAATTCGACATTGAAGCCGGTTCACTGTCGGAGTGGGATGGTAATGACTGGAAAGTAGTGCGTCGGAATCAGTTTGTGGAAGTAACCGGCCCGGGCGGTATTTACGGCAACAAAAACCCGGCCACCGATCCGATCTGGGCCACGGGCTGGGATCATAAATCAGTTCTGATGGGCGTTCGCGATGCTGGCAAATGGAGTTTTTTCCGGCTGCCGAAAGCGAGCCACAGCTACGACGGCGCCCACGGCTGGAACACCGAATGGCCCCGCATCCGGGATGTTGGAACCGCTCAGAAACCGGATTACCTCATGACGATGCACGGTTTGTTCTGGCGGTTTCCCGGCAACTTCACCTCCCAAAACACCGCCGGCATCCGGCCCCGGTCGGCCTATCTGAAAGTCATCGGCGATTACACCCGCTGGAACGACCAGCTCGTTTTTGGCTGCGATGACTCGGCGCAGAAGGAGTTTTTGAACAAACGAAAAGCGAAAGGTGACATCGAAGGCCCCGGCCAGTCGAATTCCAACCTGTGGTTTACGTCCACCAGTCTGCCCGATCAACTCGGCCCGAATACCGCCGAAGGGGCCGTTTGGCTGAACGAAGCCGTCAAAACCGGAGAGACCTCGGAGCCATTTCTGTTTGCGGGCTGGCCCAATCGCTCGGCCTGGATTCAGAACCACGGCGACGCTGACGTGAGCTTTACGTTTGAAGTGGACAAAACCGGCAACGGTTCCTGGACGACCTTGAAAACCGTAGCGATTGGTGCTAAAAAAGCTGTCAACGTGGAATTTGCCACCAATGACGCTGGCGAATGGATTCGGATCAAACCGGGCCAGGCGACGCGCGCAACGGCCCACTTTTTCTATTCGGCGAGCGATACCCGTTCGACCAGCCAAAATGCCATTTTTACCGGTCTAAGCGGAGTTTCTTCGGCAAAAACCTCCGGCGGTTTGATCTACGGGTTGGGCGACAACCGGCGCGTGCTGGGCATGGCGGCTCTGGATTACACGGGTGGAAAAGCCACCGAAGTGGGCTATTACGAACTGGACGGCGATATGAAACTGGTTCGTAAGGAAGATGAAAAAGCCGTATCGTTCATCAAAAGCAAATTCGCCATTCCGCAACAGGCCGTAACGGTGGATGAGTCTTCGATACTGGTGGTCGACGACAAAGGCCGACGCTGGCGGCTCCCGCTCGGCAACGAAGCCTACACCGGCCTAACCAACCAGGCGGCTCTGCGGATTTGCCGGGAAGTGGCCACGGAGCGTGATTTGTTCAATGCACACGGCACCTTCTACGAACTGCCCGCCGAAAATGCCGATGGTTACGCCAAAATCCGCCCGGTTTCGTCGCACAACCTCCGCATCAACGACTACGCATCGTACCGGGGGCTATTGATTATGACCGGTTTAGACCCCAAACTGGCCGCACAGAACGACCACATTGTGGTGTCGGATGACAAAAAAGCCGCCGTCTGGGCCGGTGCCATCGACGATCTGTGGAAACTGGGAAAACCGACCGGCCACGGCGGCCCCTGGAAAAACGCCACCGTGAAAGCCAATGAATCCTCAGACCCGTACCTTATCGGTTTTTACGACCAGCGGAGTCTGCAACTTTCCCACAAAGCAACGTCCCCCGTTACGTTCACTATTGAAGTCGATCCGGTCGGCAATGGTCCCTGGATGACGTACCAGGAAGTGACGGTCAAACCCGGTCAGACGTTCAGCCACGCCTTTCCAAAAGGCTTTCAGGCGCGCTGGATTCGGTTCAAAAGCAATAAAGATTGCGAGGCTACGGCTTTTTTTCAGTACAAGTAAAAAAAGTTTTACTTTAAATCTCTCTGATTATCAGTTGGTTAGCTAATAAAAAATCACATAGAATAATTTTTTTTAACTTTTTTCAAATTTCCACAATCTAAAACCCGGGGTCGTTCGTAGGTATGGGACACGCGATGAAGAGCACTATGGAGGTAGCGCGCTTCATCAGCCATACACGTTTCCGACAGAAAGTCCAGAGGCTCAGCTACTGGACTTTTTCGTTGACGGACGGTCGATTTTTCTAACCCTACGTGCGAAATACTTTTGTTATCTTTGTTATAGCCGGTTTTCCCGTAATCCGCCGGTTTTCTATGCACGAGATTGAGCCTTTCTATAATTGGGAGAAGTGGTATAACGCGTCGGAAGATCCGAACTCGCCGTTTTTTGGCCGCGTCTACAACATGACCCAATACACCAATACAATTTATGGGTATTATATTCACCCGCTTTGGGACGAAATTGGGTCGGAGACGCTGTACTGCAAAATCCTCTTTGCCGATTACGACCGCCGGTTTGTGGTGATCGAACTCTTCGGCGAATGGAACGACACGCTGCACAACGACATCATGTATTTGAAACGGCAGGTGATCGACCCGCTGGTGAATGAACAGATCAACAAATTCATTCTGGTGGGCGAAAACATCCTGAATTTCCACGGTTCCGACGATAGTTATTACGAAGAGTGGTTTGAGGACGTGGAGGACGGCTGGATTGCCGCCGTCAACTTCCGGGACTTTGTCGAGAGCGAATGGAAACGCTTCCGACTCGATTATTACATGAATTTTGGCGGTACGCTGGATGAGATCGACAACTGGCGAACCCTGAAGCCAGCCGCGTTTTTCGACCTCGTCAATAGTTTAATTATTAGAAGATTAGGCTAGTCATTAATGCTTTAAGTATTGGATTTTAGGCGGTTTAGGCTAACTTTTTTTCCGTTGGCTCGTTTTATTTTTGATTAATGACCTGGATTACATCTCATTTTTTAAAACTATGACCGGCCCCTTATCCATCTTACTCATCGGCTCCGACACCCCTGACTGCCAGGCGCTGGGAGACGCTTTCCGGAGTTTTGGCGTACCACACCGCCATTTGTCGGCCCAGGAAGACGCCACGCTGAATGCCTATTTTCAGAAGGGTTTGGCGGATGCGCTGTTTGTTCCGACCCTGATTATGCTGGATCGGGACACCGGCAAACCGGAGAAAATACTGGAACTGTTGAAACATCATCCGGTGCTTCGGCGGATTCCGGTGATCATTTACGGGAGCGGCAACGATCCCGAACAGGTCAGGCTGGCCTACCGGTGGGGCGCAACCTGTTATATGCCCAGGCCGGAAAACTGGGATGCCTCGATGGCGCATTTTTGTTCCTACTGGAAAAAACGCGTTGCCCTGCCCACCATCAAGGCTGAAGATTATTTATCATCAACCCAAAACTCGAATCAGCATAACCGCGGGCGTTGGGCCTGAGGCTCCCGACCGGGGTTGTCGATAGCTGGCGTTTTTTTGGTCAATACCGTATGAAAAACAAACAGATTATAGCCGTCGTAGACGACGACGATGATGATCTATTTTTGATACAGGAAGCATTTAAAGTGTGTTTGAACGAGGAAAGAGTACTGATTGCGACCAGTGGAATGGATCTGTTGTCACGGCTGGAAACCGTAAAGATTTTGCCTTCTTTTTTGTTGCTCGACCTCAACATGCCCTTGATGAGCGGTTTTGAGGTACTGGGAAAACTGCGCGCCGATCCGCGCTACAACCTCATGCCGGTTCTGATTTTCAGTACGTCGAATGCCCAGCCCGACATCGACCGGGCGTATGAACTGGGAGCCAACTCGTACGTCAAAAAACCGGATTCTTTCAATGATTACAAATCCGTGGTCGAGGACCTCTGCAACTTCTGGCTGCGCGTAGCTTCCACTCCTTCCAGCCGCTTTTACCGGTGAAACCAGTAGAATCCTTGCGGTTTTTTTTTATCTGATTTAATCAAAAACCTTTTGCTATACCGGAAGTTATAAGGACATCACTACGGTTTTTGAAAACCGTAGTTTTCGAAGAATTTCTATTCACTAACTCGTAACAAACGGTATGGAATCGAATGTGTTTCATGATTCGCAACAGGCGGACCTCGTATCCAACGAAAACGCTGATACAAAATACGGTCAGGATCAGGCCGATACGAATATGGTTAAATTGGTCGATGGGAAATTAGTGCCGACGGCTCACCTCGAAACAGAAGTAACCGACGACCTGAGCGATCGGTATACGGATGACGTGGAGCGCGGTCTGAACTCGCCCAACCAACGGACTTTCGATGTGGTCGACATCAAATCGGATCATCCCCAGGCGGACATGATTCCGGAACTTCCGTCAACCCCCGATCCTAGTAATCCGATTCCGCCGTCGCCCGATTCACCCAATCCACCGACGCCCCACACGCCCGGCCCCGAAATCCCGGATTTGCCGTCGACACCCAAGCCGGACAAGCCCGAAATTACGGAACCCAGCGAACCCGGACGATCGCACGAAGTGAACAATACCGGGAATTCTGATAGCCAGGTTTCCAATGAGGGCAACACGAAAGATACGCCCACCAGCGGGCTGGCCGATACGATGCCCGGCGCGGATGTGCCCACGCAAAGCCAGCATCCCGGAGAAAAGGAGAAAGCCCCGGATTTGATCGACGCCAACGATGGTCCCGGCCCGGCCAATTATATCAAGCCCAAAACGGATGAAGGCATGACGGAAAACCCGGATACCGGCACATCCGAACATCCTTACGACGTCAACGAGAAAGACCAGGAACCGTATCAATCCGCCGAACGACCGGAAGAAACCGCCCAGATGCTGGACCAACCGAAAGAGACGCTGGATGAAAGTGCGGTTAAAAAGCAGCCGATGCAGGAATCCACCGCTCAGGCGGCATCAGAGATGAAATCGACCGATCAACTGGATCAAAAATACAATGATCCGGCTGCGGCCCGGGAAGATGTGGTTTAGTGAAAAGAATTATAAATGTAAAATGCTAAATGTAAAAGTGTTCCCCAAGCGGGTACTTTTACATTTAGCATTTTACATTTATAATTTGAAATTTCATTTCACAGTTCCTTCACCCGAATATTCCGAAACCGCAACACGGAGCCGTGGCCCAGAAAACCGATGTGGCCTTTGGTACGTTGCAAACCGGGGTGTTCCTTGTGATCCAGCGTGCCATTTTTGCTGGCTTCGGCAATGTCGCCGTTCAGAATCTGAATCCCGTTCAACACCACTTTCACCTGAGTACCTTTCACGGTTACTTCCTGCTCATTCCATTCGCCCAGCGGTTTGAGCGCCCCGCGTTTCGCCGGAATCACGCCGTACACCGAACCGTGGTATTGGTACACCTCCAGTTTTTTGTAGATATCGGCGTCATTATCCAGAATCTGGAGTTCCATGCCCACGTAGGCCGCATCGCCCTCCAGCGGAGCGCGGATGCCAAGACCGTTGTTGGCACCGGGCGTTAGCTGAAATTCAAACCGGAACACAAAATCCGCGTATTCTTTTTTCGTATACAAATTGCCTTTCCCACCGTTGTTGTACCAGACAATGTCGCCATCTTCGGCCACATAATCCTTCGTGTTTCCGGTCCACTGACTGAAGTCGCTGCCGTTGAACAACGCCTGAAAACCGTCCTGTTTTTCGGCTTCGGTCAATTGATACGGTTTGGGTTGGGGCAATTCTTTAATGTAGATATTCCGGTAGGCCACGTACGTGCCATGCGCCTGAAGTTCAATCTGTTCCGACGGAAAAATGGGTTGGCTGCGATCCCAGTAATTTTCCAGCACCGTGTTGTCCGTCACCAATTCGCCATTCAGATAAACCGTCACGCGTTCGCCTTTCATGATGATCCGGAACGTATTCCATTCGCCCACCGGATTGTCGACCCGTTTCAGCGGTTTGCTGGCAAACTTCTGGTTGTTATACAATCCGCCCGACCCGACCTGCGCGCCCACATTCGTCCGCGCCGGGTCCCAGATCTGCACCTGCGGAGTACCGCGCAGGTAAATACCGGCGTCGCCTTCTTTGGTAATTTTCCAGTCAACCAGCATCTCAAAATCCTGGTACGGTTTTGTGGTGCAGATGTTGTTACCGTGGCCGTTAAAAACCAGTAAGCCGTCTTTCACCGACCAGCCCGCCCGCATGATTTCATCGGCTTTCTGCTGTTTCAGAGCCAGCGAATCGGCACTCATCTTGCTTCGTTTTACCGGATTTTCCACCAGCCCTTTCCAGCCCGAAAGATCTTTGCCGTTGAATAAAGCCACAAAACCGTCGCCAGCGGGCAGGGTTTGCAGGCGTCGCTGGATGGCCTGCCGCTGGGTTTCGCTGTCGGGACCGGTGATGACCTGGCTGGCTTTTTCCAGCAACTTCCGGACCACCTCCCCCATAAAATCCCGGCTGGATGCAGCAACCGACCAAACCGTCGCGGCCGCCTGTTGCTGCACCGCTGGATCGTCCAGGTAATTTCCGGCAAAAACCAGCGCCAGGAACGTCCGGCACCGGCTGACCGATTTCAGGATTTCAATTTTCTGCTGCGGGGTTCGGGCCACATCCATCGCATCCCGCAGAAGAAGCAACCGCTGATCGGTCGGAAAAGTTGACCGGTCGATGAGTTTGAGATAACCGCTCAGGGCCGATTCGGAAACCACGCTGTTTTGCCGCGCAATCGCCAGCAAAGCCGTAGCTGCTTCGGGCGTCGACCACTCCGACAAAGCCGCTACGGCGGCAGGCTGGGCAATACCGTCGCCTTTTCCAAAAGATTCCTGCACGATTTGTAACGCTTTTGGCCCGCCAATGCCGGCAAAAGCTCCCAGAAAACGCGGTTGCGCGGCCATCGGAGCCTGTTGCATCGTGCTGAGTAACAAATCCGTCCGTTGAAGCGAGTCACCCACCGAAACCGTCGCAGCCGCCAGGGCTTGTTGCAACGAGCGAATGGCTTTCGGCTGCGTTGTGCTGGTTAATAAAGTCACCAGTTGCGGAAGCTGCTCCTGACTAACCAGAAAAGGCAACGCGGCCGCGGCCGCCTGACTAATGGTGGTATCGCTGTCCTGCGCCTGTGCCAGCACCTGCTGCACACTCGATCCGGCAGCGCGGGCTCCCAGCACCGTCAGCAAAGCCGCCCGGGCCTCGGCGGGCATGCTCGGCAACGCGTGCGTGATTTGGGTCAAAACGTCAGGTCCTTTGAGGGTCAACACCGCTTCCCGGATCGCCATTATTTCCGGCGACGTACCCCGTTTCAGCAACGCCAGCAAATCGGGCAAGGCCTTTTGCTGACCGGTGTGGGCCAGGGCCGAAATAGTCGCCAGCCGAACCGCCTGATCGTCGCTTTTCAGACCCGGAACCAAAACCCGTGTCAGAGCGGCATCGCCGGTCAGTCCCAGTTGCGTGACCAGGTCTTTCTGCACGTCACCGGTGGTTTTGGCAATCAGTTTCGCCAATTGCAGATTGAGCGGTTTATTCTTCAAACCCGTCGCCAGTTTCAAAGCCGCAACCCGGTATTCGCCCGATGGGTCCTGCACCGCTGTGGTGAGCAGGGGCAGACTTTTTTCCCGGTTGTTATCGACCAGAACTTTCAGCGCGGCCGAGCGCGTATGAACCTGTTTCGCATCCGTACATTGTTCCAGCAGTTTCCGGGCCAGCACGTCGGCCTGCGGTTTTTTGCCCGACACCGAGAGTTGTTTGAGATAATCGAGGTAGCTGGCGGTGGCTTCCGTTACGTCATACGTAAAACCGCTTTGTTCGGCGGCTTTGGCCAGAACCGCACCGGCAGTTGGAGCCGCCAGTCGGGCCAGGGCATACAGCGTCACTTTGCTCAGTTTCGGATCGCCCTGCTCCACCAACGGCATCAGCGCCGGGGCTGCGGGCTGGTAGCGCGTGTCGCCCAGAGCTTTTACCAGGGACAGACGGCTGGCTCCCTGCGATTCGGCCAAAGCTTGTAACACCGCTTTCTGAGCCGGGGGCGTGTTGATCTTGACCAACGCCCGAACCGCCGGGGCGCAAAGCCGCTCGTCGGTTAGATACGGTTTCAGAAAAACAACGGCATCATCTTTCCCCACGATCTGCAATTGACTGAGGATAAATGCCTTACTTTCCGGGTCGGTTAGTTTTTCCAGCGACTGCCCGTAGGCCCGCACCGCCACCGCCCGCTGTGCTTCCTTGCCCGGTTTGGTAACGTAATAGGAAAAACCGCCCAGTGCGTATTCCAGAGCCGTGTTGTCGCCTTTGCCGGGTGCCGCCAGCCGTGACACCATTTCCTGAAGGCCGGCCGACCCCAAAGCCGCCATCGCGTCCATGCTGGTGATCAACTGCTTACTGTCTAACGCAGGTAGTTGCGCCAGCTCATCAGCGACCCGGTTTTCGAGGGGGCGCGGGTCGGGTTTGGGTTGCGCCCAACTGGTTGAAGTGAGTAAAAACAGGCCCGCAAAGGCCATCTGAGGAAATTTCATAACAGAATAACGAGGTTAAAAGGGCCAACGGCAGTTATTACAGAATCCAGGGTGCGCGCATGGGTTGGTCAATCAGCCGATTGGCGCCCTCGTCGTTGACAAATACCTGATTGACCGGATCAAATTTCAGCGAGCGACCCAGTTGCAGAGCGATCTTTCCCATGTTGATCAGAGTGCAGGAACGGTAGCCATTTGCTTCGTTAAGCGCAAACCGCTTGCGGCCCCGAACGGCATCCACGAAGTCAGTTTGCTGCGGCAATGGCTCGGGAAAAGCGGCCAGTTTTTTCTGCAAATCCGGAATGTCGGACTTGAAGCCCTGATACAATTTCCCTTTCGGCCCTTCGATATAGGGCATATTGACATCCTTGCCCTCGCCATCCAGAATGATTTTACAGCCATCGGCGTAGGTGTATTCGATGCGTCGCCAGGTGCCAACAGCGTCGGGATGTTGCTGGGGCGCGTCGATTTCCACCGAAATGGGGCTGGTGTCGTCTTTCCCCAGAAAATACTGAATGGGGTCTAAATAATGTTGTCCCATATCGCCCAACCCGCCCCCGTCGTAGTCCCAATAGCCCCTAAAGGTGTTGTGAACCCGGTGTTCGTTATACGGTTTGTAGGGAGCCGGACCCAACCAGGTCTCGTAATCCAGTTCGGGCGGCACGGGCATGGGCTCCAGGTCGGTTTTTCCGACCCAGTAAAATTTCCAGTCGAAACCGGTGTGTTTGCTCACGGTTACCTTCAACGGCCAGCCCAGCAAACCGCTGTCGACCAGCTTTTTGATCGGTTTGACGGGCGTTCCCATGCCGTAGAAATTGGATTCGAACCGAAACCAGGTGTTGAGCCGAAAAATCCGGCCGTGTTGCTGCACCGCTTCCATCACCCGTTTGCCTTCGCCGATGGTGGTGGTCATCGGTTTTTCGCACCAGATGTCTTTTCCGGCGCGGGCTGCTTCGGCCGCCATGATGCCGTGCCAGTGGGGCGGGGTGGCAATGTGGACAATATCGACTTCGGGCAGTTGAATCAGTTCCCGGAAATCCCTGAAGGTTTTGAGCGCGGGGTCTTTGATGATCCCTTTGGCCAGTTCCAGGTGCCGCGTATCGACATCGCAAATGGCCGCCACGCGCGTTCCGGCGTAGGGAATGTGTCCCCGGCCCATGCCGCCAATGCCGATGATGCCTTTGGAAAGCTGGTCGCTGGGCGCCAGATAGCCTTTGCCCAGCACATGGCGCGGAACAATGGTAAAAGCCGCCAGGGTTCCCAGCGAGTTTTTGAGAAAGGTACGTCTTGAAGGGATTTTTTTTACTGCCATCTCGTCAGTTTGTTATAGCCAGTCCCCTTCGGTATTCAGTATTCGTTATTCAGTGTTCAATATTCAATATTTGTATTTTTCAGAACCAAATAACAAACACTAAATAACGAATATTGAACACTGGATACCGAATAACGAAGGGAATGAAAAATACTTCCTAAATCTGCATTTTGGGGTTGATCTACAATACTACTACTTTTCCCCTTAATAAGACCATCACCCGCCCAATCACCTCATTTCGCGGGGTGTTTTTCCGGACGTAAACTAAAAAGTCGTAAATTACGGCTTCCTGTAAACGCCTAATTTAATTCTATGGAAAACCCTGAACAGGTTCCTTCTCGTCGGTCCTTTCTAAAAACATTGGGACTGGCCGGAACCGCAGCCGCGGCCGTTCCGTCTTCGCTCGCCCAGGCCGGTACGGCTCCGATGTACCTTAATTTAGTGAAAAGTCACAGCAGCACAGCCGCTAATGATAAAGTCCGCATCGGACTGATCGGAACGGGCGGCATGGGCATTGGGGATACGGAGACCGCGCTGATGGTCGAAGGCACCGAAATCATTGCCGCCTGTGACCTCTACGACGGCCGTCTGCGCCGGGCCAAAGAACTGTGGGGCGATGGGTTGTTCACCACCCGCGACTACCGTCAGGTGCTCGAACGGTCGGACGTCGACGTGATTATCAACGGAACGACCGACCACTGGCACGAAAAAATCTCGACCGACGCCATGCGCAAAGGCAAACACGTCTACTGTGAAAAGCCGATGGTGCAGAAGGTCGAAGATGGCCATACACTGATCAAAGTTCAGAAAGAAACCGGTAAAGTGTTTCAGGTTGGCAGCCAGTTTGCCAGTTCCATCATCATCGCCAAAGCCAAAGAATTGCTGAAAACCGGCGACATTGGCGAGCTGGTTTTTGCCGAAGCCCAATACGACCGCCACAGCGCGATGGGGGCCTGGCAATATTCCATTCCGCCGGATGCTTCGCCCCAAACCGTGGACTGGGACACCTATCTGGGAACCGCCAAGAAGCGTGAGTGGGACCCGAAGCGGTTTTTCAGATGGAGAAACTACCAGGACTACGGAACGGGGGTGGCCGGTGACCTCTACGTTCACCTGCTGACGACGCTCCATACCATCACGGGTTCCAAAGGCCCCAACCGGGTGTATGCCAGCGGTGGGCTGCGGTTCTGGAAAGACGGTCGTGATGTGCCGGATATTCACCTTGCCATTTTCGATTATCCAAAAACCGCCGAGCATCCGGAATTCAACCTGACGACGCGGAGCAATTTCGTCGATGGTGGCGGTGGCGGTTATCTGGTTCGGCTGGTGGGGACGGAAGGCGATCTGTCGGTTGGCTGGGATAGCCTGACGGTTCGGCACCACAAACTGCCCAAAGCGCCCGGTCTGTCGATCAGCAATTTTCCGAAAGACCAGCAGGAAGCGTACCTGAAGGAATACAAAAAAATGTATCCCGAGCGCCCCGAAATGGAAGGCCCGCGCGAAATGGTCTACAAGACGCCGAAAGATTACAAAGGCGACCGCTACGAACACTTTGTCAACTTCTTCGATTCGGTTCGCAACCAGAAACCGGTGGCCGAAGATGCAACCTTCGGGCTTCGGGCCTGTGGACCGACGCAGTGTGGCAACATCAGTCTGTTCAAAAAGCAGATCGTCAACTGGGATCCGAATGCCATGAAAATTATGAATGCTGTATAGGTTCCCCTTTTCATAATCACCCTTCGCTATTCAATATTCGTTATTCATGATTCGATATTTAAAAGCTACTTCTTAATTAGGACTTACGTCTGATAATTCTGTTGTACTTCCTTTTGCCCCTAAATCCCCTAAAGGGGACTTTTAGCATCCGGATTAAGCTGCGTCCAAGTCCCCTTTAGGGGATTTAGGGGCAAAAGCGAAAGTCCTACTTAATATCGAATCATAAATAGCGAATATTGAATAACGAAGGAAAAACAAACCCTACAAAACCATGAAAAAAGCAACCTTCGCCCTGGCCCTGCTGGCGGGCGTTATGACCCTCATGAGCCTTTCGAATGCAGGCTCGAAACCCGGCAAATGGGTGTCGCTGTTCGACGGAAAATCCACGAAAGGCTGGCACAGTTACCTGAAAGACAAGGCCATTGGCTGGAACATCGAAGACGGAACACTGACGCCCGACGGCACCGGCGGTGACCTCGTGACGGACAAGGAATACGAAAATTTCGAGCTGGAATTTGAGTTTAAACTGCCGCCCAAGAGCAACAGCGGGGTGGTTTATAAAGTGATCGAAGATCCGGCGAACAAGGCCACGTACTGGTCCGGCCCCGAATACCAGGTGATCGACGATACCGGTTACCAGTTGGGCGACGGTGCCAAGCTGAAAGGCAGCCAGTTGACGGGGGCCAACTACGACATGATTGCGCCCAGCGACCTGACGATCAACAAACCCGCCGGGCAGTGGAACAAAGGCCGGATTGTGGTGAACAACAACCACGTCGAGCATTACCTGAACGGCAAGAAAGTGGTGGAATACCACTACGGCGGGGACGAATGGCAGAAGATGGTGGCCGGCAGCAAGTTCAAAGACTGGAATTATGCCAAAGCCCACACCAAAGGCAAAATCGCGCTGCAAAACCACAGCCCGAAAGAAGTGGTCTGGTATAAAAACATCCGGATTCGGGAGTTGTAGGATAGTAGACAGTTTTTTTAACGGGGTGTTTCCGGACGGTTTTTGAAACCGTCCGGAAACACCCCGTTTTTATAGTACGAAAAGCGCGTTCACCCCAGAAACGCCTGAATTTTGTCCCGGTAATTGCGGGTCCATTTCAGCGTCTGCCCCAGCTTGAGGTGAACGATGTAATCGCCGTTGAAATGGGTTTCCACCTCCTGAACGTAGGCCAGATTGACAATGTGTGAGCGGTGCATCCGGACAAACTGGTTCGGATCGAGCCGGGTTTCGAGCTTCGTCAGGCTGTCGTACACGATGTGCTTGCCGGTGGCCGTGTGCAGGGTGATGTAATTGCCGTCCGCATCCAAAAACTGCACGTCGTTCAGATTCACGAAATACATCCGGCCCTGCTCCTTCACCAGCACCCGCGACAGGTATTCGCGCGGGGGTGCGGGCGTGTGCGCACTCAGCAGTTGGGCCAGCAGAGCCTCGATTTTGGGCTGGTTCTGGTTGTTGAGCCGCTCGATGGCCCGGCCCAGTGCCTGTCCGAAGCGGATTTCATCGAAAGGCTTGAGCAAATAATCGATGGCGTTGACTTCGAAAGCCTGGAGGGCATACTGATCGTAGGCCGTCGTGAACACCACCGTCGGCTGGTGGTCGGGCCAGACTTTCCGCAGCACGCTGAAGCCGTCGAGCCGGGGCATCTGAATGTCGAGAAAAATCAGGTGCGGGCGGTGAAGCAGAATTTTCTGCACAGCCTCCAGTCCATTGGCCGCTTCGTCGACCACCCGGAGCATGGGCGTGTCGGCCAGCAACGTACGGATCACCTCGCGGGCGGCCAGTTCGTCGTCAATGATGAGCGTGTGATACGGATTCATGGGTTACCGTTGAATTTAACAAAGAACACTGGCAGGGAATCCGCAGGCTGACGGTGGTGGTGCCGCCCGGCGGCTGATCGAACTGCATCGTCGCCTGTTCGCCGTACGCTTTTTCCAGCCGCGAAAGGGTGTTGGACAGGCCCAGGCCCATCCCGGACGTATCGTGCAATTGTTCCTGACCCAACCCATTGTCGAACACCTGAATCACGACGGTATCGCCAAGCCGTTGCGCTGTGATGCGAATCAGCGCCCCTTCGGTGAGGTCGGCAATGCCGTGGGTGATGGCGTTTTCGACGATGGGTTGCAGAATCAACTGCGGCAACAAGCATTCTTCGGCTTCGGGCGCAATTTCGTACTCGACCATCAAGCGGTCTTCGAAACGAATTTGCTGGATCGACAGGTACTGCCGGGTCAGCGTCATCTCGTCGCGCACCGAAATAAAGTTGGCCTGCTGACGAACCAGCACACTCCGGAGCAGGTCGCTCAGCGTCGTCACCATTAGGGCGGCCCGGCGGGTCTGGTTTCGCAACATCAAACTGACCACCGTATGGAGCGTATTGAACAGAAAATGAGGATTCAACTGCATTTTCAATGCCTGCAACTGCGCATTGGCCAACTGGCTCTTGAGCTGTTCGTTGACCAGTTCGGCCTGCAAATGTTGCTGTTTCAACGATTGCAGTTGGTAAACGTGCGTCAACACGGTGTAGCAAACCACCAGCAACATATACTGGGCAAACGCATTGCCAAAACTCAGAAAAAAAACCGTCATCACCCGCCGGACGGTGATCACCTTCCCCTGCTCGTGGGCAATGGCGGCTCCCAGCAACAGATGTTCCACCACCAGTTCGACCCCATACAACACCGCAGCAACCAGCAGATGCGTCAGCACCTGGGTGATAAACCGGTTGGCACGCTGGGTTTTCAGCAGCGAAAACCGCTGGGCGCAGAAAATGACCAGGGGCGTTGCAGCCCACCAGTACAACAGCTCGATCAGCCAGTAGAGCGTATCGGTGAAATACAGCCGGGCGTTGGGCGTGAGCAACCAGACCATAACGGCCTGACCATACCAGATCAGCGAAAAAAAACTCCAGTAGAAAAAACTGTACCACCAGAACTGGCGGACGGTCAGCGGCAGACCCGAAGTCTGCAACAAGCGATCGATGGCGGATTTCATGTGTGAACAGAACGACGATAACCGGGTTCCGGCGACTCTCTCCAATGACAAAGCAATTTTTCTTCCACTCCTCCCTTTCTTCCAAACAAATACACGGCAGCCCGCGCGGACTGCCGTGTAAAACCGGGTAGGACACCTACCCTACTGAACAATCAAGTGTTTCGTTATCAGCACTTTCCCCTCAAGAATCACCAGATACGTTCCACTTCGCAGATTCCGAACCGGCACGGTTATTTCAGTGGCATGTTCGGCCACGTCGGCGGTATACACCACCACGCCGACGTGATCTTTCAGCATCACTTTCCGAATCTGGGTATCTACAAAATTATAGCGAACCAGCACCTGTTCCTGACCCACCGCCGGGTTGGGATAAATCATGATGCTTTCACTGGCATCACTCAGCGTCGCCGAATAAGTCGTTTTGCATTGGCTGACGAGGTCGGTGACCACGACGGAATACGTACCCGCCGGAACTTCCCAGATGTTCAGGGTGGTGGCGCCATTGGACCAGTCGTAGGTATAGATGCCACTTCCGCCCGTAACGTTCAGGTTGATGTAGCCCTTGCCGTTCAGGTAGCTGACGTTGGCCGTGACGTCCGGTGCCGAGCCGGAGCCTTCCAGCGTCACCTCTTTTTCAATCTGAAAACCGCCGTCGCCTTCTACTTTGATGCGGAAGGTCCCCGGCACCAGTCCCCCAAATTCGGGGTTGTTGATCCCGGCCGGATTGGGCTCGCCATTGATAAAGAATTTATTGTTACCACCCGAACCCTTCACGGCGGTTACCCGGATCTTTCCATTGGGCGCACAACTGGGGTTCTCAGGGGTCAGCTCGATTCCGGGAATGACGATGGTGAAGGAAGACGTGGTGCTACAGCCCGTAGCCGCATCGATCACCTCCACCTGGTAGGTGCCGTCGAGAACTTCCCACAAATTTTGGGATTCCGAACCTTCCGACCATTTGTAGAGGTAAATTCCGCTGCCACCGGTAACCGTCAGATTGATGTACGCTTTTTCATTTTCGATACTGATCTCCGCCTGAACGACCGGTTTTTCGCCCTTGTCCTGCACGGAAACGGTTTTGGCGAACCGGAAATCGCCATCCCCCGTAATAACAATCTCGTAATCGCCCGCAGCCAGGTCGCTGAACACGGGCTGGTCGGCCCCCGCCGGATTCGGTTTTCCATTGATGGTATACTTCGTGTTACCTCCCGAGCCAGTAACATTTTGTACCTCGATCCGGCCATTGGGTTTACACGTCGCGTCGGTCACCACAAAGTCCGCGCCAGCGGTTCCGCCTGTTGCGATGATGGACGCTTCGATGGTACACCCGCTCACCTGATCCGTCACCGTGACGCGATACGAACCAGGTGTTACGTTAGCTAGATCTTCTGTGTTGCTACCATTCGACCAGCGATAGTTGTACGAACCGCTGCCGCCCGAAACGGTTAAATCCAGCGTCGTCTGATTCTGCACAATGGCCGCCGATAGCGGATTGGTGCCTCCACCGATGGGTACATTTTCGTAATACAGAAAACCGTCGTTCCCTTCGATCCGCAAATCGTATTTTCCGGGGGCCAGATTGCTGAAAACCGCCACATGCTCCCCGGCCGGATTGACCACGTTGTTCAGGTAAAAGGTATACCCCGAAACCGCTTCGCTGCCGTTGATGGAAACCACCCGAATGGCTCCGGTAGAACCGCAGGCGGCATTTTGCGCCGTCAGTTTGACATCGGCGACATTGCTGCCCCCCGCTTCGATGTCATCGACCCAGAAATCGTAGGCCTTGTCCAGTCCGGTCGACAGAAAACCGATCCGCGTCACCTGCTTCGTATCAATTTTGTCACCCGCCAGCAGCGCGCTCATTGGAACCCGAACACGCTGGTAATCACCGCTAAAACTCGTCACATAGCCCCCTCCGCGCACCGGCACGGGCGAGGTGCTTGCGGCTGAACGATCTTTCAAAAACACCTGAAAATCGAAGTTTTCTCCGGGATTGCTGACTTTCACGTAAAACGTTACGTAGCCCTTGGTACTCAGGTCTTTGATAGCTTCGTCGTTGGTGTTTTCGTTCCAGTCCCAAACCATAGCGGCAAAACCGTTGTCGGCCATATCGAAATGCATTTTCATGCTTTTGGGAGCCTTGTTGCCGTTGGCTTCATCGACTACGCAGGTCGTCACGGTGTTGAGCGTAGTCGGTTTCCCGGTATTCACCACATCGCCATCCCACAGCACCACCGAACTGGCGGGCTCATTCACCGTGAACTGAACGGACGCATCGGCGGAGTTCCCCTCGGCATCCACAGCCGCAATATTGAGTTGCTTTGTGCCTTTGACAACGCCCGACGGAACCGTTGCCGTTGCCGAATACCGGCCGTTTTCGAGCGTCATGGCCTGTTTATTGGTAAGCCCCAGCGGAGCCAGATCGACGGTTACCGCCCGCAGGTTGTTGTCCGGGTCATCTACCTGCGCAAAAACCGTAACGGTCGTTTTTCCATCGGCATATCCGGCGGTCGGTGTAACCCCCGTTTCGCGGATAACGGGTTGCAAAACCGGGTTGGAATACGGCAGCACCCGCACGTCGTCGATCCACACATCGAACGGTTTCTGAGCCGTGTTGCAGTTAAAATTCAACTGCCAGATCTGTCCGAGATCAATTTGCGAGTCGGTCGTGAAGGCCGACAGCGGAATTTTAACCCGCGTGTAGCCACTGGAACTCAGCGAACCGAGGTAGCCGCCCTGCTTCAGCCATACGGTGTTGGAGGTGTGCATTTGCGCCGTAGCATCCCGCAGACTCACTTCGATATCGGAATTTTCGGGCGCATTGGATTTGAGGTAAAACTCCAGGGCGCCGAAATCCCGGATGTCCCGGGCATCGGCGGGGTTGTCATTGTCCGTCAGCCGCCAGGTCATGGTGTTGTAGCGGTTATTGGCGTGTTCGAAGTGCATGAACAGACTGCCCGGCTGGTGCTGTCCACCGGTTTCGCGCCGTTCTATTTTTGCATTTCGCGCCTGCGTATCACTCGGATCGTAATAGGAACCGCCGGTGCCCCGCTTGATTTCGTCGCCATCCCAGATCACGGTTTCCGCCGTCCGCCTGATGACCCGGTACGAAACGGCGGCTTCGGCGGTGTGGTTGGTCGCATCCTTCGCGGTAATTTTAATGGATTTCGATCCGGCCGCGGTTCCAACAGGCACCTGAACCGACAGGCGATACAGCCCCGCTTCCGTCGAACTGGCCGTAAACGCCACAGCAGCAGCCCCGCCCAGCGGACTCAGATCGGCCATTACACCCGCGAGATCATTGTCACTATCGGCTACTTTGGCCATTATCTCAAACGTTGCCGTCCCGTCGGAATAGCCCGCCGACGGATTGATCGTCGTTTCGGTAATGTCGGGATAAATGGCAATATTTTCTTCCGACAAAACGAAATGGCAGGCCGTCAACGCTGGCAGTACGTATTCGAAGGTATTGTTGTTGATAGTTCGAACGCTTTTCAATTGTTTCAGGACCGGGCTGGAATTGTCGAACGCCCAAACCGTGGCACTTTTGTATGACCGACTGCCGCCGATGGTAAAAGTGGCGGTGATGGGGCCATCCTGGTTTTTGCTGAGGGCCACGACGTGCAGTTTCGCATCGTCACTGCCGTTGATGGACGCAAAAACCGAGGTATTGACCAGATCATTCGTGCCTGACTCCACCGAAGTATCACCAAAGTGACCACCCTGACCATCATAGTTGCGGTACAGGTCAAACCCAGATTTGATAAAATCCACGACGCCACCCCAGTACGTAGCCAGGTAAACGCCCTGCTTTCCAAAGATTCCCAGCGCGTCGGCCTGGGCAATCCCGCCGGAAGCGTGCGTCAGACCCATGTAGCTGTATTCGGTAATGGCCAGTTTCGTTCCCGGATAATACTGCCCGATGTGCTGGTGCATTTTGGGCAGAAAGGGCAAAAACAGTTGCCGTTTGACCGGATCATCGCTCACGAACGTCCCTTCACTATACGTCGGGTCCCACAACGAACGGGTCATGGCCATGCGGGCGGCATTGTTGGCGTAGTCGGTCCGGTTGTCGGTCGGACGAAGGCCGTCATTTCTCCGTTCCGGATACCAGTGTACGTCCAGTACGTCGAGCAACCGCTTTCCGCCCTGTTGTTCTTTTTCCCGCATCTTCCCCAGGTACAAATCCAGAAAAATGGGATAATTGCCCTTTTCCTGGTCCCAGTCGGGTGCAAATTGCAGGTTTTCAAACTCAGAGATCCCAAACGACGCGGGGCCGAAAACTTCGGCCGTGGGGTCCATTTCCTTGATGCGCTGGGCCAGTTCAAAGGAGTTGTCCATCAGGTAGCGAACGCTGACCGGCGTTGTGCCCCACATCCGGCTGTGGGAACTGGCCCACAAACCCGGTTCGTTGTCCAGCGCATAGCCCCGAACACCCCGCGCGGTGTTGCTCCGGCCAAAGTGGTGTTGCAGATAATTCAGTTCCTCGTCCACGTACACCTCGCCATCGTTGACATCAGGCAGCAGGGTAAACGGGCTGGGTTTGCGGTATTTGACAGCCGCCCAACGGCTTGATGGAGCCGCCTGCTCCGGCGTAACGGCCCCGTTTTTATCCTTCGTCACGTATTTCGCCATGGGAAGCGTCACCAGCGAGTAGGCGTTCTGATTCAACGACCGCTGATGAAATGTCGACAGGGCGGCTCCCGGAACATCGTATTGATTATCAGGCACATTCTGCTGTCCGGGGACGTAATTATCGCTTTCGTGAAACCAGTCAAAACCGGCGTTCGATGCATTATTCTCCCAGTTGTAGTTCGTAATGCGGTTGCCGCCCAGCCGTTTGGCGGTCGCGTGGGGATACTGATCGTTGGTGCCGTAAATCAGCTGGCTGATCGGCTTGCGGGAATTTTGTGGATTGATGCTAAAATTGACGCGGGTCTGGCTGTAGGCGTAGCGACTCAACAGAATGAGCATGAAGCCTAACAGGGGGAACTTCCAGAAAAGGCTTGGCTTCGTAAGCCGGAAGCTCCGAAACCGGTTGTTGTTTACAGGTTGTGGCACGGTGGTAAATGATAAGTGAATAGTGGACTTGTTTTGTTGTTATACTGAACGCCCGAACGAAGGGTAAAAAGGGGATTGATCCGGTTATTTATCAGACAAAATACGACATCTGAAATCCCGGAATTAAGCACAAATGGCTGAACTGGATTTTCTATTATTCAAACGGGGGTTTGCAGCGGATGAAAAGAAGGCAGGATGCGGCTTGGGTACTCAGCCCGGTTCCGGAAAACAAATTGTGCTACTACAAACCGTAAAATTCCGTATCTTCCCCCCAAAATTCCTAAGCCTTCATGAAAAAGTACTTTATCTTCCTGACCGGTTTTTTGCTGGCCTTTACGCCCCCTTCCCGCGAACCTATCGGCAAGGAAATGGCAGCCGCCGTGACCTCCTTCCTGAAAACCCTCGATGAAGAACAGCGCAAAGTGGCGCTATTTCCGTTCAACGACGACGAACGGTTTGTGTGGTTTTACACGCCGGTTCCGCGCAAAGGGCTGTCGATGAAAAAAATGACGCCCGAACAGCAGAAAGCCGCCATGGCCCTGGTGAAACTGGCCATGAGCGAGCAGGGATTTGAGAAGACAACCGCCATTATGGACATGGAAAATGTGCTGCGCGTTCAGGAAAACCGCCCGCCGAACGACACCCACCGTGATCCGATCAACTACTTTTTCACGTTTTTTGGCGAACCGAACAGCAAGGAACCCTGGGGCTGGCGGCTCAATGGGCACCATTTGCTGTGGCAATTTTCGTCGCTGACGGGCAAAATATCGGGCATGACGCCCACCTTCCTCGGCAGCAATCCCGACATCGTCCGGGTCGATGTGCCGCAGAAAGGCAAGCAAATTCTGAAACAGGAAGCCGAGTTGGGGCTGGCGCTGGTCAACTCACTGAACAGCGACCAGTTAAAGATGGCCCTCATGAGCGAAACGTCTCCGCAGGAAATTTTCTCCACCAACGTTCGGAAAGTATCCATCGAAAAAATGGAGGGCATTCCGTTTCCGAAACTGACGGAAAGCCAGCAGAAAACCTTTCTGACCTTGCTGGATACCTACCTGAACAACTACCACGTGACGCTGAAGAACCAGCAGATGGACAAACTGAAAAAAATCGGGCTGGACAAACTGGTGTTTGCCTGGGCGGGTGACCGGCAACCCGGTTTTGGTCCCGGCAAAGGGCAATATTACCGTATTCACGGCCCTACGCTCCTGATTGAGTACGACAATGCGCAGAATCAGGCGAACCACACCCACACCGTAGTGCGGGATTTAACCAGTGATTTTGGCGAAGATGTGCTGGCGGAACATTACAAATCGCAGCATAAGTAAGGAATCGACTGTAAAGGTAACGCGAATAATCCCGTAGGGATGGTCAATGTTGTAGCCTGTCGATTGACAACCAAAGCCAGTAAGTCCCGTAGGGATGGCCCATAGACTAGTCAATCGGTCGTCCCTACGGGACTTACTGGCACTATTTCTTAGCTTGTTTTTCTACAAAATCAGTCATCCCTACGGGATTTCACTGTAAGTCAGCCACTTGCCGCTTATTTTATCCATGATTCGGGGAATTACGAAACCGGTGGCAGCAATTTTCCGGGGTTCATAAGGTTGTTGGGGTCGAGGGCCTGTTTGATTGCCCGCATTACGTCGAGGGCTTCGCCGTGTTCCTGAGCTAGATACGCCAGTTTTCCAATGCCGATTCCGTGCTCACCCGAACAGGTTCCTTCCAGTTCCAGCGCCCGCTGAACCAGGCGCTCGTTCAACGCTTTTGCTTTTTCGAACTGACCGGGTACTGTGGGGTCGATGGGAATCGACAAGTGAAAATTGCCGTCGCCGACGTGTCCGAGAATGGGGGCAAACAGTCCGGTTGCAGCAATGTCGGCCTGGGTATCGACAATGCATTTTGCCAGCCGCGAAATCGGCACACAAACATCAGTCGACATCAGTTTAGAACCGGGAACCATCGCCATGGCCGATGGAGCGGCATCAGTCCGGGCTCGCCACAGTTTCAAGCGGGCCGCTTCATCTTTTTCCCAAATAAAATCGGTGGCACCAAACGAGCGGGCAAACGCCTGAACGGTCGTGATTTGTGCTTCTATTTCCGCCGGTGAACCATGAAATTCCAGTAATAAAGTTGGTTTTTCCGGATAATCGAGTCCGGAAAAACGATTGACGGCGTGCATCAGCAAGGCATCCAGCAACTCAATTTTTGCAATCGCCACACCCGCCTGAATCGTTTTAATAGCGGTATTCACTGCAGCTTCCACGTCCGGAAAAGAGCAAACGGCGGCATAAATCGTTTCCGGATAGCTGTGTAATCGGATCGTGAGTTCGGCCAGAATCCCGAGTGTCCCCTCCGAACCAACGAACAAACGGGTAAGGTCATAGCCGGACGATGATTTGCGGGCTTTGCTGGCGGTTTTAATCATCTTTCCGTCCGGCAATACCACCTTCAGCGACAACACATTGTCTTTCATCGTCCCGTAGCGAACCGCATTCGTACCCGACGCCCGGGTGCTGGCCATACCGCCCAGGGTGGCATTGACGCCGGGACCGATCGGAAAAAAGAATCCGCTCCCTTCCAGTCTTTCGTCCAGTTGATTGCGAGTTACCCCCGCCTGAACGGTGGCACACATATTGGCAGGGTCGATTTCCAGAATCTGATTCATCAACCGAAGATCAACGCAGACACCGCCCTTCAGGGCCAGAATGTGGCCTTCCAGCGAAGTGCCTGCACCGAATGGAATAACCGGAATCTGATGCATGCCACAAATGACAACGAGGGCTGCAATTTCTTCCGTCGAACGCGGGAAAACGACCCAATCCGGTGGCATACAGGTGTGATAGCTGAATCCAACGCCGTGTTCGTTTCTGATTTCGGTGCTTTCGGAAACCCGGTCACCAAAAAGATTCCGTAGTTCCGCCGAAACGGTTTGTTTGAGAAGATCGTCCATGCAGTTTTAGTCAAAATCAACTTTTTTTCTGCGTTCTTTGACTTCGCCCCGTTTTTTCTTCGCCACCAGTTTCTCCTCCCGCGATGCCTTCGTCGGCCGGGTGGCTTTCCGGGGCTTTTCTCTCTCAAACGCCTTGCGGATAAGCTGGTAGAATTTCTCGGTAACCTTGTCGCGGTTGCCCAGTTGGGTCCGTTCGGTCTGGTGATAAAGCACCAACACGCCTTCGGTGGTGATCTTGTTGACGAGTTTTTCGAGCAAAACCGCTTTCTCTTCCTCCGTCAACACCGCTGAGTTGGGAATGTCGAAGTATAATTCGGCTTTTGTCGCTACCTTGTTCACGTTCTGACCGCCTTTGCCCCCACTGCGGGCAAACTGGAATTGTAATTCGGGGAATAATCGGGTTGGGTCCATGTTCTGCAAAAACTTGACAAAGCTACAAACAATCCCCGACACCAGCGGTTCAGTTTTCAGGAATACGATAGAGCATTCGAGCAAAATGGAGCCCCAAAACGATTTTTTAGACAACCTTCCCAACACAAGCGAACTGCTTGATAATACGATCGATACCCTGACCAACGGCATTGATCTGGAAACCGGCAAAGCCGATACCAGCCTACTTCAAAAATGGATCGACATCCTGAAACAGACCGAAAACACGCAGCCCCTGAGCGAAAAACTCTCGGAACTGAGCGACGCCCTGACCACTAAAGCACCTGATCAGGCCACAACCCAGCGTCTCCTGAATGAAATTGCCGACGCCACGACTGAATACGCAACCGAAGTAGGCCCCGAAGGCGAGCTACCCTCCCAATTGGAAGGCGTCGCAGCGGCTTTGCGCAACCTGGCGATTCAGCTCTCGTAAGGCGGTTTTAGAGGTCGATCTGCATCTTGATGTTCGACCGTTGGTAGGGAGACGGCCCGGATTCGACCTTATAAAAACCTACTTTTTTATACAACTCCAGGGCGGGAGTCAGGCTGGTGTTGGATTCCAGATAGATCTGTTTGGCCCCCATTTGCCGGGCCACTTCCAAGGCGTGCAGACAAAGTTTTTTCCCAATCTGTTTGCCCTGGGCTTCCGGTGCCACGGCCATTTTGCCCAGTTCATAGATTTCGCTGCTGTTTTTAAGCAGCGCACAGGTTCCCACAATATCACTCCGATACCGGGCAAAAAATACCCGTCCCCCTTTGGCAATCACGTATTCTTCGGGGTTGCTCAAGGCACGAATATCGGGTTCTTCCACTTTGAAATACTTCTCAATCCAAGCCAGATTCAACTGCTTGAACTGTTGGCGATAGGCCGGATCGAAATCAATGATTTCCACTTCGTCGAGCTGTTTCATTGTTTCTTCCATTGCGAAAATGAGGTTATGACGCTGGTTGTTAATTAGTTTGATATTTTTTAATTCATTGATCGGTGGTGTTTGAGGATAAATGACAGGAACACTGATTGGACGGATGCAACAGATTTTCGCGGATCATATCAGTTTAAATCCGTTGCATCCGTCCAATCAGTGTTCCTATCTTAAATTCCAGTAGATCAGCAGATTCAGCGTGGCCCGACCGGATGCAATCAGATCCAGGTCGCCGTCACCATCGAGATCGGCGGCTTGCAGGTCTTCAGCCGCCATCATCACGCTGTCGTCCAGGACGTGTTCCTGCCAGGTATGCAGCGTTTTATCGGGCACAAAAAGCCGTACGCCCACTTTCTTCTCGGCATTCGGGTTGCGCCAGCCGACGGCAATCTGGTCAACGCCAAGTTTCAGAAAATCCCCGCAGGCCAGCGCGTGTCCCTGGCTGAGTTTTTCGGTCAGCGTCTGTTGAACACCGTACATCAGCTTGTCGGGCGCATCGGCAATCGGGCCATTTTTGTATACCACGAGTTTGTTCCCGTGCATGGGTTCAACGGCGGCCACAAAGGGCATTTTAGCAGTTTGAAAACCACGGCGCACCTCTCCCATGCCGTTTCCGGCCCCAATCCAGCGATCCACGGGCGTCCATTTCCCATTGCGATAGGCCACCGTCTTTCCGCCTTCCTTGCTGCCGATCAGCATCCGGGTTTCGGCACCATCCTCCCAAATCTCGAAATTGTGGGTCATGTGCATCGTTGAATCGACCAGTTGCATCCGCCACGGATCGCGGGGATTCATCGGTTTTTCGTAACCCAGAATCCGCACACCCCGCCCCTCGCCGTTTTTATTCCCCAAACCGTGCAGCGGCACCACAATCAGTTGATACAGGTTTGGTCCCACTTTTGCCCAACGCATCCGGTGGGTCGTCACTTCGTGGTGCAGCCGAACGGCTTCCCAGATTTGGGTGGGGTCTTTCGGGCGAATCAGGTAAAAAACCGCCCCGGATTTGGTGGAATCGCTGGTTTCGGACGGGTTCCAGCCCGCTCCGACCGCCACTTCTACCTTGCCATCGCCGTCGATGTCGCGGGCGGCAATGCAGACGTTATCCTGCGGGGTCAGATTCTGCGCCATCACGTGCCGCTGCCACGCGTCAGACGATTTTCCCGGATTGCGGTACCAGACAATTTCTTTCTGGTCGGCCATCAGAATATCCGGTTTTTTGTCACCGTCGACGTCACCGATGGCTAATCCGTAGCCAATATCAATCTGATTATCAACAACCTGTATCTTGAAATTAGGATTCTGGGCGTAGAGCGGCCCGGCAAGCAGAAAAAATGCGGCTATTTTTTTCATGGGAAGAAAGGCAGGGTTCGTAGATAGACCTTTCTCCAATATTCGGCATTCACCCGGCAATAATCAACAGTTCCGGCCTATTCCTTTTTTCCGCTCCAGCGCTCACCCAATTGCAGCACTTTATAAGGCGTCTGCTGCCGCTCTGCTTCGCGAACAAACTGGGCGGGATCTTCAGTATTGAATTCAAACAGGTGGTAATGATGCGGAATAACCAGACCGGCACCAATCGCTTTTCCCAGGCGGGCGGCTTCTTCCGGATTCAGGTTTCCGGCCACGCGCCGTTCGGGTTTGTTGCCATTGATGGGCAAAAAAGCCACGTCGATTTGAAACGGTTTCAGCGTTTCCACCAGCCCGTCATACCAAAGGGTATCCCCGCTGTGATACACCGTCCACGGTCCGGCCTGCACCACAAACCCCATAAATTTGCAACGTCCCTGATCGTCACGTTCCAGGCTGTTATGAGCCGCCGGAACGCCGTGGAACGAAAAACCAGCCACTTCGGCGGTTTCGCCGTCGTTCAAACCGATGGAAAAACCGGGATCACGCTTGATTCGGTCGGCTACAAAAAACCGGTTGGCTTCCGGAATGACGAACTGAATGCCCGGGTTGGCACCAAACAACGGAAGCAAGGTTTCCGCGTCCAGGTGGTCGGTATGGTTATGGCTCGACGTGACGACATCGATCCCGGTGAGTTGCCCCGGATCAACGACGCGTTCCGACATCCGAACGTGCGGCTTGTCGGTCTGGGCGTATTTAACCGACAGCGAATCGGACAAATACGGATCAAATAACAACCGTTGCCCCTGCCATTGCAGCAAAAAACCACTCTGCCCCAACCACCAGATATGGAGCTGATCGGGTTGGGAACGGGCGGTTTCCAGATCCGAAAGAAAGGTTTGGTCTTTTTGGAAAGCAGGGATTAAATCGTTCATAGAATGGTAAAACTCTAGCTTTTTGCTCCGTTCCCTAAAGAACGGTCGGTCGGCCACTGCCGGACTTTTAGTAACCAAATTAAACTGCGTTCAAGTCCCCTTAGGGCAGGGGGCGATTCATTGAACGTCCTACTTTTTAATTCTTACCCTAACCGCACTTTTTTCGCCCCCGCCACCATATTCGTTAGTTTCTGGCGGGCGGCCCAGCGGGCGGTCTGGCTCAGACCGCAATCGGGGGCGACGGCCAGTTTTTCGGCGGGAATGTATTTCAAACACCGCTCGATGCGCTCAATTACGTCTTTGACGGTTTCGATGTAGTAATTCTTCACGTCGATAATGCCGACGGCCACGTCCATTTTTTGCGCAAATTCCGCAATCAGTTCAATTTCGTCAAACTCGCGGTTGGCCATTTCAACGTGCACTTCATCAACGGCCAGATCCAGAAAATCCGGCAGCATCGGGTGAATTTTCCGGTAGCCCACCGGCCGCCCTTTGAAATTCCCGAAACAGAGGTGCGTCGACAGCCGACATTTCCCGACGACCGGTGCCACCGTCCGGTTGAAAATATCGACAAACCGCTTCGTATCTTCCTTGTAGGCATAACACGACATCGATGGTTCATCGACGGTGATTTCCGTACAGCCAGCCGCCACCAGATCTTCCAGTTCCTTCCGTACAAACGGCAACAGCGCTTCCGTGATGTCGTAGCGGTCTTTGTAGCGGTCATTCGGCAACATCCGGCCACTGAGCGTATACGGCCCTGGAATGGAAGCCTTTAGCGTAGGGCCAGCCGGAGCCAGTTTCTTCAGGCGTTCGAATTCCCGGACGGCACCCAGTCCTTTCGGCGCGGTCAATTCTTCCACGATGGAATGCTTGCCGCGCTGGTCGTGGGCGGGCGGGCCAAATTTACGGGTCTCCGAATGGTTGGGTTGCAGGCCTTTGATGTAGCCGTAAAACGACAGATTGAAGTCCAGCCGGGTTTGCTCGCCGTCGGTAATCACGTCCAAACCCGCCGTGGTCTGGTCGTGGACAGCCGCCACCACGGCATCTTCGATCATTTCCTCAATGTCGGCCTGACCAAACTGGTCGAGGTTCTGGGACGCAAATTCTAACCAGCCCGGAAACGGGTAGCTGCCGATGACGGTGGTGCGGATGGGGTTGGGTTGCATGAAAAAAGCTGTTTAGGCGTATCGATGAATAAATGTTGAAAATAGTCGGCTAAATCCAGTCGGCGAAGGTCATCGCTAAAGGTGGTCAGGAGCCACGTCAGGCCCGGTTTTCCGCCGTACGACTGCCAGTAGGTGTTTCGGGCGGCATCCATGCCCACGGTGATCTGATTCGGAAATTCGGGCAACAGCGTTTGCAACAGCGTGTACGTCCAGTTTTGCTGATGCGGTTTCCAGCGAAAACCGCTGTCGTATTCCACCCGAACGCCGGTTTGCAAAACCGCCCGATTGTAGGCAATGTCTTTGTACCGATCAACATGCGAGAGTACCACATGCCGCAAATCCGCTCCCAGTTTGGCAAACAATTCGGCCTGAGCGAGTGCATGTCTGCCTTCGTTCGTATGGGTCAAAATGGGAATACCGGTTTCCCGATGCGCATTGACTACCGCCCGAAAAACCGTCTCCTGGTGCTTCGTAAACGGTTCGTCCCCCGTGGCCAGTTTGATCAAACCGGCTTTGTGCGGAGTTCGTTCGATGACCGGTCCGCTGTAGTCAAAGGCGTCGATTCCGTCTTCAATATCAGCAATAAACAGACGCGTCAACTGATCTTCCGAATACCGGTAGCGCCAATGATCGGGCGGGTAATACATCTCCAGATGAAGCCCCGTCGGCGCCAGAATCTGCATATTGGTTAAGCGTGAAACTTCCGCCAGTTTCAGCACATTGCGGCCACAGTTGGCGGGCATCGCGTCGACCATCGTTCGTCCTCCGGCGTCATACACCCGCTGCACCTCCTCCGAAATTTTACCGATGTCGTTCAGTAAAAAATCCGGATTGCCGCGCGTCGGAAAGCTTTCGTCGATCACCACATGCTCGTGCGAATACGTGATTCCCAGTTGTTCCGGATCAATATCCCCCAAAACCGTTCTGACAAAGCTCATCGTTTCCAGCCATTTCTTGTTATATCGGCCACCGCATCCGGCAGTTCCAAAACCGCCCCAACAGCGTATAATTTTTCCTGCAACGAACTGACAGAAAGTTGATTAGCAGCTTCGTCGCGCGCCAGTGACTGCACAGCCGCCAGCCCCGCAGCCTGGCCCATCGACATGGTCTGGGCCATCGACCGACACGACGCGTGGGCATCGTGCGTGGCCGAAAAACACCGCCCCACCGCCCAGACCGACTGGCTGTTTTTCGGCACAATCGTACCGTAAGGAACCCCGTAAACGCCATCGCCGGGGATGTACTCCCAGTAGGTTTCATCTTCTCCGTTGAGTCCCTGCCGGTGGTCCTCGATGGGCGCTCCGCAGAGAAAAATCCGGTCAGATGGCAGCTTGCCCGACAAACATTCCTCTTTCGTCAGGCGGTGTTCGCCGTAGACGCGCCGGGTTTCACGAACGCCAATCTGGTGCGACAACCCGATGAGGTTCGACTGCTCAAAACCGGGTACAACATCCCGAAAAAAATCTTCGTATACAAACGCCTGCCGTCGCCCTTCCACCTCGGCCTGCGTCAGTTCGTCTGTTTTCAGGGCTGATAAACCGGTCACTTTCACGGCCACCGTCGAAATGCAGCCTTTCGCATTCATTTCGTGCGCCGAACCTTCCTTACGGGGTAAACGATGCTGACCGGTTTCGACGGCCATCCGCATTTGCTCCGCCAGCATTTTCTTGCCGCCTTCCCGCTCGTAGCGATCCAGATCGACGTTGCTCATCCGAAAGGTGGTGGTCATGCTCTGCGCCGGTTCGTGTTCACCCGCCGTTTCGTAGGCAAAACCCGCCAGATGACAGAAATCGGCATCGCCCGACGCATCGATGACCCGTTTTGCCAGCACCTTACCAAAACCGGATTTGTTCCAGAAAATACAGGCATAACGCTCTCCTTCCAGACTCACATCGACCAGCGTCGTGTGCAGCCAATACCGGATGCCGCTTTGCAGAATCAACTGATCCCATACGAGTTTCAACCGTTCCGGGTTGTAGTTGACGCCCGTTCCGGCTCCGTAGGTATTGGGGCGCAGAAAAACCGCACCGACCTTATCGAGTTCATTCACAACGCGGTCGGGCCAGCCTCCCACGACTTTGCGGGGGGTGGAACCGGGCGTAAAAAAACCGTAAAACGTGTCCAGCATCTGCGTGGAAGTTCCGCCCGGAAAACCGTAGCGTTCCACCAGCATCACCGAAAACCGACTTTCTTCGGCGGCCGCCAAAGCCGCCACGCAACCCGCCGACCCGGCCCCAATGACGAGGATGTCGGTTTCGGCCCGAAGCGGTAGTTGGGTATGGTTAAAGAAGGGTTGCATGTGACGGGCACGGATGGCAAATCCGCAGTTGGAATAGTCCGGTTTTTGAATTTAGACTCCAAATTTCTGACGGATGACGTCACGGCTCATTTTCAGGCTTTCCCGAATGGGCCGGGTTGGTTTAAAACCGGGGGGAAAAGCCAGCTCAACGGTGATATCGCCCGCAAACCGGTTTTTCTTCAATTGCCGGGCCACGGCGCCCCAGTCGGCGATGCCTTCGCCAAGAGCCTCCGACCGGGTTCCCGTCCAAAGGTGGTCCCGCAGGTGGAGATAAACGATTTTATCAGAAAATTTTTGCAGGAAAGTCAGCACGTCCACTTTGGCCTGAAACAGCCAGTCCAGGTCGGGACCCAGAGCAATGTCGGGGACGCGCTGCAAGGTGTTTTGCAGGTCATATAAATCATCGGCTACTTCGTAAATGTGGTTGTGCAGATTGGGAACAACCTTATTTTTGCGACAAATTATCTGAATTTGTTTCAGGGTTTCGGCCTGAACATCGAACTGCTCCGGCGTTTTCTTTTTCGGTGTACTACCGACCGAGATGCCCAGCGTTCGGCCACCCAGTTTACCCAGACGCCCGACCACCTTTTCGGCATCCTCCAGAATCTCCGTCTGTTTGCTTTTATCCCACATCGGCTGGCTATACGAAGCCCCGATGACGGCAACCCCGCTCTTCCGGGAACTATCGCCAATCCGGTCGACGGCGTCATCGTGCCGCAAGTTGACTTCCATCAACTCGACAGCTCCAATTCCGGCATATTTCGCGTCCGAGAACACCTGATCCAAAACAGGAAAGCAATCGTAAGCAGGCTTGTCCGATGAATAAATCCAGACGTGCAGTCCAACGACAGGTTTGCGATCGACGGCGGAAAAAACATCCGGTATAGCCAGCGCCAGCGTGCTGGAAGCAAGAAAGTCACGACGGTTCATAGGGCTCCATTCAAGGTTTTTGATTTACTTTTTAGCGAACAACGGTCGGTTTGCCAACCTCGGCATACAGCTTCGCCAGCCGGTGCGCGTGTTCGTCATAGGCGGATTCAAACAGTTCCGTCGCCCGTTGAGCACCAACCAGCGCGGTGGCCGTCAGCACTTTGGGTGGTTGACCGGCTTCAGTCAGCAAGCGGGCCAGTTCGGCTTTGATGCTGTTTACGATCAACGCGCCACCAACCGTGCTGCCCGGCGCAACCGGCGTTTCCAGTCCCGGAACCGTCACCATCGCATCGCCAACGGGGGCGCCGGTATCCAGAATCAGGTCGGCGAAATCGCTCAGTTTCAGGCCGTCTTTGCGTTTGCTGGTGCTCTGGTCTGAATGTTCTTTGGTGATGAGTGCCACCACTTTTACACCCCGTTTCTGAAACTCCTCCGCCATTTCGATCGGAACGACGTTACAGCCGCTCGACGAAATGATCAACGCCGTATCCTGTTCTGAAAGATCGTAATTGCGCAGAATCCGCTCGGCCAGCCCGGAAACATTCTCCAGAAACATCGCCTGCCGCTGACCGTTGGCCCCCACCACCAGGTTGTGAAACGTGAGCGACAATTCGACAATGGGATTGAAACCCGGAAAAGAACCGTAGCGCGGCCACATTTCCTCAACCATGATCCGGCTGTGTCCTGAGCCAAAAACATGCACCATGCGGCCCGCCAGAATCGTATCGGCAAACCACTGGGCGGCCTGTTGGAGTTGTGTTTTTTGCTGCTCGACTGTATCGATCAGTTGGCGGCATTTTTCTAAATACGTTGCTATCATACAAGCTTTTGATGGATCTCCGAACTTATTATATTACAAAACCGGCAGCCCCGATGGCCCCGGCCCAATCTTCAAAATGCGCTTTACGGATGGCGGTTTTCTTCCCGGCCGGTCGCCATTCAAACACCGCCAGAAAGGCTTCCAACGGATTGAACAAAGCCTCCCCGGCCTGCGTGATTCCACCGCCCAACACGACCACTTCCGGCGAAAAAGCATTCGCAAAACCGGCAAGGGTAACGGCCAGTTGCCGAACGGATGTCAGCCAGACCAGCGTGGCCAGCGGTTCCTGCTCCCGATAGGCATCGACCAGTTCCTGCGTGGTCTGGTACTTTCCGTAGGACCGGCGGAAAACCGTCGCGTTGCCGATGGCATCTTCCAGACTGGCCGGTATCTGCGTAATATCCAACTGGTTGCTGTCGGCATTGACTGAAACGTGACCCAAATGGCCCGCCATCTGGTAGTAGCCCTGGTACAAATTCCCGTCGATGAGCAACCCGCCCCCAACGCCCGTTCCCAGGGTGAGCATCAGGGCATTCCGGATACCTTTCGCAGCCCCATACCGGGCTTCCGCCATCAGGGCCGCGTGGGCGTCGTTCAACACCCGCACCGGAACGCCTAGAAACGCCGACCAGACGAAGCCTTCCAGCCCCGGCAGTCGGCCCGGCATGCAGGCAATGGCGTCGTTGGCAGACGTGGGCAAGCCGGGTGCCGACAATCCCACTGCCGTCACCGGTTCGCTTGTTGCGGTTTTCAGTTGGTGATACGTATCGGCAACCGCCTGTTTCCATTGTCCGTCCTGCCCGTCGTTGGTCGGGCAAACCACGCGGTGCAACACCGCGCCGGTTTCGACGTCGATCAAGACGCCTTTGATGCGGGTTCCGCCAATGTCGATGCCGATTGCATTCATTTTTTTACGGTATTCGGTGATTCGGTTTACGGTATTCGGTTTACGGTTTAAGGTTTACGGTGGCTGGCGCATCCATATTCTCGCGTCAGCCACCGTAAACCGAATACTGTAAACCGTAAACCGTCCTCAGTATTGACCCTCGCTGACACTCCAGCCGCCGTCGACAGACAGCACCTGACCGGTTGTGTAGCGGGAATAATCCGACATGAAATAAATGGCCGCTCCGTCTAAATCCGTGGGTTGACCGATGCGACCGCCGTCCAGGGGTTGCTTGGTGGCGACAAACTTCAGAATGGTTTCGTCGGTGGCGGCTCGCTGCGCCATCGGCGTTTCGACCAAACCGGGTGCCAACACGTTCACGCGGATGTCGTGGGGCGCGTAATAGGCGGCAATGGATTTCGTAAAACCGATAATCGCGGCTTTGGTGGCGGCATACGCGTGCGTCGAAAAGTATTTCGGCGACGGCGAATAGCCCAGCACTGACCCCATGTTCAGGATCGTTCCGCCGGTATTCTGTTCCTGAAAAGCGCGGATAGCGGCCTGATTCGACAGCATCAGCGAGGTCAGATTCAGTTCGAAGGTTTTGTTCCAGCCTTCGAGCGTTAGCTGGTGCAGCGGACCGTCGCCAAACCTTCGGCCACTGCCTCCGGCCACGTGGTAAAGCCCGTCGAAACCGCCAAACTCGCCCTGACAAAGTGCGATGGCCGAAAGGGCCGTAGCTGGATCGGTAGCATCGCCGTTCAGCGCAAACCCGTAACCGCCCAACTGGGCTTCGGCTGCTTTGCAGCTTTCCTCATTCCGGCCCACCACAACGACCCGTGCGCCCTGTCCTACAAAAGCATGGGCCGCCGACAGCCCCAAACCCGTTGTTCCACCAATGACCACAATCCGTTTGTTGGCCAGCCAGAGTTGATCCATCCTGAAAAAATAAACGGTTAAAATCCTGTAACGCCCCGTTCCCCTGAAGGGGACTTGGACACGGCAGCACCCCGATGCAAAAAGTCCCCTTCAGGGGAACGGGGCGTTAACACGAAAAATCCAACTACGAACGACGAAGGTATAAAGGCAATTTTAGTATTGCAACAACTTATTATAATAAGTTTCAGATTAAGCAGATTTTCGTATACTTGTTCGTCAACAACCTTTCTCTATGAACGATCGGCCTACCCGCATTCCCCAATATCAGTATCTCTATGAATCGTTACGCCAGCAGATTATCCGGGGCGATTTCAAATCGGGGGATCTGTTGCCTTCTGAAAAAGAACTCCAGAACCAGTTTCGCCTGACCCAGCCCACCATCCGGCAGGCACTGGGGCTGCTGGTGCAGGATGGCTACATCCGCAAGCACCAGGGCAAAGGCAGCATTGTGCAGCCCCTGCCCATCGGTTTGGGCGTGATGTCGATTGTTGGTCGGCTGGCCAATACGGCCAACGCGAGCCGCACCGAGCGGATGACTACCGCCATTTTAACCAAACCGAAACTGCATCCTTTCCCCGAGGACTTTCTGTTTACGCCCACCGAAGACGATACGAAAGCCGGTTTTTATTTTCTGGAACGACTGCGGGCGGTGGAAGAAGAGCCGGTCTTTTTTGAGAAGATCATCTTGCCAAACCGCTATCTGCCCGGTTTTTCGCGCCAGCGGCTGGAAAACCGCTCGCTGTTCGATTTGCTACGGACCAAGTATGGTTTGCTGGTGAAAGGCGGAGAGCAGAAAGTGCTGGCCGTGGCGGCTGACGGCGATCTGGCGCGGTTGTTAAGCGTTCCAATCGGCAACCCGGTTTTGCGGCTCGACAAGCGGCTCGACACCAACCGACCTGATTTCAGTTTCTATTCCTCGTTGTACGCCCGGACGGATCGGTATATTTTGCACGGGCGGTTCTGAGACTGATCCAACGTTTTACCCGTAAATAAGGAGAAGCCGGTGAATCAGCCGGATTTTTGAAAACCCGGCTGATTCACCGGCCTGACCTGCGTCTATTTGTAATTCTAGGTCAAATCCCGCTCCGAAATCCGTCCGGTTTGCTTGTCCTTCAGGATTACCTTGTGCCGACCGTCGTGCGTAACCTCTTCTTTGATGAGGTAAAATTCTTCGTCGTAATCCACCAGGGTCGATTCCTGCGTCAGTCCTTCACGGCCGCGCCAAACCGGCAACTTCACCGGCTCCCACTGCTTGGTTTCGGCGGATCGGTACGCGGCATCCAGAATAGCATTCACCACGTAGCCGTCGTAAAACGTTTCGGCCGGTTCGCGCCCCTGGTCGGCCGCATTGAACATGTCGGTGAACATGTGGTTGTAGCCCAGATCATTCACTTCATCGCCGACCGGGAACAGCCAGCCAGTGGTGCTTTCGGCTTTTTCGGCCACGTAATCCGCGCCTTTTCCGGTGGTGAACATTTCAAAACCGGTGCGCAGGAAGTTGTTGATCCAGATGGTGCCTTCGGTGCCCATCACTTCGTCGCGCAGGTCCATGCCGCCCCGGAACGTCCAGCTTACTTCAAACTGTCCAATGGCACCGTTTTCGTATTTCACCAGCGCAATCGCGTGGTCTTCGGCGTCGATGGGTTTCACCTGCGTGGCCGCCCAGCACATCACCTCAACGGGCCGGACGTCCTTGCCGATAAAATTCCGGGCAATTTCGACGCAATGGCAACCGAGGTCGAGCATACAACCGCCACCGGCCTGCTCTTTGTCCCAGAACCAGTCGCTGTGCGGTCCCGGATGCGTTTCGCGGGATTTGGCCCAGAGAATCCGGCCCAAAGCTCCATTCTTTACACTTTCCAGCGCTTTCAGGAATTTAGGCGTGTAACAGAGGTCTTCCAGATACCCGGCAAAAATACCGGCTTCCTCCACGGCCTTCATCATTCGCAAGGCTTCGTCGGCATTACGCCCCAGCGGTTTGGTGCTCACCACCGCTTTTTTGTGTTTGGCACACAGCATGACGGCGGCTTCGTGGAGGTTGTTGGGCAACGCAATGCACACCATATCGACCTCCGGATTGGCAATTACTTCCTCCATATCCGTCCCCCAGATGGAACAGCCGTAGTCGTTGGCAAACTTTTTAGCACTTTCTTCCCGGCGGGCGTAGATGGCAACCACCCGGTCACGTCCGCGTTGACCGTGGATCGATTCGGCATAAAACCGGCCAATGAAGCCGGAACCCAGCATGGCAATTTTTCGCATGTGTCGAAGGAATTTTAAGCGAATAAATTCAATCCTGTAAAAAATTTAGACAAGTCTAAATCTATTCTCTATATTTGTTAAAATGGTTACAGACGCAATCTACAACTTATTATAAAGAGCCATGTACTGGTTGCCGGTTTATCGACGAAAAATTGCCCGCGTCCTGCTGATTCTCTTCAGCCTGATGATGGTCAATTCGGTGGTGTTCCGGCACGCGCACAAACTGGCCAGTGGGCGGATTGTCGTTCACGCCCACCCTTTCAAACCCGTTGGCGACAGTCCCTACCAGCCCAATACGCACACTACCAACGAGTTAGTCTGGCTCGAAAACTTTACCAACCTACTGTATGACGGCCTGATGCCGTTCGTATTTACCTGCGTCGTTCTGAGCGCACCGGTCATCCGGCGGTTTGGGTTGGTTTATTCGTTTCAGAGTGCGTACCTCTTCCCCTACTTCTCCCACCGGGGCCCGCCGGTTGTCGGATGATCGTTTCCTGATGAATCGCCGGAAGCGATTCGTTCTTAATTCCCTGCTGCCTGTAGCTTCGGTGTGTGCCGGTTTGTAATCGGTTGAATCATCGCGTGTTGCCGGTATTCGGGCCTTTCTTCCTTCCAATCGATCCCGTACAACCATGTTAAAAACGATATACCTATCGGTTCTGTTTCTTTTAGGCAGTACCTTCCTTGCTCATGCCCAGTCGACGGCTACCGTTGAAGGCAAAGTGATTTCCAAGCAAAAACCGGTCGAACTGGCTACGGTGGCACTCAAAGGCACCCGGTTCGGCGTTCTGACCGACACATCGGGGGTTTTCCGCCTGACCGGCATTCCGGCGGGGCGCTACCAACTGGTGGTTTCGCTGGTGGGGTTTGACAGCTTTCAGAAAACCGTCAACGTTACGGCGGGCCAGACCCTTCGCCAGACGGTCGATCTGCGCGAAGCCGCCAACACGCTGGGCGAGGTGGTGATTACGGGAACGATGAAGGAAGTTTCCAAGCTGGAAAGCCCCGTGCCGGTGGAAATTTACACGCCGAAATTTTTCCAGAAAAACCCTACGCCCAACATTTACGATGCCCTGCAAACCATCAATGGCGTTCGGCCCCAGTTGAATTGCAACGTCTGCAACACGGGCGATATTCACATCAACGGGCTGGAAGGGCCGTATACGATGGTGTTGCTCGACGGGATGCCGATTGTGAGTTCGCTGTCGACCGTGTACGGTTTATCCGGGATTCCGAATTCGCTGGTGGAGCGGGTCGAGGTGGTGAAAGGCCCGGCGTCGACGCTCTACGGTTCGGAAGCCGTGGCCGGTTTGATCAACATCATCACAAAAAATCCGTTGAAAGCGCCAACCGTGACTGCGGATGTGTTCGGCACGAGCTGGCAGGAATACAACGCCGATCTGGGCGTGAAATACCGGGTCGGAAAAGCCAATTCGCTGATCGGTCTGAACTATTACAACTACCAGAATCCGTACGACAAAAACAACGACGGTTTTACGGACGTGACGCTGCAACACCGGATTTCGGTGTTCAACAAATGGCAGTTCGAGCGAAAAGAAAACCGCCAGGCCAGCATTGCCGGACGGTATTTCTACGAAAACCGCTGGGGTGGACAAACCAACTGGACGCCCGAACTCCGCGGTACCGACAGCCTGTATGCCGAAAGCATCTACACGAAACGGCTGGAACTGATTGGGTCTTACCAGCTCCCGACGACCGAAAACATCACGCTCCAGTCGTCGTTCAACAGCCACAACCAGAATTCGTATTACGGCACGACCTCCTTTAACGCCACGCAGCGAATCTTTTTTGCGCAGTTGCTGTGGACGAAGGAATTCAACAGCCGGGTTAGCCTGCTGGTCGGAACGCCCTTCCGCTACACGTTTTACGACGACAATACCCCGGCTACGCAATCGGCCGATTCGCTGCGACCCACCAACCAGCCCGACCGCACGGTTTTGCCCGGCGTTTTCGTGCAGCCCGAGTTTACGTTCAACGAAAAACATAAACTGTTGCTGGGTTTGCGCTACGACTACAATTCGCGGCACGGCAACATCCTGACGCCCCGGTTTTCGTATAAATGGGCGCCCAACCGCGACAACGTCATCCGGCTGAATGCCGGAACGGGGTACCGGGTTGTCAACCTCTTCACCGAAGACCACGCAGCCCTGACCGGCGCCCGGCAGGTGGTGGTGCAGGATGAACTGAAACCCGAACGAAGCTGGAATGTGAACCTGAACTATACCAAACAGATTGTGTTCGGAAGCGGTTTTCTGGGCATTGATGCCTCGCTATTTTACACCTATTTCACCAACCGGATCATTGCCGACTACGACACCGACCCCAACAAGATTTTCTTCGACAACCTGAACGGCCATTCGACATCCAAGGGCGTCAGTGTAAATCTGGATGCTAATTTTGCGTTCCCGCTGAAGATCAACGCCGGTTTTACGCTCATGGATGTGTATAAAGTGGAAGACGATGCCGACGGCCAGGCCGTTAAAACCCGACAGTTGCTGACCGAACGCATCACCGGTACCTGGACGGTTTCGTATGATTTTGGGCGTGGTTTTTCGGCGGACTACACGGGCAATCTGTACGGCCCGATGCGGCTGCCGCTGCTGAGTTCCGACGATCCACGGGCCGAATATTCCCCCACCTGGAGCATTCAGAACATCCAGTTGACCAAAAAATTCAACAGCGGTTTTGAGATTTACGGCGGGATCAAAAACCTGCTGAATTTCACGCCCCCGGCCAACAGCATCGCCCGCGCCAACGACCCGTTCGACAAGCGCGTCGTATTCGATCGGAACGGGCAGGTGGTGGCAACGCCCGACAATCCATACCGGCTGACCTTCGACCCAAACTACGTTTTTGCTCCCAATCAGGGCATCCGCGGTTTTCTGGGCATCCGCTACACGGTGCGCTAAGGACGGCTGCGCGGTGCAACGATCGACGGTTTGATCCTGTCCCTACCACTGAACCCAAGCGGTTCAAACAATTTGATGGACCGGATCGTTTATTGGAAAAATTCTATTTCAATCATTGGCTTTTTAAATTATTGTATCGAATAATAGAACAATACCAAGAAAGCTGAGCTTTAATGATTTGATAACCATTGCATTACTCATTTTTCCATATAAATTTACAACCGTAAACCAAACACTCTACTCTATATGGCACTTGCAAAACAGTATGTAAAAAGCAAGCCTACAATTTGCAAAGTAACGTTTACGCTGCCTGCTGACGCCGTTAATGGTGCGAAAGCGGTTGCTTTGGTTGGTGATTTTAACGGCTGGGATGCGTCGGCTACGGCTCTGAAGAAACAAAAAGACGGTTCATACAAAACAACGGTTGAACTTCCGGTAGGTCAGGAAACGCAGTTCCGCTATCTGATCGATGGTGAAACCTGGTTGAACGATTCGGAGGCCGATAAGTACATTAGCAGCGGTGTTTCGTCTGACGAGAATTCGGTAGTTGCTTTGTAACCGGTTTTTCGGAAACAGCAGAGAAAAACACTACAAAAAAGAAGCCCGACCGTAGTATGGCCGGGCTTTTTACGTACCCTGAACTTATTGATTTAAACTAAATAACCGCCGGATTCACATTTTGGCTTATCAGCCCACTGCCGCACGGGCGGCCCCGTTTAGCTGTGGGCTGATAAACATATACTTCAGCGGTTATTTAGTTTAAACCAATAAGCCCGTGGGTACGGCTACTAAACCGTAAAACTGTCCGACTCGACGTAGGCTTTGATCAAAGCGGTTTCGCCTTCCTTGCCCGGATAGGCATTGCCGTGTTCCATACCCCAGATAAAATCCTTGTTTTCGGCCTTGCCTTTTTCGTATACGTGCTTGAAAACGTTTTTGTAATTGATTTCGCCCGTTGTTGGCTCCTTCCGGCCCGGATTGTCGCCGATCTGAAAATAGCCGATTTCGCTCCAGCACCAGTCGATATGCGGAATGATATGCCCTTCGTTTTTCTGCATGTGGTACACATCGAACAGGATTTTGCAGGCCGGACTGTTGACGGCGCGGCAAATCTCGTAGGTCTGGTCGGAAGTGCGTAAAAACAGATTTGGCGTGTCGCTCAGCGGTTCCAGCACCATCGTCAACCCGTTGGGGGCCAGAATGTCAGATCCCCGGCGCAGCGCGTCGATCACATGGCCGGTTTGGATACCGATGGGCAGATTGCGCTGGAAATCGCCGGGAACCACCGTCATGAATTTCGCATTCACGCGTTTGGCCACCTCGACGGCTTTTTTGCAGCCGCTCAGGAAAATGTCGATGAACTCCTGTTTGCCAGCGGCAAGCGTATTTTGTCCGTTCCCGCCTTTATCGACCACAAAAACGCCCATTTTCATACCCAGCCGGGTCATTTCCTTCGCGATTTTCTCCTGCTCTTCCACCGGACGACCCATCATGCCGTTGTCTTCCAGGGCGGTAAAACCGTTGTCGGCCATGAACTTGAGCTGGTCGATCACGTCTTTCCCGGCACTGTTCGTAAACATCCCGAAGTGGGGAGCGTATTGTAATTTGAACTTATTTTTCACCACCGTCTGCGGTTGTACAGCGTTCGTACCCGCCAGAGCAGTTCCGGCAAGCGTTGCACCGACAAAGCCTAACGTTGATTTCACAAAATCGCGTCGTTGAATCATGATAAAGGAAGGTTCTATTTTTTCTTTAAACTTGATAAGTAATCCACCAAATCGACCAGTTCCTGCGTAGACATGTTTTCCTGCAAACCGGCCGGCATCATCGAGGCATCCATTTGTTTCATGGAAACAACGTCGCTCATTTTGTAATCGCTCACCACGCCACCCGGAAACTTCATTTGCAGGTCGGTTTCGGTTTTGCTGGAAATGATCCCGGAAACCGTGCTGCCATCTTTGAACTTGACCTCAAATCCTTCGTAGCCGAAGCTAACCCCCGCATCGGGATACAAAATAGAAAGGTATTGTCCTTCTTTCGGCAGCTTGCTCCCAATTTCGGACAATTTCGGGCCAAAATCCATGCCTTCGCCGTTGATCTGGTGGCAAATCGAACAGTTCGTCTTGAAGACATTCAACCCTTTGCTGGCGTCACCGGTCATGGCGAGCAGGTCCGGAATAGCGGGCAGTTTCTTGCCTTCTGCGCCTTTGGCACCGTCGAGGTAACTGGCGGCTTCCGTCCGGACTTTCTTCCGCCAGGTGTTGCTAACACCCTGAACAGCCGCCGTTTTGTATTCCGGTTTAATCTGGCCGGAACGCAGCAGCGACAGAATCATTTCTTCCCCGTCGTTGCTGCCGCCAATGGCACGGGTGGCTTCTTTCCGCAGCAGTGTCGGGCGTTTTTCGTCCAGTGCAATGGTTTTCAGCATTTCGAGCGACTCTTTGGTTCCCACCCAGCGCAGAGCCGACACCATGTTGATGGCGGCTTCCGGGTTGCTTCCATTCAGGATTTCCCAGACCTGCTTCCCACCACCCTGCTTCAGCAATTGACGGGTGGCGTCGCGGCCCACAATGTCGTTGAACTGCTTCTGACTCAGGGCCAGCAAGCGCGGATTTTCGGCTGCGGGTTCATACCGGCTCACCATCTCCATGTATTCGGGCTTGCCGTAGGTTTCGTCCAGCAGTTTGGTCAACGACGCCATCGCTTCCGGCGAATTTTTGACGAAGTTCTGGTCGAGATGGCGCAACGCCAGTTTAGTGATCTGTACGTCGTTCGGGTTGGTTTTCAGAATACTCAGCAAAGCGGTCGATTTTTCGGTTGCCCCCGGATTGAAATCGAAGGCCCGGAAATACCGCAGGCGGCTCGTCAGGTCGGTTTTCGAATCACCCGCCAGACTGGCCAGCAAGGGCACCGACTCTTTGGTACGGGCCCGCCAGACAATGTCTTTGCCAGCATCGGTAGCCACCGGATTCGCGCCTGAGCGTTTCAGCCAGGCGGCATAATACGTATCCCATTGGCCATCAGCCCCAATGCCGAGCGCTTCCAGATACCAGCGGTCTTTGCCATCGTGTTTGGCCGCCAGTTGCGCCCACAAATCCGGTGCTTCGGGCGATGGGTTGCGTCGCAGGGCAATGGCACATTCCCGCCGAACCTGTGGGTCCTGATCGTTCACCAACTGCTTTATGTACGGAACAATGTCGGTTTTCAATTCACGAGCCGCCCGCAAACCGGTGATGCGCAGATTCGGATCACTTTCTTTCAGCGCGGTTTCGATGTATTTTTTGCCTTTACCGTCCAGCTTGCTCAGCAACCAGAGGGCGCGGGCTTTCATGCGTGGGTCGGGTGACGTTTTGTAGAGTTTCGCCAGGTCTTTTTCGGCTTTCACACCCAAGTCGTGGAGTTTGTTCCAGGCGGCATAGCGAATCGCCATGTTCGGGCTTTGCAGCGCTTCAACGGCTCCGGCCGTCGTAGCCAGATCGACTTTCGGTATTTTGTACGGCGTATTCGGTGGGGCCACGCGATAGACCCGCCCCCGGTTTTGATCCCCCGCCTGGTGACCACCCACACCGGGATCGTACCAGTCGGAAATGAGCAGCGAACCATCGGGGGCCACGCACACATCCGAAGGCCGGAACCACTGGTCGCGCACGCCTTCCAGCAGCGGCACGATGGTGGCTTTGTAGCCCGCGCCGTCTTTCGTGACCGGATACGACCGAACGATATTCGGCCCCGCGTCGCAGTGAATCATCTGACCCTGAAACACTTCCGGCAGCAGTTTCCCTTCGTATAGGATAATGCCGGTGGGCGAACCCGCGCCGGTTTGCAGCAAATTTGGCACCACGCCGGGGTCGTTGAGGTGCCAGTGTTGCAGCGGGATGGTGGCCTCCAGGTTGGTGCGGTTTACGCGCCAGCCCGCGCCGGTCATTTCGTCGGTATAGCCGTAATTGCCATATTCCATCACATAATTGATCCGAACGCCCTTGTTGCCGTCGTCGTCGTTGTCCGACTGCCACATGGTTCCGTACGAATCCAGCGCGACTTCGAAGTTGTTCCGGAAATTCTGGCCCAGCACTTCCATGTCACTGCCGTCCGGGTTACACCGGAAAACCATGCCCTGGCGGTAGTTTTTGGTATCGATTTCCTTGCCGGTCGTGCGGTCGAAGATGGCTTTGCCGTCTTTGTCACGGATTTGCTTGCCTTCGTTCCCGAAATTGAAATACCATTTGCCATCGGGTCCAAATACGAAGGAGTGCATTCCGTGGTCGTGGTCGGCACCACTCAGTCCGGTAAACAGCAGTTCTTTTTTATCGGCTTTATCGTCGCCGTTTTCGTCCGTAAACACAAACACATTCGGGCTATCCGACACAATGACCTTGTTGCCCTGCACCCAGACGCCCAGCGGAGAAACCAGTTCCGGCCCATGGTAAAACGTTTTGGTGACATCGGCCTGCCCGTCGCCGTTGGTATCTTCCAGAATCAGAATCCGGTCGCCTTCGGGGCGGGTGGGGTTTCCGCTGATGTTGGCGCGGTAATTATACGCTTCGCAAACCCAGACGCGGCCCCGGGCATCGACATCAATATTGGTCGGATTCGTGAGCATCGGCTCGGCAGCAAAGAGCTTGGCTTCCAGACCCGGCGCTACGTTGAGACTCCCCACCGCGTATTTCGGATCGTGTTTATCGTCGTCTGATAAACCGGCAAATAAGCGGTCGAGGTATTCGCTGGAAGCCTGATTGAGGTTGTCGTTTTGCCAGGCGCCGACCAGGACGCCCCCGACGATCAGCCCGGCCGTAGACCAGGCCAAAGCCCGCCGTGACAGCCGGAAAAAAGAAGAGTAACGAGTTGAGTTCATAAACGACCCGTAAGGTTTGTAGGGGTTGGAATAAAACGTGTAAATGTAGCAATAAAACCCAACTATTACTTGATAAACTCCCTGATCCCGTCCGTGGCAACGGTTTTCAGGTTTCCCGCATCGTCTTTGTAAATGAGATAGGCATCCAGTTCACGGTGTTGGGACAGAAACCGCCGGGTTTCGGCCAGGCCCATCACCAGAAAAGCCGTCGCAAAAGCATCGGCGGTCATGGCGTCGTTGGCAAAAACCGTGGCACTCAGCAACGCATCGGGTTTGGAGAAGCCGGTTTTGGGGTTGATGATGTGGCCGTACGTTTCGCCGGTTTGCCGGTAAAAGTTGCGGTAATTACCAGACGTCGCCATCGCCCGGTTCGCCATCCGAACCGACGACTGTAGCCCACCGGGTCGCACCGGGCTTTCGATCCCGACATTCCACCACTGCCCGGGGCTGCGCTCACCCCGGCAACGAACCTCCCCGCCCACTTCCACCATGTAGTGATCGATGCCGTTTGACTCCAGAAAAACCGCCAGCACGTCGACGGTGTAGCCCTGTGCCAGCGCGTTGAAATCCAGCCGGACGTTCTTTTTAAGTTTTTTTACAGAAACCGCATTGTAATTTATATACTGAAAACCAACGTATTCCAGCAATGAATCCGCATTGGGCAGCCAGGGTTCGCGAGATTTCTTGCCTTGTTCATAGGCTTCGACCAGCGGTTTTACCGTCGGATCGAAGGCCCCGTTGGTAATCCGATATACTTCTTCGGATTTTTTGAGAACGGGGAAAAAATAAGGGCGTTGAAACCGGTGCGACTCGGATTGATTGAACTTCGAAATCTCCGAATCGGGGCGGTAGGTGGAGAGGCAAAGATCGATTTCGGTGAGCAGCGAATCGACCGTTTTTTTAAAATTCCGCTGGCGTTCGTCGCGGTATTTGATGTGGTAGGTTGTGCCCTGCGCTTCGCCCGCCAGACTGACCATTGGAACCTCCGCCGACCGCTGAAAAGCAGGCGGCTTGCCCCAAAACGGGACCAGCACGATCAGCCATACCAGTCCTTTCATGCGTTGTTTCGACTATAAATGGTGCTTCGTTTTGTAGGCATTCAGTTGCTCTGTCACGCGTTGATCGTCAATATTCGCACTTTTCAGGTAGATAAACGCTTTTTGAGCCAGGAAATTATTGTCACTTTGCAGCAGACCGGCAATGATCCGACCGGTTTCGCGATCAGAAACGCGGTGTTGTCTGAACAAATCCAGAATATTGGTCAGGAGTTCGCCATTGGCCGACTTCAACGCATTAGCCAGAGCGGTTTTCACAGAACCGTTGAGATGAGGGGCTTCTTTCAGTTTGGCAACGATCAGATTTTTCAGGCTGTAATTCGCCCTGGGGTATTTTTCGAACAGCAATTGCTGCAACGAATCAGATTTCAGTTCGGCGGGACTCAAGGCGTGGATGGCTCGTTCGGCGAGGTTAAACCGGTTGTTGTCGATGAAACTCAGGACGGTAGTTCGCAGCGCGGGCGTCAACCCGACCTGCCCGCGAATGTGGTTCAGCGCCCAGATTTTATCGCCGGAATCGGGGCTTTCCAGCACCTTTAGCAGAAAACCGGGTGACAACCGTTTTTCGGTCAATTTGATCACTTCCTTTTGCGCGGCACCGTACACAAAATGCCACATTTTGTAGGTTGTATACACCGCCCCTTCGACCACGTAATCCAGCACATTTTTCGAAGTCGCCGACGACACCGCATCCAGTCCTGACGCAACCGCATCCGCTTTCGGCACCAGTTCTTCGTACGAAAAGTTGGCGAGTGGCGAAAACGGATCGGCCAGCAGGTCGTTCAGTCGGGCGTATTCGGCTGGTTTGAACGGTTCGTGTTCCGTCTTGCTCAGAAATTCTCCTTCCGGGAGTTCATACCCCAGATACCGCCCGGTGACGTTCCAGTAGAGCACAATATCCAGCAACCGGCATTTGTTATCGAAGCAGACACTCGTTTTGATTTTCCGGAAATACGAAACCGGGTAGCCTTCTTTCGACCGAATCTGAAACAAGGTATCGTTGCCCGCATCGTCTTTAAACTGGCTCACAAATGCCTGAATCGTATCCGGTTTTAGCTGAATCGTTTGGGAGTGGAAATAGCGAATCCGCTCACGACTGTGCGCCCCTAAAGTCGAACGCGACCCCGGCCCTAAAGGGGACTTGGACACCGAATTGATAGGATGCAAAAAGTCCCCTTTAGGGCCGGGGTCGCGTTCGACTTTAGGGGCAGCTAGCGACATTCTTGAACAAGCCAAAAAAAGGATTGCCACTATGATAACCGCGTTGAGTAAACCAACTTTGAACCAATTTCGCATACTAAAAATCACCCTTTTTGAGCCGAAACCGGCACGATTCCGCCGTGTTCTTCAATCAGTTTCCGGAGGTCTTTCATCGACACCTCCAGCGGTGTTTTGTTCTGCAAATTGGCTAAAACCGCAGCGGCTCCGGCGGCCTGACCCATGCCCATGCAGGATGCCTGCACCCGGAGCGCCGAATTCGCCAGCCGGTCGCTGCTGACCATCCGCCCGGCCACCAGAAAATTCCGGCTGTTTTTTGGCACAAGCGCCCGCAGCGGCACCGTCGGCACTACGCCTTCTTTCAGATGGTCGGGAATGACGCCATTTTCGTCGTGGACGTCGATGGGATAATACGAATACGAAACCGCATCGTCGAATACTTTCCCGGTGACGTAATCTTCGTGGGTAATTTTGTAATGGCCGTCGATGCGGTACGTTTCCCGAACGGCGGTTTCGTTCTGCACGTCCGCCAGCCGGATTTTCTCACAACCGGGCAGCGTTCGCAGAAACCGCAGCGTCGTTAACAGCGACGACCGCCCTTTCAAATTCGCCACCGTATGGGTCTCGGAGGTTGTCGAATCGGCTCCCATCACGTGCTGGATGTTGTCACCGGCGCTTTTCAACAGGCCCACAATGTTGTTCCGAAAGTCGGTTTTGACGAGTTCGCCCTTCTGGATCGCTTCTTCATACCGCCCCTTAATGAGCTTTAAATCAAGCGATTTAAAATCGTAGCCTTCCAGCCGGAACATCAGTGTTCCGGGTTGCGTGACCGATTCCCGCAGCAGTGGAAAACCGGCCAGCGAAGCCGCGTAGGCGTTTCCGGTACAATCGATCAACTGGTTGCAGACAATCTGCGTGCTGGTTCCTTTCCCCACGGTTTGAACGGTCCAGTTTCCTTTCTGAAACGTTGCGCTGGTAGGTGTTTCATAAAACCGGATTTGAACGCCCGCGGCAATAGCTTTTTCCTCGATCAGCATGGCGTACAACTGCCCGTTTAGCCGCACCTGATGGCGGGGGTGGTTTTTGCCGTGGGGAATCGAAAAATCCGGCAAGGTATCGTCGTTCAGGGCAACGGCTTCCTGCACCATTTCCCAGCCGATGCCGCCGATGACCTGTTTGCCCCAGGCAAAAAAGATGCCCGGATAATTCACTCCGCCGGTCGTAGTCGTGCCGCCGAGCTGACTGCCGTTTTCGACCAATATCGTTTTGCGTCCGGCCCGGGCCGCCTGAATGGCCGCCACCACGCCCGCCGTGCCGCCCCCGATCACCAGAATGTCGGTTTTCAGCGTTTGCTGAACCAGTTTGTAAGGCTCACTCAGCCGTTCGCCTTTGGACAAGGTCGGTACGGCCATCCCGAAGGAGAGTGCGCCGAGCGAGGTTAATGCCGATCTTCTTTTTATTTTTTCCATGTTTTTCAGGTTTTCGGTTCACAGTTTTCGGTTTTCGGTGGCTGACGCATGCTTGCTGACGCCCGAAATAAGAAGCGTAAAAGAACGCGTCAGCCACCGAAAACCGTAAACTGAATACCGTAAACTAAGGTCAATATCCTAAATTCTGATCCGTCGCCGGGTTCAGGGCTTTGTTATAGTTCATTTCAGAAACCGGGATGGGCCACAGGAGGTGTTTGTCGGCGACGACTTTGCCTTTGGCCGCCAGAATCACGGCTTTGGCGGTTCCGGTTCGTTTCAGGTCCAGCCAGCGTTTTCCTTCCAGTTGAAATTCATAACTCCGCTCTCGTAATACCAGATCAACGAACGTCGCAGCGTTGTAATCGGCCAGTTTGAAATCCACCGTCGACGCCACGGCGGGGGCTTTGCCGAACGCCCGGCGATGCACCTGATTCAGCGCTTCCATTCCGGCAGCCGTGGGGCCGTTTCCGGCTTTGGCCGATGCCTCGGCATAAATCAGCAACACATCCGAATAACCGTAAACCGGGTCATCGTTGCCCGCGCCGTTTTGCCCAACGGCGGCCTGGTCGATAAACTTCGAACTCACAAGCGTGTTGGCCCCCAGTCCAAAGTTGATCAGATCCCACATACTCTTGCGGAGATCACCGGCATCCCAGGATTTGTAATAGGCACTGGTCACATCGACGTAAATCACATACGCGCCCCCGAAGTTGAAAAGTTTGGTATCCGGGTGGTTGCTGATCCAGAGCATATAATTACCCTGGCCGACCTGACGCATGTATTTCAGGTAAAAAATCTCCTCCGATGTCGACACCAGATCCGGCCCAAACACCTTGGTTTGAATGTCGTTTTTGGTGGCCACCGGCACCAGCGAAAACAGGTTGGATTTCATCACTTCTTCGGCTTTGTCGCGGGCTTCGGCAAATTTCCCCAGTTGCAGATTGACGTCTGCCAGCATGGTTTTGGCGGCCCATTTGGTCGGTCGGCCCACCTGAGCCGGTTTTTCCGGCAGGTTAGTCTCAGCCTCTTTCAAATCACTCAGAATCAAGGCATACACCTCATCGGCGGTGCTTCGTTTCAGGTTGATATCGGTCATGTTGCTTTCCGTCCGGATCGGAACACCGCCCCAGTTGCGCACCAGTTGGAAGTAGTTGAACGCCCGCAGAAACTTCGCTTCGGCGACGTACCGATCCACATCGGCTTTGCTGATCGCCGTGCCGGTGGGTGCATTTTTAATCACCAGATTCGCGTTTCGAATGCTGAGGTAAAACGAATTCCAGAAACCGGATACCCGCGAAATATTGGCGTCGTTGAAGCCCTGAAACTCGTGCAAAGGAGCCCAGCTTCCGCGCCCGGAGGCATACTCGGCCTGGCATTCGAGCGTGGCTTCGTAATTGGAATACATGGTGCTGCGCAGGGGTGAAAAAACGGCATTCACCGCCGTTTCAACATCGCTGGCCGTGTTAAAAAACGTTTCTACCACAATGGATTTCGGCGCTTCCACCAGCGCGTCTTCGCAGGCCGTCAGAAGCAGGGGTATCGAGAGGAGAAGGAGTATCTTTTTCATAGCTGTTTCAATTTTGAATGAGTGAATGATTGAATGAGTGAATAAATCCATAAGCAGCGTTTCCCCATTCTATCATTCACTCATTCTATCATTCAAAATTAAAATCCCACCCGCACGCCGACGGTGACGGATTTGGAGGATGGATAACTGTTGAAATCAAAGCCCTGATTGGTCGAGTTGGCTCCGCCGTTGGAGTTCACTTCGGGGTCCCACCACGAGTAGTTGGTCAGCGTCAGCAGGTTCTGGCCGCTGGCATAAACTTGTGCGTTCCGAATCCAGTTGACACCCCAGGTTTGCAGCGGCAGGTTGTAGGCCAGTTGAATGGTCTTCAGCCGCAGGTAGGAGCCGTCTTCGATGTAGCGGTTCGACACACTCGTCCGGCTGGAATTACTGATAATCGGATATTTCGCGTTCGGATTGGTGGGCGACCAGTGGTTGTAAAAAACCTCCTTCGGCATGTTCAGACCAAAACCGTAGTCCATCGTGTTGACAATCGAACTGGCGTTGAACAGGTCGTTGCCCTGAACGCCTTGCAGGAAAATGGTCAGGTCGAAGTTTTTGTAGCTCATGGCCGAATTCACGCCGAACGTAAACGTGGGATTCGGATCGCCAATGTAGGTTTTGTCCTTGATGCTGATGGCACCGTCGCCATCGATATCCTTGAATTTAATTTTCCCTTTATCGTCATAGCCGTCTTCGACATAGCCCCAATACCGCCCGATGGGCTGTCCTTCGCGCAGAATATTCGTCACATCGTTGATCGCAACGACACTTACGGTTCCACCCAGAATGTCCTCACCCCCCTGCAACTTCACCACTTTGTTGCGGTTCAGGGAGAGGTTCGCATTCAGATCCCACCTGAAAGCGCCGGTAAAAACCCGGGCATCGACACCCAGTTCGAAGCCTTTATTCTGAACCTGTCCCACGTTCTGAATCGTGCTCGTAAAGCCCAGCGACGACGGCAGAACAACGGTATTGAGCAGATCGCGGGTATTTTTGATGTAGTAATCGAGCGTAAACGTCACCCGGTTTTTCAGAATTCCCAGATCAATTCCGACGTCCTTCTGTTCCGTGGTTTCCCATTTCAGATTGCCGGGCAGGCGCGTTCCGGGCGCAAACGTATTGTATAACGCATTGTCGTACACGGTTTTGCCCGACGAAAGCTGGTTCAAGGTCGCATACGCGCCAATGGCCTGGCTGCCCGTCAGCCCCCAGCTCGCCCGGAATTTCAGGTCCGAGATGACAGTGTTTTCTTTCAGGAAATCTTCGTTGGAGACGCGCCAGGCAAAAGCCGCCGACGGGAAAAAGCCCCACTTGTTGCCTTCGCTGTATTTGGACGAACCATCGCGCCGAAAACTCGCGGTCAGTAAATATTTTCCATCGAAACCGTAATTGACGCGCGCCAGATACGAGAGCAAAACCGACTTGGAATAACCGGAATTGGGAATGCCCGGCGTAATGGAAGCACTCAGGTCATAGGTGCCAAAGATGTCGCTCAGGAAACCATTCCCGCCCGCAGACAGGGAGGTATTTACAAAATCCTGGTAGGTAAAACCGGCGACGGCCGACACCGAATGTTTCTGAAAGCTTTTGGTATAGCTGATCGTATTTTCGCTCAACAGGCTGGTAATCTGATTGGTGCTAACACTGGCCACACCCGCCGAGTTTACAAAATTACGGGTGCGGTACGAATCCGTGCGGTCATCGCGGTTTTCGATCCCGCCCGCAATCTTGATGGTCAGATCGGGAATGGGGCGAAAAATCAGGGCCGCATTCACCAGTGCCAGATTTGCCCGGATCTGGTCGGATTGTTCGTTGATAAAATTCAGCGGATTGATCAAATCCGTCGCCACAAAGGGATACGAAGTGGCCAACACGCGATACGTGCCGTCATCTTTGAAGGGCGTCAGCGTCGGCGGGGCCGAAATCGCGGCTGAGATCATCGAGTTTCCCCGGCTCCCTCCCCCACTGTCTTTGCGGCCCGTGTTCAGGCGGGTCAGCGTGCTGGAGAGGTTGACACTGAACTTCTTACTGATTTCGTGATTGACATTGGCCCGCAGTGAATACCGTTTGTAGTCACTGCCTTTGACAATACCGGCCTGATTGAACACACTCCCCGACACCGAAAACTGGGTTTTCTCATTGCCCCCGCTGATGTTCAGGGCCGACGTGGTCATGGGTGCTTTCTGAAACACCAGATCCTGCCAGTCGAACCCCTCGCCAAAACCGTCGATCTGCGCCTGCGTGAAATAGGGTGTAAGTTTGTCGTTGACCGCCTGTTCGTTGTAAAACGTTGCGTATTCTTTCGCGTTCATCAGATCCAGTTTTTTGATCAGCTTCTGGCTGGTGTAACTGGTCTCGAAATCGACATTGGTTTTGCCGGTTTTTCCGCGTTTGGTGGTGATGATCACGACGCCGTTGGCGCCCCGCGAACCGTAAATGGCCGTGGCTGAAGCATCTTTCAGAATCTCGATGCTTTCAATATCCGAGTTGTTGAGGGCCGTCGGGTTGCTGCCCGAAATCGGAAAACCGTCCACGACATACAGCGGTTCGTTGCTGCCCTGAATGGAGTTGGTGCCCCGAATCCGAACGCTGACACCGGCCCCGGGTGCCCCGGTATTTTGTAAAACCTGCACGCCAGCCGCCCGGCCCGACAACGCCTGCAACACATTGCTGTTTGGAAAAGCGTTCAGTTCTTTGGATTTGACCTGCGATAACGAACCGGTCAGATCGCTTTTTTTGACGGTTCCGTAGCCCACCACAACCACTTCCTCCAGGCTTTTGGTATCGACTTTCAGATCAACCGCCAGATCCGAGCGGTTTCCAATCGCCACTTCCTGGCTCAAATAACCGACAAAGGAAAAAACCAGGGTTGTGGCCTCATCCGGGACATTGAGTTTAAACCGACCGTCGGCGTCGGTGCTGGTGCCGCGCGTCGTGTTTTTGACCACCACACTTACGCCCGGCAAGCCCTCACCTTTTTCGTCCGTCACTTTTCCGGTAATGGCGCGATCCAGCGGTTTTTCAATTTCGGTCTGGGTGCTTTTTGGTGAAAACCCGGGATTGATGGCGGGCGAAACCGGCGGTTTGCTGAGCAGAATCTGCTTCTGCCCCACGACTTCGTAACTAACGGCTGCGTTGCGGAAAAGCTGATCCAGCACAGCGGACAAAGGCTGGTTGGTGACGTTGAGCGACACCCGGCGGTCGGCCTGAATCTGCTGCGGGATGTACGAAAACGTCACCTTCGCCACCTTTTCGATTCTGGATAAAACAACGCTAATTTCTTTATTCTCAATCGACAGCGTAACGGGTTGTTCCAGCAACGCCTGCGCGCTGACGGTTTTGGCGTAGGTAACCCCCACGACCAGAAACGTGCAAATCAGTTGGGTAAACGTGATACGCATAAGGGTAAGGACGAATGCGTGAGAGATTCGAGGTAATTTCATACCTTTGGATGTTTTTGTTTGAGGATTTAGGCAAAGACAACGAAGCCCTGCACATCTGAAAAGATGCGACGGAACACGATCCGGCGGCTGGGGCTTGATCCGGTCGGTGATGCTTGGACCCATCGCCGACCTTCTTTTTTGGTTTTTAGTTTACGGTTTTGGGTTTATGGTTTAGCGTTTTGGGATGATCGTTAGGCCTAATGGCTTGTATTAAATTTCATTGACTTGTGCTTTTGCCCCTAAATTCCCTAAAGGACGGTCGGCCGCTTCCGGACTTTTAGCATCCGGTTTAAGCTGTGTCCAAGTCCCCTTTAGGGGATTTAGGGGCAACCCGGCCCGGAAATGACAATCTGGGCGTCAATCACTTTGTAGCTGGCTCCCAGCAGTTTACAAATGATGTTTAATTTGTCGTACAGGTCTTCCTGCTCCAGCGAGGTCGTAATGAAACAGTTGCCCATCACCTCTTCATCATACACCACATCGACGCCGTATGTTTTTTCAATGGCCGTCATCAGCACCGAGATCGGCGCGTTCTGAAACGTGAAGGTGGGGAGTTCGGTTTTCTGAACCAGCACGGCTGGTTTTTCCACCAGCGTTTTCACCAGCCGGTGCTCCAGATCGAGGTAGGTCACCTGCTGATTGGGCGTCAGAACTACGCCAATGGTTTCGGGGTCGGATTTGGGCCGGGCCGTCGTCGCCAGCGTTGGAGAATAGACCGATACGCGCCCCGTTCGAACGGAAACCGTAATGTTACGATTGGCCGCGTTGGCCTTGACGCGAAAACTTGTCCCTAATACTTTGGTAATCAGATCGTTTGAATACACCAGAAACGGCTGATGCGGATTTTTCTGTACCTCGAAAAATGCTTCGCCCGTTAGGGTGACCTCCCGGTTTTGGCCGGTGAACGTGGCCGGGTACCGGATTTTGCTGCCCGGTTCCAGTGTCACGATACTCTGATCGCTCAGGGTGATTCGCTCGGGACGGGCCGAGGTGTTGGTCTTTTCAAGAAAGGCCGGTTTTGCCTCCGAAATTCCGAACGGTTGTGTCGGTACGGTAGCGGTTTTCCAAACCCGGAAATACCAGCCGAGGCCCATCACTACCGCCAGAACCGCAGCGGCTGCCCAGTATGGCCTGAAATTGATCTGCTTTACCGGTTTTGTTTTCAGCGTGCGCTGGCTCAGGCCCTGCCAGTTTCGGGCCAGCAGTTGTTTCTTCTCATCAGCCGTGGCGGGCAATTCCACCTCCGTATCCAGCGACGCATACCACTGGTCGATCAGCGCCCGCTCCTCGTCGGAGCAGTCGCCGTTCAGGTATTTGGCCAGCAATTCCTGGTATTTTGCGCTATCCATCGGGCTGAGGGGTTCGTTCAAAAGGCATAGACGGATACCACCGGAAAATCCCTAAGGTCAAACGCGATTTTTTTAGATTTTTTTGCAGGATTTAATTTTGATACCCTTAAAAAGCGGTTTGGGTTAACCGGAATGCCCCTACAAAATGGGTCATCCCTACGGGACTCATTTCCCTATGAAGGGACATGGTTTCTACAAAATAAACCGTCCCTACGGGACTCATTGCTTTACAAACGGACGCCTTTGCTACAAAATGAACCATCCCTACGGGACGGATGGCGCAAGCACATCCACAAAAAACCAAAACAATCCCGTAGGGATGACCCATTTTGTAGAAACCGGCACCCGCAGAAAAAACAAAACAATCCCGTAGAGATGACCCATTTTGTAGAAACCGCACCCGCGAAAAACCAAAAACAATCCCGTAGGGATGGTCCATTTTGTAGAAACCGGCACCCACAAAAAACCAAAAACAATCCCGTAGGGATGGTCCATTTTGTAGAAACCGGCACCCACAAAAAACCAAAAACAATCCCGTAGGGATGACCCATTTTGTAGAAACCGGCACCCACAAAAAACCAAAAACAATCCCGTGGGGATGGTCCAGTTTGTAGAAACCGCACCCGCGAAAAACCAAAAACAATCCCGTAGGGATGGTCCATTTTGTAGAAACCGCACCCGCAAAAAACCAAAAACAATCCCGTAGGGATGGTCCATTTTGTAGAAACCGCACCCGCGAAAAACCAAAAACAATCCCGCAGGGATGGTCCATTTTGTAGAATCCGCACCCGCGAAAAACCAAAAAAAATCCCGTAGGGATGGCCCATTTTGTAGAAACCGCACTCGCGAAAAACCAAAAACAATCCCGTAGGAATGGTCCATTTTGTAGAAACCACATCCACAGGAAAACCAAAAACAATCCCGTAGGGATGGTCCATTTTGTAGAAACCGCACCCGCAAAAAACCAAAAACAATCCCGTAGGGATGACCCATTTTGTAGCAGGGCCGACGTTTCGGGATTTAGGAGCAAAGAAAAAACACCACCCAAACCGCGACGAAATCGCGCAGGTTCTGGCGGAGGAAGGACGTGGAACGGGAAAGGTGGTATTCGATGGCTTTTTCGGACAGTTCCAGCCGCTGGGCAATTTCACGAATCGACAGTTGTTCAAACCGCCGAAGGATGAAGACCTCGCGGGTTTTCTCGGGAAGCTGCGCCAGCGTATTCTGAATGGCTTCCGTCAACTCGTTCAATTGGACGGTGTCGGTGGTCGTAAATGTTTCGACCGGAAAAAACAACCGGAGCTGGTCGAGGTAGTGTTCTTCCAGGATATTTCGGCGGATGTAATCCACCATCAGGTTTTTGAGGGTGATACCCAGAAAAGCCGGCAAGTTCAGGATGCGGAGGGAGTCGCGCTTCTGCCAGAGCATCACGAACAATTCCTGCGCCAGTTCTTCCGCTACTTCCTTTCGCCGGAGTTTTCGGTGCGCCACGACGTACATTTTATACCAATACCGCTCATACAACGCCCTGAAAGCCTGCTCGTCATCGTCGCGGAGCAGGGCTAACAATTCGCTATCGGTCAGGGCTTGGCAGGACATCGAGCTGGAGATTTATTACCAAAGTTGTAACAAATCTCCAAATATTTCAAAACGCGGCCTGTTTTTAATTTTTCAAAACCGGGTCGCTACTTCATCAAAAGCAACGAATCAATTGCACATGTACTAAAAAAGCCGATTCAGTTTCGCTTCGTAATACGCCGGAAGGACCACAAAAAACCGGGACGTGTACAACCGCTGCCAATCATAATGCATCAGCGCACTTTTCAATTCCGGCCGATAGCGCTCAATTAATTCTTTATTGCCGGACAAAAGCACTACCCAGCAGGCGAACAACGGTTCGCGCATGTGTTTGTCTTCGTAGCCACGGGCGGGTGACAGCGTATTCCACTCCCGAACCTGCCTGAGCGCTACGTCGAGCGTCGTGGCAATGTCGGGCTGCGGTTTCCATAGCGTATTCAAAACCCGCCAGTTTTCGGTAAAGGTCAGGTCGTGAGCGTTGTCGAAGTTTTTGTAGCGCGACAAATGCAGAGCGGCCCGTTCGGCAGTCGCGTTCAGTCCTTGCCGGAATTTTTCGCGCCGTTCTGAGTTGTCTTCCATCTCGACCAACGCCTTCAGCATGGCTTGTGAAATCCCGGTGATCCAGAATTCATTTTCGGTTTTATTACCTTTTTCCGGATTGACGGTTTCGTACGGAATACCTAAGGCGCACAATTCCAGCCGGTTCATCACATCGCCTTCGGGAATTTCGTTCAACCGCTGGTGGTAGCCGTCCAGCCAGTGCTTGTTCTTCGTCACATCGTACAACGCCCGGTAAATAAACACCAGCCGGACCGAAATCCGACAGCCTTTATCAGTCAGGTTGCCACGAAAACCGTACCCCTCCCGGTCGCATGGCAACTGCCAGTTTGTCTTTTCCAGGGCATTGCCCACCGTTTCCATCCGATTGATCAGGCGTTTTTGTTCCGTCGCGTCGGGGATGCCACTTTTGATGTATCGCCAGATGCCGTAGAACCACGGCCCGGTCTGGTCGTCGGAACCGGCGACGTGGTGACTCTTTCCGTCGGTCGAAATGCCCCGCGCAATGAAACCGGGGACGCTTCCAACGGTGGCCAGCAAAACCAGGCCATCGGCCACCTTGCGGGCTGCCAAAGCGTCCTCTTTTTTTCGGGTTATTTTCCAGCGGTTGCACAATCCGTCGAGGTAAATTCCATTGAAAAATGCTCCGTTTTCGATGGGCGACCACCACGACAACCCATTGGGTTTATCAGACTGACATTCTTCCGGTGTTGGAATAAAATTGTTTCCATCGCGACCAGCGTAATCGTACAAAATACCGGTTTGCGGACTCATGAACCGCTTTTCAATTTCCTGACCCGCCCGTTCAATCTGGTGCCTGAGGGAATCATCGGACGGCGAAACCGACCGATTTTGGGCACAGGCGGGGCGGAAAAGCAAGATACCGATCACCGATAAAACCGTCGTAAAACCCATTTGAAAAGACGGAATGCCATTTTTCATCATAAACCGTTTAGGGATGCTGAAGCCGAAACCAGACGGCTTCGGCAGGAAAAAATTGCGAATAATAGAGCTTGTCAGCCCGGACATTTGCCAGGGCACCCCGGATTTCGGCCCGATGCTGTTCCACCAGCTTCCGGTCGGGGGCCATCGTGACAATCCACGCCATCCACAGCGGTTCGCGGACGAAGCCGAGTTCCTGATTCCGGCGCGGAGACAATTTCACCAGCTCATTTAACTCCGTTTGGGAAACGTCCAGCGCATCCTGTTCGCTGTGTTGCGGTTTCCACCATCGGTTCAGCGTCCGCCAGTCGTGCAGGAACGTTTTCGGATCGTTGTGATCAAACTGATGCCAAAGTGTGATTCCGCTGGCGGCACTGCGCGCACTGGCATTCAGCCCGTCTTCGTAGGCCTTTCGCAGAACCGGGTCGCGTTCCATTTCCCAGAGCGCCCGAACGTCCACGGTGCTCGACACGCCCGTCCAGCGAAACTGTTTGGGAACGTCGAATTTCATGCCTTCCGCACAGATCTGGAGTCGGCTGCGTTGGGCGTCACCGCCCACTTCACGGGCTGCTTTCTGATAAAGCTGGTCCCATTTGGCGTCGCCGGTCAACTGATGCATCGCTTTCAGAATGAACAACAAGCGGGGCGCGCCTTCCCAATTGAAGGTCGCAAACGAGTTGCGGTATTTCGACGGCGAATACGACATTGTCGGCAACCGCCAGTTGTTGACTTCCAAAGCGTTGGCGACTTCCGTCATTTTGGCAATGATCTGACGGCGTTCGGGCGGGTCGGGCATACCGGTGTCGAGGTAACGCCAGAGGCCGTAAAACCAGGGTGACGTCTGGTCGTTCGATCCCATCGCCGGGGGTGTTTTGCCGTCCGTGGCAACCCCGCGTCCGATAAAACCGGGGGTGTCGCCAATCGAAGCCAGAAACAGAAGCCCCTGCGCCAGTCGTTTCGCCTTTTGCCGGTCGGCTTCATTCCGCCGGTGCATCCAGCGCTGGCAAATGCCGTCCAGATACAAGCCATTAAACATCGAACCGTTTTCAGTCGGTGTCCACCAGCCCAGCGCATTGGGTTTGTTCGCCCGAAACTCGGCCGCCGTCGGACGGTCGAAGTGTCCGTTGAAATCCGCAAAATCGATCAGAATGGCATGTTCGTCGATAAACCGTCGCCAGATTTCCTGGTGCGCTTTTTCAACGTTCAGGCTGTCGTTCGCTTCCAAGTGTCGGTTTTCTACTTCGGAAAGCGTACCGGTTTTTGGCTGAAATAAACTGAATACCAGCAGGATCAATCCCGTAAAGCTAAAAACCGTTTTTTGCCGGAATTGCCTCATTTCCAGTCCGGGTTTTGTTCCAGTTTGGGATTCGCCCGGATTTCATCCAGCGGAATCGGGTAATACCGGTGTTTGGGTTGGGGGGCGCGGGTCGGATACACTTCGTTGACCGCTTTCGGAATCACCGTCAGAAACGTATTGGTGCGGGTCAGGTCATACCAGCGGTCGCCTTCGGCAAAAAACTCCCAGCTTCGTTCCTGCAAAACCGCCTTGATAAAGTCATCTTTGCTCAGGCCAGGCTGGAGATTGGCTAGCCCCGCCCGGTTTCGAATCGCGTTGAGGTATTGGTAGGCCGTTGCCGTCGGGCCATTCAGCCGGGCTTCCGCTTCCGACGCAATCAGGTACATATCCGCCAGCCGCAGCATCGGTACGTTGTTCCGGCCTTTTGCGCCGACCGAGTTTCGATCCATGTATTTTTTGATCAGCACACCTTTCACGGTGTAGGGCGTAATTTCCTTCTGCGGAACCACTTTCCCCGCGACGCTGACGAAGCTGGTGTCCAGCAATTGCCGCCGTTTGTCGGTGGGACTAAACGAATCGAAAAACGCCTGGAAGGCAAAAATGGAGCCAAACGTCGTGTTTCCATAGTCCCGGCTGGCGCTGTTGGCAGGTCCGCAGAATCCCATCAACGTCGTACCACGCGCCCGGGTGGCGTTATCGCCTTCAAAGGCAAACATGTTTTCCTGCCGGGCCGCATCTTCTTTTTCGACGTCGAACACATCCAGGACATTCGGCATCAGGGTGTATTTCCCGGAACTAATGACCTCGATTGATTTTGTTTTGGCGGTTGTCCAGTCTTCGGCATATAGAGCCGCTTTGGCGTACAGCCCGATGGCCACTTCTTTGGAAGCCCGCCCTTTAACGGTGGAAGCCACATACGACGGCAGTCTGGCAATGGCTTCATCCAGGTCCTTGAAAATCTGTTTATAGACCTCGGCTTTCGAACTTTTGGCCACCAGCGCGTCCGATTCACTCTGGCTGGATGCAGTCCGGATGACGACGTCTCCGAAGTTTTTTGCCAGGGTAAAATGATAGAACGCCCGCAGGAACAGGGCTTCGCCCACAATGGCATTCCGGCGGTTGGTTTCCATCGCGATGGCCGGCACCCGGTCGATCACCCAGTTGGCGTTTTCAATGCCTTTGTAACAGAATTGCCACAAACCGTAGGGACTTTCGGCGGTTCGGCCAAAGCTTTTCGGTCCCGAATAATCGGTATCGTAACTATAAACCGCAAAGACGTTGCGCCCAACCACCGGTTTCACCCAGAGCTGATCCCCGGCAAAATCACCGGCAAAGACAATGGGAGCCTGGTCGAACAGGTCGTTGATCGACCCGTAAGCCGCCGTTAAAGCCGCTTCGGCGTCCTGCGCACTTTTGTAAAAATTGGTCGTGATGACCGACGAATACACGGTTTCGTCTAATTCCTGGCAGGCACTGGAGCAGAAGCCCGCCAAAACCGCCACCAGAATGGATGTTGAAAAAGATCGTTTCATGGAAGTCAGGGAGTTAAGGATCAGAACGTACACTGAAGACCCACTACGTAGGATTTGGCCGCCGGGTACGTCCCGTTGTCGTAAAACAGCGCGTTGGCACTCCCGTAATTATTGGATTCGGGGTCCCAGCCCTGGTATTTGGTCAGCGTAAAGAGGTTGTTACCAGCCACATACGCCCGAATGCCTTTGGTAAACTTGACGCGGGGAAGGTTGTAGGCCAGCGTCAGATTTTTGACCCGGATGTACGAATTATCTTCCACCCAGCGATCGCCCACCGGCAGGTTCGTGCCCTGCGCCGGTTTGACATACTCGTTGTTGGGATTGGTGGCCGACCAGCGGTTCGCCGTTCCTTCGAGCAAATTCACCTGCCCGGATGGCGTTTCGAACGTAAACCGGAACCCATTGAACAGGCGACTTCCCTGCACGCCCTGCACAAAACCGCTCAGTTCAAAATTCTTGTATTTCACCAGCGAGGAAAATCCGAAAAAGTACTTGGGCTGCGCATTGCCGACGATCACCTGATCGTCTGTGCTGATTTTGCCGTCGCCGTTGACGTCCTTGATTTTAAAACCGCCCGTCCGGGCATCATAACCGGGGAGAAATGTTTCGCCGGTTTGGTTGATGCCGTCCAGCATATACGTCCGGTAGATACCCAGCGGTTGCCCGACTTTCAAAATGGAGTAGCTCGACAGGGCAATTTCGTTCTGGATGCCATCCAGCGCCAGCACTTTGTTTTTGTTGAACGTAATGTTCCCCGACGCTTCCCACTTGACCGCGCCCGTCAGAATCTTGCCGCTCAGGCCCAGTTCCAGCCCCTTGTTCTGGATCGAACCGTAGTTTCCGGTAATCGTCGTATAGCCCGACGACATCGGCAACGCCTTGGTAAATAGCAGATTATCCGTCCGTTTGTGGTAATAATCGGCCACGACAGTCAGGCGGTTATTCAGAAAAGACGCATCCAGACCAATGTCGAGCTGGGTGGCTTGCTCCCACTTCAAATCCGGGTTCGCAATCCCGCTCGGGTTGATGCCGGTTTGGGTCAGGTTGTTGAAATTGTAGTTGTAGCCCTGCCCGCTCACCGTCGCCAGCGACTGGTACGGCCCGATGGCTCCCGCATTTCCGGTAACGCCGTAACTGGCCCGCAGTTTCAGGTCACTGACAAACTTGACGGGTTTCATAAATTCCTCCTCGATGATCCGCCAAGCCGCCGACACCGCCGGGAAAAAACCGTACTTGTTGTTCGCACCAAACTTGCTGGAGCCATCCACCCGACCCGTCAGATCCAGAAAATACCGGTCCTTAAAACCGTATCCCACCCGGCCCAGCCACGAGCTTAGGCTGCTTTTATTCCGGAAGCTCGACAGCGCATACACGGTAGCATTCGCTGTCGACCAGTTCTCGGTGAAGTCGTTGCCAAAACCGGATGCCGTTTGGTTATTATTCTGCAAAATATCCGACTGCGTCGCATACACCACGGTGGCGTTAAGGGTGTGATTCTGACCGAACTGGGTTTTGTAGGTCAGGATGCTTTCGTGCAGCAAGGTTCGGGCGTAGCTGCTGTTGTTGCTGGCCGACCCGTTCACGGCGTTGGGATTGTTCAGCGAAATCGAATCGACAATGGAGCGGGGCGAATACTGTTCCTGCAAACTGGACGACAGATCGGCGTTGAGGCTGGCGCGGTAGGTCAACCCTTTGAGGAGCGTCACTTCCAGATACAGATTCCCCAGAAACCGGTTGCCGCTGGTGTAATTTTTCTTCGCCAGTTCGCCCATCGGATTGACGGTTTCCCGGTAGCGTCCGCTAAACTGATCGGCAAAGGAATACACGCTGCCATCGGGTCGGAAGGGCCGCAAGGTGGGCGGAGCCGCCACCGCCCGGCCCAGAATGCCTTCGCGGGCACTCGTCACGTTTACGCCCGTTCCGCCCGCATTCACCCGGTTTTCGCCCGTTGCGGTGTAATACAGACTGGTGCCGACCTTCACCCGCTCACTGATCCGGTGGTCGATGTTGGCCCGGAGCGCATACCGCTCATAATCCGTCTTTTTGATGATGCCTTCCTGACTGAAATAATTCGCTCCGAGCGCAATCTGGGTTTTGTTCGTACCGGTGTTCACCGAGAGTTGGTGGTTCTGAATCATCGCCTGGCGAAAAATCAAATCCAGGTAATTGGTTCCGGCACCCACGGCATCCGGATTGGGATACACGACGGTGGGGCTGTAGGTGGCATTTTCCAACTGGGCAAACTGCGTCGCATTCAGAATGCCCAGCTTCCGGGTGGTTTCCTGCTGACCGATGTAGCCGTCGTACGAAACGTTCGTCACCCCGTCTTTGCCCCGTTTGGTCGTAATCAACACCACGCCATTGGCCGCTCTGGCTCCATAAATCGCCGTGGCTGCCGCATCTTTCAACACTTCTACCGATTCAATGTCGGAGGGATTGATTTGGGAAAGCGGATTGGCCGCATTGACGCCCGACGACGCCGAAATCTGAATCCCGTCGATCACATACAGCGGTTCCGATGTGCCGTTGATGGAGTTCGTCCCCCGGATGCGGACGCTGATGTTGCCGCCGGGCGTTCCCGAATTTTGCCGCATGTCCAGCCCGCTCACGCGCCCCTGAAGCCCCTGCGCCAGATTGGCCACCGGCGTCGCTTTCAACTCCTCGGCTTTGACGGAAGCAATGGCCCCGGTCAGCGAACTTTTGGTTCGGGTGCCGTAGCCGACGACGACCACTTCGCCCAACGCCTTGGTATCGGGAGCGAGTTGAACGTCAAAAACCGTCCGGCTCCCGACCGCAACTTCCTGATTCAGATACCCGACGAACGAAAAAATCAAAATCACATCGCCGGTTGGAATGCTGAGTTTAAATTTTCCGTCGGCATCCGTCGTGGTTCCCCGCGTCGTGTTTTTGATGACGATGCTGACGCCCGGCAGCCCCTCGCCGGTTTCACTGGTGACGGTTCCGCCAATCGTCTGATCGCTCGCATTTTTCGCCTGGCTGGATGCCACCAGTTCCTGAACCGCCGGAATCGTGGCCGTCAAGGGTGCGGAAAAACCGGGTGCGGTTTCATTCACGCGTTGCAGCACTTCCGGCGAGTCGGCATTCCGGCGATCCTGTTTTTTGTCGAGAATCAGGTAAGCGCCATTCTGTGCTTTTTTGTAATACAAGCCGGTCGCATTCAACAGTTTATCCAGATTGACCTCCAGCTTCCGGTTGTAATTCAGCCGCCCCGCCGGAACGGTAACGCCTTCCAGCAAACCGCCTTCGAAGAGAATGTCCACGCCGTAGTGGTTTTTCAAATCCTTCAGCACGTCGCGCAATTTGCGGACTTCCGGGTTGCTTTCCTGCCGGGCAGTGGGTTGCTGGGCGCGGGCCAATGTCTGGGCCCGGTTTGGGAAGCTCGTCAGGCAAAACAAGGCAAACAAACAGCCGCCCCAGAGCGTTTTTCGTAAGGGTCTTTTCATGGCAACAAAAGGGTTTAGGAATGGTTAGTGATCTTCGACAAAGCGGACGGTGTCGTCGTGCCGGACAACCCGGATGCCAAAGACTTCGGAAATGATTTCAAGCAAATCGTCTACATTGTCGGCGCGGAACGATCCCACCAGCGTGCGCCGGGCGAGCTGGTCGCTGCTGATTTCGACCTGCAAGCCGTAATTTTCCGTGAGCATATCGCCAAACTCACGCAGGGACATGTCTTCAAAAACGAAGCGTTTTTCCGTAAAAGCCGTGAATTTTTCGGGCTCCACCTGACTCCGCAGTTGCAGTTGGTTGTGTCGGCTAAAGGTCGCCAGATCGCCCGGTTTCAGCATTACCTGCCGACGCTGGCGGTTTTCGGTGTAACTCAGTTCCACTTTTCCCCGGCGAAGCATCACCTTGCCACCCCGCGTCCGGGAGTAGACGGTGAACTCGGTTCCGAGAACGGTTACGTTGAAATCGCCTTGGGTTTTCACCAGAAACTTCTGATGGCCAGTCTGGTGCGTAACCGAAAAGAAGGCTTCCCCGGACAGCACGACCTCGCGGGTTTCGGCTCCGAACCCAAACCGGGGGACCTGCAATTCCGAATTGGCGTTTAGCGTCACCTTGCTGCCATCCGACAGCGTCAGTGAGCGGGTTTGGCCGAAATCTGTCCGGTAAGTCTGGTTATACATTCGGTTCCGACCCAGCCAGCCCGCAAAAACCAGCCCGATCAGGACGGCTGCGGCAGCCAGCCAGCGGATCGGAAACCGGAGGCTCCGACCGGTTGCCTGCAAGGTTTCCACGCTGCCGACGGTTGCCACCGACGGATGGGTCTGCATGTGTTGCACATACCGCTCCAGAGCCTGATCCAGTTCCGGCACATACGGGGGCGCCTGGCGTTCCCATTCCACCAGCCACTGGTAGAACGATTCCTGGTTGGTTTCGTCGTGCAGCCACTGTTCGATCTGCCGCTTCTGCAAGGGGGTGGTCTTCCCGGCAAAATGGTCGAATACCAGTTCTTTCGTAATCATTGGATTCATGGGTTGGCTCGTCGGAAGCAGTTGTTGTTTTGACGCCGTTTCTAGCTAGACAAAAAGGGCGGGGTCTACACGTAGTGGAAGGGCCAAAAAGATGGATTTCAAATTAACCAGTCGGTTATGCCTGCCAGCAAAACCATCCACATCCAACTGTCTTTCAGGCCACTGCGCAAAGTCGCCAGCGCTTTTCCGATGTGCGTTTCTACGGTACGGATCGACAGGTGGAGTTCGTCGGCGATTTCCCGGTTTTTCTTCCCCTCAAACCGGTTCATGATGAACACTTTCTGGCATTGCGGGGGCAAGGTTCCCACCAGTTCGTCCACCTTCCGGTACAATTCCTCGAATTGCATCATGCGCTCCGGCGCATCGGAGGACGCCGATTCCTGCTGCAGGGCCGACTCCAGCGGGTCGCTTTTTTTCAGCTCGTTCATCAGGTAATTGTAGGCCCGGTTGCGTACCGAGCGGAACAGATACGCCCGGTACGAGTGCTGTACCTGACTGAATGCCTGGGTGTTCCAGAAGTTGTAGAAAATATCGGCCACCAGATCTTCCGCAATTTCGCGGGAATATACAAACCGGGTGGCGTGCGTACACATCGGTTTGTAATACAGTCGAAAAAGCAATTCGCAGCCTTTTTTCGGGTCGGTTCCGAACGTCCGGCGAATGAACAATTCGGAATCCAGCGTGGTCACCGCTTCGGCCCCATCCGACTCGCCGGGCCGGTTTGCCATCGATTCACTGCCGTCTTTCCGACCGGTGTCTTCCGAAGATTCTTGCGTAAAAGCAGCCCGCATACACGACGATTTAAACTTCTGTTTTCCGAGTTTTTTAGTCTCTTTGGAAGAAAGACAAATTCAAAGCCGAATATACGTAGTGGCGGTTGGGATTTTTTTAGAAAAAGTTTGGCGAAAAGCAGAAGCCCCGTCAGGGGCTCCACAGCGCAGCGTCGCCGGGCCGCCGGAGCGGTAGAAATGCCGAATACACCAATGAATCCGTGTGCCGTCAGGCACACAACAATTCGTGATCATATTCGGTCGCGTGCCTAACGGCACGCCGGGGTACGGACTAATCGGATTGTGGCTACCGACGCTTCGCTGTGGAACCCCTAATGGAGCAAAGCCGAGTATACGTAGTGGCGGTTGGGATTTTTTTAGAAAAAATTTTGCAAAAAAGGAAGAAAAGAAAAAGGAATGATAAATGTAAAATGATGAACGCCAAATGTAAAAGTGTCCTCAGCTTGCACATTTACATTTGGCGTTCATCATTTTACATTTATCATTCCTTTTTAACCAGCCCCAGATCCCAATCATCCGTCCGAAACGGAATGACCGGTAAGCCTTCGGCGCTGAATAACGTGGGTTCGGGTGCGTCCCGAAACGCAAACCGGACGGCGACGGGATTCTCGACACCGTCGGCCCAGACTTCAACGGTGTGGTGTTGAATCCGCGCCTGGGCTTTCCTGAAAACCCGATCGGCTCCGGCGATCTCGAATTCCGTTATCGCACCGCTTCTGGCAATCAGGCCGTTGGGCGCGTGGTCGAAGGAAAGCCCAATGCGGTTTCCGTGGATGCGGAGGGAGCGGTATTGCGGACTTTTGTACGAATCGATTCTTTGATGGTAGGTTTCGGCCAGCGCCCAGTTCGCCAGTCGATTCCCAACTTCTTTTTTGTAAGCCGGATGAATGTCGTCCAGATTATCGACCAGATCGGTCGTGACCACCATGCCGGTTTTCGGAATAGCCATCGCCCTCGTCTGATTTTCCCGAATCAACGCGGTTTCAAACGTTCCGCCGTAGCGGTACGGAGCCAGTTGGACGAAATAAAACGGAAAATCGGTCTGCCAGCATCCGCGCCAGCTTTCCACGAGCAAACGCGTCAATTGGTAATAGGCTGGCGCATAATGCCGGTTCGACTCGCCCTGGTACCAGATCACCCCGGCCATGGCAAAAGAGGTAATGGGCGCGACCATGCCGTTGAACAAAACACCCGGAACGTTCGGTGCCCAGGGCGTTTTCACCATCGTCTGGCCGGAATAACGAGTTTCAGGATACAGATTGACGAGCGATTCGGGCAGCCAGGTGTCCATCTTGGAACCGCCCCACGACAGATCAATCAGGCCAATCGGAACGCCAAGTTGAGCTTGCAGTTTCTTCCCAAAAAAGTAACCGACGGCACTGAATCGCTTCAAACTGACCGAATCACAAATCGACCAGTTTCCGCCCACGTCGGTTTGGGGCGAAGGAGCTGTCCGACGGTTCATCTTAAAAAACCGGATGTTGGGGTTGTATGCCGTCGGCAATTCAGCCTGAGCATCCTTCACCCCTCCAGCCGCAGTCAACGCCATGTTCGACTGCCCCGAACACAGCCAGACTTCACCGATCAGAATATTGGTCAGCAAAACCGTATTGTTTCCTTTGATCGTAATGGCATACGGCCCTCCGCTTTTCGGCGTTCGCAGGCGGATTTTCCAGGTCGCATCGGCCGCACCGGTGACGCTCACCGGCCGGGTATCCCAACTGGCCGTGACGGTTATTTTTTCGGTCGGATTCGCCCAACCCCAGATTGCTACGTCGGTTTCCTGTTGCAACACCATGTCCGACGCCAGAATCGAAGGTAAAACCACCTCGGCCTGCACACGCGAAAAGAGCAATAGCCACAACAGCAGGGCGGTTTTCATCAGCTCCGCATGCCGAGTTTGGTCAAAACCGCCACGGCCTCGCTCCATTGCACCTCGTGGGGCAACCGCTTGCTTTTGGCGGCCAGGGCGGCCACCACCCCGGCGGCTTCGCCCATCGCTACGGCATTGCCGGTGACACGGTAGCTGGCGTGGGCCGTAAAATCACCGCTGATGCAGCGACCGGCCATCATCAGTCCGTCGACATCTTTGGCAATCAACGCCCGCAGCGGAATGTCGTACGGAATCATTTTAATACCGCCCCGCGAGATGGTTTCGGTCTCGTTGGTTTTGCGGTCGGCAGCGTGAATATCGACGCCGAACGTGGGCCGAACGACGGCGTCCTGGTGCCGGGCACCCATCGCCAGATCCTCTTTGGTAACCGTATACCGACCGTGAATCCGGCGACCATCCCGAATCCCGATCTGCTCCGGCGTTGCCACAATCTGAATCCCCTCCCACGGCCCGCCGAGTTTGTTCAGTCCGCGGACAATGCTGTACACCTCCGCCCGCGCCCGGACGGTGGCTTCGGTAATTTCATCGGCATCGAAGGCTTTGATGTTGTATTCGTGATTAACCATCACCATCACCAGATTGTCGCGAATCAGGAACAGCGTGGGCATCCCGTACGAAGGCGTAATTCCGGCGCGGTTGATCTCTTTCATAAACTCCTTCGTCGCCTTGACGTGCCAGTCCATGTTGGCTTTGCCGTTGTCGTCCTGGTAAAACGAAATGTACGGTTTCAGCGCAGCGGCATCTTTCACAACCGCCAACGTATTGAGGGTCAACGGCTGACACGGGCAGGTATCTCCGCCCCTGCCGATTTCCCAGCTATTGCCGGCCTGAGCGCCCAGGTCACCGTCGCCGGTGGCGTCGATAAATACTTTTGCTTTCCACGCCTGCCGCCCCGATTTCGATTCGGTGATGACGGTCGTCACCTGGTTTTTGTCTTTGTAAGCGGCCGCCACGCGGGTGTGCAGCAGGAATTTTACGCCCGCTTCGGCGCACATTTCTTCGAGCAGCACCTTCATGTCGTCCGGCGCATAGACAAACTGATCCGGAACTTTGTTGCGCCGGGCGTCGCGTTCGTCGAGTTTTTGGATGATCTCTTTCGTCAAACCCGGTTTGTTGAAATCGAAGATATAAGTCAATAAACCCGCCGTCCAGACGCCCCCCAGACAGCCGTGGATTTCGAGCAACTGCGTTCGGGCCCCGGCGCGGGCGGCAGCGATGGCGGCCGCAATTCCGGCTGGCCCTCCCCCGCAAACGATCACATCGACATCGCCTTTGATAAGCAGATCGCGGGAAGGTTCCGAAAATTTGGTCGCGTCTTTTGCTTCGGCAGCACTTTCGGTCAGACCAAGGCCGGAAAGAGCCGTGGTGCCCAGGGCCGCAGACCGCAGGAATTTCCGGCGGTTCAGGTTAAACATTGATGAAATATCAGTATTGATAGGGTTAGAATCCATGTCTTGCTTCTGATTAACTGATTAAAATATTTTTTTCCTATTTCAGATTTTCGCTCTTCGCCCCTAAATCGCCGAATCACGCGTTTGGCTTATCAGCCCACTGCTTTAGCTGTGGGAAATTGAAACGAAACCGAATCATTTCGAAACCGTTTTAACGGTTTGCTGGACGACTAAACCGTTAAAACGGTTTTGCTAGCAGGGGGTTACTTTTCGCTTCACCCACAGCTAAAGCAGTGGGCTGATAAGCCAAACGCGTAATTCGGCGATTTAGGGGTTGGCTAATACCCCGGATTCTGGTCTTTCACCGGATCGATCGCCTTGTTGTAGTTCAGTTCGGAAACCGGGATGGGCCACAGGAAATGTTTGTCAGCGATGGTCTTCCCTTTGGCCGCCAGAATAATCTCCTGGGCTTTTCCCGTCCGTTTCAGCTCCAGCCACCGCTTGCCTTCGTACTGAAATTCGTAACCGCGCTCTTTGACGACCAGATTCAGGAAAGCCGCCGTGGTGGGATAGTCTTCCAGTTTGAAATCGACCGGAGAAGCTGCGGTTGGGTTTTTGCCATACGCCCGGCGGTGAACCTGATTGAGGGCTTCCAGCGCGGCTGCCGTTGGCGCACTTCCGGCCCGGCCCGTAGCTTCGGCATAAATCAGGAGCAAATCAGCGTAGCGATACCAGGGCACATCATTCCCGGCACCGGCAAATTCGAGCGAATTGGGGTCAATGAATTTCTTGCTCAACAAGGAGGTGGCCCCGATACCGATGTTCCAGGAATACCAGATTCCTTTGCGCAAATCGGCGTTATCCCAGGCTTTGTACACCGGGTTGGTGCTGTCGCCGTGAAGCCCGAAAACCCCACCGCCACCGCCCAGAAATTTGGTTCCGGGGTGGTTGGTCAAGGTCGGAAAGAGGTTGCCCTGCGCGGGCTGTCGGGAGAATTTCAGGTAGAAAATCTCTTCCGGCGTAGAAATCAGATCCGGGCCAAAAACCTTCTGAAAGTCGTCGGACGTGGCAACCGGAATTAGCGAAAACTTCCCCGACTTGATTACCTCATCGGCCTTGTCACGGGCTTCGGCGAATCTTGCCAACTGCAAATAGACATCCGCCAGCATGGTTTTGGCAGCCCAGCGGGTGGGCCGTCCCGGTTGCGTCACCTGGTCGGGCAGGTTGGTTTCGGCTTCTTTCAGATCGGCCAGAATCAGGGCGTAGACTTCATCGACGGTATTCCGTTTAGCATCGATTTCGGTCATGTTGGCTTCCGTCCGGATCGGCACACCGCCCCAGTTGCGCACCAGGTGAAAATAGCTGAACGCCCGCAGGAATTTGGCTTCGGCCACAAAACCGCTGACATCGGCCTTGCTGATCGCGTTGCCGTTGGGCGCATTTTTAATCACCAGATTGGCATTCCGGATGCTCAGGTAATAGGCTTCCCAGGCACCAGCCACCCGGCTGATGTTGACGTTATCGAGCCCCTGAAAATTGTTCAGAACCGCATAACTACCCCGGCCATAGGCATAATCGATGTGGCCTTCCAGTACGGCGATGTAGACGCCCATACCGTTGGTCGAACTACTGCGCAATGGGGTGTAAATGGCGTTGGTAGCCGCTTCTACCTCTACTTTCGTGTTGTAGAAGGTTTCAACCGCCAGCGTTTTCGGCTCCTCTTTCAAAACATCCTCGCAGGACATCAGGAAGAGCAGGGGGAGAAGAAATCGTATTGTTTTCATCTTTCTAATGAGTGATTGAGTGAATGAGCAATTGAGCGAAGAGCGATGATGCAATTGAGTGAACTTACAGGTTTTAGTATTGGTGTATTTCACTCAATCGCTCATTCACTCAATCACTCAATTTAAAATCCCGCCCGCAGGCCGATGGTGATCGATTTGGCAGTTGGATAGCTATATTGGTCGAAACCCTGGGCGGTGGAGTTGGCACCGCCGTTGGAGTTCACTTCCGGGTCCCACCAGGAATAGTTGGTGAACGTCAGCAGGTTCTGGCCGCTGGCGTAGAACTGCGCCGAGCGAATCCAGTTGACACCCCACTTCTGAACCGGCAGGTTATAGGCCAGCACAATGTTTTTCAACCGCAGGTAAGAACCGTCTTCCACAAACCGGTCGGAGACGTTGGTCCGCGTGGTGCTGCTGATGACCGGGTATTTGGCCGTCGTGTTGGTGGGGGTCCAGTGATCCCGCAGCACCTCGCGGGGCATGTTCAGGCCGTAGCCGTAATCGACCGTGTTGTTGATGGCGCTGCTGTTGAAGATGTCGTTGCCCTGAGTGCCCTGCAAAAAGATCGTCAGGTCGAAATTGCGGTACGACATGTTGGAATTAAAACCGTAGATAAAGTTCGGGTTCGGGTCGCCGATGTAGGTTTTATCCCGCACCGTGATGGCCTTATCGCCGTCCAGATCCCGGTATTTGATCTTCCCTTTTTCGTCGTAACCGTCTTCGAGGTAGCCCCAGAAACGGCCCATCGGCTGGCCTTCCCGCAGGATGTTCCGGGTGTCGGTAATCGCCGACAGATCGACAAAACCGCCCAGAATATCCTGTCCGCCGTGTAGTTTGATGACCTTGTTGCGGTTGAAAGCCACGTTGGTGTTGACGTTCCATTTGAAAGCGCCGGTCAGCACATTGGCGTTGATGCCCAGTTCAAGCCCTTTGTTCTGCACTTCCCCGATGTTCTGGATGGTGGTGACAAAGCCCAGCGAGGACGGCAGTTGGACGGTATTGAGCAAATCGCGGGTGTTTTTGATGTAATAATCGGCCGTCACCAGAATCCGGTTTCCCAAAACACCGAAATCGATCCCGATGTCTTTCTGTTCGGTGGTTTCCCATTTCAGGTTTCCGGGCAGGTTGGTGCCGGGCGCATAAGCCGTATAAAGCGCGTCGCCAAAAATGGTTTTCGCCGAAACAAGCTGATTCAGGGTCGCGTAGGCTCCAATCGCCTGGCTACCCGTCAGTCCCCAGCTTACCCGCAGTTTCAGGTCGGAAACCAGTCGGCTGTTTTTCAGAAAATCCTCGTTGGAAATCCGCCAGGCCAGCGCCCCGGACGGAAAATAGCCCCATTTATCACCTTCGCTGTATTTGGAAGAGCCATCGGCCCGAAAGCTGAACGTCGCCAGGTATTTGCTGTCAAAAGCGTAATTGATACGTCCCAGATACGACAGAAGCGACGATTTGGAGTAACCCGAACTGGGAATGCCCGGTGTACTGGCCGCAGCCAGATCGTAGGTTTGGCTGGTGTTGCTGATGTAGCCCTGGCCGCTGCCGCTCAACGACGTGCTGACAAAATCCTGGTAGGTGAACCCGGCCACCGCCGAAACGCTGTGCTTTTGCCGGATGGTTTTGGCGTAACTGATCGTGTTCTCGTTCAGCAGACTCGTAAACTGGCTGGTGCTGACGCTGGCCCCGCCCTGTGAACCAAAAAAATTGTTGGTGGTATAGGAATCCGTCCGGTCGTCGGAATTTTCAATACCGCCCGAAATCTTGATCGTTAGTTCCGGAATGGGGTTGTACACAAAGGCGGCATTCGTCATGACCCGGTTTCCCCGGGTGGCGTTGCTTTGTTCGTTGAGGGTGTTGATCGGATTCCGCAGTTGCGTGTTGATGAACGCGTAGGTGGTTCCGAACATTTCGTAGGTTCCATCGGCCTTGTAGGGTCCCAGAACCGGCGGGGCCGAAACCGCCCCCGCAATCAGCGAACCGCCCCGGTTGCTCCCCTGGCTGTTCTGGGCGCTCGATTTGATCCGGGTGAGGGTGCTGGCCACGTTGACACTGAGCTTCCGGCTGATGGCGTGGTTGATGTTGGCCCGCAGCGAATACCGGTTGTAGTCGCTGCCCCGGATGATGCCGTCCTGATTAAATGTACTGCCCGACAGCGAAAACTGCGTTTTTTCGTTGCCGCCACTGATGTTTAGCGCAACCGTTTTCATGGGAGCCTTCTGAAACACCAGATCCTGCCAGTCGGACCCGTTCCCAAACCCGTCGATTTGGGCCTGCGAAAAATACGGTTTCAGGCCGTCGTTGGTTGCCTGTTCGTTGTAGAACGTTGCGTATTCCTTCGCGTTCATCAGATCCAGTTTTTTCCGCAGCGTCTGGCTGCTATAACTGGTCTCCACGTCGACGCTGGTTTTACCGGCTTTCCCGCGTTTTGTCGTAATCAGCACCACGCCATTCGCTCCCCGCGACCCGTAAATTGCCGTGGCCGAAGCGTCTTTCAAAATCTCGATGTTTTCAATATCGGCGTTGTTCAACACCGTCGGATTGCTGCCCGACATCGGAAAACCGTCTACCACATACAGCGGCTCGTTGCTGCCCTGAATCGAGTTGGTGCCCCGGATCCGGACGCTGACGCTGCCGCCCGGTGCTCCGGTATTCTGCAACACCTGCACACCAGCCGCCCGGCCCGACAGGGCCTGCAACACGTTGGTTGCCGGATACGAATTAATGTCTTTTGATTTGACCTGCGACAGTGAACCCGTTAAATCACTCTTTTTGACGGTTCCATACCCCACCACTACTACCTCGTCCAGCGCCTTCTGATCGGGGGCAAGCCGAATGTCGAAAACCGTCCGACTCCCAACGCTAACTTCCTGATTGACATAACCCACAAAGGAAAAAATCAGCACGGCGGTTTCGTCGGGAACACTCAGCCGAAACGCGCCGGTGCCGTCGGTGGTGGTGCCGCGGGTCGTATTCTTCACCACCACACTCACGCCCGGCAACCCCTCCCCTTTTTCGTCGGTTACTTTTCCGCCCACCGACCGGTCGGCAATCAGGGCCGTTTCTTCGAATTTGAGCGTCGGCTGAACACTTCCCATGCCGTCGGGAATCGTTGAACGGACGAGCGCGATCTGGCTTCCGGTGACGACATAGCTCAATTGCAGCGGTTTCAGCAACCGGTCGAGAATGTCCACCAGCCGTTCGTCGGTAGCGGCCAGCGACACTTTCCGGTCAATCTGAACCACCTGACGGCTGTATACGAACTTGACGTGCGCCGTTTTTTCCAGCGTCAGCAAGGCCTGCCGGACGGTATAGTTGTCCAGCCGAACGCTCACCCGCTGGTCGAGTAATTCCTGCGCCCGGGCGGCCAGCGCGCCGTTGATCAGCAGCGCCGTCAATACTACCTGGAGGAACGAAAGTCGCATAAGCATCCGAATCGTTTCGTGGTTTGTAAACTTGTACATAAATTGGGGGTGGTTTAGTTATTCCGGGCAAAGGAGTAGCTACACCGGTCCGCGGTGGCCCGAAAAGTGCCGCCGGATCGGTCAAATTCCCCCGCTATGTTCGCACCATAGCGGGCTTTTTTTTTGGATGATTTACGGACAGCCCCGGCTGGAAACAATGATCCGGGCATCGACCACCTCGTAGGAGGCACCGATGGAGGCACACAGCAGCCGGAGTTGATCGTGGAGCGGAACACCCGCCATCGACGCCGTCAGGGTGCAGTTCCGCAGCACCGTCGGATCATAGATAATTTCGACACCATACGCTTTTTTCAGTCGCTCAAACACTTCGGATGCGTGAGTATCCTCAAAGCTGAAGCTTTCCCGGTTTTCCGCAGGCGCTAGCAAGGCCGGTTGAGTGACGAGTTCTTTCTGGTAATGATTCTGGCTGGCATCGTACGTAACCTGCTGATTGGCAGTCAAAACCACACCCGGCACTTCGCGTTTGTCCGGTCGCCGGGACGCCATCCAGTCGCGCCGGTCCATCACCGACACCTTGCCCGACAACACCGACACTTTCATTTGCTTGTCGCCCGTTCGGGCCTGTACCCGAAACCGGGTTCCCAGTACGCGGGTCACCAGCGGGCCGCTGTAGACCAGAAACGGTCGTTTTCCTTCGTGAACCACGGCAAACGTGGCCTCGCCTTTCAGTTGGATTTCGCGCTGACCGGCGTCGAACGTGCGGGGATACCGCGCTTCGCTGTTGGGCATCAGCGTCATTTTACTACCGTCGGGCAACGTCAGCCGGACGGGTTGTGACGTGCCATTGACCTGATTGATCCACGGCGCATCCGACGGTTTTTCCGAATCGGCAAAGGCTGCGGTTTCTGAATCGGGCGTTATCTTATCCTGCCACTGATACACACCCCAGCCCACACCGACCAGCACAACAAGGGCAGCCGCTGTCTGCCAAAACCGGTTGCTGAACGACCGCTGAACCTTCTGCCAGCGCGACGGCTCCGGAGTGTAGCGGGCCAGTTTCACAATGCGCTCCACCTCCAGGTGTTCCTGCTCGGGAGCCAGGGTATGCGGGCGGTTTTTCAGCGCTTCGGCCATGTCTTTCGCCAGCAGCAGCGTCGCGCGCTGGTGCGGATTGTCCCGTTGCCACTGCTCCCAGAACTGCCGGGCTTCGGGCTGGCCGTGTTTGACCCAGGCCCGAAACCGGGCATCCAGCAGGAAATCTTCGACGGTATAGTGTTGATACGCTTTCATCATGGTGTTGTGGAAGGGCTTCGGTCGTTAATAGGAAGGCTTTGGCGCGGCATACTCAGGGCGTCCGGTTTATTTGTGCCAAGACTCCAGCAACCCGCAGCCGATCAACGACAGCAGCGAAGGCCAGCTTTCCCGCAGCCGTCGCAAACCCCGGTGAAGCAGGTTCGCAACCGACTGCTTGTTCACGGCCAGAATGTCGGCAATCTCCTCGTTCGACAGTTCTCCGTAAAATTTCAGGTGAATCGCTTCCCGCTGGCGATCCGAAAGTTGCTCCAGCAAAGCATTCAGCCGGGCCGTCTGATAGTCCGACAATTCCGTCCGGATCAGGGCCTGTTCCGCCGTAATGTCTTCCGAACTGAGGTCGTCGAACACAAAGCCGTCTCCGCCGGTCACCGACATATGGCGCATCATTTCCCGGTGGATTTTACGCCGGAGCGACTTGTAGAGGTATGGCCGGATGTATTGCGTCTGCACGATTTTGGCCCGGTACGTCCACAAATCCAGAAACAGATCCTGCATACAATCTTTCAGCAGGTCGGAGTCGCGGGTAAACCGGCCACCGTAAAAATGGAGTTCCCGGTAAAAATGCTGCACCAACGCCTGAAAAGCCTCCTGCGGCCCTTCCCGGAATTGCTGCCACAGCAGCGTTTCGTCGGTTTTTTCCCAGGCATTTTGACGTTTGTCATGGATATCGGGTTTCAGCATGGTCCTTACGATTTACCGGATTCAGAATGGGCAGTCAGAGCATGTATGCGGTCGAAGGATACGACTGGTGGTTAATAGGGGGTAAAATTCAACTAATACTCAGGATTGTGCAAAATTTATTTTAAAATCGTTTTGTCCCGGTTTCGGGGATGGTACACGGGAAAAATCCAATCGGGTTTTCATCAACAATCCCGCCGTTTTTCGCCCCGTCAGGGGCCCAACAGCGCAGCGTCGGTAGCCCCCGCCGTAATGGTTGTTTTTCCAGCGTGCCGATAGGTACGCAACGATTCCTGGTACCGTTCGGTCGCGTACCTCACGGCACGCCGACGCGGATGCTACCATTATTTCTACCGACGCTGCGCTGTTGTGCCCCTGACGGGGCGAAAAACGGCGCAGCTACTTCATGAATGAAAACTACAATGACTTTCTGTTTGGGTTACGTAGAAAAGAATAGGGCCCATCCCTGGAAAAACCGGCGAAGGTTCCTTTTCTTGCAAATGGAGAGGGACGACTACCAACCTGTAATCAAACACGCAATATGAATTCTTTCTGGAAACTTACCGGCTCCCGCGCCCTGGTGACCGGTGGCACCAAAGGCATCGGTGAAGCGATCGTAAATCAACTGCTGGAACTGGGCGCAGAGGTGTTTATCGTGGCCCGCGACAATGATGTATTGCAGCAAAAACTGGCTGAATACCGGCAAAACGGTTTTTTGGTCGATGGTCTGGCCGCCGACATCAGCCAGCCGGGGGCGGTTCAGCAGGTGGCCGAAACCGTCCAAAACCGCTGGGGAAGCCTGGATATTCTGATCAACAATGCCGGTACGAACATCCGAAAACCCACCATCGACTACACAACGGATGAATTCGATCTTCTGCTGAACACCAACCTGCGGGCCAGTTACGAACTCTGCAAGGCGGTTTATCCGCTGTTGAAGTCGTCCGGAAAAGGCAGCATTGTGTTTGTTTCGTCGGTGTCGGGCCTGACGCACACCAGCAGCGGGTCCATTTACGGCATGACCAAAGCGGCACTACACCAACTGGCAAAAAACCTGGCCGTCGAGTGGGCCACGGACGGCATTCGAACCAACGTGGTCGCGCCCTGGTACATCTATACGCCCCTGGCGGCACCGGTGCTGGACAATCCCGAAAAACTGGCAGGCATTCTGCAACGGACGCCAATGGGTCGCGTCGGAAAAGTTGAAGAAGTAGCCGCCACCGTCGCCTTCCTGTGCCTGCCCGCAGCGGGCTACATCACCGGCCAGACGATCGCGGTGGATGGCGGAATGACGGTCTGGGGAATGTAGTGATGGGAAGTAAATAAATCAATACCAGCATGGTGCAAAAATAGACTAAAAAGTCTATTTTTGCACCATGCTTACGAAAGCGGAACGAACCAAGCAATTTATTCTGGAAACCGCAGCGCCACTGTTCAATGAACGAGGTGTCGCCGGGGTTCACATTGACGACGTGCTTGCTGCCACCAAAGTAGCCAAAGGGTGTTTGTATGGCCATTTTGAGAACAAGGAAGACCTTTCAGTTCAGGTCATTGACCTGTTGCTCTCAAAAATGACGGAAAAAATTGCGGCTACGATTGGGCAAGCTGATACCGCCAAGGCCAAAATCTTCGCTTTTCTTGACTTGTACACCGACCCCCTGAATACGTACATTCGTGGCGGTTGCCCCATTTTCAACATGGCAGTAGAGTCGGATGATACACATCCGGTTATTAAAAAAAAGGTTGCGACGGTTATCACCAGGGGGCAGGAGCTGGCGGTTGCTTTCCTGAAACAGGGCATTGAGAATGGGGAGTTTTCGACTCAGCTTGATCCGGTTGTTTATGCGTTCAATATGGTGGCTGCTGTCGAAGGCGGGGTTGTCATGTGCAGGGCAATGAATACCGCTCAGCCGATGATCGGTCTTATCAAAAGTTTGAAAGCAGAACTGGAGCGATATGCTTCCTAAAAAAATTTGCCGTAAAATAGACCAAAAAGTCTAAAAAGAATCAGAATTAACTGTAAACCAGAAGCCGTCTCATTTCAATACTAAAACCTACTACAGCATGAAAGCCTTCTTCATTGATCGATATAACAAAAAAGAGCCCATGCGCTTCGGTGAGATGCCGGAGCCGAAACTGCGGGAAAATGACGTATTGGTTAAAATCCATGCCGCCGGAGTCAATTTGCTGGATTCCAAAATCAAAGCGGGCGAGTTCAAAGCCCTGCTCCCCTACCAATTACCGCTCATCATGGGCCATGACGTGGCAGGTGTGGTTGTCGAAGTGGGTGTGCAGGTGAAAAATTTCAAGGTTGGCGACAAAATCTACGCCCGCCCCGCCGATTACCGCATTGGTACGTTTGCCGAATTCGTCGCCATAAACGAAGCCGACATCGCCATCATGCCCACATCGCTGTCGATGGAAGAAGCTGCGTCGATTCCACTGGTGGGCTTGACAGCCTGGCAGGCCCTGGTTGAAAAAGGGAACCTGAAAAAAGGTCAAAAGGTGTTCATTCAGGCCGGTTCGGGAGGAGTGGGCACTTTTGCGATCCAACTGGCCAAACACCTGGGCGCAACCGTAGCCACCACCACCAGCGCAGCCAACATTGAACTGGTAAAGAGCCTGGGGGCCGATGTGGTAATCGACTATAAAACACAGGATTTCGAGAGCATCCTCAGCCAGTATGATTTGGTGCTCAACAGCCAGGATGCCGCCACACTGGAGAAATCACTGCGGGTGTTACGGCCCGGCGGCAAACTCATCTCCATCGCCGGCCCGCCCGATCCTGCATTTGCCAAAGAAATCGGCCTGAACTGGCTGCTGAAAACGGTGATGTTTTTCCTGAGTTACGCCACCAAACGCAAAGCAAAAGCCCTCGGCGTGACCTATTCATTCCTGTTTATGCGAGCCGAGGGAAGCCAGCTTGCCAAAATCACCAGGCTGATCGATGATCAGATCATACGCCCGGTGATGGACAAGGTATTTCCGTTTGATGAGGCCAATGAAGCCCTGGCCTACGTCGAAAGCGGACGGGCCAGGGGCAAGGTTGTCATCAAAGTAACGTAGCCCGGTTTCGCGCTTTCCGGACAAACGACCCTAAACTTTATTTATCCAGAACAACGACGTCGTTGATGAGGTAGCTTCCTTTGTCCGTCGTCAGGTTGTAGACTTTGTCGACCGTGCGAACCGCATTCTGAACGGCGGCAACTTTCCAGGCCGACACCGAGCGGGTGGCGCCATCGAAGCGGTACAGCACATCGCCGTTGCGCAGGTCACCCAGTTTTTTTGCCCCGGTTGCGGTTTGAACGGGGTGGTTGGCGGTGGCTTCCAGCAAAACCGGCTTGGTCAATGCGGCCGTGTTACTGGCCGAAAGGTCCTGAACCGGCGTCAGCCAAACCCCTGCAACGGCCAGATTGGGTTTTGCATGGATGGTCACTTCCTGCACCCGCGCCGGAACCAGCAGACGGGTTTTGGCATCGTAAGCCACCACTTCATCACCGGCTTTTACTTCCGCGATGGCTTTCGTCTGGCGGTCGGCCAGGGTCACCACGGCGTCGGCGGGGAAGCAGAAATTGTATTCTTCCTTCTTCTTGTCACCGCCTTCTTCCTTCGACCCGCCACCCATGAGCAGCGACATCTCGCGGGAGAGTACAAAACCGAGGGCCGACATCAGTCCGGCTTCTTTTTCACCCACATACTTCAGATCGTCGATGTAGGCATCCCAGGCCTTGCGGTCGGCACTGGCACCGGGAATCACAAACGGTTTGGTTTCTTTGGTTTTTCCATTTTCATAGATTGCCAGTAACCCCAGTTCTTTGGTATCGGCAGCCGTAAACACCTTGTACAGATAGATTTTCCGGGGAATCCCGTCGCTGTAATTGAAGACGTAGGCGGGGCGTTCTTCGTAGCGATCCAGGATGAAATCGCCGGATTTGAAATAGGTATCTTTTTCCAGATTCCCGATTTTAATGGCTTTGACGGCTTTCAGTTGGTCCAGCGACATGGAAGCGGTTTGCGCCCAAACGCGGGCAGAAACCAGTTGCGCGACGATCACACAACAGACAAGCAGACAGGTACGAAGTAAGTTAGTTTTCATGGTTGATCGTTATTCGATATTCAATATTGCTTAATTTCTCAGGACCTCTGCCCCTAAATCCCCTAAAGGACGGTCGGCCGCTGCCGGACTTTTAGCATCCGAAGGATTCCGCGTCCAAGTCCCCTTCAGGGGATTTAGGGGCAGAAGGTGTAGGTTATTTCTTCGTGTATTCGCCAACGCGGGCGTGCAGTGAATCCACCACGCGCCGGGCGGAGGTGAATGCTCCCGCCATCCAGGCCGTCAGATAGGTCGTATGCTCCCCGGCAAAGTAAATATTTCCATCCGGTTCGAGCAGCGACGGATAGTATTTTTTCCGCACGGCATCGTCATACAACGCCCAGCCACCTTCGTTGTACGGGATTTTCTGCCAGGCCAGTGAAAACGAATTTTCAAACTCCTGCGGGTACTGCGGATGAAGTTTATAGCCCTGCTCCAGCGCCATTTTTTCGCGGGCGGCCAGCGACATATCCCCTACGGCACCCGCCCGGTTGTAGAAATTATAATACCCGATCAATACGCCTTTCTTGCCCATCAGACCGAACGACGGATACCAGATCTGGTTGATATCCATATTGGTACGGGAAATTCCGCCGTAGATGGCGTCGTCTTCCTCCCAAAACCGCCGTTTGAATTGCAGGCCGATTTTGCCGGTTTTCATATAGGGAATAAAATCCGCCGACCGTTTGACCATCGGTGACAGATCGGACTCAATCTTTTTCAGAATGGGCAGTGGCAGCGTACAGACGCAGAACTCCGCCGTCAGTTCGGTCGGTTTGCCGTCTTTCTTGTAGACCACCCGAACGCCGTTCTCCGTTTTTCGTAACTCTTTCACCGGCGCATTGAACTGGATTTTTCCGGCCAGCTTTTTCTCCAGTGCCTTCGGAATAGCATCCATACCGCCCACGGGTTGCAGCAGCGTCGAGTGTTGCTCGAAGGTGTAATCGCCGTTGTTATAAAAAACCGGCTGCATGTAGCCCGAACGCAGGTACTCCGTCAGGCCGTACGGATCTTCGAGATCACCGGGCATCGAACCCGCGCCGGGCATCGTTTTGTAGCCCCGGCGGTTGGTGCCTTTGTAGAGCTTACCGGTATTCAAATCGCCTTCATTTTTCAGAAAATCGATCAGCTTTTCAACGTCTTCTTTCGTCAACTGCTGGTCGAGCGACGATTGATCCAGGGCTTTTGCGAGCAACTCGCTGGTGTAGCCGCGCAGATCACTGTGGTATTCCCGGATGCGCATCCGTTTGTTGGCCAGCGCGCCCGTTCCACCCTCGTTGTAGAGCCAGGCCGATTCGTTGGAGCCATTGAAGATTTCGAGCGGCACACCCAGTTCGCGGCAATAGTGTAACGTCAGTTGGTGGTTATGGGGTATCCGGGCGGCTCCGCCGTTAAAGTACTGACCATCAACAAACTTACAAATCTGTTCGGCTCCACCAATTTCCGTCTCCTTTGTTCCTCCGCGTACCGTCCAGACCCGGCCACCGGAACGGCTGCGGGCTTCGAGCACCGTGCAGTCGTAGCCCAGTTTGCCGAGTTCGTAAGCTGTGGTGAGGCCCGCCAAGCCCGCCCCCAGAATGACCACTTTGCGGGCTTTTCCGTCTTTCAAGCCATTGGCTGGCAAATTAAAAGCTTCGGCGGGGGCCGGTTTCAGCAGTCCCCAGGCCAGCAAGGTGGCATACGTAGCTCCGGTTGATTCAATAAAATTACGTCGGGTCATAGTTGATGAATGATGAATGATAAACGATGGATGATGAATGCTTGACGGTATTCCATTCATCGTTCATCGTCCATCATTCATAATTAACTAAGCAATTTTCTTGAAGACATCCATAAACATCCCCATTTCGTCGACCGTGCCGATGCTGACGCGGCAGTAGGGCTGGGCGTTGTGTTCGCGGGTCGAGGTCAGAATACCGTTGCCAAACATCTCCTTTTCGAAGGTTTTGGTTTTCATCCGAATCGGGAACAACACGAAATTGGCGTACGAGGGAACGTATTCGTAGCCCTTCTCTTTCAGGCCTTTATAGAGCAATTCGCGGGCTTTGTCGTTTTCGGTGCGGCAGAAGTTCTGCCATTCCAGGTCCTGGTAGCTGGCAATACCGGCTTTCAGGGTGGTGACACTCGGGTTCCATTCGCCCCGGGAATAATTCTGGAGGTCGGTCAGGAATTTTTCGGGACCGATGGCGTAGCCCAACCGCAAACCGGCAAAACCGTGGATTTTGGAGAACGTCCGGGTCAGGAATACGTTGTGTCCCTCGGCCACGAGTTTCGGCAGGGCCGGGCGGTCTTCGGGCTTCAGAAAGTCGATGTAGGCTTCGTCGATGAAGACCGGAAGTTTCGGCGAAACCTCCTTGCAGAAAGCCACCAGTTCGGCCGCAGGAACCACCGTGCCGGTCGGATTATTGGGGTTGCAGATGTAGACCAGCTTCGTATCCGGCGTAATTTTAGCCTTCATCGACGCCAGGTCGTAGCGGTATTCTTTCGTCAGCGGAACGGCTTCAATTTTGGCACCGAACTTCCTGGCGCATCCCAGAAAATCGTCGTAGGTAAACTGGCTGGTCAGGATGGTTCCGCCTGCGCCTTTGGCCGCGCTGCCGGTAAAATAAACCGCCATCGCCGTCAACAATTCCGACGAACCGGCCGAGAGCATGATGTTTTCGGGTTTAACCCCTTCGCGGGCGGCAATCAGTTGCTTCAATTCCTGACCTTCGAACATCGCATACCGGTTGCTGCTTTCGACAGCCTTCAGAATGGCCTCTTTGGCTTTTGATGAAATCCCGTGCGGGTTTTCGTTGAACGCAATGCGGGCCTTCAATTTCGGCATTTCCCGGCCCAGTTGAGCAAACTCATCAATGAGGGTTTGTTCATGCAGGGCATTGGCAGCAACCGGGTTCCATACCTCCCGCGCCAGTGCGGTCCGGCTCAGGGATAATCCGGCGGTAAACAGCGCACCGGTGCGTAACAAATTCCTGCGCGTGATGGGGTGATTCATGATTTCGTAGAGTTGGTAAGTTTTTGTACTAAACTACGATAAGATTTTATTATTTCCGAATAAAGCCAAATCCAATTTTGTCATTTCAAAAATAGTCAAAATTTCTAAAATGCTTTCTGAATGAAAGTAGATTTATATTCTTTTTATAATTATTCCTATCAACCACTTCAAAAACAAACTTATTTTAACATAAAAATTATAAAATCATCATAATTTAGTTCATTTTCAAACTTCTGGCAGATCGGTTATTTGGACCTTGAAATGCGTAGTTTCCCCAAAAAAGTGCGTAGAAAGATTTAGTACCGCAGTCAGAAAAATGCCGAATATTTGATATACTTACCGCCTACTCAAAAAGCCTATCCACCGACCCGGTTTTCAGCTACACAACCTAAAATTTTCCGGAATGAAACTTACGATTCAGGATTTGAATAAGACCTATTCAAATGGTGTCAAAGCCCTGCACGGCGTTACGCTGACCATCCCGCAGGGCATGTTTGGGCTGTTAGGACCCAACGGCGCGGGCAAATCCTCGCTGATGCGCACCATCGCCACCCTGCAGGAAGCCGACAGCGGCCAGATTCTGCTGGAAGACACCGCCGGGGGCACTATCGATGTGCTGCGCCAGAAAGACAGCATCCGGCGGGTGCTGGGGTATCTGCCGCAGGAATTTGGCGTCTATCCGAAAGTGTCGGCCGAAACCATGCTCGACCACATCGCCAGCCTGAAGGGCATCAGCAACAGCCGGGAACGCAAACTGATCGTCGAAGCCCTGCTCGAAAAAGTGAATCTGGCGCACGTCAAAAAGAAAAATTTAGGCACGTTTTCGGGCGGCATGAAACAGCGGTTTGGCATTGCCCAGGCCCTGATTGGCAACCCCAGCCTGATCATTGTCGATGAACCCACCGCTGGTCTGGACCCCGCCGAACGCAACCGCTTCCACAACCTGCTGTCGGAAATCGGTGAAAATACCGTCGTCATTCTCTCCACCCACATCGTGGAAGACGTCACCAACCTCTGCTCCGACATGGCCATTATCAGCCTCGGCAACGTGATCGCCCAGGGCCACCCCGCCGACCTCGTGGCGGCCATTCAGGGAAAAATCTGGCGCAAAATCATCGAAAAACCCGAACTGGACAATTACAAGGCCAACCACCAGGTCATTTCGACGCAACTCAAAGGCGGCAGAACCCAGATTCACATTTACAGCGACAGTCCGCAACTCGGTTTTGAACCCGTCGAAGCCGACCTCGAAGACGTCTACTTCTCCAAAATCACCAGCCATCAGCCAGTAATGAGTTGACCGGTATACAGTTTACGGTGGCTGACGCAAGCTACCATGAATGCGTCAGCCACCGTAAACTGTAAACCGTAAACCGTAAACTACAACCCCCTAAACTGCTCTTTATGTTTTGGAATATCTTTACGTTTGAACTGACCTATCGGCTGAAGCGTCCGGCCACGTATTTATACGGCCTGCTCCTGTTTTTATACGCCTTTCTGATTCTGATTTACGGCAACGGCCCGGCTTCCGAAAAAGCGAACGTCAACTCGCCCTACGCCATTTCGTACCTGCTGATTCTCATGAGTGTTTTCGCCACCATGATGAGTTCGGCGGTGATGGGCGTGCCGGTGTACCGCGACATCGAACACAACACCCGCTCCTACTTCTTCTCCTACCCCATCAGCGAACGCGGCTACCTGTTGGGGCGGTATCTGGGTTCATTTCTCATCCTGATTGCCATCATGAGCTGTGCCTGCGTCGGTATTGTGCTGGGGTCGCTGCTGGGGCCGGTATTGAACCTGGCCGACAACGTGGAACGCTACGGCCCGATCCGGCTGTGGGATTACGTGCAGCCGATGCTGGTTTTCGTGATTCCGACGGTATTTTTCACGGGAAGTCTGTTTTTCAGCCTGGTGGCGCTGACCCGCAATGTGTTTGTGACCTATGCCGGGAGTCTGCTGCTGTTCATCGGGTATCTGCTGGGCATTACGCTGGCGTCGGATCTGGAAAACAAGGACATCGTCGATCTGCTCGATCCGTTTGCGCTCAATACGTTCACAAACGCAACCAAATACTGGACACCCGCCGAACAGAACGAACTCCACGCCGGGCTGGAAGGCAATGTGCTGCTGAACCGATTGCTGTGGGGCGGAATTGGCCTGATGACGCTGCTGTATACGGTTTTTCGGTTTGATTTTCAGCGGTTTCTAGCCATCAAACTGGGGAAGAAATCGAAAGCCGACGTGGTTACGGAAAAAGCAAAACCGCTGGCTACGCTGCCCGTGGCCGAGAAAATCTATTCCACCAATGCCTATCTCACGCACCTGTTCCGGTTGACGAAACTGGAATTCGGCAACATCATCAAAGACGTTTATTTTCTGGTCATTCTGATGGGTGGTGTGTTGTTTCTGTTTCTGGATGGCTGGTTTGCCGACCAGATTATGGGAACGCGCTCGCTACCGACGACCTATTACATGATTGAGGTAAAAGATTTCGATTACATTCTGTTTGTCTTTATCCTCATCATTTTCTACACCGGCGAGAGCGTCCACCGCGACAAAGCCGTCCATTTCGACAACATTGCCGATGCGCTGCCCGTCCCGAACTGGGTGACCTACGGATCGAAGTTTCTGGCCCTGGCCGGCATCTGTTTTCTGCTGGTCAATCTGGTGATTGTCAGTGGCGTGTTGAACCAAACCGTTAAAGGGTATTTCGAGTATGACTTTACCCAGTACTTTACCGATCTCTACCTGATCGAATTTCCCGAATACCTGCAACTGCTGATGCTGGCTTTTTTCGTCCACATTATGGTCAACAGCAAGTTTACGGGCCACATCATCACGATCGGAATCTGGGTGGTGCTGATCGCGCTGCGGAATTTTGCGGAACTGGACTATAACCTGTTTTTTTACAGTTACACGCCCGGCTACCGGATTTCGGACATGAACGGTTTCGGGCATTTTCTGAAACCGCTGCTCTGGTTCAACCTCTATTGGCTGGCGTTTGGTTTTGCGCTGTTGATCGTCGGCAATCTGTTCTGGAACCGGGGTTCGGAAGGCGACCTGAAAACCCGCTGGCGATTAGCCAAACTGCGGTTCACGCGCTTGCCGCTGACGGCGCTGGCCGTTTGCCTGCTCATCTTTGTGGGCTCCGGCATCTGGATTTACTACAACGTGAGCGTCCTGAACAAGTACCAGACCGCCGACGAAACCCGGAAACTACAGGCTGATTACGAGAAAAAATACAGCCGCTACGAACGCGTCGCGCACCCGAAAATCACGGATTTAAAAGTAAAAATCGACCTCGTGCCGGAAGAAAGGCGCGTGACGGCCAACGGTATTTTCACGATCGTCAACAAAACCGCCCGCCCGCTCGATTCGCTGCACCTGCTGTTCAGTTCGCCGGAATACAATCATCCGAGAACCAAAACGCTGCTGATCGACGGCAAAGACCCGAAAATCCTGCTGAAAGACACGGTTTTTCGGTATTACATCTACCAACTGCCCCGAACCCTCCAGCCCGGCGATACAGCCCGCATGGAAATCACGATTACAGCACAACCCAAAGGCTTTACCAACAGCGGTTTAAACCGGGAACTGGTCTACAACGGCACATTTTTCGATACGGGCATTTTTCCAACCTTTGGCTACAACCCCAACGGCGAACTGACCAGCGACAAATACCGCAAAAAATTCGGTTTGCCCATCAAGCAATACCAGCAGCCGCCCTACACCGACGCCTGGGGCCGCAGCAATTTTCTGTTTACGCAGGACGGCGACTGGATTACGTTTGAGGGCACCGTTAGCACCGCGCCCGACCAGATTGCGATCATGCCGGGGTATCTGCAAAAGGAATGGTCGGCCAACGGACGCAAGTATTACCAGTACAAAATGGATGCGCCCATCGCCTATTTCATGAACGTCAGTTCGGCCCGCTACGCCGTCAAACGCGATGTCTGGAAAAGTCCGGATGGAAAAACCGTCAACATTGAAGTGTATCACCACCCGGCGCATGGCCGCAACATCGACCGGTATGTCAATTCGGTGAAGGCATCGATGGATTATTACAACCAGTATTTCAGCCCGTATCAGTTCCGGCAAATGCGGATCATGGAGTTTCCGCGCTACGCCAGTTTTGCGCAGTCGTTTCCGAATACCGTGCCGTATGCCGAGAGTTTCGGCTGGGTGGGTGATTTCCGCGATCCCGACAAAACCGACTATGCCTATTACGTGACCGCGCACGAAGTGGCGCACCAGTGGTGGGGCCATCAGGTGATGCCGAGCAACACGCGGGGCGCCAACCAGATTTCGGAGTCGATGGCGGAATATGCCTCGTTGATGGTGCTGAAAAAGACCTACGGCGACAACATCATGCAGTCGCGACTGAAATACAGCCTTGACCGGTATTTGCGCGGGCGGTCGTCGGAAGACAAGTTTGAGGAAACGCTGCTCGACAACGATACGCGGGCCTACGTCTGGTACGACAAAGGCTCGGTGGTGCTGTTTGCCCTGCAGGATTACATCGGCGAAGAACGGCTCAACCGGGCTTTCCGGGACTATGTGGAAAAAGATGCCTTCCAGCAAAAAGCGCCTTTTACGACCAGCCGCGACTGGTATAGCTACATCAAAGCCGCAACGCCCGATTCCCTGCACTACTTCCTTACCGATAATTTCGAAAAAATCTCTCTTTACGAAAACCGCATCACGGAAGCCAAAGCCGAGCCATTGAAAAACGACCAGTATAAAGTGACGATGACCGTGCAGACCAAAAAACTGTATTACGACAAGGCGGGGAAGGAAACCGGCGTGGGCAAAGCCAAAGACCTGATCGAGATCGGAATTTTTGCGGCTGATGCGAAAAACAAGAAGGGCATGACGGAAAAAGTGCCGCTCTACCTGAAAAAGCAGTGGTTGGCACCGGGGGTTCATAAACTCGAATTCGTCGTGAAAGGCAAACCCGCCAAAGCCGGTATCGATCCGTACAACAAGCTGATCGACCGGGTGTCGGACGACAATGTGAAGCCGGTGGATTAAGTTTAGAAGAAAAAAGGTTGTTTCGCAGAGTTGAGCGGAGGAACAAGGAGTTAAGCAGAGCTTTTTTCTCTGATAAACTCTGATTTCCTCCGTTCAACTCTGCGAAACAATTATACACAGTCCAAACCTTTCTGTCCGGCAATTTAAAAATCACCCCATTGATCTGAGCCGGTAAAATAGACAATTGAATGCCTGAATTATGCACTTCAGCGTGCTTCCTCTATAGTGCTGGTTGTTTTGGAATCTACTTTACAGATTCAATCTTTTTATTCACCAAACAACAAAAGCATGAGGAAACTAAATCAGCGTTTTCGAACCGGATTCCTGCATTCATTGCACTGGTTTTTTGCCGGATGGCTGGCCATTTCGGGGGCCGGAGCCCAGTCCATCAGCAAACAGATCATCGTCGACCAGTTCGGCTGGCGACCGTCGGCGAAGAAAATCGTCGTGTTTGCCAACCCGGTTAATGGCCAGAACAACGGCTCGCCCTACACACCGGGCAGTCAGTTTCAGATTCGTCGCTCGTCTGACAATTCAACGGTATTGACGGGAAACGTAACCATCTGGAACAACGGAAATCTCCACACCGACTCGGGCGACAAAGCGTGGCACGGCGATTTTTCGAGCCTCACCACGCCCGGCCTGTATTACGTCTACGACCCGGCGAACAACTTGCGTTCGTATGAATTTGAGGTGCGCGATGACATTTACGCAGCCGCCCTGAAGGCATCAACCCGGACGTTTTACTACCAGCGATCCGGCACGGCCATCCCGGCACAGCACGGTGGCAACTGGACCCACGGCCCGGCCCACACGCAGGATGCCAGCGCGCTTTTGTACACCACCTCGGCCCAGGCCGGAACGCAACGGAACGTGACCGGGGGCTGGTACGATGCCGGTGATTACAACAAGTACATCCCCTTTCTGAGCAGCACGATGTGGAATCTCATGGTCGGTTATGAACTCCGGCCCGCGGCTTTTCCCGACAACACCAACATTCCGGAGTCGGGCAACGGCGTTCCGGACCTGCTGGACGAGCTGAAGTGGGAACTGGACTGGATGCTGCGGATGCAGGCCGACAACGGCGGGGTTCACAGCCGGGTTACGGTGACGAGCTACGACAACGGTTCCGACGATCCGGCGACGGACGTTCAACCCCGGTATTATACGGCGATAACCACCTGGTCGACAGCCACTTTTGCCGCCATTACTGCCCATGCGGCCCGGCTTTACGGGAATTACGGCGGTCAGTATCCGGGCTACGTCAACACCCTGCGCGCGGCTTCCGAAAAAGCCTGGACCTACCTGGAAGCCAACCCGACGATGCTACCCGCTTCGGGGACCGACGGTGCTTCAACGGCGGCTGCCGATGCGGGTTCCAACGCCAACGACGACAAACGTCGGCGGGTTGCGGCAGCGGCCGAGTTGTTTGCCACCACCGGAACCGCCAAATATAAATCGTATTTCGATGCCCATTACAATGACGTGAACGGCACAAGTGAAAACGGTTTTCATCCGTTCTCAAACGGCAATCTGGATGCGTCGCTCTGCTGGGAACTCAACCGGGCCTACTACGTCTACGCCAAGGCTTCCGGCGCGACGCCCGCCGTCGTCACGGCGATCAGGGACAAGTTCAAAAGTACGATGGACTGGCCCCTTGAAACGTACCACATGCAGAAAAGCGACCCGTACCTGGGTTTCATGTGGACCGGCCACTACTCCTGGGGCTCCAATTTGCAGAAGGCGCTATGGGCGATTCTTCCCATTCTGGCGGTCGATCTGAACGTCAATCCGGCTAAAAATGCGCTCTACCAGGAAATTGCGGAAGAGTATCTGCATTATTTCCACGGACGCAACCCGCTCTCCTGGACCTACCTCAGCAACATGGGCAGCCGGGGCGCGAATGCCGGGGCCGAAAACAGCGTCGATGAGTTTTACCACAGTTGGTTTCGAGATGGTTCGGCGCGCTACGACGGTGCATCGTCGCAGTTCGGACCACCACCCGGTTTTCTGGTGGGTGGCCCCAACGTGTATTACGGCGGTTCGTCGGCTCCTCCGAAAAACCAACCGGCCATGAAGGCATACCGCAACTGGAACACCAGCTACCCGGAACCCTCGTGGGAAATCACGGAACCGGCCATTTACAACCAGGCGGGGTACACATTTCTGGTGTCGTATTTTACCAGTCCGGGCGGAACAACGCCCCCACCGGTGATTTCAGCGTCGAGCAATAGCCCGGTTTGCAGCGGCCAAACCCTCAGTCTGGCCGTGGCCAACGCGCCAGCGGGGGCCACTTTCCAGTGGAGCGGCCCGAACGGTTTTACCGCAACGGTGGCAAATCCGACCCTCCCCAATGCCGGGACAGCCGCTTCCGGGACGTACTCGCTGACGGTGACGCCTTCCGGTGGAACGGCGCAAACGGTGACGACCACCGTCATGGTCAACGCCCTGCCCCCGGCGACGGCGACGAGCAACACCCCCCTTGCGGCTGGTCAGACGCTGAATCTGACAGCCGCCGGAGCTGGCACCGGAGCGAGTTATAGCTGGAAAGGGCCGAATTCCTTTGTCAGCACCCTTCAAAACCCGTCCATTGCCAACGTCACGACCACAGCCGCCGGAACGTATACACTAACCGTTGGGCGCAATGGCTGCCAGGCAACGACGACGACCGTGGTGTCTGTAACGGGAACCAATCCAGGTCCGGAACCGTCTTCGCTCATCATTTACGACGATGCGCTCAAAACCGGCTGGGTCGACTGGTCGTGGAGCATGACCCGGAATTACAACGCAACTTCGCCGGTTTACAGCGGAACCAGATCGCTTTCCCTCCAGAACACGGCGGGATGGGGGGCGTTGTATCTCCATGCCGAAACGGCGGTTTCGCTGAGTACGTACCCGAGCCTGAAGTTTTGGGTACACGGTGGCCCCAACGCCGGGCAACGAATGCAGGTGGTGATCAACAGCAGCGGATCGTATGAATTTACGCCCAAAGCAAACCAGTGGACCCTGGTCACGGTGCCTTTCTCCGCCTTCGGAAATCCGGCGACTTTGCGGGATATTTTCATTCAGGACGTTACGAATTCCGCTCAGGCTGCGGTTTACATTGATCAATTGCACCTGGTTTCGTCCGGCAGCACCACACCACCACCGCCGGATCCCGTACCGGGCGGTTTGCTGATTTACGACGACGCTCTGAAAACGGGCTGGCTCGACTGGTCGTGGAGCATTTCACGAAATTACGCCAACGGCACCCCGGTGAAAGCTGGCAGCAAATCGCTGGCGTTGCAGTATACGGGAGGCTGGGGCGGTTTATACCTCCACCCCGAACCCGCTGTTCCAATGGCTTCGTATGTCCAGCTTCAGTTCTGGGTACACGGCGGCCCCACGGGCGGACAGCAGTTCAAGGTGACACTCAACAACAGTTCGCAGGGGTACACGGTTCGGCCAACGGCCAATGCCTGGACGCTGGTGACCATTCCCCTCACGAACCTGGGCAGTCCGGCCACCCTGAAAGACCTCTATTTTCAGGACACGGGCGGAGCGACCAATTCGGTTTTCTACGTGGACAATCTTCAGCTTTCAGCGGCTTCGTCGGCCCGGCTGGCCACGGCGGAACCCAATGACAAACCGGTGGTGCAGGTGTATCCGAATCCGGTCGACCGGCAACAAACAACCCTGATGGTGTCGTTGAGCGGTTTTCGGACGAATGAGGTTGTTGAGCTGAAACTGACCGACTTGCAGGGACGCAGCCTTCGGCAACGACCGGTGACGGTTTCTACGACGGCGTATGCGTTTCCGGTGGGTCAACTGGCACCGGGCAACTACCTGATGTCGGTGCAGGGCGAAACAACGCTGATCACCAAAAAGGTTGTGGTCGAGTAAAGACCGGGACTACGGTAAACTGAACGGGAGCAAGCGACGGCTTGCTCCCGTTTTTTGCACCAACGCATTCCGTACAAGAGATGATTCCTAACCGACAGAACGGTTTTAATGGTTTCCATAAAATGAAAAACCTGAATAGAACAGGGTGACAGGGGTGGTTACCGATCACAAGATAGGCGATGATTCGTTTGGTTTTGTTGCTTCAATTCCATAGAATCGGAGGTCTGTTCATCAGCATCCAACCTCATTCACACAAAACCGTGAAAACCTTTTTCCTGCTTCTGCTGCTTTCCACAACGGTTTTTTCACAACCAGCCCCCAAACCGCGCGCCCGCGACCTCGGCATTCCGCTGAACGGAAAACCGGGGCCATTCAATGCGATCACCGACGTTCCCGGTGTGCTGGTGGGCTACAAAACCCGGATTGAGGGCAGCGGAAAATGGGTGTTGGGCAAAGGCCCGATCCGAACGGGCGTCACGGTGGTGCTGCCAACCGGGAAAACCGACCGGGCTTACCCGGCGGGTTACTTCATTTTCAACGGCGACGGCGAGATGACCGGAATTCCCTATCTCCACGACTACGGCACCGGTTTCGGGCCGGTCGGCATCACCAACACCAACAGTGCCGGGGTGGTTCGCGACGCCATCGGCGCGTGGTGTCACCAGCAGTTTTCGACCAGAAAAGCACTTGATTTCTCATTCGGTCTACCCCTGGTCGGCGAAACCTGGGATGGGGTACTGAACGACATCAACGGTTTGCACATCCAGAAAGAACACGTCCTCCAGGCGCTGGAAAGTGCGGCTTCGGGGACGGTTTCGGAAGGTAACGTCGGCGGAGGAACGGGCATGGTTTGCTACGGTTTTAAGGGAGGTACCGGCACGGCTTCGCGACAGATTCGAATTGGCAATCAGGATTATACGGTGGGGGTGCTGGTGCAGGCCAACTTTGGCCGACGCGACGATCTGATGATGGCGGGGGTGCCGGTCGGGAAAGAAGTGACGGATTTGATGCCGGTGATCAATGAAAAAGACGGCTCGATCATCGCCATCGTTGGAACCGACGTGCCACTCGTTTCGTCGCAACTGAATCTGGTGGCCAAACGGGTGACGATGGGCATTGCCCGCACCGGAACCTACGGCACCAACAGTTCGGGTGATATTTTCATGGCCTTCTCCACGCAGAAAGCCGCCTATGACGCCGACACCAAAATGACTACGTACCGATCCGTGGATAAATCAAGCCTGGATGCGGTTTTTAAAGCCACCGTCGAAGCCACGGAAGAAGCCATTCTGAATACCCTGGTGGCAGCCGAAACGATGGAAGGCATCGATCATCACAAAGTATACGGCCTGCCCCACGACCGGCTGAAAGCGGTTTTGAAAAAATACAACCGGCTGACGGAGAGGAAATGATGACTTTGGAAATATTAAATGTAAAATGATAAATGGTAAATGTAAAAGCCGCTCCATGACGTCTTATTTCCGCTTTTTTATGCAAACTTGTTCACCTCTTAGCGCTTTCGATTCCAATCCCTAATCTTTTTCAACCCATGCAAATCATCATTACCGGCGGAGCCGGTTTTCTGGGTCAGCGGCTGGCCAAAGCACTCCTGAACAGTTCGCTGGCTTTTGAGGAATTGCTCCTGGTCGATCTGATTCTACCAACAAATCCGGGGAGCGACGGCCGGGTGCGTTGTCAGCAGATCGACCTGTCGGCAGAAGGCGCGGCCAAAAGCATCGTGTCGGCCAGAACCGGGCTTCTGTTTCACCTCGCAGCGGTGGTGAGCAGTCAGGCCGAAAAGGAGTTCGATCTGGGATGGAGCGTAAATCTCGACAGTTCCCGGCACCTGCTGGAAGCCTGCCGCCACCAGCATCCGGGCATCCGGTTTGTGTTTGCCAGCGGTTTTGCCGTCTACGGCGGAGACCTCCCGGCAGTGGTCGATGAACGGACGGTCGTTACGCCCCGATCCTCGTACGGCATTCAGAAAGCCATCGTGGAGTTGCTGGTCAATGACTACAGCCGGAAAAATTTTGTCGATGGCAGGGTGCTGCGGTTGCCCACCATTTGTGTCCGGCCCGGCCGACCGAATCAGGCGGCCTCTTCGTTTGTCAGCAGCATCATTCGGGAACCCATTCACGGCGAAACCGCCATTTGCCCGGTTTCGCCGGATCTGACCGTGCTGGTATCCAGCCCGAACACGATCATTCGCAACCTGCTGCATGCGGCTACTTTGGAAAGCTCCGCCTTCGGCTACTGGCGGACGGTCAATCTGCCCGGTATTCCCGTCACCATTCAGGAAATGCTCGATACCCTGGAACGACACACGAACCGGGAAACCGCAAACCGGGTCGAGTTCCGGCCCGACTCCGCCGTTCACGCCATTGTCAGCAGTTGGCCAACCGCCGTCGACAACCGCCGGGCGCTTCAGCTTGGCTTTTCGGTAGATGAGGATTTTGATGGGTTTGTCAGGCAGTTTCTGGCGGAGAAATAGAAAAATGAGTACCTCTACTTCTTCTTTTTCCGCTTCTTCCGACCCAATTGCAGTTCCTCCGCTTCCTTCATCAAGGCCTTTAGGTCAAACTGCGCGCCTTTGCTGGCGTCGACGGTTTCCTGGTAGTCGATCTGATCGATCTGGGCTACGCGGATGGGTTTGTCCAGAAAGGTTTCAATTTCGTCGAGGATCGGTTTTTCTTCGGGGCTGCAAAACGAGAACGCCTGGCCTTTCTGGGTTCCCCGACCCGTTCGGCCCACGCGGTGGACGTAGTTTTCGGGTTGCTCAGGCAGATCGTAATTGACGACGTAATCCACGTTGGCGATGTCGATACCGCGCGCGCTGATGTCGGTAGCAATCAGCACCTTAACCGCTCCGCTTCGGAACTGATTCATCACCTGCAAACGGTCTTTCTGCTCCTTATCGCCGTGAATGGTTTCACTCTTGATCCCCACGCGTTCCAGGGCTTTCAGTACCCGTTCCGCCCGGACTTTCGTCCGGACAAACACCAGAATTTTGCTGTCGGGATGTTCCTGAATCAGCCGTTCCAGAAAAAACCGCTTGTCGTCCATCCCGACAAAAGCCACGGAATGGTCGATATTTTTGGCCACCGGATCTTTCGGCGAAATCTGAATCCGGATGGCATTGTGTACCAGCGAATAGGCTAACTTCTTGATTTTCTCGTTGATCGTCGCCGAAAAAAACAGCGTTTGCCGCTTGCGGGGCAGGAATTTCATCAAATCCTGAATGTCTTTGATAAACCCCAGATCGAGCATGTGATCGGCTTCGTCCAGAATCAGGATTTCGACCCGCTGCAGGCGGATGTAGCCCTGACTCACCAGATCGAACATCCGGCCCGGCGTCGCAATCAGAATGTCGATGCCCGCTTCCAATTGCGCGATCTGTGGCCCCTGCTCCACCCCACCAAACACACAAAACACTTTCAGGTTCATGTGTCGGGAAATCTGCTCGAACACCCCGGCGATCTGCAACGCCAGCTCACGGGTTGGCACCATTACCAGACACTTGATGCCCTCCGCCCGTTTCTGCTTTTTCCGCTCATACAGCATACTGACGACCGGAATGGCAAAAGCCGCCGTTTTTCCGGTGCCGGTTTGGGCAATCGCCAGCACATCTTCGCCCTTCAGAATCGGCGGTATCGATTTAAACTGAATGTCGGTCGGTTTTTTGAAGCCCAACCCTTCCAGATTCCGCTTGATTTCGGGGGCAATATAATAATCGTCGAATTTCATGGTGGTGTACGCTGGACTCCGGGTGGTGGTTGGTCATGTCCAATGCGAGTGCGAAGTAAAGGGAATATTCCTGAAAAACCGTTCCAACCCTTCTGACTTCCCGCGAGTCATCTTCCAAAAACAACAGATACTGGATGAATACGTTTCTGTAGACCGGATTCGAACCTCAACAAAAAACCACCGCTACACAGCAGCGGTGGTTTTACAGTTTGTCTAAATTCTACGGTATTTATTACTCGGTGGGAGTGTTCAAAACCACCGACCGGGCGGGTGTGGAAACCGGCGGGGTGGCCACGTTCACCTGTTTGCGAATCGCGCCCTGAGCCGACTTGAATTCCAGTTCGTAGGCGCCATCGGCCAGATTTTTCATGTCCAGCTTGGCCGCGTATTTCAATTCTTTTTTCGAAATCGTTTCCTGAAAAATGATTTCTTTTTTGTCGTTGCGCAGCAAAACCGTCACTGGCTCTGCGGCTGATTTTACGACGGATACCCGAATCTTGTTTTCGGAAGTGACGTAGGCGCTGGCGCCAAAGGGCAGTGTGCTGGGCGTAGCGGGTTCGCTCAAAACCGGGGCGCTCAACAGCGCGGTACAGATCAGATTACTCAGGAGATTGAACATGATATTGTTTACGGTTATGTATTTGTTGTTGTTGGAAATGATTCAATAGTTGTTGCTTACGTGTTCGGTTACTGTTATTCCAAACGCCGTGCCAATTAAACAACTACCTGATAATCAACATACTAAAAATTTTCTGTCAAATTCTACTGTACGAAGCCGGACAATTGTTGTTCGCTGGCGGACAAAACGTACCCCCGGACTAATTGATTTAAACTAAATAACCGCCGAAGTAAATGTTTATCAGCCCACTGCCGCTCGGGCGGCCCCGTTTAGCTGTGGGTAAATTGAAGTGAAACCAAATCATTATGAAACCGTTTTAACGGTTTTGCCGGACCATGAAACCGTTAAAACGGTTCTGTTAGCAGGGGGTTACTTTTCGCTTTACCCACAGCTAAACGGGGCCGCCCGAGCGGCAGTGGGCTAATAAGCCAAAATGTGAATCCGGCGGTTACTTAGTTTAAATCAATTAGTCCGTGAAATCCCTGCAAGATTCAAACCTTCTGACGATCGCACTCACGTACTAAAGTCCGGGGGTACGTTTTGCTTTCGCAACGCGATTCTGTAGTTTTGAGTGACCCCAACCAATGCGTTCTTCGATGAAATCAACGCTTACACTTCTGATAACGACCATGCTTCTGACGGATCTCGCGCCGGTAAACGGCCAATCCACCACGGAAAATCCTTTTTTCACCGCCTACACCACGCCTTTTGGCGTACCGGCTTTCGACAAAATCAAACCGGAACATTACGAACCGGCTTTTGAGGAAGGCATCAAACAACAGGCGGCTGACATTGCGAAAATCACCAGCCAGACCCAGGCACCCACCTTTGCCAACACCATCGAAGCCCTGGAAGCGGGCGGTGACCTGCTCAGCCGGGTAAGCACGGTATTTTTCAACCTCAACAACGCCAACACCAGCGAGGATCTTCAGAAAATCGCCCAGACCATTGCGCCCAAACTGGCGAAAAACGGCGACGACATCGCGCTGAATCCGGCCCTGTTCAAGCGGGTGAAAGCCGTCTATGACCAGCGAAACCAACTCAAACTCACCGGCGAACAGCAGCGGTTGCTCGAAAAAACGTACAAGAATTTTGTCCGGGGCGGGGCTGCTTTGACCGCCGACAAACAGGATCGGCTGCGAAAAATCAATGAAGAACTTTCAGTTCTGACCTTGAAGTTTGGTCAGAATCTACTGGCCGAAAACAACGCCTACACACTGGTAATCGACAAAAAAGAAGACCTCAGCGGTTTGCCCGCTTCGCTCGTAGAAGCGGCTGCCAACGAAGCCAAAAAGCGAAATCAGGCGGATGGCAAGTGGGTTTTTACGCTGCAAAACCCGAGCATCATGCCGTTTTTGCAGTATGCCGACAACCGCGCGCTCCGCGAACAGATTTTCCGGGCCTATCTCGAACGCGGCAATCACAACGACGAACGTGACAACAAGGCGCTGATGGCCAAGATGGTAACGCTTCGGGCCGAAAAAGCGCAGTTGCTGGGCTACGAAAACCACGCGGCTTTTGTGCTGGAAGAAAGCATGGCTTCGACGCCCGCCAGGGTGAGCGAACTCCTCAATCAACTCTGGGCCGCAACCGTTCCGGTGACGAAACAGGAAGCCGCCGAACTGCAGGCACTGATGGACAAGGAAACGGATCCCCGCCGGGGAAAGAACGAAAAACTGGCGAGTTGGGACTGGCGGTATTATGCCGAAAAACTCCGCAAGCAAAAATACGCCCTCGATGGCGAACAGCTCAAACCGTATTTCTCGCTCGAAAACGTCCGCGAAGGCATTTTCATGCTCACCGGGCGGCTCTACGGTTTGCGTTTCGAACGGCGGACAGATCTGCCGGTGTATCACGACGAAGTGACGGGCTACGAGGTGAAAGAAGCCGACGGACGGCACATCGGCATTCTGTACATGGATTTCCACCCGCGCGCCAGCAAACGCGGGGGTGCCTGGATGACCAGTTTCCGGCGGCAGGAAGTGAAAAATGGCCAGAAAATCACGCCGGTGATTTCCATCGTCTGCAACTTCTCGCGCCCGTCGGGCGACGCCCCCGCCTTGCTCAGTCTGGAGGAAACCCGGACGTTTTTCCACGAATTTGGCCACGCCCTGCACGGGTTGCTTTCCAACGTCACCTACGCCAGTTTGTCGGGAACGTCGGTGCCGCGCGACTTCGTGGAGTTGCCGTCGCAGATCATGGAAAACTGGTCGGAGGAAGCGCAAATGCTGAAACTCTACGCCAAACATTACAAAACCGGCGCGGTGATTCCGGACGCGCTGATTGAGAAAATTAACAAAAGCAGTCTGTTCAACCAGGGCTTTGAAACGACTGAATACCTGGCCGCGTCGCTGCTCGACATGGATTACCATACGCTGAAACCCGGCCAGGTGCCGACTGATGTGCTGGCTTTCGAAAAGCAGTCGATGGATAAAATCGGCCTGATCGACCAGATTCCCCCGCGCTACCGGAGCACGTATTTCCAGCACATTTTCGCGGGCGGTTATTCGGCGGGTTATTACAGCTACATCTGGTCGGCGGTATTGGATGCGGATGCCTTTGAAGTGTTCAGGCAGAAAGGATTGTTCGATCAGAAATCCGCCCAGTCGTTCCGCAAAAACGTCCTCGAAAAGGGCGGTACCGACGAACCGATGACACTCTATAAAAATTTCCGGGGCTCCGAACCCGACATCAAACCGCTGCTCCGTCGCCGGGGCTTGCTGAAAGTGCTATAATTGGTTTACGGTTTTCAGTTTACGGTTGGCTGACGCATTCTATGTGACGCGTTGAGCGTGCATCAGCTACCGTAAACTGAAAACCGTAAACCGTAAATGATAAACCGTAAACCTAGAAATGAAAAAATACCTACCCGCCCTCCTGCTGGCTTTCTTCCTCATTTCCTGGACCATCGACGAAGTCCCCCAGGCGGTGATTACCAACGATTCCATCAAGGCAACGCTGTATTTGCCAGATACCGCCACCGGGTATTACCGGGGCACGCGCTTCGACTGGTCGGGCGTGATTGCCAATCTGGAATACAAAGGGCACAGTTATTTCGGCAAGTGGTTTGAGAAGTACGATCCCTATCTGCACGACGCCATCAGCGGCCCGGTCGAAGCGTTTGACCCGATGGGTTACGATCAGGCCAAACCCGGCGACCTGTTCGTGAAGATTGGCGTGGGAAGCCTGCGGAAAATCGACAATGAGCCGTACAAGTTTGTCGCGCCCTACCAACACGTGGATAAAGGGCAGTGGTCGGTTCAGAAAAAAGCCGATCAGGTGCGGTTTACCCATGTGTTGAAGGATGCGGCCGGGTATTCCTACGAATACGAAAAAACCGTGAAGCTTACCAAAGGCAAACCCGAACTGGTGCTGGAACACCGCCTGAAAAATACCGGCAAACAGCGCATCGAAACCGCCGTTTACAACCACAATTTTCTGGTGATCGACCAGCAGCCGTCGGGGCCGGATTTCCGGGTTCAGTTTGGGTTTTCCGCCAAACCGACCGGCGATTTAAAAGACATTCTGGCCAGTAAGAATCAGGAACTTACCTTCCTGAGACCACTCCAGAACCGCGAAAGCATTTACACGCTCGTGGAAGGCTACGGTGCAAGTGCCAGCGATTACGATATCCGGGTTGAAAACACCAAAACCGGCGCGGGCGTCCGGATTCGGGCCGACCGGCCCCTATCGAAACTGGCTTTCTGGTCGAACCCGAAAAACCTCTCGCCCGAACCCTTCATTGCGATCGATGTGGCACCAGGACAGGCGTTTACGTGGAAAATCAGCTATGAGTTTTATACGATGCAGCGGTAAGGAACAGTCGATTCCGCCACGATTCTTCAAAAAGGCATCAGGATTACCTGATGCCTTTTTGGTCAGTTAACGGGCTGCCAGGCCGCGTCGTCGAACTTCGGAAGCTCAATTTTCGCCAGCAGTTCGTCCTCGAGCAAAGCCGCCCATTCAGTCAGGTAGGCCACAACGTCGTCGCGGTGGTTATGGCGGAGGTAACGCTTTTCGATGGGGAAGCGGGCCAACACCCGACGGTCGGTCAGTTTTTCGAGGTTCTTCAGGTCTTCGATCGCCAGACCGGCCTGCAACATTTCGTTAATTACCAGATCGATCGGCATGTAGCTCGTAGGGCAATAGTCGGCCACCTGTTCGTTCCAGTCGCCGTAGCGTTGCATGGCGTAGGCGTGAATCTGGGCTTTGGTCAGTTTGGTCAATTCCTGAGCGAGGTTGCCGCAGTTGCAACCGCCCATGTGCCCCCATTCATACGGAGCGCCTTCCTGTAGTTTCCGGGCGGTCCGGCGCAGCGCATCGATCAGTTCAGGATTCGGTCGTGCCATTTCAGTACAGAGTTTACGATTTTACCAACCCAACAGATTGTGATTTATTTTTGTTTCCTGCAAAAACGTCTCTTTCGAGCAAAAAAAGGTGGCTATTTTTCCTGAAAACCGGCCTGCTCAAACCAGATAAATACCGTCTTCCTTAATGGCAATCTTCCGTTCCCGAAACAAGGCCCCGATGGCTTTCTTGAAGGTCTTCTTGCTCATCTCCAGCGTCTGGTAAATGGCATCCGGTTCGCTGTAATCGTTGAGGGGCAGAAAACCGTTCTGCTCTTTCAACGTGGCCAGAATCCGCTGCGCATTCGGCTCCACGTTTTCGTATCCCGGCTTTTGCAGGCTCACATCGATCCGGTTGTCGTCGCGAATGGTCTTGATGTAGCCCGTCAGCCGGTCGCCGGGATACACCTGCCGGAACACCTCATTGGCGTAGACCAGGCCCCGGTAGCGGTTGTTGATGATGACGTTGATGCCCAGATCGGTCGGCTCCCAGGCCAGCAGCGACACCTCCTGCCCTTCCGTCAGATTGGGTACTTCCGAATCCAGAAACCGGTTAAGCCGGCTCGACGCCACCAGCCGGTCGGTTTCGTGATCGAGGTACAGGTACACGACGTACCAGCGGCCCACTTCCATCGGGCGGCTTTGCTCGCGGTAGGGCACCAGCAAGTCTTTTTCCAGTCCCCAGTCCAGAAACGCCCCCACGCTCGTGACCGAAACCACCTGCAACCGCGCAAACTGATTGCGCTGAATTTTAGGCGTCAGCGTGGTGGCAATGATCCGGTCTTCCGAGTCGGTATAAACGAACACATCGATCGGATCATCGATCCGCAAGGTGCCGGGTACGTATTTGTTCGGGAGCAGGATGTCATTGTCCTCATCATCGCCCAGAAAAACCCCGACGCTGGTTTCGCGGAGGGCAATCAGGGTATTTATTTTTCCAATTTGTATCATTCGAAATGGTATTTCAAGCCCTTTTTACTTCTTCTGCCGGTCGGCCCAGGCATCCATTTTGCGTTCCAGCACGTCCAGCGGCATACAACCGTCTTTTAAAAACTCGTCGTGGAAAGCCGCCAGATTAAATTTGTCGCCCAACTGAGTCTCGTATTTGGTGCGTAACTCCCGGATTTTCAACGCACCGATTTTATACGACAACGCCTGCGCCGGAATGGCCATATACCGCTCAATTTCAGCCACCGCACCCTGTTCCGCAATCGGTTCGTTGTCCATCATATACTTGATGGCTTCTTCGCGGGTCATTTGTTTGGTGTGAATCGCCACATCGACCACCAGCCGGATCGCCCGGTGCATTTCGTCGCTCAAGGCACCCATGTACTGGTATGGATCGGTATAAATACCGAGTTCCTTGCCCAGCGACTCACAATACAACGCCCAGCCTTCGCCGTAGGCACCATACCACGCAAACCGCCGGAATTTGGGCAGATCGGTGCTTTCCTGCTGCAACGAAAACTGGTAATGGTGGCCCGGAATGGCTTCGTGCAGAAACAATGACTCCATGCCTGACGTAACGTTGAATTGGGCCGCATCCGGAATCGGAACGTAGAAAATGCCCGGCCGACTGCCATCCGCCGAGGCCGGGTTGTATTCCGCACTCGCCGAGGCTTCGCGGAACTTCTCCGTCTGCCGGATTTCAAATTTAGACTTCGGTGTTTTGGTAAACATCTTCGCCAGATTCGGCTCGATGCGCGCCAGAATCGTGTTGAAAGCCGCCAGCACGTCTTTCGGCTGTTTGTAGGGATAAAACTTCGGATCGGTTTTGAGGTGGGTGAAAAAATCATTCAGCGAACCGGGAAAGCCCACCTGCGTTTTCACTTTCTCCATTTCGCCCCGAATCCGGGCCACTTCTTTCAGGCCGGTCTGGTAAATTTCCTCCGGCGTTTTGTCGGTGGTCGTCCAGGTTTTGACCAGTTCTTTATACAGCTCCGGGCCTTGCGGAACCACATCGATGCCCGAGGTCGTGCGCGCCTTGGGCAGGTATTCATTCTGAAGAAAATCGCCCAGTTTTTTGTACGTCGGCACGATCTGTTGCAAAATCGCCAGTTTGTAAGCTGCCGTCAGGCGGTTTTTATCCGCTTCGCTAAAGTCTTTCGGCAGGTTCCTGATCGGGCCGTAGAACAGACTCTGGGTCGGGTCGGTCACCACCAGATCGGTCATTTGCGGAATCATTTTCACCACCAGACTTTTCGGCCAGATCATGCCGGTTGCCATGCCTTTCCGGAAATTGGCCACGGCGGTATCACCCCAAACCTGGAAGGCCGAAACCCGCTTCAGCCAGTCGTCGTAATCCTTGACGATTTTGAACGGCTGCGCCCCCGCTCCGCTGCCCAACTGACCAAACGACAGCGTCAGTCCTTCGAACTGCGAAAACGGCACGTATTCGAGGTGAAACTTGAATTGATCCAACTGCAGTTCCAGCTCGCGTTTCAGAATATCGTACGAAATTTTGTCCTGATCCGACAGTTTTTCGCGGTCAAAGGCTTTTATTTTTTCGAGATAGTCGGTGTAAAATGCCTTCGTCCGGGCGAGAAATTCCTGCGAAATGCTGTTGGGCAGCAAGTCGTTGTAGCGGTTGTCGCCCTGATACGTCGCTTCAATCGGGAAGAGCTTCAGGCGTTCTTCGTAATAATTGTCGACGGTTTGGGCGAAATCGGCATTGGCAGCCTTGCTTTCCTGGCCGGTTTTGGAGTTACAAGCCATCATCGAAGCCATTAGCAAAGCAGATACAAGGAGTAGTTTCATGATCGAATCGCATTCGGCAAAAGTTCAGATCGGAAAGTTAGCCATAAACCGCCGAAAACCCTGACAGCTCCGGGCCACCCGGTGATTGAAGACTACTTTCCTTTCAGTAAAAATTGCCCGCACAAATGGTAACATGAACAAAGTCTTGTTAATTTGGGGCTTTCTCACCACCCCTAAACGACCGTTGAATGCGGAGGCTCTTGCCCAACAGGAAAAGTGTTTTGCGAACAGGATGTTGGACACTGGCAATTGGTCTCTACTTTTTCACCGCAGCCACGGCCCAGCCGATTGAATTTCCACAACCCGAGGTCATTTCGGATCGCCAGGGCTTGCCGCAGGCCTTTGTGTCGGCCATTGTTCAGGACCGCCAGGGCTTTATCTGGATGGCCACCCGCGACGGTGTCTGCCGCTACGATGGAAACCGGTTCAAAATCTTCCAGCCGGGCTTCAGGTGACGGTGTTGGGCAATCCGGTTTCGGGGAATTTCATTGAGGTCGAAATACAGGGGGCGGCAGGTCAGGCAGTCCGGTTGGATCTCCGCGATACGGGAGGAAGACCTTTGACTGAACACGTCATTGAAAACGCAAAAACCGTCGAACGACTGTCAATTCCCGTTCACCAGCGGGCTGCCGGACTGTATTTGCTGCACGTTGCGAGCGGCTCCGGGCGGGCGGTTTTGAAAGTGTTGAAGCCCTAATTGCCAAGTTGTTCACGTTAAGCCGTTTGACCCTGTTTTGAACCGGAGTCAAACGGTTTTTTTTCTACTTACTATTTTGTTAGAATCGTGCTTTTCGTTTGCAATAGTTTGCTATTTTAGCAGTGGAAATTGGAACGTATACGCTTTGCGTTGGTCTTGTTCAAAACCGTACACCTCCCCGTTTACGTTCTATTCCTGAAACCACTCAACGTCTTCCGCCAGTTCTGATCCGGCCACGCAATTTCTGTCTACCAAACCATTTTACCTTATGAAACTTCTTTTACGATTACCCTTCCAATGGAGGGGCAGATTGGCGCTCATTCGCCTTTTTTTGTTTGCTCACGTTTTGATCCTGGCCAGTCTGACGAGCCTCCAGGCGCAGACGATTCGTTACGTAAAAGAAGGAGGTTCCGGTGAAGGCTTAAGCTGGGATGATGCTTCTGGGGATTTACTGGCCATGATCAATGCCTCCCAATTCGGCTCCGGCGATCAGGTCTGGGTAGCGAAAGGAATCTATAAACCCGGTTCTGAACCGTGGCACCGGTTTGAACTGACCGATGGAGTATCGATTTATGGCGGATTTGAGGGGGGCGAAACTTCCCTTGCGGAGCGGGTACTGACGTACCCCTCCTCCACCACGCTGAGCGGGGAAATCGGCGATCCGGGCACGACATCGGACAATAGTTACCACGTTGTGGCTTGTGTGAGGGGCAGTCGGTCAACGATTCTGGACGGTTTTGTGATAACCGGGGGGAATGCCCACGGGGAATATAACGATGCTCACGGAGGGGGCGTATTCAATGAAAGTGGCTGTGGGTATGGTGATCCTATCATTCGAAATTGTTACTTCACCGGTAACCAGGCCAGCAGTGGGGGCGGTTTTTATTCCGAGGGATCAGACAGTCATCCCCTTCTGATCAACTGTGTATTCTTCAAAAATACGGCGGACGGGGATGTAGGGGGCGGAGCCATGACCATTTCGGGTTCCGAAGCGATCGTGATCAACTGTACCTTTGTCAGAAACCGGTCCACCAACGGAAATGCCATCCAAAATAAAGGCACACTCGCCCTGACCAATAGCATCCTGTGGAATAACCTACCCAGTTATGACGGTGAAATTCAGGGGAATGATGGGCTGGATATCGTTGATGATGGAACGCTCACCGTCACCTACACCATTAACCAGGACAATCTTCCCGGCCTGGGCAATCAGGTTTCCAACCCGGCTTTTGCCAACGAAGCAGACGGCGACCTGAGCCTGACGTCCTGTTCATTTGCCATCAATTCCGGAAATCTGGCTTCCTACACGGCTGTGAGCGGCCCGGATAAGGCTATCGCTGGCGAAAACCGGGTTTTCGGCGGTTATATCGACCGGGGCGCATTCGAGTTTCAGGGCGAAACGGACGCGCTTTTTTTCATCAATCCGGCTCCACTAAGTTTAACGATCTGTGCGACTCCCGCAGGTCATTTGTATTCATCGGCACAGGTGACATTTGGTTTAGGGGGGAAGGGCCCCGTTACCTATGCGTTTTATAAGGATGGGGTCAAATATGATGAGTATGAAGCCGGGGTCAATGATGCTACCTTTTTCTATACATCGGATATGTCTTCCGGAGCGTATCGCGTAGTGGTTTCCAATGCGTGCGGTTCCATCACGTCTGAGCCTTTCAGCCTGACCGTTTTGCCCCATCCCACGGTTACGATTGTCGCATCGACCACCGGCTCGGGTGCCGTGACCGTACTCCAGAATACCAGCCCGGTTTCTCTCACCGCCAGCGGGTGTGAGGGAACGCTGTTCTGGACCGGACCCGGATCGCCCAGCGGTTCGTCAATCTCGATTCCTACGTCAACCACCGGCACATTCGCGTATTCCGTCTATTGCCAGGAGGGCAGTTGCATCAGTCCAACGGCTTCCTTTACCGTCATCGTCAACCCCGCACCGACGGTGACCGGCAGTTTCGACGGCTTTCTGTACGGCGCCGATTGCAGCACCTTCCGGGGCTGGGCCTGGGACCGCAACAAACCCAATACGGTTTTTTCCGTCGATCTTTACGACGGGGCTACTTTCAAGGGTTCCATAGCAGCCAATGAGTTCCGGCAGGATCTGAAGGACGCGGGCAAGGGCAACGGCATCCACGCCTTTCGCTGGACCATTCCCGAAGACCTGAAAGACGGGCAGGTTCATTCGCTCTCCGCCCGCATACAAGGGAGCAGTTTTACCCTGAAAGAGGGTCCCAAAACAATCCAGTGTCAGACCGGCACACCCCCGCCCCCGGCCAATAAACCGCCCGTGGCACCCACCATGTCGCCGTTGGTCGCCCAGCAAGGTGTGGACTTCATTACCACCCTGCCGGTTTTCACCGATCCGGAAGGCGGAACGCTCAGTTATGGCCTGGCAGGCCTGCCCACTGGTCTGACGTTCACCAGCGGCACGCGCCAGATTACCGGAAAACCCGGCGTTGAAGGCGGTTTTGTGCTGACATATTCAGCCACCGATGCTCAGAACGCTACCAATAGCGTGAGTTTTAACCTGACCGTGGCCGGATCGACCCCCATCGTCACGGGTAGCTTTGAAGGCTATCTCGACAAAGTGGAATGTGGCACGATTCGCGGCTGGGTCTGGGACCGCAACAAACCCAATACGCCCCTGACCGTCGAGTTCTACACCATCGATGCGGTTTTGGGCAGCGTGGTCGCCAACATCTACCGGGTGGATTTGAAGAATGCCGGGAAGGGCAACGGCGCGCATGCCTACAGTTTCGAAGTGCCAGCGGGATTGAAAGACGGCAACACCCGCCTGATCCGCGCCCGGGTGTCCGGTTCAACCTATGACTTGAAGGATTCGGGCAAACCGCTCAACTGTCCGTCGCCGGTTCGGCTTTCAGCCGAACCCCATTCTCAGTTGCAGGTAACGGTGCTGGGCAACCCGGTTAGCGATCAGGTCGTAATCGAAATCCGGGGTGCCGAAAGCCAGCCGCTGCGGTTTCAGTTGTCCGATGCCAGCGGGCGGTTGTTGCATGAACACCAGATTGGGGTGGCCAGACCGGTGGAACGCCAGACCGTATCGATCCAGCATCAGCCCCCCGGCCTGCTCCTGCTGCGCGTCGATACCAGAGGAAAAAGTCACACGCTGAAAATTCTGAAACGCTAATCATTCTAGGACTTTCGCATTTGCCCCTAAATAGATTTGGAGTCTTTTTGGGGGCTATCGAAAGTGAGTGGCAACGACATCAGGATCGATGCAGTTTATAGGGTCTTTTTCCTATCTTTACTCCCTGTTCTTTTAACCGACAACGCGTACATGCAAGCCACCCTTTCTCCACCGGTTATACGTACCAAAATACCCACATACATCTACGCCGTGGTGTTTTCCTCGCTCTGCATCGTGTGGGGCCTGCTCTGGGACATCATGTGGCACATGAGCATTGGCCGCGACGGCCTGTTTGCGCCCCCGCATCTGCTCATGTACGTTGGAGCGGTCGTGGCGGGTGCTTTTTCGGGGTTTAAGATTCTGCAGTTGACCTTCGCCAAAAGGAACCCCGAGCGAACCGGTTCCGTCCGGTTCTGGGGTATTTTCTACGGATCGCTGGGTGCCATGTACTGCGTCTGGGGTGCCTTGACCATGCTGACCTCCGCGCCCTTCGACGACTGGTGGCACAACACCTACGGCCTTGACGTCCAGATCCTGACACCTCCGCATACGGTTTTGCTGATTGGCATGATGACGGTGCAGTTTGGGGCCATGATTGGCGTGCTGGCGTTGCAAAACCGGGTAACCAACGGTCTTTTGTCAGACAACGAACGGGATAAGAAACAGGCGCAGCGGCTCAAGATCATGTTCACCATTGCCGCCGGTCTGCTATTGAGCATCCTGTATACGATGCTCGCCGAAAAACTGGGGCAGTGGGCTTCCCACCATTCTTCGTCCTACATTACCATCGGCATTGCGTTTCCGTTTTACCTGCTGGCGGTGGGCCGCGCGTCATCACTTCGATACCCGATCACCCTCACGGCGGCTGCCTACATGCTGACGATGCTGATTCCGAGCTGGATTCTGCCTTTCTTCCCGGCCACGCCCCGGCTCGGCCCGGTCCTGAACCCCATTACCCACTACCAGGCTTTCATGTTCCCGCTTTTGCTGGTCATTCCCGGTTTCGTGCTCGACAAACTGCTCCACCGCTTCGATGGCGGCAAGATCAACGACTGGCTTTTGGCTGCGCTCACCGGTACGGTTTTTATACTGGTGATCACGGTGGTTCAGTGGTATTTCGGTGAATTTCTCCATACGTCTCCCTACGCCCAAAACGGTTTTTTCTTTTCCGATTCCATGTCGTACGGGGAAGACCCTACCTGGCCGTATCATCACCAGTTTCATCCACACTGGCTACAGTCGACGCCGGACTTTCTGAAAGGCATCGGGATTGCCATCCTTTGCGCCATCGGGTCGGCCCGGGTAGGGCTGCTCTGGGGCAACTGGATGAAACGGGTACAACGCTGAGGATTAAGAGTTATGAATTATGAGTTAATAGGTAAGATGGTGCGTCCTTTCAAAATGAAGAATTTCCTGGTGCGGGTCCTGTTGTATTCATTCATTCTCTCATTCGCTAATACATTCATTGCTTTCGCCCACGTCGGTAGTCCGGGTGTTCTGGTGCAGAAGCAGGCCGGGAAATATCAGGTGCTGGTGAGCGTTATTCCGCCGGATGTGGTGCCCGGAACGGCCAAAGTAACGGTTTTTATAGAGAGCGGGCGGGCGTCGTCCATTCTGGCACGGCCCATCTATTTTTCGTCCGGCGACGAAGGGGCGCCGGTTCACGATGAGCTTCAACCCGTGGCAGAAAACCGCTACGAGGGCGTGGTCTGGATGATGGATTCCGGCTCGTCCAGCATCGAACTGAACATCGACGGCCCCGACGGAAAAGCCTCTCTGGTGGCCCCGGTTCTTTCGGTTCCGACCAAAATGGAGCCCATGCCCACCGGAACCGGCGTTGGTTTGGCGGCTCTCGGCATTTTGCTGGTCGTCCTGTTCATCACCACGGTGGGGGCCAGCCTGGCCGACGGAACACTGAAACCGGGTCAGTCCGTACCTACTTCCTACCGCCGGAAGCGGCTGGTCGGCATGGGCATTGCCGCCATTCTGCTGGGCGTTGGCCTGACCGGCTGGCGAACGTGGTGGACGAGTTGGGCGGATCAGTATCGCAACCACGAACTGTATGCGCCGACGCCGATTCAGTCCACCGTGAAAGCAACGGCCAACGGACAGCCGGTTCTGACAATCCGGATCGACACCTCGCACTTCGCCGAAGGCGGCATCAAACGCCGTCGTCTGGGTTTCATCGTGCCGGATCACGGCAAGCTGATGCACGTTTTTCTGGCCCGAACGCCCGGACTCGATGCCTTCGCCCACCTCCACCCCGACCGGAAAGAACTCGACCAGTTTGCGTCGAACCTGCCCGATTTGCCCGCAGGCCAGTATCTGCTGTATGCCGACGTGGTGTTCCGCAGCGGTTTTGCCGAGACGTTGACCGACACCATCACGATTCCCGATCACTCCCAAAAAACCGTTGCGACAGTAAGAACCCGCACGGAAACCGACCCGGACGATAGCTGGCTGGTGACCGAAGCCCTGGGCGTCAAACCCAATGCCGTGGGCGTACCGCATCTGGACGACGACATGGTTTTGTGCGGCATTCCGGGGGCCAGTTCCAAGCTGAGCGATGGTTCGACCCTGCTCTGGACCGACAAACCGGCTGCCGTGCTGGAAACCGGAACACCCTATGTTCTTAAATTCGCCCTGGCCGACGCCCAGGGCAAACCCGCGCCCCTAGAACCGTATCTGGGCATGGATGGCCACGCGGCCATTGTGCGCTCCGACGGCACGGTGTATATCCACCTGCATCCGGTGGGGACCTATTCGATGGCAGCCGAATCCTTTCTGGTCGACCGCATCGCCGACACCACGCGCCGGTTTCAGTATCCCGATGCGACCCAGTTCCGCGACAGCATCGACCGCTACGTGGCCCGGCTGAAACAATTGCCCGAAGCGGAGAAGAATGCGTTGTTGCTGGCGGGGATGCCCGCGATGTCGCACCTGATGAAAGTCAACAACATGGTCGAATTTCCGTATGCCTTTCCCCGATCCGGCCATTATCGCATCTGGGTGCAGGTCAAACGCAATGGACAGGTGCTGACGGGCGTTTTTGATACGCAGGTGAAGGACGGTTTGCTCTAATCGTCTATCTTTACGAAAAGCCAACTTTGCGTTATGAGAATTGTGTGTGTGTGGAGTCTTTTTTTTCTGACGACAACCGTTTTTGCTCAAACTAAGAAACCAGCGATAAAATCCGGGCCGGGCCAGCAGGTCTACGAACAATACTGCCTCACCTGCCACCAGGCCGATGGCGGAGGTGTTCCGAGTCTGAATCCGCCCCTGAAGCAAACCGATTGGGTGCAAGGCGACAAAACCCGGCTGATCAATGTCATTCTGAAAGGACTCCAGGAACCGATCGAAATCAACGGAGAAACGTTTGACAACGTGATGCCCGCCCATGATTTTCTGTCCGACAAAGAAATCGCTGACGTTCTGACTTTCATTCGCAACAGTTTCGGAAACAAAGCCGATGCCATTACGGCGGAGGACGTGAAGAAAGTGCGCAGTGCAAAATAAAACCGGATGAACCGATTGCCCGGCCCCGTTGGATTACACCAATTAAAAGATTAACTAGGATGGCCGATTGAAAGCGGCCTTACCCGTTCCGTGATTCCTATAACCCATGAAAACGTTTGTACTCTCTCTCCTGTTCGTTGCCGGTTTAACCGCTTCGGCTTTTGCCCAACCCAAGTCGCCGGTGGGCCTGCAATTGTATAGTTTCCGGGAACAGTTCCCGAAAGATGTTCCCGGAATGCTGGCGAAAGTCCGCCAGATGGGTTTCCGCGAAGTCGAACTGGCCGGAACGTACGGAATGGAACCCGCAGAATTTCGGAAACTGGTTGAAAAAAACGGCCTGAAACCGATCAGCACCGGCGCTTCATACGAGGATTTGTCCAACAACGTTCCGAAGGTGCTGGCCGAAGCCAAAGCACTGGGCGTCAAATACGTAATGTGTGCCTGGATTCCGCATACTGGCGACGTCTTTACGCTGGAAGATGCCAAAAAGGCGGCCGATGTGTTCAACACCGCCGGAAAACTCCTGAAAGACCACGGCATTCTGTTCTGTTACCACATCCACGGCTACGAGTTTCAACCGTATAAGGACGGCACCTTTTTCGATTATTTAGCCGAAAATCTGGAGCCTCGCTATTGTAACTTCGAAATGGACGTCTTCTGGGTAAAACACCCCGGCCAGGACCCGGTTGCACTCCTGAAAAAATACCCGAACCGCTTTCCGCTCATGCACCTGAAAGACCGCAAACCCGGCACGCCCGGCAACAACACCGGCCACGTCGACGTGGAATCGAACGTTGCCATTGGCAAAGGCGATCTGGGCATTGCCGAGATTATGAAGCAGGCCAAAAAATCGGGCGTCAAGCATTATTTCATCGAAGACGAATCCTCGCGATCGATGGAGCAGATGCCCGAAAGCGTAGCGTATTTGCAGAGCTTGAAGTAAACCCTGACAGCGGTCGAAGATCCTGTCAGCGGCAACCATCCATACAACCGCTGACAGGATCTTCGACCGCTGTCAGGGCTTTTTCAGGCCGAAACATTCAGGTGTTTGCCACTGGATTCCCGGTTTTTCTGCGGATCGTAGGCGATGAAGAACGTCAGCCACGACCGGCGCGCCAGCCGGAAAAAATAGGGTGTCAGGATCACCAGCGTCGGCACCAGCCCCATCAGGTAATAGTCCAGATCGACCTTTAGCCAGCTCACGAACACGAAAAAGGTGAGAAGGGTGTAGATGGTGTAAAACGCGTAACTCACAAACATGGAACCCCAGTAGAATCCCGGTTCGGGAATGAGTGCTTCCCCACAATGCGAACAATTTTCGTGCATCTCGTCAAACCGGCGGCTGTAGGCACTGCTGGTGATGAAAAAGTCGCCCTGATGACAACGGGGACATTTGTTGAACACGACGCTATACAATCGATTATCTTTTAACATGGCTTTCGGAGTTTAACGTACCCGGAGGCCGTTGGCCAACCGGTACGCAACAAAGGTACTCCACAGAGCCTCATTTCGGAAAGACAGAACCGGGCAGGTATGGTACAAATCAACGATCAGACAATCACCGACTGGCGAAACTCGGCGGGTGTTTGGCGGGTATGTTTTTTAAAAAACCGGACAAAATAAGACGGATCGTCGAAGCCCAGCAGAAAACCGATTTCCTTCACCGACTGCGCTGTGTGCGTCAACAGCCGTTGCGCTTCGATGGTAAGCCGTTCGTGCAGCAACTGGCTGGCGGTTTTTCCCAGCACTTTTTTGCAGATGTGATTGAGGTAATTGGGCGTCAGGTGCATCTGTTCGGCATAAGCCGCCACTTCCCGAACCGTTAAAAACTGCTGTTCCAGCAATTCCTCATACTGCCGGATTTTGTCGAAAAGATGCGTATCGGTATCGGCCTGTTTTTCGGTATAGAGCCGATTGGCGGTTTCGAGCAGCAGGTGGACAAAGGAGAGAAAAACCTCCGGCCGGTTTGGCTGCCGGGCGTCGTATTCCTGCCAGGCATAGCGAAACAAATCCCGGAACACGGCTGGTTTCTCGGCGACTTCCAGCAAGGGCTGGTGTTGGTGGGAATGGAAAAAGGGATACTGAAACAAGCGGTTTCCGAACCGGCTGCGGAAAAAATTGGCTTCAAAAAACAGATTGAACCCTTCCACATCGTCGGACAACTGCCAACTGTGAACCTGCCCCGGTGTCAGAAAATAAAGCTGGCAGGGCGCAATCGGATACGTTTTAAAGTCGATGGTGTGGGTGCCGCTGCCTTTGATGATCCACATCACGAGATAAAACGTGTGCGAATGCGGTTTATCGATGCCTTTGAATTCCTGCACCAGTTTTTCCAGCCTCGTCATATAAAAGAGCGCGTTGGGCTCGTGACGGGGAAAAGCCTGAAGTTTGTAAACCGGGACGGGCGTGGACATGGGATTTAAAATTTAAATGATAAATATTGAATGTAAAAGTATTCCGGAAGCATTCACTTTTACATTTAGCGTTCATCATTTTACATTTATCATTAATTATTTCAAAACCCGCTTTGCCCGCAAAAACCGGTTTAGCTCATAGGCATCGAAATTCGGGGCGGTGGGATCGACGCTGGTGACCCGGATGTGGCCCGATGCGTGAATAAACTCGTTGTTACCAATCCACATGGCGACGTGAACCACACGCTCGGGTTTATCGGCGGTGGCGGGTTCGCCGAAGAACAGCAGGTCGCCGGGTTTAAGCTGGGCAAAGGTTTTGTTGGGCGTTTCGATCAGTTCGCCCTCGTTCACCTGCTGCGACGCATCGCGCGACAGTTGCTGCCCGTTGAGCATATAAACGGTTTTTGTAAAACCGCTGCAATCCATGCCCTTCACCGACGTGCCGCCCCACAAATACGGAATGCCCATCAGACTTTTCGCCGTGCTGACCAAAGCTTCTTCCGTAGGTTTGGCGGTTTCTTTCCAGCGATCAAACCGCTGGGCCTCCCGTTTGGGAACATACCCCATCCGGCCGTCGGGATAGCGTACCTGAAAATACTGCCGGTTTTCACTAACCAGCACCAGCGTGTTGCCGGCCACAATGTCTGATACGGTTTGGGATCGTTTGCCCGGTTCGCTGTAGACAAAACCGAAGGGCCGCGTGTAGATGATTTTTTCGGCCGACTGCCACTGTTCAAATTCGGCTTTTGTCATGAGCTGGATGGCCCCCGCATCCGTCCAGGCAATGTATTGATCGGGCGTTTGCACCTGGTACCAGCTCCGGTCCCGTGGCGACGGACCGTTATCCCACACTTTCAGCGGCATTCCAAGCAGGGCCTGTGTGGACAGTTCGGCGGCATTCCGGGCGTTGGAGCGCAAATTGGCCACCGATACGTTGGCAACGGCGTAGGTCTTTTCGCCCAAAACCGGCGCGGGCAGCAACTGAATCTGATCAACAACCGCCATATCCGCAGCTTTTAGCTGGGCGAGAAGTGCCTGTTTGGCTTCGGGCAGGTTGGTAAAACCGGTCAGTTGGCCCGACGAATCCGCTTCCACATTGAAAATCGCCACCCGCTTATCCGGTGCATACTGCTTCCGGACGGAATCAACCGCCTGACTGATGGATTGCGCAAAACCGTGGGCGGAGATCATAAAAAGCAGCGAAAATCCAATAAAAATTCGTTTCATGGTACCCGGAAAAGAAGAAAGATAAGCGACGAAAGAGAAAAGACCTATTCGCAATGATTCAAATTTCTGATTTTCATTGCGCTGGACTGGGTTGAAACAGGCATCGGTCGGCAGAAAGCACAAAAATACAAAAGCCGAAAGCAAATTCGGCTCCGGCTTTTTATAGTTTTTGGTTTTTGGTTTACGGTTGGCTGACGCATGCAAACGTGAATGCGTCAGCCAACCGTAAACCAAAAACCGTATACTTTTTATTTATTCGCGTTGAAAGACAGCAGCAGTTCGTCGCCGGTTTCGGAGGTTCCAGACACGTTAAAGATGATGAAACCGCCGTCGGCATCGCCAATCCGTTCGCCATCGGCATACAGCCCGAAAACTTTCCCGGATTCCCGCACTTCGACCTCCAGGTCTTCCACCACGGGAATGGTTCCTTCGCCTTCAATCACGAGGTTTACATTCATCAGCACTTTTCCGTCTGATTTTTTGGTCAGCTTCACCGTACCGGAAGCGACGGTTCTGCCGCTTTCCACCACGGGTAATTTTTCCAGTTCGACTTCGTTGGCACCGTTGATGAAGTGGAAAGAGCTTAGTTTGTACGTCCCCGCCACTTTGGCCGCCGGTTCAGCAGGTTGATCGGGTTTGGGATCGTCGTTGTTATCCTTCTTACAAGCGGCCAATACGCCGAGTACAAACAGGAAAACGAGTATTTTTTTCATCAGTAGAGTTGTTTTGTTCGCTGCAAACGTAGCGTTGAACGCACCCAATCTCAATTGATGGTTACATGAATCGTCATTTTAGGCACTTGAACCGTTATCAAAAGTCACTGAATTTTTCGTTCCGGTTTCTCTAATCATCATACCGGACCCGGAACCGGCTCAAATCCGGCGGGTTGAGTCGTTTCCGTTCGACTTCATAATCAAAGATAATCCGCCCCAAATTCGCCATAAACGGGTAGCCGACGGTTTGGTAATCGTAGGCATCGTCGTTAAAAATACCGTCTTCGTTGCAGTAAATCACCGCCGACAACAGAAACTCCACGCCCTTGTCGAAGTCCACGATGTAGGCGTTGTCGATCATGTACCCATAGGCATCTCCCACCTTATTAAAAATCCGAACCGACGACGGGATCTGGCTTTTGGCATCGCCAAACACCAGAAATTTGCAAAAACTGTCGTAGTACGTGGAATCGTATTTCGGAAACGTCGACTCGCGCGGCAGTTGGGACAGGTAGCGGTACAAAAACCGGTAATCGTCGGAGGTCAGATCGAACCGTTTCCGCACCGGCACGTCATCGGGAAACAAAACCGCCTTCAGCATTTCCTGCTGGTCTTCGAGCGAAAAGGCGTTTTTTTCGGTGAAATCAAACGGTTCCTTCACCAGCGTACCGTCTTTCAGGTAGCCGACGCCCCGACGAATGGGTTTTTCGGGCCGGAAGATTTTATCGCAAAACAGCACGGGCTGCTGGTACAAAACCGTATCGGATTTAACCAATCGGAGGGCATTGGTCCGGCGGTTTTGCTCGGGTGTCAGCGGGATGGAAAGCCGGTGGACGATGCGCAAATTCCGATAGCCTTTGTCGCGCAACCGTTCGTTCATTTCGCATTGCCCCATAAATTCATACAACCGGTTAAACGCGTCATTATCGCTGGCCATCAGTATTTTACGCGCATAGTGCGCCACTGATGGCAGCCCGTTTTCCGCCGTCTGATCAGCGCTGACGGCGGATTGTATACCGGCCAGCGAGTCGGTCAGCAGGGGGGTATAAATCGACAAACCCGGCTGCGTTTTGCTGAGCTGATTGATTTTTTCCAGCGATAACAAAACCGCCGGGAGTTTGACGGTGCTGGCGGGATAAAAATACCGGTCTTTGTCGAGCCGGTAGCGGTAGCTTTTGAAAAGCGGGCGGTTTTTCTCGTCGCGGTTAATTTGCGTATAGAGAATCTGAACGTCGTATTTGGCCGGATTGGCCAGAACCCGGCCGAACAATTCCGGACTTTTTTTCAGAAGTCCGTCCAGAAATTTATCGGTTTGCTGGGCCGTGGTTTGAAACCCGGAAAGAGAAAGCAGGATGGCAAGAATGCTAACATACCACCTTTGCCGACTTGCCCCTAAATCCCCTAAAGGGGACTTGGACGTAGAATAAACCGGATGCCCAAAGTCCCCTTTAGGGGATTTAGGGGCAAGTCGGCGAAAATCGGATAGTAATCTTTTGATTTTCTGAGCAATATGCTGGTTATCTTTACACTCACCTCGTTTTTCCATACAGATAGTCGCCTAGTTGTTCGATGTCCTCCGGTTGGTGCATCGCGTTGATGACAATGCGGGTGTTGGGCTTGTCGGTTGGTGACGGATAAGCAAACGAATAGACAAAAATCCGGTTCGCTAACAGGGACGAATATAACTGATCCTGAGCAGTATAAAAGACCGGATAAGCGGGAATGTGCTGAAATAAATCGGAGTCGCCGACCCGGTTTTCAAACCGCCGGATGTTTTCAAGCAATCGGTCAAAAGCCGCGTGGTAAAGCTCCTGACCCTGACCGAAGGCATAAAGATAAGCCGGTGGTGTGGGCGAGCAGGCCCCGAAAAAAGCCGTCCGGCGAATAGCCTCCAGCGTTTGGGGATCAGAAAAAATGACCCCGCCCGGCAAGCCCATCGCCTTCGCCAGCGACGCCGTGACAATCAGCCGGACGTTGTCCCGCCGGGGTATTTTCGATCCGATGCCGCTGCCCTCCGGCCCGATCACGCCCAGCCCGTGCGAATCATCCACCAGCAACGTAATCTCCTGATCAGCGGGCAATTGATTCACCCACTCGAACGAGTAGCCTACTGAAAACAAGGCATCCAGCGAATTGAGCGCAATGACGATGTGCCGCGTGGGGGCCGTTGCCACCAGTTCGGGCAATCGCTTCGTCCAGTCGTCGAACGAAAGCGTTGGCAAACGGGTGTCCGGCTCCTGCCAGATGGCGGGATGGGCGTTCGGGCCATACAGGAAGCCAAACCCCTGCCCTTTCAGCCAGTTCACCACGGCCTGCCCCGCCAGCATGCCCGACGACAGCGTCAAAGCGGCTTCGGCGCGGGCGAACGCGGCCAGTTTGGCCTCCGCTTCTTCGTAAATCCGGAGTTGCAGATTTCCGTTGCGCGACGAGCCGAAAACCGTGCCGTACTGCGCCATGCCGTCGATCAACAACGCCCGAAAAGTTGGGTTCTGCGCCATGCCGAGGTACGAGGTTCCACTGAAAAACAAATAGTCCTGCCCGTCGAGGTCGATGGTTCGGCCGGGCAAATGGTCAATTAAATATGGGTCGGTCATGAATGGAGGATCAAATTTGCACCCGTTCCGTTTTCGTCGGCGTAAATCACCCGGCCAAAATCGAAGGTGACGCCCGTTGCGGGATCGTTGGTAATGAGCAGCGTGCCGTCCATGTCGACGTAATCGAGCAGGGGCAGCAACTGCGCAATGGCCGAAATGCCGACGCTGGTTTCGTTCATGCAACCCACCATGACTTTCAGGCCCAGTTGCCGCGCTTTGTCGATCATGCGCCGGGCGGGCGTCAAACCGCCACATTTGGTCAGTTTGATGTTGATGGCGTGAAAATACCCCGCGCACCGTTCCACATCGCTTTCGACAATGCAACTTTCGTCGGCCATAACGGGCAAAACACTTTCCCGAACCACGCGTTTCATGCCTTCCCAGTCGTCGGCTTTGAGCGGTTGTTCGATAAATTCGACGCCCAACGCTTCAAAATCCAGCGCATTCTGAATGGCGGTTTCAGCGGTCCAGGCGCAATTGGCATCCACGCGAAAAACCGCATCGGTGTGTTGCCGAAGCGCCCGGACAATGGCCAGATCGTCGGGCGTACCGAGCTTGATTTTGTAGAGCGGCCAGGGCAGTTCCTGCATTTTCAGCACCATGTTCTCCACCGAATCGATCCCGATGGTGTAATCGGTAATCGGGTTTTGGTCGGCATCCAGGTTCCAATGTCGGTAGAGCGGTTTTCCGGCGCGTTTAGCCACCAGATCGTGCGCAGCTTCGTCTAACGCACACTGCGCGAACGGATTGTCTTTCAACGACGCATGCGCCAGTTGCCAGAGTTCCTCCGCCGTCGTCCACTCGCCCGATTCAATCAACCCGCGAATCCCTTCGAGGTCATCGATCATGCGGTCGAGCGTAATGCCATAATATTTGTTGGATGTCGCTTCGCCAAAACCGCTCAGCGGACCGTCGCGGAGTTCAACGATGAGCGATGGCTGAACGTCGCGGGAGTCGTGGGCAATGGTAAAGGTGTGTTTCAGTCGCAGGTCGAAACGGTGGAAACGGAGGGAAATGGGCATACTGGTTGATGATGATTAAAGAGTTTGTTTTCGGTTTACTGTTTTCGGTATACGGTGGCTGGCGCATGCATTCAAGAACGCGTCAGCCAACCGAAAACGGTAAACCGAAAACCAAAAACACATTCACTGCCGGTTTGACAGCATAATGGCCGTCAGATCTTCGGCGTTTTTCAGGTCCTGGGCAATTTTTCGGTTCCAGCGCTCCTGCTCGGCGCGGTTGATGCCGTGCTGGGTTTCGCCGTCGTACTGCTCCTGCCAGCGGTTCATGTCGCGGTAGGCTTCCAGATACAGAAACTGCACCCGGCTGTTGTACTCCTCGAAATCCATATCCGGGTCGGCGATGATGCGCTGTTTAAACCGCTCGACAATCAGTTTGACAATATCGAAATGCTTCTGTTCATGCAGTAAACCGTAGTCATCGGTATGCCCCGGACGCACCCACGACATGCTTTTTACCATGAACGTTTTGAACGTGAGCTGCACTTCAATGAAGCCATTGACCCAACGGCTGTGGCCTTCGTACGAAAACGTTGGAAAAATCGAAGCCGCATTGCGACTGCCGATGCGCGGAGCCGCCTGAAAATCGTTCCACGAGAGCGGCCGAAGCGGGTGGTAAAAAACCGTATCGCCCGACGCCTGCTGAATGCTGTGGTCGATATACACAAATTTAAGGCCTTTAACCAGCGCCGGGCTTTTGTCTCGGTTGATTTTGATCCAGTTGGAAAGGTACTGCGCGGCACTCTCGAGGGCTTTACGGGCCACCAGTTCCAGCCGGTCGGTTTGTCCGAACGAGCGCGTGTAAATCGTTCGGGCGGTGTAGGTCGTCAACTGAACCGGTTTTCCATCGCGCATCACGTCGAAAGCCAGTTCCAACCGGCAGGTGCCATCGGCCTGGAATTCCTTTTTTGCTTTTTCGAAAAAAATGAGTTCCTGAATGCGGATGACAATGGGTACGCGCGTGGAGTCGGGCCGGAAACCGGGACTCAGCAGATCATCGAAGGTCGACGCGATTTCGTCGTTGCTGCGAACGGCGATACTGCTTTTCGGACCCGATAAGACGGTTCCCAAGTGCGCCTTAAAAGACCGTTCATCCCGAATTTTCAACAGTGAAAACGTGGGATTACGAACAGAAACAGGTTCTTTTTTGAACGAAATCCATACCGGTTCCTGCCGCGCCATCAGGAAATGCGGAAGCAAAAAGAGCAGGATGGACAGAACCCGTTTCACGATGGTTAGGAGGTTAGCGGAATGTATAAACCGGAAAGGCTTCGCTTTCGCTGAACGCCATCCGTTCCGGCGGCAATTCCATAAAACCGTCGCATTGCAGCAAATTGGCGTAATCGGCTGATCCACTGCCGGGTAAGGGCGCGGCCAGCCCGATTCCGTCTGGACTGACCGACAAGCGAACGGGCAAAAAATACGTTAATTTGGGCGCAAACGAAACCGACCGGGCCAAACGGGCGACGGAAGGCGACAAAACCGCCAAACCCAGCGACGCCTTCAGCCACGGCAGCAAATACCGATACGCACACAAGAAGGTCGAAACCGGATTTCCGGGCAAGCCAAAAACCACCTTTCCTTCGTCGGAAGCCCCAAACCACAGCGGTTTTCCGGGGCGTTGTGCCACCTGATGAAACCGTTGCCAGACGCCCAGCCGTTCCATCACGTTCGGGACAAAATCGGCTTTCCCGGCGGAAACACCTCCGCTTAACACGAGCGCATCGTACTCCGTCAGCAGCGTTTTCAGGGCGGTTTCCATCGTGTCGGCGTCATCGGGCAAATGCAGCAGGGTGGTTTCGGCCCCGGCGCTTTGCAAAACCGTTTGCAACAGGTAGGTATTCGACCGGCGAATCTGGTAGGGTTCGGGCGTTTCCGAGACATCGACCAGTTCGTCGCCCGTCGAAATCAGGGCAATCCGGGGTCGCTTGCTGACCAAAACCGTTGCCTTACCCACCGACGCGGCCACGGCCATTTCCGGTGGTCCCAGCCGTGTTCCAGTCGGGACCAGTTCTTCATCCTGTTTCCGATCCGTCGCCCGGTGGTGCACATTCTGCCCGGCCTGAACGGCGTCGATCCGGACTTCGGCCAGGCCGTCGGTGATTTGCAGGTCTTCGTAGCGGATAACTGTGTCGGTTCCCGTCGGCAGCATGGCCCCCGTCATCACTTCCAGACAAGCGGTTTCATCGGTCAGGGTTTGCGCCGGTTGTCCGGCAAATTGTGTTCCGGCGACCCGAAACTGCCGCTGTCCGGTTTCGAAAGCTGCAAATTGAATGGCAATGCCATCCATCGACACGCGGTTGAACGGCGGCAGGTCGCGGTCGGCGGTCAGCGGTTCGCGCAACACCCGCCCAGCCGCCTGGGGTAACGGAACTAGCTCTGACGGTAACACCAGCAGGTGATTCTGGACGATGGAATGGGCTTCGGCGACGGAAATCATAGGCAAGTTTTTTACAAAAAAACAAAAGAACACCACGCAAAAACGCGGAGGGCGGAGAATTTACCAGAATCTTAGTAAATACTCCGCCCTCCGCGTTTTTTTGGCAACGCCCTACCCACGACCCTGAAAGGGTCACATCACTAGCCCCGGATTTTATCCGGGGTTGTGGGATCATGATGGTCGGGATTGAATATGGCAATCCGGTTCATTATGCCCATAATCGCAATCTCCGGATTGTCGTGATCAACCAAATTGCCATGATCCAAAACCCCGGATTGTCGTGATCCCACAACCCCGGATTGTCGTGATCAACCCAATTGCCATGATCCAAAACCCCGGATTGTCGTGATCCCACAACCCCGGATTGTCGTGATCAACCCAATTGCCATGATCCAAAACCCCGGATTGTCGTGATCCCACAACCCCGGATTGTCATGATCAAACCCGGATTGCCATGATCCCAACCCCGGATTGTCATGATCAAATCCGGATTGCCACGATCCCAACCCCGGATTTTATCCGGGGCTAATGATGTGACCCTTTCAGGGTCGTGTGTAGGGCGTTGTGGTTTATTTGGGGATATTGTTGTTGAATTTGGAGAAAAAACCGTTTTTACAAACTCCCGCCTGATTGGGCGCGTTTACCTTCTGAATCCTTTTTTTGTACCATGATTGCCGACGCATCTGTTCCAACTCCATTGTCCGATTTAACATCAACCCTTTCTAATCAACCCGTTACCGGCCACACCGGGGTCCATTACGAAATTTTCGTCCGTGCGTTCTGCGACTCCAACGGCGACGGCATCGGCGACCTCAACGGCGTTACCTCCAAACTGGATTATTTGAAAGACCTGGGCGTGTCGGCCATCTGGCTCATGCCCGTCAATCCGTCGCCGAGCTACCACATGTACGACGTGACGGATTATTACAGCATCGCACCCGAATACGGCACGATGGACGACTTTCGACGGCTGGTTTCAGAAGCGCACCTGCGCGGCATCAAGGTTCTTTTGGATTTTGTGATCAACCACACCAGCCGCCAGCATCCGTGGTTTTTGGAAGCCTGCAAAAGCAAGGACAATTCGTATCATGACTGGTACGTCTGGATGAGCCAGCAGGAAATCGACGCGCTCAACATTGCCACCCGTGAGATCACCGCCGATTCGCAGGAGAAAAACCCCTGGCACCGCGTTCCGGGCGCACCGTTTTCAGAGAAATACTACGCCCTGTTCTGGAGCGGTATGCCGGATCTGAACTACGACAATCCGAAGGTCCGGGAAGAAATTTACAAAGCCGGGAAATTCTGGCTGATCGATGTCGGCGTCGACGGTTTTCGGCTCGACGCAGCCCGGCACATTTACCCGGATTGGGAAGAGCCGAAAAATCACCAGTTCTGGGAGGAGTTCGGACAGGTGATGGAAGCGGCTAAACCGGGGGTGTATACCGTCGGGGAGGTCTGGACGCGGGCCGAACGCATTGCGCCCTACTTCCGGGGACTGAAAGCCAACTTCAATTTCGACCTCAGCCTGGCCTTGCAGGAAATACCGTTCAAGGAGCGGGATACGGCAGAAATCGTGCAGATGCTGGTGCGGAATCACTCGATTTTTGCCGAAGTGAATCCGAATTTCATCGACGCCATCATGCTCTCCAACCACGACCAAACCCGGATCGGAAGCTTTCTAAACGGCAACCAGAACCACCTGAAAGTGGCCGCTAATCTGCTGCTGACGCTGCCCGGCAATCCCTACCTCTATTATGGAGAGGAAATCGGGATGCTGGGCGTCAAACCCGACGAAAACATCCGCGAACCGTTCCTTTGGAATACGGGCAAAAACGACCCCGAACGCGCCCGTTGGCGCAAGGCCCGGTATTCGACCAGCCGAACCGTGACGCCCCTGGCGCAGCAGCAAACCGAGCCGAATTCGCTTTACAATCACTACAAAAAACTCATTCACTTCCGCAACCGCCACCCGGTTTTGAACGACAACCTGAGCAAACTGGAAGTAACGGGCATTCAGCACAAAAACGTGATTGCGTTTGCCCGAAATTCCGGAAACCGGGCGGTGTTGGTCATCCATAATCTGACCAAACGGGGGCTGGATGTCGTCCTGTATCCATCCGAACTGGCTGAAGGAAAGCAAATTGTGCTGGACACGGCGGGGGGAGCCAAACTGTTCAAAAATGGGAAGGTACGGGTTCCGGCGTATGGGTGTGTGGTACTGGAGTAATCCGCTTCCAAACGAATCCATGTCCCGGACAGCGAGAAACCGGAAGTTGAAAAATAGTATCATAAATTGGAAAGAAAAGAAAAGAAAGCCGCCTGAGCAGCCCGTATATTTGCTACACACCTTTTGAGTCGACGGTATTTTTCAGAAGCGCCCTTTCGCTCACCCTGCACCCGCAGGAGTGTCTGAAAAGTACCGCCGGTTCAGGAGCATTCCTAACCCTTTTTACCATAGCAGGCCAGGCCAATGCGAGCCCCTATTTATCAATTTTCTCTGCTGAGCTTTCTGCTCGTGGCAGGCTGTACGACCTACTGGCAGCAAAAAAAAGCCGCACCTGCCCCCACAGCCCAACAACCACAACCTTATAGCGGCAACGCATTTGACGAACACATCCGCTCGACGGCGGCCCGCTCACCGGCCGACGAACAGGCCAGTTTTACGTTACCGCCCGGTTTTGAGATCGAGCTGTTTGCCTCCGAACCGCAGATTGGCAAACCCATCAACCTGGCCTTCGATGCCAAGGGACGCCTGTGGGTCACCCAATCGGTGGAATATCCCTTTCCGGCGCAGCCCGGCAATGGTCACGACCGGCTCACGATTCTGGAAGACCGGGACCACGATGGCAAAGCCGACACCTTTACACCCGTCAGCGATACGCTCAACATTCCCATCGGTATCATGCCGGTTCAGGACGGAGCCGTGGCGTTCAGCATTCCGAATGTGTATCAACTGACCGATGCGAATAGTGACGATAAAATAGAAACCAGCCGTCGACTGCTGGGGCCGTTTGGCTTCAAAGACACCCACGGCATGGTTAATCACTTCCGGCGCGGCTTCGACGGCTGGATTCATGCCTGCCACGGATTTACGAACCTGTCGAAAATTGCCGGAAGTGACGGCGACTCCCTGACGCTCGGCTCGGGCAACACCTTCCGGTTTCGGCAGGACGGCAGCCGGGTGGAACAAACGACGTTCGGCCGCGTCAATCCGTTTGGCCTGACATTCGACGACTGGGGCTACCTTTACTCTTCAGATTGCCACTCCTCCCCGCTTTACCAACTGATTCGGGGAGCCGAATACCCGTATTTTGGCCGCTTGCCGGAAGGAATCGGTTTTGCACCCATCATGAAACCGCACGAGCGGGAAGCCACTGCCCTGTCGGGTCTGGCCCTCAGCAGCGGCACCACCTTTCCTGAACCCTACCGCAACAGCCTGTTCATGGGCGATGTTGTAAAATGCCGCATCTACCGCAGTTCGTATACGTTCAAAGGCTCGTCGCCGGTGGGAAAAATGGAGGAGGATTTTCTGCGGAGTACCGACCCCTGGTTTCGGCCCGCCGACATCGTTCAGGGACCGGATGGGGCGTTATACGTGGCCGATTTCTACAACCGCATCATTGGCCATTACGAGGTGCCACTCGACAATCCCGGGCGCGATCACATTCTGGGCCGCATCTGGCGCATCACCTACAAAGGTCAGGTGGACAAAAACGGTTTGAAAGACTGGACAAAAGCCGGTCTCAACGACCTGCTGGACGGTTTATCGGCCGACAATCTATCTGTCCGGATGACCGTGGCCGACCAGTTGACTCACCGGATCGGCAAAGCCGCCATTCAACCCGTCGAAAGGCTTCTGAATCAGCGCAAAACACCAGCAACGGCTTACGCTCATGGCTTGTGGGTCCTGCACCAATTGGGCGCATTGCCGGACGAAACCCTGCTCCGGGCGCTCCGGCATTCCGAGCCGCTGATTCGGACGCACGCGCTGCGCATCGTTCGGGAAATGAGAACGCCCGGAACAGCCTTTCTGGAACCGGTAAAAACCGCCCTGAACGACGCAAATCCCCACGTGCAGCGGGCTGCGGTGGAGGCCATGACGGTTTTTCCGACACTGGAAACCGTGAAAACGCTGGTGACTTTTCAGCAAAAAATACCGGCTTTCGATACGCACCTGGCCTATACCACCCGGCTTGGCCTCCGTGATTTATTACGGCAAAAACCGTTGGGAACCCAGGCTGCGTTGAATGACTGGAGTCAGCCTGATCAAATTGCCCTGACCGAATCCCTGATTGGGGTCAACACGGTGTATGCCAGCGAGTTTCTGTTAAAAACGCTAAAAACCGTTTCTCTCCCGAAAGAAACAGAATTGAAGATGCTCCGCCAGACGGCACTCTATCTGCCCGTTGCCCAACGCGATGATCTGGTGCGGTTTATCGTCCAGAAATACCAGGGCGATCCGGCCAGCCAATACAAGCTGTTTACGGTGATTCAGCAAAGCATCAAACAGCAGGGCGGTGTTGTTGACGAATCCGTACGGAAATGGGGCATTGCGCTGGCACAGAGCCTGATCGTGCCCCCGGCACCGGACTGGACGTATGCGCTGGAGGGAAATTTATACCTGAAAGACCTGCCGGTGGCGATTCGGGTTCCGCCCGTCACCACGCTTTTGTCGCCCGACATCCGGATGTTTGGTTTTGATCTGGGTGGTCTCAAGGGCGTTGTTCGGTCGCCGGTTTTTACGGCTCCTGCGTCGCTGGAATTTTCGACGGTGAACTACAATCTTAAAACCAACACCGATCCCGAAAACCGGGTGCAGTTGCGACTGGCCGACGATACGACCCAGATCATTGCCCGAAAGTCTTTTCTGAAAGCGAATGATTACCAGGCCGAAACCGTCACCTGGGATTTGCAGGCCCATCAGGGCAAACGGGTTTATCTGGAACTGATCGATCAGTCGGCCGGGCTGATCTGGGTGGGCAACTTTAAAACGAACGCCATCCAGGTTCCGGCCGTCAATCCGAAGGAATGGGGTGAACAACAGCGGTTTGCGATCGAAACCGCCGGAGAATCGGGCATTACGACTCTGGAGCCCACCATTCAAAAGCTGCTTTCGAGTCCGTCAACGGAATATTTTATCAAAGTGGCCAGCCTGCGGGCTTTGCTTCGGCTGGCCCCCGAACGGTATGTAGCTCAGGCGGTGTCCCTCCTCTCCGACGACTCATCGCCCCAGCCGTATCGCAAAGAGATCGCCGGTATGCTGGGGGAGTTTCCACTGTCGCAGACGGGCAAGGTGCTGGCCGACGGCCTGAAGAAAACGACGGGCGATGTGCAGCTCGAACTGCTGAAAGCCCTGGCGACCAATTCGGACGGCAAAGATCTGATTTTGAAACAAGTCCGGAATGGCATTTTGTACACCCGGATTCTGCGGCAACCGGGTCTGGAAGACCGGCTGTTGCTGAACGCCAGCCCTCAGCAACGGGCCGAATTCACGCAGTTGACCGCCAACCTGAGTCCGATTGATGAAACCCGGGAAGCACTCATCAAAGACCGGCTGGCGCACCTGGACGCTTCGGCCACCGGCGGACGACAAATCTTTGTCCAGAACTGCTCGCCCTGCCACCAGATTAACAAGGAGGGTGGGCTGATTGGCCCGCAGTTGGACGGAATCGGCAGTTGGGGCAGCCAGTCGCTGGCGACAAAAATCCTGGACCCGAACCGAAACATCTCGGAAGCATTCCGAACGTATACGATCAAGCTGAAAAACGGCAGTGTCAAAACCGGCTTGTTCCGCCGGGAAGAAGCCGCATCCGTGGTGTACGCCAATGCCGCCGGTGAGGAGTTTTTTGTACCGAAAAAAGACATTGCCGAAAGTCAGGCGTCCCGGTATACACTGATGCCCGACCATTTCGGCCAGACGATTCCGCAGGCTCAGTTCAATCAGTTGCTCGGTTATTTGCTGAGTGTCAAGTAAAGCCGTCACCAGCCTGGAGCTTTTGGTGCCGTATTTTCCGAAAGCTCTCCGGCCAATAGGGGCAGTTTGTATCATTTTCCAGGCCGAATGGCTATTTCCCGGTAAAGGAAAGCCGGGAAATCCGGGCAATTTCTCACCTTTGCAGTACCATGTCACAAAACCGCCGAAATTTCGTCAAAAAGCTGGCTGCTGCCGGCAGTGCGTTCTCGCTCAATAGCCTTTTCAACACGGTTCATGCTGCGGATTGGGCCGTTGCCAACCAGCGGATTCAGCACCTCAGCCCGTTGCAGGTTGCAGCCGATGAAGACTATTGGGCAACCATTCAGCAGGGCTATACGGCTTCGTCGTCGAGCACCATCATTCTGAACAACGGGGGTGTTTCGCCGTCTCCGCTGGTGGTGCAACAGGCCGTCGAACGCTACAACCAGATGGTGAACCAGGGACCGTCGTATTACATGTGGCGGATTCTGGATCAGGGCCGCGAACCGGTGCGGGAAAAACTGGCGCTGCTGGCGGGGACGTTGACCGACGAAATTGCCATCAACCGCAATGCCACCGAAGCGCTCAATACGGTTATCTACGGACTTGACCTGGCGAAGGGCGACGAAGTGATCGGGACGTTGCAGGATTACCCGAACATCATTCAGGCGTGGCGGCAACGCGCGCAACGGGAAGGCATCGTTTATAAACAGCTCAGTTTCAATTTTCCGATTGAAGACGACGAGCAGATTGTCCGTGAATACGAAAAAGCCATTACGCCCAGAACCAAAATCATCCACGTCACCCACGTCATCAACTGGGTGGGCCAGATCATGCCGGTTCAGAAAATATGCCGCATGGCCCACAAACACGGCATCGAGGTGGTCGTAGACGGCGCACACTCGTTTGGATTACTGGATTTCAAGGTGTCGGACCTGGGTTGTGATTACTTCGGAACGAGCCTGCACAAGTTTTTGTCGGCCCCCGTCGGCACCGGCATGTTGTGGATCAAGAAGGAGAAAATTGCCAAAATATGGCCGCTGCTCTGCAACAGCCAGCCGAAAAGCGACGACATCCGCAAATTTGAGACCCTCGGTACGCGGAGTTTCCCGATCGAACAGGGCATCGGCGAAGCCATCAATTTTCACAACGCCATCGGCAACAAACGCAAGGAAGAACGGGTGCGGTATCTGAAAAACTACTGGGCCGAAAAAGTGCTGAAGTTTCCCGGCGTCCGGCTGTCGACTTCGCTGAAATCCCAGTTTTCGTGCGGCATTTGCGGGGTGAGCATCGACGGCATGACGCCCGGCGAAGTGGAAGGCAAGCTGATGTCGAAATACAAAATCAACACCTCGCCCACGGTTTGGGAAAACATCAGTTGCGTCCGGGTGACGCCCCACGTCTACACAACGCTCACTGATCTGGACAAACTGGTGCGGGCAATTGGCGAGATTGCTGCGGAGAAAAAGAAGGCCTGAGGGAGGCTTTTTTAAGGTCATTATAGTCGTATCTTTAGCTATTGTAGCCGAAAATCTGCGCTGAGATGCAAGCTGAAAAAACACACCGTTCCCGAAGAATACCGCCAAAACGGTATCGCAAAGCGACTCCGGAAGAATACCTAGAGTTCGAGTACAAAGCTGAGCGGAAAAATGAATACGTGACTGGCGAAATCCGTCCTATGTCCTACACCTCTGAAAATCATGGCCTTTTGGTGGCCAACCTAATCATTTTATTAGGAACAGCGTTGAAAGGCAGCAATTGCCGGGTTTACCCCAGCGACCGAATGCTGCATGTCCCTGAAACCGGCAATTTTTATTACCCGGATGTGATGGTCGTTTGTGGGGATTCGCAGTTTTTTCAGTACAAACAACGGATGCAGGCTACACTCAATCCGACGGTATTGATTGAGGTTTTATCGGAAACCACCAGCGATTACGACGAAACCATCAAATGGCATTCCTACAAGCGCATCAAAACGCTGCAACAATACATCCGGGTTCACCAGAATCTGATGCTGCTGGAACTGTATACCCGCGTCGGCAACAGCAACGACTGGCTCAATACCGAAGCCGAGCTACCGGATCAAACCGTGGTGATTGGCGGATGTGAAGTGAAGGTTAGCGAGGTGTATGAGCATGTGACGCTGGTGAAGAAATAAACCGTTACTGCTGAACCATAGATCCTACTTTGTTCTGAAATATGGATTCTGGAACCAACTGACATACGGAAAAGTATTCAAAATCAGTTAAAAACCGCGTGGGATCGGTACCAATAGCGTTACGACAAAAACCACCCAAAAAATCAGGGGTGTAATCAGATGGCGGTGATCGGCCGGATCGTTGGCCGGTATAAAACCGTCCTGTTCTGCGCCGTACAGCACCATAACCGGATCTCCCGGCTTCAAACTCTCATACAAACCTTTCGAAACCGGCATCGTCCGCTCCTGATTCCGGAATTGAAAAACCGCCTGGTAGCGAAACAGTTTCGCCCGACTTTTTTGCGTGCCTTTCCCCACCAGGGTTCGCTCAGTTCGCTGGACGATCATGGTCATCGACTGCCCGGTTTCCCGGATTTGGTAGAAATTTCGATAATAGGCCACGGTCGTGTTCGTGAAAAACAAGGTCGTGAAAACCAGCGTCAGGCTCAGTGCAAACCGGAGGAGGAGTTGCCGGATCGCAACGCCAGTCCGTAGAAAAACGGGATGATAAGTCAGTTGCCGGATCATGGTACCGAAGGCGATGAGAAGGTGATGATGCGTTTGTCACTTGCTTATCCCGGAAAAGTGAAAAGGTTATCAGACCGATTAAGTCGGCCCTGAATTTGAAAACCGCCGTTGCAAAAGCTATCTTTGCCAAACTTTTCCTCCTCATTCGCGCCATGCAACAACTCAGCGTCCGACACCTGCTGGGCATTAAGAACCTGACCGAGAACGACATTCAGCTCATTTTGGGAACGGCTCGCGAGTTCAAAGACGTCATCAACCGACCCATCAAAAAAGTGCCGTCGCTGCGCGATATCACGATTGCCAACGTTTTTTTCGAAAATTCGACCCGCACCCGGCTGTCGTTCGAGCTGGCCGAAAAGCGGTTATCGGCCGATGTGGTCAATTTTTCGGCTTCGGGCAGTTCGGTTAAAAAGGGCGAGACGTTGCTGGATACCGTCAACAACATTCTGGCGATGAAGGTCGATATGATCGTCATGCGCCACAGCAGCCCCGGCGCCCCACATTACTTGTCGGACCGCATCAAAGCCAACGTGGTCAACGCGGGCGATGGCACCCACGAACACCCGACCCAAGCCCTGCTCGATTCGTTTTCCATTCAGGACAAGCTGGGTGATGTCGCGGGCAAACGCGTGGCCATCATCGGTGATATTCTGCACTCCCGTGTGGCCTTGTCGAACATTTTCTGTCTGCAAAAACAAGGCGCGGAGGTGATGGTTTGTGGCCCTACGACGCTGATTCCCAAACACATCAACGAGCTGGGCGTGAAGGTGAGCCATGACGTTCGGGAAGCCCTCAACTGGTGCGATGTCGCCAACGTGCTGCGGATTCAACTGGAACGGCAGCAGATCAAGTATTTCCCGTCGCTGCGGGAATATTCGCTCTACTACGGGATTTCCAAGAAGATGCTGGACGAACTCGACCGCCCGATTGTGCTGATGCACCCCGGCCCCATCAACCGGGGCGTCGAACTGACCTCCGACGCGGCCGATTCGCATCATTCGATTATTCTGGATCAGGTGGAAAACGGCGTGGCGGTTCGGATGGCGGTTTTGTATCTGCTGGCGCAGATGTAGGCACTATTCTGTCATTTGTGTTATATTTGGTAAAAGGCCTTGTCTCATGCTTGCAACCATTCAGACTTCCGACCACCTGACACTTCACCCGCCCCGTCAATACCGGTTTGACGACGAGTACTTTTTTGCCTTGTGTCAGGCTAATCAGGATCTGCGTCTGGAGCGTGATGCCGACGGAAATATTATTCTTATACCCCCCACCGGATCAGAAACAGGACGTTATAACGCCAACCTCAATGGCGAAGTATGGAGTTGGAACCGCAAAAAGCAAGCGGGCTACGTATTCGATTCATCGACTGGTTTCACACTTCCCAACTCGGCCGTTCGGTCGCCGGATGTGTCTTGGATTCGTAAGGATCGCTGGGATCAATTGCCCAAAGAAAAGCAGGAAAAGTTCGCCCCTATTTGCCCTGATTTTGTGATCGAAATCCGATCCAAAACGGATTCGACCCAGGAACTCAAAGCCAAAATGGAAGAATACCGCGAAAACGGCTGTCGGCTCGGCTGGCTCATCGACCGGATCGAGAAAACCGTCTTCATTTATCGGGAAACCGGAGCGATTGAGATTCAGACGGGCGAGCAGGTGATGCTTTCGGGGGAAGCGGTTTTGGAAGGGTTTGAGATTACAATAACCTTACAACTTACCTAGATTTCGATAATTCAGGAAAGTTAGACCGAACCATATTGGCAAACGGTTGATCGCTTTTAGCCGCATTCTGAACCATCTTTTTTGCATTAAATATTGCCAATTCAAGAAGAGACCAAGGCTGTTTTAATTCTTCACAAAGCTCGTTCTTGAGTTCTTCACTCATCGAAATCGGGTCGTATTTTGCGAGAATCAAGCTATGCATAATAGCCCAATAATGACGCTCCCGGATTCGATTTAATTCTTCCCTATCCAGTCCATACCCTTCAATCGACACTTTTCCACGTTCATCCAATGCAACCGGTACATGTTGATTAAACCGAATATGTTTTTCCGGATAATCCAATGAAGGGTGAAGCAGTAGTGGTTGCTCAACCAAGATATCGTGCATGTGATTTATCGCCCGATTCATTTCATCGATGATGGGAAAATAATTTTTCTTTTCCCGCCGATTGCATACTTCACAGGAGAAGAACAAATTCTCCCAATTGTAGGCTAACCAATAGTACCCCGGTCGGTTTAATTGACGATCTTGTGATGTCTTTTTGTAGCCGCCTTTAGGCCGGTAATGCTCTACATCACCAAAACTGGTAGCCCTAAAATCTGATTCACAGAAACAACATTTTCCATGCTGCTCCGCAATGAGTTGACTCTTTACAGATTCGTGTCCAAAAACCGCGTTATTCATTGTAAATTTTACCGTCCCGTTACTGTACCCCTCTGGATTACCGGAATATAAATTGCATAAAGAACTGGTTTCCAGCTCGCCTTTAGTTACCAATATGACCGGAACGGCTGTAGATTTTTCAATGTGTATCATACTTTCAGACTACATTCGGTCACGTAATGCTTCGGCTAACTGGTAAATGATGGTTTCGGCTTTCATTTCCGCCGGGTCGCTACTGAAAGGAACTGAATCCAGTTCCGCATTTAATTCTAGTAACCGGTTATGTTCCTGTTCACTTAACACATTCTTTCCCAGAAGTTTATCACGCTCACGACGCATTTGTAAAGTTTTATATTCAATTCCAAATAATTCACTGGATAAGATTTGATCCAATCGCCAGTTGCGCACATCGACCGGATCATTCTCAACGTGTACTTCATCCCCTACCCGCTTCAACAGAATGATATTGGCATCCCCCGCCGACTGCACAATCAACGGACTGTGCGCCGTAACAATAAACTGCGTATTCGGAAAGGTTTCCGTTAAAAACTGAATAATAGTCCGCTGAAATTTGGGATGTAAATGCAGGTCTATTTCATCTACTAAGCAGATGGCGGGTTTAGTCAAAGGTTCATCACTACCATAACGATCTAATAATCGTTTAGCGAAATCAACTACCCAGGCAATTAGAGTTTTGTAACCTAAGCTTAATTGATGCAGACGTACATCGCCGTAAATTGTCTTAAATATGACTTTCGGAGTATTTTGAGTAGTATCAATATAGATATCCAGTACTTGCTCTTTAAGTAAAGACAATAAAATTTCTTTAACTAGGCCATATCTACCTGTCAATTTCGGGTCTTTGTAAGAAAGATAATCAGCTTGTAATAGCCACTCTTCTGCATTAATTAGATTTGCATTATCTATAAATAAAGTATCTACTGATTCATTATTATCTTCTGAAATAGCCGAAGTGCCGATATTTCTTGATGCCCCATAAGCAAAAATATTAATTTCATCAAGATTAATATTTGAAAAAATTATTTTAGATATAGGCTTATAATAGTCCATTTGACTCCCATAGCTTATTCCAATTTTACCTTTACTTTCAAGCTTGAAACCAATTGAGTTATCTTTTCCATTAATTGAAATAATACCGTCAACATTAACATCTTTATTAGATTTCCTATGCAGTCCGAAATGTAAATGGAGCTTCGTATTAAATTCATAAGGACTTTGGACAGCATTGTATAAACACTTCAAAACCGTCGTCTTCCCCGTTCCATTATCGCCCAAAATCACATTCCACTGCGCAGCATTTCCGTCCTTATCCGTAAAATCGATCGTCTGCTTCGTACCAAACGAGCGGACATTTTCCAGCGAAATACTTTTGAACCAGACGCGCGGTGTCATACTTTTTCCCATTTTTGATGAAAATTACGTCTTTACCCCATAACCACCAATACCGTACATGGTTAAATACATACTTTTAAGCTTCCTGCTTACCGTCAATCTTGCCGTTGCCCAACCCACCCAAACCTTCACCACCGCCAAATCCCCCGCCGATGCCGGATTCTCCGCCGAAAGGCTCAAACGCCTGGATGACTACCTGCAAAGTTTCATCGACAAAGGGATTGCCCCCAATGCCGTCACGTTCGTCGCCCGGAATGGCAAGATTGTTCATTACAAAGCGTTCGGTTACAGCAATGTGGAGAAGAAAACCCCGCTCAAACGCGACGATCTGTACCGCATTGCCTCCCAGTCGAAAGCCGTGGTGACGGTTGCGCTGATGACCTTGTTTGAAGAAGAGAAATTCCTGCTCGACGACCCCATTTCCAAATACATTCCGGCGTTCAAAAATCCGCGCGTGCTGGTGAGCGTCGATAAAGAGAAAGGCACCTACGAAACCCGCCCGGCGAAAAGCGAAGTGACCATCCGGCAGTTGCTGAGCCACAACGCCGGGATTCCCTACGACCATCCGCTCGACCAGCGCCCGGAATTCAAAGTGCCGTTTTACAACTCCATCCAACCGGATAAACTCGAAGACGTCGTCAATCGGATTGCCGCCCGCCCACTCACCAAAGATCCCGGAGAAGCCTTCGTATATGGGTTGAATACCGACATCATTGGCCGCCTGATTGAAATTCTGGCCGGAAAACCGTTGGATGTGGCCCTGCGCGAACGGGTGCTGGAACCGGTTGGCATGAACGATACCTATTTTTACCTTCCCGCCAACAAAGCCAGTCGGCTGGTGGAACTCTACTCCAAAAGCAGCACCGAAAAACCGCTGACCCTACACGAAAACAACGCTTACCGCTCGTTTGCGGTGGAAGGTGCCAAAACCTATTTTTCGGGCGGAGCCGGGTTGGTCAGCACGGTGGAAGACTACGCCAAATTCTGCCAGATGATGCTCAACGGCGGCAGCTTCAACAACAAACGAATTCTGGGGCGGAAAACCGTCGAAATGATGCTGCGTAACCAGATTGGCGATGCCAAAACCAGCAATTACAACGACAAATTCGGGCTTGGTTTTCAACTCGTTACACCAGAAAGCAGCTATGGCAACGAAACCAGTCCGGGTACGTTCGGTTGGGGCGGTATGTATTGCTCCGAATACACCATCGATCCGAAAGAAAACCTGATTCTGCTGGTTTTCACCAACGTACAGCCCTACGCCCACTCCACCGAATTCCGACGAAAATTTAAAATTGCAGTGTATCAGGCACTGGAGTAAATCGGTCAGAAATAACGAATATCGAATGATGAATACGGAATATCGAAGTAAAAAGCAGCGGACCAATCACTTCGATATTCATTATTCGATATTTATTATTCAACATATTACACTACTTCCTTCTCCCACTCAACCTTATACGACAACATGGCTTCCGAGGCTTTGGCGCCCTGTTTGATGAAAAACGGCAATACCAGATCGCGGAACCAGACAGCGATGGGATTGGTGGCTACTTTTCCGTTGCCCATACGCCGGGCCTGGCGGACAATCTTCTCGACCCGCTCCCGGCGCAGGCTCTCGAACTTCGAAAAAGCGTGTTCCACCTTCAGCGAATCGCGCAGGCACTGGGCCAGCACGGCGGCATCTTCCAGAGCCAGCGATGCGCCCTGTCCCGAATGGGGAGAGGTCGCATGGGCGGCATCCCCCACCAGACAAACTGGCCCCTTGTGCCAGGCCGGCAGCGACGGCAGGTCGTAGACCGGCCATTTGCCGATGTCGCCGGGGGTCGACTGAATAAGCTCCGGAACCGGGGCCGGATCGTTGCCGTGGTTGCGGAGCAACTGCTGCCGCCAGGCTTCGCTGGACATAGCGTTCAGTTCGTTCCGCTTCGGTTCGTTGGGCCAGGCCACGTTGCTAAACCAATAGACCTCGCCATCTGGTTTGGCGATATACCCGAAAAACGCTTTTTTCCCGAAGATCATTTGCATGGCCCCGGAGGTCGACAACCCGGGTGGGCATTGGGCAAAACCGCCACAATCGACAACCCCGGTGTAAGCCGGTTTGGGGGCGTTCGGAAAAATCAGTTGACGGGTTTGGGAGTGAATTCCGTCACATCCGATCAGAAAATTCCCCTCAGCTTGCGAGCCGTCTTCAAAACGGGCCGTTACGCCCTGAAAACCGTTGAGTTGAATCCCGCTGAGTTTTTTGCCATACCGAACCGGAATCTTCCGCCGGAGGGCTTCGTCGCGCAGGATCTGGTGCAACTGCCCCCGTTTGATCATGACATTGTGACTCCCAAACCGCTTCTCTTCATCGCAGCTTTCCAGTTGAGCCAACTGCTTGCCGTCACTATTGAAGAAATCCATTCCCACCGAATGAAAACCATCTTTTTCCAGCAGGTGATCGATTTCCAGCGCTTTCAACACGTTAACCCCGTTGGGGGCCAGATTCAGAAACGCACCTGCTTCGTCCAGACCGGCGGGTTGAGATTCGTAGATTTCGGCGTCGATGCCTGCCTGTTGTAAAAAAAGGGCTACCACCGGGCCGGCAATGCCGCAACCGATGATGAGGGCTTTCTGGGGAGTCGTCATGGTCGTTCTGCTGATTGAATGATCCAAAAGTAGAACAGCCTGACCAATCATGCCCGCCGGTTTTCGTGAACCGCCATTTTTGGCCGACGAGCGTACAATTCCAACCGACCGGGCGCGTTGCTTTTCAATACCACCTGAATTGTCTAGCTTTAACGTTCACCATTTAACACAACCCACAAGCCATGAATGCATCCAAAACCGCCCTGGTCCTGATCGAGTACCAAAACGATTTTACCTCACCGGGAGGCAGCCTGCACGACGCCGTCAAAGGCGTGATGGACTCCACCAACATGCTGGAGAATACGAAAGACGTTCTGACCAAAGCCCGGGAAGCCGGGGTTACGATCATCCATTCACCAATCAGTTTTCACGAAGGTTATTATGAGATTACCGCTCATCCCTACGGCATTCTAAAAGGCGTGGTCGATAGTCAGTCGTTTCGGAAAGGCAGTTGGGGCGTCGAGATTGTCGATGAGGTGAAGCCGGAATCGGGCGAGATTGTTCTGGAAGGCAAACGCGGCCTCGATGCGTTCGCCAGCACCAACCTGGATTTCATTCTCCGCAGCAAAGGCATCGAAACCATTGCACTGGGCGGTTTTCTGACGAACTGCTGCGTGGAATCGACGATGCGCTCCGGTTATGAAAAAGGCTTTGAAGTGATCACCTTAACCGACTGTACGGCCACCCTGAGCGAAGAGGAACAGAAATTTGCCTGCGCCAAAAACTTTCCCATGTTCTCCAAACCGATGACCCACGACCAATTTCTGGACGAACTGTCGGGCGAAAAGATGACGGAAATTGAAGGACGCGGATACTCGGCGTAAAGAAGAAAAGAATTTTAAATGGTAAATGATGAACGCTAAATGTAAAAGTGAACGGCACCTGAATACTTTTACATTTAGCGTTCATCATTTACCATTTAAAATTCTCTCTTTTCAACTACCACACCAAGGCACTCCCCTCGATTTCAACCTCTTTTTTCTTTAACTTACCGCCTGCATCCTTGACCACCCGTTGTTATGAAGAAGGTATCCCTGCTGTTTTTTACGTTTTGGCTGGCTACGGCGGCAATAGCCCAGGTTCCGGCGCTCATCGACCGGCAGTTGATTTTTGGCGATCCCGAAATTATTGGTGCGCAGCTTTCGCCCGATGGGGCCTACATGTCGTTCATCAAACCGTATAAAGGAACCCGCAACATCTGGGTCAAAAAACGCGATGATCCGTTCACGGCGGCCAAACCGGTGACTGCCGACACCACCCGGCCCATTGCCAGTTATTTCTGGTCGCGGGATGGCAAATACGTGCTTTACGTGCAGGACAAGGGCGGAAATGAGAATTTCAACATCTACGCGGTCAGCCCTTCCGAAGGTCTGAAAGCCAGCACCGTCCCGGCGGCCCGCAACCTGACCGATGTCAACGGGGTGCGGACGGCTATCTACCGCGTTCCCAAAACCGACCCCAACACGCTGTATATTGGCCTGAACGACCGCGATAAAGCTTGGCACGACCTTTATAAACTGAACCTGACCACCGGCGAAAAAACGCTCGTTCGCAAGAATACCGACCGCGTCACCGGCTGGATTTTTGACTGGGACGACAAACTGCGGCTGGCCACCAGCACCGCAGCCGACGGCAGTTCAGAGATCCTGCGGGTCGATGACGCGGGTATGACCAAAATCTATTCCACGACGATTTACGAAACCAGCTATCCCATTGGTTTTCATAAGGATAACCAGCGGGTTTATCTGGTCACCAACAAAGACAAGTCGGATCTTCAAAAACTGATTCTGCTCAACCCGGTTTCGCTGAAAGAGCAATCGGTCGAATCTGATCCGATGAAAAAGGTGGATTTCGGGAGCATTCTTATTTCGGAAGTAACCCGGGAACCCATCTTTACGACCTACACCGACGACCGGCTACGCCGGTACTGGAAAGACAAACTGTTTGAAAAAGACTTTCAGTTCATTCTGCGCGAGCTTCCGGGCGTCGATATTCTGTTCGGTTCGTCCACCGACGATAAGCAATACTGGCTGCTGTCGGCCACGAGCGACACCGACCCCGGCGCCACGTTTCTGTTCGACCGCAAAACCAAGGAACTGACGTTTCAATACCGCCCGCGCCCTAAACTGCCGATTAACGACCTGGCGCGGATGGAAGCCATCCGGTATAAATCGTCGGACGGCCTGGAAATCCCGGCGTTTCTGACCCTGCCCAAGGGCCTCGACCACAAAAACTTACCGGTGGTGATTGTTCCCCACGGCGGCCCGTGGGCGCGGGATGCCTGGGGGTATAACGCGTACCACCAGTTTCTGGCGAATCGGGGCTATGCGGTTTTGTCCATGAATTTCCGGTCGTCGACCGGCTACGGCAAGCAGTTTCTGAACGCGGGCAACAAACAGTGGGGCGAAAAAATGCAGGACGACATCACCTGGGGCGTCAAATACCTGATCGATCAGGGCATTGCCGATCCGAAGCGCGTCGGCATCATGGGCGGTTCCTACGGCGGGTATGCCACGCTGGCGGGCCTGGCCTTCACGCCCGACGTCTACGCGGCTGGCGTCGCCATCGTCGCGCCGTCCAACATCATCACGCTGCTGAACTCAATTCCGCCCTACTGGGAGTCGGTTCGGAAAACCTTCTACGAGCGCATGGGCGACCCCAACACGCCCGAAGGCAAAGCGCAGTTGATGAAACAATCGCCCCTGTTTTCGGCCGACAAAATCAAATCACCCTTACTGGTGGTGCAGGGTGCCAACGACCCGCGCGTCAACAAAGCCGAGTCTGATCAGATTGTGGTAGCCCTCCGCGACCGTGGTTTTCCGGTCGAATACCTCTGTGCGCCCGACGAAGGCCACGGTTTTGCGCGGCCCGTCAACAACATGGCGATGCTGGCCCTGGCAGAGAAATTTCTGGCCAAACACCTCGGCGGGCGGTTTCAGGAATCCATGCCGGAGAACGTAGCCAACCGGTTGAAGGAGATCACGGTGGATGTAAAAACCGTGCAGTTAGCGGATAAAAAACCCTAAGAAACCCTGACAGCGCCTGGCCGTCGCTACGGCCAGGGGCCCTGTCAGCGGTTGCCGGTTCACTTAATTAAAATTTATGCCCCGTATCAATGGGGCATTTTTTATGTTTAAAGCCCGCACAACCCGTGCGAAACCGCACACTTTTTGAAAACCAAAAAATCTACAAACCGCTAACGATCAACCAATTAATGACTGGCACATCGTTTGAATAGTCTCTGTCAACAGGAAGACAACAAATGGACAGAGAATTAGCCCCCGAAATTGTCAGGCAAAGCCGGACCAAAAATTACCTCATTGTCTTCGTCGTGCTGGTCGTTGCCGGAGTCGCGATTTACTTCTTCCGGCGTGTTTTAAAGACATCCGTCGAAGCCTCGCGCATCCGGACAGCGACGGCGGAGATTGGCCCGGTCGAGAATTCGCTGAGCGCCACGGGTGAAGTCATTCCGGCCTACGAACAAATCATCACCAGCCCCATCCGCGCCAGCATCCGGCGCGTTTTGCTGACCCCCGGTACGCAGATCAAACCGGGTCAGGCCATTCTGGATCTGGACAAATCGCTGACCCTCATCGAATTCGAAAAAATGAAGGATCAGTTGGCCCTCAAACGCAACAGCATCGAGCAATTGCGGATGAAGCTTAACAAAAACCTCTTCGATGCTGAAGCCGACGACCAGATCAAATCTCTCAACATCAACCGCCTGAAAGCCGAACTGGAAGATGCCCGACGCCTGCTGAAAGTCGGGGGGCAGACGCAGGAAGACGTTACCCGCGCCGAAAACAGCCTTCGCATTGCCGAACTGGAAAAGAAAAAACTGGAAAACGACCTTTCCTACAACCGTCAGTCGATGGGCGCCAGCCTGAAAGAAACCACCTTGCAGGCTCAGATCGAGGAAAAAAACCTGAGCGAACTGGATCGGAAACTGAATCAGGCCAACATCATCGCCGACCGCCCCGGCGTGCTGACCTGGGTGAACGAAAACATCGGTTCGGCGGTCAACGAAGGCGAAATTCTGGCGAAACTGGCCGATCTGGGCAGTTTTCGGATTGAAGGTTCCTGCTCCGATGTCTACGCCGATCAGGTGAAAGCCGGTTTGCCGGTCATCGTCAAGGTCAACGAAACCAATTTGCGCGGCCTCATTACGCAGGTAAAACCGTCGGTAAAAAACGGCGTCATCCAGTTTGTGGTGCAACTGAACGACAACCACCACGCGTCGTTGCGCCCCAACATGAAAGTGGAAGTCTTCGTGGTAACCAGCCAGACCGCCAAAGCCGTTCGGGTGGCCAACGGACCGGCGTTTAAAGGCAAGAAAAATCAGTTTGTTTACATTCTGACTAACCAGGGAATCGCCCAACGCCGGGAGGTGCAGGTCGGTCTGTCCAACTTCGATTACGTGGAGATCAAAAGCGGGATTCAGCCGGGCGAGAAGATCATCATCACCGATTTGAGCGAGTTCGAGCATTTGCAGGAAATCACCATCGACAACAAAACTAACTGATTTCTGATGGGAACCCGGATCGGACGGATGGAACAGATAACAAACGGATAAATCAGTTAAAATCCGTTCGATCCGTCCAATCCGTGTTCCCGTCAAAGACAATTACATTAATGAGAACCTTATACACGCAGCTACTTCTCCTGATTAGCTCCATTGCCGTCGCCCAACCGCAGTTGCTGACGCTGGACGAGGTGGTGCAAATGGCGAAGTCGCAGTCAATTTCGGCGAAACAGGCGGCCACGCAGAAGCAAACGAGTTACTGGCAATACCGGACGTTTCAGGCGGGTTTTAAACCGCAACTGAGCCTCGACGGTTCGCTGCCCAACTTTGAACGGTCGTTTATCCAGGTAACGCAGCCCGACGGAACGATTAGCTTCCAGCCGATTTCCAACAACAATTCGGTTTTGAACCTCTCGCTGAGCCAGAACATTGCGCCAACCGGCGGGTCGGTTTTTGTGCAGAAACAGATTCAGCGGTTCGACGATTTCCAGCGAAATAACCGGCTGTACAACGGCATTCCGTTTGCGGTCGGACTCCGGCAGCCGCTGTTTCAGTTCAACCAAATGAAGTGGGACCGCCGAATCGAGCCGTTGAAATTTGAAGAAAGCAACCAGTTTTTCATCGAGTCGATGGAGAAAGTGACGGTTTCGGCCACGGGCTATTATTTCGATTTGCTGGTGGCGCAGGTCAATTTGCAGATCGCCGAAAAAAACCTGAGCAACAACGACACGCTCTATAAAATAGCCCAACACAAACTGGAACTCGGCAAGATTTCGCAAAATGACATCCTGCAATTGCAAATGGGCGTTTTGACGGCCAAAAAAGAGTTCGCGTCGGCCCGCCAGAATGCCGAAATTGCTTCGCTGAGCCTGCGTTCGTATATGGGCTACCGCGACGACCGGAAACTGGAACTAGTGGTGCCGACCCAGATTACCGAACTTACCATCGACGTTCAGAAAGCCTTGAATGAAGCGTTCAACAACCGCTCCGACGCCATTGCCTTCCGGCGAAAAGCCCTGGAAGCCCAGCGCGATGTGGACAAAGCCCGCAAAGACAACGGCCTGAATGCCACACTGAATGCGGCCTTTGGTTTGTCGAACCGGGGCGCTAATCTGGGCGATATTTACATTCGTCCGCAGGATCGGGAATACCTGGAAGTGCAATTTGTGCTGCCCATCATGACCTGGGGACGCGCCCAGGCCCGAACCGAAACCGCCAAAGCCACGCAGCAGTTGGTGACGCAAACCGTGGAGCAGGACAAGCTGACGTTCGAACAGGCGATTTATACGCAGGTGACACTACTACAAATGCTGCAACAGCAGGTTAAACTCACCGCCGAAGCCGACGCCATTGGCCAGCAACGCTACCAGATTGCCCAAAACCGCTTTATCCTGAGCGACTTGAGCGTCACGGATTTAGGCATTGCCATGCAGGAAAAAGACCGCGCCCGGCGCGATGCCATTCTGGCCCTGCGGGATTACTGGACGGCGTTTTACACCATCCGCCTGCTGACGCTGTACGATTTTGAACGCAATGAAAAAATCAAATACTAACATGATCAACCTTACGAACATCGAAAAAGTGTACCGCACCAGCAGCATCGAGACGCTGGCGCTCAACAACATCAACCTCAACATCCGCAAGGGTGAATTTGTCTCCATCATGGGGCCGTCGGGCTGCGGCAAATCGACGCTCCTCAACATTATGGGACTGCTGGACGAACCCTCGAAAGGCACCGTGGAGCTGGATGGTCAGCGGGTGTCGACCTACCGCGACAAGGAACTGGCCCGGTTGCGCAACGAGAAAATCGGTTTCATTTTTCAAAGCTTCCACCTGATCAACGACTTATCGGTGGTCGACAACGTGGAAATACCGCTGTTGTATCGGTCGGCCAACGGAAAACCGCGCCAGGCCTACGCCAAAGAAGCGCTGGAAAAAGTGGGGTTGAGCAACCGCATCAAGCACTTCCCGAAGCAATTGTCGGGCGGACAGAAACAGCGCGTCGCCATCGCCCGCGCCATCGTTGGCCAACCGGAAATCATTCTGGCCGATGAACCGACCGGAAACCTCGACAGCGCGATGGGCAACGAAATCATGAACATCCTGCAAGGGCTGAACGACGAAGGGGCCACGATCATCATGGTGACGCACGACGAAACCATGGCCAAACGCACGCATCGCCTGATCCGGCTTTTCGACGGGACGCAGGTGCAATAAAATTGTGATTGAGCGAATGAGTGATTGAGTGAATAGATCAAAGATCATACGTTTCTATTTTCTTAGTCACCCGTCCACTCAATCGCTAAATCACTCAATCACTCAATGAAATGCTAACGAACTATATCAAAATCGCCTGGAAGGTGCTCTTGCGGCATCCGTTTTACACCTTCATCACGCTCTTTGGCATCAGCCTGACCCTGACGGTGCTGATGGTGCTGACCTCTTTTCTCGACCATTTGTTCGGGAGTCATTACCCGGAAACCAAACGCGACCGGTCGCTCTACATCATGCAGATGCGAACCCAGGATTCGACCAGAACCGGTGGTAGTTCGGGGCCGATGAGTTTCAAGTTTTTGACGGACTACGCCAAATCGCTGAAAACCGCCGAACGGGTCACGATCTGTACCTTCGTCAATAGCTCCAACGCCTACGTGGGTTCGCAGAAAATCAAGCTGAACACCAAATTTACCGACGCCGATTTCTGGAAAGTTACTGATTTCGAATTTCTGGAAGGAAAGCCCTATAACGAACAGAACATTGCCAACAGCGATCAGGTCGTCGTCATTACGGACGACTTCAAAAAGCACTATTTTGGCAAAACCGAAGCGTCCGTCATTGGCAAAGACGTCGAGATTGAGAACCTTCACTACCGCGTCATTGGGGTGGTGAAAGGCAGCCCGATTACCCGACCGTTTACGTATGCCGACGTTTATTATCCGTACACCACGCCTAAAAGTAATTACCAGCGAACCGGCATGCGGGGCGGTTATGTGGCGATTTTGCTGGCGAAAAAGAAGTCCGATCTGAAGGCCATTCAGGATGAATTTCAGAGCCACATCGCCCGAATCCCGTTGCCGGGCGTTCAGGATGGGTATAAATTTGCGTATCTGGAAGTGAAAAGCGAGCCGTATCTGGAAAACTTTACCGGTACACTCCTGGATGGCAACAAAGGAATAAAAACGATCTTTTTCGGGGTCATCGCCTTCATTATTCTCATGCTCATGGGGCTTCCGGCCATCAATCTGGTGAACGTGAACGTCAGCCGGATCATGGAGCGGGCGTCGGAAATCGGCATCCGGAAAGCCTTTGGCGCTCCCGTCCGAACCCTCATGTGGCAGTTCATCATCGAAAACATTTTCATCACGCTGATCGGTGGCGGAATCGCCCTTGTCCTGACCCTGATCATTATTCAACTGATCAACAGCAGCGGAATGATTGCCTACGCCGACCTGACCATCAATGTTTCGGTTTTCCTGGTCAGCTTGTTGGTCTGCCTCGTTTTCGGGCTGCTGTCCGGCGTCCTGCCCGCCCTGCGCATGTCGAAACTCAAAATCGCCGAAGCGCTCAAATCTTAATTTTGAATGAGTGAATGATAGAATGAGTGAATACAAACACGGTAACATCACTCACTTTTAATTCACTCATTCTATCATTCACTCATTCAAAACTGCTATGATCCGTCATCTTTTTAAATTAATCTGGAACAAGAAGAAAGCCCACGCACTGCTGCTGGTGGAGATTTGGGCGTCGTTTCTGGTGCTCTTCGGGCTCACTTCGCTGCTGGTCTATAACGTCAGTAAATATCAGGAGCCTATTGGTTTTACGTATGAAAACGTTTGGGCGGTGAGTTTGAGGAGTAATCGGGATACCACCGAACTGGCCGAAAAAATCCAACGGGTTTTGCAACGGTTAAAGACTTACCCCGAGGTCGAATCGGCTACTCAAATGAGCAGCAACTTCCCCTTTTCGCAGAATTCGATGAGCAACGGCGTGGACTACAAGAAAAAACATGTTATGGCGGACTTTTACGCCACCGACGAAAATTTTGCCCGAACACTCAACATGCCCGTAACAGAAGGCCGTTGGTACCGAAGTGCCGATAGCGTCGGAAAATATACCCCGATCGTTATCAACCAAAAGGCCAAAGAAGCATTTTTTGAGAATGAATTGCCGTTGGGAAAAATCATTGGCGACCGTTTCAAGGTAGTGGGTGTCGTCAATACGTTCAAAGCGAAAGGCGAATTTATGGCGAATAAACCGGCTCTCTTTGAGCTTCTGGACCCAAATTCTTCGTGGCATGATTTGTTCCTGATTCGGGTGCGGCCCGGCACCGATGCGGTTTTTGAAGCGAAAATGGTGAAAGCAATCGCGTCGATGGTAACCGGGTGGAGCGTCGAGGTCGATCACCTGACGGATTCGCGCAATAACCAGCACAACATAACCCTCGTTCCGGTCATTATCTTCCTGATTATCTGTAGCTTCCTGCTTATCAACGTGGCCCTCGGTCTGTTCGGTATCCTGAACCTGAGCATCGCCAGACGCCGGGGGGAAATTGGTCTGCGCCGGGCGTTAGGAGCCACCGGAAACGGCATTTCGACGCAGTTCATCGGCGAAATCTGGGTGCTGGCTACCTTCGCCCTGCTGATCGGTTTGCTCTTCGCGATGCAGTTCCCGCTGATGAACGTCTTCGATCTTCAGGCCGGTATTTACCTGACGGCCATGGCGGTTTCGATTGCCGTTATTTACGGAATCGTCACACTCTGCGCCCTCTTCCCCAGTCGTCTGGCGGCCCGGATTCAACCGGCGGTGGCGTTGCATGAGGAATAAGTATTTGTTTCGCAGAGTTAAGCGGAGACAATCAGAGTTAAGCAGAGAAAAAAAGTTTTTCAATGCAAACTCAGCTAAAATCTGATTTTCTCTGCTTAACTCTGCGAAATAACTTTTAACATGCTCTTAATCATCGACGACGATATTGCGGTTCAGACCTCCCTTTCGCTCCTGCTTCGGAGGGATGGTTTCACCGTGAAAACCGCTGAGAATCCCGCGCAGGCTCTGGAAGCCCTCGACGCCGAGACGCCGGAACTGGTGCTGCTGGACATGAATTTCTCCATCGAAACCTCCGGCGAAGAAGGTCTGAAACTCCTGAACGTCATCCGCGCGGACTACCCAACGGTTCCGGTGATTCTGATTACGGGCTGGGGCACCATCGATCTGGCCGTGCAGGGCATGAAAGCCGGGGCGAAAGACTTTATCACCAAACCGTGGCAAAACGACTATGTGCTGCAATCCATCCGCACGGTTTTAAACCTGGCTCAGCCCAAACCGGCCCAGGCGCTGTCGCCCAGCCGCCAGAAACTCGACCAGCAGTACCAATTTGAACACATCGTCGGCGTAGACGCCAAGCTGCTCGATATGCTGGAAACCATCGGCCGTGTGTCACCCACCGACGCCCCGGTTTTGATTACGGGCGAAAGCGGAACGGGCAAAGAACTCATTGCCGAAGCCATCCACCAGAACAGCCGACGCCGGAGCAAACCGTTCGTGAAAGTCAATCTGGGTGGTATTTCATCGACCCTGTTTGAAAGTGAACTGTTTGGCCACCTGCGCGGGGCTTTCACCGACGCCAAATCCGACCGTGTCGGGCGGTTTGAACTCGCCAACAAAGGCAGCATCTTTCTGGACGAAATCGGCGACCTCGATCTGTCGAGTCAGGTCAAATTGCTGCGGGTGTTGCAGGACCGTACCTTCGAACCGCTGGGCAGCAGCCGCAGCAAGTCGGTCGATGTGCGCGTCATCTGCGCCACCAACCGGAATCTGGAAGAGATGGTCGCCAAAGGCACGTTTCGCGAAGATTTGTTTTACCGCATCAACCTCATCACCGTCAAACTTCCGGCCCTGCGCGAACGGCCCGACGACATTCCTCCGCTGGTGACTTATTTTGTCAACAACCTGAAAACCATCTACGAACGGCCCCGGCTGACCGTCAATCCGTCGGCACTGAAATGGGCGCGAAACCTGGCGTTGCCGGGCAACATCCGCCAGTTGAAAAACATCGTGGAACGCACGGTTTTGCTGTCCACCAAAGACGAACTGGAAATCAGCGACTTCCAGAAGCACGTTCCGCTTTCGACCGTCCGGCAGGAATCCGTTCGCTTGCCCGAAATCGGCACCATCACGCTGGACGAACTGGAATTCCAGATGATTCGCCGGGCCATGGATTTCTACAACAACCGGGTTTCCAAAGTGGCAAGGGCGTTGGGCATTACGCGGTTTGCGTTGTATCGACGGCTGGAAAAATACGGAATCCCGTTTGATGGGAACGCGGATTGAAGGGTTAACTGTCTTGAACTTGGATTACGCAGATTAAAGGATTAACTATGATTTTTAAACTGCACTCTGCAATATCCTCTTAATCCTTTAATCTGCGTAATCCAAGTTCAAGACAATGTCCCTCCGAACAAAATACCTGCTCTACATCATCACGATCCACGCGGCCCTGATTTTCCTTATTTTTAAATGGCTTCAGGAAAACAAGTTGCTGTTCATCGTTTCGGAGGTGCTGGTGCTGGCTTCGGTGCTGGCAGCCATCCAGATTTACCGGGCTTTCGGGCAACCGTCACAGTTTATTTCCGCGGGCATCGAAGCGATAAAGGATAAGGATTTTACGATCAAGTTTGTGCCCACCGGCAACCGCGAAGTCGACGGGCTGATCGACGTCTACAACCTCATGATCGACCAGCTCCGTGAGGAACGCACCAAACAAATGGAACAGCAGTTTTTTCTGGAAAAGCTCATCGAAGCCTCCCCCATTGCCACGCTGATTTTCGATTTCGACCGGCGGATTTCGTCGGCCAATCCGAAAGCAACGGCCTTGCTGCAACGCCCTGCGAACCAGTTAACCGGACAGTATTTATCAGAAATCGACCACCCGCTGCTGAACCAATTGGGGCATTCGAACGACAGCGAAACCCGAACCCTGAAAGGAACCGGAATTGAGACCTATCGTGTTCAGCGCTCCCACTTCATGGACCGAGGGTTCCGGCGCGATTTTATGCTGATCGAGGAACTGACGAGCGAGATTCTGGAATCCGAGAAAAAAGCCTACAGCAAGGTAATCCGGATGATGGCCCACGAAGTAAACAACTCCATCGGTGCCATCAACTCCATTCTGAACGTCACCAAATCTTACATGGATGCACCTGATCAGGAAGATGTTAGCCACGCACTCCAAATCGCCATCGAACGCAACGACCGCCTGAATCTTTTCATGCGCCGGTTTGCCGATGTCGTCCGGCTGCCGCAGCCCCATAAAAACCCCGTCGACCTGAACGAAATGGTGCGCAATGTGAGTCGATTGATGCACCCCCAGGCGGCTGCACGCGGGGTTGCGCTTCACCATGCGTTACCGCCCGATGCCGTACGGATTCCGGTGGATGTCATACAACTGGAACAGGTATTGGTGAACGTCATTAAGAATGCTATTGAAGCCTGTGTTGCCGGACAAACGGTCGACATACTGGTAACGCCTGAACACCTGATCATCCGCGATAATGGCGTCCCGATTAGCCCCGATCTGGAAACCAATCTGTTCAATCCTTTCTTTAGCACCAAACCCGACGGCCAGGGCATCGGTCTCACCCTCACCCGCGACATTCTGCTCAACCACGGTTTTCCTTTTTCCCTCAAAACCAATCCGGACGGCTGGACGGAATTCACCATTCTGTTCGGGAAGTAAGCGGTTTTTGTTTTTATTAATGCAACATTGTTGCATATTATCACGCAGCCTATATTTTTGCAACAATGTTGCATTAATAAAACTACGATGAAAAAAACAACGCTACTTTCCCGGTTCTGGATGATGGGTTTACTCGCAGCCAGCCTGTCGGCCTGTCACACCGACGAATCAAAAGACGTACAACCCACCGACAACGAAGCCGCTTTCACGCGCCTGCTGGTCAGCGATGCCGAAACCGGTGACCTGACGCTGGTGAATCCTGCAAAGCAGACCACGGAGAAATTTTCGGCCCCCTTTGGCTCCAATGCCCTTTATCCAACTGCCAGCGGACGGTTTTCGGCGGTGGTCAATCGGGCGAACCACCACGTCCGGTTTTTTGACAGCGGTATTGTCGATCACGGTGACCATGCCGACGTGAAAGGAACGCCCAAATGGGCGGCCCTGACGCTCCAGGCCAGTTTGCCCACGCACGTTTATGTCTGGGGAAACCGCATCGTCGTTTTCAATGACGGCGAAGGTTCCCTGTCGTTGACGACGGAGGATGAACTGCACACAGCGGGGGCCAAAGCCAAAGTGATTAAAGTGGATGTGCCCCACCACGGTGCGGTGGTTCCGTTCAGCAATGGCACGTTTGCCGTGACCAAAAAGGACAATTCGGTTGCCGGGACCTTGCCTCAAGGGGTGAAAATTGTCGATGAAAATGGGGTGGTGGTAAAAGAATCTACGATTGCCGTTACCAGCATTCACGGCGATGTGGGCAATGGCGAAGTCGCGCTTTTCGGTACCACCAGCGGGATTCTGTCTGTCAATAAAGACGGTAGTCAGCAATTGATCAAGTATCCGGCCGACTTTGGAACCGGCTGGCTGGGTTCCATCGTCTATGACCAAAGCTCGAAGACTTTTTACGGCTTCGGAGCCACTCTGGGCGTGTATCGGATCGATCTCATCACCAACACATTGAAACCACTCCTCAAAACCGATCAGCTTCATTCGTTCAAGGCTTCGAATGATGGGGATGTTTTTGCGATGCTGACCGATGGCACGTTGAAGGGCTTTAGTGCTTCCGGTTCGGCATTGCGCTATTTGAAAGTAGTGGATGCCATTGCGGCTGATGCCAAAGTGAAACCGGATTTCAGCATTACGAAGCGGTATGTATACGTAACCGATCCCGTCAAAAATCAGATCATCCCGGTCCTCCGCAGTAGTTTTTCGGCCAAACCGGCGATTTCCGTTCCGGGTAAACCGTACCGGATTGTGGTGATTGGCGCTCAGCAGGATAAAAGAGGAGAAGACTAATCTACCCACAGTTCAAATCGGGGAATTACAATATGATCCATCCCTACGGGATTGGTTGGATTTGGCGATGCCTTTTCGGCGGGTTAAAACCCACCGCTACAAAATGGGCCATCCCTACGGGATTAGTTGGATTCGATGAAACCGTTTCGACGGGTTAAAACCCACCGCTACAAAATGGGCCATCCCTACGGGATTGGTTGGATTCGATGAAACCGTTTCGACGGGTTAAAACCCACCGCTACAAAATGGGCCATCCCTACGGGATTGGTTGGATTCGATGAAACCGTTTCGGGGGGTTGAAACCGGGTATAAATGAATCCCGTAGGGATGGATCATCTTGTAGCCCCCGGTTTGAACCGGGTATTAGTGAATTCCGTAGGGATGGATCATTTTGTAGCGGTGGGTTTTAATGCCCCCAGAGTCTAAAATCCCATAGGGATGACCGATAAAATGACAAGGATCGCCTGGCCCTTGAAAACCAATCGTGGTTGCATATAACCCGGCCAATTGGCCGGGTTTCTTTTTGGTTCCAATCGCAGACTGAATAACAGCCCGTTTCTAAAATTTTTCAAAAAAATTCCCGAACCGTAGCATTGCTCAATTCAAGTTGTACCTTTGCATTAATTTATAATCAGTCCAAATAAGAATAATTAATCAGTCTAAATAAAATTTACTGTCTGCATCGATGCGATACGTTTTCCTCTACCTGTGTTGTTTCCATCTGATCACTACGCTGGCCCGGGCGCAGGAATCAACCGGAAAAATTAGCGGAAGGGTGGTTTCGGCCGACGGAAAACCGGCAGTTTCGGCGACGGTTCTGCTGAAATCAACCCGGTATGGAACCACCACAAACGCGGAAGGACTCTACTCACTGGAAGCTCCGGAAGGCCGCTATACAGTAGTAATTCAGTCGCTTGGCTTCGGAACGCAAACTATTCCGGTTCGGGTAAAAGCCGGTGAAACCATCACCATTCTGCCAACCATTCTCAGCGAAGCGGCCCGCCAATTGGACGATGTGGTCGTCACCGGCCAGTATGAACCGCAATCCGTCCGCCAGTCGGTCTACCAGATTCGCACCATCGACCGCGAGCGGATTCAACTGCGGGGCGCAACCAACCTCATCGGCGTGTTAAACAATGAGTTGGGCATCCGGTTTTCCAACGATGCAACGCTCGGGACCTCGGACATTCAACTAATGGGAATGTCGGGCCGCAACGTCAAAATTCTGCTCGACGGCGTCCCAATGGTCGACCGGGGCGACACCCGTGAGAGCCTGAATCAGATCGACATCAACACCATCGAACGCGTCGAAATCGTGGAAGGTCCAATGTCGGTTTCCTACGGCACCGACGCACTGGCTGGCATCATCAACATCATCACCAAAAAACCGGGCAGCGAAAGACTCGCTCTGTCGGGGCGTGTTCAGGAAGAATCCGTCGGCAAGGAATACATAGGATTTAGCGGAAAAGGCACTCACAATCAGAACCTGGGAGCGACCTGGCAAAAAAATGGCTGGCACGTGGGCGTGGGCGGAACGCACAATGACTTCGGCGGCTGGCAGGGAACGTCGTTGACCCGAACGAAAGACTGGCATGCCAAAGAGCAGTGGCTGGGCAATGTCAAACTCGGGTTTCGAAATGAAAATTTCAACGTCTGGTACCGGCTGGATGCGGTCGATGAAACCATCAACGCGCTGGGTGCCGTTAACGTCAACACCAACCAGGCCCGGGACCAGAACTTCATCACCAGCCGGTTTACCCACCAGGCGCAAGGTGACTGGCGGGCCAGTGAGCGGCTGCAACTGAACGGTATTGTGTCGTACACCGATTACAGCCGTCGCACCCAGACCACCACCCTCGATTTAACAACCGGTCGACGGACGTTGTCGCTCGGCCAGGGCGAGCAGGATGTTTCGGACTTCGTCAGCCAGGTGTTTCGGGTCACGGCCCAGTATAAAGTGTCGCCGGCGGTTTCGCTGCAGCCCGGCATCGACATCAACACGGAGCGTGCCAGCGGTGCCCGCATCCTGGGTTCACCATCGATCAACGACTATGCTTTTTTTGTTTCTTCGGAACTCAAACCCACCTCCGCCATCACCATCCGGCCGGGTTTGCGGTTTGTAAAAAACTCGGTTTACGACGCGCCACCGGTTATTCCGTCCCTGAATACGAAAATCACCCTACACAAAAATACGGATTTGCGGCTGGCCTACGCCCGCGGTTTTCGCTCCCCGGCTTTGCGTGAACTGTATTTTAACTTCTTCGATGCCAGTCACTCCATCACCGGCAACCCAAACCTGAAAGCGGAGTATTCCAACAGTTTCAACGGTTCCCTAACCTGGCGGTCGGTGGCCACCAGCACGCTCCAGATTACGTCCACCCTGACCGGTTTTTACAACGATTTCCATGATTTGATTGCGTATGGCAACGACCCCAATAACCCAGGCGTGATGAAAACCATCAACATTGACCGGTTCAAAACCACCGGCGGAACCTTCAATAACACCCTGTCTAGCAAGAATCTCCAGTTAACCGTCGGTTTTTCCCATGTCGGTCGCTACAACAGTTTGACGCAGAACGACCGGAGTTTGCCCACCTTTGTGTGGTCGCCGGAGGTCAATGCCAACCTCACCTATCACCTGCAAAAGATCGACACCAAGGTCAGTCTCTTTTATAAATACACCGGTAAAAGACCGACTTACGAAAGTTTGACCGACGCAGAAGGAAAACCGGTCACGCGCCTGGCCGAAACCGCCGATTACCACTGGGCCGACCTGACAATCAGCAAATCCATCACGAAATACGTCACGCTAAATGGCGGGGCCAAAAATCTGTTCAATGTCACGCGGCTCAACAATACGTCGACCGACACCGGCGGTTCACACAGCACCGGCGGAGCCGTTCCGCTGAGTTACGGACGATCTTATTTTGTCGGGTTAAATTTTCAGTGGGCGAAATGAAGTGACCATTGACGATTGACCATCGTCAATGGTCAATCGTCAATCATCTAAAAAACAATCAAAATCAAATAAATCAGTACATCCATGAACACCGTACGTTCCTTTTTCGTATTTCTCGCTTTTAGTGCCTGCATCAGCGCCTGCAAACAGGATGATCCCCCGCTACCTGACAACCTGGTTCAATTTGATGCCAGTGAGCAGGGATTCGAATCTGATAAAACCGAAACGGAGGTCAAACTTACCTTGACCCGAAGTGCCGAAACCGCCACGGCCATTACCATCGATCTGGCACCCAGCGGTATTACCTATGGCACCCAGTTCACGACCGATCCGGCGGCAACGAACAACAGCCTGACCGTTACCATTCCGGCCGGAAGCAGCACGGGTTCATTCAAAATAATCAAAGCTGCCAATCTTTTTCTGAGTGGAACAGAGGCCATTAATTTTACGATTAAATCAGCTGCCAGCCCGGTTTTAGTCGGCACAAAAACCACGGCAGCGCTGAAGTTTTCATCGATCGTATCGACCGGTTCGCAACTGAAATTAAACGGTGGCGAAGGCGGTTCCAGCGCGGTCAATTCGGTTTTTGTCGATTTCAGCAACAACGCCCAGACCTCGGTGGCTCGCAATAGCTGGGATCTCGGATTCTACGGTGGCACAGATTTCCGCGTTGTAATCAACGGTACCACGGGCGCTTCGGCCAAAGAACTGACCAAAACCGATCTGGGTCAGGTCACAGCCGCAGACACGGCCGGTTTACGGAACATCCTGATTCTGAGCCAGGGAACAGGCAGTTTCGATAATGTGGATGATGTAGAAGGCGATGTAACCAAAACCGTCATCAAAACCATTTCCGCTACGGATGCCGACAATAAAGTATACATCATCAATCCGGGAACGTCAGGAACGGCGGCCAAAGCCTGGTATAAAGTGCGGGTGATCCGCAAGGGAACCGGTTATACGCTGCAATACGCGCAGATTGCCGAAACGACGTTCAAGACGTTGGATGTCTCGAAAGATGCCAATTTAAATTTCAGGTATGTATCCTTCGAAAAAGGCTTGACGGAGGTGGAACCGGCGAAAAACAATTGGGATATCGAATGGACATTAGCGACTTATAAAGCGGCTTTAAGCGCGACGGCATCCGTTCCTTATACCTACGCGGATTTTGTTTTTATCAATCACCTGGGCGGTGTTGAAGCGGCTGAAGTGCTGACCAGCACCGTTGCATATGACGCCTATGCCGAAGCAAACATCACGACAACAACCTTCAGGAAAGAACGCAATGTAATCGGCAGCAACTGGCGTACGTCAGCGGGTCCGAATGGCGTTGCTGCGGGGGTTAAATCCGACCGGTTTTACGTCATCAAAGACGCCGTCGGGAACGTTTATAAATTGAAATTCCTGAATTATACTTCGTCCGATGGTGGCGTACGGGGCTACCCGAATATCGAATTCAAACTGGTGAAGAAAGTCTAACGGTTTACGGTTTTCAGTTTACAGTTTACGGTGGCTGACGCGCGCTTACAAAAGAATGCGTCAGCCACCGTAAACTGAAAACCGTAAACCGTAAACCTTATCTGGCCTGATCGGCGACATAATTCCGGCGGAAACTCTCGACTTCCTCGTTGGTAAATCCGTAAATACCCTGAATTCTTGCAACGGCCTGGCTCAGTTTTGGCAATTCTTCGGCGGTATTGGTCACAAAGCGATAGACCGAGGCCGAACGGTCGTAAGGGGCATTTAACAGGGTTAGCAGTTCATCAATCTGGTTGTCCGTAATTTTCTTATTGCTAGCATCAATCGTCCGCCAGCCGTGCAGAAAACCGGCGGCTTCGCTGATCAAATGCAATACATCCGCCCGCTGCTGCTCCGTGATGCCAGTTGAATTCAGAATCGAAGTACTGGCATGAATGGTGTTGATGACTGTGGCCGCGTTGATTTTTTCCCAGTTCAGTTTGATGGCAGCCAGGGCTTCATCCCGGTAGGTATTGTAATCTTCGCCTTCCTGCAAAGCGGCCTGTAACGTAATGAATGCCAGACGGTTTTGACTGTACAATCCCTTTCCGGTCGCATCATCCCGCCGGGCCGCATAAGCTGCCATCAGCCGGTCGGGATTCTGGTAAAACGTGCCGTTATCGCTGTTGTAAAACATCGGACTGGCTCCGTATACATACAGAATCTGGTCGGCAGTCGCCGGGGTGAAGGTCCCTTTGGTTAGCGAGAGAGCATAATTGTACAAAGCCGCGCCATACATGCCCTTTTCAATCATCTGCCCCATTTCCAGGCCGTATTCATCAAACAGATACGAGCCATAAACGCCCCCTTCCCAACTCCGGTCAAACGGGTAGAAGGTTCCGCCACTGGCTTTCGAGAGCTCGGCAAAAAAACCGTTGTTCTGGGCCTGAAGACGGCTGGCGAAATACGGCGTTGTGACGGACAGTAAACTGAAATTACCCTGCGTAAAAGCCGCGTTGAGCGATTCTTCCGAGACATACGTCCCCCGCTGCCCTCCTTTCCGGGCCTCCCCAACCAAACTCGTAAATTGCTGAATCAAAGGCTGTAGCGACTCCGAATTAAAGCGATACCCAACGCTATCATACACCTGTGGAATATTCAGCATGGGACGCACATCCGGGTCTCTTTCTTCCCGGCAGGAAACCATCCCAATCGTGAAGCCGCTTACCAGCAGAAGGGCCAATCGCCGGATTTGATACACTTTACTCATTGTGTTTTATTTTTGATGAAAGAAGATAGAGCGAAGAACAGAGGCCTAAAAGCTATTCATCAGCATCTAACACCATGATTCCCAGTCTCTGCTCTTTCCTCTCTTCTCTATCCTCTCTTTATTACTACGTGCAAAGGTCTGATGAATTGTTCTATTAAAAAAAAAGCAGCGTCAAAGACCCTGCTTTTTCTATCCTACTCACTATAGCTTTTACTGTATTGTCTTCGTTTTTACCCCAGAGGTAACTTAATTTAGTTCCGTCCAGGCTTTCTCCAGCGTATTCATACGCGCCATGGCGTTGTGAAGGATGCCTTTCAACTGCTCCAGTTCGGTTCTCGTGAAACAGAAATACAGGGGTTCAACGGTCGTGCCGAGGTAAAGCCGCCGAATCTCACCGGCGCAATCCGTCGGATGCCGGGCAAAAAAACCGTCGATGTCGATCGACTCGACGTGCCGGAATAATTGCTGAAACTCGCCCGGTGACATAATCTGGAAGATGTTGTTGAACCGAAAACTGAGGTTGGCCTTGCAACCCCGGCAAAGGTGAATCTCGCCGTGTTCGGTTTGGGCCAGGGTGATAAAGCAGGCATCGCGGTTAGCCATAACAAAGTCGGTAAAACCGGCGGAGTCACGGATTCGTCCGCCGGATGATGTGGATATAGTCCTGATTACTGAATTTTTTTGCTGCCGTCAGGTTGGTATGCATAGCGAAAGGTGTAATACCGGCTTTCGCTTCCCGGCCCGTCCGGCCCACCTTTGTAATAGCCCAGAATTTCCACTTTGGCGTATTTGCCGTCGCCGGTGCGGATCACGAGCACTTTATCGGCCGTCGGAGCAATCACACCACCGCCGTAGGTATACCAGCCATTTCCCGAGCCGGTCGGAATCGCCGGTTTGTTCGCATTATCATCGACGGCAAAGGCTGCGTTTTCCGGTATGGCCGTCAGGCTTTCAAACGTTCCGTTGTGCACATACGCGCCCCCCCGGCCCGACCGACCGGTTCCACCATTCACAATGATGGTTGTAGCCCGAAAACCGATGTCCCATTTCGCCGTGGCGGAATCGCTGTTGGGGACCTGTTTGCCGTCTCTAAAACTAAAAAACGTAAACCGGTTGTTCGAGCCCATCGGTCGGCCCGATTGCGGGTCGTTGCTGGCCGGGTCGGCAGGCAAATCCTGGATAGTTAGGACTTTTACCGTTTGTGCCTGAACGGATGGGTACAACAACACGGCACCCAGAAGCAACTTTGCGATCGTTAAAGAATTCATTTTTCAGAGGTACGGTTTTACGGAGTAGTGTGGTGATTTACCGGTTTTTCAGATCAGGGCAGCACTTCACATACGATACCGGCTTTGGTTAACAGGCGGATCACGACCTGCTCAGTCAGCGGACTCGGCGAGTCCTCCGGGGCCTCGATCCGCAACACACAGTCACGGTCTTCCATATCGACGCTCCACCGGCAAATGCCCCGGAGTTTACACAACCGGCAAGCCGCTTTGTGAAGCCGTTGCCCGGAATTGATGTTCGTTCGAAAAACCAGTACGTTCATCAGGGTGTGGATCCACACCCTGTCAGCGGTCGAAGACCCTGACAGGGTGGCGTTGATAAATTGCAAATGGCTCACCCTGTCAGGAACTTTGACCGTACGACGGCCCGGCGCAGAGGAAAGCAAACGGCTTTGGCTCACCCTGTCAAAGTCTTTGACCGTACGACGGCCCGGCGCAGAGGAAAGCAAACGGCTTTGGCTCACCCTGTCAGGGTCTTTGACCGCTGACAGGGTGAGCCAAAGCCGTTTGCACGATAACGTCGCGCCATTCGGTTTTTTCGGGAATACCGGGTTTCCGTTTGCCAAAAATCAGCGCAATCTGATTGCCTTCGGCGTCGTATAATTCGAGGCTGGTGACAATGCCATCGGTCGTCGGCTTTTTCACGACCCAGGCCGACGCGACATGGTCTTCCCGCAGGTGGAGGTTGAACTGTGGATCGAGCACGTTGAACCACGGCCCCATCGCAACCAGTTTCCGGACTTCGCCCGTATGAATCTGGATGCAACCCCGGTTTCCCACAAAAATCATAATCGGCAACCCGGTTTTGGAAACCTCGGCAAACACACGCTTCACCGCTTCCATCGTGATCGGGAGTGCATAGCCTTCCGGTGCCAGGTGCATGGCCTGCAAACGGGAAACCTTATGTTTCCGCAACATCCCGAAAAACGCGTGCGTATCCTTCAGGTTAAGCCAGGATTCCTGAAAAGCCATCGTGTCGATGTCCGCATCCGGCGTTGGAATGACGGCTTCCGGCTTGGGTTCGAGGTCCAGACTTCCCGTCTGCTCAGCCGACCGGTAGTTGGCAACCAGGGCATCATAAGCCGCCCCGTTGCTTTGGTCGGTCAGGTAAATTTTGTGAACGGCTTCGCCATCTGCGGCAAAAAACTGCAAACTCCGGCGGTCGTTTTCGTGGACGGCAAACCCGAACTTCCAGTTTGTCAGAAACAGGCGCAGGTCGATATCTTCGCCCAACACCAGCCCAACATGGCCGTTGAAGGACACGTTGAGGTACTCGCCTTTTCGTTCGTGAACCACGCTGTCGTTGCGGGTCAGGGCCATGACGTAGCCCAGCGTCGGCACTTCCTTCAGCAGTTCGCGAAAATCACCTTCCAGTTGGATGGCGGTTTCGCCCAGGCCCGTTGCCACCAGCTCGGCTTCGCTGACACCCAGTTGGTTAGCCGCATCGCGAATGCGCACTTTGGGATTTTCGGCCTTAAAAGCCGCATACTGTTTTTTGAGATCCAGAACGGTTGTTGTCATGTTTTTGGTTCGCTAAATTGGAGAAGGAAAGGGAACAGGAACAGTTTGCCGGGTGTGAACGATCAACGGACCATCCAGCTCCGGCTGGTGAATAATTTGTACGGATAACTGAAACGCTTTAAAAATGGAATCGGCGGTCAGAACGGAAACCGGTTTGCCAAAAGCCAGCGCCTTGCCCTCCTTGAGCAACAGCACTTTGTCGGCGTATTGCATCACCAGATTGAGGTCGTGCAGAATGGCGATGACGCCGTAGCCGCGCCGGGTCAACTCGCTGGCGACTTCCAGCAAACTGTGCTGGTAATAAAAATCCAGCCCCGTGGTCGGTTCGTCGAGCAGCAGGTATTTGGGTTGGCGAATGGGCGCTTCGGGCTGGTTCATTTCGTCAGCATCCATCAGTTGAGCCAGTATTTTAGCCAGATGAACCCGTTGCTGCTCCCCGCCCGACAGCGTTGGTACAGCCCGACCGGCCAAATGCGTTATACCGGTTCGTTCCAGGGCATACGCGACAATCGCCTGATCTTCAGGCCGCGGGTGGCCTTCAAAATGCGGATACCGCCCCATCATCACCAACTCGTAGACGCTGAATTCGAAGGCCAGCGGGTTTTGCTGGGCCAAAACCGCCCGTCGCCGGGCCAGTTCCAGGGCCGAAAATCCCTGAATCGGTTTTTTATCCAGCAACACCTGCCCCTCCGTGGGCGTCAGTTCCCGGCTAAAGGTTTTCAGCAAAGTCGACTTCCCGGCCCCATTGGCTCCCACCACCGCCACCAGTTCACCCGCCCTCACTGCCAGCGACACGTCGTCCAGCAGGGTTTTCCGGTTGATTTGGTAGGTGATATGTTGCGCTTCCAGCATAGAACTTCGTTGTTAATTCGTTTTCAGAATACGGCCCACCGAAAACCTACTTTCCCCCCGCGCCCCGCACCAGCATGAACAGAAAGGTTGGCGCGCCGATCATTCCGGTAATGATTCCGATGGGCAGTTCGGCGGGGGCCACCAGCGTTCGGGCAACGAGGTCCGATAACGTCAGGACAATGGCTCCCAACAAAGCGGAACCGGGCAATACTGTGCGGTGGTTGGCACCCGAAACGAGACGGATCAGATGCGGAATGACCAGCCCGATGAAACCGATGACGCCCGAAACCGCCACCGCAACGCCCACACCGAGCGTGGCCAGAACGACCACATTCCGTTTCAGTTTGGATACATCCACGCCGAGGTGTCCGGCCTGACTCTCGCCCAGCGCGAAGGCATTCATGGGTTTGCTCAGACGCGGCATCAGTAGAACCGGCACCAGCAGAAAGGGCGTGGCCACCTGCAATACCTCCCAACTGGCACCGCCCAGGCTGCCCAGACTCCAGTAGGAAATGGCCCGAAGCTGGGCATCATCGGCCAGATACATCATCAGTCCGCGCAGGGCTTCGCAAAAAACGTTGATGGCAACGCCGACCAGCAACATTGTTGAGACCACGGTCCGACCGTTTTTACGAGCCAGGGTATAGACCAGGAGCGTCGTGCCGACCGCACCGGCAAAAGCCGCCAGTGACAGCGCGTACAAACCGGATAGCGACGACAGATCGCTGAAAACCCGCAGTTGCAGCACGATCATCAAAACCGCCATGACCGATGCGCCCGACGAAATACCGATCAGGCCCGGGTCCGCCAGGGGGTTCCGGAACAAACCCTGAATGGCGGCTCCCGAAATTCCCAACACGGCCCCCACCAGCACGCCCAGCAGGATTCGCGGCAACCGGATGACGGTCAAAACCGTCTCCTGCTGCGGTTCTACGACGCCAACTTCCCAACCAATCTGTTTGAGGAGAATGGCCAGAACATCCGGAATGGGAATCGACACGGCACCAATGCCCACCGACCAGATCATCACGACAATCAGCAGGACGGCCAGCAAGCCGTTCAGCCACCAGCCTTTGGAGCGGGACAAGCCGGGCCGCGAAGCCTGCGGGAGCGGCCGGGTCGTTGCGAGTGGGGACAAATCCGTTTGCATCCGTGTGGGTCTATTCCGTTTTATTTTAAGGATACTTCCTGACTGAGTTTCCGGCTCAACTCCTGCACGGCCAGCCCCAGTCGCGGACTAAAACCGGTCAGCAACTGCCCGTCCATCTCAATCACCCGGCGGTTCCGACCAGCATTGGTTTGGGCCACGCCCTGTATTTTCAGCAAACCGTCGATCCCACCCAGGCTTTCCAATCCGCTCGTAAACAGCAGAATCACATCCGGATTACCGCTCACCAGCGCTTCCGGTGTCAGCGGTTTAAAGTTTTCGAAGTCGTTGAAGGCATTCTGCGCCCCGGCCAGTTGGATGATTTTTTCGATGGGTGTATTCCGGCCCGAAACCATCATGGTTCCGGTGCCACGAGCGTAGATGAATAGTACTTTCTGGACTTTAGCCGGTTTTCGTACCCTGGCCAGATCGGCGTCCAGTTTGCGGGTGAGGGCCACTGCTTTCGCCGAAGCACCAAAGGCTTTCGCGACCTCAGTAATCAGTTTTTTGGTGCCAGCCACGCTCGCTTCCTGCTCAAAAATCAGTGTTTTCACCCCGGCACTTTTGAATTGTTGCAGCACTTCCGGCTTCAGATCCATGCTTCCATTGGATCGAGTGACAACGATGATGGTAGGACGCAGGGCCAGAACGGCTTCGGCACCGATGTTCCGATTGTGGCCCACTTTCGGAATTTTCTCCAGAGTGACCGGATAGGTACTGGTAATATCGACGCCGACCAACTGGTTTTGCAGCCCCAGACCGCAGAGAATTTCGGTCAGGGTTCCGTTCAGGGAGACGATTCGCTCGGTTTTCGGAACGCCCTGTGCAAACGTCGTAACACGGAGCGTCAGGAGGATGATAAGCCAATAGAGTTTCTTCGCCATGATGAACCAGTCGTTTGGGTAGCACAAATTAATTAGACTATTTCTAAATAAACAACTATTGAGCCGTATTATTTTTTACTAGTCTAAATTAGAATTGCGTCGAAACGAAGGGAATACGCTTAAAAACAAAAAAGCCGCCCATTGCCGGGCGGCTTTCGTACGTTATAGAAACGTAGAATTATTTTGCTGAATCAGCAGCCATGCTGTCAGTTGCCATCGTCGTGTCAGACATCATAGAAGAGTCTGAAGACATTGCAGTTGAGTCCGTCGTTGAAGTTGTATCTTCAGCTTTTTTAGATTGACAAGCAGCAGCCAAAGAAACCATTGTAGCAACGAACAATACAGATTTAACGATACGTTTCATGAGAGTAGTTAGTTTAAAAGTTTTTTAGATCTCACCTTTAATACGGGAAAGGCCATTAGGTAACCCATCTTTTTTCAGAAAAATTAAAATTTATTTTTGGGTTACATTTGACCCGGAATCGTATTAAGTATGCAAGGAACCAATGACAGAGTCCAACCGTTTGCATGTATCTGACGACCAACTGCTTGCAGGGCTAGCCAACGGTTCGGACGAGATGCTGGAAGAACTGTACAGGCGGTATTTCCCGATGGTATTACACCTGATCCAGAATAACAGCGGCACCGAAGACGATGCCAAAGATATTTATCAGGAAACGCTGATCGTCCTGTACGAGAAGGTGACGTCGGATTCGCTGGAATTGCATTGCCAGTTAAAGACGTATCTCTATTCGGTGAGTCGCCGACTCTGGCTCAAGCAGTTATCGAAGCGGAGTCGAAACGGCCATTCGCTGATCGATACCGAAGATCTGGCCGATGTGGACGACGATCTGATTGATCACGAAGCCCGTGACCGCCAGTTCGACCTGATGGCCGATTCGCTCGACCGCCTGGGAGAACCCTGCCGGACGTTGCTGGAGGATTTTTACATCCGCCATCTGTCGATGCAGGACATTACCGAAAAATTTGGCTATACGAACGCCGATAATGCCAAAACGCAGAAGTACAAGTGCCTGATGCGGCTTAAACGGTTGTTCTTTTCAGTTTTTAAAGAGGAGTAAGATGATCGACCACCAGAAATTCACCGACTGGATTGACAAATGGCTTCGGAACGAGCTGACGGAAACGGAACGGCTGGAATTTGAAACGCTCCGTCGGTCAGACCCGGTTTTGGCCCAGCGTGCCAATGAGCAACAGCAACTGGCGAAAGCCCTGAAAAATTATGGCCAGCGGACGGACTTCCGCAGTCGACTGAACCGGATTCATGCCCGCCTGGACATGGACGCCGTTCGGGACGAAGCCAGCCAGGTGTCTAACGTTCGGAAACTGCACCGCAACGGCGGAACGATCCGGCAGTTGTGGCAAACCTACCGCCCCATTCTGGCGGTGGCGGCTTCGGTTGCGCTCATCACGACCTTCGGAACGCTGATGCTGGTGCGGCAATACCAGTCGAGCCACAAGCAACAGGAACAATACAGCATGATGCGCCGAGACTTACAGGCCATCCGGCGCTCGCAAAACGCGATTTTGCAGGATCTGAACGCCCGCGAACGCGCCTTGCAGATCAATCCGGGTCAGGTGGCCGGTTCGGGCTTTCTGCTGTCGCCGGACGGGTATCTGGTCACCAACACGCACATCATTCAGGATGCCGACTCGGTGTATATCCAAAGTACACACGGGGATATTTACAAAGCGAAGGTCGTTTACGCCGACCGCAAATATGACCTGGCCATTTTGCAGGTTCACGAGGACAGTGCCTTTCGGGGAAAAACCGTCCTGCCCTACGGTTTTGAAGCCGGGCCGACTGATCTCGGCGAACGCGTCTTTACGCTGGGTTTTCCACGGGAAGAAATCGTTTACGGTGAAGGCTATCTGAGTTCGAAAACCGGGTACCGGGGCGACTCCACAGCGTATCAGGTGGCCATCAGTGTCAACCCCGGGAACTCCGGTGGTCCGCTGCTGGACGAAAAAGGCAATGTGATCGGCATCATCAGTGGCAAGCAGACCTCCACGGAAGGAGCAACGTTTGCCATCAAAACGGACTATTTATTCCGGGCCATTTCCGCCATTCCGACCGACTCGCTCAAAAACAGCTCGATCCGGATGAGCCGCAAAAACGGTCTCGCCAAGCTGGCGCGGAAAGATCAGATCAAGAAAATTCAGGAAAGCGTTTACATGGTGAAGGTCTTTAAGCACGAAAAATAGATTGAATTTTGCCCCTAAATCCCGATGCATCGGAATTTAGGGGCAAAAGAGCCGACCTCGTCAAGGGGTCGGCTTTTTTATGGGCTTCATTTACCAAATTAAAATTAAGCGTTACCTTGTCCCTTCAATCGACGTCTTAGCAACCCCTTGACCCATTCTAAACGAACGCTTAACCATGCAGGCCAGTGTCAGTAACCGAAAGCCCGCGGCTTTCACCGATAAGAAGTACCTCATTACCCTCGTATTTGTCACCTCCCTGTTCATGTTCTGGGGCATTGCCATCACGATGGGCGATGTGCTCAACAAACACTTTCAGCATGTGCTGAGCCTGACCAAAACCCAGTCGGCTTTCGTCCAGTTTGCGATTTTCGGGGCCTATTTCGTCATGGGAATTCCCGCCGGTCTTTTCATGAAGCGGTTTGGCTACAAAGCCGGTGTTTTGCTGGGCCTGGGCCTATTTGCTACGGGAGCCTTTCTGTTCGTTCCGGCGGCCAACGCGGCTTCCTTTACCTACTTCGGGCTGGCGCTGTTCATCCTGGGCTGCGGACTGTCCACCCTCGAAACCGTGGCTCACCCTTTTGTGGCTTCGCTCGGCGACCAGCGCACGAGCGACCAGCGAATCAATTTTGCCCAGGCATTCAATGCATTGGGAGCCATCATGGGACCCGCCATCGGTGCCTACTTTCTGCTGAGAGGCAATACGGAAGGAAGCACGGATCTGACGTCGGTCAAGACGCTCTACATCGTTATCGGCAGCGTCATCGCCGGGATCGCGGTGCTGTTTTCGTTCGTCAAAGTCCCCGCCCTCACCGACCCGCACGGTGCGGCTGCCGTTGATCCGGAAGCCGTCAATGTGGATAGTGAACCGGGGAAGGGCCTTTTTCAGCACCGGCATTTCGTCTGGTCGGTGATTGCCCAATTTTTCAATGTCGCGGCCCAAGCCGGTACCTGGGCGTTTTTCATCAATTACGGCCACGAAAAAATGGGCTTTTCCGATGAAACCGCCGGGAACTACATGGTCTTGTTCATGGGTCTCATGCTCGCCGGGCGGTTTGTCGGGACTTTCCTGATGCGCTTTATCGCTCCCCATTCGCTGCTGGCGATCTTTGCCGCCAGCAACATCGTCATGTGTCTCATCATCGCCCAAAGCTGGGGATGGCCGTCATTCATCGCCCTGCTGATGCTGAACTTCTTTTTCAGCATCATGTTCCCGACCATTTTCAGTTTGGGTTTGAAAAACCTGGGTTCGCACACGCAGCAAGCCGCATCGTTTATTTCGATGGGCGTCTGCGGTGGTGCGCTCTTTCCGTTTGCGATGGGTGCCGTCGCCGAATACGATGTGGCGGCCGCCTATTACCTCCCGATCATTTGTTACGCCGTCATTTTTCTGTTCGGTTCCAAATTTTCGAAGCCGGTTTAAGCATCCCCTGTTGACGGTATTGCTTTGCGAAACGCCAGCCTTGCACTGGCGTTTCTTTTTTAGGCAAGTCTGGCAGATTATTTGTTTGTAAAACAAATAACACCACGTTCTCCCTAAATATCGACATGGCACGCAGGTATCTCTCCATTTTTCTTTTCTTATTCCTGAGCAGCCCGGTTTTCGCCCAACAAATCACGATGCGCGAACTCATCGACCTAACCTGTCTGAAAACCGCACAGGTTGATTCCTGCCTGTTCCGAAAGGGCTTTCTATTTAAAAACCGCTCCGAAAGTGTAGCAAATCCGGCTTGTATTTACGAATTTCAGGCGTTTCCCTACGTCAGTACGCTGACCCAAACATCGGCCCTGATTCTGTACATTTGCAACGGTCGGCTGGGTTTACTGAATTTTCAGCAGCCTTCCAAAACCGTGCAGGCGGTTTTGCGCCGGGAATTGATCGGAATGGGCTTTCAACCCGCCGAAACCGTGGCCGGTTCGGAATTGACGGAACGCCAGATCTTTTACAAAGATAAAATCGTTGTCAGTTTCAAACCCGCCGACTCGGGCAACGGTATTGCCGGAAACTATACCGGTTATAGTATTTCAATTCACCACGAGCGACGGCTGTGAGGGGCGGACGAGACTGCGAATTGCAAATTCGCGACAGAGTGGGTCAAGATTGCAACGGCGCCGGCCGCCCGTTCTCGACCAGCGTTTCGTATTTCGCTTTTTAAATAGGGTTTTACATGTCGAATATTTCTATCATTATTGAAGAACGCCCGGCCGACATTGGCCATTTTCTGGTCGGCCGACTCCTCCCCTTTCGCGAAAAAAGGATGGTGGGGCCTTTTATTTTTATCGACCACATGGGGCCTGCCCACCTGAGCGATCACGAGAACATCGACATCGGCCCCCATCCGCACATCGGCCTGTCGACCCTTACCTATCTCTTCGACGGAGCCATTTTCCACAAAGATACCCTCGGCACGGAAGTAGAAATCACCCCCGGTCAGGTCAACTGGATGACAGCCGGAAGAGGCATTGTCCATTCGGAACGAACCCCGGAACACCTGCGCCATTCGGACAAAAACCTGCACGGTTTGCAAATCTGGGTGGCTCTGCCGAAAGACCTGGAAGAAATGCCGCCTTCGTTCTTCCACGCGAATGCCGACGAAATACCGGTCTGGGAAACCGACGGCGTTTCCTACAAACTGATTGCGGGAACGGCTTTTGGCCGCAAATCACCCGTGCCGGTGTACAGCGACCTGTTCTTCCTGGAAATCAAAAGTCCAGCAACGAAAACCCTGACCATTGGCCATGAACTCGCGGGCGAAGCGGGTCTGTATATTCTGGAAGGGAGCATCGAGAGTGAGGGGCATACCTACGAACCCAAACGCATTCTGGTGGCTAAAAACAGCCAGCTTTGCGAATTTACGATCAACGCCAACAGCACGGTTTATATTTTTGGCGGAGAACCCTTTGTCGAACCGCGCCACATCTACTGGAATTTTGTAGCCACCAGCCTGGAACGCATCGAACAGGCCAAACAGCAGTGGCAGAAGGGTGAATTTCCGATGATCGAAGGCGAAACCGACGTGGTGCCGTTGCCGCCCGATCCTCCCTATCTGAAGCAAAAACCGTAAGAGCTGCGCTATTTATGGCCAGATCACCGAGCGGTCGATGCCTGAAAGAGTCGCCCGCCCCGTCAGGATCATGGCCAGTTCCAGTTCATGTTGCAGGATTTGCAGCACTTTGGCCACGCCCTCGGCTCCTCCGCAGGCCAGGCCATAACAGATCGGTTTACCAACCAAAACCGCACTGGCACCCAGGGCAATGGCTTTCAGCACATCCGTTCCGCGTCGGATTCCGCCATCTAGCAAAATCGGCATTCGCTGGTCGACGCGCTCCGCAATACGCGGCAGGGCGTCGATCGTGGCGGGTACGGTATCCAGATTCCGGCCACCGTGGTTGGAAACGATGATGCCCGAAACGCCCGACTCAACCGCCCTTTCGGCATCGTCCGGGTTTAGAATGCCCTTCAGCAAAACCGGTGTTTTGGCAAACGACTGAATCCACTCGATGTCTTTCCAGGTAAGCGGTTTTTTTTCGACCAGCGGCCCGCCCATGTGGGGCGTGCGTACGCCGTCCGGCAATTTAAATCGGCTCCGGTGTTCCCGGTTCCGGACGCCGGGCGTGGGCGTATCCACGGTAATGCAAAGGGCGCGATAGCCCAGAGCTTCCGCTTCCTGAATCAGATTTTGGGTAAACGCCCGGTCGTCCCGAACGTAAAGCTGAAACCAGAGGGGCTGCGTTGCCCGCTCCGCAATTTCGGCGAGGGGCGTGGTCGTAAACGAACTGACAACGTACAGTGCCGAAGCGGCTCCGGCTCCCCGGACGGTAGCCAGTTCCCCTTCGGGGTGCAGGAGCCGATGATAGGCCGTGGGCGCAATCAGAATGGGATGCGATAAGCGGGTTCCAAAAAGCGACACGCTGGTGTCGAGCCGACTCACATCTGTCAAAACCGTCGGGTTGAGCCTGATCGCATCCAGCGCCTGCCGGTTCCAGCGGAGGGTCAGCTCGTCGGCGGCCCCGCTCGCTACGTATTCGTACGCCATTTTCGTCATCCAGTCAACCGCGCTTTCTTCAAAGTCGAACAGATTGAGCAACATCGATACATCACGCGTCAGGCCACCGGGCGGTCTTTCTTCCATACGGATTCTCTTGTTTTCCAATGTATAAATGAAAAATCCGGTCCAATTCTACCCGAAAAATCAGCTATTTATCCGAAACATGCCTGTCATTTCATTCGATCCTTTCCTGGCCGTATTTCGGTGCCAACTGAGCCAACGGTTCACAACTTACCGTTCAGTAAAAACCGTTTCCGAGACGATGGATTCCGGGTTTCAGAATGATACCTTAGCACTCGTTCCTGCCTGGTATATCGGGGCGGAACACCCACCCCGCTTCATCAACACCCGACTGGTCCTTCATTCATCCTAAATCCTTCCTCCTACCGTCATGGCAATCAAACGTGTTATTGCTCATTTCATGCATGAGTTTGAGCAGGCTGCCGCCCGGCAATTGCTCTCTCAGGCCGAAGAAACCGAGAGTTTTGTCATTGGCAGTGCCGACGACCTCCAGATTGCGGCCCTGCGTGAACAGGGGCTGATTGTGGAAGAAATCCCGGTTTCGGAACCCTCAGCCGATGAACCTCGTCGGGCGGGGAGTTTCTCCGTCGGCCGACCCCGGGGCGGTTTTGTGGAGAATGCAGAGGCTTTTCCGCGCGACATCGATTTTTACAAAGTATATCTGAATGGCCCGTTGCTGGAATCGCAGCGGAATCGGTTGCAGGTGCTGGACGTCAGCCCGATCGAGTTTTTTCCGCCCAACTCCTTCTCCGCCCGACTGTCCATTGCTCAGGTGCAGGATTTACGCAACGAAACCTTCGTCACAGACGTAGTGCTCTACGCCACACCCGTCATCAGGAGCAGAACGGCTACCCGTGGTGTCGGCGGGGGCATTCCGCAGGTGGGCAGTATAAAAACCTACGACGTCCTGCTCCATTTGCCCGACGACCTCGACATCGTGGTGGATGCCCTCCGCGACCGGAATACGCTGGTGGTTCGGGCGAAGGGGCGGAAAATTCGCATTCAGGCACTGGAAGACGACCCCCTGCTCGACGACCTCCGATCAATGTCAGAAGTGTTTGATATTGAAGAATATACACTCCCGAAACTCTTCAACGACGCGGCCCGTCAGTTGCTCCGGATCGACAACGCCCCCTTGCCGCCGGGGCTGACGACCACCAACATTTCCCAAACCGGAACCGGTCAGATTGTGGGCGTGGCCGATACCGGGATCGACGACACGCACCCGGATCTGGTCAATCGCCTGATCGGAGCGGTGGGTTTGGGACGGCCCGGTGATCATTCCGACCCGAACGGCCACGGAACCCACGTGGCCGGATCAGTAGCCGGTGACGGATCGGCGTCGGGCGGAGCCATCCGGGGAACGGCTCCCGGAGCCTCCCTCTTTTTCCAGTCTCTGCTCGATGCGCGGGGCGAATTGGGCGGTTTGCCGCTCAACCTCGCCGATCTGTTTGAAGAGGCTTACCGTCGGGGAGCGCGGATTCATAACAACAGTTGGGGTGCCAATACGGAAGCGCGCTACACCTTCAATTCCAACGAGGTAGACGAGTATGTCGATCAACACCGGGATATGCTCATTGTCATTGCGGCCGGCAACGACGGCGACGCGTCCAAAGCCAGCCAGCGGGTGCAGCCCGGTTTTGCTGACTGGCTTTCGGTGGGGTCGCCGGCGACGGCCAAAAACGCCCTGACGGTGGGTGCCAGCCGCAGCAACCGCACGACAGGTGGACTCGCAGCGCTCACCTACGGCAACGTCTGGAGTGGTTCGTTTCCGATCAACCCCAGTTCGTCAGAAACCGTGTCGGGCGATCCCACCTCCCTGGCCGAGTTCAGCAGCCGGGGGCCGTGCGACGACGAGCGGATCAAGCCCGATGTGGTGGCTCCCGGAACCGACATCGTTTCGGCCAAATCCAAACTGGCCCCCCTCCGGAACTTCTGGGGACCCGACACCCGCCCGGAATACGCCTACAACGGCGGCACCAGCATGGCCTCTCCGCTCGTGGCCGGTTGTGCCGCGCTGGTTCGTCAGTATTACACCGAAGACCGGAACCTGGCCGAACCCAGTGCGGCCCTGCTCCGGGCCACGCTCGTCAACGGCACCAAATGGCTGACGGGCCGAAGTGCCGTGGCCGAACACCCTACCCTGCCCAATTTTCACCAGGGTTTTGGCGGTATCGATATGGGCCGGACCATTCCGAACGCAGCGGAAACCTTTGATCTGGTTTTTATCGATTCCTGGAAAAAAGATCCCCAACTCCGGTTTGTGCGAACCGGCCAGCGGTTTCAGTTTGCGTTTAACCTTCCGGCGGCAAGCTGGCTGCGGCTGTGTCTGGTCTACACGGATTCTCCCGGCCGCTCCCTGCAAAACGACCTGGATCTGACGCTGGAATACCGCCCGGCGGCCGGGCCTGCCACCAAATGGGTCGGCAATCAGGACGCCGTGGCCAATCAGTTGCTGAAGACGCCGGATCGTAAAAACAACGTGGAGGTGATTCGGCTGGAGGCTGCGCAACCGGGGCGGTATCTGATCAAGGTGAGTGCCTATAACATTCCCAAACCGATTTCGCAGGATTTTGCGCTGGTGCTAACGGCCCCTTCCATCCAGAATTTCGGACGTATTTAACCCGGTTTTCCCCTTAGAACAATGGTATTCCGCATGATTCAGGCCGAGTTTGGCGATTGTTTGATTTTAGAGACCCCGGATTCTGCCGGAGTTATCCGCTACATCCTGATCGACGGCGGGCCGGAACGAACGTATGACGATCACCTCAGCGGGGAACTGGACGCCATCAAGCAACGGGGTGGGCAGCTCGATCTGGTGGTGCTGAGCCACGTCGATGGCGACCATATCGTGGGTTTACTGGATTTGTTTTCGGAACTGCTGCAACGCCCGCAAATCTCGATTTCGCAACTCTGGTTCAACAGTTTCGACAAAGCCATCGGGCAGAACAACACCATCGCCGTTCGCGTCAGTGCGGTTTTTCAGCAGGCGGGTATGCAGGGCGTCCGCATGGCGAATACCGAAGAAGTAACGATTCAATCCATCAATCAGGGCAACAAACTGCGAACCCGGGCGCAGCAACTGAACATTCCGATTAACCCCAACGTACCGAACGGCCTGCTCAAAGCCACAGCCAATCCCTTCAAACTGCAAATCGGCGGAATAACGCTCACGGTGGTTGGCCCCACCGCCCGAAACCTGACCGAACTGCGAAAGGAATGGCAAAAGTGGCTCGATAAACAGGAAGAAGCCGTGGCCTCCGCCGATATCGAAAGTTTTGCGATGGCCGACGAAAGTATTCCAAACCTGAGCAGCGTCTGTCTGCTGGCCGAATCGAACGGCGTTCGGGTGCTGCTGACCGGCGACGCCCGGGGTGATCATCTGCTGCAAGGCCTGAAGCAGACCCGCTTGTTACAGCCCGACGGCTCCATCGATGTCGATGTGCTGAAAGTTCCTCACCACGGCAGCGACCGCAACGTAACGCTGGATTTTTTCCGGAAAGTGCGGGCCAGGCAATACGTCATTTCGGCCAATGGGAAACACGGCAACCCGGATTACGACACCCTGAAATGGATCGTTACGGCAGCAACGGTTCAACAACGCCCCATCGAACTGGTTTTGTCGAACCATACGCCCCTGATTCAGCAGTTTCTGGACGATTTTCCGCAGAACGAAAATACGTACCAGATCCGGTTTATGCCCACCGGAGCACACTCGATGGTGGTTTAATGCGGCATGTTCATGGCACGGCGGAAGCCGTTTTGGTTTCAGCGAACTCCGTCGGAAGCCGAATAACGACCCACGTTCCTTTTCCTTCTTCGCTTGCAATGAGGCACCGGCCACCCAGCAGGGCCATTTTTTGGTTTATCGTTTGGATCGCAGCCGAAAACCTGCCTGGCTCAGCAGGCAGGGTAAATCCGTAGTTTTCATCACTCAGGGTGATATACAACGAGGACAGGACGTATTTTAACCGGATCGTCAATGTCGTTCCTGCTGATCTTTCCAAAACCGTTTTGGCAAGTTCCTGGACAAGTTGAAGCAAAATCGGTTCGGCCCGGTGTGAAACGGGCCGAACCGCGCCATGCCGGGTAAGATCGACCTCGAACGGGCCTGATTGACGGATCCGATCGCAGATTTTTTTCAACCCCTCCCACAAATCCGGGTTCCGGCCCTTCTTCAGGGTGTTTGAAACGCCCCGCACGGCCTGAATGCTGGTCTGAAGTGAATCGAAGGCCTTTTTGAAATCAGGCGTAGTGGAAGAATCGCCGATTTTCTCTTCGATGGTGTAGATGACCAATTGCGTCACGGTTAGCAATTGCCCGACGTTTTCGTGAAGTTCGTCGGCCGTTTCCTCTAGAAGCACCTGCTGCATTGCCAGCCGGGAAGCCAGACTTTCCCGTTCCAGGGTTTCTTGTCTTAACCGATGGCTGAGCTGGTTTCGAAACTGTTTTTGCCGAACCAATAACAGGAAGAGACCGACACTGATTGCCCCTGTCATCAGTATAAAAACCGGGAGATACCCAACTTCACAATCCATAAAGGCCCCGGTTGCTGCACTCCTCCGCCTTCCCGAATAGATTCACCATATTTTCAATTGTTTAGGTCAACGAAGGTCACTGGCTTTTCCAAACCCCGGTGCGGTTTTTCCACGAGTTCGTACAACCGCAGCAATTTGGGTCAGGTTCTCAAAGGCCCACAAGCTTGCGGAAGTCCTCATCCCCGGCAAACACTTCGAGATCGCTTTCATTGGGGTCCTTGTTCGGGAAGTTTTTATCCATCATTTCCCGAATCTTTTTCTTCCATCGCTCGCCCATCCCGGCGGTTTGCTGCACCACCGCCAGCGCCCGGTTCCGGGTTGCCTCCAGTGCGGGCTGATCGGTCGGATTGTTGGCCAGCAGCCATTTCATTTTTTGTCCATAAGCCGCAGCGAGGTTGGCCCAGACACCCGGAGAAACCAGGTTTTGGTGGTCCCGAACGTATTCTTCACCAAACCGGATGGCATCGTCGAAGCCTTTTGGCGGGTCTTGAAACAGAGCCTGATAGGTCAGTGAGCGGTATACATTCCGGCGCAGGGTTTTATCCGAGGTCGCGGTCAGTCGTTTGTAGGCTTCCAGCAGTTGCACGAAGGCCAGGTCTTTGGCACCGCTGTAATACAGGGCCGTTGCATAGGCATACCGTTTTTCCGGGTCTTCGCCCAGTTGGCCAATCACTTTCCCGTACCCTTTCACGGCATCGACGTAATTGCCCAGCGAGAGTTGTGCTTTGGCCCAAACCGATATTTCATTGGGAGATTCCAACTCCGCCAGGGGCTTGCTGGCCACGTTTTTGGCGGCTTTTTTGTCGTCGTCAGACAGCACCTCATCCCGGCCCAGCGCCGGCAGTTGGATGTTTTCGACCCGTTGCAGATCCTGCTCCTCCTGTTTCGATGCGGCCCGGTCGGCGCGGCCAAACGCACCGGCAATATACAGGCGGGTAATCAGATACGCTCCCATGAACCCCAGGATGGTGAAATAGACCACCAGGCCAGCCGCAAAATAGTCGGTGCCGGGGCCAATGCCTCTGGCGATGTACCCGGCCGCACTTTTGAGCCGGGCAGGAGCCGTTCGCAGCTCAACCAGTCCCAACCCCACGATGATTTTGGTGAGCCAGTCGGAGATTTGCTCCAGGTTGGTGTTGACCCGCAGATCATACCCCGCCGTTTGCAGGAGAATCGGCGCTGTTGGTGGCGGTGGTGGCGCGGTGAGCTTGGCAGCCGGGCTTCCCGAAGGCGGTGGTGGTGGCGGAGGGTTGCCTTGCAGCACGCGCGGAATCCCGAACAGGAAACCGATCAGGGCACCCAGCACGAAACAGGCGAGCGACCACAGAACGGCCGTGAGCGGTTTTCCGTCCTTCGCATCGTATGCGCCCACCCAAACGAAGGCAACTCCAGCGCAGAATGTCGTGAGCAAAAACAGGGAGACGATGACCGTGTCGCTCAGAACCGGCAACTTTTTTTTCTTCTTTTCAGGCGTTTCCATACCCACGATGTAGCCAATCCGGTTAGTGTGTTGTGATCAGCGGATTGCTGCCTCAAAACTCACACACTATGTCCTGATCTGCTAGGGGAGAATTCCTGTATCGATCCGGGGTTTCCCCCGTATTTCGGCATAAACTTCGAAAAATTCCCGTCTTACGGTCTTGGAACTTACACTTTCCGGAAAACCACAATTCCATTGTGTCCCCCAAAACCGAAGGTGTTGCTCATGACGGTTTTGACGGGCGTCGACACGGCTTCTTTGAAAACGAGATTCAGGCTTTCGGGAATCGCCGGGTCGCGGACGGTGGTGTTGATGGTGGCGGGAATCACATTGTCGCGCATCGCCAGCAGGCAGATGATGGCTTCGATGGCACCGGCAGCACCCATCAAATGCCCGGTGATCGACTTGGTGGCGCTGATGTGCAGTTTTGTCTTTTTGGCGCCGGTCAGTTTGGCAACGGCATTCATCTCCGACAAGTCGCCCACAGGCGTGGAGGTGGCGTGGGCATTCAGGTAATCCAGGTCCTCGATGTTGATGCGGGCTTCAGCCAACGCCAGTTGCATGGCTTTGGTGGCCCCGATACCGTCGGGGTGCGTAGCCGTAATGTGGTAAGCGTCGCCGGTCATGGCCGCGCCGGTCATCTCGCCGTAGATCGTTGCTCCCCGCCGAACGGCGTGTTCGTACTCTTCCAGAACGAGCGCTCCCGCCCCTTCGCCCATCACAAAACCGTCGCGCCCGACATCGAAAGGCCGCGAAGCCGTTTGAGGGCTGTCATTTTGGGTCGACATGGCTTTCATGGAACAATACCCACCGAAGGACGAGGGCGTAATAGCGGCATCGGAACCGCCACTGACGATAATTTTGGCTTTCCCCAGCCGGATGTAGTTGAAGGCATCCATCAGGGCCGAATTGGAACTCGCACAGGCCGAAACCGCCGTGTAGTTGATGCCCCTGAAACCGTGTCGGATCGAAATCAGGCCGGAGGCCAGATTCACCAGTACTTTAGGAACCAAAAACGGGCTAAACCGGGGCTGGCCGTCACCCAGGGCGTATTCTCGCGTCTGTTCTTCCAGCGTTTCCGTGCCGCCCTGACCCGATCCCCAGATGACCCCCACCTCGAACGGGTCCATTTTGGCCAGATCGAAACCGGAATCGCTGATGGCCTGGTCGGCAGCAATCAGGGCAAATTGTGTGAACCGGTCGGAGCGTTTGACATCGGTGCGACTGAGGTGCTGAGATGCATCAAAACCGGCGATCTCGGCGGCAAACCGGGTTCGGAATAAGGACGCATCGAAGCGGGTGATACCGGCAAAAGCCGACCTTCCACTGACGACCTGCTGCCAGAATGTGGAAATATCGTTGCCAAGGGGAGTGAATGCGCCAATGCCTGTAATAACAACCCGGTGTAACATAAGGAACCTAAAGGTGAGTTTTCCGTACAATTTGTCCGCAAAGAAAGCGACTTCCCCGTTGCGAAAAAACGCCGGAATCCATTTAGGTTTGTCCCAGAGACGAAAGTCTGTGAGACAGTGGCCATTATAGAAAATAGGGCTTCAAGATTCTGAAAAATACCAGAGCTACACGGGAACGCCCACGGGTGCGGACGCTGGCGATTTGACGGGCTCCCGACCCAGTTTTTTCAACAGCCGGTAGTGTGACGCCAGCGCCGTGAAGAACGTCGGATTTTCGATGTAGGGCAACCCGAATTCGTGGGCGGTGTCCCGCACGATCGCGGTAATGGCCGGATAATGAATGTGGCACACTTTCGGAAATAAATGGTGCTCGATCTGGCGGTTCAATCCTCCGCAGAAAAAAGCCGCAATGGGCGAATTGGGTGCAAAATTGGCCGTGGTCCGCATCTGGTGAACGGCCCAGGCTTCCTGAATGCCCACACCTTCGACCGGCACCGGGAAGGCCGTGCCTTCTACGACGTGTGCTAGCTGAAAAACCAACCCCAACACCAGCCCTTCGGCCATGTGCATCAATAAAAATCCGATGACAAACTGCCACCAGGTCAGATCCAGCACCAGCAACGGGATAACGATAAAGACGATGTAATAGCCAAATTTGGTTGCAAAAAGCGTAATGTATTCCTTCCGGGGATGGTTCGTATTATCACATTGGCCGATGGTTTTCTTGAAAAATTTCAGATAGTCCTTCCGAAAAACCCAAGAAAGCGAAGCCAGCGAATAGAGGGCGAACGAGTACCACTGCTGATGGCGCTGCCAGGGCCGGAGCGGCTCATCGACATCCACGCGGATCAGACCCGGTGCAATTTCGATGTCCTCGTCGTGGCCGGGAATGTTGGTGTAGGTATGGTGAACGACGTTATGCGTCATTTTCCAGACGTAAGGATTGGCACCAATCAGGTAAAAACTGGACGCCAGCAACCGGTTTACCCAGCCTTTTGAGGAAAAGGCACCGTGAATGGCATCGTGCGAAACATTGAAACCGATGAAAGCCGCAAACATACCCAGTAAAATAGCCATACCCAGCATCGTCCACAATCCAAACTGGTTCGAAAGAATCAGCGCGTAAAGCCCCACATAGCCAGTCAGGAAGAAAATGGCTTTGCCCCACATCGCGCCGTTGGCGTTGGGAGAAAGGTTATTGTCTTTGAAATACGCATTGACACGCTGACGAACGGTAGAGAAAAACGGGGAACGATTGGTGGTATTAAACTTGAGTGGCGTTACCATAGACTAGTTGTTATAAAATTTGGCCGATTTCCAGAATATTTTAAAATAATAAGGTAGGTTGGTCGGCCCTTACCTGATTTAATAGAGTGAACCCGTGACGGCATTTTGCCATCGGTTTTGCGCTTCAGAATATCCCGTTTGTTGCTAAGCAATACCTGTTCGAATTTGAAGACAAGGTGTTCTGACCCTTTCGGCCAGACTTCTCACAGGAAATATCAAGCCTATTCGGAATTACCCTTCTGGTTGACAGTCGCGTAAAAATATAAAAAAAATATTTACAGCCAATTTTAGGAGTAACAATGCCCGGAATTGGTTTTGATGGCACCGTTGATAGATAAAAAAGAAGAGGAGTGGAATGGAACAAGCGAAGAACGCCAATCCAGATCATATGCTTTCTATACTACGTTGTAATCTGCTAACAAGTTCTGAAAGTCCGGAAAATAGCTCAGTTATTTTGCACATAACCAGCTAAACTCCGCCCCATCTTCCTAAAAACGAAGCCGGGTTGGGGTTTAGTTTGTGGTTTACGGTTTATAGTTTACGGTATTCGGTTTACGGTTTACGGTGGCTGACGCGTTCCAAAGCTTGCGTCAGCCACCGTAAACCGTAAACCGAATACCGTAAACCTTATTTATCCCACCAGAGTGGCGTCGACAGCGGCACTTCATCCGGGACGTTGGCACCGTTTTTCGAATTTTCGCCGTTCGGATAGGCGGCTCTCCGGATGAACGTCGGCAGGGCGGCATTCAGCGGCAGGCGGAATCCTTTGTATTTGTAATCGTAACGCCGGGCGTCGTTCCAGGCTTCCGGGTTGAGGTAGGTGGCTACGTATTTTTCCTTGAAAATCAGATCGAGCGTCAAAGCCGACGAGCCGACGCCAACCGCCGGATTGGCGAGATAAGCATCGCGGGCGGCCGCAGCCACACCGTATTTGTCCATATTCGCCGTAATACCGGCCAGATAAGCCGCGTAAGCCCGCGCCTTGTCACCCGCCCGGAAAGCGGCTTCAGCCTCCACAAACTTCATTTCAGCGAACGTCACAATCAACAACGGAGAGGCATCGCCCGTCAGCGGGGAGTTCAGGGAAATGTAATTTTCGTCTTTGACCGTATTGTTTCCACCGACGTTGCCCTGACCGTTCCGGGTTCCCTTGTAGTCGTTGTTCACGGTTTTGTCCGTAATCTTCTCAATCCGCGGATCGACAACGCCGTAGGTTACGCCGTTCAGGTGATTAACCAACTGGTCGGAAAGCCAGCCATCGAGCAGTAATTGCGCGTTATTGCGGGCCACCTGCGCCCACGGATTCCGCAGCAGGAATGTCGACATCTGCGCATCATCGGCATTGGCGACATACGACTTCGCCACCGCGTCGAGAACGTCGGCGGGTTTGTAGGTGCTCGTTTTCGATACCTTATTCAGCATCCGGGCTTTCAGGGCATAGGCGGTTTTGATCCAGGCTGCCGTGCTCCCCTTGTGAATTACATCGTTGGCGGCCGACAGCTTCACCTTGGAATCGGTTTTGGCCAGTTCGGTGATGCCCTCGTTGAGCAACGTCAAGGCCGTCGTGTAGAGCGTTTCGGCGGTGTCATACTTCGGCGTCAGCGTCGTTCCGGTAAAGGCATCGGAAAACGGTGCATCCCCGAAAATATCGGCAATCAGCGTCAGGTGATACGATAGCATGACATTGGCCACACCGACGTATTCGGAACTGCCCTGCTCCTGCGCCTTTTTTTTGAGGTCATACAGGTCGGCCATGCCGAAATAAACCGCATCCCAGGTGGCGGTGTAATCCGTAATCTGGTAGGTATCCGTCGAGCCCGCCGTTCCGGGGTTGGCGAGGTACTGCACAAAATAGGACGTTGTGTTGGCAACCCGCTGCGAATTGAGGGCGGTTTTGTGCGTCGTTGTCGACAGCAGCGAAGCCAGGGGTGGATTACCGATCAGGTTCGGATTCTCCTTCAGTTCAAAATAATCCTTGCAGCCTCCCAGCCCAATCAGCAGAAAAGTCAGCAGCGGAACTAGTTTTTTATGGTTGAATTTCATGATATTCAGGAATAAAGATGAAGCTTAAAAACCGACGTTCAGGGAAAACAGCAGGCTGCGGACGGCCGGATACGTGAACCCGGTGAACCCATCGACGTTGCTGCCGCTGTTGGTCGAGCTTGTTTCGGGATCGTAGCCGGTGTATTTGGTCCACAAAGCCAGGTTATTCCCTGTCACGGTAAAGCGAACATTTTTGATGAACGTATTTTTCAGCACCGTTGTGGGTAAACTATACGACAGGCTCACGGAGCGAAGCCGCACCCAGGAAGCATCTTCGATAAAATTTTCCGACACACCCCGGTGTACGTTCCGGTAAAAACCGTTGGTGTAGTTGACGCCATCCGGCCCTACTCCCTGCCCCAGCCACACGGCTTTGGTGTTCGGCGTTCCGTCGGCCAGCACCCCTTCAAAAACTTTGGTATCGTTGCGATCCTCGGTGTATTTGGCAATCCCGAAGGCCGAGAAGAAGTTGTCCAACTGGTTGTAACGATCCTGACCCACGCGGGCGTCGACCAGCGCCGACAGCGAGAAATCCCCGTACCGTACCGTGTTGGTGATACCACCGATCCAGTCAGGCTGCGAATTGCCGATCAGTTTTTGCGCCGTGCTGATCACCGGGAAGCCATTGGCCCCAATCACAACGGGCCGGTCTTTGTCGAAAACCGCCGGAACTTCGTCCGCGGCATTGGCATAATACCGTTTGTAGGTACGTCCGTAGAGGTTTCCGTAGGCGTATCCCGGAATCAGCTTCATGGTCACCGTCGAGCTGGCATACCCAAACTGCGATGCGTAGTTGATTTCCGTCAGACCGTCGCGCAGGCTCAGCACCTTGTTGCGGTTGGCCGAGAAATTCAGGTTGATATCCCAGTTCAGCTTGCCTTTCCGGATGGGCGTTCCCCGCAGAATCACCTCGATGCCCTTGTTCCGCATCGATCCGGAGTTGATGGCGGCTTTCACATACCCCGTCGATGACGTCACATCGACCTGGATAATCTGATCCTTGCTAACGGAGTGGTAATAGGTCAGATCCAGGCCGAGCCGGTTGTTCAGGAAGCTCATTTCCAGACCGCCTTCGTAGGTGTCCGTAAATTCCGGGCGCAGGTTTGGGTCACCCAGCAACGCGCCCCGCGTAAAACCGGTCGATCCGGCGGGCAGGCTGGCGTAGGCCGAATAGCCGGTGATGGTGGAATACGGGGCCGCATCTTTCCCGATTCGGGCGTACGAAGCCCGGAGTTTGCCCATCGTGATGAACGTTGGCAGCTTCATCTGCTGCGAGAACACATACCCCAGACTTACCGACGGATAAAAGAACGAATTGTTGGGGGCCTGCAACGACGACGTGATGTCATTCCGACCGGTCAGGGTCAGGAACAGGAAATCCTTGTAATCCATCGTCAATTCACCAAAAACGCCCATCAGCCGGTAATCTTCTTCGGATTGGCTGGGCGTGATCGTTTTGGCATTGCGCAGATTGAAGTAATTATACACCGTCAATTCATTGCCCTCCGCCCCGAAACTCCGGATCTGGCGGTCGTAGAGATCATGGCCCACCCGCAGGGTTGCGTTCAGGTTTTCGCCAAATTTGGTCGTGGCACTGGCGGCAAACGTCGACGTAATCGCCCGAAAATTGGTATGGTATTGGTAAACAAAGCCCAGCACGTTGTCTCCATAAACACGCTCATTGGCAATGCCCGACGGGCCGGGCGCGGTTCGTTCGCGATCTTCCGAGTAGGTATCCAGCCCGACGCGGTAGTTCAGCGTCAGCCATTTAAGCGGAGCATAGACAAAATTCAGTCCACCCACCAGGCGGTTTACGTTGTCCCGCAGTTTATTCGTCATGGCACCATACAGGGGATTATCGTTGCCGTAGGTTTTGTAGGAACCGTCCGCATTGAGGTAATCCCGAACGTCGTAGCGGGGTGACCAGTAGCTCAGGCTTTCGCTGTAGCGATCAGCGTTGTAGCGGTCTCCCCCGGAGTTGATGAAGTTTAAATTTGCATTGGTCGTGAACTTGTCACTGAATTTAACATTGGTGTTGAGTCGGATCGACAGTTTATTGAAATCCGTGAACGGAATCACCCCTTCGTGTTTCAGGTGACCAATGGACGACAGGAACGTAATTTTTTCATTCCCACCGGAAAAAGACAGGTTGTTCTGGTATTGTTTTCCGGTCTGGTAGGCATCCCGAAAGTGATTGTAGAGTTTCTGCGGGTGTGTCGGGTCGATCTTGATGGCTTCGGCCACGGTGGGTCCCCACGACGGAAAAAAGTCCTGTGGATTGTAAACGCCCGAATAACCGATGGTGTATTTATCCTGCACTTCCGGAAATTTATTCACGTTTTCGACGCCGAACGTGCTGTTGTAGTTGACGCTCAGCGCCCCGGTTTTGCCCGATTTGGTCGTGATCACCACCACACCATTGGCGCCCCGCAACCCGTAGAGGGCCGTGGCCGCTCCACCTTTCAGAATGTTGATCGTTTCAATGTCGTCGGGGTTGATGTCTGCCGCCCGGTTCGTCATGCCCCGGGATTCGGCCCCCGAATTGGTGGTTCCGGTCGATGTGCTGTTGTCAAACAAAACGCCATCGACCACAAACAGCGGCTGGTTGTCGCGGGTAACATCGATCGAGTTGATGCCCCGAATCAGAATCCGCGCGCCCTGGCCGGGGGCCCCACCCGTGCTCGAAATCGTAACCCCGGCCACTTTACCCTGCAAGGCATTGACGAGGTTGGGTTGCCGGTTTTGCACCAGTTCTTCCGAATTGACACTTTGTGAGGCATAGCCCAGTGCCTTTTTCTCCCGGCTGATCCCCAAAGCCGTTACGACGACTTCGTTCAGCATTTTACTGTCCTGCCGCAGAGAAACGTTGATGCTCCGGCGGTTTTCAACCTTGATTTCCTGCGTTTCAAAACCGATGTAGCTAAAAACCAGCACGGTATTTCCGGCACTCAGGCGGAGACTGTACCGACCATCCACATCGGTTAAGGTTCCGGTTGTCGTACCTTTCACCGAGACGTTAACACCCGGCAGTGCTTCGGCGTCTCCGTCGCTCGTCACCCGCCCACTTATTTCCACTTGCTGTGCCAGCGTAATCGACGAGCAGAACAGCAACGCCATTCCCAGGTAGATTCGTAGTAATTCCTTCATACACGCTCATAAGTTAAAAAATGATTAAAAAACTATTCTCATGGCAAGTTTAACATTTATCCAAAATTTTGCAATTTTTGCTATTCAACGTAGAATATTTTGCTCTTTACGGAATTATTAATGGATTTTTCTAAACAAAATAAAGGTACAGCCTCCGTTTGGGCTGGAGAGACCGAGCGTTTCTATCAAGGCGCCACCACCTCGCCGATTGTCAATAGTGTCGCTTTTGCCTATCACGACCTCGACGAATGGTATGACGTCGCCACGGGCAAAACCGAGGGCCACATCTACAGCCGGAACACCAATCCGACGGTTCACGTACTGGAAGAGAAAATCCGCATTCTGGAAAGTGCCGAAGCCGCCACCTCGTTTGCCACCGGCATGGGGGCCATCAGCAATACGCTGTTTGCGCTGTTAGGACCCGGAAAACGGGTGGTTTCCATCAAGGATACCTACGGCGGCACCAGCCGACTCTTCCTGGATTTTCTGCCCTCCTACCAGATCAACGTGACGCTCTGCGAAACCGGAAACCACGAAGCGATGGAAGCCGAAATTGCCAAAGGCTGTGAGCTGGTGTACCTCGAAACACCCACCAATCCGACCTTGAAAATGGTCGATATCAAGCGTTTATCAGCAGCAGCGCATAAAGTCGGCGCAGTGGTGGTGGTGGATAATACCTTTGCAACGCCCATCAACCAGAATCCGCTGAAACTAGGGGCCGATCTGGTGCTTCACAGTGCCACCAAATTCCTCGGCGGACATTCCGACGCGATGGGCGGGCTGCTGTGTGGCAAGAAGGAGCTGGTCGAAAAAGTATTCCGGTTTCGGGAAATCAACGGCGCCAGCCTGCAGGCCGATCCGGCATACCTCATTGCGCGCGGCATGAAAACGCTGGAACTCCGGATCGAACGGCAAAACGCGTCGGCCCTGAAAATTGCCCGGTTTTTGAAAGCCCATCCCAAAGTCAGCGACGTGTTTTATCCCGGACTCGAAACCCACCCCGGACATGCCATCGCCCGCGAACAAATGGCCGGTTTTGGCGGGGTCATGAGTTTTTCGCTCCACGGAAACTATGAGGATGTGAAAACGTTCCTGACCAGGCTGCAATTTGTCCACCTGGCCGCCAGTCTCGGATCGGTCAGCACCCTCGCCGGGCCGCCCCGAACGACGAGTCACGTTGAACTGACCGAGGCCCAGCGCGCCCAGCTTGGCATTCCCGAAAGCCTGATCCGGTATTCGGTCGGCATCGAAAACGTCGAAGATTTAATCAGCGATCTGAGCCAGGCGCTGGCCGCTCTAGAGACGGTTTTGGAGGAAGAACGTATATAACTCAACATTTGCCCCTAAATCCCCTAAAGGGGACTTGGACACAGCTTAAGCCGGATGCTTAAAGTCCCCTTTAGGGGAACGGGGCAACTTAGGGGCAATTTCAACCCACTTTCTACTCATGAAAAAACCGCTATCCTTCCCAACCCATCTTTTTCTATTCTGGGTGATGCTCCTGGTCAGCACACCCGGTTTCAGCCAGTACAAAAAAGCAAAAAAAGAACCGGAGCCCGCCGTCCAGCCAACCTCCCTTATCGTTGAGCAGCGACTCAATCAGGAACTGGAACGCATTGCCAAACTGGCCAAAGGCAAAGTCGGCCTCTGTGCAGTTCACCTCGAATCCGGCCAGCAGGTGAGTATGAATCTTCAGGAGCGGTTTCCGATGGCCAGCACCGTGAAAGTGGCGATTGCCGTGGAATTGCTAACCAAAATCGAAAAAGGCGAACTTTCCCTGCGCACGATGGTGGATCTGAAACCTTCCGATCTGCATCCGGGCAGCGGCACGCTGGAAACGCTGTTTGCCAAACCGGGCGTTCAGCTTTCGGTGGAAAATTTGCTGGAACTGATGATGGTAATCAGCGACAATTCCGCAACGGACATTTTGCTGAACCTGGTTGGGGGCGTCGAACCGGTTCGGGCGCGGCTGAAAGCGCTGGGCATTCAGGGCATGTCGGTCGACCGGACCATCGTCGAACTGATTGCGGATTTGGAGGGCGTCACTTTGCCGCCCTCCGACCAATGGACAGTCGGTTTCTATGATAAACTTGGCGCAACGACTACGCCCGAAACCCGCCGGGCTGCGGCTTTAAAACTGGAACAAGACCCGCGCGACACCTCAACACCCGAAGCGATGGTGAATCTGCTGACCCAGATTTACCAGGCCAAAGCCCTCAAGCCCGAAAGCCGCGATCTGCTGCTGGCCGTGATGGAACGCTGCCGGGGTGGGCTGGCTCGCATCAAGGGCTACCTGCCCCCTGCCACCGTGGTGGCCCACAAAACCGGCTCGCTGAATTCCAGTGCCACCGACGACGTGGGCATCATCACCCTCCCGGGCGATGCGGGTCACATTGTCATTGCGGTTTTCATCACGGCATCATCGCAGGCAGCGGCCGAACGGGAACAGACCATTGCGCACCTGAGCCGCACGGTTTACGATTATTTCCTGTTTCAGCCGCCGGTTCAATCCATTCGGTAATGAAGACCTTCGCGATCATCGCCCTCGTCCTGAACGTTCTGACCTCCTTTGCACAGAAAAAACCGACGGCCAGACAACTGCAGGAATTTGATGCCTACGTGGAAGCGGTTCGTAAGGAATGGGACGTTCCCGGACTGGCCATCACGGTGGTGAAAGACAATCAGGTGCTTTTCAAGAAGGGCTACGGTGTCCGGGAATTGGGCAAATCCGAACCCGTCGACACACAAACCTTATTCGCCTGTGCCTCCACGACCAAAGCCATGACAGTAACACTGATGGGCATGTTAGTCGATGAAGGCAAGGTGTCGTGGAACGATCCGGTTTACAAATACCTGCCGGAACTCCAGTTCTCCGATCCGTATCTGACGCGGGAAGTGAAGGTGCGTGACCTGCTGACGCACAATACCGGCATTGGAAGCACCGATTTTTTCACGGGGGCCATGACCATTCCGGCGCAGGAAATGTTCCGGCGGATGGTCTACGTCAAACCGTCTTATTCACTCCGGTCCGGCTTCATTTACCAGAACATCATGTATTCAGCCGCCGGGCGGATCATCGAACGGCTGACCGGAAAAAAGTGGTCGGAGGTGATGCAGGAACGCATTTTCAACCCGCTGGGCATGACCCAAACCGCCCCCAAACGCGGTCTGAGCAAAAGCACCAACATGACCAAACCACATTACAATGTCAACGATACCATTCGGGTGATCGACTACGGCGCGGATAGTGAAATCGGTTCGGCGGGCGCGGTTTGGTCGTCGGTGGATGACATGAGCAAGTGGATCATTTGCATGCTCGACAGCAGCAAATACGGCGGTGGTCGTCTGGTAAAACCGCAAACCTGGGCGGAGATTTTCAAACCGCAGGCCATGGTGCCGGACGATGAATACCCGACCATGCAAATCCTGAAACCCAACTGGCTGACCTACGGACTGGGCTGGTATCAGCACGATTACCGGGGCCACAAAGTCAATTTTCATACCGGAAGTTTAGGCGGACTGACGGCCATTACCGGGCAGTTACCCGACGAAAAACTGGGCGTGTATGTGTTCGGGAATTACGACCACGCCGAGGTGCGGCATGTGCTGCTCTACAAAACCCTCGACTTCTTCGCGCTCGGTGGCAACCGTGACTGGAATACCGAATTTAAGACGTTGTACGGCAACTTGAAGGAACAAGGAAAAAAGGCCGCCCGGGCCTTTCAGGAAAAGCGGGTCGCCAACACGTCTCCGTCGTTGCCGTTGAGGGAATACGCCGGAAAATATACCAGTCCGCTCTACGGAAAAGCCGAAGTAACGCTGGTCGATAACCAACTGATTTTCAACATCAACGACAACGCTTTGAACGCTACGCTGGCACACTGGCACTTCGACACGTTCTATGGCTCCTACCAGAAAGCGTGGTATGGCAAGGCGCTGGCCCGGTTCAGTCTGGGCAATTCGGGCAAGGTCGATTCGCTGGTTTTCGGAGGAATGGATTTCCGGAAAGAATAAAACCTTCTTCCTTTTTCAGGGTTACATAGACAGAACCAATTCTCAACGTAATCATGGAAAATCAGCAAAAATTGAGGGGAAAGAAAGTGGCGATTCTGCTGACCGAAGGATTTGAGCAGGTCGAACTGACGGAGCCCCGGAAGGCACTGCAGGAAGCCGGTGCCGAAACGCATTTGATCGCGCCGAAAGGCGGTGAAGTAAAAGGCTGGGACATGACCGACTGGGGCGATTCGTTCGCCGTCGATGTGGTTCTGGACGATGCCGACGCCAACAGCTACGACGCTTTGCTGCTACCGGGCGGGGTCATGAATCCCGATCACCTGCGGCTGGAGAAAAAAGCCGTCGAATTTGTCCGGCACTTTTTTGAGGAACACAAACCGGTAGCGGCCATCTGTCATGCTCCGATCCTGCTGATCGAAGCGGATGTTTTGCAGGGCCGTACGATAACGTCGTATCCGTCTATCAAGACGGATTTGATCAACGCCGGGGCAAACTGGGTCGACGAAGAAGTGGTCACCGATCAGGGCCTGGTCACGAGTCGGAAACCGGACGACATTCCGGCGTTTAATCGAAAAATGATTGAAGAGATTCGCGAAGGCGCTCACGCGGGCCAACACGCGTAAGCGGTTTACCAGATAACGGCAACACTAACGGCAACACCCGTCAGGTTTTGAAAACCTGACGGGTGTTGCCGTTAGTGTTGCCGTTATCTGACCACTCCTTGCACTTTTTGCCATATTGTTCGTTTACTTCGCGCATGAACAGTCAGCTTATTGATGCCGACGAACGGCTGGCGACGGTATTCAGCCATTATTATTGCGTACAGCTTTCTCCGGAAGAGCAACCGGTCACGTTGCAATTAATGCCCAACTACGAGATGTTGCTGGCGTTCAATCTGGGTCCGGCCATTCCGATTGCTTTGGGCAATGTAACCTATGTTATTCAGAAAACCGCCGTGCTGGGGCCTCTGCAAAAAATGCTGACGTATGAACTGCCCGCCGGGACCGATCTGATCGTCGTGAACTTTACACTCGACGGTTTTTACCGGCTTCTGGGCGTATCGATGCAGGAACTCAAAGCTGGCGATTGGCACGATCCGGACGTTTTGCTCAACAAGAATTGCTTTTCGGAACTTTGGGAGCAACTGACTCTCCTGTCTGAACTGGCAGACCGGATCTCGTTGCTCAATGCCTATGCCGTAACGTTCGTTGCGCCGACCGATGCCGCATCAGCTTCCTTGCGGGAAAGCATTCCCTATTTTCGGAATGCGGTCGTCGATCCAATCAAGGTACTGGCCGAAACGCAGCAGGTTTCGGCCCGGAGCATTCAGATGCGGTTTCAATCGCACCTGGGTTATTCGGCCAAGGAACTAACCCGGTTTCTCCGATTCCGAAACCTCCTCAATTTTCTAATCCAACAGCATCCGCACCCCCCGGACTGGCTCAATCTGGTGCTGACGTTTGGGTATCACGATCACAGCCACCTCATCAAAGATTTTCAGTATTACCTGGGTTTGACACCCCGGCAGTTTTTGAAACAACTGGCGCAGGGAAACGTCTGTATCAGCAAAACCGGGCGGTTTTATTGAGGGAGATGATGAATAATGCCTGCAAATGCTTTGCAAAGGATGAATTATTTACTATCATTGTTATATAATATTCTTTTATATACAGATAGTAGCTATGTCATCAAAAAGGTTGATTTTCATTTTGTGTTTTATCGCTTTCCAGATCCATGCGCAAGAAATAGTGAGTTTTAACGACGACAAGGTGGCCAGCATTGACAGCGCACTTCGTTTTTATAGCCCAAATAAGCCGGGTGGACAACTTTCCATAAGCCTGAAAGGGCGCGTGGTTTACTCCAAAGCCTGGGGACTTGCTGATCTTGAACATCGTGTTCCGATGACAACCGAGACCCGGATTGAAGCGGGATCCGTTTCCAAACAATTCACCGCTGCGGCTATATTACTCTTGGAGAAACAAGGCAAACTGACCTTAGATGACCCTGTCAACCTATATCTTCCCGAGTTACCTGTCTATCAGCGTCCCATTCGAATCAGACATCTCATTCATCACACCAGTGGATTGCGTGAATGGGGAGATGTAGCTGAACTGGCAGGGTGGCCAAATTCTCTAAGAATACTCGATAATGGACGGGTGTTTGAGATTATTTGCCGACAGAAAAAACTGAATAGCCCTCCAGGAGAGCAATTTCGATACAGCAATTCCAATTATATTCTGCTGGCTATACTCGTCGAAAAAGTAAGCGGGTCATCGTTTGCCGATTTTACCGGGAAATTTATTTTTCAACCAGCGGGGATGACTCATACCCAATGGCGCAACGACTATACCGAAGTGGTTCCAATGCGCAGCACCGCCTATGACATAAAGGACGGCCGTTACTGCAAGTCGATGCCAGAAAATAATATCCACGGTTCAGGCGGCTTGCTAACGACCGCCGAAGATCTGCTAAAATGGAGTGAATTTTACCTGAGTGCTCGGTTGGGCGGCAACGCATTACTGTCTAAACAAATTGAGTTGGATTCAACCAGCACCCTCGTTTTCAATACGTATGCTGCAGGATTATTTATTGAAGGAAGCTCTACAAAACGGGTTTTTCAACATGGTGGAGCGACGGCTGGTTACCGCGCCAAACTGATTTGTTTACCGGATACGGGACTATCCATCGCCTGGCTCAGTAATACTTCCATGCTGGATACGACGGGAAGAGACCCCGCCCTGGAAGTTGCCGGAATACTGGTGGGGCCAACCTACCTTTCCCCCCCACAAGAAAAAGAAAAAGTCGAAAACACGGCAGTCAATATCGAAAAGCTGAACCGCTATGTTGGACTCTACAAAAGCAGTCACAGTGCCCGTGATGTGGATATTTCATTAGGACCACAGGGCCTCTTATTATCAGGCACCTTATTGAAACCGATTACTGAAAAGTTGTTTCGTTTTCATGATATTCTTTTGTCCTTTGATACGACTAAAGAACTTGTCGTGTACCCACCCTCTTCGGAGCCGATGCGCTATCATAAAACCGACATGTCCCTTATCAATCCGATTCATTCAGAAAGCTATGTGGGCAACTACTACTCCAAAGAAGTAGGTGCGTGGGTAAAAATCACGAAAAAGAATAATAAACTCATGGCCCGTTTCGCGTCGGGGGGTGAATGCGGGCTAATCAACTACTTTGTCGATGGCTTTATCGCTCCGTGTGATCTCAAAGCCGATCTATTCTTTAAGCGAGGAAGCAACCACGAAGTCACGTCACTGGAAGTGAACACCCAGCGTGCCTATCATATAGATTTTGTCAAGATTAAAAACCAGAAAGCAATTGCCGGAAAGCCATAACCATTCGAATCGCATTGGTAATAAGCACGACTGCACCTGACAAACACCCGTTTAGAAAGCCCAGCATGTTGGTTCAGTGACAAATGTTCACTGATAAAAATTAATTCATACTTCTATAATCAAGCGGTGTCATCTGGGCTCCTGCTCATTTGGATAGCTTCAGGCCAAAGTCATAACGCTGATCCACAACGCGTCTGAGCATACCAATCTGTCCGCAGTGATACATGGTATGCTTAATATTCCAATCAATTGCCTCAAATTTTGTTACTGCAATTGGGTGGGGTGTGGGGGTAGGCTCAAGCGGGCTGTTTAGTTCTGAAACTGATAGCGATGTTAAGATATCTATCGACTTTTGCTGAATGACCTTTAGATCCTGGAGCAGTGTGATTGATTGTGTTTTTCCAACTGAAAGGATAGGGGCTGATACTGTAAAATAGTCACTGTATTCCTTAATTGGAAGCTTTTGGAGGATATCCATTTGATGTCCTCTGATAACCATAATGGAATGGAAGTAATGACTGATAATCAAATGTCCAACTTGCCAACTGATGTTGGATTCAACTATATCCGGAATGATTTCCCACTTGTCGAATGGAACGGCTTCGAGGAGCTTGTTTGTCCATTCGTAAGCATTCGAAGTTTGGTTGATTAAGATTTCTATTTCTGTCATTTAAATGAAGAAGTTAAAGCTGGACTGCCACCTGACACGATTAAAGCACCGATTATTAAAATGATGCGAAGAAGACAGCCTATAGAATGGTTTTGTCTCCCTTCTCTTTTAAATGCTTATTCCCCCCGCAAACTCGTCACCGGATTCATCAAAGCCGCTTTGATGGATTGAAAACTGATGGTGAACAAGGCCACCCCAATCGCCAGCAAACCGGCGAGCGCAAACATCCACCACGCGATGGACACCTGGTACTCAAAACTTTGAAGCCACTGGCTCATCGCGTACCAGGCAACGGGCGCAGCCAGCACCAGCGCGATCAGCACCAGTTTGAGGAAGTCTTTGGAAAGCAGCCCGACGATGCTGCCGATCGATGCACCCAGCACTTTCCGGACGCCAATTTCTTTCGTCCGCTGTTCCGCCGTGAAAGTGGCCAGCCCGAACAGACCCAGGCAGGCCACGAAAATGGTCAAACCGGCAAAAATACCCAGAATCTGACCAATTTTCTGCTCGGCTTTGTAGGTATCATTGAATCGTTCGTCCAGAAACGAGTAGGAAAAAGGCTGTTCGGGTTTAAACACATCCCACTGATTTTTCATACTCGCCAATAAACCGGTAACATCGTTGGTTTTTATTTTCACGATCATCGTTCCGGCCCCCTTCCCCAGCACCATCACGAGGGGCGAAATGCGCTCGTGGAAGGATTTGAAGTGGAAATCTTTCACGACACCAATCACGCGGTAAGTGCCTTTATTCCCTTCATTGTTCATATTGGTGATCGTCCGGTTCAGGGCATTTCCCTTCCAGCCCAATTGAGCCGCTGCGGTTTCGTTGAGGATGACCGCCGACGAATCCGTTCCGAAATCGCTGGAAAAATTCCGACCGGCCGCCATCTCCATCCCCAGCGCCGGAATGTAATTGGCATCGACATCATACCGCAGCGTTTTTACAAACTGCGTGGTCTGGTTGTCGGGATACACCATGAAGTTGTTGTTGTAGGATGGCCCCGCCGGCAAATAACCGGACGAACTGACCGTCGCCACGCGCGGGTCCCGAAGCAGTTCATCCCGAAACACCTCCTGATTATTCCCCAACGCCCAGGCATCCGGTAAAACCAGCACCTGGTCTTTGTTGTAGCCCAGCTTCTTGTTCTGGATGTAACTCAGTTGCTGATACACAACCGTGGTTCCGATCATTAAGGTAATAGAAATGAAAAACTGAACGACCACCAGCCCACTCCGCAACCCAATGCTTTTTTTGCCGGACGTAAATTTGCCCTTCAAGACCGAAACCGGTTTGAACGACGCCAGGAAAAAAGCCGGGTAACTGCCCGCCAGAACGCCAACCAACAGGCCGAACAGCAAAATACCGGGCAACAACGTAGGAACCGCATCAAGCTGCAAGCTTAAATTCTTGCCAGACAAGCTGTTAAATAGTGGTAGCGCGGCAAACGCAAAGAGACTGGCCAGCACCAGGGCAATGAACGACAACAGCATCGATTCCAGCAAAAACTGCCAGACCAGTTCCTTCTTCTGAGAGCCCATCACCTTCCGAACGCCCACTTCCCGCGCCCGTTTGGATGCACTCGCCGTCGAGAGATTCATAAAATTGATGCAGGCAATGAGCAGCATGATGAGGGCAACGGCGCCGAAAATATAGACGTATTTGATATCGCCGTTATTCCCCAGGTCGTAGGCAAAATCCGAATGCAGGTGAATGTCCGTCAACGGTTGCAGGTACAGGCCCAGTTCGTTGCCGCCCTTGCGGAACTCGGCCATGCTCACGCCCATCGCCTTCTTGAGTTGCGGCCCCATGTATTTTTCGACGGTTTGGGGCAGTTTCGCTTCCAGTTGTTTGTAATCGTAGCCCTCCGGGAGCACCAGGTACGTAAAAAACTCCGAAATCATCCAGGATGGTGATTTTGCGTCTTCGAAACTCGCCATCGAAGCAAACAGGTCGAAGTGAAAGTGCGAATTCGCCGGTATTTTCTCCATGACCCCGGTAACTTTAAAAACCGAAGACGCGTTTTTAAACGCCAGGGTTTTACCAATGGGGTCGGTTTTTCCAAAATATTTAGCCGCCAGTTGCTCCGAAATAACCACGGTGTTCGGTTCCACCAGGGCGGTTCTGGCATCACCTTTCCGGAAAGGCAGCGTGAAGACCTGAAAGAAATTGGCGTCCGCAAACGCCATCTGGTCACCGGTATAGTTCTGGTCGCCCAGCACCACCGTTGGTGACCCCGCCTGCCGCAAACGGGTAGACTCCAGCACCTCCGGATAATCCGCCTTGAGGGCCTGCGCAGTCGGTGGCATCACGTGCGATTCGTTCATTTTTCCACCCTGAACGGTGCCCCGGAAGATGACACGAACGATCCGATCCGCTTTTTCATGATACCGGTCAAAATTTAACTCGTCCAGCACATACAGGCTGATGAGCAGACAGGACGCCAGACCAAACGCCAGACCGACAATGTTGATAGCCGAAAAAGCGCGGTTGCGGACCAGATTCCGCCAGGCAATTTTGAAGTAGTTGCGAATCATGAGAGATAGTACGTATATGGTTTGCAAATAGTCAAACAAATTTTAGGCAATAACAGGTACTATGTAATACCTAATACATCAAAGGCAACATAGATCGATGAATGGCAATGACCGGTTTTATTACTGCATTGGCTTGTCCCTGAGCGGACAACCAGTGTCCATTTACGGACAGGAAAAGAAATTTCGGACAAACAGAGTTGTTCCGTGAATTGCGTGGAAGCCGGTTGCCATTATTTACATTGAAAAGAATCCCCTAAAGTATTAAAGCCTCCTTGGTCGCCTGGCGACCCAATGTTTGTAGCATCATGCGGTTTTCAACCTGGCACATGGTCGCGTAGCGACCGAACAAATCGGCAAACTGGTTTGATCGCTACGCGACCGAAAACAAACGGCAATCTGCGGGCTACAAACATTGAGTCGCTACGCGACTTGTTCGACGCAAAACGTAATGGATTGAAAAAAACTGAGCGGTTTTAAAGGGCAATTGCCAGACTGAATTCCATTACCCGCCGATCGTCGACATGGATTCCGTAACCGGGCCGCGTTCGTGCTCGGCTTCAAAACCGTTTTTCGGGCGGTGTGCGAAGGCTTTGAGGAAAGCGGCTGTCAGGTCGGCATCGGTTGCGCCCGACCGGAGCAACGCCCGTACGTCGAGCACGCCGTTGTCGTACAGGCAGGTTTTGAGCGTTCCCTGCGCGGTCAGGCGGATGCGGTTGCAGGTACCGCAGAACGTGCGGGTGAAAGCGGCAATGATCCCAAGCGTTCCCTGATAACCCGGAATCCGGTAAGTCGCAGCGGTCGAAAACGGCGAATCGGTTTGCCGTTGCAAACCCGGATACAAAGCTTGCAATTCCTGGAGAATGCGCCGGTGGGTCCAGTTCAAAACCGGGTAGTGACTCCCCTCGCCATTGAACGGCATTTCTTCGATAAACCGTACGTCAACGGGATGGTCGCGGGTGAGTTCGGCCAGGAGCGGCAGGTCTTCGATGTTCTTTCCTTCCATCACCACCGCATTCAGCTTCACCGGAATCTGGTTTTCCAGCAAGGCGTTGAGCGTTCCCTGCACAGCGGGGAGTTCGTCGCGCCGGGTGATTTGCCGAAACCGTTCGCGATCGAGCGTATCGATGCTAAGGTTCACCGAACCGATTCCCAGCCTCACCAGTTCCGGCACCAGCGGTTCGGTCAGCACGCCGTTGGTCGTAATGTTCAGTTCGTCAATGCCTTCGGTGGCTTTCAGTCGCCAGAGGAAATCCATCAGCCCGTTTCGGACGAACGGTTCTCCGCCGGTAATCCGGACTTTCGACACCCCCAGCCGGGCCAGCACCCGCACCAGCCGTTCCATCTCCTCATACGTCAGCAACTGGCTCTTCGGCAGGTACTTGATCCCCTCTTCCGGCATGCAGTAAAAGCACCGCAGATTGCAGCGATCGGTGACGGCCAGGCGGAGATAGGTGATGGGGCGATTGTGGTTGTCGAAAATCATTACAAGCAAGTTACAAAAAACAAGACGAAAAAATTTCATCTCTTTGTGTAACCTTCTCAAAGCCGCAAAGTTTCCACACCCAAATAGACCAACCCGAAACACACACCCGGTTGAAATCGCTGACGGACAACTCACTCATGCTGCAGGTGAAGGACGGCAATCTGGAGAAGATGGGCCTGCTCTTCGAGCGGTATCACCGCGCCCTGTTCGGTTTCCTGTATCACATGACCGGGCAGACCGATGCGAGCGAGGATCTGGTGCAGAACGTGTTTTACCGGATGCTGAAATACCGCCATACGTTCACCGGCGACGGTGAGTTTCGGACGTGGATGTATCACCTGGCCCGCAATGTGCTGGCTGATCACGTCCGGAAAAACAAACACGCGGTACATCATTACGACGTGGCTGATTTTGTGGAGAAAATTGGCGGTGGCCCTTCGGCGGATGAATCGATGCAGAAAGAACAGGAATTGGCATCCCTTCATGATGCCCTCCGAAAACTGAGTCCCGAAAACCGTGAAGTCCTGATTTTAAGTCGTTTTCAGGAGTTGAAATACGAAGAAATTGCCGGGATTCTGGACACCACCGAAGGAGCCGTAAAGGTTCGGGTTCACCGGGCCATGAATGAACTGAAACGCGTGTATTTAAAAGCTTAAGGCCGTGATTTTTAGACATCGCGAACCGAAACGAACACAACCATGAACTGTGAAAGCGCAAAAGAGCAATTGATTGATTTATTGAGCAATCAGGTTCCTGACACCGAACGGGCCGCCGTTGAAGCCCACCTGGCCCACTGCCCGGAATGCCAGGCAGAGCTGGCTGCCACCCGCCAACTCTGGCTGGCGATGGGCAACGTGCCCGTGCCGGAACCCGGCGATAAAGTCCGCTCCCGGTTTTACGCCATGCTGGAAACGGTGCAGATCGAAGAGGCTAAAAAACGCCGTCGCTCCTGGAAGAGCATCCTGCGCCGGGTTCGGCGGTTTTTGACGCCCGAACTCGTCCTTCGGGTGGCCTACAGCCTATCACTCGTGCTGGTTGGGCTGGCGGGTGGTTACTGGCTGAGTGCGAAAAAAGCACCGGTTTATGAGCAGCAAATCAATGAATTAGGTGCTCAGGTGCAACAGATGCGGCAGACAGTTTTGCTGTCACTGCTCGAAAACTCTTCGGCTACGGAACGGCTTCGGGCAGTGGAATACACCAAGGACATTGAACAGGTGGATGCGCAGGTGGTCGAAGCGCTGCTGAGTACGCTCAACAACGACTCGAATGTAAACGTCCGGCTGGTGACGCTGGAAGCCCTGGCCCAGCTCGCGGCTGATCCCAGGGTGCGGGAGGGCCTGGTGCATTCGATTGTCCAACAGGATTCGCCCCTGGTGCAATCCGCGCTGGCCGACGTGATGGTGAAACTCCAGGAAAAACGATCGCTCAAACCGCTTCGGCAACTGCTCCGGCAGGAAAACCTCAACGACTTCGTCAAGGTGAAAATCGAACAGACCATCAAGGATTTGAGCTAGAAGAGAAAAGAGGATAGACAAGAGAGTACAGACTTGTCATTCGATCCGCGTTTTCTTCCCCTCTCACTTCTTTATTCTTAAGACTTTCGCTTTTGCCCCTAAATCCCCTAAAGGGGACTTTTAGCATCCAGATTAAGCTGTGTCCAAGTCCCCTTTAGGGGATTTAGGGGCAAAAGCGAAAGTCCTAACTCTTTACTCTAAAAACACAACTCCGTATGAAACCATTTATCTCCCTCCTGCTGGTGGGGCTGGGGCTTTCCTGTGCCGCTGCATCGGCCCAAACCCTGGAATTTAAGGACCACATCAGCAAGGAATTTACGCTGTCGAAAGACGCTGGCAGCAGCACGCTGGCCATCTACAACATCAGCGGTTTTATTAAGGTAGAAGGCTATTCAGGCACCAAAATAGTGCTGGAAGTGGACCGGAGCATTCGGGCCAAAACCAGTGAGTTACTGGAACAGGGCAAGAAAGAATTTCTGCTGCAGTTCGATCAGGATGCCGACAGTGTTATTGCCTACATCGCCCAGCCGTATGATTCGCGGCCGAATCGAAATAACTGGAAAGATGGCACCAACCACCGGCGGATCGACTACAAATACGACCTCGATTTTACCGTAAAAGTCCCCTATTCCATGAATCTGCACGTATCGACGGTGAACGGGGGTGATGTAACGGTGAAAGACGTCAGCGGTTCTTTATTTGCCCACAACGTCAACGGAGCCATTACGTTAACCAACATCAAAGGAGCCACCGATGCCCGAACGATCAACGGCAATGTGGAAGCCAATTACCTGGTCAGTCCGCCCGAAAAATCGAAGTATTACACGCTGAATGGCGACATCAAGATCAGTTATCCGGCCAGTTTATCCGCCGACCTGAGCTTCAAAAGTTTTCAGGGCGACTTCTACACCGATTTCCCCAATGCCGAAATCCTGCCCGTCAAAGTGACTAAAACGCAGGAAAAACGGGGCGACGGCACGGTTTACAAGCTCAACAAGGATACGTCCATCCGAATCGGAAACGGCGGTAAAACGCTCCAGTTCGAGACGTTCAACGGTAACGTGTACATCAAAAAACAATCGTAGCGGTTTTGCCCCTAAATCCCCTAAAGGGGACTTTTGCATCCGGATGTTTCGGCGTCCAAGTCCCCTTTAGGGGATTTAGGGGCAAAATACACCTCTCTATTCCAGTAAAAAACAAGCTAAAATTCCATGAAAACGAATCGCATCCTGGTTACCCTGTTCATGCTTATTTCTTTGGCAGAAATCCAACCGCTGCTGGCCCAAAGTGACATCAGGGAACAACTTACCATTCCACTGACCGACCCGAACAAACCGGGCTCCCTGCACGTCGGCATCATCAACGGCTCCATCCACGTCGTGGGCTACAGCGGAAAAGACGTGGTGGTGGACGCTGTGGCAGAAACGAATACCGGTAAGAAAAAAGAAGAAAAACCCGACGAACTCGCCAACGGCATGAAGCGGATTTCGACCCGGGGCGGCCTCGATTTAAGCGCTGAAGAGAAAAATAACAAGATAAACCTGAGTTCGGGCGGTTCCATGAAACGAAACGTCAACCTGACCATCAAAGTCCCGCAACAATTCTCGCTTAAAGTCAGCACGATCAACAACGGGGATATTGTCATTGAAAACGTGAGTGGAGAACTGGAGGTCAATAACGTGAACGGTCCCATTACGCTGACCGGCGTGTCGGGCTCTGCCGTTGCCAACAGCGTCAATGGTCAACTGAAAGCCACGTTTAAAAACGTCAATTCCGAAGCACCCATGGCCTTTTCTACCCTCAACGGCAATGTCGATGTCACCTTTCCGGCCACTGCCAAATTTGACGTAAAGCTCAAATCCGACCGGGGCGAAATTTACAGCGACTTCGACGTGGACGTGGACAAAAGCCAGCCCAAAGCCAGCCGCAGCAACAAAGACGGCATGTATAAGGTCAGCATCGACGACTGGGTACAGGGGAAAGTCAACGGCGGGGGTCGAGAGGTGATGATGAAAAACATGCACGGCAACATCTACATTCGCAAAGCGAAATAAACCGTTTCTGCAACCATTTCGACCCGAAGCCAGTTGTCTTGAAAACGTATTTTGTCACCGCCGAACCTCGGCGGTGACTTATTTTTTAGCATGGACAAACTGTATACGGCGAAAGCCACCGCAACCGGAGGCCGCAACGGCCACGTAAAATCACACGATGGAGCATTGGATGTTGATGTCCGCGTACCGAAAGAAATGGGTGGGCCGAGTGGCACTTACCTCAACCCGGAAACCTTGTTTGCTGCCGGGTATGCGGCCTGTTTCGATAGTGCGCTGAGTTTAATTATCCGCACGCAGAAAGTTGAAGCGGGTCAGACCAGGGTCACGGCTCAGGTCAGTATCGGTAAAAATGAAGACGGCGGCTTTGGATTAGCCGTTGTTCTCGAAGTTCAGATTCCGGGCGTAGAGCGTTCCAAAGCGGAAGAACTGGTTGAGAAAGCGCACCAAGTTTGTCCCTATTCCAATGCGACCCGTGGGAATATTCAGGTCGATTTGAAAATCGTAGATTAACTTTCCTGAAGAATGATAAATGTCGAATGATCAATGTAAAAGTGCCGGATTGGCAAAACTTTTACATTGATCATTCGACATTCGATATTTAAAATTCCTTTCTAAAGTACTTTTTTACCGTTTAAAAGTATAAGCGAATTCCGCACCGGGTGTCAGCAGCACGGCTTCCCGCTGGCGCTCTTCCACAACCGCTTCGGAGGGTGCCAGGGCACCGTCGACAATGGCACCGGCAATGGCGACAGAAACCGCAATTACCAACGCGGGCCAGAATCCGGCAATGGTGAAACTCCCCATCATTTTATCGATCAGCTTCAGCAGAATGGCCGTCACTACAATCCGCACAATGCCGGTTAAGAAGAAGAGCGTCACCAGGTTGAGCGGAAAACGAATGATCCAGCCGACCAGAAAGTTAAGCGCGGCCAGGATAACGGCAATCAGCAGGGCGGTACCAAAACTTTTTACATCTACCTGAGGCATGATGTAGGCCAAGCCGAAAATCACGGCGGCATCGAGTAACAAGTGCAAAATTAGATTCATGAGAAAGCGGGATTGATGGTAAATAATCCCTAAATAAACACTTTCTTTTACAGCTTGTTCAACCCATAGCTCATTTCCTGCCCGCCATGAAAAACCCGTTCCGGTCCCTCTGCCTTTTCCTTCTGTTCACGACTTTCCATTGCGTGTTGGCTTTTGGTCAGCAACCCGGTGCCACTGCCGATTCGCCCAAAGGCGTGTATCAGTACCGAAAAGCGGCTTACGACGGCATCGGAAAAACCTACCTGGGCCGGGAAATTTCGCAGGTTATGGGTCATTTGGGAGCCGCCTGGCTCGAACGCCCGGAGCGCGAACAGGAAGAACGCACCGATCTGCTGCTGGACGCCCTGAACCTGAAACCGACCGATGTCGTCGCCGACGTGGGGGCCGGAACCGGGTATTTTACCTTTCTGATGGCACCCAAGGTTCCGAAAGGCAAAATTCTGGCGGTCGACATTGAAAATGAGATGATCAATGACCTGAATACCGCCAAAAAGAAGAAAGGCGTGACCAACGTCGAACCGGTTCTGGGAACCATTGCGGACCCCAAACTTCCCGTCAGTGGCATCGATATGGCCCTGATGATCGACGCCTACCACGAGTTTTCACACCCCCGCGAAATGATGACGAACATCGTCCGGGCGCTCAAACCGGGTGGTCGCGTGGTGCTGGTCGAATACCGCGCCGAAGATCCGAACGTGCCTATCAAACCCCACCACAAGATGAGCATTGCCCAGGCCACGAAAGAAATGAAAGCCGTCGGCTTGCGGCTAAAAAGCGTGTATACCAAACTGCCCCAGCAACACGTCATGATATTTGAAAAATAACGAATATTGAATAGCCAATATTGAATAGCGAAGTCAATGGACCGCTATACTTCGTTGTTCAATATTGGCTATTCAATATTCATTATTTCCTTATTCCATTCCGAACAACCAGCCCCCACAACCCGTTTCTTCGAAAAAGTAGCCTGGTTTTCCTGTGTCATCAACAACGTCGGCCGTTTCATCGTCTTCTCCCAATAAATGGATTATTCTGGGCACCATCATGTTCGGAACGTTCATGTCGACGCTCGACAGCAGCATTGTCAACATTGCCCTGCCCACCATCCGGCGGGAACTGGGCGCGGGCGACAGTGTCGAGTGGATCGTACTCTGTTACCTGCTGACCACCACCAGCACGCTGCTCATCATGGGAAAAGTCTCCGACTGGGTGGGCCGCCGAACGCTGTACATCACCGGTTTCTGCGTGTTTGTGCTGGGCTCTCTGCTCTGCGGGCTGGCCTGGAACCTGTGGTCGCTGGTGGGGTTTCGGGTGGTTCAGGGGCTGGGCGCTTCCATGATTTTCGCCGTCGGCCCGGCCATCATCGGCGATACCTTTTCTCCGCAGGAACGCGGTCAGGCCATGGGGCTGATGGGTTCCATTGTGGCCGCCGGGTCCAGTGCGGGGCCGGTCATTGGCGGTTTTCTGCTGGGTAAATTCGGCTGGTCAAGCATCTTTTTTGTGAACGTACCGATTGGTTTGCTGGCCATCTGGCGGGCGTGGACCATCCTGCCGGAAAGCCCGAAAGCGACTGGCCAACGGTTCGATCTGGTGGGCGCGGGCCTGTTTCTATTCGGCGTCATCTCCCTGCTCACCGGTCTGGATTTTGGGCCGGAACCGCACTATGGCTGGGATCATCCGCTCGTGGTCACGCTCCTATCGATCGGCACGGTTTTGCTGGTGTTGTTTCTGCTCTGGGAAATGCGGGTTCGGGAGCCGATGCTGCAACTGAGCCTGTTCCGCATCCGGCCCTACACAGCGGCTATCCTGGCGGCCTTTTGCGGTTTTCTGGCGTCGGGCGGCAATCTGTTTGTCATTCCTTTTTTCCTGCAACAACTTCTGGGACTTCCGCCCGAACGCGCCGGCCTGATTTTACTGGCTGGCCCCGTGACCCTCAGTTTGGTGGCTCCGTTGGGCGGGTATCTTTCCAGCCGGATCAGCACGCGCTGGTTGTCCAGTTTCGGATTACTGATCACGGCGGGCGGTTATTTTGCGTTTTCGTTTCTGGACGTCGACTGGACCTGGCAAGACGTCATCTGGCGAAGTTCGCTGGTGAGTCTGGGCTTTGGCCTTTTTCAGTCGCCCAACAGCAGCAGCGCCCTCAACGCGGCCCCCATCGCCCAGCGCGGCATTGCCAGCAGCATGATTGCCTTCATGCGCAACCTGGGATTTGTCGTCGGCATCGCCATTGCGGCCGCCGTTTGGTACAGCACCCGCAACCGCTGGGCACTGGCGCACGATGCCTCGCCCGAATCGACGGCGGCCCAACTGCGCGGGATGCATTATGCCTACCTGACCATGAGCGGTTTAGTGCTGACGGGTGTTCTTATTTCCTTCACGCGGGGCAAGGCAACTTCACCAGCATCAAAGCCGGTTCAGCCGAAAAATGCCGTCACGAATTCAACTTCTTAGAAATACGGTTTCGAAGTCCTAGACTTACCTCAGGCTAATATTGTATATTTTTTGGAGAAAATGCTGGAGATTACCGGTACACAGTCAGGGTAAATTTGTACTGTTCCTAAGTCCTGTTGTATGAACCGCTACGCGAAACGTTTTCTTTTCCCTGTTCTCTTCTTCTTCCCAGGCATCGGGTCCGTCATTGCCCAGGAAACCGGCAAAAAAGTCACCATCGTCACGCCGGTTTCGGCGCACGTTCGCGTCAGCTTTGGTGCTGAAAAACTCAAACAAGCCCTGGCCAAAGCCGGTTATCAAACTACGTTTTTCGAGGGCATTCCGGCGAAGAGTAGCCAACAGATTGTCATTGGGTTATGGTCTGATCTAAACATCAAACCGATTGCTTCGCGTTACAAATTAACGGCAGACCCAAACCCGGTCAAAGAAAGCTTCGCCATTCGGAGAGACGCGCAGAATCCGCTGCTCATTGTGGGAGCCGACCCGTCCGGTGTCTTGTACGGCTGTCTGGAAATGGCTGAAAAAATCAGCAAAACCGGCCAGCTTCCCGAAACGATCAACCTGCGCGACCAGCCGGAAATGGTGCTGCGCGGCACGGCGGTGGGCATCCAGAAACCGGTGTATCTCCCCGGTCGCGAGGTGTATGAATATCCCTATACCCCCGAAACCTTCCCGTGGCTATATGACAAAGCGCTCTGGATTCGGTATCTGGATCAGATGGCTGAAAACCGCTACAACTCCCTGTATCTGTGGAACGGCCACCCCTTTGCTTCGCTGGTTCGGCTGAAAGACTATCCCTACGCCGTTGAAGTGACCGACGCGACCTTCCGGAAAAACGAAGAAATGTTCCGGTTCCTGACCGCCGAAGCCGACAAACGCGGCATCTGGGTCATTCAGATGTTCTACAACATCATTCTTTCAAAACCGTTTGCCGAAAAACACAATCTCAAAACCCAGGACCGAAACCGCCCCATTACCCCGCTCATTGCCGACTACACTCAGAAATCCATTGCTGCGTTTGTTCAGAAATACCCGAATGTCGGCCTGCTCATCACCCTCGGTGAAGCGATGGAAGGTGTCGGGCAGGATGACGTCGACTGGTTCACCAAAACGATTATTCCGGGCGTCAAAGACGGATTGAAAGCCCTCGGCCAAACCGCCGAACCGCCAATTGTGCTCCGCGCCCACGATTCCGATGCGCCCCGCGTGATGAAAGCCGCCCTGCCAATCTATAAAAATCTGTACACGATGGCGAAGTACAACGGCGAGGCCCTGACAACCTACACACCCCGCGGCAAATGGGCGGATTTGCACCGGACGTTAAGCAACATCGGCACCGTTCACGTTGAAAATGTGCACATTCTGGCTAATCTGGAGCCTTTCCGGTACGGTTCGCCCGATTTTATTCAGAAGTCCGTTCAGGCGATGCACAACGTATATGGCGCGAATGGCCTGCATCTCTATCCACAGGCGTCGTACTGGGACTGGCCCTACACCGCCGATAAAACGTCACCCCGTCTGCTCCAGCTCGACCGCGACTGGATCTGGTACAAAACCTGGGCGCGCTACGCCTGGAATTCCGAACGGGATCGTCCGACAGAGGTTACCTACTGGGGCAATCAACTGGCGGATCAATACGGTTTACCGGCCGACAAGGGCAAAGACGTGCTGGAAGCCTACGAGCAAACCGGCGAGATTTCACCGAAACTGTTGAGACGTTACGGCATCACCGATGGCAACCGCCAGACCCTCACACTTGGTATGCTGATGACGCAACTCGTCAATCCGTTTCGTTACGGGCTGTTTACGCTCATGTATGAATCGGAAGCACCTGAGGGTGAAATGATTATCGAATACGCCGAGAAGGAGTCGAAACACGAAAAACACCTTGGAGAAACGCCGGTTCAGGTGGCGGATGAAGTGGTTGAACACGGCAGAAAAGCCGTGGCAGCCATTGACAAGGCGGCTGGGTCGGTGACTAAAAACAAGGCCGAATTTGACCGTCTGAAAAATGACGTCTACGCCCAGAATGCGATGGCGAACTTCTACGCCCAGAAAGCCCAGGCGGCCCTGACGGTTTTGAAATACAAATATTCCACCGACGTCCGCGATCTGGAAAAAGCCGTTCCGCTGCTGGAAAGCAGTGTAGAACACTATACCGATTTGGTGAAACTAACGAAAGATACGTACCTGTATGCCAACAGCATGCAGACGAAGCAGCGCAAAATTCCGATGCGGGGCGTCGATGGAACCTACAAAACGTGGGAAGAAATGCTGCCGGTTTATCAAAAAGAACTGACGCGGTTCAAATCCGTCATCGACTCGCTGAAATCGGCTCCGGTGACTGTGGCCAGGCAACCTCTGTGGTTCAAACCGGCCACCGTTACGATTCAAAGCCCGACCGTGCAGACCTATACCGTTGAAAAAGGGCAGCGTATTTTTTCCGATACTGCTCTTGCCATCGCTGCGGTAGCGGAGGAATTGAAGAATCTGAAAGGGCTGCAACTGGCAAAATCGACACAGCAGTCGGAACGCACCAGCCTGACCTTTACGGCCAGCCAACCCGTCAAACTGCTGGTCGGTTTTTTTACCGAAAAGAATCCCCGCTACTTACCCGCGCCGGAACTGGAAACCGACGCCAGCGCCAACGACTACGGGCAGTCGGAAATCAAAATTTCGAACGCCGTTCTGCTGGATGGCTTTCCGCCGGTCAACGTGCATACGTATTCGTTCAAGGCGGGAAGGCACACCCTGAATCTGGGAAAAGGAGCCTGTTTACTGCTCGGTTTCATGGACGGCAATCAGGAGATTCCGGTTTTTGACGCGGGCCTGGCGGGCAATAAAAAGAACATCGACTGGCTGTTTGAGTAAAAAACCGGTCTTTAGTCCAGCGGAATTTTTCCGGCGTTTTGCTCCAGCCAGGCATCGAACGACTGCAATTCGGGATTCAACTCCCGGGAGTAGCTTACATCCCGAACCTTGTTGCACACCTCGTCGAAATCGCGGTAAAACTGGAACATATTGCCCATATCATCAGCCCCCGGGAAGCCAAAGCCCCGGTAAACCTCCGGCGTAACGTAGTTGTAGGTGACCTCCTGCCCGATCGCCTGGGAGAGTTTCGCAGCCATTTCCTGACCTGTCAGTTGATCCCCCGCCACGCCGATGGTCTTCCCAACAAATTCCGGACCGCCCTTGAAGATGGCATACGCGGTTTTGCCAATATCTTCGGAAGCCACACCGGCCATCTTCTTGTCAGCCATCGGCAAGGTCAGATACAGCCTGTCATCCGGTCCCTTTTTAGGGCCTGCTCCGAAATAGATGAAGTTTTCCCAATAAAAAGAAGCCCGAAGGAAGGTAGTTGGTACGCCTAAATCGGTAAAGAATCGGTCGGCTTCGCCTTTCGCATCAAAATGCGGTACTTTGTATTTGCCTTGCAGGGTTGGCATCCGGTCATCGTCCAGTGGAATCCACTCGCGGGTATCTTCCAGCGTCGACCAGATCACGTGCTTCAACCCGGCCTGTTTAGCCGCCTGGGCCATGCTGCGTGCTTCGTTGTATTCCCGCTCCGGCGAAAAATGCGCCCAGAAAAAGGTCACAAAAAAGGCTCCATAGGCTCCCTCCAGGGCCTGGCCAAGGCTTTGCTCATCATCAATGTCGGCCGTTACCACTTCGGCTCCTAATTGCGCCAGTTCCTGCGCCTTATCGGAATTGGTGTCCCTCGTAATGGCCCGAACGGCAAATTCACTGTTTTTATCATGGAGAATGGCTCTGGCAAGTCCGCCCCCCTGGGCACCGGTAGCGCCGAAAATGGCAATAATCTTTTTCTCAGACATGAGCATTTAGGTTCTTTGAGTGTAGGAATCTGGAAACAAAAAGTTCTGTCCAGGAAGGGACAGAACCCTTAAGGTATTACAAAACTGGACAATTTATCAATGCGATTGGATAATTTTCCCCACTGGCCGTCAACTAACTTTGATCTGCCTACGGCGCAATAATCAACTCAATCTCGTTGTCGTGGAAAACCTGCTTGTACTTTTCCTGAATGGTCGCGTCGGTGATGATGTAATCGATGAGCGACAAGGCTCCCAGACTGGCGAACGCGCTTTTGCCAATTTTGGTCGAATCGGCGACCAGATAGGTTACATCGGCGGCATCGATCATGGCTTTTTTCACCACCAGGTCGCTGATACTCGGATACGTTAAGCCCGATTTGAGCGAAATTCCCGCCGTCGCCAGAAACAGCTTCTGAACATTGATGCCTTTGAAAAAATCGGCGGCTTTCTGGCCCGTCAGCGATAACGTGGGCGGTTTGAACTCCCCGCCGGTCATGATCACCTCGATCCCGGTTTCGGCGCCAAGAATCAGGGCGATGTTCAGGGCGTTGGTAATGACGGTGAGGTTTCGGTAGCCGCGCAGTTTCTTGGCAATTTCTGTGGTGGTCGAACCCGAATCCAGAATGATGGTGTCACCACTTTCGATGTACTCCAGGCACTTGCTGGCAATCCGCTCTTTTTTATCGATGTTTTCCTGGTTTCCCAGCGACACCGTCCGCACCTGATCCTCCACGTTTTTCAGGTAAGCCCCGCCGTGGTCCTTGATCACCAGTCCGTCTTTTTCCAGTTTTTCGATGTCCTGACGAATCGTTACTTCCGTCACCTTAAAAATCCGGGCCAGGTTGACGATTTTGGCGGAGCCGTCTTCCTTCAGCAATTCAAGTATTTTATCCCGACGTTGATTCGGTAGCATACGGTTTTATTCTAAACTATCTGAGTTTGTCAAAAGTAACAAAAAGAAATTTTCTCTTCGCAATAGATTAATTGCCTAAGACCCGGTTTGTTACCCAGCCCACGGTTTCAACCGTGGGGTTTCGCAAAATATCCACCCACATTTTGAAACCGTTTTAACGGTTTTGAGACCCTGAAACCGTTAAAACGGTTTTGGCACACCCGGTTTTTCCCTCCAGGTCCCACGGTTGAAACCGTGGGCTGATTTTTCTTTTTCGTACCCTATCGTTTTTCCTTAACAATCACAAATAATAAATAAATATCGAAAACCATTTCATTTGATCTGCGTCAGTCGAATCGCCTGATACGGTTTGGCAGGCAGGCGGATTTTCCTAAATCCTTCGTCATACACCCGGTAATCTTTGGCTTCGCCCAGCCGGAAGCTGTCCAAAACGGGCGTAATGGTCATGTTCCAGGTGTCGATGAGTTCGGCTTTGAAAACCGCTCCGGTGGGTGGAGCGCCTTTTTTCGGCAGACTGAACACCCATTCCGACGGCATCTGTTTCCCCAAATAAATCAGGTAATGCGCGCTGTCGGACTGGCAGGTCTGGTGATCTTTCCAGGGGTCTGCCAGTTCGACCGGGCCGGGTTGCTGCTCCAGCAGGCTTCGCAAAAAACCGATCCGCGCCGGACTTTGCCCGTGGAATTTCCCGCCTTCTGCCCAGAAGATGGTGTCGCCGGGCGTTCGGTACGTTTCGCCGTGGGTCACATAAGTTCCGGCAATGACGCCCTGCCAGAACGTCTCGGTCATTTCCTCCGGACTCAGCCTTCCCCAGCGTTGCGGCAGGTTGCCTTCGTAACAGACTTCATCGTAGATCACCGGTTTTCGGTAGGCATCGCGCAACAGAACCGCCCGCCCAAAATCCTCGACGGTCGACCCGTTCTGAATGCTGACGTGGGTGAAATACGGCTTCCAGTTGTCGTAATATTCCGTGCCGTTGTGGATCGAACAGAGGTGATGATATGGGTCGGCATCGACCACGGCTTTGCTGTAGACATCCCAGGCTTCGCGCGGTTTGTTTTTGATAAAATCAAATTCATTCGCCATCGACCACCACACATTCTGATACGCTGACAACCTGGCTACCAGATACTTGATGTAGAACAAATCATTCTTCATGCCCATGCTGTCGAACCCCCAGCGGCCTTTGTCGTATGGATGAAAAATAATCAGATCGGCTTCGATATTGAGTTTGGCGAGGTCGGCAATCCGCTTTTCGAGGTGCCGGAAGAACGCCGGATTAAAGCGAGTAAAATCCCATTCATATTTCGTAGAACCGTTCGGGCGTTTGGTCCGACCTTTCTCTTCGTACGCAAAAAGGGCCGGTTCTTCCTCCACGTAACTGTACGTTTTGGGGAACACGCACATTCTGATTTTATTGAAGGATGCGTTTTTCAGCGTCGTCAACGTCTGTTCCTGCAACGACTCCGGCTGGTGGGTCCAGGCATACGCCGTTGTACCAAACGGGTAATACGGTTTTCCATTGGCGTACTGAAAATGGTACATATTCCGGACGCTGACCGGGCCGTGGTTCGTCGCGGAAGGTGCACTGCACGTAAAGCTTCCTTTTTTTCCACTCAACGCTTTGACGTTACTGGAGGTCCGGTACGACCATTGGCCCGTCGCTTCCGGCATGAACCGGATTTTATACACCCCGTCGCCATCGTAAAAACCGGTCATCCTGACCTTCTTCTCACCCGACGAGAACTCGGCCGTTAGCCAAACGTCCGTAAAGGGATTGCCAGCCGTCGGCCCCGACAAGGTAATCTCGTAGACCTCCCATTTTTCAACACCCTTTTCGGAAGCCCCCTTGCCCTGCGCCATCAGATACAGCGGAGAACCTAGGAAGAAAAGAAACAAAAGCCGGAATTGAGCTCGTCTGGACATAATTCAAGAAAATATTTTTAAAAAACAAAGTAAAACAAATAAAACGAAATACTTTTAAGAAAAAATAAGAAAATACCAACCTAACATGCTTTAAACCATTCACTATTTGCTGGTAATTTATTCGGATTCAATTGATTGTTTCTATGAACATTTTAACAAATTCAGTACAATGAACACTACTCTTACCTCCCGAAGATCCTGGCGAACCAGTATGATCTTTACTTTACTTTGTTTTTCTTTTGTTCAGACCTTCGCCCAGACCAAATCCCTCACCATTACGGGGAAGGTCACTGACGAAAATGGAAAACCGCTGCCGGGCGTTTCCGTACTGATCAAATCCGCCACCAGCGGTACGATCTCGAACCAGGACGGCGCTTATTCTCTTTCTGCGAATGACAATTCGACGCTGGTTTTCAGCTCCATCAGCTACGAAACCCAGGAAATTCCGGTCAGCAACCGCTCGGTGATCGACGTTTCTATGCTGCCTTCCAACAAAACCCTCAACGAAGTAGTCGTGGTGGGTTACGGGACGCAAAGCAAACGAGCCATTACGGGCGCCGTAGCCTCGGTGGGCTTCAATGAGTTCAAAGACCGTTCGTTCAGCAATGTTACTCAGTCGCTGGCGGGCAAAATTGCCGGGGTCAACATCACGCAGTCGCAGGGAGCGCCGGGCGTTTCGCCCATCATCCGCATCCGGGGTGTCAGTTCCATCACCGCAGGTACCACTCCGCTGTTTGTGGTCGACGGCGTTCCGCTCGAAAACTTCAACCTGAACCTGATCAATCCGCAGGACATCGAGTCGGTCGATGTGCTGAAAGATGCCTCATCGGCCGCCATTTACGGCTCGCGCGGGGCCAACGGCGTCGTTTTGATCACAACTAAACTGGGCAAGGCGGGGAAAACCAACATCAGCGCGGGCTACGAATACGGCACGCAGTCGGTGATCCGGAAGGTGCCGATGATGGACGCCCAGCAGTGGATTGGCTACTACATCGATGCCCACAACAATGCCTGGGTCGACCTGAACCCGGCGGTCAACAAGGCCACGGACCCCAACAGCGCCCGGCCCTCGACGTACCGCATCCCCGACGATTTTATCAACAATCCGCAGCAATTTGGCAAAGGCACCGACTGGCAGGACGTCATGTTTCGCGTGGCGCCGTCGCACAATGCGCAGCTTTCGGTTTCGGGCGGCACCGACAAAACCCAGTTTCTGTTTTCGGGATCATTCCTCGATCAACAGGCGGTTCTGGATGAAAATTATTACAAACGCCTGGCGCTGCGCACCAACATCAAACACACGGTTTCGGACAAGTTTTCGCTGGGGCTGAACCTGAGCGCAACGACGGTTTTTGATCGGACGGAAGGCACGCAGGGCAAAAGTGATGTGGTCAGTCTGGCCATTCAGAGCGATCCGATTTTTCCGGTTTACAACGAGAACGGCAACCTGGGCTACCGCGATCCCAACTCGGTCTGGAGCAAATACGTCGCCTACAACGACCTGAACCTGTGGCATCCCTACTCGCTGACCCGGTTTTACCACAAGCAGAACAAGTCGTTCAACACCCTGGCAACCGCCTTTGCCGAGTACTTTATTACCGACGATCTGAAGTTTCGGACCAGCATCAGCGGCAACCTGTTCAACACCCGCCTGAACTCGTACCGGGTTAAAAATCAAGGCTATGGCTATTCTGGATTACTCCCGGCGGAAGGCAATGTGCAGTCGTCCTACATGCTGAACTGGCTGTCGGAAAACACGCTGACGTATGACAAACGCTTCGGCGACCACAGCCTGAATGTGCTGGCTGGTTATTCGGTTCAGAAACAACGCGATGAATTTGCGACCGTGACCTCGGGTAATTTCCCCAACGACCTCGTCGAAACACTTAATGCCGGGGTGGTCACCAGCGGTTCCAGCACGGCCACCGAATGGTCGATGATCTCGTACCTGGGCAGGGCGCAGTACAATTTTCAGAACAAGTATTTTCTGACGGCGGCCATTCGCCGGGACGGCAGCTCGCGGTTTGGGCGCGACACCCGCTGGGGCTATTTCCCGTCGGTTTCGGCGGGCTGGCTGATTTCGGACGAGTCGTTCATGCAGAACGTCAAGTTTGTGAACAGCCTGAAAGTACGCGCCAGTTACGGGATTGCGGGGAACAACCAGATTCCAAACTATGGTGCCATCAGCCTGTTATCGGCGACCAACTACGTTTCCGGGGCCGCCCTGGCGTCCGGTCTGACGATCTCCAACATTTCGAACACCAACCTGAAATGGGAACGCACCGGCCAGATGAACATTGGCGTTGACCTGCGCGTGCTGAACGACCGGATCGGGTTGTCGGCGGAATATTACAACTCGGTGACGCGCGATATGCTCCTGAACGTGCCGGTGCCCGATATTTCCGGTTTTTCGTCCCAACTTACCAACATCGGCCGGATGCGCAACCGGGGGATTGAACTGAATATTAATTCGAAAAACACCACCGGCAAGGTGATCTGGACGACGGATCTGAATGTAAGCCGCAACCGCAACACGGTGTTGCAGTTAGGCCCCACCAACGCCCCGATTATTTACACCGATTTCGTCGTGGCGGTGAAAACCGAAGTCGGCCAGCCGATCTCCAATTTCTACGGCTATGTGGTCGACGGCGTGTTTAAAAACCAGGCGGCTGTCGATGCGGCACCGCACTACAGCTCGACCAAACCGGGTGATCCGATCATCCGCGACGTGAACGGCGATGGTAAAATTACACCCGACGACCGTACCTCGCTGGGCAATTTCCAACCCGATTTCACCGCCGGTCTGACCAACACGGTTTCCTACAAGGGCTTCGACTTTTCGTTTCTGTTGCAGGGAACCTACGGCGGGGAGATTGTGAACCAGAATTTCCGCTACCTGGGCTTCTGGAACAACGGCCGGAACATGTTTGCGAGCGTCGACAACCGCTGGCGGTCGGAAGCCGACCCCGGCGACGGCAAACACTTCCGCGCGACCCTCGGCCTGACCGGTTTGCAGGATCAGTTTCACAGCCTGTGGGTGGAAGATGCGTCGTTTACCCGCCTGAAAAACATTCGGCTTTCGTATACACTGCCGTCGTCGCTGACCCGTAAAACCCCGTTCCGCGTGGCCCGCGTGTACATCAATGCCGACAACGTGTACCTGTGGAGCAAATACACCAACTACGACCCCGAAAACACGACCTACGGTGCCAGCAATTATGCCGGCGGCAGCAACGGTTTAAATGCCTCGGGCAACGCGCCCAACGGAGCCTTCATTGGCGTCGATTATGGTTCGTATCCCATTCCGCGCGTCGTTACGGTTGGCCTGAAAGTAGATTTGTAAGCTGAACATTAGAACGATCACCCATGAAAACGATCCAATATTTTCTCACCTTTCTTTGCGTCGGCTTGCTGACCTCAAGTTGCCAGGACACCTTTCTGGACCTGACGCCCCTTTCGAATGCGACGGCGGATAACTTCAAAACCCGGGACGATTTCGAGCTGGCCGTCAACGGAGCGTATGCGTCGCTGTATACGGTTTACCACCCGGAAGGGCCGGTTTCGTACGCCAACGAGCAGATGAGCGACAACGCCATCATGTTCAATATTTCGGGGATTCAGGCCGATAAATGGCAGTTTAAGGACTACAGTCTGGCCACCGCCAATACGATGGTGTACCAGTTCTGGCAGGAATCCTACAAAGCGATTTTCAACGCGAACATCGTTCTCGACAAAATTGAAGGGGCCAGTCTGGATGCGGCTTACAAGGACGGCGTGAAAGCCCAGATGCAGTTTCTGCGGGGACTTTATTACTTCAACATGGTGCAGTTGTGGGGCGATTTGCCCATCGTCACCACGCCACTGACCGGCGAGGAAAGCTACGCCGTCCTGCGTTCTCCGCAAAGTGCGGTTTACGATCAGATCAAAAAAGACCTGCTTTTTGCGGCTGAGAAACTACCGCTGGCGACGGCCATTACGATTCCGGGCCGGGCTTCCAAAGGAGCAGCTCAGACGTTGCTGGGGAAAGTGTATCTGACCCTCGGCGATAAAGCGGCCGCGGCCACGGTTTTGAAGGAAGTGTACAACAGCAATCAGTATTCATTGCTCGCCAATTATACCGATTTATGGGGACCGAGCGTCAAAAACACGAAGGAGTCCATTTTCGAGATTCAGTATCTGGGCGGCAATGCCTCGGCCCCGTTCAGCCGCTTTTATCAGACATTTTACCCGAACAACAACTTCCTCGGTTTCTACGGCGGTGGCATGAACCAGGTGACCGACGATCTGTACAATGAATACGAAACCGGTGACCCGCGCCGGGATGCCTCGATTGCGCTGGGGTATAACAATGCCGGAACGTTCATCGCCCAGAAATACCCCATTAAGTGGACCGACACCAAAGCGACGCAGGTGGGTGGCAATCCCTTGTCGAATAACAACTTCATGGTGTTGCGGTACGCCGACGCGCTGCTGCTGCTTTCCGAAGCAACGGGCGATCCAATGTACCTCAATCTGGTCAGAACGCGGACGAAACTGCCCAAGTTTGGCGAGGCAACGTATCCAACCGCCAAATACCCGACGCTCGATCTCGCCATCGAACACGAGCGCCGGACGGAATTAGCGATCGAATTTCAACGCTGGTTCGATCTGAAGCGCACCAACCGCGCCGTCCCGGTTCTGACCGCCAAAGGGAAAGCCATTACTGCCACAAAACTGCTCTGGCCAATTCCCCAAATCGTCCGCACCCAGAATCCGGCCATCACGCAGAATCCGGGGTATTAGTCTGCGGTTTACGGTTTACAGTATTCGGTTTACGGTGGCAGACGCAAGCTTTCTGACGCGTTCCAATTACTTGCTTCAGTCACCGTAAACTGAAAACCGTAAACCGAATACCAAAATCCCGGATTGACAAAATGCTACACATCCCCGCTAAAATGATACATATCCCATACGCCATAAAAGTGATCCTTTGCAGAGGCAAAAACCAGGTTAACCCGCCAAGGCATTTCAACCGAATAAACAGCAAGTAACCGCCCCGAATCCGACCCATGACGTACCGATTGATACCGGTTTTTCTGCTTCTGATTGCGCAGGTTGCCACCGCCCAGACCACCGAAAAACGGTATTTGTCGGGCACGGGAAACGACCAGACCGTGAACTGGGAATTTTACTGCACCGCCGGTCGGAATTCGGGAAAGTGGACCACCATTCCGGTGCCGTCGAACTGGGAGTTGCAGGGGTTTGGGAAGTACAATTACGGTTTTGCCAAAGACAGTGCGCGCGGCAAAGAACAGGGGCTTTACAAGCATACTTTTCAGGCTCCGGCGTCGTGGAAAGGCAAGCGGATCAACCTGGTTTTTGAGGGCGTTATGACCGATACGGAAGTTAAAATCAACGGTAAACCGGTCGGTCCTACGCACGAAGGGGCGTACTACGCATTCAAATACGATGTTTCGCATGTGCTCCGGTACGGTTCGGGCAATTTGCTGGAAATTACCGTCTCGAAACACTCGGCGAACCCGTCTGTCAATGAGGCCGAACGTAAGGGCGATTTCTGGATTTTCGGCGGTATTTTCCGACCGGTTTACCTCGAAATTCTCCCCGCCGAACACATCGAACACGTTGCCATCGACGCCAAAGCCAACGGCTCTTTTATGGCCCAACTTCGATTGAAAACAAACCGCAAAGCCTCTGAAATTTCCGGACAGATTTATACGGTTTCCGGACAAAAAGTAGGCGAACCATTCAGCGCAAAAATCGGCACCGAAACCCATACCGTTGCCCTGACGAAAACCGTACTGAAACCGCTCTTGTGGACATCGGAAACACCCAACCGCTACAAAGTAGAATTCAGGTTGCTGGAGGCTGGAAAGCCGGTTCATACATTGACGAAATTCTTCGGTTTCCGAACCGTCGAAGTGAAACCGCGCGACGGTATTTACGTCAACAGTACGAAGATCAAACTCAAGGGTGTCAACCGGCATTCGTTCTGGCCGTCGTCGGGCCGGGCGCTGAGCAAAAAACTGAGTATTCTGGATGTCAATCTGATGAAGGACATGAACATGAATGCCGTTCGGATGTCACACTACCCGCCCGACGATCATTTTCTGGACGTCTGCGATTCGCTGGGACTTTTTGTATTCGACGAACTGGCAGGCTGGCACGGTCACTACGACACGCCGACGGGTTCCAAACTGCTCCGCGAACTGATTACGCACGACGTCAACCACCCGTCGGTTATCTTCTGGATCAACGGCAACGAAGGTGGTCACAATTCCGAACTGGACGCGTTGTTCGCTAAAGAAGACCTTCAAAAACGGCCCGTCATTCACGCCTGGGAGGATTTCGGCGGTTTCGACACGCAGCATTACCGGGAATTTAACTACGGCATCGGCAACTACAACCACGGCCATTCAATCACACTGCCGACGGAGTTTCTGCACGGCATGTACGACGGCGGTCACGGCGCGGGGCTGGAAGATTACTGGGAAGCGATGTGGCACGACCCGCTGGCGGCTGGCGGTTTCCTCTGGGATTTTGCCGATCAGGGCGTCGTGCGAACGGATCAGAACGGCCTCATCGACACCGACGGAAACCGGGGCGCCGACGGCATTGTGGGGCCGTACCGCGAAAAAGAAGGCAGTTTTTTTACGATCAAGGAAGTCTGGTCACCGATCCGGCTGGAACGCCGGGAGATCACGTCAACCTTCGACGGCACTTTTCCGATTGAAAACCGGTATCACTTTACCAATACAAGCCGCTGTTCGTTTACCGGAAAACTGGTGAAAGTGAGCGGGCCAAACGGGGCAATTCAACCGCCCGAAAAGTCTTTTTCTATATCGGCACCCAACCTGAAACCGCTCGAAAAAGGCGCACTAAAAGCCAGCCTTCCCCCCGACTGGCGCGACTATGATTTTCTGTACATCACCGCCACCGATCCGCACCAACGCGAGCTGTTTACCTGGAGTTTCCCGATTTCGTTACCCAACCAGATTGCCGCGTCGCTCGTCAAAACCGACGGTTCGGCTCCGGTCACGTTCACCGAATCCGATTCGTTATATACCGTTTCGGCCAACGGCATTGTGTTGTCATTTAGTAAGCAAACCGGTGTCTTGAAACACGTGGCAAACCGGAACGGAACGATCCCGTTCACCAACGGCCCGGTTTTGCAGGAAGGTGTCAACAATTTCAAAAATTTCACCCACCGCATGGACGGCAAAACCGTCGTTATCGAATCGACCTTTGGCCGAAAAAGCAGCTATAACACGCTGCAATGGACTATTTTCCCATCGGGTTGGGTCAGAATGCGGGTGCGGTATTTTCCCGACGGCTATTTTACGACGCTGGTCGGCGTCAATTTTTCGTTTCCTGAAAGCGAGATGAAGGCCGTCAACTGGATGGGCAAAGGGCCGTATCGCGTCTGGAAAAACCGCATGAAAGGCGGGGCACTGGGCATCTGGAATAAGACCTACAACAACACCGAGACCGGTGAAACGCCGGTTGTTTACCCCGAATTCAAAGGCTATCACGCCAATCTGTACTGGTGCCGGTTCGAAACATCGGGTCAGCCTTTCACGGTGGCGACGGAAAACGAAGACGTTTTTTTCCGGCTGTTTACGCCCGCCTGGAAAACCGATCAATGGCACAATTACGAACCGATTTTTCCGTCGGGCGACCTGTCGTTCATGCAGGGTATCAGCAGCATCGGCAGCAAAACGCAGCGCAACGAAACCACCGGGCCGATGGGCATGAAGCACATTTATTACGACTACGAAAAGGAACCCGCCCGCGCCAAAGAGCTGACGTTGTATTTTGATTTTTCCGGGAAATGAAAAAGAACGCCCCTAAATCCCGATCGTCGGCCCGGCCTAAAGGGGACTTGGACACCGAAACATCCAGATGCTTGAAGTCCCCTTTAGGCCGGGCCGACGATCGGGATTTAGGGGCAATTGGCTTTATGAAACGACTCATAAAACTATTCATCCTCTCCCTGCTACCGAATCTCATTTTCGCGCAGCAAGCTGAAATCTGGGTGTCGCCAAATGGATCGGATTTGAATGCGGGAACGAACGAAAAACCGCTGGCCAGTTTACAACTGGCGCTTCGGAAGGTTCGGGAATTACGCCGGTTAGCCGATCCGAGTGTGGCGACAGGCGCACATATTTATCTGGAAAATGGCGTCTATGCGTTAAACGAGCCGGTTTTTATCCGACCGGAAGATTCGGGGACGCCAGCAAGCCCGACGGTGATTGAAGCGGCTCCGGATGCGAAACCGGTTTTGAGCGGTGGCGTTTCGATAAGCGGTTGGCAGAAGTTAAAAACGACCGTGGCCGGTTTGCCGAAAGAAGCCGTCGGAAAAGTCTGGGTGGCCGAGGCACCCAAAATCGGTGGGCGGCTGGCTGAATTTCGGCAATTGTGGGTGAACGGTGAGAAGGCAATCCGTGCCAAAGATACGCCGGATCCGCTGATGAACCGGATTCTGTCGTGGAACAAAGCCGAGCAAACCTGCTGGATTCCGACCCCAAAGTTTGGCGATTTATCAAAAGCCGCCGGTTTGGAAATGCAGATTCAGCAGTGGTGGGCCATTGCCAATTTGCGCGTCAAAACGATTGCGATTCAGGGCGATAGCGCCAAACTATCCTTTCACCAACCCGAAAGCCGTATTCAGTCCGAACACCCCTGGCCCGCACCCTGGATTTCGAAAGAAACCGGCAACTCGGCGTTTTATCTGACCAACGCCATTCAGTTCCTGAATCAACCCGGCGAGTGGTTTCTGGATACCAAAGCCGAAAAAATCTACTACATCCCGCGACCGACCGAAAATCTGGCCACGGCACAGGTCATCTCACCCGCGCTCGAAACGCTGGTGCGAATGCTCGGAACCGCCGACAGCCCGGTTTCGAATGTCCTGTTTAAAGGCGTTTCGTTCCAGCATACGGGTTGGCTCCGTCCGTCGCAACAGGGCCACGTGCCGCACCAGGCCGGGTTGTACATGCTCGACGCCTACAAACTGAAAATACCGGGTACGCCCGATAAAAAAACACTCGAAAATCAGGCGTGGGTGGGTCGTCCGGCTGCGGCTGTGGAGGTGTCGTTTGCGCGGCAGACCGGTTTTGAAAACTGCCGTTTTGAGCACCTGGCGGCCACCGGACTGGATTACCACAAAGGCGGAAGTGATAATGTGATCCGGGGCAATCTGTTCAAAGACATCGGTGGAACGGGCATTCTGACGGGCGTTTTTGCCGACGAAGCCACGGAAATTCACCGACCCTACAACCCCACCGACGAACGGGAAATTTGCAACAACCTACTGATCAGCAATAATTTGATTACCAACATCACGAACGAAGACTGGGGTTGCGTGGGCATTGGCGCGGGGTATGTTCGGGGCATAACGATCGAGCACAATGAGATTAGTGAGGTGTCGTACAGCGGCATCAGCCTGGGTTGGGGCTGGACGCTAACGATCAACGCCATGCGGAATAATGCGGTGGTTGCCAACAGGATTCACCATTTTGCCAAACACCTGTACGATGCCGCGGCCATTTACACGCTGTCGGCGCAACCGGGTTCGGTGATCGCCGAAAATGCCATTGACAGCGTGTACAAAGCGCCCTACGCCCACCTGCCGTACCACTGGTTTTACCTCTACACCGACGAAGGATCGTCGTATTTTACGATCAAGAACAACTGGACGCCGTCGGAAAAATTTCTGCAAAACGCCAACGGGCCGAACAATGTCTGGGAACACAACGGCCCGCAGGTTTCGGACAGCATTCGAACGCAAGCAGGGATTCAGAAACCGTATCGGTATCTGCTCAACGACAAAGTCCAGCCCGACACCAACTGGCTGATTACCAAAGACAACCCGGTCATTGTGGAGATAATTAGCAACGACAACAAACCGGTCGATGCGCAACGTTTGAAGGCGGTTTTGGTGCGGACGAAAATCCGGCTGGATGCGCTGTATCAATGGCAAAACCGTTCCGTCATTTTTGATAAGGTGCAGGATGTTTCGGTGTTGACCAGTCGGCTCAAGTCGGCTTTCCCAACGGCGACAATCAGGACGTACTACGATCTGGTCTACGAGTTCAACCGCAACCGTTGCGATGCCGGCGCGACGGCTGGCGACTGGGAGCACACGATTCTGACGGCCAATCTGGTCAATGATGAAAAACTGCAGAAAGAGTACGTCGCCGACCATGCCACGCAGTTTGAGAAGTGGCCGGAGGTGGCGAAAGGGTTCTGCAACGCCGGTTTTCAGCAATTGCTGGTGTTTAAAAACGGGCGGCAACTGATGCTGGTCATCAGCATTCCCAAAGGCGAAAGTCTCGACAAACTCAACCCCAAAACCACCGAAAACAACCCGCGTGTCGATGCCTGGAACGCCCGCATGAAACGCTATCAGGAAGGTATTCCCGGTACCAAACCGGGCGAAGTCTGGGTCAATTTACAACCGGTTTTTTTAACCAACTAAACCATGTTACGATTAGGAATTTTAGGATTGGGCGAAGGTCGCAGTACGATGTCGGCGGCTTTATCGAGCCCGAAGTATGAACTGGTGAAAGTTTGCGATCAGAAACTGGAGTTGTGTCAGCAGCGGGCTAAAGAATTTGATTTTCAGCATCATACGACCCACTATCAGGATTTACTCGACGATCCGGCGATCGATGTCATCGCGATTTATACGCCCGATAAATTCCACGCCGAACACACCAAACAGGCACTCCTGCACGGCAAGCACGTGGTCTGCACCAAACCGTTCATCGATGATTTATCGAAAGCCAAAGCGTTGATCGACCTGAGTGAACAAACCGGCAAAAAAGTGTTCGTTGGGCAGAGTTCCCGGTTTTTCGAACCGATGAAAAAACAGCGGGCGGATTTTGAAGCCGGTTTAATCGGCGAACTGATCACGATCGAAGGCTATTACCACGCCGATCACCGCTGGTTTCTGGCCAAAGGCTGGTCGCTCGAAAACACCTTCAAATGGCTGTATGGCGGTTTAAGCCACCCGGTCGACTTCATCCGCTGGTATTTGCCCGACATTGAGGAAGTCATGGGCTACGGGATGCTTAGCGCCAACGGCCGGAAGGGCGGTTTGAAAAACGACGACACGATGCACTTCATTTTCAAAGCCACCGATGGACGCATCGCCCGCGTGAGTGGCGCTTACACCGGACCCGTTCAACCCGTGGTTCGCGATTCCGAAATGAGCTGCATTCTGCGCGGTACGGAAGGCTGCAGCCAGGCCGATTATATGGATTTACGCTACGCCATCACGACCAACACCGGCGAGGAAATTGTGCAAACCTGGGAACACAAACTGAAACACTATTTCCGGTTTGAGGGCAAAAGCCACCACGCGGGCGAGTACCAGAATTACCTTGATTATTTCGCCACCTGTCTCGAATCCGGGCAAACGGCTTATCCCGACATTCGCGAAGGCATCGGCACGGTGGCGCTGCTTCAGGCAATGGACAAATCGTTGCAAACCGGTTTACCGGTGAAACTTCGGGAAGTTCTAGGTGAGTATGGATTGTAGGTATACCATTCAGGCGGTTCGTTTATCCGCTTTTCTAAGCTCTAGCTCGCTTTTTTTTCGCTTGGCATTTCGGGTTTTAATCTGTTGCATGATCTCTCGAAATTCCACAAGTTCCTGCTCCGTCCACGGTTCTGACTTGGTTGACAGATCAATATCTATTGGTTCTTTTATCAGTCCCATGATCTTAACTTTTAAAATAGTGTGCAATAAGTCTCAAGGCCGCGCTAGTGTCTATGAACATTCGTAATCCACGAAAATGAGTAGCCAGAAGCGATTCCTGATAGTGTTTGATTAAAGCGGACTTCGCATCAAAAGCGACAAAGCCTTCGTAACCTTTGTCAACTGAAACTTTACAGGCATAAGCAACGAGATTTCCCGGAACACCAAAATAAACTTTGTTTTTCCCCTTATTGAATTTGGAACTCTCAATCAAATGCATGAAAACATGATCTTGCTTGTCTTCAATACTAACAAGCCCCTGAATGATGGTAGGATTATTTACGGTCGTTAGTTTATAAACTTCTTTAGCCTGGTCTCTAAGCTCTTTATGCCAATTAAAAAGCCAGTCTGTCCGCTTAATCTGCCTAATTTCTTTGTCAGTCAGCCTACTAATTTCTGTATCGAAAACCTCGCCAGTCAGTGTGTTTTCAATCGAATTTGTTAGTCTGTCTATTTCAAAATCAAGGCCTGATCTGCGTTGTTTTTTCACTTATACGAATTTAAGAATTCCAAAGGGCTTTTCAAATGTATTGGTATCGTTTGGGTTTTCCTAACAACTTTCCACTTCATGAACTCCATCATCGACCGCCTGACCGTCCTGGATTATTGCATCGTTTTGGCCTACCTGATCGTTCTGGCGGTGATTGGTTACCGCGCCAGTGTGCCGAAAAACAAAGGCGAAGACGAGACGCTGTTTCTGGCGAATAAGTCGCTGGGCTGGGCCAGTATTGGCTTCAACATGTGGGGAACGAACGTGGGGCCTTCGATGCTGCTGGCGTTCGCGAGCATTGGTTACAGTACCGGGATTGTGGCCATCAATTTCGACTGGTACGCCTTTGTGTTTTTATTCCTGCTGGCCATTGTTTTTGCGCCCAAATACCTGGCTGCCAACGTCTCGACCATGCCCGAGTTCATGGGGAAACGCTACGGCGAATCGACGCAAACCATTCTGGCGTGGTATGCCCTGATCAAAATCCTGATTTCGTGGCTGTCGCTGGGACTGTTCGCGGGCGGTTTTCTGGTTCGGCAGATTCTGGGGATTCCCATGGCGCAGTCGGTGACGGTACTGGTGCTGTTTGCGGGACTTTTCGCGTATTCGGGTGGTCTGAAAGCCATTGCCCGCGTCAACGTTTTTCAGATGATTCTGCTCATCGGCGTATCGTTGACGCTCACCATTCTGGGCATCAATAAAGTCGGCGGACTCGCTGCGGTTTTTCAGAAAGCACCCGCCCAATACTGGAGCCTGATTCACCCCGCCAGCGACAAGAGTTACCCCTGGCCCGCCATTTTGCTGGGCTATCCGGTGGCCGCCATCGCCTTTTTCTGCACCGATCAGGCGATGGTGCAATCGGTGTTGGGAGCCAAAAATCTGGAGCAGGGGCAGTTGGGCGTCAACTTCATCGGCTGGCTCAAAATCCTTTCCTTACCGCTGTTCATTCTGCCCGGCATTCTGTGTTTCATTCTGTTTCCAAACCTGAACGACCCCACCGAAGCCTACATGACGATGGTCACGAATCTGTTTCCGCCCGGCCTGAACGGTCTGGTGATTGTGGTGCTGATTGCGGTTTTGGTCGGCACCATTGGCTCGTCGCTCAACTCGCTGAGTACGGTTTTTACGATGGACGTTTACCGGAAGAAAATCAACCCCAACGCCAGCACGCAGCAACTAATCAAAGTCGGGCGGCTGACTGTGGTGGTGGGTTGCGGGTTTGCCGTTCTGATGGCCCTGGCCATCGACAGCATCAAAGGACTGAATCTGTTCGACGTGTTTCAGTCGGTGCTGGGTTTCATTGCACCTCCGTTGTCCACGGTTTTTCTGCTAACGGTTTTCTGGAAACGCACCACCCGCACCGCCGTCAACGCCATTTTGTCGGTCGGTTCGGCATGCAGTCTGGGCGTTGGCATTCTGTATTTGTGGGTACTCCCGCCCGATCGCTACACTTTCTGGCCCCATTATTTGTTGGTTTCCTTTTCTATTTTTGCCGTATTATTTATCACGGCCATCCTGATTTCGGCATTCGATAAAAATCCGTCCATCTACGTACCCCTTGCGTCTGAAAACCGGATCAGGCCAACCCGACGCGTCTGGATTGCCTGGATTTCGCTGATGATCACGATGGGGATTCTGTATCTTGCTTTTCACTAGCGGTCAACCGTTCCAGTTATGAAAAAAACCGCCTTTTTATTCCTTTTAGCCACTTGTTTTTCACGAACAACTCAGGGACAGCAATCTAGTCCACAATCACTTACGCTCTGGTATAAACAACCCGCCAGTCAATGGGTGGAATCACTGCCCATCGGCAACGGGCGATTGGGCGGCATGGTGTTCGGGGGCGTTGAAACGGATCATATTCAGTTCAACGAAGAAACGCTCTGGACCGGCGAACCGCGGCAATACCAGCGCGAAGGCGCATCCCAATACCTACCCCGGATTCGACAATTACTCGCTGACGGCAAACAGGCCGAAGCCGAAAAACTGGCGCAGGAGCAGTTCATGGGGCGTCAGAGCAACGAATCGGATTATATGCCGAAGAAAACCGCCTGGCTCGCCAAGGTCCGTAACCTGACCGGTGCGCAACATCCGGCATCACCCTCCTTTGATGACCGTTCCTGGAAAACCATGTCCGTTCCAACGGCTGAAGGCTGGGAAAGGGCCGGACTGGAGGGGTTGGATGGCGCGGTCTGGTTTCGTACGTCGTTCAATCTGCCCGAAGCCTGGGCGGGAAAGGATATCATTCTGGATCTGGGACGCATTCGCGATCAGGACTTTACGTATTTGAACGGCGAGTTAGTCGGCTCAGACGAAGGCATTGCTAAAAACCGGCGGTATACAATTCCGGCGGCAAAACTGCACGCGGGGAAAAATCAACTGGCGATTCAGGTCATCAACTGGTTCGACAAAGGCGGTTTTATCGGGGTCAAAACCGATCAGCCCACGTTTGTCGTTTATCCAGCAGGCTCGCAACCAACCGAAGGTGTTGCCCTTTCCAAACCGTTCAACTACTGGATTCAGGATGACGCGCCCCCGGCCTCACCCCGCTATCAGGCCGATTATCAACCCTTTGGCGACCTATGGCTCCGGTTCAAAGACTCCGAAAAACCGGTCAACTACCGTCGGGAGCTGGATCTAAAAACCGCTCTCTCCCGCGTTACCTATTCGTCCAAGGGCGTAACGTTTACCCGTGAATACCTCGCCAGCACCCCCGGTCAGGTTATTGCCCTTCAGTTGACCGCCAGCCAGCCGGGGAAAATCAGTTTTGAAGCCACACTAACCAGTCCGCACAAAGGCGCAGCGGTTCGCAGGATTGATAAACAGACTCTGGCGTTGTCGGTTCAGGTGCAGAATGGGGCTTTGAAAGGCGAAAGTTTACTCCATGTTCAGACGAAAAAAGGCCGGATTACCGCATCGGGTAATAAACTTGTCATTTCGGGTGCCGACGAAGCCACGCTGCTGCTGACGGCGGGGACCAACTTCAAGAATTTCAAAGATGTTTCCGGCGATCCGGCCACGCTAAGCCAGAAACCGCTGCAAACCGCCCGTAAAAAGGCATTTGCCGCCCTGAAAACCGCTCACATCCAGGATTATCAATCCTATTTCAACACCCTTTCGCTGGATCTCGGCCACACCGCCAGCGAACAACTCCCGACCGACGAACGATTGCAACGCTTCGAGAAAGCCGCTGATCCGGCGCTGGTGGCCCTTTATGTCCAATACGGGCGGTATTTGCTGCTTTCGAGTTCCCGCCCCGGCACCCGACCGGCCAATTTGCAAGGCATCTGGAACGACCTGCTCACCCCGCCCTGGGGCAGCAAATACACCACGAACATCAACTTCCAGATGAACTACTGGCCCGCCGAAATGCTGAACCTGTCGGCCTGTCACGAACCGATGTTTGCAGCCATTGACGAGCTGGTTGAATCGGGCCGTAAAACCGCCAAAGAATACTACAACGCCCGGGGCTGGGTGCTCCACCACAACACCGACCTCTGGCGCGGAACGGCCCCCATCAACGCGTCGAACCACGGCATCTGGGTAAGCGGGGGAGCCTGGGTGTCGCGGCACCTGTGGGAACATTACCGCTACACCCAGGACCGGAATTTTCTGCAAAACCGGGCTTATCCGATCTTGAAAGAAGCGGCTCAGTTTTTTGTCGATTTTCTGGTGAAAGACCCCAAAACCGGCTGGCTCATCAGCACACCGTCCAACTCGCCCGAACACCTCGGCCTGGTCGCCGGGCCGACGATGGACCACCAGATTATCCGGGATTTGTTCAAAAATTGCATAGCCGCCAGCGAAGTCCTCGGCACCGATGCCGCGTTCCGCGACACGCTCAGAACGATGTATGGGCAAATTGCTCCCAACCAGATTGGCAAACGCGGCCAGTTGCAGGAATGGCTGTTGGACATCGACGATCCGAACGACCACCACCGGCACGTGTCGCACCTCTGGGGCGTTCACCCCGGCACCGACATCACCTGGGACGAAACGCCCGACCTGATGAAAGCCGCCCGGCAGTCGCTGCTTGAGCGGGGTGACGAAGGAACGGGCTGGAGTCTGGCCTGGAAAGTTAATTTCTGGGCGCGGTTCCGCGATGGCAACCATGCGTATGCCATGCTCAAACTGCTGTTTCGCCCCGCCATTTCGCCCGAAGGGGTTACGGGTGGCGGCTCCTACCCCAACCTGTTCGACGCCCATCCGCCGTTTCAGATCGACGGGAATTTTGGGGGTGCCAGCGGCATCGGCGAAATGATTCTGCAAAGTCAGGGCAAAACGATCGATCTGCTCCCGGCCTTGCCGTCTGAATTACCAACGGGTTACCTCAACGGGATTTGTGCCCACGGCGGTTTTGTGCTGAACATCCGCTGGCAGAACGGACAACTGAGTGGAGTTGAGGTAACGTCGAAAGCCGGGCAGCCGTGTACGCTGCGCTATGGCGATAAACAGATCCGGTTAACTACCGGGAAAGGGAAAACGTATCGGTTGAATGGCGAGTTGAAGGTAATTTGAAACAAAAAAATCAGACGATTGAAAAAACAGCCCCGGATTTTAATCCGGGGAAACGGGAAAACATCCTAAAATCGGTGAGAACCGTTTCAACGGTTTCAGGATGCAAAACCGTTGAAACGGTTTGTGGAAATTGGGAAATTGCTTTGAACCCACGGTTGAAACCGTGGGCTGCTATTTTCATTTTGTCCTCGTTTTCTTCCACGATAAACGTTCGAGAAAACCGGTTTACTCGATCTTCAAACTCTCCAACTTGCCTTCTTTCAACACCGGCGTTTTCACATGCCGGAAGTTGTTGCCGCTGGCGGTGATGTCCTGGTTTTGTGTACCGGTCAATTTTAGAAACACCTCGGTACCCGCTTTCGGAAAGCAGTTGTGGACGAAAGCATCTTCCACACGGGTCAGTTCTACCACCGGCGTACCGGGATGCGGATTGACGGTTTTTACACCATCCAGTTCAAGCGTTTTTACCTTCTCAGCAATGATTGCGGGGCCGGTTTGCGTGCCGACGGAGACGTTGTGAAACTCCAGATTGCGCGCTTCTTTGATCAAAAAACCGGTTTCAGCAGTGATATTAAGGTCGTTAAATGTGAGGTTATCGATCGGCATTTCTTCCAAACCGCTCAGATAACCCGCCTGTTTGGCTTCGGCGGTGATGTTGCTGAAATGGATATTTCGAAAAGCGGGCGTTCGCTCCGAAACCGGTTCCGGTTGCGTTTTGGCGTAGTGCATGTCGAGCACAATGGCCTGTTCCCGAATGTTCTTCATGATGACGTTATCGACACGGATTTCTTCGACTACGCCCCCGCGTCCCCGGGCGGTTTTGATACGGATGCCGCGGTCCGTACCGTCGAAAATGCAGTTGGAAATGCTGATTTTCCGAACCCCGCCCGACATTTCGCTGCCAATGACCACGCCCCCGTGTCCGGACAACATCGTACAATTTGTGATCGTGTAATTTTCGGCCGGAACGTTCATTTTCCGACCCGCGCGGTCCTTGCCCGATTTGATCGTGATGCAGTCGTCACCTACACTGATGTGGCAGTTGGAAATGTGTACGTACCGGCAGGATTCGGGATTGATGCCGTCGGTGTTGGGCGATTTGGGATTGTTGATCGTGACTCCGGTGACCGTTACGTTTTCGCAAAACTCGGGATTGACGGTCCAGAACGGCGAATTCCGAATGGTAATGCCTTCGATCAGCACATTTTTGCAGTGCATGGGTTGAATGAACGGCGGCCGCAGAAAACCGCGTTCCACCCAACCCGGCAAGTCGGGCCGCAAAATGTCTTTGTTCAGGCGGTGAAACTCGTCCTGCCACTTCGATCCCGGCGAATTCTTCACGATCACTTCCGAATAATGCCACCATTTTTTTCCGTGCCCGTCGATGATTCCGCGCCCCCGAATGGCGATATTTTCGGCTTTATAGGCGTAGAAAAGCGGGGAGAAATTGGTCACATCCGTGCCTTCCCAGCGCGACGCCACCATCGGCAGGTAATCATCGAAGTTGTCGCTGAAATGCAGTTCGGCCCCGGCGTCGATTTGAATCGTGATGTTGCTTTTGAGATGAATCGGGCCGGTTTTGTATTTTCCCGGCGGAAAATAAATCGTTCCTCCTCCGCCCTTCACCGCCGTATCGATGGCCTTTTTAATGGCCGCAGTCGCCAGTTGGCTGCTGTCATTTTTCGCGCCATACTGTAGTACATTGTGGTAAATACCCTGTTGCGCCAACGCGCTGATGGTTATAAAAACCGTTAGGGAGAACGCCAGAAGAAAACCGTATTTTGTTCTAAACTGTGATGACATCTTTTTACGAAATAAAAATAATAGCCCCCGGTTTTAACCGGGGGACTGCGAGGGAAACCGGATAACACGAACCGTTTTAACGGTTTTAGAAATCCAAAACCGTTAAAACGGTTGGCCGCGAAGAACGTATTTAATCATTTCCCACGGTTAAAACCGTGGGCTGGTACAACCACCAATTCTTCTATTTTTTACTTCAGCGGATCAAACGCCCCGCCCCAGGTGGTGTTCTGAATCAGTTTAGGGTTGTTGTCGATGGCCGACTGCGGAATAGCGAAGAAGTAATATTCCGGTTTCCAGTTGACGGCATATTTCGTGTCCAGCGGCTTGAATTCCAGCGTGAAATAGTTCGTGTAGGCCAGATCCAGGTTGACGTTGTCGCGGGTGGTGGTAAAATCCGCCGGGACACCTGTGGTTTTCAGGCTGATCGTCACGCCCGTCCGCCGGGTTCCGTTCAGGGTTTTCTCGATCAGTTTCCAGCGACGCAAATCCCAGAACCGCTTGCCTTCAAAGGCAAACTCGATCTGCCGTTCGTCCAGAATCGCACTGAACAACTCGGCCCGGGTCATGTTGGTTTTCAACCCGTATAAACCGTCGGTGCCGGCTTCGATCCCCGCCCGTTTCCGGATGGCTTTCAGCTGCGTGTAGGCTTCGTCCAGTTTGTTAATCCCAACGGCACTTTCGGCCAGATTCAGCAGCACTTCGGCAAACCGGATTTCGATCCAGTCGGTGCCCGAAAACTGCACGTCGCCAATCGCCGGGGTGGGGTTGACAGCTTTCCGGGTATAAAAACCGGTGTTCGTTGCCTTCGGCTCCACAGTTTTTCCGCCCGCAAAATACGTCCAGAGTTTATACGAATTATTGCCGTTCAGAGGCCAGTTAACGCCATTGTAGGCGATGGTTTTGTTGAACCGCGGGTCCCGGTTTTTGTAAAACAACTGATCCGTATACGCGTATTTCGTCGATTCACCCGGTTTTTTGCCATCCAGCATCGGGAAGGCTTTCACCATCTCCCACGACGGCTGGTTAGAACCGCCACTCGTGCCGGTATAGGACGGGCGCGTCGCGTTGTCATAGCCGTTGTTCTTGCGAGTCTGGTCGCCCGTCGAGGTGTTGAAACCCGTCACAAAGACCGCTTCCGGGTTATTCACCTCCTGAAACCACAACTGATCGAAGGAAGCGTGCAGGCCGTAGCCGTTGGCCGTCAGCAGATCAAACGCCTGTTTGTTGGCGTCATACGCCGTCTGCCATTTCGCCACTGCATCGCCCGGATTGAACTGCGGGCTGGCCGCCGTCAGCAACACCCGCCCCTTCAAAGCCGCTGCGGTACCTTTCGTAATCCGGCCCCAGTCGGCCGACGAACTCCAGCGACCCGGCACCGACGCAATGGTGGAATCCAGGTCTTTCACAATGGCCGCAAAGGATTCGGTCGTGCTGTTGCGGGGTAAAAACGCCTTGTCGCGGGCTTCGACGCCCACAGCCGCCAGGGGCGTCAGCACCAGCGGAACACCGCCATACAACCGCACCAGGTCGAAATACCGCCAGGCCCGGAAAAACTGCGCCTGCGCCCGGAGTTTGTTTTTTGTGTATTGCGGCAAACTTCCGGCGTTAACATCGCTCAGAAACATGTTGATGACCCGGATTTTGCCGTAGTTGTTGGTCGCACTCAGCGCCGTTCCGAAATCACCCACTTCATTGATGAGCAGCGACCCCTCCAGCAGTTTGCTTTCGCCGAACGATTCATCCGACAGGGTGGTAACGCTTGGATTTCCCGGCCCTAAGGTCGCAATACCGGTGGGCAAATTCTGGTCGTAGACGAAATCGAGGTTCATCTGGGTGAGCGTCGAATCGTTGAAGATCAACGCCCCGCTGGTCGAACCCAGGTCGGTTTTATCGAGTACCTCCATGCAACTGGTCAGCACCAGCGACGAGCAGCATACGGCAATGATTTTAGGAAAGAGTTTCATGGTGTCGAAGGTTACAAGCCAAGATTAAGACCGAGTGAGAAAGAGCGCAGCACCGGATAGGCATCGTAATTGCCCGCATACGTTTTGTAATCGAACGGATTGTAGAGATTGAGCGGGTTGGTCGCCACCAGATAGACCCGGACATTGCTCAGACCCAACCGGCTGGTAAAACCGGTCGGTAAGCCATACGAAACATTGACGTTACGCACCGAAACCTGCGTGGAACTCCGGAACCAGAAGTCGGACTCGACGTTGTAATTATCCCGATAATAGGGACTGGGGTAGGCGGCATTCGGATTTTCGGGCGTCCAGTGGTTTGCCCAGAACTGCGGACGGTTGGCGGTGGGCGTCGCCTGCGAACGGGCCGACGATTCGACCGAACTCTGACCGCCAAACGACCCACTGATGACAGCCGCCACCGACAGCCCTTTGTACGAAGTGCTGAAATTAACCCCAAAACCGTAGTGGTTATTGGCTTTTTTCGTCAGAAACTGCATGTCGGCATCGGTGATTTTTCCATCGGGTGCCGTGAACTGCCCCGACGCATCTTTGGGGCCGCGCACGTCTTCGTAATACAACATGCCCGGTCTGGGAACCGCGCCGAAAATGGTGTAGCCCGGGTATTTTTCCAGATACGAGTCCACATCCTGCTGGGTACGGAACATCCCGAGGTAGTTGTAGGCCTTGAAGCCCATGTCCGACGACTTGCCGAGGGGGTCTTCGAAGGTGCCGATTTTGCCTCTATCGACATCGATTTTGATCTGTTTGTTGTCGCTCCAGGTGAAAAAACCGTTGACTTTGTAGGACCAGTCGCTGCCAATTTTATCGCTCCAGCCCAATGAAATTTCCGTCCCGAAACCGTCGACAGTCGCGTAGTTTTCAGACGGCAACGTGGCCCCCACCAGCAGCGGAACCGACGAGGTCAGCGAGGTCAGCATGTTGTAGCGGTGGTCGTAGAACGCATCCAGGCCAAGTGACAGGCGGTTTTTCAGGAATTGCGCGTCGATACCGATGTTGTACTTCGTGTTATCGTCCCAGCGAGCCTGGCGGTTGGCCATTGCGTTGTTGGGCGACACGATCAGCGGACGGTCGGCATTGCCACCGAAAACCGCCCCTTTTCCCGTCTGGATCGAGTAGCTGGTCAGCCAGTTATACGGTTTGGTGGCATCTCCGCCCAGAAAGCCCAGCGAGCCGCGCAGTTTCAGGAAATCGACCCAGCGAACGCCATTCCGAAAAAATGGTTCCTCCGAAATGACCCATCCGGCCGAAAACGACGGGAAAAGACCCCAGCGGTATTCGGGTGCAAATTTGGTGGACGCATCGTACCGGATGGCGGTTTCAAACAGGTATTTGTTGGCGTAATTGTAATTGATCCGACCGGCGTAGGACAGAAAACCAACTTCCGATTCGGTTTCCGTCGTGGTCTGCGTGCCGGTGGCATAGCGCATGTTGTCCAGCCCGCCGATGATGACGCCCTCGGCCATGGCCGCAATGTTGTCGGCGTGTGTTTCCGACTGCTCGAAGAACGCAATGGCCGACACCTGGTGTTTCCCGAATTGCCGGTCGTAATTCAGATACCCGTTAAGCTGGTAAGTATCCGTGTAACCGGGATTGGCGCGCACGCGGTCGCCGTTGTTCAGCGTAACGATCTTGAGCACATCGCCCCCGTAAATGTGCTTGTGGTCGCCCAGCATCGAGAAATTGTAGACATTGTATTTCGTTCCGTATTGCTTCCCGAAGCTGTTATCGACGGTTCGGCTATACAGCACCCGAGCCTTCAGCCCGGGTACAAACGGAATGGAATAATCCAGATTGGCCGTGATGTTCAGGCCGCTGCTGCGGGTCTGGGTGTAGTTATTGGATTTCTGAATCTCGAAAAAGTGAAAAGCGCCGAAATCGTTGGAACCGCCATTCGACAGCAAAACCGGCAGGCCGTTCACATACGGCGGTGCGAACTGGGGCGTATACAACAGGCTGCGCATGTCGTTTTCCGCGTTTTCGCCCCCCTGTTTCAGGTAATACATTTTCTTGTCCGACAGATCTCCGCTCAACGACAGGGCGGCTTTCAGGTTTTTCGTCACCTGCATGTCCGCGCTCGCCCGGAACGTCCACTTCCCCGAGTTAATGTTGTCGAAATTGGCATTCTGGGCGTTGTAGGAAGCGCCCGCGAAATACGTCGCTTTCTCGTTGCCACCACTCACGTTCAGGGCGTGGCGCTGAACGGTCGACGGTTTCCAGGCCTGCCGCAGCCAGTCGGTGTTGTTGCTTTTGAAATGCGCCAGTTCGTCGGGTGTATAAATGAGCGGGTCGGTCGGAAGTCGGCCAGCGGCATAATTGACGTCATTCAGATACGTTGCGTGCTCAAACCCGTTCATCATGGTCGGCAGTTGGGCATCCGAAATACCGGTCGAACCGCTGTAACTGAATTTGGGCGTTCCGGCTTTTCCGCGCTTGGTCGACACCACCACCACGCCCTGATTCGAACGCGCCCCGTAAATGGCCGCAGCCGCATCTTTCAGCACCGAAATGGCCTCAACCTCCGACACATCCAGGGCGTTGAAATCATCCTCCGACCGCACCACGTTGTCGATGACATACAAGGGCCGCAGCGTTCCGCCGTCTTTCGATAAAACGATGGGATTCCGAACAGTAATCTGTGCATTTTCGCCCGGCCGACTGGTTCCACCCGAAACACCCACGCCCGGCAACTGCCCGGTCAGTGCGGCCGACAAACTGTTAACCGGCAGATCCTGAACACTTTTCATATCAATGGTGGCAACCGCTCCCGTCAGACTGACCTTCTTCTGAACGCCGTAGCCGACCACCACGACTTCGCTCAACGCGGCCGCGTCTTCTTCCAGTTGCACCGCAAACGTCGTGCGTCCTCTGACCGGAACCTCCTGGGTTTTAAAACCAATGTAACTGAAAATCAAGGTTTCGTCTCCCTTTGGCAGATTCAGCCGAAACGTTCCCTTGATGTCCGAAACCGTACCGGTTTTGGTGCCTTTGATCAGAACGTTCACGCCCGGCAGCGGTTCGCCTTTCGCGTCTTTCACAACACCCGTAATGTTTTCCAGCGGAGCCACCGGTTTGAAGGCCGCCAGCGCGGCATTTCCTCCGTTTTTGGCGGCATAACAAACCGCATCAGAGAGCCATCCCAGCGTCAGCACGCAGAGCAACCTGCCGGTGCGCAGGAGGATTGTTTTCGTTCGTAAAACCGATGTCATAGGGTTGAAAGGATGGGAAGGTGCAGAGAACCTCCCGGTTGGTTGGAAAGGATTGACTTGGTTACTGTTTCCGGGCCTTTTCGGCCTCGCTCGCAATGCGTTCTTCCCAGGCTTTGCCCGCCTGTTTCAGGTCAATTCCGGCCGCCGACAGGTAGTTGTTGATCCGCCCTTTGTATTTGCCGAACACGGCGTGTTTCTCTTTCGAGGTTCCTTCGTCCATCGCCCGCTCCCGGGCTTCGGTCAACCAGGTCAGAATTTGCTTTTTCTGCGCTTCCGTTAAATCGGGTAACATATCCTGATACCCCTTGTAGGTTATCGGCAAAACACCATACGTCATACCGTCTTTTACCTGATCGATTTGTTGGCCATTTAAATCAATGGATAAACGACCCAGAAAATCCATATGCAGTGTTTTTAATTCGCCGGTTATTTCACCTTCCAGTTTCTCTTTTTCGGCCACTTTTGCCGCTGGAGAAGCGATTTCAATCCGGTTCTTTATCGCTTCTTTTCGCCGTTCATGAATGGCGTTCAAATCCCGGTATTGCTGCACGATAGATTCCCGAACCCGGGCCGATTTTGCAGGCTCGCTTAGGTTCAGCATGGCCACAATCTTCGCAGCCCGTTCGGTAACGACCCGGTTATACGCGGTGTCGGAATTGGCCGGAGCCGAAGATTGCCCCAGGGCCGAAAAAGCGCCCATCACAACAAGCAGGCCACTGAACAGAAGGGGTTTTGGTGTCATGGTAGTCGGAAATTAACAACGCAACAGGATGATTACGGACTCGGATTCGCTGATTACCGCCTGAGTAGCCTGTGCCTGCCATTTTCTTCATAACCAGGCGCTAAAAGAAGACTAAATCAGGATTTTACAATACTATTCTACAACTGATTACAAAAATATAGTACATTTCAGGGGCATAGCTGCATTTTTTTGCCAAATTATTATAGGAAGTTATCATCGAATAAATATGAATAATTGGAGTTATTTCGTTTATTTTTGTATATCGGTTACCGAAATCCACAGAGTGAAAACAAAATAAGCCGGAAATGAACGGTACTGCCTGAACGGTTTCTGTGCTGATCCGGCGGAATGAGTAGACTCCAGGCCGATTCAGTAGATCAGCCGGGATTTTCCTTTGTAAAGAAGAAGGGTCGGCTTACCGACCCGGTCCGAATTCAGTAGACTCGTAAGTGCGCGATACGTATGAAGCCATTATTTCGAAAAGTGACGGATAAGCTGGAAAACTCTTATATTGTCCGGCACGATATTCTGCCGCATTTCAAGAACATCTGGCACTATCATCCCGAGCTTGAACTGCATTATATTATAAAAGGCGAAGGGGTACGGTTTATTGGCGACAAAATCGCTAACTTTTCGCCGGGAGAGATTGTATTAGTGGGCGAAAACTTGCCGCATACCTGGCGAAGTGGGAAAGAATATTACAGCAACGACCCGGATTTAACCATCGAAGTTATTGTGATTCAATTTCTGCCCGATTGCCTGGGCGACGATCTTTTAAAATTACCGGAAGCGTATTTAATTCCCCGGCTGTTCGAAAAAGCAAAAAGCGGCATGGTCATCACAGGCCAGGCCAATGCCAGACTCGCGAACCTGATGCACCGGGCGCTCGACGCCACCAATCTCGACAAAATCATCATCCTGCTTTCCATCCTGCAAACCCTCGCGGAAACGGAAGAATATGAGCTGATTGTCAATGGCCGGGCGGTTTTTTACCAATCCGACGAAACCGATACCCAGCGGCTGAATACGGTTTGCAACTACACGCTCGCGAACTACAAAAAGGAGATTTCGCTGGAAGAAATTTCGGCCATCAGCAACCTGAGCGTGACGTCGTTCTGCCGGTATTTTAAATTGATGACCAACAAAACCTACTACGATTTTCTGATCGAAATCCGGATCAGCCACGCCTGCCGGGCGTTGATCGAAGGCAAAACCCTCACCGAGGTGATCTGCTTCGACTGCGGTTTTAACAACGTATCGAATTTTTACCGCCACTTTAAAAAAGTCACCGGCGTCACCCCCCTCGAATACAAACGCCAGTATCTCAACAAGTCGAAATCACTGCTGAGCAAAGCGAGTGTTTGAAAAAAATTGAAATAACGAAGTGTTGCCCCTAAATCCCCTAAAGGGGACTTTTTGCATCCGGAAGATTCGCGTCCAAGTCCCCTTTAGGGGATTTAGGGGCAACACTTCGTTATTCGTAATTCCACATTCAATATTCGTTATTATTACTAAAACCCTTTTTCCATTACCGGCCCCACTTTCCCCGCCCGGATCACTTCTTTTCCATTCGCAAAAACCCGAAATCCTTTCCCTTTTCCGTAGCGGTTTCCGGTTTTATCGTACAGAATCGTTAGGATTTTTCCGTGGTATTTTACATTATCCAGACAAAACCACGCCCAGTGGTCGGGAATCAGCGGATGAATTTCCAGCACATCATCAGCGCGGGGTTTCAGCCCGACCAGGTCGCTGATGATCAGATCGGCAAAACCGGAATGGTTATAAAATTGGCTGCGGGGATTATCACCCTTCAGCCATTCACCGGTTTTTTCATCCTGATACTCGCCCAAATAAATCGTTCCGTTCATGGTGTGCGACCGGGCGTATTTCTGCAATTCATCGTAAAAAACCGCCTTCGTCATCCGCCCCTGATTCTTGTATTTCGTCAGTAGATTCGACAGCCCCTTCAGCGTTTGGGTCGTCGCAAACGGCCAGACCGGGCCATCCCATTCGCAGCCGTGGCCGGAGCCGTGTGTCCGGAAAAGCGGGTGGCGACGCTCCGCCGTGGTCAGCCCCCAGGGAGCCGAAAAACCGGACGTGTCGGTCAACTGGTCCCACTGCCGGGCATAGGCCGGGCTGTCGTCGGGCAGGTCAAAATACCAGGGAATGAAACCGATGGCTTCGCGGGCGTTGGCAAAACCGCCTTTGGCGGATTTCACTTCAAAAAATCGGTCCTCCGCGTTCCACAGACTATCCAGCGTCAGTTTTTTCAGCGACGCAGCCAGTTGCCGGTAGCGGTTTTGGAGCGTATCGTTGTGGACCAGAGCCGCCATGTCGGCCAGGGCTTTGGCATTGCCATACATGTAACTGTTGATGGTTGGACGCCGGTTTTTGTCTTTCCGCGAACCACTGATCGATTCTTCCATGGCATCCCGGACGTCAAATTGCCAGAACAAACCGCTGGCTAACTGCCTCTCCTGTTGCCACTTGCGGTAATCGTCATCCAGCGCCAACAGGTTTTTTTGAATGAAAGGCTTATCCAGATTGACCAGATACCGGTTGTAAACGGCGTCGTCCACCCAGCTACTGAACGCGTGAAACCGGGGCGCGGTGTGTTTCGGATCGACGTAGAGCCAGAACGAAATGTAGTCATCGATATACTGCGGATCGTGCAGCCAGCGGCCCTCGTAAATGTGATGGCCCAGCGCGCTGCTGATGGCGTTGTATTTACCGGCGTGGTTCATTTTGGTGATGAACTCCGTAAAAATATAGCCTTCCGGCGTTTGCTTCAGGTGTTTCCGAAACGACCACCAGCGGTAGTAATACACGGTTTGCAACGTCGAATCCGGGCAGTCGAAAAGCGGAATATTCCGGGAAAGCCAGTCGAACGACTGTGCATTTGGAACGTGGTTTTTGACCGCTTCGTCATCGGTGGAATTAAAGGAAGTTACGTAGTTTTTCAGTTTCTCCGTCGACAGTATTTTTGACGATTGAGCCAGACAAACCGGAGTCTGCAACAACCCGATCAACCACACAAGTCCAACCGTTTTTCTGTAGTGTATCATTCGCCGTTTTATGCCCGTTGCTTCACAAATATAGTCTGTAACTTTGCTCGGTATCTGTACCATTTTCTCCCATAATTATACCATATTAGCTTTGCGACGCTTCATTCACCGACTCAAAATGGATCGACTTGCGGCCTTATTCCCGGCGGTTATTATATTGATTTTAAATTCTTTACCTACAGTTTCTGCGCAGTCGGCGGCTCTAAATCCATACCATGTCGTCTGGACTAGTCAAAGCAAAAACTCTTCGGAATCGATGCCGTGTGGCGGGGGCGATATTGGACTGAATGTCTGGATAGAAAACGGTGATCTTCTCTTTTATGTAGCCCGAAGCGGCACGTTCGATCACAATAATACGGTGTTGAAACTGGGACGGATTCGGCTGAAACTGGCCCCCAATCCGTTCGACGCCGGAACAACTTTTAAACAGGAACTGGTGCTCAACAAAGGGCATGTGGAGATCACCGGCACCCGAGCCGGGCTATCGGCAAAAATCACGGTCTGGGTCGATGTGTTCCGGCCAGTTATCCACGTGGCGGTTTCCAGCACCAAAGCCGTCAAAGCCGAAGCGGCTTTCGAGAGCTGGCGGCATACCGATCGCATCACGAAAGGCAGGGAAAATAACGCGAATTCGTACAAATGGGCACCCCAGGGCGAAGTCAAAACGTTGAAAGACTCGGTGCGATTTAGCGGGGATGCGGTCGAGTTTTACCACCGAAACGGGGCTGAACGCTCGGTGTTTGATGTAACGGTGCAGCAACAGGGGCTGGACAGCGTTAAAAATCAATTATTTAACCCATTGGCGAACCTGACTTTCGGCGGGCGTTTTTCGGGAAAAGGCTTAAAACCCGCCGGGACCTACCGGGGCAAGTACCTCGCTACTGATTTTCAGGGCTGGAAGTTGGTGAGTCAAACCGCTTCCCGCCAACACGAACTGGTTCTGCACCTGCACACGGATCAAACCGCCAGCGTTCGGGACTGGCAACAGGGACTCGAAAGCAAAATAAAAGAAGCCGCTGCCGCTACCAAAACCGCCCAGCGCCGGACTGAAACCTGGTGGAACGACTACTGGCAAAAAAGCTACATCTACATTAATGCCCCGATTGATTCGCCCGAATGGCTGGTCGCCCGGAATTACCAACTGTTCCGGTATATGCTGGGTTGCAATGCGTTCGGGAAATACCCGACCAAATTCAACGGCGGACTGTTCACCTACGACCCCTCGCTCACCGACTCCACCATGAAGTTTACGCCCGATTTCCGCAATTGGGGGGGCGGTATTCACACGGCGCAAAACCAGCGGCTGGTCTACTGGCCGATGCTGAAAAGTGGCGACTGGGACTTGATGAAACCGCAGTTTGATTTTTACCGGAACCTGCTGAAAACCGCCGAGTTGCGAACCGCCGTCTACTGGCAGCACAAGGGCGCGGGCTTTACCGAACAGATTGAAAACTTCGGTCTGCCCAACTCCGCCGAATACGGCTGGAAACGCCCGGCGGGTTATGATAAAGGCATGGAATACAACGCCTGGCTGGAGTATGAATGGGACACGGTTCTGGAATTTTGCCTGATGATGCTGGAAACCGAACGTTACGCCGGAAAGGACATTTCGGGCGACATTCCGTTCATCGAAAGCTGCCTGACGTTCTTCAACGAACACTACCCGTATCTGGCGAAACGCCGGGGCAGCAAAGCGTTCGATGGCGAAAACAAGCTGGTGCTATATCCGGGATCGGCCGCCGAAACCTACAAAATGGCGTACAATGCCACCTCGACGGTTTCGGCCTTGCGAACGGTTTTGACGCGTTTGCTGGAACTGCCGGAAGGGTATTTGACCGCCGAAAAACGGACGGCCTGGAAGCAGATGCTCGACCGGATTCCGCCGATTAGTTTCCGGGAATTTGACGGCCACCCGACGATTGCCCCCGCCAAATTGTGGGAGCGAATCAACAACGTCGAAACGCCCCAACTCTACCCGGTTTTTCCGTGGGGAATCTATGGAATCGGGAAACCGGGTCTGGATACGGCCATCAACACCTACCGCTACGACCAAGACGCTCTGAAATTTCGCAGTCATGTCGGCTGGAAGCAGGACAATATTTTTGCCGCCCGGCTGGGCCTGACCGACGAAGCCGCCCGGCTCACGCTCCTGAAATTAGCCAACGCCGGCCGGCGGTTTCCAGCCTTCTGGGGTCCCGGTTTCGACTGGACGCCCGACCACAACTGGGGCGGTTCGGGCATGATCGGTTTGCAGGAAATGCTGCTGCAAGCCGACGGCCGGAAAATCTACCTCTTTCCGGCCTGGCCCAAAACCTGGGATGTTCACGTCAAACTCCACGCGCCCTATAACACAACCGTCGAAGCGGTTTTGAAAAATGGAAAACTGGAATCGTTGATTGTAACGCCGGAATTGCGCCGGGGCGATGTGGTGAATTTGTTATCCCCAACCCCCTGAAGGGGGCAATTTTCACCGAATCAACGGAATCCAGACGGTCATTTCGGAATGGCCCCGGTTGCTCCAGGCATAATACGGAATCAGCCGAACGGTTTTGGCAACCGGTGCTTTTTCCGACACTTCCCGGTATAACTGGTTTGTCCAGGATCGGTTTTCCGTCTGTTGCGCTGTACCTTCCAGCGCCATCAGTTCGGTGTTTTCAAGGGTCATTAGCTTCGGTTTCAGGTTGTTTTTAGCGGAAAGCGCCAGCGTGGTCAGTTTGGTGCCCGGATTATCGACCGACTCCAGGCAATAAACCACCGGCCCGCGCTTGACGGCCACCTGATTGCGGGTTTCCTCCACCAGCGGGTTCGCTTCGATCAGTTTCACCGGCATCGGCAGGTTGATTTCGATCTTGTCGCCCGTTTTCCAGGTGCGGTTCAGTTCGGCGTATTCGCCGGATCGGATCACGGCCGAAACCACCACACCATTCACCCTGATCGTCGCGCCCTGACACCAGCCCGGAATTCGGACAAAGACCGAGAACGGTTTCGCCGGAGCCTGTTGCAACCGGAGTTTGATCAGGCCATCCCACGGATAAACGGTTTCCTGCGTCAGCCGAATCGCCGAGCCATCTTTCAGCGTCGTCTCCAGTTGGTTGGCACCGAACAAGTTCACCCACAAGCCTTTATCCGACACGCTATACGCATAGCTACTCACTTCGGCCAGCGTCCGAACGGTATTGGGCGGGCAGCAGTTCGACTTGCTGATGTACCGCTGGCGACCACCCATCCACCGCAGGGCATACGGATAATCGTCGGAAGCGCTCAACGGATTGGTGTAGAAAAATTTGTTGCCGTCCAGGCTGATGCCCGACAGGATGCCGTTGTACAATTCCAGTTCCATCACGTCGGCGTATTTGGCCTGTCCGGTAATTTGCAGCATCCGGTAATTCCAGAGCAGATTGCCGATGTTGGCGCAGGTTTCGTTGTGGGCCGAATGGTTGGGCAACTGGTAGGCTTTGCCGTAGGATTGGTGGACTTTCTGCACCGTATCGGGTTTGTAGGAAGTGCCTTCGGGCGACACGCCATCATATAAGGCCCCGCAGCCACCGGTAACGTACATTTTGTGGTTGATTACATCGTCCCACATCAGATCCAGGGTAGACAACAGCGTGCTGTCGCCGGTTTCGGCAAAGACGTCGGCGGCTCCGGCAAAGAGGTAGTTGGCCCGAACGGCGTGACCGATCACCTTGGTCATTTTCCGGAACGGCACCCGGTCGGAATTGTCATCCGTTCCTTCCGACAGACCCCGAATGTCGATGAGTTTTTGCGCGAGTGCCAGATAGGCGGGTTCGCGGGTGGTGCGATACATCTCGATGATGCCCATGTAATGCGACGGACAAATGGCGTTCCGAGCCTGTTCGGGGCTGGCGTTGTTGTAAAAACCGATCAGGAAATTCGTCGCTTTTTTGGCGATGTCGAGCAGGGCAGTTTTTCCCGTGGCGCGGTAATGCACACAGGCCGCCGTCATCAGGTGTCCGAAGTTATAAGCCTCAAAACTCAGCTTCTCTTCAAACATCTTTTTCTCACCGTTTTTTTTCTGCTGGATGATGGCTTTGGTGTAAATATACCCGTCGGGCGTTTGCGCCTTGCCGATGACCGCAATGGCCTCATCCATCAACACATCGAGCTTTTTGTCCCTGGTAATCGCGTACATCCCAGCCAGCGATTCCAGCGTTTTGTAGAAATCCCCATCGTGAAACGACGGCCCTTTGAAATTCCCCGACGCCAGTCCGGCGGCAATCCGAAAGTTCTCGTAGGAATGGCTGAGGTTCGGATCGGTATAGGTTTTCCAGAGTTGCGGCACCATCGAGTCTCGGCATACCTGAAAGCGGTCGGCCCAGAAACCGGTGGTCCAGCTCACTTCATTCAGGTTGACGCCCTGTAAGCGAACAAACCGGCTCTGTGCCGTATTGACCAGCGCGTTCGGCTGGGCGTGGGTGGTGAGGCTAATGAGTGCGACCGTGAAGCCGGTAAACGTTTGGGTTAAAAAAAAATGCGTTAATTTCATCGGTTAATAATTACAAAATTAAAAACACAGACGGGCTAAAACCCACCGCTACAAAATGGATCATCCCTACGGGATTATGGGACATTCGATCTTCCCCGAACTTCGGCGGGTTAAAACCCACCGCTACAAAATGGATCATCCCTACGGGATTATGGGAATGAAAATCCCGTAGGGATGATCCATTTTGTAGCCCACGGTTTAAACCGTGGGATCGCGGGAAAAACCGGGCCGTTGTTGAAACCGTTTTAACGGTTTTGAGATCCTGAAAACCGTTAAAACGGTTTCAACAACGGCCCCAATATTATTTCCCCACGGTTAAAACCGTGGGCTATTTCAAACCGGCTCGTACCCGGCATTGTGATTTTTCGTCATTTCGGACATTTAAAACAAGACCGTATTTCCCGTCGACCTCTCGTTGACGGTCGCCATTTTCGAATCCCGCCAGCCGCTGTACAAAAGGTTTTTATCCAGGGTCGGTTTCGGAAAAAACAGGCTGGCGATGTAGCCGACGCCAACGACCACCAGGTGACTGTAGACGCCCAGCATCAGTTTATGGTGCGTAAAATTGTAGCTTCCCAAGTCGAGCAAAAGCGTTTTATCGTCGCCGTAACCAATTTTGGTGGAGGTTAGAAATGCGTAGGCCGTGAACAGAATGCACACCACAATGGCGATGTTGACGCCCTGCCGGTTGGCGCGCGCACTGAAAATCCCCAGCAGAAAAATACCGACAATGCCGCCCGAAAAAATGGCGTAGAGCGTGAAGACAATCCCCAGAACGCCCTCATTCCCAGCCCGCAGGTAGAAGGCTCCAATCAGGATCGCCGTCAGACCCGAAGCCACCACAATGGCTTTGCTAACGGTCAGGTATTCGGCGTCGGGCCGGGCCGGGCGGGATTTTTTGTAGAAATCTTCCAGCCCGACAGCCGCCAGTGAGTTCAGATCGGCACTGAGGCTACAAATAGCGGCCGAAATCATGGCAGCCAGAATGAAGCCCACCACGCCCGTCGGAAATTGGGTCATGATGAAATACGGAAAAACCGCATCGGCGCGGATAGACGCGGGCAGCGGTTGCTGTTTATAATAGACAAACAGGGCCGTTCCGATGAACATAAACAGCGCCCAGACCGGCACCGTGAGCGAGATGCCCAGAATCGACGCTTTAATGGCGGCTTTGTCGGTTTTGGCCGTCAGGTAACGCTGCACAACGGTTTGGTCGGTACCGTATTTCTGGATCGCGTAGAACATGCCGTTGATGACCATGACAAAAAACGTCAGCTTCGTCAAATCCAGATCGTACGGGCCAAAACCGGTTCGGCCGTTGGCGGAGGCCACGTCGATGACTTCGGAAAAACCGCCTTTGACGGAAAACAGGATGACGGTTACGCAGAGAATACCGCTGGCAAACAGCATAAAACCCTGAAACACATCCAGCCAGATCACGGCTTCGATGCCGCCCAACAGATTGACGGCGATGATGATCAGCCCGACGACGATGATGATGTAGAACGTATCGACGCCGGTCATGTTGGTCAGCGCGACCGCCAGCAGGAAAAAAACCGTTCCCATCGACGAAAACTGCCGGAGAACGAAGGCGATGGAACTGTAGTAGCGGGCAAACGTACCGAAGCGTTTTTCGAAGTATTCGTAGGTGCTGAGGCCGATCACTTTGCGGTACAGCGGCACGATGAACCAGATGGTTCCGAGCAACACGATGGGCACCATCAGGCCCTGCACCAGCAAAATCCAGTTCGACGAAAAACCTTCGCTCGGATAGCCCAGGAAGGTAACGCTGCTGATGAGCGTCGCCAGCAACGACATGCCGATGGCCCAGGCGGGAACCCGGCCTTTGGCGGCAAAATACGTTTCCGTCGTACGCTGATTCCGGGCATACCGCAACCCGAAATACAGGTTGATCAGCAATACCGCACCGATGATCAAATAATCAAGTATGCTTAAGGTCGGATTTGGCATTCGGTTCAGGAATTTATCAAAACAGTTCCAATTCCGGGGGCCAGCGATAGCTTCCCGGTTTTACGGTAATGTACAATGCTGGTTTTTCAATGGCTTTGCTCCGAACCACGCCCGTCGCCAGTTCCTGAACCGGGGCCAGCCGCGTAACGCCGATTTCCCGCAAAACCGCCGACGCCGTGGAACCACCTTCGATGATCAGCTCGTCAACGGGAGTCCGGTTCAGCACGTCCCGGACGGTTTTTGCCATGACGGTTCGCAACTGAATCGCAGATGAATTCGCCACCCAGACGGGGTCGATGGCCATAATGACCGGCTTTCGCTGTTGAAGGCTCGACACCACTTCCGTCGCCCACCGATTTGATTCTAACGCGCCGGGTTGCATCATATCTTTTGGCATATACTGCACGGAATACCCGGAATTTACGGCTTTCTTCACCCAATCCACACTCTCTTTAAACGCACTACCGCAGACGTACAGGCGGGTGTTGCCCAGCGCAACCGGCGTTTCCATTTCCCGTTTCGGTGGAAACCGCGAATCCAGAAGGGCCGTAAAAAAGCCGGAACCGCCCCCCGGTAAGGTCTGGTGATCAATCCGTTCGACCCAAGCCTGTAAATCCGGCAGGGTTGCAACGTTCCCAAAAACAACGCCCCGATCCGGTAACGCATCCGAATGATTTCGGACAAAAACCGGTTCATTCGTGGTCTTAAACCGCTTCAAAACGTCGGAATCCGTCACCGGGAACTCCGGATCAGGGGCGAAATGCGTCTGGTGGAGCGGTTTTCCATGAACGAAATACTGTCCATCGACCAGCGTTCGTCCCAGCGCCGGATTTGCCGGAACGAGCAGGGCTTTCGTCAAACCCAGCACCTTCAACTGTGCGCGAGTTTCCGCAAGAATATGCCCCCGCAGGACCGAATCGATCTTTTTATAAATCAGTACCGGTTTCATTTTCCGCAAAACCCGGCTGACTTCGGTCATTTTCCGCACCGCTTCCGGTTCCGAAACCGAGCGGGCGTCGGTAGAAATAACGAGCAAATCGGCTTTCGATTGCGGATTGACCGACATCGCCAGTTCGACCTCCAACCCATACGCCAGGCCAATTCCGCCCAGTTCGGCGGCCCCCGTTAAATCATCGGCAATGACGGCGATCATCTTACGCGGGCTGCAAATTCTTCCGCCGGTTTTTCGCCAGTTGCACCGCCGACTCAATCGCTAACACCATTGCATCCGGACTCGCCACGCCCTTGCCGGCAATTTCAAACGCCGTTCCGTGATCCACCGAGGTGCGAATGATGGGCAATCCCATCGTAATGTTAACGCCTTTGACGCTATCCATCTGCTTTTTAGCCGCATTCCACTGAAAACCGGTCAGTTTGAACGGAATGTGGCCCTGATCGTGGTACATTGCCACAACGCCCCCGTAATAGCCCGTGGCCGCTTTGGAAAACAGCGTGTCGGCCGGAACCGGGCCCTCCACGTCGAAACCGCGTCGTTTGGCTTCTTCAACGGCGGGGAGAATCTCCTCGTCGTCTTCCGTTCCGAACAGGCCCGAATCACCGGCGTGGGGATTCAGACCCGCAACGCCCAGTTTCAGATTCGTTTCGCCCAGCGAAATCAGGCCGTTGTGTAACAGCTCAATAACTTCCAGAATCCGGTCTTTCTTGACCAGATCACAGGCCTGCCGCAACGACACGTGCGTCGACACGTGAATCACTTTCAGGTTGTCCTCGACCAGCAACATGCCGTATTTCTTCGTATGGGTAAAATGGGCGTAGATTTCGGTATGACCCGCAAAGTGGTGCCCGGCTTCGTTGATCGACTTTTTGTTGATCGGACCGGTCACCGTCGCGTCGATTTCATTGGCCAGCGCCAGATCGATCACGGTTTTTACCGAAGCAAAGGCGGCTTCCCCCGCCATCGCCGAGATTTCGCCGAATCGCAGGGCCGCCAGATCCACATTCGCCAGATCATAGACATCGATCGTTCCCAGCCGGAATGTGGCATCCTGAACGGAGGCAACCCGGTGCATAACCGCATTCAGCTTTAACCGGGAAGCGATGTCTTCAAAAACCCGGGCGTCACCCACCAGAAGGGGACGGCAGATTTCATACAGAACCGGGTTCAACAGCGCCTTGACCGCTATTTCGGGGCCAATACTCGCCGGGTCACCCATCGTAATGCCGATGATTGGTTTGGAGTCTATGCTCATTGGTTCTGTTTTTTGGGGTTTACGGTAGTAGGTTTTCGGATTACGGTTTTCGGTTTTCAGTATTCGGTTTACGGTGGCTGACGCATTAGCTTTCTTGCGTCAGCCACCGTAAACCGAATACCGTAAACCGAATACCGTAAACTGAAAACCGTAATCCGTTAAAGCTGTATCTCCTCTTTCACCAGCACCTCGGCCAGCGCCACTTTCAACCGGTTTTCTTCGGCTTCGGAAAGGGCCTGCAACGGCGGCATCACGGTGGTTCCGCACAAACCGTATTCCTGCATCAGCACTTTCAGTGCCCATAACGACTCGCCCAGCGTGCGACCGCCCTGGTAAAGATGGCCGAACACATCGGATTGGTTCTGGTAATACTGCGCCTTTTCTGCATCGCCCGCCTGAACCGCGTTTAGCATGTCGCGGTAAATGCCCGGCAACAGATTGCCCGTGCTCGGCACGAGTCCGTCGCTCCCCGCCAGCAAAGCATCCGCCGACCGGGCCGCCCAACCCATGAAATGGCTAAAATCCGGACGACCCGCCCACAACGCCAGGGATTCGGCCAGGCGGTCGGCATTCCGTTCCGAATCCTTAATCCCGACTATATTCGGGTGGTAGCTCAATTCCTCCACAGCCGCAATCGGAATCGACATCCGTGTGGTAGCCAGGATGTTATACATGATCAGCGGCCCGTTGAGCTGATCGGCCAACTGCTCGAAATACCGTTTCATCTGGTCGTCGGTCAAGGTGTAATAGCAGGGCAACGTGGCCGCCACCGCATCGACGCCCAGATCGAAACAATAGTTGGCAAAGTCGACCGATTCCTCCAGGCAATTGGACGAAATGCCCGCGTACAAAACCGTATCGGACGTCTTCAGCCGGGCCGCAGCCCTGACGTAGGCTTTTTTCACCGATGCCGGCAGGGAAGTCGCTTCGCCCGTGGTTCCCAGCACAAACGGCATGCAGGCATTGGCCCGCAGGTTCGCCAGCATTTTCTCGACAGCCGCTTCATCCAGCCGGTAGGATTCGGTCAGGGGCGTCACCAACGGAACCACCACACCCCGGTATTTCTTTTTCATGCTCATAGCTAATAAGCGGCAGTATAGATCGCAATCGCATCCGCGCGGGTGATCTCCCGCGGGTTATTTTTCAGTAAGCGGGTTATTTTCAACGCATCGTCCGCCAGTTGCGGAAGGGCTTTTTCGGGAATCCCAACATCCCGCAACCGGGCCGGAATCCCGCATTCCCGATTTAATTCTTTTATTTTCTGAACCCCGTTCGCGGCCGTTTCGGCTTCATCCCGCCCCCGCTCACACCCCAGCGCCAGGGCCACCTGCGCATACCGCGAAACCGCAGCGGGCGTATTGAATTCCATGACGTAAGGCAACAAAAGCGCGTTGGAAAGACCATGTGCCAAATGAAACTGGCTACCGAGCGGATAACTCAGCGCATGAACGCCAGCGGTATTCACCGGGCCCAGGCAAAAACCGCCCAGCAAACTCCCCATCGCCACCTGCGTCCGGGCTTCTTCGTCCGCGCCGTTTTTCACGGCCTGAACGATGTTGGCGGCAATCAGGCGCATCCCTTCAAACGCGTAGAGGTCGATGAACGGCTGCGCAAAGCGATTCGTATAGGCTTCCAGACAGTGCGTCAACGCGTCGATGCCGGTGGCCGCCGTGATTGCTGGTGGAATGCTCAGCGTCAGCAGCGGATCGACGTAGACAATGTCCGGCACCAGAAACGGGCTGATGATGCCTTTTTTCTGGTTATCCGCATCGTCCACCAAAATCGCGTTGGGAGAAACCTCACTGCCCGTTCCCGAGGTGGCCGGAACGCAGATCAGTTTCTTCCGTCGCCCGCTCAGGTTGCCGATGCCGAGCATGTCCGGGAGCGTCTGGTCATTTTCCAGTTGAGCCGCCACCAGTTTGGCCACATCCAGCACGCTGCCGCCACCAATGCCCAGCACCACATCGGGATTGAACGGCGATGCGGTTTTCATCAGCATCTCGAAATCCGCAAACGACGGCTCCTGTACAATACTGGTGTCAATTCTCACAGCTATCTGGCTGGAATCCAGCATGTTCACCAGATTTTTAAGCGCACCCAACAGCGGGGCAATTGTGATCAGCAATACGTTGCGGGGTGATAACTGAATTACCTCACCGGCCAGATTTCCCAGCGAACCTCTGCCAAAAACCAGTTTTCCGGGAAAGTGTATGGTTAATTCCTGCGTCATTCGTTCCAGGTTGCTACTCTTTCGTATTCTCTTTTGCGACGGGTGCGGCATATCCCTCCAGCGCGGGCCAGACGCCATTTTCAATCGGGATTGCTTTCATTTTGGCCGGATCGATCACCGCGTGTTTGATCTTCTGCCGACGCCAGGTGTAAATCACGTGAATCAGCCCGTCGCCCGTTTGAATTACCGAGGGATACGAATACTGGCTGATGGGTGAATCTTCCAGAATTACGGCGGCCGACCAGCTTTTGCCGTCGTTCGAAACCGCCAGATTCAAGGGCGTCCGGGGGCCTTTCGCCAGATCGCCGGGAGGCAGCACGTGGTTATACACCAGCACCTGCCGACCGTCTTTCAGCGTGACGGCGTCGGTACCCGAGTTGTTGTTGGGCAGGGCCGTTTTGGACAGGGGTGACCAGGTTTCGCCGTTGTCGGTCGACCAGGATTCCACGAGGGCGCGGTCTTTGCTTCGGGCCAGAATCTGAAGTTTGCCGTTGCCGTAGACCAGAATGCTGGGCTGAATCGCGTTCAGGGTTTTGCCATCGCTGATCGGTCCGACTTTTCGCCAGGTTTTGCCAAAATCCGGTGTCACTTCAAAGTGCAGCTTCCAGCCGTCGCCTTCGGTGCTGGTGGGGCAAACCAGGTTGCCGTTGGCGAGCAAAACCGGCTTGTTTTTGACCGGCCCGATGAAGCCGTCGGGCAGCGGTTTGGCGGCAGACCACGTACACCCGCCGTCTGACGAGGTTTTGAGCCAGCCTTTCCACCTGGACGGGCTGGGACCGATTTTGTAAAACAGCATCAGATCGCCTTTCGGAATCTGGTACAAAACCGGGTTCCAGCAGGCATACCGGAGCGAGTCGTTTACAATGCCGTTGGCCACGTTCTGCGGAGCCAGCCACTTGCCTTTTTCCTGCCGACTCACCCAGATGCACACATCCGGGTTCCGCTCTTTGGTGCCGCCAAACCAGGCCGACACCAAACCGGTTGGGGTTTCGGCGATGGTGGCCGCGTGGCTCTCCGGGAAAGGCGGTTTTTCAACCACAAATTCATCGACCAGCAGCCCCGACTGCCATTTGGTGAGTTGCGCAACCGCCGGACTGAACAGAGTCAGGGTGGCCAACAGGATGGGATATAAGCTATTTTTGATCATTTTAAAATTACGTCTATTTGCCCCTAAATCCCCTAAAGGGGACTTGGACGCAGCAACATCCAGATTCAGAAAGTCCCCTTTAGGGGATTTAGGGGCAAATATTAGGGGCAATAATCAGATGTTTTACAGCAAATCCCGACCAACACTCCAGCAACCGTTTACTTTTTCCCGGCTGCTTTTTGGGCTTTCAATATGGCGGTATAGTTGTTATACATTTCCCGCCAGTTTCGGCCGTTGGCGTTGAGATACTGCTCGGATTTGGTTTTGTATATCTCGAAAATGGCCGAGATTTCCTTTATGCTTTTGTAATCGACGGCCTGTTCGCGGGCCTGTTCCATAAATCCCAGCAGCGTTGCTTCTTCCTTTTCGGTGAGGTTCGGCACAATGGCCCGGTAACCTTTCATCGTAAAGGCCACTTTTCCAACGGTGTATTTATCCAGAATAGCCGCTACCTGATTCTTGTCCAGGTCCTTTTGCAAACCGCTCATCAGGTTCTGGTGAACGGTTTCGGGCATGGCCGAATCGGCAATGAGTTGTCGATCCAGTTCGGAGAGCGGATTTCCGGTTACCGGATTGATGCCCGCCGGAACCGTGCTGAACGGATGCGCATTGTGCCAGTCGCGGACGGCTTTTAAATGAGTTGCCACGACCCTGGTCAGCCGGTTTTCCTTTTCCGCGTCGTTCAGGATCAGGGACGCAACCCATTCGGCGGCTTTCTTTTCCTGCTCAGTGTCGGATTTCGCCTTCGCATCCGCCACGGAAACCGCTGGTTTGGCGGGTTGTTCCTGGCCGAACGCTGGTAAGGTCGTACTGACAACGAAGGCTAGAAGGCAGAATTTTAGCTTCTTTTTCATGGTCTGCTTTTGGTTAATTCAGGCGGTTGAAACCGTTGAAACGGTTTTTTGTACGTCTTTCGGTTTTTTGGTGTCCCACGGTTAAATCGCAACGGCGAACCGTCCGTGGGCTGGGTTTTTCGATTGGAACAATTAAGCATTTTACAACGATATCATTCCAGTCATTCACTCCGGCTTTGCAACGCACTCGTTTTAAAGGTTTTGAGTATAAAAACCGCTTCCGGTTCCAGCTCGCCCGCTCTGGGCACATCAAAATCCTGATCAGTCGGCGTGTCGGCATCCGGGAAACGACGCACGCCACCGGTTCGGAAAACGACCCGCTGAAACGAAGCGACCGGCGCAAAAAACAGGCGGTTTCCTTTCGGCTGGCCGTTGACAAAGGCCACAAACATCCGCTTGTCGCGGTCCAGTTCGATGCGCACCGCCACCGGTTTTCCGGCTTCGTATTGCTGAATCTGCGAATCGCGGTAACCGACTTTGGCTTTGAAAAAACCGTCGGCATCAAACAGCAAGCGAACGGCGGCATTGCCTTTGGCATCCTGAAATTCAATCTGCAAACTGCCTCTGTCAGCCTGCTGCGGCACCACCGTAAACTCGACCGCCAGCTTCTTCGATTCGGGAATCACGCGCTCGGCTTTGGCGTAATCAAACGGATCTTTGTCCCGCAAAACCAGCGCTTTACTTCCGTCCACGGGCTCTATTTTAGCCGATGCGAAAACCGGGCTGTAGAGATTCCAGAATTTCAGTTCGTCACCAGCCGGCAATTGGGCGAAGATTTCATTGGGGTGTGTCGTCACCTGGTCGGTGATCGGCACCGGTATTTTCGATACCCAGATGTCCTCCTTGTTCATGCTGTAGGTTACCCACAGATGGCCGTCGGGCGGGGTGCCGTTGCCTTCCTCAATGCCCCGAACATACTGAGGCCCATACGACTTGTAGGCTCCGCCGTAGCGCATGGTCGAGATTTCGCCGTTCACCAGCAGCAGATTGGTGTAGTTCAGTCCGTCTTTGCTGGTCGAAACCGCCAACGGCCAGCGGAATTCCGAGGGATTGTACACCGTCGCGTACTGCCCGTCCGCCGTTCTCTGCCCCCAGATTTTGGCGTTGCTGTTCACAAAACCGGGTGCCCGAAGCGGGTTATACAACCAGGTTTTGCCCTCATCCGGGCTGATTGTCGTCAGGGCGTGTTTCCACAAACCCACGACGCGCTTGTCCGGCAAATGGTAATAACTGAAGGCTTTCACTTCTTTTTTGAGCGTAACCAGCGGGTCGTTGCGATCGGCTTCTTCGACCCATTGCTGCATCATCAGCGTGTTGGCCAGCAGCTCGTTACAAGCTTCCACAAACCCTTTATCCTTCGAGCTGGTGTAGAACGGGTAAGCTGATTTGCTTTTGTCCCAGGACGCATTGTTCCGGATGAAATAAATCGGGCCAAATTTCCCATCGGCGTAGATTTCGCGGACCACGCGGCCAATGCCGTTGCCGTCGTTCGGATCGTCTTTCGGCCCCATTACGATGCCGTAAAAAGCCAGGGTCAGCAGCCGTTTGTTTTTCGCCACAAAAAAGCCCATGCGCTGGTGCATCACCGCATACAGGTCTTTCGCCACCTCGGGCCGACCCGGTTTTTTCCAGCCATCCGGCAGTTTATACGGTGGAAAAAGAATAGTGGGTTTCGTCCAGGTTACACCGTCTTTCGAGGTCAGCAGCAGCGTTTGGCCCGGCGGCTCGTGTTCGCCCACCGGATTGCTGAGGTATTGCAGGTAAAACGTGTTGTTCCAGTAGGCCAGCATCGGCGCGTGGTTGTAGGTCCAGTGGATGCCACCGGCCAGCTCCGGGTGCTCGCGGTTGGCCCGAAACACCTGGATGTTATGCACGCCCACCGCCGGACTCAACTGCCCGTGGTGATAATCGACGTTGGAAAGCGTTTGCCCCACATAGCGCACCGTGTCCTGCGCGAAAATCGGGTGCAGGGCCAGGGAAAATAGCCATACCAGCAGTCGTTTTCTATTCATAATCCCTTGTTCTTTTTAACCCAGATCACTTCCGTGCCTTCCGTCATTTTACTCAGACTGACCACGCTTCCCCCCTTAATCACCTCTTTTGATTTCACGATCTGACCGGTTTTCGGGTGTATGGAATGCACTGAGAAAGAACCGGCGGCTTTGGTCAGGTCGAGCTGAACCGCCCCCGCCGATTCGGTATAGAGGATATAGCCGGTTTTTTCGTTGCCCATCGCCCACTGACTGGCCGGTTTCTGCGGTACGTCAACAGGTTGCATCTGAGCGACATCCGCCAGAAACTGCGGGTCGGCCACCACCGGAAGATTGGGCATGGAGCCGCCCGCCAGCAAAACCGCCCAGGCCAGGGCATCGGCATTGTCGGCCGCGTAGGTGACGGCTTTTTCCGGAAATTTCCGGCGGTAGTCCCGCACCGCCCGGTAGACCTGCTCGAACGAACTTTTCTTCGGATGCAGCAAGCGGGCGTGTTGCCGGGGGGCCAGATTCTGACCGCCAGCGGGGGCATAAACCGTCCCGTCGGCCTGGTAATGCCAGTACCGGATGTCCACCAGATCAATCACCGACGCTCGTTTGGCATCCGCCAGAACCGCGTCCTGCACGTCTTTGGTCGTGCTCAAACCGACAACGGCTTTCTGGCCGGTTTCCTTTTCCCATTCACTGATGGTATCGATCCAGAACTGCACAAACGACAACGGCCCGGTAAATTCGGCCCCGATGAGCTGAATAACCCCCGAATGGCCCACGAAATTGTTCAGGCATTGGCGAATGTAGGCCCGGTGCAAGGCCCGCCGAACGGGGTGCGAAACGTCGTAAAACTGTTCGGCCATAAAAATCCGTTTGTCACCCGCATACGGAACCGGTTCCGGAAAACCGGTCTGGTTGATGTTGTTGACGGGTCGCCAGGGAAAATCGGCGTAGTGCGCGCCCGCTTCGATGATGTTGTGCTGGAAATAGTTCTCATGAATCAGCGTCAGTCCTTTCTGATCGGCCAGATCGGCAAACTGCTTCAGTCGGCTCCAGTACCAGCGGTTGTATTTCGTCAAATCGTATTTACTGAGTCCATCCCAGGCGGTTTCTTTGCCGCTGCGGGCAAACGGCAGTTCGTAGAAAGGCGCCCACACCTCGCCGTCCATCCGCCGAATGCGTTCGTGATCGTCGCGCCGACGGTCGTACCAAAGTCCGTAATTGTGATCAATGGCCACGATATGGTCAGCCTTCATCGAATCCGTCATAACCGCCAGATCATCCGTCAGACCACGGCCCGTCATGCCCGGCACAAAGCGGGTGATGTGCGGTTTGGCATTCGCCAGGCCGTGGGGCCGCGCGCTGCCGTTCCACCAGGGCACCTCCTGCCGCCGACCAGCGACCAACGTACTGCCGCGAACCAGTTTTCCCTGCTGAATCTGCATCGGCTCGGCTTTCGCAAGAATAGTTTCTTTCGGTAGGCCAATGGCGTCGATGGACTCTGCTTTCGTAGCCGTCGGCATAGGTTGCCGTTGACTGGCCGCCGTGATAAAATCGTACAATGTCGGAGCCGGATTCACGGCTTGTCTGGTTAGGGCTGCGGCCACTTCCACCTTCGGACTGCTGGACGCTTCGGATTCGACCGGTAGCAGAATCGTTCTTGCCAAAACACCGTCGCCCAGCCGGTCTTTGAGTTGGGCGTAGTACAGACTGCGGGGCTGAATGTGCTCGTTCGACCTATCCCAAAAACCGTCTCCGGCAAACTGCGCCCAGGTGCCAAACGCCCAGTTTTGGGCCGTGGGCGGCTGGTAGCACTCCACCCGGGCGGCTGTACATTGCCAGAAAACGCTATTGGCGGCATTCCAGCCCGCGCCCTGTCCGTCCTGCCCCAGATTGGAAAACCGTAACGCATTTCCATCAATATTGACCAGATCGAACAACACGCCCGACGCCCAGCTATCGACACTCCCGCTGAAACTGAAGGGCAAATGCGACTCGCACTGCACAAACGCATTCGGCCCGGCACTGCAATAACCGACCGCAAAATCATGGTAGCCGTGTTCGGCATAAAGTCGCTGGCACAGAACCTGTTGCCCCCGAACCAGAAACGTATTCCGCCTTTCGCCCCCGATTTCTGAAACCGGTTCCAACGACTGGCAATCTTCGATGGTAATGCGTTTGGCGGTTTCCTGAACGAAGACGGCGGAACCGGCGAAATGCCGAAAAACCACCTGCCGCACCCAGGCGTCCTGTACGTTCTCGAGGACAATGGCCATCCAGCGGTGATCCTCGTCTTTCGGATTGGCTTTGTCGTAAGCGGAGATGAGTTGCAGGTTTTCGACGCCCGACTGCGCAATCCGCCCGGGCCAGGTGTAGCGGGTGATCGTTCCACCGCCAAACGCCGAATCCAGGGCCGTGGTCAGGGGCGCATCGAGGATAAGTTCGGAGCCGTTGACCGCCGTAATCTGCCGGTCCCAAACCAGATCGCGTTGACCCGGCTTCCAGCCCAGCGACGTAATGCCGCCCCCAAAATGATCCGTTCCCAGTTGCTGAATCCACGCTTTGGTGGACGGGCGTCGAATGTGTACGAAGTCGCCGACCTTAAAAGCCGCCGGTTTTTCAACGTTCATCTTCTGCGCGTTGACCGGTACGTAGCCGTCCGTAATGGGCACGGTTTCGGCGGTTTTACGGTCGTTTTCCCCGGCAATCGTCAGCAGGTTATCGCGGCTGAAACCCGTTCCCAAAATCGTCGTTCCACCAGTTCCCGTGCCACTCCCGCGCAGCACAACGCCCGAAGCGGTTATTTTCAAATGGCCCGACACTTCATGAACGCCTTTTTCGAGCAAAACCGCCCCACGAAAACCGTCGGTGTTGACCGGCAGGGCACTAACATAATCAATCGCAGCCTGAATGCGTCGGGTGGCATCGCCTTTTCGGAACGGTACGGCGACTTTTGTTTCAATGTTTGGAATAGCCTGTCCGCCAGCCTGATAACCGCAATACGAAAAATCAGGAAGGCGGTTTCCGCGTTCGTCAGCCTCGTAAACCAAGCGCCCTTGTGGCCCCAGTGTAATCGGCTGCTTTTTAACCGGTTTCGACCCCTGCGCATACACCGCCCCCGTTCGCCCAAAGGTGAAGAGAAGGGAAAGAAAGGCGATCAAAAGGCTGGGTTTGAACACGGTATTGAAATTTTGCCCCTTTAGGGGGTTGGGGGGCATTTTTACGTTCTTGGCCGTACCTGCTGCACCGGAACGACGCTATTCAAATAGTCTTCAATGCTCGTGTAGCCATCCTTGTTTTTGTCCAGGCTGGCATCCGACGCGTCTTTCGGGTTCAGGCCGTTTTTGATTTCCCATTCGTCCGGCATACCGTCTTTATCCGTATCAAGGTACGGTTTTCCGGTGTATTCAGGATAACCGCCCACCTGACTGATGTCGGTAATGATGCCATTTTTGTAGGAATCGATGGGTAACCGACGGTGTTTAAACTGCGTTTCGGGCAGTTTCACGCCTTCTTTGTACGTAATTTTGCCGGTTCTGACCTGTTCCACCACCCGAACATCGACGGGGTCGCGTTTGGGCAGGGTCGCTCCGGCGTTGGCCAGCACGTAATCGTAAGCTTTTGCCGTCGGCAACAGGGTAATTTCGGGCATGGGAAGCGGTTTGTCCCATTTCATGCTGGCCGTGTATTTTCCGGCATTCGCCAGGTCTTCCACCTGAACCCCGCCGTCCCAGTTGTCTTTTGTGACCTTGTCGTTTCCTTCCACAATATTTCCGTTGACATACGCCCGGCCAAAGGTCAGATACCCCAGTTTGCTCCGCCCCGCTTCGGGTTTCAAAATCCGGTGGGCGATGGGCGAATCCTTCGGCGTTTGCGGGCCGGGTTTATAGTAGTTGTTGATCATGTTGTACATCGCGCGGTAGTCGCCCCCGTCGGTGGAACGATGCACCCAGTTGAAGATCACGTTGTTGGCAAAGTTAAAAATTCCATACCAGCCAATCGACGGATTCCGTCCCGCATTATCGGCCCAGAGGTTGCGCATGAACGTACAATTTTCGCCCCCGAGCGTGCTGCCAAACGAGTGGTTCCAGGTGTCCAGGGCTTCGGAGAAAATCGAGTTCTGAATGGTGATGTTGACCGTTGGCAGTTTGTCTTCTGCCGCTTTTCCGGTGCTGTCGTTGTACATATGGCGGTACATCGACATGTTTTCGTCGAGCCCCCAACTGGCCGAAACGTGGTCGATCATGATGTTTCCGATCGGGTTGCCGCCAATGGAATCGTCGCGACGCCCCACGTAGGTTTCGCCCCGGCGGAAGCGCATGTACCGAATCACGACATCGTGCGTATTGATCCAGACCGATTCGCCGGCCACGCAAATGCCGTCGCCCGGTGCCGTCTGGCCCGCAATCGTAATATACGGGGCTCTGATAATCAGGGGTGTTTTCAGCTTGATAATTCCGGCAACGTTGAAAACGATGGTTCGCGCTCCACCCTGCTCACAGGCGTCCCGCAGCGTGCCGGGACCCTGATCTTCCAGGCTGGTCACCACATACACCTTGCCGCCCCGTCCGCCAAACGTGAAAGCTCCTCCGCCCTCGGCACCCGGAAAAGCCGGGATGCTGGCTTGCGGCAAATCGACGGGTCGGGCGGCCCAGGGGATATACGGTTTTCCCTCTCTGGCTTCTTTCTCAATAATCGGCAGGGCTTTTTGCCAGGCGATATTGGATTGCCGGTTGGCTTCCCTGAGCAATTCGTCACTTTGCTTTTGAACATCCGCCGGAATGGTAGGATATTGGGCGAAAACCAGTGGCTGTCCGAAAAACAGTGTACCTAAAACAAATACCGGAATCAGTCGCTTTTTCATGGTAAAGGGTTTCTTTCAGGCCGTTATCGCATTCAAATACAGAACCTTGCCTGAATTTTGAATACGCTATGGCTACATGCTATACCTATTCTCAAAATAAGGCTAAAAAAACCAGCCATCCCTATATCATTTTCTCGGCAATGTATAGGATATTATCATTCCCCAAAAAGACCAAACGGCGCGTCACCGACACCGCCGGTTAATCCAAAAAAAAACCGACATCACCCCTACCCGACCCGTTTGGAAACAATCCGTGAACTTTCGGTGGAGTTGAATCAATCCGTATCTTCGTGACGACGAGCGTCATTCCGTCTTCGTTTTTGTATGTCCGGCGAGGCAGTGCTGTTTATTTACCTGGGTTCGGTGGGGTCTATCCTGATCCTGAATGCCGTTCAGTGGCGTTTTTTCCGGGACTGGGTCTACGGTCTTTTTACCCTGCAAACCCTGATCTGGTTCTCCCACTCGGTCTTCAACCGACTCTCCGGCGAGGACATTCCCCTGAGCGAATCGCAAAACATGGCGGTTTATGTGGCCGAGTATGGCCTGAGCCGCATCCTTTATCTGGGGCTGGTATATGGTCTTTTTAAGGTAGCGCAGGCTCCGCTCCGGCTAATGCGCTGGCTGCAACTCGGGCTGGGGTTGTTTCTGGTGGTTGAAGTCGGTATGATGCTGCTGGAGGAACACTGGCACATGTCGCCACCGGGGCGGTTTATGACGATCATGTACTTCGGGTTGCTGATGAGTACCAGCCTGGTGGGTGCCTGGATTGCATCCCGCCGACGCGATGCGGTGGGCGGTCTTTTCGTCCTCGGTAGTGTGTTGCTGCTGGTCAATGAGGGTAATAACCTGTTTTATTATACTGGTTATCCCTTGCCGCTGTCAACCGATCCCGCTGATGTTCAGGTACACATCCGCATTCTGGGGGCCAGCCGCATCCTGCAACTGCTCTGCTTTTCGCTGTGCCTGGTGTTTCGCCAGCGGCAGCTTGCCGTGGCTGAAGCCGTCGAGCAAACGCGCCGGGCGGAGCAACTGATTCAGCAACGGCTGGAAACGGAACTGGCCGTTCGGCGACTGGAGCAGGAAAAAACTGACGTTCAGCTTCGGGCGTTGCAGGCGCAGGTAAACCCCCATTTTCTGTTCAACAGCCTCAACTCACTGTCGTCGTTGATCGATGAGCAACCGCAGCGGGCCAGCCAGTTTGTCGACCAGTTGAGTCAGGTGTACCGCTATCTGCTGAAAGCCAATGAGCAATCCCTGACGACGCTGGAAAGTGAACTCGGTTTCATTCAGTCGTATGCTCACTTGCTCAAAACGCGGTACGGTGCGGGGCTAACGGTAGCTGTGCAGATTGATTCGGCCTACGCGTCGTGGCTGCTGCCCTCGCTGACACTTCAGTTGCTGGTCGAGAACGCCGTCAAGCACAATGTGATTCTGGTTACAAAGCCGTTGCGGATCGACATTCTCACGGATGAGTCGGGGTATCTGGTGCTGAAAAACAACCTCCAGCGTAAACGGACGTCAGTTCTTTCCAACGGGGTCGGCCTTTCGACCATCCTTGCGCATTACCAGAAACTCCACCAGCCTGGGCCGGAAGTCAGTGACGCCGAAAACACGTTTACCGTTCGGATTCCCCTGATCAACCCTGTCATGGATCCCGTTCAGCCCTGAACCTCACTCTTTGAAATAACCGGTTTTCTTACAGGAGTTTATCCGGCGTAATCGGCAGTTCCCGGATGCGTTTGCCGGTAGCATTAAAAACCGCATTGGCCACGGCCGCAGCCACGCCAACAATGCCGACCTCGCCGATTCCCTTTACGCCCAGCGCATTGGAAGCCCGGTCATCTTCCCGAATAAAAATCGCTTCCATTGCTCCGATATCCAGATTAGCCGGAACGTGATAATCCCCGAATGAGCGGGTGACAAAATTCCCCCAGCGCGGATCAACTACCGACTCTTCGGTTAATGCCATTCCGATTCCCCAGACATTGCCGCCAATGATCTGGGAGCGGGCGGTTTTGGGGTTCAGGATTTTTCCGGCACCGGTTACGGCCAGAAAACGCGTCACCCGCACCATGCCGGTGGCCATGTCGACCCGCACTTCGGCAAAATTGGCATTGAAGCTGTGGGACGAGTATTGTTCGGCATTGGCGGGCGGTTTGGCATCGACCCGGGTCTGGTAATCGGCGACGTTCTCGGACACCATCAATTGCGCAGCCGTTGGGCGGACAAAAAACTGTTTGCCGGATTTGGCAAGCAGTTCATCCGTTAGTTTTACGCAGGCATCATGCACGGCATTGGCATAACTCGATGCGCCCACCGACCCCACCGCACCGGCGGCTGGCGGCAGATCCGAGTCACCGAGCTTTACGGTAATTTGATCCAGCGGCAACCCCAGCGCATCGGCCGCCGTTTGGGCCAGAATCGTGTGCGTTCCCGTTCCCAGATCCGCAGCGGCCAGTTCAACGCGGGCCGTTACGGCATTGCCTTTGCGGTTTAGCGATACCCGCGCCGAACTCGGCCGTTGGTGGGCCGGGTAGGTTCCGCAGGCGACACCGTGTCCGATGAAGAAATTGCCCTGCTGATTCTGGCGGGGTTCGGCCTTGCGCTTTTCCCAGCCAAACGCTTTGGCTCCTTCCTGCAAACACTGCACCGTCGTGCGCGACGACCAGGGCTTGCCATTGGACGGATCACGCGTTGGCTCGTTTTTGAGCCGGAATTCAATGGGGTCCATTTTGAGCTGGTACGCCAGTTCGTCCACTGCCGACTCCAGCGCAAAACTGCCCGTCGATTTTCCCGGACCGCGCGTATAGGTCGGCAGAATCAGATTCATCGGAACGACCCGGTAGGTAATCAGCGAGTTGGGAACCTCATACATGATTTTCGAACAGTCGCCACAGGGTTCTACAAACTCGTTTTCGATGGCGCAATGGGTGGTGGTTTCGTGGGCAAGTGCCGTCAGTTTCCCGTCTTTGGTGGCCGCCAGGCTCACTTTCTGGTGGTTTTGTTGCCGCAAACCCACCGAATTTACCATCTGCTGGCGGGTCAGCGCGAGCTTGACCGGACGGTTCACCACTTTGGCCGCCACCGCCGTCAACACCAGATTGGCCCACTGGCCGCCCTTCGAGCCAAAACCACCGCCGATGTAGGGTGAAACGATCCGGACATTTTCCGGTTTGATATTGAGCGTGGCCGCAGCCGCATTCTGGGCGCCGTTTACGATCTGCGAACTGTTATACAGAATCACGTTATCGCCCTGCCATTCGGCAATCGTGGAATGGGGTTCCAGCGGGTGGTGATGTTCGATGGGCGTTCCATAGACCGCTTCCACTTTGAATTCCGCGTTTTGCAAAGCCGCTTTGGCATCGCCCCGTTTTGCGTCGGCCTTCTCCTTATCTTTTGGTAAAATGGCTTCCTTCGAAAGCTTCTCAAAATCGACCTTTGCTTCGCTTTTGTCATACTCCACCTTCACCAGACGGGCCGCATGCCGGGCCTGTTCGTAGGTTTCCGCCACCACCAGGCCGATGTGCTGTCCGTGAAACTCAATGTTCGGGCTTTGCAGTAACGCTCCGCCCCGAATACCGCCATCGGTTTTGAGTTTCGGCGCATTTTTATGGGTAATCACCGCCAACACGCCGGGCGATTTTTCCGCCAGTCCGGTGTCGATCGAGCGAATCGTTCCGGCAGCAATCGTGCTTTTAAAAAGGACGGCGTAGGCAATGTTTTTTACCGGGTAATCAGTCGCATAGGCGGCTTTTCCCGTCACTTTTAGAATCCCGTCGATGCGACTGACCGGCGTACCGGTCACTTTGTTTTTCTCCTGCATGGAATGTCATTTCTAAAATCAGGACCGTTTTCCGGTTAAAGCCACTTGCAATGCACTGACGATGCTCCGCTTGCCAAGTTCGACCTTAAACGCATTGTGTTCCAGCGGTTTTGCATCCGCCATTTCGGCTTCGGCGGCCCGTTTAAAATTCGCTTCGGTGGCTTCCTGACCCACCAGGAGTTGTTCGACTTTCAACGCCCGCCAGGGTCTGTGGGCCACACCGCCCAGCGCAATCCGGGCCTGCACAATCCGGTTGCCGTCCAGTTCCAGCGCGGCTGCGACCGAAATCAGGGCGAAGGCATACGAAGAGCGGTCGCGAACTTTCAGGTAGTAGGATTTTTCGGCAAAACGGTTTTTCGGTAGTTCAATGGCCGTAATCAGTTCGCCCGGCCGGAGGTTCGTGTCGATTTCGGGCCGGTCTTCCGGCAGGCGGTGAAAATCCGCCAACGCAATGATCCGCTCCGGTCCGCTGGCACTGCGGACTTTGACGACGGCATCGAGCGCAGCCAGGGCAACAGCCATGTCCGACGGGTGAACGGCAACGCATTTTTCGGACCAGCCGAAAATCGCGTGCATCCGGTTGATGCCTTCGCGGGCACCACAGCCCGGCTGTTCGCCCGGTTCGCGTTTGTTGCAGGGCATGGCCACATCGTAAAAATACGGACAGCGGGTTCGCTGCAGGAGATTGCCACCGTTGGTGGCCATGTTCCGAATCTGCCCGGATGCGCCCGCCAGAATCGCCTGAGCGAGCAGCGGGTAGTTCTGCCGGATCAGCGGATGATTGGCCGCGTCGGTATTTTTGCCCAGCGCCCCGATGGAAATACCGCCTTTATGCGCGCCCTCAGTGAGCGGTTTGATCTGGGTAAGACTGAGCCGGGTAATGTCGATCAGCTCGTCGGGCCGCTCCACATCTTCCTTCATCAGGTCCAGCAGGTTGGTGCCGCCCGCCAGAAACCGGGCGTTGGTTTTTCCGGCCACACTTTTGGTTGCCGAAGAAATATCAGAAGCGGTCGTAAATTTAAAAGGTCTCATGGGTGCGGGGTTTGTCCGATTAGCCGATCAACTGCCAGGTTTGCTCCACCGGTTTTCCGCTGTGCACTTCCTGAATCGCAGCCACAATGTTGGGGTATGCTCCACAGCGGCACAGATTCCCCGACATCCGCTCCCGGATTTCTTCGTTGGAAAGCTGAACCGGCCCCGGTTTGGTACGAATCGATTCCGTGACATAACTGGCCTCTCCCTTTTTGGCTTCATCGAGGAGAGCCACCGCCGAGCAAATCTGGCCGGGCGTGCAGAAACCGCACTGAAAACCGTCGTGTTTGAGAAAAGCAGTCTGCATCGGGTGGAGACGATCCGGCGTTCCGGAATTTCCGTTGGCCAGTCCTTCGATGGTTTGCACCGACCGGCCTTCGCAGGTTGCCGCCAGGGTCAGACAGGATAACACCCGGCGTCCGTCCACGATCACCGTGCAGGCTCCGCATTGGCCGTGGTCACAGCCTTTTTTAGACCCGGTAAGTTCCAGCCGTTCGCGGAGCGTATCGAGCAATGTCATCCGGGAATCCACCGTCAGCTTTCGGGCCGTTCCGTTGACTTTGAACGAGACAGCAACGCCATTTTCGATGGCTCCGGACGAAAGTTCATCCGCGACCGGTTCGCTGGGCGACCGGGTGAAAACCTGCTCGGCAGCGGCTGACTGCCAGGCCAGAATGCCGCCACCCGCCAGGCCCATCAGTTTCAAAAAATGACGCCGGTTGACGCCGGTATCGAGGATTTCGTCCAGATCTTCCGGCATCAGATCTTCGAACAGTTTCTTTTCGTCCTCGGTCAGATCCGGGGCGTTGTGGTCTTCCATCATGGAACGTTCTGGAAATAAAGATTCCCTATACACTCCTAACCCGGAAACCGGTTGAAAGTTTATAGGGAATCCCGGAAAACATTAAACGTTCCGAATCAGCCGGTGGAAGCGGTTTAGGCCAGAAATCCGACCAGATTTTCCACCATCACCGGTGACCCGATGTAGAGGGGCGTACGCTGGTGAAAACTATCCGGTTTAATATCGAGAATAGATTGCTGGCCGGTGGTGGCAACGCAGCCCGCCATTTCGGCCAGAAAAGCCAGCGGGAAAGCTTCGTACAGCAGCCGGAGTTTGCCATCGGGGTTCTTCCGGGTCGGGGGGTAGAGATAAATACCGCCTTTGAGTAGATTCCGGTGGAAATCGGCCACGAGCGAACCGATGTAGCGGGCCGTGTATTTTTTTCGGCGGCACGCGGTCAGGTAGGCTTGCACGCCCGGTTCGTAGTCGTCCAGGTTACCGTCGTTGCACGAATAAATCTGCCCATCGGCCGGGCATTGAATGTCGGGATGTGACAGAATAAATTCGCCCAGTGACGCATCGTACGTAAATCCGTTGGCATTGTGGCCGGTGCTGTAGACCAGAATGGTCGAAGAACCGTAGAGGATGTAGCCAGCCGCCACCTGCCGTCGACCACCCTGCAAAAAATCCGCCATCGTGGGTTGTGTGCCGATGGGCGTCACGCGCCGGTAGATGGAAAAGATCGTGCCGATCGACACGTTGACGTCGATGTTGGAGGAACCGTCGAGCGGGTCCATGGCCACGACGTATTTGGCGTGGTTGTTTCCGGTATAAATAATTTCTTCCTCTTCTTCCGAAATGATGGCGCAGGCTTCACCCCCGTTTTTCAGCGCGCGGCTGAACCGGATGTTGGCAATCATGTCGAGTTTCTGCTGGCTTTCGCCCTGTACGTTCTGAATGCCCATGCCGCCGGTGAGGTCGATCAAACCCGCCCGGTTGACTTCCCGATGGATAATTTTACCGGCCAGCGCAATGTCACGTAACAATTGCGAGAGTTCACCGGTTGCGTACGGGAACGCCGTTTGCCGGTGCATGATGTACCGATCCAGGGTTACGCCAACGGGCAATGCTAAGGGATGCGAGGCCGTTATTTCCATCTGCTGAACATTCATAATCGTCGAGAATCGTTATAGGTGAATAGATTGTTTACAGAGAAAATCGGTTGGTTGGCCGATGTAGTCCGCGCAAAACAAAAATTAGCTTTTTCGCAGAAAGGAAGCAACCGGGAAAATAGCCTGAACGGTTCGGTTATTACGATAAGATTAGGCAGGATGTTTTTTATTCTAAAATTTTACCGCATATTTATTCACGCAATCGTTACCGGGAACGTTGCCAGAAATTAAATTCTTCGGAGAAGTGCTGGGTTATTTTTTGAATTTTACCAATAATGTACCTTGGACACCATAACCATCAAAGACATTGCCCGCGCCTTGAATCTCTCAACCTCCACGGTATCGCGGGCGTTGCGGGACAGCTATGAAATTAACACCGAAACCAAGCGGCTGGTCGTCGAGTATGCCGAACGGCTTCAGTACCGCCCCAATCCCATTGCGCTGAGCCTGAAAGAAAACCGCAGCCGGGTCATCGGCGTGGTGGTTCCCCAGATTGCCAACCTCTTTTTCTCGCAGGTCATCAACGGCATCGAAGCCGTCGCCTACAACCGGGGCTATCACGTTAGCATTTTTCAAAGTCACGAATCCTACGAACGGGAGCTGGCCACGGTGCAGCAGGTGGTGGCCCGGAAGGCCGACGGCCTGCTCATCTCGCTCTCGAGCAACACCTGCAACGTCGCCTATCTGCGTCAGCTTCAGGAGAAAAAACTACCGATTGTGCTGTTCGACCGCGCGTCGAAAGACCTGGCGGTGCCGAGCGTAACGGCGGATAATTTTGCGGGAGCCTATACCGCCACGGAACATTTGATCCAGACGGGACGCCGACGAATTGCACACGTCGCCATTCCGGCCACAATCTCCATTGCCCAGGAACGGCTGGCAGGATACCGGGCGGCACTGGAACACTACGGCATTCCGTATGAAGAGAAGCTGGTACGGCACGCCGGTTTTGGGCCGAACGAGGTAGAACCGATTGTCGATGAGCTGCTTCGACAAGAACCGGATGCGTTTTTTGCGGCCAGTGACCGACTCGCCATCGGCTGTCTGACAGCACTAAAAAAACGAAACATTCTGATTCCAGGACAAATCGCTCTGATCGGTTTTACCAACATCACCGTAGCCGATTTGCTGGACCCACCGATGACAACCGTCGAGCAACCGGCCCTGGAGATTGGTCAGGTAGCCGCCGGACGACTGATCGACCTGATTGAAGGAAAACAAAATGCGGCCACGACCGACTCCGTGAAAATTCCCACCCGGCTGGTGATCCGGGCATCAACCAAAACGGGGGCTTGATTTGTTTGCCCCCTTCAGTGGGACGGGGTAAACAAATCAAGATAATCATATACCATATTTACACTTATCTTGGGGTTGTTTCTTCAGCTTTTGTAAGCCTTCCAAATGATTTGATTTTCCTTCAAGTACATCAATTTCCTGCTTGAACACGATCGAGGGCTTTTGGAGCCTGTTGAAACAGGGTATTGGTGAATCTACCGCCACGTTAGTTTCAAGCACTTACAACGCTACTGTGATAAGTTTGCACTTCGTTACAATTCACGTAAGTTCAGAATGAACCAACGGTTTTACTAGGTGTCGCAAAATACACAGAGCTGCCTAAAATACAATCAAATTATTTCAAAAAAATAGTTTCGCGTTTTCGCGAAACTATCGCCTTTATTGGTATATTTGAACCATAATACTTTCGCAAAAACGATACACTATGCAAGAGCATCTGTTATCTGAGATATACCAACTATTGGAAACTGACAATCCCGTGAGTTTTAGGGAATTGGTAGAGCAAAGAAAAAATGAAATGGGGATTACCTCGAATCGGCAGTTATCCAAATTGATTGGGATTGACCAAACTCGCTTGGATAGAATGTTAGATGGAGACACGTTGAAGGTGGATTTGTTCTCTTTTGTAAAGTTGGACGAATTCTTGGGTATTGGGATTAAGAAGTTAGTGCAAGTGTATGTTTCATCACTCAAGCCAGAATTTATTGGTGAGTTGGAACGCACCCGTAAGGCAAGTTATATCATCCGTAATTTTGATTTAGCTGGCCTGAAAAATCAGGGCTTTATTGATAGCATAAGCAATTTTGAAGCTATTGAAAAGCGGTTAACAGGCTTTTTTAAACTAGATTCTATATTGCACTATGAGCGTGAGATAGGTTCCGTGCTTTTTAGTCGTACAAAAGCCAATTCGCACGATAAAATGCGTGAGTTTTGGGTACGTTCGGCTTACTATCAATTTGAGCGCATAGAGAACCCGAACCCCTATGACCGCAACGCGTTGGAATCTTTGATTCCTAAGATTAGGCCCTATACTCGTTACGAAGAAAAGGGTTTTCTAACGGTCATACAAGCCCTTTATAATATTGGAATAACGGTCATTGTGCAAAAGTATCTTTCAAAAACTCAGGTTCGGGGTGGTACATTCTCAGTCAAAAATAAACCTTGCATCGTTATAACCGATTTTAATAAAGCTTATCCGACACTTTGGTTTGCCTTGATGCATGAATTGTTTCATGTCTTGTTTGACTTTGAGGATTTACAGAAAGGTATGCGTTTTCATCTAACCGGAGAGTCTGACTTACTTTTATTTAGGGAAGAAGATGCCGATTATTTTGCTCGTGAAATCTTATTCCCTCAAGAAAAGCTGGACTACATCAAAACTCAGATTAATACGCCCGGAATTGTAGCGGCTTACGCCGAAAAGAACCGGGTTCACCCCGGCATTATCTACGCTTTTTTTTGCTACCACGAAAAAAAGCACAGAAACAAAGACCTCTACGCAATCTTTCAGCAATACTTTGGTAAGTCAGACAAGGCACTACAGGCAGTTAGAACAAATCCGTGGGATAAAGAGACTATTTATCAAGAAATTGAACTGATAAAGAAGAAGTTAGCAACTCCGTAATTTTAGAGACATGAAAGAAGACGAAGACAAAAAGAAGGACAAACGTGACCGGGACAGCATTTTAGATGCTGTTAACCGATTATCTAAAAAAGCGCAGGAAACCGCTGAAGGTAAACAGTCTAACCTATTTGAAAACGAAGATTTAGGTGGTGAAGATATTGGTTTTGACGCTAATGTACTCAACGACACGGTCAATCCTGAATTATCGCATCGTTTGTATTATGGTTCTCAGCGTCTTTTACTAGACAATCTCCCTTCTGGAAAGAAAAATAGAGATTTACGTCGCTATGTGTACGATGAAAAAAACCTATTCATCAATCAAGGGAAACGAATCAATGAACGTGGTCGACGGGGTAGTGATGGTCGAATGGCACCACCCGAAACACTTTTACAGGAGGCATTTCGGATGGTTACAACGTGGGTTGAATCGGGCGGAACCCCCTTTGATATTTTTATGGCATTCAGACAGCGAAATGAAGAATTAGGCTATTACGATGAGAAAGAAAAGCGTGAAGGACCAATTGATATTGATTATACAGACGTAACGTTTGACGACCAATTAAAGGGCCTATTAAGTGTTCCACCGCCACGAAAAAACAAAAAAGACCCTGAATAGTGCGTTTTTAATTTCACTTTTTAAACAACTATTATTATGGCAAAAGGAGGGGGAGTAACATCGCCTAAGGTAGCTCATAAAGCATCAGACTTGCTGAGCAATCCAAAAACGCCCGCAAAAGTAAAGTCCGTTGCGGCATCTGCTTTATCAAATGCCGCCAATAAGAAAGGGGGCAAGAAGTAGTTAGGCAGAAAGTTCCTTAATCGAAAGTACAGCTTTTTTGGGTATGGTCATTATGCTGTTGCCCTGAAAGGTTGTGCTTTCTGCTTTGTCAGTAATGTTGCCACAAACACTAATAATTACATCGTTTTTATAAACCAACCACCCCACCTATTTCATAATAGTCGTTAAACTCTGCCATGAGGGTAATACGCTGTGACTATCTAGCATTCAACTAATACCAGTTTCATAGATGAAATTTAGCTATTATGGTGTAGTTTTCCATTCGGTGTAAATTGGTATATCATTACCTAAATTAATTATTCCCCGGGCCACCCGGACGGCCACCGCCGGGGAACCGTCCCCCTCCTCCGCCACCATCACGCCAGTTTTGACCGTCGGGCCGGTCGGTGCCGCGCGCCGGAGAGGCTGAGGCTTTAAACTGACGCAGGTTGTAGGTAAACGTCAGCATAAAATAGCGTTGCAACACCTGCGCCCGGCTGTTTTCCACATACGTATCGGTTTGCGTTACATTCAAACTATTGTTCTGCTTCAGCAAGTCGAAAACCGACAACCGGAGTTCGCCCCGCTGGTCTTTCAGGAATTTCTTACCGACAGCGGCATTCCAGAGCGTGTACTGCTGATTCACACTGCCATTGAAACCGGTATACTTCTGGTTCGAAATGTCGGACTGCAACACCAGACCCGGCCCGAATATCCAGTTGATGCGGCCGCTCAGCACCTGAAAATAATACTTGTTGTTGTTCTGTTCCTGAAGTGAATACTTCACATCGTTGAAGTTACCCGAATACGAGAACGAGAAATCCAGCTTCTGGCTGATGTTGCTGCTCAGGTTGACGCCCTGCGACCAGGTGGTGGTGTTGGCGTTGTTAATCTGGTTGTTGATCAAACTCGGCGACGTTCCGTAGCTGTTTCCGGCGTTGATGCTGATGTTACTCTTGATGAATTTGAGCGGGGTGCTGTAGGTAACAAACGTGCGCAGGTTCCACAAACCGCTCAGGTTGACCGGGCGGGTCAACTGAACGCCCTGCCCCAGCGTCGTGCCGTCGGGCAGGGTGGCGGCTCCGTTGCTGATGACGGTAGACGTTCCGATGTAATTATTGGTCGAACCCATGTTGACAAACACAAACAGGCTGCGGCCTTTGACCGGTTTGGTGAGTTGGTACCGAACCGACACGTTATGGCTGAACGACTGCTTCAAATCCGGATTTCCCGTGGTCAGAAACAGCGGATTGGAGTTGTCGAGCACATTCTGGAGCTGCGTGACCCCCGGTGCCTGCGTATTGGTGCGGTAAAATAACCGGACGCGACTGTCGGTCGACAGTTTCAGATCCAGCATCGCCGACGGCAGCAGGTTGTTGAAATGCGCCTGAACGTCGTTGTTGATCGGGAATGTCTGGTCGCTGAGCAGATCCGCCCGCTGGTAGTTCAGGTTGACGTTCAGCCCCAACTTCGGTGACCGGTAATTGTAGCCCACCCCCGCCTGGTTGGTGAAATAATCGTTCTGGAAGGTGTTCGACAACAGCGAATCCAGTTGGTCGTAGCGCTGCGTGGCCGGATTGTAGCGGTTGGTCCGCCGGGTCGCATCACTGTAGCGGTAGGTTGTCGTATAATTGATCTGCAACTGGCTAAGCTTGCTCAGCGGTTCCGTAAAAGCCGCATTGAGCGAATATTGATAACTCGGTGTATGGTTGGTCGTTAACTGATCGATGCGCTGATCCGGGGTTCTTCCCGTAAAATATTCATTCAGCGACAACTGCGAATTGTCCCGGTCCTGGGTGCTGATCTGGGTGCCAAAATTCAGGGAAAGCGACCGCCCGCGTTTGGCAAACCGATGCCGAAACAGAATGTTGTTGCTGAAGTTGAACGCCTTGGTTCGGCTGATGTTGTCGGTATTGCTCCGGTTCAGCAACAGGCTGTCGGGTGGCAAAACCGGGTTGAAGTTGTTGCCCAGCGTCTGGTTTTGGGAGGTACTGTCGCCGGCCAGGTACGTAATGCCCTGCGTGCTGCTCGACGAATTGTTGTTCTGCCACCGCAGCCGGGGCGTAATCAGCAGCGAGTTGTTGGAATTGATCGTGTATTCGAGCCGGAAATCCAGCCGGTGGTTGTAGTTTTCGCTGCGGGTATTGCTGTTTTCCAGGTAATTCTGGCTCGCATTTTCGGTCAGCGTATACCGGCGAAAAACCGTCTGGGAGTTGGCGTTGTTGCTGTTGTTGAAAAAATAGCTCCCCCGAATGGTGACGTGCTTGCCCCAGTCGTCGGAAAAATTGAGCCCGATGGAGTTCGTTTTGTTGATCCCGCTCTGCTGACCCACCAGGAAGCTGTCGTTGCCACCACCTCCTCCTCCACCGCGGTTTCCGCCCCCGCCCCGGTTTCCACCCCGGCCACCGCCACCACCTCCTCCACCACTGTTGCTGCTGGCGACACCGGTCAAATCCTGCGATGAGAAATTTTGCTGGTTGATGTTGTTGCTCAGGCCGACGATGGAAAACCGCCGGGCACCGTTGAAGAAATTGACATTCCCCCCCGCCGAATACGTATCATCCGTACCGTAACCGGCATACACCCGGCCAAAGACGCCGTTCTGCCGGTCGCCCCGCGTCACGATGTTGATGGTTTTCGAGGTTTGTCCGTCGTTAAAACCAGTAAACTGCGACTGGTCGCTCATGCGGTCGAAAATCTCGATTTTATCGACTACTTCGGCGGGCAGGTTGCGGAGGGCAATGCTCGGATCGTCGCCAAAAAAGATTTTGCCGTCCACCAGCACCTGCTGCACATCTTCGCCCTGGGCTTTCACAGTACCGTTTTCCACCGTAATTCCCGGCATTTTCTTGATCAGGTCTTCCGTGGTGGCATCGCGGGTGACTTTAAACGCTTCGGCATTCAACTGGAGCGTATCGCCTTTTTGCTGCGCGGGCGGTATTTGTCCTTTGATTACGACTTCCTTGAGCGTTTTGGCGTCTTCGGTCAGGGTGATGGTGCCCAAATTCTGGATGGATTCAGTGATTGTAATCACTTTATCATAGTCCGTGAACCCCAGGTAGGTGGCTTTCAGCCGATAGGCTGCCGGATTGAGGTTCATGAAGGTAAAGACGCCACTCGTGTCGGTTACCGTATATTGTTTCTGGGTCGTGTCCTGCTGGGAGGTCAGAATAACCGGCACGCCGATCAGAACCCCGTTGTTGACATCGGCAAATTTTCCGGTCAACTGGTTGGTTTGGGCGAACAGCGAAGTTCCCGAAATCAGCAAAAAAGCCAAGACCGGAAGCAAACGAAAAAAGCGTAGAGAATTTACCTTCATTGTGTGAGTGCGTAAATGCGGATTTTCACAGGTTTGTCACCTTGCGGGAATCCCGGGACGGTGACAAACGCTGCGAACGACTGAACTGAAAATTTGATGAAGTGTAATCCTGAAACCGGATTAAGACAACGACACGTTGTTGTGCCTGTTTGTTTTAATTTTAGCGATTTCCACCCCGACGACCGCGCATGGCCCGTTCTTCCTTGAACGTTCCCTTGGCGTCGAAGACCACAATTTTCCGGGTGGTATCGGCTGCCACGACCACATTATAATTGTCTTCTTTGTCTTTCATGATCCGCCGAACCGTCATACCGGGGTACTTATCTTTCACATACGCCATCACTGGTGCGGGCAGTGCGCTTTCTTCCACCTGCGTCATTCCCTGCATCTGACCGCGTCCGCCCCCCTGTCCGTTCTGCGCGTTACTCTCGAAAACCGTCATCCCGGCCAGCAGCAGGGCAATGAACATTCCTTTTTTCATGATCGATTGCTGTTTAGTTGTATCGCTTAGATGTCAATGGGCCGGAAACCCTGCGGGCTGCGGACCAAAAAAGTATTTATTTTTCGGAACGGTCCCGGCGGCTGGAATCCGGGCGGTGTTTTCCCGACCAGCCCGATCCGCTGAAGGCTCCAAAACCGGGTCGGTCGGCCAGGACTTTCTGTAATTTCTGCCGCTGTTCGGGCGTACAGAGGGCGCTCACCTGCTGAAAATGCCGCAAGGTCAGCACGTCCAGCCGAACGCTGTATTCTTCCAGTTGCCGGGCCTGTTGCGTCAACTGCGCATCGGTCTGCGTCGAATCGTTGACCTGCCGGAAAAACCGCTGGCGTTCCTGCCGCATCGAATCCAGCAGGGGCCGGATGGTTTTGAAATGGTTTTGCCGCATGGCCCGGTATTGGGTGCGTTGTTCTTCCGAAAAACCGAGGGTCTTGGAAAGATACGACCGACCGTCGCCCTCCCGGTGGTGCCGCTGGGACCCCAGCCACATCCAGGTCAACAACCCGGCGTTGAGCAACACCAGCGCGATGATGATGCCGATCAGCATTCGAACTCGATTCCGGTCATTCATCGGCGTAAACGGTTTGGTGGTCCAGTTGATAATCCTGCACAAAAGCTTCATAGGTTCCGGCATCGGGTTCCGGCGTGGGTGGGCTGGGGCGGGTTTGCCAGAGCGCCACCGACACGTTGAGTGCCACCAGCATGCCGAGTGTTCCGAGGGCATAGGCCGGGCGTTGCAACCACCACGGCAGACGGACTGTTCCTTCCAACGGGTTCATGTGGTTTTTCAGCCGGGTTTCCAACCGGGCCTCCAACCGGGTATAAAAGAAAGGCCGGGGCTGGGCGGGCTTTAGCTGGCCCAACTTCCGAAACCGGTCTTCCCACTGTTGCTCTTCTTCGTTCGTGTTCATGCTTGTCACGGGTTATTTCTTTCCTGATAATACGGGCCTAACTGTTTCCGAAGATTCTGTTTGGCCCGGTGCAGCAGCGACTCGACCGCCGACACGCTGACCTGCATCACCTCTGCAATTTCGCGGTGGCTCTGTTCGTCGATATACTGTAAAATAAAGGCAACTTTTTGGTTATCAACCAATTCACCAATAGCTTTAAAAAGGGTATGCATCTCCTCTTTCTGCTCCAGCGAAACGCCCGGATGGTGGAAATCCGGCGGATCGTGCAGCACTTCGTTGTTCAGCCCAAACAAGCTGGTCAGGACCGAAAACCGCTTTTGGGCTTTCCGTTTCCGGTGGTGCGCCAGGGCTTTGGTGGTGGTGATGCGATAGAGCCAGGTCGTCAGTTTGGCCTCTTCCCGAAAGTGCTGAATGGTTTGGTACACTTCAATAAATACCTCCTGGGCAATATCCTCCGCTTCTTCGGGATGCTGTACAATCGCCAGCGCCAGGTTGTAAACCTTGTCCTGATGCGTTTCGACCAGCATCCGAAAAGCCGACGCACGGCCTGCTTTCAGCTCAGCAATCAGTTCGGACTCCTGCAAACGGGCGGTATCGTTAAAAGTGAACACACGGGATTAGGTACGAAAGATTGGAAAAACCTGCGGGAATGGGGTAACTTTTTTCGGCTAATACCAAAAAAGCACCCCGCCGGTTGGGAAAACGGGTGGGTGCGTAACAGGCTGATTGCTCAATTAAATCGACAGTTTAGCAATGGTCTCAGAACTGAACCCATTTTCCTCACTTGAATGCTGAAGCACCATTTTGGCTTTTTTACGATCCTTGAGATAAGCATCAAAAAAAGATAATGTATAGTGGCAAATGGCCCGGTAACTATCCGTTTGGTACGAAGTAGTCGGCTTGATAGAAGCGTAGAAAGACCAGTAGGCCGTAAATTCCGCATGTTCCAACTTCTTAAGCCGATATAAATGCTTCGTGGATTTGGCTAACGAACGAAAGAAAGGGAAAGTAGACCAGTCCTCATTTTGATTGCAGAGATACAGGTAAGGCACGGTTAATTTGGCCGGGTTGAAATCGCTAGCGGTTTTGATCAGATCATAATCCTGATACTCCATGCTACCATCCCAGCAGGCCAACGCTTTTACGTTCTGGTTTCGCATCTGATAAATGACAGTAGCCATGCTTCCCCAACTGAATCCAAACATACCCATTCTGGCCGTATCAACAGTAGGGATTCGGGAAGCCTGAGCCATCATGTATTCCAAGTCCCTTACCTGAGCCATAATACCAGCCGTGTCCTTGGTCATTGTTTGCCCTTGTTGCCCGGCTGACGCGGCAGAAATGACGATATAACCGTGGCTGGCTAAGTACTCACAGGCCATATGGTTTTGATTCGCTGGTTTGCTCAACGAAGGTGCATAGAGGATCACTGGAAACTTTCTATGAACCGGCGCTGCGTTATAAACCGCCTTCGTCGGTGCCTGCAGGATGTCATCTACGCTCACGGTGAGATTTTTCATAAAGGTGGTGGCGTATTGGCGATACCCCCCCACTAGATTGGTACAAAACGCACGAACCTGGTTGGAATCGGTTATGGAAAACCCCTCCCGTTGCGTTTCTAACCCAATATACGTCCTGTAAGGCATCAGATTCTCCGTCGATGCTTTCCGGGCAGGGTACCAAATATGAACAGACAACGGTCGGTACGGTATGCCCTTGTCCGGTTGGTAGCTCCGGATGCTATCAACCTGTTGCTCAGTCCTGAATCCAACTGGATAGGGTCCGTAGCTCAAGGGTTTTGTTTGCAGTTCAATGGGGTTATAGATTGAGCAGTAGGTGAGTAGACAGAAACCAATGTATAACGCCTTTCCCATATAGAGTTCGTTTTTTAATGTAAAATAACTAATCTATTAGTCACAAAACTAATTACATAGTTATTATTAACATACATAGCTGGAAAATTTGTGGAAGTCCTGGCTCTATACGGCTGCGGTTTTCAGCAGCAAAATAGGCGAAAGCCGTAAAAACTGTTTTTACTTTCCCAATGCACTCTTGCCCAGGTCTTTGGAAGTAGCCACGGCAATGACACGCCCCTGATCGCCAACGGCATTGTAGAAATGATAAACGACGCCTTTCCACTTGATGACCCACGGTTTGTGGGCGTAGGTTTTGTCGTACGGTTCCGAGGAGGCAATCAGATCCTCGCCCTGCCAGTCGGTCCAGTTAACGAGGTCGTAGGAACACGCAAACCGCTCGAACGCGCCGGGTTTCCAGAACGCGCCGAAGTAAAACATGACGTACACATCACCTATTCTAGCAATCTGGGCATCACCACAGATGCCGGTTTTTCGGGTAATCAACGGCTCCTGCCCGTGTCGTTTCCAGTGGGTCATATCGTTGGAAACCGCCATCGCGATGTTTTCAAAACCGGCTCCTTTGGCATCCGGCTTTTCGCCTTTGGCGTTGTAATACATCACAAACGGATACCCGGTTTTCTGCGCCTTGTCCCGAATTACCAGACTCTTGTAGATGGTTTTGTTATCGTACCAGCGCGCGTCTTGATCCACCGCCGACAGCACCGGTTCCGGCAACCGCGTGACTTCTTTCGATGCGGCCAAATCGGTCGTGTTCGCGATGCCAACCCCCAACCGGCCCGCTTCGTAGCCTTTTTCGGAACCGCCCAAATATGACAGCCAGTAGCGGTTCCGGTATTTTTCGGGTTCGTAGGAACCACCCCAGTCCGTGTCGATCAAGGCGACATACCCGGCTTTTTGCGTGGCATCCCAGTCTTTATCGGTAAATGACATCAGCTTTCCCAGGGTGTTCCAGTGCAACAGATCGGTGCTTTTTGCCAACCAGGTTTCGTAGCCCTTTCCATCAAAAATGATGTAGGTCATGTACCAGACGTCGCCTTTACGAAAAACCGTCGGACTGTCGACCATCCGGCCTTTGTCGGGCTGGGGCAGCACAATCCCGTATTTGTACGGCGTTTTCACTTCCTCAAAAACCGCCCGCATCTTTTCATCCGGGACGGTTGCCGCAGCATTTTTTGGCTGGGCAAAACCCGTTACGGCCATGACTACGAAGAAAGCACCGGCAATCCATTTTTCCATTTTAATTGACCAAAAAGATAAAACGATCCCATTCCCCAACTTCCATTTCATGGACTGGTCCATGATCCCGCAGGGATCCAACAGCGCAGCGTCGGTAGGAGGAAGTCCGGTTATCTCCACATCTGCGTGCCGTCAGGTACGCGACCGTTGGATTTCTGCGATTCGTTGCATACCTGACGGCACGCGGAAGCATGATATACCCATTCGTTTTCTACCGACGCTGCGCTGTTGAATCCCTACGGGATGGTATCCTGAACTGGGGATGATTTGATTCACGGCATGGTTAATCCATATGAAAAACGCGCTCCAATGGAACCGCGACCGGCGACTGATCCGGATTGGTGTCCATTAAATCGGCCATATACGCCCACCAGCGTTTCATCACGGGCAAACCCGGCAACTGATCGGCCGTATGATTCTCCTCGCGCTTCTGCACACCGAACAGAATCCCGCTCGAACGGTCGAGAAAAATGGAATAATCCCGAATACCGGCGTCGGTCAGCGCCTGCGACAATTCCGGCCATATTTCATCGTGACGGCGTTGGTACTCAGACTCAACGCCGGGTTTGAGTTTCATGGTAAAAGCAACTTCCTGCATTGTAATTGGGGTTAGAAAAGTACTGGTTTTGCGTTCGCGGCCCCTGGTCGACTTGAAATTGGTTGCGTTACGCTATTTTGCCAATCGCATTATTCCTTTGACCAACTGCACCAACACCACCGGTGCCAGACCGGCTGCGGCAATGAGCCAGAGTTCGGTGCTGGTCATGGGTTGAATGCTGAGCACCTGGTTTAAAAACGGCACGTAATAGGTCAGAACCAGAATCACCAGACACAACAGCAAGGCGTACCAAATATACCGGTTTCGCGTAATTTCGTTGACAAAAAACGAATGGCCGGACCGCAGGTTGAAAACGTGCAGCAATTGCGCAAACGACAGCGCATAGAACGTCAGGTTGTTGCCTTCCTTTGCCGTCAGACCCAATTCGCGCGTGCCGAGCCAGTAGGCACCCAACACCGAAACCGTCATGGCCAGGGCGTAAAAAACCACCATGCGCCAGTCACGGATGTCCATAATCGGCGTTTTGGGGTCGCGGGGCGGCTGGTGCATCAGGCTCGAATTCTCGCGGCCCACCCCCAGCGCCAGAGCCGGAAACACGTCGGTGACGATGTTGATAAACAGAATCTGCAAGGGCAGCAGCGGATTGCCAACGTTCAGAAAACCGGCAAACGTCACTACGAAAATCTCGCTCAGGTTACACGACAGCAGGAACAGCACGAACTTGCGGATGTTCTCGAAAATGACCCGCCCCTGGGCAATGGCCGCCACGATGGACGCAAACGAGTCGTCTTTCAGCACCATGTCGGCGGTTTCGGCAGCCACCTGCGTGCCGCGCAGTCCCATCGCAATGCCGATGTCCGACTTCTTCAGCGCGGGCGCATCGTTGACGCCGTCGCCGGTCATGCCAACAATGTCGCCCTGCTGTTGATACAGGTCGATCATATCCAGCTTCTGCGCCGGGCTAACGCGGGCAAACACCCGACATGCCAGCAACTTCTTTTTATCGGTTTCGGTCAGTTGATCGAGTGGTTTGAGGTCTTTGCCCGTCATCACAATTTCTTCACCCGCTTCGATCAGGTTCACTTTGGACGCAATCGTGAGGGCAGTTGCGGGGTGGTCGCCGGTCACCATGATGACCTTGATGCCCGCAGCCCGGCAGGCTTTGAGCGCGGGTGTTACTTCGGTGCGGGGTGGATCGAGAAAACCGATCAGGCCGACATACGTCAAATCGCCATCAATAAAATCGTCACCCGGTTTTTCCCTGGTTTCCCGAAACGCAAACGCCAGCGTTCGCAACCCGTCGACGGCCATTTTCTCGGAAATGTCATAATAGGCCTTCCGGTCTTGTTCGTTGAGCGACCGGCAGCGTTCCAGCACCTCCTCAGCCGCGCCTTTCACCGCTACGAAAAAACCGCCATCGTGGGCGTGGAGCGTGCCCATAATCCGGGTGTCCGAGCTAAAGGCCTGTTCGGCTTTGCGCGGAAAATTCTGGATGATGCGGTCGGGATTGTGACCAGCCGCAATTGCAAATTTCAGCAGCGAAACTTCCACCGGATCGCCCACTTCTTTGGGTTTTCCCTTCACAATGTCATAATCCGCATTATTACACAAAACGCCCACGCGGATGAGTTGCTGGTAGGCATCGGATTCCGTGACGGCCTGATCGCCTTCCACCACTTCCAGTTTTTTGGCTTCCGCATCGGCCCGGATCTCGGCGTGAAAATCCGGCAGTTCGAGCGTGTTGACCTCGATGCGGTTTTGGGTCAGCGTGCCGGTTTTATCCGTAAAAATAACGTTGGTTCCGCCCAGCGTCTCAACGGCCGACAGCCGTTTGACGATCACTTTCTTCTCCGCCAGCCGCAACATGCCGTAGGCCAGCGCAATGGTTGCCACCACCGACATGCCTTCCGGAATGGCCGCAATGGCCAGGGCCAGCGCGGTTTCGATCAGCCGAAGCGGTTCTTCTTTCCGGACCAACCCAACCACCAGAAACAGAGCCGCCAGCCCGACGGTCACCCAGATCAGCACTTTCGCCAGTGAATCCAGCTTCGCTTCCAGTGGTGTGGCCGAGCGTTTGGCGTCCTTCACCATCGTGGCAATTTTGCCCAGCTCCGTTTGCTGCCCGATGCCCGTCACGATGGCCCGGCCGTTGCCCGCCGTCACGGGCGTTCCTTTAAACAGGCGGTTGTGCTGGTCACCCAGGGGAGATTCGTCCGGTGGGATTTCCGTATTTTTGTCAACGGGCAGCGACTCGCCGGTGAGAGCGGATTCGTCAATTTGCAACTGGCTGACTTCGAAAAGGTTGCCGTCAGCGGCTACCAGGTCACCGGCTTCAACCACCAGGATATCGCCGAGCGTCACTTCTTCCGACGAAATTTCCCGGATGCGGCCGTCGCGCAGCACCCGCGCGGGTGTGGTGTCCATTTTTCGCAGCGCATCCATCGACTGCCGGGCGTTCCATTCCAGCAAAAAACCGGTTACGGCGTTGACGAGCAAAACCGCAATGATGGCAAAGCCTTCGACGGTTTCGCCCAGAAAGAACGAAATACCGGCCGCTGCCGCCAGAATGTAGACAATGACGCCGGTGAACTGCCGCATCAGAATCGTTATGGCACTTTCGCGTTTGACTTCCTGCAAGGCATTCGGTCCCAATTCATCGTAGCGGTTTTTAGCTTCTTCGGCGGTCAACCCGGTTTTGGGATCGACGTTCAGATCCTGCAGCAACTGGTCGATGGGAAGTTGATGCGGATAGTCGGGAGTTGAAATCGTTGGCATACCGTGGATAGGGAAAAGAGGCATGAGTAAGTACTCACTTTCCGGCGAAACCGCCAAATTAACACCGCTCTGAATTGGTAGAAAGTCGTAGAATTTACTTTAAGTTGTTACACAGAGTTAATCAGAGGCAATCAGAGAAAAACTCTGCGTAACTCTGATTGCCTCTGATTAACTCTGCGTAATAACTTTTTCTTATGCCCATGAAATATCTATTTCTGATCCTGTTCACTACCTGCGCGCTCGCCCAGCAAAAACCGTATTCCCAGCGCATGGCCGATTCGTTCATGACGTGGCACAAAGATTCGATTCTGATCGGAAACCACAAAACCGCCCGCTGGGATTATGAACAGGGACTGGTTTTGAAAGCCTTCGAACGGGTCTGGTACCGCACCGGCGACAGCAAATACTTTACCTATACGTTGAACGATATCAACCAGTTTGTGCGCGAAGACGGCAGCATCCGGACCTACAAAATGGAGGAGTTCAACATCGACAACGTTACAACCGGGCGGGTGCTCCTGATGCTGGCCCAGCAGTCGCTGCCGGGGAAGGAGAAATTTCAGAAAGCGGCTTTCCTGTTACGCGATCAACTGGCGAAACAACCGCGCACGAAAGAAGGCGGTTTCTGGCACAAAGGTCGCTATCCGAACCAGATGTGGCTCGACGGGTTGTTCATGGCCGAGCCGTTTTACGCTGAATTCAGCCGGGTGTTCAATCAGCCGGAAAACTTCGACGACATTGCCAAACAGTTTGCCCTGATCGAAAAACACCTCGTCGATTCTAAAACCGGGCTGCTCTACCACGGCTACGACGAAAGCCGCGAGCAAAAATGGGCGAATCCGAAAACCGGGCAGTCGCCCCACTTCTGGGGCCGGTCGATTGGCTGGTACGGTATGGCGCTGGTCGATGTGCTGGATTATTTCCCGACCAACCACCCCCAACGCGCCAATCTGGTGAAATACCTGCAACGGCTGGCAACGCCGATGGTAAAATACCAGGATCCCAAAACCGGTTGCTGGTACCAGATGACCACGCAGGGAACCCGGAAAGGGAATTACATCGAGGCTTCGGCGTCGTGCATGTTTGTCTATACGCTAGCGAAAGCCGTGCGGATGGGATACCTGGACCCGTCGTTTCTGGCTTCGGCGCAGAAAGGCTACCAGGGGATTCTGAAAAATTTCATCGAAGAAGAACCGAACGGAACCATCAACCTCAACGGCACCGTCAGCGTGGGCGGTTTGGGAGGCACGCCCTACCGCGATGGCAGCTACGAATATTACCTGAGTGAACCCATCCGCAAAAACGACCTGAAGGGCGTCGGGCCGTTTATCATGGCGAGTCTGGAAATGGAAATCGCGCCGGAACTGGCCCTTGGTGCCGGAAAAACCGTGGCCGTCGACTACCATTTCAACCACGAATTTCGGAAGGATTTACTCGGCCAAACCGAACAGTTTCACTACACCTGGGAAGACCGGATGCACTCCGGATTCTGGCACTGGGGCAACACCTTCCGTGAACTGGGTGCCAAAACCGTCCCGGTTCGGACCGCGCCGACTGCTGAATCCCTGAAAGACATCGACGTATACATCATTGTCGATCCCGATTCGCCGAAGGAAACCGCCAAACCGAACTATATTCAGGAAGCTGATATTAAGGCGATTAACGAATGGGTGAAAGCCGGTGGGGTGCTGGTGATGATGGCGAATGACACGGCCAACTGCGAAACGAAACACTTCAACGAACTGGCGCAGACCTTCGGCATCCGGTTTACCGACAAAAACCGCAACATGGTGAAGGGCAAAAACTGGGAGCAGGGCAAGGTGACGATTCCGGCCGGCAACCCGGTTTTCAAAGAAACGAAAGCCGTTTACATCAAGGAACTGGCGACGCTCGATCTGAAAGCCCCGGCCCAAGCCCTCGTTTCGGAAGAGGGCGACGTGATTATGGCAGTGGCGAAAGTGGGCAAAGGAACGGTTTTCGCCGTCGGCGACCCCTGGCTCTACAATGAATACACCGATGGGCGGATCATTCCGACGGTTTACGAAAACTACAAAGCGAGTGAAGAGTTGGGAGCGTGGCTGCTGGGGCAGGTACGGAAATAAGGCTGGCCTTTCGGTCTGCCGTTTCGGAAGGGCATCACAGACCGAAAGGATACGGTGGGTTTTAAAAAAATGGTGTGGATAGCACACATTATCAACAGCACAAAGGTGCTGTTTTACCGGCTGGCAGGCTGTCGAATTGGGGACAAATGCTATCAAATTCGGGACATTTACCCGAAAAAAGTTGGAAAATCAGGCCATTAGAGGCTTTTTGAAGGGCTGGTCATGAACTCGGTGGGGGTTTGCTGATACACCTCTTTGAAAACCATAGCGAAGTGGGAAGGGGTGCTAAAACCGACCAGGTCGGCCGTCTCAGACACCGTATGCCCCGCCTGGAGCAACCCGGCCGCTTTCCGGATCCGATACTGCCGGATGAGTTCGTTGGGAACCCAGGGCGTCAAACTGACGATTTTCCGGTGAAGCGTACGGCGGCTGATGGCGAGTTGATCGGCCAGCCACTCGACACTCAGTTGCGGATCATCGAGTCGCTCATCCATGAGGTCATAAATCCGTTCCAGCAAAGGGTGTGTGACCTCCGCTTCCACCGATGGGGCGGTGGCGGTGGCCAAAAACTGTTGCTGGTAGCGTTCGCGAAGCCGTTGCTGGCGATTGAGCAGGTTCTGAAGCCGGAGACGCAGTTCGGCCACGCTGAAGGGCTTGGTCAGATAATCATCGGCTCCTTCCTGTAAGCCCTGCAGACGGCTCGGCTGGGCGGCTTTGGCCGTCAGCATCACGACGGCAATATGATCGGTATCCGCATGACTTTTGATGAGCCTGCTCAATTCATGGCCATCCAGGCGGGGCATCATCACATCTGTCAGGACGATATCGGGCAGTTCGGCCTGGGTTACCTCCCAGCCCTGCTGCCCGTCGACCGCCTGTAAAATCTGATAAGAAGCCGTTAGCTCTCCCACCAGAAACTCCCTCAACTCCTGATTGTCTTCCACGATCAAAATGCGGGGAGCGGTATTTCCCTCCGGTGACGGGTTCGTAACGGGAATGAGATCGAGCGGTATTGGAGGGTCGGCAACCGGCAACGGCGCAACGTCCACACGAATTCGGGGGTGGTCGGCGTTGGTTACCGGGCTGACGGGCAGGGTCCAGTTGAAGCGGGTTCCTACCCCTACCTCGCTCTCCACGGCAATGTGTCCACCCAGTAACTGAATCAATTCGTGAACCAGCGCCAGCCCAAGACCGGTGCCTTCGTGGGTGCGGGTGGTGGAGGTGTCGGCCTGATAAAACCGGTTAAAAATATGCGGAAGATGGTGTGGAGCCATGCCGATGCCCGAATCGACCAGTTGAAATTGAACCCCCGTCATTTCGTCGGCTCTCCAAACGGGCGCGATGGTCAGGGTGATGCTTCCCCCCGCCCCGGTAAATTTGAGGGCATTGGCGAGCAGATTTGTCAGGATTTTCTCCCACTTGTCTGCGTCGAAAAGCTGCGCCTGGGCGGGGAACTGGTCCATCGTACAGGTTAAGGTGATGCCTTTCTGCTCGGCGGCCCGCTGGAAAACCGCGACGATCGGGTGGATGAATTCGCTGACCCGGCCCTGCAGGGGCGAAACTGTCATGTGGTTTCCTTCCAGTTTGGCAATATCCAGCAACTGGTTGATCAACCGCAGAAGCTGTTCGGCATTCTGGTGGATCAGCCGGAGCATCGGCCCGTCGAACCGGCCTTCCTGCAACAACTTCTCCACCGGCGCGATGATCAGCGACAGGGGGGTGCGAAACTCGTGGGTCATGTTGGAAAAAAAACGGGTTTTCAGCTCGTCGACGGCTTTGAGCTGCTCGGCCTCCCGGCGATTCAGCTCAAACTCCTGGCGTTGCCGGAACCGGTTGGTCGAAAACCGGATATACCCCCAAATCGCTCCGGCAATCGCCAGCCCATACAGACCGTAGGCCCACCAGGTGGCCCACCAGGGCGGCTGAACAATCACCTGAATGGCCGCTTCATGCGGGCTCCAGAACCCATTGCTGTTGGCGGCTTTTACCCGGAACGTATAGTGGCCCGGTGGCAGGCTGGTAAAATTGATCACCGTGCGGTTGCCGCTCTGGACCCAGTCGGGGTTGATCCCGACGAGCTGGTAGGCATACTGGTTTTGGCGGGGCTGATCGTAGGCCAGAGCCGCAAAGGCAATCGACAGAAAATTCTCGTCGTGTTTTAGATGAATGACGTTGCCGGTGATTTTCCGGGGTTTGTCCATGACCGTCAGCCCGGTAACATAAACCGGAAAAGGACGGTTGTCATCACGAATCTGGTCAGGGTCGAACTGAACAATGCCATTCTCACTACCGAAAATGAGTTGATTGCCGTGGCGAAAGACGGCATTTTGCTTGAAGTTGTTGCTGGGTAAGCCATCCGAAACCTGGTAGGTGCGAATGGCTTTGGTACGGGGATCGACCCGGCAAAGGCCATCGTTGGTACTCAGCCAGAGATGCCCCGACGCATCCCCGGTGATACCGACAATGGTGTTGCCGGGGATGCCATCCTGGTGGGTGATCGTCGAAAACAGGCCGGTCTTCGGGTCGAACCGGTTTAAACCGCCCAGGTAGGTGCCGATCCAGATGATTCCGTCCGGATCTTCGTAAATGGTGCGAACGTCGTTGCTGCTCAGGTTTCCTTTCAGGTCGGCCGAATAGCGGGTTATTTGACCCGTTTTGGGATTCAACCGGCAAAGACCCAACCGGTGAATCAGAATCCATACCTCACCGCTCTGGCTCACCAGAAGTCCATACACAAACCGGTCGGGGATGCCACCCGGTTTCCCCGGTTGATAGCGGTAGTAGTTGTATCGATGCGTTTGGACATTGAAAGAGGCAAAACCGCCATCGCCCCCAATCCAGACGTCACCCTGCGGTTTTCCCGCCTTTTGCTGAACCGCAATAAACTGAGCAGGCATTTCCGACGGGTATGCGGTAAACCGTCCGGATGCCTGATCGAAGTGGTACAGGCCATCGTACGATCCCAGCCAGATTCCGTCCTTCCCGTCGGGCAGAAACGACCTCACCTCGTTGTAATGGTCTCCCACGGCACCTAACTTTTCGGGCGGTATGGGGTCAAGCCGTTTTTGGTCGGCAGAAAGTCGGTAGATCCCGGGTGAATTGTTGAACCAGAGCTGACCGCGCGTATCCTTAAAGACGGCGTATGCTCTGTTTTCGGGTACATGGGCCCTCCGCTCATTGGCCTTTACCTGGTAGGTAGAAAAAGGTTTGGTGTTCACGGCCTGCCGGTCGATCCCGTTGTTGGTTCCGATCCAGAACATACCCGACCGATCGTGATAGAGTGCCTGCATACTGCTGCTGGCCAGCCCTTTATACCGGCCTGGATCAGACTGGTACGTAAAAACCTGATCGCTGGCCGGGTTGATTCCCTGCAAACCGTTGGTGGTTCCGATCCAGACAATCCCTGTGGAATCCCGGTGGATGGTGTTCCGCCACACGAAAGAATGAAGTTCTCCGCGCGGGTTGTAAGGAACCAGGTTCCACGGCTGGCTGCGCAAATTAAGTTTGAACAAACTGTAACCGGCCAGGGCCGTACCCAGCCAGAGCACATCGTTTTCATCAAGGTAAAACGATTGGAAGGAGGGCTGGGGACCTTTCAATCCCTGAACTGCCACCGGGGTAAATTTTCCGGTCGGGCGGTCGAAGAGGTACAAGCCCTGGTGGGTGGCGACCCAGAAACGATGCTGTCGGTCTTCAAAAGCTGTGATCACCGGCACGTCGGCAACGGGGGATGGATAGAGGGTAAAATGGTGTCTGGCCGGGTCATAGCGGGCCAGACCCGCATAGGCACTAATCCAGATGATGCGCTGCCGGTCTATGAAAACGGAATGCTGGTTGTTCCACCGGTTGGCCTGGGCGGCCCGAATGGGATGCGGAATGACGCCCCCCGTTTTCCGGTTGATTTCATGCAACCCGCCCCCTCTTGTAACTGCCCAAAGCTGGGTTGAGTCGCCTTCGCACAGGCCCATGATGTAGCCATTCTGAAAGCTGCGGGTGGGCTGGCTGGGATCCGGTTTAAAAACCGTGAAGGTAGAACCATCGTATTTATTGAGGCCCTCCCCGGTTCCAAACCACATAAAGCCATCCCGATCCTGGAGAATAGCCGTTATAAAGTCATTGGACAAGCCATCCTCAACCGACAGATGCTCAAATTGATTGGCGATCGGGGATTTTTCAGGAATTCGGAGGGGCTGATTCGACTGGGCGTAGGAACGCAGGAGCGGTATGACTAAAAGGATGAGCCAGCACGGACGTATCATACAGAAAGTCGACAGTTTAGTCACTCATAAATACGACTGCAGAGGCCGTATAGCTTATGATCCTATCTTTATACTGCAAATATAGTCCACTTGCCACAAGCGACAACCGATTGAACAGGTTATTACACAAACGGAGCTGTCCTGCGGTGTTTCAGTGTTAACCAGAAGTTTTCTCTGATTAACTCTGATGTCCTCTGATCACCTCTGTGTCACAATTAAAAATATTTATTAAAAAAGTTTTTAATAAACCAATTCTACCCCTACCTTTGCACCGATGAAACCGAAAAAGACCGAGCAGAACACGGAGCAGATGATCAAGGAAGCCGCCAAGAAAGTATTTCTGGAACGCGGATTCGACGGGGCGAAACTGCGTCACATCGCCGAGGAGTCCGGCACAACCATGGCGATGGTGAATTATTACTTTCGGGGTAAGGAGCAGCTTTTCCAGCGCATTTTTCTGGAAACGATGGGCGTTTTTCTGGGTAAGGTGATTTCGATTCTGAATGAAGAGGTTCCGCTGGAAATCAAAGTCTGGAAAGTCGCCGATACTTACACTGATTTTCTGCAAGCTAACCCCCACGTGCCGGTTTTTGTTCTGGCTGAACTGCAGAAAGACAGCAGCGAGATATTTGAAAAACTGAATGTAAAAAGCCTGATTGAATCGACTTATTTTACCAAACAGTTGCAGATTGAAGGCGAGAAAGGAACCATTCGGAATGTGAAACCGCTGCAACTGATTGTCACAATGCTGGGCAGTTTGGTCTTTCCGTTTATGGCAAAACCCATCGTGAGTTACATCGGCGGTATGGACGATGCGGCTTACAAAGCCTTTCTGGACGAACGGAAAGTGATCGTTTTTGAGACAATCATGGCGTATCTGAAACCCGTTTGATTTTTTTTGACAGTTTATTAAAAATATTTTTAGAAAAATAATTTAGAATGAGTTTTTAAACGGATTATTATGAAATTGATCTCCGCACTTTTCCTGGCACTGCTGCTGACGGGTCTGGCCCGGGGGCAGTCGGTGGTGACGCTGGAGCAAGGCTATGCCGCTGCCCTGACCAACGACCCGTTGAGCCGCCAACGCGAGTTGGTTCAGCAAACCGGTGATCTGACCGTAGCCAATCTGGACAAAAACCGGTGGCTCCCGCAGGTGGGTGTCAACGGACAGGCGACGTGGCAATCGGAAGTGACCCAACTGCCTATCGAATTGCCCAACATAGCGGTTCCGCAACTCAGCAAAAACCAGTACAAGCTGACGGCGGATGCCAGTTACACCTTGTTCGACGGCCAGCAAACGACGCTCCGGAAACAGGTGCAACGGGCCGGTACGGCGGTGGGGTTGCAGCAGGTGGCCGTTGATCAAAACCGGCTCAAAGACCAGGTTAACGCCTATTTTCTGAACAGTTTGTTGACCGACGAAAACACCCGCCTGACCCAAAACCGCCTGGCAGAACTGCAAAACCGCATCGTGAAAGCCGAAGCGGGCGTAAAGTTTGGAACGGTTGCCACGATGAACGTCAATGTGTTACGCGCCGAAGTGCTGAACGCCGAGCAGCAACTGGCCCAGTTGGGGGCCACTCGCCGGGGCCTGCGCGACCAACTTGCGATTTTAACCGGTTTAACGATTACCGATAGCACGCGGCTGGTGGTGGCTGAAGTGCAAACCGGTACGGCGAATCTGTCACTGAACCGCCCGGAGCAAAAACTTTTTGAGTCGCAGCGGACGCTGCTCGATGCGCAACTGCGGCTGACCAACCACCGCCTGCAACCCCGGCTGAGCGCGTTTGCCCAGGGTGGCGCGGGCCGACCGGCACTGAACTTCCTCAACAACGATTTTCGGGGCTTTTTTATCGGGGGCATCCGGCTAAGCTGGAACCTGTCATCGGCCTACACGCTTCGCAACGACCGGACGGTTTTGGCCCTCAACCGGGAACAGATCGACGTTCAGCAAAAAGTGTTCGACCGGAACCTGTCGCTGCAACTTCGGCAACAGCAAACCGAGATCGACCGCATCAGCGCACTGTTGGATAAAGACCAGGAAATTAGTGCCTTACGATCAAAAATCCGGCAAACCGCCAGCATTCAACTCGACAATGGAACGATTGCCGCCCGCGATTATGCGTCCGAACTCAACGCCGAAAGCCTGGCGCTCCTGAACCAGAAAACCCACGAACTGCAACTGCTGTTGGCGAAAATCCAGTACCGAACGCTGACCGGAAATTAACACCATAGACCAGCCACTCCATGAAATTCATTCTGATTACTTCCGCCTTTCTGATCGGCCTGCTGGGTTGCCAAACCGAGCCGCAATCGGACGCATACGGCAATTTTGAAGCCGTCGAAACCATCGTCTCCGCCGAGGCCACCGGCGCATTGCAACAATTGTCGGTGGAGGAAGGCCAGACCCTGAAAGCCGGGCAGGCTGTCGGGCAAATCGACCCGCTGCAACTCCAGCTTCGGAAAGCGCAGTTGCTGGCCAGTCGGCGGGCGGTTTCCAGCCGTTCTCCGAACATTCCGGCACAACTGTCGCCCTACGAACAACAGATTGCCGTTCAGGAACAACAATTGAAGACGCTGCAACGCGAGAAAGTCCGCACCCAGAATCTGATTGCCGCCGGGGCCGCTCCGACCAAACAACTCGATGACCTCGTTGCCCAGATCGACGTCATTGAGCGACAGATTGCCCTGATTCGCCAGCAACGGGCGGCCCAGCAATCGACTCTGACGACCCAGCGGAGCGGAACGCTGTCGGAGGAACGCCCCCTGGAAGAACAAATCCGGCAGATCGACGACCAGATCAAAAAAACAACGATTGTGAACCCGTCGGCGGGTACGGTCACCGTCAAGTTGGCCGAAACCGGGGAGGTGGCGAGTTACGGAAAACCGCTGTACAAAGTGGCTGATCTGGATCACATCACACTCCGGGCCTACATCAGTGGCGACCAACTCGTGCGGGTCAAAACCGGTCAGCCGGTGAAAGTGCTGGTCGATGCGCCGAACGATCAGTTTAAGGAATATGCCGGAACCGTGATCTGGATTTCGAGCAAAGCCGAGTTTACGCCCAAAGTGATCCAGACCAAAGACGAGCGCGTCAATCTGGTGTATGCGCTGAAAGTGAAGGTGAAAAACGACGGCGGTCTGAAGATCGGGATGCCGGGGGAAATTCGGTTATGAGGTCGGTTTTCGGTTTACAGTCAAATCATGGACGCCATCATCATTGAAAACATCTCGAAATCGTACGGCGAAAAGCCGGCGGTTTCCGACATCTCCCTTTCGATCCGGCCGGGCGAGCTGTTTGGACTGATCGGGCCGGATGGCGCCGGGAAAACCACGCTTTTCAAGATACTGGTGACGTTGCTGCTACCCGACCACGGCCGGGCGACGGTCGCGGGGTATGATGTGGTCAAAGACTACAAAGCCTTGCGGCAACTGGTGGGGTATATGCCGGGGCGGTTTTCGCTGTATCCCGACTTGAGCGTGCAGGAAAATCTGGCGTTTTTTGCCACGGTTTTTGGAACCACCATCCCGGAAAACTACCACCTGATTCAGGAGATTTATTCGCAACTGGAACCGTTCAAAAACCGCCGGGCCGGGCAACTTTCCGGGGGAATGAAACAGAAACTGGCCCTCTGTTGTGCCCTGATTCACAAGCCTGACGTGCTGTTTCTGGACGAACCGACCACCGGCGTCGATGCGGTTTCGCGCAAGGAATTCTGGGATATGCTCGGCAAACTCAACGAACGCGGATTGACCACGCTGGTTTCGACGCCCTACATGGACGAAGCCAGCCGCTGCGACCGGGTGGCCTTTATGCAGACCGGAACCGTGCTGGCGGTCGATACGCCATCGGCGATTACGAACCGGTTTACGAAACCGCTGTTTGCTGTTCGGGCGGCTGATACGTATCGACTCATTCAGGATTTGCGGCTGGCTTCGTTTACGGAATCCTGCTACGCGTTCGGGGAGTTTCTGCACCTGACGGTGAAATCGGCCAACGTATCTGACCGGCAAATCGGCTCCTATTTGCTGGACAAAAACCACCAGAACATTGAAATCCACGCCATTCGACCGGGCATCGAAGACACGTTTATGGCCTTGATGACCCAGCCGGAGGCAACAACCTGATAATCATGGAAAACGCAGTTCATACCCACCAGTTAACCAAAAAATTCGGCAGTTTCATTGCCACGGATGCCATTACGTTCGATGTGGCGCAGGGTGAGATTTTTGGCTTTCTGGGCGCAAACGGAGCCGGGAAAACCACGGCGATGCGGATGCTCTGCGGTTTGCTGAAACCGTCGTCGGGCGAAGCGACCGTAGCCGGTTTCGACGTCTATCGACAGTCTGAAAAAATCAAGCAGAGCATTGGCTACATGAGTCAGCGGTTTTCACTCTACGAAGATTTGACGGTTCGCGAAAACATTCGGTTTTACGGCGGTATCTACGGCCTGCGCCGGTCGGACATTCCGGCAAAAACCGACCAGATTTTACAAAAACTGGGTATTGAATCCGTTGGCGATTCTCTCGTGGCTTCGCTGCCGCTGGGCTGGAAGCAGAAACTGGCGTTTTCGGTGGCACTGATTCACGAGCCCAAAATTGTATTTCTGGACGAACCGACCGGCGGGGTCGATCCCATCACTCGCCGGCAGTTCTGGCATCTGATCTACGAAGCCGCCCACGGCGGAACGACGGTTTTTGTCACCACGCACTACATGGACGAAGCTGAATACTGCAACCGCGTGTCGATCATGGTGGACGGAAAAATGAAAGCCCTGGATACGCCATCGGGTTTGAAAACCGCCTATGCCGTGGATTCGATGGACGCGGTTTTCCAGATCCTGGCGCGAGGAACGTCAACGAAATGATTCCGGTTTACGGTATTCGGTTTACCGTTTTCGGTAGGCTGACGCATACAGCTATCGGAGGGATGAGAAACGAGCCAAGAAGCATGCGTCAGCCTACCGAAAACGGTAAACCGAATACCGTAAACTGAAAACACAACGTCACTTATGAACCGCTTCACTGCATTTGTCAAAAAAGAATTCTTCCACATCCTGCGCGACCGCCGGACGTTGCTGATCCTGTTCGGGTTGCCGCTGGTGCAGGTGTTGCTGTTTGGCTTTGCGCTCACGAACGAGATCAAAAATGCTAAGATTGCGATTCTCGACAACGACAAAAGCCCGCACTCGCAGCAGATTACCAACAAGTTACTGGCTTCGGGATATTTTCAATTGCGGGAAAACCTGCGCTCGAACGACGACATCGAACGGGCATTTCGGAAAGGGGCGATCAAACTGGCGGTGGTGTTTCCGGCCGGTTTTACGGAAAACTACGAACACGGCCGCAGCGCGCAGATCCAGTTGCTGGCGGACGCCACCGAGCAAAATACCGCCATTAGCCTGACCAATTATGCCACGGCGATCATCCGCGATTACACCACGGACCTCAACCCGACCGTTCAGCCGCCGTTGACCATCGACGTCCGCAGCCGCATGGTGTTCAACCCCGAACTCAAGGGCGCGTTTGTGTTTGTGCCGGGCGTGATGGCGATGGTTTTGCTGCTGGTTTCGGCCCTGATGACCTCCGTGACCATTGCCCGCGAACGCGAAACCGGCACGCTCGAAGTGCTGATGGTGTCGCCACTGACGCAGGGGCAGGTTTTGCTGGGGAAGGTCGTGCCGTATCTGTTGTTATCATTTCTGAACGGCTGCATCATCATCGCACTCGGCGTTTTTGTCCTGAAAGTGCCGCTACATGGCAGTCTGCTGCTACTATTGTCCGAAACACTGCTGTTCATCTTTCTGTCGTTATCGATCGGTATTTTCATCTCGTCGATCGTTGACACCCAATTGGTTGCCATGTTTGCGTCGCTGATGGCGCTGTTGCTGCCGACCATTTTTCTGTCGGGATTTATGTTTCCCATCGAAAGCATGCCCAAACCGCTTCAACTCGTTTCCAACCTCATTCCAGCGAAATATTTCATCAGCATCGTCAAAGGCATCATGATCAAGGGTGCCGGTTTGCGATATCTCTGGCAACCCACGCTGGTGCTGGTCGGAATGTCGATTGTATTCATGGGCCTGAGCCTGCATAACTTAAAAACCCGCCTGTCATGAACCGGATTCGATATATGGTTGAAAAGGAAATCCGCCAGCTTCGCCGGAATCCGGTGTTGCTCCGCATCATGATTCTGGCGCCGATCATGCAGTTGATCCTGCTGTCGTACGCGGCCAATTACGAGGTCAAAAACCTGAATATCGCCGTGGTGGATGGCGATCATACGACGTATTCGCAGCGGCTCGTAGGCAAATTCCGGCACCTCGACAATTTTAACCTAACCGGTTATCTATCATCGGACAAACAGGCCCGGCAAACGCTGCTGGCAGGTGATGCCGACCTGGTGCTGGTGATTCCGCCCCATTTTGAGCGCGATCTGGAAAAGGCCGGAAGCACCGCCGTTCAACTGCTGCTCAACGCCATCGACGGTTCCAAATCCGGGATTGCCAACGGCTACGCAACGGCGATCATCCGGGATTTCAGCAGCGATATTGTGGCTGAAACGAAGTTGATTTCGTCTGGAACGGCTCAGGTGTTATCCATTGAAAATCAGTACTGGTACAACCCGAAGCTCGAATACAAAACGTTCATGGTGCCGGGCGTTCTGTTCGAACTCCTGTTGCTGGTGGGCGGTTTGGTGTCGGCCCTCAACATCGTGCGGGAAAAGGAAATCGGGACGATGGAGCAGTTGAATGTAACGCCCATCCGCAAGCACGAGTTTATTCTGGGAAAGTCGATTCCGTTCGTGATCGTCGGGCTGGGGTTATTCACGGTGGGCTTGCTGCTGGGGCGGTTTTTGTTTCAGATTCAGATCGAGGGCAGCGTTGCCTTGATGTACGTTTTTGCCCTTCTTTTTCTGATTTTGTGCGTGGGGCTGGGTCTGCTGATTTCCACGCTGGCCGAAAACCAGCAACAGGCGCTGTTTGTCTCGTTTTTCCTGTTGGTACTCTTCATTCTCCTGAGCGGTTTGTTTGCATCGACCGAGAACATGCCGGTCTGGGCGCAGTGGCTCAACATGCTTAACCCGCTGAAATACATCATCGAAGTGGGCCGGAATGTCATGCTGAAAGGCAGCACCTTCGCCGATGTCAGCCGCCAATTCTTCGTGCTGGCCAGCATGGCCGTCGGGCTGTTGCTGCTGGCGTCGTGGCGGTATCGGAAAACGGTGTGAGACGCGCTGTTGTTACACAGAGTTAATCAGAGAAAAGGGAGTTTATCAGAGTTATAGAACAATTTCTCTGATAAACTCCCTTTTTCTCCGATTAACTCTGTGTAACAACTTTTCAAAGTAGATAACCACCACCACCTGCTTTCTGTACCTGAATTCTACTCTTTTTTCTCATGAATAAAGCCATTGGAAGGTACCGCTGGACGATTTGTGCTCTGGTGTTTTTTGCAACGACGATTAATTACCTGGATCGGGTTGTCATCAGTTTGCTGAAAGGCGACCTGGAAAAAGATTTTAACTGGTCGGAATCAGACTACGCAGATTTGGTGGTGGTTTTCCAGCTCGCCTACGCCTTTGGGATGCTGGGCGCAGGAAGCCTGATCGATAAATTCGGAACCAAGATAGGTTATACCATTTCGCTGACCGCCTGGAGTATTGTGGGTGTGTTAACCGCTTTTGCCAAAACAACCTTCGGCTTTGGCATTGCCCGGGCCGGTTTAGGACTGAGTGAATCCGGAAACTTTCCGGCGGCTGTGAAAACGATTGCTGAGTGGTTCCCCAAAAAAGAACGGGCGCTGGCTACCGGTATTTTCAACTCCGGTACCAACGTCGGTGCCATCCTGGCGCCCCTTTCCGTGCCGTTCATCGCCGAATTCTGGGGCTGGCAATGGGCTTTCATCATCACCGGTGCCATTGGGTTTCTGTGGTTGATCCTGTGGATTACCATCTACGATACGCCCGCGAAGCACAAGAAAGTCAGCCCGGAAGAACTGGCCTACATCAACAGTGATCAGGATGAGCAAACGGAAGACCAAACTTCGACCGAGAAAGTTTCCTGGTTTAAACTGCTGACATTCCGCCAAACCTGGGCGTTCGTGATCGGGAAAATGCTCACCGACCCCATCTGGTGGTTTTACCTGTTCTGGTTGCCCGCCTTCCTGAAAGCCGAGTACGGACTGGAAGGCAGTGCCGCATCGCTGCCGGTAGCCGTTGTCTACACGATTGCCAGTATCGGCAGTATTTTTGGCGGCTGGTTGCCCCTGAACCTGATTAAAAAAGGGTTCCCGGTGTTCCGGGCGCGAAAAACGTCCATGTTCATTTATGCCCTTTGTGCCATTCCGGCGGTTTTTATCCAGTATCTGGGCAGTATGGGCCTTTGGCTGGCGGTTTTGAGTATCGGGTTTGCTACCTCGGCCCACCAGGCCTGGAGTGCCAACATTTTTACGACGGTTTCGGACATGTTTCCGAAAAAAGCCGTGGCCTCCGTCATCGGGATTGGTGGTATGGCGGGTGGACTTGGCGGCATGGCTTTTTCGAAACTGGCGGGAAAACTGTTCGACCATTACAAGGCACTCGGGCACCTGGAAACAGGCTATTACATCATGTTCCTGATCTGCGGTTTCGGGTACTTGCTGGCCTGGCTGATCATGCACCTGCTGGTTCCGCGTTATAAGCTGATCGAACTCTCCAGTTCAAGTGCACCGGTAGCTTAGTGGTTTACGGTATTCGGTTTACGGTGGCTGACGCATTAGGCTTCTTGAGCCAGCATGCGTCAGCCACCGTAAACCGAATACCGTAAACTGAAAACCGAACCAACCCTCTCTCCTTGTTTTCAGATGAACCGAATCGGTATTGTCATTTTTCTGATTATCAGTTTCTTGACTGGCGTTGAAGCGCAGATCGTGCGGAAACCGATTCCGGATAAACTCGTGGTTTTGACGTTTGACGATGCCCCCGTCACCCACGCGACGGTGGTGGCTCCGTTGCTGAAGAAATACGGGTTTGGCGGTACGTTCTACGTCTGCGAATTCCCGCCCGATTTTGCCGATAAGCAGAAATACATGAGCTGGGAGCAGATGCGGGAACTGGACCGCATGGGGTTCGAAATTGCCAATCATACGCTGACGCACAGCAACGTGGCCAAACTGTCGAAAGCACAGTTTACGGCACAGCTCGATTCCCTTGAAGCCCGTTGCAAGACGTATGGCATCGACCGGCCCCTCACCACGTTTGCGTATCCCGGCTACGGCACCAACCCGGTTGCCTTTGAGGTTCTGAAAGAAAAAAACTACCAGTTTGCGCGGGTTGGCGGGGCGCGGGCCTATGACCCAACAACCGATTATCCGTACCTGATTCCGAGTTTCAGCACCACCGAACCCAACAATTTCGACAAAGAGCGAATTTTCAAGGCCTTTCAGGAAGCAAAAAACGGCAAGGTTGTCGTGCTGACGATCCACGGTGTTCCCGACTACGCGCACGACTGGGTGACAACGCCCCCGCCTATTTTTGAAGCCTACCTGAAATACCTGCACGACAACGGTTACAAGGTCATTGCACTGCGGGATCTGGCACAATATGTCGATTACAAAGAAGCCCTGCGGACCATTCCGACACCCCCACCCCCGGTTTCGATTCAGGTGGATCTCAGCAAATCCAAAGGTAAAATGGAGCCAGTTTGGGCGTGGTTTGGCTACGACGAGCCGAACTACACCTACATGAAAGACGGCAAAAAACTGCTGTCTGAACTGGCCGGGCTGAGTCCGGTTCCGGTGTATGTCCGGGCGCACAGCCTGCTGGTGACCGGCGACGGAAAACCGGCCCTGAAATGGGGATCGACCAACGCCTACACGGAAAACGCCAAAGGAAAACCGGTGTATGACTGGACGATTGTCGACAAGATTTTCGATACGTACGTCGAGCGGAAAATGAAACCGATGGCGCAGATGGGGTTCATGCCGGAAGCGTTATCCTCCAAACCGCAACCGTACGGGCACGACTGGCAACCCGGACAACCATACGACAAGATTTACACCGGCTGGCGGTATCCGCCGAAAGACTACCGGAAATGGGGCGAATTGATCTACCAGTGGGTCAGGCATTCGGTGAAGCGATACGGCAAAAAAGAGGTCGAAAGCTGGTACTGGGAACTCTGGAACGAACCCGACAGTCCGTACTGGGGCGGCACGGTCGATGAATATAACAAGCTGTATGACTTTTCCGTAGACGCTGTTCGGCGGGCCTTGCCGACGGCCAAAGTCGGCGGTCCGCACGTGACGGGGCCGCAGGGGAAACGGGGCGCAACTTTCCTGAAAGCCTTTCTGGAACACTGCCGAAGCGGAAAAAATTACGTCACCGGCAAACCGGCACGCCCCTCGATTTTGTGGCTTTCCACGCGAAAGGGTCGCCCAAACTGGTCGATGGACATGTTCGGATGAATCTGGGAACCCAACTGCGCGATATTTCAAGCGGTTTTCAGATTGTGGCTTCGTATCCCGAATTCAGCAAACTCCCGATTATCATTGGCGAGTCAGACCCGGAAGGTTGCGCGGCTTGTGGCATGCAAACCAACCCGGAGAACGCCTACCGCAACGGTACGATGTATTCGAGCTATACGGCGGCCGCGTTTGCCCGGAAATACGAGCTGGCGGATGCGCATCAGGTGAATTTCAAAGGCGCGGTTTCGTGGTCGTTCGAGTTTGAAGAACAGCCCTGGTTCTACGGTTTTCGCGATCTGGCGACCAACGGCGTCGATAAACCGGTGCTGAACGTGTTTCGGATGTACGGCATGATGCGCGGAAACCGGGTGGAGGTCAGCGGTAACATGGCCTACCACACGATGGCGATTCGCGACTCCAGCGTTCGGCGAACCGAACCGGACGTCAACGCCCTGGCAACCCGCGACACGGCTTCAAACACGGCGGCTGTGATGGTCTGGAACTACCACGACGACAACATTCCGGCGGCCGCTTCGCCGGTAGATCTGGCTATCAAAGGTTTACCGGCCCAACAGGTGACGGTGACGCAGTACCGAATCGACGAAAACCACAGTAATTCTTACGCGGTCTGGCTAAAAATGGGTTCGCCAAAGCAACCGACGCCCGAGCAGATTGCGACGCTGGAAAAAGCCGGGAAGCTGGCCCAATTCGAAGCACCCGCGCAGGTGGCGGTTACCAACGGCACCGTCCGGCTGAAAACCGACCTGCCTCGGCAGGGGATTTCGTTGTATAAACTGACGTGGTGAAGTGGCTATTACACAGAGTTTATCAGAGGACATCAGAGTTTAACAGAGAAAACTTTGATAAACTCTGATGTCCTCTGATAAACTCTGTGTAATAGCTCTTACTCTCAAAACACATGAAAAAATTACTTTTTTTACTTCTCCTCAGCAACGCCCTTCTTGCCCAACCCCGCTGGCCAGCCGTCACGCAGCAGGCCAAACCCTGGACCCGGTGGTGGTGGATGGGGAGCGCCGTGAACCCGAAAGACCTGACGAACCTGATGACCCAATACCAGAAAGCGGGTTTGGGCGGGGTCGAAATTACTCCAATTTATGGCGTAAAAGGGGAAGAAAAACAGTTCATCGATTTTCTGTCGCCGAAGTGGATGTCGATGCTGGATCATACCCTGAAAGAAGCCAGTCGGATTGGTCTGGGGGTTGATCTGGCGCAGGCGTCGGGCTGGCCGTTTGGCGGACCGTGGGTGACGCCGGAAGATGCCTGCAAGTACGTCGTTCACAAAACCTTTACGCTGAAAAGTGGCGAGACGCTCAACGAGTCGGTAACTTATATTCAGAAACCGATGGTTCGGACGGTGGGTGAGAAAATCGACATCAAAGAATTGGTCGAGCCGATTGCAAAAAATCCGAATCTGCAACGTCATGCGTTCGATCAGGTGCGGTTCGAAAAACCGCTGCCGCTGGTCACAATGATGGCGTATTCGGACAACGGCCGGGTCATCAACCTGACCACCAGCGTCGACAGTACGGGGAAACTGAACTGGACGGCGCCGGACGGCACCTGGATTTTGTATGCGGTTTTTCAGGGCTGGCACGGCAAGATGGTCGAGCGGGCCGGGCCGGGGGGCGAGGGCGACGTGATCGATCACTTTTCCAAAACCGCCACGCAGAATTACCTCAAAAAATTCGATACGGCTTTTAAAGGGCACGATCTGAAAAATCTCCGGGCGTTTTTCAACGATTCGTATGAGGTGGACGACGCCCAGGGCGAAAGCAACTGGACCCCGGCCCTGTTCAATGAGTTTGTGAAACGGCGCGGCTACGACCTGCGGCACCAACTGGTGTCCTTTTTTGCAAAAGGAAAAAATGACCGTTACCAGCGCGTGCTGACCGATTACCGGGAAACCATTTCGGAACTGCTGCTCGAAAATTACACGAAAACCTGGAGCGATTGGGCCAAAGGGAAAGGCAAAATCATCCGGAACCAGGCGCACGGTTCGCCCGCGAACATTCTGGATTTGTATGCCATCACCGACATTCCCGAGATCGAAGGCACGGAAATGCTGCGCATCAAATTTGCGTCGTCGGCGGCCAACGTGACGGGCAAAAAGCTGACTTCGTCGGAGTCGGCGACTTGGGATAACGAACATTTCCTGTCGAAACTGAGCGACATTAAAAAGGACATGGACCGGTTTCTGCTCGGCGGGGTGAACCACACGTTTTACCACGGCACCAACTATTCCCCGCAGGAAGCTGCCTGGCCCGGCTGGCTGTTTTATGCCGCCGTGCATTTCAATCCGAACAATTCCTTCTGGACGGATTTTGGAAAGCTGAATCAGTATGTAGCTCGTTGCCAGTCGTTTCTGCAAGCCGGAAAGCCGAACAACGATGTACTGGTCTACCTGCCGATCTACGATGCCTTTGCCCGCCCTGCCCGGGAGTTGCTGCAACATTTCGACGGGATCGAACACGGCTTTAAAGGCTTGCCGGTGGAGAAACATGCCGAGACGCTCCTGAAAAAAGGATACGGTTTCGACTTTATATCGGATAAACAACTGATGAAAGTAACGGCCCTTGGCGGGAAATTGCAAACTGGTGGCGTAACGTACCAGACGATTCTGGTACCCGAAGCGCAACTGATTCCGCTGGAAACGCTGCAGCAGTTGATGAAGCTGGCGCAGAGCGGGGCGAAGGTGGTTTTTGCCAACGAACTACCGCAGGATGTTCCCGGTTGGGGCAAACTGGCCCTTCGCCAGAACGCGTTCAATGCGTTGATTACGTCCATCAATTTCGAGGATGCCGAGGATGGGGTGCAGAAAGCGCGGGTCGGGAAAGGCGCGTTCTGGGTAGCGAGTGATCTGGAAGCTATGCTGACGGCTGCGGGCGTTAAGCGGGAGAAAATGGTCGATACCGGGCTACAGGTGGTGCGCCGGAGTCACGCAGCCGGAAATTACTATTTCATCGCCAACTGGGGGAACAAGGCCGTTGACGGCTGGGTGCCGCTCAGCGTGGCTGCGAAGTCGGTGGCGTTGTATAACCCGATGACGGAGAAGCTGGGCCTGGCCCGGTTTCGAACAACCGGCGGAGTTGGGGAGGTGTATCTGCAACTGGCGCCCGGCGAGTCCTGCATTTTGGAAACGTCACGAACGGCCGTCAGTGGTCCGGCGTATGCGTATCTAAAACCGTCAGCCGCCGGGACTGAAATCAAGGGAACCTGGGCGATCAATTTCATTGAGGGAGGGCCACAGTTGCCCACCAAAAAAGAAACCGATCAACTGGCTTCGTGGACGGAACTGGAGGGCAATGATGTAAAAAAGTTTTCGGGAACGGCCACCTACACGATTTCTTTCCCGAAACCGGAAGGAACCGGTGACGGCTGGCTGCTCGATCTGGGAAAAGTGGCCGAAAGTGCCCGTGTTCAACTGAATGGCAAAGAAATCGGAACCTTGATCGGGCCAACGTATCAGGTTTTTATTCCCAAAGACCAGTTAAAACCGACCAACACCCTGACGGTTTTTGTGTCGAACAGCATGGCAAACCGGATTGCCGACATGGATCGGGAACACATCAACTGGAAGAAATTTTACAACATCAACATGTCGGCCCGGCTGCGCGAAAACCGGGGTGAAGATGGGAATTTTACCGCTGAAAAATGGAAACCGCTGGCGTCTGGATTACTCGGCCCGGTGACGTTGACACCCGTGGTTTCGGGGAAATAGAATTAACCTCTGATCAATCCTATATCTCCGAAACCACCGGCCAGACCACTCGTTTATTTACTTCATATTAAAGTACCAGCCCCGCCGATTTCCGAAACCAGTCGATCTCGGCGTGGTAGTCGGACACGGCTTTCCGGCGCTCGTCCTCGGTCCAACCCAGTTCGGCGGCCATGAGGTCGGCAACGGTTTCAGAAATCTGGTCGGTGGATTCCCAGTCGGTGAGTTCCAGGCCAAACCGCCGGGCCAGCACATCCTTGAGGGTTTGCGCCATTTCGGCCCGCACCACAAAAACCACCTCGGCCTTGGTGTGTGGCAAACGATCAGAAAGCCGCTCGGCCCAGTCGGGCCGGTCGTGCATAAGCTGCGCAATTTCCAGACTTTCGGTGCCATATTGTCGGTTCAGGTGTCTGGCAATGGCTTCCGGAACGGCGTATTTATTGACCAGCACTTTCCAGAAATCATCCGCGTAACCTTCGGCCCCGACCAGTTTGATGTGATCCGTAACGCAGGGTTGTTCGGGCCATTGCTGCAATTCGTAGAACTTGTCGATGGTGTCTTTCGCCATGAGTCGATACGTTGTCCATTTGCCACCGAGAATGCTGACGAGGCCCGACGCCGGATCCACTTCCACCTCGTGATCGCGCACCAGTTGCTTGGTATCGGCGTTGGGGTCGGCCTGCAACAGGGGGCGCAAACCGGCAAAACCGGCAATGACCTGATCGGCGGTGATCGGTTTTTCAAAATACCGGTTGACGTAACTGATCAGATAATCGACTTCCGCCCGCTCGACCACCGGCTCCGACTCGCCCAGTTCCGACTCGGTTTCGGTTGTCCCAATCATCAATTTTCCGTTGTAGGGAATAATGAAAACCACGCGTCCGTCGTCGGTTTTCGGCACCAGAATGGCGGCATCCGACGGCATCAGCTCGCCCGGCACAATGATGTGAACGCCCTTGCTGACCCGCATCCGGATGCCCATTTCGGGGTTCGCCAGCAGTCGGATGCGGTCGGCAAACGGACCGGTGGCGTTGATAAACCGTTTGGCCCGCACCCGCAACAACCGCCCCGTCAGCGAATCCCGGACGTACAAAACCACCAGTTGACCGGCCGCATCCTTCTCAAACGTGCGGGCTTCGGCGTGGTTGAGGGCCACAGCACCGTATTGCATGGCGGTTTTGACCAGCGACATATTGTACCGCGCATCGTTCAACTGACCGTCGTAATACAACACCGCGCTGTGAATTTTATGGGTGAGCGAGGGGTTGCGTTTCAGGGCTTCTTCTTTGTTCAGCCACTCGCTTTTTCCGATGCTCAGGTCGCCGGAGAGCGTGTCGTACATTTTCAGTCCGGCGGTATAGTAAATGCCTTCCATCCAGCTCATGCAGGGCGTCAGCAGGGCCAGCGGGTGTGCCAGATGCGGAGCGTTCCGGATGAGCGTCAGCCGTTCGCGCAGGGCTTTTTTCACCATGTGATACTGGTTCAGATCGGCCTGTTTGACCGCTTGCTCCAGATACCGCACCCCGCCGTGAATCAGCTTCGTCGATTTACTGGAAGTTTCGGAAGCAAAATCGTGCTTCTCGATGAGGATGGCCCTCAGACCCCGGCTTTGGGCATCGAGCAGACACCCGGCGCCGGTGGCACCTCCACCAATGATGCAAATGTCAAATTCCTGATTTTCGGCTTCTTTGAGATGGTCGTTGCGCTGCATAATCGAGTTGTTTCGCCGAGTTTAGCGGAGAAATGCAAAGGTAAGCAGAGTCTGGTAGTTATTTTCATGCAACTTCACGGCCAATAAGCCCGCAGGGCTTGTTGGCAATTTCCTGGTTTGTTTTCTTCGTAGCTCTATTACCTTTGGTTATAACTATAGCTTTATTGATTGTTCCGATGGAAGATTTCCGGTTGAGAGTATTTTACAGCGTCGCCCGTCACCACAGTTTCACGAAAGCCTCTTCGGAGCTATTCATTACCCAGCCCGCTGTTACCAAACATGTGAAGGCACTGGAGGATATGCTCGGCCTGCGGCTTTTTGACCGGAAAGGCAATACCATCGTGCTGACGCCCCCAGGTGAGGTGTTGTTCCGGTATGCCGGGCAAATCTTTGATCTGTATCAGGAAGCCCTTTTTGAGCTAAATACTTTTAAAAATGACTTGAAAGGCAGTCTGCGGCTCGGTGCCAGCACCACCATCGCCCAATACCTGATATCGCCCCTCCTGGCTTCCTATTACGAACGGTATCCAACCATCCAGCTCAGTTTGCAAACCGGCAACACCGAGATGATCGAACACGCGGTTTCGGCCAAAGAGATCGATCTGGGCATTGTGGAAGGCAAAAAACACCATGCCGGGTTGAAATACCATGATTTTCTGGAAGATGAACTGGTCGCCGTCGTGCACAGCAACAGCCGCTACAGCCGTCTGAAGGAAATTACGCTGGAAGATCTGAGCGCCATTCCGATGGTGTTGCGCGAACGCGGTTCCGGCACGCTCGAAGTGCTGGAAACGGCACTCCAGGCGCGGGGCATCCGGCCTTCCGCGCTGACCGTGGTCATGCACCTGGGCAGTTCGGAAAGCATCAAATCATTTCTGGAACACGCCAATTGCCTGTCCATTCTGTCCTCCCGCGCCATTGAAAAAGAAGTCAAGAGCGGAGTGCTCAAAATTGTTACCATTAAGGATTTTCGCCTGCCCCGAACGTTCAGTTTCGTTCATTTGCAGGGACTACCGGAGGGTCTAGCGGCCGGTTTCATGACATTTGCCCGGCGGTACTACCTGCCATAAGCAGGAATACATGCTTTTCCAAGCTCCCATAAAATCCCGGCGACCAGCCGTTTAATTAATTATTTGCATAGAACATGTTACCATTTTTACATATTAGCATCTTAATAGTAATCTTATGCATTTGATCTAACCAGATTGATTCGTTTATGGCTACTTCTGGCTCATAAACGGGAAATGCATAGACCTATCAAGTCGAACGTGTAATTAAAATTTCCTGTTCATGCTCCTCTGTCCCCTTAACCCTCTGCCGAAATTATTTCGGTCCATTCAGGCTTTGCGTGCCGTTGCCGCTCTGCTTGTAACGATCTTCCACGTATCCATGAAGATGGAGGACGTTGCGATTTATTCTCCTTTTTTACGCTGTTTTAAAGCCGGTTCTGGAGGTGTCGATTTGTTCTTTGTGATCAGCGGTTTTATTATCACTCACACCAGCCTGTCGAAAATAAATCGACCGGATCAGTTGAAACCGTATCTAAAAAAACGTTTTGGCCGTATTTACGCCATTTACTGGCTGGTACTGCTGCTGGCCGGTATTTTGTCCCTGTGGCTTAAAGCCTTTGCGCCCTCGTTACAATGGCTTTCGTACTCCTTTAACCCCGTCGGAATTGTAAAAGCCTTAACGCTCTTCCCCACACACGACAGCCTGTTACCAGTAACCTGGACCTTGAGCTACGAACTTTATTTTTACACATTATTTGCCCTGGTGATTGCCTCCAGCTACTTCCTGATCATCCCGATTGTGCTGGTTTCTGCCACGCTACTCAACAGCCTGGCCACCGTGGCCGGACTGCCTGCTTTGTTCGAATTCAGTTTTCATTCGTTCCTGCTGAGCCCGTTTAATCTGGAGTTTTTTTTCGGCGTAGTCGCTTACGTTCTCATCAGCCGGTATTCCTTTACGATTCATCCGGTGTTGCTGGCTCTTTCCGTGTCTCTGTTTTTCCTGGCTGGTGAATTGATTGATCCTTCTGAAATTGGGTTGAGAATCTGGGGCTTCGGTGTGCCAGCCACGGTTATTTTGCTGGGTTTTGTCCGCTGGGAATTATCCGGTTCTTTCTCCTATCCAGGATGGATCTTGAAACTGGGAGATGCTTCCTACCTCCTGTATCTCATTCATATACCCGCCATTATGATGCTGACGCAGGCGCTGATGATTCTCGGTTTTTCCAACTACGTGGTGCTGGCGAACGTACTGCTGGTCGGCTTTCTGGCCTGGTTCAGTTGGCAGATGCACCATCGGGTTGAAAAACCGCTTCTAGGCTGGCTCACGACGAGCCGCCCGAAAACCGCTACGCCCCAAAAAACGCCCGCTGAAATTATCCTGTACGAAACGGCACCCGTAGCCAGTGTTCATACACAAAATGACCAGGCGGCAGCGTTATCCTGAAACGGTCGCGGGATTATTTCTAACCAGAAGCCTCTTTTGAGGCTTTTTTTATTCATAAAAACTCCCGAAGATTGGGTTTTCATCACCTTTTGCTCTCCAATGCGCAACAACCAGTTTTATTACCTCGTCCTGTTTGTTTTAGTGATCGTCGATGCCTGGCTGCTGGCCCATCCGAATTTGATTGGCCAGATCAGTATTTTCTGGTACGACCATGATTACCTCGAAACATTGCCCAAAGCGATGGCCACCGTGGCAGTCACGGTTTTGGTAGCCCTGCTGCTCGGCTTCCTCATCAGCCGGGCCTTGAGCGGTACGCTGGCGGCAGTGCTGGCCGTCACATTGTTTGTGGTCTGTCTGTTTGCGATTTTCCAAACCTATACCCGGTTTTCGACCGGTACATACCAATTGATGGGTTCAGGATTTAAAACCGGTGCGGTGTTGCTTCCCGTGATTCTGGCGATTATCTTCGGAAAAACGTCGTATGATGTTTTAACGACGAAAAAGCCTCATAAACGCCGATGACGTTGACGCCTTACCTGCTTTTCCTGTGGGTTACGACCTCTTTTTTTTCTGCAACGTTCCCGTCTTCGCCCTCTGCGCCTATCGGCAACCCGAACGTTGCCGATAGGCGGTTATATAAACCCGATCAGGTTTTTGACGGAGAAACCGTGCACGCAGGGTGGGTGGTTTTGGTCAAAGGCGCTACCATTGAAGCCGTGGGACCCGCAGCCAGCGTTCGGAGCGAAGGCGCTGAAGTGATTGATTTAAAAGGAACTACACTGTTGCCCGGTCTCATTGAAGGCCATTCACACCTGCTGCTCCATCCGTATAACGAAACGACTTGGGACGATCAGGTGTTGAAAGAGCCTCGCTCCTACCGCGTTGCCCGGGCCACTATCCACGCCCGAAACACGCTGCTGGCGGGTTTCACGACCGTTCGCGATCTGGGAACGGAAGGAGCGGATTATGACGATGTGGGGCTCAAACAAGCCATCGACCAAGGCATTATTCCCGGTCCGCGCATGATTGTGGCCACCCGCGCCCTGATTGCAACGGGCAGTTACGCTCCCAAAGGGTTTAGTCCCGACGTCGATGTGCCGCAGGGCGCCGAGGAAGCCGACGGCCACGACAAACTCATTCAGGCTGTCCGACGACAAATCGGCAAGGGTGCCGACGTCATTAAAGTCTACGCCGATTACCGTTGGGGGTTAATGAGTGAAGCCCGGCCAACGTTCACGCTGGACGAGTTGAAACTGATTGTCGAAGTGGCCCGCAGCAGCGGACGGCCAACCGTCGCTCATGCTACCACGGTGGAGGGCATGCGCCGGGCGATTCTGGCGGGTTGCGAAACCATCGAACACGGCGATGGTGGCACGCCCCAAATTTTCGCCTTGATGAAAGAACGCGGAACCGCCCTCTGCCCCACCGTAGCCGCGGGCGATGCCACCAGCCAGTACCGGGGCTGGAAAAAAGGCGTCGAACCCGAACCGGAGCGCATTCGCAACAAACGAATCACATTTAAACAGGCCCTGGATGCGGGCGTAAAAATCTGCTTCGGTGGCGACGTTGGGGTGTTTACTCACGGCGATAACGCCCGCGAACTGGAAATGATGGTGGCTTACGGAATGAAACCACTAGAGGCCTTACGCTCAGCCACTTCGGTTAACGCCGATGTGTTTCATCTTGCCGACCGGGGGCGTATCCAGGCCGGTTTGCTGGCCGATCTGGTCGTAGTGGAGGGCGATCCCACTAAAGCCATTGGGGCCATCCGAAAGGTGCGGCTGGTGGTAAAAAATGGTGAAATCATCCATTTATAGTCGCAACTATTGGCATCCATTTCGGGTTAAACAAGTAGATTTTGCATAATCCTTGCGTTTTTACCAAAGTAATCACTTGTCGTTAGTGGTTTTTGGCTAATTTCGCCCGGCGACTCCTCGCCCGGCATTGTCCATTCGTTGCGCAGGGTCGTCAATCTGGAGGATAGATAGCCAACCTGAACGATTAAGTTTACCATAACCGATTTACTCTACCCCAAATACGTATGTCAAACACTGCCGAACTGTCTGTCGATGGTAAAACCTACCAATTTCCAATCGTTGTTGGTAGCGAACAAGAAAAAGCCATCGACATTTCCAATCTCCGCGACCAAACGGGTTATGTTACGTTAGACAAAGGATACAAAAATACCGGTGCGACCCAGAGCGCGATCACTTTCCTGGATGGTGAAGAAGGCATTCTGCGGTACCGGGGCTATTCTATTGAAGACCTTGCCGACAAAGCCAGTTTCCTGGAAGTAGCTTACCTCCTGATTTACGGTGACTTGCCTACTCAGCAACAATACGCCGAGTTTGAAGACAGCATCCGGCGTCATACGATGGTGAATGAGGACATGCGGAAAATTTTTGAAGGTTTCCCCAATAATGCCCACCCGATGGGTGTTTTGTCGTCGCTGGTTAGCGCCCTGAGTGCGTTTTATCCGGATTCATACGACGACAAAGCGCCGGATCAGACGCAGATGCACATCATCCGGCTGCTGGCCAAACTGCCGACGATTGCCACCTGGTCGTTCAAAAAATCGCAGGGCCATCCGGTTAATTACCCGAAAAATCAGCTCGACTACTGCTCGAATTTCCTGCACATGATGTTTGCGCTGCCGGTAGAAGACTACCAGATCGATCCGGTGGTTTCCCGCGCACTGAACAAACTGCTGATTCTTCACGCGGATCACGAACAAAACTGCTCGACCTCGACGGTGCGGCTGGTCGGTTCGTCACGCGCCAATATTTATTCCTCGATTTCGGCCGGTATCAACGCGTTGTGGGGCCCGCTCCACGGCGGTGCCAACCAGGAAGTGATCGAGATGCTGGAAGAAATAAAGGCCAATGGCGGTGATGTGGCAAAATACGTAGACATGGCAAAAAACGCCAAAACCACCGGTTTTCGGCTTTTCGGCTTCGGCCACCGGGTTTACAAGAATTTCGATCCCCGGGCGCGCATCATCAAAAAAGCTGCCGACGATGTGCTGAGCAAACTTGGCGTGAACGATCCGGTGCTGGAAATTGCCAAAGGGCTCGAAGAAGCGGCTCTCCACGATGAGTATTTCGTTTCGCGGAAACTGTATCCGAACGTCGATTTCTATTCCGGCATTATTTACCGCGCCCTCGGCATTCCGACCAATATGTTCACGGTGATGTTCGCCATCGGTCGTTTACCCGGCTGGATCGCCCAATTCGTTGAAATGCGGGCACAGAAAGAGCCCATCGGCCGTCCCCGTCAGATTTATACCGGCCCGACGTTGCGCGAGTTTAAAGCCATTGGTGACCGTTAATATTATATTCACCAACTTGAGTCTATTGCAAGAACCCCGTATGAATGCGGGGTTCTTTTTTTTTCGGCTACTCAATAAAAAAGAGGTGGTCAGCAACGGCCAACCACCTCTTCATCTGTCAAACAATACTGAATATCTTTCCGTTGCGAAGCCACAAAGCCGGCTTCCGAAGGTTCTTCTTAATCGAGCGTATCCTCACCATCTTCCGCCCCGCCAACGGGATCGACCAGCGCATCTTCGTTGGAGTTCACCATTGCCCGGATTTTAGCTTCCAGTTCGGCCATCAATTCCGGGTTGTCGGACAGCAGATTTTTCACGGCATCGCGTCCCTGCGATAGCCGGTTGCCTTCGTAGGAAAACCAGGAACCGGATTTTTTCACGATTTCCAGTTCAACCGCCAGGTCCAGCACTTCACCGACTTTCGAAATGCCCTGTCCGTACATGATGTCAAATTCGATCACTTTAAACGGAGCCGCCAGCTTATTTTTGACCACCTTCACTTTCGTGCGGTTCCCCATGATTTCGTCACCGTCTTTAATCTGTCCGATCCGGCGAATGTCCAGACGAACCGACGAATAGAATTTCAGGGCATTTCCACCCGTGGTGGTTTCAGGGTTTCCAAACATGACCCCGATTTTTTCGCGCAACTGGTTGATAAAGATGCAGCAGCAACCGGTTTTGTTGATCACGCCCGTCAGTTTCCGCAAGGCCTGCGACATCAACCGGGCTTGTAGGCCCATTTTGCTTTCGCCCATGTCACCTTCCAGTTCGGCTTTCGGAACCAGTGCGGCCACGGAGTCAATGACGATGATGTCGATAGCCCCGGAGCTAATCAGATGTTCGGCAATTTCGAGCGCCTGTTCACCGTTATCGGGTTGAGATATTAATAAGTTTTTGGTATCGATTCCTAATTTTTCAGCATACGAGCGGTCGAACGCGTGCTCGGCATCGATGAACGCAGCCAGACCACCGGCTTTCTGAGCTTCGGCGATGCAGTGCAGCGTCAGCGTGGTTTTCCCCGACGACTCCGGCCCGTAGATCTCAACGACCCGCCCCCGTGGAACACCCCCGATTCCCAACGCCAGGTCCAGCCCCAGCGAACCCGTCGAAATGACCGGAATATCAACGACTTTGCTTTCACTCAGCCGCATGACCGTGCCCTTGCCATAGGCTTTGTCCAACTTTTCGATGGTCGTTTGCAGGGCTTTCAGTTTGTTCTCAGTAGCCGTACTAGCGGTTGCTTGTGCCATGTGATGTGTTTTTCCTCAAAAAATGATTTTTAGTATGTTTAGCCTTATAAAATTACGATTTTGCAGCCAGATTTGCAAGCCCTGTTTGTAAAATAATCAAAATATATGAAGCGTAGTATACGCCCGGCAACCCGACAAAAACTAACACAGGTTAAACATTTTCCAGAAATACTGTCATGTAACCGGACGATTGCTGCTATAGTTGTATGGTATTTATATTTAATGACGCATACAGTCAACGCCCAGTTGGACAACCGGACCTTCGATCAGCGCTTTCGGCTCGACAGCATTCAAAAACTGAGTTTTCGCGTCACTGCTCTGGGTTTTGTCCGTAATAATGAGTTCTTCGGCCCCATCGCCGACGGGTATACGCTTTTTGGTTACCAACTGAATCCCCGGATTGCCTACCAGCCTGCGCCGAACGTAGTGCTGGAAGCCGGTATGTTTTTCAAGAGCGATTTTGGTCAGGATCGCATCACGCAAATTGCGCCGACGTTCACCGTGAAATTTCACCACCGCAACTGGAATTACCTCTTTGGGACGTTGGAAGGATCGGTAAGTCACAACCTGATCGAACCGCTCTACAATTTTGAACGGCTGCTGCAGCAGCGCATCGAGAACGGCCTGCAAATCAACCACCAAACCGATCGCACCTTCTTCGACGGCTGGATCTGCTACCTCCAGAATACCCGGCCCGGCTACACGCGTCAGGAGCAGTTCTGGGGCGGAATTTCGACGGAATTTTCGCTGCTGTATATCCCCGGTTTTCGGCTGAGCGTGCCGCTGCAATTCACGGTTTTTCACGCTGGCGGTCAAAACATCAACAGCCCGCTGCCCGTCCGAACGGCCTTGAACGCGGCCGGTAGTCTGAGTTTGACCTGGCAGAACGCAGCGTCCGGTTTTTTGCGCTCGGCCCGGCTGGACACCTATGTAGCAGGTTATTCTGGAAATGCGGAAAAGCCCTACTCCGGCGGTGCTTTTTACCCCAATCTGACGCTTCAGTTCAAACCGCTGACGGTTCTGGTTAGCTACTGGCGCGGAAATGCCTACCGGGCCGAATTGGGCGGAGATTTATACCAGAGCTTCACACGCCGGTACAACAGCACCTACGAGGAGCGCAATCGACAACTGCTGATGCTACGGTTTTTAAAGGATATTTCGATCGCCGACGGTCTTTCGGTAGCCGTCCGTTTCGAGCCGCATTATGATGTTGGAAACGGAAAATTTGAGCATTCGGAAGGGGTTTATATCAACTTCCGGCACTAAAAAACCGGGAGAGTCTGCTACTTTTGTCTATGGTTCGTAAAATCCTGCTGGCCCTTTTGGGCGTATGTATTGTGTTGGGAATCTGGTACCGCGACCTGATCGGCTATGGCTGGATGCAGGCAAAGGGGCAATTCCGGATTTTGTGGAACACGCGGCCGGTTGAGGAGGTGCTGGCCGATGCGTCGTTTCCGGATTCATTGAAGCAAAAAATTGAACTTATTCAGGAAATCAAGCGTTATGCCGTTGATTCTCTGGGTATTAATCCTTCCAAAAACTACACGACATTTTACGATCAGCACGGGCAACCGATTCTGTGGGTCGTGGTAGCTTCGGAAAAATACCGGCTTGTGGCCAAAGAATGGGAGTTCCCGGTCATCGGAACGTTTGCGTATAAAGGTTTTTTTGAACGCGACCGCGCCAATCAGGAACAGGATGAACTGAAACAACTGGGCTACGATACGCGTTTAAATGAAGTATCCGCCTGGTCGACGTTAGGATTTTTCCGTGACCCCATTCTGTCGTCAATGTTGAAACGATCGGAAGGGCAGTTGGCCGAGTTGATTATTCACGAACTGACGCATGGCACGCTGTTTGTAAAAGACAACCTGGAATACAACGAAAACCTCGCGGATTTTGTCGGTGAATATGGAGCCTTGAAATTTCTGACCCAGAAATACGGAGCCAGTTCACTGGCTGCCCTGGGTTATCTGGATTCAAAACAATACGGCGAAAAATACGACGAACACGTTTTGCGCGGAACCCGGAAACTCGATAGTTTATACGCCACTTACAACCCTCAAACGCCCGAACGGGTCAGGGAGGAGAAGAAGTGGCAGTTGATCGATCAGATTGTCGAAACCGTCGATACGCTGAAAACAAAACCGTTGGCGGGGGTACCGGTTCCTAAAAAGCGTCGGTTTAACCCACAGAATTTGCCGAATAACGCGTACTTCGTGGGGTATAAAACCTACCGGCAGCAACAAAACCGCTTTCGGCGCGAATTTGAAGAGAAGTTTAAGAGCAATTTTAGTCAGTATCTGGCGTATTTAAAAAAGACCTATCCGTCTTTGTAAGTTTGATGACGGTTGAGCCACTTTTTATGGCGGTTCACCCGTTTCCAGTTGGAAATAACTATCTCTAATCCTGACATTTGCGGGGCCAAGGGTCAAGCGATCATGAAAAAAGTAGTCCTTATCCTATCCATCCTAACCACAGCGGCTCTGTCGCAGGTGGCGCTGAAACCGGAAAATGCGTACCGTCGCGTACCCAATTCCAGTTTTGGGGCCGGTGAGCACCTGGAATACAAAGTCCATTACGGCATTTTCAACGCTGCGGAAGCGGTTGTCGATGTGGCTCCGACGCTTTATAAAGTCAACGAACGACCCTGTTACCGCGTCAACGTCTATGGCCGGACCGTCGGGGCCTTCGACCTCATCACCCGCATTCGCAACACCTGGCGGTCGTACATCGATACGACGGCCATTCTGCCACAAAAATTTTTCGCCCACATCGAAGAGGGAAACCACCGCAAGGAAGAGAACGTGACCTTCAATCATTTTGCCAATACCGTTCGGGCCGAAGAAAAAAATCAGAAGGATGTTTTTAAAGTGCCGGATAACGTCCACGACGTCATCAGCGGCTATTATTACTTACGAACCATCGACTTTAGCCGGGTCAACACAAATCAAACCATCGAAGTACCCGCTTTTTTCGACGATCAGGTCTACAACATGAAGGTGCGGTACCGGGGTCGGGAAGTCGTAAAAACGCGGTTTGGTCACATCAATGCCATTAAACTGAACCCGGTTTTGCCGGAAAATAAATTATTCAAAGGCGAAGACGCGATTCGAATCTGGGTGTCGGACGATGCCAACAAGGTTCCGGTGAAAATCGAAGTGGAACTGTGGGTGGGTTCCATGGAGATGGACCTGAAAAAGCACTCCGGCCTGCGAAACGATCTAAAATTTTTCAAGCAGTAAAATATCTACGAATCGCCCCGCCCTGCCCGGTTTTTCCATTCAAGAACCGTACGAACAAAAGCCCGGGCGCAGGTGATGAACCACGGCAGATGGTCGTAGGAAATTTCGGTATAAGGGCGGCTTTCGGCCCCAAAACTCTGGTAATACACCTTCACCGACTCCGCTCCCACCGCCGGACTTTCGAAATCAAATTCCACAGGTTGTCCGGCAAACGCTTCGATGAGGTGATTGATCATCCACAACCGCGCCTGTTGTTTTCGCCCGGTCGGTGACGCGCCATTGAAAAGATAAATAATCCGGTCGCGATCCACCACAAACAAGCCACCCGCTTCGGCGTTTTTTTCGTCTGCTTTCCGGGCCAGCCAGATGCGCGCCAGTCCCCGGTTTTTCAGTTGATCGACGGCTTTCACAAACCGGTCGTAAATGGTCAAATCCAGTTGGATACCGGCAACCGCTTTTTCTTCATTATGCTCCCGATGTAGTTGAATCAACGGCCGCATGTCCGGTTTTTCTTCCACCACCCACCCTACATTACGCGCCCGGTTGAGGTTGGTTTTCCGGTCGGTGGCATACTGCCGGTAGATTTCTCCATACGGTTTATGGAGCGGCAAAACGTGGTTATACCGCTTGATGACGGAAAAACCAGTTGGAAATTGCAGCTCGTTTTCATTTTTTTCGTTAAACCGGTACGAAACCACCCACTGAAAAGACCGGCTTAGCTGGTCGAAAAATTCTGAAGACAAGCTGGTCAGATCGACTTCAGCCCGGCTGAAAATCCCCAGTTGCTGGCAGTAATCGGGTTGGTAGGCATACCGTATCCCGTACTTTTGTTTGTAAACCACCGGCATCACGGCCACATACTGCCCGGCCTGTTGGGCCACAATGCCACCCCAATGCGGAGCGCCAGCGCCGGTTGTCAGGGCGTCCAGATACCACGAAAACGCATAAATCAGTCGCTGGGTCGATTCGGTAATGCAATCGTCCCAGCAAACCGCGTCGAGGTCGGCGCGGTCGAGATACCGGACGGTTATCGGGGGAAAAGCGTTTGCTGCAGCCATTGCTTCATCCGGTGCAAGAACCGCACCGAATCCGGCAGTTGGTTGCTCACCAGCCGAACATACGGTTCCGGTTGGGCCCCGAAACTGCGGTTAAAAGCCGCCAGCGATTCAACTTCGGGGCTTTCAAAATCAAACCAGAGCGGCTGTCCGGCGTATTCCCGAATGAATTGGTCCAGCATAACGGTTCGGGCGTTGCCTTTTCGCCCTTCCGGACTGGCCGCGCAGAAAAGGTGGATGATCCGGTTGACGTCCGTCACCAGCAGACACCCCGCTTCGATCCGCCCGTTCTGCCTCGCCACCCGGATGGTTACCTGCTGCCGGTGTTGCAAAACCGCAACCAATTGCCGGAGTTGATCATATGCCCGGGGCGCAACGCGACCAATCCCGGCGGTATTATATTTTCGAAATAAGTCGATCAGCGGAGCAACATCATCGGTATCAAGAAACTCCCATTCGTGTTGCAAACCGCGTTTCAGGTTGTTTTTTCGATCTTTCGAGTAGCCCGCAGCCAGTTCTGCATACGGTTTCTGGAGATTCAATACGTGATTGGTCATCGGTATAAATTGTACCGACTCATTCACCAGGGCTGATGCGTTAGCGGCATGAAACTGATAGGAAGGTGCGTGACGGATGTGGTGTTGCAGCGTTTCCAGAAACCGGGACAAAACCGCAGCATCAGGGGTTTCGCCAACCGAAAAGACGCCGAGCTGGTGGCAAAACAAAGGCTGAATAACGGACTTGACGCCATATCGCCGACGAACCGGCAACGGCATAACATAGTCATAATCACCTTCCACCAACAACTCCCAGCCGGGCGAAACGACGTCCAGATACCACGAAAAGGCATAGACCACCCGCTGCGGGGAAAGGGCCACACACCGATTATACGCAGCATCGTCGATGTGTTGTCGGGAGAGCAGGCGAACCAAGGGAGTTTATGGTTTTCGGTTTTCAGTTTTCGGTACGGTTCCCCGCCGGGACTGGCGCACGCGGACGAAATGCGTCAGCTCCCGAAAACCATAAACCGAAAACCGTACACTTTATTTCAGCGAGCCTTTCAGCTTCTCGACGGTTTCGCGGATTTGCGGGTTCGTGTTGGTGATGTCGCTGATCGTTTGAATGGCATGAATAACCGTGCTGTGGTCGCGTCCTCCGAAATGATAGCCAATCGACTTCAACGACAATTCCGTCAGGTCTTTAGCCAGAAACATGGCAATCTGGCGCGGAAAAACCGCTTCTTTTTTCCGGCTTTTGCTTTTCAGATCGGCAACCGCGATCTTGAAATGATCGGCCACCACGTCCTGAATGGTGTCGATGGTCACTTCCTTGTCCGAGTCGATGATGAGATTCCGGAGGGTGTTCCGCGCCAGATCCAGATCGATTTCCCGGCGGTTGAGCGACGCCTGCGCCATCAGTGACACAATGACGCCTTCCAGTTCCCGCACATTCGTGTTGATGCTATGTGCCAGGTATTCGATGACGTTATGCTCGATGAAAATGCCTTCGGCCAGCAGTTTTTTCTGAATAATGGCCGTCCGCGTTTCCAGATCCGGCTGGGTCAGGTCAGCGGTCAGGCCCTGCTTAAAGCGTGACTGAAGCCGGTCCTGCATGCCCTGCAAGTCGCGGGGGGCGCGGTCGGACGTCATAATGATCTGCTTTTTGGCGCCGTGCAGGTGGTTGAAAATATGAAAAAACGTTTCCTGGGTTTTTTCTTTCCCCGCCCAAAACTGCACATCGTCGATGATCAGCACGTCGACCTGCATGTAGAAACCCATGAAATCCCGCAGTGAATCGGTACGGATGGAGTTGATAAACTGGGTCGTAAACTTTTCGGAAGACACGTACAGGACAAATTTATCCTGATTGTTATTTTTGATATAATTGCCGACGGCCTGCACCAGGTGCGTTTTGCCCAATCCAACTCCGCCATAAATCATCAGCGGATTAAAGGCCGTTGTTCCCGGATTCTGGGCAATGGCAAAACCCGCCGAACGGCCCAGCCGGTTGCAGTCGCCTTCAATAAAATTATCAAATGTATAAGCCGGATTCAGGTACGAATCCAGTTGCAGCGAGTCCAGGTCTTTCATTTCGAATGGACTCTTCAAAATATCGGCGTCGACGTTATCCGGTTTGGCATTCTGGGGCGATTTTGACGTCGGCACGTTGACCGTCAACGGCTTGCTTCCTTCATCGCCTTTGTCGACAATGATCGAATACTGCAATTGACCGTGATGACCGATGGCAAAATCAAGCGCTTTTCGAAGTAAATGAACATAGTTTTCCTCCAGCCATTCGTAGAAGAACTGGCTGGGTACCTGGATGGTCAGTTCGCTTCCATTCAGGCGCAGGGGAACAATCGGCTCGAACCAGGTCCGAAAACTCTGGTCGGGAATGTTCTCCTGGATCACCTGCAGGCAGCGGTTCCAGACCGTCACTGCTTCGCGCTGTATGCCGGGTACGGGGATGTTCACAATTTCATTTTACCTAATCATAAAGCCAAATTGCCCAAGACAATCAGCCCGGTGGGTGAAAAAAGGGAGACAAAAGTAGGAAAAAAATTAGAGCAGACAAGGTGACTTGCCAAACTCCGGCCGGATAAAAATACGACCCCATTTTTTATCTATCAATACATTAAAATAGATTATCAAAATAATACAACCCAACGGCAGACACCGATGCCCTCCGCTGTGGCTTTACTCCGAAAAGACCTAACTTTGGAAAAGAATGGATTGGATGGTTTGATGGTTGAAAATGGTTGGGATAGTTGGATGGTTGAAATGGTTTGATGGTTGAATGGCTAATGGCTGCTTATGAAGGCCGTCCTTTTTACCCGTAAAACCACCAAACCATCCCAACCATTCAACCGTCAAACCATACAATCCATTCAACCATTCAATCCATTCAACCCTCCAGCCCTTGATACTATGTTTTCTATAAAATCGCTCTTTCCCCCCGTTACCAAAGCGGAGTGGACCCGGCAGATAGTGGATGACCTGAAAGGAAAACCGGTTGAATCCCTGAAGCGGCTCACACCCGACGGCCTGGAAACGGAGCCGTTCTATACGACCGAAGACCTGGCGGGGCTGCCACTTGCCACGAACCAGCAAAGTCAGCGAACGGACCGGTCGCTGGGCTGGCTGAATATTCCGGGTGTGCGGTTTGAAACGGAAAGTGAGACCAATACGGTTCTGCGTACGGGTCTTGCCAAAGGAGCCGACGGCTTTCTGCTTGATTTGACCGAGGCAACAATCGAAGAAATTCAGTGGAGTCGGCTGCTGCATGGCCTCAAACTGAGCGACACGCCGGTTTGGTTTCGCGTTGATGGGCAGCCGGAGAACGTGGCGACAGCGTTGAAGCAGATTCTGCCGTATCAACTGAAAGGCGGTATTTTTGACGAACCCGTGGCCCGATTCCTCCAGTCTGACATCCATCCCGATGCAGCTCTGGCGCAAATGGCGGAAGCAACACGCCTGACGCTGGATTCACCCCACTTTCGAACCATCACGGTCGGCAGCACGGTTTTCCACAACGCCGGAGCCACCGCCACGCAGGAACTGGCCTTCACGCTCAACGCCGTGGTGGACGTCTTCGATCATCTGACCGATGCCGGTTTAACGATGGAGCAACTGATACCCAAAACCGCCTTCGTGGTTTCGGTTGGAACGAGTTACTTTACCGAAATCGCGAAACTCCGCGCCCTCCGCATCCTCTGGCAACGCTTGTTACTTCATTATTCGATATTCGACCGCGTCGGCGGACCGATTCGCTATTCATCATTCATCCACGCCCAAACCTCCACTTTCTACGACGCTACGGCCACACCCTACAATAACCTGCTCCGGGCCACAACGGAAGCCATGTCCGCCGTCATCGGGGGTTGCGATGCGCTGACCGTTCATCCGTACGACGCGGTTTTCGGCGAACCCGATGAATTTTCTACCCGCATTGCCCGGAATATTTCCATTTTGCTGAAAGAAGAAGCCCACCTGGACAAAACACTCGACCCCTCGGCGGGTTCGTATTACCTCGAAACCCTGACGAACGAGCTGGTCGAATCGGCCTGGGCGTTGTTTCTGGACGTCGAAAACCGGGGCGGTTTGTTGAAAGCAACCGAAAGCGGTTTTGTTCCGGACGAACTGGAGAAAGCATATCAGGCCAAAGTGGAAGCGGTGAAGAAGGGTCGGATTTTGGTGGGTGTGACGAAGTTTCGGGTCGATGGGGAAGTACTGGTGACCAAACCGGTAAGACTTCAAAAAACCTTACCGGATTTACGGTTGTCCCAAGAATTCGAGTAATTTCCAGACGAGAAAACCGGTATGAGACCTGATTTCAATACGCCACTTCATCAAACGACACCTGACAATCCTCCATCGTCAGCCAACCTTTCACGCCCATTCGTCACTTCCGAAGGCATCAAAATAAAACCGCACTACGAAGCTGCCGACCTTGCCAACGCCCAGCACCTGGGTTCTGTCGCCGGGATTCCGCCTTTTCTGCGCGGCCCCTACAGCAGCATGTACCTGACGCAGCCTTGGACCATCCGCCAGTATGCCGGTTTTTCGACGGCCGAAGCGTCCAATGCGTTCTACCGCCGGAATCTGGCCGCCGGGCAAAAAGGTCTTTCGGTTGCCTTCGACCTGGCGACGCACCGGGGCTACGACTCCGACCATCCGCGCGTGGTGGGTGATGTGGGAAAGGCCGGGGTTGCCATCGACACAGTGGAAGACATGAAGATGCTGTTCGACCAGATTCCGCTCGATCAGATGTCGGTGTCGATGACCATGAACGGGGCGGTTTTGCCCATTCTGGCGTTTTACATCGTGGCGGCCGAAGAACAGGGTGTCCGTCCGGAACAATTGTCGGGTACCATTCAGAACGACATTCTGAAGGAGTTCATGGTACGGAACACCTACATCTATCCGCCCGAACCGTCGATGCGGCTGGTCGGCGATATTTTTGCGTATACGAGTCGCTACATGCCCAGGTTCAACTCCATCAGCATCAGCGGCTACCACATGCACGAAGCCGGAGCGCCCGCCCACATCGAACTGGCCTATACGCTGGCCGATGGCCTGGAATACATCCGAACCGGTTTGAAAGCCGGGATGAGCATCGATGATTTTGCGCCCCGGTTGTCGTTTTTCTGGGGAATCGGCATGAACCATTTCATGGAAATTGCCAAAATGCGGGCGGCTCGGGTGCTTTGGGCCACGCTGGTGAAACCATTTGAACCGAAAAATCCGAAATCACTGGCGTTGCGAACCCACTGCCAGACCAGCGGTTACAGCCTGACGGAACAGGACCCGTTCAACAATGTGGCCCGGACGTGTGTGGAAGCGCTGGCGGCTGTGCTGGGGCATACGCAATCGCTGCACACCAATTCGCTGGACGAAGCCATTGCGCTGCCTACCGATTTTTCGGCGCGGATTGCCCGAAATACGCAGCTTTATCTGCAATACGAAACCGATATAACTTCAGTTGTCGATCCGTGGGGCGGTTCATATTACGTCGAATCGTTAACCGATCAACTGATTCAGAAAGCCTGGGCGTTGATTCAGGAAGTGGAAACCCTGGGCGGTATGACCAAGGCGATTGAAACCGGACTGCCCAAACTCCGCATCGAGGAAGCAGCCGCCCGAAAACAGGCCCGGATCGATTCCGGGAAAGATGTGATTGTCGGCGTCAATCGATACCGCCCCGATTCGGAAAAGGAACTGGAATTACTGGAAGTGGATAACCAGGCCGTTCGCGAAGGGCAGATCCGGCGGATTAACGAGGTGAAAGCCCGGCGGAATCAGGCGAACGTGGCAGCCGCGCTGGAAGCGATTACCAAAGCCGCCCGTGCAGATTTACAATCTGCACCCGATGCTCGTTCAGATTTGCAATCAGAACGCAACTCTGTTTCGGATTTAAAATCCGACATGGCAACCAACCTCCTTGCCCTCGCCATCGAAGCCGCCCGCCAACGGGCTACGTTAGGAGAAATTTCATATGCTATGGAAAAAGCATTTGGCCGTCACAAGGCCACGATTCGTTCCGTGTCGGGCATCTATTCCGCCGAGGTGTCGGATGATGAAAATTTCCGGCTCGCCCGCCAGCTCACCGACCGGTTTGCCGAGCGGGAGGGCCGCCGTCCGCGGATTCTGGTGGCCAAAATGGGCCAGGATGGTCATGACCGGGGGGCCAAGGTCATTGCTACCAGCTTTGCCGACCTGGGCTTCGACGTCGACATGGGGCCTCTGTTTCAAACGCCGGAAGAAGTGGCCCGGCAAGCCGCCGAAAACGACGTTCACCTCGTGGGCGTGTCGAGCCTGGCCGCCGGACACAAAACGCTGGTGCCGCAATTGATCGAAGAATTGAAAAAGATCGGCCGTGACGACATCATGGTCATTGCCGGGGGCGTCATTCCCGCGCAGGACTACCAGTTTCTGTATGATGCAGGGGTCAAAGGCGTGTTTGGGCCGGGAACGGTTATTTCAATAGCGGCTCAGAAAATATTGAAGGAGCTGATGCCGGGGTTGGATCAGCCCTAGATCGTAAACCGTTTTTTCGTATTTTTATAAAAATTGATATTTGCTATGATCACAAGCCGGGTTGCTGATTTACTGGAAGCGCCGGATGCCAAACTGGTTATCGAACGGGCGCAGGCTATTTTGAATGACGAAGCGCAACGGCGTAAAGAATTCCGGGAATGGTTGCGTGATGATGTGAAAGCGGAATTTATCAATGGTGTGGTTGTGATGCACTCGCCGGTTAAGCGACAACATTTAAATGCCAGTGAAAATCTCCTGATGCTGTTAAAAGTATATGTTAACAAACAGGATTTAGGTGAAGTAAATACTGAAAAAGCGCTGGTTGCGTTGTCCCGAAACGATTATGAACCCGATATTTGCTACTGGAACAAAGAGATAGCGGCATCGTTCCACGACGATCAGATGGAACATCCCGCCCCGGATCTCATTGTTGAAATTCTCTCCCGAACCACCACCGGGCGCGATCGCGCAACGTCCGTTGGGGGAATTAAATTCGAGGACTATGCAGCCCACGGCGTCCGGGAATACTGGATGATCGATCCGGTTCGTCAGTCGCTGGAGCAATATAAACTGGACGAGGATTTGATGGCTTTTGAAGAAGTTGCAGTTCTCTTTGTGGATGACACCCTCGAAAGTCTAACAATCTCCGGTTTCCGGATTCCGGTTCGGGCCATTTTCGATAAAACCGTCAATATGCATACCTTACAGGAATTGATCAGGAAATAATAGGTCAATCCCGCACCGGAAAACGCCCCAATTGCCCTTCCAGATCCGTAATGGCCCGCTCCAACTCATCGTTGTTGGGACTGACCGACAACCAAAACGGTTTATTGGGATCACTGTACCAATCCGGAGCTGCTTCCTGATCGAGTTTGATCCCGAATGAATACCCACTCAAGCCTTTCGACGAATTGCTGAAGCCCAGGCACGGTTCTACGAACGAAAGCCGGGGCGAAAGCTCCCGCTGAGAAGCCACCGAGCGCATCCAGTTGATCAGTAACTCAATTTCCCAGGTCGATAACAGGGGCGCCGTCGTCGTATATTCTTTATTCCGGTACCGGGTTCTCAGGCTGATCAACAGCCAGTTACGATCCATGAAATACTGCGAATCGCTGTATTCATAGTCCAGAATATCCAATTCAAAAGAAGCTTCGGGGCCAGTCAGTTTCATGGGTTAGAGAATCAGATGGTCTGTATGAAGCAGGCCGAAGTATAAACAACACAATCTCGCAACGCAGTTCAGGCACGGGGCAGCCAGGGCAAATCTCGGAACCGAATCAGGGAAAACCGGGTCTCAACCGAAAGCCAATAGCCATTCAAACACAACCAACACGTAGGAATAAACGTAAAGTAAAAATACAAAATGGCTAGAATTTTATAGCATTTTCCGTTTAAAAAATTTAACTAGGCGAGAAATAATTCAAAGTCACCTCTTTATCGTCTGATAAACGAAATTAAGTGGGGACTCTACACGAACATTTTTTTTGTGTTATTGGAATAGTCGTTAATTTCACCTGTCCAAACTTCCTGTGAAGATACAGTTCACCACAAGCCATTGACTTTATGTCTACCAAACGAGTACTGATTGCCGAAGACAGCTCCGTTATCCAGAACCTTGCCCGTAAAATTCTTGAATTCCAGAATTACGACATCACCTCCGTCAAAAACGGGGAGCAGGTCTTGCAAATTCTGGAAAAGGAAGATTTCAGCATCATCCTGCTGGATATTAACATGCCCGTGATGGATGGCATGGAGTGCGTACGCCGGGTGCGGGCGCTCGACGACAAGGAAAAAGCCGCGGTTCCCGTTGTGGCCATCACCGGAAACGCGAAAAATTATACGGAGGAAGAATTTAAAACCGCCGGTTTCAACGACGTGCTGGTGAAACCGCTGAACTTCGACCGGCTGGTCGAAGTGGTGAATCAGCTAACGGATAAATAAGGTGTGAAGAGAGGGAGGAGTGATGTAAACTCCTCCCCTTTTTTCTTCCTTCAATCCTTATGATTGTTACGCTCCTCGGAACAGGAACATCCTCCGGCGTGCCGCTGATTGGTTGTGCGTGTGACGTATGCCGCTCGATTGACTTCCGGGACAAACGGTTGCGGACCTCCGTTCATCTTGACATTGATGGAAAAAGCTTCGTTGTCGATACCGGCCCGGATTTTCGACAGCAGATGTTGCGCACCGGCATCCAACGACTCGATGCGGTGCTGTTTACGCACGAACACAAAGACCACACAGCCGGGCTGGACGAAGTTCGGGCCTACAACTTTCTACAGGGGCAGGATGTTCCCGTCTACGCCCACCAGCGCGTCCTGAACCAGCTTCAGACCGAATACGCCTACATCTTCGCCGAAAAAAAATACCCCGGCATCCCGCGTCTCCAGTTGAACGAGATCCGGAATGAACCGTTTGAAATTGAGGGGGTTCTGTTCACTCCCATCGACGTATTGCACCATCGCTTACCGGTTTTTGGCTACCGCATCCACAACTTCACCTACCTGACCGACCTCAATTTCATTTCCGACGAAGAGTTGGAAAAGGTGTATGGAACCCGGATTCTGGTGCTGGACGCCCTGCAAATCGAGCCCCACATCTCCCACTTCACGCTCGAACAGGCCCTCGCTCTGGTGGAGCGGATTCGGCCGGAGCAAACCTATTTTGTCCACATGAGCCACAAAATTGGTCTTCACCGGGAGGTTGAAAAACGGCTGCCGCCATCGATCCGACTGGGTTACGATGGACTGAAAATTGAGCTGTAAGCAATCTCACCCCAACCGGTCCACCATTTCGATACACGCCCGACCGTTGTGATACGGGCATTTCCACATGCTGATTTTGGTATTTCCGAGTATTTTGTGGTTTTCGTCGATGCCGCTATACCACTCGCCATTCTTCTTATCGAGCATGTAGGTTTTGATGAATTCCCAGGTTTTCAGCGACTTATCCAGAAACTGCTGCTCTTTCGTTAACTGATACGCATTCATAAAACCAACCATCGCTTCGGCCATCACCCACCACGAGCGTTCGCGGTTCACATGGTTTTCTTTGGGATCATACTCGTAGTTCATCCCGCCGTCGGCTTCCAGACCGGTAGCAGCCGCCCGCGCCATTTTCACGGAAAGCGTCTTGATGCGTTTGATTAATGCTTCGTCGTGCAGCGCTTCCGCCGATTCGACCAGTAACCAGGAGGCTTCAATGTCGTGGCCGTAGGAAATAGCGGTTTTCCGAACCTTCCAGTCGTCGTCCATGAACAGATTCATCCGGTACGTTTTCGGATCGACGATGTACTTCTCAAAATTGCCGATCAATCCGTGAATGTGCTGATTCAGGCCTTTGTCCGGCCAGGCGCGGTAGAGGTTGGTGAATGCCTCCAGAATGTGGAGGTGCGTATTCATGGTTTTGCTTTCGTGATTGTCTTTTTTGCTGATCACGTAGTCGTCGGCCATGCCCGACCAGTCGCGGGTCATCGACTCGTAAAAACCGCCCCGTTTGGGATCGTAGGCGTGTTTGATCATACGTTCGTAAATCGCTCTGGCAAAATCCAGGGCGGGCTGGTGTTTGGTGGCCCGGTAGTATTCGCTCAATCCGTAGATCGCAAACGCCTGACCATATTGTTGCTTGAAGGTTTGCAGCGGCTCACCTTTGTAGTCGACGGCCCAGTAGACCCCGCCGTGTTCTTTATCCCGAAAGTATTTTTCGATGTAGTTGTAGGCGCGTTCGGCGTAGGGCAGGTATTCGTCGTGCTGCATGTGCCGGGCGGCCGCGGCAAACGTCCACAGGATGCGGCTGTTGAGCACAATGCCTTTGGCGGCATCGGTTTTCGGTACATTCTGGTAATTGACCTGGCCGTAATACCCCGCAACCGGGTCGGGGCCGTATTTCTGCCAATAGGCCAGAATGTCCTTTAATTCCTGATTGAGTTCCTGACGGATCGCTCGAAGGTCAACCATAACAAGGTTAGGAAAGTATAAAGAAATATCGAATACTGAACATTGAATAACGAATATCGAAATAATGAAGTGAATAATCCTACTTCGCTATTCAATATTCGTTGTTCGATATTCATTATTCGATATTCTTTTCGCTACCCTCCTAATTTCCGGTACTTTTGCATCCTATGCACACCAATTACTATTTTCTCCGTCAGCTTGCTCCTGCCCTGAAACCGCAGTTGATCGGACTGAAACTCATGGAATGTTTCAGTCAGGATCGGGACGAACTGGTGCTGGTGTTTGCCCACGCCCGGGGGAAAATCAATTTTTACCGCCCGTTTTTCATCAAAGCCACCCTCCGACCCGATTTTTCGGGCCTGCTGTTTCCCGAAACCATCCAGCGCGCCCGCATCAACAGCGTCGATCTGTTTGAGAATTTGTATGACCAGCCGGTGATCAACGTCCGCTCGTTTCTGAACGAACGCTGTCTGGCGATTACGCTGGAAGGCGGTTTTACGTTGTTGTTCAAATTCTTCGGAAACCGCCCCAATCTGCTGATTTTTTCGGAAGATGCGGTGATCGACCTGTTCAACAACAAACTGGCGGCTGATACACAACTCGTTCTGTCGGCTCTCGACCGCCCGCTCGATCAATCTTGGGAAGCCTACCAACAAAGCGGTTTCGACCACCGGAAGCTGTTTCCGACCTTCGGAAAACTTGTCAATGCGTATCTGGAGGAAAAGGGTATCAACGAAAAAGACGAAAGCGGAAAATGGGCGTTGATTCAGGAAACCGTTCGGCAACTGGAACAACCGCGCTTTTACCTCACGACCTTCCAACACAAACCCGCACTCTCCCTTCTGCCTTTCGGCGAACCCATCCGGCAGGAATTTACCGATCCGCTCGAAGCCAGCAACCGGTTTTTCGCCAGTTTCATGGGGCAGAATACGCTGGAACGCGAGAAAGGCGAAGCCCTGCGGTTATTGGAAAAGCGGCTGAAACGCACCAAAGCCTCCATCGACGCCAACCTGCAACGGCTCATAGGCCTGGACGAATCGGTTAAAAATGAAGAAGTTGCGAACATTCTGATGGCCAACCTGCACCAGATTCCCGAAAGCCCGGGGGCGCGTTCGCCGGAGGTGGTGGAACTGGAAGATTTTTACCGGAACAAACCAATCAAAATCAAGCTCAAAACCGACCTCAGCCCCCAGAAAAACGCCGAACACTATTACCGGAAAGCGAAAAACGAGAAAATTGAAACCGGTATTCTTCAGGAACAAATCGAAAGCCGGGAGTTGGAAGTTCAGCAGCTTCAGAAACAAATCGAACTGATTCAACCCGTGGAATCGCTGCGGGAGTTACGGAAATACCTGAAAAAGAATCCGATCAACGAAGAAAAATCCGCCGACGGAACCGCCCCCTTGTTCAAACAGGTGATGCACGAAGGCTTTGTGATTTTGATTGGCCGCAATTCGAAAAACAACGATCTACTCACACAGCAATACGCCTACAAAGACGATCTGTGGCTGCACGCCCGCGACGTGCCGGGTTCGCACGTCGTCATCAAATACAAAGCCGGAAAGACGTTTCCCAAAACCGTCATCGAACGGGCGGCTGAACTGGCGGCCTGGTATTCCAAACGCCGGACGGATTCGCTCTGCCCGGTTATTTATACACCCAAAAAATTTGTCCGCAAACCCAAAGGGCTGGCGGCCGGTCAGGTAAAAGTCGAAAAAGAAGAAGTAATTCTGGTCGTACCGAAAGATGAAGGACTGCTCAAAACCGCTTAACCCCATGATGTTCCGTCGTATAGTTCTGATCACCAGCTTTCTGGCTTCCATTTCCGTTTACGCGCAGGTCGAAACGCTCAACCAGAAAGCATCCGGCTATCGGGGCATCTGGTATTTTATCGGCGACACCAAAAACGAGTATGTCTACAAATACAGTGGCGGTTTAGGAACCTATCCCGCCAACCACTACCCTTTTTCGGTCTATGCACCCGCCGTCGGGCGAACGTTTTTCTGTTACGGTGGAGTCACCGATTCCACTTCGCGGGAGTTGTGCCACATGGTCGGTTTCTTCGATCACAAAACCGGGATGGTTTCGCGCCCCACGCTGGTGCTGAACAAACAAACCGGCGATGCCCACGACAACCCGGTTATTCAATTGGATCGTCAGGGGTATATCTGGCTTTTTTCCACCTCGCACGGCACCGAGCGTCCGTCGTTTATTCACCGGAGCCGCAAACCGTATGACATCAGCGCCTTCGACCGCATGGAAGCCACGCGCCGGGATGAAAACGGGCAAACCGTTCCGTTCAATAATTTCTCCTACCTGCAAACGTATTACCAGCCCGGCAGCGGTTTTTTCAACCTGATGACGCATTACGACCGGGGCGTTTTACCCTACGGTGCCAACAAACCCCGACGAACGATTTCTTACATCACCAGCCCGGACGGCATCACCTGGTCGGCCTGGCAGGATATTGCGACCATCGAGGAAGGTCATTACCAAAGCAGCGGACAGCGGGGCAGCACGATTGGCAGTGCGTTCAATTACCACCCCAACACCAAAGTCGGTGCCGGACTCGACTACCGCACGAATGTCTATTACGTCGAAACCGCCGATTTTGGCAAAAGCTGGCATACCGCCGACGGAAAACCGGTTCAGTTGCCCCTCAAAGACACCCTCAACGCAGCCCTGGTGAAAGACTACCGGAAGCTGGGCCGGAATGTGTATATCAGCGATGTCAACTACGATGCTTCCAACCGGCCGATCATCCTGTATGTCAGCAGCAAAGGCCCGGAACCGGGTCCTCAAAACGGCCCGTATGAATGGCAGGTGGCCCACTGGACCGGCAAGCAATGGGCGATCCATCCGGTGGCGCAATCGGACCACAACTACGACATGGCGTCGCTGGTGGTGGAAGGCAATACGTGGCGCATCATCGGCTCCTTCGAAGCCGGGCCGCAGCCGTTTGGTACGGGCGGTGAACTTTCCCTGCTGGAAAGCCGGAATGCCGGAAAGTCCTGGAAAGCCGTGAAAGCCGTTACGCAGAACAGCGTTCGAAACCATGCCTATCCCCGTCGCCCCGTGGTGGCCCATCCCGGTTTTTACGCCTTCTGGGCCGATGGCAACGCCCGAAAACCGTCGGCTTCTTTTCTCTATTTCTGCAACCGGGAAGGGCAGGTGTTTCAATTACCGGCGGAAATGAAAGCGGAGATGGAAAAACCGGTGCTGGTGGGAGGAAATTAATTTCAAATATCAAATGATGAATGCTGAATGTAAAAGTAGCCTGCGCTATTCACCTTTACATTTAGTATTCATCATTTGATGTTTTACATTCCCTTTATCTAGCGATTAAAACCGCTTTTGTCAGCCGCCGGTCGCCGGTGGTCAGCGTTAGGTTGTAGCGTCCGGCCGCCAGGTGAAACACCGGCCAGGTAACCGTATGCCGTCCGCTGGTAAAAGGCCGGTCGGACAGGGTAACGACTTCCTGCCCCGCCAAATTGGTCAACACCAGCCGCCCCGTAAACGCCCCGGCCACATCGATTTGGGCCGTTAGCTGATCGCGGGCGGGATTGGGCAAAACCGTCAGTTGCGTCGCCGGAACCGGGTCGTTCAGGGCCGTAATAACTTCCGTCACTTCGACCTGTTTCAAAATCCAGTTATTCGGATCAATTTGAATTTCAGTCGGTTGTCCTTTCACGATAAGCTCGAACGTCTGGTCGGCAGTGTTGTTTACGACGGTAATCAGGGTATCGCCCACCGGTGTTTTCACCAAAACCGGCACCGGCATCGTGAAAAAAGCTGGGTTGGCCGTGCCGGTGGTTTGCTCCAGGCGCAGGTTCACCCGGTATTGATTGGCTTGACCCGCCAGGGCTCCGCTGCTCCATTTCACGCGGTAGGTCGGGTAATTCTCGCCGTAAATCCACTGCCTGAAAAAATAGTCGAGCGGTTTTCCGTAGACCTGCGACGCAATGGCGGCAAAATCCTCAGTGGTAGCGGCTTTGTAGGCAAACTCCGAAGCGGCATATTTCTGCAAAATCTCCCGGAATTTCTGATCGCCCACGATACCCCGAAGCATGTGCAGGACGGTGGCGCCCTTGTAATACGTCCGGTTGGAATCGAAGATGTTATTCACGTTGTCCAGATCCTGCACAAACAGCGTCCCGCGTGCCCGACGAGCCAGCAGCATATACGAATTCATGTAGGAACGAAGCGCGGGCGTTCCGCCGACGGATTCCCGGTAGAGCACTTCCGCGTAGGACGCAAAGCCTTCATTGAGCCAGATGTGTTCCCAGGTTTTGCAGGTGATCTTGTTGCCAAACCACTGATGCGCCAGTTCGTGCGCAATCAGATCGGTGTTGAATGCCCCCATCGAGCTGATGGTCTGGTGCTCCATGCCTCCACCCCAGCCGAATTGCGCGTGGCCGTATTTTTCCTTCAAAAACGGATACGGCCCAAAGTAGTTCGTAAACACCGCCAGCATGGCCGTGGTCTGGTCCAGCGTTCTTCGCACGTTGTCGGTCAGGGCTTCGGGGTAAAGGTAGTGCGTCACCGGCATCGAATCCGTGGGCGATGAGCGGAACGTCTGCTCGTAGAGAACGTAATTCGACATGGCCACCGAAATCAGGTAGTTGGCAATCGGATAGCGGTTTCGCCAGCGGTACGTACGCGTGCTGTCGGCGTTGTCGATGACCTGTTCCAGCCGTCCGTTCGAAACCGAAACAAAGGGCTTCGGGGCCGTAATCCAGACATCCGACGAATCGGCCTTGTCGGCGGGGGAATCCTTGCAGGGAAACCAGTCGCGGGCACCATAGGGCTCACTCAAACTCCAGATAGCCGGTTGGTTTTGAGAACCATGCGTACCAAACGTAAAGCTGCCTAAACCCGTTGCGCCCGGTTTTCCCTGGTAATATACCGTTACGGTCAGCCTCTGACCTTTGCTCAGTGGCTGGGTGGGCGTAATGGAAAGCTGGTTGTTTTCCTGCGAAAACGCGAGATTTTGGGTCCCGGTTTTCACCGAATCCGCCCTCATCTCATTGGCTAAATCCAGGAAAAACCGGCTGAGGTTATCGCCCGCGCTGGTGAGTCTGATCGTCGCAGCCCCGCGTAGGTAATTGGGCGTGTAGGTGATGTTCAGGTCGAGTTTGTAATAAGTCACGTCGATGCTTGCATCGCCGGGGTATTGGATGCGCGCCGACCGGCTGGATTTTGCCAGCGACCCGAAATAGTTCAGGCGCGTATGCTGGCAGGTAGCAACGCCATTGTCGGGTAATTGGGCGGTCGCGGTGAGGCAAAATAAAAACAGGACCACCGCGTGAACCTGCTTCCGGATCATTTTTTCAGCGAAATGTGTCTTCATACTAATTTTCTTCATCCAGGATATCCCCCGGCAACGCCTTGGGTTCGGCTTTCAATGGGTCGTATTGCTGTGTCAGTTCGGTCAGTTTGCGCTGCTCCGATTCGGGTAATTCGAGCTGCCAGCCCATCGTTTCGGCCAACTGGTACATCATAAACTGAATCTGGTTGTTGGCAATCCGGGGCAAATCACTCTCCATCGCGCGGTCGAGCATCGTTTGTTTGGATTCGTCCAGCAGCCGGGTGTAATCCTCGCTCCGGAAGTGATTCAGATAACCGGGATCGATGTCGTAAAATTTGTAGTCGGTATCGATCGACAGCACCTGCGGCTCGGGAAACGATTCGATGATGAGCTTTTTCTCCCCCGACTCCGGCTGCCGAAACCGGATCTTCGCAAAGTCGAACCCAACCAGCACTTTGGCCTTCGCAATGATCAACGCTTTTTTGGGATCATTTATGAAATACAGAAACTTTTTATCGTCCTGATAACTCAAAATTTCCGTAAAATACCCTTCGGCCATCACCACCTTAAACACTTTCTCGATCCGGTCCAGCAAAATCGTGGACTCCTTGCGAACGTCGGTGATCGGATTGTCCTTTTTTTTGCGCCACCAGTTGGAGACCGCAACACCGCCAAAACCGCCCAACAGCAGCGTGATGAGAATGAATAACGTATTCGAAGACTCCATAGAAGAGTTGGATAGTTGACGAAAGGTACAGACTTTTGCAGTTCTACCAAACAGCGCCTGCTTTCCTTTAAGACGCTAAAAAAGGGATTTGGTTTCTACTCCATGACGAATAAATTATTGATTGTCGTTGCCGGCCCCACCGCCGTCGGAAAAACCAGCCTGTGCGTCCGGCTGGCGAAGGTGCTGCAAACCGACGTCGTCTCGGCGGATTCGCGGCAGTTGTACCGGGAACTCACCATCGGAACCGCCAAACCGACTGCGGAAGAAATGCAGGGCGTCCGGCATCATTTCGTTGACTCCCACAGCATTCTGAACCCGGTCAGTGCCGGGCAATACGAGCGGGAAGCCCTGGCGGTGCTGGATGAACTGTTTCAGACAAAGAACGTGGTGATTTTGTCGGGCGGAACGGGACTGTACATCAACGCCGTCTGCTTTGGTCTCGACGATGTTCCGCAAGCCGACCCGGCCCTGCGTGCCGAACTCATGAACCGGCTCGAAACCGAAGGGCTGGAACCGTTGCGGCAACAACTCCGGCTGCTGGACCCGGCGTATGCCGAAACCGCCGATCTGCAAAATACGCAGCGCGTGATCCGGGCACTGGAGGTCTGCCTGAGTTCAGGAAAACCGTATTCTTCGTTCCGAAAACAGGAGGTTGCGGGTTCTTCATCGCCCCGCCCGTTTCAGATGATCTTCATTGCCCTGGATCGTCCGCGGGCGGAACTTTACGACCGCATCGACCGACGGATGGATGCCATGCTCGCCAGCGGTTTAATCGAAGAAGTGCGCTCGCTCCTACCCTACCGGCATTCGGCGGCTTTGCAAACCGTTGGCTATAAGGAAGTTTTCGAGTATTTGGATGGTGCGTATGACGAGACCGAACTGGTGCGGTTGTTGAAACGCAACTCCCGGCGCTATGCCAAACGCCAGTTGACGTGGTTCCGCCATCAGGGAAATTATCAGTGGTTTGGGGCGGAGGAGGAAGAAGAAATCTTGAAGGTTATTGATTATCGAATAATGAATATTGAATGACGAAATTATGAGTCTTTAGCTTCTCGCCCCCTACTTCGATATTCGTTATTCAATATTCATTATTCGATATTGCTCAAACTATTATTGCGATTTCCGCTCATATTCCCGATACGCCAGAATGCCGCCGATGAGATTGCGGACGTTGGAAAAACCATTCTGCTCCAGAAATTGCTGTGCGCGACCGCTGCGGGCTCCCGACCGGCAGTGGATAATAATTTCTTCGTCTTGCAGGTCTTCCAGTTCGTCGATCTGACTGGGAAGACTGCCAAGCGGATACAGTTTCCCGCCCAAATTATCTTCGTCAAATTCGTATTCTTCGCGAACGTCGATCAGGTTGATTTTCTCGCCTTTGTCCAATCGTTCTTTCAGTTCCTGTACGGTAATGTCCATGTCAATCGTGTTTTGTCATTCATCAGAAGAAGCAAAAGTAGGGCTACTTTCGGATAATTAATTTCTGAACCACGGTCTTTTTACCGTCTGACAGCCGAACGAGGTAAAAACCGTCCGCTAACTGATTGACGTTTAGCTGATTTTGCCCAGCCGCCGGACGAGCATTGACCAACAGCCGACCGTTTAGATCGAGGATTTCAATCTGCTGAATAGCCGGATTTTTCCAGATCAGCACACCGGAACTGGGATTCGGAAATACCAGCAGTTGGGTTGCGGCTTCCGCGTCATCCTCAATCCCGGTGATGGGAGCATCTTTTCCGGTTCCCATCACGGGCCGGATCATCGGCACCCCGCCCGGATTGTTGGGGTCCCAGGACGAACCCCGGCCTTCAAACACCTGGTTGCCGAACGGGCTGTTTTTATCGAAACCGATGGCCACAATATAGTCTTCACTCACTTGCGTCCAGCCGACGTAGAAAGTGTCGGTAACGGCCACGCTATACTCGAACGGAATTTCGACAAATCCGCTGCGGGAACTGGCGTAACTGATGACGGCGGCCTTCTGATACAGCACACGGCCCGGTCTTCCGCGGTCGTCGGCGTAGAGGCTAAAAACCGCCACCTGCCCGGTTAGATTCGTTTTCACCGGTGCAAAACTCACCTGAAGGGCCGATACCGCATCCGGCTTGTTCAACAAAAACCGCATGGCCACCCGCCCCTGCCGCTGGGTATTTTGAATGGCGGCTTCGGCGGTACCGTCGTCGTAGGCATAATAATTATCCAAAACCGTTGCCGATGCAATCGTATCGTTCCGGCGAAGGTTGACGCCGGGAATCGTATCGGTGGTCTGAACCGCAAACTGGGTCTGCAACACCGCTTTTTCTGCTGTAAAGCTGACGGGCAGTGGTTGCGGTTTCATGGTTTTCGGTTGCGAACTCAGCGACGCAATGCCTTCCGATGGTGACTGGTATTGCTGAAAAACCGTACCCGTTAGCTGGTCTTTGATAACCGTTCGATAGGTCGTAAAGTTGAAGTTATTGAACAGATTAACGATGTCTGTTCGGATCGTATCGGCGGTTTCACCCACGGGGTTCAGCCGGTATTGCTTCATGGGCATGGCCGAATACCGTTTCAGAAACGACGAAACCGGTTGCCGGGTCGCAATGTCTTTGATATACAGATTGGTGGCCGACCGGCCCTTGTCCATATAAATGTAATCGAGGTGCCAGCTATCGAACGCGCCCGACGTCCGGCCAAAGGCCTCGAATCGGAACTGAAAAGCCGCGTGCAGAAACCGGGCCTGGTTGACGGCGACGAACGACTGCGTAAAATTATTATTGGCCGTGTCGCCTTCCTGTTTCCAGACGGTTTCCCAGGTTCCGGCACTGTTCAGAAACTGAAGCCGCAGCGAATCCTCGGCATCGGGCAATTCGCCCAGGCCCTTGCGTTGCCAGTAAAAACTGAGAAAAATCGCATCTGCAGCCGACATACCCGCCAGATCGATCGGATTGGCCGTGAGCGTATCGGTGGGCCCGTTCGCGTCCTGATCCAGAAAATCGTAGGGTGTTCCATTGGCTTTCAGCCCGTCAAACGTCGCGACATTCAGCGAAGGGTGGTTGATGGGGAGTGTGTTGTTGATGTAGACGTTGCCGGGTTGCCACAGTGCCGGGTCAGGCCGGTCGGTTGCCGTTGCAAAATCGTCGAAAAAGGGCAGTTTCAGTGCTTGAATCCGGGCTCCGGCGGTTGCCGGTTTGGCGGGTGTGAAGGCATCGGGAAAGGATTCGATCGGGACAACCCGAATCTGCGCGGAAGCGGTTGGCAACCAGACACAAACCACGAAAACCAGACTATAGAAAACCGCCGGGCTGCATGCATGACTAACCAACCGTAACCAGCCGACAACAGCCGATGGATGACAAAAAACCCGCCTGTTGCTTGCTATAAGGTGTTTCATTCTTCCTGCGTGTCATCATTTTCGACCGGCCCAACCACCCAGAGGTCAATCACATCGCCCACGCGAATGGTGGCGCCGGGTCGGGCTGCCGGGTTTTGCCGAACCACCGTGCCGACTTCTTTTTCAGGATCTTCTACAGGAAGAATCGTGCCAACCTGCAAATTAGACCCCCGGATTAACATTTCGGCTTCGTCGCGTGGTTTACCTACAACGTCCGGAACGGCAAACATAGTATTGCCCAGGCCGTCGCCCACCACAATGTCGATTTTTGATCCTTTGGCAATCCGCGTACCCGGCAGAATTTCCTTGCCCTCGTAGAGTTGCTGCAAAACCGTACCCTGCGCCAAATCGGGAACATATTTCAGTTTACCCATCTGTAACCCGTTGCTGGACAGCGCATACTGCGCGCTGACGTACGTCTGATCCACGAGCTTGGGCATGGGAATCATCGGCGGATTTTCGGTCGTAATGGTGATGTAGATTTTCCGTCCTTCTTTGACCTTGAAACCGGGTTTGGGATACTGCGAAACCACCGTCAGCGGCTCGGCACCGGCCACGTAAGTAGAATCTTCCACTTCAAACCGGAGGTCGTGGTCACTTAAAAAATCCTCCAGTTCCGACGTATTCATCCGGCTCAGATCCGGAACCGTGATCGTCTGACCGTGGTGGGTGGTAAACGGGAGATACAGGAAGAAAAAGCCTAAAAACAGAACGGCTACCAATCCCAGCATAATTCCCATGTGGGTAAGCAGGTCGGTCGTCGAACGGGTGCTGATTTTCGTCATGAAATCAAAGTATGATCGCTGGGTTAAACCACAATATTAGCGGTTTGCCGGGCGGTTATTGATACAGGCCCAGCATTTTTTTTATGTATTTCCCCACCACATCGAACTCCAGATTGACCACATCGCCCACCTTCAGGTCGCGAAAAGTCGTGTGCTCGTAGGTGTAGGGAATGATGGCTACCCGGAATGAATCCGGTGCCGAATTGAAAACGGTCAAACTCACGCCATTGATACAAATGGAGCCTTTCTCAACGGTAATATTGTTCTCTTTGGGATCATCAGACCATGTACGGTATTGAAAATCGAACAGCCAGCTTCCGTTCTGATCGGCAATGCCGGTAACAATTCCCGTCTGATCGACGTGGCCCTGAACAATGTGGCCGTCGAACCGGCCGTTGGCGGGCATACACCGCTCCAGATTGACCCGGTCGCCGGTTTTAACCTGCCCCAGATTGGTTTTCTTCAGCGTTTCTTCCACCGCCGTAACCGTATAGGCGTCTCCGCTCACCGACGTCACCGTCAGGCAAACGCCGTTGTGGCTCAAACTCTGATCAACTTTCAATTCGGGGGCAATTCGGGACTGCAGATGGAAGGTGAGGTTGGTTCCCTCGGCGGTGATGTCGGTCACCTCGCCGGTTGCTTCAATAATTCCGGTAAACATAGGTACGCTTTATCTTGAATACTACACGGCTAACAGGATGTGGCGGAGAAGAATTCCTTTTCACCTGCCGGGGTTAAAGTCGGCGGGGTCGTCATATTCATTGGAGATCACCAGCAGGAAGGCACCACTTGTCAATTCCTCAATCTGATGCCAGTCTTCCGGCTCCAGAAGCAGGCATTTTCGGGGATCATCCAGCACAAATCGGGTTGACTGCGAGCCGCTCTGCGCCCGAATGCGGCAACTTCCGTTCAGGCACAGAATGGCGTGCCAGGCCTGGTGATACCGCCGACCAATCCGCAGCGTTTCTTCCGTTTCGTAGATATAAAAAACGCGTTTGATCGATCCCGGCATATTTTTTTCAATCACCGTCAGATTTCCAGAATCGGATTCAAACGTATCCAAAAACAAAAGTTGAGCCATACTTTCCCTTTACTCGCGTCAATTTGGCGGTAAACTACTGCAATTTTCCTGCAAAAACACGCTATGAATCTGTAATTTCACGGTTCAAAACTATCCTGTTATGCTTCGGAATCGTTTTTTGCTGGTGGGGCTGTTCCTGATTGTGCTGGCGATCATCTACTATTCTTTTTTCGACGCGGGGAATACCGACACGCCGTCGGTGACCAATCCGGAGTCCTATCGTCTGGAAGTGCTTCAGAAGCGGAAAGACAAAGAGGAGTTTTTCCGAACGAGCAGCGAGTCGCCGTTTACCGATAAAACTTCCTTCAAAAGCCTGGTTTATTTCAACCCCGATCCGGCCTACCGCGTCTCGGCCCGGCTGGAGCCTTTTGCCGACAAAAAGAAGCTGGTGGTTCCCCTTACCGACGGCAGCGAGGAAGTCTACGAAAAATACGCCCATGCGGTTTTTACGATCAACGACGAGTTGTGCCGTTTGCTGGTGCTCAAACACGACAATACGCTGTCGGTTCTCTTCAAAGACCAAACGAGTGGCAAGGAAACTTACGGCGGGGGGCGCTACCTGGATTTCAGTCCCGACGACGTGAAGGAAAACCGCCTGGTGATCGATTTTAATGAAGCTTATAATCCGTATTGCGCCTACAACCACGAGTATGCCTGTCCACTTCCACCATCCGAAAACACGATTCCGGTTGCGGTTCGGGCGGGGGAGAAATATCAGGAAAACTGAGTTTAGAGTCGTAAAAATCTTAAAACTTGAGCGTTTTGTACAGCTCATTGGCATTATCCCGGGCAGTTTTAATCTTGTGGGCAAACATTGGCTTGGTTAGATCTTTGACCCTATCTTGGATTTCTTTCAGTATTTTCTTGCTTTTATAATTCTCACCGCCGAACGTGTTGTATTCATTCATTTTTTTCATCACTTCGTCATTGAGTGGCAGTATGAACTCCGCATGCATTTCATCCAGCGTAGTCCTGAAAAAAGCGTCGGCTATCGTTTTTGCGTTGTCTTTCCAAAGCCGGTAAATAGTCAGTTCAAAGGTTCGGCGGTTTTTCAGAAGTGTGTTGTAAGCAGCATTCAGTTGCCTGCGTTGCTCGTCGAGCTTGATGGCAGCAGGACGACTCGTAAGAGCACCCTCCGAATAATCGCTGAATAATTTTACCTGGTTGGAGACTTCATTTAAATACGCATCGATCTGACTGGTTAAATCCATAATCAGAATTGCTTTCCGGTCTTCAATTGTCAGGGACGTATCATTCCACCCACCAATTGGCGGGGTATATTCGCTCGCAGCCAGAGTGAACGTAATCGAGTCGCCCACCAGCCCGATTTCCATATCATCCAGAACCCGCCACTTGAGCTGGTGATCGCGGCCCGGTTGAACGACCGTGAGTCCCTGAATTGACTTTAGCTCCGTCTTTCCGATACCATCCCAGCAGGACGCGCGAATTTTATAGGATTGGCTGGGTGATCCTCCCACCAGATCATACGAGATAAGGATGGTATCTCCAGATGCGAAAGCCCGAATCTGTTCTATGTGCTGGGCATAGACCGGCGTCATCATTACGAGAGAAAGACCTCCCCAAAACAGCTTTTTCATACCGATCAATAAATAGATTAACCGTTTATCAGTCAGGAATTTATAATTTCCTATCGAAGGAAATACATCGAATCTACAAGTTGTACAACTTTTTATCGACCGGTATGAAGATCCAACTCCTGGTAATTCAGTTGTGCTTGCTACTGGTGCTAACGGAGGGGCAATCCGGTTTCGCCCAGACCTCGAAATTTGAGGCAACCAGTCCACCCTTCCGGTTTGATATCCGAAAAACCGGACCCCGCCCCCCCGTGCACTCGACCGCGATCAGCACCACCAGTCCCCCATACCATTTCAATATCCAACCGCTCTCGAACCGGCGGCTGGGCCCGAACAGCCATGTTCTGCTGGTTGCCAATGAGAAATACGACGACAAGCGGTTTCGGGCTCTGCCCGACGCCACCTTTGATGCTGCAGAAATCGGCAAAATCCTAAAAGACCGGTTTGGGTTTCGGACGGACCTGCTTCTGAATGCGACTCGTCGCCAACTTGAAATCAAACTACAGGAACTAAACAAGCGAAACTGGCAATCGAACGAACAATTGCTGATCTACATCTCGGGGCATGGTGAACAGGACAACGGGCAAGGGTACCTGATCATGAAGGATTCCGACAAAGATGATCAAAACAATTATTTCCCAATGGCTTATCTAAAAAGCCTGGTAGACCGGCACAAGTGCAAGCATATCCTGCTGATACTGGATACCTGCTACGGAGGAGCCATCAGCCACACTTCACGGTCAGGCGGAGATGGTCCACTGAAGCCAACCGCCTGCGAGGAATGGCGCAAAGACCTGAACGCTTATTTTTCCTGCGTCATAAAGGACCAGACCCGGCTGTACCTGTCGTCAGGTAGCCTGGACGTAGTGCGGAGTGGGCGGAAAGGGGAGCATTCGCCGTTTGCAAAAAGTTTGCTGCAAATGTTATCGGAAACCACCGGAAGTACGACTAAAACCGTATCCGTTTCTGAACTGATACCGCATCTCGCAAAAGACAATCCGCAGTTGACGTTTACCAGCGAAGCCGAGGGCGGCTTTCTTTTCGTAGCTTACTAAAACCAACCAGAACCACAAATTTCACCGTCTTTTATGAAAGCACTCTACCATTTACTATTCTGTTTCGGCTTGCTAACCGGACTCACTACCTGTAAAGACCGCGATAATGATTCCGATTCAGCCGAACCGCTGGCCGTTATTGCAACCGCAATCCCAAACGGTTTGATTCCGGGTTCGGCCCTGACACTGAAAGGGCGAAACTTTCTGACCGTCACGTCGGTCAAACTGGCCAATACGACGATTCCAGCCAGTGACTTCATCCGCACGGCTCCCGACGAGTTATCTTTCAAGGTGCCGATGGGTACGACTGCTGGCAAAATCTGCGTAGTCAACCAGAACGGGCAGGGCGAATGGAAGGACATGGCGCTGATCACCAGTGGAGTATTAACAGCCGACAATGTAGGTGTAAACGTCGGCAGTTTGGTGCAGGGTTACTACAGTGATGCCTGTTCTCCGCAGTGGTTTATGTACTGTCTCAATGGCGCCTGTCTGGTTTATCGCCGTCAGACACGCGCCGTGCCCGTCGGTGCCCCCGCCGGGGCAACCTGTGAAAAATATTATTCTGTCGAGCAGATTTCGGGTTCCAGCTACGAGGTGTACCCGAACGACAAGGTAACGCTGAAATTCGAGTTGAAAAAGAACAGTCAGGAATACACGGGGATGGTTATCATGATTATGAACGGAACGACCTACCTGGGTAATATGGTAAAAAAGAACAGTGGCGGCAGCCTCATTGGGTATTCGGTTATAGACGGTCAGACGCTCAAACTTTGCAACCCTTATCCCAATCCACCTGCTGGATTTTACGGGCAACCCGCACAGCTTTGTGCCGAGTTCAAACCCTGTACCAATTGCCAGTGACAACCAGAAGCGCCCGTGAAAATTCTCTTTGTTTTCGGTATAGGTTTACTGGTGGTTACGAGCGGTTTTGCACAGCAAAGCCGCCGACAACGGCTCGATTCCCTATATACCGAACCGTTTCAAAATCCGACGGTATCGGCGGTTCTGCTGCCCCAGGGCTATGTCGAACTCAACAATACAGCCGCGCTCCAGACAGCAAACCGGCTTTTCAACGGTGAATCCCGTCCTGAAGAGCTCAACGCGCGGGTCAGCACCTTCAGCGACCTGTTTCAGGTCACCTACGGTATATCTAAATCGGGCCGGTTTAACCTGGGCCTGGACCTGCTCTACAACCGGTTTCGAGTAGACCTCGACCCGGCTTCTGCGCCCTGGAAAGTGTTCGGTAGCGACTCGGCACTGTCGCAGGCCAGTTCCTTCAACACCCTCGGAGCGCGGTTTCGGTGGAAGCCCAAAGGCATTCCGGATGCGCGCCAGTTTGTGGTGCAGGGGTTTCTTTACCAACCGATTTACAAACCGCGCGAAAGCCAGACGGGCTTCCGGCTCCAGGTGGTGACGGTTTTTGACCTGGGTCCATATATTTATCTCTATGCCCAAGCGGGTATAGGGTATGCCATTCCTAAAAATAACCTTTCCGGATCGTTATCCTTACCAGTCACAGCGGTGTTGCAATACCAGCTAAAGCCCACCATTGGCCTGCTGGGTGTGATGACCCACGCAATGTCGTTTGGCAAAACCGGCGAAACATCTACCCGGCTCACCGCCTTCGGCACCCAGCTCGGAGCGGGTTTGCAGTTTCAGCCTTCGCTGCGAATCGGCGTCAACGTTTTTTATACCCGGTATCTGCTGGGGAAAAATTCCGGTGCTTTCGACACGATTACACTGGGAATCCGCTCTATTATCTAGAAACGTTCAGAACTTAAAAAACGTCAATCGATGAAAAAAATACTTGGTTTTCAGATAATTACAAACGCAATAATTCTGATAAGTCTACTGGCCGGAAGCGTTTCTGCACAGGTCCAGCCCGACAGTGCAACGCAGTTCGTTATTGTAAAAGGAACCGTCGATTCGAGTTACCACCCGCGGGCCGGGGTGTTGATATCAGCCCAACAATCCGGCAAAACCACCCGGACGGATGGGGTTGGCAAATATGAATTGCTGATCCTGCGCACAGACACGCTGACGTTTACCTACGCCGGTATGCCAGTGCGCTCCTACGCCTTTTTCCAATTGACCGGTGATGTAGCCCTTTCATTTGATCTGGTGACCGGTGAAGGGAAGCAAGTCGCCATCGAAAATGACAAGGGCGATGCCCAAACCGTCGATCAAAACGCGCTGCCGATGTTCCCCTGGCCGGTTCCGCAACCTTCCGCCCGGTATACCCTTGAAGACCGCTATTTCGCAACCGCCCGCACGCTCTCGCAGGTCGACAAGCAGCTTTCGGCCGCCCTGCAAAAAAGCCACTATCCAAGTTCTTCTTATTACCTCATTCCAAACGGCTTCGCGATGGTTAACCAGATTGAGCAGATTGAGCCGGATGGTGCACCAAAAGCCGATCCGGCCGAACGCTGGTCGTTGCAGGTGCAGCCCCTCCGAAAGTTTGATCTTGGCAATTACCTGCGCCTTCTTTTTACGTCGGCAACCGGCCATTTCCGGGTAGTGGCTTTTCTGGTAACCAACGTAATGACTCCGCCCAGCTCCTCTGAACCGGACTTGCCCACCGCGAAGGCTTGGCTCAACCGGGGAGGAGATTTTCTGCCGGAGGCAATCGGCAGGCAACCCTATGGAAGCGGTTATCACGTCACGGCACTGATTTATGAATTTCAGAAGCCCGAAAATGGCCACGCCCGTCCGGTCGATCCAAGCAAGAACTCCGGGCAAATACACCTGACAAAATCTAATTTTATCCCCAATTTAGGCCGGTAACTTATATGGAAAATGATCGAATTGCCAAATCAGATGCTCAAAAGAATCTGGCGGTTACATGGGTGGTTGCTACCGCCGTTTTAATACTACTTTTTTTCATTCAAACCCTGGTGGGGAATAAATATCCAGGCCAGAGCGACGAAGCCTGGGACTGGCTGATTCCACAGGTATTTCCCACGCTGACGTTGATGTTTGGCGTGATGGTTGCCCGGGCCCAATCGGCTAAACGCCGTGACATTGTCGTTCGTCGGTCATATTACCGATTGACACTGGGAGTAGTTATTTTCTACTTTATCATTCTCTTTGGCGTGGTTTTTACCGCACCCCTCGATTTTGCCTTCAACGAAACACCCGCCCTGGAGCATCTAAAGCGATCCACCAAAATTGTGAGTGTCGTGCAGGGCTGCGCCACGATCACCCTAAGTATTTTCTTCGTCAGTGAGGCCCCTGCCAGGTAGATTGGCAGGCCAGTTTTGCAAATGCAAGCCCCATTCTGCCCGGTCAAGGGGCTGGTTTGCGAACCCCGAATATAAAATCACTCCCCTTAATTATACTAGCAACTAACCACTAATTCCTATCTTTGGGATTCCATTTGAATCGGCCCGCTTCGAGCGGCTTTTTTCCAGTTGCTGTATGAAGATTTCCTATAATTGGCTCAATCAACTGATTAGCCTGAGTGAAAGCCCCGAAAACGTTGGTAAAATTCTGACCGATACAGGTTTAGAAGTTGAAAGTATCGAAAAAATAGAGTCTGTTCCGGGCGGTTTGGAAGGGGTCGTAATCGGTGAAGTGCTGACTTGCGAAAAACATCCCGAAGCGGATAAACTGAGCCTGACGACGGTCGATGCCGGTCAGGGAGCGCCTTTGCACATTGTCTGCGGTGCGCCCAATGTACGGGCCGGTCAGAAAGTGGTCGTTGCACTGGTGGGTGCCACCCTGCACCCGGTCAGTGGAGAGCCGTTCACGATCAAAAAAGCGAAGATTCGGGGTGCCGCTTCCGAAGGCATGATTTGCGCGGAAGACGAAATCGGGCTGGGTGTCTCCCACGCCGGGGTGATGGTGCTGGATACCGACCTGCCAAACGGAACGCCCGCGGTCAAGTATTTTGGCCTGGAAGCCGACTACCAGATTGAAATTGGACTGACGCCCAACCGTGCCGACGCGGCCTCTCACCTCGGCGTGGCCCGCGATCTGAAAGCCGTCTTGAAACGACCGGTTCAATGGCCGTCGGTCGATGCGTTTAAAATTGACAATCAGAATCTGCCGATTTCTGTTTCGGTCGAAAGCCCGGAAGGCGCTCCCCGCTACGCCGGGTTGACCATCGACGGTCTGACCGTTGGCGAGTCGCCCGACTGGCTGAAGCTGCGGCTGCGGGCCATCGGCCTGAACCCGATCAACAACATTGTCGATGTAACGAATTACGTCTGCCATGAACTGGGCCAGCCGCTGCACGCGTTCGACGCTGATCAAATTACGGGCCGTGGCGACGGACCGAATCAAGTGATTGTTAAAACCGTCGCCGAAGGTACGCCGTTTGTGACGCTCGACGGAGTTGAACGGAAGCTGTCGGCCAACGACCTGATGATCTGCAACGCCAACGAACCGATGTGCATTGCGGGTGTTTTTGGCGGTCAGCAATCGGGCGTGAAAACCCAGACGACCCGGATTTTTCTGGAATCGGCGTATTTCAGTCCGGCCTGGATTCGGAAAACCTCGCAACACCACGGCCTGAAAACCGATGCGTCGTTCCGCTTTGAACGCGGTACGGACCCAAACATGCCGGTTTTTGCGCTCAAACGGGCCGCTCTGCTGATTCAGGAAGTGGCCGGTGGCACCGTTAGTTCAGAAATCATCGACCTCTATCCTACGCCGGTTTCGGATCGTACCGTAGCGATTCGCTACAAGAATGTTGACCGGCTCATCGGCATTGCGATCGACCGGGCCGAAATCATTCGGATTCTGGAAAGTCTGGATATTCAGATCAGTGACCAGACCGACCTGGGATTTACAGCACTGGTGCCGCCCTACCGCGTCGATGTGGAGCGGGAAGTGGATGTGATTGAGGAAATCCTGCGGATTTACGGACTCGGTAACGTTCCGCTTTCGGACCATCTTTCCTCCGATTATTTGTCGGAGTTTCCCGAAACCGACCCCGATCAGTTGCAGGAACGCGCCAGCCAGCTTCTGGCAGCCAACGGTTTTTACGAAACCCTGAGCAACTCGCTGACCCGCCCGGCCTACCACGAAGCCATTCGGGCGAGTTTGCCAAACGCGGATGTGCAGTTGTTGAATCCGTTGAGTGAAGAGTTGTCAGTGATGCGGCAGACGTTGCTGTTCTCCGGTCTGGAAACGCTGGTATACAACATCAACCGGCGGCAGAAAGACCTGAAAATTTTTGAGTTTGGCAAGACTTACAGCCGCGACGGCGAGCGGTTTTTCGAACGGCCCCGGCTGGGAATCTGGATGGCCGGGCGTTTGCAACCGGAAAGCTGGCTCACCGGAAACCAGCGTTCCGGCGAAATGGCTTTAAACTATCACGACCTTGCGGGTGTTGTACAGAAAGTCTTAACTTCGTTTCGGGTTAAAACGACTGATAACCAACCTGCTGACCCGGCTATCTTCCAGTATGGCTTGACATTGCTGGTGAACAAAAAACCGCTGGTCTCGTTGGGTCTGGTAAAGGCGGGTTTGACGAAACGGGTTGAATTGAAAAACACTCCGGTTTTTTACGCGGACTTCGACTGGCAATACCTGTTGAAGTTGTACAACGCCAAAGTGGTTTTCGAAGAGGTGTCGCGGTTTCCGGAAGTTCGGCGCGATTTATCGCTGGTGCTGGATACCGGCGTCACCTACGCACAAATCAGTCGGCTGGCCTACCAAACCGAGCGGAAGCTGCTTCGGGACCTGAACGTGTTCGATGTGTATGAGGGCGAAAATCTGGAGCGGGGCAAAAAATCGTATTCGGTCAGTTTCATCCTGCAGGATTCCGGGCAGACGCTGAACGATGCGGTCATCGACAAAACGATGAACCGGCTGATGTCGGCTTTTGAGCGGGAACTGGGGGCCGTGATCAGAAAATAAGATTTGATGGGTGATTCCTTTCGTAATCAGAAAGGGATCCGTTCCAACTGGTACTTTAGCCCGGAAATTTCAACGCAACCATGAGCAATACGTCGTCAGTTTTATCGCAACTGGACTCCTTCGAGGACAAGGCGAATCGCCTGATCGAACTGGTCAAAGCGGGGCGGCAACGGATTAGCGAACTGGAGCAGGAGAACAGCGCCCTGGAGCGTGAAAAGGCCAAATTGACCAATGAGGTAACAAAACATCAAAATCAACTGAGGCAATTGGAAAAAATGGTGAATAATTCATCAAAAGAGTTTTCAAAACCAACAAATATTCCTAAGATTGTAAATAACAAACACAGTGACGCAGGGACTACTGCCGAATTGAAGCAACAGCTCACGGTTTACATCGAAGAATTGGATCGTTGTATTGCCTATTTGAGTGACTTGTCATAAATCACTTGCCGGAAGGTTGGAAACGCCTGATGCGTTTCTGGCACCGGATGGACAAGCTGTACGGATGGAAGAGTTATTGTCAATAAATATCCGAATTGCAGGCCGGAACTACCCGCTTAGCGTTCTTCCAGAAGACGAAGAAACTGCCCGGGAAGCCGGACGTCTCGTCAATGAACGCTTTTTAGGGGAGAAAAATAAGAAAAAAAAGCGCGATGACATGGATATTCTGGCGGTAATTGCCGTCATGAATACCGTACGATGGCTAAACGCTCGCAGTGAAAAACTGGCGCTGCAAGAAAAGATAACGCAACGGATAAGCCGTTTAGACGAGTTAATTGACTCGACGTTAGCTACTTAACTAGTGAGTAGAAAACCAAACGCGAAAACCGCCTTCTTCCCGTACTTCCGACGCTGACTGCCTGAACAGTCGGCTTGCTTCATTTCTTCGGCACTGTAGTTGTCTGTGAAAACCATATTTTTCACACAAACGTCTACGGACATGAATAAAATTGATTTCTGGGTGATGCTCCTGTCGGATATAATCTCGATCGCAGTGGGCATCTACATTGGCAGAAGGCTTCTGGGCCGCCTGTTTGCCCAGCGTGAGAAGGATGCCGAAACCCGGTCGGCAGAGATCATTAAAAACGCCGAATTGACGGCTGAAAATATCAAGAAAGACCGCATTCTCGAAGCACGGGAAAAGTACCTCAAATTAAAAGCTGAGTTCGAAGAAGACACCAACCGGAAGAAGAACATTCTGATTACCAACGAAAACAAGCTCAAACAACGCGAGCAACAGCTTCAGCAACAAGCCGACCAGAGCAAACGCAAGGAAGCCGAACTCGACCAGCAGAAGCAACAACTGGCTCAGCAACAGGAAGCCATCGGCAAACGCCGGGAAGAGGCCGAGCGCATGCGCCTGCAACAGGTCGAAGCCCTGGAGAAAATTGCCAACCTCACCGCCGAACAGGCCCGAGAACAACTCGTGGATGCCCTGAAAGCCGAAGCCGATTCGCGCGCATCGTCCTACATCAAAAGTGTGGTGGAAGAGGCCAAACTGACGGCAACGAAAGAAGCCAAAAAAGTGGTGATCGAAACCATTCAGCGGACAGCCACGGAGCACGCCATCGAAAACTGCGTGTCGGTGTTCAACATCGAAAGCGACGACATCAAAGGGAAAGTGATTGGTCGCGAAGGACGAAACATCCGGGCGCTGGAAGCAGCTACGGGCGTTGAAATCATCGTCGACGACACGCCGGAAGCCATCATCATCTCCGGTTTCGACCCCGTTCGGCGCGAAATTGCCCGGCTGTCGCTCCACCGGCTCGTTCAGGATGGCCGGATTCACCCCGCCCGGATTGAGGAAATTGTGGCCAAAACCCGCAAAAACATCGAAGATGAGATTGTCGAAATTGGCGAACGGACGGTGATTGATCTCGGGATTCACGGTTTGCACCCCGAACTGATCAAGATGATTGGCCGGATGCGTTTCCGCTCCAGCTACGGTCAGAACCTGCTGCAACACTCCCGCGAGGTGGCCAAACTCTGCGCCACCATGGCCGCCGAACTGGGCTTGAATGCCAAATTAGCCAAACGCGCCGGGTTACTGCACGACATTGGGAAAGTATGGCCCGAAGAAGCCGAACTGCCACACGCGGTTTTGGGGATGGAACTGGCCAAGAAGTACAAGGAACACCCGGAAGTGTGTAATGCGATCGGAGCTCACCACGACGAGATCGAGATGACCACCCTGATTTCGCCCATTGTGCAGGTGTGTGACGCTGTTTCAGGATCCCGCCCGGGCGCACGGCGGGAGATGATGGAGTCGTATATCCGACGGCTGAAAGAACTCGAAGAACTGGCGATGAACTTCCAGGGCGTCATCAAATGCTACGCCATTCAGGCGGGTCGCGAGCTGCGCGTGATGGTGGATGCCGAGAATGTTACGGACGAAAAAGCCAATACGCTCTCATTCGACATTTCACAGAAAATTGAGAAGGAAATGCAGTATCCCGGTCAGATTAAAATCACGGTCATCCGGGAAATGCGGTCGGTGGCCTATGCGAAATAGGTTTACGGTATTCAGTTTACAGTTTTCGGGGGCTGACGCATGCATAAAAACATGCGTCAGCCCCCGAAAACTGTAAACCGTAAACTGTTTTACCTTACCGGAAACCGTAGGGCAGGAACCGCCGTTGGCGCGGGAGCGCCGGGCAACACGGCTTCGTTTTTCAGGCTGTCGGGTAAAATCTTCACATCCAGTCCAAGCTGTTTTTTCAAACCTTCCCAGTTGTTACGACCATCCTGATAGGCCGGGTTGACCATCATCGACATGTTGTAGAAGTACGAAGCGAGGTGATAGCGACGTTCGTTCTGGTAAATCACCCCGAGGTTGTTGTAGGCTGGTGCGTAATTGGAGGATGCCCGAATCGCCTGTTTGTAGAAATACACCGCCGAATCCCGGTTTGGAATCAGCTTCTGGTATGAATAGGCAATCGAGAAAAAGGCTTCACCGAAACCGGGGTAAATCTCCGTCGACCGTTGCAGGTGATAAATGGCCTTGTTGAAATAAAACCGCTTTTGCTTGGGGTCTTTTTCCTCCGCACACTTGTTGATCCATTCATTGGCCACGTGCCGGTTGACCTGGCAACTGTTGGAGGCATAGTCAAGTCCGCTGTTGAAGAGCGTAAAGTTATCTTTCCAGTCTTCATTCCGAACTACCGTCCGGAAGCTGAACAACCCGCCAACGACCACACACAAGCCGATCAAAATACCGTATCGCTTCAGCACCGGGGCACTATCAGACAGGTCCAGCCGTTTGGCCAGCAGCAGATCAAGCCCGGCAACGGCGGCAATTACGAAGCCCAGAATCGGCGAATACAAAAACCGTTCGGCCAGAATACCACCCCGGAACAGCACGAAGCCCAACCCGGGAGTCATGGTGATGAACATCCACGTCAGGCCGAAGCCCCAGAGTGACCGTTGCCAGAAGCCTTTCCAGGCCAGCCACGCCAGACCGCCAAAGGAAAACAACCCTAACAGGGTTTCCCAATCGCTCAGTTTGCCGGAGGGAATGACGTTATACGAGTAGTCATAGGACAAATGGAGCGGAAAGATGAGCAGACGGGCATACTGCGCGAAGAATTTGAACGTGGTCAGAAACTTGGTGTTTTCGAGCGCATACGGATAGTTAGCCCAATCGACCGGCGGATTCCCGCTCAGGGTTCCGATCATTTCCTTTTTCTGCCAGAAAAACAGGGCCGTCACCACCAGATAGGGCCAGATGCTGATGAGCGACTGGAAGAAATTCCGTTTGGCGAAGGTATACTGCATGATCACGATCAGCCCCAACCCCACCAGCGACGATTCTTTTGAAAGATACGTCAGATACATCCAGAAGGCCGAAAAGACAATCCATCCTTTTTGCTGGGTTTCCAGGTATTTCCAATACGTCAGCATGACCAGCGTGATGAACAGGAAACTCAGCATTTCATCCCGGCTTTTGATGTTGGCCACCACCTCGGTATGAAGCGGATGCGCCATAAAGAGCAGCGCAATCAAAGTGGTCAGGACGGTGCGGCCCGGCAACCATTTCTGCAACAGTACCACCAGAAACAAACCGGTCAGGGCGTAGATTCCTCCGTTGATCATGTGGCTTATGTGCGGATCGCCATTAAAATATTCCTTTTCCAGCGCAAAGGTGATGAGTGCCAGCGGGCGGTAATAGCCGAGTGAAATGTTGCTAAAGTGCCAGAACTCGGTTTTGAGCAGATCCGGAATGCCTTCGATGCCTTTCTGGACAAACAGGTTCTGCGTAATGGCCGCAATGTCGTCCAGTGCCAGCCCGTGGTTGAACGTATTGGCATAGAGGGCAAATCCGGCGACGGCCACCAGCAAAGCCCAGGGCCATTGAATGGGCCGGGGTGTCAATGGTTCCGGGGCGGTTTGGGGCGTCTGCTTAGTCGGGGAGGCTGCGGGGCGCGAAGCCGCCGTTACCGGGCGGGGTGTGGGCTTGGTTCCCCCATTGGGTGTAGGCCGAATGAGGGGTTTTTGACTCGACGAGGATTGATTCTTCTTAGACATACGAACGGGTCAGGTCAGTTTTTTGTAGCGATGGTACGTTTGTTTAGTAAAGCAACCTTTCATCTCGATAGTTATTTGTAAAATTGGCAAGATTCCACCAAAAATCAATGAAGGATGTGGGTCGAATCCCAACAATTGATTGACAAAGTCAGTTAAACCAGTACACTAAGTGTCCTGCAAATACCTTGCCGGGCGAGGTTCGGAAGTGGATTCCCTGCTCCTAACCTGACGGAATTGTCCATTTCCCGGAAAGCTTATAAACCGGAAAAGAAATTCTATAGACGGTATTTGATCTTTTTTCTTATTTTTCCATTTCATTTCCATCCGGCTTCAGCCAGTTGGGCAACTGATCTGTTTTATATGGCATCCGCTTTTCTGGGCCTACGGACTATAATTTACGCGGCACCTGATTTACTCAACGCGAAAAACTGGTACTCGACCATCCTGGGCATTGATCCGTATTTTGATGAACCCTTTTACATTGGTTTTTCCGTGGGCGGCTACGAACTCGGGCTCGATCCGGCGGCCAAACCCGCCGACGGCAGCACGATTACGTACTGGGGCGTTCCTGATATTGAAAAAGCCTGGGAACACCTGATCAGCCACGGTGCCAGTGTCCATTCGGGTATTGAGGAAGTAGGTGGCGACATTAAAGTCGCCAGTGTGAAGGACCCGTTTGGCAACGTGTTCGGAATTATTGAAAACCCGCATTTTAAGGCGGAGTGAGCTGGTCGGGGTCAACCATATGATTTTGTAAACCTTTTTTGTTGACCCCGGTCATTCAACCAAGCGGTATATTTTTTCAAATAAGATAACTACTACTGACAATCATATTTGTATTCTCTAATATTTATGTACGTATTATCTTGATTATATATTTTACGGATCCTCCTTGTTACTTTACCTTCATTATCAAATTTATATACGTATTCCCCTATGCTATTCGGAATACTATACCCATAGACCGATGTAGTTTTAGTTATTAAATTACGGTCTGCCTTACCATTAAAAGGAGTGGGATTAGGAATATTAAGTTTTGTCAAATCAAATTCAGCGGTTGAAATACTAGAGCCACTTTCTGATTTAACTGTGTTTCCATTGGAAATTGTCTTATTAAATCCGTACATATCTTTTATAACATATCCTTCACTATCGTAGATCACATCTTTATTGGTAATAAAACCATATTCATTAAGGGTATGAGTAAATTCTCTGGTTTCGCTGGGCCAACCTTCATGTACAAATTTTATTTTTAATTTGCCGGGTGTATATTCATAAGTATACATTTCTTTTCCTCTAACAAATTGGTTGGAATGAGTCTGTTCAATCAATCTGTTCTGCGCATCATATTTGTACTCATAATAATCCTCTCCCGAGGACGACAAAGCATATTGAGAACCGTCTATTTCAACAATGTCAATTACTTTACTATACCCATATTTGAAAAAATTATCCCCAATTTTTATATCTTCATTCGGTAATATTTTACGTATTTCTACGTCCCTAACTTCAGAGAGCAGGCAATTTTCATACGGATTCGCTGCCGGTTGCAAATGATCCTGAACGCTACAGGACTCAAGTATAACCAGCGAACAAATCAGTAACAAACCAGGTCGAAAAATGAAATTTAAGTTCATTATTTTAAATTTTTAGGTGGATGGATATTCAATTTATATGTACAAGCAAATTTATATATATATTTTATATTTCCCGCTTGCAGATATTTAAAATAAAAAAGGCGTCTCCAAACAGAGACGCCTTCCTCTAAACTCACCAAACCCTACAACCGCGGAATCCGCAGCACCTGACCCGGATAAATCAGGTCCGGGCTTTTCAGCATCGGTTTGTTGGCTTCGAAAATAATACCGTATTTCATGGCGTCGCCGTAGACTTTCTTGGAAATCGCCGACAGGGTGTCGCCCGACTCAACGGTGTGGTACTGACCTTCCGGCTCCGGGGCTTCCACCACCAGGCGGTTATCGACCTGGTGAACGCCTTCGACATTCCCAACAGCCAACGCCAGTTTTTCGGCGTCTTCCTGCGTTGCCACTTCACCTTCCAGCACCACCGTGTCGCCGGCGGTTTTCACCGTTAACTTCTTGTACGACAAACCAAGTTGCTTGACGTGATTGAGCAACGCGCTCGCTTTGAGCGGCTCTACTTCCGCAGCCTTGGCCGGTTCGGCAGCCGGTGCTTCGTGTTCTTTACCAAAAACTTTTTCCCCTACACCTTTGAAAAAACTGAGCAGTCCCATGGATTTTGTGTGTTTGATTAACAATGAATTGGGTTTGAATAGAACAACTGCGAACGGGGCAGAACTGTTTGTCCGCCAAGCTTCGCGATCCTATTTTAGACGCTAAATGTATCAGTTAGTAATCAATTGTCGACAAATTATTTTAAAATCTATTTACGCCTTGGCAGAGTTTTCCGTTCTTGTGGCAGGGAGTGGCGCAATGGAGCACCAAAACCGTAACGGCTTTATTCGGGATGAAACTAATTGGGGTCGCTTGTCTTGTCTTTCTGGTAACCATCAAAGCACAAGCTCAGGGCGGTATGGAGTTGGGAATCAGAGGAGGAGGCACTTTTACACACGGGTACACGGTCATTCCGGCCCAGACGCTTTCGCCGGGTCTGGAACTTCCCCGGATTCGAAATGCCAACAATGGCATTGGCATCGGGTATTTTGGGAGCCTGTGGGCGCGCAAACACTACGACCGGTTTTTCCTGCAGGCCGAAATCAGTTATTCGTCGCTGGTGCTGAAACAGAAAGCCCCCATCGATCGAATCGACGTTGCCGCAGCAAAGGAGTTTGGCGTCAATCTGCCCAACATTCGGCCGGGAACGCTTTACGCCCGATTGAATACCACCACCGAACCAACCCTGACTTCGCTGAATATCCCGCTCTTTGTTGGTAAACAAGGGCATGAAGGTAAATGGCGCGTCTATGGCGGCCCTACATTTCTGTTCACCATCAAGGCCGAAGCAGCCCGAACCGCATCGGGGCAGGTCGAAGCCAGTGCCAGTTTGCCCAGCTTTCCCATTTCACAAATATCCGATCAGGTCGATCTGACCAATCCGGATCAGGCCGGCATTTTACAGGTAAAAACGTTCAATTTTGGAGCTGAATTTGGTGCGGGCGTTACGCTCCTGAAACGGCTTGAAGTCGATGTCCGCTACGGATTGCCCGTTGGGGGCGTGTTCAACGACAGCGGCATTACCGGTTTTATCGGATACGCGACACTAACGCTGGGGTATAAACTGGCTCATTTCTGAGAAATATGCCATTCCGGACGCAAAAACAAGTGTTTCTGCGTCCGGGGTAATGTTTACATGAAGGCCTGGCCTACTTCGCGCAGGAGATCGATGACGGGCAAAACCGTACGCCCTTTTTCATTAAGACTGTATTCCACCCGGGGCGGAACTTCACCAAATGACTGCTTGTCGACCATTCCCAGTTCGACCAGTTGTTTCAATTCATGAACCAGCACTTTCTCACTGATTCCGGGAACCCCACGCTTAATTTCTCCGTACCGCAGGGTTTTTTCGCGGAGCAGGTGAATGATAATCATCCGCCATTTTCCGCAAATAACTTCAACTGCTTTCTTGATAATCAGTTCAGTAGAGATAATTTCTTCGCTTGTTTGTTTTAGTTCGGGTGTCATTCGTTAACAATACTTACCTTTTGGTGGGTAACCCACTGATTAATAGATTATTATGTGCAAACGAAGCAAAAATACAGCATTAAAAATTAAGATGGAATGGGTTCTGAAAAATGATTTTTAATTTGGAATCAAGTCAATTACCAGAGTTCAGAAATGCCGTTACTTCAATCTCAATCAACAATTCAGCATCGATTAAAGCACTTACTTCCACCATGGAAGTTGCGGGCCGAATATCCCTAAAAAACTCACCATGTGCCCGCCCCACATCTTCCCATTTTGAAATGTCAGTAACGTACATCCGTGTACGCACCACGTCGTTCAGCGTTGCACCGGCCTCCGCCAGCACTCCGCTGATTTTTTGCAATATAAACCGGGTTTGTTCGTAAATGTTGTCACGACCGATCAATTGGTCGCCGTTCATGGCGGTGGTGCCCGAAATTTCGATCAGATTGCCGACGCGAACGGCACGGCTGTAACCGACCACCGGCTCCCAGGGTGTGCCGGAAGAAATGAGTTGACGAGAAGACATAAGTTTATCATTTAGCCGGCTTTTTCAGCGACCAGCTTTTCAAGTGTATTTTTATATTCGCTTAAAAACAATTTGAATTCTTTATCGAGCAAGCGCAGATCATCGCCCAGGGTACTGCTGTCACTCACCTTTAGCTTGCCTTCGGCTTCCCGGGCTATCTGTGCCATGCGGGCCACACCAATGGTTCCGGCACTGCCTTTGAGCGTGTGCAGATGGCTTTTGACGGTTGGAATATCGCCAATGGCAAAGGCATCGAGCGATTCCTGAACCAGCGTGGTCGCTTCGATTTCGAAATCTTCGTAAATCGACGTCACCAGATCCCAGCCACCCACCTGCTCCAATTGACCAATAATCTCGGTGTCGACCATCGGCATCTCCTGTTCGCGGATGGTTTCCAGTTGTTTGGAGCGCATCTGGGCTGCTTCTCTAAAATCCTTGCGGGCATCTACGGTTTCTTTCACTTTGGAAATCAGGCTCTGGGCCCGAATCGGTTTGGCAATGTAGTCATCAAGCCCCTGGCTCAGAAAACGATCCCGGTCTTCGCGCATCGAATAAGCCGTCATGGCAATCACCGGTGGCAACTGCGTCCCGAACAGACTGCGCAGTTTCACCGTTGTCTCCACCCCGTCCATATCCGGCATCTGAATATCCATGAAAATCAGCTCATACGGTTTGCCGTTTTCGGCCATGGCTATCGTCACTTTATCGATGGCTTCCTGCCCGCTCGATGCGGTTTCGACCTGGCAGCCCGATTTTTTTAGGATTTCGGTCGCCACCTTACGGTTTACCGCGTTGTCATCGACCAGTAATAAATACGGATGATGATCGATGAACACATTCTGCAACGAAATTTCGGCCTGATCGGACTTCTGGTTTGTGGGGCTGATCAGGGTTTCTTTCAATTCAATGGTAAACCAGAAGGTACTCCCCTTCCCGGTCACCGATTCAACGCCAATCGTTCCTTTCATCAGAGCCGCCAATTCCTTCGAGATGGCCAGACCGAGCCCCGTTCCGCCGAAAGACTTGCGCGACGACATTTCGACCTGGCTGAATGAATTGAATAGAAGGCCCAGATCGTCTTTTGCAATCCCGATGCCCGAATCCTTCACCTCCACCTTGATCCGGTTGAACTTGCCCTTCCTGCTGACCAGCGAAGCCTCGACCGTCACCGCACCATTTTCGGTAAACTTAATGGCATTTGAGGTCAGATTAGACAGAATCTGCAAGAGCCGCGTCTGATCGGCAATCACAAACCGGGGCAGTTTTTCGTCCAGGTGGTAACTCAGTTTGTTGCCTTTCACGCTGGCCTGCTGCCCAAAAAGCGACACCAGTTTGTCAAAAACCTCCTGGAACAAAATGGGTGCTTCATGCAAAACCATCTTCCCGGCTTCAATTTTCGACAAATCCAGAATATCATTCAGGATGTTCAGCAGCGTTTCCGAGGACTTCTTGATCGTTTGCACATAATCCTTCTGATCCTGATCCAGGGGCGTATCGTTCAGCAGGTCGATCATGCCGATTACGCCGTTCATTGGCGTCCGGATTTCGTGGCTCATGTTGGCCAAAAACCGCTCCTTTACTTTCAGCGACCGCTCGGCTTCGTCTTTGGCCTTCATCAGTTCCTGAGCGTTGCGCTTCAGCTCGGTGATGTCGCGGGCCAGGGCGGCCACTTCATCAACCCGACCATTTTTATCGTTCAGCGTCAACATGTTGAGCATGATCTGCCGGACCGTCCCATCCTTCCGGTGCAGCGTGGCCTCAAAGTTTCGCAGGCTTTTGTTGCGAATCAGGCGCACGAGCGCCCGGCGAATATCCTGCTTATCGATGAAGTTGGTAATCGGCTGTCCCATAACCTCTTCGGGTGTGTAGCCGGTTCGTTTCAAAACCGACGGGCTGATCATCGTGACGAGCCCTTCGCGATCGACACGGCAATAAATGTCCTGAAGGTTGACGAAAATACCCCGGAATTTTTCTTCGCTGCCGCGCAGTTCCAGTTCCGTCCGTTTCCGGGCGGTGATGTCGCGGGCAATCCCCGACACCTCCTCGATGACGCCCCCCGACAGCAGAATCGGATTCAGGTGCACCTCCAGCCAGGCTTCACTTTTGATGGTCTGGTAGTGCAGTTCGACGGTTTGCGGCAATCCCCGGAACGCCAGCCGGTATTTTTCTTCCAGCAACCGCCGGTTTTCGGCCCCGATGATCCGCCAGCCCAGCTTTTCGGTCGTCACGTTCAACTGCGGAATTTCGCCCAATTGGTTTTCGATCAGCCGCGTATAATTCCGGTTGAACGACGTTAACTGGAAGCTTTTGTTGACCGACCAGATCAGGTGGGAACTGCTGTCAAAAATCGCATTGAGCCGGGCGGTTTGCTTGTTGATGGCGGCTTCATCCTGCTTCCGGGCAATGGCCAGCGCCACCTGTCCCGAGATAAATTCGAGCAATTCCAGATCACGGATATTGTAGGTATCGGCCTTGTCATAGGCTTTCACACCGATAATCCCCGTAATCCGGTCGCCAATCCGGAGCGGAACGCAAAGCATGGCTTTCGGAATTTGCCCGTAGAGGTAGAGATTCTGTGTGTCGGCCAGTTGCTGAATATCCTGCTCATAGAGAAACAGCGGGCGGTTGGCGCGGATGGCATATTCGGTCAGGCCATTGCCCAGCCTGCGTTTCGTAAACCGCATTCCCGTAAAATATTCGTCGACGTAATACGGGAAATACAAAAAGCTTTTACTCTGGTCATATAGTGCAATAAAAAAATTCCGGGCATCGATGATGTTGCTCAGTTCATCGTGAATATTCTGGTATAACTCGTCCAGATTCGGCGCGTTGAGCGTCCAGTTGGCAATGCTGTAATAGAGTTTCTGGGCCTTTTCTGCACGGATGCGGCTCGTAATGTTGTGCAGAATGCACCGGTACGCGGTCGGTTTTCCCTGGTCGTAGCGGCAGTTGACGCTGCCCGACACAAAGACGGTTTTGCCTTTCTTACTCTGAAAAACCGTCTCGAAATACGGAAATTTCTCCCCATCCCGCACGCGTTGCAGCCGCATAAGCGTGCTTTCGGCATAATCGGGGTGCAGGACATCCTGCAACGTCAGCGAGGCAATTTCGTCGGAACTGTATTCCAGCACCTCGCGCCAGGCCCGGTTGACAAACATAAATTTGCCATCGAGCGTCACCAGTTGAATCAGGTCACTGGTGTTATCCACCAGATCCTGCAACTGCGAATTGGAATACGACAGGGCCGAAGCAACACGCTTTTTATTGGTAACGTCTTCGCCAATGAAGGTGTACGATGGAACCGCCGTATGATCGGCTACGGTATTGATAATGAACGAGTTCAACTGAACATTTCGCACGGCACCACTCTTGGCCAGCAGGTTGATTTCTTTTTGCTCCACCACGCCCCCGCGCGCAATGGCATCGTCGAAATCCCGCTGCATCTGCACCCGCTCGCCCGCCGGAATGAAAATCTCGAAGAAGTTTTTTCCGATGACATCGGTCGGTTGCCAGGCCGTGATCCGTAGCGTATACTGGTTACAAAAAGTCACCGTACCGTCTTTCTCAATCGTCAACCCGATGAGATTCAATTGATCAACCGTTTTGCTGACGTCGAAAACCGACGCATGGGGTAGTTGTGAACTCCCGTCCAGGGAGTTCCGGATATCGACTTCTTTGCTCAACCGCCGAATCTCGGCGACCAGCTCATTTTTTGTTTTCGCAGTCCAGGACATTATCAATGTGTGGGTGTTTGGAATTCGGCATGTTTCAGGCTTTCGGGCGCCGTCCGAAACGCGGTTTTCAGACAGGCTGTCATCCCTGAAACACGGCAACAATACAGAATAAATTTACAAAAAAATACCGGCAATGTGATAAACGTTTGTTTGCTTATCGGAATGGCATTATTTTGGAAGGGCATTTCTGTTAATTTGATTAGTTTCGCAAGCCTTTTGAACGACCATGATAAAAGTCTTTGTTGCGCTGGTTCTGATCAGCCTGTGCTGTGCCGCCTGCGAACCGTTTGACCTGGATCAAAAGAATTTTCCGATCTGTGAAAAACCTGAAGGAACCATCGGTTTTACGGCTGCCAAACTGGAAGTTACTTTTTTTCTGGAAAATAAGAAAGGTGATATAGGAGCAGTAGGCTGGGATTTGGGCGATGGGCGCAATCGCTCCGGGAATCAGTTTACGGTTTTTTACGAGAAACCCGGCACCTACAACGTAACGATGGTTCTCGCGAACCAATGCGACGATAAGCTTTCCGTTTCGCGCCTGGTTACTGTCACCAATTAGCCTTCTTCTCCGTTATGCATCAGCAATATGTTCTTTTCTGGCTGAAACGATGGGTTGCTTTCTTTCTGGCGCTGCCTGCGTTACCCGCTGTCAGTCAGGTTGCTGTAACCAATATTCGCATCAATGTGATCGAAGAATCGTCGGTCGAAATCCTGTACGACATTACCGGAAACCAACCGGCCGATTCCGTCTATTTCCGCCTTCGCAGCCAGATTAACGGCGTCCTGAACCCCGCTCCGCAGTTTATTTCCGGCGATTGGGGGCAGGATGTTTCGCCCGGTACCAACCGGCGCATCGTCTGGAGAGCCCAGGAAAACGGATTTGAGCTGGATGAAAATATCCGGGCTACCCTGCTGGTCAAAGTCATTCCGGGGGCCGTGCGAAAACCGACCGAGTCCGTAACCGAAACGCCCATCGATCTTCCAAAAAAGAAATACCGGCCCGGTGGACCCGAATTCGCCTTGCTGTCGGTGATTGCCCCCGGCGTTGGTAATATTTTTGTGCAGTCGCCTAAACCCGTTATTGGCCACCGGCTGGGCATTACGGCTACCTGCTACGGCCTGATGCTTTATGGTTTTATGGAACGTAAAAAGTCGCGCGACGACTACGCGCTGTATGAACAGCAACGCAACCGCACAGCCGCACAACCGTTTTACGACAGTGCGAACGACCATCACCACCGGTATATGATTGCCACCCGCCTGTCGGGAGCCATCTGGGTGACGGACATTGTGGCCACATTGATCAAAGGCGTACGCAACCAGAAGCAGCGCATCAAGACCGCCGAACCGAAAATCAGTTTGAAACCCGGCTACCAGTCCGGGTATCCGGTTGCGGTGTTCCACTACAAATTTTAACGACTACGGTATGATGCGTTTCGCACTCATTTTGGGAGTTCTGATCAGTCTGCTGGAAGAAAGCCAGGCGCAGGTTGGGGTCTATTCGGCGTCCGGTTCGTGGGTCCACGTGAAAATCAAGGCAAAAAATTCGGCATCCGGTTCCAGACCGCTCTTTACGGAAAATTTTACGGATAACCGGAACCGCTGGCTCATTGGCCGACGGGGGGCTTACGGATACGACATGTCCCAGAACGCCTACCACATCTACAAGCAGGCCGATGATTCACCGGCATCCGCCTTTAGCTATGTTTCGATTCCGACGGCCCTCAATCTGAACAAACTGGATACCTTCATGGTCCAGGTCGATCTGGCTGGTCCCGGTGGCATCATTCCCGACGCCGGATTGCTGATCGGGGTCAAAGACTCGTTAAATTATTGCCATTTTCGGATCAACAACAAGAACCAGGTGTCCGTCAAATACGTGATCAACGGATTGAGCTACACCATCTACATGCGGGGAGATTATGTACCGGCGGGCATTCCGCTCTCAACGACAAAGAATACGCTGACGGTTCGCAAAAAAGGGGAGCAGATTCACTTTTACCTCAACGGGCGGGAAATACCGACCAGTCCGTACCAGTTCCGGCAGTATCAGGGCAACGGCATCGGCTTTGTTTCGACGACCGACGGCACGCAGTTTCGGAACCTGACGGTGAGCGCCGGAGCTGGTACGCGTTAGTTGTCGTCCCGAATGCGCCCTCCGTCCCGGTCAACCACAATCTGCTGGCCATCCAGAACAACCGTTGCCTTCCCGTTCAGGAAAGGGGTCACGTCGTCATACACCGGGTCGATGTGCCACTTGTCCTTTTGATCGACATAGCCCCATTTCCCCCCCTTGCGGGCTGCCCGTAACCCAAAATCACCCACCCGATTATCGACCGAATCATACGGTTTTGTTTGGACAGCCGTTGCCGGTTCGACTGTTTCCGAAGCAGCGGGAACGGGAGTTGGACCGATTTCGGTGGGCGTAAGAAGAGGATTAGTGTTTTTTGCGAGGGGTTCGGCGGACAACGGCGCGGTTTTCTTTTCCGTTTTACCTGCACTGGGCTGGCGAATGGTCTCTCTGACCTGAACGGCACCACTGCTCCGGGTTTGTTCCAGTTCAGCCACCTCATCGCGCCCGGCTCCGCTATCGATTTCTGTCAATTTTCCTTTCCAAAGCCACAGTAAAATGCTTACAAAAACGATCACCAGCGCAATCAATACTTTATTAGACTGGCTGAATGGCGTGGATATGGGGTGAACCGACACATCGCCGGTTAGTGCAGTCACGGGTTGCTGAGGCTCAGCCATCCACGATTTTGCTTCTTTTTGCCGCCAATCGGTCGAAATAAGCTGCTCCCGAAGCGATTGACCCTTAGGCGTTTCGAGGGCTTCGTAATTATGTTCAAGCAGGTATCCCATGATTTCCTGCGTCAAGGTAGTTTCATCGGACGGAATAGCAACAAACAACCGGTTGATCACGTGGGCTGGCACGTGCCGGTCGTAAGGGCCAAAAATCTCCTGTATTTTCTGACGAATGGTATCGATCATTTCATGCTGCAGTTAGTAAACGAGGAAAGCCATTCTTTTAAGACTCTCAAAAGTTACGAAAAGTCAATCTAATCTTCCTAATTTTTTACGTAATCGGCTACGATCGTTCATTCAGTCAACACACACAGCCTGTGTCTGTTTATTTTTTTGATCATTCGGTATCTAATTCCAACCGCGCCCGGAAATGATTTCAGGGTCTCAAGGACATTAGCACCTTAGGAACCCCTGGGGTAGTGGTAGGCATCTATTCGCTGGCTCGTCTGCTTTTTTGAGCTTTTACGAGTCGGTTCCGGCTCCGGTTCTTCGCCCCGCGTCATCCGCAACACCACCCAGATCAGCACCAGGGCCGATAAAATGGCCAGGCCAATCAGAGCGGCATCCGAAAAGCTGCTTTTTCTAGGCGGTTCCGGCGACACGACCGGGGGTGGCAAAATCGGCTGCGGGTTTCCAGGTAATGATCCCGCAGGTGCGGGAAACCGGTTTGCCGGATTCGTCGGCGTTGTGGTATACCCGGTCTGGGTTTTCACATAGTCGGCCGGTTGCGGTTTGGCTTGCTCCTTTTCCCACCAGCTCAGGTGCCGCCAGTCGGTCGAAATCAGTTTTTCCTTCAGCGTATTGCCACGGGGCGGGTTCACCGATGCGTAATAATGCTCCGACAGATACAGCCGGATTTCTTCGGCCAGTGCCGCTTCATCGTAATCAACGGCTTTGAACAGAAATTTTAGACTTTGCGCCTGAATGTGCTTGTCATAATCGTCCAGAATACTCTTGATTTTTCGCCGAACCGACTCTACTTTTTCAACAACCGGCACCGGGATGGGCGGATTTTGCGGATTTGCTGGTGAAGCAGCCGAACCCGATCCATAGCTGGCCGGCGAAACAGCCTCTTCGCTTGCCGACGAAACCGGAAGGGCTTCCAGAATAGCCGGAATCCACTGTTCGGTTACAAAAGCCCGCGACAACTGCACCCGTTCAGCTTCGGCGACAAACTGGTTGATGTCCGCTTCCGACAATTGATTCCGACGTTGCAGGGCCACCGTGACCATCTTCTTTTTCAGATCCAGAATCTTCCCAAAATCACGGTTTACCTGACGGCTGATGTCGTTGACCAGGCGGGTAAAATCCGTAATTCCCAGTTCATTAGCCTCCGCCACTAGTCCTTTCTGCCGCCATTGCCAGTCGGCCAATTCTCCCTCATAGAGAACGACTTCATTTTTAATACGATCCCGTAGTTCTTCCAGTGTCATGATCTCCGTAAATCCCTGTTCATTGTAGCGAAGACCGGTTACAAGGCAAGCGGCTATCAGAATAGTTCAATTAAATACTATCTTGTTACCAAATAATCCGGGCTGGGTATTAAATTACTAAATAAATCTAATTTTTGCTTTTTCTGTAATCTTCCATTTGTCGCCCTGAAGCGTCAACCGACCCACCTGCTCCGTCCGAATCCGGCTGTTCGGATTGGGCTGCGTCAGATACTCACAGGCATCATTGAGGTACGAATACGGATCGCTCAGGGCCAGCCGTTGGGCATCCGCATTTTCCGAAACCTGGTAAGTAGCCTGCGTATCGCCTTGCAGGCTAATGTCAAAAACCGTATCGCGTTCGGGGGTGGTCAACAAGCCTCCGGCGCTGAAACCGTCGCCCAAATCCGCCGTTCGGGCGTAGAGAGCCGTGGGTTTTGAGGGCAGGGTTGGCGTGCGAAAACGATTGGACGGACGCGCGGCTGTTTCCGGCTCGGTTGGCGCTTCCTGAACGGGTTTTACCACTTCAAGCGGCACTTTAACCGCCGGAGCAGCCGGTTTTTCGGCTCGGTTTTGTTCCAGCAACCGGACGGCTCTTTCAAGGGCTTCCAGTTGTGCATTCAACTGAAAATTATCATTCGTCTGGTTTTTGCGTACTTCAAGTTTACTGATCCGGTCAGAAAGTTTCGCCAGTTGGGAGTCAAACTGCACATCACGGGCCGATTGCTGCGGCTTCTGGTTTTTTATGACGAGATACGCCAGAAAAGCGACGGCAACGAGACTCAATATCGATAAAATAAGCGCAAAACTATCCATAGCATTCCAGTTTGATTGAGTGGTTGATGGGGTGGTTACCGGTGTTTTTTCAATGTTTTCTATCGAATCGGCCGGTGCATCTTCTTCCGCAGCAGCGACCGGCTGCGGGGATGCAACAACGGCAGGCCCCGCGCCTAAAGCACTGGTGATGATGCCATCCAGGGCAGTTTGAAAAGCCGGATAACCCGGCAACGTCTGCCGGGTTATCCGGTCTCCGGTGGCTACTTTCTGCACCAGGAAATCTTTGACGCCTTCCAGGGCCGTTCGGGGCTGGTTGATCTGGGCGATGTTCTGAGCCGCTCTTTTTCGGGCATCATCGGTCAGTTTATCCGCCCCGACGAGGTCGTTTTGCGCGATGAAGTCCTTCAGCCCCTCATACGAATCACAAGCGCATTGTTTCGACTTGACATTCGGAAAGGTCTGGGCATCCGTCGCCAGAAACTCCACCGTCGCCTTGGTCATCAGAAAAGCAGCCTGATCGAGTTTGCGCCGGTATTCCGCATCATTTTGGGCAAAAGCCGGTCTGTTTAGAAGCAACACGCCAAGCAACACAATCCAGCGGGTAGTTTGACAGATCATCCTTTGAAAAGAAAGTTTAGTTGAGGATTACGATTCGGCAATGTACTTCGACAGCTCATACAACGCGTGTTTGAGCGGCAGAAAAAAGTAGGTTTCACCCAGCGCATCATTTGGCCGTTGTTCAAAACCCATCCGCGCCAGCATGTAGCTGTCGTAGAGACGTCCCCCGCGCGTGATGTCCGCGCCGACGAGGTAATCGACATACCGCTCAGGCGTCTGGATATTGTATTCGCTCAGGAAATAAGCAATATCGCGGTCGTGCAACGTCAGTTCCAGAAACCGCTGCATGTTGTGCAAAACCGAGTGGTGAAACGCCTGCTGCGGGCTGACTTCCCCGATTTTTGTCCGGCGGTATTCAAAGGCAAAGGGGTTCGCCTGCTCCTGCCCTGCTTCGTCGGCCGTTGCGGGTTCGTTGCCCCAGTAACAGGTCGTTTCCCGGTTTTCATACTGCGCTTTCTCGCCACCGGCGTTTTCGTATAAAACCGCTCCGTTGGCCGTGGTTTCCTTCGGATTATCGGACAGAATCACTTCAAAATCCGACGGTACCGCCTGTTTGGAATATGCCTTGAACAGCATCTTGGTAAACTGAATCAGGCGCGACCGCGACCCGAGCATCGCCAGATACTGACTACCCCGGCCCGTAAACGTCAGGTACCGCGGCAACGCCAGGTTGTGCGACTCCAGCAATTGAACCAGATGATAGACAATCGAGCTATAGTGCAGGTAGAGTACGATTCGCAGGGCCGGTTTCCCATCCTGAATCGACTGCGTAAACTTGAAGTGACTGTCGTATTTGAACAGCAAACTAACAATATCCTCGGCGGTCAGCTCCGGTTTGTTCAGAAACGTGTCGAGAATCGAATCTTCCCGGGCGGGCGTTTGATTCAACGTTCGGCGGTAGGCCAGGTAATTTTTGACAAAACCGCTGTCTTTCCGGTGCGACGGGTGGCCCTGTTCGTCCAAACCGCCCCCCCAGATGTCGTAACCGGCAAACCGGAACGACGTATTCAAATACCGCCCCTGCTGTTTCATGAACAGCATGATGTCGGCCGTTCCACCACCGATGTCCACGTTGACGGTGTCGGCAAAAGACTTGACGCCGTTTTTAACGAGGTAAAAGTAGGGCGCCAGCGACTCCGGTACCGGTTTGACCCGGAAGTTACTCGTGGTGCCAAAGACATTCCGGGCGGCCTGTTCCCACTCGTGTACCAGGTTATCTTCCGTGACGGCCCGCATGCTCGATGGAGCCAGCCACACGATGCTCGTTTGCTGCACATTGCCCTGATTCAGAATCACTTTGTTTCGAATCAATAGAAAAAGTGTTTCGAAAAAAGCCCGAACCCGGGGGCGATTCAGGGTGTCGCCCGGCTGGTTTTCAAACAGCCATTTCAAATTTGTCACGTAGTGATTGACGCCCGTGCTGCCTTCCTCGAGATCGATGTTGAAGCCCAGGTTGACTTTGGAAAACAAGTTGTTACCACTGTCGGTAAAACCGCTTTTCTCGTACACCGTCGTCCGAAGCGGGAACGCGAACGGCGAGCCAAACTCCTTGCCGATAATGGCCGGAACAAACTCCCGCCGAACCAGTTGATCGAGCTGCACAAGACCGCCAAAGCTGACCCGTTTTTCGTATTTGTCGTACACCGTCTGCGCTTCGTAGCCTTCATACGGTTTGTTGAACAACACCATTTGCAGTTCGTCTTTGTTGAGCGACGTATTCTGATCGCTCACCGTCAGGGCTTTCGGCTCCACATCGCCCATCGCAGCATCGGTGTAGGCGATGTGCGTATTGGACGTTCCGAAGTCAATGGCAAACGTAAAGTTTTTGTAGCCTTTTTCCGAAATGGTAGTAAACTGCGGCAACACCAGCCCCCGGTACGGAATACCGCTCCGCTCCAGCCGGATTTCCATGACGTCGAATGCCTGCGGGACTTTGTAATAATACGACGCCGGCAAGGGGTCGACTTTCGGTGAACGGGCTTCCGGAGCCGGAACATTGAGCGGTTTTCCCGCAATAATATTGGGTAGCTCGTAAAAATGCACCGAGTTGTGCGCCCGAAAACCAATGTTCGGATCGCTGACATCGGCCAGCATGACATAATACTGGTTCAGGGACTGCAAATCGGGAACCGTAACGCGGTAGAACGGAAAAAACGCCAGACCGGCCCGGAAGTCGATCACGGTTTCCGGTCGGCCCAAATTGTATTCTTTCCGGAATTCGATCGTCCGGTTGTTCCGAATCGGAATGCGAAGAATCGCCGTAATAATCTTATCGGTTCCCCGGTGTTCCACCGAAAAGGAAAACTGTTTTTGCAAATCGTCGATCCGGAAGAAGTTGAAATACTCTTTCCGAACCGGCAGCAAAAACTCGCATTCGCCGATGGTTCCGGTAAAAAACCGCTTGTTGTTGATTTTAAACGGAACCTGAATCAGAAAATCTTCCAGGAAGTCATCGGTCGTCAGGAACGGATACCGCACGTTGTCGACGCCCGGCAAATACCGTTCGGCCAGCAAACCGCCTTCGCTGAGGTTGTTCAGCAGCGAGCGCATGATGACCGTCTGCGGATTCCAGTTGGTATTTTTCACATACCGCCCGGCTACATCCATCCGCGACGCCAGTGCCAGCGGTTTCCGAACGTTGGTCGGTGCGCCGTTGCGGCTTTCCTGCTGGTAATACGAAACCGTGGGCTGCATGACGAAATCGCTGTTTTCTTCAATATCGTCCAGCACATCGTTTTCACGCACTTTGTAAAGGGCCAGTCCCGGCAGCACCTGCAAAGTCGAGTTGCCTTCGCCACCAATCTGAATCGGTTCGAAGTTCGCCAGCGTCGTGTTGGCTTCAACCGGGAGTTGGGTGGTATTGTCAAAAAACGCTTTATACAGAAATTCGGAAAAACCGCCTTTGGTGGGCAGCAGATCTTTATACTGATCATAAAGCCGTCGCAGGTAGGTCACAAAAGCCGTATCCCGATCCTGCAAAGGCACATATTCATTCTGAAACAGCATCCGGCCCGTTGTGCTTTTGGGCGGATCAATGAACTTGTTCTGGCGTTCCTGTTCCCAGTTGGGTGACGTAAAGACCAGCGACAAGGGCGAGGTTCCACCCAGCAGCGCGCCTTTGTAATAGATCAGCGTAAACTGTTGCAGCGTGCCCAGTTCGTTGCGAAAATCCAGTTCCAGGGCTTTGGCCAGAATCTGGTGCGCATGGCGAACGGTGGTCGAGGGGTTGGGTTTTTTCCGCAGGGCATCCAGTCGTTCTGCGCGGTTCCAGACCCGGTACGTCAGATCTGCACTGTTCCCGGCCTGAAACAGCAGCTCCAGCATGTCGAGGGCGTGCGAAACCAGCACGTGATACAGCGACAGTTCGCGCGGAAGTTGGTTGTTTTTGATCATCCGGAAAGCCGTATCAAACAGATACAGCCGCGCAAAGGGCGACGGAATCGACGTACCGGCTTTGGCTGCGGCACCGGCGGCACCACCCGCGGCCCCGGAAAGCGTGTCGGGAATGTGTTCAATGCGGTTGCCCGTCAGGCCGGTGTGCGAACCCGTCCAATCCTGGTGGTTCTGCTGGCTGACGTTGGGGTCATTATCAATTCTGAGAATATGTGGCATGAGTTTCGAGATATCTATGAATTGTTACACAGAGTTGATCAGAGGGTATCAGAGTTAATCAGGGAAAAGTTTTCATTAAATACTCTGATTAACCCTGATGTCCTCTGATCAACCCTGTGTAACAATTCACTACTATACATTAGCATCCGACAATTGCCGGTTGAGCGGGCCGAGTTTTTCGCGGGCTTTCTCCGCAATTTCAATCAGCAATTGCATGAACCGCTTTTCCGGCTCCGGAAAGGGCGTCTGGAACGTATTTTCGATTTTCCCGGCCTGATCCCGGAGGAATTTCTCACTGAGTCCTTTGTCAAAAAAACCGGTTTCGATCCGCTTCGAGCGCACCATCGCATTGAAATCGTTCAGCATGTCGAACGGATAAAACGCCCGGTCATTCTGCGCCATTTCGTTGAGCCAGGTTTTGAAGTGGTGCGTCATGAAATTTTCCAGCGACGTATAAAACGTGTTGGTGCGCAGGTTCTGGGAAAGCGCCAGGTTTTTGGCAAACGCTTCGCCCAGGTTGGTCGGCACAAAGTCGGTGAAAAACTTCGTCGCGTAGGCAAACCGGATGAGCGGTTCGAGAATACCGTTGTAAGTCTGGTCGTGAAAATGTGGCAGATCGAGCGTCCGGTCGTTGCGTTTCAGGCCGTATTCAAAATACCGCTTGGCGTCGCTGAATTCAGCTTCGGGTTTATTGGCGAAATCCAGAATGGCCGCAGCCGCCAGCATCTCCACCACGTGGGCGTTGTTGGTCTGCTTCGAGCCACCTTCCACATTGGGATAGAGCTTGCTACCGGGCCGGTCGCCAATGTAATAGAGCGCATCCAGGTTCACCTGCGTCTGGTAATACGAAAGCGCAGCCTTGGTTTTGGACAAAAACCGGTTCTGGTCGATGGCACTCTGGCTGTTTTCTTCCAGCGCAAAATACGGCATCACCGTCACCGCCCCTTTTTTGGCGTTGCGGATCTGGATTTTCTGACTCGGATGCTGCAACAATTTGATCAGTTGCGGAAAACCAGCCGAACCCGTACCCCCAAAAATCGAACTGATGACAAAAATCCGGTCGGTCTGGTCGTTGAAGGCACCGGTGAAATATTTATACACCGCCGAGTCTTCCAGCGCGTTAAACACCACACTGCCGATGTTCGGATTTCCTTTGAAACCCACCGACAGATTCAGCTTCAATTCCGCACTTGTGGGCCGGGCCGAGTTGTCATAGAGCAGTTTGAGCAGTTCACGGTCGATGTCATCCATGCTGCTGACACTCAGAAACTCTTCAAAAGTCCCCTCGTGATCGGTCAGTTTGGGCAACACCGAATCGCCGATTTTCTCCTGCGCATTTTCGGCCTGAAGCGTCCCGAGCGGTTGCAAAGGCGTGGCAAAAAACGTCCGCCGTTCGGTCTGACTTCCCTGACTGGCTGCGGTGTCTTTATACGCCGTCCGGCGGATGGCGCGGTAGAGTTCCACTTCCCGCAACGCCCGTTCGGTGTCACCGTTCTGCATGTCCATGTCGAGCAGAATCGGAATAATGGTCAGGTCGGCGGGGGTTTTGGACCCGGCGGCCAGCAACATGGTCAGCGAGCGAAGGACGCGGGCGCCCGTACCACCAATACCAAAAAGAAATAGTTTCATAGAAAAAGTTTTCTGAACCGGGATTACGCGGATTAAAGGATTCGCTACGATTGTCTGAACCCGGATTACGCAGATTAAAGGATTAACAGGATAGATTGCGGCAGCTAATCCCTGTTAATCCTTTAATCTGCGTAATCCGAGTTCAGGACGGCTTAGAAGGGGGTTCTCTTCGCAAAAATGGAGAACCGTTTCAGGAGTAACGAAAAAACGAAAAAGTAAATTAGTGCGTACAATAAGTTTACGCCCCCAAATCCCTGCATGTAACTGTCGGTATCCTCGGCACCGGTGGCATCGAGGGCGAACCAGACCGCATACCCAAATCCGAAAATACCGGCGATCACCAGCATGATGACCCAGTGAGAGGTGCGGTAAAAAATGGACTTCCAGCGTCCCAGAATCAGATAAAACAAGGCCGCCAGGCCCAGCGAAAACAAGAGGGTAAGAAGACCAACGGGCGTAAAGATTTCGTCGGCGTAGATAGGGTCATTGTTCTGGCCCAGCCAGAGTTCATACAGGGTTACAAACATGGGGATGAAAGTTAGTATTTGTGTGTTGTCGATTGCCCCCAACCCCCTAAAGGGGGCTAAAACCTCCGGGTTAGCCCCCCCTTTAGGGGTTGGGGGCAGAATTTATTTTTCCAATTTTAAATTCAGCACCAGAAAATCGTTGTTCGACGATTGGTAAGCTTCCTTGACGCCATTCATCAGGTGAACCAGCGCAAAGGTTTTGTTAAACCGGCTGGTGGGTGTCCGGTCGTCCATGGTCGACCAGCCGCTGGCATACCAGTCGTCAAACCGCACCGGCAATTTGATGGCAACGTCTGCTTTGTCGTCATAGAGATTTTCGACCCGGAACGTCAGCACGTGGGAGTTCTGATTGAGCAGTTTCAGTTCCCGCTCTTTCAGTCGATTGGTAGCGACTTTTTCTTTTTTCTGAACGTTGATCAGCTTAACGGTGGCATTGGGAGCGGTTACGACCAGGTTTTTCCGAATGAAATCTTCTGCCTGGGCATAAGCCGGTAGCCCGTTCAGGTTGACGCCCACCGCAAATTCAGCCGGAGCCGCCGGTTTTACAGTCAGTTCGGCCAAACCCGCTTTTTCGGCGCGCCACTCCCCTTTTTTATTCAGCGAAAAGAACAGATCGAACTGTTTCAACGCTCCGCTGGCTCCAAAATCCAGTTGCTTGGCGGGTTTGGTAATCATCAGTTCATTCAGTTTCCGGTTCAGATCGCCAACCAGTTCCTGTTTGCCAATGATCCAGATGTAAAACGGCCGTGACTCGCCCGTCAGCTTGTGCTTGTTATTCTGGTAATCGTAGTAGGTGCCGTTAAAACCGGAGCTGTAGGCCAAAACCGTGGCACTGATGCCCTGCTTTTTCAGGCTGGCAAACTGGTCGTTGATCTGGCTTTTCAGAACGCTCTCGGCATTCTGGCGGTTGATTTCCGGGTTTTTCCGGATTTCGGCATCCGGAAACGACAGAATGCAATCCGACACCAGCAGGGCGACGGTGTTGCCCCTGGCCTTCTCCCCCACTTCCTTGAAAATTTTGTGCAATTCCGAGCTCCGCTCGGTGGCCAAAGGCGTGGTAGCCAGATTGACCACAAACTGATTATAGCCCTCCACAACGGGCTTGGGCTTTCCGGCAATGGTCCAGACTTCCACCGGCGCAATCTGGTTCAGTTTGGTCACCACCTCGGAAACCGCGACTTTAAAATTCGTTTCTCCTTTCAGATACCCGCCCATGCTGGCCGAGGTTTCCATAAAAAACAGGATGTTGCTGATGCCTGCGGGTTTGGCTTCGGGCGGTTTTTCGGTCTTTTTTTCTTTCCGGCCGCAGCTTTGGAAGAACAGGAGGAGTACCAGAAAAAACAGGCTGGTGGCCCGCAGAGGTGATTGATTCATTCGTTTGTGCACGTCGTATGGTATCTGGTTCGAAACCGGTTCCAGGTCGGTCGTTTCCTCAATATGGATTTTGCCCCAACCCCCTAAAGGGGGCCAAAAACTCAGGATCAAAAGCCCCCTTTAGGGGGTTGGGGGCAAAACACCTTCAACCGTTTTTTTGTTTAGGCAGTAAATAAACGATCAGTAATAAAATCGCCAGTACAATGGTATAAACGTCAGCGAGTTTGTCGGCTTCGTAATGATCGCAACCCCTCATTAAGAGGCTGGCAAATACTGTACAAACGACGATACCCCAGTAATTCGTACGTATGCGCCAGCGAGCCGCGCCCACACTGAAATAAATCAGTTCGATCAGCAACAGCACCCCCGCCATGACGGCCCACATGGAGTCGATCAGTTTCGGATTGCTGCCCACGCCGTCTTTGCGCGGCTCTCCCCCAATGTTGATCAACAACAGCAACGCCAGTCCGGATAACGCCATCCCGATCCAGTTGAGCAAACCCACCCGGGCAGACGGCAACCCCGCCGAACTCACCCGGGGCATGGCTTCCAGCGGTTTTTCGACCGGTAGCGGTGGCCCCAACGGTCGGCGATCAGGCTGCATAACGGGTATTACAGCGCCTGTCGGCGGTTTTTCGGCGATTTCATACGTCCAGACATGCCGATAAACCGGATCGCCCTTGCGAAAAATATGAATCTGACCACTTGCATCCTTGAACAGCCCACATTCCGTCAACTCATCGTAATGAATAACACCTCTGTGCATGAATAAATGACGTATTACCGGGAAAGCGGTAAAATTAACCAATTCCCTCAGGAAATGCCACGAATTTTATACGGTTCCATCAACCGTCGGTGTACCTTTGCAGGAATAAAATTGTCAAATCATGCCTGTGCGTTCTTACGGAAAACCTTCAAAGCGAACCACCTCAAACCGGGAACCGTCCTTCCGGGGCGATGCCGTTCGCGCTAAAAAACACCTGGGTCAACATTTTCTGAAAGATCTCAGCATTGCCGAACGCATCGCAGGGCTGCTTTCCGGCCATAATGGTTATAAAACCGTGCTGGAAATTGGCCCGGGTATGGGTGTGCTGACGCAATATCTGCTTGGCCCCGATCTGCCGTTTACGACGCACGTCATCGAGATCGACACCGAATCCATTGCCTACCTCACCGCCCATTTCCCCATGCTGCGCGGCCGGATTCTGGACGGTGATTTTCTCAAAAAAGATTTATCGGTTCTGTTTCAGGAGCCCGTTGCCATCATCGGGAACTTCCCCTATAACATTTCGTCGCAGATTTTATTCAAGGTTTTAGACCATCGCCAGCAGGTGCAGGAAGTCGTGTGTATGTTGCAACAGGAAGTGGCTCAGCGCATTGCCTCCCCGCCGGGCAACAAGGATTACGGTATTCTGAGCGTTCTGTTACAGGCCTACTACGACATCCGGTATGAATTTACAGTGGATGCCAGTGTATTTTCGCCCCCGCCAAAAGTGCAGTCAGGGGTCATCAGTCTTCGTCGGAACACCGTCGTTGCCTTGCCTTGTGACGAGAAAAAATTTGTTCAGGTTGTTAAACAAGGCTTCAACAACCGGCGGAAAACACTGCGAAATGCCTTGAAACCGTTAAACCCTCCGGAGTCCATGTTGTCTCACCCTTTACTGGATAAACGCGCCGAACAACTGGGCGTGCCGGAGTTTGTTCAACTTACCTTGTTAATGATGAACGGTGAATGATGAACGATGGATTGCGTCATAAGCCAGTCCACTCATCATCCATCGTTTATCATTCATCATTACCATCCATGACTTTCGAGCTTACCAAAGAATACGTAGAGCACATTCAGACGGCTATCGAAGCCCACGACGACGAAACGTTGCGGGCGGAAATGGAAGAACTGTATCCTGCCGATATTTCCGGAATTCTCTACGAACTGGATACCGAGATGGCGCGGTATCTGCTGGCCTTGCTCGATAAAAAAGTGGGTTCCGAGATCCTGACGAACCTGGAAGTGATCGATCGTCGGGAATTTCTGCAAAGTTTTACGTCGGAAGAACTGGCGCAATATGTCGATGAGATGGATTCCGATGACGCCGTCGACTTGTTGAACGAGCAGCCCATCCAGACCCGCGAAGAAGTCATTGCCCTCCTGAGCGACCGCGAACAGGCTCGGTTCATTCTTGATCTGCTCCACTACGACGAGGACGTAGCCGGCGGTTTGATGCAGAAGGAGCTGATCAAGGTCAACATCAACACGACGGTCAATCAATGCATCGAAGAAATCCGGCAACAGGCTGAGAATGTGGAAAATGTCTACTCAGTGTATGTCATCGACGATGCCGATAAACTGCTGGGCCGGGTTTCGTTGAAGAAAATTGTGCTGGCGCGGAAAAACGCCAAAATCGCCGATATCTACGAAGAAGACGTCATTTTTGTCGAAACCTACCGCCCGGTTCAGGAGGTCGCCGAAGTGATGCAACGCTATGACTTAGATGCGGTTCCGGTGGTGAATGTGCAGGGACGGCTGTTGGGTCAGATCACGATTGACGACGTGGTGGACGTCATCACCGAACAGGCAGAGCTTGATATTCAGGCCATTACCGGGATTACGGGGGATGTGGAAGAAGAGGATGATACGATCTGGAAACTGGTAGGTGCCCGGCTGCCGTGGCTGATTGCCGGAGCCGTCGGGAGCCTGATGGCGGCCACGGTGATCAATAATTTCAATTCGCAACTGAGCAAAATTGCGGCCCTGGCGGCTTTCATCCCCATTATTGGCTCCACGGGTGGTAACGTCGGCATTCAAACCGCATCGCTGATCGTGCAGAGCCTGGCCGAAAAGTCCGGCCTGAGCGCGACCGTTGGCCAGCGGCTGGCGAAAATGGTGCTGGTCGCCCTGATTAACGGTCTGATTATCGGTTCGTTAGCCGGTTCCTATTGTATGCTGATCGGTGAACCGCGTCTGGTTCCGGTCGTATCGCTGGCCCTGCTGGCGGTGGTTTTGCTGGCATCGTTTATGGGCACCATTACGCCCATTGCGCTCAACCGGTTCGGGATCAATCCCGCCATCGCATCCGGCCCGTTCATCACCACCGTCAATGACCTCATCGGCATCGGCGTCTATTTCCTGATTGCCAGTTTGGTACTGAGTATTTAAAAGTATCCGGTTTACGGTTTACCGTTTACGGTGGCTGACGCGTGCTTGCTGTCGCACGAAGTGTAACGCGTCAGCCACCGTAAACGGTAAACCGTAAACCGTAAACCATTCGTCCCTGTGATTGCAGTTATCCAACGCGTTTCTGAAGCTTCCGTTACCATTGACAGGCACGTAAAAGGCCGGATTGGTACCGGTTTTCTTATTCTGCTGGGCATCACCCACGCCGACACCCGCGAAGACCTCGACTGGCTGAGCAAAAAAATTGTCGGCATGCGGATTTTCAGTGATGCCGACGACAAGATGAACCTGGATCTGAAAACCGTCGACGGTTCGATTCTGCTCATCAGCCAATTTACGCTCCACGCCAGTACCAAAAAAGGCAACCGCCCCTCCTTCATCGATGCCGCCCGGCCCGAAGTAGCCATTCCGCTTTACGAACAAATGATCCGGCAACTGTCGGCCGAGTTGGGAAAACCCATCGAAACCGGTGAATTCGGTGCAGATATGAAAGTCGCTCTGGTCAACGACGGCCCGGTGACCATCGTCATCGACTCGAAAAACCGGCAATGACGCTATCTCCGGTTAAAACCGGGGGCTACAAAATGGGTCATCCCTACGGGACTTTAAACCACCATCGTTCATTTTCACCCCCGGTTTTAACCGGGGGCTACAATATGAGTCATCCCTACGGGACTTTAAACCGATTCAACCGAATCCCGGAGGGATGAATCATTTTGTAGAAACCACGTCGCGCGAAAAACCAACAATCCCGGAGGGATGACCCATTTTGTAGAAACCGTGTCACGCGCAAAACTAATCAATCCCGGAGGGATGACCCATCAAAAAGGACGGATCTCCTGAAAATCAATACGCCCATAAAACATTTACGATTTCCAACGCGTAGCAAAGAAAGCCAATCTCCGTAAATGAAAGCCGCATCGACCGTCCGCCAGAAAGTCCATGAAATTTTCTTGACTATTTATAGGTCAAAAATCACAATTTGTTAACCCGCATCAGCATCAGTAAAATTCAATTTCCCCCTTTCTTCGCAGCCGAATTGAAACCACCGACCCGGAAGACTTAAAACACGCAATCATCCAGCAACAAGGTACGACAATTCGATTCTAATTGTAAACTAAAACATTAGTTTACAATTTCCGCTTCTGAACCCTATCAAAACAACCCGCAACGAGCGCGTAAGAAGACCGTATGGTAATCTTATAATCAAATCATGCGATTGCATAGAGTAAAATAATCTAAGAAAGCCTTTTTTAAATCACATATTTCCGGCGTCTGATTATCAGTGCAATAATCCCGATCGCCGATGAGGTGCCGGGCTCAGTTGCTTTGATTTCACTGTACCATTCATCCGTTGCAGAAACATACTAACCAATTTTTTATCTATCCATTTTATGAAAAAACGCATACGAAAAACCGGTCTTCTGATCCTGCTGCTGACCGGGTGTCTGGCTTCGGGTTACAGCCAGACAACACTCGCCTACGGAGGGCAAAACCGGCTGGTGACAGACCGGAAAACGATGGAAAAACCGGCTCCCGCTGATGTGAACATTGAAGGGCGCGTGACCGAAGGCGAAAAGGGCGAGGGAATACCGGGCGTCAGCGTCGTGCTGAAAGGAACGACCAAAGGAACCACCACTGGTGCCGACGGTTCCTACCGCCTGGTTGTACCGAACACCGACGCCGTGCTCGTGTTTAGTTTTGTAGGCTACGAGTCGCAGGAAGTGGCGGTGGGCAACCGAACCAGTCTGAATGTTGCGCTGAAACCGGACACCAAAACGTTGAATGAGATCGTGGTGGTGGGCTACGGAACGCAGAAAAAAGTAAACCTCACCGGTGCCGTCGATCAGGTGACGAGCGAAGTCCTCGAAAACCGGTCATTGCCCAACCTGACGCAGGGGTTGCAGGGCACGATTCCGAACCTGAACCTGAAAATGGGCGACGGAAAACCGACCCAATCGCCTTCGTATAACATCCGGGGAACTACCTCCATTGGTCAGGGCGGCAGTGCGCTGGTGCTGATCGACGGGGTGGAAGGCGACCCGAGCCGACTCAATCCGAACGACGTTGCCACGGTTTCGGTGCTGAAAGATGCGGCTTCGGCGGCTATTTACGGAGCTAGAGGTGCGTTCGGTGTGGTGCTGATTACAACCAAAAGCCCGACCAAAGACCGCACCAGCGTCACCTACTCGCTGAACCATTCGATCAAAAGCCCGACGAGCGTGCCGGATTTCGTAACGAACGGATACACGTTTGCCAAAATGTTCAACGAGAGCTGGTCGGCCTGGAACGACTACTCGCAAACGCCCCAGAACGTCAATAAAACCGTGCGGTTTTCGCAGGCCTATCTGGCGGAACTCGAACGGCGCAACAACGATCCGAGTCTGCCCCGCACCGAAGTCGATCCGGCTACGGGCGAATATGTGTATTACCACAGCACCGACTGGTATAAAGAGCTGTATAAGAAGCAGAACAGCGCCACCGAGCACAATCTGTCGGTATCGGGGAGCAGCGGCAAAGCCGACTTCTACGTAACCGGGCGGTATTACAACCAGGAGGGTTTGTTCCGCTACAATTCCGATGATTACAAGATCATTAGCTTACGCGCCAAAGGATCGATTCAGGTGTTTCCGTGGCTGAAGGTGTCGAACAACGCCGATTTCTCGTCCATGAAATACCACAACCCGCTGAACGTCGGCGAAGGGGGCAGCATCTGGCGGAACATTTCGGACGAAGGTCACAACATGTCGCCGATGTTCAACCCGGACGGAACGCTTTCGTATTCAGCGGCTTATACAGTCGGCGATTTCTGGTACGGTAAAAACGGTATCGACATGGACAAGCGCGTTTTTCGGAACACTGCCGACTTTGCCACGAATTTCTTCGGTAACCAGCTTCGGGTAAACGGGAACTTCACGTTTCAGAACACCGACAACAACGAATACCGCACCCGCGTTCCGGTGCCGTATAGCCGCAAACCGGGCGTGATCGAATACGTTGGCGTCAACACCAACGACCTGCAGAATATTTTCCAGGAAACACTTTATACCGCGACCAACCTCTACGCCGAATATGAACCCAAAATCAACGCGAACCATTACGTGAAAGCGTTGGTGGGCTACAACTACGAAACCTCGAACTTCCGCCGACTGGAAGCGGTTCGGAACGGGTTGATTTATGAAGATGCACAGGACATCAACCTGGCCCTGGGGCAGGCCATCACCACCGCCGGGGGGATGGAAAAATGGGCGATTGTCGGCGGTTTTTACCGGCTGAATTATTCCTACAAAGACCGCTATCTGCTGGAGGTGAATGGCCGCTACGACGGATCGTCCAAGTTTCCGGCGGGACAGCGGTATGCCTTCTTCCCCTCGGTTTCGGCGGGCTGGCGCGTGGCCAATGAGCCTTTCTGGAAAGTGTCGCCAAAGTTGATTTCTGACCTGAAAATCAGAGGGTCATACGGTTCACTGGGCAATGGTACGATCGCGTCCTATGCCTTCCAGGAAAAGTTCTCCATTTCGCAGTCGGGCCGGATTCTGAACGGCGTTCGGCCCCAGAAAACCGGTCAGCCGAGCGTGATTCCCGACGGGCTGACCTGGGAAACCTCCACCACCGCCGATCTGGGTCTGGATCTGGGTATGCTGAACAACCGCCTGACGCTGACAGCGGATGCCTACGTCCGGAAAACGACGGATATGTTTACGGTTGGGATGACGCTGCCTGCGGTTTTTGGAACCGACGTTCCGAAAGGAAACTACGCCGACCTGACCACCAAAGGCTGGGAAGCGGTTCTGGCCTGGCGGGATAAGGCCAACGTGGGCGGAAAACCGTTTGGCTACGAAGTCCGGCTGACGATGGCCGATTACACGGCGAAGATTGACAAGTATAACAACCCCAACAGACGGCTGACTGATTACTACGCCGGTCAGACCGTGGGCGAAATCTGGGGCTATACGACCGAAGGCTTTTTCACCTCTGCCGACGACATCAAAAACTCCGCCAAGCAGACGCTGTTCAAAGCCTCCAACACCAACCAGTTGCTGCCGGGCGACATCAAATTCCGGGACATCAACGGCGACGGCGTGATCGATCCGGGCGACAATACCGTGGACAAACCGGGTGATAAAACCATCATCGGCAACTCGACACCCCGCTACACTTATGGGATTATGCTGAATGCCGACTGGAACAATTTCTTCTTTTCGGCTTTCTTTCAGGGTGTTGGCAAACAGGACTGGTGGCCGGGCGCGGAAGCCGGCACGTTCTGGGGAGCCTACAACCGTCCCTACAACCGGATTCCGACCTGGCACCTAGACAACATGTGGTCGGAATCGAACCCGAATGCCTACTTGCCCCGGCCCCGGGGTTACGTAGCCCAGAACAGTGCGGGTGAACTGCGGCAGGAGCAAACCAAATACCTCCAGAGCCTGGCTTACCTGCGATTGAAAAACGTTCAACTGGGCTACAGCCTGCCGAAACTGCTCATCAGCAAAGCCGGTATGAGCAGCGCCCGGGTGTTTGTGTCGGCCGAAAATGTCCTGACGTGGGCCGCGCTCTACAAACGCACGAAGGACCTGGACGTGGAAAGTGCGACGGAATCGGACCGCGTATTGACCAGCGGAACGAGCGGAAACGGCCATAATTACCCGATTCTGAAGAGTTTCACGATGGGTCTGTCCGTTACTTTTTAATCTTACAACCAGCAACACCATGAAATTACAACACATAGGACTTCTTCTGGCCGGTCTACTTTTCGCCGGATGCAGCGAACTGGAGCAGATTCCGGAATCTACGGCCTCTAAAAACTCCGTTTTCAGCAGTGAACGGGGGCTGGAGTTATACGCCAATTCATTTTATGATAACCTGCCAACTGCCAACGACATCATTCGGAGCGACGAAATGGCCGATTTCGCGGCCCGGACACAGGTGCCGGACTTGATTCGCGACGGGGCTTACGGACCGCGCCAAAGTTCCGGCTGGACTTGGACGGCTTTGCGGAACATCAATTACTTCATCGAAAATGCGACCAATCCCGCCATTCCGGCCGACGTCCGGCGGCATTACATCGGGGTAGCCCGGTTTTTTCGCGCCTTGTTTTACTTCGATAAAGTGAAGCGGTTTGGCGATGTGCCCTGGATTAACAAGGCGATGGGTGTGACGGATCAGGATTTGTACAAAGGCCGGGATTCGCGCGTCATGGTGATGGATTCCGTGCTGGCCGATCTGAATTACGCGACGCAAAACATCCGCACGACTTCCGACAACTCGCGGACGCTCATTACCAAATCCGTCGCCAACGGTTACAAATCCCGAATCTGTCTGTTTGAAGGCACGTTCCGGAAATACCAGACGTCGTATAAACTCGAAGGCACTGCCGCCAAATGGCTGACGGAATCCGTGACGGCTTCGGAAGCGGTGATGAAAGACGGCGGTTTTTCGCTGAACGAAGCCGGTGGCACCGACAAATCATACCGGCAATTGTTCATCAACAAAACGCCCGTAACGAATGAAATCATGTTATCAGCCGTCGTCGATCCGGCATTAAGCGTTTTCAACGATGCCAACTGGTGGTGGACGAGTGCGACGTATGGTGCGCGTGTCAGCCTGACGCGGACGTTTGTCAACACGTATCTGAACCTCGACGGAACGCCGTTTACCAGCAAAGCCGGGTATAAAACCCTGACGTTTATGGAAGAAGTGAAAGGGCGCGACAAACGCCTGCCGCAAACCATCCGGTCGGGCAACTACACCCGCGTCAATGGCGGAGCGGTGGAACCCGCGCCACCGGTTTTCTCGTACACCTACACCGGGTATATGCCGATCAAATGGACGCTCGACGACACCTATGCCGACGGCGGAACCCGCAACGACAATTCGATTTCGATCATGCGGTATGCCGAAATTTTGCTCAACTATGCCGAAGCCAAAGCGGAACTCGGTACCTTTACGGATGCCGACTGGGTTAAAACCATCGGTGCGTTGCGGAAACGGGCCGGTATTACGGGCGGTTTAACGGCCAAACCAACCGCGGCCGATCCGTACTTGCAAGCCACCTATTTCCCCGGCATTTCGGACCCCTCGCTGCTGGAAATCCGGCGCGAGCGGGGCATCGAACTGGCGCTGGAAGGCTTCCGTTTTCCGGATCTGATTCGCTGGAAACGCGGGGAACTGATGGAGCAGGTCTGGAACGGTTTTTATGTTCCGGCCCTCGACAAACCGATGGATTTGAACGAAGACGGCAAAAACGACGTGGTGTTCTACAAAGTGAAACCGGCGACACAACTGGCGGGCATCACCTACATCAACGTCGCCGAAACCGTCAATGGCGTGCCGAATCCGCAGCGGTTGTCGAACGACACCTCCGGCGAACTGACGTGGCTGAGCAACATTCCGCGGAAGTGGAACGATAAATATTACCTCTACCCCATCCCGGAAAATGACCGGCTGCTGAACCCGGAGATCGGGCAGAACCCGGGGTGGTGAGTTAGTACACAGGGTTAATCAAAGGACATCAGGGTTAATCAGAGTTTTTCTCTGTGTATCTCTGATGTCCTCTGATTAACCCTGTGTAACAGTCTTTTAAACTGAATCCTTAAAACATGAAACAAACAATCCTACTCCTGCTTTGCACCTTTCTACTTGCTCAAGATGGTTTTTCCCAGAAAGACACGCCGATTACCATTGCCACCTACAACATCCGCTACAACACCAAAAATGACGGCATCAACGCCTGGCCCAACCGGAAGGAAGAGGTCAAGGCCCTGATCCGGTTCCACGAATTCGATATTTTCGGCACCCAGGAAGCCCTACGGGATCAGTTGGACGGCATTGCGGAACTGCCAGAATTTGCCTTTTTCGGGGCCGGTCGCGACGATGGACAACAGGCGGGGGAGCATTCAGCGATTTTCTACAAAAAAGACCGCTTCGAAATCCTGAAATCCGGCAATTTCTGGCTGAGCGAAACGCCCGACAAACCCGGCAAAGGCTGGGATGCCACCTGCTGCAACCGCATCTGCTCATGGGCGCAGTTCCGGGATAAAACCACAAAGAAGAAGTTCTACTTTTTCAGCGTTCACTTCGATCACCAGGGCGTGAAAGCCCGGCAGGAATCCGGCAAATTGATGGTGCAGAAAATAAAGGAAATCGCGAAAGACGAGCCCGTCGTGCTGGTGGGCGACCTGAACTCGACGCTCGAAACCGAACAGGTGAAAGCCATTGAAACCATCCTGAGCGATTCGTATAAGGCCACGGCCCAGCCGCCCTACGGCCCCGTTGGCACTTTCAACAGCTTCAAATTCGACGCGCCGATGAAAAACCGCATCGACTATATTTTCGTCAAAAAAGGCATCGACGTGCTGAAATACGGCGTTTTGACCGATGCCAAAGACCAACGCTACCCGTCCGACCATCAGCCAGTTGTGATCAAAGCCATTATCCGCTAACCTGGACGAACACCTTTTATGCTCAATCCAGATCCGCAGGGACAAAATGGGTCATCCCTACGGGATTTATCCTTATCGATGCGGATTTGGTTCTACAAAATGAGCCATCCCGACGGGATTAGTTTTGGTTTTGCGCACGACACGGTTTCTACAAAATGAGTCATCCCTACGGGATTGGTTTTGCGCGCGACACGGTTTCTACAAAATGGGTCATCCCTACGGGATTGGTTTTGCGCGCGACACGGTTTCTACAAAATGGGCCATCCCGACGGGATTGTTGGTTTTCCTACGCGGAATCGGTTCCGCCATTCGTCCCGTCGGGACAGCTCATTTTGTAGAAATCGCGTGTGCTTATCCGGGGTATGAATCCCGTAGGGATGGCCCATTTTGTAGAAACCGTGTCGCGCGCAAAACCAATCCCGTAGGGATGACCCATTTTGTAGAAACCACGTCGCGCGCAAAACCAAAAACAATTTCGGAGGGGTGATGAGGAGGCTGCAAGCAGGTGCTGAACTACGTCACGATGGACATGCTACGGGAACTGGCATTCGAAGAGGGAAAGGAATTATAAATGACAAATGATGAACGCCCAATGTAAAAGTAGTGTGCGCTTAGCTCCTGACTTTTACATTGGGCGTTCATCATTTAGTATTTTACATTCTTTTTTCATTCTATTCCTTCCAAACCGCCCGCAAATCCAGCAGATAGAGTTGCCGTCCATTGCCCCCGTGGGTGGAGTCGATGCAGACGAAATTGCCGTCTTTGCTGGTGCGGGGGTGCAAATCGCAACGCCACTCAGCCACGTAGCTTTCACCCGCCGGAAAATGCCCGAGGTCGATCCGCCGGTCGGTGGGCAGGTGGTAGAGATACGGCGTCTGATCCCGGCTTTTGGCATTGGCGTAGTTGTCGTTCAACAGCCATTCGTTGTTTCGCCCCGGCATATAGGTCTGGTGGCCGTTGACGGGCATTTTGTCGGACTTAATCGGCTCTATTTTTCCGGTTTTATCCCCCAGCAAATAGAACGACTGCGGCTGGCCTTCCGGTTTCGTAAACGCACAGATGGTGGTCGGATCGCGCCAGATGAAGTGCGACGTAAAACCGGAGGGATCGATGATGAAGCGGTCGGTGCCATCGGGATTCATCGTAAACATCCGGGTGACGAAGTTGGTCCGGGCCATCACCTGCCTGTCTTCGCGTTTGGTTCGCCAGCGGTGCAGAAAAGTCAACCGGGTTCCGTCCGTATTGACCAGTAAGTGATTGAACCAGTGAAAATTAGCCTCTACCGACTCGCCGTTGTGGGGAATGGAAGCCGCGTCGGCCAGGGACAGAAGCAGTTGGGTCGCACCGGTTTTTAAGTCCATTCGGTACAGGCCGATTTCCCTGGGGGCCTTGACATCGTAATACGGATCGCGAATCCCGGCATACCCGTAACCGGGTCGCAGATCCTGAATCCGGCTAAACTCCGTGCCAATGGCCCAGTTCCCGTCCGGACTCAGGGCGTAAACCGCCATCGGCAACGTCCGTTTTTTGCGGGTGAACACATCGACGATGTGGCTGACGTACTGATTGCCCACGCGGTCGTTCCAGATCACTTCCGATGCCGAACCCGGCACCCACTGCAACATGCAGCCCTGCTGCCAGCCCCACGCCCGGCTTTCGCCCAGTTCCGTCCACGAATCGTTTTTCTGCAAATCGATCAGTCCGATTTTGATGACATCATCACCCACCGGCGAACGCCCTTCAAAACCGACTTTCATGCCCAGCACATAGCGATTCGATGGATCGAACTGGCGTTTGTCGTAATAGCCAAACCAGTGAAAACCGGGGCCTTTCGTCAATGCCCGAACCGGAACCGCCAGCGGTTTTCCCATTGCCCGCCTAAACGTTAGCCCGCCCAAACCGGCCACGGCGGTTGTCTTTAAAAAATAGCGTCGATGCATAGAAAAGCGGCTTTGGGTGCTGATGACTCACACACCCAAAGCCGCTGAGGGTCAATAATCTACTGGCTAGAGCAAAGCGATGAGACAAGAGAAATGAGACAAGGGAAGCAAGCGTATGATTTTGTCTCACTTCTCTTGTCTCACCGCTTTGCTCTTATCAAATCAATACCCCGGATTCTGGGTGATTTTCGTCGGGTTGATGTCGATCTGGCTCTGCGGAATGGCAAACAGCAGGTTATTTTCGGTCAGATTCGTCTGGATACCAATGGCGGCCGCTTTGGCTCGCAGCACCGGCAGTGCCCGGCCCGTGCGCACCAGGTCGAACCAGCGGTGGCCTTCGAATGCCAGTTCAATCCGTCGTTCCTGTTCCAGTGCCAACCGCATGGCGGCTTGTGTTCCGGCGTCGGTGGCGGTTTTAGCGGCCAGTCCGGCGCGTTGCCGGATGCGGTTCAGGAAGGGCAGCGCCTGGGCCGTATTGCCGGTTTCATTCAGGGCTTCGGCATACATCAGCAACACATCGGCGTACCGCAAAACCGGCCAGTTGTCTTCCGAATCGCCGGAAATAACGGGCGCATCGCGGTATTTGCGAATAAAATTGTAGTCCACCCGAACCCCACTGGCATTGGTGTAGCTGGTGGCCAGCGACACCTCTCTCCGCAAATCACCGGGTTCATAAGCCGCGATCAGATCGGCCGTGGGTTGGTTGTTGCCCCCACCCCCAAACTGAATCACCGCGTTGCCCGAATTTTCGGGCGCATAGGCATTGGCAAAACCGCTGCCCTCGCCGATGCTGCCTTTTTTGTACTGGACATCAAAAATGGACTCCCGGTGGTTTTTCCCGGATGCCTGGAAAACACTGGCGTAGCTGGGCAACAAATCATACGTTCCGGCGTCGATCACTTCTTTCAGTTTGGCCGCGGCTTCGGCGTATTTCCGTTGGGTCAGATAGACTTTCCCCAACAGCGACTTGGCCGCTCCGCGCGTGGCCCGGCCCACATTGGCTCCGGTATAACTAACGTCCAAAACCCCTTCCGCATCCGTTAAATCCTGGATAATCTGCGCATACACGTCCGCAACCGGTGTACGCCCGTAAGTATAGCCTTCCTGCGGGTCAACCACCTCTTTAACCACCAGCGGAACATCGCCAAAAACCCGGACGAGGTTGAAATACATCAGTGCCCGTAAAAATTTCGCTTCGCCAACGATGCGTTTTTTCTGGTCTTCGTTCATGGTCACCCCCGCGCTCCGGTCGATGATGGCGTTGCAGCGGTAGATGCCCCGGTAACCATCGCTCCAGCGGGTAGCCACGAATGGATTGGTGGTTCGCATGTAAAATTTATCGAACTCGTCCTGATCCGTTACCGAACCGGATAGTACCGGGCGGGTATCGTCGGACGGTATTTCCGCAACCACGTAATACTGACCATACTGACCGCTGGACTGCAGTGATCCATAGGCTCCGTTCAGGGCATTCAGCAGGTCGGAACCGGTTCGGTAGAACGTCGCCGTACTGGCCTGTGAAATGGGCGACAAGGCCAGAAACTCGTCCTTACAGCTTGTCAACACAAGGCTCAAAAAGGTGATATACAAATAGTTCCGTTTCATGGAAGATTGAGATTAAAGACCAATGTTTACGCCAATTGTGTAGGTACGGGCCAACGGGTAGCTGCCGTAGTCGACTCCGCCGGTCAGCGGACCTTCATAGCCGCTCACTTCCGGATTGTAGCCCAGGTATTTCGAAACCGTCAGCACGTTTTGCACCCCGCCATACAACCGCAGACTTTGCACCTTCACGCGCTGGATCAGCGTTTTCGGGATGTTGTAGCCCAGCGTAATGTTCCGGATGCGGAAGTAACTGGCATCTTCGACCCAGCGCGACGAAATGGCGTTGTTGTTACCCGTTGTGCGCGTGTTGGCGCGGGGTGTGGTGCCATCGCCGGGTTGCTCCGGTGACCGCCAGCGGTTGAGTGCCGTGGTCAGGGAGTTGGCATTTCCTTCGAGGTTTTCGTAAAACCGGCGGGACAGATTCAGAATGGTCGACCCCTGAACGCCCTGAACCACAATACCCAGATCGAATCCTTTGAAACTGAATGTATTGGTCATACCGTAAATGAAATCCGGCTGGTTGTTGCCAATCAACGTCCGGTCGTTGGCATCCACTTTTCCGTCGCCGTTCACGTCTTCAAATTTGACATCACCCGGCTGCGAATCGGCAAAGTGGGGATACGAATCCAGGTCGGCCCGGTCGCGGAACACACCGATTTGCCGATAACCGAAGAAGCTGCCCAGCGGTTCGCCAATCATGGTGATGTTCGACTCGCCGACGCCCGTTCCACTACGGATGGGGTCGCCGGTGGGTCCGAGTGCCAGCACGGTATTGCGGTTGAACGAGAAATTCAGATCCGTCGTCCAGCTAAAGGCGCCCGTCAGGTTCCGGGTGTTCAAGGCTACTTCAAGCCCTTTGTTCTCGACTTTACCAATGTTTCGGACGGCCGATGAAAAACCGGTCAACGTAGGAACCTGTACGGCCAGCAACAGATCGGTCGTGATGCGTTTGTAGTAATCCATCGTCAGGAAAATGCGGTTACTGAGCACGCCCAGTTCAAGCCCGATGTCGGTTTGCCGGCTTTTTTCCCACGTCAGGTTGTCGTTCCCGATGGAGCTGACCGCCAGACCGTTGGCCAGTGCGTTCCCCAGCACGTAATTGTCCGGACCCAACAGCCCCAGCGACGGGTAGTTGCTGGTAAAGGCATTGTTTCCAGAAATCCCGTAGCTGGCTTTGAGTTTCAGTTCCGAAATGACGCGGTTGTTTTTCAGGAAAGACTCTTCCGATACGCGCCAGCCCACCGAAGCGGAGGGGAACGTACCCCAGCGGCTGTTCATGCCAAACCGCGACGAGCCATCGCGCCGGAAAGACGCATTAACCAGATAACGGTCTTTGAAGGAATAGGCAACACGGCCAAAATACGATGCCAGCGACCACTGATCCCGGAAGTTGCGGCCCGCCTGGGTTCCAATGATCGTACCGGCATTCACCGTCCGAACCAGGTCGTTCGGGAAGTTATTGGCATCAATCCGGTTGCGTTCAAAATCATTCTTCTGACTTTCCAAACCGACCAGCACTTCAAAGCGGTGTGTTTCGCCAATTTGCTTCGTATAATTTAAGGTATGGTTGGTCACCCAGTTCAGTTCCTGGAGGTTTTCAGCATACGCCAGATTGGCCGTTGGTGGCAGTAACTGGTTCAGCGGCAGTGCCGATGTGCGGTAATAATTCTGCCGCACATGCCGGATATCGGCCCCAATCGTTCCCCGATACAGGATTCCCAGCGGCAATTTCACCTCGGCGTAGGCATTGCCCAGCAAACGCGTGGTCCGGAGCTTATTATCGATTTCGAAGATGTTGGCGACCGGATTGGTAATGCCCGGCCAGTCGTAGGGGGCGGCATAGAAAGCCTGCGAATTATAAACCGTCGTTCCCGGCTGATAAATCGGAATAAACGGCGGCAGACTCAGAGCGGAATTGATAATTCCGTTGTCGGCCCAGTGCCGGTCGGTATTGACCTGATCTTCCACCGAAAACGACGGACTCAGGCTGATGCCCATTTTCAGGTACGACGTAATCTCGGCATCGATGTTGGTCCGGACGGTATACCGGTCGATTCCCGAACGTTTGACGACGCCATCCTGCTTCAGGTAATTGCCCGACACCATGTATTGTACCTTTTCGCTGCCCCCCGACGCTGTCAACTGGTAGTTGCTGATGGGCGCATTCTGAAAAATCATATCCTGGTAATCGTAGGTTGGCAAACTGCCCGGATCATCAAAATTAACCCCGGCAAATTCCCCGCGCGGATAGCGATACCGCTGACCCGCCGGACGGGCGCTGTTGGGATCGGTAATGGTGGCACCGGGTACCCGCTGGAGGTAGGCATTGTTGAAAGCTTCTTTCGAGAACTCGGCAAACTGCTGCGAATTCAGCATGTCCATTTTCTTGGTAATCTGCTGAACGCCGGTGTAGTAATCGAAGTTCAACCGCGCCTGACCCGATTTGCCGCGTTTGGTCGTGACGACCACCACCCCGTTGGCTCCCCGCGAACCGTAAATAGCCGTCGCCGAAGCATCTTTCAGGATGTCGATCTTGTCGATATCGTTGGGATTCAGCAGGTTCAATCCCCCGCCATTGGCCAGATCGCCCGAGTTCAGCGGTTGCCCGTCGATGACGACCAGCGGCCCGTTGCCGGCACTGATCGACCCCAGCCCCCGGATTTTGATGGAGGGACTGTTGCCCGGCGCACCTGTACTTTGCTGAATCAGTACACCCGGCAACCGGCCCGTCAACCCTTCCACAACATTTGGAACGGGCTGGTCTTTGATATCTTTCGTACTGATCGACGCAATCGAACCGGTTACGTCCCGCTTTTGCTGCGTTCCATACCCTACCACCACAATCTCGTTCAGCGTCTGATCCGACGGTTTCAGCGTTACATTGATCGTCGACTGGCTGCCCAGCGGTATTTCCTGCGTTCCGTAGCCGATAAAACTGAACACCAGCGTTCCGCCTTCCGTCGGTACCGAAAAGGCAAAATTACCGGATGCGTCGGTCGTCGTACCGCGGGTGGTGCCTTTCAGCGCCACGCTGACCCCCGGCAAACCGTCGGCTGTTTCCTCCGCCGTGACGCGGCCCGTCACCCGGCGCTCCTGAATGGTGACTTCTACCGGTTGCCGCATCAGCAGGGCCGATGTAACGGCAAGATCCAGGCGTTCGTCCGGTATGGTTCCCGTCCGCGACTGCACCAGCTGGCTGGTTTCCAGGGGCGCAACAAACGGAGCCAACCGGCTCGATGCCTCGTCCGCGTCGACAATCACATAATAATAATCATCGACTTTGCGGAAAGTCAGGTTGTTAGGTTTCAAAACCGCTTTCAAAACCGCTTCCCGGTCGGCCGTAGCGGGCAACGGCAGGCTCACGGTTTTGTCGCGCAGGGTTTTCCGTTGAAAAGCGAACTTGATGCCATATTTCTTTTCCAGATCGCGCAGCACGTCACTCAGCGACCGGACCGTTGGATTGCCGTTTCGGGCATTCCGGGGAAATTCCTGTATCAAATGGGGATGCCGGGGAATCGTGTTCGATGCCAGCATCTGCGCTTCAGCCGTGGTCGTCAGACACCACAGGCCCAAAATCGCCAGTCGGATTCGGGTTGGTAGGGATTTATTCATTTTTGTAATTGGATAAAACGATTTGATTGTCCTGTTTATCAATTCGCAAGCGAAAGGTCTCGGCAATCAGCCGAATCAATAGCTCCGGTTTGTTGGCCGGTACCGATCCCGTAAAGGGTTCATTGAGCAGGTTTTTGTTGGTAATTGAGACGGTGAGCCCGTACTCATCATTCAATCGCTGGACAATTTCGGCCAGACGTTCCTCTTCCAGCACCAGCAAATTGTCGCGCCAGGCCACATAGCGCCCGGCATCGACCCGCTGCCGGCGGAGGGCGGTTTTTCCGCCCGTCGTTTCCACCAGATCACCCGGCTGCATCATCACATCGGGTTGCTGCTGCAATGCCAGCTTCACTTTTCCTTCCTGCAAGACCACCTGCGTGCGGGTCCGGCGGGTGTTTACGTTGAAGCGCGTGCCCAGCACCACCACATCGGCAGCACCGGTATGCACCACGAACGGCATCCGTCGGCCCATCGGTTTTTTGCTGACGTCAAAGAATGCTTCACCCGTCAGCCGCACCTCCCGGCGCCCTTCGGTCTGCCAGTCGCCCGACATCTGCAAAATGGAATTAGCATTCAGCGTCACAACCGAACCATCCGGCAACGTCACCGTCTGAATCTGGCCGTAAGCGGTTTTGTACTCAATCGGTGAAGTCTTTCCTTTATACAACCACCAGCCCATACCCGCCAGCAACAGCAGGGTGACGGCGGCCGCATACCGGTAAAAAACCGGTCTGAAAAACACCCGCTTCGGTTCGGGTTGCCGGGCAAGCTGTTTCTGGCGGAGTCGTTGAAAAGAATCCATTACGGCGCTTTCGGGCAATACCTGCCAGGTAGACTCCAGACCAATCACCAGCAACCGGGCCTGCTCGATGGTGCTTTGCTGCTGTGGATAGAGGGCTTTCACCGACTCCCAGAACCGATTAGTTTCTGACGTTGGGGCAACTATCCACGCCTGAAAGTCGGGGTCCCGGGCGAGGTCAATGGAGTCAAGGTTAGCGTAGTATTCCTGCGGTTTCATGCCGTGTTGAAGGATCAATCAACGGTAAGAGCAGAAACCGGAAGCTTTGTAGTATGAACGGAGGAAAAATTTGTAAAAAAAATGAATCAGCGATTCATAAACAGTCCCAGCAGGAGCAATAAAACCGGCCAGTTGGTCTGCAGACGTTTGCGGAGGGCAGTTAGGGCCTGATACAATTGCGTCCGGGCGGTGTTGTAGGTGATGCCCATCACAGCGCAGATGTCATCGTAACTCAAATCCGTGAAATACCGCAAATACAGGATTTCCTGCTGCCGGGGCGATAAGGTCGTGAAGGCGCTTTGCATGTGTTCGTGCTGTTCCTGATTCAGTTTGTCCTCCAGCAGCCGGTCTTCGGCCGAAGGCTCGGCTGGCAACAGACCGAATTGTTCTTCCACATCGGTTTCAGAAAACCGGCGCTGCCGCTCGGCGAGTTGGGTCACCAATCGGTTGCGGAATGCTTTCAGCAAATAAGATTGAACGGATTGTGGTTGCGTCAGCGTCTGGCGATACTTCCACAGGTCGATGAACACGTCGTGAATCGCATCTTCGGCGGTGGCCTGGTCGGCCCCAAACCGTCGGCCGTAGTTGATCAGATGCCGGTAATGCGCCGAATACAATGCCGCAAAAGCCGACTCGCTTCCCTCCCGGAAAGCATTCCAGTGCAGCAGGTCGTTCGGGGTGTCGGAGCGGGCGTTCATCAGTCGTTTGCAAACTAACCAGTAAAGACAGAAGAGGAGCAAACTTAACCGATTCCTACAGAAATTGGTATTATTTACGGATAAATTTGCGTGGGCGTCTTGCTCAAAAACGCCTAGATTTGCAGACCATACTCCGCCAGGCTTGGCCTTCGCAACGACTGCTGGAACTTTACGGGGCATTGCCTACCCATCTTATGACACTACACGAAGCCCAGGACACGGTCGATGAATGGATTAAAACCATCGGTGTCCGCTACTTTAACGAACTCACCAATATGGCCATGCTCACCGAAGAAGTCGGTGAAGTGGCCCGGATCATCGCCCGCCGGTATGGTGAACAATCGGAAAAAGAATCCGATAAAGACAAGGATCTCGGCGACGAAATGGCCGATGTTCTCTGGGTTTTGATCTGCCTGGCCAACCAAACCGGTGTTGACTTAACGGCGGCTTTTCAAAAAAATCTGGAAAAAAAAACCAGCCGGGATGCAAACCGGCACCTCGATAATGAGAAGTTGCGGTAAGGCAAGACATCCGGCCGGTTTTCCTGGTTAAAACATACCAATTGGTAAGTAATTACCCTTTATTTATACGGTTTTAAAATCTGGTGTCCTTCTTTTATCAGGGCTTCCGCCGACTTTTTGGAGACCACCCAGAAAAGGGTTTCACTTTTATGCTTTACAACTGAGAATTCTTTTCCGCCGTCGCGAAACAAGCGGTTACAGGCCCGCATAGCGTCAATTTGATTGGTGTACTGATTGTCTTGGGATTCATGCAAAGCTTTGGCAAGTCGTCTCAATCGAAGGTATGAGCGAATGGATTCAAACATGGGAAACGGAGGGCTAGTTGATTTTAAAGTTACACGTTAGAGTAATTTTACTCATAAATTTTAAAATACTCAAACAATTCAGGTGCCAATGTAACCAATACTACCAAAAATGGTAACATACGCCACTAGAATGCTAAGATCCTGCACTCTCCCAACCCTAAAATCAGGCTTGTCCGGCCCTCCTCCATGAAGCCGTTGCGTTCGCAACGCGAAACGAAAATAGGGCCATTTCGCCCGCTGGAACCTGTTTTGTCCAAAATGAGATAAAGAATGTCTGTTTTGAGCTAACCGTATCCTGTCACAAATTCCCAATTTTGTTGCGTATCCCAGCGCGTCGAAACAGTAGGGGTATTTATTCTCAACTAAAAAAAAACAGCTCACTATTGCATGAAAAAACTTTTTACACTTCCGATGCTGGCCCTGCTCTTTTTGACGGGCTGTGGCGACAACGACGACACGGTTGCGGTTGCCCCGACCTACAAAGGAACCGAACAGGCACTGGGCAATGGCAAAGCCTATTCCTGGGTGAAATTTACGTCCGACAATACACCTACTGCCATTGGATTCACGCTCACCAAAGGGGCACTGGATAACCTGCCTCACGGTGGAGTAGCCCTGGTGCTGAGCCTGCCGACCGAAGCCGTCGGCAAAACGCCTTTCGATCACATCATGCTCGATTACCTGCACACCGGACACGAACCTCCGGGCGTCTATGATGTGGGCCATTTCGACATGCACTTCTACATGCAGCCCCTGGCCGAGCGGAAAGCGATTCCGGTTTACGAAGCCGCCAAAGCGAAATTCGACAATCTGCCTGCTGCCGGGTATTTGCCCAGCAACTACATTCGCCTGCCAGCCGGGGTGCCGGAAATGGGTGTTCACTGGGCCAACCCTGCCTCCCCCGAACTGGCGGGTACAGGTAAGTTTACCGAAACGCTTATTTTCGGTTCCTACGACGGCAAAGTCACCTTTATCGAACCGATGGTTGCGCACGAATTTTTGAAAAACAAACCCAATCTCGCCAAGGCTGTGCCGGTTCCTGCCAAGTTTGCCAAGGCGGGTTACTATCCGATGCAATACACCATTAAACAAGTGGGCGACGACATTCAGGTGAGCCTCGAGGGATTGATGATGATGCAGTAACGATCATCCGTTCAGCCGATTCCTGTTCGTCTCTTTTTCAAGATCATAATCCATCCGATGCATTATATGAAAAACCTTCACTTGACGGTATTGCCCATTGCCCTTCTTTGCGTGTCTCTTTTATCCGGTTTTACGAAAAATGAAGACACGCCCAAAAAAAACAATAGAATCACCCCCCAATCGGATGAAGCCACGATCAAACGTGGAAAATACCTGGTTGGCATTCTGGGCTGTCAGGACTGTCACTCTCCCAAACGCATGGGGGCTCAGGGGCCGGAGGTCATTCCGGAATTGCATTTATCCGGTTATCCGGCTGGTCGGCCGGTTGGGAAAGTGGTGCCGGAAGCCCTGAAAAATGGCTGGATGCTGTTTGGTCCCGATGGAACGTCGGCCGTTGGTCCCTGGGGCGTTAGTTTTGCGGCTAACCTCACGTCCGACGCCACCGGAATCGGCACCTGGACCTACCAGCAATTCAAAACGGCGCTGACCAAGGGCAAATCCAAGGGCATTGCCACGGCGAGGCCGCTGTTGCCTCCCATGCCCTGGTTCAACTACACCGATATGGCGGAAGAAGACATTCAGGCGGTTTTTCAGTACCTGAAAAGCACCAAACCGGTCAAAAATGCCGTACCTGCCCCCATCGGCCCCGATAAGCTGAATTAAGAAACCGACGTAAAGGTTGGCTTAACATTTCGTGGTGTCCGGTAGTTAAGAACGTATACCAGACATAAACCCATGAAAAATCTAAGTGACCTTTCGTTCGATGAGATTCAGAAAATGTATGCTTATGCCATCAACCTGGCGGCTGCTTACGTTAAAGATGCCGAGAAGCATTACAAAGCGGATGAAAAAGAAAGAGGGGATGACTTTACGGCTGCTGATCAGGAGTGGACGGAATACGCCCGAATTCTGGATCTGGAACTCCAAAACCGGATCAAGTCGGCGGTAAACATCCAAACCCCGCAACCGCAGCCGTTCATTTAACCGGCCGAACAACAAAGCCCCCTGATCGCACCAAAAGGTCAGGGGGCTTTTTTATTGACAGCTATCCAGACGTTTGCGAATGGTGGAATTCAGCGAGCCATTTGCCAAAGCCGTGGCAGGAAATACTCAGCGCAGGAAATGGACCGCTACCATCGCAATGTGAACCAGCAGGTTAACGGTAAAAAGCTGAACACAGAACCGTACGGACAACAAGCCCAGGTTGGAAACCAATACGCCGAAGAAACTGACCACCGCGATTCCCGCGAAAATGTCACTGTAACCGAAATCAAAATATTGAAAAACCAGCAGCGAAGCCGGCGTTATGACGCAACTCTGGAGAATCAGCAGGGCCACCATGACCGTAAACCGGTAATCGCCGGTTTCCAGAACATTGATGGCACGGTTATACCGGGTACGCCAGTTTAAAGGAGCAGGTTGATCGGTAACAGAATGGGCGGGAAAAGCGAGTTTCGTGTTCATCGTCGTAAGGAATAATTGATGACACAAAAGTCGTCCGGAAATGACCACCCGGGAATGAGATCCGTTAGCCAACCGGCTGATCTCTGTTTGACCGCGAATTAACAATCCTCACGTCAAAAACTGACGAATGTCATGGCGAAGGTCCGGGCGAAGCGGCAGCTTTACGGAAAATATGAATACGATGGAACCGCTAAAGAACTCGATTGCCGATCTGGAAATGTATCAACTGGAAAATTGTCATTCCGAAAACAAGCGGTGGGCCCTTACCCTGACGAGCTACGAACAGGAAATTGAGCAGTTGATGACCCTCCTGGATGATGTCCTGGAGCAATTCAACCACCAGAATCTGCGCCAGCGCGCCTTCGATTACCAACAGAGCCTGAACCGGCTGAAAGTGTGGTTTACGCGCCTGCATACGGACCTGATTTGCGACCGTTCTACCTGCGTTTCAGCCACACCACTTCCGTGTGGAGAATCCCAATTCGGCCGCTACAAGGCCATTCCCAGCCAGTTTGCCGGTTTATCCGACGAATTTACCAAAATCAAAGCGGGTTGTTATCAGTTCCTGTCGGTCGTCGTGCAATTGAATTTGATGTAACATCCACGTTCCGGGTAGCAAATTGAAAGCCGGGTTTCCTACTGTCTCCGGGTCTCCGCCTGCCGCATGGACATGCTGTCGATGATGCGGAATACCTCGCCGGGTTTGATCGGTTTTTTGAACGTGTGTTTCACCCCGCCGTCTTTGCCGATGAGCCAGCCTTTGAAAACGTCGGAGGGGGTTAACTGAAACGCATTTTTGGTCAGAAACTGCCGGTCGGTTTCCGGCAGTTCGGCGGCAGTCAGCATGATCACATCCAGGTCGCGTTCATCCAGGCCCGCTTTTTCAGTTTGCAGGATTTTTTGCTGCTGCAAAAAAGCAGGTTGCGCCGGATCAGTTCCATACACCAGCAAAATGCGCCGGTCGTTCCGCTTCTCGTCCAGTACGGTTTTCAGGGATTTCTTTTGAAAACCGTTATTTTCCATGGCTCCAACCAGGGTCATGCTGAGCAGCAGCCCCATCAACCATACCATCTGCATACCGTCAAGGGTTTGAAGAGCCTCTGTTTCGGCTCACTACCCATAACCCTTTTTTAATCGAAGAGGTTTTCGGAACGTTCCAGCAACAGAATAGCCGACTGCGGAACGATGCAGTATTTTTCACCTTCGTATTCCAGTTCGATGGCGTTTCGCTGGAGGTAGATGGCCAGATCGCCTTCCAGCGCCTGAAGCGGCATGTATTTTACTTTTTCCTCGGTTTCCTTCCAGGGTTCCTCTTCCGACGGCGAAGGAATCGGATACCCCGGCCCCACTTTGATGACGTAGCCGCTCTGAACCTGTTCTTTTTCCGTTACGGTCGGTGGTAAATACAAACCGCTGTTGGTGCGTTCACTCGGGTTTTTGGGTTTCACCAGCACCCGGTCTCCCACCACAATCAATCGTCTCAATCGGTTATCTGCCGTTATTTCCATGGTTGTCAATCAGTAGTCGTTTTTGCGCCGGTAACCGTCGCCAGCCACCCCGATCAATAATCAGGCTACCCCGGATTTTGCGACAAAATGTCAGCCCTCTCCCGATTTCGACGGCCATCAGGGAACCGGATCGTAGCCGCTGCCGCCCCACGGATGACAGCGCGCAATGCGCTTCAACCCCAGTTCCCCGCCTTTCAAAGCGCCGTATTTCTGCACGGCTTCAATCATGTACTGCGAGCAGGTCGGCGTATACCGGCACGAATTGGGCAGGTAGGGCGAGAGGGCACCCTGGTAAAATCGAACGAAACCAATCAACACGGTTTTCATAATAGATAACAAGTCCTTCCTAAAATCTTTTCTATCTTTGCTTGCAATCCGCGCCGGGCAGGCTCTTCAACCAGCCAGTCGGGCCGCAGAACTCAAACCCTGAGCCGCCGATGCGGGTCTATTTTTTAACACGTCACGAAATCGAATGCTCTCCTACATCATCTGGGACGTTAATCCCGAATTGTTTTCTATCGGCTCTTTCTCCGTTCGCTGGTATGGTCTTCTGTTCGCCCTCGGTTTTCTGCTGGGCCAGCAAATCATGCTCTACATCTTCAAACGCGAAGGCAAACCCATTAGTGACATCGACGCCCTGACGCTTTATATGGTCATTGCCACCGTTCTCGGCGCCCGAATTGGTCATTTCCTGTTCTACGAGCCCGAAGTTCTGTTCAAAAACCCACTGGAGGTGATTCTCCCCCCCTACCGCGGACTGGCTAGCCACGGTGCCACCGTCGGCATTCTCACCGGTTTGTGGCTCTACTCCCGCCGGAAATCCAGCCTGGCGACCCAGCAGACGTTCCTCTGGGTGACCGACCGCATCGTGATCGCCGTAGCCCTGGGCGGCTGTTTCATCCGACTGGGTAATCTGATGAACTCCGAGATTGTTGGCCGCCCCACCGATGTGCCCTGGGGATTCGTCTTTGTTAACAACACAGAGTACCTACAGATTCCCCGCCATCCGGCGCAATTGTACGAAGCCATTTCGTGCCTCTTCATCTGCCTCTTTCTGTTCTGGTTCTGGAACCGCTACAAACAGAATACACCCCGGGGCAGTCTGCTCGGCATCTTCCTGATCGGGGTATTTGGCCTGCGGTTTTTCTATGAATTCCTGAAAGAAGATCAGGTCGAGTTTGAAAAAACGCTGGCCCTCAATATGGGTCAAATCCTGAGCATTCCAGCCGTGCTGGCCGGTATTTATTTATTGGTGGTCAGTTTCCGGAAACAGGCGTCTCTCCAGAGTTCCGGAAAAAACCGGTAGCTGCCAGCGATTTCTTACCGATGACTCAATAATGAATACGTTGTAAACAGAAACCTTCTTTCTTTGCTTCAACTCCTCCGGCATAAACCGGTTGGGGCATAAACTCTTGACTAAACCAATCCAAACTACGAATGAAACTGATCCAATCAGTACCCGTTTTCTTGCTGGCGGCTACGCTGTTGATGGGCTGCGGTGGCAACAAAGAAGAAGAAAAAGCCGAATCATCGGACGATGACGGGACCTCGATTTCGGCCAGCGAAAGCGTCGATGCGCTGAAAAAAATGGCCGACCAGGCGGAAGAAATGCAGAAAAATGGCCCCGTCGAAACCGTCGATTTCCGCAAACTCAAAGAAATGCTCCCCGCCGATGCCGACGGTTTGGCCCGCAAAGAAGCCACCGGCGAGAAAAACGGCATGGCCGGTTTCAATATCTCCACTGCCAAAGGTGAATACCGCAACGACGACGACAGCCAATCCATCGAAGTGAACATCGTCGATGCGGGCGGAACCGGTGCTTTGATGGGCCTGGCCGCCTGGTCGATTATCGAAGTGGACAAGGAAACCGAAAACGGCTACGAAAAAACCACCAAGTTTGGTGATTACAAAGCCTACGAAAAATACGACAACGAAAGCAAAAACGGCGAAATTGCGGTATTGATCAACAATCGTTTCATCGTAACCGCCAAAGGCAATGGCGTTGAAATGAGCAAAATCAAAGGCACGCTCGAAGACATCGACCTGAGCAAGCTGGCGGATTTGAAATAGATAAATTAGACAAGAGAGGTGAGACAAGAGAAGTGAGACACCTGCGAATGGATTGGTCTTTACTCTCTTGTCTCACCTCTCTTGTCTGGTTTCATCAATGCCCTCCGGCCCCCAGGGGAAAGGCCGCTTCTTCGGCCTGATTGGTTTCCTTCACCAGAAAGCAGGCTCCGGCGGCCAGAATCAGGCAAACCCCACAGAGCGCCAGTGCATTACGCGGATCGCTGTTCAAGACGGTTTCGTACAAAAAACCAATTGTCATGTTGTTGATAATCTGCGGAACAACGATAAAACCGTTGAACAGTCCCATGTAAACGCCCATCCGCTCTTTGGGAACGGAGGTGGAAAGCATGACGTAGGGCATCGACATGATGGAGCCCCAGGCCAGGCCAACCAGCGTCATGCCGACGAGGAAAATGTATTTGTCGTGCGAAAACAGCATCGACAGAAACCCCAAACCGCCGATGGTCAGGAAAACCGCGTGGGTGCTGCGACGACCCAGCCGGTTGGCAATGGGCGGCAGCAAAAACGAGATTCCGAAACAGCCGACGTTGAAGAGGGCGAAACACAGGTTACTCCATTCCAGCCCTTTGGCGAACCCTTCAGGATTGATTTTCGCATCCGGCGCATCGAAGGCATGGCGGGCAATGGCCAGCGACAGATACTGCCACATCAGCGGCAAACCGTACCAGGTAAAGAATTTTACCCACCAAAGCTGCTTCATGGTGGCAGGCATGTGGCGAAAAGCATCGAATACTTCAGCAAACGCGTGAAAAACGCCCCGCTTCTCTTTTTTCATCCGCTCAAACTCCTCCAGGTTTTCGGGCGGATACTCCGTGGTCGTATACATCGTCCAGATTACCGCTCCCAGAATCGCAACACCACCGATGTAAAAAGAGTATTTGACAAAGTCGGGGATCAGGTTGGCCCCGGTAGCCGCCACGGCGATGCCAAAAAATGGCAGAATGAACGGCATCAGATTGGCCAGCGTCTGCCCGAACCCGACAAAGAAACTCTGAACGGCAAACCCCAGATTCCGTTGCTGGTTGTTTAATTTGTCGCCAATAAACGCCCGAAACGGCTCCATCGTGATGTTCAATCCCGCATCGAGCAGCCACATCAGGCTGGCGGCCATCCAGAGCGCCGACGAGTTGGGCATCATGATCAAGGCAAAACTGGTGATGAGTGCGCCCACGAGGAAATACGGTTTTCGACGTCCCCAGCGTTTAGACCATGTCCGGTCGCTCATCGCGCCGATGATGGGCTGCACCAGCAAACCGGTGACGGGACCCGCCAGCCAGAGGATGGGAATGGCGGATTCTTCGGCGTTGAGATACCGGAAAATGGGACTCATGTTGGCCTGCTGTAAACCAAAGCCGTACTGAATACCCAGAAATCCAAAACTCATGTTCCAGATTTGCCAGAAACGTAAATGGGGCTTTTCTTTCATAAGAAAAACGACGGGAAGAGATGTGTTTAGGTTAGCGGAAGAGCCAAAAAAGGACTCGATTCTGACAATAATAAGGATTTTGTTGCAAGATTCGAAGATTGTTTTTACCTATTTTTTTATTGCGGTACTTTTGAAGATGCCCTCGTCAATGACGCACGTTTAATGCTACTATCGTTACTTTTCTGGACGTTGTCTTTTGCAGATTCGACGGCAAAACCAGCCGCCGTTGCCGATACCGTGCAGCGCGGTTATTGGGTAGTTCGATCAGTCCACATTCACGGAAACCACCGGACGCGGGAGCGCATCATCCTGCGCGAACTGGAAGTAAAAGCCGGTGATACTATCCCAAGGCCGCAATTGACCGAAAAGCTGGCCTGGGACCAGCGAAAAGTCACCAACACCAACCTGTTTATCACCGTCGAGGTGACGGCTAAAGAAGTCAGCGCGAACGAAATCGAAATCGAAATCAATCTGAAAGAACGCTGGTACGTTTTTGTGATCCCGGTTTTCGACCTGGCCGACCGCAACTTCAACGAGTGGTGGTATGAACGGGGCCGCAGCTTCCGCCGAACGATTTACGGGGCGCGGCTGAACTACAAAAATGTGACCGGCAATGCCGATAAAATCAACGCCATTTTTGAATTTGGTTTTACGCGCCGAACGCAGGTTGTCTACTCGCTTCCTTACATTGACAAGGCGCAGAAAACCGGCATCAGTTTTGGCGCATCCTACCAGACCAACAAGGAAGTGGCTTACCGCTCGGCGCTCGATAAACTGGTGTATTTCCGGAGCGAGGATTTGATGCGCGACCGGTTTTTCACCAATGTCATCCTGACCCGCCGGAACCAGTTCTACAACTTCCACCGCCTGGAACTCCGGTTGGTCCGCAATTCGATTGCCGATACCGTGGCCCGGCTGAACCCCGACTATTTTCTGAATGGCCAGACCAAACAGCGGTATTTTCTGCTGAGTTACCTCTTCACGCACGACCGGCGCGATGCCGTGGCCTATCCATTGCGGGGACATTACCTCAACCTGACAGCCAATCAATACGGACTTCTGCCGTCCGACAATGTACGGTTGTTTGAAGTTATGGCGAGTTATACCCGCTACTGGCCACTGGGCGCAAAATTCTACGCCAGCAACAGCGTACGGGGCAAACTTTCGTGGCCCGAGCGTCAGCCGTATACCAACCTGCGCGGTTTAGGCTATTTGTCGGATTTTGTGCGGGGCTACGAATTGTATGTGATCGATGGACAACGGTATGGACTGGTTCGCAACACGCTGAAATACCAGTTGCTGAACGTTCGGAAACACATCCGTTGGATGCCGATGAAGCAGTTCAACACCCTTCCGCTGGCGTTGTACGTCAGTCTGTTTGGCGATATGGGCTACGTCAACAGCACGCTGGCGCAGGAATACAACAGTCGGCTGGCCAATTCGTGGCTCTACGGCGGAGGGGTGGCACTGGACGTGGCCACGTTCTACAACATCGTGGGGCGCATCAGCTACTCCGTCAACCGGCAGGGCCAGACTGGCATTTTCTTTAACTTCACCTACGATTTGTAAAACGCATCCCAAAACCGGCTAACGGTTCTGCAAACGCTATTCCTTCGTAACCCGGCGGTATTTCTCCACAATGATCCGGTCAATTCCCAACTTCTCCAGTTTTTCAACGCCTTTTTGAATCAGCGTATCCCCGTGTAGTTGCACCACAAATTCGAATTTGTGATTTTCCCACGCTTTGTCAATGAAATACTCCAGGTGTTCGGTATACACGCTGTCTACCAGGGTGTAGCTGCCTCCGCCTGCCGTGAATGCCGGAGCCGCCGAGTCTTTTTCCGTCGGCAGGGCGTGGTTGAGGAAAGCGAAATGGGTGGAATTGATAATCTTGATCATTTTCTGCTTCGGATTAAACGTCGAAAACGTCGAATCCTTTTCGGTGGCCGTGGCCGAAATCAGTTCCCAGGTGCCGACGAGGGGCAACGCGCCAGGTTTGGTTTCACAACCGGCGAAGGCAAAACTGAGGGCCATCAGCGCTAGCGTAAAGTTGAATTTCATGTTTACTCAGGAGCGGTTTTTTGTTATCTTGTCAGTTGGTAAAGATAGCGGTCTTTGTGCTTAGTTTCTCACCTTGTGGGTTGGCGTAATTTTGATTCACAACTGACATTCAGCCCTGAAAATGAAAACCAGAACCGTCCATTTCAATCCTTCGGATTTCGAACCCGTACGAACGGTGGCGCTCCGGTTTCCGGGAACTGAAGAAAGCGTCTCGCACGAAAATACGCCCTCCATCAAGGTGCGGGGTAAACTGATGTGCCGGTTGCACGAATCCGGCGAATTTATCCCCATTCGGCTCGATTTTGCCATCCGGGATGCCTACCTCGACAGTCATCCCGAGATTTTTCATCTCCCGGATCACTTCAAAGGCTACCCTTATATCTGCATGTGGATTCATCCGTACGACCGGAAATTGCTGGCTGAAATCCTGGAACTGAGCTGGCGGGGACTGGCCACCAAAAAACAAATTTTGGAATGGGAAGCCCAAACGGGTTCGCCCGAACCCCATTAAATTGTCAAAAAAACCAGTTCTGCCATGAAAATCGGTGTAGCCCAGACCCGCCCCGTCAAAGGTGACATTCCGCGCAACCTTGCCAACCACCAAAGGCTCATCGACCTTGCGGTTTCCGACGGTGTCGACCTCCTCATTTTTCCGGAACTCTCCCTAACCGGCTACGAACCGGAACTGGCCGCCGACCTGGCCACAACCCCGGACGATAGCCGGTTCGACGTTTTTCAAACCAGCAGCGACGCCCACCAGATTACGATTGGCGTTGGCATCCCGATCCGAAGCGAAAAGGGCGTCTGGATCAGTCTGCTGATTTTCCAACCGCATCAGCCCCGGCACCTGTATTCAAAAAAGTACTTGCACGCGGATGAAGAACCGTTTTTTGTCAGCGGCCAGAGTACCCTCCATTTTCTGGGTGAAAAAGCCGATATAGCCCTCGCCATTTGCTATGAATTGTCGGTTCCGGAGCATTCGGGAAATGCCTTTCAAAACGGCGCAGCAATCTACATCGCCAGCGTAGCGAAGTCGGCCTCTGGCATGGAAAAAGCCAGCGAAACGCTGTCGACAATAGCCCAAACCTACGCCATGACGGTTTTGGTTTCCAACTGCGTGGGGCCTTGTGACAACTTTGAAAGTGTCGGCCAGTCAGCCATCTGGAACACCAAAGGCGAATTAATCAGACAACTGAATAACACCGATGAAGGAATCCTGACCCTCGATCTGGCGACCGGCTTATGACGAAGGAAACAGCCATTGAAAAGCGTTGAGAAATTCTACGTTTTCATCTCCACCAATCCAGCGGTTTCCGAATGCCGGATGGCTTCGGAACTGTGGCTAAAATAACAGCATGGCACCCCGGCCGCAACAATCTGGTCGACAAATTCCTGGGTTCGAACGCCATTCTGCTTGTGAACCCGGCGCAGATACACACAGCGGATTTGATGCGGAAAATGGGAAACCAATGAACTGTAGATGTTGGGATCTTCCTGCGTATCGTCGCCCAGCAGCACAAATTTCATCTCCGGAAACGCTTCCAGAATCCGGACAATCCGGGCAAATTTGGTAACGTGCTTATTCTGACCGGTTTTCCAGACTTCGCGAAACCGTTTGATCTGGCTCAGGAGATAAATCCCGTTGGGCATGTCATTCTTTTCGCAGAACGTCAGAATGTAGTCGTACAGATTCCATTCACTGCTCGACACGTAGAAAAACGGGTTCGTCGCATTGCCTGCCGTTCCGGCGCGCGCCAGCAGTTGGTAATGCGTCACCACATCCTCAAACGGATCGCGGCTGTGGGCGTTTTCGGTCAGCAAAACATGGAGCCGCTTGCGGAGGTTGGACGAGTGCGAAATCAGAAATGTATCGTCGATGTCTGAAACAATGCCAAACTGCGTCGCATGCGGGCGGTAGACCTCGCCCTGCCCCGTTACAACCGGGTCTTCCGGACCGAGGTTGGCCGTGATCAGATCGACTTTCACCGGATGCCAGCCGGGCATCAACGGTTCGTCGGGTGTCCATTCCAGCCGAAAAAAACCGTCTTTCTCCGTCACAAACCGAACATCTTCCGGAATACCGCTGACTTTGACGGTCGCGCCCGAAACCGGCCGCATCATGAAAAGGCGCAGCAACGCAAAGGTGTTGATCCATAAATTCTGCCGGTATTTCTGGCGGGGCATCGGGCTCACCCGCAACACATGACCAAATACCACGACCTTCTGCTGGTGGACATAACCCCGGTACACTTTCACCACGGGCTTGTCCGAAATTCGGAGCCACGTTAAGATTTTATCTTTTATTCCGCCACTTGCCTTCATTCTTTGTTTATTACAGATAGTTAATCAATCTGGTGTTTTGTTTTCTTGTTTTCCACTTTCATTATTCGCTGTTCAATATTCATTATTCAATATTAAAAACTAAGGAATATCGAATGTTGAACACTGAATAACGAATATCGAAAGAAGGAAAAGGAACACCCAATCCCTGCAAACTAATTCAGGAACATGCCGGAAGCTAAAAAGTTAAAATTTCTGTTCGCCATCAACCCGATTTCCGGCGGACAGGACAAATCGACCTGGGAATCAGGCATTCTTTCTTTCTTCGAAACACAACCGCATTCGGCTAACCTGTTCATCCTGGATGGTAAAAACGACGACAAGGAACTCCCCAAACTCATCGAATCCTACCAGCCCGACCGCCTGGTGGCTGTGGGTGGCGACGGCACCATCAAATTCGTGGCCGAACACGCCCTGACCGCCAACCTGCCGATGGGTATTCTCCCGGCGGGCTCGGCCAACGGCATGGCCAAAGAACTGGGCATTCCGTCGACGCTCGAAGAAAGCCTGGAGGTGGTGGTCAACGGGGTCGAAAAACCGATCGACCTGATTGGCATCAACGGCACCGAACACTGCCTGCACCTGAGCGACATCGGGATGAACGCCCAATTGGTAAAGTATTTCGAAGAAGGCAAGATGCGCGGCAAACTCGGGTATGCGCGGGGCGTGTTGCGGGTGCTGATGCGACGACGGCTGCTGCGTATTCAGATCAACACCGGCAATGAGGTGGTGCACCGGGCGGCTTTCATGGTGGTGCTGGCCAACGCCCGCATGTATGGCACCGGGGCGGTGATCAATCCCGACGGCGACGTGGCCGACGGCAAATTTGAGGTGGTGGTGATCCGCAAACTGTCGTTGCTGGCCATTTTCCGGATGTTCATCCACTTCCGCCCGTTCGATCCCAAACACATCGAAATATTCCCGGCCACCGCCGTTCACATCGTTACCAAACGGAAAGCCTATTTTCAGATCGACGGCGAATACCGGGGTCGCATCCGGGAAATAACCGCCGAGATTGCGCCGGGCTTGTTGAGGGTGCTTTTGCCGGAAAATTCATCGGTTTAGCTTCTTTCGTTTCGAACAAAACCCCGGGTTTCCGATTTCCACCCGTTATTCATCAAAAACCCCCAGTTATTAAATCAGGGTGGCCTGACTCATGCCTCCTGCCCTACTTTTGAGCCATCGTTTAACGCAAAACAACGCAACAATGGCTAATGTAAAAACCGTGATCGATGAATGGGCGGTTAAAGACCTCGAAGACGGTTCATCGCTGAAAATCGCCGTTCTCGGTTGTACGGAACTGGGCAACGAGTCACGACCCGGCATTCAGGTCATCTATATGGGCACCATCATCAACTACGAACCCCTGTTTGTGGAACGTCTGGCGTATCAGGCGCACAAAGCGGGAGTCGATGAGTACCTGCTGGAAAGCTATTCCTGGATGGTTCATGACGATCAATACATCAAAAATTCGCTGGTGCTGGGTTTTCCGCTGAAAGCCAAAGTGGAAGTCAAAACCCGCTCCTCCAAACCCATCATTAAAGAATACGACCTGCCGTTTGAAGTGTAATCCATTGAAACCATATCCACACCATCGTAAAAAACAAACCCGGTTGGTCAGCGTTTGCCGATCAACCGGGTCTTTTGTTACCGTACGCATCGTAGCGCCCCTCTACTATTTTGCCCCCACGATCAATTCGTGCCTGTCCTCGGCGGTTTGCTGAGTAAACGGTAGCTTGCGAAAAGTCACCTGGCTCATCGCGTCTTTCTCATACACCGCCAGACAGGACGATTCAAACTTTTTATCAAAATGGGGCCGCTTCGGAAAAACCTGCGCGGGCGCGGGTCGATCTTCCGGAAAGAAATAAACTTTGGTTGTTCCGTATTTGGTATACAGCATAAAATCGCCGTATTGCCGCATTTCCTCCCAGAGTGTATCCTTCACCGTTACGGCATAAATCCGAACGATGGGGCCGGTATTGTTTTCATTCCGGTACATCGCCACTTCCCGGTAGGTTCCTTTCAAGTCATTGATTCCGGGTTCTGAGCCAGCCTCATAGACCATGTAGACCACCAGCAAAGCCACGAGTCCGAACAGGATGTATTTCCCTTTTTTACCAACCATTTTTATTTCGCACTCACCATCAGTTTGTACATTTCGTCGGCCACCAACTGATTCCCGGTATCGTTCAAATGCACCCGGTCAGTGGTCAGAATGCCTTTTTCAGCATTGGTGGGGTTGTTTTTCAGGTTATAGGCCAGAAAAGCCTTCCGCAGATCGCAGAGGGGCAAATTGTGACGGGCGGCCAGGTCGCGGATCAGCGTCGAATAGTGTTGCAAATCCCCATCCTGATCGTTGGAGAAATCGGTTTTTTCGCCAATGACTGCGGGTGTGCAGAGAATAACCTTGCTGCCAGCCGCCTGTAGTTTTTTGATCACCGCATCGTAGAACTTCACAAACTTGTCGGGGTCGGTGCCGGTGCCGTAGGTGCGTTTGTGCCAGACGTCATTCACGCCCACATACACAAAAGTAACCGTCGGCTGTTTGGCCAGCACGTCCTCATCCATGCGCAGAAACAGGTCGTAAATTTTGTTTCCACCAATGCCGGCACCCACCAGTTCATACTCATTCGACAGGTTCTGTTTCTTCAGCATGTCGCCAATGCGGGTGATGTAGCCGCCGGGCTTCACACCCGCCTGCGTAATGGAATCACCAAAAAAAACAACGCGAACCGGTTTCGACGGGGTTAGAGCCAGCCACATGAAGGTGAGCAGGAGAATAGGGAATGTACGCATGATCAAGTTGTGTCAGGTTAGGGAGTTGGTTACAGAGCGTTAATATGTAATCCGGCGTTTGCGGGCTTCGATGGCCCAGCGACCGGTGGTTTCGCCATTCAGAATCACCTGGGCTTCGTCGTGCAGCGCCACTGTGGGGCAAATGTGATACGGAACGCCGTACAACACATCACCAACCTGAATCGCATCCCAGTTTTCAACCTGCAAAACGAGGTGTTCTTCGCTTTGTCCGGTGAGTTCGTAGCCCGTCAGGTTCAGAAACTTGACCCGTTTCGCCAACGGATTTTCGGCCGCTACGGCTTTGTGTCCCAGATCGGTGGTCACCACACCCGGTGCCGGTTTTGACACCACGCGGGTGATCAGCAGGGCGGCCCACTGAAAGTGCTGTTCGGTCAGTAAATCGCCGTAGCCCCAATCCCACAACAGGCAGGTTCCGGGGCTGCACCAGACGTTGGGGCGGTGGGCATGGTTGGAAAAAGTCGGCGTTCCCCCCACCACCATGATCGGGCGCGGTTGCCCTTCTTCTTCCAGCTTGTCGGCCAGCAATTCCAGCGGTTTGATGGCGGCATCGGCATGAATCTGGCGAAGTGCCACGTCAGCATCCCGAATGTGACCATCGTAGCCATGAAAACCGCGCAGGTCCAGCCGGTCATCGGCTTTCAACTGCCGGTACAAAGCTTCCAGCTCGTCATCGACGACATGGCCCGTCCGGTTCATGCCGAGGTTTACGTCGATGTAAATCACCGGTTTGTGAACGGTTTTCTCAAACTCCCGCGCCAGTTCCTCCGCCGACGCCAGGTTATCCACCAGCGACGCCCATTCGACCCAGTTGTAAGCCTGCACCAGTTCGCAAAACCTCCGGAGTTTCGGTCCGGTCAGTTGGTAAGAAATCAGGACGTGCCGCGCCCCGGTATCGGCCAGCATTTCGGCTTCGGCGATGGTGGCACATTTGAATTTGGTGATGCCCGCTTCGACCTGCATTTTGGCAACTTCCGCCATTTTATGCGTTTTAACGTGCGGAATCAGCTTGTCGGCATCGCCATCCACCATCTCCAGCATCGTTTTGATGTTGTCGGCAATGCGCTCGGGATAAACCAGCAGCGCCGGAGAATCGATCAACTGAACGTTATGAACCAGGTATTCATCCATGTAGTAAAAGCTCTAAACCCTGACAGCGGCCCCAAGGCCCTGTCAGCGGTTTGAACGGGGATTAGTAAATAGAAACTCACGTGAGCTATGAGATTATTGACCCCGGAGGGGTCAGATGTTACTAGCAAATCGGTATTTTAAAAGTTCCAGGCGTGCCGGAGGTACGCGATGTAGGCTTAGTTGCGTACCTCCGGCACGCCTGGAACTTTTAAAATACCGATTTGCTAGTAACATTACGTGCCGCTGGCACTTAAACAACTGTTAGGCAAGGGCATCATCTCATAGTTCGCGTTAACTCGTATTTTGAACTGGCGGACTCAAACCGCTGACAGGGCCTTGGGGCCGCTGTCAGGGTTTTAGTCCGCCAGTTCGAACATCACTTCAATTTCGACCGGAATATTCTCCGGCAACGTGCCCATGCCCACCGCCGAGCGAACACCGACGCCGTTGTCGTCTCCCCAAACCGCCACAAAAAGCTCACTACAGCCGTTGATGACGAATGGATGCCGCTCAAAGTCCTCCGTTGCATTCACCATGCCCAGCGTTTTAATGACGCGTTTGATTTTGTTCAGGGTGCCAAACTTGGCTTTCAGCGTCGCCAGAATGGTCAGGCCAACCTGCTGGGCCGCCAGTTTGCCTTCGTCGATGTTCATGTCGGCCCCAATGCGGCCAATGATGCGGCTTCCGTCGTTTTTCACCGGCCCATGACCGGAAACGTAGACGAATTTGTCGACAATCAAACACGGTTTGTACACGCCCATCGGCTTCGGCGCGGGCGGCAGGGTCAGCCCGAGTTGGGCGAATTTTTCGTCAGGAGTCATAAGAGCAGGTTCTGCGAGATGGTCAGGCTCAGGGCCGAATGTTAAGTTTTCATCGGGTTCAGGCCCGCTGTTCAGATACATGTGCGAGGTATATTCCATATAAACTAGTTGGTTTTCAGTTTTTGGTTTACGGTTTTCGGTGGCTGACGCATTCGTGGACAGCTTGCGTCAGCCACCGAAAACCGTAAACCAAAAACTGAAAACCGTCTTTAAACCACCAAATTTAATGCTAAAACGCCCAACAGTCCCACAATCGAGACAATTGTTTCCATGACGGTCCAGGTTTGCAGCGTTTCTTTAATGCTCAGGTTAAAATATTCCTTGAAAAGCCAAAAACCGCCATCGTTTAGGTGCGACATCATCAGGCTGCCGGAGCCAATGGCCAGCACCATCAGTTCCGGTTTGATGTTGGGGTTTCCCTGAATCAGCGGCAGAATGATCCCAACGGTTGTCAGGCCCGCAACGGTGGCCGAACCCACACAAACCCGGATGACAGCGGCAATGCCCCAACCCAGCAACAAGGGTGAAATATCTACGCCCTGCAACATAAAGCCGATGTATTTGCTCGTTCCGCTGTCGATAAAAATCTGCTTCAACGCCCCGGCCCCGGCAATGACCAGCAAGACCGGCGATGCGGCTTTGATGGCTTCTTCGAGGTCTTTCATGACCACTTTCATCGTCTGCCCCCGCTGAATCCCCAGCGTATACACCGCCACCAGCACCGACAACAACATCCCGATATACGGCTCGGCCAGCAGCGTAACGACCTGATGACCAGCAGAACCTTCCGTGAAAACCGCCTTCAGGGGGCCGGTCAGCGTCAGCAACAGAACCGGCAACAGGGCTACGAAAAAGCTGATACCCGCACTGGGCAACTGGTCTTCGGGAATCACTTTGACATTGAAAAGTTCCCGGTCAATTTTGGGCTGGTATTTCGACAGGGTTTTCCCGAAAATTGGCCCCGCAATCACAATCGCCGGAATCGAAACGATGATCCCGTAAATCAAGGTTCGGCCAATGTTAGCACCCAACTGCCCGGCAATGGCCGCGGGCGACGGGTGCGGAGGCAGGTAGCCGTGGGCCACCGACAAAGCCGCCAGCATTGGAACGGCCACGGTCATCATCGGCAAACCCGACGAAGCCGTAATCGTGACGATGAGCGGAAAAACGATGATAAAACCGGCGTTGTAGAACAGCGGAATCCCGATGATAAAACCGGCCAGGGCCAGCCCCCAACGCAGGTTTTTGACCCCAAATATTTTGATCAGGACGTTGGTAATCCGCATGGCGGCTCCGCTTTCGGCAACCAGTCGACCCAGCATGGCTCCAAAGCCGACGATCAGAACCAGCTCGCCCAGTGTTCCGCCGATGCCCGTCTGGATGGATTTGCCAACAGCCGCCACATCCATTCCCGACGCCAGCCCAATGGCGAGCGACACCAGAACGAACGAAATGAACGTATCGATCTTGACAAAAGCGATCAGAAATACCAGGGCCAGAATGCCCAGAAAGGTGAGTAGAAGTGGCATTTAGGAAGATTGAGGTTATTTAGGAGGGCGTAAGATAGTAATGAGTTATGAATTATGAGTTATGAGTTATGAATTATACGCGTCAACTCATTCATCGTTCATCGTTCATCATTCATCATTACGTTCAAAACTGCTTCCTCCAGCGGCACGTTGACATCGAACGGAACGACGCGCAGGTGCAGGGTTTCGTCGTAGCCGAAGAGGTCGAGCGGTTTATGAAAAAGCGCGTTGGAAGGGTAAATCAGCACCAGTTCCGAAGCTCCGTATTTTTTGCCGTAGGCGTATAATTGATACAGATCGGCTTGATCGATGCCGTAATTTCCGGCGGTATTCATGGCATCGATTCGTTTCCATTTGGTATCCAGAACCGTCGTTACGCCGTTCTGACGCAGAATCAGATCCGGGCGCAGTTTAAATTTCCGCAGTCCGCTGTGGTTATCGATCAGGTGCTGCGACGATTCCTGAACCACGACGTCGCCCGTGGTGACATACCGTTTAAAACCGGCCGCCACGTAGTCTTCAAAAACCCGTTCCATCGGAAACAGGAGCGCCAGATTCAGGTGTTTGCCAGCCGCCAGGCCAAAAGCGCGGCCACTCAGCAGGGCTTCGGCCCAGCGCAAAGCCGGTTGGTAGTGAGCAAAAAGCCGGTTTCCCATCGCAACGGCCCGCAGATCGTCCGCAATCCGGTCCGACGGCGGGATGTCTTCCATCGCAAACAGCATTTGACGAATGCGGCTCTGGTTGGGAATCGTCCGGGCGCGGGTCTGCACGAATGCCAGCGCGGATTTCAGCAGGCGGTTGGGGGGCAGGTTCGTCGTTTGCTCATCGAACGTTACGATCATACGCTCGGCGTGGTGGCGGTTTTGCCGGATCTGCTCCGCCAGTTCCAGCTTCCCTTTCAAAAACCGCTGGTTTCGGGTTTGCGACACATACGCCTTCTGCAAACCCCGCGTCAGGAGCGGGGTCACTTCGTCCAGAAACATCGCGATAAACACTTCCCACAACGGCAGGCGGCTGATGCCCAGCCGCACTGATTCGACGGCCCGAAACGGGCTGTTGCGCAGGTGAAGCAGCATCCGCAGCAGGGCCGTCCGGGCCGCGTCGGGTTCTTCGCCGACGTTTTTGGGTAAAATCTCAAGCTGGGTTCCGTCGCTGGTTTCGAGCAAACCGACGTAGTTTTTCACCCGAATGCACTCCCGGCCCCGTTGCAGAAAAAACGTCATCACTGCATCAGCCTCGTTGTCGGTCACGAAGTTTTTGAGGGCTTCAAAGGCGACATCAGCCAGAAACAATTCCGTCAGCGAATTCGTCCGATCCGGAAAATCCCGGATGCGCCGGATGAGGCCGTATTCGGTAATGGAAAGCGTCATGACCTTAATTTACCGCGTGGTACTTCCTTCTTTTTTCACCATTTTTCGAAACGACATGACATACTTTCCGTCAGCCAGCAAGGTCAGGCGATTGTTGCTGATGCGGTAGAGGGTAACGCTTTGCAACGCCGTCAGAAAACCGCTTTCGAAGTTGTAAGGACAGGCCCGGCGCGTGGTGGAAAGGGCCTCGAACCGGACGTTATCGCCATCCGCTTTCACCTGTCCGTTCAGGGTATTGCAACCGGTAAACCCCTGCAAGCGATTCTCTTTCAGGTTGATGTCGAGCGTCGGAATTTGCCGGTTTACAAACTGTTCGGCGTGAAGCCGCTGCCCGCGGTAGGTTTCCAGCACCCACTGGCTGTTCAGCCGGGTCGCGCCGTTGAGAAACGTTCCGCAACCGCTGTAGCGCTGGCCGTTTGTTTCAATCGTCACGCCATAGGCGTAGGTCTGTCCGGAACGGGTATCGCGGCACACCACCGGACTGATGACCACCTTCAGCCGCCCCTCGCGCCGGTTGGCTGCTGCCGAACGGCTGCTGGATCGGCTGGTTGACCCGGTCGCATCGGCAATCAGCGGGGCATCGAACAGAATGCCATTGCCGCGCGGATCGCGTTGTGACTTGGGGACGGCGGCTGTGAGCAGCGGGCCATTCTGGGTCTGAAAGCGAATGGTTTTGGTAAAATCGATGTCCAGCGTCCAGGTCGGCGTGGTGCCCTGCGCCGTAAAATCGATGCCCTGCCGCCGTTTGCTACCCGCGTCCATCGTCGAAATATCGGCGGTTTCTGCGGTTTTTGACCCCTCCGAGGGCGGTTTTCGGCAACCATCCGCCAACACCAGGAAGCCGCTCAGGTAAACAAGTTGTGCCAGTTTTTTCATAATCCGATGCGTTATTTTCAGAACGTATACGCATCGGATTTTGTTGAAAGCCGCTCAGGAACCCAATCGAACGGGCTGTCGGGTGCGGGTCGATTCGTAAATGGCCTCGAACAAAGCGACTACTTTTCGCCCTTCTTCGCCCGTCACCAGCGGCTGGCGACCGTCGCGTATGGCCTGAGCAAAATCCGCCAGTTGCCGCGAGAAATAATGGCTGGACGAGTCGACGCTGTTGAAAACCGCATCATCCTCCGCTTTCCAGACCAGCCGCTGATCTTCCTCGCCCACCACCGACCACACATCGTTGTAGGGTGCGTCCTGAATGCCTGTCATGCCCGCGATGAACATCGACCCGCCATCCGTCTGAACGCCAATCGACGCGCCGTTCTGGCCGTGAATATGGACTTTCCCGTAGAGTCCCGGTTTTTGAGAATTGCTGACGATCACGTTGCCAATTCCGCCGTTTTTGAAACGAACAATGGCCACGGCCGTGTCGTCAACTTCAATGTCGGGGTGGTTGAGGTTTGCCCAGACCCCGTAGACTTCCTCCATTTCGCCCATGTACCACAGCAGCAAATCCAGTTGGTGGGGAGCCTGATTGACCAGAACACCCCCGCCTTCGTGTTCCCACGAACCGCGCCAGGGGTCACTACGGTAGTATTCTTCGCTTCGCCATCCGAACAACTGCGCCATACCCAATACCGGTTTCCCGATTTTTCCGTCGGCAATCGCCTGGTGCATCCGCATACAGGGTTCATAAAACCGCCGTTGGCTCACCACGGCGAGTTGCCGGTTGGCGTTCCGGGCCGCGTTGATCATGGCGTCACAATCGGCCAGCGACGACGCCAGCGGTTTTTCGACCAGCACATTCGCCCCGGCTTCCAGAGCCGCCACAGTGACGACACGGTGGGCGGGGTGCGGGGTGCAAACGATGCAGATGTCGACATTCTCGCGATCAACCATGTCGTAAATGTCGGAATACGCCGTGATGCCGTATTGATTGGCAAATTCGTCCGCTTTGGTATGATTCCGGCCATAGATGGCAACGAGTTTGGTATCAGGGGTTTCTAAAGTAGCCCGGGCGTGGTTATGAGCTACTTTGCCGGGGCCGATCAGGGCGATGTTCAGGATTCGGGGCATGAAAAGGATTAAATTAATTAGAGGATGCAATCCAACGATTGGTTTGCCAAATGGCTCCTCTTTACAAATGTAGAAAAGTCATGAAACTACTGATTTTATTTGCGCTGATTTTAACCCTTTCCACTTCCTGTGACCGATCAAAACGGGAAGCATCCCCTTCGGATGGACTCTACCGGAAATGGGAGTTGGTGGAGACAAAAAGTGGTACGGAAAACTGGAAACCAGTCTCGTATGAGTGGAAAATCGAGTTTCGCAGCGATGGCGGTATTTTATATCATACCACTAAACCGCCCTGCTGTTCGCCGGTCCGGGTTGAACGCAACCAACAGACGCTGAAGGTTACCGAACTGTACGGAGGCCCCGGCTGTGAGTATGTCGATTGCGCATCTCCGTCGAAATTGAAACTGGTTGCGCTAACGGCGAACGAATTGATCGTTGAAAGTGTCTTTGGCCCCTCCTACCCGGCAGGTCAATATGTCATGAAATACAAACCGGCCAACTAATCTCATCAGACGTTATCCTTCTTTCGCTTTCACCCGATGAAAACCGCTCTTTACGTTCTGTTCACCGCATTGATTTTTCTGGCTTGCGACCAGTCGAACAACTACGTTTCGCCCTCCGATAAACTCTATAAACGATGGAAAGCGGTGGAAATAGGAAAAAACGGGAAAGACTGGCGTACGTTGACCCCACCGGAAGTGGTTGAGTTTGTGGCCGATGGGACCGTCAAGTACGAAACCCAGACCAATCTTTGCTGCTCTCCAACGGAACTAACCCGGCAAAAGTCCATTCTGAAAGTGGTCAAAACCGGAAGTAACGGCCCGTATTGTGCCGGTATGAGTTGTGTCGCGATTTCCGAACTCCACATTCTGCTGCTCAGCGATACTGATCTGGTGATCGATTACGCGCACGACGGAGCTTCGATGTATTCGCTCCGTTACGAGGCTGCCCCCTGAACCGGGGAGTTTATCCTTACTGATTATTCGTTATTCAGTGTTGGTTATTCGATATTCGTTATTCAATACTTAGACACAGTCCTTTCATTGGCCTGACTTGAATATCGAACACTGAATGTTGAATATCGAATATCGAACACCAAATAACGAATATCGAAATTATCGACCTGGGAGCAGGTTGGTTAGGGCTTCAACACCACCTTGATCAATCCTTTTTCTTTTTCATACAACCGCTGAAACCAACTGGCTCCTTCGGTCAGGGGGACTTCCGCGCTCAGAATGGCTTCGACGTCGATTTTACCGGACGAAATCAGCGCCAGAGCGGCTTCGTATTCGCCATTGATGGCGCAGGAACCCTGCAACCGCAACTGACGGGTCACGATGGCCTGCAACGACACTTCCACCGATTTCGACAGATTTCCCACCAGCGTCACCGTAGCGCCTTTCCGAACACAGTCGATGGCGGTTTTTACAGCGGGGGCAATGCCAACGACTTCAAACGACACATCGGCCCCGCGTCCGTGGGTCAAGGCCTGAACCTCCGCCGTAATGTCTTTCTCACGGGCATTGAGACCGACGGTTGCGCCCAGTTTCAGCGCCAGCGCCAGCCGGTCATCGTCCAGATCGACAGCGATGATGGAACCACAACCCGCCAGTTTCAACGCCTGAATGATGAACAGGCCAATCATGCCCGAACCCACGACCACCGCCGTATCATTCACCTGAACAGGCGTCAGACTCAGGGCGTGCAACGCCACCGCCACCGGTTCCACCAAAGCCGCCTGCGTGTAGCTGACGTTGTCGGGAATCTGGTAGAGGATGTGCTGCGGCACCACGATAAACTCCGCAAAAGCCCCCTGCCGACGGAAATCCGGGGTCGAAACGCCAAGGACTTCGCGACCATCGCTGAGGTTATACATGCCTTTCCGGCTGAACCAGTCGTCTAACGCATAAACGGTGGAATCGAAGGTTACCCGGTCACCAATGTGCCAGTTTTTTACATTTTCCCCGGTTTCCACCACAATCCCGGCGGCTTCGTGCCCCATCACGATGGGTGGAATCCGCCGGCCGCTGCTGCCGTCCATGCCGTGGACGTCGCTGCCGCAAATCCCGACGGCCTGAACCTTCACCAACACATCGGATGGGCCGGGTTTGGGGCGGGGAAGGTCTTGTAATTCAAAGTGTTTGTACTCAGTTAGGACGAGAGCTTTCATAATTTTTGACGGACCCGCAGAATTAAATTCTACTTTTTTGTGGTGAACAGAAAACTGTAACACAAAAACGTGAACTTTCGTCCACTAATACGCCATTATTTTTGATAAATAGAGATAAAGGCTTCTTTCGGCACCTGATCATAATTTCGCCGGAGCAGATGCGGATTGATTTCAAACGTGACTACTTCGGTCAGGTCATCCGGTTCTTCCCCAAAAATCTCTTTGGTTAAAGCCGGTCGGTACTGCTTTTTTACCCAGATCAATTTCTGATCGGGAGCTTTCCCCCAGGCCGGATTATCGCCCAGAACGAACTGAATCTTCCGCCAGTCATTGTAAAAATATTCCTGCAACAACGGAATAATCCGGTCACTGAATGCATCGCACAGTTCGGCATGTGACTGAATGTTCATCAGATACGCATGACCAATCAGGTGATCGCGGTCGTAGAGGTATTCAATTCGTTCATTAACTATTCGTAATACTTCGCCCAGATCAACCCCATCGACCACAGTAAGCAGCGTGGGGTCGGGCAAAATCTCCCGGAAATGGAACCGGCGACGCAAGGCAATGTCTAACAAGGCAATGGAGCGATCGGCGGTATTCATCGTGGCCACAATATACAGGTTGGCCGGTACCCCAAACCGCTCCTGCGAGTAGGGCAACGTCAGTTCAACTTCGTGGGCGGCTCCCAGCCGTTTGTCCGGCTCGATCAGCGTGATCAGTTCACCAAAAACCCGGGAAATGTTAGCCCGGTTGATTTCGTCGATAACCAGCACCTGCGCATCCGCCTGCGCCAGTTTTCGTTGCCGGTTTTCGGCCGAATCGCTCAGACAATCGGCCATCGTGGCATACCCGGCTTTCTGCAAAGCAGCCAGGCACGACTTGTAGAAAATCCCTTTGGCTACGTTATAACTGATCTGCCCGCCACGGGTTTCGGGCCGGATTCCCTCCAGAAACTCTTCGTATCCAAACGACGGATGAAACGTCACCCACTCACTGGCAAAGGCCTGGCTCAGTTGCCGGGCTTCGTACGACTTTCCGGTGCCGGGCGGGCCGAAAAGAATAAAATTCGGCGGAATAGCGGGCCGGGCCGCAACGGTTTTTTCATACACTTCCGGTTCTTCCTCCACCCGATCCCAGTCATCCGTCGACCGGTCGGGCCGAAGCAGAGCCGTCATGATTTCACCCCGAATGGCCTCATCGTCAGCCGCCTGGTAGATAAACGGGTTGTGCGTGGCCGTATGCGGGCCGCGTTTGGTCGTCACCAGCAGTTCCATCAGGCAATCTTCCCAGCAACTCCGCAACACGGGATGGTTCAGCAAATGATCCGACGATTGCCCGATCACGATGGAGATATAATCCGACTTCTCCGACAAGGGCACCACATCCACGACCGCGATCGACTCGATCCGTTCGCGGCAGCCTTTCTTTACCGTAAGCCAGTACTCGATTTCGCCCTGACGCGGGCGGAACAAGCGCAGGGCCAGAAAAAAGTTGATGTGCGCCGAAAGGCCTTTCCGATCCCGGTCGACGACAAACGCCAGCCGGGCATCGCCATTGGGTAAGTTGACCATTTCGATCAATTCCTTGAGCAATCCGAAATATTTCCGGACCGCTTCCGGCTGATCAATGGTCCGTAATTTTTCAATAAGCTGGTGTCGTTGCTGGGTCAGGGTCATGATATCGTTTGGCATCCCGTCTATCGAAACTACGACATTTTGACAAATAGTTCGTATTTTGGCGGTTCAGTTGTTGTTCCGGGCATCTTTACATATGAAAAAATGGTTTGGCTACGGAGGAATAGCCCTCATGCTGGTTGCTTGTACGCTCAAAAATCCCACTCCTGCCGACACGGTTTGTCTGGTTACTGAAATGGTTCGCTACCAGCAAAGAGATGATAACCAGCAGGAAATGGGCAGGCAGACCTTTGCCTATAACAATGGCCAGCTCAGGTCGTATACCAGTACGACTCCCAACCGTTCCATCTCGTTTCGATTTGACTACCTGGGCGGAAAAATTGCGTCCGCCTACACTGAAGACCGTTCGATCGTACTGAGTCTCGATTACAATGCCCTCGAACGGGTCGAAAAAGCGTCGTATGTGGTCAACAACAAAGAGCAATCCGTGTTTTCACTTTTTTACGATTCCGTCGATCGTACGGTCCGTTTAATCCGCCTGGTTGAGACGCGGGTGACGTTGCCGACCAATTCCTTTATTGCCAGCCGAACATTTCAGTTTTCGTACGATACCATTGCCCATAATACTGTAGATCTGGTTTCACAATCGGTTCAGAATGGGTATAAGGATGGTTCCCGAACCGAAGAAGAAGTAACTTTTGAGCAAAGCGCCGACAATCATTCTCCCTTTTACGACTCGGGGCAAGCCATTGTACTGGCGCTGCTGGCCCTGACCAACCCCGCCGAAGCTGACATTGCACGATACTTGCAACGTTATGACTGCAAGGGCTTTACCCGAAAAACCAGAGACACCAACGGAGCGATTACATTACAGGAATCCAGTCAGTTTACGACCAATTATGACGGAAATTTCAACCCGCTGCAGGCCATCCAACTTTCCCGCCTGGCGGTTCCGACCGACACCTTTCCTGCCGACCGGCACTACCGGCAAACGTACCAGTACAACTGTGTAGAATAAGAGTACCTGATTCTGGTTTCTAGTTGAGGGCATCGAACAGGATTTCCGCCGGATGTTTGGCCAGACGTCCTGTTCCATCTTTGATTTGATGGCGGCAACTGGTTCCGGGCGCGGCAATCAACACTTCCGCAGGTTGCTCACGGACCGTCGGAAACAACACCAGTTCACCTACCTGCATCGACAGCGCGTAATGCTCTTTTTCGTAGCCAAACGACCCCGCCATCCCGCAACAACCGGAAGGAATCAGTTGCACTTCGTAGTTTTCGGGAAATGACAGCATTTTCTTCGTCGGCACCTGCGACGCCAGGGCTTTCTGGTGGCAGTGGCCGTGCAATTTGATCAGTCGTTTTTCGGACGTAAAGGCGGTTTTAATAATGTTGCCCCGGTCCATTTCCAGTGCAATAAACTCATCGACCAGCAACGAATGCTTGGCCAGATGCTGGGCGGCTGCTTTCAATTCCGGCGGCATCAGATCCGCGTATTCGTCCCGGAATCCCAGAATAGCCGACGGTTCAACACCAATCAAGGGAGTTTCAGCGGAAATCAGGTCCTTCAAGCGGTTTACGTTTTCGATGGCAATCTTCTGCGCATCCCGCACCAGTCCTTTCGACAGATACGTCCGTCCGCTTTCCAGATGGTCGGGAATGATCACGTCATAGCCCAGCCGTTCAAGCAACTGTATAGTTTTCCGGCCGACTTCCACGTCGTTGTAATTCGTAAATTCATCGCAAAAGAGGTAGACGGTTCGGTGGTTTTTATGCGCCGTAACCGCCCGGTTTTTCCACCAGTTCTTCAAGGTTGTTCCCGCCAGTTCCGGCATGGTTCGATCCGGGTGAAAACCGGCCATCCGGTTGGCCACCCGCCGAAGCGCGGGCGTGTCGTAAATCGCGTTGTAAGCCCAGGGAGCCAGACTCGCCAGCGACATCAGTTTCGTAAAATTACCAATCAGCCGGGAGCGCATCGGCGTTCCGTTGGCGTCGTAATAATGCTGCAAAAACTCCGCTTTCATCCGGCTGATGTCGACACTCGACGGGCATTCGGATTTGCACCCTTTGCAGGACAAACACAAATCCATCACTTCCTTGATTTCCTCGTGATCGAACTGATTGGCTTTGTCGGAGTTGGTCAGAAACTGGCGGAGAATATTGGCCCGCGCCCGGGTCGTATCGCGCTCCCGTCGGGTTGCCATGTAGCTGGGACACATCGTTCCACCCGTAACGGCGGTTTTTCGACAATCGCCTGATCCACTACATTTTTCCGCTAGATTGAGAATACCGTCTTCCGCCGAAAAATCAAAAATGGTGTCGATCGGAAGCGGTTTCTGATCAGGCTGATACCGCAAAAACTCGTTCATCGGCGGGGTATCCACGATTTTCCCCGGATTAAAAATGCGCTGCGGGTCCCACATCCGCTTGATGTCCTGCACCAACCGAAAGTTAGCGTCGCCAATCATGTACGGAATAAACTCCCCCCGCAAGCGCCCGTCGCCGTGTTCGCCCGACAGCGAACCGCCGTATTTTTTTACTAACTCCGCCGTATCGGCCAGCAAGGCGCGAAACTGTAACCGGCCTTCGTTCGACTTCAGGTTGATCAGTGGCAATACGTGGAGTTCGCCCGCCCCGGCGTGGGCCGAATATTCGAGCGTCAGGCCGTGCTTTTCGGCGGCCATTCGGTCCAGCTCGTCAATGTAGTCGGGCAAATCGCGGACATCCACGGCGCAGTCTTCGATGACGTTCGCCGGTTTATCGTCGCCCGGAATGTTGTACATAATGCTCAACCCGGCCTTCCGCAGGTTCCAGGCTTTCACGGCTTCCTGGTCGAACAAAACCGGGAACGCGTAGCCTAACCCCTTTTCCTTCAGCGCAGCAATGAGTCGATTGGCTCTTTCGGTGACGGCGTCAACGGTGTCTTCAAAAAACTCGACCATCAACACCGCTTTGGGGTCGCCCTCGACGAAATCCCGGTTTTTGGCCTGCTCAATATTGCCTTTGGTCAGTTGCAGAATGTAATCGTCGACCAGTTCGGAAGCCGAGCAGCGGTGTTCCAGGGCCACCAGATTGGCTTCCAGCGACTGCCGGATGGTGACAAAATGGGCGCAAACCAGCGCACTTTTTTTCGGCGGTAGCGGCAGCAGGTTCAGTTTGGCTTCCGTAATAAAACAGAGCGTTCCTTCCGAGCCCGCAATGAGTTTGCAGAAATTGAACCACTGGTCGGGCCTTTGGGGGGGATGCTGGTCGAGATTTGCAATCTCGACCCCTTCTGTCGCGGATTTGTAATCCGCAGTTTTATCTGAACCAAGATGTAAATTCTCATCCAAATTTACGTGAACGGACTGCGGATTATAAATCCGCGACAGAGAGGGTCGAGATTGCAAATCTCGACCAGCATCCCCAGCGAAATCCCGACCAGCGTTGTCCGACAAGGGTTCAAAAAACGGCAGTAATTCATCGAGCGCATAGCCCGTATTCCGGCGCGTAATCGTCGGTTTAGGAAAACCGGCCCGAATCTGTTTCTGATTTTGTGATCCACTGAGCAGATCGCGAACCTGCTGATACAACCGCTGTTCGAGCGGACTCACGACCCCGACACCCCGGCATTTGCCATCAAATTCCTCGCGGCTCAAGCTCCGGAAGGTCACTTCGGCACCATCGCTCAGGATCGCTTTCACTTCCAGCAGGTGGTGGCGCGTGCTGCCCCAGACAATCGAGTGCAGCCCGCAGGAGTTGTTGCCGATCATTCCGCCCACCATCGCCCGGCTGGCGGTTGAGGTTTCCGGGCCAAACATCAGGCCGTGCGGTTTTAAAACCGCATTCAGATCGTCACGGATCACCCCCGGCTGAACCCGAACCCAACCTTCTTCGGAATTGATTTCCAGTATGTTCGAAAAATATTTGGAACAATCGGCCACGATGCCCCCACCGACTACCTGCCCGGCCAGCGACGTTCCGGCGGCTCTCGGAATCAGTGACGTCTGGTTTTGGCGGGCAAACCGCACCAGCCGCTTGATGTCTTCCGGCGTTTTGGGAAGGGCAACGGCCAGCGGTTTTTCCTGATACACCGACGCATCCGTGGCATAGAGCAGGCGCATGGCTTCGTGTTCGGGAGATTGGTCGTGGTAGAGTTCTCCTTCGAACGATTGCACGAGGGATGAAAAGGTAGGGGCGGGAATTTTAAACATACAAGGCGAAAACCGGTCAGGGAACCGGCGAAATTAGGAACGAATGTGTTGAAAAAAAACAAAAGGCCGACCGCAGTTCATCAGGCCCGAAAAAAGATCCCCTTTCCGCAGCAGACAATTTTCACCAAAAATAGTTTATAGCCTACAAACCACTCACTTGAACAACCATGAGCGTAAAAAGTATTTTCGGAATTATACTAACATTGGCCGGACTGATCGGCCTGATCTACGGCGGCATGGATCTGACCAGCGGGGGCGTCGCCCGGGCGTCCTGGATTTACCTCATCATGGGCGGCATTTTCTTCTTTTCCGGGATTAGTCTGATTCGGAGCACCAAAGACGCAGCCTGATCATTTTCCAGTCATTTCCAGCGGTAGACCCGGATGGCATAAAAAATAGAAATACCGATCAACGTCAGTACAAAAAGAACGACTGGAATCCCTTTCGTATGAATGGGATTGGTATTCGATGCCGCCAGCAACCAGTTCCAGAGCGTCCAAATCATGAAGGTCATGAATGCCAGTGACAGCATGGCTAGCATTTCATGCGCATTCCGCAGTTGACGATCCCGGTTTTCGTCTGTTATCGGAAAGGGCATGTTGTAAAAATCGGTCGGGATGGAACGGAAGCTCCAGAATAAAAGAAAAATAAACGCCGACAGCCCCGGCACAATAAACAGTTGCCCTCGACTACCCCAGCGATCCGGTTTTCCGGCCAGACCAAAATGAACCGGGATGGTTTCGGGCAGTTGCGCATAATAGCCGATAATCAGAACAATCTGCCCGACCAGCAACAGCAAGGTCAGGGCGTTCAGCAGACGTTCCGTTCGTGGAACGGCGGTGGATAGCAGAGGTTTCATGTCAATTTAGTAAAGAGTTCTAAACGGTTTTTTCGACTGCATCCGGTTTGATCTGCCGAACCAGTCGGAAAAACCGGATGGGGAACAGAATGGCCGCCATCGTCAAACCGGCCAGCAAACCGATCCAGATCCCGATCGCGCCCAGGTTAAACCAGAATCCCAGCACATAACTCAGGGGCAAGCCGATGATCCAGTAAGCAAACAAACTGATGATGGTGGGCGTGTTGACGTCCGACAAACCGCGCAACATGCCGATTCCAACCACCTGAATGCCGTCGGACAGTTGGAAAAAACCGGCCATGATGACCAGCGAAGCCGCGATGGCGGCCACCTCGGCATGGTCCCGGATATACCAGCTCACCAGCCAGTCGTTAGCGGTCAGAAAAACCACCGCCGGTAGACCCATGAACACCAAAACCAGCCACAAAGCCGCTACCCCGGCCCGTCGCACGGCGGTCAGGTTGGAGCGACCCAGCGCACGGCTAATCCGAATGGAACCCGCAGCCGAAATCCCGGTGGCCATCATATAGGTGATCGATGCCATGTTGATGGCAATCTGGTGCGCGGCCAGTTGGTCGGTTCCGAGCCAGCCTGCCATCATGGCCGCCAGCGAAAACGTCGCCACTTCAAAGAAAAACGTAAAACCACCCGGCAGGCCCAGTTGCAGAATCTGACGAATGTGCCTGCTCACCCGCAGCGTTTGAAACGAAGGCAGGAAGTAAGCCTGAAACAGGCTGTTTCGCCGAATGTAGAGAATGATCGCGGCTGCCATGAAGCTGCGTGAAAGCAGTGTTCCCAGCGCCGAGCCCTGAACGCCCAGTGCCGGAAAAGGGCCGACGCCCTTGATTAGAACATAATTGAGCAACGCATTCAGAATGAGAGCCAGCAAGGTGATGATCAGGGCAATTCGCGGATGCGAAAGACCGTCGCACAACTGCCGGGCGGCAATAAACAGAAACAGCGGAATGTTCGACAGACTGAGAATGAGCAGGAAAGTCCGGCCAATTTCGGTGACCTCCGGCGTCTGTCCAAACTGATCATAAAAGTAGGCCACACCGACCCCAACCAGCCCCAGTGCCAAACCCAGCCAGAGAGCCACCCACAAACCCGCCCGGAACAACCGGTTGATCTCGGCGGCATCGTTGCGCCCGCGAGCCTGCGACACCAGCGCAGCCACCACCGACAGACCGCCGACGCCAATGCTCGATACCAGAAAAGACAGCGAGACCGACAAACCCGCCCCCGCCAACGGAATGGCTCCCAACAGCCGCCCAACAAACAAGTCGTCGGTAACGCCCATCAATACCACCCCCAACTGGGCAATCACAATCGGAATGCTCAGCCGAATGGTGTCGGCAAGTTCCGGTTTATACATCTGGTACCACTGCTTCATGCTTTTCCAACAGCAACTTTTCGACGCTTGTTCCGGTCGTCGACGCTCACGAAAGGATTAATGATGGTGCAAGACTTTTTTTGTTACTTTTGTCTAAACATACCATAGACGCCCCAATCGATTGAAAGAGTACGGCAGCAACATCCAAAAATTAGTCGAACATCTACAGACTATCGAAGACCGCGAAAAGCGCACCCGCTACGCGCACATCCTGGTAGAACTGATGCGGCAGATCCATCCCAACATGCGGGATAATCAGGACTACTATAATAAATTGTGGGACGACCTCTACATCATGTCGGGCTTCAGGCTCGATGTGGACAGCCCTTACCCGCCCCCGACGGCGGATGTCCTGGGGAAAAAGCCGCAGCCCGTTCCGTATAATACCCACGGTTTGCGTTACAAGCACTATGGGCAAAACATTAACCTCCTGATTGCCAAAGCCATTTCGCTGGAAGATTCTGAAGAGCGCCTGGCCTTTGTTTCGTATATGGCCAAGTTGATGAAGACGTTTTATTCGACCTGGAACAAGGAGGCTGTGGAAGATGAGACAATTCTGACCAACCTCGACGAGATGGCGAACGGCAAACTCCACGCCGACATCATGTCGATCCGAACCAACGGTTTTGTCGATGCCACCCCGCGCGAACGAACGGGAGATCAACCGCCCCGCCGGACACCCAGCGGGCCTTCGCACGGCCGGAACGAAGGATCGGGACAACCCTACAACCGAAACGAAACCTCAGGAAACCGCCAGAACAACCCGAATTTCTACCCCAATCAGGGACAGCGTGGCCACCGGGATGGTGGCACCGGCGGCCGTGATAACCGCGATGGCGGACACCGGAACGACCGTTTCAGAGGTGGCAACAATCCTAACAACCGCAAAAGACGTTAAACATTTAGAACCAATTATGAATTATGAACGATGAACGATGACCGGGTCGCCCAGGCGATTGCCTGGCGCATTTCGATTCATCATTCATAATCCATAATTCATAATTTACAGTATGGCTTCTTTCCGAATTGCCGGTGATCAACATTTGAAAGGCGAAATCAGTCCGCAGGGCGCTAAAAACGAAGCGCTCCAGATTCTGTGTGCGGTTTTGCTGACAGATCAGCCGGTTACCATTCATAATATTCCTGACATCCGTGACGTCAACAAATTGATCGAACTTCTGGGCGATCTGGGCGTTCAGGTCAAGCAGTTATCGACTTCTTCCTATCGCTTTCAGGCCGATCAGGTCGATATTTCGATCCTGGACACGGCCGACTACCGCGAAAAAGCTTCGGCATTGCGGGGTTCGGTCATGCTGCTGGGTCCTATGCTGGGCCGTTTCAAGACCGGACGGATTCCGCGCCCCGGTGGCGACAAAATCGGTCGTCGGCGGCTGGATACGCACTTTCTGGGTTTTGAAAAACTGGGGGCCAAATTCAATTTCGACTCCGACGAAAGCGGCATGTTCCATGTCGATGCCAGCCATTTGAAGGGCACTTACATGCTGCTGGACGAAGCCTCCGTTACCGGAACCGCCAATGTGGTGATGGCCGCCGTGCTGGCCGAAGGCACCACGACGATTTACAATGCCGCCTGCGAACCGTATTTGCAGCAACTGTGCGCGATGCTGAACCGCATGGGGGCCAAAATCAGCGGTATTTCGTCAAACCTGCTCACCATCGAGGGCGTCGACAAACTGGGCGGAACCGACCATACCATGTTGCCCGACATGATCGAAATTGGGTCTTTCATTGGTCTGGCCGCCATGACGCAGTCGGAAATAACGATCAAAAACTGCCAGATTCCGCAACTGGGCATCATTCCGGATGTCTTCAAACGGCTGGGGATCAAGATGGAATTTCGGGGTGATGATATTTTCGTGCCGGCGCAGGAACACTACCAGATCGAGAGTTTTCTGGATGGTGGGATGATGACGGTTTCGGATGCACCCTGGCCCGGTTTCACGCCGGATTTGCTCAGCATTGTGCTCGTCACGGCCATTCAGGCGCAGGGAACGCTGCTCGTGCACCAGAAGATGTTCGAAAGCCGCTTGTTTTTTGTCGACAAACTGATTGAAATGGGTGCCCAGATGATTCTCTGCGATCCGCACCGGGCCACGGTCATTGGTCTGAACCGCCAGCAGCAACTGAAAGGCATCCGGATGTCGTCACCCGACATCCGCGCGGGCGTCGCCCTGCTCATTGCCGCTCTTTCGGCCAAAGGCGAAAGCATTATCGATAACATCGAGCAAATCGACCGGGGGTATCAAAACATCGACGGCCGACTCAACGCGATTGGAGCCAAAATCGAGCGATTGTAACTTACCACGATTTCCTTGTGATTTTCAAAAAGCCGCCCCAAAATGGGGCGGCTTTTTGAATGTAAATGCTATTTATTTTGTATTCCTTGTGATAAGCGATAGTATTTTTTGATAAGCGGTACGTATTATGCAGTAAAACGAACGTTATAGTTTATGAAGGGTGCGCGGCAGATCCTTCATGGTATTCCTAAAAACAACAGATCAATGAATCCTACCAGCGAACTCTACCAGCGGCTGAGCGCCCGCCGGAATGCCTTATTGGTGCATTACAGCCACAACGACACCCTCAAAAGCAGCGATCCGGCCACGTATCGGAAGTATCAGGGGGAACTGAGGGATTTAAACCGAAAACTGCGCCTGATTCGGGGGCAGATGGAAGAAAATCCAACGCTGCACAACTAGGCTTTTCTGTACGTTTATTACGCGATCAGCACCAGGAGATTGATGTTCACGACACGCGTATGTCCCTACGTGTAGGAAGCTTTCGGTTTGGGAGCCGAATCTTTCATGCTTTCCGGCTCCGAATCGGGCGTATTCTTGTTCAGATAAAACGTACGGTGACAACGCCGGCAATGAAAATATTTGAGCGGAAGATAATCATAAAGCCGGCGAACGTAGAAGGGCCTGTTCGTTCGTTCCAGGTGCATGGCCGTATGGCAGTGATTACACTCGCAGACTTTTTGGGTGTTTAATACAATTACCAGCAGCAGGATGATGTAAAGTGCTGCCAGAACAAGGAGTGCGTAAAGTACCAGGATCATTTATAGTTACGAACGATGTGGGTTAATGAATCTACAAAATTGAGTTACCTACGAATAGGAGACAATTTTAGTTGCGTCGAAGTGGCAAAAAAAAAAATATTTTTTACTGTACGGCCTCACCTGTTGCCCAAATCGCTCTGCTTTATACCTAACAATCAAGGCATTAGTTTGTTATAACTTTCGTTTTTACCAATGCAACGGACACACATCCTTTCCAATGTGTATCTTTGCGGCTTTCTTGAACAAACGGACAATGGCGAAATCGCCCAAATATTACGTCGTCTGGAAAGGGCGGCAAAAAGGAGTTTACGATACCTGGGAAGGCTGTCAGGAGCAGATTCAGAATTTTCCCGGCGCACTTTACAAATCGTTTGAAAGCCGCACAGTGGCTGATAAAGCGCTGGGCGAAAAACCGCATCTGCATTTACAGGGCAAAGGACCCGGAACGGATGGCAAAAGCCAGAAGCTGTTTGTTGGTAAACCCATCGCCGACAGCATTGCCGTGGATGCCGCCTGGAACACCGCCACGGGCGATATGGAATACCAGGGCGTTCATGCCACCACGAAACAACTCCTCTTCCACCAGGGGCCTCACCATGACGGTACCAACAACATCGGCGAATTTCTGGCCATCGTTCACGCCCTGGCCTGGTTGAAACAGCGCGACAGCAATCTGCCCATTTATTCCGATTCAAGGACGGCCATTAGTTGGGTTCTGAAAAAGAAAGCCAACACCAAACTGGAAGAAACACCCCGCAATGCCCACCTGTTCGAGCTGATCGACCGGGCCGAAAACTGGCTGAAAACCAACACCTTCCTGAACAAAATCCTGAAATGGGAAACCGAATACTGGGGCGAAAACCCCGCCGACTTTGGCCGGAAGTAGTTAAGAGTTATGACGGGGCCGCCCTTTAGGTTAAGAATGAAGAGTTGGCAGGCTCTTCGAAAACTCTTCATCCTTAACTTTATAATTTACGTCTGATAATTCTTTATACGTTCGCTTTTTGCCCCTAAATCCCCTAAAGGGGACTTATTGGATCTGGATTAAGCTGCGTCCAAGTCCCCTTTAGGGGATTTAGGGGCAAAAAGCGAAAGTCCTAAACTCTTAACTCCCTTTGTTTCGCTTCAAACAATTCACCATTCACCAAGACCGGGCGGCCATGAAGGTTTGCACGGATTCGTGCGTACTGGGGGCGGTTGCGGAACTAGGAACCGGAGGGCGGTTGCTGGACATCGGAACGGGGACGGGTTTGCTGGCGCTCATGGCGGCTCAGCGAAATCCTGAGGCCCGGATCGATGCGGTGGAGGTGGACCCGGCAGCTTTTGAGCAGGCAACTGATAATGTGAACGATAGCGCCTTTTCGAACCGGATTCGGGTAATTCAAAGCCGGATTCAAACGTTTTCGTCCGAGCCGTATGACCGCATTCTTTGCAATCCGCCGTTTTATACCAACCACCTGCGATCTCCCGATCAGGCCGTCAACCGGGCGTTGCACAACGACGAACTACCGTTTGAAGAACTGCTGGCCAGCGTCGTCCGTCTATTGAAACCGGAGGGACAATTCTGGGTTTTGCTGCCCCCTTTCGAAATGCAACGGCTGATTGTGATTGCCGAAAAAGCCGGTTTGAAGCCGTATCAACAACTCGAAGTACGGCACAATGACTCAAAACCGGTTTTCAGAACCATCACCGGTTTTGTTTTCGACCGTTTTGGGCCGCCGAAAACCGATCAATTGTCCATTTTCAACCCGGATGGGAAGCTCTATACGGAATCATTCCGTCAGTTATTACAACCTTTTTATCTGAATTTCTAAAATCCTTACGACCTTTGGAGAACCGATCCTGAACACGGGTCCTCGCGAAGTTGCGGAAACGTTTCCCGACTGCGCTTCATTTCGGCCGTGTTTAGCCCGAATTTTTATGACTGACAAACGCCAACTTTCCATCGTTATCCCGCTATACAACGAAGAAGAGTCGTTGCCCGAACTGCACGACTGGATTGTGCGGGTGATGACGGAACAGGGATATACGTACGAAATTTTGTTTGTCGACGATGGCAGCACCGACCGTTCGTGGGAAGTCATCACCCGGCTTGCCGACCGGAACCCGCAGGTGCGGGGCATCCGGTTTACGCGGAATTATGGCAAAACAGCCGCGCTCCAGACCGGTTTTCAGGCAACAACCGGACAGGTTATCATTACGCTGGATGCGGATTTGCAGGACAGTCCCGACGAAATCCCGGAATTGTACCGCATGATCACCGTCGATGGCTACGACCTGGTGTCGGGCTGGAAACAGAAACGTTACGACCCGCTGACCAAAACCATCCCGACGAAGTTCTTCAACGCTGTCTCTCGCTGGGTGTCGGGCGTACACCTGCATGATTTCAATTCCGGCATCAAAGCCTACCGCCGGGCGGTGGTGAAGTCGATGAACCTATACGGTGAAATGCACCGAAATTTGCCGATTGTGGCCAAATGGAACGGTTTTCACAAGATTGGCGAAAAGGTCGTGCAGCATCAGGCGCGTAAATACGGGACGACAAAATTCGGTCTCAACCGGTTCATCAACGGTTTTCTGGACTTGCTCGTTATCGCCTTTGTGCATAAATTCAGCCGTCGGCCGATGCACCTGTTTGGCAGCTTCGGAACCCTGTCCTTTTTTATCGGGACCATCATTACGATTTACCTCATCAGCGAAAAGTTATATAACATTGCCAATCGCCTGAAATACCGCAATGTGACCGACAATCCGCTGTTTTTTCTGGCTTTGGTGGCCATTATCCTCGGCGTTCAGTTATTTTTGGCCGGTTTTTTGGGGGAAATGCTGGTAAGGCAATCGACCAACAAAACCGGAGATTACTTAATTGCTGATCGGGTTGGTGAGGTGAATGGTTGAAAATGAACCGTAAAACCATCCTCAACCATCCAACCATTAAAACCATACCAACCATTCTTGACCATTTACAACCATACCAACCAACCGCATTTAGTTACTCGACTATAAAAAAGATGAACAATCAATTTAAAGCACATCCCTGGCATGGGATTCCAATCGGTGAAAACGCTCCGGAACAAGTGACGGCTTTCATTGAAATTGTACCGACCGACACGGTGAAGTATGAAGTTGACAAGGAAACGGGCTATCTGAAAATCGACCGCCCGCAGAAATACTCGAACATCGTTCCGGCGCTCTACGGATTTATTCCGATGACCTATTGCGACGAGCAGGTGGCCTCCCTGGCCCGCGAACGCTCCGGTCGTGAAATCGAGAAAGGCGATGGTGACCCGATCGACATCTGCGTGTTGAGCGAACACGCCATCACCCACGGAAACATCATTCTGCAAGCCATCCCCATCGGCGGTTTTCGCTTGCTGGACAAAGGGGAAGCCGACGACAAAATCATCGCCATCCTGAAAGGCGACGGAATGTATAAAGGCTACGAAGACCTGCACCAATTGCCCGACAGCGTGGTGCAACGTCTGAAACACTACTTCCTGACGTACAAAAACCTACCCGGCGAACCGATGACGTGCGAAATCGTCAACGTCTACGGTCGGCAGGAAGCACACGAAGTCATTCGCCGGTCCATTGAAGACTACTGGCTGCTGATCCGCAACCAGGCGAAATAACCGGAACGGAAACGAAAAAAAGCAGACGGGCTGACGGGCGGTTTTCCTCCCTTCCGTTCTGCTTTCCATTCTTCCTCAAATAGTCACATTCAACATAAAGTAAGGAGATGGGGAGCCGTCTCCTTTTTATTTTTGTTGTGGATTTGGTGTGAGTTTCAATCTGTTTCGCGTACCTTATGCTTTAGGTGTAAATGCACGAAATGGTACCATTGAAAGGGCATTACAACGGACCGTCGCAAGTTTCACATCGCTGGTCTTTTTTCTCGTTTCTAATTCACTAATTGTCAGTCGTCAACCCAAAACATGCGTCAGTTTTTTAAATACGTTTTTGCAACCATCGTCGGTATCCTGTTATTCACCTTCGTGGCCTTCCTGATGGTACTGGCAATCGGATCTGCTTTTTCGGCGGCATCCGGCGATGAAGTATCGGTGAAGGAAAATTCCGTTTTGAAACTCAACCTGAACAGTCCCATTCGTGAAATTGGCGTTGAAAACCCATTCGGCGGTTTTGGCCCCTTCAATTCATCTGGCGATGTCATCGGCCTGATCGACCTGAAACAGGCACTGGCCAACGCCAAACTGGATCCGAACATCAAAGGGGTGTATGTCCAGACCGAATACCCGCAAACGGGTTGGGCATCGCTCGAAGAAATCCGGAACGCCCTCATCGACTTTAAAAAATCGAAGAAATTCGTCGTCGCCTACGGCGAAGTGATGACCGAAAAAGGCTACTACATCGCATCCGTAGCCGACAATATTTACCTGAATCCGGCTGGTGCTTTGGAATGGAACGGTTTAGATGCCGAATACACGTTTTTCAAAGGAACCTTCGACAAGCTGGGCATCAAACCCGAAATTTTCCGGGTCGGCGAATTTAAAAGTGCCGTCGAACCCTTCATTCGGGAAGATATGAGTGAAGCCAACAAGGCACAAACCACGTCCTTCCTGAACTCCCTCAACAACCATTTTCTGGCGAATGTGGCCCAAAGCCGGGGCTTGCAGGTTCCGGACTTGAAGAAACTGGCCGACAATCTCTCCGTTCAAACCGCCGGAGACGCCCTGAGGGCCAAGCTGGTGACGAAAGTGGCCTATTACGATGAAGTGGAAACCGACATTCGCAAGTCCCTCAAAGTGGATGAGAAGAAGAAAATTGACTTCATTTCGCTGGGTAAATACGAAAACGCCAAGAAATACGTCGAAGAAGGAAACATCAAAAACCGCATTGCCGTCATCGTAACCGACGGTGAAATTGTGTCCGGAAAAGACGACGAAAACATTGCTTCCGACCGTGTGGCCGAGCAAATCCGGAAAGCGCGTCTGGACGAAAAAGTGAAAGCCATCGTCATTCGGGTCAACTCGCCGGGCGGCAGTGCGCTGGCGTCGGACGTGATGTGGCGCGAAATCGTGCTGGCCAATAAAGCCAAACCGGTGATTGCTTCGATGTCCGATTATGCGGCTTCGGGCGGGTATTACCTGGCGATGGGCGCCCGCCAGATTGTGGCCGAACCCAATACGATTACGGGTTCCATCGGCATTTTCGGGATGCTGTTCAACACGGAAGCGTTCTTCAAGGATAAATTGGGCATCACCTACGACCGCGTAGTGACCAATACGCACTCCGATTTTCCGTCTTTCACCCGCGAAATGACGTCTTTCGAAAAGAATGTGCTGCAACAAAGCGTCAACCGGGGCTACGAGATTTTCACCAGTAAAGCCGCTCAGGGCCGCAAGCTGTCGGTCGACAGCCTGAAAGCCCTGGCGTCGGGCCGGGTTTGGTCGGGCGTTCAGGCGAAAGCCAACGGGCTCGTCGATGAACTGGGCGGGCTGGACAGAGCCATTCAACTGGCCGCCAAAGCCGCTAAACTGGAAGCGGGAGACTACCGCGTCCGGTATACACCGGAGAAAAAGAACGCCATTGAAGAACTGGTCAAATCTTTCACCGGCAACGACGAGGAAAGCATGAAGGCCACCCTCGGCGACCTGGCCCCCTACGTCAAATACTTCAAAACGCTGAAACGGATGGAAGGAATTCAGGCCCGTCTGCCGTTTGGACTGGACGTGAAATAACGATTACGCAGACCCGTAAGGTTTTAAAAACCTTACGGGTCTTGTCTTGATGGTTTGATGTAGACCTGCAAGGTTTTAAAAACCTTGCAGGTCTTTTTTGTATCTTACGAACGCATTGCTGTAGCCTATGAAGACCCAGCCGGTTCACCTTGATTTGTTTGCCCTGATCATTCTGCTGGGAGTGGCCCAGGGAATTTTTCTCGGCATCTTTTTCCTGACGGGCGAACGGGGGCGGGTGGTTTCAAACCGGTGCCTCGGCTGGTTTATGCTGGGACTGTCGGCCATCATTGCCGAAATTTTCCTGTGCTACACCAATTACATGTTCCAGGTGCTCTGGCTGATCGACTTTTCAGAACCGGTCAATTTTACGCTCGGACCGCTGTACTATTTCTTCGTTTTTGCCCGGCTTCATCAGCGGCTGCCCAAGCGCTGGTTTTGGCACATGCTGCCCGCCATCATCTGGGCCATCAACTCCATCACCTGGTTCTACCAACCCATCGAGTTTAAATACAACTCTTACCTCCATGCCTATCACCCCGAACTAGCGTATATAGACAGCGACGAATACCTGCCGGAAGACTTCACGAACCTGCGCGATTACGTCAGTGAAATGACCATGCTGGGTTGCGCGATCTACGCCTTCTTCTCCTTCCTCAATATTCGCAAAGCGCTTCGCCAACGGGGGCTTTCGTTGTTCCAGCCAGCACCTACCCAACTGGCCCAACTCCGAAACCTGATTCTCCTGAACCTGTCTTTTCCCCTCCTGGCGGTTTTTATCAAGCCCCAATTCTACGAGGATCTGGGCGATTACATTCTGGCCTGTTACCTCACCCTGCTCATTTATACCACCAGTTTTCTGGTGATGCGCGGGTCCAATTTCTTCATTGAAGAACCAGATCCGGAGCCTGAAGCCCCATCCCCCCGCAAAAAGTACGAGAAATCGGCGCTATCAGAAGAAGTGGAAGAAGCGGTTTTACAAAAGCTGACGCGCTTGATGGAGGACGAAAAACCGTTTCTCCAAAGCGACCTTTCCCTACCCAAACTGGCACAACAGCTCGGGACTTCCTCCCATCATCTTTCCCAACTGCTCAACGACCGGCGGGAACAAAGTTTCTTCGATTTGCTGGCGACTTACCGGGTGCGTGAAGCGCAACAATTGTTACAGGATTCCGGCACGGCTAACCTGAAAATCGACGAAATTGCCGAGCGGGTGGGCTACAATTCCACCTCGGCTTTTCACACGGCGTTTAAGCGGCTGACGGGGCAGACACCGGCGCAATTTCGGGCCACGGCGACTTCGTCCCGGTCGGCGTGAACTTCTTGACGATCGGAAAATGGCGATTTAGCGCCCGTAGACGGACATCTTTGTCCCAGCCAGGCAGCCATCGTATTTTCCGATCAGTGCGTGTCGTTGGCTTTATTCATCCAGATAAAACTGTCTATTTCGGAAGAAACCATCCCCATGAACTACCTCCTTTCAACGCTTCTCTTTCTTTATGCAGCCATTCCCGTCATCGGTCAAACGCAAACCAGCGGGTCAGTCGAATGGCCCGCTTACGGCAACGATCCGGGCGGTATGCGGTTTTCACCCCTGAAACAAATCAACACCGGCAACGTCAAACAGTTATCTGTGGCCTGGACGTTTCGGACTGGTGAACTGGAGCAATACAAAGGCACAAGCGCCGACGAAAAAGCGGCTTTTGAAGCGACGCCGTTGATGGTCGACGGAACGCTTTTCTTCAGTACACCCTCGTCGCGGGTGTTTGCCATCGATGCCGCCACCGGCCAGCAGAAATGGTCGTACGATCCGGAGGTCTATTTGCGGCAGGAACTCTCCGAAATCACCTCGCGGGGCGTGTCGGTCTGGCCCGCTTCCAATGATAAAACCGCTTCTGGTACCGCCAAACGGATTTTGATTCCCACGCTGGATGGTCGGCTCATTGCGCTGGATGCCAAAACCGGCAAGCCGGTCTCCTCGTTCGGAAAAGATGGAACCGTTGATCTGCGGCAGGGCGTCGGCAACATCAGCGTCACCTCGCCCCCCGCCATTATCGGCAACACCATCGTTGTCGGGTCGTCGATGGGCGACAACCAGCGGTTTAATTACGAACGGGGCGTCGTTCGGGCCTACGATGCACTCACCGGAAAATTACGCTGGAGCTGGGATCCCATTCCGCGTTCCAAAACTGATCCCGGTTTCGAGACCTGGAAAGGAGCCAGTGCCACCCAAACCGGGGCCGCCAACGCCTGGTCGGTCATCTCGGCGGATGCCGAACGGGACCTGGTGTTCATTCCCACCACCTCACCCAGCCCGGATTATTACGGCGGAGAACGATTGGGCAAAAACGCCAACGCCAGTTCCATCGTCGCCATCCGGGCTTCCACCGGAAAAGTGGTGTGGAGTTACCAGACGGTTCATCACGACCTCTGGGATTATGATAATGCGGCCCAGCCGCTGCTGTTTTCGTATAACCAAAATGGAAAACCGGTTCCGGCAGTGGCCGTCGGCACGAAGATGGGTCACATTTTTATCCTGCACCGCGAAACCGGCCTTCCGCTACTGCCCGTCGAGGAACGGCGCGTTCCGGCGTCTGACATGGCCGGGGAAGAAGCGCATCCCACCCAACCTTTTCCGGCGACGCTTCCCCTGCTGGGATTGCAAAAACCGGAAGCCTGGGGCCTGACGCCCGACGCGAAAGCGGCCGCCCAACGCCGGATTGCCGCCCTTCGTTACGAAGGCCCTTTTACGCCCCCTTCGCTCCAAGGCACCCTCGTTGCACCGGGCAATGTGGGCGGGATCAACTGGAGCGGGATGTGTTATGACCCCGAATCCGGCTTGCTGATCACCAATGTCAACCGACTGGCTGCGTCCATCACCCTGATTCCGAGAGCCCAGTTGGCACAAACGGTCAAAAACGACCAGGAGTTGATGCGGGCCGAAACCGGTATGCAGTCCGGCACGCCCTACGTGATGAAACGCAGCTATCTGTTTGCCAAAACGGAAACCGGTTTAACGATGCAAACCGCCCCGCCCTGGGGAACCCTGGCGGCTATCAATCTCAAAAAAGGTACGCTGGAATGGGAAGTACCGCTGGGATTCATGCTCGATCCGCGTCAGTTTCCCGAAGCGAAACAATGGGGTTCGATCAACTTTGGCGGGGCCATTGCCACGGCGGGCGGACTGGTTTTCGTAGCCGCATCACTGGACGGACATTTCCGGGCGTTTAAAACCAGCGACGGCAGCCTGCAATGGGAGGTTCCGCTGCCCGCTGGCGGGCAGGCCACGCCGATGACGTACCAGCTCAACGGAAAGCAGTACGTGGTCATTGCCGCCGGAGGCCACGGCAAGCTGGGAACGAAACTGGGCGATTATGTGGTGGCCTATCAATTGCCGTAACGCAGCCGATCGGACGTCTAAAATTTATCAATGATAATTATTTCATTTTCAATTCATTGCGCAATGCGTAAAGGTTTTAGGGAACGGTCAACCGTTCCCTAAATAGTTCAGGGACGATCCGCTTCGGTCAATTTATCTTTCAATGATCATTGAACTGCATAACCCGGATCTGATCTTCCTAAACCTTTACGACTTATGATTGCGCGCTGGAGAGTGGTTCAGCAGGTGGCCGACCGGTTCGGTTACCGCGAACCCCGGTTTGCCGAAGACGAGAAAAACCTTGCCAGGGTTCGGGAGGGCGAAATCCCGCTGGTCAGTCTGGAAGATGACCTGGACCGGGTTCAACTGCGACTCCGGCGCGAGGGCATCTCCGCCCTGGGTGCCATCGAGCGCATCAACGGCATTGTCAATTTTCAGGACAAAAACGTGCTCGATAAACTGTCCGGCATTGCCCGGGCGGTTTGTCGGTTGCTCAAAGACGGTCGGCCCATCGGCACGGGTTTTCTGGTTTCGGACGACATCATCATCACGAACCACCACGTCATCGAAAATCCGCAGGATGCGGTCAATATGCTGGCTCAATTTGATTACGAGCTGGATATCAACCAGATTCCCAAGAAATCGCCCTGCTTCAAGCTAAATTCTGCCAAGTTTTTTCTTACCTCAACCCTCGACTACCACGCGAACATCCCGCATTCCGGGCTTGATTTTACCTTCATCGGCCTGGAGCCCTTCGGAACCTCCGGCGAACCGCTCGCCAACTACCCGCCGGTGAATCTGGACGGGAATCTGGGCAAAATCATCAAGGGTGAATCCTGCGTCATCATTCAGCACCCCAAAGGCGACTTCAAGAAAGTGGTGCTGAAAGATACCGCCTTTTTCTCCGAAACCGACACCCGCCTGATCTACGAATCGGATACGCTTCCCGGTTCTTCCGGATCGATGGTCGTCGGTCTGGGTACCTGCGAAATCATTGCGTTGCACCATTCGGGTTTGCCGAGAGTGGATGAACAAAACCGGATTCTGACCAAAAAAGGAACCATTGCCACACCGGATACGCCCGATGATGAGATCGACTGGTTTGGGAATGAAGGCATAAAAATCAGCAAGATTATTCAGGCCCTGCAGGAAAGCACCCTATCCGCCGAAATGGCAAAAATCCGGGACACGCTGCTCAAAAAAACGAACGTTGTGGCCCGGCAACTGAGTCAGCCCATGCCAACCGGCAACACCCGCCAGAAGGTTGTTGCCATTCCGTCTTCACTCCCCAAAGAATCAGCTATGGATACCGTTTTTTCTTCGTCCACGACCGGACGCGCCCAGTTTCTGATTACCGCCCCGAACAAAACCGCTACCCTTACTCAGATCGAAACCATACTGAAAGCCATCTACGGGCCTGCAGTAACGATTACGCTGGCAATGCCCGGTTCGGCCGTCGAGGGCGAAGTGGAGCTGTTTGCGGTGCAGTTTCCGTTTAACGGGAACGTCAATGAAGAAGCGCAGAATTTGCTGAAAATTCCCGGGATCATCAACGCCGAAGCCGACGTTCCGCTGCTGTTGAATGCCGATACGGGATTCATGGTTCAAGGCTCTTCGAAAGGCACCGGCACCGAATCTGATATTCTATTCGATGATGGAACGGGTGAATGGAACGAAAGCGAGTTTATCAAAGCGTACGCCGAAAGCAGGTATTACAAAAATCAGCCGGAACTGAATTACCGCCGGTGGAACTGGTTCGCGACGAATTTCGACAAACTGGAAAAGCTGCCGAATGTCAAATCGCCCGGCAAATGCGGCATTCAGATCGTACAGTTCGATACCGGTTTTACGGATCACTCAAAAGTCCGGGGTGGGTATGATCTGGACCACGACTTCAATTTTCTGGACACCGCCGACCCTACCACGGCCTTTGACCCCAAAACCATTGGATTGGGAAAACAACCGGGACACGGCACCCGAACCGGTAGTTTGTTGATTGGCAATAAAAACACCCCGATCACCCACGAAGGCAACTGCGGTCTGCTGACGGATTTTAATTTCAAGCTCATTCCCTACCGAATCGCCGAAACCGTCATCATCATCAACCGGCAGCAGCAGCTCGCTTCGGCGCTGGACATGGCCATTCAGCAGGGATTCGACATCATCACCATGAGCATGGGCCTGCCGCCGACCATCGCCACGGCAAAAATGGCCAAAAAAGCGTACGAAAAAGGCATTATCTGGTGCTGCGCGGCCGGTAACGAAGTTCAGGCGGTAGTGGCCCCGGCGGTTTATCCCGGAACCATTGCCGTGGCGGCTTCCAACCCGCTGGATCGGGAGTGGCCGGGGTCGAGCCGGGGGTCGGCCGTCGACATCACAGCGCCGGGGCAGGCGATTTACGTACCGATCTGGAACGCCAGCCAGCAGGAGGATTTTGCGTACGGCAACGGCACGAGCTACGCCACGCCCCACATTGCCGCGGCTGCTGCCTGCTGGCTGGCGGCTTACCAGGATGTGCTCAGCGACCCGGCCTACGCAGGCTGGAAACGCGTGGAAGCCTTCAGAACCGCCCTGGCGTCGTCGGCCCGCCGACAAAACGACTTACCCCGGAAAGGCTTTGGACACGGCATGCTGGATGTCGAAAAGCTCCTCAAAACCGCCCCGGTTCCGGCTGTGGACCTGAAGGATGCCTACAACGACTGGAATGAACATGCCTTTTTTGCCACGCTCCAGGGCTACGGCGAACTGGCGAAAACCTACTGGAATAAATTTCACGGCTGGCTGTTCGGAAACAAACGGGGTGGTCAGGAATCCCTTGAGGACGACGCCCTGTCACCTTTTTCGAAGCAACTGGAAAACAGCCTGTTTGCCAACCGGCCCAGCCGGTTCGAGTCGGTAGAACCCACGGGGGCCGACACGGCTTTGCAACGCTTCCAGCTCGTGAATGCGATCCTTGAAAATTCAGCCCGCTAACGCTCCCATGGAAAACCTATTCGATTTTCACTTCCACCTGCTGTTCAAACACCTGATTACGGTGACTAAAAACGGCGGCAAGTTTAAACTCAGCGAGAACGTCAAAACGACCGGGCTTGCACAATTTCTGAACGATCTGTTTGGCGGCCCGTTCGACAGCCAATCCTCCCCGCTTCAGGTTTCCCAAAGTTCGCTCCGGCTCGGGGTCATTGCTCTGCTGAGCGTCGAGCACGCGTTTGCCAACCGGGTTTTGCACGTTTTCGGGGCTGATTTATCCGGCGTACTGCCGCTCGACAAAGACATTTTCAACCGAACCCGAAACGGTGAAACGACTTATTATCAGGAATTTAAGAAACAGATCGATTTTCATCTTGCAACTGCCGCTGAACTCAGTAAACCGCCGTATCAGATTGAATACCTGAACCGCACCACCTGGGCGAGCCTGAGCCCGGATGAGGTGACGGCGAAGCTAACCGTCGGCGACAAGCGGTATTTCTCGTTTTCCATCGAAGGGGGCCACAATCTGTCGGACGTCCCGATCCGGAAAACGCTGCCCTCCCGGTTCCCGGAACTGAAACTGAAGGAATTGCAGGACCGGCCGGATGTCGATTTCATCAGCATCAATCTGTGTCACCTGAGCCACATCCCGGAACAGCCGCTGGGCGGTTTTGCGCAGGGATTGAACAAAACGTCGCAACTGGCTTTTGCCAGCGAAGACTTCATGCCGAAAACCGGACTGGGCCTGACGGAACTGGGCAAGAAAGTGATCAAACAGGCCCTGACACATCCGACGAAGCCCCTACTTATCGACGTGAAGCACATGAGCGTGTATACGCGGCTGCATTATTACCGGTATCGGGAGCAACTGGCTATCATCGACCCCGAGGTGGAGCGGCTGCCGATCATGACCTCCCACACCGGTTTTACGTTTTACACCCTCGACGATTACCTGGAAAACAAACGATTTCAATCGACGACCGGCAGCGAAGGTGGGCAACCGATCAGCAAGGTAGCCCCGGAAAACCGGCGCATCGGGCGAACCAACGATCTCATCAACAAGGGTCTTTTTGGCAATCCCTGGACGATTAATCTGTTCGATGAAGAGATTGTCGAGATCATGCTGTCGAACGGGATGATGGGCATCAGCCTCGATCAGCGAATCCTGGGCGCGTCCAATCCGGCGGTCGACAGCCGTAGAGACCGCTTTTTTGAAGAAGAACACATTGCCCGCCCGGAATGGGAAAAGATGTTTCGGGATGGGAAGTTACCAGGTGCCACCGAGTCGCTTTTTGGGGGAATTGCCCCATCGAAGCAGGAGCGCCACAGTATGCTGCTGTGTCTGCACCTGGTTCATGCGGTCCGCGTCGGCTACTCTGCCCTGAACTGGATCGAAAACACCTCGCCCTGGGATCACCTCTGCGTCGGCTCGGATTTTGACGGACTGATCAACCCGATCAATGGTTTTGACGATGTGCTCCAACTTTCTAAACTCCGCGGTCAGTTGCTGAAATACCTGCCCCAGGCCGACAAATTTCTGCCCTTCAACCCGGATCAGAGAGCACTCCGGTACAAGGACGACGGCTCCGTCGACGCGGCCTTTCTGAATAAAGTCATCGATCAGTTTCTGTTCAAAAACGGCCTGCGGTTCACCGTGCGGTTTTTACACAACTGGCAACCGGTTCCGGTGGAGGTTCCGTTTTAGAAACATGCCAAGGGATTCTGCACTTTAAAATGTGGAGTTGACAGGGCGTTTCGGGAATCCACCGGATGGTAGAAATCGAATGCCTTCTCATTCTTTTTCATAAATTTGTACATACACATAAATTAACAAAGTCATTACCCGACGCTTCCGACCCGATCAGAAGTCAGGAAGCTCGATTTTGTCGTTTGCGTGTGATGCAGATTTTTTGATAGTTTCATCGTATGAGCAATAAGAAAGAACTGAAAACCATTGACGAATTAATTTTGGCCATTACCGACACCCATCATTTTTTTCAGAATCAGGCACAGAAACAGGTTAATGTTGCACTTTCCATTCGAAACTGGCTTTTTGGCTATTATATCTCTGAGTATGAACTACAAGGGTCGGATAGGGCTCGATATGGCAAGCAGATAATGAAAGAGATTGCCCGAAGAGGCAAAACCATCAAAGGGTTTTCCGAAAGCAATTTATACTTGTTCAAACAGTTTTACCTCGAATATCCACAGATTTTCCAGTCACTGACTGGAAAATTATACGGTTTCGATTTAGAAGAGATTGTCCGCCCTGAGTGGTTATCTAAACAGATAAAATCGGAGGAATTTACGTTAGGAACCTCATTAATTCAGCCTCCCAATCTGTTGAGTACAGATGCCAATGTACTCATCAACCGGTTAAGTTTTACCCATATAATTGAGCTGCTAAAGGCCGAAACGGCTTTGAAACGCGCATTCTACGAAACAGAAGCCATCAAAAACAACTGGTCGGTTCGGCAATTGCAACGCGCCATGAACAGTATGCTTTTTGAGCGCACGGGTTTAAGCACTGACAAACAAACGGTTTTGACTCAACATGCGCAGGGTGAAGGGCCAAAAGCAGAAGATATGTTTCAAAACCCGTATGTATTGGAATTTCTGGGGCTGGAAGAAAAAGCGGACTACAGCGAAACCGATCTTGAAGTGGCAATTATAAACCATCTTCAGACTTTTTTGCTGGAAATGGGCCGTGGATTCTGTTTCGAAGCAAGACAAAAACGGATTACATTCGATAACACACACTATCGAATTGACTTGGTCTTCTATCACCGCATGCTGAAATGCCACATTCTGATCGACCTGAAATTGGGCGAATTCACGCATGCCGATGCCGGGCAGATGAACGTCTATCTCAATTACTACCGCGAAAACGAGGTTTCTGACGGAGACAACCCGCCCATCGGCATTATCCTGTGCGCAGGCAAAAACGATAATCTGGTCAGATATGCTACGGCAGGTTTGTCTCAGCAGGTCTTTGTTAGCAAATACCTTATCAATTTGCCGACCGAGGATGAATTGTCCAAAATTATTGAAGAAGAACGACAGAAGATAGCCTGATTATTCAGCCCCAAACTTTTTTTCACTTCAACGCAACCATTTTCGACCCTGACTCGTATATCCGGCACAGAAGCCTTTGGCTCGACCTACCTATGATAACGAAGCGCCAGGGGAACCGCTGATGTTACCGGCTCGCGTCATGAGGTTCTGACTGAACACGCCCGGTCCTTCCGAATCGCTCGGAATGGCCGGGTGTTCTGTTTTTTTGTGCTTTCGTGGAAATTCCCGACGACAACGCGGACCCCACTTCGACCTTTTATCGCAGAGCTAAGCGGAGTAAAAAAAGAGTTTATCAGAGTTTTCTCCGCGTAACTCCTTTTTACTCCGCTTAGCTCTGCGATAAAACGCTTCGGCTCATTTTATTTCTCCCTGATCAGTCCTTCCTGGTGCTTTTGTTGGTTGTATTCCGTTCGAACTTCCTGCAAACACCTGGCACACAAACACGTAGAAAACTGGGAACGAACGTGATCCCGCTGGTCTTCGCTTAACTGAACCGCCATGCACTGGCAGAGGGTAATGCTCCCCACCTTGCATTCAAAAGCCGCTCCGCAACGCGGACAACCGACGGTTTCGTGCTTTTTCGTTTGTGTTTCCATGCGTTGTTTTCAATGATAAATGTAGAATGATGAACGCTAAATGTAGAAGTTAGCACTCCCGAATTTCAGAATACTTTTACATTCGATATTCATCATTTTACATTTACCATTTCTTTTCACCCCTTCTCAATCACCAGATTCCGCGCCGTTTGGGCAGCTTGCACCATGTTTTTGAGTGCCTGTTCCGTTTCTGGCCAGCGACGGGTTTTCAGTCCACAATCCGGATTGACCCACAGGTTCCGAACCGGCAACACGCCGGCGGCTTTCTGAAGCAAGGCGGTGATTTCTTCCGTGGTTGGCACGCGCGGGCTATGAATGTCGTAGACACCGGGGCCAATTTCGTTCGGATAATTGAATTGAACAAAAGCATCCAGCAATTCCATCTGCGACCGCGAGGTTTCGATCGTAATCACGTCGGCATCCAGATCGGCAATGGGCTGAATGATGTCATTGAATTCCGAATAACACATGTGCGTGTGAATCTGGGTTTCGTTGCGCACACCCGATGCCGACACCCGGAACGCCTTCACGGCCCAGTCCAGGTAGGTTTCCCAGTTTTCGCGACGCAGCGGCAAGCCTTCCCGAATGGCCGGCTCGTCAATCTGAATAATCTGAATACCAGCCCGTTCCAGATCGACCACTTCATCCCGGATGGCGAAAGCGATCTGCATACACGTATCCCGGCGCGGCTGGTCATCCCGAACAAACGACCATTGCAGAATCGTCACCGGGCCGGTCAGCATCCCTTTGACCGGTTTTTTGGTCAGCGATTGCGCGTATTCGGCCCAGCGAACGGTCATGGCTTGGGGGCGGTAAACGTCGCCGTAAATGATCGGCGGTTTGACGCAGCGCGAGCCGTAACTCTGCACCCAGCCGTTCTGACTAAAGGCAAACCCATCGAGCAACTCGCCGAAGTATTCGACCATGTCGTTGCGCTCAAATTCGCCGTGAACCAGCACATCCAGACCGATTTCTTCCTGCCAGCGGATGGCTTTTTCGGTTTCGATCCGAATAAAGTCTTCATACTGTTCCCCTGTCTTCTCCCCTTTTTTGAACTTCGAACGGTTGATGCGTACGTCGTCGGTTTGCGGGAAAGAGCCAATGGTGGTGGTTGGGAAAAGTGGCAGGTTTAATCGCTGATGTTGCAGGAACTGACGCTGGCAGAACGGCGACTGCCGGTGCGTATCGTTGTCGGTCAATTGACTCACCCGTTGCTGAACGTCCGGTCGGTTGATCAGCGTGGATTGGTGGCGCGCGACCAGAACCGTCTCATTTTCAACCAGCCAGCTCCTCGCCTGTTCGCGGTCGGGTTGAGCCGCAATCGTTGCCAGTTTAACCACTTCGCCCAGTTTCTGTTTGGCAAAAGCCAGCCATTGTTTGATTTCGGGCGTTAAACCGCTGGTTTCCGTTTCCGCATCCAGATCGCAGGGTGTGTGCAGTAGAGAACACGAAGGTGCTATCCACACACGGTTTTGGCCCAGGGCGTCAGTGGCTTTCCGAATCAGGCTGAGTGAACGGGTCAGGTCATTGATCCAGATGTTCCGGCCATCCACCACGCCCAGCGATAGGATGGTTTTCCGATCGACAAAATCCGTGTTTAACAGATCATCCAGTTGATTGGGGCAGCGAACCAGATCGATGTGCAGCGCATCGACGGGCAATTGCGTCGCCAGCGTCAGATTTTCGCCGAAACATTCAAAATAGGAAGCGACCAGAAATTTCAGGTTTGGAAACCGTTCGCGCAAAAACCGGTAGGCCGTAGCGTAAGCTATCTGTTGTTGCTCGTCCGCATCCAGCACCAGACCCGGTTCGTCAAACTGAATCCATTCGGCACCCTGTGCTTCCAAACGGCTCAGAATCTGTTCATACACCGGCAGCAGTCGTTCGAGCAAATCCAGCCGGTGAAAACCGTCCTCTTTTTCTTTTCCCAGCAACAGATACGTTACCGGCCCCGGCAAAACCGGTTTTGGAATACGGCCCAATACGGTTTTGGCTTCCTCAAAATCCGTGAAAACTTTCCCGGAACGCAGCGAAAACGACTGCGCTTTGCTGAATTCGGGAACCAGATAATGGTAATTGGTGTCGAACCACTTTGTCATTTCCAGAGCAATGAGATCCAGACCATCCTGCTGATAGCCGCGGGCCATCGCAAAATACAGATCCAGTTCGCGCCCCCCCGGTTTTTCGGCGAGCGGCCGAAACCGTTCCGGAATGGCGTCGATGGTCAGCGACCAATCCAGGATCTGATCGTAAAACGAGAAATCGTTGCACGGAATGAGCGAGATGCCGGCCTGTTGCTGGGTGAGCCAGTTGTCGCGCCGGATGTGTTGCCCGGCTTCGACCAGTTGGTCATGCGTAATTTTTCCGGCCCAGTACTGTTCACTGGCCTTTTTGAGTTCGCGGTGGCTACCGATTCGTGGATAGCCGAGGTTGTGTGCGACCATTTTGTGGGTTGTTTAATAATGGTACAGAATTCTTTGCCGAACTCCCTACACCCGCACGCTGCGGAACACCCAACACAATGACACACCCCACCCAGCCCTTGAAAGACAGGAAGATAAGAGAAAGTCAAGATTTGATGGAAGCCCAGAAGCGTGTAGGCTGAATCAATATGGCTAAGGCAAGTCTCCTGGCTTGTGACGGTATTTGCCGTCCTTCTCATCCCGCCCTGGGCAGAACAATGGACATCGAGGGCAAACCCTTTTCTATGGTCACTGACAGTAGCAACGTCTGCTCGTGATTTTCACACGATTCCTTTTTCATTCCCCGAATCTCCCGGGGAAACCATTAGCGTATTTGACGGAAAACAAAGAACAACGGCACAAACTAACGCCAATCCGGCGGAAAAAACAAACCGGCTTCCTGAACCACCCATCAGAAAAACCGGGTACAGCCAACCATTGTTGGGTTTTGGAGGTTGTACAAAAAGGAACGAAAAATGTAAAATGTCGAACGCCAAATGGAAAAGAGAGAGCCAGCCGACTACTTTTACATTTAGCATTCGTCATTTTACATTTTTCATTCTCTTCATTTAAATTCAATGCAATATCTCCTGCCTTCAGGACTCCTGATTTTGATTCTCAGTAGCTGCGGTGACCGTTCCCGCCGGTCGGAAACGACGGAAAACCGGGCTGATTCGACGGTTACGTCTATCGATACCGTTTGCTACCGGCAGGTGGTGGGGCGCGATACCACGCTGCTCCGGCTGGTCATTCAGGGCGCCGACGTAACGGGCGAGCTGGCCATTTTGCCGGATGAGAAAGACCGGGCGCGGGGCCCGTTGCAGGGAACGTTAACGAAGAATCAGATCCGGGCCGACTGGCAGCGCTCGGGTGAAGGCGTTACGCAACCGCACGAAATCACCTTCACGCTCACCGGCGATGCCATTACGTGGCACGAAGGCGAGCGTGTGGAAACAGAAGGAAGGTGGGTGTTGAAAAAACCGGAAGGCGGTTTTAGGTATACGTTACTGAAGACAGAATGCCGGTAGATTATTCCAGCCCCAAATCGGTCAGGATTTTCTGCGTTTTGGCGTCATAACTCTCCACGGTTTTCAATTCGATGGCAAAGGAGTTGTTTTTGCCAAACGAACTCGCATCAATGATTTTGGAAACCCGGTAATCCAGTTGTTCGGGCTTGAACCGGACGTTAAACAACGGTTTTGGTTTGTTGGGATACTGGCTGTGGTAGAGCAGTTGCTTCATCGCGAGCGGGCGTTTGTCGGGTGCTACCGACTCCAGCAAATCACCGAGTTCGCTCTTCATTTGCTCATACCATTCGGCCACCACTTCGGCCGGCAATTCAGCTTCCCACTGCGAAATGTGCTGCCATTCTCTTAGCACACCCACCACTAATTTTTTGGCCGACCCTTTTCCATTTTCGGCAAAACGGAGGGTATACAACAGAATGGGAATTTCCAGATTCTGCTCCGGCCCCAACCCTTCAATGTAGGCATATTGATACCCTTCGTACGAATGCCGTTCGTTGCGGAACCATTCTTCAATGCCAAAGCCGTAGGTCGCTTCAAAAGCCGTCCGGCTTGAGGTGGCATTATCAGACTTATAATTAGGGCCGGATGGTTCTTTATAGCCCCTATTATTATTCGTTAAACGAGCAAGATAAAACATACTATTAGGTTTTGATACTATGTAAATTTGTATTTTCGTTTAAATCAAAAAACGATTGCACTTTCCTTTCAATCCATATGAAGCACCTCAACCTCTCTCAAAAAACCGAAAATCTGAATCGCAAAAAGCCTGTAGTGAACAAAAAGATCACTTAGGCAGACTCCATCACGCTGCGGTTCAAAAGAAAAGATCAGCTAGTAATCAGTAGATTAGTGAACGAAACATTCGCCAAAAAACCGGTAACCGCCTTGACGCTGGTTTTGGTTTTATCGTATCGGTTGGATAGCCTGTTGGGCGGTGTTCACAAGTCAAGATCGTAGTTCTACTGCAAAGGTCGCCAAATCTGACAATTTAGCCAACAATTTTTATGACTGGCCGAGTATGATTTTTTTTATTTGGCAGCCACAGCGACAATACCGAACTTTACCCCCAAATTAAAACCACCCATTCGTTACATGCTATTTTTTGAGGATACGGTTTCAGTCGTAAAAGTCGTCGTTTCATTACTTCTCGCCCTGGCCAGTTGGCTGCTGATTCGATTTCCCGCCCCTTTCCGCCACCACCTGAACCCACGGCCCGCTTTAACGCTCTGGGTTTCTTTCATCGTTTTCCGGGTTGTTCCGTTCATTATTGTGTATCTGATTCTGGACTTTGCCCCCCGCAGCGACACGGAATTCTTCTACAAGAAAGCCATTGCGGCTTTTGCGGGCAAAATGGTATACCGGGATTTTCTCTCCTACCACGGTCCGCTGTTTGGCTACCTCATCAGTCTGCCGCTCTACCTCTGGTACAATGCCAAAATTCTGATTCCTTTCATGGCCCTCATCGAGTTTGCCATTGTTTGGGCTACCTGGCGCTATTACCAGGCCAGTCGACCGGATTCCCTCCTGATGGCGGTTTTGTATTTTTTGTTGCCCATGCCCTTTGTGGCCATGATCCTGAGCAGCGAAGAAGACGTCTGGTTCTGGGGCGTCGGGCTGCTCACCCTGCTCTACACCCATCGCAGGCAGAGCAGCCTGTGGATTGGCATCATCTGGGGGCTGTCGATGATTGTCATTAAAAGCATGATCATCGTGCTGCTGGTGCCGGTGTTCTTTCTGGTCGACAACAAATTCAAATACGTGCTGGGGCTGGCGCTCGTCGGTGTTCCGTCCATCGTTATTCTGTACCTCCTGATGGGCGACGCCTTCCTGATGCCGTTGCAACATTCCGGCTACCACATGACGCCCAACATCGTCAGCATCACCCGCCCGTTTCTGAGCGGCCTCTATAACCAGATGAGCCTGACGCGGCTCAATACGATCAGCCTTTTCATCACCATGGGATTGTCGTCGTGGGTGGCCATCCGGTACCGGCATTTGGGTTATCAGCAGATTTTCCCTTCGCTCTACATTCTGACATTCGGCATCTTCATGCTGGCCCAACCCAGTGCCCCCGGTTTTTACCTGTTCATGTACATGATCGTGGTGCTGTTTGAATTTGTCAGAATCGAAGACAGATCGTTCAATTTTCAGCTCATCCTGCTCAACTTCCTGATTGTCATTCAACCCATTATCTGGGTCATCTATGTCGGGATGCTGAATTATGACGACTGGCAAACCGTTTTTGCCTCCCCGGTGAATACCGTCGATTACCTGATTCAGATCATCGAGGTGGGACTCTTGATTTCTCTGGTCTGGCGCACGTTTAACCACCTTCAATCACTGGACCGGGCCACAAGTCCCTCCTTTCCGTCTCAATCCTGGCCGACGGGTCGTTCGTCGGGTTCGTAAAGCGGGTTTTCTTTTCATTGAGCTGCAACTATGTTTATTGTTTACGCGAAGGCCGTAACCGCCTTCCTCCTGAGTGCCATCCTGCTGGTTGCGTGGTTCAAACGCCCGGTTCTTGAATCGTTTCTGGATGAAAAGAAGGTGCCCTGGCTGTTGATTTTCTGGGTGCTGTTGCGGCTGCTCCCGTTTGTGGTCATTTATGTTTTCCTCGATTTTTCACCCCAGTCGGATGTTGCCAATTACTATTATCCCATTGGCATCTCCGCCAAACTGCGGGAAATACCGTACCGGGATGTGCTGAACCCGTATTCGCCTTTTTACGGTTTCTGGATGGAAATTCCGCTGATTTTCTGGGACAATACCCGCTCGCTGGTGCTGTTCCTAACCCTGATCGAACTGGTGGCAGTGTGGCTGACGTACCGGACCTATGAAGACGTAATGCCCCGCGCGGAACGGCTTTTTCGGGTATTGTTTTACCTGATGCTTCCCGTTCCTTTCGTGATGTCCATTCTGAGCGGGCAGGAAGACGTGGCACTCTGGATTTTTGCGCTGCTGGCCATTGTCGCCCTCAAGCGCGACGGAAACGACTACCTCTGCGGTTTGCTGCTGGCTCTGGGCATTCTGTCGACCAAAGCGGTTTTCATCCTCATCATCCTGCCCTTTTTTCTCCTCAGCCGCCGACTGATTGCGTTGATGGCGGGCCTGGCCACGCTGGGCCTGCCGGTTCTGATTTTCCTGTACATTAAAACCGGTTCACTGTTCATCGAACAACCGCTGGAAGAAGGGAAATACCTGAAAGCACCCAACTGGGCTTCCCTGCTGCATCCTTTTACCTCCGGTTTCATCAATGCCGAACTGTCGGTCTGGAACTACGCCGGGCTGGTCATTTGCCTGTTGGTAGGGATTCAGGTGCTTCGGTTACGAGGAAATCACGACTACCGAACGTATTTTCCGCTGTTCTACATCGCCATCTTCAGCCTGATGACGGTGGTTCAGAAAAATGCTGTCGCCAACTATACCTACCTGTTTATGTTGCCCCTGGTGTTTCAGATGGTCGACTTCCGCAACCGTACTTCGGTGATTTTTCTGCTGGTATTCAACATCGCAGCCGCCGTCCACCCTTCGCTGTGGTGGCGAATCGGGCAGCCTTATTACCAAACGGTGAGCGAAATTTTCAGCAAACCGGTGTATATCCTGGAATACAGCATCGAGTTGTTCATCGTCGGTTACCTGCTTTATCTGGTGGTTAACGCGCAAAAACTACTCAAAATGACCCCGCAACTGGCTCCCAATCCGCCCCTAAACCCCGAACCAGGCCGGATTTAAGTTTCAGAAACCCGCCGACATCTTCGGATTGAAGTGGCTTTGCGTTTGCGCCAAACTCCTCCGCTTCCTATATTTGACATTATTACCTGACACGCTCTAGATTGTTGTTATGACTGACGTTCGTACTGACTGGACCCGCGACGAAATCGCCGATATTTATAACTCCCCTGTTCTTGATCTGATCTACCGGGCCGCCACGGTTCACCGCCAGCACCACGACCCGCAGGAAGTGCAGGTCTGTACACTCCTGTCGGTCAAAACCGGGGGTTGCCCGGAAGACTGTGCCTACTGCCCCCAGGCCGCGCGCTATCACACCAGCGTGAAGGTTCACAAACTCATGGAAGTGGACGAAGTGCTGACAGCCGCACACCGGGCGAAGGAATCAGGCAGCACGCGCTTCTGCATGGGAGCCGCCTGGCGCGAAGTCCGCGACAACCGGGATTTTGACAAGGTGCTGGAAATGGTGCAGGGCGTCAACCGGATGGGCATGGAAGTGTGCTGTACGCTCGGGATGCTGACGGAAACGCAGGCGGAAAAACTGAAAACCGCCGGTTTATATGCTTACAACCACAACCTCGACACCAGCGAAGAATACTACGGCGACATCATTTCGACCCGCACCTACGACGACCGGCTGGATACGCTCGGCAATGTTCGGCAGGCTGGTATTTCGGTTTGTTCCGGCGGTATCATCGGCATGGGCGAAAGCCACCAGGACCGCATCGGCATGCTGCTCACCCTGGCTAATTTGCCCGAACACCCCGAATCCGTACCGGTCAATGCGCTGGTTCCCGTCGAAGGAACTCCCCTGGAAGACCAGCCCCGCGTGTCGGTTTGGGAAATGCTTCGGATGATTGCCACCGCCCGGATCATTATGCCCAGGGCGATGGTACGGCTATCGGCGGGCCGGGTTCGAATGAACACCGAAGAGCAGGCCCTGTGTTTTCTGGCCGGTGCCAACTCCATTTTTGCCGGCGACAAACTGCTGACCACGCCGAATCCGGAAGAAGATCAGGATCGGCAATTGTTCCAGACGCTCAACATCCGCCCGCGCAAGGCGTTTAAGGATGCGGAAAAACCAGCGGTCGTTTTTGAGCAGATTCCGTTGTAAGCAAGTTTCTATAAACGTTCTCTCTGCGGCAAGTCGATTAATCGACTTGCCGTATTTTTTCGAATTGTGAATCAAGCAGCTACATAGCCCACAGTTTCAACTGTGGGTTCGGAGGAGAAATAAATTGAATGATTGAAACCGTTTTAACGGTTTGAGACTCTTAAACCGTTAAAACGGTTCTCCACATTGGATCTATTTTGGTAATTCCCCCCCCGGTTTCAACCGGGGGCTACAACATACATCATCCCTACGGGACTGACAAAACCACAAATCCCGTAGAGATGATGTACGTTGTTATGGTGAGTTTCAACCCGCCGAAAAGAAGTTAGCAAATTCAATATAACTACTTTACAATCACATCCTTTTCTTTCCCGATCGTGTTGAACAGCGCATCTTCGATCCGGTCGATGGCTTTTTCAAACGTCCACTGCTCCTGAACAATCCGCCGGGCATTGCGTGAAAGTCGATCCGCCAGGCCGCTATCCGTCAGCACCCGCTCCACCGCCCGCGCCATCTCTTCCGGTTTCCGGTTGACCAACAAGCCGTTGTAATTCCCAATGACGGTTTCCCGAACCCCTCCTTCGGCGACGGCTACCACCGGCAAACCGCAGGCATTGGCCTCCAGCGGAGCCAGGCCAAAGGGTTCCAGGGTCGACGTATACAGCAGACAGGAGGCCGTGTTGAGCAACTGCACCAGTTCCTGATGCGGTATTTTCTCCCGCGGTTCAAAATTCACCTGCAACGACTGGCTCAGTTCTTTCAGCTTGTCGACATACGCCGTGTCGCCCATGTCTCCCACCCAGATCAGTTTCGGGCGGATGGCTTCGGGAATCAGGGCCAGCGACTCGATGGCCATATCGGGACGTTTGTGCTGAAAAAACGCCCCTAATCCCATAACAAACGGCTCGCGGGGTAAATTTTGATAGGGAAACAGGCTGGAGTCGATGCCCAGATAACAGACTTCCCCCGCGCCACCATAGGCCCGAAGCACGTTTTCGTTGCTGAAATAGGAGTTGACCAATACCTTGTTGTAACTGCGGTAATTCTGAATTTCTTCCCGCACCCGCACGCGTGCCTGACGAATCTTGAACATATCCTCCCAGTACTGGCTGCGGTAGTCAGAATTTCTCCAGTTACCGTTGGCCGGTGGAAGCCCTTCCCAGATCAGTTCCGGAGACGATTCAAAAAGCGTGCGGTTGGGTTCGCCCAAATACAGGGCTTTCGGAATATTGACGAACCGGCCGATGTAGGGCATCGAAAAGTTGATGCAGGAGTTGGCAAAAAGTACGTCAAAACCGCCCGCGTTGATTTGATCGGCGCAGCGGCTGCAAAAGTCAAGCATCCGCCGGATGCGGGTTTCCGGCTCGAATTTCAACGCCCAGAGCTTATCCCGGTATTCGTCCCGGATGCGGATGTCCATCGACAACGGCAGGATGTGCGTCTTGTCCACATATTGATCCACATCCAGAAACTTCGTGTCGGCGACCGACGACGTCCACACTTCAATGGAATGACCACGCTGGGCAAGCCCTTTAATATGCTGGTGCAAAGCCCGGCTTCCGCCCCCGCTCCGCAGATTATGCCAAACTGCAATTTTCATCAACTACCACTCATTCAGGTAAATCAGTTGCCAATATAGTATATATTTTCGGCAACTTTTTTACCGCTTACCCAATTCTATCGCTTCCATATCCCGAACCCGACCCGCGTCAAGCGTAAACCGCAGCACCGTCCGAACCGGATGAAAACCGTGTTTCCCGGCAGCTCCGGGGTTGATAAACAGCAGGTTATTGATTTTAGAATCGCGGGTAACCTTCAAAATATGGGAATGACCACACACAAACAGATCCGGCGAATCTTGAATCAAACCGGGCCGGACAATAGGATTATACCGGGGCGGTGTGCCACCGATGTGCGTCATCCAGATGGAAAGCCCTTCCAGTTCGAACCGCTGGTGTTCGGGACATTCGTGGGTCACATCCCGGTCGTCGATGTTGCCGAAAACGCCCCGGAACGGTTTGAAAGCCCGCAAATCGTCAATGATTTTCACCGAACCGATGTCACCGGCATGCCAGATTTCATCGCATTCCGCGAAATGGGTGAAGATCTGCGGATCTAAAAAACCGTGGGTGTCGGAAAGCAGGCCAATGCGAGTCAAGGTTGTTACACAGAATTTATCAGAGAAAATCAAAGTTAATCAGAGACGCCCTGATAACCTCTGATTCCCTCTGATAAACTCTGCGTAACTACTTTGACGCTACTGCCAGCCGCCCCCCAGCGCCCGATACAGGTCGATGAGGGATAAGAACTGCGCCCGTTTGGTGTTAATCAGTGAGAGTTCAGCCGCCAGCACACTGCGTTGCGCCGTAATTACTTCCAGGTACGAAGCATAGCCCGTTGCAAATAGTTCGTCGGAAATCGTAGCTGCCTGGCCCAATACCGCCACTTCCTGCGATTGTAATTCGGCCACTTTGCGATAATTTTCAATGCCCCGCAAACTGGTAGTCACTTCGCTGAAACCGGTCAGTATGGTTTTCTGGTATCCGTAAAACGCTTCCCGGCTTTGGGCAACCGACAACGAATAGTTCGATTTCAGGTATCGACGATTGAATACCGGAGCCGCCAACCCGCCCAGCACGCCGATGGCCAGCGAAGCCGGGTCGAGCAAAACCGACGCCCGGAACGCATTCAGTCCTACGTAGGGCGTCAGCGTTAAGGACGGCAAGAATTCCGCCCGGGCCACCTCCACGTCAACGTTCGCAGCTTCCATAGCCAGTTCGGCCTGTTGGATATCCGGTCGGCGACGCAGCATCTGGCTCGGAATCCCCGCCGAAATCCGGGCTGGCAATTCCTGGTTGCTGATGGTTTTATTCCGGGCTATGGGTTGCGGAAACCGCCCCAGCAACTGATTCAACTGGTTTTCAGTCTCCACAATCTGCTGCTGCACCTGGGCTTCGAGACTCCGGGTGTTGAGTAGTTGTGCGTTGAATTGCTGAACGGCGAGTTCGGTGACGCGTCCGGCGGCTTTCTGAACCACCACCAGTTCAGACGCCCGTTGTTGCAACGCCTGGTTTTCGCGAAGAATCTCCAGTTCGCTGTCCAACGCCAGGAGCCCGTAATACAGGCGGGCAACCTCGGCAATGAGTGAAGTAACGATCAGATGACGCCCTTTTTCGGAGGCCAGAAAGCGCACGTAAGCCGCTCGTTTGCGGTTTCGCAGTTTCCCCCACAGGTCAATCTCCCAGTTGCTCCGAAAACCGAGAAAGTAATCCGGCGTTGCGTCAGGAATGCGCTGTTTCCCATCGATGTTGGGCGACAGATTGGTGTCAAAATTTCCCACACCGTTCAGGGTATAACGACCAAACCGATCGACTCCGGCGGCAGCCACGGCACTAACCGAGGGCACTAAAGCTCCCCGTGTATACTCGAAATTGGCGCGGGCGACTTCGATGCGCTGCGAAGCAATCTGCAAATCCGGGTTTCGGGCCAAAGCCGTATCGATCAGATTTTCCAGATCCGGATCCGAAAAGAATGCTTTCCAATTCAGGTTACCAACCGATGTCGAGTCCGTATTTCCCGTAAACGACGTGGGCAGTGTCCGGGCTTTCGGCAATTGCAGAGGTTCAGAAACCCGGCAGCTACTCAAAAGAAAAAGCGGAATACAATAGAAGAATAATTTATAAATAGTGGATCGGGAGATTTTTGCCCCTAAATCCCCTGAAGGGGACTTTAAGCATCCAGCTATTGCTACGTCCAAGTCCCCTTCAGGGGATTTAGGGGCAAAAATTGAAAATTTATGAATGAACGGTCGTTCCATTTTCGTGAGTTTGTGTTAATACCGGAATCTGATCCAACTCGTCGTCGTCTTTAGGCGGTTTGGCTTTTAGCAGTTGGGCGAGTTTGGCAAACGCGACGTACAGCCCCGGAATCAGAAAGAGTCCGAACAGCGTTCCGATGAGCATACCGCCCGCAGCCGCCGTCCCGATGGAACGGTTGCCCAGCGCACCGGCACCGGAAGCAATACAAAGCGGAATCAGTCCGGCAATAAACGCGAAGGAGGTCATCAGAATCGGTCGCAGACGCGACATGGCTCCTTCCATCGCGGCTTTCAGTATCGACATTCCCTCCTGCTGTTTCTGGTTGGCAAATTCTACGATCAGAATGGCGTTTTTACCCAGCAAACCGATGAGCATGACCAGCGAAACCTGCGCGTAGATGTTGTTTTGCAAACCAGCCAGTTGCAGACAGAGAAGCGACCCGAAAATACCGGCGGGCAGCGACAGCAAAACCGCCAGCGGCAGAAACAGACTTTCGTACTGCGCCACCAGCAACAGGTACACGAAGACCAGACAGATCACAAAAATCCAGATGGCCTGGTCGCCCGACAACACTTCTTCGCGCGTCATCCCCGACCAGTCGAACGTAAAGCCGCGCGGCAGTTTTTCTTTGGCCACTTCCTGAATCGCCTTGATGGCATCCCCGCTGCTGTAACCGGGTGCCGACTCGCCGTTGATCATGGCCGAGGTAAACATGTTGTAGCGGGTCAACTGCTCCGGCCCGTAGACGCGTTCCATCGTGATAAAATTGGAATACGGCACCATCTCGCCCTGCTTGTTCTTCACCCGCAGGTTCAGCACGTCCTCCGGCTTGGCCCGGTATTTGGGTGCGGCCTGAACCATCACCTTGTACATCTGATTGAAGCGGATGAAATTGGAAGCATAAAAACTCCCCATCAGCGTCTGGAGTGTACTCATCGCGTTGTCGATGGAAACGCCTTTCTGAGCAGCTTTGTCCTGATCGACGTGCAATACGTACTGCGGGAAACTGGGGTCGAAACTGGTGAACACCCGGCTGATTTCCGGTCGCTTTTCCAGCTCGGCGATAAACTCATCCGTTACTTTTTTGGTCTTTTGCAGATCGTCACTCCGGGTTCGGTCCTGCAAACGGATCTCAAAACCGCTCGAATTCCCGAAACCGGGTACCGTCGGTGGCGAAAAGAACTGGATGCTGGCATCGTTAATATTCCTGGTCTTCTCGGCCAGCAGGGCGATTACATCATCGACCGACTCCTTGCGTTGGTCCCAGCTTTTGAGGTTAATCATGCCCATCCCATACGACGCTCCGGCACCGTCGGTCATCAGACTCAAACCCGCCAGCGTCGATACGTTCTCGACCGATTCGAGTTTGGAAGCCGCCTGCTGCACCAGATCCATGACCTCCTCCGTCCGCTCCACGGTGGCCCCAACGGGCGTGGTCACGTTCACGTAAATCATGCCCTGATCCTCGGTCGGAATAAAACCGGCGGGCAAGATGGTGTTGATCCCCCAGGTTGCCGCCACAAAAAGCAGCAGAACGCCCCAGGTCACGACGCTCCGGTTCACGAACGGGCGCAACCCTTGCCGGTATTTTCCGGCAACGGCATCATATCCCCGGTTAAATTTAGCAAAAAACCGGCCCAGAAATCCCTTTTGCTCCCCGTGGACGGGTCGCAGCAAGAGGGCACACAAAGCCGGTGTCAGGGTCACGGCATTGATCCCCGAAATCACAATCGAAATCGCCAGCGTCAGCGAAAACTGCCGGTAGAAAATACCGACCGGCCCCGACAGGAAAGCGACCGGAATAAATACCGCCGACATCACCAGCGTGATGGCAACGATGGCCCCGCTGATTTCTTTCATGGCCGCAAAAGTAGCCGCCCGGGGAGACAGGTGCTCCTCGGTCATTTTGGCGTGAACGGCCTCCACCACCACAATGGCATTATCGACCACAATCCCAATCGCCAATACCAGTGCGAAGAGCGTAAGCAGGTTCACCGAAAAACCGATTACATCCATGAACGCAAACGTACCGACCAGTGCTACCGGAACCGCCAGGGCGCAGATCAGCGTCGAACGCCAGTCCTGGAGGAACAGGAAAACAACGATAAACACCAGAATAAAGGCTTCGAACAGGGTGCGAACGACCTCATGAATCGAGGCATCCAGGAAGCGCGACACGTCGTAGGCAAAGTTGTAGGTCATGCCTGGCGGGAAAGTCGTTTCTTTCAATTCGGCCAGGCGTTTTTTGACATTGGTAATCACTTCCTGCGCGTTGGACCCCGGCCGCTGTTTCAACATGATAGCCGCCGAGGGACGACCGTCGTTTTTGGACAAAATACCGTAGTCAGCGATCCGAATTCAACCTCGGCCACATCTTTCAACCGGAGAATCGAGCCATCTTCCAGGGTACGGATCGCGATGCTTTCGTACTGACCGGGTTCGATAAATTTCCCTGTATAGCGCAGCACGTACTGCAGAACCTGGGCATCGCGGTCGGCACTTTCACCGGCTTTTCCGGGAGCCGCTTCCACGTTTTGTTCCCGAATGGCCGCAATGACTTCATCGGCAGAAACGTTGTAAACTGTCATGCGGTCGGGCTTGAGCCAGACCCGCATGGAATACTCTCTGGCACCCAGAATATCGACAAAACCGACACCGTCAATGCGTTTGAGTTCCGCTAAAATATTGATGTCGGCAAAGTTATAGATGAATTTCTCATCCGCCGTCGAATCCGTACTGATGAGGTTCAAATACAACAACATACTATTGACCTCTTTCTCCGTCGTTACACCGGCCTTGATCACTTCCTCGGGAAGTTCATCCAGAACCGTCGTCACCCGGTTTTGAACGTTGACAGCCGCCAGATCCGGGTCCGTGCCGACCTTGAAGAAAACCTGAATCAAGGTTGAGCCGTCATTCCCCGAAATGGCGGTCATGTAGGTCATATTCGGTACGCCGTTGATGGCCCGTTCCAGCGGCATGGCCACGGCTTTGGTGCTCACTTCGGCATTGGCACCCGTATAACTGGCCGTTACGACAACCGACGGCGGAACAATGTCGGGGAACTGGGTAACCGGTAAATTCATCAGCGACAGTACGCCCAGCAACGTAATCAAAACCGAGATTACAGCGGAGAGCAAAGGCCGTTTTATGAAGGTATCAAACATGGTTTCGTGCTGATAAATCTAAGGTACAGGCATTCCTCCGATCGCGGATGCGACCAAAGGTTGCTCTGTACCGAAGAGTGGGGTGTGATGATCGAAGGTTTAGCCGGTTAGTTGGCAACGACTTCTGTCTCGGACTTTGCGGGGTTCAAGGTCAGCAAACTCTCGGGCGACAGGGCCTGCGGAACAATTTGCATCCCATCACGAATGTTCTGAATGCCTTCGTAGACGATCTTTTCGCCGGGCTCCAGCCCCGATTTCACGAGGTAAAACTGAGCGAGACGGCTCTGGGGAACGAAGCTCCGCATTTTGACTTTGTTGGACGCATCGACCACATAAACGTAGTTTTTATCCTGAATTTCAAATACCGCCTTTTGAGGAACCAGAACGGCATTGTCCACCTCATTTTTCAGGCGAATTTTGCCCGTAGCCCCGTGTTTGAGCATTTTATCCGGATTTGGGAAACGGGCCCGGAAAGCAATCGTGCCGGAACCATCGTCGAATACGCTTTCCATCGTTTCGATTTTTCCCGCCTGCTTGTAAGGGGTATCGTCGGCCAGAAGCAGTGTCACTTCCTGCCCGCTGCTGCTGTGTTGCCCTTTTTTGATGTATTCCAGGTATTCTTTTTCCGATACGTGAAAATAGGCGTAGACTTCACGAATGTCCGAAACCGTAGTCAGCAGGGCTCCTTCTTCGATCAAGCTCCCCATTTTGGACGGAATCCGGTTGATGACGCCATCGAATGGGGCGCGGATGCTGGCGTGAGCCAGGCGCAGCGAAGCATTCTCCTGTGCCGACTGTGCCTCTTCAATGGCGGCTTTGGCCGCATCGAGTTTCGACTTCGACAGTTCCAGTTCGGAAGCTGAAATTACTTTCTTGTCGACCAGCAACTTAACACGACCCAACTCTACCTCGGCGGTTTTGGCTTCGGCCATCGCACTCTTCAGATTGGCTTTTGCTTTGGCCAGTTCGGACTGATACTCAGCCTGGTTGATCTGGAACAGCAACTGGCCTTTTTTCACCTGCCGCCCTTCGTCGACATGTATTTTATCTAGAAACCCGCCAACGCGGGCACGAATTTCCACGTTCCGAACGGCCTCCACATTGCCGGCGTATTCACGCTGCAGGGTGGTCGACTGTCTTGTAATTTCAAAAATGGGGAGTGCCGGTTTTTCAACCTCGGTTTTCTCCTCGGCCTGGCTGCTACAACCCGTGATAAAAGCACTGATTGATAGCGCAATGGCAATGACGTATCCTTTCATGGTTGTGATATGATTTCTCGTTAAGCGTTTAAGCGTATAGGGAAGTCAGGACATGTTCATCCCTGAACAAAGTCCGACCTGAATTTCTAGTAAAAAAGGTAATCAGGGTGTTGTCGTACTGGATTGAAAAGTGCTCCGCCTGAGCGCAAAGACCCCTTAGGCTTGAGGGGGAGGGGAATTGATCTCCTGAACATGCGAAAACACTCGAATGGATGTTAATCCAACGGGTCGGGCTTCCAGGCGCCAGTAAACGGGCTTTAAGGAAAAAGAAAAAAGTGGAGCAGAGAAATAATCGTGTTCAATATTGGCAACGTCGGACTCTTCTTTGGCATCGTCCTGTTCCGGGAGGGCGTCGATAATGCCCAGCCAGTTTTCAAGAATTAACTCACCGATGCTTTCAATCCGGTTAACGGATAAATCTTCTTTTTGGGCACCATGAATCATTCTCGGCGAAAAATGTTCGGGCACATCGACACTAATGTTGATGATGTGCAGCGCCATTAGCCAGCAGAATAACCGGTGCAGAAAGAAGTTTTTTCTCCGTTTACTCATTTGAGTGTTGAATCCTTAATCGTTACAAAATTAAGTACATATATGGGAAATATACAAATAAAATTCGTAAAATCGGCCAAATTTGCAAATAGTTACTGCTTTTTCTCCGATCATTACAATTTAATAACACCAACTTTCCCGTTTTACGTTGGCGTATACGGCGTTTGTTGATATTCTCTATAAAAAGAAACGCAGAAGTCGGAAAAGAGTTCGAAGGATAGGCATTTCACTCTGAATGACAGACTAGTTTATAAACCCAGACAAGTATTTTTACCCATTGTTTCGTGCGCTTACCATGCTGAAAACCGCCCTTGCAATCCTCCGTGGCATCAATGTCAGTGGTCAAAAAAAAGTCCAGATGAACGAGTTGAAGCACTTGTTTGAGGAACTGAATTGCCGACAGGTCAAAACGTATATCCAAAGCGGCAACGTTGTCTTCACCCATTCTGCTGCCGACGAGGAGCAACTGGCGAGGCAGATTGAGCAGAAAATTGAGGAAACATTCGGTTTTCAGGTGCCGGTTTTGACGCGCTCCCTGGGCGAACTGGCCGACATCGTTGCCCAAAATCCTTTTCTAGAGGAAGAACACACTGAGGTCGACAAACTTCATGTCACGTTTCTGTCGAATGCCCCCGACACCCTGAATCTCGACAAAATAAAAGATTTGTCATTGGGCACCGACCGGTTTGTCCTCTCCGGAAAAGAACTGTACGTCTATTGCCCGGGCGGCTATGGCAACACCAAACTGAGCAATACCTTTTTTGAAAACAAGCTCAGGGTGACTGCCACGACCCGCAACTGGAAAACCGTCAGGGAGCTTTTAAAAATGATGCAATCGTTGAATCCAGACCAATAGCGACAAAGACTTTATAGAGCCGGAAGGGGGCGCTTTCAGGAGAAAATCAGCGCTTTCATCTCGGCCCGAATCTTCTTTTTATCTAATTTACCAACGCTGGTTTTCGGAATTTCACTGACCAGCACAATGCGATCCGGCACATACCATTTGTTGATGTCTCCGCTCGCAATCTGACCCTGCAAGGCGGTTTTGATCGTTTCAGCCGTCACTTTGCCTACATACTCCGGTTTCAACACCACCAGCGCGTGCGGGCGTTCTCCCCATTTTTCGTCCGGAAAACCGACCACCGCCGACTCCGCCACGCCCTCGATTTGAGACAGGCAGTTTTCGATCGCCAGCGACGAAACCCACTCACCACCGGACTTGATGACGTCCTTGGTACGGTCGGCAATGATCACCCAGTTGTCGGGCGTAATGGCGGCCACATCGCCCGTATGGAGCCAGCCAGCACGCCAGAGTTCTTCGCCCCGCTCGGTTTCCTTATAATAGCCCTGCGTAAGCCAGGAGCCCCGCGCCGTTAGTTCGCCCAGCGAATGGCCGTCGTGCGGAACCGACTGTCCCTCATCGTCCTGCAACTGAATGTCGATAAAGGGCGCAATGCGACCGGCCCGCGTCCGAAACTCCACCTGCTCGTCGATGGGCAACGCACGTTCGGTATCATTCAGGTAGGTGAGCGACAGAATCGGAGCGGTTTCGGACAGTCCATAACCCGCATAAATTTGAATGCCCAGTTCCAGGGCGGCTTTTGCCAGCCCTTTCGTCAGCGCCGAGCCGCCGATGATGACCTTCCAGCGACTCAAATCCACCTGTCTGGCAACCGGGCTATTCACCAGCATCGTCAGAATCGTCGGGACGCAATGCGAGAGGGTTACTTTTTCTTTCAGGAGTAATTTCAGAAGCATTTCGGGTTCATACCGCCCCGGATATACCTGCCGCGCCGACAGCATCGTTGCCAGAAGCGGAAAACCCCAGGCATGGACGTGGAACAGGGGCGTGATGGGCATGTATACATCATGGGTTGAATGAAACGCGACGGCTTCATAGCCACAGATGTAGGTCACCAGCCCCATCGTGTGCATAAACAACTGCCGGTGCGAAAAATAGACCCCTTTGGGATTGCCCGTGGTGCCGGTGGTATAGAAGGTCGTAGCCCAGGTGTTTTCGTCAAAATCCGGGAAATCATACTGATCCGAAGCGGTTTTCAGCAGACTTTCGTATTCGCCGACAAAACCGTCCGGAATCACAACCTCCTGATTTTGATACATTTTGTCGCTCACCAGAATGAACGTTTCGACCGTCGTGAGCTGGCTTTTGATCGCATCGAGCAGCGGCAGGAAGTCTTCGTGAATTACCACCACCTTGTCTTCCGCGTGGTTCATGCAATACAGAATCTGCGCGGGCGACAACCGCACGTTGATCGTGTGCAGAATGGCACCCAGGCACGGAATGGCAAAAAAACACTCCAGATACCGGTGGCTGTCCCAATCGAAAACCGCTACCGTATCGCCCGGCTTTACCCCGCTGGAAGTCAGCAAATTGGCCAGGCGACGAACTCGCCGGTTGAATTCCACGTAATTGATGCGAAAAAGGTCGCGGTAAACAATTTCCCGCTGCGGTTCATATTTGAGCGACTGTGCCAATATGGTTTTTACCAGAAGCGGTTGCTCCTGAGCCGAAGCCGTGCGGGGAATCAGTTTCGTCGCGATCATTACAAGAAGGATAGGAAGGCTAATAATAAGACAAGAAAATCCTGCTGAAATTATAGAATTTCAGTCAAACCCTGCCATCCTGTAACGGTTTTATTTTACAGCAGCAAACCGGCAAGCGTTGCCGACATATACGACGCCAGCGTTCCGCAAATCAGGGCTTTGAAACCCAGCTTGGCCAGATCGCTCCGGCGCGAAGGGGCCAGTTCGCCAATACCGCCTACCTGAATGGCAATCGACGAAAAATTGGCAAATCCGCAGAGCGCAAAGCTGGTAATGGCGATGGTTTTGGGGTCGAGTGTGTTTTTGATTTTCACCAGATCGAGATACGCCACAAACTCGTTCACCACCATTTTGGTGCCCATCAACGAGCCAGCAGCCTGAATATCCTTCGACGGAACGCCCATGGCCCAGGCGAAGATGGAAAAGACATGGCCCAGCAAAAAATTGAGACTCAGATTCGGAAACCCGAAAATGTAGTAGCCGATCCGGAACAGTATGCTGTCGAGCAAAGCCATCAGGGCGATGAAACCGATCAGCATGGCAATCACGTTGAAACCCACTTTCAGCCCTTCAGCCGCACCGGAAGCAATGGCATCGAGCAGGTTGGCGTGGCTTTTTTTGATTTCCAGCTTCACGATGCCTTCCGTTTCTGAGACTTCGGTTTCGGGAAAAACGATTTTGCTGATCACCAACGCACCCGGTGCAGCCATCAAACTGGCCGCCAGCAGATACGGTGCCGGAACGCCCAGTGAAATATACACCGCCAGAACGCCCCCGGCAATGCAGGCAAAACTGCCCGTCATCGACGCCAGCAATTCCGATTGCGTCATGGTTTTCAGATACGGTTTGATCATGATCTGTGCTTCGACTTGTCCGACAAACGTACTCGACACGTTCGACAGTGCCTCGGCACCACTGACGCCCATCAACCATTTCATGAACCGCGCCAGCACCGCCACAACCCGCTGCATGATGCCCAGGTGATAGAAAATATTGACCAGAACCGCTACGAAAATGATGGTTGGAATGACCTGAAAGAAGAAAATGAAGCCGTTTTCGGGACCGAACGCTTTGCTGAGCAGCTCACGGTTGACCAACGGAGAAAAAACAAATTCAGCGCCCTTGACTGATTTCTGTAAAAGCCGGTCGACAAACTGCCCCAGTGTCTGGAAAATCTGTTGTCCTATGTCCGTTTTCAGAATAAAAACCGCCAATCCAAACTGGAGTAACAACCCGACTCCCACAGTTCGATACTTAATTGCTTTGCGGTTGTTTGACATGGCATAGGCGATGCCCAGAATCAATACGATGCCGATCAGTCCGGTAAAACGGCTCATTCAATACGCTGGTTAGTTGAAGTGTACGGTAGTTTACAAAAAACTTGTGAAGATAAGAAGGATTGATCGGTCCCGAATGCGAATTAGCCGGTTTTCTCATCGGGCAACGGTTTATTTCCTGCTCGCGCATGTCGTGGGATCTCCCATGTCCAGCGCCTTTTTTTCCGCTTCTCTTCTCTTTTTCTGCCAATTATCAGACAAAACCGAATAAAATTAGTTATCTCATTAACTCTGATTATCAACGAATTAAATTGAATTATTTCAATATTAATTAGATATATGAGAAAGATAGTATTTCCTGTTTTTCTGACAACGTTGCTGGTTCTCAGCAATGCCTGCCAGAATCCGCTGGATAATGTGGGAATTGGATTTAAGGACCCCATTGAAAACGGAATTGTTGAACTCCGGTTCCGGAGCCTGAAAGGACCGATGCCAAAAGAGATTGAACTTGCGTTGGCCGGGGCCGATGCCAACCAAATTGTGACGACCCTCAATACGACAAACTACAAAGTAAATGCGGATGGCGTTTTGATTCTGGCGGCTTCCCCCGAGGCCATTTATTCGAAAAACGATCCGCTCAATTTTGTTGTGGCCGCCCAATCGGCGGGCTATTTAGACATTATTCAGCCGGTTAAACTGGCTGATACGGGCCGCTACAGCCTGTCACCACAATGGCTGAAACTGAGTGATCCGCCCACCCACCTGTCGGCGACGCAGGTAGATGCGATCGAACTACCACTTGTCGCTGGCTTGGCCATCAAGACGCCCGTTGTCAATCAGAAAAAAGACAATGTAACCGCTCGAATCGAACCCGGTACTGATTTTAGGGAAGCCGATGGAACCGTATTGAGCGGCCCGATGACAGCGGCTCTACTCCACATCGAAAACCGGGGTAACAACCCCGCCGATTTTCTGCCGAACGGTACCATTATGTCATCGGTTACCACTTCTGACGGAGAAAGGTTGGGATCATTGCAACTCAATCAGATTGCAGGGGCATTTTCGCTGGAATTCCACGATGATCAATTCCGGCTGGTTCAACAGGTTTCGAAACCCGTTTCCTGCGTCATGACGCTCAACCCGGCTACCATCAACCCCGCCCTGGGCCGTCCGCTTCAGCCGGGCGACGAAATTCCATTGTACCGCTATGACCGGGTTAGCAACCACTGGCAGCAGGAAAAACCGGGGCTGGTTACCCGCAATGCCTCCACCGGACAACCGGAATGTACCCTTTCGATCGTGCATCCGGCCTTGTGGGTGGCAGGCTGGACCCAGGCGGTTTGCGACGAGGGGCCTGTTTTTACGGTAAGCAGTAAACTGAATCAGGTTGACATCCAGTATCTCTGCAAAGTCGTGGATGCCGACACGCGGCAGGAACTGAACTCGTTCTACACGCCCTTGAACAACGGCAGCCGCATCGTTCTAACGAATCTTTTGCAGAACCGAAAAGTCCGGTTGCAGATCTTTGCCTACAATGATGCCTACAGCAGCGGAAATCCCGGCCAGCCGGTGCTTGAAACCGCACCCCAGCAAACTTGTAACCAAACTCCGCAGGTACTGGATTTGCAAAAAGTAGCGGTTCCACCTGCCATCACCGTGAGTTTTAATTTTGCATGCCCGCCCCCCACAAAACTGGACGAGTCCAGGTTGCCCGCCCGGATTCGTTTGCAATACAGTGAGGCTGGGAAACGGAACTGGCGTGATCTGGTTACCCTGGATCGGAAAACTACCAACACCATTTCCTATAAGCTGCAGGTCCAAAAACCGTATGATATTCGGGTTAGCACCGATGGCGGAGCAAGCTGGCCGCTGGAGAAAAACCGTTTTGTGCCCGACCACAACACGCTGGCGTTCGAGATTGCCTCACCGGAGTTTTGTAAGTATTAGTTTACGGTATTCGGTATTCAGTTCACGGTTTACGGTGGCTGACGCACACTTCATACGCGTCAGCCACCGTAAACCGTAAACTGAATACCGAATACCGTAAACCGCATCAACTCGCCTGAACTGCTGCTTCCGGCTGTGTTTCCGGTTGGGGTGGCTCAGGCTCGATCGGTTTTTCGTTCACGAATAGTTTGGCCTGCATGACTTCCTTCTGCGTCACCTCAAAAAACTTCTTCTGAATGTTAAACGGCGGATCCGTTTCTTCATTCGCACAGCATTTGACATAAACACCGTCTTCGTGAAGTTCATAAGCGTTAACATTGTCACGCAGATTGTAGTCCAGCAGATGAATGGCCTGCTGTTTCACCCGTTTGTCCACCAGCAAGAACAACGACTCGATGCGCCGGTCGAAACTGCGCACCATCACGTCGGCACTGCCGCCGTAAATCTTCGGATCGTCGTTGTTATGGAAATAAAACAGACGCGTGTGTTCCAGAAAATCACCGACAATGGACCGGACGGTGATGTTCTCACTCAACCCCTGCCGATGGGGCCGCAGGCAGCAAATACCGCGTACGATCAGCCGGATAGGCACCCCCGACTGAGACGCTTTATAGAGTTCATCGATCACTTCCTGATCTTCCAGGGAGTTGATTTTGATGCAAATACCGCTCGGCAACCCCGCTCTGGCGTTTTCGGATTCGGCCCGGATGAGCTTGACCAGTTGCTTCCGCATGTCGCGCGGGGCGGTAATCAAATACTGGTAATCGTTGGGGAGTGAGTGTCCGGTAATGACATTGAAAAATTCGGAAATATCGTGCGTATACACCTCGTCGGTGGTCAATAGGCCAATGTCGGTGTAGAGTTTGGAAGTCTCCTCATTATAGTTTCCACTCGACAGGTGGGCATACCGCACCACGCGCGAGCCTTCGCTCCGCACCACGAGCAGCAGTTTCGTGTGCGTTTTGTAACTGCTGATTCCGTAAATCACAAAGCACCCGGCTTTTTGCAGCCGCTGGGCTTCCCGAATGTTGTTTTCTTCGTCGAAACGGGCTTTTACTTCAAACAAAACCGAAACGTGTTTGCCGTTTTCGGCGGCTTTCAGCAAAGCCTCCGTGATGCGCGACCGTTTGGCCAGACGATAAATCGTGAGCTTGATAGCCAGTACATTCGGGTCCTCGGCGGCCTGTTCCAGCAGCGACATCACCGGCTCGAAGTTGTTGTAGGGATGATGGAGCAGAATATCCCGCTCTTTCATCAACTCGAAGATGTCCGCATTTTTCTCCCGGCGCATTCCCAGAGCCGGTACGGGAGCCGGGGGCGTGGGCAGTTCATCGCGAAATTCCGGGTGCCGAACGACCTGCCAAAGACTCGTATAATCAATCAGTTGCGCATTTTCAAACAAATTGTAGTCATCGATTTCCCAGCGCTTTTTCAACAGATTTACCATCCATTCCGACGCATTGGGTTCGATTTCGACACGAACCACGCGACCCAGCCGACGGTTCTTGATTTTCTGCTTGATCTCGTCGATAAAATCGTTTTCGATGTCGTCGCTTTCTTCCAGGGTAAAATCACCGTTTCGCGTTATCCGCATCAGATTTACCGAGTCGATTTCTACATTTCGGTATAGCTTCTTGATTTCCTGACGAATAATCTCTTCAATCGGCAGAAAACAGGTTTCATCTTTGCGTTCAAACGGCATGAAACGGGGCAAATTGGCCGGAATCTGAACGAACGATAACCGCTGGTTCTCGTCATCGTCTCCGGCTTTCACCGGGCGGCTGGGGTCCTGGGTCACGACGCTGAAAATCAGCACCTTTGCCAGCAACATCGGAAAGGTGTGTGTATAGTCGTAGACCATCGGCGTCAGCATGGGATAAATGGTCCGGTCGAAATAATCGACCGCCTTCACCCGCTCGTCGTCGGTAAGGTCATCCAGTCCGACAAATCGAAAGTCAATGTCCTTGAACGACGCTTTCAATTCATCAAAAACCGCACGCTGGTCCCGGCTGAATTGCTGTGCCGCCGTCATCAGGGCTTTTCGGAAAGGAATTTCCCGCAAACCGGAGTAGTCGACGCGCTCTTTTCCGTAGTCGAGGTAATTGTAGAGGCTCCCGATGCGAATGGTAAAAAACTCGTCCAGGTTCGATGCCGTAATGGCGAGGAACTTGAGCCGGTCGAGCAAATGGCGTTCCGGCGTTCGGGCCTGATCCAATACCCGGTCGTTGAATTTCAGCCAGCTCAGGTCACGGCTGATGTAGTTGCTCTGGTCGATGACATTCGCCAGTTTTTCATTTATTTTCATAGCCTTACCATCTTCCGAATCGGATGGTAAAGTTACTTTACGCCCTGAGAAAAACGAGAAAAGATTCCCGAAAGAACCCTTCCTTTCCATATTATCTTTTTGTGAAGGACTTTTGCCGGTCATAGGTAGGGATGAACTTTATTGTATTCAAGTAACGCACAGTATAACAACTTCGTACGCTACTTTTTAGTTTACGGCACCTACGTGTCACTTCATACAAACAGATTTTGTACCAGAAGGGGCGTCCACTCAAAAAAACGGTAAAAAAACACCGAAGCATTCTTCGCACTAATTCTTGCAATATTACAGCTTTTCAATTATTGCATATGCAAAAATAATTTATTTATAATTGAAATATCCGTTCATATTTTAAAAATTTTGGTACGAGAATTGCGCATTATCAATCTAATAGCAGGATCAATATATCGATTTTTATAACGACTGATCTAAAAAACACACTGACTTATGATGACTCGTACATGCTGTCCCACTGAAGCATGATCCGGGCAATGGAGCCTATCAGTTAGCACCATTTATTCATCTTTTATGCGGCAGATCAGCGCAACAATAAAAAAACAAACAAATCGTTTCATTGGCAATACCAATCATAGTTCCTGCTCGAATTGGCAGATTATTAAACCAATTATGATGATCCAGGGCCGCTTCAAAAACTATTTTGGCGCCGGATATCCTTTTTCCACGGTGAGTTATTCTAAAAATAGTCCTTTCACAGCCTTTTATTCTAAGCAGCCATGAGTTGTTCAGCCGCTTTATCTGCTCAAATTCAGCAGTATACCATCAATTCTACTCTATTCTGTCGTTTTTTAATAGGTGCCATTTATTGAGCCTTTTGGATAGTAACTAAAAATTCCCGGTGGTATCAATCCGTTGATTCAAATTGCCGTTACTCTAAAAATAAGATCAAATTAACCCCCTCCGTACTATGTGGCTAAAATCGAGAATACCCTGGCGTTTTTTTTCGGTCATTCTGGTTTATTTTACGATTCACTGGTTTATTGAAAGCCTGCCTGATTTGATCCGTTATTTTTCTAACCGCCCCTAAAAACAGAAGATCCTGACGTTCCTCCGGATTACGGTTTCTACCGGATCATTCCGGATAACCGTTCCTGAATTAACAAAAAAAAGCGGGCTGTTCGCCCGCTCTGTCTTACACGTCTACTTTTGCATATTTGGCGTTTCGCTCAATGAACTCCCGGCGGGGGGCCACCTCATCGCCCATCAGGGTCGAAAAGACGTGGTCGGCTTCGGCAGCCGACTCGATGGTCACCTGTTTGAGACTGCGTTTCTCGGGGTCCATCGTCGTGCTCCACAACTGCTCCGGATTCATTTCTCCCAGACCTTTGTACCGCTGTACGTTCACGTTCTCCTCACGACCCGATCCGGCCAGTTCCCGGATAGCGGTTTCGCGTTGCTGCTCGGTCCAGCAATACCGCTCTTCCTTGCCTTTTTTGACCAGGTAAAACGGCGGCTGGGCGATATACAGAAAAGCGTTATCGATCAGCGAGCGCATGTGGCGGAAAAACAGGGTCAGAATCAGCGTCCGGATGTGGCTGCCATCGACGTCGGCATCGGTCATGATGATTACCTTATGATACCGCAGTTTCTCCAGATTCATCACGGTTTCGCCGTTGACACGTTCGTAGCGAATCCCGAGCGCCGTAATGATGTTCTTGATTTCTTCGTTTTCGTAAATCTTGTGTTCCAGGGCTTTCTCCACGTTCAGGATTTTCCCCCGCAACGGCAGAATCGCCTGAAACGCCCGGTTACGGCCCTGTTTGGCAGAACCGCCGGCCGAATCCCCTTCCACCAGATAGATTTCGCAATTCTCCGGATTGGTGTCCGAACAGTCGGCCAGTTTACCCGGCAGGCCCATACCGCTCATGAAGTCCTTGCGGTCGGTCATGATGCGTTTATAAGCCAGATCGGCGGCAATCCGGGCCTGTGCTGAAATCAACACCTTCCGAACGATCGAAGAAGCTTCTTTCGGGTGTTCCTCCAGCCACATTTCGAGCATTTCAGCGACCGTCGAGCTAACGGCGCCAACGACATCGCTGTTCCCCAGCTTGGTCTTGGTTTGGCCTTCAAACTGCGGTTCAGCTACTTTCACCGAAATAACGGCGGTTAGCCCCTTGCGGAAGTCACTACCGTCGAAGGTAACTTTGCCGGAATTTTTCCCCAGCAAATGCGCATTGCGTTCGGCATATCCTTTCAGAATTCGGGTCAGGGCCGTGCGGAACCCCTGCACGTGCGTGCCGCCTTCGATCGTATTGATGTTGTTAACGTAGGAAGAGATGTTTTCGCCCGCTTCCATGTTATAGACCATCGCCACCTGAACGGGTGTTGTACCGGTCTCGCGCTCCATGTAAATGGGCGACATGCCTTCCAGCGAAGGCCGGCTTTCGTCCACATACTTCACAAACTCGATCAGCCCCCCTTCCGAATAGAACTCCGTGTGCAGCGGTTCGCCCTGTTCGTTCATATCACGCAAATCGGTCAGAGTAATGCGAATGCGTTTGTTGAGGAAGGCCAGCTCGCGCAAACGACCGGCTACGGTATCGTATTTGTAAACGCTTTCGGTAAAAATCGAATCGTCGGGCTTGAAGCGCACCGTTGTTCCGGTATCCGTCGCCGTACCGATCTCCCGAACGGGATAAACCGGCTGTCCAATGTGGTATTCCTGCTCGAATACTTTGCCTTCGCGGTGTACTTCGACGTGCAGAAACGTCGATAGTGCATTCACGCAGGAAACCCCCACACCGTGTAAACCGCCCGACACTTTGTAGGTATCCTTATCGAATTTCCCCCCGGCGTGAAGCACGGTCATCACCACTTCAAGGGCTGATTTGCCTAATTTAGTCTGCATTCCGGTCGGAATACCCCGACCGTTATCTTTCACCGTAATCGAATTATCTTCGTTAATCGTAACCTGAATGGTATCACAATAGCCAGCTAAAGCTTCGTCGATGGAGTTATCGACTACTTCCCAGATCAGGTGGTGTAACCCTTTGATACCAACATCGCCGATGTACATGGCCGGTCTTTTCCGAACGGCTTCAAGACCTTCCAGGACCTGGATATTGTCTGCATCGTAATTACCTCTGGAACGTTCTTCGGGTGTGATGTCGGCTTCAATTAATTCGTTTGTCATAGAATGCAATCAGTATAGCTCCGTTTTACGGAATTGTTATAAGAAATGCGGTTAAAAGGACGATTTCGGATAGTAAAAATACAAATTTTCCGGGTCATTTCCTAACCCCGTTCGGCTTAACGTATAAATATACCTACAAAACAATGGACAGCAAAATTTTGTGTTTACGAATAGCGGGAAAAATGAGCGGGAATTGGCATTTTTAAAACTAAACCAATCCCTTTTTCGTCTATCTAAAGGGAACATTCATTAAGCCTAGCAAGTACATGAGAAAATTGTTGTTTTTCGTAGCCATTTCTGCCTTCGCACTAACTTTCAGCCAATGCAGCGTTAACCGCCAGATCACGCAGGCCAAAGCCCTGGGCGATTGCAAATTCAATATCACGTCGGCCGACAGCGTTTACCTGTCGGGCATCGACGTCCGGAAACTGAAAAATCTGGAAGATCTGAATCCCATGAAGTATCCGCAACTGGCCACGGGATTTATGACCAAAAGCATTCCGCTGAGCGCCCGGATCAACATCGACATCACCAATCCGACCAACAAAACGGCGGCTATCGACCAGTTGGAATACAAGATTATGCTCGCGGAACAGGAGCTTTTCAACGGGTTTGTCAACCAGCGCATCGAAGTGGCTCCCGGTGGCGGCTCAACGCGCGTTCCGATCAAGCTGAACGCCAATGCCTACAAACTGATGACCGACGAAAAAACCCGCGATGCCTTCACGGACCTGGTGCGGAACATGAGCGGTTCGAACAGCGCCAAACCATCGATGCTGACGATCAAAATCAAGCCAACCCTCGCGCTGGGGAATAAGAAAGTCAACTACCCCGGTTATATCACGATCGATAAAGAAATGACGAATAAGATTCTTTTGGGGCAATAACGCTACCAATATCGAACACTGAATATTGAATAGCGAATATCGAAATCAGACCTGCACCGTACTTCGATATTCATTACTCAATATTCAGTGTTCGATATTCGTTACTTATGAGAATTGCTTTCCTCTACATTCTACCCATCTCCCGCAACCGGCGCTACGCCACACCCGAACCGGCCGGAAACGTCCGTAAAACCGCCTTCCTGCGTCCCAACCAGCCGGAAACGACCGGTTGGTCGACGGTTTGCAATAAGTCGCTGAAAGGATCCCGACGGCTGGTATGAAGAGTGATGAGTTAAGATTGACGAGTTGAATGCGTCAGCTTACTCTTAACTCTTCACTAATTAAAATTCCTGGCGGTTAACAGCCACGCGTAGGGGTTTTGGGGTTGCGGGAGTCCGTCGGCCTGGAGTTGCAGGTACATGATGTGCAGGTGCGTTGGCGAACGCGTTGCGTAGGCGTTGAAGCCCGTGCGACCCACTTCGCTAATCTTTTGCCCCGATTGTACCCAGTCGCCCGGGCGAACCACAATGGCGTTGTTGTGGGCGTAATACCACAAGCCGTCGAGAATGGGGTCGTAGATCCAGATCCAGTTGCCCCCCCGGTATTCCTGCCCCGGCGTCCAGGCGGTTTCAATGGCCAGCACCACCCCGCTGGTCATGGCCAGCACATCGGCCGGACGGTCAGTGTTGTCGTCGATGCAGTCCTGGTTGCGGTCGGAGATAAAAATGTCCTGGGCGGGGTGGCTGCCGCGGACGTTGTAATCGAACAGATCGAAACCCCTGGCCCGGTAGCCTTCCCCACGTGAACCGCCAATGGCGTCGGGAGAGTAGTTGCGGAGCGGGAACGAAAAATAGGCGGTTTGGAGAATGCTGTCGCGCCGGGCGCTGTCGAGCCGGAAAGGTTCGGCGGTGCGAAATTTGCCGCGCAGGCCAAACATGATGTCACTAAAGAATTTACGGGCCGAATCCGGCAGCACACTTTCTTCCCGAATCTGGGTGTAGAGCCGCTGAAACTGATAACACATCGAATCGACCGGCGGAATGTCGGACCCGGCCCAGGCCACGGTTTGCGACGAAGCTGAATTTGATAAACCAATCCACAAAGCGCTTAGGACGCCGATCCACCGCATAGTTTCCCAAAATCCTGATTTCACAATAACGAGTTGTATTCGATCCGTATGAAGGCCGAAAATACGCAAAAAGTCCCGAATATGGTTATTCAGGGCACGTAATCCGGTAGAAACGGTAGGTCAACGTGACGCCGAGGTAGGTGTATGTATCTTTGGAACCGGGGTCGCCGTTTCGTAATTTATCCGTATCACTAAAGGTATTTGCTCCGAAATTGTCCAGATAATCGGAGCCGGAAAACCGGGTTCCATATTCCAGCCCCAGACTCCAGGGTCGTTTAAATTCATACTTCACGCCCACGCCCAGCGGGAAATTGAAGAGCGATTTCCGCTGATAGCCCGGACTTTGGGGATTGGGCTTAAAGGTAAATAAACCCAGTCCGCCAAATACGTAGGGCGTCCAGTTTTTCACTTTCCGCTGGCTGGCATAATTCAGGAAGTTGTATTCCATCAACACGTTCAGTTCCCGGATCGAGGTCTTGAACGACAGATCACGCGCCTGTTGAAACGGATCGTTGAACCGGCTGTCTTTCCCGGCAATCTGACCTAAACCGGCGTTGATCCGCACGGTGAAGGGCTGGCTGACGTTGTAGCGAACCAGCAAATTACCGGCGGGACGGATGTTTCCCGGAATCAGGCTGGGGGCCAGATCGCCCTTGTAAATCATCCCGCCCAGGCCCGCTCCCACTTCCCAGGTCGGAGTCGATTGCGCCCAGGCGCTGAAATGTGTCACTGCGCTTAAAACCGACAGAAACCAGAAAACCGCCGGAAGACGGCTTGTCGGTTTGCGTCTAAACGTAAAATGAACCCGGTGCAGACAGACAGACAAGGCGTACTTTATTTGATTGGTGGGCATTTAATTCGTGGCGTCAGAACGTAATGGACCTGAAAGCTAACCGTCATGTAACCATCGTTGAAAACCCCGTCAGCCCCCCGCGTCGCATAAGCGGGATCAGCCGCCAGCACGCCCATAGGGTCGTTCGTGTTCAGGTAATTTTGCAATTCAGCAACGCGGTCACCCCCTTTCCGGGCAGCGGTCGGCTCCAGACGGCGGTCGGACATCACCCGCGCCAGGTCGTCTTTCAGAATGGTCGGATCGGGGTAGGCTCCACCGGCATCGTCCAGGTAATCGCTGGTCGTATACCGGAATCCAATTTCACCAGCCAGACCAAACCGGTCGTTCAGCCGGTATTTCACCCCGAAGCCCACCGGAATCGCCAGGGTTACGAGTGAATACGGTTTTACGCCGTTTTGCCCCTGCCCTTCCGTTCCCAACGGTTGCAGTTTTACCCAGCGCTGTTCCGTATCGTCGGGCGTGGTGCCGAAACCAACCGGAGTTCGGGCTTCCGGGCTGTGGGCAACGGCCGCAATCCCCAGAAATACATACGGTGTCAGTTTTGCGCGGTAATTCGGATTGCGTCCATCCGGCACAAACTGGTAAATCCCGGATAGGGCAAATTCTTTCAGATCATTGCGAAAATGCAGGTTCCGGGCATACTGAACAATCCCGGAATTGAGGTCTTTGCGGTTGTACGTATAATCGTCGCCCGCGATTCGCGCCCAGGTAAACGACGCCCGCGCGGCCAGTCGGGGTGTAAAGTGTCGGGTATACATGGCTCCGGCACTCCAGCGCATCATCAAAAATGTGGATTTAAGGGGTTTGCGGTACCCGGCAATCTCGCCGTAATAGCTGGCGGTTCCCAGTCCCAGACCCACTTCCGAATAGGGCACAAAGGGATTTCTGCCATTTTGCGCCTGTGCATCGACCGGTTGCAACGCCAGACAGGTGGCGGCAATCAAACTGGTAATCAGTAGGTTATTCTTCATGTTTCTTTGCTTACTACCGCACCGGAAACCCGGAGCCTCTGATTCATCGATTGGATTTTTGACCGGTTTGGCCAATCTCCTCCTCTGAAACGCCCGTTTTTGGTATTTTATTGGGTCGCTCGGTAAAACTGTTGCGCATTCTGAGCGAAAGAAGGCTCCAGCGCACGGTAAAGGTATTTTTAATGGTCTAATTTCGAATATCCCAGCCCCAGCTCAGCTTGTTCCGCAGGGTATTCAGAAAACTGTCGTCGCTCATCTTGACCAGTTTGGCCGCAAACTTTTCTTTCCGGACGCTCAAACGGGTACCGGTGTTGATGGTACGAAACCGGGAGTCTACTGAAACCAGAAACGTGTTGCTGCGGCTTTCCACTTCAAATGACAATTGCGCTGAATCCGGCACCACCATCGGCCGGACGTTCAGGTTGTGCGGGCTGATGGGCGTCACGATGAAGTTGCTGTTGTGTGGCAGCAGCAGCGGCCCTCCGCAACTCAGCGAATACCCGGTCGAGCCCGTGGCCGTTGAAATGATCAGGCCATCGGCCCAGTAGGAATTCAGGAACTCACCGTTGAGGTAGGTGTGAACGGTGATCATCGATGACGTTTCGGTTTTGGTAATGGTCACGTCATTGAGACCGAACGGAACCCCGTCGAAGAGGTCTTCGTCCGACTGGAGATTCACCAGCGTCCGTTCATCGAGCCGGTAGTCGCCGATCGACAGGGCCTGCAGCAGTCTTGGCAACGATTCCGGATTTTCGGGCGAAATGGTGGTCAGAAAACCAAGTCGGCCAATGTTGATGCCCACAATCGGAATACCGCGCGGCCCGGCATGGGTGAGCACTTCGAGCAACGTTCCGTCACCGCCGAGGCTAAACGCAAAATCGGCGTCGAAAATGTTGAGGTACGACGTATACGTTAAAGTAGAATGGTGAGCGATACCGGCAGAATCCAGGAACGAACGGTAGATTTCAGAGAGTTGCACTTCTATTTGCCGCCGGGCCAGCTCATCGAACATGGATTGGATGAACGGAGTCGCCAGGTCGACAAAATTGCGTCCGTGAATAGCAATTTTCATAAAAATCGTCAGTCAGTTCGTCAGTCAGATTTGCAAAGATGAGAGAAAAGTCCAAGAATCTGCTATCGACTGCCGACGGATTGCCGGATGAATTACGAATCCAGGTACCGGAGCAACAGATCGAGTCGTCCCTGATCGATGGATTCAATGGGAGTATTGGCAAAAGCCGCTTCGATGGAATAGCCAAAGCGTTCGAGTGTGGCTACAACCGGCGTAATGTCTTTGCGATTGAGTTTGAGTGTGAGCCGCGATTTATCGGGCATCCCGTAAGCTGCCCCTGCAAAATAGCTGCTGATGATCCGGACGTTGTTCGACTCGACCAGCCGACTGATTTCGGCCATCGAATAATCGCGTTCGTTGATGGAGAGAATCAGAATGGCTCCTGCTTCCTGAACGCCCAGCAATTGCGCAAACTGTTTGAGGAGTTCAATAGCCGAAACCGTACCGACAAACTCCTGTTCGTCGTTCACCACCGCAATCACCTGCAGCCGGTGTTCGGTAATTAAACTCAGGAGTTCGTAGAGGTGCTGGGATTCATGGACCGACAGGTGTTCGAAAAGCCGCATGACCTCACTCAACTGGTGGGTATCATCCGGCACATCCATCAGCAGGTCTTCATTGACGAGGCCCTTATACTGGCCCTGATCGACAATGGCTAACTGACCAACACGGTGTTCCTGCATCCAGTCGAGGGCCTGCCCAACGGTATCCGTCGGCTTCAGGGCCGGTATCATCGGGTCTATCAGTTCGGAGGCCAGCATCGGTGTCGGTTGTTTACTACTCTGTACCTGTTTATTGTCCAAAAACATCCGGAAAATTCCTGGAAGATATTTCCGGTATCGTGTAACTGGAACAGTATAGTTGAAAACTAAGAAATTTCCGTTAGAGTTTCAAAATCTTTTCGGAAATTTCTTAATTCCATCAGGCAATGGTGAGATCGCTCTGCCGGCTGGTGGCATTCAGGGGTTGTCGGATGAGCCAATCGGTCAGCAGCGTATTGAAACGATCCGGATGTTCCATCATGGGCGCATGACAACATTTATCAACAAAGTGCAATTCTGAGTTGGGAATCAGGCGATTGAATTCGTGGGCCACTTCCGGTGGGGTGATGGTGTCGTTCAGCCCCCAGATCAACAGCGTGGGAATGGTAATATGCTGGATTTCCTTCGCCACATTGTTGCGTTGGGCCGACTTGGCAATGGCCACAATCCGCAGGCATTTCGGAATGCTGTTGGTAATTTCGAAGACTTCGTCGATCAGCTCCTTCGTGGCCACTTTCGGGTCGTAGAACGTGTAAGCAACCCGTTCGGCGATGTAATCGTAGCTGCCCCGTTTCGGGTAAGAACCGCCCATCGAGTTTTCGAACAACCCGGAGCTGCCCGTCAACACGAGCCGTTTCACCATTTCCGGGTGTTTCAGCGTGTACAACAGCCCGACGTGACCGCCCAGGGAGTTGCCCAGCAACGTCAGATTGTCCAAATCTTTAAAGGCCAGAAAGTCTTCAATGAACTTCACAAGTCCTTCCAGTCCGGCTTCCCGGATGGGCATTTCATAAATGGGCATCACCGGAATTACCACCCGATACCGGTCAGCGAAGGTGTTGATTACACCGTCCCAGTTGCTTAAAGCGCCGAATAATCCATGAAGTAAAAGCAATACGTCGCCTTGTCCTTCATCAATGTAACGGAAGTTACCTTCTTTCCGAACACGATAGTTCATAGCGGTCTTGGTTTTGTCGTAGAAAAATTGGAAAAATACAACGAAAAGGTCACTATTTAGTTGTTTTCACAAAGGTAATCCAATTTTTTAAAATTGCTAATCCGTACTGCGTCAATGCCGCTTCGGGATGAAACTGAATGCCCCAAAGGGGCAGATTATGGTGCCGAAATGCCATGTTTTCGCCTTCAATCGTAGCCGCCAGTTCGGTCAGTTCGGCGGGCAGATCCACCAGCACCAGCGAATGATACCGGGTTACCCTGAACTCGTCCGGCAAATTAGCTAGCAAAGCATCCCCGGACGATTTCCGGATCACCGACAGTTTTCCGTGCATCGGTTTGGCCGCCCTGACCAGCCGGGCGCCATAATAGTCGCCCAGTGCCTGATGACCTAAACAAACCCCCAGCATCGGGAGTTGCTCGTGGTAGTGTTCGATCACGTTTAACAGACAACCCGCCTGCCGGGGTGTTCCGGGGCCGGGCGACAACACCACGCCGTCGTACGGTTCCGCCGTGATTTCGTCCAGCGACGCCGTATTGCGCACCACCCGACACGTCGCCCCCGCCTGTTTCAGGTAGTCGACGAGCATGTAGGTGAAAGAGTCGATGTTGTCCAGTACGAGTAAATGCATGGAGATGAGAAACTAACAGTACAAAAGTAATCATCCTATCCGGTAAGCTGTATTTTTGTAAAAAAACGAACTGAATTCTGATGCAGTCCAAATCCTCCGTAGTCATTGTGGGTGCAGGCATGGCCGGCCTGACCTGCGCCGTTTACCTCCGCCGGGCCGGTATCGAGGCCACCGTACTGGAAGCCTCCGACGGCGTCGGTGGCCGCATCCGGACGGATGTTGTCGACGGTTTTCGGCTCGACCGGGGTTTTCAAATCCTGCTGACCGCCTATCCCGAAGCGCAACGCCTGCTGGATTACGGTGCGCTGAAGCTACAGACGTTTCGTTCCGGTGCGCTGATTCATCGGCCCGCGGGCGGCTGGATTCCGTTCATCAATCCACTGCGCGAACCGTCGGGTCTGTTCCAGACGCTGGCTTCCGATGCAGGAACCTTCAGTGATAAACTGCGGATTGTCGAACTGATGCGGTACGTATCGGGGATCTCGACCGGGGCTTTTTTTCAGCAGGAAGCCACCGACACCGAAACGTTTCTGGAGGATTTCGGATTTTCGGAACAGATCATCAACCGGTTTTTCCGGCCCTTTTTCGGTGGTATTTTTCTGGAAGATGCGCTGGCCACGTCGAGCAATTTCTTCCAGTTCTGTTTCAAAAATTTTTATTCGGGTGATGCGGCCCTGCCAGCCGCCGGCATGGAAGCCATTCCGCAGCAACTGGCCGGGCGATTAAATCCGGCTCAGATCCGGCTGAATGCGCCGGTGCGGCAAATCCGGGATTCTACGCTCACGCTGGAAACCGGTGAAAGCCTTCAGGCTGACACCATTGTGTTGGCCGTCGATGCATCAGCCGCCAACCGCCTGCTGGGCCTTGAAAACCCGGTGCGCCTATTTAACGCCACCACCAATACCTATTTTACGGCCCCGCAGTCGCCCAAAGCAAAACTGTCCGGTGCTGAAAAACTGCTGTTATTGAATGAAAACCGCCAGTCGGCCATTCATAACATCGCCATTCTGAACGACGTGGCTCCCGCCTACGCCCCCGACGGCCAGGCGTTGATTTCAGTCAGTACGCACGGACTGGACGTGGTGAACGAAAAAGCCCTGGCCGAACGGATTCAGAAAGAGTTGGTCGGCTGGTTTGGTCAGGAGGTCGACCAATGGCGGTGGCTGAAAACCTACCATCTTCCGGAAGCCCTCCCAACCTATTATCCGGGAACGCAGCACGTTCCGCTGAAACGCGCGGAAAATTTGTACCAGTGCGGGGATCAAACCGCCTACCCCTCGCTCAATGCCGCGATGCAAACCGGGCGGAAAGTAGCCGAGCTGATCATGGCCCATGAAACCGTTGAATAGGCACCGGTTTACGGTATACCCTAAAACAGATTTTAATGCGTTGGTTTGTCCGCTTCCTGGTGTTTCTGCTGATTTTGCCACTGGCTTATTTCGCAACCTTTCCGCAGATTTTCCGCTGTCAACTTCTGGAATATAGTTCTGACTTTCAGAAGCTTACTACCACAGTATGGATCGACGCCAGCACCCCGGAACGCCAGCGGATTTATCTACTTTTTGAAATCAATGAAGCGAAGAAGCGGCTGGAACAGTTGTGGAACAGTCCGGCGAAAGGCCGGGCCACGGTTATTTTCTGCCAATCGCCCGAGCAATACCAGCAGTATTGCCACGATGGCGAAGGCGCGGGTTGCAGCCTCGGAACGCCCTGGGGCGAATCGTGGATCATCATCAATCCGTATGGCCGCAACCCCGATGTGCTGGCCCACGAGATGTGCCACGACGAGTTGTTTACTCGCTTAGGCTGGCTAAAAACCCAACGCCAGATTCCGCAGTGGTTCAACGAGGGGCTGGCGCTGTTGATCGATCAGCGGTTTACGACGGCCACCGACAGCCTGCGTCGCCACGACGAATTCGAGGATCACTGGGAGGAGCAATCGCACGGGCAGCAGGTGGTTTTGAAGCTGACCGAACTTGAATCGCTGACCGATTTTTTTTCGGGAAATTCCAACCGGGTCATGCTGGCGTATATGACCGCCGGTCGGGAAGTGTCACGCTGGCTGGCGGTGGTGGGCCGCAATGGATTGACGAAACTGGTCGACCAGCTTAAAGCCGGCAACGATTTTGAGACGGTCTACCAACGGCTGGAGCGGGAAGCAAAAACCGGGAAGGGAAGTTGAGCGCCCCGAACGTTTCGGGGCGCTCGTAGACCGTTTAACCCTTTTCGATCACTTGCGCAGCTTTCCGAATGGTTTCAACCCCAATCGCCCGCAGAGAACTTGCCTCATCGCCGGTAAATGTTTCGGCCAGTTGAATCAGTGACATTCCTTTCTGAATCTCGGTAAATGGCCCTACCCAGGGATCAACCTTGATTGGCAAACCGCCCGGAAATCTACCCGGAATCAACCAGCCCGGGCCATCGAAACCGATCTGACCAATAATTTGCCAGGCAAATGCGAGCATACGCTTCATCCGTTCCATGTCAGCCAATGCTTCTCTGAAGCTTGGACTGTATTCAACTGGAAAGTTGACCAGATGATAGGTTTCAGCAATCTTTTTAAGATCCGGCATGACCCCGATCCGGTCGACCGGCGGGTCCACAGAACGTGTGTTGAGGCTGGGATTTGACAAGATCCCCCGCAGTTCTGCCGGTGTGAACACCCCTTCCGGACGAAAGGCTTTCGCCAAACCCTGAACAACAGCCGCAGCACCCGCGACAATAGCCGTAGCACCGGACGTTCCCCCAAAACTGGTGTTGTATCCTCCTGGATTCGATTGATTTATTGGATCGCCCGGTGTGTAAATCTTTTCCCCCCAGGCGTAGCAATCAATTCGATTCCCGTAGTTCGATCGCGCTAATCGACGGTGCGAGTCTCCAGAAGTAGAAGCGGCTACTAAGATTGCTCCAGAGTCGCGGATGCTTCGATTGTAGATTCGATTACCTCGTTCGTCTTCATAAATGTCAAGGTTTAAGCCTGCACCAGATACCTCATCAATACCATAGTCAGCATATTGACCAGCCGCAGAGATTACACAGATATTCCGGCTTATTAAATGACTAATAGTTTCAAAAACCATAGGTTCCGATTCGACAGGAACATAGTGGTGATACCGACCCCAGTCCGAATACCTGAACAAAGCTTTTGTAATCACTATGATACTCCCTGGCCTGTTCATACACCAATTACTAGCAGCGGCTAGTGCTCCGTAATACATAGAACCATACGAAGTTTCTGTTCCCGCTACTCCATACAGTGCATTGGGCGAAATACCAACTCCACCAACCTCATTATCAGTAGCTGCCATAATTCCCAATGCACCTGTCCCATGAGCCAAAGCCTGATAAACAGCAGGAGCGCCCACTGACGGTATCTGGGTAATTCCGTTTGTTGTTCGGTATAGATCCTGATGAGTTAACAACCAGCCGGTGTCAATATGCGCGACCCTGATTCCCGTTCCGTCGCCCTGCAACAATCGTTGCGCAAACCGGGCGTCAATGCCCTTTGGTGCCGCATCAAGGTACTCCTGCTGCCCGGAAGAAGGGTTTCGGTCAAACGGGTTCGGGTCAGCCGGAACCCAGATTCCTTCCCGGTAGGCTGTTTCAACGATTTCCCAGGTTAAGAGGGTTTTGATCAACTCTTCTAAATCGGATTCATGAGGTACATCAACATAGAAGTAGTTAAAAAAGCCTGGAACCGGCTCCGACGGTTTTTGAATCCGAGCCACGTCAATCAGATCACGGTAGCACTTTTCGGTTTCGGGATCAAAAATCTTTTTGAGGCTAACGCCGGGGATCTTTTTCTGAAGAACATCCCAGTGGCCTATTTTTTGTGACAGTAATGCTTTCTCGGCACCGTCTTGATACGGCAATTTAACGCTCGCATCGAATTTGATAATGACCCGTGGCTGGTGCTTTTTTAGCAGTTCTTCCAGCAGGGGAGGAATAGTTTGTGGCATGGTATGGCGGATTAAAAATGAGTATCGTTTTTCAATTCGAGCCTGGCGGCCAACCGCTCAATACGTCGTCACCTTCTTCGCCAGTTGGTCGCCGTCTTCCCAGATGCGCGCCTGATTGATCGGAATCAGCCTGGTGTTCTTGTCGTCGCCGGTTTTCTGGGTCATCGTTAAGCCGATTTGAAAATTCAGAATACCGTCCGGACCGATTTCGCCCGATACCACGTCCAGTGCCTTGAACGAAATACCGGAATCCGTACCCGCTGTCTCCAGAAAAAGCGTGAACTTATTACCCGATCCGGCTAGCAAAGCCCCTTTGCCCGTACCCGTTTCCGATCCTGAAGCGTTTTTGTAATCGACCTGAACCACATCGCCCTGCTGCTGATAAAACCGGTATTTGTAATTGCCGATCACCCGCCCCTTTTGGAAATTATCCTTGTCACTATACTGACTCAACAATCGGTACGGACTTACTTCAAAAACACCCTCAATGTTGGGCGGCTGTGACCCCTGGTTGATAACCAACCCCTTGGTTTTTAAATCGTCCAGTGTTGCCTGTGGAACGATGTTTTGAATCTTGGCCGAAAGACCGCTGGTGGGTTCATTGTCTTTTTTGCAGCCGACAACCAGACTGATCAACAGAGCGATGTGTAGAAAATGCAAACAAATTTTCATGTTTTTATTGGTTTAAAAATGTGCACCAGGCTGGCGTAAAATCCGTAACATCTTACGCCAGCCTGGTGCCCACTTAAGGTTTGAATTCGAAAAACTTTTTAACGGCGGTACTGGTACCATTCCGGCTTAACTTACCGCCCCCCACAAAGGCGCGCCCACCAGCAACGCCCACATTGATGTCGGAATAGGTGCTCAGATTGTCGCCACCAATGTCACTGATAAAAAGCTTGATAGGCGTCGTCGACCATTCGTTTCGGTCAAGATCATAAACCGGCATTTGCCCATCGGATCGGTTGGTGGACGTCCGGTGTGGTGTAAGCAGCGCATAGGCTTTGTTATTCAGGACGGCAAACTGCTCATAGTCACTTAGGGTGCCTTGATTCTTCGCTTTTTCGGTCCATTTGGCCGTTTTCGGGTCGAATTCATACAAACCATACGTACTGGTTGATGCAACCAGTCCAACCGCAACGTAGATTTTGTCATTGGCAACAAACCCGCCCTTTGTGTAGTATTTGAAATCGCCCGACACATTCTTCAGCGGGAATTCAACTTGCCTGGTTATCTTATTCAGTTTAACATCCAGCTCCGTGATGGCATTCACCTGATCTCCCCCAAATGTGTATAGTTTTCCGTCGACAGCAAATGTTCCGGGCCCAGCCAACGTCGATACGGTTCCCAAGGGCTGAATGCGTGAACTGAAGGTCTTTGTCCAAACATTGGTGGCCGGGTCATAAACACAGATGTATTGTCCAAATCCCCCGGTAGAGGTAAGCTCGGTAACCGTATAAATTTTGCCATCAATGACACCAATTCGGCTGTAAGGCAGGTATGAACTTCCCTCGATAAACGGAAAGGCAGCCCTTTCAACCCATCGATTTGCCGTCAACTCATATTCATATACTTTATAGCCATTTCCAATGGCATTATCGGCGGCAAACAGGCGATTTCCAACTGTAAGAAATTTGATGGCAAAGGTGCTGGTAAACGGTAGCTCACCCAATGGCGTAAACACCGTTTTAGCGGCAGATGCCTGAACGGCTTCCGTTTTGAATTCCACCTTCATACTGATCTGCCCGACTTTGTTCACTGCAAAAAAGTAAACCGTATACGCCGTATTGGGCAGCAGGTTGGTCAGTTTGGCAGTAACCGTGAGCGGAAACGGGCCGCTCGTAGCCCCCAGGCTCACTTGTTTGGATTCCTTTCCGGTTTCGGCATAGGTATAACCGTGCTGCGTGATGGCTTCCCCGCCGTTACTCCCCAGAACCGCCGACACCTGCGCCGAGGTACTGGCAATGCCGGTGATGGTCGGGGCGGTTTTGACAACCGGGATGGTGGCCGCCCCCGTCACCGAGGTGTTGCTGCCGGGGGGGGTGGTGCCGCCGGGCGTAGCTGGATCGGGTTCCGATTTTTTGCAATGGAGCAAGGCTATCGCCAGGCTTGTGAAAATCACAAGCGAAAAAAGACGCGTTCTCATGGAGGAATCAGTTAGATGGAATGGTCAGAATCAGTCGCTTATTTTTTCACAAACTCATAGAGTTTCCCCATTTCCTCCTTATCGCAGGCCGTTAGATTGGATACGTCTTTGGTGTTGCTAATCACCGCAAAAATCCGTTCACCAACGTGCACGATATTCAGACTGCTTCTCGGATAAGCATCGCAGGCTTTAGGGTATGGCAACAGATTGGTAAGCTGGGGCGTCACCTTCAGGGGGTCCAGCGTGAGGACAATGGGCATCACGCCATCCCGGTATTGCTGTCCCGTCCAGGTGTTGTACTCCACGATTCGATCGCTACTGAATCCGAGCGACTTTGAACTGCCACCCGCACCGAGGTAATCCCGGGTAGATGCGGTTGTCCATTTGTCCGTCGCCGGATCATACGAGAGCGTCGAAATCGGCTGACCGGTTTCAGAAGCCCCAATGACCAGCCCTTTACCATTTATACTGGCACCAATCGAACCGCCCGATAAAGGACCAGTCAGATCGGCTTTCTGCGACCACTTGTCGGACGAAATCGTGTATTCCCACACCTTCTTGACAAAACCGGTCGAACTGCTGTGTCCGGCAAAATACGCCTTGTCGCCAATCACAAAAGCCGCCGTTCCACCGGGGTCGAAACCCGCTGGCAAAGCCCCTTTGACCGACCATTTGTTCGCTGCCGGGTCAAACTCATGGACGTTGGCTTTCACATCATACGGCGTTGGGCCAACCCCAGCCGGGAAAAAGATCTTTCCGTTAGCAACCAGCGGTCGAATGGGCGGGAAGAAAATGGCCGATTGCGTAAAAGCGGTTTTGGCTTTTTCGGTCCAGCGGTTGCCCGCCGGATCGTATTCCCAGGCGTCGTAAAACCGTTGTGTAGCACTGTAGCCCCCTAACAGGTAAACCTTGTCGTTCACGGCTACCAACCAGAAATCATTGCGCGGATCGGCGGGAAATTTGGCCCGTTCAACCCAGGTCCCGCTCAGTTCTCCGGGCACGGATGTGGTAGCAGCCGCCGTCTTCACCTGGGCCACGGTTCCGTAACCGGTTCCTTTGTCGTTGGTGGCATAGGCACGCAGGTAGTAGGTCGTGTTGGCTTCCAGGCCGGTTAGCTTGCCGGTGATCGTCAGCGGAAACGGCCCGCTGGTGGCTCCCAGTTCGGTTTTGCTGTCGGCGGTGGTGGGCGTCTGGCTGGTTTTGCTGTAGACAAAACCGTGCTGGCTAATGGCCGACCCGCCGTTGCCACTGATCACCCCCGATGCCGTGGCTGAGGTCGATGCCACAGCAGACGTGGTGGGTGCGGTGGCCGTGTTGACCAGGGGCGCGGTGCTGGTGCCCGTCACCGATGTCCCGCTGACGGGGGGCGTGGTGCTGCCGGGGGTGACGGGGTCGGTGCTTTTCTTACACTGAAACAGAGTAAAAATGACTACGACAAAAAGTGTGAGGTAAAGAACTTGTTTCATGGCCGGGATACAGGCGGAAGCCGTCGTTTGTTAGAACCAGCCCAAAGGTAGGCTCACCCGAAACGCCCGTCAATCCCATGATCATGTGACGGGACAAACCCCTGGTGATTACGTAGAAATACGCATTTTTGTAAACGGTAGCAAAATAATACCCTGTCCTGTGTAGTTTGTAGAATCGACTGACCCTACCCCGCATGAACCGTTCCCCCGACTACCCAACCCTGCGTATTTTTCTGGATGGCATGTTGTGCATGATGCTGGTCTACACCCTGATTTCGTATGTCTGGCACCGGAAGCGGCTTCATTTTCTCTATAGTGCCTACATCATCAGCCTGTTGAGCTACTTCCATCTCAACGACTTATGTCATTTTTACATCGACACCCATGCCCCGGATGACCTGACCAACCGGGCATTGCTGGCCGAAAGCGTCGTTCAATGCTTTTCTTTCATCATTTATGGCCGTTTTGCCATTGCACTAATGGATCTGCGGACAAACGATCGGGTGAGCGTTCGGCTGATCAACGCAATTGCCGCCCTGGCCCTGTTGCTGATTGTCTTCGATTCCATCAAATTTCTGACGGGTACAACGGATGGCCCATTCCAGCGGGCATTCTATATCGCAAGCCGGTATTTTGTCTGTTTTTGTGCCCTGGCGACCGTTCCCCGCATTCTCCGGTTGCGAAATCAGGTGGTATCATTTTTCATTACCGGCACCCTGTTCTACGTTTCGGGGGCGCTCCTGGGCCTGGTCATGCACCAGTTTGGCTGGGACAGCCGCCAGCCCGATGCGCCGTTTACTTTTCCGATGATTCCGATGGAGATTGGCGTTGTGCTGGAAACCATTTGCATTACCGTTGGCATTTCATTGCTAAACCGGCAAACCGAGCGGGAAAAAATTCAATTCCAGGCTCAACTTATTGAACAATTGCAGGAAAATGAACGCAAACAGCAGCAACTTCAACGGATTCGCGACGACATCGCCCGCGACCTGCACGACGAAATTGGCTCCGACCTCAGCGGCATCAGCATCCTGAGTGGCGTGGCCATCCGACAACTCGACCACCAGCCCGAAAAAGTACGGACGGCCCTGACCATCATTGGCGAGACCGCTCAGAACGTCATGTCGGCCATGCGGGAAATCATCTGGAGCCTGAACTCTGCCCAGGATTCGATGGAGCAGTTGAGCCTGCGTCTGAAAGAAACCGCCTACAATCTGTTTGAACATACGCCCGTAGACCTGGAAATAACGTTTCAGAAGAACCTCCCGGCGGGTTTGCTCGCCACCCAGCACCGGCGCGATTTTTTCCTGATCTACAAGGAAATTCTGCACAACATCGTCCGGCACGCCCACGCCCACACGGTTACGATCAATCTGACGGTGGCCCAGGAAACCCTCGGGCTGGTGATCCGCGACAATGGCGTGGGTTTTAACCCGGCCTCGCTACGCACCGGCAGCGGTTTGACCAACATGCACCAGCGCATGGCCCGACTGGGTGGCGAAATCGATATCCGCTCGCAGCCCGGTGAAGGCACAACAATCACCGTTCGTTGCCCGGTTCCGACGTCCCAGGCCGAAGTCGTCGCACCCCGCCCTCCCATAATCATGTGAGGACGGGCGGTTTTTGTATTTTGTCTTTTGACACCGCGCACCGTACTTTGCTTTATGAAAAACCTCCTGGGCATTGTCTTCGGTCTTGTCTGCACGCTTTCGGCCCAAAGCCAAACGCTAACTTTTGCTTTTAAAGACTACCTGACACTGCCCCGCAGTCGCAACCTCCACAATATTTCCGGAATAGAATACATTTCGGGGCGACAGGAATGGCAGTTGGCCGAAGACCGGGGAGCCTATCACCTTTTCAAAACCATTCATCAGCTTTCCGACTGGGTTTGCGAGCCTGATTCGAGCTTTCAAACGGGTCTTTTCCTCGAAGCCGTGCGGTATGATCCGGCCCTGGATACCTATTTTTTTGCCGTCGAAAATGACCGGGAATCCTACGTCGGTTTTAAACGGCATTCGCTTCCACAGCCGGGCGATTCCCTCCAGCGACTGGCCTTGCCCCACGCCATGCCCATTCCCAAAAAAAACAAAGGCATCGAGGGATTGGCCGTAACTCCTCAGTATCTGTGGGTTGCGCCCGAAGCCGGTTCGCGGGAAGAAGCCCGGACTGATAATCCGCTGATTCATTTTTACCGGTATAAAAAAAGCAACGGCTCAGTGGTCTTCGACGCCGAGTTCAGTTACGAGATCGACCGGAATGTCTGCCCGAGCGACTCCAACGAAGCCCTCGGCGGGGTGTCGGAAATTATTTCCGTTCCGGGTGACGAAACCCGGCTACTGGTGCTGGAACGCTGTTACGAAAAAACTACGAAGGCTGTCACGGTGAAACTCTATGAAGCGCAGGTGGACGAAACGCATCGGCAACTCGTCAAGCGGAAAGAAAAACCGGCTTTCGATTTCAACGGGCGGAACGGTTTTCGACCCGACAACCTGGAGAGCATGGCCTGGGGCGAGGACGTCGATGGCCGAAAAATTCTGGTGTTGATGTCCGACGACAATACCGGCAAAAACCAGTGGACCCAGGTTGTTTTGCTCGAAATGCAGCCCAACTGACTTTTTAGTAAGCGGCATCAAGTTCTCCTCCATTTCCGCCACCCTAACGGGCCCTAAAACCCGCTTACCCTCAGTGGTTTAGCCGTATGCCTACGTCTATTAGAGCCAGAAAGCCCACCATTATTTATTTGTTACCACTGTGGAAAAAGCAGTAAATTGTTTGGACTTTTTAGCAAACGGTTCTATTTTTAGAGATCGAAACTTGACTTGACCTACTAATTTATGATTAGAAAAGTGCTCCTGACGGCGCTTTGCGTTGTCTCGTTTGGCATTGCTCAAGCCCATAGCCCGCTAAAACGAATCGTTAAAAAGCATTCGACAAAATCACCAGTCGTCGCAGACTCAACCTCTTTTTACGAGCGAATTCCTCTGGTTCACGACATTCTTGGTTACGCCAAAAAATACATTTCATCGCGGTATCGCTCCGGCGGTTCTTCCCCCCGCGGCTTCGATTGTTCCGGCTTCACCCGGTTTTGTTTCAGTAAATTCGGGATTACCTTACCGCATTCCAGTGCCGCTCAGGGCAACGTCGGTGTCAAAATCGATCAGGAAGTAGCCCGCCCCGGCGACCTTATTTTCTTCAAAGGCCACAGTTCACGCGACCGTCATATCGGACATGTCGGCATGATTGTCGAGATTGTGGGTGACCGCATCAAGTTCATCCATTCGGCCTGGAATGGTGGGGTGCGTTACGACTGGCTCCACGCCAGTTACTACCAGCAACGGTACGTCGGCATCCGGCGGGTGGTTGGCTAGGCGGGAACGCCCGAGCGCAAAACCGTGCCGACACCACTCCCGCTCACGGCTTCGGCCACCTGGTTGGCGTGGCAGATAATGACGCGTTTGACGCCCTTTTCCACCGCTTTGAAGGCGTTGTCCAGTTTGGGAATCATGCCTTTGTTGATGACTCCCTGGCTTTTGTAATCGGCGTAACTTTCGGGCGTCAGTTCGGCAATTACGCTGTCGTCGTTGTCCGGATCGGATAAAACCCCCTTTTTCTCGAAACAGTAGACGAGCGTCACCTCGTTGCGAATCGCCATGTCGACGGCAATCGCCGATGCCATGGTGTCGGCATTGGTATTCAGCAAACTTCCGGTGCGGTCGTAGGTCAGGGGTGCAAAAACCGGGGTTAGATTCTGCCGGACAAAATACTGAATCTGGCCGGAATTGACCTCTTCAATATCGCCGACAAAACCGTAGTCGATCGCGCCCACCGCCCGTTTTTTCGAAAGGACGGTATTGGCATCCGCGCCGGTCAACCCGATGGCATCGATGCCAAGGGACTGTAGCTTCGCCACAATCTGCTTGTTAACCAGCCCGCCATACACCATCGTTACCACATCGAGCATCGGCTGGTCCGTAATCCGTCGGCCTTCGACCATCGTGGTCGAAATACCCAGCTTCTCGGCAACCTGCGTAGCAATTTTACCGCCCCCGTGAATGAGAATTTTATGCCCGTGAATTCCGCGAAACGAAGCCAGAAACTGGGTCAGTGCGTCGGGATTGTCGATGACGTTTCCGCCTATTTTAATGATTGTCAGACTGTTCATAATCCTTGCAAGACACCTTTCAATACCGCCTGCGCCGACCATTCCCGGTTGGCGGCCTGTTCGATCACGAGCGACTGCGGACTGTCCAGCACCTCATCCGTTACTTTCATGTTGCGCCGAACCGGCAGGCAGTGCATGAATTTGCCGTTGTCGGTCAGTTTCATTTTATCCATCGTCACCATCCACGACGCATCCTGGGTCAACACCTGCCCATATTGCTGGTAGGACGACCAGTTTTTGCCGTAGATAAAATCGGCCCCCTCAAAGGCTTCATCCTGGTTGTAGGATACGCGGGCATTGCCGACAAACTCCGGTGCCAGGTCGTAGCCTTCGGGGTGCGTCACCACAAACTCGGCGTCCATGTGGTTGATCCACTCGCAAAATGAGTTGGCCACGGCCTGCGGAAGCGGTTTGAAATGCGGGAGCCACGTCAGCACGATTTTAGGACGTTTCCGGACTTTGAACTCTTCGATGGTGATGCAGTCGGCCAGCGATTGCAGCGGATGTCGCGTGGCCGATTCGAGATTGACAATCGGAACTCCGGCGTATTTTTTGAACTGGTTCATCACCACTTCCCGGTAATCCTGCTCGCGGTCTTTCAGGCCGGCAAAGGCCCGAACGGCTACGATGTCGCAATATTTCCCGACCACGGCGGCCGCTTCCTTCACGTGTTCGGCCTTGTCGCCGTTCATGACGGTTCCTTCTTCCATCTCCAGTCCCCAGCTATCCTGCCCCACGTTCATCATGATGACGTTCATGCCGAGGTTCTGAGCAGCTTTTTGGGTGCTCATGCGGGTCCGCAGACTGGAATTGAAGAAGATCAGGCCAATCGTTTTGTTGCGGCCCAGCGACTGATCGGCAAAAGGATTCTGTTTGGCATTCAATCCCTCCTGAATAAGGGCATTCAAATCGGTTACGTCGTCGTACGCTAAAAAATTGGTCATTTCTAGTAGCAGAGTCAGGTTTAAGCGGTTAAGAAACTACGCGCACTTCTTTGCTCAATGCTTCCAGAAATACATCGACTTCTTCACGGCCCAGCGCCAGCGAAGGCAGCAGGCGAATGGTGTTTTTTCCCGCAACGCCCGTAAAGATGCGGTGTTCGAACAGCAACGAATTTCGAAGGGATTCGACCGGAAAATCATATTCGATCCCGATCATCAAACCCCGGCCCCGCAGGTCTTTGTAACCGCCAATCTGCCGAACGCCATCCATGATGTATTCGCCGATTTGGGCGGCATTTTCGATCAAATTCTCTTCCTGCATGATGTCCAAGACCGCAATACCGGCCGTACAAGCCAAGTGGTTGCCGCCGAAGGTGGTGCCGAGCAAACCGTAAGTCGCATGGAATTTTGGCGAAATCAGCACCCCGCCAATCGGAAAACCGTTACCCATACCTTTCGCCATCGTGATCAGATCCGGCGTAATGCCGCTGAACTGGTGGGAGAAAAACTTACCCGAACGACCGTAGCCACACTGCACCGCGTCCAGAATCAAAACCGTGCCGGTTTCGTCACACTTCTGACGCAGGGCTTGCAGAAACGCATCGGAAGCGACCTGAATCCCGCCAACGCCCTGAATGCCTTCGATGATGACCGCACAGGTTTCGTCGGTAATACCGGTCTGAGCGGCTTCGATGTCGTTAAACGGCAGGAACGTAACGTGTTCGTTGTAGTTAATGGGGGCTACGATGGACGGATTGTCCGTAGCGGCTACGGCTCCGGCGGTTCGGCCGTGGAACGACTTTTTGAAAGCCACCACGTTTTTACGACCCGTATGGAACGACGCGAGTTTCAGGGCGTTTTCGTTGGCTTCGGCCCCGGAATTGCACAGAAACAGCGCGTAATCCGGGTAGCCCGACAGGGTGCCCAATTTTTCCGACAACTCTTCCTGCTGCCGAATCCGTACCGAATTGGAATAGAATGAAATCCGGTTCAACTGCTCCGTCAACGCCCTGACGTATTTGGGATGGGTATGTCCGACTGAAATAACCGCGTGACCACCGTATAAGTCGAGATAACGATCCCCCTTGGTGTCCCATAAATAGCTGCCCTGCGCCCGAATGGGTTCGATGTCGTAGAGCGGATAGACGTTGAAAAGCATTTTGAAACTGGATTAAGCGAATTACTAATTTCAGGTACTTGATTTTCAGCCTGCAATTTTACGCATTCTGACGATAAATCGTTGCTAAAAATGTAAAAAGCAGGCCTGACTGCCTGCTTTTGATAACCATCAATGGCCGACAGAGGTTCAAAGTCGGCCGGTGGGAATTTTTCCCGTCGCCAAAACCGCCACCCGGCCGGGCGAAAAGGAGCTTCGTACAATCGTGTTGCTATAAACCAGCCATAAAATCACGGATGGCCGCTATGACGTCGTCCGGGCTTTCGACCATGCCCAGATGGCCCGCATTTTCCAGGACTACGGTTTTCGCGTTGGGAATCGCGGTGAACAATTCCCGGCTTTTTTCAATCGGTACGATCTGATCCTGCTGCCCCGCCATGATCAATACCGGGAAAGCGGCCGCTTTCAAAACCGCCGTCCGGTCGGGGCGCGAAGCCATGGCCCTGACGCCCGCAATGAGGGCATCAGCGGGAAGGACCGAATACTGTTGGACGGACTGCTGCACCACATCCGTATGGTTTTTACGGAAGGTTTCCCCGAACATCTTAGGAACGGTTTGTGCGATAAAAGGTGCTGAACCGTTAGCCTGCATGGTTTCAACGGCCTTCTGCCGGGCCTCTTTTTTGGCTTCATCGTCGGCAAAAGCCGTTGAATTGAGTAACACCAGACCGCTGACCAGCCCGGGATGCTGTTCGGCAAAAGCCAACGCAATGTAGCCCCCCATCGAATGGCCCACCAATACGCACGATTCGATTTCCGACGATTGCAGAAGACTGAACAGGTCCTCGGCGTAGGCAGCCATCGATTCGTGCCGGGTTTGTTCCGAAAAATCGGGTTTTATAATGCGGTAGTGGGTATTCAGCCCGTCATACACTGCGTTCCAGATGGCCGCATCGACGCCGTGGCCGTGAATCAACACAATAACCGGTTTCTCACTCATCATTCCATTGCTTTTAAGGTGTGTACAGGTTATAACCGGGAAGTCTGAAAACAGTTTGGCGCAGTAGCCAACCCGGAAGTCGATTACTACGCCAAACTAATTTGTCTTTATGACCGAAGCGGTTGCGATTTGCTACGACTGCGCGAGCACGTCCACCAGAATCAGCACCAGACCGGCAATCAGTGCCAAAAGACCAATCAACGACAAGACCGGAATGCCCAGAATGACTAAAATCAAACCGACCACACCGAGAATAACACCCGCCCGGAGCGTCCGGCTCATGGCTTTTGTGTCGTCCGGTGCCAGCGAATTTTTGATCTTCTTGTCGATTTTCTTCATCATCATCCGCTCCGCCAGATTCATTTTGTGCGTCGAGGTCAATGCTGAAGCCGATGCCTTCGTGGTGGTGGTAGCGGCTTTGGCACTTGCTTCTGCCAGCATGGTTTGAACGCGGGCCATCCGCTTCTCCAGCTTTTTGTTACCGGCCAGTTTATTATCATTGCGAGCAACGGTTTCCTGGAGTTTCTGCTCAACGTTTTTCAGCGCTGCCGCCGTAGTCAGGGGCGTTGCCTGCTCAGCGGGCGTCAGGGCCGGGGTTTCTACCGCTGCTACCGCTACGTCTTCCGCCGGAGTTGGTGCGGCCTGAACCGCAGGCACTTCCTGACGGCTGCCAAAGCGTTCGACCGGCATTTTCTGATAGGTAGCATAGGGACGGCTACAGGCACTCAACAAAGCTGAAGAAAGCAGTGCATACACTGCCAGTTTGGAAAATGTTCTCATGAAATGTAAAATGGAGATTAGATGAGTAATGTGTATTCGTTGTAACTAGGGGCAAAAAAGCAGAATCATTAGCATCCCTGCAAAACTTGACTCTACTTTTTACAAAAAAGTCGATAGGCAAACGGATAATTTTATTTACCGCACCTAAAAACGGTCATTTCACGCCAGAATGGCGGAAAGTCAACGCGCCCGGTTCTTGAAACCGGGCGCGTTTATACGTTCCGTCAGACGATCAAACCGACCAGCAGCAGGACAAGCCCAACAATGAGCAGCGTAATCCCAATGGCGTTGGAAGTCGTGGCTAAGTATAAAATCAAACCGACCAGAGCCACAATGGCACCCACGGTCACGATGACGTTGACGGCTTTGGGTGCGTTGGGGTTGTGGGGAGCAAGCGTTTTCCTGATTTTTTTATCGACGTTTTTCAACATCAGCCGTTCAGCCAGATTGGGCTTTTTGGCCACACCGGCTTTGCGGGCCTCCATAGCCGTTTGCGTGGTTTCTGCTCCCAGCATCTTCTGGATGCGGGCCATGCTTTTCTGTAGCTTATTGCCCGTTACTTTGTTGGCACTGCTGGCTACGACCTGGTCAACTGCCGCTTTGGCTTTTGCCATTTCCGCTGACGGGTTGTTGACGACAGCTATCTGTGGACTGACAGCAATGGGTTGAGAAAGCGAAGGAGAACTTACTGCCTCCGGAGGGGTTGTCGCCAGAACCGTTTCAGTGGGCACCGCTACCGGGGTTTGGGTTTTCCGGCTGCCATAATGCTCGACGGGCATTTTCTGGTAGGTGGCATAGGGACGGCTGCAGGCGCTGAATAAAACCGTGGCGATCAACGCGTAAATCACGTTTCGGGAAGAAGTTTTCATACGGGTATAATTGAGGTTTTAATGAAGCATGATGGTTGCTTCGTATCCAAAACTTCCCAAAACCGTATTTGTTCTGTTTCCCAAAAAAAATCTGACGGACTGGAACCGGGCCTATTCCGGTTCCAGTCCGTCGGGCTAGGCGGCCGACCGCAGAACGTGCAGTGACGACTTCCCGAATTTCTCCCGGGCGTAGTCGACCGTAATGGTCAATTCCTTCACTTCCTTCGTTGAGGGAAGCTCATACATGGCATCCGTAATGATCGACTCGCAGATCGAGCGTAACCCTCTGGCTCCCAGATTATAAACCATCGCCTGATCGACTACGTAATCGAGGGCCAGATCGTCCCAGTATAATTGAATATCTTCCATCTGGAACAGCTTGGCATACTGCTTCGTAATGGCGTTTTTGGGTTCTGTCAGAATCCGGCGCAGGGCTTCCGGACTGAGGGGTTCCAGGTAGGTCAGAACGGGCAAACGGCCGATTAATTCCGGAATCAGACCGAACGATTTCAAATCCTGCGCCGATACGTGCCGCATCAGGTGCGCGCGCTCCAGCGATTGGTTCAACCGGCGGCCACCCGAAAAACCGATGGGCCGGGCATTGACGCGTTTGCCAATGTGCCGGTCGATGCCGTCAAAAGCTCCTCCGCAGATGAACAGGATGTTTTCCGTGTTGAGCGCAATCATGCGCTGGTCGGGGTGTTTGCGCCCGCCCTGGGGCGGCACATTGACGATGGACCCTTCGAGCAGCTTCAACATCGCCTGTTGTACGCCTTCCCCGCTTACGTCGCGGGTGATGGACGGATTGTCCGATTTCCGGGCAATTTTATCGATTTCGTCGATGTAAACGATGCCGCGCTCGGCGTTCTCGACATTGTAGTCGGCGGCTTGCAACAAACGCGTCAGAATGGTTTCTACATCTTCGCCCACATACCCGGCTTCGGTAATGACCGTGGCGTCGGCAATACAGAAAGGTACCTGCAAAATTTTGGCGATGGTCCGCGCCAGATAGGTTTTACCGGTTCCCGTATCCCCGACCATCACTATATTCGATTTCTCAATCTGAATTTCGTCATCCGTTGGCGGCTGCATCAACCGTTTGTAGTGGTTGTAAACGGCAACGGTCATCACTTTTTTGGCCTCGTCCTGCCCAATAATGTATTGATCCAGGTAACTCTTCATCTCCATCGGTTTGACGAGATTGAAGTTGGGGCGGTCTTCCGGATTCGACCGTTTGGGTTTGGTTTCTTCCAGCACCACCTGATGGCCCTGCTCGATGCAGAAGTTACAAATATGGGCATCGATGCCCGACAGCAGGAGGGACACCTCGTTTTTCCGTCGTCCGCAGAACGAACAGCTCACTTGTGGCATAAAAATTTTTCTAAACGATTTAGATCGCGTTTTCGCTTAACGTTGGGTCTCAGCCACCGGGTTCCGGCTCAACTGATAAAAAAGCAGGACCCATTGGGGAACCAGGCCGTGCCAAAACAAATATACTAGAAAATTCGGTTGGGTAATTGATGAGGGTGCATTCAGAAAACGATACGGGATTGGAAACCAAACCAAACCCGGCTTTTGCGCCACAATCCGGCCACTTTCGTAGCGGCTTTTTATTTTTCGGGAATGACCCCCAGCCGCGCCCGCTCCGTTTTGACCCATTCGACAAGCAGTTGCTGCTGGGCTTCGCTCAATTTGGCATCCTGATGAATCAGCGTATAGGCCGGCAAAGGCATGTGCCCTTCCTCCACTTCTTCCGCCATTTCTTCCAGCTTGTGATCCATGCGCTTTTTGTCGTACTGGGCAAAATTGGAGAAATTCAATTCGCTCTTTCCCTCATCGACGTGATTGGCCAGCCACAGGCTCACCGGACTGACGTTCGCATACCAGGGGTAAGTCGTGTGGTTGGAATGGCAATCGTAGCACGCCCGTTTCAGGGTGGTCATCACCGCATCCGGTACCGTCACAAAATGCGTAACGTCCTGGGGTGTATCAGCGGGCCCTTCATTTTTTTCGGGCCGAATGAATTGAATACCAACGAATAACACGACAAGTCCGATCAGGATATTCTTTTTCATAGCAGTAGTTTAGAGGAAGAAGCTAAATGTAGTGACTTTCCCGATAAAAAAAACGGAAACCGTCGCAGACAGTTTCCGTTTTGGGTATTCGATTTTCCGAATCTTATTTTTCCCGACGCAATACCTCATCGATCAGGCCGTATTCCTTGGCTTCTTCGGCCCGGAACCACTTGTCGCGGTCGGAATCTTTTTCGATTTGCTCCTTCGTTTTTCCGGAGTGATCCGCGATGATTTCATAGAGTTCATCCCGCAGTTTCACAATTTCCCGGGCGGTGATTTCGATATCGACCGACTGGCCCTGGGCGCCCCCCGACGGCTGGTGAATCATCACCCGGGCGTGGGGCAGTGCCGAGCGTTTGCCGGCGGCTCCTCCACAAAGCAAGACCGCACCCATCGAAGCGGCCAGGCTCGTACAAACCGTGGCAACGTCGGGCCGGACATACTGCATGGTGTCATAAATTCCCAAACCGGCATACACCGAGCCACCGGGGCTGTTGATGTACATCAGGATGTCCTTTTTTGGGTCGGCAGATTCCAGGAAAAGCAACTGGGCCACAATGATGTTGGCGATGTTATCATCCACGCCCATCCCCATAAAGATGATCCGGTCGGCCATCAGCCGGGAGAAAACGTCGACTTCGCGGAAGTTCATCGGACGTTCTTCAATCACGGAGCGGGTCATATTTTCAACGGTATGGTTCACGTAGCCATCCACCGTCAACCCGTTCAGACCCATGTGGTGAACGGCAAATTTGCGGAATTCATTTCCTTGATTCATACTGATTATTCTTCTGTTTAGCGCAACGAAAATACAAACTTAACGCACTCTCTGGTATCCGGTTGTCAGCCTTCGTTTTTTTTTCCGGAACAAAGGCAGGTTAAAGACTGAAAACCGGTTTTGAAACCAACTTCCCCTTCGTCCGTGTTACGATACAAAAATGGGCAATCAAACCCGGTTTTGATAGTCGGTTTGACTTATTATATTATCAGAATTTCTTGAGACGCCATGACTATAAGTTCCCAAATCCGTTTACTGCGCCAACAGAAGGGGTATTCGCAGGAAAATATGGCCGACATGCTGGGCCTCTCCACCACCGCTTACGGGGACATTGAGCGGGGAAAAACGGATGTAACGATCTCGCGCTTGCAGCAAATTGCGACGGCACTCGGCACCACGGCGGCCCAATTGCTGTCGGGCGAAATTCCCCCTCATCAGGAATTGTATCCGGCCGAAGTGGTTCACCAGGTCGAAACCCTGAAGACCGCGCAGGAGCGAAAAGACCTGGAAATCGAAAAGCTGCGGATGGAAGTGGCCTACTGGAAACGGAAAGCCGAAGACATGGCTCTGGTCGAAGTCGTCCGCCATTTTGTTCCACCCACCGACCGAAACCGAATCGGGTTTTAATGCCCACCCCGTCAGCGGTCGCAGACCCTGACAGCGGTGGGCATTAAAACCCGATTCTTTGGACAATTCCACCGCTGTCAGGGTCTGCGACCGAAACGTCGGCCCGGCGCTGACAGGGTGAATATTACACCGGCTGACGCGTACTCACCAATTCCTTAAACTCATCCACAGAAACCGTCCGCGGCTCCAGCGTCAACTTGCTTTTGATCAACTCGATCACTTTATCGTCGGACAGGCGGTTGTACATTTTCATGTAATTTTCGCCTTTTTCATCCATCAAATACTGCTGGGCAATCTTGTCGATGCTCTGGCTCATCGACTCATCATCGCCGTAGAAGCCAAACTGCTCGCGCACCATGCCCCGCGTCACGTTCATCACGTCTTCGTAGGTCACGTTGATCTCGTTCTGGCTGGCAATTTTATTTTTGATCAGTTGCAACTTCACCGAACGGGCGAAGGCATCGTATTGCTCTTCCACTTCGGTTTCCGTCACACTGCCTTCGTTGGTAGTCAGCAGCCACTGCTTCAGGAAAGCGTCCGGCAGTTCGATGGTAATATTATCCAGCAAAGCCTGCTCAATATCAAGTCGTTCCAGCGTCGCCGACTCCCGTCCGTAGTTGCCTTTGATCACTTCCAGCACTTTGTCACGGAACTGCTCTTCCGTTTCAACGGCATCTTTCCCCAACACTTTGTCGAAAAACTCCTGGCCGATTTCCGCCGGTTCGCTGCGGGTAATGTCATCGACGGTAAAGGTAAATTCACCTTCCAGATTGGCGGCTTCTTCGCCTTTCAGGCCAGTCGCCAGCCCGCGGGCTTTTTCGTCAACAAATGTTTTCTGAATATCAAAGGTAACCGTGTCGCCTTTTTTCAGACCGACAAATTTCGGCAGTTCTTCGGCCGCGATTTGCTTGGTTGGGAAAGCGGTTTTGGTGGCAAACGGTTCGCCGTCTTCTTTCGCCTGTTGCTTCAGTTCACCATAAATCATGTCGCCCTCGGCCGACTCATCAACATGAGCCTGACCGCTAAACCGGGTTTTCAGTTCTTCGATGGTGGAATTCAATTCGGTTTCACCCGCTTGAATTTCGTAAGACGGTACCGGTGGTAAGGCGTCGAAATCGACTTCAAAGTCCGAAGCCAGACCCAGGTTATAATTGAATTCAAACTCATTCTGACTATCCCAGTCGATGGCATCGGCCTGCTCGCGGTCGGGCAGCGGATCGCCAACCACCTGCAATTTATTGTCGCGGATGTAGTTGCTGACCGTATTTTTCAACAGTTCGTTGATTTCTTCCACCAGCACACTTTTGCCGTACATTTTCTGAATCAACGACGTCGGCACTTTGCCCGGACGAAACCCTTTGATGCTGGCCCGACGTCCGTAGTCTTTCAATTTCTTATCTACTTCCGGCTGATAGTCGCTTTTCGATAGCTTGATTTTCAGCGAAGCGTTGGTTTCCGTTGATTTTTCTAATGCAATTTCCACGAGGCAATAATTTTGAATGTAAGAATGAGTGAATGAGTGAATGTTTACCGGAACAGCCCTTGGATGGCTTATTCACGCATTCACGCATTCACTCATTCGAAATTAAACCGTACGGGCGGAGGGACTCGAACCCCCATGCCTTGCGGCACCAGATCCTAAGTCTGGCACGTCTACCAATTTCGCCACGCCCGCGAATATCTAGTTTGGTTTTTTAGTCGTTAGGGAAATGAAGCATTCTTTATTCGCGCCCGAAGCCCGTCCTGTTCTAACTCCCAAACTATTTTTGGCCTGCAAAAGTACAAATGATTTCTGTATTGAACAACCACTTCCTGAACGAGGATTATTTTTTCTAACTATTCCTTTGATTTGCTGAGCCAGTTTTCTAATATTAATGTATATCCTGTAGCCGAAAGTGATGCAGCTTATAACCCAAGAAGAAGGACGCACCCCTATGGACATAACCGCTGAACCGGTCATTGACCTTGACCAGGAACGGAAAGAAATTTTGAAGTGCTACCGCCGGTTACTGCGGGAAGCGAAACCGATGTTGAAGGATAATGACGCCAAATTGATCAAAAAGGCGTTCAATACGTCCCTGGAAGCCCATCAGAGCATGCGCAGGCGGTCGGGCGAACCGTATATCTATCACCCGCTCGCCGTTGCCCAGATTGCCGTTGAAGAAATTGGATTGGGGACCACCTCCATCGTTGCCGCGTTGCTGCACGACGTCGTGGAAGACACCGATATGACGATTGCCGACATCGACCGGCTCTTCGGTCCGAAGGTGGCCCGGATCATCGACGGCCTGACCAAGATTTCGGGCAAGTTCGAATACGGCACTTCGCAACAGGCCGAAAACTTCCGCAAGATGCTGCTGACGTTGTCGGACGACGTGCGGGTGATCCTGATCAAGCTGGCCGACCGGTTGCACAACATGCGGACGCTCGACTCGATGCCCCGCGACAAACAACTCAAAATTGCTTCCGAAACGATTTACATCTACGCACCCCTGGCCCACCGCCTGGGGTTGAACGCGATCAAGTCGGAACTCGAAGATTTGTACTTAAAATACGCCGAACCGGAAGCCTACAAAGACATTGCCCGGAAACTGCGGGAAACCAAAACCGCCCGGGATCGCTTCATTGCCCGCTTTATTGAGCCGATTGAGGAAGATTTGAAAGAAATGGGCTACGATTTTGTGGTGAAAGGCCGCCCCAAGTCCATTTATTCCATTTACAACAAGCTCAGCAAACAGAAAAAACCGTTCGAGGAAATCTTCGATCTGTTTGCCATCCGGATCATTCTGAACGTGCCGCCCGAAAGCGAAAAAGCCGGTTGCTGGCAGGCGTATTCGGTGGTGACGGATCATTACAAGCCCAACCCCGACCGGCTGAAAGACTGGATCAGCACCCCCCGCGCCAACGGCTACGAGTCGTTGCACACCACAGTCATGAGCAAAGCCGGGCAGTGGGTCGAAGTGCAGATCCGGACGGCGCGCATGAACGAAATCGCCGAGAAAGGCTATGCCGCTCACTGGAAATACAAAGGCAATGAAACCCAGACCGGGCGCGGCATCGAAACCTGGATTAGTCAGGTGCGCGAAATGCTCGAATCGGCCAGCAACGAAAAAACCGGGGCCATCGAGTTTCTGGACGACTTCCGGAGCAATCTCTACAGCGAGGAAGTATTCGTCTTTACGCCCAAAGGTGACTTAAAGGTTTTGCAGCGGGGTGCCACGGCCCTGGATTTTGCCTTCGACATTCACACCCAGATAGGGGCGCGGTGTATGGCGGCCAAGGTCAACACGACGCTGGTGCCGCTCAGCCACGTGCTGAACAATGGTGATCAGGTCGAGATCATTACCTCCAACAAACAAAAACCGAACGAGGACTGGCTGCGGTTTGTGGTGACGTCGAAAGCCAAAACCAAGATCAAAGACCTCATCAAGGAGGAGAACAAACAGCACATTACGGACGGGCGCGAAGCCGTGGCCCGGAAACTGAAAACGCTTCGTCTGGAAATGACGAACGAAGTGCTGAATCAGCTTCGGGCCTATTTCGGCTCCAAAACGTCCAACGATTTCTTCTACCGCGTCGGCAAGGGACACATTGATGTTCAGGAGCTGAAGCGGTTCAAATCGGATAAGGAATCCAAGGAAAACCGCCAAAACAAACTCAATACCGATACGCTTCAGGACGGAAAACAGTTTGAAAAAGAACTGAAGAAACTCCACGGCGAGCGGGCCGATGCCGACATGCTGCTGATCGGCGAAGACATGGACCGGATCGATTACACGCTGGCGAAGTGTTGCAATCCGATCTCGGGCGACGACGTTTTCGGGTTTGTGACGGTAAACGAAGGCATCAAGATCCACCGAACCACCTGCCCGAATGCCGTTGAACTGATGTCGAACCACGGCAACCGGATTATCAAAGCCAAGTGGACGTCGCAACGCGACCTGGCTTTTCTGGCCGGTTTGCGGATCACGGGCACCGACCGCGTGGGCCTGGTGAACGACGTGACCAAAATCATCAGCAACGAACTGCACATCAACATCCGGTCGATCACGATTGACTCGAAAGACGGAATTTTTGAAGGCACCCTGAAGTTATACGTTCACAACACCCGTCACCTCGAAGAATTGATGAAAAAACTCGAAAAAGTCGATGGAGTCGTGAAAGTAGCCCGGTTTGATTAATTTTGTACTGCATTAGCGAGTTCTGGGATTTTGGAGGGAACGGATATGGGGGTAAATAGTCTCGTATATACTTTACTACCAGCTTCTTAAGCTCAACACGCCGAACTCCGGAATTCATAAATGTGAAGTTATGCCCATAGCGAAACAAGCCAACCTCGATGCCGCAAAGAAAATTTTTACGGCGTATTTAGAAAGCAAAGCCTTGCGGAAGACCCCGGAACGCTTCGCTATTCTGGAAGAGATCTATAACCGTGAAGATCATTTTGATGTCGATGAACTCTACATCTCGATGAAAAACAAGAAATACCAGGTCAGCCGGGCGACGGTTTACAACACCCTCGATGTGTTGGTGGACTGTGATCTGGTAACCAAACACCAGTTTGGAAAAAACCTGGCGCAATACGAGAAGTCGTACGGTTACAAGCAGCACGATCATATTATCTGTACGGATTGTCACCACGTGATGGAATTTTGCGATCCCCGCGTCCAGAACATTCAGTCGCTGGTGGGTGATATGCTGAAATTCAACGTAATGCACCATTCGCTGATTTTCTACGGAAGCTGCCAGCGCGACCACTGCGAAAACCGGTCTAAAAGCGAGGAGGAAAAAGATCTTCAGGAACACGGCGGACAACCACTGGTGTCGTAGTCATTACTAATTATGGGCAAATAACGCCCAAACACTTCGTTTCAACGACTAAAATATAACTCGATGAACGCAGTCATTTTTAAATTTTTATTATGGTAGATGTATTACTCGGCCTGCAATGGGGCGACGAAGGTAAGGGGAAAATTGTGGATGTACTGGCCCCGCAGTACGAAGTGGTGGCCCGGTTTCAGGGTGGACCGAATGCCGGTCATACGCTGGAATTCGACGGTTATAAGCACGTCCTGCACCAGATTCCGTCGGGAATTTTCCGGACAGACATTAAAAATATCATCGGAAACGGCGTCGTTCTTGACCCGATCGTGTTCCGGAAAGAGATCGACGGTTTAGCCAAATACAACCTCGATCTGACGCGTAACCTCTTTATTTCCAAGAAAGCATCGATTATTCTGCCGACCCACCGCCTGCTGGATGCGGCTTATGAGCTGTCCAAAGGCGAATCGAAAATCGGTTCGACCCTGCGCGGAATCGGTCCTACGTATCAGGACAAAGTAGCCCGTCAGGGCTTGCGCGTGGGCGATGTGCTTTCGCCGAATTTCCGCGCCAAATACACCAAACTGGTTGACCTCCACAAGATTACGCTGGATCACCATCAGTTTGATTACCAGTCGGTTTTGCCACAGGCCGAAACGGAATTCTTCGAAGCGGTGGAGTTTATGAAGCAGTTTCAACTGGTTGAGAGCGAATACGAGGTCAACCGGTCACTGACGGCGGGCCAGAAAGTGCTGGCGGAAGGTGCGCAGGGATCGCTGCTCGACATTGATTTTGGCTCCTATCCTTTCGTAACCAGTTCGAACACGATGACAGCGGGTGCCTGCACCGGCCTGGGCATTGCGCCCCGGCAAATTGGTGAGGTGTTCGGTATTTTCAAAGCCTATTGCACCCGTGTTGGCAGCGGCCCCTTCCCCACCGAATTGTCGGACGAAACCGGCGAACGGATGCGGGCAGAAGGCCGGGAGTTCGGCGCTACGACGGGTCGCCCCCGCCGGTGTGGCTGGCTCGACCTGCCCGCGCTGAAATACGCCATCATGATCAACGGCGTGACGCAACTGATCATGATGAAGGTCGATGTTCTGAACATTTTCGACACCATCAACATCTGTACGCATTACCAGTTGCCGGACGGCACGGTTACGGAACAACTGCCTTATGACCTGTGTGATACGGCCGTCGTTCCGATTTATAAGGAATTCAAAGGCTGGAAAACCGATCTGGCTACCTTTCATACGTACGAAGAAGTGCCGACCGAACTGGCTGACTACATCGACTTTTTAGAAGCCGAACTGGGCCTGCCGATCAGCTTTATCTCGACCGGACCGGATCGGGGTGCGATCATTCACCGCGAAGCCGTCGTGTAATATCCGGCTTACAATACTAATTTTATAGACCTGCAAGGATTAAAGCCCCTTGTAGGTCTTTTTTTGCTACTTTTGAGCTATTCAACCCAATCCTTTTACTTGCGTTCATGAATCGATCATCGCTCTTCAACCGTCGGGGTTTCCTCAAAAAAAGTACGCTGGCCACAATGGCCGGGATGCTGGGCACCAAAATTGCCTTCGCCGACCGCCTGCCAACCGGTTACCTCCCGCTTGCTTTTCAGGAACCTAACCCGATGCTGACTAAAAACAAGGACCTGATCGTGCTGAACGACAAACCGTGGAACGTTGAACCGCCCGCCCATTTGCTCGACGATGCCATTACGCCCGCCGATAAAATGTTCATCCGAAACAATGGACTGATTCCCGAGAGCATCGATGTGGCCAACTGGAAGCTTACCATCAACGGCGAATCCGTAAAGGCGGCTAAAACCTATTCTCTCAGCGATTTAAAGAAAAAATTCAAAACCTATACCTACCAGTTGGTGCTCGAGTGCGCTGGCAATGGCCGGGCAGGATACGCCCCCCAAACCGCCGGAAACCAGTGGAGCGACGGTGCCGTAAGCTGTGCCGAGTGGACGGGCGTCCGGCTGAAAGACATTCTGGCGGATGTCGGTCTGAAAGAGGATGCGGTTTACATTGGGTATTACGGGAAAGATTTACACATTAGTCAGGACCCGACCAAACCGGTGATTTCGCGGGGTGTTCCGATCAAAAAAGCACTGGAAGACGAAACGCTGGTGGCCTGGGCCATGAATGGGAAGGACATTCCGCTGACGCACGGCCACCCGCTGCGGCTGGTGATTGGTGGCTGGCCGGCTTCGGCTTCGGGCAAGTGGCTACACACCATCGCCATTCGTAACAAGGTACACGATGGGGCGAAAATGACCGGAAAAAGCTACAAAGTGCCGATCGATCCGGTTCAGCCGGGTGTCGATCCGCCGGAAAATCAGTTCAAAATTATCGAATCCATGCCGGTCAAATCCCTCATCACATTTCCAAAAACCGGGGCGACGGTGGATCTGGGTCAGTCGATCAGCTTGCGCGGCCACGCCTGGGCGGGCGACCGGGCGGTGAAAACCATGCAGGTTTCCTTCGACTTCGGCAGTACGTGGCAACCCTGCAAACTCCAGAACCCCAAAAACCGGCTGGCCTGGCAGCAGTGGACGGCAGAGCTCAAACTTCCGCAGAAAGGCTACTACGAAATCTGGGCACGGGCCGTCGACGATGCGGGCGTTTCGCAGCCGATGGTGATGCCCCAATGGAATCCGGAAGGCTACTGCAACAACGCCTGCCACCGGATTGCGGTCAAAGTTGTTTAGTAAAAGTAATTTCCAATGAAAAATGATGAACGCTAAATATAAAAGTGCGCATTTTGAAACACTTTTATATTTAGCGTTCATCATTTTTCATTGGAAATTACCTTGTTCCTTTACCGCGTAAACATGCCCACCCGGCGGGAATCCAGTTTCAGGAAAATAAAGAGCAGAATCGAAAACGACCAGAGTGATGAACCGCCGTAACTAAAGAACGGCAGCGGAATGCCAATGACCGGCATCAGGCCGATGGTCATCCCGATGTTAATCATCAGGTGAAAAAAGAGAATACCCGCCACCGAATACCCGTACACCCGGGCGAAGCGCGTTCGTTGTTTTTCGGCCAGGATTACAATCCGGCACAATAGAAAAACGAACATAATTAACACCACTGCACTTCCGATAAAACCGTGTTCTTCACCAATTGTGCAGAAAATAAAATCCGTACTTTGTGCGGGTACAAAGTCCAGTTTGGTTTGGGTTCCTTCCAGAAAACCTTTCCCCTGTAATCGCCCGGAACCAATGGCAATCTTGGCCTGCGTCACGTTCCAGCCCACGCCCAGCGGATCGGCCGCCGGGTTGACCAATACTTTGATCCGGTTCTGCTGGTGTTTTTGCAAGACACTGTTCACAAAAAAATCGACACCGGCCACAATGGCAATCATCGAAACCGCCGTGATGCCGATGACCATCACATTCTGCACCGAACGCTGGTAGCGGGGAGTCAGGAAGAAAACCAGCAGACCGAGGGCCAGAATAGCCCCAAACAAAATGAGTTTCGGTACAATCAGCGTCAGGATGAACAAGGTCACGATCACAATGGCAATCAGCGGATAAAATCCCGGCAGCCCTTCGCGGTAGAGCATGATGATGAAGGAGGCAAACACCAGCATTGAGCCGGTTTCGTTCGACGCAATGATGAGCAAAGCCGGCAGGGCAATAATCCCCGCACACGAGAGCTGGTCTTTCAGTTTGGTCAGGTTAACGTTTGGATAGTCGATATACCGCGCCAGGGCCAAAGCCGTACCCAGTTTGGCAAACTCAGCAGGCTGAAGAGAAAAGCCCCCCAGTTTAAACCACGACCGCGAACCGTTGACATTGGACCCCGCTACCAACACCAATAACAACAACAGGATCGTTATGCCGTAGATGACAAAAGCAAAGGTATCCCAAAACCGGTAGTTGATGACCAGAATGGCAATAATGAGCAATACCGTTGTGCCAATCCACATCAATTGTTTACCCGCTTCCGTGGACATATCGAAGAGGTTCGTTTGGGTTTCGGGGCTGTAGACAGCCGCGTACACGTTCAGCCAGCCCATCAACACACAGGCGATGTACAGCATGAGCGTTACCCAATCGATGTTTTGCGTAATTTGTGGTTCTCTCGAAACCAAAGGTATGATGACCGGGTCGCCGGTCTGCTTATAGACGATGAATACTTAATTTCCGTTGGTAGTCACCGGCCGGGAAGCCAGCGATTGGATTTCCGGTTGGGCAGGTGCCACCGGTCGGGCAGGAACCGTTTTCACGATCATTGGTTTGGCCGTGCTGTCCTTTGGCGGCTCTACAAACTTTTTGGGTGCCGGTTTTTTAGGTGGCGTAATCGCAGGCAGGTAATTGGCCTCCTTCACTTTCTTGTCCAGCGCGTGGTTATCAACCCGTCGTTTGATGTATTTTTCGATCACCAGTGAAGCCACCGAGGCTGCAGCAATGCCGCCCCAACCCGCATTTTCAACAAAAACCGCAATGGCGATTTTCGGATTTTCGCGGGGCGCAAAGGCCACAAAGATGGAATGGTCTTTTCCTTTCTTGTTTTGGGAAGTACCGGTTTTTCCGCACATCGTAATGCCCGGAATCACGGCGGCCAAGGTGGTAGTGCCGTGTTCAACCGCGCCCTGCATGCCTTCGGCAACGATTTCAAAATGCTGTGGATCAATACCGACATCGTGTTTTTCGAGGTATTTCGGGTCGATGCCTTTTCCCGGCTCACCGATGCCGCTCACGATGTGGGGTGTATAGTACCAGCCCCGGTTGGCAATAATCGCAGCGACGTTGGCCATTTTTAACGGGTTGATCAGCAACTCGCCTTCGCCGATGCTGAGGGAATACACCGTCGAAAATTTCCAGTGCTTTTCGCCGTAGAGTTTGTCGTACAAATCAGCATCCGGCAAACTCCCTCTCAATTCGCTCGGCAAATCAATGCCCAACCGGCTCCCGATTCCAAACTTCGCCACCTTGTCGTGCCAGTGGTGCAAGCCCATCGCCGACGCCTTAAAGGTGTTGCGCTCGGCGTTGTTGTAGAGCAACCGCCGGAAAACGTGGTAGAAATACGGGTTGCAGGAGTATTGCACCGCACCGGAAAGATTCAGTCGGCCCGACCGGTTGCAGTGGCACTTCATCGGCGAACCGGTGTGGCTGAAAATCGAACCGGGCGACACCGCACCGTCTTGCAGAGCCACCAGCGCCTGAATCAGTTTGAAGGTCGATCCGGGCCGGTAACTCGCCATCACCGGGCGATTGATCAGCGGTTTGTAGGGATTTTTGGCCAGTTTGGAATAACTTTTGGAGAAAAACCGGCTCGATAAGGCATTGGGGTCGTAGGTTGGGGCCGAAACCATACACAGAACCTGACCGGTTGCGGGTTCGATGGCGACAACACTACCCACTTTGTTCTGCATCAGCGTGTCGGCATACTGCTGAATTTCGACGTCGATCCCGGTATGCAGGTTTTTCCCCGCAATGGCCAGCGAATCGAACGCGCCGTCTTTCCAGGAGCCTTTCACCACACCATGGACGTTCTGCATCACGAATTTGATGCCCCGCTGTCCCCGCAAAACGGATTCATATTGTTCTTCCAGACCGCTGCGGCCGATGTAATCTCCCTGCCGGTAATACGGTGTTTCCTGCTCGTCGAGCTGCTTGCGGCTGACCTCGCTGACGTAGCCCAGCGCGTTCGCCATGGTGTGGGCCGGATATGTCCGCATCGAACTCGTGACGTGCTCGAAACCCCGGTAATCGACCAGCGCATCCTGAATCCGGGCGAAATCTTCTTTCGACAACTGCCGCAAAAACAACGACGGTTTTCGGTAAGAATGCGCCTTGGCTGCCGCCATGATGCTGTCAAATTCCGTGCGCTCCAGGCTCAGCAAGTGACAGAAGGCTGCGGTATCCGGAATTTGTACTTTTTGGGGGGTGACGTACAGGTCGTACACCGGCGTATTATAGACCATGAATTTCCCGTTCCGGTCGTAAATCTGACCGCGATACGGGATCTCGATGACCCGTTTTATGGAGTTACTCGACGATTCCAGTGAATAACTGTCATCCAGGATTTGCAGATAAAACAAACGCGACAGATAGACCAGCCCAACCAGACAGAAAACGCCGATGACAATGTATTTTCTGTTCTCAATCATAACCTTATAACCCAGAAATCCTCACTACACCTTTCATACCAGCTACAGTACAAATATAGCGAGATTAAGAACAGCGTGAAGAATTATGAGTGAAGAGTTAAGAATAAAGTACTTGGCTCACCTGCACCCCGGATAAAAGCCGGGGTCACAGCGAGGGCATCGAGGGCGGTTTTCAGAACCCTCTGGTCAGCGTTTTGATCCGGATGAGGTACATGTCGGCGGTAATGTAGAGCGTTGAACCGTCGTTGCCGAAAGCGCAGTTGGCCGTGGCGACGCCGGTCCGAATCCGGCCCAGCAGCTTGCCGGGACCATCGGCCCGGTCGGGTGCAACGACGAGTATGCCACCCGGCCCGCTCGACCACACATTACCGGCTTTATCAACTTTGAGACCGTCAGGCAAACCCGGCAGTTTTTGTTTTATTCCTTCACTGGCGTCGTAAAAAATCCGCCCTTTGCCCACGGTTCCGTCGGTCTGAACGGGATAGGCCATGATGTACGGTTTTTGCGGATCCGACTGGGCAATGTACATCGTTTTTTCGTCGGGCGAAAAGGCAATTCCGTTCGGGCGGGTGAGGTCGCTGATGAGCAGAGTCACTTTGCCGTCGGGTTCCACCCGGTAGACGCCGAAAACATCCAGTTCCCGCGCTTTGGTGTCTTTTTCGCGTTCCGGCAAACCGTAGGGCGGGTCGGTAAAATAAACACTGCCATTCGAATGCGGAGCCACATCGTTGGGGCTGTTGAAACGTTTGCCCTTATAATGGTCCGCCAGCGTTTTCTTGCCGCCCGATGCGCCACTGAGTACCAATGCCGAGACGCGCCGGTCGCCGTGCTCCGCCGAAATTAGTCTTCCCTTGCCGTCCAGAGCCAGCCCGTTGCTGCCGGGCTCGTCGCTGTAGTGACCAACGCCGGTGTAGCCCGATGGTTTGATAAACGGCAGACAACCGTCTTTCTCCGTCCATTTATAAACCGTATTTTGTGGCACATCCGAGAACAGCAAATAACCGCCCTCTTCCCTGACCCAGACCGGCCCTTCGGACCAGACGAAGCCGGAAGCCAGCACGTCCATTTGGGCGTCTTTCGCAATCAGCGCATCCAGTTTGGGGTCGAGTCGTTCGATGGAACCGATGGTGGGATAAGGCGTCTGGGCGAAAGCGACACCGGCAAGCCCGGTCAGCAGGGCCGACAACATACTTCGTTTCATGGTTTTCGGTAAGGCGTTAGGATTCAGGAGCAAATTACAAAAATATCCGGTTTCGGCCAGCCGACGTCTGTGGGCCATCCGAAACCGGAATAAACTCGGTAGATTGTATATCAACGGGTCATCGTGGCCCGAAAACCGTCCTTAAATCTTTTCCAGCAAGTTCAGAAACTCCTGTTTCTTGTTCCGCGACACCGGAATGTTCTTGTTGTTTTCCATGATCACCTCGCCCCCATCGCCCCGGATGTAACGCTGAACGTAACGCAGGTTGATGAGGTAACCGTGATGAACGCGGCAGAACCCCTTGGTTTCCAGCACATCTTCAACCTCCTTTAACGTCTTCGAAATCAAAACGATCTTGCCATTGGTCAGGAAAAACCGGGTGTAACCGCCGTCCGATTCGCAGTAGTAAATTTCTTCGCTGTTGATGATTTGCAGTCCTTCGAGCGTGGGCAGCGCGATGCGGTCACCGGTTTTCTGGCGGTGCAGGTAGTCGACAAAACTCTCGACTTTGGCCGGGGTGCGGGTCAGTCGCTCCTGTTGGGCCTTCTGAACGGCCTTCACCAGTTCATCTTTGTCAATGGGCTTCAGGATGTAATCCAGCGCGTTGTGCCGAATGGCCTTGATGGCGTATTCGTTGTAGGCCGTTGTAAAAATAACGTCGAATGCATTGAAACGGCAGGCTTCGAGCATGTCGAATCCGCTCATGCCGGGCATTTCGATGTCCAGAAAAACCAGATCCGGGTGGTGCATTTCAACGGCCTGATAGCCTTCGGTTCCGTCTACACAGGACGCCAGCAGTTGCACTTGCGGGCAAAACCGCTGAAGCAACAGAGCAAGAACGTCCCGGCAATGTTTTTCGTCATCGACAATAATGGCTGTCATGGTTATTTGAGTTTCATGGTAAACGTAACGCAGGTTCCGGCCGATACACCCGCCGAATCGACCAGGTCGGCCACGTCGATCCGGGCATCGACGCCGTAAATTTCATTGACAATCTGCAACCGCTCTTCCGCAATCCGGCTGCCGTGGGCTTTGTGGGCCATCAGTCCGTTGCCCTGCGACTGTTTCGACGCTTCGCGGCCAATACCGTTGTCGGCAATGCAGATCACCAGAAAACCGGCCACCTGCTGACAATCGATCTGCAACAACGGTTTTTCGGCTTTCTGCTGCAACAAGCCGTGCCGGATCGCATTTTCGACGTACGGCTGCAACAGCAATGGTGGCACGTGGACGGTGTCCTGACTAATGGCGGGGTTGATCACCAGTGAAAAGTCAAAAGTATTATCACTCCGCAATTGTTCCAGTTCGATGTAGGTCTGCAAGGCCTTCAGTTCACTGCGCAACGACACCCACTCGGTTTGCGTGTTATCAATCATCTGCCGCATCAACCGCGAAAACTTGGTTAGATACAGCGAAGCTTCGTCCACCTCGTTTTGCAGAATAAATTTATTGATGGCATTCAGGCTGTTGAACACAAAGTGTGGATTCATCTGCATCCGCAGGGCCAGCAGCTTGGTTTCCGCAATCCGTTTGTTATTTTCCAGCAATTGCCGCTCGGTTTGCTGATACGCCTGTTCGATCTGCACGCGCCGGATTTTCTGGGCACACAGACGGGCAATGCTCGTCAGGATGTGCAGATGCCGGGGCTGAAAAAAGTTCTTGTCGGGGTGTTCGGCATCGATGATACCGATCACTTTCCCTTCCAGCAGAATCGGTACGGTGATCTCGGAATACCGCATGTCGTCGTCCCGGAGGTAGCGGGGGTCCTGCGAGGTATCGCCGATGATCTCGGCTTTTCCCGTCAGTGCCACCGAGCCTACGATTCCCTGCCCGATGGAAATTTCAATGGGCTGGAAAATTTCGTACGACCGGGGATTTTTGGGTCCGTGGGCGGCTTTTTGCACCAGCACGTTCCGTTTCTCATCCAGCAGATAAACCACGCAGTCGACGAAGTTAAGCCGGGCGATGCAGTTCTTCGCAACGTCCCACAGCACCTCTTCGACGGTTGTTTGATCAATGAGTGAAATCGCAAAAAAATTGATGACCCGTTCAGTTTCGAGCTCTTCTTCTAACGCCTTTCTTTCGTGATCTGCCGTTTTGTGTTTCTCATGTTTTGACACATTTAGTCTGGTTGATGTCCTTAAAGCTATCGTGAATTTGTTAATCGAAAGTAGAGCTAATTGCGCTCTTTTGAAAGAACGGATAAATAACTGGTCGTTTCCGGCCCATAACTTGCTGAAATACGCCGGCAAGTCGCTTCCGGTTCTTATCCAGCGGCACAAAAAAGCGCCCGGCCAGGGCCGGGCGCTTTAAACACTACAAAATACACACTACTTACTATCAACTCCATAGGTCATCCTGTCAGATTTCGACCCGCTATGGATTTTTTGATTGAATGGCTTACTCAAAAGTAGCAGTGCTTCCCACGCCCTCCCAACCGGAATCAACAACGGGGGTCTTCGGGTTGACAGTTGCCGGGTCTGAATCGGTAAGTAGCCTGCCAGCCGGTTTTCACTTCGCAGACGAACTGGCGTTTGGGCTGGGCGACACCCCGAAGTTCGTCCGAAACCGCTTGGCAAACTTTGATCCGGGAAATGAGTCGATTTTCCGGGCGACCTACGTTTTTTTAGTTTTTTTCCGGTAGGTTAACGGTCATATGGCCGCCCTTGGCGACTTGATACGACCATGCCGACAATGACAGGAATTGACTACCAGGAAATCAAACCGGATGCCCCGCTTTCTGATTTCGTCGATAGCTTTTGGATGCTGTCCAATCATTCTGATCAGGAAAAACCGGTGATCATTGTGCCGGATGGCAGAATTGACCTCTTTTTCTCTTTTCAGGAACCGTATGAACTTACCCTCTTGGGACTGGGAAGCGAGCCTTCGCACGCGAGCCTGACTCCGGGAAGCCGCTTTTTTGCCGTTAGTTTCAAATTACTCGCTATTGACTACCTTTTTGATCGAAAATTTCCCACGCTGGTCGATTCAGTGTACCGTTTACCGCCGGATTATTTCGGAATTACGACCCGCGACTTCCAGGCATTCGATCACTTTTGTGGTGTCCTTAGCAACCATTTTATCAGTCAGCTACCCGCCGATATAGACCCCCGAAAGCAAAACCTCTTTGCGCTCATGTATGCTTCTGATGGCTCAATCCCGATTCAGGAGATTGCTGAAACCGTGAACTGGAGTAGCCGACAAATAAACCGGTATTTCAACCAGCGATTCGGCATCTCCCTCAAAGCGTACTGCACGATTCTGCGGTTCAGGGCTTCTTTCCGGCAACTCAAAGAAGGCAAGCTTTTTCCCGAACAGGACTTCACGGATCAGTCCCATTTTATTAAAAATGTCAGAAAGTTCGCCGGTGTGACACCACGGGAACTGAGCAAAAACGAAAACGACCGATTTATACAATTTTCAACCTTGCCGAAGAAATAATTTTGCATCATTAATTTAACAATAACAAAATGATACAGAATAATAAAACGGCCATTGTCAACACCAATGTATTTGACGGCAATGAAGTATTAGGGCAAAAAACCGTAGTATTTGAAAATGGAAAAATCATCAGTATTTCAAAAGAAGTGCCTTCTGACGCAGAAATTATTGACGGAAACGGATGCACATTATTGCCCGGCTTAATTGATGCCCACGTTCACACGTCAGAAGACTCACTAAAAGAAGCGATACGATTTGGTATAACCACCGAACTGGAAATGCAAGGTGGAATGACAAAAAAAGGTCGTGAATTACAACTCAAAAATAAAAGTATGATTGCTGATGTTCGCTCATCGGGTATGGCATTGACTGCGCCCGGAGGACATCCCGATGAATTAATTCCTAAAGAAGAAGGCATACCAGGATTTATCTTGAAAAAGATGGAGAAAATGACGGAAGAAGAGAAAAAGGAGTTTATAGCTGCCTTCGCGGAAAGGGAAAACGAAGACGGGAATAAACCGGATGTTACAACCCTAACCGGTGCGGTGCAGTTTGTGCAACAACAAATGGAAAATGGAGCAGATTACTTCAAAATAATGATTGAAGAAGGAACGGTAATGAATGCACCAGGTTTGCCGATGATAAAAACTGAAGTTTTAAAAGCAGCGGTTGACGAAGCTCACAAATTAGGCAAAATAGCCATAGCACATGTATTGACAGCAGAAGCTGCAAAAACAGCAGTTGAAGTGGGTGTAGATGGTTTAGCCCATTTATTTATCGACCGACCAGACTGGACACCTGAGTTAATTAAGTCCATTGCTGATAAAGGTATTTTTGTAACGCCTTGTTTGGTATTAAATTCATCCATTATCGGCAAATCAGCTTGCCATATAGCACATGATGAACGAGTAGAAAGCAAATTAAATGAAGATTGGAAAATGACAATGTGTTCTTGTTTCAATACTTTCCCATCAGGTAAAATGGAAGATAATTTTAACAATGTAAAAGACTTGCATGATGCGGGCGTGGATATACTTGTTGGCACAGATGTATCGGTACCAATGGCCCATTTAGGTGGTCTTGCTCACGGAGTAAGTGTTCATCATGAAATGCAGTTATTAGTTGAAGCAGGCTTAACTCCAATTGACGTTTTAAAGGCAGCGACATCCGTAATTGCAAGAAGATTTAACTTGACTGACAGAGGACAAATTACTGAAGGGTTAAGAGCTGATTTGGTATTAGTAAAAGGAAATCCAACAGAAAACATTTCGGACACATTATCAATTGTAGGAATTTGGAAAGAAGGAGTCAGGATAAATAGCTAAGGGACACAAAGATTGATCAGTTTTCCAATCATAACCGGTTCCTGAGCGTTTAGGTCGACAGCGAAATCGTTGTCGACCTAAACGCTCAGAAACCCGGCTCCATCCCCCCTTCTACAGCACAATCCGGGGAAACGTAACTGTATACTCAAAAGGCGTGGAAAGGATCAATTGAGCGTTCATAAGGTTATACGTATCCTGTTTTGTAACGTACCCATCGCCATTGATCGCGTACTGGTAATACGTATTGCTTAGCAAACTATACGGCGCAAAAGCTTCCCGTTTTTTGCCCCGGGCCAGGTGTTTGCTATACTGGCCAAAAACCGTCACATACGGATCCACCTGCATCTCCTCCGGGTTTAGCGCATTCCGGTCGTTCTGAATCGGATCGCCAAAGGCCGTGTATTCGAACGTTGATTCACGGATTTTCACATTCTGGGCATTGAACTCCGTCGCCTTTGTTAAATCACCGGCAGCATTGTAGGCAAAGTCGATGCGTTTATTCGGATAATACGTGCCCTGAAAGTTACTCAAATCCATCCTCGCCAGTTGTCCTTTGTCATTGTAGGTATAGAGGTGTTCTGTCTTGATGATTTCATCCCCCTGTTTGTAGTGCATATACCTCTCGGTGCTAACCAGATAACACTGATCCGGATAATTTTTATAGTAGGCCCCGGCGGGCGGACTTGATTCGTACGAATAACCTCCGGCAACCTGTGCCCGGTGGATATAATAGGTCGTTGCCACATCCAGCTTGTTGTCATTGTACTCTTTGGTAAACACCCGCCGAAACTCCCCATCCTGGTAGGTATAGTCGATGTAATGGCCGGGGCTGAAGGTGACTTTCTTTAACTTCCCGTCCGTAGCATAGGCCAGCGTTTTCGTGCCGTGTTTTACCAGAGTGTATTTTTTGGACGCCACCACCAGAATTTCGTCGTCAAGGCCAACGGTTTGGGGTTGTTCGGTTGCGGCTTGACGTGGAGAAACCGGCGTTTCCCGCTCGCAGGATACCAATCCGGTCAACGCTGAAAAACAAAGTGAAAAGGTAAGTAGTCTGATCGATTGGTTCATTCTGATTGGTTGTGTTGGTTGGTGTGTGACTGATTGAACACAACAAAGGTAGAACCGCCCGATTCAGGCTTTCAACGGTAACTCACAGCGGGTAGTGAACGAGCCATACCGGGTCCCGCAATCCGGATAACGGGCCTGGAAGTGCCCGGTTTAAACGCAAAAAAACGGCCTCTCGGCCGTTTCTGGGGCAATTTCCCAAAGACTTGTCACGCTTTCACCGGAACGCGGGGTTGATAAACTGGTTTTCGCTTCACTTCCTGACTGGCCGGAACCGGAACCCGCCGGGGCCTGGCTACCGGTTTTTTGTATTTTTTCTGGTACCAGATCAGGAAACCGGACCAGGGCAGGGTGGCCGAAAACAGACTGGCCAGAAACATCAAAATCTTGCCAAATAAGCCAAAAGCCTGCCCGGTGTGCAGATCCCGGTTGGCGTGCTTGACGTTGTCGGCGGCCGAATAGTCGTTGAACAGCTCCGATTTCATCAGCTTCCCGGAATATTGATCAAATTCGAACACATTCTGTTTTTTAACGATCTCGTACGGATACCGCAGATTGACCTTGACCGCATCTTTTGAATGTTTGGCAAAATTGATGTGTGCTTCGTTCCAGCCGGGATGGTGGGGCGCGACGGTTTCAAAAGCCTGCACCGGACTGAACACCCGACCCGGCTGAACAACGGAAACCGGCTTTTTCATCTCTTTTCTGGTATCGCCCAAAACCGCATACACCAGTTTCTGCGACGGTTTTATGGCCCACCAGATTCCCGTGAGGGTGATCAGCAGGAGCGGAAAGACGAAGTAAAAACCGAGAACGTTGTGAAAATCGTGATTGATCCGCTGCCATTTGGCATCAAACTTCAGTGTGAAAGCGGTTTTAACCTGATTTTTCTTCCGTGGAAACCACAACACCAGCCCCGAAATCAGCATGACCAGAAAGATCACAATGTTTACCTTGATAATCCATTTGCCAACTTCTCCGAGCAGCAGGGTCTTGTGCATTTTTTCAACCGTGTGCAGAAAATCCTGATCCATGTTCCACGGCCCCAGCACCGCGCCGGTATACGGATTCAGCGAAACGACCACTTTCTTTCCTTCATACTCTTCCTCGTCCTCTTTGCCCGGTTTCTTTTTGCTCACGGCATTTTTGTCGACCAGTTTGGCAATGATGGTTCGGTCGGCAGCCGAAAACAAGCGGATCTGCTCGATTTTCTGGTCGGGAAACTGCTGCGTAATAATCGCTGTTGCCTGTGCCAGCGAGATCCTAGGCCGGTTCTGCGGTTCGACAAAGCGAAATTCCTTTTGGGTGATGTTCCGGATTTCTTCTTCAAAAACGAAGAGGCAACCGGTGATGCTCACCACAAAAACCACGATCCCCGACGCCAGCCCAAGCCACAGGTGGAGTTGACCGCTTAGCCGTTTGAACGAACCTGTTGTTTTCATATCAGAAGCTGTACGAAAGATTGAGGAAAACCTGACGGCCCGGAATATCCTGGATTTTCTCGCTGGTCTGGGCGGTCGTATACTCGATGGTCTGCTTGTTGTTCGTGTTGAATACATCCATCACGCGGACGCTCAGCACCACTTTTTTCTGAACGAAATACCGGGATAAGCTAGCATCCCAATACGCCAGCGTCTTTTCTTCTTTCTGGCTGGAAACCTTGGGACCAATGCCGTTCCAGGCCACTTGAAAAAAGGTATTGCGTCCGATCGTCAGGTCCGAAATCAGCTTGGCGCACCAGTCAAACTGGTCTTTGATGGCGTCTCCCCCACCCTGGTTTTCGTCTTTTAACTGGGAGTCGAACCGGGAATAGCTTCCGTTGATACTCCAGAACGACAGCGGTTTAACGGCCGCTATCAACTCGACGCCCTGAATATAGGCGGCATTGAAATTGTCCGGTTTTTCGAGCACCACGCCCGGCGACACATCATACAACACTTTCTGGATCAGGCCGTCGATCTGACGTCGAAAAAGGTTCACGCCCACATTCCATTTTGCTGCGGTTTTCATGTAGCCCAGTTCAAAACCCCAGGCTTTTTCCGGCCGCAGCAACGGATTCCCGGTTTTGATTTTAGCCACATCCGAGCTATCGACAAACGGACTCAGGTCCTTAAAACTGGCCCGCCGGATTTTCCGATCCACCGAAAATTTGATGAATTGTGTCGTATCCAGATTGAAGATAAACGACGCACTGGGCAGCGGAATAAAATAATTGCCGTGGGTCGAATAGCTCTGTTCGAGCGTTTGATTGTGAAAATCGGTATACTCCGCCCGAACGCCGATCACGCTCCGCAGCCGGCCTTTGGTAATGGCCGACTGCACATAACCGGCCATGATTTTCTCAGAACTCGTAAAGTTATTGGCCGGGCTCTGGGTTCGCAGGAACTGGTTTTTAGCGTAGTCGAACTTGTCGACCAGTTGAATGTTTTCGCGAACGCGGCTGCTGTATTTCAAACCGGCATTCCAGCTGACAATGTGATTGGTATGCAGTGAATAATCGGCCTGAACGAAGTCATTCCGGTCGTAATTGTTCTCGTATGTATTGGTTTTCGCCGGTTTGGTATCGGACGGTAATCCCTCGCCGTTCAACTTCTGATCGGTCTGGTATTTGGGTTTGGGATAATCGCCATCGACGTGGTTATACGAAACCGTTAACCGGCTTTTGGGCGAGAGTTTCTGCGAAAAATTCAGGATGTATTCGTTGAAACTCCAGTCTTCCGTCTGATCTTCCGTCCGCAGGGTGCGGCTCGAAAAGGAGCGGTCGGCTTTTAATACTTTGGTATCCTGGGTTTTGATTTTAAGCTCCCGCTGCCATCCCCGCACGTATTCGGCTTTCAGATCGGCGCCTTTCCACAAATCCCAGCGGGTTCCCAGTTTGATGTTATCACTCGTTATTTGGCGGCTTTCCCTGGAAAAAATGTCCTGATAACCCGTCACCGTTCCACTTTTCAACACCGTCACCCGGTTGGTTTCCGTCATGGAATTATCCCCGGTGAGCAACACCTCGTTGCGGTCATAGGCTCCGTAGAACTCGCCTTTGCCAAACTTGTGAGAAGCCTGCAATGAAGCGTTGTAACCGCCCAGGCTATTAATGCCGACCATCGCCTGGCCGTGGGTTCCGTAGCGCGAATTTTTCTTGAGAATGATGTTGACGACCCCGTTCATGCCGTCGCCGTCGTATTGAGCGCCCGGACTGGCAATAATCTCGATGCGTTCAATGGCCGAAACCGGAATCTGGTTCAGCACGACTTCCCGGTTATTTCCTGTAATCCCCGCATTTTTCCCGTCGATCAGCACCAGCGTATACGATTTTTCCAGGCCCCGGTAGCGAATGTCGCGCGGCACCCCCGGAGGGCCTCCCATCGCAACCGACGGCATCAGCCGCAGCATATCGCCGACCGAAGATCCTTTGGCAATCGGCAAATCCGCTGCCTGATAAACGATCTTGCCGGGTTCGATCCGGGTCACACCAATCTCACCTTTGACCACGACTTCCGAAAGTTGTGATACGGCGGGCAGCAGATCCATGTTCAGACTGATCACCTGATTATCGCGTTCGATAACGATAGGTCCCTGTTCCCGGCTTTCGTAGCCGATGCCGCTCACTTTCAGGGTATAAGACCCTTTGCTCAGTTTATCAAAAAGATAATCTCCGTTCTCACCGGCAACCACCCCTTTTACGAAAACACCCTTTTCGTAAAGTTGTAGCGAGCCATAACTCACCGATACGGTATTGTCTTTTTCCCCGATTTTGCCGCGAATCTGGGCCTTCTGCGCCCAGGCGAATGAGCAGGTTAAACTGAAGAGTGCGAAAAATAGCTGTTTTGTCATCAAGTTACGGGATAGGCTTTCGGACTATTATTAACTAGACTTGTTATTAATAGTGACAAAGAAAAACCCTAATCGCGTACGTAACAACTTAATTTAGATTTATTTTAAATAAACAGCAGAAAAGCGTATCCCATATACTGGAAGTACAATTTTTCAGGAGAGCAGCACAAAATGCGGTTCCAGGTGCTTCAACATGCCACTGGCAAATTCGGCTGGCGTGCCGGTTTTCAGGATGTTAATCAGGTCCTGGTGCGTGACAGAGCCGACGGCGTGAAACTGGTGGCTGGTTTCGTATTCAACCACATATTCAAAAACCGGCATCAGCATCGCCTGAAACCGCTTGATGGTTTCATTCCCGGCCATTTCGTAGAGCGTGGAGTGGAAAGCGATTTCACACTCGACCTTTTCCGGAATTGAACTCACCTGACTTTCCCGCTTCACCACCTCCTGGAGTTTCTGAATGCCTTCTTCCGTTTTGCGGGCAAACAGCAAAGCCGCCTGCCCTACTTCCAGCACCAGCCGGAACTCAAAAATCTGCTTGCGGGTGTCGGCTCCCAGCATGTGCGGCTGCATCATGCGCTCCAGCCCGCTCAAAATGTCGGGTTGCGCCAGAATCATCCCCCGGCGTTTCTTGGTTTCAATAATACCCAGCATCCGAAACCGGCTCAGGGCCTCGCGTACCACATTCCGGCTGACGCCCAACGCTTCGGCCAGTTCAATTTCCTTCGGAATCGCGTCGCCGGGCTTAAAGGCTTTGTTGGCTATGTATTCACGAAGCCGCAGTTCAACCTGATCCGCCATGGAGGTTGAAATAATGGGCAACATCCCCAGCGAAGATTCTACTTTTTCCATTTTTTACGCACGTGTTGGTGTGCCTTTTGAAAAACTAAGGTATCACAAAAAAAGATATGTAGTACATTTCAACAAGCTCGGGCGATCAGAAACTTTTAATATCTTCCCACAAAACCGCAACCAGCGGGTATGCCTTTTTGGGTTGTAACTAAAACAGGTAAAGACTAAACTTCTGGTCGTTTGATTTGTCCAAACCCAAAACACGGATGTATGAAGGAGCGAGTCAACAAGCGTCATCTCTTCTGGCGGGCGGGTTTTGGCGCAACCCCGGCCCAACTGCGGGAGGCTGATCGCCAGCCGCTGCGAAACGTAGTGAGCAAGTTGTTCACCGACAGCCAGGCCTTTACTCCCCTGTCGGTAGTTGCTGATGACCAACCCGACAAAAAAGAGCTAAAAAACCGGTTTAAAGAAGGCCAGCTAACCCGCGAGATGCTGAAAGAGCGCATCCGCGAAAACCGGGAAGCCATCCGCGACCTGAATGTGCGTTGGGTGGAACAAATGGCCTCGGGCCAGGGTGCGTTGCGGGAAAAAATGGCGCTGTTCTGGCACGGTCATTTTGCCTGCCGCAATCAGAATAACGTCCGGATGGTGCATCAGTATACGAACCTCATTCGTGAAAAGGCACTGGGCAACTTCGGCGATTTGCTGATGGCGGTTTCAAAATCTCCGGCCATGCTGCAATTCCTGAACAACCAGCAAAACCGCAAGAATGCGCCCAACGAAAATTTTGCCCGAGAAGTGATGGAATTGTTTACGCTCGGTCGCGCCAACTATACCGAACACGACATCAAAGAAGCAGCCCGGGCGTTCACCGGCTGGGGGTTCAATCCACAGGGGGAGTTTGTTTTTCGCCGGAATGTACACGACGAGGGCGAAAAAACCGTGTTCGGAAAAACCGGGAATTTCCAGGGTGAAGACATCATCAAACTCCTGCTGGAACGAAAAGAAACCGCCACCTTCGTGACGACCAAACTTTACCGGTTTCTGGTTACGGACGAAATTGCCCCGGATTCGGCAGATCAGCAACGGATCAGTCAACTGGCCGATCAGTTTTACCGGAGCGGCTACGACACGGCCGGATTGCTGGAGACCCTTTTCACGAGCGACTGGTTTTATGAGCCGAAACACATCGGAGTACGCATCAAATCGCCAGTGGAATTACTGGCGGGCATGCAACACAGTCTCGGGATTAAATTTGAACAAAAACAGCCAGTTTTATACGTTCAGCGCACGTTGGGGCAGGTTTTGCTTTATCCACCGAACGTGGCAGGCTGGCCGGGCGGACGCAACTGGATCGACAGTTCGAGCCTGCTGTTCCGGATGAAACTCCCCGATCTGGTGCTGAAAGCCGGTGAAGTGACGATCAGCCCCAAAGACGACGGTGATGTGAATACGGCCCTGCTCGCCCGAAAAGTAAACCGCCTGTTTGCTTCCACCATCGACTGGCCGACCTTCGAAAAAGCCTTCCAGAAAGGCAACGAGGAACACTTGCTGGACGAACTGGCTTCGTATTTTTTGCCGCAATCCCTGAGTCCTTCGCAGCGGAATTTACTTCTGACAAAAGTAAAAAAAGAAGCCCCCCGCAGTGATCAAATCCGAACCCTAACAACCCTGCTGCTCTCCTTACCTGAATATCAATTGTGTTAAACCATTCAACCCATGCACCGTCGGAAATTTTTCAAAAATTCAGCGTTTGCCACAGTGGGCACGATGCTGATTCCCAGCTTCCTGAAAGCCTACGAAAGCAAGCATCTGGGATTGAACCAGCCTGTGGGCAAAACGCTGGTGATCGTTCAGTTGTCGGGCGGCAACGATGGGTTGAATACCGTCGTCCCTTTTCGGAATGACATTTACTACCGCGAACGGCCAACGATTGCCATCGCGCCGGAAAAGGTATTGAAACTCAACGACGAAATCGGTTTCAATCCGGCACTCGAAGCATTGAAAGGACTCTATGATGACGGTTTGGTAACGGTGGTCAACAACGTCGGCTATCCGAACCCCGACCGTTCCCACTTTCGCTCGATGGACATCTGGCAAACCGCCAGCGATTCGGATAAATACCTGACAACGGGCTGGTTAGGCCGCTATCTGGACGCCAACTGCCAGGGGAACAACTGCATTGCGCACCGGGCGATCGAGGTGGATGATACGCTGAGTCTGGCGCTGAAAGGACAGGATCTGAACGGTTTGGCGTTGCTCGACCCGAAGAAACTCTACAACCAGACCCGCAGCGGTTTGGTAGCCGAGCTGTCGAAAATGAAACCTGATGCGAATCGGTCAGCTTCGCACCCGAACATTTCGTATCTGTATAAAACCCTGGCAGAAACCGCTTCGTCGGCTGACGTTATTTACGACAAGTCGAAAGTCACGCATACGAAAACCGTTTACCCAGCCAGCGAGTTGGGCAACCGGCTAAAAACCGTCTCAGAACTGATTACGTCGGGCGTCAACACGAATGTCTATTACATTTCCATTTCGGGATTCGATACACACATCAACCAGCCGGGGCAGCAGGAACGGCTGTTGCGTCAGTATGCCGAAGCCGTAGCGGCTTTTACCAAAGACTTGAAAACCAACGGAAAGCTAAACGACGTGCTGTTGATGACCTTCTCGGAATTTGGTCGCCGGGTGAAGCAGAACGCCAGCAACGGCACCGACCACGGCACGGCCAACAACCTGTTTCTGATTGGCGGAGGACTCACCCCAGGCCGGGTTTTCAACGAAGCACCCAACCTGACGAACCTGGATGAAGGGGATTTGAAGTATACCGTCGATTTCCGGAGCATCTACGCGACGCTGCTCCGCGACTGGCTGAAAGTCGATGATCAGGCGGTCTTGGGAAGGAAATTTGAGACGTTAAAGGTTGTTTCGCAGAGTTAAGCGGAGGACATCAGAGTTAATCAGAGAAAAAAACTCTGCGTACCTCTGATGTCCTCCGCTTAACTCTGCGTAACAACTTTTATTTTCTCCACTCTCCATCCACCAATCGAAAGATAGCCAGCGGGTTATCGGCTTTCAGTGCATCGGGCAACAACGCATCCGGGAAGTTCTGGTAACAAACCGGACGTGCAAACCGCCGGATCGCGTTCGTACCCACCGAGGTCGAGCGAACGTCGGTGGTAGCCGGATACGGGCCGCCGTGGTTCATGGCGTGACTCACCTCCACCCCGGTCGGAAAACCGTTGATCAATACCCGCCCCACTTTCTGTTCCAGAATTTCCAGTAAATCAGCGTATTCCAGCAATTCTTCGGGTGTTCCGTATACGGTCGCGGTCAGGTGACCTTCCAGCCCCTGCGCCACCGCCAGCATTTCTTCTTTCGTATCGGCCGTGACCAACAAACTGCTGGGTCCAAATACTTCTTCCGCCAGTTCAGGATTTTCCAGCAACGCATCAGCCGTCGTCGACAAAAGCGTCGGCTGGGCAGCCGCGAAACCATCAACTACGGTTACGGATTTACTGGCAATCAAAACCCCCGAAAATGAGTTGAGCTTTTCGATACCGGCCGTATACGCCTGATAAATCCCTTTCGTCAGCATCGGCGTCGGCTGCGTCTGCGACATGGCCAGCCGAGCCTGACTCACAAAAGCATCCCCTCCATCCGACTGCTTGACAATGGCCAAACCGGGATTCGTACAGAACTGCCCAACCCCCAGCGTAACCGAATCGACGTAGGCTTTTGCCAAATCCAGTCCTTTCTGTTTCAGGATGGCGGGCAGGAAAAATACCGGATTCGTACTGCCCATTTCGGAATAAACCGGAATGGGTTCCGGACGGCGGACAGCGGCATCATAAATCGCCTTTCCACCCCGAAACGAACCCGTAAACCCGATGGCTTTGATCTGCGGGTGCAACACAATGGCCATCCCCACGTCAATACCCGTACCCTGAACCATTTGAAAAACGCCTTCCGGCAATCCGCTGGCTTCAACAGCTTTCCGAATAGCCTGACCCACCAGTTCGGAAGTGCCGGGGTGGGCCGGATGGGCTTTCACGACCACCGGACAACCGGACGCCAGGGCCGAGGTGGTGTCGCCACCAGCCACCGAAAACGCCAGCGGAAAGTTGCTCGCGCCAAAAATACCGACCGGTCCGAGCGGAATCAGCATCTGCCGCAAGTCGGGCCGCGGCAGCGGCTGACGATCGGGCAGGGCGGTATCGATGCGGGCATCTACCCACGAGCCTTCGCGGAGGTATTGCGCAAACAGCCGCAATTGGCCCGTCGTCCGACCGCGTTCGCCCGTCAGGCGGGGCAGCGGCAGGGCGGTTTCAAGGTTGGCGCGTTCGAGCAATTCCGGCCCCAGGGCCATGATTTCGTCGGCAATGCGTTCCAGAAACTGCGCTTTGGCTTCGCCGGAGAGTTTGCGGTAAACCGGGAACGCTGCGGCTGCTAATTGGCAGGCCTGGTCAACTTCCTGACTCGTGGATTCACTGAAGGCCCCGTCTAATGCTTCGCCGGTGGCCGGATTAATGGCTTGAAAAGTCATGCTGCTAATTTTGTACCGTATTTACTAACATACCGATTCCTTCAATCGTAATGTGAACTTCGTCACCCACCGCCAGCGTAAAATCATCGCCGGGAACAATGCCGGTGCCGGTCATTAAATAACACCCATGGGGAAAAGTAGTTTCACGAAAGAGGAACGAAACGAGTTCTGTGTGCTGGCGTTTCATGCGGTTGATGGCAATGCTTTCGTCAAAAACCGCCTTTCCGTCGCGCCGGATTTCGATTTTGATCATCGTTTCGGGCGAAATCGGAGCTTCCGGAACGTAGAGACAGGGGCCAATCGCAGCCGCACCGTCGTAGGTTTTGGCCTGGGGCAGATACAGTGGGTTTTCGCCCTCGATGCTCCGGGAACTCATGTCGTTGCCAACGGTATAGCCAACGATTTTTCCGTTCGAGGTAATGAAAAGCGTCAGTTCCGGCTCCGGCACGTTCCAGATCGAATCCTTCCGAATGCGAACCGCATCGCCCGACCCAACGGCTCGCGCGGCTGTGGATTTGAAGAATAATTCGGGCCGCTCGGCATCGTAAACCCGTTCGTAAAAATCACCGCCCCCGGCATCTTTCGACTCTTCCATGCGGGCGTTGCGGCTTTTGAGGTAGGTTACGCCCGACGCCCAGATTTCCTGCTGGCTGATCGGGGGTAACAATTGCGTTTCGGTCCAGACACGGTATTCATCTGAAGCCGTCGTAGAAGTCACTTCCTGTTGAAGATATTGGAACAGATCATCCTGGTTAACGAGGTAATCCCAGTCGTCGCTCGGCGCACGGTGAAAGCGGGATGGTCCGTCGGTGCGGTTATCTTCAACTACGATGCCCTGGCGGGTGCGGTACAGTTTCATGAAGGATCAAGGAATTGAGTGTTGACTTAAAGACCGCAAAAATGGACATTTTTACGGAGGATTTTACGAAATTCCGGATGGAAAATCGCGCAAAAGGCATTAATTTAGGATGAAATTAGCAGCGCTCTACCGGTCCTTCTCCCCTTCCACACCCATTACCGGCTGAGAACTTTTTACTGAAAAAATGCTCCACAAAACCCGAGGCATCGTTCTGAGTTATTTTCGCTACCGCGAAACGTCGATTATTGTCCGCATCTACACGGAAGAATTTGGGCTCCACAGCTACCTCGTCAACGGGGTGCGGTCGGCCAAAAGCAAAACCAACCGAATCGCCTTTTTTCAGCCTTTAACCTTGCTGGACATGGTGGTTTATTACAAACCCGGCAAAGATTTGCACCGGCTTTCGGAGGTGAAGGTCAATTTCCCATTTCAGCACCTCCCGTTCGATATTGCCAAATCCAGCATGGCGTTGTTTGTCAGCGAAATGTTGACCAAGACGCTGAAAGAAGAAGCCAGCAATCCGGCTTTGTATTATTTTTTAGTGGACAGTATTCTGTACCTGGAAGAAGTGGAAACCGATTACGAGAATTTTCACCTTTCGTTTTTACTGAAACTGGCGTCTTTTCTGGGGTTTGGTCCGGCCAGCGCTCTTGAGTTTGAAGGGCAATTGCAGGAACAGAAATACCCGTTTTTGCCCGACGATGCGGCCGAAAAAGCCCTGAATCACTTCCTGCGCCAGCCGCTGGCAACGCCCATCAAAATTTCCCGGTCAACTCGTGCCGAGTTGCTGGACGCTCTGGTGGCGTTTTACCAGATTCACATCGACGGTTTGGGCGAAATCAAGTCGCTGTCGGTGTTGCGGGAGGTGCTGAGTTGAGGAAGTTGTTACACAGAGTTGATCAGAGGAAATCAGAGTTCTGCAGCGTTTTTTTCTCTGATAAACCCTGATTTCCTCTGATCAACTCTGTGTAACCAACCTCTTCAAACCTTCCGTTTCAACTCAAAATTCTGCCCCAGATACACGCGCCGGACCTGCTCGTCATTGGCCAGATCCTCAGCGGTTCCCTGTTTCAGGATTTTTCCTTCAAACAGCAGATAGGCCCGGTCGGTGATCGAGAGCGTCTCGTTGACGTTGTGGTCGGTGATCAGAATGCCGATGTTCCGGTGTTTGAGCTGGGCGACAATGCTTTGAATATCCTCGACGGCAATGGGATCGACCCCGGCGAACGGTTCGTCCAGCAGAATGAATTTGGGGTCGACAGCCAGACTCCGGGCAATTTCCGTACGACGACGTTCGCCCCCCGACAGCACTTTCCCCTTGTTTTTCCGGACGTGCGTCAGACTGAATTCTTCCAGCAACTGCTCCACCTTGTCTTTTTGCGCCTGCCGCGACAGGTCAGTCATTTCCAGCACGGCTAACACGTTCTCTTCCACCGTCAAATCCCGAAAAATCGATGCTTCCTGCGCCAGATAGCCGATTCCCAGCCGGGCACGTTTATACATCGGGAGGTTTGTAATGTCCTGATCGTCCAGATACACCTTGCCGCTATTCGGCTTGATCAAGCCCACCGCCATGTAAAAGGAAGTGGTTTTGCCCGCACCGTTGGGGCCAAGCAACCCGACGATTTCGCCCTGTTCGACCTGGTAGGTAACGCGGTCGTTGACCAGCCGGGAGCCGTATTTTTTAACTAAGTTTTCGGTTCGAAGAATCATGGTTTTCGTGCTCCGTTTGTCGCCGGTTTTCCCAGCGACTGACGTTGTCTATTGCTTAACGCCCACGGTCGCCTTAATATCTTTCAAATATAACTGCAACGATTTGTTCCCGTTATAATTATTCTCTTCAATCTGGTAACAAATGGAAAAGGGCTGGTCGCGCCGGAGAAAAAGGGCGTGGTGGGCCATGTTAAAACCGATGGCCGTAAACCGCTGGTACGAACCGGCTTGTTGCACGGTCATTTTCAGGTGTTTTTCCTTCATGATATACGGTTCTCCCACCAGAAACACCTCGCTGGTTGAAAAAACCGGGGCCATATTTTGCGGCCCAAAAGGCGACATTTGTTTCAGAACGTTATAGAATTTCTGGTCGATGGCGTCGAAATCAAGCGACAAATCGATTTCAATCATTGGAACCAGTTGCTCCGCCTGAATGCGCCGGGTTACCACTTCCTCAAACTTCTGCTGAAACGCTTTGATGTTCTCCAGCTTGAGCGTCAAACCGGCCGCAAAGGTGTGACCGCCAAATTGTTCGAGCAGGTCGGAACATTCCTCAATGGCTTCGTAAACATCGAATCCCGGCACCGACCGCGCCGAGCCAGCCGCCCGGTTGTGCGACTCCGTCAAAATAATGGTCGGCCGATGGTATTTTTCGATGCAGCGCGAGGCCACGATGCCGATTACGCCCTTATGCCAGGTGTTATTAAAAAGCACCGTACTTTTTGCATTCAGCAGCCATTCGTCGCCTTGAATCATGGCCAGCGCCTGTTCGGTAATGCTGGAGTCGTATTGTCGGCGGCTGTTGTTGTGTTCGTTGATGGCAAATGCGAAGTCGGTGGCTTCTTCCTCCGTTTCGGCCAGCAACAACTGGACGGCGGCTTTGGCGTGCTTGATGCGTCCGGCGGCATTGATTCGCGGCCCCAATCCAAATACCACATTGGTAATGTCCAGTTCGGAGCTAAACCCGGCCACTTTGATGAGCGCCTGGAGGCCAAAACCGGGGGAAGCATTCAGTTTTTTCAGCCCGTAATACGCCAGAACCCGGTTTTCGCCCACAATTGGCACAATGTCCGACGCGATGCTGATTGCCAGCAAATCCAGATAGTCGAACAAACGATCCAGCGGAATTCCTTTGAATATACACAAGGCCTGAAGCAATTTGAAGCCCACGCCACAACCGGTCAGCTCTTTGTAGGGATACTCGCAATCGGAACGCTTGGGGTCGAGCACGGCCGCAGCCTGGGGCAGTTCGGCACCGGGGCGGTGGTGATCACAGATGATGAACTCAATGTCTTTTTCCAGGGCTTCGTCCACCCGATCAACGGATTTGATGCCGCAATCGAGACTGACAATCAGCGAAAAACCGTTTTCAGCCGCCCACTCAATGCCCTGCGACGAAATACCGTAGCCTTCTTTATACCGATCGGGAATGTAATAATCCAGATGAGGATAAAGGGTTTTCATGAAGCCGTAGAACAACGCCACCGAGGTCGTTCCGTCCACGTCATAATCACCATAGACCAGAATCTTTTCTTCCCTGACCATCGCCATTTGCAACCGCTGAACCGCTTTGTCCATGTCCTTCATCAGAAAAGGGTCATGGAGATGCGGAAGTTCGGGGCGGAAATAGGTGCGGGCCTGGTCAAAAGTATGCACCCCCCGTTGGACCAGCAACATGGCCATAAACGGATTTACTTTCAGCTCGCGAGTCAAATTTTCAACCGCCAGTAACTCTTCCGGTGACTCCGGAACCGGTCGGTATAGCCAGCGTTTCTCACTCATTCTGCAAAGTAAAAAGAAAAGGGAGTACGGAAAACAAAAATCAGCAAGGTCTTGAAGGCGGGGCCGCCCAGACGGGGTCGCCTAGACGGGGTCGCCCAGACATACACTGTTTTGCTACCGGTTTTCCAACAGCGGTTTTATCGAACCAGAACCCGAACGGTCCGTTGCTGGTTCTGTTGCCCGGCACGGAGCAGATACAAACCCGGTTGTAACCGAACAGCCGGATGAACCCGCCAATCGGTGTCGGACAACTGAATCACCTGAAACGTAAGGAACTGGCCGGTGGTGGTCAGGAGCTGCAAACTGGCCGGATCGACATTGGAGACGTTTAGCCGGATTTCGTCTCCGGAGGTCGGATTATCGCCAACCACAAACAACGCGTCGGAACGGCTGACGAAAACCATTTTGGAAACCTGAAATGCTCCATCGTGATCGACCTGCCGAAGCCGATAATAGCTCGTTCCGGGCAGGGGTTCGCCATCGGTAAACGTGTACAACCGCTTCCTGGCGGCATTGCCAACGGCTGTTATCTGCCCGATCGCACCAAACTCTTTGGCATCGGCACTGCGTTCGATCACAAAATGGCTGGCTCCCCGCTCCCAGACGGTTTCCCACGTAAGCCGATTGCCGCTGCGTTCTGCCGTACCCCGAAAATAGGCTAATTCAACCGGAAGGGTGCCATTCGAGCTTACCGTAAAATCATCGATTCGAAAGGCGGTCGCACAGGATGCCCCAGCCGGGGGCGTATACCGGAGCCGAAAAGTCAGACTACCCTGGTTTTCGGCAGAAGCTGGCAACGTAAAAACCGATAGTCCCCAGGTGGTCGTTGCCACACTCGAAACGTCGGAGGAGATGCTGGTCCAGGTTGTTCCCCCATCGGTGCTGAATTCAAAAATGACCACCTGCGGACCAAACGCGTTCGTTTTTCGGCGACCAAAACCGACCATGATGTTGGTCTGCCCCACGGTGCTGATGGCTGGCGATGTGGCGGTATGTTCCGTGTTTCCTCCGCATTCACCAAAGGATAGATTGTTGCCCCCCGAAGCCGCGATGGGTGTGGTGTAACCGGAGCTTGCGGACGTTGTCGTTACACTGATTGCAGTTGAGTTGCTGGCGGTCCACCCGCCTAGTCCGGATGTAAAATCTTGGGAATAAATAGTTTGTCCTGATACCGGTTTTGGCGTGAAGAAAATAAAAATTGCGAGGCTGATCAATCGTAAAAAATGTCGCATGGTGTGGTGTCTTAAAAAGCGTGAGAAATGAATTGGATTGTACTTGATTATTGAACCAGCATACGCACAGCCTTCAGACCCGGTGCGTGCAGGATGTACACCCCGGTTTTCAGCGGTTTTTGAGGCAGCAGCCTAATCTGACCCGTGGTGGGTTCTACCAGTCGAAAAGCTATTTTTTGACCGGTCAGGTCGGTCAATTGCAAGGTGGCCGGATCGACTTCGTTGCATTGCAAGCCCACGGAATGACCATCGGACGGATTGGGATAAACGGCAAGGTCGGGCAGGCGGTTGTCGTGCCGAAGGGCAATGATTTTGGAATAATACGTCGAACCGTCCCGGTCGACCTGCTTCAACCGGTAATAATTGGTCATCTGGTGCGACTGGTCATCCACAAAGGAGTAGAACTGTGGGCGGGTTGCATCACCGCTGGCCATCACCCGACCAATCGGCGTAAAGGCAGTCACGTTTAAGCTATGTTCAACGGAGAAATAGCGGGCGTTGCGCTCCGAAGTGGTTTCCCACGTCAGTTGAACGACACTGCCGATGGATTTGGCCCGGAAATAAGCAAGTTCAACCGGCAAGACGACGCCGGACCAGTCCATGTCACCGATGGTGAAACCTTGTGGCCTAGGATCAGCACCTGCCATCGGCCCATTCCCGAATACGACGGTGACGGTTTTAACTTTAGTAAGAAAACGGACCTTATTGACATCGACAGAAGGACTAGGGGTATTTGCAAGAATTTCATTGCCATTGACAATATATCCCGTTCCGGCTGGAATGACTGGTGTGACCGAATTACCAAACTCATCAACGGCAATAATCGTTATTTTGTCCTGGTAATAACTTTGAGGATTGGTAAAATCAATTTTGTACTGAAGCGCGATTAGTGAAAATTCCAGACCGGTAACCGGATCACCGAATGTAAAACTATAATTTTTGGTTTCACTTGGACTATTAAAATCCACGCTGGGTGTCGATAAACCCGTACCTGTCCGATTCGGTGAAGCATTAGAAAATTGCCCTGGACCACTTACACTAATATCCACATTCACTGCCGGTGTACCAATGCCCATATAAGAATGAGAGGCAGCACCATCTGGGTAGAGGGGCATCGTTGTATTAAAATCCAGATCCTGCGCAACAGCAGATGAAAAATTCAATAGAGCGAAAAGCCCGGCGGAAAGTAGATAACCGTATTTCATAGCACAGAAGTTTAGCTGTTCGAAATCCGAATTCTAACACTCCTGAGACGTACGGTTTTGAAGAAAGTAATGCCCTTTTCTTATAATAATTTCAAAATTGACAAATGTCACTTTTTAAGTAAAATCTATTCTTAATTCCGTAAACTTTATGTAAACTGTTTGGCTTCCTGCCAATACACTTCCATTTCTTCCAGCGTCATATCTCTCAGTTGCTGGCCGTTGCTGCGGGCCTGTTCTTCGAGGTATTGAAAGCGTTTGATGAACTTCTTGTTGGTGCGTTCCAAGGCGGTTTCGGGGTTGATGTCGATGAAGCGGGCGTAATTGACCAGCGAAAACAGCACATCGCCAAATTCTTTTTCGGCGCGTTCACGGTCGATGATCTCGTCGGTTTCAGCATTAAATTCATCTTTAAACTCCTGCATTTCTTCCTCCACTTTTTCCCAAACCTGCTGTTTTTCCTCCCAGTCAAAACCGGCACCCCGCGCTTTTTCCTGAATCCGCATGGCTTTCACCAGAGCCGGCAGCGAGCCCGGCACCCCCGCCAACACCGATGTATTGCCTTCTTTCAGCTTCAGTTGTTCCCAGTTCTGCTTCACCTTCTCCTCCGTGTCGGCCACGACGGTCTTGCCGTTGGCGTCGCCATAAATGTGTGGATGGCGCGAAATCAGCTTATCGCACACACTGTTCAGAACGTCGCCGATATCGAACGTCGCCCCGGCTTGCGGCTCCGAAGCGATTCGGGCGTAAAAAACCAGGTGCAGCATCACGTCGCCCAGTTCTTTCCGGATTTCGGGCAGGTCTTTTTCCAGAATAGCGTCGGAAAGTTCGTAGGTTTCTTCAATGGTCAGATGCCGGAGCGTGTCCATCGTTTGCTTGCGGTCCCAGGGGCATTGTTCGCGCAGTTCGTCCATGATGGTGAGCAGACGGTCGAAAGCCAGCAATTGTTCCTGCCGCCGGACAGGCATCGTTTCCAGTTGTTGATTCAGGTTGGTTTGCATTGGGATTATTTTTGACAAAGTTACGAAGCGATTGGGAGGGTTTGGCGGTTTTTTGGATAGTAACGCGGATCTGACGGATTTGAACCGATCAAAACGGATTTTAATCGGTTCAAATCCGTCAGATCCGCGTTACTATCTAATTCCGCTGGTTCAGGCAACAAATCGCAAAAATCCTCCATTCCTAAATATTTTCCCCCATTCCCTTGCCCCGCATCACTTCAATTTGCTACTTTGTAGTTCAAAGTTCTTTCATGGTATGTTGAACAAACTACTTTCCGTTTACCGCTCCGGCGAAGGCCTGCGGATGCTGATCATGCTGTCTGTCATGAGCATCGCCATGGTGGTGGTCCGCCAGAATTACTGGTTTTTCAAAATGCTGAGCTGGAATCTGTTTCTGGCCTGGATTCCCCTCTTTGTGGCTCTGTTTCTGCGCGAAGGGCTGGAAGACCGCCAGTTGCCGAAATGGACGCTCTGGCCGGGGCTGGTCTTGTGGCTGCTGTTCCTGCCCAATTCCCCCTACATCATCACCGATCTATTCCACGTCCGCCATGTTTCGGAAGAAACCGTCTGGTTCGATACGATGATGATTTTCAGGTGCGCCCTCACGGGTCTGCTGGCGGGCCTGTATTCCCAACTGCTGGTTCACCGGATGCTCGGCGAGCGACTGGGTCGAACACAGACGTGGGTGGTCATGATCGGGTGTTTGGTGCTGACCAGTTTTGGTGTTTACCTCGGACGGTATATCCGCCTGAATAGCTGGGATTTGTTCACCGATCCGCTGGAATTGGCCCAATTGATTGGCAAAAGCTTAGTCAATCCGTTTGCACTGAAACTCACACTTTCGTATACATTTGCGTTGGTGACGCTCTACACGGGTTTCACCCAGTACGTTCAACGCCGAACGCATGAGCCGCTGGATTGATGTTCGGAAGAATTTGCGAAGCTTTCGGTTTGCCGCCGAGGGTCTGCTCGCCCTGTTCCGGTTTGAGAATAATGCTAAAATTCATTTACTGGCGGCTTTGGCCGTCGTTATTGCCGGAATCTGGCTCCGATTGGATCGCGTCGAATGGGCGTTGGTGCTCACGCAGGTGGGTCTGGTGCTGGCAGCCGAAGCCTTCAACACGGCCCTTGAAAAACTCGCCGATGTGGTTTCGCCCGACCATCACCCGATGATCAAAGCCGTCAAGGATCTGTCGGCGGGTGCCGTGTTGCTGGTAGTAATTGTCGCGGTTGTAGTAGGTATCTTGATTTTTGGCACTAAATTGATGAAAATGATGAATTGGAGTGAATGGTTGTATGGTTAAGAATGGTTGTAATGGTTAGTATGGCTTTTTATCCAGCTTATCCATACTCAAACCACGAAAACCGTCCCTGATCCTAAAAACCGTTTTAACCATAAAACCATCCTCAACCATATAACCATTTTAATCATTCCTAGCCATTATAACCATCTTAATTAGTTAACAATGTCCGATTCACACGAGCATTTACAGACCCTGACAGAGATCCGGAGCCTGATGGAACGCTCCTCAAAATTCCTGTCGCTGAGCGGTTTGTCGGGCATTTCGGCGGGTGTCGTAGCCCTCATCGGTGCCGGTGCCGCCTACGTCCGGCTGCACAACAATAACCTGACCCTGATGAGCTACGAGCGCATCACCCGGCTCAACGGCCCGGATCGTCAGGATATGGTTGATTTTCTAATTCTTGATGGAGCCCTGGTGCTGGTGGCTGCCTTATTGCTGGGCGTGTTTTTTACCGTTCGCAAAGCCCGCCGACAGGGCAACGGCGTCTGGAACAGCATTTCGAAGCGGCTGCTTTGGGCGCTGGCCGTTCCGCTGGTCACGGGCGGTATTTTTTGTCTGGCCCTGATCCGGTTTAACCTGATCTGGCTGACGTTTCCAACCACCCTCATTTTTTACGGCATGGCACTCTACAGCGGCAGTAAATACACCGTCCGCGATGTGGAATACCTCGGTTTGTCCGAAATTATGCTGGGTCTGGTGGCGTTGTTCTGGACGGGGTATTCGCTGTTGACGTGGGCGGTTGGGTTTGGTATCCTGCACATTGTGTATGGAACCGTGATGTATCTCAAGTATGAACGAGACGAACTGAAGCGCTGATGGAGTTCCTGATAGGCTTTAATAAAGCGTTTGAAAGTAAGGCCCGCCTGGGCATCATGTCAGTTTTGATTGTGAATGAAACCCTGAGTTTCAATTCCCTCAAAGAACTGCTCGACATGACCGACGGGAATCTGGCGACGCACCTGCGGGCGCTGGAAGAGCAGGGCTATGTCTCCGTGAAAAAGCAGTTTGTGGGCCGAAAGCCCAATACCACCTACACCGCCACCCCCGCCGGCCGCCAGGCCTTCACCGACCATTTGAACGCGCTGGAAGATTTTATTCGCGGTTCGGTATAAAAAAAGCGGTCAATTCTGGATTGACCGCCGGGTGTATTCATTCTCTGGTTCTTATCAAAACAAATTCTGGATTTCTACTTTTCGTTGAAAGTGCTGCCCGTCCTTAAACGGCAGATTGATCACCACATGGCCCTGCTCCTGAACCGCTTCAATGTGTTCCGCGTCAACAAAGTCCGGAATATCCAGCACCCTCAAGAACATCGGTACTGCCAGGCTCTGGCCTTCCACGGGATTTTTTTGCTGGAGCAAAGTATATAGAACCAGTTTTTTGCCATCGATCAGAACATTGAACGCGTCCGGACCAACGCCGGGAGCCGACAATTTGATCAGCAAGCGGTCTGGCTCCTGCTCGGTTTCCATACGGGTCATGCTCGATCCGCCATACAGAGTATTCAGCAAATCGAATTGCCCACCCATTCCCTTCAGCGTGTTTTCTATCGGTTTCATAATCGTACTGGTTGGTTGTATACTGTTTAGTAAACAAATTACGTACCTAACTCGATCAGGCCGTATTTAGCGTCATTATGGCTGATAAAAAGCGATATGGCGGAAATAAGCGGACAATTGGTCAGTAATTTGTTTTATAACGCAAATAATCGTGATTTTTGATCCGTGAAAACCATAAAATATTTATGATCGGGCTGGTAGCCAGTCTTCTGCTGGTTGGGATACTGTGGTATTTTTTCCGCACTTCGAACGCGGTACCTGTGTTAATGTTCCACAAAATTGACCCCGAACACCAGGATTCTTTAACGGTTTCGGTTCAACAGTTCGAACAGCGGATGCAATGGCTTCTGGACCATCACTACCAACCCATTACGCTGGAACAGCTTGTGGCTTCGGTCGATCACAAACAGCCGTTGCCTCCCCGACCGGTTTTGATTACTTTCGATGATGCGTATGTCAATAACCTGACGTACGCGCTGCCGGTTTTGCAACGTCTGAACCTGACCGCCGTGCTGTTTGTCCCCACGGCTTTTGTCGGCCAGTGCAATCAGTGGGACGGCTGCACCGAACCCCTGATGACCACTGAACAGCTTAAACAACTGGCCCCCACGTTCGAACTTGCGTTGCATTCCCATCAACATCTAAACTATAAAAACCTGCTTATCAACGATATTCAGGCAGATTTGACTCAGAACATATCGGCTTTCGATGCGCTGGGAATACCGTATATTCGGGCCTTTGCGTATCCCTACGGTGGGCGGCCCAAAGACCGGGCGACCAAACGGGCGATGCAGGATACGATGCAACAGGCGGGCATCCGGATCGCATTCCGGATCGGAAACCGCCGGAACCGTTTTCCGGTGAACAACCGGTTCGAATGGCAACGATTGGACATTCGCGGCACCGATTCCATGGTCCGGTTTGTCCGGCAAGTGCGGTTTGGTAAATTGATTTGACAGCATGAATTTATTCTTCGATACCGAACGTCTTCGGGATTTAAACAGCGGTTTGGGACAATTCTGCCTGCAACTGGGCCTGGAACTGGTGCGGCAGCGACCCGACTCCGCCCAGCTCACGTTTCTGGTTCTGGAAGGGCAGCAGGGCATTTTCGGGCCGGATGTCGCTTACCAAACGGCAACCTGGTGGCAGAAATGGTATACACCCGGCCGCTATGACATCTGGCATTGTATGCACCAGGATTCCCGGTTTCTGCCCGCTTCGAAAAAAAACCGCCTGATTCTGACGATCCACGATCTTAATTTTCTGGAACGACCGGATTATGACGACGCAAAAAAAGCCCGTAAACTGGCGGTTCTACAGCGTAAAGTCGACCGGGCCTCGGCCCTGACCACGATCTCGGCGTATACGGCTTCGGTCGTCCGCCAGCACCTCAAACTGACCGATATTCCGCTTGGCGTCATCTACAACGGAAACTCACACAATCGCTCCATTTCGCAGGCTGTTGACATTTCAGCTCCGTTTTTCCTGTTTGTCGGCGTCATTCATCCCCGGAAAAACCTGCACACGCTCCTGCCGCTGCTCGAAGCCTTCCCGGAATGGCGACTGGTGCTGGCCGGACCCGACGGTCATCCGTATGCCACCCACCTGCGAAAACAGGCGCAACAACTCGGCATTGCGGATCGGCTGATTATGACCGGTGCCGTCGACGAAGCGACCAAAAACGGCTTGTATCAGGCCTGCGATGCGTTTCTGTTTCCGTCGCTTTCCGAAGGATTCGGTCTGCCGGTGGTCGAGGCCATGAGTTATGGCAAGCCGGTTTTCCTGTCGCGACGCACGAGTCTGCCCGAAATCGGTGGGAAGGATGCCTATTATTTCGATTCGGAAGAACCGGAGTCGATGGCGGAAACCATTTTCGACGGCCTGAACGATTTCCGCGCCAATCCCTTCCGCGCCGACCGGCTCCGGCAGCAGGCCGCCCGGTTTAGCTGGGAACGGGCGGCCCAACAGTATTGGAAGTTGTATTCAGAAGTGTTGTAATCGATTTTACCATCGGCTTGATAGGCGGACATACTTTGGCTACCTTTGCGGCTTATTGAACCATTTTAGCAGTATGCTACGTACTCATACCTGCGGAGAAATTCGCATCGAACACGTTACTAAACAGGTTATTCTTTGCGGCTGGGTGCAGCGCATCCGCGACAAAGGCGGTCTGATCTGGATCGACCTGCGCGACCGCTACGGCCTGACCCAATTGTTGCTCGAAGAAGGCAAAACCGACCCGGAAACCATTGCGATGGTTCGGACGCTGGGCCGCGAATTCGTTCTGAAAGCCACCGGCGAAGTGATCGAGCGCAAATCCAAAAATCCCAATCTGCCAACGGGCGACATCGAAATCCGGCTGGAAAAGCTGGAAATACTGAATCCCGCCAAACTGCCGCCGTTTCTGATTGAAGACGAAACCGACGGGGGCGACGACCTGCGGATGAAATACCGCTACCTCGATCTGCGCCGGAATCCCGTTCGGAAAAACCTCGAACTGCGTCATAAAATGGCCCAGCAAACGCGGATTTATATGGACGGCCAGGATTTTATCGAAGTCGAAACGCCGGTGTTGATCAAGTCGACGCCGGAAGGTGCCCGCGATTTTGTGGTGCCGAGCCGCATGAATCCCGGCGAATTCTACGCCCTGCCGCAGTCGCCCCAGACCTTCAAGCAACTGCTGATGGTGTCGGGATTCGACCGGTATTACCAGATTGTCAAGTGTTTCCGCGATGAAGACCTCCGCGCCGACCGTCAGCCGGAATTCACACAAATCGACTGCGAGATGTCGTTCATCGAGCAGGAAGATATTCTTCAGATGTTCGAGGGGCTGGTCCGGCACCTGTTTGAAACCGTAAAAGGAATCGGGCTGGACGAAGTGCCCCGGATGACCTACGCCGAAGCCATGCGACTGTATGGTTCCGACAAACCGGATACGCGTTTCGGGATGCCGTTCGTCGAACTGAAAGGCGCTTTCGATACCGTCGACCTGACGTCGGGCAAGAACTTCGTGGTGTTCGATTCGGCGGAAATTGTGATCGGAATCAACGCCAAAGGTTGCGCCCACTATACGCGCAAGCAGATGGACGAACTAACCGACTTCATCAAACGGCCGCAGATCGGTGGAAAAGGATTGATTTACGTGCGGTATAACGAAGACGGAACGGTCAAATCATCGGTCGACAAGTTTTATTCGGAAGAAGATCTGAAACATTGGGTGGTCCAGTTCCAGGCCGAACCGGGTGATTTGCTGCTCATTATGTCGGGCGAAACCAACAAGGCCCGCAAACAACTGAGCGAGCTTCGTCTGGAAATGGGAAACCGTCTGGGCTTGCGCGATCCCAACACGTTCAGTGCGTTGTGGGTGCTCGATTTTCCGTTGCTGGAATACGGCGAAGAAGAAAAACGCTGGTTTGCGATGCACCACCCGTTTACATCGCCCAAACCGGAAGATATTCAACTCCTGGAAACCGATCCCGGTGCCGTGCGGGCCAATGCCTACGACATGGTGATCAACGGCACCGAAGTCGGTGGTGGTTCCATCCGGATTTTTCAGCGGGATTTGCAGTCGCGCATGTTCGATCTGCTCGGTTTCTCGCCCGAAGAAGCCAAGGCGCAGTTCGGCTTTCTGCTGGATGCGTTCGAGTTTGGCGCTCCCCCCCACGGCGGTATTGCCTTCGGCTTCGACCGGCTTTGCTCCATTTTCGGCGGTGCCGATTCCATCCGCGATTTCATCGCTTTCCCGAAAAACAACTCGGGCCGCGACGTCATGATCGACTCTCCCTCCGTCATTGCCCAGGGGCAGTTGGATGAGTTGCAGATTGCGGTGGCGAGAAAGTAACTAATTTCAAATGTAAAATGATGAATGCTAAATGTAAAAGGGCTTCATAACCAGGCCCTTTTACATTTAGCATTCATCATTTTACATTTGAAATTTTCCCCTAAAACAGCTTCTCATTCGGCGGTTTGATTCCCTTCATCCGAATGTAAATCGTGGCTTGGCCGCGGTGGTGCGTCTGATGCTCGAAGGCTTTGGCAAACACGGTTTCGCGGGACATTTCGCGCGGGCCCATCTTCACATTTTCGGCCAGTTGTGCATCGCTCAGTCCTTTAATGCCCTCCAGCACGAAATCGTAGCTGTCCATGACGGCTTTCGTCAGGGCGGCTTTCGATTTCAATTCATCCATCGTCTCCAGCTTTTTGCCCTGCATGGGGTTGGCTTTCCCGGTTGCTGCCGCCGTGAAATTGTAGTTTGCTGCGGTTAAGTGCAGCATCTGTTCTGCAAAGCTCCGGATTTCCGGCGTCGGTTTGTAGCCCATCCCGTCTTCCGGCATGGCGTCCAGGTATTCCTTCGTAAACTCTTTGGCACGCTGCCATTCCGTCGTCATCTGGGCAACGGTTTTGGGTTTGATCGAAAAACCGCTGAATGCCATCCAGAGCATCAGGGCAAAGGCCGTAAATCCAAGTTTTTGTTTCATGACGAAAAGGTAATGGTTTGAGTATCAAAGTTAAACCGCCTAAGCAGGTTTGCAAGTCCAAAGTCAGGAATTCTACTTAAGGAGATGTCGTAAAATAAATTATGAACGCAAAATGTAAATCGAATTGCTTTTTCGTTTAAAATGTAGTGCGGTAACTCAACAACAAATCGACTATGCTCCGACCTGCAGAATACGCCCGTTACGAAAAACACCTGAATCTTCCCGAAATTGGCGTGGAAGGCCAACTGAAATTACAACAGGCTCGTGTGCTGGTTGTGGGCGCAGGCGGGTTGGGTTGCCCGGTATTGTTGTATTTGACGGCGGCCGGCGTCGGCACGATTGGCGTCATCGATCCGGACACGGTTGCCATCAGCAACCTGCAACGGCAGGTTTTGTATACGACCGAGCAGGTGGGCAAACCCAAAGCTACGATTGCCGTAAATTCACTCAAAAAAATCAATCCCGAAATCAGTTTCAACTCCTATGCGTATGCACTCGACCGTTCCAATGCGCGTTCGCTGATCGAGGAGTATGATCTGGTGGTGGATTGCACTGATAATTTTACCGTTCGTTATCTGGTCAACGACGTCTGCGTGATGCAGGAGAAACCGTTTATCTACGGCGCCATTCACCGTTTCGAGGGCCAGGTTGCGGTTTTGAACGCCCGGCTGGCCGCGTCGGACGTACAACCCGAAGAAGTCCGGCGCGGTCCCTCCTACCGGTGTCTGTTCCCCGAGTTCCCGAATCAGATGGAGATTCCGAATTGCGCCGAAACGGGGGTCATTGGGGTTTTGCCGGGGGTAATCGGCACCTATCAGGCCAATGAAGTGATCAAGCTCATCACCGGTATCGGCCACCTGCTGAACGAAGAATTGCTGATGGTGGATTTGCTGGCGATGTCGTTCCAGAAAATCCGCGTTCGCCGTCGGCTCGATGCCGAAGCTGCGGCCCAAAACGCCTGGGAAGAAGGCCAGCGGGTTGCCGTCAAAACCGACGTTCGCAAAACCATCACCGCCACTGAACTGGCCGAGCGACTGGCACAGGACGAAGATATTTTCCTGCTGGATGTGCGTGAGCGGCCCGAATACAACATTTGCCACCTCGATAATGCGGTTTTGATTCCGGTCAATATCATCGCCAACAATGTCAAACGCATCCCCATCGACCGGCCGGTGGTGGTCTATTGCCACCACGGTATCCGCAGCCAGTATGTGGTGGATTACCTGCAAAAAGAATTCAATTTCACCAACCTCATGAATCTCCAGGGTGGCATCAACAGCTGGGCGCGCGATGTGCAGCCGGAGATGGAGGTGTATTGATTATTGGATGATTCTGACGACTTAAACGGCTAAAAATGGTTGGTCGGAGCTTCGTTTTCCTTCAAACCATTGCGGAATCACAGGTCGCGGTTTGAGCATCTTCACCGAAACACCGCTTGAGCCATTCTCTTTGAATTATCCAAAACAGACATCCCAATTCAAATGAAAAACGCTCGTCAAAACCCGGCGCTGTCGCTCAATCCGTCATAAACCGCCACGTCACCTTCCCCACCGTATCCGGTTTTCCTTTTTCAGCCGCCGACATCCGGCCTTTCAGCGTGCCGTTTTTCTGCTTTTCAACCTCAATCAGTCGCCAGCTAAACTGGCCTTTTTCGTAATCGAAGGTTTCGCCATCGTCGTCGTAGAGTCGGTATTGAGCCGGTTTTTGGCCGTAATGACGGATTTCCAGGTCGACTTTCTGACCCGGTTTGGGCGCATGCAAGAGCGGAGGCATCATCGGAATAATACCACCATCTTTCACGAAAACCGGAATCTTGTCCAGGCCCGGCGTCACCGTAATCACCTCACCGGCACCGGCAAACCGCCCGGTGTAGAAATCATACCAGTTGCCCTTCGGTAAAATTACCTTCCGCGACGTCTGCCCCGTAAACATCGGTGCCACCAGCAACTGATCGCCCGCCATATATTGGTCCTTAATTTCCTTCGTACTGGCTTCCTGATATGGATTTTCGCCCAGGTTCGTCACGGTGGTTTGCTTTTCCACCTTCTCGATAAAACCGTCTTCCAGGTTCAATGCCCGGAACGGCGGAATGCCTTCATAGTGGTACCTGGCAAATTCGGTGTACCAGTACGGCATCATCTGCATCCGCAGTTGGGCCACAGCCTTCACCTGCCCGGCCACGTCCGGAAACGACCACGGTTTGGTGCCATCGGCCCAGGCGTTGATCATTGCCATCGGCGAAAAACAAACCGACTGAAACCGGCGCAACCATTCTTCACTGGTTTTGGACGCACGAACTTCCGGCGTCCACAACACCCCGGCAAAACCACTGTTGATCAGGCCCGTAATGAAATCCTGGTGGCTGTAATTGTCGTTGTAAATCACGTACGGAAACGACGAACCGCCCGCGTTGGACGCCCGCACCAGTCCGTAGGTTCGGGTGTTGCGGGCATGGTACAAATCCGTGCTTTGCTTCTGCACCAGCAAGCCGTAGGTCTGCCGCATCTGCTCCGCACTGATCCCCGACGGAAACGTGGCCACATCGGGCCACAACCACGAATCGTTGCCATCGACCTCATCGATCTTGTAACCGCTTACGCCAATTCCGACGTGATCTTTATCAAACTGACGCCAGTAAATCGCCTGCGCCTGCGGAATCGTCAGATCGGGCACGGCTCCCACCCAAACCGTGTGTGAGCCGGTAAACGGTTTGATCTGCGCGTAAATCGACGCGTCGGGCGAAACGTAAGGGTTGGTCCAGAGGTTAATCCGGACATTTTTGGTCAGCATGTCTTTTACAAAACCGGCCGGATCGGGAAACCGGGTTTTGTCCCATTCGAAGGTACAGGGATACGATTTGCTTTGCCAGCCGGGTTCTAACCCGATGAAATCCAGTGGATACTGCCGGGCTTCAAACTCGGCGGCTTCTTTCCTGACGCTATCGGCGGTGTATAGCCGGTGAACGCGCTGTGTAAACCCCAGGCCCCAGCGCGGGGGCAGGCAACCGCCCCCGTTGAACAGGTTAAATCGCTGCACCACTTCCATCGGTTTGGGACCGCCAAATACGTACACCTCAACCCCCTCGGCCGGAACCAGCAGTTCGACGGCATCGGAATACGGGTGCGCCGACCAGCCTTTGTCGGTATTCCGGTCCTGGGCCCGGGGCGGATTTTTGCTATCCTGTCGAACCCCTGAACCGGCATAGACGGTAATGTATCGGGCCGAATTGATGAAAACCCCGTAGCCGTTCGACGAAACGTAAAACGGTGTGGGTGAGTGCGTTCGGCCATTGTCGCGGTTGCCATAATGATCCATGTGCAGGGTAAGAATCTTGCCGCGTTGGTGAACCGTCTGGAAGTTCAGGCCAAAACCGTACAATTGTTCCCCGAGTTCCAGCGGAAACCGCAGATAGGTTTTTCCATCCAGAACCCGAACGGAAATATCGTCTTTGGGCAATGGGAAAGCGGTTTTGCCCAATTTTTCGAGCGCAGCCCGGTTGGGCTGAACACCGGCTGCCGTGAGCAGGTTATAGGCTTCCGGCTTGCCAACTGACAATTTCCAGACGCCGGGTGCGGTTTCGGTCCAGATGGTTTGGGCGCGGAGGGCAACGCTGGTGGCCAGAAAAACCGTCAGGAGAAAGATACGGAGATGTTTCATGGGGAAACGATGGGTGTTTTTTGAGAAAATGGGGAAGGCCACGTTTCTACTCCTGAAACCAATTAAATTGTAAAAACGCCGATTGCAAATCGGCTACCGTATTCTACTGGATTTGTCAACCCAGGATCATTTCCCCCGGAAAAAAAACAGAAAACGATGTTACTTATTTGATTTTCCAGCGTCCTAATAACATTGCATTTTTATGCATTATTTTTCTCAAGGCATTTCCAACGTTCTACGCATTTTGGGTGTCTTTACCGAAGAATTGTCATTTCGTCTATCATACACTCATTTCCAAGATTACGATGAAACTCTTTACTCAATCCTGCCTGCTGCTGGCAAGCTTTGTTCTTTTGTTTAGTTCCTGTACGGTGCAAGATCATTTGCAACCTTTAACTTCAAACTGTTTACTTGTTAAAGTTTCTGAACAATACCAAGTTATGGATGGATCTAATCTAGAAGAGATTCTGGAGATTGAAGGTCAAAAAATCCCTATAAAAACTACCTCATCTCTTTTTTATAAGTATGACCAACAAGGACGAATGATTGAACAATATGACGATCAGCATAAGTTTACTTCTCTCTACGAATACCTGCCGAATGCTGTCAAATGGACCAGTATTCCGGACCCCGACTTACCTTACTCCATGTCGGCTACGAATATCTTCAATCTAGATTCGCAAGGTTTTTTTTCAAGCGCTTTGAGTAAGTTTGATTCTGAAGGTTATCAAATTTATTATAGTGACGCTTATCTCTGGCATTTATATAAAACCATTACGGATGGTAATGTAACAAAGGCCGTAAGAACAGAGTCTGGTACTGAGCAAACCTACGAATACGAATATGATTTAACGCAGCCTAATAAAATACCGAGCCCGAACCCTATATTTAACGGAAAAGGAAACCGTAATCTGCTTATTAAGGAAAAATTCAATATTGGAAAGTCAAGTGGAACAGGGTATTCTTCAATCACTGATTATAAATATATTTATGATCAGAATGGAAACGTCAAAAATCGTGTAGGGTTCAGAAAACTATATAATTCAGCTAACGAATTAACCAGTACGGACGTAGTAATTACGGGTTATAAGATTACCTGTCCGTAAAACTCATCCTTTTTCTCTTTCCAATCCTCGGGCAGTGTCTACACCACCCAAGGATCGACATTGACTTTCCAGGCAATCCTAAGCAACTCTCCTAATTTTGAATCTGGTTTGAATTTTGTAACTTCGCACTATGTCAAAACCAGAATCGCTCGAAGATTTTTATCAGATCAAGTTCAACTGGCTGCCCGAAAACCTGCAACAGGACAGGGGGCATTTCAACGTATTCAGGCTGGAAGATTGCATTGGCGAAGGGAAAGAACCGGTCCAGTACAGCCGCCGGGATTTTTATAAAGTCACGCTGATCCGGGGCCGGAACGTGTATCATTACGCGGATAAAAGCCTGGAAGTCAACGGAACGACCCTGATGTTTTTCAACCCGCAGGTGCCCTACAGTTGGGAATCGCTGTCGGAGGATACCAGCGGTTTTTTCTGCATTTTCAAGGAAGCGTTTTTTACCGAAAAAATACGGGGCAACCTGAACGAGCTGCCGATGTATGCCATTGGCGGCAAACCGGCTTACGTTCTGAACATCGTTCAGGATGAGCAGGTGAGCCAGTTATTCGGGAAAATGCTTGCTGAAATCAATTCGGATTATCTGTATAAATATGACCTGCTGCGAAACTACGTAACGGAACTGGTGCATTATGCGCTGAAAATGCAGCCCTCCGAAACACTCTACCAGCATACGGATGCAAAATCCCGGATTACGGCCGTTTTCACGGAACTGCTCGAACGGCAGTTTCCCATCGAATCGCCTTCGCAACGGTTCCGGATGCGGTCGGCGAAGGATTTTGCCGACCAGCTTGCCGTACACGTCAACCACCTCAACCGCTCCATCCGCGAAACCACCGGCAAAACGACCACCGACCACATCGCCGAACGCCTGGCGAGTGAAGCGAAGGCGTTACTGAAGCACACCGACTGGAATATTTCCGAAATCAGCTATACCCTCGGTTTTGAAGAACCGGCCCATTTCAACAACTTTTTCAAGAAACACACCCACCTGACGCCCTCGGCCTTTCGCACTGTTTGAATTTCGCAAGGATCGGTTTGAAAACCGCAATGCCCGGCCTGCCAAACCGGCCTACTTTTGCTGCATCATAAAACAAACAAAATGATGAGCACGCAAAAAGTATGGTTTGTTACCGGAGCCTCGAAAGGCCTGGGACTTTCGCTGGTAAAACAATTGTTAAAAGATGGGTATCAGGTAGCCGCCACCTCCCGGAATCTGGACGATCTGCGCCGGGCCGTTGGCCCAACCGACGACCGTTTTCTACCCCTGGCGGTCGATCTGAAAACCGAATCCAGCGTGGCCGAAGCGATTCAGAAAACCGTCGATCAGTTTGGTCAAATCGATGTGGTGGTCAACAATGCCGGCTACGGTTTGCTCGGCAGCATCGAAGAACTGACCGACGAGGAATCCCGCGAAAATTTTGACGTCAATGTTTTCGGTTCCCTGAACGTCATTCGGAAAGCCCTGCCCTATCTGCGCGAACAGAAATCGGGACACATCATCAACATCTCCTCCATTGGCGGTTTTACGGGTGCCTTCCCCGGTTTCGGGATTTACTGCGCCACCAAGTTTGCCGTCGAAGGGTTTTCGGAATCACTCGCGGCCGAAGCCAAACCGCTGGGCATTAACGTTACCGTGGTCGAACCCGGTTATTTCCGCACAGACTTTCTGACTTCCAACTCATTAGGGGTTCCTAAAAACCAGATCGACGCGTACAGGGAAGTGCGAAATTCGCAGCAGGCCCACCAACAACAGATCAACGGCAACCAGCCGGGCGATCCCGAAAAAGCCGTTGTCGCCCTGATCCGGATCGCATCAGAAGCCAATCCGCCCCTGCATTTATTTTTGGGTCAGGACGCGTATGATCTGGCATACCAAAAAATCAACGCGGTTCAAAACGACCTGGAAACCTGGAAAGACGTGACGGTTTCAACGGGTTTTGAAGCGGAAAAGGCAACGGCCTGACAGTTCATCTCCATCAAATCCGGGTTTAAAGTGCAAAAAGCGTTCGGCGGTTTATCAAAATCTCCGAACGCTTTTGTACTTTAAACGCCTGATCGGTTACTCACCGGCCAGTGTTCCCCTATCCAGCTATTCCAAACCCGGTCAGATCATGCGCAGCCTCTTGTCACTTCTCCTCATCCTCCTGACGCCATCGGTTTTTGCGCAGGAACTGGTCAGCAATCGTCAGAAAGAAATCGTGTTTAAATCGGTCAACGTTATTCCGATGGATCAGGAACGGGTTCTGGAAAACCAGACCGTGGTGGTCAAAAATGGCCGGATTACGGCAATGGGCGCAGAAGGAAAAGTGAAATACAGCAAAGACGCCCAGGTGGTCGATGCCAAAGGAAAATACCTGACGCCCGGCTGGGCCGAAATCCACGCCCACGTGCCGCCCATCGACGACATTGAGCCAATGAAGGAAGTGCTGATGTTGTATCTGGCCAACGGCATTACGACCATTCGCGGGATGCTGGGCCACCCCCGACACCTCGAACTCCGCAGCAAAATCAACAGCGGTGACATTCTGGGACCTCATTTTTACGCGTCCGGCCCGTCGTTCAGCGGGCAAACCGTCAAGTCGGCGGAGCAGGGGGCCAAGATGGTGCGCGACCAGAAAGCCGCCGGGTATGATTTTCTGAAATTGCACCCCGGTTTAACCAAAGAAACGTTTCCAGCCATTGCCAAAACCGCCAAGGAAGTCGGCATTCCGTTTGTCGGTCACGTTTCGTTCAATGTCGGCGCCTGGATGGCGATCGACGCGGGTTATTCTTCCATCGATCATTTAGACAGTTTTATGGAAGCCATTACGCCGGGTTCCGACACGCTGGTGGAGCAGGAAACCGGTTTGTTCGGCTCCTGGATTGGCTACCGCGCCGACCCGGCGATGATCCCGAAACTGGTGAAAGGCCTGCGCGACCAGAACATTCGGGTGGTTCCGACCGAAGCCCTCGCCGAGCGTTGGCTTTCGCCCCTGCCGGCGGAAGAATTCACGAAGGACCCCGAGATGAAATACATGAAACCGGAGGAGGTGCAGAACTGGACGAGAACCAAAAACAACTACAACAACAACCCGAAATTCACGAAAGAACGCGCGGAAAAGTACATCCAGATGCGCCGGAAAATCCTCTACGAATGCCAGAAAAACGGCGTCGATATTCTCCTGGGTTCCGATGCGCCCCAGGTTTTCAACGTACCCGGTTTTTCGATTCACCACGAAATGAAGTACCTCGTCGGAGCCGGTTTGACGCCCTACGAAACCCTGCGCACCGGAACCGTCAATGTGGCTTCGTACTTCAAAAAACCGGATTCGGGCGTCATCAAAACCGGTAATGTGTCGGATTTGGTCTTGCTCAGTGGCAACCCGCTGAAAGACATCAGCCAGACCAAAAACATCGAAGGCGTGATGATCGGGACCAATTGGCTGTCGAAAGCGTATATTCAGAAGGAACTGAAGAAGCTGGAGAAGAACTGAAAGCCACCTTTTCAATAAGATACATACGTCCGCTCGACCCAACCGTCGTCGAACAGGTCGATGAGGGCATAACCGGCGCGGGTTTCGTGGTAGGTCGGTTTGTCCCACCAGTCGCCGGAAAGTGCGCCGTTGCAGAGATACGTCACACCGTTGTAATCGACCCGGTCGAGCAGGTGCGTGTGGCCGCTCAGACAGACTTTTACATTGGAACGTTTGTGAAACAACTGGATCAAATCCGGGGCGTCGGTGTGCAGCAAACCGCCCGAAATTTCCCGACGGCCGTTTTTCTGCACCCGTTGGTTGGAAAGCACCGACGCCGACAGAATGGGAATGTGCGACAGAATGAGCACCGGTTTTTTCGTATCGGTTTTCCGCAGATCTTTTTCCAGCCAGTCGCGCTGCTTTTCGTCAAGCCGGGCCGTATACCAGCCGCCTTCCGGCCGGGGTTGTGTGCTGTCCAGGACCACAAAATGCCAGCCGCTGTGGTCGAAACTGTAATACCGGTTGGCCAGTCCCAACTGCTCCACGGCCCACGCCTTGCCGTAGAGCGGATCTTTTTGGGAACCGTTATAGCCCCAGACATCGTGATTGCCGATGCAGGCATGAATGGGCAGTGAATTTTCCGCTTTGATGATCCGGTTCCAGACGTTCCACTGTTTCCGCACGGTGCTTTTATCCCGCGAAAGGGCGTCCATGATCGTGTCGCCCCCGTTCAGAATAAACGCCGGGCGGTCTTTCATCGACTGCAGGCGGTGCAAACACTTCGCCAGCGCGACTTCGGCATTGGCTCGGGGCATCATGTGCATATCGGTCAGATGCGCCACCCGCAACACGCGTTTTCGCCGGTAGGTTTCGGGGAGTTCGGAGGTGCTCAGGCTGGTGGTCAACAGCCCGAGGGAGGCAAGTGCTTCGCGACGGTTCATGGCAGGTTGTTTAGCATTAGGGAGTCACTTTCGCAACGTCCTCCTTTTGCAACCTTATTTTCGGGCATCCTTCCCCAAAATCTTACTGAAAAAAGAAAATAGTGTATCTTGCGAAACGATGTTTTCAATTGTTGACGTAGAAACGACGGGGGGAATCGGTGGACAAACCCGTCTGACAGAGGTGGCCATTTTTCGGTATGATGGTGTTGAGGTAGTCGATAGCTTTCATTCGCTTTTGAACCCTCACTGCCCCATTCCGCCCTTTATTGCCCGCATGACCGGTATTTCGGACGAGATGGTGCAGGAAGCGCCCGACTTTGCCGACGTTGCTCACCACATTGCGCGGGTAACGGAAGGGGCGGTTTTTGTGGCCCACAATGCGCCGTTCGACTACGGTTTTCTGAAAAAAGAATTTGCCTGGATTGGCTTGCCCTTCGAGCGTCACCGGCTCTGCACCGTGCAGCTCAGCCGCCGGATTTTCCCGGGATTGCCTTCGTATAGCCTCGGTAAATTGTGTCGTTCGCTCGAAATTCCGGTCAAAAACCGCCACCGCGCCGACGGCGATGCAGCCGCAACGGTAAAACTTTTCGAGTTGCTGCTGATGAACGATATGCACGGACTGATCAAAACCTGGCGGGTCAGCGTTTAGGTGCCACCGGTTTCCGCCTTATTCCACGATTTTATATCCCTTTTTGGCTTCGGCGCGGGACAGGGCGTTGAAATGCCACCACTCGGTTTTCAGAGACGAGAAGCCCGCCGTTCGCATTACCGAGCGCAACAGCCGCCGGTTTTCCACCTGTTTTTGGGTCAGTTTCCCCTTTTTCAATAGCTGAAGTTCTTTATCGGGATGTCCCAATTCGCCGAAGTAATCAAATTTTGTTCCCATATCAAGCGGTTTTCCGGCCTGGGTCGCCAGCGTCAGATCGACGGCACAGCCGTAGTTATGAACCGAGCCGTTGCGCGGGTTGGAAACGTACTTCCCCCGTTCGTTCGGCGGCAGGTGGCTCAGCGTATTCCACAAATCCCACTGCGCTGAGCGGGGCCGGGTGGCATCGTAGACCAACAGGCGCAAATCCGGGTGTTTTTGCTGGAGAAGTTTGCTCGCTTTCGCCAGTTTTTGAGCCGCCATCGGTTGCAAATACGCCCGCGTCAGATCGCCATAGACGTCTTTCCCTACAAAATTATCGGTCGTAGAATATTTCAACTCGACCAGAATTGTTCGATCAACCGTCTGAATATCAACCAACCCCTGCCGAATCATGGCCTGCTCCAGCTTCCCCTGAGCGAGAAGAAGCCGGGGAAATAACAAAAGAAACAAAGCGAGGTTTCTCATTATACAATCTCTGATAAACTCTGATGTTCTCTGCTTAACTCTGCGATACAACTCTTTTAACTGTTTCTCAGAGTTAATCAGAGAACATCAGAGGGAACCAGCGTTAATTCGTTGCGAAATAACGAAAAACCCCCTATTTTGCTACGAACAACGTGTAAACATGGCCCTCAACTACATCTGGGTATCTTTTTTTCTGATTGCCTTTCTGATTGCGCTCTTTAAATTAATTTTTCTGGGCGATACCGAGATTTTCAAAGTCATTGTCGAGGGGCTGTTCGATTCCTCCAAGACGGCGGTGATGGACATTGCCCTGCCCCTGGCGGGCGTGATGACTTTTTTTCTGGGTCTGCTCAACATTGGTGAAAAAGCCGGAGCCATCAATTTTCTGGCGCGCATCATCGGCCCTTTTTTCAACAAACTCTTCCCGGAAGTGCCGAAAAACCACCCCGCCAACGGGCAGATGATCATGAACTTTTCGGCCAACATGCTCGGGCTCGACAATGCGGCCACGCCCTTTGGTCTGAAAGCCATGCAGAGTTTGCAGGAACTGAACCCGGAGAAAGAAACCGCTTCCAACGCCCAGATCATGTTTCTGGTGCTGCACACGTCCGGGCTGACCATCGTGCCGCTGGGGATCATGGCGCAACGGGCCATTCTGGGGGCCAAAGACCCCTCCGATATTTTCATTCCCTGCCTGATCGGGACGTATGTAGCCACGGTTTTCAGTATGTTTCTGGTTGCCCTGAAACAACGGATCAACCTGTTTAACGGGCTGGTGATGGGCTGGCTGGGCGGAATCACGGCTTTTCTCGCGCTGGCGTTGTGGTATTTGTCGTCGTTGCCGAAGGAGGAAATCGAGCAGATTTCGAAAGTCGTCGGTAACGTCATTCTGTTTGTGATCATCGTGGCATTTCTGCTCGGTGCGATGCGAAAGAAAGTCGATATTTTCGACACGTTTATCGAGGGCGCAAAAGGCGGTTTTGAAACCTCCGTCCGAATTATTCCGTATCTGGTCGGGATGCTGGTTGCCATCAGTGCGCTGCGGAATTCCGGAGCAATGGCCTACATTGTGGACGGGATGAAATACCTGATCGGACTGACGGGCGTCAACACGGATTTCACGGATGCCTTACCCGTCGCACTCATGCGGCCCCTGAGCGGCAGCGCGTCGCGGGCGTTGATGATCGACGCCATGAAGGAGTTCGGCCCGGATTCGTTCGTGGGTCGGCTGTCCTGCATTTTTCAGGGTGCCGCCGATACGACGTTTTACATCGTCGCGTTGTATTTCGGGTCGGTCGGCATCAAGAAAACCCGGTATGCCATCGTCGCCGGACTCATTGCCGATGCCGCCGGTGTCATCGCCGGAATTGCGCTGGGATACTTCTTTTTTCACTGAGCAACGTGACAAAATGAATGAAGCAGCGTTCTATGTGTAAACATCCATTTATTTATCGCCAGACTTCAACCCCGAAGGGGTTGCCTCTGGATAACCCCGAATGCAATCCGAGGGCTAGCGAAATAGAAGCATGAACATCAACGAAATACGCGAACAGTTGCACCTGCTCATCGACGAAGTGGACGACATCTACGTTCTGAACGGCTTATACCGCAACCTCTCGGCCGAAAAACGCCACCGCCAGGAATACGAACGTGAACAGGCGCAAAAGGCGCAGGCGGCTCGCAACAACCGCAGCAAATAAGCCCCTGATTTTGTTACTTTTGCTGAACCGTTGTATCAACAGGAATCCATCGCTTATGCTTTTCTCCGTCCGCTTACGTTTGCTGGCTTGTACGCTCTGTTTTCTAGTCTCCTTTCAATCCGCTTATTCCCAGACGGTTCCATCCTTTCTGAAAGCAAATCCGCGCTGGGTCGATTCGGTTTTTAACGCCCTGACGCCCGACCAGCGGATTGCCCAACTGATCATGGTAGCCGGTTTTTCCAACCGCAGCAAAGGCTACGAAGATTCGCTGATGGCACTGATTCAAACGCATCAGATTGGCGGGGCGGTTTTCTTTCAGGGTGGCCCGATCCGGCAGGCGCGGCTGGTCAACCGGCTGCAAACCGTCGTGAAAGTCCCGATGCTCATTGCCATCGACGGCGAGTGGGGATTGGGTATGCGGCTCGACAGCACCGTGCGGTTTCCCTATCAAATGACGCTGGGGGCCATTCAGGGACGCGACGATTTGATCTATAAAATGGGTGCCGCCGTGGCCCGCCAAAGCAAGCGGATGGGCATTCACATCAATTTTGCCCCGGTAGCCGATGTCAACAACAACCCCAACAACCCGGTCATCAACTTCCGTTCGTTTGGCGAAGACAAAGAATCGGTGGCCCGCAAGGCGCTGGCCTACATGAAAGGCATGCAGGACAACGGTTTGCTGACCTCGCTGAAACACTTTCCCGGCCACGGTGATACCGGTACGGATTCGCACTACGACCTGCCCCTGATCTCGAAAAACCGCCAGCAACTGGACGAGCTGGAACTGTTTCCGTTTCGGAAACTGATCGATGCGGGGGCTTCCGGGGTCATGATTGCTCACCTGAACATTCCGGCGCTGGACTCCACGCCCAACCTGCCCAGCACGCTTTCGCGCCGGGTGGTTTCTGACTTGTTGAAAAACGAACTCGGTTTTGGCGGTCTGGTTTTTTCCGACGCCATGAATATGAAGGGCGTTACGAAATATTTTCCGTCCGGGATAGCCGACCGAATGGGCATCGAAGCGGGTATGGACGTGCTCGAATACACCCTCGACATCCCACGTGCCATTGCGGAGATCAAACAGGCCATTGCCGACGGGCGACTTTTGCAAGCGGACGTCGACGCCCGCTGTCGCAAGGTGCTGGCGGCCAAAGCCTGGGCCGGGCTGGATCGGTACAAACCCGTCAACCTGATGAACCTTGTTCGGGAATTGAACGAACCTGAGTCCAATCTGATTAATCGCCTGCTGACGGAAGAAGCCCTGACGGTGTTGAAAAACGACAAAGAACCGTCGGGAGAACCCATCATTCCGGTATTGAATCTGAGTACCAAACGGATTGCCTCCGTTTCGCTGGATGCCCCGAACGAAACCTATTTTCAGAAAATGCTCGCCAATTATACGGCCATCGATCATTTCAATCTGGCAGCTACAACGGCAGATACGACCGTTGAGCGGATTCGGAACGACTTGAAACAGTACGATTTGCTGCTCGTAGGCGTACATCTGAGCAACATTCGCCCGGCGGTTCAATACGGTGTTACGCCCAAAACCGTCGCGCTGTTGAAAGAATTGTGCGAAACCGGCAAAGCCGTCGTCTCGGTCTTTGGCAACCCCTATGCGCTGGATAAACTCGAAGGGCTGGACAAAGCCAAAGGTCTGATTATGGCCTACCAGCTTACTCAATTTACGGAAGAACTGGCCGCCCAACTGATTTTTGGCGCCATTCCGGCAAAAGGCAAACTGCCCGTTACGGTCAATTCGCAATTCAAACTGAACGATGGCATTACCACGCCCGCCATTGCCCGGTTGAAATACACCATTCCGGAAGAAGTCGGCGTCGATTCGTATTTCCTGACGGCCAAGATCGATTCGCTGGTGAAAGTAGCAATGGAGCAAAAAGCAACACCGGGTTGCGTCGTAGAAATGGCGAAAGACGGCAAGGTAATTTTCCGGAAAGCCTACGGAACGCACACCTACGAAGGGTTGACCCCGACGAAAGAAGACGATTTATTCGATCTGGCTTCCGTAACCAAAATCAGCACGTCGACGCTGGCACTGATGCGGCTGGTAGACGAAGGCAAGTTCGATCTGAACAAAACCATGGGCGACTACCTGCCGGATTTCAAACATTCGAACAAGGCCAATCTGGTCTGGCGGGACGTTTTGGCCCACCAGGCGGGTTTAAAGGCTTCCATTGCTTTCTGGACCGCAACCAAAAATCCCGACGGTACCTGGAAAGACCATACGTTTGACGACGAAAAACACGGCCCGTACAAAGTAGAGATTACGGATAATCTGTTCATGCACCGAAAATACCGGAAAACCATTTTCGAAACGATTCGCGACTCGCCGGTCAGTGCCAAAAAAGATTACGTCTACAGCGATCTGTCGTTCATCCTGTATCCGCAGATTGTTGAAAAAATGACGCACCAACCCTTTGAAGATTATCTGAAGCAGAATGTCTACGAACCACTGGGGGCTACCACGCTGACGTTCAACCCGCTGCGGTTTTATCCCCTGCCGCGTATGGTGCCGACGGAATACGATTCGGTGTTTCGCAAAACGCTGGTTTGGGGCCGCGTACACGACGAGGGAGCGGCCATGCTCGGCGGTGTTTCGGGCCATGCCGGTTTGTTCGGCTCGTCCAACGACTTGATGAAACTCGTCCAGATGTATTTGCAGAAGGGGTATTACGGTGGTAAGCAGTTCGTCAGTCCGGCCACCATCACGGAATTTACGCGCTATCAATTCCCGGAAAAAGGAAGTCGGCGCGGTTTGGGCTTCGACAAGCCGACGTTCAAATATTCGGGAAATGCGCCTAAATACGCCAGTCCACAGAGTTTCGGACACTCCGGTTTTACCGGACCCTTTATCTGGGTTGACCCGCAATACAACACCTCCTACGTGTTCATGTCAAACCGCGTTTATCCGAGCCGGAGCCACACCAAGCTCATTACGATGGGCGTGCGGACGAACATCGCCGATGCGTTGTACGAAGCGATTCGGCGGGGACCAACGTCCAATCTGGCGAGTATCCTGATGACGCCGTAAAAAGGAATCCATTTCGTATTTTTGTGCTGACTAATGCGGAAAACACCCGGCTACGGATGAAAAACTACCTGATTCGCCTGGTTGACTACGAGCAGTGGGCCAACCGAACCGTGATCGATGCGCTCGACAGCGTGGCCAGTCCTCCGCTTCGGGCGGTGCAACTGATGGGGCATATTCTGTCGGCCCAGCAAATCTGGCTGTCGCGGATAACGGGTGAGATCAGTTACGTCGCCATTTGGGAAGACATTCCGATTGCCTGGATGGGCGAAACCTCCGACCGAAATTTCCAGCGCTTGAAATCCCTCCTGAACAGTGAATCGGACGACAACCTGAACCGGATTATTTCGTATACCAACTCAACCGGCCAGCCTTTCAAAAGTCCCCTGATCGACATTCTGACGCAGTTGAGCCATCATGCCGCCTACCACCGCGGGCAGATTGTCCAGTTGATTCGCCCGCAACTCGACCAGGCCCCGTTGACCGATTTCATTTTCTGGGCGCGGAACTGAGCCGCCGGGGCTGGATTCCGGTCGCTGGGGGCTCCCCGCAGAACCTCATTATTTCAGGCGATAGGACAGCCGAGTCACCTCAATAACCGGGTCGAATCCGGGTTTCCACCGGATTTTTTCATTAAACGCAATAGAAGTAACCCGTTTATTACGAACCTGTGACGTTTCCAGAAACTCTTTGGCATCCGCCAGATGATCGACCCGGGCGTTCACCACCATTCCCTTCTCCAGTAACACCGGCACCGCCCGGTAGGTAACGGCCCGGTTATTTTCTGCCCCAATGGTCATAGTCAGTTGTGGAGGCTGGAAAAGGACATTCAGGATTTTTCCATACAGGGAATAGTGAATTTTGGTATAGATGACGTGCAACAGGGAGTCTCCTCCCGAAAAATGGAGTTGTTCACCCATCCGCAGCCCGATGGTTTCTTTTCTGACAAGTTGCAACGCCCGGATATCATCCGTTTTTTTCAGAAAAAGACAACCATTGGCTTCGTCGGCCACGCGGTAGCGTTGCAACACCGCCAACAGCGTTTGCGTCTCATCCGCAAGCGGGTATTTCCCGTCAATACTTTCGTAGGAGTAGACAATCCAGTCAGGAGCGGTTTTGGATAGATATTTCTCCCGATTCTTCGTATCGAGATACCAGTTGTAAGCCTGATAGGATTGAATAACCGGGCGGGGGTTGTAATTCAATCCGTTAAAATAAATTTCTGAAATTTCGTTGGGGATCCGATCCGTCGTCTGATTTCCAATCTTCTGACGAATCCGGGCGGGGAGTGTTGCCCTGGGAACGGGATACTTTTCCGTTAATGCGGTTTGAAAATAATGCGTCAGAATGTATACTTTCCGGGTAAACATTGTCGTATAATTAACCGACATTGCCCCGAAAACCGGCGCATAAAAAACAAGATAAAAACTGCCATTCAAAAGTAAATAGACAAAGAATGTTTTCCGAATCCAGTCTTCTTTTGCAGAAACGATAATCAGCACCAGCAATATGCTCGATTGCTTGATATAGACCGTTATGTGGCCGCTATCGGCCCGGGTAAAAGCATACTTCAGGATAACCAGAGAAATAATCAGCAACCACACCAGGCTGAATAAGGTGGCATAAGGGTTACTTTTAGGCTTGTATGCGGATGTCTTTATGGTATAAAAGTAGAGCAAGGTGGTTGCGATTTGCAGGAGATACATTCCATATGAGAGCAGTACGAGCCTGAGCCTGTTATCCGGATAAAGAGCCTGCGATTCGTTATAACCACTGATTATATGCAGGCTGGAAATAAAGTATTTCACTAAATCGGTGTGCAAAAAATGAGCACCCGTCATCAGTAACGCCAGTAGAATCGCTACCTGATAGAGAAACCAGAGTCCCGATTTTTGCTTGCTCAAGTAAATATAAAGCAACAATGAAACAACAAAAACCAGAATGAGAATGCCATAATTGGCCTTCATGAAAAAATTTACGGTGGAGAGGACATACAGGTAGTAGAGCAAACCCTGCGTCGGCCGGTAGACATAGCGAACACCCCAGTAAACTACCGAATAAAACCACAGGAAATGCACCCATTCCCCATACATGTTGCTGATCAGGGCCCACAGGAAGAAATGGATACCCAAATTCCACATTCTGAGCGGATTAGGCAACATATTGTAAAGCAAAACGGCAAAATTAACCGCGAAGAAAAGATCCACGGCCAAAAGCTCCAACCGGCCGGTTGTAATCGTATACCGCTGAAGCCAGCGGCCCAGCGGCCCATAGGTATAAATAATATCCTGCCCCCAGATCAGTTTCTTTTCCTGACTAAGCTCCAACGCAATACGCCATGAATTATCGATCCCGGCACTCGGTATATGGACGAAATCCAGGTACGGAAACGTCAGAATTAAAAGAAGTAATACGTAACTGATTTTTATAGTTTGATTCTCAATTTTCGTATTAATGAATCTTTCAAAAGTCGGTAAGAGGTAGATTCTGCAATAGTTTATCGCTAATATCATACAACAGTGGATAGTGGTTTTACATGGCGAACGGGATAGAAATTTATAAACTAGAAAATACGGCTATCAGGAATAACCGTGATCGATCACTCGGGTAAATATAATAAACCCGACTGATATATGTTTGCAAAAGCAAATATAATACCAATACGGCGAACTGATCAGCAAGCTGGCGGGTTAATCAGAAAATCATTGAAAACGTGCTGCCTTGCCCGGGTGTGGAGGTCACTTTTAATTGCCCGTTATGAAGCTGCATAATTTGTCGGGAAAGGCTTAAACCGATGCCGGAACCGGTTTTTTTGGTGGTATAAAAGGGGATAAAAATCTTCTCGATGGCTTCCGGTTCGATGCCCGGCCCATTGTCGGAAACGTAAATCATCAGCCGGTTGTCCTGCGATTTAACTTCCAGCCGGAGTTTCGGCTTTCGGTGTCCGTCCAGACTTTCCATCGCATTTTTGATCAGGTTGATCAACACCATTTCAATTTGCCCGGCATCGGCAAAAATCATCAGGTACGACGGTACGGGGGGAGCCTGCAAAATAATATGCCGCTGCTGCAACTCCGTCTGAACCAGCGCAATGACATTTTTGAGCAAGTTCTCGACGGAGATTTCGGCCAGGCGTGGTTGCGGAATGGCGGTGAAATTGCGGTAGGCATCCACGAACCGCATGATGCCACGCCCCCGGTGTTCGATGGTCGTCAGGGCTTCGCGCAGGTCATTGACCGCTTCGGTATCCGCCCCGGCCAGTTCGGTATTGACAATCTGCTGCATGGTGCCGACCAGCGAGACAATCGGCGTCACGGAATTCATGATTTCGTGCCGCAGTACCTTGGTCAGGTTCTGCCAGGCTTCCAGTTCCTTCTGCTGCAGTTCGGAGCGAATGTTCTGAATCGAGGCCACCGTGACCGGACGACCCCGCAGGCTAACCGTGGCACAGCGCACCGAAAGTTCCTGCTCGAAGCTGGTCTGGTAAATGGCGGGCGTGCTGCTGGGCGTTCCGGTCAGAATATCGTATAAACCGGTATGAACCGACTGTAAATCAGAAAGATTGCGGAGCCTGTAGATTCCCAGCAAACGCAAAGCCGCCTGGTTGGTCATCTCGACGTTGCCGGCCATATCGAACGAAATCAGCCCTACGCTCACCTGCTGAACGATGGTGTTGAGGTAATGCAGGTTCGCTTCTTTCTCAGCCCGCGCCTGCCGGAAGGCTTCCAGCACTTCGTTGAACTGCTGGTTCAATTCCTTAAAGCTGGGCCCTAACTCACTATCGGCTTTGAAAGCTACGGCAAAATCCGAATACCGTACCGACTCCATAAACCGGGTTAGCTTGCGGTTCAGGCTGGTGATGTAGCGGTGCAGATTGGCGGTTTGAATCGTCAATACAATAACGCCCACTCCTACCAGCAACGACCGGCTGGCCGGAACCGTCCACCACGCATACGCGATCAGCAGACAGGTAGCCAGGATAATGGTAATCCGAATAAAGAGGCCGGTGGCGAATCGTTTCATAAATCAGAGTCCGTATTTCTCCAGACGGCGGTATAGTGCCTGCCGCGACAGACCCAGTTCCCGGGCGATGTCGGTGATGTTGCCGTGGTACTTCTGCATGGCTTGCTGAATCATTTTCTTCTCCATGTCTTCAATCTGAAGATTTTCCTGGAACGGCAAATCCTTGTCCGTCGGAATAGCCGCCGGAGTGCTGGTGCCGAAGTAAAAATCTTCCGGTTCCAGCACGTTGCCCTGCGCCAGAATAACCGCCCGCTCGATGGCATGCTGCAATTCCCGGATGTTCCCCGGCCAGCGGTATTGCTGCAACTGCCGCGTCAAGGCCGGACTGATTGAAGTAACTTTGCGGTTATACTGCTTGCGGTATTGCTTCAGGAAATGCTCGGCCAGCGGCACAATATCTTCGGGCCGTTCGCGCAGGGGCGGAATGTGAATCTCGATGGTGTTGATCCGGTACAGCAAATCCTGCCGGAACGACCGGTCACTGACGTGCTGGTAAATCGGTGAATTCGTGGCGCAAATCAGGCGAACGTCGATGTTTTTGGGCTTGTTCGTTCCCAGGCGCGTCACCACCCTTTGTTGCAAAACCGTCAGCAGTTTAGCTTGCTGGGGCAGTGAAATGTTGCCGATTTCGTCCAGGAAAATCGTGCCGCCCTGGGCTTCTTCAAACCGCCCGGTGCGGTCTTCACGGGCATCGGTGAAAGCACCTTTGACGTGGCCAAATAACTCACTTTCGAACAGGCTATCGCTCAAAGCACCCAGATCGACGCTCACAAACGGTTTGTCACGCCGGAGCGACCGCTGGTGTAAGGCTCTGGCTACCACGTCCTTTCCGGTTCCGTTCTCACCCAGAATCAGCACATTGGCATCCGTTTCGGCCACCCGCTCTACGGTGGCAAATACCTGCCGCATGGAGGGACTGACGGCTACGTAGCTGGATTGGTTTTGCGATTTGCCGCCAACCGACGCCGATCCGGCCGGGCTGCCGGTTTTCGACAGACCGTTGCTGTCGTCCTTCCGCCCGTCGAGCGCGCTTTGGAGGGTGGCCAGCAGCTTATCGTTTTCCCAGGGTTTCAACACAAAATCCCGGGCACCGGATTTGATGGCCCGCACCGCCATTTCAACGTCGCCGTAGGCCGTGATCAACACAACCGCCGTGGTGGGTTTAATGTCCAGAATCCGGTCGAGCCACAGAAAGCCCTCGCGGCCACTGCTGTTGTCGCGCTGGAAATTCATGTCGAGCAGCACGAGATCGTAGCTTCCGTTGGTGATCAGAAACGGAATTCTCTCGGGATTCTTTTCAATATCAACCTGGGGATAATGGCGTTTGAGCAGCAATTTGGCGGCACTCAACACATCGACGTCGTCGTCGATAATCAGAAGTTTCGACATAAAATTTTCAATACAGGGCCAGAAACAGTGCGGTTTTTTCCAGTCGGGATGTTCGTTTACCGCCTAAAGATAGGCAGTCTGTCGGTTCGCTGCAAAACGGCTTATCCGGAAGAAACAGCACGGCAAGATAAGGCGGTTTTGTCCGTGTCCGCTTTCGGACAAAACTTGTCCGCATGTGGACAGGAATTAGCCGCCAAAACGATCGTAACTTACTGTCTATCAGCACTCGTAAATTACTGGCACGTCAATTGGCATTAGACTGTCCGAGTGGATGGTGCTGAAAAATCATTTTATTGCAGCCTTATTCAAGAATCAATTAGTCAACCAATCAATCAACGAATTAATGGATCGCGTATTACCTAAACGATTTTGGACAAGCCAGCGGATTGCCATCGCAATCGGCGGAGTAGCCGTAATCGGATTGCTGGCTTACAACTTTCTATGGGCCGATCACCGTTCGAAACTGAACGTCGAAAAGGATAAAATTACGATTTCAACCGTTTCAACCGGCACTTTCGACGATTTCATTGTCGTAACCGGTGTGGTTCAGCCTTTGAAAACCATCCGGCTCGATGCCATTGCCGGGGGGTATGTGACGGAGAAACTCGTGGAAGGCGGGGCGATGGTGAAACAGGGCGAGGTGTTGCTGAAGCTGGAAAACCAGAACCTGCGACTCAACTTCCTCCAGTCGGAAACCGAAGCCAACCGACTGGTCAACGATTTGCAAAATACCCGCCAACGCTTGCGGGTGGAACGCTATACGCTGCAAAAAACGCTCTCGGATCTGGATTTTCAGCTCGATAAGGCCAAAGATGCGTATGATCGCCAGGCGAAATTGTTTAAAGACAAAGCCATTCCTGAACAGGATTACCTGACGGCTAAACGGGATTACGACCGGCTGGTGGAGCAACGCAAAATTGAAGTGGAATCGCAGAAATACCAGCAGGAAAACTCGCTGATTCAGATCAAGCAATTGGAAGAAACGCTGGCCCGGACCCAGAAAAACGTGGCTCTCTGGCAGCAAACGCTGAATAATCTGGTGGTTAAAGCACCGGTTTCGGGTCAGTTATCGTCGATGGACGTGGAAGTCGGTTCCAACATCAACCAGGGCCAGAACATTGGCCAGATCGATGACCTCAACGGTTTTAAAATGCGGGTCGGCATCGACGAACACTACAACAGCCGCATCTTCGCCGGTTTGAACGGAACGTTTGAATATAGCGGTACCAACAATGCCTTGCAGATTACGCGGGTTTATCCGGAAGTGCGGAACGGACGGTTTGAGGTGGACATGATTTTTCCGAAAGGCGCTCCGGCGGGGATCAAACGCGGCCAGTCGACGCCCATTCAACTCGAACTGGGCAAGGCTTCGAAAGCGACGCTGTTGCCAGTGGGCGGTTTCTTCTCCGATACGGGTGGCAACTGGGTCTATGTGGTGGATAAAGTGGGCAACCGGGCGGTGAAACGGAGCATTACGCTGGGTCGTAAAAACCCCGAATACTTCGAAGTGCTGACCGGCCTGGAACCGGGCGAACAGGTCATTACGTCATCGTACGAGAACTTTGGTGATAACGAAGTCCTCGAATTTTAACTCTGATATTCTCTGATAAACTCTGTGAAATAGTTTTTAAGAATTATATCAAAGAGTTTATCAGAGAATATCAGAGGTTATCAGAGTTTAAATCAGAAACCAGTCAGACTATATGATACGTACCGTAAACCTACAAAAAGTTTTTGCGACTGAAGAAGTCGAAACCACCGCGCTGCACGGCATTTCCATGGATGTCAAGGATGGCGAATTTGTGGCTATGATGGGTCCGTCGGGCTGTGGAAAGTCCACGCTGCTCAACATCCTCGGCCTGCTGGACAATCCGTCGGAAGGCGAATACCACTTCTACGGCACCGAGGTGTCGAAGATGTCGGAACGCCAGCGGGCGCAGTTGCGGAAAGGCTCCATCGGCTTTGTGTTTCAGAGCTTTAACCTCATCGACGAACTCACGGTTTACGAAAACGTCGAACTGCCGCTGCTGTATCTGAAAACCCCCGCCGAAGATCGCAAAAAGGCGGTCGAGGAAGTGCTCGAACGGATGAACATCATGCACCGTCGCAACCACTTTCCGCAGCAGCTCTCGGGTGGTCAGCAGCAACGGACGGCCATTGCCCGCGCGGTAGTTGCCAAACCCAAGATGATCCTGGCCGATGAGCCGACGGGTAACCTTGACTCTACCAATGGGGAGGAAGTAATGAAATTGCTGAACCAGTTGAACACGGAAGGAACAACCATCATCATGGTGACGCACTCACCCTACGATGCCGGTTTCGCCCACCGCATCGTCAACCTGTTCGATGGCAAGATTGTGACGGAGAATTTCCACGTGTAATCCATTCTGAACCGGGAGTAAAGTCAGTTTAATCCCGGTTCAGAAACCTTTTTTATGAAAACGCTGATCCTTTTGTTTCTCATGGTGTGTATTGGCCAGTCGGCTTCGGCCATTGGTCATCCACACAACCTTTTTTCGGCCCACCGGAAGGTGAAACAGTATGTCCCAAAGACAAAGGATAGCCAGCGAACCCCTTGCCAGTTATCCCAACCGACGCTGGTAAGGTTCGTGCGGACGCTGGCACAGTAGTACGAAGGCTCACCGACGATTCCGCTTTTTCTTATGCTTCTCAACTACACTAAAATAGCGCTGCGTAACCTGTGGAAACACAAAACGTTTGCGCTGGTCAATGTCATTGGCATGTCGGTAGCGTTTGCGAGCTGCCTTTTGCTGTTTCTGGCGGCCTGGTCGCACCTGACGTTCGATAATTTCCACGCCAACGGCAAGGAGTTGTTCATGGTGTATGAGCAGTCGGGACCCACGAACAAATCGGCGACGATGCCCGCCCCTTTGGCTCCCTCACTCCGCAAAGAACTCCTGCCCGAGATCGCGCACATTACGCGGGTGGTCGATGGCGGTGGAGCCGTTCGGTACGGCGATCAGGAATTTGACAAGAGCGTCCGGTTTGTCGATCCGGACTTTTTCGAGATGTTTTCGTTCCCGATGCAGAAAGGCAATTCACTCACCGTTCTGAACAGCCTGAGCAATATCGTCATCAGCGAAAAAACCGCCCAGTCTATTTTTGGTTCTACCGACCCCGTCGGAAAAACATTGTCGCTGCGGCTAAACGAAACCTGGAAACCGTTCGTCGTGTCGGGCGTGGTTGCCGATGCGCCCACCAATTCCAGCCTGAAATTCGACCTGCTGGTCCGGTTTGAAGCCTACCCCGAATACCAGCAAAACAAAGACGTCTGGGACAACCGGTTTCATTCGGTATTCGTCCAGATCGATCCAAAAATCAGTGAAGCCACGTTCGAACAACGGCTCCGGCCTTTCGTCACCAAATACCTCGCCAATTCGATTCTGAACCTCAAGCGCGACGGCGGCCAACCCGACGAAAACGGCGACCTGACCAGCCTGCGGTTGTTGCCGATGACCGACATGCACTTCGACACCGAGGTGGGCGGAGGCAATGGCTCGCCCGTCAAACGCTCCTACCCGATTCTGCTGCTGGTGGTGGCCGGTTTCATCGTGCTGATTGCCTGCATCAACTTCATCAATCTTTCAACGGCCCGGTCCATGACGCGCTCCCGCGAGGTTGGCATGCGCAAGGTGCTGGGGGCCTTAAAGCAACAACTGGTCTTTCAATTCTGGGGCGAAGCCTTCATCCTTTGCCTGATTTCGCTGATCCTGGGCGGTTTGCTGGCCACGGCTTTGGTTGCCGAACTGAACAGCATTTTACGAACCAAAGCATCCCTCTCCTCCCTCGCCGACCCGACGGTAATCGTCTCCATGCTGACAGCATTTCTGGTGATCACCTTCGTAGCTGGCGGCTATCCGGCGCTGTTTGTAACTCGGTTGAACACCATTCAGATTCTGAAAGGAAAAGTTTCGCTGGGGAAAACCGGAGCGGTTCGCAACACCCTGCTCATCGTTCAGTTTGCGATTGCTACGTTCCTGATGGCGTGCACGCTCATTGCCTGGCAACAAGTCAACTTCCTGCGCACGATGCCACTGGGGTTTAATGAAAATCAGGTCATTAGCATCCCCGTTGGCAGTTCGGTCAATGGGCGGCAGGCGCTGAATCTTTTCCGGGATAAGCTGGCACAACAGCCCCGGGTGCTGAGTGTGACGGGCGCGTACAAGAACTTTGGCCGTGGTCTGGATGGCTCCACCGTGACGTCGATTGTGGGCTTTGACCACAAAAACCGGACGATTCGCAGCCACTGGCAACCCGTCGATTACGACTACCTGAAAACCCTGGACATCAAACTGCAGGCCGGGCGCGATTTCTCCCGCCAGTATCCAACCGACACGATCACCAGCGTCATCATCAATGAAACTATGGCGAAGGAACTGGGTGAGAAAAACCCGGTTGGTACGTTGCTGAACGTCAGTGATGGCGAACCGCCTTTGGTGGTCATCGGCGTGGTAAAAGACTACCACCACGAATCGCTCAAGAAAACCGTGCAGCCCAACACCCTCCTCATGAGCCACGACTGGCCGATTGGGTATGTTCTGGTCAAAATTGCTCCGGACAACGTACCGGCCACCATGGCGGTTTTGAAAAAAGCCTGGGAAGAAGTAGCCCCCAAATCTGAATTTGAAGGCAGCTTCGTCGACGAAAATACGGACCGGCAATACCAGTCGGAAGAGCAAATGGCCAAGCTGTTCATTACGGCCGCCGGGGTGGCCATCGTGCTGTCGTGCATGGGCCTGTTTGCCATTGCGATCATGATCATGGCGCAACGGATCAAGGAAATTGGTGTTCGTAAAGTGCTGGGTGCCAGCGTTGCCAGCATTGTCATCCTGTTGTCGAAAGACTTCCTGAAACTGGTGTTGATCGGTATTGTCATCGCATCCCCGCTGGCGTGGTGGCTCATGAGCCAATGGTTGCAGGAATATGCTTTCAAGATCGAACTGGCGTGGTGGATGTTCGCTGTTGCCGGTTTGCTCGCCATACTGATCGCCTTCGCCACGGTGAGCTTCCAAAGCATCAAGGCGGCTTTGACCAATCCGGTATCTTCACTTCGTTCGGAGTGAAAAGAGTGAAGAGTTGTGAGTTAAGAGTTAAGAGTTAAAATGGATGTCTGCATTTCTAACTCTCAACTCATAACTCTTCACTCATAATTTTACACAACATGCTAACGAACTACTTCAAAATCGCGTTTCGGAATCTGGTGCGCCATAAGGTGTTTTCGGCCATCAACATTGTCGGGCTGTCCATCGGGATTGCGGCTTGTCTGCTGATTCTGCAATACGTGGATTTTGAGTTGAGCTACGACCAGTTTCACACCAAGGGCGACCGGATTTACCGCGTCAAACAGGATCGGTATGACAAAGGCAAACTGAGCACGCAATGGGCCGGTGGCGCACAGGCCGCCGGGAACTCGTTCAAAGCCACCTTCCCGGAGGTGGAAGATTACGTTAAAGTGCTGAAACGCCGGGCGTTGATTGCCGATTACGGCGAAAAAAGCCTGAAGGTCGAGAAGGTTTTTGTGGCCAGTCAATCGTTCTTCAAAATCTTCTCCTATCCCCTGCTCGCCGGTGATCCCACCACCGCACTGGCCGAACCCAATACCGTTGTTCTTTCCGAAACCGTTGCCAAAAAACTGTTCGGAAACGAACAACCGATGGGCAAAACCATCCGGTTCAACCAGCGGAAGGTGGTTAAAGTAACGGGCGTTTACAAAGACATGCCGGCCAATACGCATCTGCACGCGGATCTGCTGATTCCACACGTGACATTCGTGAAAGAAATGGGGCCAGACAACAACCCGGATAATGCCTGGATGTGGGACGGAGCCATGTCGTATTTGCTGCTGCGCCCCGACGCTAATCCGAAAGCCCTCGAAGCCAAATTTGTGCCGTATATCGAAAAAACCATTGGGGCCGAACTGAAAAAATACGATGCCGGCGCGGTCTATACGCTGCAACCCCTGAAAGACATTCACCTCTACTCGCACCTGATGGAGGAAGCCGAGCCCAACGGCGACGGCAACACGGTTTATCTGCTGCTGGCGATTGCGTTCTTCATCGTGGTCATTGCCTGGGTCAATTACATCAACCTGGCCACGGCGCGGGCCATCAATCGCGCCAAGGAAGTCGGCATTCGCAAAGCCGTCGGATCGCAACGGGGGCAGTTGATCCGGCAATTCCTGATCGAATCGGTCTTACTGAATGGCCTGGCGGTGGTTCTGGCGCTGGGATTCGTCGTGGCCGTGATGCCGCTGTTCAACGCGCTGTCGGGCCAGCACCTGACGTTGTCGCTGTTGGGCAACGGGTCGTTCTGGCTGGCCTTAACCGCGTTGTTCGTCATCGGCACCTTCTTTTCGGGTTTGTATCCGGCCTTTGTCTTGTCCGGTTTCCGGCCCGTAACGGTGTTGAAAGGCAAGATGGTGACGTCACGGCAGGGCATCATCCTGCGGAAATCGCTGGTCATTTTTCAGTTTGCGGCTTCGCTGTTTCTGCTCGTCGGCACGCTGGCGGTTTTCCGGCAGATTAGCTTCATGCAGGAACAAAGTCTGGGTATCAACATCGATCAGACGCTGGTGGTCAATCCGCCCATCATCCGCCTGGATTCTACGTTTATGCGGCAGATGGTAGCCTTCAAAGAGGAATTGCTGCGCCAACCCGCCATTCGGCACGTGGCCGCGTCGTCGGTAGTGCCGGGTCAGGCATCAGACTGGAACGCGGGCGGTATCCGGCTGAAAGGGACCGACGAAAGCAAGGGAAGTCAATACCGGGTCATTGCCGTCGATTACGATTTTCTGAAAACCTTCGACCTGAAACTGCTGGCCGGGCGCGATTTTTCGAAAGAATACGGAATGGAAAAGAAAGCCGTTATTTTCAACAAAATGGCGATCAAACAACTGGGTTTCAACAAGCCGGAAGAGTCGATTGGCAAAGAAATTGACTTCTGGGGCGAAACGTTTACGATCGTGGGCGTCACCGACAATTTCCACCAGCAATCCCTGCGGGATGCCTTCGAGCCCTTGATTCTCCGGCTCATTCCGGATGCGGGCGGTTATTTTTCGATCAAAATGGCGTCCAGTCAACTGAACACCACGATCGCTACCGTCCGGAGCGAATGGGACCGGTTTTTCCCCGGCAACCCCTTTGAATACTTCTTTCTGGATGAACATTTCAATGCGCAATACCAGGCCGATCAGCGGTTTGGGCAGGTGTTCGGGCTGTTCACCGGTTTAGCCATTCTGGTCGCTTGCCTCGGCTTGTTCGGGCTGGCGTCGTTCACCACGGCCCAGCGGACCAAAGAAATCGGCATTCGCAAGGTGCTGGGGGCCACGGTGCCCGAGATCGTGCGGATGCTGTATAAAGAATTTGCGGTTTTGATCCTGATTGCCTGCGTGGTAGCGACTCCGCTGGCGTGGCTGGCCGTGAGCCAGTGGCTCAACACGTACGCCTTTCGAGCCGATATAAACTGGTGGCTTTTTGCACTCCCGTTCGTATTGGTACTGGCGATTGCGCTGCTGACGGTTTCGTTTCAGTCGGTGAAAGCGGCTCTGATGAATCCGGTTACTTCGCTGCGTTCGGAATAATGAGTGAAGAATTAAGAGTTATGAGTGAAGACGGGGCCGCCCGGCGGTTGGCTCATGCATTTAACTCATAACCCTTAACTATAAAAGCCGGTTTGCTATCGAAAGATATAAGAAGTATCGAGTTCTATTCCAGTGATGGGATCAATTAACACACCTTCCGTTGAGGTCAGGCGTTTGCCATCGGAAGTCATAACCTGAATCAATTGAAGCCCGGGTACAACAATCCAGACGGTTTCGACACCAGCCGGGAAATAGATTTTAGTTACTTTATCTGTAATATCGGACAAACCCTGTTTCGGCGAAAGGACTTCGATGGCTAAAACCGGCGGTTTCTTGAAATAGATAACATCATTCAGCCAGTCATAAGGCATTTTGGGATAGACACAAATATCAGGTTTACACTTACCCGTCGATAGCTCCAGCTCAAGTTCGGGGAATACATCGTATTCTTCATCGTAGCGATCGAGCGCAACACTGATCCGGTGAATTAGGCGGGAATGGTTCAGTGACATAATGTCTTCGGAGTGGTATTCTTCGATCAGATCATGAAAAGGCGTTTCCATAGCGCAACGGGATTTTGTCAAAAATAACGAAAACGAACGAATTACAGGTATGATTCGCAATTACTTCAAAACCGCCTGGCGGGGTCTGCTCAACAACAAAGGCTACTCGGCCATCAACATTGGCGGGCTGGCCGTGGCACTGGGAATCGGCATTCTGCTGCTCTGGTGGGTGAAAGACGAAACGAGTTTCGACCGTTTTCATGCGAATGCGGATCGGATATACCGCGTCAATGGCGGTTTTGGCTCCGGCACGGCGCAGCAGTTTTCGGGCCAGATCGTGGCCCCCGTGGCGGCTTATGCCAAACAGCAGATGCCGTCGGTGGAAGACGCCGTGCGCATCGTCGGAAATTACGATGTCTCGCCTTTCAAGGTGCAGGACAAAACACTGGTGGAAGAAAAAGCCGTCTACGTCGATCCGGGTTTCTTCACGTTTTTTAGCTTCGAATGGGTGAAAGGCAACCGCGAGCGTCCTTTTCCCGATCTGCAATCGGTCGTTCTGACGGAGTCAGCGGCTTTGAAATACTTTGGTTCGGCTGAACCGGTCGGAAAAGTGCTGTATTCGGTTCCGAAAAAGCAGAACTTCGTTGTGAGTGGCGTCATCCGTGACTTTCCGGACAACTCCAGCATTCAATGCAACCTGCTGTTTCCGTTGCAGCTTCTGGCGAATCAATACAGTGGTGCCCCCGGTGATTACTGGAAAACCATGGATTCGGATTGGGGCAACTGGTTCGCCCAAACGTATTTCCGGGTCGATCCGCGCGCCAATCTGGACAAGATCGTAAAAACCCTGAACGACGTTCACCACGCCAGCAACCAATATGATCAGGTGACGGTGTATCGGCTGCAACCCCTGACCGACATTCACCTCTACCGGCCCGACGGCACCCCCGGCGCCATGCAGGAAGTAAAAATGATGGGCATCGTCGCGCTGATTCTGCTGGCCATCGGCTGCATCAACTACGTCAACCTGGCCACGGCGCGGGCCACGCAACGGGCGAAGGAAGTGAGTGTCCGGAAGGTCGTTGGTGCAGGTCGCGAACACCTGATCGGGCAGTTTCTGGCAGAATCGCTCCTCATTTTTGTCGTCGCCCTGCTGTTGGCTATCGGACTGATCAAAGGACTGGAATCGACCTATCAGGAACTGACCGGCAAAACCCAACCCTTCTCACTGGCTGATCCACAGACCTGGCTGGTGCTGGTGGGTGCGCTGGTATTTACCCTGGCCGTTGCGGGCATCTATCCGGCCCTGGTTCTGTCATCGTTCGAACCCTTGAAGGTGTTGCGCGGGAAAATGGCGACGGGCGGCAAAGGTGTTACGTTCCGGCAAACGCTGGTGATCACCCAGTTTGCCTTTTCGACGGCTTTGATCGTAGGAACGTTGGTCATCGGTAACCAACTCCGGTTTATGCGGGAACGCAACCTGGGGTATGACCGGGAAAATGTGTTCGCGTTCTGGATGACCGGCGATATGTTGAAGCATTTCGACGCGATCAAGGCCGAGTTGTCGCGCCAGCCCAGCGTCCGAAGCGTAACCGCTTCGAATGGCAATCTGCTCAGTTTAGGCAATTCAACCGGCGATACGGACTGGGACGGAAAGCCCAAAAACAGCATGTTTATCATCAACCGGATGCAGGTCGAGAAAGATTTCATTTCCACCTTCGGCCTGAAAATGGTGCAGGGAGAAACCTTTACCGGCTCACCCGCCGACTCGATGCACGTCATCCTGAACGAAACCGCCGTGAAAAATACGGGCATCAAAAACCCGATCGGCAAACGTTTTACGCTGGGTCAAACGAAAGGAATCATCATCGGTGTCGTGAAAGATTTTCATTTTGCCTCCCTGCGCCAGAAAGTAGAACCGGCGGTTTTCTTTTACCGGAACAACACCAATTTGGGGCGGCTTTATATCAAAACAACTGGCCGCGACGCGTCCAAAGCCATTGCAGCCACCGAAAAACTCTGGAAAAAATACAGCCCCGATTATCCGTTTGACTACCAGTTTATGGACGTGCAATACAACGAGCTGTATAAATCGGAACAGCGGACGGGGCAGTTGTTCAACTTCTTTGCGGGAATCGCCATTCTGGTTTCCTGCCTCGGTTTATTCGGGTTAGCAACTTTTACGGCCCAGCAACGTACCAAAGAAATTGGCATCCGCAAGGTGCTGGGTGCGTCGATTACGGGCATTGTCGCGCTGCTTTCCAAAGATTTCCTGAAGCTGGTGCTGATCGGCATTTTGATTGCGTCTCCGATTGCCTGGTGGACGATGAGCCAGTGGCTGACCGCCTTTGCCTATAAAATTGACCTGGCGTGGTGGATGTTCGCGTTGGCGGGTCTGCTGGCGGTTCTAATTGCCTTTGCCACCGTCAGTTTCCAGAGTATCAAAGCCGCGTTGATGAATCCGGTGAAATCACTACGTTCGGAATGAAGAGTTAAGAATGTAAAGTTATGCTAACGAGCTACTTAAAAATTGCCTTTCGGAACTTGCTGAGAAGCAAAACGTTCTCGGCCATCAATATTCTTGGTCTGTCGGTTGGCATGACGTGCTGTCTGTTGCTGCTGCTCTACATCCGGAGCGAGTTATCGTTCGATCAGCACCACCAGCACGCGAAGCAATTGTATTTGATGTCGAGTGCCGTCAAATCACCCGGGTTGAATGAAGAATACCCCCGCCTTTCGGGGCCGATGGCAGCCGCGATTCAATCGGAATTTCCGGAGGTCGAAAAAGTCGCGCGGCTTTACGTCAACATCATGGATGACAAAACGTTGCTGCAGGTGCAGGAAACGGGCAAACCCATGAAGTCATTTTACGAAACCCAGGGCTATCAGGTCGATTCGACGTTCTTTGATCTTTTTTCCTACGAATTCACGGAAGGCAATTCTGAAAAAGCCCTGTTTCAGCCCAATTCGATTGTATTATCCGAAGAGGTTGCCCATAAACTTTTCGGAAACACACCCGCCTTGAACAAAACCGTTCGGATCAGCGGATCGACAGGCAACGGCGACAATTTCCGGGTGTCGGGCGTTTACCGCGATGAAAGTGCCCGTTCCCACATTGATGCCCGGTTTTTTGTACCGATGTATGTCGGCATGATCGGCAATTACCTTCGGCAGCCCAATCTGGATTATACAAATAACAACCTCTTTACTACTTACCTCCGGTTAAGGCCGGATGCAGACGCGCAGCAGTTGGAACAGAAAATACCGGCGTTTGTCGAAAAATACATGCGCAGTGAGCTGAAACGGTACGGTTACGATAAACGACTCTTCCTGATTCCGGTTCCGGAGCTTCATTTATACAGCCAGATTCAGGCGATTGTGACGCCGACCAACAGCACAACCTACCTATACATCCTGGCATCGGTTGCGGTTTTCACACTGTTGATTGCCTGTATTAATTTCATGAATCTTTCGACGGCCCGGTCGGCCAAACGGGCGGCTGAGGTCGGCATTCGGAAGGTGATGGGCGCCGAGCGGGGCTCGCTGATCCGGCAGTTTCTGGGCGAGTCGATGATCCTGTCGTTGCTGGGGCTTGTGATTGCATTGGGGCTAATTTCCCTGCTTCTGCCGGCATTCAATCAACTGGCCGGCAAATCCTTGCAGGTGTCGGAATTGCTGGAGCCGTCAATCGCCCTGTCCTTCGTGGGGTTGACGCTGCTGACGGGCTTGATCGCGGGCAGTTACCCGGCTTTTTTCCTGTCGATGTTCAATCCGGCTCAGGTATTGAAGGGTAAGTTTGTCAACAGCCTGTCGGCGGTGGCTTTGCGTCGCGGGCTGGTGGTTTTTCAGTTTGTGGTCGCCATCGGGCTGGTGCTGGCCACGTTCGTGATTCAGGAACAGATGCGGTTTTTACGGAATCAGTCGCTGGGTTTTACGCAGGATCAGCAAATTGCCATTCCGTTGCGGAGCAGCGAGTCGCGCGGGATGTATACGGCGTTTCGGAACGAGATTTTACGGAATAACCAGGTGGTTTCGGCGGCCGGAACCCAGTATTATCCCGGCATTATGAACCCCACGGATTTTGGTTTGTATCGCCCGGATCAAACCGTCAATGAAATGCAGAATGTCAAAAACAGCGAGGTCGATTTTGAGTACCTGCAAACGATGGGTTTCAAACTGGTGGCCGGACGGTTGTTCTCGCGGCAATTTCCCGGCGATACCAATAACCGGCTCGTTGTCAATGAATCAACCCTGCGAAAGCTTCAGATTCCACTCCGCAAAGCCATTGGGCAAAAACTGAATTTTAATTGGCACGGGCAGACGTACCAGTACGAAGTGATTGGGGTTCTGAAAGACTTTCACCACGAAAACCTGCATCAACCCATTGAGCCCTATGCTTTTATGCTGATGACCCGTCCGAACTTCAACTACATCATTGCGCACGTCAATTCAGACAACATGGAAAACGTGCTGGGTTTTCTGGAACGGACATGGAAAGCCCTGCGCCCCGACGAGCCGTTTGAATATTCGTTTCTGAACGAAGATTTCCAGAAGAATTACCAGGCCGAAGTCCGTACGTCGCGCATCGTGACTTATTTCACCGCCATTTCCATCCTGATTTCCTGCCTCGGGCTGTTCGGATTAGCGGCTTTTGCGGCCCAGCAACGCACCAAGGAAATTGGCGTCCGAAAGGTGCTGGGCGCTTCCATATCCCACATCGTGCTGCTACTTTCCACCGATTTTCTAAAGCTGGTCATCATCGCCATCCTGATTGCATCACCGATGGCGTGGTGGGCCATGAATCGATGGTTGCAAAACTTTGCGTACAAGATCACAATTCCCTGGTGGATTTTCGTAGCCGCGGGCGTTTTGGCGTTATTGATCGCTTTCATAACCGTCAGTTTCCAAAGCATCAAAGCCGCGTTGATGAACCCGGTGAAGTCACTGCGTTCGGAATAACCCATAACTAAAGAAACGAGTCGAGATCCAGTTGCAGGAGGTTTGAAAACGAAGGCGAATCGATAAGCCAGCCGGTGCCTTTGCGGTATTGATGCCATTGCCGGTTTTTGTAGTTGTAGACGAACCCTTCGACGATGCCGTAGTTGTCTTCGTCAACCAACTGCATCACCTTTTTGAGGTCTTTTTTCAGGCCTTCCTGATTACAAACTTCCACGATAATCGGACTTTCGGCGGTTTCGTTGTCATACAGTAACAAGTCAGGTACCGGGCTGGCTTTGGACTCGTCCAGCATCGTTTCCGGGAAGGGTTCGAATGGAATCGAGCCTTCGACATAATAAAGCTGACCCAGATGGGTGTTGAGTTTACTGATCACACGCTGATGATCTTTGGGGCCGTAAACCGCCAGTTCGTCCTCATGGACGAAGAAATACGGGGAGGTAGAATTGGGATAGTTCATAACCTGTAGACCGGGCCGGCTGCGGTCGGGTCACGTTAAAGATACAAAAACGACTGAAACGAAATGCTGCGTAACTACTTCAAAATCGCCTGGCGGAACCTGCTGAAGCACCCGACCACCACGAGCATTCACCTGATCGGGTTGACGCTCGGCCTGACGACCTGTCTGCTAATCCTGCTGTTTGTTCAGAACGAATGGGGGTATGACCGGCACCTGAAGCAGGGCGACCGGATCTACCGCGTGAACCTCATCCGAACAACGGGTGCCGAAGTCGAGAAGTCGGGAATTACCCCCTATCCGCTGGCACCGGCCATGCGAACCGATTTTGCCGACTGGCCGAAAGTGACCCGCATTCACGCCGACCGCGACCTTTCCGTGCTGGTTTCGCCCCAGAAAATTCTGAAAGAAGACAACGTCGTTTTTGCGGAACCCGACTTCATCGACCTGTTTGATGTTGAAATGGTCGAAGGAAACGGAAAAACCGTTCTCGCCGAACCCAATAAAGTCATCTTAACCCAGAAAACCGCTCAAAAGTATTTCGGCTCGGCTTCGGCCCTCGGCAAAACGCTGCGACTCAGCAACGACCTGAAGGTGCAGGTGGCGGGTGTCATGCGGGATATGCCTTCCCAAACGAATTTTCCGGTAACGATGCTGGTGTCTTTCCTGTCGATGAAATCCTATTTTTCGTTCGGCATCGACCAGTGGGGCCTTCGCTCCGGTGGAAGTGTGTTTGCGGTTTTGCCCGAAGGCAAGTCACCGGAGCAGTATGCCGCCCGGCTTCGACAGGCTGAGAAAAAATACTTTTCCAGCCGCGACGGCGAAACCAGCACCCTGGTTCTCCAGCCGCTCCACGACATTCATTTCAATCCCGACTACGAGGGCACCATCCTGACGGCTGCCATTTCGCCCACGTATCTCTACGTTTTCGGTGCCGTTGGCCTGTTTGTCTTGCTGATTGCCTGCGTGAATTTCATCAACATGTCGACGGCACGCGCCATGACACGCGCCAAGGAAGTGGGCGTTCGGAAAGTGATCGGTGCCACGCAAAGGCAGTTGGTCTGGCAGTTTCTGAGCGAAGCCCTGTGGCTGACCGGCATTTCGGCCCTGCTGTCGTTGCTGCTTACCAACGCTTTATTGCCGGTTGTCAACGACTTTTTGCAGAAACAGATTACCTCAGAATGGCTCCGGACCAGCGGTATTCTGGCGACTCTGGCGTTGTTTACGGCCTTGCTGGCGGGTTTGTATCCGGCGTTTTTCCTCGCCCGTTTCCGCCCGATTCGCGCCTTAAAAACCGCCACGGAAGCGGGTGGTCTTCGCTCCGGGCGCGTCTGGCTGCGGCAGGGGCTGGTCGTTTTCCAGTTTTCCATCTCCCTCATTCTGGCGGTGGGCGTGCTGATCATTTACCGGCAAATGAATTATTTCCGGCAGAAAGACCTGGGTTTCAAACGGGATGCCATTGTGACGGTTGCCATCCCGGATTCGAAAAAAATGGCGGTTTTGGGTCAGTCGCTGCGGCAAATTCCGGGGGTCGAGCACCTTTCGTTTGCGCTGGGAGCGCCGACATCACCCAACAATTTCGGCACCGACATGCGCCCCGACCCCGCCAATCCGGCGAAGAAAATAAACATCTCGCTCAAACTGGCCGACGCCGACTACCTCAAGACCTACGGTTTAAAGCTAGTGGCCGGGCGTTTCCTCGAACACCGCGATACCGTGTCGATTTCGGGTTCCATACCGGAAGAGAAACGCCGGTATGCGTTTGTGGTTAATGAAAATACCGTCAAAGCACTGGGCTATGCCAAACCGGAGCAGATTCTGGGGCGACGGATCCGGGTGGGTATCAACGACATTGAAGCCGAAGTGGTGGGCGTCGTGAAGGATTTTCATACCAGTTCACTTCACAAACCCATTGAGCCGATGGTGCTGATGAACCTGCCGGAATTCTACTATTCCGTCGGGCTCAACTTGCGAACGAGCAACTACTCGACCACGATGGCGGCTATCGAAACCGCCTGGAAGGAACTGTATCCGGAAAGCCTGTTTGACGCTAAATTCCTGGACGACAGCCTACAGGAACTCTACGAAGACGAACAGCGGCAATTCTCGCTTCTCCGCGTTTTTGCCGGGATTGCGCTGGTAATCTGCTGCCTGGGTTTGTGGGGACTGGCCACGTTCACCATCGAACGACGGACGAAAGAAATTGGCGTTCGGAAAGTGCTGGGAGCGTCGGTGACGGGAATTGTCGCCCTGATTTCCAAAGACTTCCTGAAACTGGTGCTGCTGGCACTCGTCATTGCCACCCCGATTGCCTGGTATGCGATGGAAAGCTGGCTGAAAGAATTCAGTTACCGCATCGACGTGGAATGGTGGGTGTTTGCGCTGGTCGGCGCGGTTTCATGCCTGATCGCGTTTGCCACCGTTTCGTTCCAAAGCATCAAAGCGGCTTTGATGAACCCGGTTACCTCACTTCGTTCGGAATGAAGAATGAAGAGTTATGAGTTGGCCGCCCGCACGGTTGGCTGACGCATTCAACTCATAACTCTTCACCGCGCGGGCGGCCCCGTCATAACTCATAACTAAAAACCGTATGCTACAAAATTACTTCAAAATCGCCTTTCGTAATCTGTGGAGAAACAAGGTTTTTTCCGGGATCAACGTTTTTGGGCTGGCCGTCGGGCTGGCGTCCTGTTTGTTACTGTATCTGTACATTTCGCACGAATTAAGTTACGATAGCTTTCAGCAGAAGGCCGACCGGACGGTGCGGGTCGTGATGGAATACAGCATGGAAGGGCAGGTCAGCAAAGTCCCGCAAACCGGAACGAAGGTGGCCCCGGAATTTGGGCGGCAGTTTCCCGAAGTAGAATCGGGCGTCCGGATGGAAAACCGGCAGGCTGTGGTCAGTTATGCCGACCGGAAATTCAGCGAGAAAAAAGTAGTCTACGCCGATTCGGCCCTGTTCCACATCTTCTCGTTTCGGTTGAAACAGGGAAATCCGAAAACCGCCCTGGCTGGCCCCAATCTGGTCGTCCTGTCGGAGTCGTCGGCCAAAAAGTATTTCGGCAGCGAGAACCCGGTTGGCAAAACCGTCCGGATCAACGCCGGGGGTGGGGACAAAGACTATGCCGTAACGGGCGTGGTGGAAGATTGCCCGGACAATTCCCAAATCAAATACGACCTGCTGGCTTCGTTTACGACCCTCTCTGCGTCGAAAGAAGAGCAGTGGTTTTCGGCCAATTATGCCACCTATTTGCTGCTGCGCAAACCGGAGTCGATTGCTACGCTGCAGGCCAAGATTCCGGGTTTCATGAAAACGCAGTTCAGCAAGGAAGAGATGTCGGGCGGTAATTACCTGACTTACAGCCTAGAACCGCTACAGACTGTGCATCTTCACTCCGACGTCGAAGGCAATTTCGAACCCAACGGGGATCTGGTTTACCTCTACATTTTCGGCTCCGTGGCGGTGTTGATTCTAATCATCGCCTGCGTCAATTACATCAACCTGGCCACCTCGCGGGCCGTGGAGCGGGCGCAGGAAGTGGGCGTTCGGAAGGTAATGGGCGCGTTACAGGGGCAATTGTTCGGGCAGTTCATCGGCGAGTCGGTCATCGTCACCTTTGCGGCCCTGGGACTGGGCCTGTTGCTGGTTTACCTGGGTCTTCCGCTTTTCAACGACTTGTCGGACCGGGAATTTTCGTTCGACGTTCTGATGGAATCCCGGAATCTGTTGCTCCTGTTGGGGATTGTGCTGCTGGTCAGTTTCATAGCGGGCGGTTATCCGGCCCTGGTACTGGCCCGCTATGAACCCGTTCACGTCCTGAAGGGGCATTTGAAAACCGCCGGAGCGGGGCAATTCCGCCGGGCGCTGATCGTGTTTCAATTCGCCATCACCGCCTTTCTGATTGTCTGTACGATGCTGGTTCGCAACCAGTTGTCCTATATTCAGGACAAAAAACTGGGGTATAGCAAAGATCATGTGCTGGTGCTGCCCGCCGACCGGCAGGTGAACGAAAAAATCCGGGCCTTAAAATCCGAATTCAAACGGAACGCCGATGTGCAGCAGGTGACCCGGGCTTATGAATCACCGGTTTACATCAACGGCGGCTACGGCATGCACCGAACCGGAACGCCGGACGACCAATACAAATCGGTGACGGCCCTGCCCGCCGATGAGGATTTCGTCAAAACGATGGGCCTTCGGATTGTGGCGGGTCGCGACTGGACGGCAACCGATCTGGAGCAGGCGACCACGCCTGGCAGTGACAGCCTGCGTCATTTTCATTTCATTCTGAACGAAGCCGCCGTGAAAGAAATGGGCTGGAAGTCGGCCCAGGAAGCGGTTGGGCAGAAAATGGATATGGGCAAACAAAGACCCGGTATTGTCGGTGCGGTGGTCGAAGATTTCCACTTTGCTTCCATGAAACAGAAAATCAGCCCGCTGGTTATTTTTCCCGAAGCTGGTGGCCATGTTCTGCTGGTCAAAATGTCGGGAAGCCAACTGCCCGCTACGCTTCAATTTCTGGAAGAAAAGTGGAAAGCAGTCGTCCCCTCCCGCCCATTCGAATACGAGTTTATGGATGAAGAGTTTTCCAGACTCTATTTCGCCGAAACCCGCACGGGCCAGATTTTCAGCGTATTTGCCTTCCTGTCTATTCTGCTCGCATGTTTAGGTTTGTTCGGCTTATCGGCCTATACAACCGCCCAGCGCACCAAAGAAATCGGCATCCGGAAAGTGCTGGGCGCGTCGGTGCCGAACATTGTTCTGCTGCTTTCCAAAGATTTTTTGAAGCTGGTTCTGATCGCCATCGTGCTGGCTTCGCCCCTGGCCTGGTGGGCCATGAACCGGTGGTTGCAGGATTTCGCCTACAAAATCGAGGTCGAGTGGTGGGTGTTTGTCATCGCCGGGATCATTGCCGTTGCCATTGCGTTCCTGACGGTTTCGTTCCAAAGTGTGAAAGCGGCTTTGATGAATCCGGTGAAGAGTTTGAAGACGGAGTAACGTAATCACTTATGCTGAAGACGTATTTTAAAATTGCCTGGCGGACGTTCTGGAAAAACCGCACCATCAGCCTGGTCAATGTGTTGGGGCTGGCCTTCGGCCTGGTCGTGACCTTGCTGATCGTGCTCTATGTTGCCCATGAGTACAGTTACGACCGGTTTCATGCCAATGGCCGCCGGATCGTGAAGGTGGAACTCCGGCACGAGGAGGGCGAGCGGTCGTTTTCAGCCCCCACGATGTCATACCGGTTTGGCGAAACGGTCAAGGCAGCCTGTCCCGGCGTTGAAGATTTTGCCCGTTTGACGGAAAAAGGTTTTAACAGCAAACTGATTCAGAGCGATGCCGACCACAAAACCTTTGAATCGGACTTCCGGTTTGCCGACCCCGGTTTTCTGCGGTTATTTTCTTTTCAACTCCTGAAAGGTGATCCCAAAACCGTGTTGACCCGCCCGGCGACGGTGGTGCTGACCGAACGCATGGCCCAAAAGTATTTCGGTGATGCGGACCCGCTGGGGAAAACGATCCTGTACGACAAAGTCCACCGGTTGCAAGTGGTTGGTGTGGTAAAAAATCCGCCGTTTAACTCGTCTATCCAGTTTGATTTTCTGGGCGACATGACAACCCATCGCGCGATTGAACGGAGCTGGCATGCCGGTTTCCTGGGCGAAAAGAAAGCCGACGAAATTCAGGAGAGCGTGGGAACCGGCGGAAGTTACGAAACGTATTTTTTGCTCAATTCCCCAACGACCACGCACGACATTGAACGGAAAATACCGTCGCTGCTGAGTAAAGAAGAAACGATTAAAGATCGTAGAGACCATTACCGGCTCTATCCGCTTTTCGATTATCATTTTCAATTCCAGAACCTAACCTATAAACGGGTCGGTATATTTTCAGGGGTCGGTGGGCTCATTCTGCTGCTGGCACTCATCAATTACGTGAGTCTGACCACGGCGCGTTCCACAATCCGGGCGAAGGAAATATCGATTCGGAAGGTCGTGGGAGCCGCCCGCAAAGCACTCGTCATTCAGTTTTATCTGGAATCAGCGCTGTATGTAACGCTCGCGTTCTGTTTTGCCATTCTGATTTTCACCGTATTGCAACCGGTTTTCTGCTATACACTCCAAATCACCATCGATCCGAACTTTCTGACCAGCCCCTTCTTCCTGATTCCAACGGCTGGATTTTTCATCCTGAGTATTCTGCTTTCGGGAAGTTATCCGGCTTTGCTGCTTTCCGGTTTTTCACCAATTCAGTCGTTGAAAGGCAAATTCAGCGCAGCGGGTAGTGCGCTCCGGATTCGGAAAGGGCTGACGGTTTTTCAGTTTACGGTTTCCATTGCGCTGATGATCGGTTCCATACTGATTAAAAACCAGTTGGATCTGTTCCTGCAGAAAGACCTCGGCATTGATCGCGAGCGGGTGGTGACGGTACATCTGGACCCGGAAGACGGTCTGGATAAATACGCCAAAGCCATTCGGTCCGAGATCAACCAGTTGAAAGGCGTTGAATCGGTTGCGGCTTCGACGCTGCTGATGTATGGTCCCTTTTCGAGTAGCTGGCAATTGAAACGCATGGATGGCAAAAAAGAAGTGATTGCTACCACCTATACGGTAGATGCCGAATTTATCGAAACCATGAACATCAAGTGGGCCACCGCTCCCCGAAAAGGACTGAACTGGGCGACCACCAACCAGATCGTCCTCAATGAAAGTGCTGCGAAACAACTGGGCGTCAACCCAAAAAATTACGAACAGAGCCTTGATTTAGGGCGGGGAATGACAAAAACCGTCGTGGGCGTTGTGAAGGATTTTAATTTCATGACGATGGCTTATGGCATTGCACCCATGGCTTTGTTTGTCGGGAGTGACACGACTTTCCGGGATTATTTATACATAAAGCTGGCCAAAGGGGCCCCTACTTCGGAAACGCTGGCGTCCATTCAGCAGGTGTATGATCGCTATAAAACCGCCAAACCGTTTGCGTATGTGTTTCTGGATCACACCTACCGCCAACTGTACGTCAATGAGCTGAGTATGGGCAAAATCATTCTGGCTCTCACCGGCTTTGCCATCCTGATTGCCTGCCTCGGTTTGTTCGGGCTGGCGGCTTTTACCGCGGAACAGCGTACCAAGGAAATCGGCGTTCGGAAGGTATTAGGAGCCAGTGTTACCAACATTGTCCGGTTGCTTTCTGTCGATTTTCTGAAACTGGTTCTGATTTCCATCGGAATAGCCACGCCCCTTGCGGCCTATGTGATGAAAAACTGGTTGCAGGATTTTGCGTACAAAGTAGAATTGTCGTGGTGGGTTTTCGCGCTGGCGGGGTCGCTGGCGGTTTTCATTGCCTTGCTGACGGTCGGTTTTCAAAGCATCAAAGCCGCGTTGATGAATCCGGTGCAATCCTTAAAAACCGAGTGATGTTTCCAAGTCCTGCTCAGTGATATTTCGCTGTTCAATGGCTTGTTGGACTTTACCCGTTAGCTTTTCTGAAAAGTATTGAGCCAGCATTTTACGAATTGCCAGTAAGTCTTCCTCAGTAGGATCAAGTGAGTACACCTTCAGTAATTCGAGCTGAAGTGCATTGAGTTTTTGAGTTACCATGAGGGTGTTGTTTTAACAAATATAACAAAATCGAACAAGGAATGATCCGGAACTACTTCAAAATCGCCCTTCGCCAGTTGCGGTATAACCCGTTGTTCAGCTTCCTGAACATCCTCGGCTTAACCGTCGGGCTGGCCGTCAGCACGTTCATTGCCCTGTATGTCTGGCACGAATTTCATTACGACCGCCATCATCCGTTTGCCGAGCGAACCTATCGCCTGTTGTCGGTTGCCAACTACGGAGGTGAAGAATTCATGATGGCCGGTTTGCACGAGTCGTTCGCTACGGCCATTAAACAACAGATTCCGGAAGCGGAAGAGGTGGTGCGGTTATCCGAAGGGTTTGGCGATGTTGTGTTGCAATCGGATGAAAAGCACCGGTTTAAGGAAGAAAAGATCGGCGTTGCCGACAGCCCGGCCCTGTCGGTTCTAGGCGTTCGATTGCTTAGCGGAAATCCAAAGACGGCGCTCAGCGAACCGGGCCGCATCGTGCTGACCCGCGCGATGGCGGAAAAGTATTTCGGAAACCAGTATCCCATCGGACGCCCGCTGGTCTACGACAAACACTACACGCTCACGGTTTCGGGTGTGCTGGACGACCTGCCGACCAATTCGGTGATCCAGTTCAACGCACTGGTGTCGTTGAGTTCGATGCCGACGCTGGGAGCAACGGCGCAAAACGTCTATGAATCAGCCGGTTTTCTGACCCATTACCTGGTACTGCGTCCGGGGGCCCATATAGCCCAGGTTGAAGCCAAGCTCAAAAAAGTAAAAGCCGGGATTCAGTTCGTGGATATGACGGCCAATTATGTTCTTGAACCGATGCCTGCGCTGCACCTCGACAGCCGGATGGCACCCAAAACCGGTCGACAATCGCTCTACATTCTCCTGACCGTTGCCCTCGTCATTCTGGCGTTGGCAGTCATCAATTACGTGAGCCTAACCACCGCCCGCGCCACCAAACGCGCCCGGGAAGTGGGCGTTCGGAAGGCCGTCGGCGGACAACGCGGGGAACTGATCGGCCAGTTTTTTACGGAATCGTTCCTGACCACCACGCTGGCGTTTACGCTGTCGCTGGGCGTTTTGCAGGCGCTGTTTCCGTGGGCCAATCAGGCACTGGATCTACACATGGACAACCGGGTGTTGCAACAGGGTCCCTACTGGATGTTGCTGCTGACCCTGTGGCTGGGCTGTTCGCTGCTGGCGGGCAGTTATCCGGCTTTGCTGTTGTCGCGGTTTCGGCCGCAGGAGGTTTTGAAAGGCACAATGAGTTCGGGGCGGAGCGGGGCTGCGGTTCGGCGGGTATTCACCACCGTGCAGTTTGCCACCTCCATTGGCCTGCTGATTTGCAGCATCGTGTTGTATACCCAGATGCGGTTTTTACGCACCAAAAACCTGGGAATCAACCGATCGCAGGTTGTAGCGATGAAAGTCGATGCCGAAATGGCGACCCAGTTCCCGGCCCTGCGCGACGCCGTTCGGCAATGGGCGGGGTCCGACAACGTGGCGGTTTCCAACACGGCGCTGTTTACCGACAACATTTCTACCTGGTTTATGAAAACGGAAAAAACCAAAAAACAGGTGATGGTGAATGTGCTGTCGGTAGACAAAACGTTCTTCAAAATGATGGGCATCCGCTGGTTGTATGCGCCCGTCGGCTGGGAACAAAAACCGGTGACGAACGAACTGACGGTTTTCAACCAGACGCTGATGAAAGAAGCCGGAATCAAGGGCAATCCGCAGCAACAGGCTCCACCGTTTAAAGGCGTAAAAACCGCCGGTGTGATTACTGATTTCCACGTGCGAAGTCTGCACGGGCCGGTGTCGCCCATGCAACTGAGTGTTGTCAGTGATTCGGCCCGGGCGCTGGTTGCCAACGGCGGTTTTCTGCTGGTTAGGCTGAATGCTCATACGGACGTAGCCCAATCGCTGGAAAAACTGAAAGCACTTTACGACGCCAGCAAACCCGTTGTACCCTTTGATTATTATTTCCTCGACGATGCCTACGACCGACTGTACGCCAAAGAACAGCAACTGATGCGCTTGTTCAACGGATTTACGGGCCTGACGTTGCTGGTGGCCAGTCTGGGCTTGCTGGGTCTGATCACATTCTCGGTAGAAGCCCGCACCAAGGAAATCGGCATCCGGAAAGTGCTGGGCGCGTCGGTTTCCGGTATTGTCACGCTGCTATCGAAAGACTTCCTGAAACTGGTGCTGCTGTCAATGCTGATTGCTTCGCCCGTTGCCTGGTATGCGATGGACCAGTGGTTGCAGGATTTTGAATACAAAGTGGACATTCAATGGTGGATGTTCGCGCTGGCGGGTGGTTCAGCCCTGATTATTGCCGGCTTGACCGTCAGTTTTCAAAGCATCAAAGCCGCCCTGATGAACCCGGTTTCCTCACTTCGTTCGGAATAACAAAGAGTTAAGAATGATGAGTTAAGAGTGATGAGTTGGCTGATGCAAGCTGAAAACACGGGCGTCAGCCAACTCATCACTCTTAACTCATCACTAAATCATTATGCTACGGAACTACTTCAAAATCGCCTGGCGGACTTTGTGGAAAAACCGCTCCTACAGCCTGATCAACGTGCTCGGTTTGTCGTTGGGAATCACCTGTTGTCTCGTTATTTACGTGTTTATCCGGTATGAACTGAGCTTCGATCATTTCCATTCAAACGCCGATCGAACGTACCGGATTGTGGAGCACAACCGGAAAGCCGACGGGGTTCAATACTGGTCGAGCACCGCCTATCCGCTGGCCGAAGCCATTCGCCGGGAGATTCCGGGGGTGGGCGTGACGCAAACCGCCGGTCCCGATTCGCGCATCATCAGTTCGACGGATGGAAATGGAACGGTGTACCGGTTTGATGAAAAACGGGTGCTGTTTGCCGACGCGGAATACCTGAAAACGTTTGATTTTAAAGCGATTGCGCCGGACGGAATCTGGCTGGCGGGCAATGCCACCACGGCTTTTCAACAACCGAATGCCGTGGTGCTGACCCAGAAAATGGCCGAACGGTATTTTGCCGGAGCCGCCCTTCCCTACGAAAGGTTGCTTGGAAAAACGCTGACCATCAACAATTCGGACCCACTGGTGGTGTCGGGAATTATCCAAAATCCACCCCGAAATACCAATCTGCTGTTTGATATTCTGATCAATTACCAGTTCTACAAAGCCAATAACCCGTATTATGCGACAAACTGGTCGGGCAACTACCAGGGTACGACCTACGTCACGCTGCCGGTTGGTGCTGATCCGCAGGCGTTTGAGCGAAAACTGATGGCCCTGCAGAAAAAATACATGAATGCCGAAGACATTCGGCGTAAAACCTACGTGCTGCAACCGCTGGCCGATGTGCATACCGAAACGCGTTATGGCGACAATATTGGCAGTTACGTCATCAGCCGCACGGTTTTGGCCGGGCTGGCGAGTCTGGCGGTTTTTTTGATTCTGATCGGCGCTTTTAATTTCATCAACCTCAGCATTGCGCAGGCCATTCAACGGCGGAAGGAAGTGGGCGTTCGAAAGGTGGTTGGCAGTTCGCAACGGCAATTGTTCGTTCAGTTCATTGGCGAAAGTCTGGTGATCACGGTGATTGCGGGAATCCTGTCGCTGGGTGCGCTAAACGGGTTGCTGGCGTTGATCAACCAATCCATGACCCTCATTGAACTCGACCTGCGTGCCGATCACACGGTCTGGTGGTTCGGAGCGGGTCTGGTGGGGATCGTGGCGGTTTTGGCGGGGTTCTATCCGGCGATGGTACTGTCGAGGTTCCAGCCCATCAAAGCCCTGAAAAATACGTTTTCGGCACCCCAAAAGGGTTTCTCGCTGCGCCAGGGACTGATCGTTCTTCAGTTTTGTATTACCTACGGTTTGCTGGTCGGCACGCTGGTGGTTTCGCGGCAGATGGCTCTTTTCCAGCAAAAGTCATTGGGTTTTACGAAGGATGCGGTGCTTACGGTCAATAGCCCGCGCAACCCGCAAGACAGCAAGCTGACGGTATTTCGGGAACGGTTGCTGCAAAACCCGGCGGTCAAAAACGTGAGCTTTTCGTCGGGTGCCCCCTTGACCGACAACCACTACGGAACGGATTTTCGCCTGAAATCGGAGTCGGAGCCTATGAAACGCCAGGCCGAATTCAAAGTAGTGGACCTGAACTACCAATCCCTTTTTGGCCTTCAACTAGTCAGCGGCCGTTGGTTCACGACTTCAAATCTCGTTCCGAATGGTCAGCCCTTTAACGGTTTTATCGTCAACGAAACGCTGGTGAAGATGCTGGGGCTCACGCCAGAAATCGCTATTGGTCAAACGGTTGTCATCAACGAAGGCGAAGCCCCGATTCTGGGTGTGGTGAAGAATTTTCACAACCGGTCGTTGCAGAACACCATTGAACCCTGTGTCATGCTCTGCTGGAATACCGGATTCTACGGACAGATTCACCTCCAACTCGTCCCGCACACCGGCAACGAGCCGAATCTGCGCCAAGCCCTTCAGGCGATTGAACAAACCTGGAAGCAGATTTTCCCGAACGATGTGTACCGGTACACCTTCCTCGACGAGGACCTGGCGAGAAATTACCTGATTGAGCAACTGGTGTTCGACGCCTTCCGGATTTTTGCCGCCATCTCCATTTTCATTTCCTGCCTGGGTCTGTTCGGCCTGATTACGTTTGCCGCCAACCAGCGGACGAAAGAAATCGGTGTTCGCAAGGTGTTGGGCGCGTCGGTGGGCAGCATCGTCGGGTTGTTGTCGAAAGATTTCCTGAAACTGATTTTGGTCTCCATTCTGATTGCGACGCCCATCGCCTGGTACGGCATGAACCAGTGGTTACAGGATTTTGCCTACAGAATTGATGTCGAATGGTGGATGTTCGTCCTCGCCGGTTTTGCCGCCGTCGTCATTGCCTTCGCCACGGTTTCATTTCAAAGCATTAAAGCCGCGTTGATGAATCCGGTGAAGAGTTTGCGGTCGGAATGAAAACCCGAGGCTAATCATTCCGACGGTCCTACAAAATGGGCCATCCCTACGGGATTCATCCCCATGAATGTGGACACGGTTTCTACAAAATGGAGCATCCCTACGGGATTATTTCCGATTTTTCGTGCGAAACGGTTTCTACAAAATAGGCCATACCTACGGGATTGGTTGATGTTTTGTGATGTGGTTCTACAAAATGGAGCATCCCTACTGGATTGGTTGGTGTTTGTCTTCGAGAACCCGATTGCGCCATCCCTACGGGACGGATGGCGCATTTTGTAGAAAACATGTCCACATTGATGGGGATAAATCCCGTAGGGATGACCCATCTTGTAGAAACGCGTGCGTTTATTCAGGGTATGAATCCCGTAGGGATGGTTCATTTTGTAGAACAACATTCAGAAAACCAACCAATCCCGTAGGGATGCTCCATTAGACCGGCTCTTTAAAAATATACCGTACATCATACGGCACTTCAAATTTTTTCAAAAATTTCAAATATTCTTCCTGAAACGTCTGGCTTCGATGGTGTTCCGCCTGGTTTTGAATGTAGCGGAACACATCCTCCACCTGCGAACGGCTGTAGGAAAACACCCCATAGCCTTCCTGCCATTCGAAACGAGAGGGTGTAAGCCGGTGGTCATTGACCCATTTTGAAGACCCGGCTTTCACGATTTGCATCACCTCCGAAATGGAGCGGATTGGGTTCAGACCGATAAAACAATGCACATGGTCGTCAACACCATTGACAATGAGCGTTTTGCAGTTAGTTTCATTGATCAGATTGCCAATGACGCCAAATAAATCGGTTTGCCAATCTTTGTGAATCAGAGCGGCCCGGTATTTCACTGAAAAAACGGTCTGGATATAGACCTGGTGATACGTGTTTGCCATATCGGTCATCCCACTGGGATTTTTTAGTATTCCATTGAGACCGGTTGCGGCAAGATTGGTCATCCCTACGGGATTGGTTGGTTTTCTGAATGTTGTTCTACAAAATGAACCATCCCTACGGGATTCATACCCTGAATAAACGCACGTGTTTCTACAAAATGGGCCATCCCTACTGGATTCATCTCCGGATAAGCGCGTGCGATTTCTACAAAATGGGCCGTCTCGATGGGCCATTTTGTAGAAACCGTGTCACACGAAAAACCAAAAACAATCCCGTAGGGATGGGTCATTTTGTAGAAACCGTGTCCACTAGAAAACCAAAAACAATCCCGTAGGGACGACCCATTTTGTAGAAACTGTGTCGCGCGAAAAACCAAAAACAATCCCGTAGGGATGGGCCATTTTGTAGAAACCGTGTCGCGCGAAAAACCAAAAACAATCCCGTAGGATGGCTCATGTAGCGATTTCTACAAGATTTGTTCCTGGAACTCTCCTGTAACCACTCCTCTGTCACGCCCCCACCGTCTGGCGATAAACTGTTGGGGTTACGCCTTCCAGCATTTTGAACAGGCGGGAAAAATAATGCAGGTTATTAAACCCCACTTGATAACACACCTCGGTGACCGTAGCCGTCGGATTGGCCAGCAGCCGTTTAGCCAAACCGATCCGTTCGCGGATAATAAACTCCACCGGCGATAGCCCAAAGGCTTCTTTGAAGGTTCGGAAAAAACCGGATTTGCTCATGCAGGCTTTCTGACAAAGCACCTCGATGCTGATTTTCGCCGTCAGGTTTTCGCGGATGTATTCAACCACGGCGGCAAACCGGTTGTTCATCGCCAGCCCGTCTTCGATCAGCGCCATATTCTGCGTCTGAATCACCCGGATCAGCAGGGATTTGAGCGTCAGGTCGGCCAGGGCGTCTTTGGCCAGATCGTCTTCCATGCTGATGTTGATCAACTTGTTCATGACGTTGGCCAGTTCCCGGTTGTTGTAAAAATGATACTGACTAAAATTCAGCTTCCACTCCCCTCCCTCATCTTTTCGGGGATAACGCTCGTTCAGAAAATCCAGCATTTGCGTCACCACATGCCAGTCGAGGGCGATGGTGGCGCATTGTACCGGGTGTTTTTCGTCGGCTTCCGGAAAATCCACTTTCATCGAAATGCCTTCCGGCAAAATGACGGTTTCGCCGGGCAGAAAATCAAAACCGGGTTTCTGGGATACATGCATCACTTTTTTCCCACGCAACATGCTGGTAATAACCAGCCCATTGTACGACAACACCACGTCGGAACATTGCCGATAAGTTTCGAAAATATTCAATTCGCAATGATTCAGCGTAAAAACCCGGCGGTGTTCGACCAATGAATCCAGTTCTCTAGTATCCGACAAATTAATAGTCTGTAAGGGAAATCCGTTGTTCATTATGTTTCAGGGTTATGCTCTATAAACGTTATTTGATAAGAAAATTTACTGATCAACACGATAGGATTGGATAATAGTAGTATTTGTTGGTATTATCGTGTAACTAGAAGCTTTTCTGAATGCCTAGTTTTGTTCAGGTTCGCCAAAGCGACCAACTGATTGATCACTTTTATATAAAAGAACAAAATCATGAACACAACTGGCATCACATTAGAACAGGCTGAGGTTGCGGTAAAAGCCGCCAAAGCCAAAGCCGTCGAATTGGGAACAGTCATGAACATCACGGTGGTCGACGCCGGCGCCAACCTGACGGCTTTTGCCCGCATGGACGGCGCCTGGCTGGGATCGGTCGACATTTCGCAGAAGAAAGCGAAAACCGCCCGCTTTTTTGATATGAATACGGGTGAACTCGGAAAGTTATCACAACCGGGTGGCTCGCTCTTCAACATCGAACACGCGAATGGCGGACTGATCACCTTTCCCGGCGGTATTCCGATCAAGAATGCCGACGGCGACGTGATTGGGGCCATCGGCGTATCCGGCAGCACCGTCGAAAACGACCATGCCGTCGCCAAAGCGGGGGCCGAAGCGGTTCATTAAAAGTACCATTGTTTGAATTTCTAAACCCTCTAAACCCTAGAAGTATGTGTCAAAACCACGGTGTTGCGTACATCAAACCCGGTGTGGTGGAAGTACAATCCATTGAATACCCCAAACTGGCGATCGGTGATCGAATGTGCCACCACGGCGTCATCCTGCAAATCGTTTCAACCAACATCTGCGGCAGCGACCAGCACATGGTGCGGGGCCGAACCACCGCCCCGGCGGGCCTGGTGCTGGGCCACGAAATTACCGGGCTGGTCATCGAAGCCGGGCGCGATGTTGAGTTTGTCAAAGTCGGGGACCTGGTGTCGGTTCCGTTCAACATTGCCTGCGGACGTTGCCGGAATTGTAAGGTGGGCCAAACCGGGATCTGCCTGAATGTTAACCCCGCCCGACCTGGAGCGGCCTACGGTTACGTCGATATGGGCGGCTGGGTTGGCGGTCAGGCCGAATACGTGATGGTTCCCTATGCTGATTTTAACCTGTTGAAATTTCCGGACAAAGACCAGGCGATGGCCAAAATCCGGGATCTGACCTTGCTGTCGGATATTTTCCCGACGGGCTACCACGGTGCCGTCACGGCGGGTGTGGGACCGGGTTCCATTGTCTACGTGGCCGGAGCGGGTCCGGTCGGTCTGGCTTGTGCGGCTTCGTGCCACCTGCTGGGGGCCGCCGTCGTCATTGTCGGCGACATGATTCCCGAGCGGCTGGAGCAGGCCAAAAGCTTTGGTTGCGAAATTGTCGATTTGCGAAAAGACACGCCACTGGCCGACCAGATTGCGGCCATTATTGGCGTTCCGGAGGTCGATTGCGCCGTCGATTGCGTGGGTTTCGAAGCCCGCGGCCACGGTTCGGATGCCGGTGTTGAACGGCCGGCTACGGTTCTGAACGCCATCATGAGCGTTACCCGGGCCGGGGGCGCACTGGGCATTCCGGGCCTGTATGTAACGGGCGATCCGGGAGCCGCCGACGATGCCGCCAAGGAAGGCAGTCTGAGCATCCGGATTGGTTTAGGCTGGGCCAAGTCGCACTCGTTCTATACGGGTCAGTGCCCGGTCATGAAATACCACCGGCAATTGATGAACGCCATTCTGTACGATAAAATTCAGATCGCCAAAGCCGTGAATGTGGAAGTGATCAGCCTGGATAAAGCACCGAAAGGCTACCAGGATTTTGACAAAGGAGCCGCCAAGAAATTCGTCATCGATCCACACGGAATGATTCCGAATTAAAAATTAAGAGATAAGAGTTATGAGTGTGTCATCCAACTCATAACTCTTATCTCTTATCTCGTCGGTATCTCAAAACCGACTTTCCGGTAAATATCTTCCATTAACAGCGTGCAGGTGCCAATAGCAACGACTTCATCCTGAGGACGGTAATCGTGCAGCAGCCATTCATTTGATTCGGTTCTCCGGAAAACTTCCACCTTTTTCTTTTTGGACGCCACCAGCACGTATTCTTTCACGCTGGAGATTTGCTTGTAGCAATCGAATTTCTCCGTACGGTCAAACAGTTCCGTCGAATCCGATAGGATCTCGACGATAATTTCCGGATTTTCCAATACATCCAATCCGTAGCGCGCCGTCAGAATAGGTTTTTGACAAACAATGGCCAGATCCGGAAAAACATACTTGTAGCAATCCGCCAGATGCACCAGTTGGTCACTGTTCAGAACCAGGCAATCGCCGTCTTTTAGACAATTCCATAAGGATGCAATCAGATTACTGGCGATCAGATTATGCGGCAATTGAGCACCGGCCATCGCTACGATCTCTCCATCGTGGTATTCCAGTTTCTCAGTCGACTCCTTCAGGAGCGCGAAGTACTCCTCTTCGGACACACGTGTAACGATTGGTGCAGGTATCATAGACTTCTGTTTTGATCAAATATAGCCAAAAATGACTGGGCTGGCAAGCCCGAAAACGGTCGATTCGACGCCCGGCGGTTGGCGGCCAATACGGCCCGAACCATGCTGTCCGTAAATGTACGATCCGCGTCCGTTTACGGACATTTCATTTTATTTCCATTCCCTATAAAATTGATTATCAATACGTTAAAAATCTGGTATATCATTTGGTCGAGCTAGATCGGTACCTGTCTCATTTCCTTTGATCCGGCCGATTATGCTACGCAACTACTTCAAGATCGCCCTCCGAAACTTTGCTAAAAATAAGATTTTTTCGTTTATCAATATTCTGGGTTTATCGGTCGGATTAACCTGCTGCATCCTCATCACGGCGTTTGTCGTAGACGAACTACGCTACGACCGGTATCCGGCACAAGCCGGCCAGATTTACCGCGTCGGCCTGCATCTGACGGTCAATGACGCCATCACCGACTTTCCCAACGTCGATGTTGCCGTGGGGCAGGGCATCAAAAATGCGTTCCCGGAGGTCGAGGCATCTACCCGGCTGCTGCGGTGGAACCAGGTTTTTATTCGCCACAAAGAGAAACAGATCAAGGAAAAATCCATCGCCGTTGTGGACTCCAATTTCATGACGATTTTCTCGCTGCCGTTTCTGGAAGGCAACCCGAAAACCGCCTTGAAAGAGCCGAACTCGGCGGTGGTAACGAAGGAGTTTGCCACGCGCTTTTTTGGCAATGAACCCGCGCTTGGACAACTGCTGACATTCGGCAACGGCGATGTCCGCAAGATCACCGGTATCATCCGCGAAATTCCGAAGAATTCGCACTTTCACTTCAGCCTGTTTTTCAGCACCGCCGACGTAAAATACGCCCAAAACCAGACCTGGAGCAATGTGGGCTGCTACACGTATCTGGTGCTCAAAAAAGGCACCGATCCGCAGAGGCTGGAAGCGAAATTTCCACAACTGGTTGCCGAACACGTCGTTCCCGAGATTCAGCATGACATGGGCGTTAGCCGGGCCGAAGCGCAGAAATCGGTCAATACTTTCCGGTTTTTCCTCCAGCCGCTGACCGACATTCATTTGCACTCGGCCACGAAGTACGAACTGGAACCCAACGGCAACATCAGCTACGTTTATATTTTCAGCGTTCTGGCGGTTTTTATCCTCCTGCTGGCCATCGTCAATTTCACCAACCTGTCTACGGCGGGTGCCGCCAAACGTTCCAAGGAAATCGGAATCCGGAAAGTCATGGGATCGATCAAGACCCAATTGATGGGGCAGTTTCTGCTTGAATCGGTCATCATTACATTTCTGGCCCTGCTGCTGTCTGTTGGGATGGTGACGGTGCTTCTCCCCTTTTTCAATGACCTGGCCGGGAAACAAATTGAAATTTCTACGGTATTCAACCCGAAAAGCATTGCCGGTTTTCTGGCATTCGGGGTTGTCGTCGGTATTCTGGCGGGCATCTACCCGGCGTTTTTCCTCGCTTTCTCCAAAATTACCGCCGTTCTGAAAGGCGGTTCCGTGCTTCAGAGCGCCGGTCGAGGTGGCTTGCGAAGCGGCCTGGTGGTTTTTCAGTTCGCCATTTCCGGGGCACTCATCATTGCCACCCTGGTGTCGTACCAGCAACTGAAATTCATGCAAACCAAAACGCAGGGCTTTGATAAAGAGCAGGTTCTGGTCATTCACGATACTTACATGCTGGGAACGAACGAAACCGCTTTTAAAGATCAGTTACGACAGGACAGCCGGGTGGTGCAGGCGAGTCTTTCCCGCAGCATTCCGCTCAGTACTGAGACGCAGGAAGGCACGCAGATTTTCGGAAAAGACCCGGTCAAAAAGGCCAATACCAACGAAATTCAGGCCACGGTTTTTCGCATCGACGACGCGTATCTGCCCACGCTGGGCATTGCTTTACGGTCGGGGCGGAACTTCTCGAAAGCATTTTCAACGGATTCTGCCGCCGTGATCATCAACGAAGCCACGGTTCGGGATTTGGGCTGGGGGCGCAGCAATCCAATCGGCAAAACCATCGTCCGTTCCGGGCGTCGCGAATTTACGGTGATCGGCGTTGTCAAGGATTTTCATTATGCCTCCGCCCGGCAAAAAATTGCTCCGCTCATGATGATTCTGGGCGGTAATTCGGGTGCCATTCAGGTGAAGGTAAAGGCGGATGATGCTTCCGGTGTTGTCGAATCGTTCAAGCAAAAATGGGCCGCTCTGAGTCCTCCCGCCCCTTTTACCTATACGTTTCTGGATGATCGCTTTGCGGCTTTGTACGAAGCGGAACAAAAAACCGGTCGGCTCTTCACGGTTTTTGCCGGCATTTCAATCATTATCGCCTGCCTGGGTCTGTTTGGGCTGGCCACGTTCACCGCCGAACAGCGCACGAAGGAAATTGGCGTCCGGAAGGTCATGGGCGCCACCTCGTCCAGCATCGTTGTGCTGCTCTCGAAAGACTTCCTGAAACTGGTTTTCATTGCAGTTCTGATTGCCTTCCCGGTTGCGGGCTGGACGATGAATTACTGGTTGCAGGATTTTGCGTACCGCATCGAAATCGCCTGGTGGATCTACGTCCTGGCGGCTTTTCTGGCAGTCGGCATTGCGTTGCTAACGGTTTCGTTCCAGTCGATCAAAGCATCGTTGATGAATCCCGTGAAAAGTTTAAAGAGTGAATAAAGTCCTCAGTACCAAACCTATCCTATGAGATGATTAAGAATTACCTGAAAATCGCCTACCGAAACCTGCTGCGGCAGAAGACATTTTCCATCATCAACATCGTCGGTTTAACCGTCGGCCTGACATGCTGTTTCCTGATTCTGCTCTTTATACGGCACGAACTGAGCTACGACACCTTTCAGCAGAAAATCGACCGGATTTACCGCATCAGCTACCTGCCCAAATTTGCGGGGCTGGAAGAACCGCTGGCCCTGACGCCCCCCACGGTTTCGCCCTTGCTGACCTCCAATTTTTCGGAAATCGAGCGATCGGCCCGGGTCTACCGCAGCAGTGCCACCATCGAGCTGATGGACAACCGGCAGTCGCAACCCGTCAAATTCGACGAGGAGCGGTTTTTCTTCAGCGATTCGACCCTGCTCGACATCTTCTCTTTCAAGTTCCTGCAAGGCAATCCGCGTACGGCTCTGAAAGACAAATTTACGGTGGTGATTACCGATGAAATGGCCGCGAAGTATTTCGGCAAAACCAGTCCTTTGGGCAAAACGCTGCTCTACGAAGGCCAGCATCCGTTGCGGGTGACGGGCGTGGTGGAAAAATTTCCGGACAATTCGCACATTCACATTGATTTGCTGTCGAATTACGAAACCATGTTTGCGACTGAAAGTGAGAACGCCCGGCAAAATCTCCCGCGAAACTGGGTCATTTCCCACGGCTACACCTACGTCCTGCTGCGCCCCGGAACCTCGCCGGAGTCGGTCAATGCCCGGTTTCCGAAGTTTCTGCTGACACACGCCGACAAGCAGTTTGCCAACGATATTGTGTATGCGCTGGACCCGATGCGGGATTTCCACCTGCGTTCGCGGGCGCAGGGCGCTCCGGAAGCTCCCGGCAGCATGACCTACATTTACGTTTTTCTCGGCATTGCCGTCATCACCCTGCTGATTGCCTGCATCAATTTTGTAAACCTCTCGACGGCCCGCTCCCTCAAGCGGGCGAAAGAAGTCGGTATTCGGAAGGTTCTGGGCAGTGAAAAACAACAACTGATTGCGCAATTTCTGGGCGAATCCCTCCTGTTGAGCGTCATCGCCCTGGTGTTTTCCTTCGTTCTGATTGCGGTTTTGCTACCGGTTCTCAACAACCTGACCGGCAAAGAACTAACCATTCGGCATTTTCTGTCCGACGCCGGTTTGCTGGTGCTGTTTGCCGGAATTGCATTACTAACCGGTTTATTATCCGGCAGTTATCCCGCTTTTTTCGTATCCGGTTTCCAGCCGATTGCGACCCTGAAAGGCAGTTTTGTCAGTGGAAAAGCCCGGGGTGGGCGGTTGCGGCAGGTGCTGCTGGGCGCGCAGTTTGTGGCGTCGATTGCGCTGATCATCGGCGCGCTGGTGGCTTTTCAACAACTGGAATACCTGAAAAACCGCCCGCTTGGATTTGAAAAGGACTTCATTATCACGGCCAATACGCGAAACGAAAAGATCACCAACGTTTTCGCCAACCGCTCGGACAGCGCGTATTTCCGGTTGCGGACCTTCCGGGACATTCTGCTCAAAAACCCGCAGATCAGTCAGGTAACGCTGTCGACCCAGCAAATGGGTTCCGGTTCGGTCCGGCGGAATGTCATCGCCGAGGGCCATTCGCCCGACGAGAATATTTTTATCGGAACAATGGGCGTCGATCACAACTTTGCCCAAACCTACGGACTCAAATTTGTGGCCGGACGGGATTTCTCGGAGTCGTTTCCAACGGACAAGACGGCGGCTTTTCTGATCAACGAAACCGGGGTGAAGCAACTGGGCTGGAAATCGGCCACCGAAGCCGTCGGCAAGTCGGTCAATCTGGAAGGCAAACAGGGCAAGATCGTCGGCGTTCTGAAAGATTTCCACAACCAGTCGCTGCAACGCCCCATCGAAGGCATGCTGATGACGATCGACCAGCCGTTGCTGCGGCTTTTCTCAATCAAAATTCAGTCGCAAAACCGGGCCGAAACCCTGAAGTTCATCCAGCAGGAATGGGATCGGTATTTTCCCGAAAAAGGTTTCGCTTCGCAGTTTCTGGATGATAACCTCGCCCGGTTGTATGAAAACGAGCAACGGCTGAGCCAGCTCATTGGGTATTTCGCCGGGCTGGCCGTTCTCATTTCTTGCCTGGGTTTATACGGTCTGGTGTCGCTCGTTACGCAGCAAAAAACCAAGGAAATCGGTATTCGTAAAGTGCTGGGGGCCACCGTCAGCAGCATTGTCGGGCTGGTGTCGCGTGATTTTGTGATTCTGGTGGTTGTCGCGCTGGTCATTGCCTCTCCGCTGGCGTGGTGGGCCATGACCAAATGGCTGGCGGAGTTTGCCTATAAAATTGACATCGAATGGTGGATGTTCGCGCTGGCGGGCATTCTGGCGGTTTTCGTCACCCTGATCACGGTGAGCTTTCAAAGCATCAAAGCCGCCCTGAAAAATCCGGTCACTTCACTTCGTTCGGAATAATCCCATGTTCAAAAGCTACTTAAAAATCGCCTGGCGAAACTTCCGCAATCAGCGGTTTTTCTCGCTTATCAACCTGCTGGGGCTTTCCGTTGGGATGGCTGCCTGCCTGGTCATCGGACTGTATGTTACGTTCGAGAAAAGTTACGACAATTTTCACACCGACGCCGACCGAATTTACCGCATCCAGCTCGACGCCTATCAGTCGGAAGGAAAACTGGCCTGGCGGTCGGCCACATCGTTTCCGGCTATCGCGCCGACGATGAAAAAAGACTATCCCGAAGTCGAGGATTTTACCCGGCTCTATGATGCCAACAACGGCGTTGTCAGCTTTGGTGACCGGCATTTCCGGGAAACGAATTTCTTCTACGCTGATTCCAACGCCCTGTCGTTTTTTAATATCGGTTTAGTAAAAGGCGACCCGAAAACGGCGTTGATCGGAACCAGAAAGGTGGTTTTGTCAGAATCGACCGCCCGGAAATATTTCGGAGATACCGACCCGCTCAATAAAACCGTGAAGCTGGATACCAGTTCGTATCTCGTTACGGGCGTGTTTAAGGATTATCCCAAAAACTCCCACCTCGAAATCGACTTGCTGTTCTCGTATCTCACCGAGCCAGACGCGCAAACCAGTTGGGGCTGGTACGACTTTTTCTCCTACGTCAAACTCCGCCCCGCTCGCAACGGCGAACCGACCAACCCGCAGCAACTGGAAGCCAAGCTGCCGGCGATGCTGATGAAATACAACGGCGAATGGTACCGGCGGTCGGGCAAAAAAAACGTTTTGCTGCTGCAACCGCTGCGCGATATTCACCTGGAATCGCACCTGAACCAGGAAGCCGAAGTGAATGGCGACGGCCAAACCGTGCAGTTTCTGGTGTGGGTCGCCTTTGCCATCCTGATCATTGCCTGGATCAATTACATCAACCTTTCCACCTCCCGCGCGCTCGACCGGGCCAGGGAAGTCGGAATCCGCAAGGTGGTGGGCGCCCTGCGCTCGGGGCTGATCCGGCAGTTTATCCTGGAATCCCTGCTGCTGAATCTGCTGGCTTTCGGACTGGCCATCGGGCTGGTCTGGGCCTTGCTGCCGTCGTTCAATTTGCTAACCGGAAAACCGCTGGATTTCTCCCAATTCTTCACGAACGGTCTGTGGGCAAACGGACTGCTCGTGTTCTTTACGGGCACGGTTTTGTCCAGCCTGTATCCGGCATTCGTGCTTTCCGACTACGAGCCCATTGCAGTTTTGAAAGGCCGTTTTTCGCAAACCACGCAGGGAATGGGACTGCGACAAACGCTGATTGTGGTGCAGTTTGCGGCTTCGGTTGCCCTAATAATCGGAACGTTGACGGTTTACAAGCAACTGCGGTTTATGCAAAAACAGGCGTTGGGCTTCAACAAAGAACAGACGCTGGTGTTGCAGGCGCCCCGCGTAACCGATGCCAGTTTCCCGACGCGTTCGGAGACGTTTAAACAACTGCTCTTGCAGCAGAATCTGGCCGAAAGCGCAACGGGCTCGGCCTATGTGCCGGGAATCGAGATTCTGTGGACCAACAGTTTCCGGCGAAAAGACGAGAACCGGGAAAACTTCAGTACGATGTTTCTCACCTCGATCGACAACGACTTTCTGGATAGTTATCAAATCGGTCTGGTGGCGGGTCGGAACTTCAACCGTAGTTTTGGCACCGACTCGATGGCCGTTCTGCTCAATGAAACGGCCGTCAGCACATTTGGTTTCCAATCGGCGGCAGATGCGCTGGATAAAGAGATTATGTCGGGCAACAACCCGCTAAAGATTATTGGTGTCGCAAAAGATTTCCATCAGCAGGGGCTGAAACGGGTCAAAGATCCGATGGTTTTTCTGTCGGTGTATCGCCGTCCTGACCAATTACGCAATTTGAACTATTACTCACTGAAAGTTCGGACGGGCAATTTACCCGCCACAATAGCGGCTGTGGAGCGCCAGTTTGAACAGGCATTTCCCGGGAATCCGTTCGAATATTTCTTTCTGGACGAGTTCTTCAGTCAGCAATATAAGTCGGATCAGCAGTTTGGAACGGTTTTCGGCCTGTTTGCCGGACTTGCCATCTTCATTGCTTCGCTGGGTTTGCTGGGCCTGATTTCGTTCACCGTAGCCCGCCGAACCCGCGAGATTGGTATCCGCAAAGTCCTGGGTTCCGATGTTTCGGCCATTGTTTTTTTGCTGACGAAAGATTTCATCCGGTTGGTGCTGTTTTCCATCGTCATTGCGGTGCCACTCGCCTGGTATTTGATGACCGGCTGGCTGGCCGGGTTTGCTTACCGCACCTCGATTGGTGTCGGCATTATCGTCGTTGCCGGTGTGATGGCGCTGGCGATTGCCGTACTAACCGTTTCATTTCAATCCATCAAGGCGGCTTTCATGAATCCGGTAACCTCACTTCGTTCAGAGTGAAGCGTTAAGAGTGATGAGTTAAGAGTTGCTGACGCATTTCTTTTTAACTCATCACTCTTAACTCCGAACTCATAACTCTTCACTAAAATGCTTCACAACTACCTCACAACCACCCTGCGTCACCTCTGGCGGAACCGGTTATTCACGGCTCTGAACATCTTGGGCCTGGCCATTGGCATCAGCGGATGCTGGGTCAGTTACCGGATTGTCAGCTATGAATTCAGTTTCGACACCCAACAGCCCAACCGCGAGCGGATTTACCGGGTGGTCAGCCATTTTAAGTCGGAGGGAAATGAAGGAAAAAATGCCGGGGTGCCGATGCCCATGGCCGAAGCCATCCAGGAACAGGTGCCGGGTCTGGAGAAGGTAGTGCCGGTTTGGGATCACTGGAAACAGAGCGTTCTGATTCCGGGCGGGAAAGCCGGTTCCAATCAGTTTTCGGAACCGGAAAAGCTCATCGTCACCAACAACGACTACTTTGAAATGGTGCCGCACCAGTGGCTGGCCGGAAACCTTGCCACGGCTCTGGATGCACCCAATCAGGTGGTGCTGACGCAAAGCCGGGCGGAAAAATATTTTCCGGGCGTTCCCACGGCAAAGGTGCTGGGCCGCACAATCATCTACGACGATACCGTTATGGTGCGGGTTTCGGGCGTGGTGGGCGACCTCGCTTTTCCGAGCAGTTTCGATGCCCAGGAGTTCTTTCCCATAAAAGGAACGACCAACCGGAACCCGAGCTGGGGCGGTGTCAGCTCCAACAACAGGCTGTATATCCAACTGGTTCCGAATGCGGTTCCGGCGAAGGTGTTGAAGCAGATCAATGCGATTTCTGCCCTGAATGGCGCGGAAAATATGAAGAAATACCACTTCAAAAGATGGCATGAACTGCTTCCGCTGGCACAGGTGCATTTTTCGACGGAATACGGCGAAAACCTGCGCAAGGCCAACCGCAATGTACTCTACGGTTTGATGGGTATTGCGGCTTTCCTGCTGCTGCTGGCCTGCATCAATTACATCAACCTCACCACGGCGCAGATGCCGCAGCGGGCCAAAGAGGTCGGCATCCGCAAAACGCTGGGCAGTTCGCGCTGGCACCTGATCCGGCAGTTTCTGGGCGAAACGCTGGTGATCACAATCCTGGCGGTTTTGCTTTCGGCTTTTCTGTCGCAGTGGACGCTGGCGGTATTTGAGAAGCTGATTCCGGACGGCATGAATGCGTATACGGATTTCGGAAAGATGGCTATTTTTCTGGGGATATTGGTGCTGGGGGTTACCGGTTTTTCCGGCCTCTATCCCGGCTGGCTCGTCACCCGCGTTCAGGCCGTGAGCATGATGCGCGGCCAGGTCACGGCGGAAGTCGGAAAAGGCGGTTTGACGATGCGCAAAAGCCTGATTGTCTTCCAGTTTGTAATCGCCCAACTGTTCATTGTCGGAACGATGCTGGTGGGTCGGCAACTGAATTACCTGCTCCACAAAGACCTGGGCTTTAACCGGGAAGCGGTTTTGCTGTTCAACGTTCCCTGGAAACTAAGCGACAAACCCGCCTACAAAAACCGTCAGTTTACGATGCAGCAGGAACTGGCGAAACAACCCGGTATTGCCGGCGTCGCGCTGGGCAATGCACCCATGAACCAGTCGTTCAACAGCAACAGTTACCAGTACAAGACGAAAAAAGGTGAGATTATTGAGAAAGGCATGTTTCTCAAATACATCGATACGACCTTGCTGGCGATGTATAAAATTCCATTGCTGGCCGGCCGGAATCTGGCCGCATCCGACACCGCCCGCGAATACATCATCAACGAAACCGCCCTGCACGAATTCGGAATTGCGTCGCCCCAGGAAGCCATTGGAAAATACATTCAGGAGGTTGATGGACATCCGATCCCGATTGTCGGCGTGGTGAAGGATTTTCACATCGGCTCGTTTTACCAGAAAATTGATCCGGTTCTGCTGATGACGAACAAAAATAGCCTGACGACCTTCAACATCAAACTCAGTACATCGAATCCGGAACAGTGGCAGACAGCCATCCAGCAAATCGGAAAAATCTGGAAAAACTTCTACCCCACCGAACCGTTTGAATACAAGTTTTACGACAGCACGCTGGAAGAAATCTACACCCGTGAGCGGAATATGTCCCGGATCATCAACCTGGCCACCGCCGTGGCCGTCGTCATCAGTTGTCTCGGTCTTTTTGGGTTGTCGACCCTGATCGCGTATCAGCGGATCAAAGAGGTGGGGGTTCGCAAGGTATTGGGGGCCACGGTCGTTAATATTGTGGGATTGCTGACCCGCGATTTTCTGAAGCTGGTGTTGGTCGCCATCCTGATTGCGTCGCCGATTGCGTATTATTTCACCGACAAGTGGTTGCAGGATTTTGCGTACAAAGTGGCGATTGAATGGTGGATTTTTGGCGCCGGAGCCGTTCTGGCCCTTGTCATTGCTTTTGTAACCGTGAGTTTCCAGAGCATCAAAGCCGCTTTGACCAACCCGGTAAAAAGTCTTCGGAGTGAATAACTGAACTTTCCAATCTCCTATACTATGGCAGCACATATCGCTATTCCCATTCCCATGATGCCCGGCAAACAGGACATCGAAATCGAAGTCACCATCAACGGCAAGCGGCAGGAATTGCACTACCGCGTGGAGCTGTTTTACTGGGAAGACTGCAACATTCCGACCATCGACCGCGTGGATTGCATCCGACAGATGCTGGCGCACTATGATCAGGACTGGACGCTCTACTACATTGGTTCGCCCACCGACCAGTTTGTGCCGATCACCTTCGTGAAGCGGGAGGATCTGGTGAAACAAAGGCGGATGTTGGTGGAGTCTTGACGTAAAGTATTTCGCGGAGTTGAGCGGAGAAAAAAAGGAGTTAAGCAGAGATTTATAAACCTCCGCTTAACTCCTTTCTTCTTCGCTCAACTCCGCGAAATAACTTCTTATTTATTCTTATCCCACCACAACGGCGTTGCCGCGTTGTCCGGTCCGCCTAGCAACGCAACAGCCGCTTTGACCGCTGCCGTGTTGGAGGTTTCTTCCAGCAGCAGGAACGGAATCCGGCGGGGATAGGCCGTCGTCGGAACGTCGGTGTTGACTGAGTTGACCACCGGATACAATTTTGGAAACCGCGTCCGGCGAACTTCCGCCCATGCTTCGATGCCGTCGGGATAAACCGCCAGCCATTTCTGCGTACCGATCTGTTCCCGCTGAATCGCTTCGGTAGCACCCCATTTGACGGGAATCGTCGACAAAGCCGGTGATTTCTGCTGATCCTGCGGAGCAACCGGCGTTTTGGTGCTGACGATGTAGGCATCGGTCAGGGCGCTACTGATTCCCCAGCCATCCATCGACGCCCGGATGCCTTTTTCGTAGGCCTGTTGCGCCGTCGTTCCACCCACATTCCAGCCATTCAGAGCCGCTTCGGCTACCAGAAAATACGCTTCAGCCGTGTGCATAATATCCTGTTTGGTAGCGTATTGCTGCGCCCAGGCCGATCCGGTGCCGGTGTTTTTCACCCAACGATCGCCAATGTTGGAGTTGTTGTCGTTGTTGTTGAGCGGATCGGTCAACTCGACGGAACCCAGCCCGTTGCGAACGCCTTCGTACGTTTTGGTGTTGAAAGCGGGCTGAAAGTAAATCCCAATCCGGGGATCATCGAAGCCTTTCAGGATCGACTCCATCGACGCACTCATCCGAAACTCGCCCCAGCCGGAGATCGTCGCCAAACCGTTGTAATCATTCCCCACCTGGTTTTTGGTCATCAGCGCATTGTCGGCAACGTCGGTCAGCAAACCGCCCGCGATGGCAGCCTCTGCTTCGGTTTTGGCCCGGGCCGGATCTACTTTCGAAATCCGCATCGCCAGCCGCAGCCGCAGCGTGTTGGCAAATTTGATCCATTTGTTGACATCTCCCGCGTAGATGATGTCGTAGCTTCCGTACGGTTTTTCCGCCGTTTTGCCTTTCAAAACCGTCGTTGCAGCCGCCAGGCGTTTGAAGAAGTCGTCGTAAATTTTGTCCTGCGGATCGTATTTAACGCTGTTGGCCGGAATGCCCGCATCGAAATACGGCACCGGGCCGTAGTAATCTGTCAGGCGGTGAAACGCAAACACCCACCAGATGCTGGCCAGGGCATACTGCGACGAAGCCGGGTCGGTCTGGTCGAACAAGGTTTTCAACTGCGGCACCACCTGTGTATAAATCGGGTTCCAGTGCGAATTGATCCAGGTCCGGTGCATAAAATACCGGTCCGACTGGAAGTTCGGTGTCGTGGTAGCGTAGTATTGGGCGTACAGATCCGCAAACAGGTTCTGGGCCGTCTGGTACGTACCGGCGGCATACGACGCCTGTTGTTGGGCCCGCGAAAACAAATATGGGAGTTCAGTCGCACTTAGTGTGGTGATGGCGGTTTTGCTGGTATTGATTTCGTCAAAATCGCTCGTACAGCCACTCCAGATGCCGGCCGCCCCGGCAATCAGGCCGATGGCGGATAATCTTATTACTTTAGTACCTACTATTTTCATGGTGAGTTCTGTGTTGATTCTTAAAAATTAGCCCCCAACCCCCTAAAGGGGGCTCAAAAATCCGGATTGTTAAAGCCTCCTTTAGGGGGTTGGGGGCTTTTATCGGACAATTCTTTTGTTTCAGAACGACGATCAGAATCCTAATTTTAAGTTAAGACCAACGGTACGGGTCGAAGGCAGCGCACCGTATTCGGAACCCTGGTAGTTGGCTGCACTCAGGTTCACGTCCGGGTCAAACGGCAACTTGCGGGTTTTCAAACCGGGAATGTCCATCGTGGCGTTGCCCCGGTACAGGAAAAACAGGTTGCGTGCCGTGAGGGACAGGCGGGCGTTTTTGATGAAAAAGCCTTGCGGGAACGGAATATTGTAGCCCAAAGTTGCTTCTCTCAAGCGCACGTTCGTGGTTGAATACGAGAAAAACTCACCCCAGGTATAGCGGCCCTGCGATACGGTTTGCCAGAATTGCTCGGCAGTAACCGCTTTCGTGTTGGTTTCGCCCGTTGCCGTTACGCCCGGCAATACCCAGCCGCCTTCGCGGTTTTCGAGGGTATACTTGGCCGTTCCGTCATACGCCAGGTTGCCATCCGTTCCGGAAACCATGATGCCCCCCACCCGGCCATCGACCAGGAAGCTCATCACAAAGTTCTTGTAGGAGAACGTGTTGCTAAACCCGAACGTCAGCTTGGGGTTGAAGTTTCCGATGGTTTTGAAAGCACTGACCACCGGTAAGCCGTTGGCATTCACCAGCAAACGATCCTGCGCATCTCTCGCCCAGCCATAGGCCTGAAGATCACCGTAGGAACCGCCTTCCGTCACCACGGCGGTCGTCGTCCGCGTATTTCCGCCCAGCGTAGCACTCTTGATATTCGGGTGGAGTTCAACGATGGTGTTGACGTTCCGCGCAAAGTTCAGCGAGGCATCCCAGGTAAAACTATTGCCCTTCAACGGCGATGCGCTCAGGGTTAGTTCAAAGCCTTTGTTGTTGATTTTCCCGGCATTGACAAACTGGCTGGCAAAACCCGACGCCGGAGCCAGACCGAGCGAAAGCAACTGGTTGACCGTGTTGCTGTTGTAGTAGGTAAAATCAACCCCTAAACGGCCACCCAAAAACCGTACGTCGGCCCCGAATTCGGTGGATGACGAAATTTCAGGTTTCAGGTTTTCAGCCGGGCGGGTCGTGCTGCGGGAAATATAACCGCCCGTTCCACCCTGTGAGAACGCGTACGTCTGGAGCAGGCTATACGGCGCGGCATCGTTCCCCACCTGCGCCCACGAACCCCGCAGTTTGGCAAAACTGATCCAGTTTGGCAGTTTTACCGCGTCGGAGAGAATGATGTTGGCACCGAATGACGAATAAATGTAGGAATACGGTTTGGGTAACGTAGACGACCAGTCGTTCCGCACCGACGCATCAACCGTCAGGTAATCGCGGAACGAAACGGAAGCGGTTCCAAACACATATTGCAGTTCTTTCTCGTTATAACCGGTAATCTGCGTCAGGTTCGACGCGAAAGAAAGGTCGAAGCGGTTGGCTACCGACAAACCGTTGGTGCTGGCGCCCACCTGCGAGAAACGGTTGTAGGTCGACCCGGCGCCCACGTTGTAGGTTACGGCGAAGTCTTTTCCGATGTTGTTGTTCCCGGAAATGATCACGTCCATGTTGCGCTCCAGTTGCTCACCTGTATAATCCGAATACGAACCACCCGCTCCGGCAAACAGCAGCGTGTTGTTGGAATACCCGAAGTTATACCGGTCGGCATACCAGTCGTAACTGATCCGTCCCTGCACATTCAGCCAGTCGGTCAACTGGTATTTGGCCGAACCGAGGGCAATCACCCGGTTCCGTTTTTCGAGCGCAAACGTTTTGTTGAGCGTCCAGTAAGGGTTCATATAGATCCCCGAGCTGGTCCAGTAGGTCGGTTTGCCGTTGGCGTCTTCATACGTATTGTAGACGTTGTTCAGATCGACACTGCGCGGCACCTTGTAGAGGTTCATCGTCACCGAGCTTTCCTCACCGGAGCGGGGCTTGTTGTCAATCTTCTGGTTGATGTAGGTAATCTTGGCATCGGTCGAAAACCGCTTCGTAATCTGCGACGTAAGCCGGAGGTTCAGCGTATGACGCATCAGCTCATTGTTGGGCAGAATGCCCTGGTTGTAGTTGTTGGTGTAGGACGTGTAGGTCTGCACCTTTTCGCTACCAGCCGCAATGCCCACCGAATTGTTGGTCGAAATCGCATCCCGGAAAAAGTCTTTGATGTTGTCGGGATAGGTCGTGGCAGCGGCTCCCCAGCTATACGGCGAGTTGGCGCTGGTTTTGCCACCGGCACCCTGCCCGAACGTATTTTGCAAACTGGGTAACATAAACGGCGTTTCCATCTGAACCCCGGAGTTCACATCGACCGACACTTTTCCGGCTTTCCCTTTTTTCGTCGTGATCATGATGACCCCGTTGGCCGCACGGCTGCCGTACAGAGCCGAAGCTGCCGGGCCTTTCAGCACGTTCATCGACTCGATGTCGTCGGGGTTAATGTTGTTGGCACCATCGCTGCCGTTGATCCCGCCAAAGTCGCCGGTGACCTGGCCACGGACGGTGTTGTCGACCGGAACGCCGTCGATCACAAACAAGGCATTGTTGTTACCGGTGATGGAGCGGTTTCCGCGCAAAACCACCCGCGTCGCTGAACCGGGACCCGACGAACCCTGCGTCACGACCATCCCGGCCACTTTTCCGGAAAGCGTGTTGACAAAGTTGGCATCCCGAACATCGACCAGTTTTTTGCCGTCGATCTGCTGGGTAGAATACGTCAGGGTTTTCGCGTTTCGTTCGATCCCAAGGGCCGTTACAACGATTTCGTTCAACTGCTTGGCATCTTCCTGAAGCGTCACATCGACCACCGAACGATCACCCACGGTAACTTCCTGCGACAAAGCCCCGATGAATGAGAAAATCAAAACCGTAGCGTCGTTGTCGACCATCAGCGTATATTTTCCGACACTGTTGGTAGTGGTGCCTTTGGTTGTGCCTTTGATGACGACGTTAACCCCCGGCAGCGCGTTGCCATTGTTATCCTTAACGGTTCCGGTTACTTCTTTTTCAAGGGTGGCCACCGCACCGGCTTTGGCCGGGTTGGCATAGGTTGGAGCCGGCGGAGCAGACAATGCCATTCCGATGGCCAGCAGAACAAGGGTGTAGGACCGAGACCGGCGTTTGAAGGGCGCTTTCCGGTTCAAAAAAAGTACTGGTTTTCGCATGGGGAAATGAAGTTAGAAATGGTAAAAGAGAATTATAGGTGGGTATGTTGAGTACAATCGGAAAACGAACAATTGTTTTGCTGAATAGTGACATTACTCTATTTAATTTCCCATTATGGCGGTAATTTAATAGGAAATTGGGGATTTTTCGCCAATCCCTATACCAGAAATTATTTCTGCCGTTTTTGGATTATTCTCCTTTAAAAGATTTTTAAAGAATTAGAAGCGATTTCTTAAAAAAAGTTTGACTCATCCGAATCCAACGGTAACTGCCGGATAGAAAGCCTTTTAATGACTGAATAGAAAGCTTTTACATTTCGTTTACAATGTTTTACGGGCATTAATTGGCCGCGTTTGGCAGGGACGATACATTTGGTCCATTGTCCACTTAACGAAAAGCCACCATGTCAAAAAAATGGATTTTTCTCGTCTTCTTTTTCGGTACAGTTTCCCAGCCGTCCGTTTTTAGTAGTTCCGTGCTGTTGACGGAAAACCGGGTAACCGATTCTCACGAAAGCAGTAAGCCAACTGCTGAGAAAAAAACGAAAGAATTTTCCGATAATCCCTTACTATTAGACGGTATTCCGCTGGATTATTCCTTTTTCTCGCTCAATAGCCGGGGCAAATTGACCGTTGTTGCCGGCGATCCCTATTCGCCCGATGCCGTCAAAATTCCATTCCGGGTTTATCTGCGACGGGACGGAAAACCGCTCAATATGGCAAAAGCGGATGGGCGTTGCGAAAAGGCTGAAATTGAGCTATCAGACGTGCTGGCATACGCGCACGTCGGCGATGATCTGGTGATTGAACCGACCCGAAAAGAAGACGAAGTTGCCCGGCGGATCATCCGGTTGAAGCTTTTCTGGTTTCTTAAACTCCCATTCAGAAAAGGAGACGGATGTTAACCAGTGCCTTAGTCGCTATGAGAAAAATCTTAATTTTATTGCTCGGATTGCCGGTTTTTGGATTTGCCCAAACCCCGGAAAAATGGATTCAGAAACCGGTCGAACAATGGCCGCCGATTGCCCTGGTCAATGAAGTTTTGTATAAAAACGGGGATCGATACGAAGACCCGACAATCACCTATGCCGCCAGCGGTTTTTTGCTCGATACCGGAAAAGACACGCTGGCGGTAACGGCAAAACACATTTTGTGGGTCGCCCGCAACAAAGCGACGAAGCGGGTGGTGATCAACGACCAGCTTAAAACGTGGAAGATGTACCCGAAACACCAGCCCGCGGATTCGGTGGTCATTGATCGGTTGATGAACGAAGATTCCACCGAAAAACTGTGGGATGGTTTTGACAACGGGGTGTTGCAGCGGGATTGGCTTGTTTTTTCAACCAAATCAGTTTCGCCGAAAATTCAACCGGTCAGGCTGCGGGAGAGGGCGGTTTCGGTCGGCGAAAAGGTGTATCTGACGGGCAACCCCTACCGGTTTCAACAAACGCTGACGGCGAAAGGTCAGGTAGTGAAAACCGAAGGACCGGTGTTTTATGTCCAGTTTGAGGGCGCAGGCATGGATACGGTTTTTCTGGGTGGTGCCAGCGGATCGCCGGTCATCGACGCCCATGGAAAACTGATCGGAATTTATTCGAATGGCCGGACGGATGGGAAAACCGGCAAGCGTATAAACGTCATCAGTTCAACGGATTACCTAAAAAAAATACTGGCCGGTACCCAACCGCTTAACGTCAACCGAAAACCGGTTTCGGTGTACCTCGATTCGTTGCTGCATCGGGAAACCGTACAAAAAGCATTACCGGTTTTTGATCGGTTCCGGAAAACGGAATCGTCGTTTTATCAGTATGAACTTACGTATCTAAACCACGATGCGATTCTGAAAACCGGTGAAAAACTGATTGGCGAAAACCGAAAAGAGGAAGCAGTTCTTTATTTTGATTACTTTGTTAAAAATTTCGATTACCACGGTTATCTGATGTCGCTGGCCAAAACATGGGTGCTGGTCAATCGAAAACCGGAAGCGGTTAAACGGCTGGAAACGGAAGTAAAAAAACCGGGCATCGATCCGTACGTGAAAGATGAACTGGAGAAATTGCTGGCAGACATTGTTCGCCGGGAATAAAACGGTATTAAACATGGGAAAAGCAACCCGAATCATCGCCCTCAGTGTCGTTCTGTTAACGGCCTTGCTCTTCGTGCAGTTTGTTCGTTCGACGCCCAGCCCGGCGCAGTCCGAAAAAAACCGGTTTGCGGAGAAAGTCAACCTCGCCCTTCGCCGGACGGCCCATCAGATGCTGGCAGCCGCGGGCGACTCGACGTCGCAGATTCCGCCCGTTCAGCAAACCGATGCCAGCACGTTTCTGATCCGGTTGGATCAATCGTTCGACTACGATAAATTGCCCGAATTGTTGCAGAAATCTCTTCAGATTCATGCGATTAACGAGAAATACGACGTTGCCGTCCTGAACTGTTCCGACGGGAAAATCCAGTTGGGTTACTCGGTTCTGGACGTTAGAAAAAAGCAGGTTGTCGCTTGTTCCGGCCGGGTGCAAACCAAAGGTTGCTACAACCTGCAAGTCCGGTTTGCAACGCCCGAAGCCGCTCCCCCAATCACAATGAACTGGTGGATGCTGGCTATTGGGAGTGTGTTGACGGCACTGGTTTTTACCGTTTTCCGCCAGTCGGCATCACCGAAAGAAGCAACCGCTTCGCCGGTTTCTACACCGGAAGAAGATCATAAACTCCACTTTGGAGACTCCAGTCTCGATATGGCCAATCTGAAATTGATTGCCAATGATCAGGAACACGACCTGACGTATCGGGAAGCCAAGCTGCTCCGCCTTTTTGCCATGAATCCGAACCAACTGCTGGAACGTGATTTTATTCTCAAATCGGTCTGGGAAGACGAAGGCATCATTGTCGGGCGCAGTGTCGATGTGTTCGTCTCACGGCTGCGGAAACTATTGCAGGACGACCCAACGCTCAAGATCGTCGCTGTCCACGGCGTAGGGTATCGCCTGGAAATCCGTCCTATTTGAACACGGTTTTTAGATCCAATTCGATACCGGTGGTGACATCATTGAAGATGTTATCACGGTAAAATAGAACCGAGCCATCTGGCAGAAAAAGCTGAATTGCTTTCACCGACGGCATCACAATCCAGGCCGACTGAACCCCCGACGGAAAATATACTTTCCGAATCTTGCTCGCCAACACTTCATACGCCTGGCGGGGTGACAGAATTTCAATCGTAGTAATTGGCGGTGTGGTCATTTTGATAATATCATCGTCTTCCCAATTAAATTTTAATTTAGGGTAGATGCAGATATCAGGAATGGCCGTGCCGTAGGTTAAGTCGAGGTCAAGTTCAGTCAAAACATCAAATTCAGGCTCGTATTTCTCCATAATTAGGTGACTGATACGGACTTCAAGAATGGAATGGTTGCGGCTGGGCATGGGTTTCCCACGTAGGATTTCGGCTTCCGTTAATTCAATGACATCATCCATAACACAGAGCGGTTTTTACAAAAATACGAAAAACGAACCAGTAAATGCTCCAAAATTACCTCAAAATCGCCTTCCGCCATTTATGGCAAAACCGGCTGTATTCGGTCATCAACGTCGTTGGTCTGGCCGTTGGCATCACCTGCCTGTTGCTGGCGATTCTCTATATAAAAGACGAGCGAAGCTATGACCGGTTTCACGAGAACAACCCGAACCTCTACCGGATCACAACGACCACGACCGAAACCCGGGGCGGAACCGGCGAGACGAACGGCGGCACAGGTCAGGTGCAGGGACCGGCCTTCAAAGCAGAAGTGCCTGAAGTACAGAACTACGTGCGGGTGATGGGAGGAGACATCCAGGGCATGTTTGTGGCCAACCATAAATCGTTTGTGCTTCACCCCTTTTTTGTCGACTCCACTTTTTTCAACGTGTTTTCTTTCAAGCTGTTGAGTGGCAATCCGAAAACCGCCTTGCGGGGGGCAGGCACGGTCGTCATCACCGAACGGACGGCGCGGAAACTATTCAACAGCCTCGACGTAATCGGGAAAACGTTGCTGGAAGACGGGCCTTCCGGCAAGCGGGTGGGAGCATCGATCATCACCGGTGTGGTGCAGGACCCGCCCAAAAACTCCTCTCTCCAGTTCGATCTGCTGTTTCCGTTCCGGTTCATGCAGGTGTCATTCGACGACACCAGTTGGCTGAACTCCTATCTGAGCACCTTTGTCGTGCTGCATCCGAACTCTGATTTGAATATCGTTGTCCGGAAATTCGGAAAAGTGTATGATATTCACGCCCGACAGCAGGTGGCCGAAAATCGAAAAAACTACGGCTTCGATCCCACAATCAGCTACGGTTTACAGCCCATAACCGATATTCATTTACAGCCCCTTTACCACCACGAAAACAATCGGGAAGGCGGTATTACCAACGGCAGCAACCCGGTTTTTTCGTACCTCTTTTTGGGTATTTCGGCCTTTATTATGCTGATGGCTTCCATTAATTTCATCAACATCAGTCTGGCGAACTCGCTGAAACGGACCAAAGAAATCGGGGTTCGGAAACTAACGGGGAGCAGTTCGCAACGCATTATGGCTCAATTCCTGGGGGAGTCGGCGATTCTGTGTCTGGGGGCTTTTGGGGTAGCGATTCTGATGGCGCAGTTGACGCTACCGGTTTTTAACCAGTTAGCTGGCAAAGCCATCGTTTTCAGTGAAATCCTGGACGGCAAACTCCTGCTTTATTTTATTATCCTATTGATTTTTAATATTTTGCTAGCGGGTCTTTATCCGGCATTCGTTCTGTCTAATTTTAAACCCACCGACGTATTGTATAATAAACCGCGACTTTCGGGGCGGAGTTGGCTGGGGCAAACGCTCGTCATGATTCAATTTGCCCTGTCGGTTTTTCTGGTGATTGCGACCACGGTTTTCTACCATCAGATGGATTATGTGCGGACGAAAGACCTGGGCTACGATCCGTATCAGGTCGTCGGAACGTACATTCCTTTCAGCGATGATTTGAAAGTCGATCAGGCTTTTCTGCGGACCGAACTGGCGGGCGAGCCCTTGATCCGAACCGTTTCGTTTACCAGTGACTTGGGCGGATCGTACGAAACCCGCGTGGGGAATCAGAAAATTGAAAGCCGCTACCAGTACATTGACGAAAACTACCTACCGGCTTTGGGCATCCGACTGAAAGCCGGGCGCAACCTATCCCCTGCTTTCGCGTCTGACAAAACCGAGGCCGTTCTGGTCAATGAAACGTTCGTAAAGACCGCGGGGCTGGAGAAGCCGATCGGGAAAACCATCCGCCTGCATGAGAATTTCAGCCAGAAACCACTGACCATCATTGGGGTGATCAAGGATTTTCATGCCAGTTCATTGCGGGAGCGCATTCGACCGATGGCCCTGTTCATGCGGGAAGATCAGGCCAGCGGAATTTTGGTAAAAATTGACAAGAACCGCCAAAAAGAAGCCCTGACCGTTTTGAAGAACGTATACCGGAAAGCCTACCCATCCTTTGAAATGGACTACGGTTTTCAGGATGAGTTGAACGCCAAAGCCTATGAGCTGGAGCAGAAATGGCAGCGAATTGTGAGCTATGCAACCCTGCTGGCGACCCTGATTTGCGGCCTCGGCGTGTTCGGCCTGGCCAAACTGGCCACCCAACAGCGAACGCGGGAAATCGGTGTGCGGAAAGTGCTGGGCGCCACGGTGGCTGACATCGTCGCCCTGCTGTCGAGAGACTTCCTGAAACCGGTGCTGGTTGCCATTGCCGTGGCCTCACCCGTGGCGGGTTGGGTGATGAGTCGCTGGCTGCAAAACTTCGTCTACCACGTTGAGATTCAAGGGTGGGTATTTGCCCTGGCCGGTTTGCTGGCCATCGGCATCACGCTGCTGACGGTTTCGCTCCAATCGGCAAAAACCGCCCTGATGAATCCGGTGGAGAGTTTGCGGAGTGAGTGAGTTATTTCGCAGCGTTAAACAGAGGAAATCAGAGTTACGCTGAGTATTCTTTTCTCTGATAAACTCTGATTTCCCCTGATAAACCCTGTGTAATAGCTGTACGAATTTGTACCGAATCTATCGAAAAATGGCATTACCGCTCCTGTAAAATTGATTTCCAATTGTCCGACGAAACCGTATTTTGCGCAGCTTACCTGTATAAAGCTGCTTCTTATGCGCCAATCCCCGACTGACCCGGCCAACAAGCCCACCAAACCTAAAAAATCGTTCCTTCAGGAATGGCTCGATTCGATTTTGTTTGCGGTGATTGCCGCGACGCTGATCCGGTTTCTGACCTTTGAAGCCTACGCCATTCCGACACCATCGATGGAGAACAGCCTGCTGGTGGGCGATTTCCTGTTTGTCAGCAAACTGCACTACGGTTCCCGGACGCCCCAGACGCCTTTGCAGGTGCCGCTCACCCACCAGAAGATTTGGGGAACGGAAATTCCGTCGTACAGCGACCTGATTCAATTGCCGACCTATCGCCTGCCCGGTTTTACGACTGTAAAAAACGGCGATGTCGTGGTTTTCAACTTTCCCCCGCCCAAGGCTGGCGAACCGGATTACCCGATGGATTTGCGAACCAACCTCATCAAGCGCTGCATCGGTATTCCAGGCGACCAACTTGAAATCCGGCAGGAGCAGGTCTACGTCAATGGGAAGGCATTTCCGACGCCGGTTCGGGCCGAAACCAGTTATTTCGTTAGAACGACGGAGGTGCTGAACGAGCGGTTTTTCCGGAACTACAACATCATCAACGATTACAAATCGGCGGAAGGGCCTTTTATCAACTGGCAGCCCATCGAAGAATACAGCGAAGCCACGAAGGCATCCGTTCTGGTGGGCTACAGCGTCACGACCACGCCGGAGGTTATTGCCAAACTGAAAGAACTGGCGTGGGTGAAGGGAATCGAGCGAATGACAGAACCCGCCGGGCAGGCGGCTCCGGGCATTTACGGCGGCTCGGCGTATGCCTGGAACCGCGATAATTTTGGTCCGCTGGCCGTTCCGAAAAAAGGGCAAACCGTCCCGATCAACCCGCAGACTCTCGCCGTTTACGGTACGCTGATTGGCCGCCACGAAGGCAATGAAAAGGTGGAAATGACCGCTAACAGCCTCACGATCAACGGACAGCCGATTTCTTCGTACACCTTCAAGCAGGATTATTACTTCATGATGGGCGACAACCGCCACAATTCCGACGATTCGCGTTACTGGGGCTTTGTACCGGAGAATCACATCGTGGGCAAGGCGGTTTTCGTCTGGATGTCGATCGACCCCGATCCGGCGACGGTTTGGGCTAAAATCCGCTGGAACCGGTTGTTCCGGTTAATCGAATAAACCATGCTGTATTACACACAGATCCTGTTTGTAAAACCGGGGCAGGAAACAGTTTTTCACGCCTTCGAAGATCACGTTTTGCCCTTGCTCGATCAGTATGGGGGCGAGTTGCTTTACCGGGTCCGGCCACCCCAATCGGTGGTGATCGCGACAACGCTGGGCCTTCCGTACGAACTTCACCTCGTTACGTTTCCGACGAAGGCCGACTTTGAAGCCTACCGCGATGATCCGCAACGCCAGCAGTATCTGGCCCTGAAAAACCAGTCGATCGACCGGGTTCTGCTGATTGAAGGGGTGTTACTGTAGCCCGGCAGAGGTGATAATTTTCAGTTTTATGCCCAATATCGATCAGTTTCCGCTACTTTGTATCCGTTTAGTTTTGTAAATCGAATTCAGTAATCATTACAAACCGTACCATTGTACACCATGAAAACCGAAAAAGTAATCTTGAGCGTTTTGCTGGCCGCCACCGCCGGTGTGGCCCTGGGCATCTTGTTTGCACCGGAAAAAGGGGAAAAAGTCCGCAGAAAGATCCGGGAAAAGGGAGAGGATTATCTGGAAGATCTGAAAGACGAATACAACCATTCCGTCAAAAGCCTCAAGCGGAAAGTCGATGCCGCCTACGACGATATCGCCACGAAATTCAAAAGCCACACGGAAGAGCCGAAGGAAAGCAAAACCGCCTAATTCTCACCTCACCGGGCAAGAAGCTTGCCCGGTGAGGTGGACTTCTGCATAATTTTCGGTAAAGTTGCCGGATTATCGATTCACTATAGCCCGCTCCAACCGAAAAATTCATGGAAACCGTCCTTGACCTCCGCCTTGCGGTATTGATCGACGCCGACAATGTGCCTTATTCCAACGTCCGGGGTATGCTGGAAGAAATTGCCAAGTACGGAACGCCGACGTTTAAACGCATTTATGCCGACTGGACCAAACCGACCGTGGCCGGCTGGAAAACCGTGTTGCTCGAAAATGCGATCACGCCCATTCAGCAATACAGCTATACCACCGGCAAAAACGCGACGGACTCGGCCATGATCATCGATGCGATGGACATTCTGTATACCGGGCGGGTCGATGGATTTTGCATTGTTTCGAGCGACAGCGATTTTACGCGACTGGCCACCCGCCTGCGCGAAGCCGGGATGAAAGTATTTGGCATCGGTGAAAAGAAAACGCCAACGCCGTTTATCTCCGCCTGTAACAAGTTCATTTACCTCGAAATCCTGAAAAAAAACGAGCACGTTCCCGTTCTCGTACCGGCAACTGCGAAAACCCGTTCCCGGAAAAAAGCCACGCCGAGACCCGTCGAGGTTCCAATAAAACCGACGAAAGAACCGGAACCGATTGCCGTTGTGGAATCCGAAGCGATTGGCAAGGTCAATAAAGACGTCATCAAAATGATTGCCGATAGCATCAACGACCTCGCCGACGAATCCGGCTGGGCGTTTCTGGGTGAACTCGGAAATCTTTTACCCAAAAAACAGGCCGACTTCGACCCGCGCAATTACGGTTTTAAAAAGCTGGTTCCGCTGCTGAAAAGCATCGACCAGTTCGAAATTGACGAGCGAGAAACCGGAAAGGGCAATTTTAAACTCGTGTATGTGCGGGTAAAATCCTAGCGGTTTATGAAAAAACCGCCCCCCCTCTCTCACTTCTTTTTCTTGTAAAAATTATAGATGATCGAAACCTGAAACGTCCGGTTGCGGTATTCGACAATGGAGCTGTTGGAGACGTTGTTCAATCCGTGAATATAGCGGAGGTTTAAACTGAATTTCTCGGCCATGTCCAGAAAATCGTAGTGAGCACCAATGGCAATTCCGGTATCCTGCTTCTTTCCGGGGCCGTAGGGCGTGTCGATGGCGTAGCTGAACTCTGGCCCGGCCTGGAGCACAACCCCTTCGGTGGGAATCCAACCCAGCATCAGCGGAACACTCAGGTAGTTGTAATTATTCCGGATCGTTTGCGGATTGACACCCAGGCGCTTGAAAGTACCTCCTTTGATGGAATACAATACTTCCGGCTGTGCCACGAAGCGTTTGTAGCGAAGGCGGTAGACCCCGCCCAGATGAAAGGCGGTTTTATAGCGGGAAATATACGGGGTAATTCCTTCCTGAGCGGTGATGGACGAACTGGCACCGGCTTTTATACCAAATACACCCTGAAGCTGAGCAAATGAAGCAAACGAAGCGAACAAAAACGCCACCAATAGTAGTAGTCTGACTTTCAACATACGGTTTTGGAGAAATAAACAAAGTCGTTCACCCCTGAGAGCGTGAACCGGCAGACAAATAACGGGAGAAATTCAGTTATCTTACGGGTAAAGCCCGAAGTTTCGGGCCATTTTCACAAAAATTAAGAGAATTGACGACAGGCGATTGACCATTAACCATTGTCAATCGTCCATGGTCAATCGTCGGTCGTCAATTCAGCCGCGGATCGACGGGGTAATGCGAGAGCACCCGGTATTGTCCGCCCATCTGGCGCAGAATGCCCCGCCAGAACTGGTCGGAGGGCGTATCGAAAATGTAGTTTGAATCGGCCTGGGTCACAATCCAGGCATTCTGCGCCATTTCGTCGGCCAGTTGCCCCCCCGACCAGCCGGAGTAACCGACAAAAAACCGGACGTCGGATTCTTTCACCGCACCGGCGTTGATGAGTTGCCGCAACCGGTCGAAATTGCCGCTCCAGTAGAGGCCGTTGGGCAGTTCGATGGACTCTTCTACCGTGTGGCCCAGCCGGTGGATGTAATGCAAAGTGTTTTGCTGCACCGGCCCGCCGACATACAGCGAATAATCGTGGTACATTTCATCGGTCAGCACGTCGTTCAATTTCACCTGCGCCATCTGGTTCAGCACCAGCCCGAACGTGCCCTCCTCGTTATGGTCGCACACCAGCACGACACTTCGTTCAAAATTCGGATCGCCCAGAAACGGTTCAGCGATCAGCAGACATCCATTGGTGATCGGTTGTGCGCTCATATCGGTTGTATTCAGGTGGAGACTAACGTGAATTTAAGAATATATACGAAAGAGTGGCTTATTTCGGTATACAGTTTTCTTTCTTTCCGTAACACAATCTTAATACCAGAAAACTGGATTTGCCCGGAAGCATCCCGAATTTTGATTTTTAGGTTCCGGCGCGTCTTCTATTCATAAATCCTGTGTAATTTGGGATCAAACCTACCCGAATGCCCAACAAATCCATTTTACGAAACCCGATTCTCTTCATTGCTTTCGGCGCGGTTGCTGCGTTTTGCACCTATGCCTGCATGTATGCGTTCCGGAAAGGCATTACGGCCGTCATTTTCGAGGGCATGAGTTACGCCGGCATCAGCTACAAAATCTGGCTCATCACGGCACAGGTGCTGGGCTATGCGGTTTCCAAGCGGATTGGTGTGAAGGTCGTGTCGGAGATGAGACCAGCCCAACGCGCCCTGTATATCCTGATTTTCATTGGTCTGGCCGAACTGGCGTTGCTTGGTTTCGCGCTGACTCCGCCCCCCTACAACATCGTTTTTCTGTTTCTGAACGGCCTGCCGCTGGGCATGGTCTACGGCATTATGCTGGGTTTTCTGGAGGGTCGGCGGCAAACCGACGCGCTCGTTGCCGGACTCACGGCCTCGTTCATCTTTGCGTCGGGATTTGTCAAAACCGTTGCCCTGACCATCCGGAGTGCCTGGGGCGTCTCGGAGTTCTGGCTCCCGTTCGTTACGGGTCTGCTGTTTGTCGTGCCGCTGCTGATTTCGGTCTGGATGATGACGCTCCTTCCTCCGCCTTCGCCCGAAGACCGCGACCTCCGCACCGAACGGCGACCGATGAACCAGACCGAACGGCGGCATTTTCTGCAAACGTTTTCGGTGGGACTCACCACGCTGATCGTCTCCTACGTCCTGCTGTCGGCCTTCCGGGATTTCCGCGACAATTTTGCCCCTGAAATTCTCTCAGCCGTCGGCATTACCAATCCGGGTGTGTTTACTAAAACGGAAACTACCGTCGCGTTCGGGATTCTGGTCGTCATGGGGGCTTTGCAGCTCGTTAAAGACAACTTTCTGGCATTCAGGCTCATCAACATTGTGATGCTGCTGTCGGCGGTGCTGATTGGCGTCAGTACCTGGTTTTTTCAGCAGGGCATCCTGTCGCCGGGAACCTGGTTTACGCTGGTGGGGCTGGGTCTCTACGGGGCTTACGTGCCGTGCAACGGGTTGTATTTCGAGCGGCTGGTGGCGTCGTTCCGCTATGTGAGCACGGTGGGCTTCATCGTGACCCTGGCGGATTATTACGGCTATATGGGGAGTGTCGCTGTCGTATTGTATAAAAACTTTGGCCAGCCGAACATCAGTTTTCTCGATTTTTTTATCTACTCGGCTTATGTGATTTCCGTGGTCTACGGCGTTCTGATCGTCGTTTCTTTCGGGTATTTTCAACAGAAATACAAGGCGGTGGTTTCGCAGCGTTTGGAGGAAAGTGTTTCGCGGACGGGGCCGCCCAAGCGGTTAAGCGGAGAAAAAAGGAGTTAAGCGGAGGGTTGTATTTCCAGATCGGAATTGGCAAAAATAGCCCACGGTTTGAACCGTGGGGAATGTGCGTTAAAACCGTCCCTTTTGCGAACCGTTTTAACGGTTTAAAGACCTCAAAACCGTTAAAACGGTTTCAAATATCCCACCCTTATTTATAAGATTCCCACGGTTCAAACCGTGGGCTATTCATTTACAACATAAAAAAAGGAGTTAAACAGAGAAATTCTCTCCGCTTAACTCCGAGAAACATCTTTTTTATTCCACGACACTCAGCTTCACCGTGTTCGTTTTCAGGTTTTCCATCAACGGCATGCTGAGCGTATTGATGAAAATATCACCTGACTTCAGCACCCCCTGTTTCACCAGCAGATCCTTGATTTCGGAAACCGTCTGATCCACCGTGTTTTCCGGATTCGGTTCATACGGCATCACCTGAACACCCCAATAGAGCGCCAGGGCGTTCATCATGATTTTGTTGGAGGTAAAAACGTACAGGCCAGCTTTCGGGCGGTGGTGCGACAACCGGAAGGCCGTGTAGCCCGAGGTTGTAATCCCGATAATGGCTTTGGCTTTGGTGTCACGCGCCAACCGGCACGCGCTCATCACGACATTGTCGTTCAGGACGTTCTTGCCCGGCTGTTCGTTGACGAAAGCGTGGTAGCGGTAGTAAATTTTATCGCTCAGTTCTTCTACTTTCAGGATGGTGTTGGCCATGTTTTCGACCGCCAGAATCGGGTATTTACCCGACGCGGTTTCGGCACTGAGCATCACAGCATCGGCTCCGTCTAACACGGAATTGGCAACGTCGTTGATCTCCGCCCGGGTTGGACGGGGGGCGTCGATCATGCTTTCGAGCATCTGCGTCGCCACGATCACCGGTTTTGCCGCCTTGTTCGATTTCTCGACGATCATTTTCTGAATCATTGGAACCTCTTCGGCGGGCAGTTCCACACCCAGGTCACCCCGGGCTACCATGACACCGTCGGTGGCGGCAATGATTTCGTCGATGTTCTGAATCGCTTCCGGTTTTTCGAGTTTGGCAATCACGCGGCAGGCTTTGCCCCGCGCCCGAATGTATTCCTTAATTTCCAGGATTTCAGATGCCTGCCGAACAAACGACAACGCAATCCAGTCCACTTCGTGTTCCAGACCAAAATCCAGGTCTTCGAAATCTTTCTCGGTGACCGAGGGCATCGAAACCTTCGTATTGGGCAGATTAACCCCTTTTTTCGATTTCAGCGGTCCGCCATACACCACTTCCGTGATGACATCGGTGCCGTCTGTTCCAATTACTTTTACCTCCAGTTTACCATCATCCAGCAGGATGCGTTCGCCGTTCCGAACGTCGCGGTACATGCCTTTGTAAGGCGTACTGACGCGTTCAGCCGTTCCAATGATTTCGTCATTGGTAAAGACCAGCTTATTTCCGGAATAAATCATCACCCCATTGTCATCCTCGACTTTGCCGATGCGGATCTTGGGGCCCTGCAAATCCTGCAGGATCGCGAGGTTCAGACCGTATTCAGCGTTGATTTCCCGGATGCTCTTGATGCGGGCTAAATGATCTTCGTGTGTGCCGTGGGAAAAATTCAGCCGGAAAACATTCACACCGGCGCGGGCCAAAGCCAGCAGTTTTTCTTTGGTGTCGGACGCCGGGCCGACCGTGGCAACAATCTTGGTTTTTTTCAATGACATAGAATTTGACAGAAGTCAGTAGACCATACAGGTGCAAAATAAGCAACCCTTTCCGACAATCCAGCAAATTTTCTGTAAAGGTTGTATAATCAATGCTAAAAAATGCCTTTCCCCCCCGCTTTTTCGGCTATACCGCTTGATCTGCCAGCGCGGTTTCACCCAGTTTTTCGCGCATCAATTGCCGGTAAACGCCATTGGTCCAGCCAAAACCGTCCTGATTCGGGTAATAGCCCCCGCCCGCCGTCAGCGTATCGTCCTCCACATTATATTTTTCCATCATTTTACCGGTTTCCCGAAAAACCCGGTCGTTGAGTGCCAGCCAGCGGTCTCGTCCTTCGGCGGCCGTTTCCGAAAAACCGTAGTTCGTAAGTCCCTTATAAACAATCCACTGCAAGGGCGCCCAGCCATTCGGCGAATCCCATTGCTGCCCGGATCGAACCAGGGTCGTGACCCAGCCACCGGGTTTCAAAAAATTGTCCCGCAGCCGGTCATGCACACACCGGGCCTGTTCGGGCGTAGCCAGTCCGAAAAACAACGGAAAAGCAGCCGCCAGCGTTTGAGCAGTCGCCCGCCGGTTGGTAACCAAGTCATAATCAAAATAAAACCCCCGGTCCTGATCCCAAAAGGTCTGCAAAAGGGCGGTTTTCCGGTTTTCGGCCAGGTGTTCAAACCGTTCCGACGCCGATTTATCACCGGTTTGGCGGTAGGCATCCCGCAACGTCAGTTCCAGAGAATAGAGAAGGCAATTCAGATCGACCGGCAGCAAGGTGGCCGCGCTGGTGGTTGCCATCGTCTGGCCGTCGCCAAACCAGCGGCTGCTGAAATCCCAACCCGACTCACAGGCGGCCCGTAAATGGCCATAAAAAACCGTCGACTCAATGCCGACCGAATTGGCAGCTTCGGTCAGTTCCACTTCCTTGCGATAAGCCTCGGCGCGGGGCCGGGGCGTCGCATCAAAATACCGGTTCAACACCACGCCATTTTCCAGCCGGGCTACACGCTGGTCAAACGGACGATCCACGTCTAATCGCTCGCTTCCTTTCATCCAGAACGTATATTCCTGCTGCAAATGGGGCAGGTAGCGCGTCAGAACCTCCGGGCCGTCCAGTTCGGCCAGCAACTGCACCATCAGCGCGAAAACCGGCGGTTGAGACCGGCTGAGAAAATAGGTGCGGTTGCCATTTGGAATAAAACCGTACGTATCAATCAGGTACGCAAAATTATCGACCATGTTCCGAATCAGATTGACCCGCCCCGCCTGTTTGAGTCCCAGCAGCGTAAAGTAACTATCCCAGTAAAAAATCTCGCGAAACCGTCCGCCCGGTACAACATACGGATGGGGCAGCGGCAATCGCGAACTGCCTTCTACCGGCACATCCGGATCACGCGTCAGAACCTCCCAAAGCTGATCGATGTGGGCTGTGGTCGATTGGTTCGTGTCGCTGGCGTAACCGGATGCGGGCGAATCGGGTAGCGTAAAGTGCTGGTCGACAAACGCTTTCAGGTAAAAATTAGGCTTGTTTTTTTGGGCTTCATACTGGGCCAGAATAGCCTCCGGAGCCATGAGCGGAACGCTGTCGACGAAGGTTTTCGAGTCGGGGAAAATACCGCTCAATTGAACATCCAGAAAAAAGTCACCAAATACGACATCCGGTGACAGAGCAGTCTGATTAGTTGGTGGGAGCATTGTACCGTTTTTTATGCGTCTCTAGTCAAGTAACCCTGAAAGACGTTTCAAGGTTTTCCAGCCCCAACGGGGCGACTATCACTAGCCCCGGATGCAATCCGGGGAAATGCGACACAAACCGGATTGCAATCCGGGGAAACGCGACACAAACCGGATTGCACACCGGGGAAACGCGACACCAACCGGATTGCAATCCGGGGAAATGCGACACCAACCGGATTGCACACCGGGGAGACGCGATACCAACCGGGTTGCAGTCCGGGAAAACGGGACACGAACCGGATTGCATCCCAAGGACACGGTATATGACCGGAATAAGCGGTTTTCCCAAACATCTCGCTCCCGTATAAGTTAGTTTTAATAGGTAGACTGATTGAAACAGGACTTTTGACGAAAGAAATATGGCGACGAACAAAGCTGGCTTAGACGATAAACTTCACTGGTATAAAGATGCCATCATCTACGAATTACACATCAAAGCCTTTCGCGACAGCAGTGGCGACGGCATAGGGGATTTCGGGGGATTGCTGGAAAAACTGGATTATTTGCAGGATCTGGGCGTTACGGCCATCTGGGTACTGCCCTTCTACCCGTCGCCCCTGCGCGATGACGGCTACGACATCGCCGATTATTACAGCATCAATCCCTCATACGGCAACATTGAGCAGTTTCAGGAATTTTTGCAGGAAGCGCACAACCGCAACCTGAAAGTGATTACAGAACTCGTCATCAACCATACTTCCGATCAGCACCCGTGGTTTCAGCGGGCGCGGAAAGCCCCGAAAGGATCACCCGAACGCGACTACTACGTCTGGACCGACGACCCCAGTCAATACAAGGATGTCCGGATTATTTTCCAGGATTTCGAAGCCTCCAACTGGACCTGGGACCCCGTGGCTCAGCAATATTACTGGCACCGGTTTTTCCACCACCAACCTGACTTGAATTACGACAATCCGCTGGTTCAGGACGAAATAATCAAAATTCTGGATTACTGGTGCAAGATGGGCGTGGACGGTTTTCGGCTCGATGCCGTACCCTATCTTTTTGAACGGGAAGGCACCAACGGCGAAAATCTGGCGGAAACGCATGCCTACCTGAAAACCCTGCGCAAACACATCGACGAGCATTTTCCGGGAACCATCTTTCTGGCCGAAGCGAACATGTGGCCGGAGGATTCGGCTTCGTATTTCGGCGATGGCGATGAGTGCCACATGAACTACCACTTCCCGGTGATGCCCCGGATGTTTATGGCCGTTCAGATGGAAGATCGCTATCCGATTACCGACATTTTCGACCAGACGCCCGACATTCCGGAAACCTGTCAGTGGGCCATTTTCCTCCGCAACCACGACGAGTTAACGCTCGAAATGGTGACCGACGACGAGCGGGATTACATGTATAAGATGTATGCCAAAAATCCGAAAGCGCGCATCAACCTGGGCATCCGGCACCGGCTGGCTCCGCTGATGGACAACGACCGGCGGAAAATCGAGCTGCTGAACAGTCTGCTGTTTTCGCTGGCCGGTACGCCGGTTTTGTATTATGGCGACGAAATTGGGATGGGCGACAACGTGTATCTGGGCGACCGCGATGGCGTTCGGACCCCGATGCAGTGGTCGCCCGACCGGAATGCCGGTTTTTCGGTGACCAACCCGCAGAAATTGTACCTACCGGTGATTCTCGATCCGGCCTACCACTACGAAGCCGTGAACGTGGAAACGCAGTGGCAAAACACCTCGTCGCTGCTCTGGTTTACGAAACGGATGATCAACATGCGCAAGCGGTACAAAGCGTTTGGGCGCGGCAACCTGAAGTTTCTGAACGTCGAAAATCCGAAAGTGCTGGCCTTTACCCGCAGCTACGAAGACGAGACGCTGCTGATTGTGGTCAACCTGTCCAAACACTCGCAACCGGCGGAGATCGATCTGGTCGACTACAAAGGCTACCGGCCGGTTGAACTGTTCAGCAAAAACCGGTTTCCGGTCATTCGGGAAGACAGCCCCTATCCGTTTACGCTCGCACCCTATGATTACCAGTGGTTTTCGCTGCAAAAAGCCCACCCGGATATCGACCTGGAAAATGCGCTGCCGTCGCTGACCCTGGCGAAATGGGAAGACCTGACGCAGACCAAGGCCCGGACGGCGCTCGAAAACGAGATTCTGCCGAACTACATGACGAAGGCCCACTGGTTCGTCGGCAAAGGCCGGGAAATCGACAACTTTGCCATCACCGACCAGGCCGTTATCCACCTGGACGACAAAACTGGCTCGCTCCTGCTGGTCGAAGTCTCGTATGAACAGGGTTTGCCCGAATTATACCAGGTTCCGGTCGTGTTTGTGCAGGGCGACCGGGCCAGCCAGATCGCCATGAGTTGCCCACAGGCGGTTTTGGCAAGCTTGAGAATTGGTGACCAGGAAGGATTGCTCTGCGATGCTTTCTTCACCGCCAAGTTGCATCAGTTGCTCTTTACCAAAATGGCCGCGAACCAGGCCATTCCGGCCAAAAATGGCAAGCTGGTTTTTAGCGGGAACGACAGGCTGACGAGCTATCCGTTGAACGCCGGAGACATCAAATCCAAAATGCACACCGCCGACCGGGACTACACGGCCATTGCCTACGACAACCAGTTTTTCCTGAAAATGTACCGAAAAGTGGACTGGAACCTGAACCCAGACGTGGAAATCACCCGGTTTTTGAGTGATGAAGCCCATTTTGAGTACGTTCCATCGTTTATCGGCACCATCGAATGGCAGTCTGAGAAAGGCTCGATCGCGTTGGGCATGATGGAGGTGATGGTTGAAAACCACGGCGACGGCCATAGCTTTATGCTGGAACGGATTCACAACTTCATCGAGCGGATTCTGGCGCGGAACAAAGAGACACTGGCATCCATCGGTCGGCAGGGAAACTGGGGTGAGCCCCTCAGTTTTGACGAACTAACCGCCGAAAGCCGGGAATTGCTGGGCGGCACGGCTTCGGAAGAGGCCCGTTTGCTAGGGATTCGCACGGGGCAGATGCATCTGGCGCTGGCCAACACCACCAACAGGGACTTTGCCCCCGAGGAGTTCTCGCTGCACTACCAGCGGTCACTCTTTTCCGGTATGCAGTCGCTCGTTCGGGAAAGTTACCAGAGCCAGACCAAGAACCTGAAGGATTTGCCGGACGACAGCCGCCAGGAAGTGGAGGATATTCTCGACAAAAAGCAGGCGGTTTTGGCCGCCATGAAGCGGATTTATGACCACAAACTGGATGCGCTGAAGATTCGGATTCACGGGAATTACCACCTGGGGCAAGTGCTGCTCACGGGCCGGGACCTTGCTATTCAGGATTTTGGCGGCAATCCGCTGCGGAGTTTCAGCACCCGGCGCATCAAGCGGTCGCCGTTGCGGGATGCTGCCGCCATGATCCGGTCGTTTTATTACGTTGCTATCGAAGGATTTCTGGCCACCAACCAGGTTCCGAAGGAGGACATTAAAACCCTGCTGTCGTTTGCCGACTGGTGGGCGTACCAGATCAGCCAGATCTTCCTGAGAGCGTACCTCGACACCGTTGAGGAAGCGAATTTCTATCCGAAAAACCGGGATGATCTTCGGGTTATGCTGGAAGCCTATCTGCTGGAACGAGCCATGTTTGACCTCAGTGATGACCTGGCCAACCGTCCGGACCGGGTGCTGGCTCCGGTCCGAATCATCAAAACGATCCTTGATTGAAAGGCCTGACAAATCCGATCAGGCGAACTTCTGACAATCTCGCAAATCATTGTTAATCAGAAGTTTAGATACAAAATTTAGCATTCTGAAGGTGGCGGTTACCCGGATTAGAAAAATTCTAATCCGGGTGTTTTCCGAACCATTCCCCGCTAAATGGTCTTATTTAATTACCCAACGTGATTAGTATAAACCATTCATTATGAAGAACAATAGACTTATCATCGTTTCGTACCGGCTGCCTTTCGCCTTTGAAACCACCTCCGGTAGTACGACGCTGAAAGCATCCTCAGGAGGATTGGTGACGGCCATGAAATCGCTGGATTTCACAGGCGCCCAAGAAAAACCGGTTTGGGTGGGCTGCGCCGATTTCTCCCGCCGAACCTGGGAAAAACACAAACATCTCCTCAACGATGACTTTGAGTATGTGCCGGTTTTTTTAGACCGCAAAATTCAGCAGGATTTCTACAACGGTTTTTCCAATTCGGTCATCTGGCCCCTTTTTCACTATTTTACGACCTACGTCGACTATCAGGAAAAGGATTTTGTAGCCTATCAGAAAGCCAACGAAGCCGTCAGCGAAGCCGTTGCGCAACTGATGAAACCCCAGGACATCGTTTGGATACACGACTATCACTTCATGGGTTTGCCGAAGTTGATTCGTGAAAAGAAGCCCGATGCGACGATCGGTTTTTTCCTGCACATTCCCTTCCCTTCCTACGAACTGATCCGAATTCTGCCCCAGAAATGCAAGCAATACCTGCTCACAGGCTTGCTGGGCGCCGATCTGGTCGGTTTTCATACCAACGACTACAACATTCATTTTCTGCAATCCGTCCAGATCAACCTCGGCGTTCAGCACAAAATCTGGAAGATCAACTACCAGAACCGGCTTATTCAGTCGGATGCGTTTCCGGTTGGCATTAACTATTCGCTCTACCACGACGCCTACGACAACGCGGATGTGGTGGAAGAACGGGCGGCTTTAAAGAATGCCTACAAAGATAACAAGATCATTTTTTCGGTCGATCGGCTGGACTATACCAAGGGCGTCATGCAGCGGCTCGATGCGCTGGAAGCCTTCTTGCAACGCTACCCCGAATGGACGGAGCGGTTGACGTTTATTCTGGTGGTGGTGCCCTCCCGCGATGAAATTCTGAAATACGGCGAACGGAAAGTGATGATCGAACAGGCCGTCGGGCGAATCAACGGCAAATACGGAACCCTGATCTGGCGGCCCATTGTCTACCGCTACGGTTCGGTGCCTTTTCCGCAGTTGCTCGCACTCTACACAGCTTGCGATGTGGCCCTGATTACGCCCATTCGCGACGGGATGAATCTAGTTGCCAAGGAGTTTGTGGCGGCTCGCAAAGACCACCAGGGCGTGTTGATCCTGAGTGAAATGACCGGGGCCGCCAACGAAATGAGCACGGCCCTGCATATCAATCCGATGGATGAAAACGAAGTGGCGGACAAAATGAAAATTGCCCTGGAAATGGAACCGGAAGAACAGGCCCGCCGGATTGCCATCATGCAACGTCGGTTGAAGGAATATGACGTTAAAAAATGGGCCGGTAGTTTTGTCGACTGTTTATTGAATCTGCAAAGTACCCAACAGACTGAACCCGCCCCGCTCTTGAAATCACAAACCAATTTCTCCCTCCAGGAACGCTACGCGCAGGCCCGTTCGCGGCTGTTGCTGCTCGATTATGACGGCACGCTGGTGAACTACAAGACCAAACCGGAGCTGGCCGCTCCGCCCATCGAAGTGATCAACGTGCTGGGTAGGCTGGCGAGCCGCCGGGAAAATTACGTGGTGATCATCAGCGGACGCGACCAGCAGACGCTCGACGAATGGCTGGGATTTCTGCCCATCGACATGGTGGCCGAACACGGTTCGTACATCAAGCAGCAGGGGTTGTGGCGACGGGATATTCTGGACGACGGTTCGTGGAAGGAGATTGTCAGCCCGGTTCTGATCGATTTTGTAACCCGCTGCCCCGGTTCATTTATTGAAGAAAAAAGTCATTCGCTGGCCTGGCATTACCGCTCTGCCGAATCAGAAACCGGCTTTGTGCGGTCCCGCGAGTTGATCACCACGCTCGAAAACCTGCTGCCCTACCAGTTGCGGGTGATCGATGGCAATTGCGTGGTCGAAATCAAAAGTACCGAGACCGATAAAGGCAAGGTGGCCAAGCAATTATCGCTGGCTCGCCCTTATGACTTTGTGCTGGCCATCGGCGACGATCGCACCGACGAAGATATGTTTACGGCCCTGACGCTGGAAAACCAGTATACCGTCAAGGTTGGCCCCGGCAGCACCCATGCCGCTCATCGGGTCGAAAATGTTCAGGAAGTTCTGGCGTTGCTGAAAGACTTCAGTGCCGAAAATATGCCGCTTTAATTAACCCGGATTGATACAAAAAAAGGCATTAAAATTTGAGACCATCCTCCTGACGTCATCGGATACGCTTCCTGCAAAATGAGCCCTCCCGATGGGACGTGTGGTGCAACCTGAACTCCGCAGGAACACCAAAAATCCCATCGGGAGGATTCATCTTGTAGAATCTTTTTTATTTTTTCTTTTCTTCAAAAACACCTTTATAAAACAATGCGGCTACAATTCCGCCCACGATCGGAGCCACGATGAACAGCCACAATTGTTTGAGGGCCAGACCGCCCGCAAAAATTGCCGGGCCAAAACTCCGCGCGGGGTTGACCGACGTTCCCGTGACTGGAATAGCCACCAGGTGAATCAGCACCAGCGTCAGACCAATTGCCAGACCGGCCATGTTGCTGTTGCCCAGCCGCGACGTCGTTTTGAAAATAACCAGCAGAAACAAAAACGTCAGGACAGCTTCCGTGATGAAAGCGGAGGAGGTGCTGTAGGCTCCCAGGTAGCCGGGACCCCAGCCGTTGGAACCGAGCGCCCATTGGCCCATCGAAAAACCGGGAGCCCCGCTCTGAATCAGATACAGAACCCCCGCCCCCAGCGTGGCCCCAATAAACTGCGCAATGATGTAGGTGATGGCATCACTGACGCTGATTTTTCCGGCCACCAGCATGGCAATCGTAATGGCCGGATTGATGTGGCAGCCCGACACGGGGCCAATGGCGTAGGCCATCACCACCACCGCCAGCCCAAAGGCAAACGAAATGCCCAACAAGCCGATACCGGCGGGTCCGGTGGTCGAAATTCCGGAAATGCTGGCGGCTCCGCAGCCAAAGAGAACCAGAGAAAAGGTGCCGATCAGTTCGGCCAATGACTTTTTCATAGACAGTTTTTAAGTTTAAGAGAAAGGGTTTGTTGGCCCATTCTTTTGACCCCAAAAACCGGATTAAGTCACAGGTAACCGAAGAAAAACGCTACTGGTAATTTTCAAACCAGTTAAAGCGCTCCCGTATGATTGCATCCTTCTGCTTTTTAACGTAGGTCAGATACATACCGGCAGCGGGCGACATTTTTTTATGGGAAAGCCAGATCAGACTCCAAACCGATTTGATGGGGAAATTCTCAACCGGAATAATCCGGAGCTGACCGTTTTCGAGCTCATTTTTAATGCCGATCAGCGGCATCACGGAATAGCCTAACCCGGCAATAACCGCCTGTTTTACGGCTTCATTGGAAGTCAGTTCCATCTTTTTCAAAACCGTTAGCCCGCTGTTTTCCAGATACCGCTCCATCACCAGCCGGGTACCGGAGCCTGCTTCCCGGTAAATTAGCGGAATGGTCTCGAACAGGCGCATCGTGTACGGTTTCGGGCCAACGTCCGTCTCCCGACTCCCCACCAGATACAGCTTATTCTGCATCAGTTCAATCTGGCTGATGGCCAACTGATTCGGTAAGACGGAAACCAGCGAGAAGTCAACTTCATTGTTCTCCAGACTGCTAATCACTTTTGATTTGTTCGTCACATCCAGCACCAGTTCGATGCCCGGATGCTGCTTTATAAAGTCGGTCAAAAAATACGGCATTACGTATTTACCGGTACTAACCACCGAAATTTTCAGGCGTCCCGTTAGTTGTCCCTTATAAGCCAGGGTTTTGTAATTAATGGCGTAGACTTCATTCAGGATGTTTTCGGCCGCAACGGCAATTTCTTTCCCAAAATCCGTGATGTATAACTTCTTCCCGATCACTTCCGTCAGCGGAATTTCAAATTGATTCTGAAAATTTTTCAGTTGGATTGAAACGGCCGGTTGGGTCAGATGCAGTGCTTCGGCAGCTTTGGTAATGCTCTGATTTTGAACGATCGTTGAAAAAATGCGAAGCTGATTCAGGGTATAGTTCATAAATATTTTTTATACATATCATTACAAACATAAATAAAAATATATAATCCGGACGCTGCAATTTTGTCGCATCAATAACTGCTTATTAAAATGATACGAATTACAGTTGCAAAGGGCGACGGCATTGGTCCCGAAATCATGGATGCCACGCTCGACATTATTCTGGCGGCAGGTGCGCAACTCGAACTGGATGAGATTCAGGTGGGCGAACAGGTCTACCTGGCCGGTAATTCAGCGGGGATTGCCAAAGAATCGTGGGAAGTCATCCGGCGAAACAAGGTATTTTTGAAAGCGCCCATCACCACCCCGCAGGGCGGAGGGTACAAAAGCCTGAACGTTACCACCCGCAAATTTTTAGGTCTCTACGCCAATGTCCGGCCCTGCCTGAGTCTCCATCCATACGTCAAAACCAAACACCCGCACATGGATCTGGTGATTGTGCGGGAAAACGAAGAAGATCTGTATGCCGGTATTGAACACCAGCAAACCGACGAAGTGGTGCAATGCCTCAAGCTCATCAGCCGACCGGGTTGCGAAAAAATCATCCGGTATGCGTTCGAATACGCCCGTCAGTATGAGCGCAAGAAAGTAACCTGCTTCACCAAAGACAACATTATGAAGCAAACGGATGGCTTGTTTCACCAGGTGTTCGACGAGATTGCCGTCGAATACCCCGACATCGAAAATGAACACTGGATCATTGATATCGGAGCCGCCAAGATGGCCGATACGCCCGAACTTTTCGATGTCATTGTCATGCCCAATTTATACGGCGATGTGCTTTCGGATGTAGCGGCTCAAATCGCGGGATCGGTGGGGCTGGCCGGGTCAGCGAACCTGGGTGAAGAATGCGCCATGTTTGAAGCCATTCACGGGTCGGCTCCGCGCCGGGCCGGGCAAAATCTGGCCAATCCGTCGGGGTTGCTTCAGGGCGCGGTCATGATGCTGATTCACATCGGGCAAACCGACGTGGCCGAAAAGGTGCAGAATGCCTGGCTAAAAACCATCGAAGACGGCATTCATACGTATGACCTTTACAAAGAAGGCATCAGCACGCAAAAAGTAGGCACAAAAGAATTTGCGCAGGCGGTTATTGCCAATCTGGGGCAGAAACCGTCAACCCTGAAAGCCGTTAATCTGGCCAATGGAACGCCGTTAAATCTGCCTAAATACCAGCGAAAACCGCCCGCCCGAAAAGAACTGGTAGGCGTCGATGTCTTTGTTCATTGGAATGGTACCAATCCGGACGAGCTTGCCCGGTTGCTGAAACCGCTGGAATCTGAAAAAACGACACTTTCCATGATCACCAACCGCGGCATCAAAGTATGGCCCGACGGCTTTTCAGAAACGTTTTGTACCGACCACTGGCGGTGTCGTTTCAAACCCGCCAAAAGGAAAACCCTGAATAAACTGGATCTTATTTTCCTTTTGGTCAAAGCCGTCGAAAATAACATTGACACCATCAAGACGGAGAATCTGTACGATTTTAACGGAAAACCCGCCTTTTCGCTGGGGCAAGGTCAATAATTCATCAAACTCACTTGGCATATCATGGAAATGCAGCTCATTCAGGGTCAGTTTTCGGCCCGGGATTCCATTCAACTCCTTACAGAAATGGTACATGTTAAAATCAAATACCACGAAAGTAAGATCGGCAGCAACAGCAGCGAGGAAGACGTCAAAATGCGGGAAAAGCGGATCAAAACCTTGCAGAAAGATCTCTTTGAGTTTCGGCAGGCCATTCAATCCAGCAGTGGGCCGGTTTCGATTGATTCAGTTCTAACGATCAGGCTGTCATGAAAAAGTTCCTGCTCAACGCCCGGATGCTGAGTGCCCGGCTCGAGTCCCGCTTACCGGTTTTACCAATCATTTTCCAGTGCAGTGTTTCGGGAGCCTGTCTGGTGGCGGCTTTCGTGATGCGGGACGATATTTTGCCGCGGGAAGTCCTCAAAGTTCTGTCGATTATTTGCAGCGCAAACCTGCTGCGAAGTCTGACGACTCACTAAACTTTTGATCGGTCTGCCGACCCGGTTGCGTTTTTTCCGGGTCGGCAGACTCTGGCAACGCTGGTTATGGCAACGTTTTAATTTTCATATTCTTGAAGTAAATCGGCGCACCGGCGTGTTTGCCCTGAAAACCGACATACCCTTCATTCGGCAGCGTGGCCCAGGGCTTGTTGAGCCAGTTCGGAATTTCCGACCCGTCGGGATTGGTCTTGCCGGAGGTCCACAGGCTCATGTCGATCTGGTTGACGAGTTGACCGTTCAGCAAAACCGTGATGTTTTTTCCCTGGCAGGTGATCGTGTAGCGGTTCCATTCGCCCGCCGATTTGACCACCTTGGGCAGCATGGCAGGTTTGTGACCGAAAAACGCTCCGCATTGCCACGACGCCGGGGCTTTCGACCACTGTTCGCTGTAGTCGTCGGCAATCTGAATCTCCACCGAGTTCGGAATAAAATTGGCGGTATCGCTGCAGTAGACGAAAACCCCACTGTTGGTGCCGGGTGCATTCTTGAATTCCAGGTCCAGCACGAAGTTTTTATACGTTTTTTTGGTCCAGATCGGAATATCTTCCGTGGCCGTCAGAACGCCGTTTTCAACGCTCCAGATGCCTTTCGGAAAACCGGCGTCGGACAAATCGGCGGCAAAAAGCGGTTGCCAGTCGTTCCCGGACGTATCGGGGTGTTTCGGCGCGGTTTGGGCAACGGCCAGCCCGGTTAGCAAACAGCAAATCAGTACTAGAATTTTGTTCATGGAATTGGTTGGTTTCAAACTCGATTTAGCGACCCGAAGTTGAGGGTCTTTTTTGAAAAAGAAAAGTTTTATCAAACCATCCGGGCGTTCCGGCGTGAATGAGGAACGAATCAATGGTCAAAAACCGGGACATGAACCTGAAGAATTCGTATTCCATTTTTACCGGGGACCAATGACTTCGCTAACCGTTGACACGCCGTTTTCGTTGAACGACTCAATGGCGAAATAATACGGCACGCCCACATTCAACGCCCTCAACTCCAGTTTATTGGGCTGGTCGTTCCAGATTTGATAGGTCTGATACAGCTTGTCTTTGGCAATGCCCCACAGAATGTTGTAGCCCACCGCGCCGGGCACTTTTTCCCAGGCAATATCGGCATTTCGCTGGTCTTTCTGCCGGACGGCCGCTAGTTTTACGGGCGTCGCCGGGGCTTTTCCTAACCCGTTGCCAAAAACCCGAAAACCGTTGATGGCCACGTAGGGACCCGCCGTATACACGTGTTCATACCGCACATACCGCCCGCGCACCGGCCGGGGCAGTTCCACATAGGCACAGGCGCGGTCGCGTTTGGGCTCCGATGTCAGATCGGCAATTTTGTCCCACTTCTTTCCATCTTTCGACGCATACAACCGAAACTGGGTATAAACAGTAGAATCACTGTCGAAAATGGTGTTTTTGTAATCGACGTAATTGACCTGCACCGCCCGGATGTCGTGTTCGGCACCGAGGTCGGTAGTCAGGGTCTCACCGGCTTTGTTTTGGGTCGGCACCCAGAACGTCCGCGGGTTTTCGTCCACCGTCAATTCTGCGCGCAGGGTATCCAGCGTCGAGGAAGCCATAACCGGTTTCCGGTAATTCAGCAACATCCAGCCCGTAAAGAGTACGTTGCTGTTCTCCCACTTTCCGGTAGAAAGATGATGCGGAAAGTCCCCGAAACGAGTGTTGGCGTAAAGCTGGTCGTCTTTGTCAAAACCGGCGGGGTGCATGACAATCCGTCGTTCCATGCCCCAGACGATGCCCAGCCAGGTGGTGCCGGTATTCCAGTAGTTGCCAAAATTGTCCTGAAACGTGTTTCCGTGGCCGGTGCCGGTGGCGTAGCCTCCCGGTTTGTAGGCAATGGGGTTGTAGGGCGCGTATTCAAAGGGTCCCAGCGGATCTTTGCCGACATAGGTGCCGTTGGCATACACGTTGTATTCGGTTCCGGGCGCTCCGTATTGCAGGTAGTACTTGCCATTGTGTTTCGTCATCCAGGCGCCTTCCGTAAACGGTTTGATGGGGTCGGAATGGTTTGGACCGAAACGCTCCCAGCCGTGTTGCCAGGGATCGAGCCAGAACATCGGCTGGTAGGCTTTCGACGGTTCCGGGTTCAGGTAGGTCAGCCGACGGCGGTGGTCGAGTTCGGCGCCAAAAATCGGATACACATTCGAGGAACCCCAGTACATAAACCACTTGTCGGTATCCGGATCGTGGAAAAGTGCCGGGTCCCAGGGGCCGATGTCTTTGGGCAGGCGCGGCAGCCAGCGGTTATAGAATTTGAGCTTGCCTTTTTCGGGTTCGGTCGAATAAAAAATGGGGCGTTGCTCAAACGTCGACTGAAACAGAAACAGCGTATCGCGCACCGACAGGGCGGCCGGCGCACACATGTCTTCCATCGGCCATTTATCAGGCACGACGTATTGCCAACTGACCAGATCCTTCGATTTCCACCAGCCCCCGGAAATGGTGACGAACAGAAAGTACTCGCCCGGTTTGTTGCCCACCTTGTGGTTGATAATGACGGGATCGGCCCCGGAGCGGTACGAAATCCGTTCGTTCAACTGCTCAAAATTATACCGGTAACTGATGTCCATCGGGTTGCAGTAGGTCCGTTGCTGGGCCAGGCCGGAAGCCCCGACGAACCAAAGAAGAGCAAACAGCAAGGTCTTTTTCAGAATGATTTTTTTCATAACTCTCCTGTTTTCGATAACCAGTCCACCTGGCTATGGAATCCATTTCTCCGCTTGCAAGTACGGGACAAAAAACCGTTTCGATTTCGGGATGCAGGAAAATAGTTTTCAAAAAACACCCGTTTTCGTTACATGCCAATCGGATCATTTACCTGGATTTACTTTAAACAAAATCAGCAACTTATCTGTTTTACAGACTTACGAAGCATGTTGGTCAGATCGTTGGTTCAGCGTTTTTTTTGGGATTATCAACGCATCTTCCCCGACTCATAAGAGGATATTTTGCCGGTAATCTCCTTTTAGAAAGACTACGTTGGGGCAACCATCATCCCCTGACAGCCTTAGCGCATACCCTGTTTCTGTTATGTACGAACTCGCAAAAGTTTCGCTGGACGATGAGCAGGATCTAATTCTGGCGCATAGACGCACCTTGAAATTAGGCGAACTGGCGGAGCTTTCACTCGTGGCTCAAACGACTTTTGCAACGGCGGTTTTGGAAGTTTCCCGCGATGCCCTCCTGCATGGCAGTGATGTATCGCTAACGCTCGGGATTGTGCCTCAAAATGGCTCCAGAGCCCGGATTATGGCCAAAATCAGTGACAGCCGCATTTCGATTACCGGACAAAAAAATGAACGGATCGAGGTGGCCAGCCGCCTGGTGGACGAGGTTCAGATTTCCAAATCTGAAAAAGGGTCGGAAGTGAGGCTGAGTATGCCGGTTTTAGCCGATCAGTGTGTCAATGAAACCAACGTGGCCCTTTGGAAGCACCATTTCAACACCGAGCCGACCGAACTGGTAGCCGATGAAATCAAACGGAAAAATAACCAGCTACAGGAACTGGCCGAGCGGCTCCGCTCGTCGGAACGGCAGTATCAGGTGCTGAGCGATTCGTTGCCGCTCATGATTTTTACGGCCACGGCAAAAGGGAAACTCCTGTACGCCAATGAATGGTTGCGAAAATACACCGGCGAATCGGTCAGCCAGTTGAATAAAACGAAATGGGAGACGGTTCTGTACGAAGACGACGCGGCCGTGTGGTGGGAAAAATGGGCCGAAACCGCTTCGGCCGACCACGCGTTCCAGACCGAAATTCGAATCCGGAATGCCGAAACGGGTGCTTACGTCTGGCACCGGATGACCGCCACCGCGCTGCTGGATGAAAAGAAGGAAGTGCTGTACTGGAGCGGTTTTCTGGTGGATATTCAGGCTCAGAAAATGGTGGAACGAACCCTGCAGGACAACCGCGAACTGACCGAAACCAAGCAGAAACTGGAACAATACCAGCACGAACTGAAACTGAACATTGGCGAACTGAACCGCAGCAACCAGGAACTGGCCGAGTTTGCCTACATCGCTTCCCACGATCTGCAGGAACCGTTGCGCAAGATTCAATCGTTTGGAACGCTGCTCGTCGAACAGTTTGCCAATGAGCTAAACCCTACGGCCCAGGACTTGATTCAACGGATGCACCACGCAGCCGAACGCATGCACGTTCTGATCAAGGACATTTTGGCCTATTCGCGGCTGAACACGCACCACCAGCCCTTTCGGCAGGTCGACCTCAATGCGCTGACTAAAGAGGTGCTGGGTGATTTGGAACTAGTCATTCGTGAAAAAAAGACGCAGATTTTCGTTGATTTTTTACCCACCATTTACGGCAATCCGCTACAACTGCGGCAACTGTTCCAGAACCTGCTCTCGAATGCCCTGAAATTCATCGCACCCGATCGCCCTCCGCAGGTGCGGATTTCTGCCCGGGACGTCACAATTTTCGACATTCCGGTTCCGATGCGGCAACGGGAACCGTCGTATCTGGCCATCAGCGTGGAAGACAACGGCATCGGTTTTGACGAACGGTATCATAACCGGATTTTTCAGCTTTTCCAACGGCTGCACGGCAAAGACCAGTATGCCGGCACGGGCATCGGTCTGACCATCTGCAAAAAAGTGGCCGAGATGCACGGCGGTACCATCGCAGCTCAGTCGCAACCCGGTCAGGGAGCCACATTCACGGTATTTCTGCCCCAAAGTGTGGCGGTATCCGTTCCGGCCAAGTGAACCCCTCAGCGCGAAACCCGCGTTTTGCTTTGCCGGATTTTGACCAGTAAGTCCGTTAACTCCCGCACTTTTTCGGGATTCTGCTGGTAAAGGTCAGTCGTTTCCGCACCATCCGTTGCCAGATTGTAAAGCTGCCCTTTGCTCCCCTGCTCCGGAGCTTTGATCTGTCTGGGTTCCGTAAAACCGCCCGAGCCCAGCCCTTCGATCAACTTCCAGTCGCCCTTCCGAATCGCAAAAAAACCGATGGATGAACTGTGCACCACGGCGGGTTGATCGGCCACCTGGCTGGCTTTGCCCAGCAACACCGGCAAAATGCTGTAGCTGTCTTCGGGCATGGCAGTACGGTTTTTCAGTCCCAGCACATCATGACAGGTCGCCATCAGGTTGGTTAAGGTGGTGGTAGCCGCACTGGTCGTTCCCGGTTTTACGTGGCCCGGCCAGCGAACGATGAACGGAATGCGGTGACCGCCTTCAAACGCGTCGCCTTTCATGCCCCGAAATCCACCAGCTGCTTTGTGGTTGAACTGCTTCACAAAATTTTCCCGCCAGTAGGGGCCGTTATCGCTCGCAAAAATGACCATTGTATTGTCGGCCAGCCCCGATTCAGCCAGCGTTCGCAGAATTTCCCCGACGGAGGCATCCACCTGCTGCACAAAATCGCCGTATTCCCCGGCTTTCGATTTCCCGGTATAGTCGCCGGTTGGCACCCAGGGCGTGTGCGGAGCAGCCAGCGGCAGATACAGAAAAAACGGTTTTTGCGTCGACTGCTTTTTCAAAAAATCGACGGCTTTGGACACAAACGTGGGCAGTACGCCATAGAAATCGAATGAGGGTGCCTTCTTGCCTTCGCGCCAGAACGGGCCGGTATAGCCGGTTTCCAGCTTATTACCGTCGGTGTAAGCCGTCGGCAAGTCGGTGAGTTTCTGGTTTTCAAGGTAACAATAGGGCGGCATATCGAGCGAGGCAGGCAGGATGTAGGAATAGTCGAAGCCGACGGTTTTCGGCCCCTGCGCCGGTTCCCGCGAAAAATCGATGTCGTCGGGATTCATCTCGGTTTTGATCCCGTATCCTTCCGTCGTCAGAACCGCTTCACGGCCCTTTTGCACCGCCCAATCCAGCCCCAAATGCCATTTTCCAACCACCGCCGTTTGATATCCCTGGCTTTTCAGCAACGAAGCCACCGTTGGGCGATCGGCTTCGATCAGCGTCCGGCTGTAGCCCCGCAACACCCCGACCGGCAGGCGGCTCCGCCAGGGATAGCGACCGGTCAGCAGGCCGTAGCGCGTGGGCGTGCAAACCGACGAGGGCGAATGGGCATCCGTAAACCGCATCCCTTCCGACGCCAGTTTGTCGATATGGGGCGTCTTGATCTGCCCTTCCGGATTATACACCGACACGTCGCCATACCCCAGATCATCGGCCAGAATGTAGACGATGTTGGGCGGCTGTTTCTTGCCGGGTTGTGATGGATTCATGCCGATTAAAAAACCGGCAATCCCGCAAATCAATACACCGCTACTGAAGAATCTGATCATTTTATGAATGCTTAAGGGATGGGAACGCGGATTACTACTATTTTACTGAACCGGAAATAACCTGAGCAGGGCCACGCCATGATGCCGAATCTCCGCCCTGAATGAATCCTTCAATGCCCCTAAATCCTTTTGCCGCCACACATCACGCAGCCGATAGCGGCCTTTCAGCCCCGCTTTAGCCAGGTCAAATGTAAAGGTTTTAGCCGTCTCATCCCCCCAGCGAAAATACGATTCGGGGGTTTTGCCATACTCCGCAACGTTGAAAAGGCCGACCGCAAACGAACCGTCTTCCAGCGGTTTGAGCCAGATTTGTACGCCATTTTCTTCCCGCACCAACCGGGCCGATTTCCCCAGCGGGTCCTGATTGATTTCAATGACCTCATCGTTGGTTAGTAAATTTAGCGTAAACGCGTCCAGTTGTTCGATGGGGCAACCGATGAGCAAGGGGGCTGACAGTAAGCTAAACAGGCTCACGTGGCTGTACTGTTCGTCGGGCGTCAGGCGGGTCGGGTGAAGTTCGGGCCCCGTGGATACATTGCCCAGAATCATCATATCGGGGTCATTCCAGTGGCCGGGGCCGTTGTAGGGTGCCCATTTGTCGAGCGTAAACGCCAGTTGGTACAGGCTCGTCCAGCTATCCCGGATGTCGGGGCCGGTGCGGTACATGTTCGATAACCGCATCCAATCTTTGACGTTGGCAAACGGGGCCGAGTTGGACAAACTGAATACAATATCCCGGCCCGATTGCCGCAGCGCCGTCGACATCCGCTCGGTCGAGTTGACATCGATCCGCCAGTCGTATTTCAGGAAATCAATGCCCCATTCGGCCATTTGCCGGGCGTCTTCGGTTTCAAACCGGTAAGGGGCGATGTGATTGAACGCGCGTCGATTCACCATGATCGACTCGTGTGATTCTCCACCCTTTGCAAAATCGGAGGAAGCCCCAACATAACCGCCGTAACTGGAAATATAGGGCGTCGAATACAGTCCCGCTTTCAAACCCAGTGCGTGAATATAATCCACCATGCCCTTGAAATCCGGAAATTTTTCGTTGGGTTGCAGGGCGTTCAGCGGCCCACCCCGAACGCCCTGCCAGGCATCGTCGATGTTGATATACGTCCAGCCGTGATCAATCAGCCCCATCTTCACGATGGCGTCGGCCGACGCGATTACCTTTTCCCGGTCAATCAGCGAGGCCCACGAATTCCAGCCGTTCCAGCCAATGGGCGGTGTCAGCGCAATCGTATCGCCGATCTTGATCGTTACGTGCCGGATCGCTTCTCCCAGCGCATTTTTGGCTTTCAGCGTGGTTTTATACGTACCGTGCTGGCTCACTTTTCCCGTAATGATGCCGGTTTTGGAATCTAGTATCAAACCGGCTGGCAAACCCGTGGCCGAAAAAAGGATGGGGCGTTTTCCGGTCGTCGCAATCGTATACAAAAATGGATTGCCGGGCGAGGCCCCGACGATTTTTGCGGAATTGATCCGGGGTTTTTCGCCCGGTTTGGGCGTCAGGATGTATTTTTCGTCCGTATTCGGCAGGTGTTCAGGACGATTGTTGCCCTTCATAATCAACTGCGCATTGGCCCAGTTGGCGTAGGTTCGTTTGTTGTTGGAACCACCGACCGGATCGGTGATCAACAGGCCCAGCCGTTCGATCCCCGTCAGGTCTACCTCCACGTTCTGGGGAGCGTCGCCCACCTTCATCTCCCGGCTTTCAAAAAGAATTTTCCGGTCGCCGATGACGTAGAACTTGACCGGTATTTCTGTATTACCCAGGTCATCGGCTCCAATCACAGCCCGGAACTGCGTGGCATTTTTCTTCAGGTAAAACGCCAGCACGCTCACACTTTGCGCGCCCACGCCCCGGCTGAAATACGTCCGGTTGATCCGCATTGAATCGTTGCTGTAATTGCGTTTCGCCGTCACCGGACGAATGCCCTCGGAAAAGGTTTGAATCAGCAGATCATCCAGCCAAACCGTACTCGTCTTTTGCGCATACGTTGCGGTGGTCATGAACAGCAATAAAACCGTCAACGATTTTGCCATTTTAAGAAGGTTTTTCATGGATTATTTTTTCGGAAACAACCGGAGCAAAACCACCCCGTGATGCCGAATCTCGGTTTTGGATGTCCTTTCAAACACACCAAGATCCTTTTGCCGCCACACATCGCGCAGCCGGTAATTACCTTTTAATCCTGCTTTCGCCAGATCAAATGTGTACGCTTTGGCCGTTTCATCACCCCAGCGGAAATACGATTCGGGGGTTTTGCCAAAGTTGCCGACGTTGAAAATGCCGACCGCAAACGAGCCGTCTTCCAGCGGTTTGAGCCAGATTTGAATGCCGTTTTCCTCCAACACCAGCCGGGCCGATTTCCCCAGCGGGTCCTGGTCAATTTCGATGACTTCGTCGTTGGTCAGCAAATTCAGGGTAAACGCATCGAGCTGTTCAATCGGACAACCGATGAGCAACGGGGCCGCCAGCAGACTGAACAAACTCACGTGGCTGTATTGCTCGTCGGGCGTCAGGCGCGTGGGGTGAAGCTGCGTTCCGGTGGTGACATTGCCCACAATCATCATGTCGGGGTCGTTCCAATGGCCGGGGCCGCCGTAGGGTGCCCACTTGTCGAGCGTGAAGGCCGAAACATAGAGGCTGTTCCAACTGTCCCGGATGTCGGGACCGGTGCGGTAACTATTCGTCAGTCGAACCCAATCGTTGACATTCGCGAACGGCGCAGAATTGGAAATGCTGTAAAAAATATCCCGGTCTGACTGCTTCAGGGCTACTGACATCCGCTCGGCAGAAGAAACGTCGATCCGCCAGTCGTATTTGAGGTAATCAATCCCCCATTCGGCCAGTTGCCAGGCGTCCTGTGTTTCAAACCGGTGTTTCCCGACGTAACGGAAAGCGCGTTTGTTGGCCTGAATCGAATCGGGAAAATCGCCGTTTTCCAAATCGGAAGAACCGCCGATGTAACCCGCATAACTCGTTATCATCGGCGTCGAATAAACGCCCACTTTCAGCCCCAAACTGTGAATATAGTCCACCATTTCCCGGAACTTCGGAAACTTATCGTTGGGCTGAATTGCGTTGAATTTTCCTCCGCGTTTGCCCTGCCAGGCGTCGTCGATGTTGATGTAGGTCCAGCCGTGCTGGCTCAATCCCATTTTCACCATCGCATCGGCCGAGGCCATTACCTTCTCCTGATCGATGTTTCGGGCCCAGGAATTCCAGCCGTTCCAGCCAATCGGGGGCGTCAGCGCAATGGTATCACCCACCTTTATTTTCAATAGTTTCGTCGCTTCGCCGTGTGCATTTTTGGCGCGGATGGTCACGGGATAGGTTCCGGCTTGCGACACTGTTCCCGTGATTAGTCCCGTCTGTTCGTCCAGTAAAAGCCCCGTCGGTAAGCCTGTTACCGAAAACCGCATCGGTCGGTCACCCGTTGCCGCGATGGTATACAAAAATGGATTACCGGGCGTGACGCCAAAAACCGTTGCCGAATTGATCCGGGGTGTTTTAGCCGGAGTTGGAGTCAAAATGTACTTTTCATCTGAATTGGGAATATTTCCAGGGCGGTGATCAGCCAGCATAACCAGTCGGGCATCGGCCCAGTTGGAATATACTTTCGTCCGCCCCACGTCATCAACCTTCACCAAAAGCCCCAGCCGTTTGATTCCGTTCAACTTCACACGGACTTTCCGGGGCACGTCGCCGAGCCGCATTTCACCACTGTCGAACAGGATTTTCCGGTCGCCAATCACGTAAAAAGTATGGGACAGTTCTTTCACTCCTTTGTCGTCAACGCCCACGGTTGCCGTAAATTCCGTCGCTTTTCCATCCAGAAAAAACGCCAGAATACTGGTCGCATTCACACCAACGCCCCGGTTAAAATACGTCCCGTGCATGACAATGGAATCACCAGCCGCTGTCGTTTTGGGCAACACGGCTGGAATGCCCTCTGAAAAGGATTTGATGGGCAAATCGTCCAGCCAGATTTCGCTGGTTTTCTGGGCGTTTGTGGCTGTAACAAAACTAAACACCCAGACCATAAGCAGCCAGAATCGCTTCGTCACACTCATTTACCATTCGTTTTTACTACCCCTTTGGCCTTTCTGACCGGTATTTTCAGCTTTTTCATTTTTCGGATTGTGACGACATCGACACCGGTGCCTGCTCCGGTTTGCTGCCCCAGGCTTTATTCGGTTTTCCGCCCATTTGCAACCGCAGGGTTCCGCCGTTGACGACGGTTTCGTGCGTCATCCACGGCTGGTCGAGGGCTTTGCCGTTCAATTGTGCCGACTGGATGTACAGGTTCTGAGCCGAGTTGTTTTTTGCTTCAATCACAAACTGCTTCCCTTTGTAATACCGGGGGTTGAGGTGAATCGTGATTTTGTTGAAAAGCGGGCTACTGATCTCGTAAAACGGCTCGGGCGTCGTGCCGCCGTTGGTCGAAAACAACCCGGTTTTCAGCAAAACCGCCAAACTGCCCATCAGGCCCTGATCTTCGTCGCCACTGTAGCCAAAATCGGGTGAAATACCGCTGTAGACTTTCTCGATGATCTGCCGCGTCCAGTGCTGGGTCAGCCAGGGCGAACCGGCGTAATTGAACAGAAAAGGCGTCTGCATGCAGGGCTGATTGCCGTAGTTGATAAACACCCGGCGCAGTTCTTCCAGCGTCTCTTTGTCGTGCGATTTCCCCGAAACAAAATCGTGTTTTTCGGCTTTTTCAAACGAACTGTTCAGTTTGGCCGTAAAGGCTTCCCGACCGCCCATCAGCTTGATCAGGCCCTGCACATCGTGCGGCACAAACCAGGTGTATTGAGCGGCATTGCCTTCTTCCCAGCCGTTGTCATACCGCAAAATATCGGCGGGTTCTCCCCACTTCCCGTCCAGCGTCCGGTTCCACATCCAGCCCAGTTCGGGATTCCAGATGTTCTTGTAATTCTCGGCTCGCTTCATAAACAGGCTGTAATCGTCCGTTTTGCCCAGTTTCTTCGCCATCTGCGCCAGCGTGTAATCCTGATAAGCGTATTCAAGCGTCTGCGTAGAACCGTCCTGATGAAAACCGTAGCGGGTTTTGCCCATCGGGTGCGGCACATACCCGCGCTCCAGGTAAAACTCAAGACCGCCCCCCTTAAAGGTGTTGTGTTCATACCCCGCCTTACTCATCATACCGCCGGGGAAGTGATTTTTCCGCAAACCTTCGTAGGCTTTCTGGTGGTCAAACCCTTTGATTCCTTTCAGATACGCACTGACAATGAACGGCGTAGATGAAGCACCGGTCATCACGTACGTGTAGTTGCCGCCCGCCGGTCCACGCGGAATCAGCCCACCGTCGTCGTACATCAGCAGCATCGAATTCACGAATGATTCCGTCACCTCCGGATAAACCAGGTGCCAGAGCGTGTTGAGCGACCACTGTGCGCCCCACATCGAATCGAAATTGTGGTGATTGAATTGGGGCTTCCCGTTGGCATCCAGCGGAATCTGTTTGATACGCCGTTCGGGACCGGTCATGTCACTGTATTTCCCGTTGACGTCCGAAATGATTCGTCGTCCCTGCAAGGCATGCCACAAATCGGTGTAAAACCGGCTGCGTTCGGTTTCGGTGCCGCCCTGCACTTCGATCCGGCTGAGCCAGGTGTTCCAGTCGGTGCGGCTTTCCTGCACGGTTTTTTCGAAATCCCAATGCGGCAGTTCAGTCGTCAGGTTCAGCCGGGCCTGGGCTTCACTGACGTACGAAATTGCCACTTTCATTTTCCGGATTTCACCCGCCCCGGTTTTGAAACTGAGGTAAGCCCCCGTGCGTTCGCCCTCGATCACCTCGCCGGGCGTTTCCAGCGTACCGTTTCGCCAGCCCTTGAAGGACTCAAACGGTTTGTCAAAAACCGCCACAAAAAATACCGTCAGCGTTTTGGGCCGGCGAATGGTTGGAGCCATGATCGCGTAGCCTTCAATCTCCTGATTGCTAACCTTTTTCACGGATCCTTTCTGCGTATCGGATGGCCCCAGAAAGGTCGAAAAATCGAACAGAATGTGGCTTTGGGCCGAGGCCGGAAAGGTATATTGGTGAAAACCAACCCGCGTGGTCGAGGTCAGTTCGGCGGTAATTTTGTACCGATCCAGCACTACTTTGTGATAACCGGCTTTGATGACTTCGCTACTGTGCGAAAACGGCGAACCGTACTGGCTGGCTCCCCGGTGACCGTTAAAATCCCCCGTTGTGGGCATCACCGGAATCCCCGACAACTGCCAGCCGTGAATGTGGCTGAAACATTTGATGCTGTCGAGGTGATACCGGTAGCCCGCGTTCCAGTCGGCGTTGACGGCATTGTCGGGGCTCAGATTGACCATGCCGAACGGTCGGCTGGCCGAATTAAAAAAGAACCAGCGGGAGTTGGCCGCATCCACCAGCGGATTTACCAGATCGACCGGTTTTGGGGCGTCTTTCTGCGCCCATGAAGGCGTTGTTCCAATTTCAAGAACCAGCAGAAACAGGAGACGATAGGAGGAAAATTTAAACATGTTGAGGTAGAATCGTTTGCGTGTAGGCCATTTAATGTCCGATCACAAATCTACACGACGATCCTCTGGTTAGGAAGGGGAACGCAAAACCGCTCCCCTTTTTTGGCTTTGGGTTATGGATCAGTAGCCTTCGTTCTGTTTCATGGCCGGAAACGACAGGTCAATCTCGCCCTGCGGAATGGGCCGCAAGTAGTGAATGTCTTTGATCGTGTTGCTTTTGGCCGCCCAGGGGTTGTATTTCTTCACTCGTTCGACCAGTTTGCCGGTTCGTTTCAGATCGAACCACCGGGAATATTCGCCCATGAGTTCGCGGGCGCGTTCATCCAGGATCAGGTCGATTGAGATGTTGGCCGCCGTGGCGCGGTACGACACCGCTTCCAGTGACTTTATATTGCCCGGCTCTTTGGCACACAGCGGATCCGCCCCTTTTTTCACCAGCGCCCGGTCCAGCACTTTGTTGTAATAGACTTCGGCACCACCCAGTTTCCCGTTTTTAGCCCCTTTCACCAGTGCTTCGGCCGCAATCAGATAGGCTTCTGCCGAGCGGAAAACCGCTTCGTTGAAGGTGCCAAATGCATCACCGTAGGCAATACCGGGCTGCCAGAACTTCCACATCATGGGCTGGTCTGACGGAAAACCGCTCACGCTGACCGTGCTGCCGTTCACAAAACCGTATCCGCCACTAAACTCATCCAGATTCACCACCGAATAGTTCTTTTTACCGCCCAAATCAATGCCGCGTTCATTCAATGAGGTGGCCGGTTTATTCCACGGCCGGAAATACACGACGGTATCGCCCGCTTTGATGTCGACTTTCAAATTCGGATTAACAACCGGCAAGGGCTTGAAACCGGCAACCGGCAACAAGGCATAGCCCACTTCCACAAAATTATGATCGTACCGCGAATCATTTTCCGGATCGAACAGCCGATACATCGCCGGGTTGGTAATGTGAAAAGGTTGGTGCCGGTTGTAGTCCGACGTCCGGCCTTTCGTGCCCGGATAGCCTTCACCGCCACCGCCAAAAACCGAATGCAGGTTGTTGCCACCAGCCGCATCCACGGCAAAAGCGGGGTCGGTTTTGTTGGTCAGCACATCCGAATTGTATTGGACGGCAAACACGATCTCCGGATTTTTGTCGTTCTGAGCGCCGGTATATTGTTTCAGCGGATTTTCGGAACGAATCGGAAACAATTGGGTGTAGGCTGTTGCCAGCGGATAGGCTTCGATCACCTTATCGGCGTATTGCAGCGCCAGATCAAAATCGGCATTGCTCCCGCCCAGCGAACTCTTGAAATTCCAGCCCCTCGTCAGATACACCCGGGCCAGCAAAAACTGAGCGGCCCCCTTGGTAATCCGTCCGTAGTTGGAAGCCGTTACCGGCAACTTGGCTTCCGCATCGAGCAAATCGTCGATAATCTGTTTGTAAATAGTTGCTGAAGGCACCCGAATGGCTTCTTTGCTCGGACTCAGCGATTCCGTCAGCGGCATCGGCACATCGCCCCACTGCTGAACCAGATAAAAATACGACAACGCTCGCAGGAATTTCGCTTCCGAAACCCGCGTGTCCTTCAGTGCAGCCGCCATCGTTGTGATGTCCCCGGCCCGGCTAATGGCCGTGTTGGTGCGGGCCACCTCGGCATACAGAAGCGTCCAGAGGCTTTGCAATTCTGCCAAGGTGGCATTCAGGCGAACATCATATTGTTCCAGCGGGCCGCCCGTGACGGCTGGCGTGGCAAATTTGGGATCTCCAAAACCGCTCTGCGAAAAAATGTCAGTACCGTTCAGAACCAGCGTCCGGTTCTGGTGGATATTCCGCAGCAGGGAATAACAGGACCGAACCAGATCTTCAAAACCGGCTTCCGTTTTGTAGTATACGTCGGTGGTCAGGGTGGTAACCGGTTTTTCAACCAAAAATTCGTCTTTGCAGCCGGAAGCCACCAGGCCGAGGAAAGCAAGGGACAGGGCCGTATATCGGATCGAGAGGAAAGATCTCATGGGAATTACGCGTTGATTTCGGGGTTAGAAACTGATATTGACACCTACGGTATACGTCATCGACGGCACATCATCCTGATAAATCGCCGAGTTAAATTCAGGGTCAAATCCGGTGAATTTGGTAAATACAAACGGATTCATGACCTGCGCATACAGGCGGGCATTGGCCAGTTTCCAGGAATTCATCAGGCCTTTCGGCAGGGTGTAGCCTACGGTAATGTCCGAAATCCGCAAAAAGCTGGCATCCTGGTAGTTGATGGCGTTTCGGTACGGATTGGCCGCGACGACGCCAAAATAGGTGTTCGACGGATTGTCGCTCCGCCAGTAGTCCAGCGAGGCCAGTTTGTTGTAGCGGGTGCCGCTGATTTCGCCGAAAGTGCCCGACAAAGTGCTGTTGTAATATTGAACACCATCCCGGTAATAGACGAAAAAGGACAGGTCCAGGTTTTTGTATTTGAAACGGTTGGTGATGCCCAGAATCCAGTTTGGCAACTGCGTTCCCAGCACCACGCGGTCGTCGATGGCATCGGTGGAGGAAATAACGCCGTCGTTGTTTTGATCGACCACGCGTACCGAGCCGGGCACCTGTTTGTATTTGGTCGCCTGCTCCTGCTGGGCGGTTTGCCAGATGCCATCGAACTGGTAATCGAAATTCGACCGGATCGGGTAGCCGACAAACAGCTTGTTGCCTTTATCGACGGTTTGGCCGTCGCCGTACAGTTGCAGCAGTTTGTTGCGGTTGCGGGTGAACGCAAAGGTGCTGTTCCAGCTAAAATCGTTGCGGGCGATGTTGACGGTATTGAGCGTCAGTTCCACGCCTTTGTTCTCGATTTGCCCGACGTTGGCAATAACCTGCGAAAACCCGGTTACGGTCGGAATCTTCTGATTCAGAATCAGGTCGGCGGTTCTCCGGTTATACAATTCCAGCGAGGCCGAAAGGCGGTTTTTAAAGAACCCGAAGTCCAGCCCCAGGTTATATTCCGTACTCCGCTCCCACTTCAAGTCCTTGTTGGCCAGGTTGGAAGGCGCAAAACCGTAAGCCGCCGTGCCGTCAAAGTCATACCCGGTGTTGAGCAAACCGGCCTGCGTGCTGTACGGACTCACCGTCGAGTTTCCCACCTGCCCGTAGCTCAGGCGCAGTTTAAGGTTCGAAAACACGTTGAGGTTACTGATAAACGGTTCGTCGCCCATCCGCCAGGCCAGGGCCACCGACGGAAAAAAGGCCCATTTGTTGCCTTCCGAAAGCTGGGAAGCACCGTCTGAACGACCCGTTACCGTCAACAGATATTTGTCATTGTAGGAGTAGTTGACCCGACCCATGAACGACAGCAGCGAGCGCTCGACCAGCGAACTGTTGATGCCCGTCACGGTTCCGGTGTTCAGGGCATACCAGTCTGAATTGTAGGGCAGGTCTTTGGCGGCAATCTGATAGGCTTCGTTGCGCTGGTAGAAGGCACTTTGTAAACCCGTTACGCCAAATTTATGCTTGCCCAGGTCCAGGTTATAGGTGATAATGTTGTCCAGGGTGTAGTTTCCCTGCGTCCGGTTGTCATACTGCGCCCGGGGTTTGGACCCAATCTGCGATTTGGACCACTGCCCCCGGAAATCGCCAATGCGGTCGGTGTTATACGAAGCCGAAAGCGACGAACGGAAACTGAGCCCTTTGATGGGGGTAAACTCAACGTAGCCGTTGCTCATCACCGACATCGTGGTGGTCAGCAGTTTCGAGGTTTTGGGGTCGATGTCGGCCAGCGGATTGGGCACCTGCTTGTCGTTGATTCCCATCCAGAACGCATAGCCATCGACATTGAAATCACCGTTCTCAGACGGGTTGGCGAGGTCGCTAAAGTAGGGGGTTCCCGTCGGACGCGCCCGATACGCCCCCCGCAGCGACTCCTGCGACCCCACATTCTGGTTGCTGTAGGTCAGGTAGGACGTAAACCCCACTTTGAAGCGGTTTCCCAGCTTGCTGTCCAGACCGGCGTTCAGGTTGTAGCGTTTGTAGCCCGTGTGGAGCACATTGCCATTTTCGTTCAGATAACCACCCGAAAACCGGTAGGTCGTTTTGTCGTTTCCACCCGCTACGCTGATATTCTGGCTCATTTGCAGGGCCGGGTCGGTAATCAAATCCACCCAGTCAGCGGTTTTTCCGGCCTTGATGTTCGCCATTTCGGCGGCTGTGAACGTAGCACCCGTGGCCCCTTCCAGCACCCGGTCGGTATACGTCGCTTTGTAAAACTGCTCACTCGACATCAGTTCGGGCATGTGGGCGGGCATCTTGACGCCCACGTAGCTGTCGTAACTGACGCGCGGTTTGCCGGAAATCCCTTTTTTCGTCGTGACGATGATGACACCGTTGGCGCCCCGCGCCCCGTAAATGGCGGTCGACGACGCATCTTTCAGGATGTCCATCGACTGAATGTCGTTGGGATTGAGGTTGTTGAGATTACCACCCATCAGCCCGTCGATCACCACCAGGGGTTCGGTGGAGTTGTTGATGGTGTTTTCGCCCCGAATGGTGATGTTGTAGCCCGCCCCCGGTTTGTTGCTTGATTTGGTGACGGTTGCGCCCGCGACCTGCCCCTGAATGGCTTTGGAAGCCATCACCGGATTGGCGCGGACAATGTCCCGGGTTTGAACCGAGGCCACCGCGCCGGTCAGGTCGGTCTTCTTGATTTCGCCGTAGCCAACCACCACAATTTCCTCCAGTTGCTTTAAATCCGCCTTTAAAACCACATCGAAAACCGTGCGTTTTCCAACGGCCAGTTCCTGTGATTCATACCCGATGAAACTGACGATCAGCACCGCATCCTCGTTGGGAACCGACAGCGAAAACCGGCCCTCCGCGTCGGTAGTTGTGCCTTTATTCAGGCCTTTGATGATGATACTGGCCCCCACAATGGCCTCATTTTTGTCATCTTTAATCTGGCCCTTGACGGATATATCCAGGGGCAGCATGGGCTGTAGACTGGCCTCGTTTTCCGGCATTGCCGAAGTCTTTACTTCAATCCGATTGAGAACAATCTGTTTCCCCAGAATCCGGTAACCTAATTGCAGCGGCTCAAGGACGCTGGTCAGCACATCGCCAAGCGGTAAATTGTTAATCGTCAGGTTAACCTTGTGCGCCGATTTTAACAGATTGGGATTATAAATAAACCGCACTTCGGCATTTTTCTCGATTTCGATCAACACCTTTTTGACGGATTGATTTTCGATTTTCAGGCTAATCCGTTTTTTCAGCACTTCCTGCGAATCGGCTCTGTAGGCAAACAATGGCCCCATGAAGAGAACTGAAAGAAATAGCTGGCAAATAAAAGCAGGCAGAAAACCCAGGCCTTGTTTGCCATTTCGTAGCGCTATGTTCATAAAATTACGGGTTAAGGGTTAGGAATAAGGAGAGGTATTAGTGATTACAGTTGGCAAATACCGGCACATTCTGCAACCGGTTTATTTACATCCGTTTGACTTGATCACTATCCGGCCGTCGTTTTCGACGTAACTGGCTTCCAGCGCAATGCAGATTAATTCGATTTTTTGCAATAAGGGTTCGTCCGACAAATGCGCGGTCAGTTTGCAGGAAGACAAGTGGGTACTGTCATACACGATGTTCGCATGATAGGCCTTGTTTAACGTCTCGATAACGTTAATAGCCGCCGTCTCATCGAAATTAAAGCTCAGGCTTTGAATGGGTAGCTTCAGATTGGTTTTATCGACCGTCAGCGGTTTGTTTAAGGTATGCTGATTCGGGTCCGTATTAATGCGTTCATCTTCTTTTAAAATCAGCCCATCCAGTTGGTTGCTGGCCATTTTCTTGTCCTTGTTTTTATCATTATGCAGAAACACTTCGACTTTCCCGGTTTTTACCACGACTTCGGAAAACTCGGCCTGCGTTTTCACCAGAAAACTGGTCCCTAACACTTTGGTAATCAATCCTCTCGTATAGACAAAAAAGGGTTTCTCGGGATTTTTCTGTACTTCAAAAAAAGCTTCACCGACCAGAACCACTTCCCGTTTCCGATTATTAAATAGCTTCGGTGAATAACTGATCCGGCTTTGGGGCTGTAAAATGACGGAGCTTTTGTCGGGTAAGTTTACCAGAATTGGGCCGTTGGTCAGGTTCTCTTTTTCGTAAATTTCACCGGTTTCTTCTTTTACCGTATTGATGAGCATCCGGTAGGTAATGGCGGGGGATTCTGCATATTTAGTCCAGCCCAGCCAACCCAGAACTAAAACAATGGAAGCCACGGAAAGCCATTTGAATAGCGAATTTAACCGGAATTGTTTGGTCGGAACCGTACTCACTTTTTGTTCGGTTTCCGGTGCCTGAATGGATCGGTATACTTTTTCCAATCCTCTGTCAGGATCAAAATTATACTGGGGATGTTGTGACTCCCATTCATCCAGATACTGATGAAACAGCTCAAGATTACTTTTATCCGCTAGCCACTCTTCAATCAGTTTCCGTTGAATCGTGGTACACTTGTGATCAAAATAATCAAATACGATTTTCTTTATTAATGAAGATTCCATAATGGCGGGATTTGGATCGTATTACTCACTGACTGAGAGAATAAACAGCAGAAATAAACTGAGTAAGTACTCGTGTTTCAGCTCCTCTCTGATTCTGGATAACGCTCTGCTGATCAAGCGTTCTACCGCGCTAACCGTTAATTCCATTTCGGAAGCGACTTCCGCATATTTCTTGCCTTCCAGCCGGTTTAACTGAAACGCTTTTCGGGATTGTTTGGGCAGGTGTTGAATGGCCACTTCCAGCTTTCGGCTTAGCTCATGGAAATGCAGGATTTCATCCGGTTGCAGCACCGCAATGGATTTAAAATAATCCGCGTTCTCATCACTGGTATCCAGGTTTTCATTCCGGTTTAACTCCTGTTTTATGTAGTTGTAGGAGCGGTTTTTGACGGAGGTGTATAAATAGGAACGGTACGAAATGGCGATGGTTTCATACACCTTATTATTCCAGAAATTCGTGAAAACTTCAGCCACAACATCTTCCGCTATTTCTTTCGAATACACATACCGAATGGCATGGTTGCATAAATTGGTGTAGTACTTTCTGAAAAGCAACTCAAACCCTTTCTGGGGAGACGAAGCGAAATAGGTTTGAATAAAATACTCGTCGGAAAGCACCCGGGGTTCTTCCGGTTCCTTCGAAATCCGTGGCCCGGTTCGGTCGGCGTGATACGCTTCTAAAGGCTGTTCTTCAGGGTTCATCGGGTCAGAGAATACACGCTACGCACGTTGTAGAGAATGGTTGACGTTGTGCCTACAGGCCGGAAAAATATTCTAATTCAAAGACAAAGTTTTGTTATTTTACCCCACACTAAAAAAACATTTCTTTTCTCCTATTTTTCAACACCGCCTTACCAGCCTGAATTCGGGGTTTCGGGTGGTTCGTCAGGTTGAAATCAGAGAGGGAGGCCGGAAGAAATGGCAAGAAAATAGCCGGTATACAGCGCAGCGAAAAAGCTGTCGCGTATACCGGCTAACGTTTACTCATCAGATCGTAGAAATAGCCCTGTACGGTTTTTCCGCCGTTCTATTTATCGGGTACGCAGTTGGCCAGTTTATAGATCCGGCCGTCGGCTTTGGTATAGATGTAGAAATCCTGATTCAGCCCCAGGCCAAACCGCAGATCCGTTTTTTTACTCTGGCTCAATTCCTGAAACGTAGCGGTTTTGCCAGCCACTTCCACTTTCAACTCTTTGATTTCGGCTTGTTTACCAGGCTGTAGCTGACTGCTTTCCACGTAATAAACTTTCCCGCTGACAATATCGCCAAAGATGTATTTTCCCGTCAGGGCCGGAATGGCGGTTCCTGAATAGACAAAACCGGCGGAGAACGCGTTGCCTTCGTCGTGGTCGTACTGCACGACGGGATACGTATACTGGAAGGTCGCATCATTGGCAGGCAGGGCGTACACCCGGTCCATGCGGCCCCGGTAGTTAATGACAAAGGTGCCTTCGCGATCCGGCCAGCCGTAATTCGCCCCGGCAACACCCAGGTTCAGCTCTTCCGACTGCGCCTGACCGATGTCCGAAATCAGCATCTTGCCGTCTGGCGTCCAGCTAATCCGGTTGGGGTTCCGGAATCCCTGACAAAAAATCTCTTTCAGCGCCGTCGGATCCTTCGCAAACGGGTTGTGGGTCGGAATACCGTACTTCCCGTTTGTGCTGTTGGTGCCTTTCGGGTCGATGCGCAGCACTTTTCCCCAGGGTCGGCTCCGGTCTTTGCAGATAAAATAGAATCCGTTTTCGGTGGCTCCGCCATCGCCTACGCCGATGTATAACATGCCGTAATCAGCGGTGCCCGGTTTCGCCATCGGGTTAAACGTAATCTCCTGAACGCCATGAATCGGGCTTACCATGTTGAGCCGCAGCAGCTCCCGGCCCGTGCCGGAAAAGGTTGCGGCCGTTGGATCAGGCAGTTTCCACTCCGTCAGCACCCACTGCAGCGTCACCTTGATGGAGTCGGGATAGGCAAAATCGGCCGGGGCGGTGTTGGCTTTTTCGGTATGGGTCGTATAGAACAGACCGTTGGTGTAGAAATCCGGGTGGAAGGCGTAGCTGCCAAAACCGGTGGCCAAACCGGGTACGTGGATGAAATTCGGGCGTTCTTTTGCCATCGCCATATAGGGCCGCAGCGAATTGCCTTCCATTTCGTACAGCGTTCCCCGCAGATCTTCCAGAAACAGCCGGTTTTTCGTGCCGGGCAGCACCTGCATTTTGTTGATGCGGGCCAGCGGTATTTTTTCGGCGCTGGCCGGGGCGGTGGTCACTTCTTCGAGCTGAATCCGCAACCCGGAGGGCGGTATTTTCGTCGGAATGGGATCGTTCAGCACCGCGCCGAGGTTTTCGCTGCCCACATCGACCGTCGACACCTTGCGTTTCGAGTGAAGGTAGGCCGTCAGGGCGGTGATGTCGCCCTCGCTGAGCTGCGTAAACGGCGGCATCATCTGCTTGTATTCTTCAAAAAGTTCGTGCGCCCGGGCGTCGCCACTGTTGATGACCTCCGGGGCATTGCGGATGAACTTCCGGAGCCAGTCCACCGGCACTTCCGTCGTCACGCTGGCCAGATTCGGCCCGATGCCTTTTTGCAGGAAATTATGACAGGCCGTACAGTTCTGCTGGAACAACTGCTGTCCTTTGGTCAAAACCGCCTTGTCGGTGGAGTATGCCGTGGGGGCGGTGACGGGCGGTTTGGCTGCGGTTTTGGGTTTCCTGGGTTGTTGCGCGTGGGAAAAAGTGCAGACAGCCAGCAGATTGAGCAGTGCAAAGACCCAGGACGCCATAGGCCCTAAAAAGGGTTTTTGGAATCCGCATGAAGTCTTGTTAACGTATTTTTGAGGGGATTTAGGGGCAGGAAGCATTCGTAAATTCATTCGGTTGTTTAATTTTCAAACGAGGTTTGAAAATTAGGTCATTTCTTTGCGAAAATCAAACGCGGGTCGCTTTTCAATCAGCCATGTTCACTAAAAATGCACTGCGCCAGTTGGCCGGGAATACGGTATTCGGCCGGGGTGAAGACTATTACCGGCGGGGTGCCGTCAAAAAGCTCAAGCAGCGGGGCAATTTTTGGAACGTGACGCCCTAATTGGCTTGCGACTTCTTTATTATCACCACCGTTCCGGCGATCACCCGGCACTCATCACCGCGCTGTTACGACTTATCAAACGCTTTCCCGGCACCTTCGATACGTTCATTTTCGAAAATCTGAACGACCAGTTGCTCGCACCCGCGATGCGCTGAACCTGTATTTACAGGCCCTCGAAAACCGCAGCCGGTCGCAGGGCAGCGTTACCGACTACCAGCAATTGCGCACGTTCTGGAGCGAAGACCAACACAACCGGTTTGTCGACAGCCTGAAAAGCAAAGGCGGTATTGTCCACAATCACCTGTTTTACGCGCAGGTTCTCCAGGTCGAAAAGCGCCCCGCCGAGCTTTTGCAACTGGTCAAAAACACCGACTGTCTGTATGAAAGGCCTGAACGAAATTCTGAAACTGACGGCCCACACCTGCCCCAACGAGTGCATGGACCTGGTGATGGAGCACAGCGCGCAGTGCCTCGACAACGACCAGCGGGGCCGGGTGATGTACGTGTCCATCGCAAGCTGGCTGACGGCGCTCAACGGTTTTCAATCGCTGAAACCGCAGGTGGCGATTTACGCCGAGCATTTGTATAAGACGTACAGCCGGTTGAATGCGTTGCGGGAGGAGTTGAGGAATGCGCGGCTGGTGCGGAAGTGAGAAGACGCTATGATTGATGTAATTACACAAAATCTTGTTACTCCACCATGTGGTTTTGGAAGTACAAGATTCAGAACTCAGTTAATAAATTGTGTAGAATTCGCATAGGTTGATTACCTTGGATTATGGATTATTACCTTGGTGTAACTGACTGGAATTGGTATAGCTACTTAAGCAGACTTGCTCCTGAAGATGTAAATTTCTGGCAACCCGGCGGTCGGACTGCCTTCCGTGCTCTTAAGCCTGGAGGTGCATTTGTGTTCAAATTAAAAGGCCTAAATAACGCTATTGGCGGAATTGGTTTTTTTGCAGCTCAAAGTCAAATCCCGCTTTCTCTAGCCTGGGATACATTTGGGGTTCGAAACGGTTTTGATAATTTAGAACAGTTTAGAACAGTAATTCAACGGTATCGTCATGATTCGGAACGCAATCCTATTATTGGTTGTATAGCCTTGACTAATCCGATATTTTTCAACCGAGAAGATTGGATAAACATTCCTCGTAATTGGAGCAGAAACATCGTACAAGGTAAAACTTATAGTACGAATGATGCAATTGGTAAAACGCTTTGGCAACAAATTGAAACGGTTCTCGCCCGGTATTTAACGACTGTCCCAAATATTCAGGATTCTTTTGCAGTGGCAGAAGAACTTCCGCAGTATGGAAATGCAGTATTGCGTAAAGTGCGAATTGGTCAGGGGGCTTTCCGCCTTTCAGTAATAGATGCTTACAATAAAAGGTGCGCTATTACAGGAGAAAAAACATTACCAGTTTTAGAAGCCGCCCATATTAAGCCTTTTGCGGAATCCGGCCCTAATCAAACAGCGAACGGTTTACTGCTTCGCTCTGATATGCATAAGCTATTTGATGATGGTTATATAACAGTTACTCCAAACTTAAAAATTGAAGTTAGTAAGCGAATTCGAGAGGAATTTAACAACGGCAGGGAGTATTATCAATATCATGGCAAGAGCTTGTTAGTACTTCCTGAATTAAATACAAATAAACCTTCATCACTTTATTTAGAATATCATAACAATACGGTTTTTCGGCCATAATTAGTCTACGATTTATCATAGTAATAAAAATTATTTAGCTAAATTTCTAAAAATTAAATATATTGGTAATATAAAATTCAACCAATATACATGGCCGAACGCAAAAAGAAATTAGCAGTTAGAACGCTATCATTTCATGAATATGATGATGGAGTTTTAGGATCAGCTGTCGGGCCAGGATCTGGTTATGCATTTATAGAAAGGTACTTCCCAGTTGCCGAAGATATTATTCGCATTTCTAGTGTTTTCTTCAGTTTAAAGGGTTTCCATCTCGGTCAAGAGCATGTAAAAGAACAGGTTGTCTATCAAATTCTAGTTGGTCGCGATGATGGCGTTGATGTTCAAGAGGCTGTTCTTAATGAGATTACAGAAGAAATGCGTCAACCGGGTGTAACCCTTACAATTATAGTCAACGAGTTAGTTAACCGAATTAAGAGTGGGCGTTTTTTTATAAAATCTGCTAACTCAATTTCTCAACCATTTCATTGCAAGTTTTACATCTGCGACCAAAAAGTAGGATGGCACGGCTCATCAAACTACGCTAATAATGGCCTTAAAATAAATGCCGAACAGGTTGGTCTTTTTCCCAAACCAAGCGATATTGGCAAATTTACATCATGGTTCAATAATGTAGCTTCTGAATCAGATGATTTATTGGGGCCTTTACTGAAACTATTGGAAGTATGGCTTGATATGGCCCGCCCTTTTGATGTATATTTAAAAGCTCTACAGTACCTATTGGGTTATAAAGAAGAAATAGACCGCCCTTTTGCTCCTGTCTTTTTTCAGCAGGTACTAATTCAAGCAGCAATGCGGCAATTAAAGGAACATGGAGGGGCATTTATTGTGGCAGCTACCGGATTAGGGAAGACGATTATAGGCTCAGAAATTGCGCTAAAATTTCAGGAATCTAAGCATGCTAAAACTATTATCATAATTGCTCCTCCGTTAGTACATAGCAAATGGGAAACGCAGTTTATGGCAAGACGAGTCACTCCCTATTTGTTTAGTATTACCACTCCATTTTATAAATCTGATGAAACCTCAAATCACCAAATCAATCGATTAATTAGACTACTTAAACTGGCCGACAAAAACACACTTATTATAATTGATGAAGCACATTATTATCGAAATCAACAGGCTTATGAACAAACCCGTGACTTAGTAAGCCGAGTATATCAACTGTTTGAACCTGCGGTTCGCCGTGGAGCACGGATTGTATTATTGACAGCAACTGTCTATGGTACTACAATTGATAATCTAAACGGTTTACTTCGTTTGCTTCCATTACATGTCATACACAACGAACTTCATAAAATTAATGACCGCTGGCAAGTTAAAGCAGTGGAAGAATTCGCTATGCTTGATATTGTTAGCGTAATGAGTATCAGCCATGTATTAAGTATTGCTAGAAAACTTAATCATATAGAAGATGGCCAACCTTACGTCCAATATCCTGACAAAAAAGTTTACTTACCTAAGAAGCTAGTTTTACAACGTGTTCCTTATGAATTGCCACTTGAGTCACAGCTACAATTAGCCTTCGACAACAAAATGTTTAGTCAGCGCGATAATTTTCACATTCCATATCTTGATGATGAAACTGGCGAAGTGAAGAAAGCTCCTGTCAACTTTTTGTATAAAGTTGCTCTAAATAGCTGGTTAAGTTCTCCCGACGCTATCATAGAAGCAATTCAGCATAATCTGGCAACACTTGATCCTCCTAAAGACCAACTGCCTATATTTCCAGAAGATGTACCTTCAGAAAAATATGAAGAAAATCAGATAGTGAAGTCATCAGGGGCATATAAGCTTGCCCTAGAGGTATCGCTCAGCAAACGGAAACAATCGTTACTTTCCATTCTTGACACTCTCACGAAGCCTGAAATCCATGATGATAAATTGAACAAACTTATTGAAATCATTGATAAACATCATATTCATGAGAAGGGTAAAGTTTTAATATTCATCCGTCGGCATGCTACCGCGTTGTACTTGACGAACAGACTAACTACTTATTATGGAAAAACTGTTAAAATAGGATGTACAGTTAAAAAAGCCAGTGGGAGTGTCCGACTAAAGAGTAGATCTAAGCGAGATGAAACATTATGCCAGTTTTCTCCATCTTCCTTTCCAGACATGAAAATGAAGCCTAAAGATATAATTGATGTGCTAATTTGTACAGATGCAGATGGTTTAGGAGTGGATTTACCCGAAGCAGACACTGTCGTCAATTACGATATACCTGAAGGAGCAGATGTATTATTCCAACGTGCTGGCCGGATTTTAAGGATGACCGTCCGAAAAAATAGAAGTGTTATTTTTTACACATTTATACCAACTCTGTTCACTAAGAGTATAACTTCTTCACTCTGCCATAAAGCTATTATCGCCAAATTTAATCGATTAATAAAACGACATAAAAGTGCTAGCAATGTATTACGAGCTAATGTATTATCAGATCAAACTGAACACAGTATTTTATTGGATAACGCTGTCATTAATGATATTGAGGATTTTATGAGACAGGCTGACATGGCTGAAGATCTGTTTGCATCTGTAAAAAACTCCCGGCTTGAACATGATTTGGTTCTATTACAACATCAGGAAACGTGTAAAAATCTACCTGGTTTTGTGCATAGTGCTCAATATCATAATGCTGGAACGTATATTGTATTTATGTTAATTCATTGGAAAGACCAATTTTGGCCAATACTTTACAATGCTGGCACCAAAACAATTGACCATCCAAGTGATCTAGGTATATTAAATAGAATAGCTTGCGAACCGGATACAGAGAAAGCGTTTATTCCAGTTTGGATAATAGAAAAATTGTGCGATAGAGCCCTAACGGCTTGGTGTGTAGAAGACCCTAGCCAGCCACGGAGTATTGAGGAAACAAGAAAGTGGTGTGCTATGGTTTTATTGCCAAAACCTATTAGCCATGAAATTGCAATGCGTAATTTTGCGCGACTAATCGATTCTGAACAACCTAACAAAAAACCTCAAAAACATACTGAAAAAAAACGTCAAAATGGTATGTTAACCATTTTTGATGAGCAATAACAGATGTTGCGTAATGCCTTGAAGCCGCAATAAGCCCAGTACCCTGATTTATCAAAACGCATTTAACCCAAACCAAAGCCCGTGCCGGAGCGTTCTGTAGATTTCCAACGACCTTAATCGCGTGAATTCAATCTTCCACTATAGCATCCTCCAATACCACCACTCCCAAGCGCTGGGTGAAGTGTTGAATATTGGGGTATTGTTGTGGTTTCCGGAGCAGCACCAGGTTATATTTCGCTATCCGTCGCGGCTGAGCCGAATTAGTAAACTGTACCCATCTTTTCCGGAGAAGACCATTCGATCCTACTTCCGGGGTATTACGGCCAAAACTCAGCAACTCAATAAACAGCCTGATATCTTTATCAAATACGAGCAACGGCCACGGCTGTTTCTAGATCACGAAATCCTGATCCGCGATTCCAGTGCCTTGCAGTTCAGTGACGTCAAAACCGCCGTTCTCTACACCGACGATTTAGCTGCGATCAGTGATCAATTCTACCGATTGTATCTGTCCTTCTATGATCAGCAGGAAGAATACCGTATTCCCCATGATGAGAGTTATTTGGTAAAAGAATTTCAAAAACGACTTCGACAACGCTTGAATGGCGTATCGTTGCGCGAAGCTTTTGAACATCCGCTTACGATCAAACCAGAAGGAACCAACTTCAGCTACAAATTCCCTTTCGCCTGGCAGAACGGCACCTACAACCTGGTAAAACCGGTTAGTTTCGATCTGAAATTAGAAGAATCCATTCACGAGAAAGCCACCTTTAATTTCGGTCAATTCAGCTTTCTGCAACCCTATGCCAACGAACACAACGCCCGTTTCGACCTGCTGGTGGCCCGCCCGAAAGACAAGAATCTGTATAGCGCCTATGATGATGCCCTCCAACAGATTGAAAGTGTACCAAAGGTAAAAATCGTGGAAGAAGACGAGTTGGATAGCTATTCCGAGAAAACGGCGGAAGCGTTACGGTAGCCTATAATTCCACCCTCCCTCACAACCCCTTCTCCGAAAACCGGATCATGGGAAAACACTCCGGAACATGCGAATCCCAGACGCGGTGGGAATTCCAGGCCCAGCCGCCGTGGTCGCCGGAGGGGGCGGCTTCTTTGTAGGTGTTGAAGCGCGAAAAATCGATTCGCCATTGATCATTGTTTTTCGGGGGTAGTGCCCGGTGGTCCGCTTTGGCGAGGTCGCCCATGCTTTTCCAGGGGAAGGCCAGCTCCACCGTCCATTTCCGGTCCCGATCCTGGTTGTTATTCAGGGTGCCGTCCACGAAAACCGCACTTTGCAGGCCCGGAAAACGGAAATCCCAGGAACCGTAGCGCAGCCCCCGGGGGTGGTTTTTGAACCCGACGCCGTTGAATTTCCGAACCGCCGGATTGGAAAGCGCAAAGCGGGAATCCTGTCCAAAACCGCCTTTTTCGTAGGCGTCCTGCCAGATAAAAAACGCTTCGTAGCGTGTGCCTAACGCATTGATTTCAAATTCGTAGTAGGTGTCTTTCCCGGCAATAAACACCTCCACGTCGTTTTCCGAATAAATCGGATCGTTGTGATTCGCCAGTTTGGCGTTGATGTAGGGTTCTTCCACCCAGAAGGCAATGTAAAGATTCTCGGCGTCCCAACAGACAGCCGCCCGCGTGTCGTGCAACGTCTTGCCGCCCGAAACCAGATCGACAAACCGGGGTGAACGCGGGATTTTGGTCCAGATTGCCTCGTCCAGTTTTCCGTCGATCACGGGCGGTTTGGCGGTTCGGTAGGCGGTATACTGTTCGATGGTGTTTTTGTCACACGGAAAAGCCCAGCCGGTTGTATCAGCCGTTGTCTGATCGGTCGCACGAAACGGAATCTGCAAAACCGAACCTTGAAAGAAAAGTAAACTGAGGACTAGAATCAGAAAGGAAGGAAAGCCAGCGGGGTAGTATTTTTTCATGCGAGTATAAATTTCAGGTGTATTTCCATAAGATCACCGGCGATTCAATACCGCCCCAGCGTCGTCCGCAACGACTCCGTAATGGTCTGCGCCAGACTCGCCGGTTTCAGCACTTTGACGTGTTCGCCGTAGCTGCGGAGGTGCATCAGCAGGTCGCGGTTGGGGGCCAGCCGGAGCCGGACGATGCACTCCGTTTCGTCGTCGCGCAGCACCTCCTGCGTCTGGTGAATCGGCTTGGCTTTCACGTAATACCCGAACAGGGGCGTGAACGACAGCAGAATTTCCTCCACCGGATCGGTGGTGTCCGTGATGCCGTAAATGTGGTCGAACAACTCGGCGACATAGGCCAGAACCGAGGGCGGCACGGCGCAGGGTTCGTCCAGAATCTCCAGTTCGGCCATGCGGTCAAGGGCGTAGGTTTTCTCCTTGCCGCTCAGGGCGTCGTAGCCAATCACATACCAGCTATCGGCCACCTCCCGCAGCAGAATCGGGTGCAGGGTTCGGGCCGACGCCGACGACTCGATTGCGGGATCGGCATGTTTACGGTATTGAAATGACACCTGCCGGTCTTGGTTGACGGCCCGAATCAGCACCGGAACGTACTGCCGGTTTCCGCCCAGCACTTTCTCTTCCACATACACCACTTTCCGCTGCATCCCTGACGCATTGCCGTCTTCGGGTCGAACCTCCCGGACAATGTCCAGACTTTGCCGGACTTTCTGGAGGGCGTTGGTCAGTTCCGCCACCACCGACGCGCCCTGCGTGGCCGCCAGCACCTCGCGGGCGTAGTCGAGCGCTTCCATGTCGTCGGGCGTGAGCATCAGCCGGAGCAGCCGGAACTGCGGATTCGTATAGTAATAGCCGTTCCGGCGTTTGTCGTAGGCAATGGGCGCGTTGTGGTCTTCGCGCAGCCGCTGAATGTCTTTTTCCAGCGACGAAACCGACCGGATGCCGCAGCGGTCCTGGAGCAGTTCAAACAGCGCCTGTTTCGAATACCGGCGGGGATAGCGGCTGATCACTTCGTCGATCAGGCGGTAGCGTTGGAAAGCGGAGCGGGTAATGGGCATGGGTTCTTTTTTGTCGGGGCAAAGAAGCGAAAAAAAATCGCAGAAAAATCAAAGGCCGTAAAAAGATTACGTTCTGACAAAATCAATTTTGTAGTGTTCGAATCACCCGGCCGAACAGAAACAACACGACGATGAACACGCAACTCGTATCTCTCCAACCCTTTGTACACCCGGTTTTGAGCAGTCAGCACATTACCCGGCGACCGGTCCGGCTTTCCGCCCGCCAGCTCCTGGATGTTGAACTGGGCCTTTTTCTACTCTCGCAACTCCTGCCCGGCGCTCCCCCCGACGCCCTGCCCGGTTTGCTGAGCGATCACCATCCGACCAGCTCTGTGTGCCTGAACTGGACCACCCGCCAGCAAAAACTGCGCAACCGGGGTCTGGCGTTGCTGACGCATCTGACCCGGCAAACCTGCTGGCATGACCTCCTGGAATTATACATTGCCGTTCCCGTTCATCTTCAAGCCTACGACATCAGTTCTGATCGCAGCGGTTTCCGCCTGAAAACCGTGGGCTTTTCGCGCAATCGCCTGACGGTTTTACGAAAAGTGTTGGGCTGAAAAAAAAATAATACATTAATTGACAACGTAAAAAGATTACGTTCTGATGGGTTTATTTTTGTATACAACGAACGGTAAACAACCATACTTATGAACGCATTACCCCTGTCTAACGCACCAATCGCCCGCCAACTGAGCCCGTTTCCGTTGCACTGGCAGGAGCCGCTGGCGACGCAACTCCGGTTTCAGCACGAGTTGCCCGGCCAGTTGTCCAACCGGCTGTTGAATGTTGAACTGGGGCTTTTTCTGCTGGCGGAACTGTTGCCCCTGGCGCCCCCCCAGGCTCTTCCCAACCTGTTAAACGGCGAGGGATTGGTCTACGGGGAGCGCCCGGTCTGGAAACCGCGGCAACACCGCTATTTGAACCGCGCCCGGGCGTTGCTGGCTCCTTACCAGGACCGCAGCGTCTGGCTGATGGCGCTGGCGCGTTACGATGCGCTGCCGACCAGCCTGCGGGCATTCTGCTCCCAAAGTCCGGGGAGCTGCGGGTCGGAAGTAAGCCGGAGTATTTTTCGCAGTCGGGAAGAATTGTTCAGGAAAGCACTGGCTTAAGACGATGGTTTCTTTTTTTCAATCCACCCACACCTTTATGGCTTTGAAAATTGCACTCTTTATCGTGTTTCAGAATAAACCGCTGGTGGTTTTCAGACTGCTCTGCTATTCGGTTCTGATTCGAGTACTGGTACTCACGCATGTCCTGATTTTACCTCCGGGTTTTTATCGGCGGTAATCACAGTTTCCGCTGTCGAATTCCATCTTCGTCAATGACCGTAAAATGGTTTAAAATGTCAACCTTACCGGTCGAAAGTAAGTCAATCAAAATTTTAGCAGCATCATCAGGAGTGTCGCCTTTTCGACGAAAATAAACAACTGCCGGAGGGGATTCCAATCGATAACGGAATAAAAGCTCCCCGTAATCCCGGTTAAAAGTCAAGATGATCAGTTGCTCAGCAACGGCCTGAGCCAGAACCTGCGTATCTTTCCAGCCACCATTTGTTTAGGATATACTAATCACGTTATAGCCTTCCGCACGCAGCCGTCGAATACTTGGACCCGGAAAATTTTCATTGGCAAGAAACCGCATCAGGCACTGGCTTTAGACGGAAAATAGAGTTCCTGACGTAAACACTCGTTCAGGTAGAAAAAAACCGCCCGAATATCTTCGCGTGTCAGTCTTGGATAGCTTTCCAATATCATTTCTTCGGTCCACCCTTTCCCGTAAAGTTCAAGCAGTAACTCCACTGAAATGCGGGTGTTTTTAATGACCGGTTTGCCAAGCAGTATTTAGGGGTCAGAATGTATATAATTTCTCCAGTTCATAATACAATAGGCGGCTTTGGGGTCTATATTGCTATGTACTTTAGGGTTCTATTTCAGATAATAATTCGTCCAGCTCTCCGTCATTCAGATTTTCTTTTTCACTTTTATCATAAATCGAAAGCAGATAAATATCTTCTTCCGTTACATGGACGTAAGTTATAACCCGGGCTCCTCCGCTTTTACCTCGTCCTTTGCTTTTTATTGCCAATCTAATTTTATAACAACTGTTGCCCAAACCCGTACCCTGGTCAGGTTCGTCCGATAAATTGAGCGCAAGACTGGCTAATTCTTGCTTTAAAGATGGATACTTTCTCGCTAAGCGCTTCGCTTGTTTATCAAAAGTAGGAATAGCTTTAACGTTATAGCTCATCTAGCAAGTCTTGGATAGGCCGGGCTTTTAACTTGCCCTTTTTAATTAAATTAACCTCCTGAACGGCCTGCCGAATTTCTGCTTTCAATTCGGTTTTTGTCAACTCTTCCTCATCCTGCAAGAGTGAGATCAGCTTTTGGCGATCCTTTTTCGGCAGTTGCTGCCGTAGTAATGTAGCTAGTTGACTAACGGTCAATGATATGTTTAATGTTGTTTCCATGGCTTTTGCTCACATAAAGTTACTACAAACAATCCACATCCGCTACCACTGTCACGGCTTTCAACCCCTTGTCACTCAGCAGCTCATTGATTTTGTCCAGGATAAACACCTTGGCGGCTTTGGGACTGATGGTGCGTTCGAGCTTGATCAGAATCGTGTACAGATACTGGTTGCGAATTCGCTCGACCAGCGGCACTTCCGGCCCCAGCACCCGCGCTTCGCCCAGCTTCTCGGTCAGTTGGGCCACCAGCCGCTGGGCCGCGTTCTGACTGACGCTCTGCTCGGCGTGCCGGACCGTTAGTTTGATGAGCCGCGAAAAAGGCGGATAGTTGTAGTTTTCCCGCTCCACAATTTCTTCTTCAAACAGTCCCCGGTAATCGTTTTCCAGAATTTTGAGCAAAACCGCCTGCTGCGGATTGCTGGTTTGAATCAGCACTTTCCCCCGCCGGTCGGCCCGGCGTCCGGCGCGGCCACTCACCTGCGTAATCATCTGAAACGCCCGCTCGATGGCCCGGAATTCGGGGTAGTGAATCATCCGGTCGGAGTCGAAAATGCCGACCAGGCTGACATTGCCGAAATCCAGCCCCTTGCTGATCATCTGCGTTCCGACCAGAATATCGACGTTGCCGCCCTCAAACTCCGAAATAATCTGCTGATAGGCATTCTTGGCCCGCGTCGTGTCCAAGTCCATCCGCTGAATCCGGGCTTCTGGAAACACAATCTGGAGCTGATCTTCCAGCTTTTCGGTCCCAAACCCGATCGTCCGCACCTTGAACGAACCGCAGGCCGGGCAGCTTTTCGGCACCGGATCTTTGTGTCCGCAATAGTGGCAACGCATTTCGGCATCACGCATATGGTAAGTCAGGCTGACGTCGCAGTTGGGACACCGGCCCGTCCATTCGCAGTCTTCACATTGCAGATAGGGCGAGTAGCCGCGCCGGTTTTGAAACAGGATGCTCTGCTCCTTGCGCTCCAGATTTTGCCGCAACTGGTCGAGCAAGACCGACGAAAACTCGTTTTTCATCTTCTTCTGCTGCTTTTCCAGCCGCGTATTCACCAACACAATGTCGGGTAGCATGGCGTCGCCGTAGCGTTGCAGCAGTTCAACAAAACCGTAGCGGCCCTGCTGCGCGTGGTAGTAACTTTCGATGGAGGGCGTGGCCGAACCCAACAGCACCTTGGCTTTCTGCCAGTGGGCAATCATCATGGCCACGTCGCGGGCGTGGTAGCGCGGGGCCGGGTCGTGCTGTTTGTAGGACGTTTCGTGTTCTTCGTCCACGATGATCAGCCCGAGGTTATCGAACGGCAGAAAAACCGCCGAGCGAACGCCCACCACAAACTGGTATTGCCCATCCACAATGCCCTTCCAGACTTCCACCCGTTCGTTGTCCGAGAATTTGGAGTGGTAAATCCCCATTTTATCGCCAAAAACCTTCTTCAGCCGGACCACGATCTGGGTGGTCAGCGCAATTTCGGGCAGCAGATACAACACCTGCGAACCACTCTCCAGCGCGTTTTGAATGAGGTTGATGTAGACTTCCGTTTTGCCGCTTCCGGTAATGCCGTGCAGCAGAACAATATCTTTTTCGTTGAACTGACTGATGACGTCGTCGCAGGCTTTCTGCTGAATGTCAGTCAGTTTCACCTCCACATTTTGCATATCCTCGTCGCCAAATCGCGGAACGATGATTTCGAATGTTTCGAAAACGTGGTTTTTGATCAGCGTTTGCAGCGACGACTGCGACACCTCATCGTCCTGATTCAGAATGGTTTTATCGAGTCCTTTGCGGTTGAGGGTCGGATTGTTCAAAACCGGCACGTAGCTCAGGTATTTCATGACCACTTCCTGCTGCTTCGGCGACTTTTCCAGTCCGTTAATCAGATTCAGCATCACGTCCCGGTTTTCGTATTTCTCCGTCAGCCGGACTTTCCGCACCATCTTCGGCACGTACTTTTCCCGCACTTCGTCGAAAACGATCACCGCCCGTTTGCCCACCAAAAGTTTTATCGTACCCGGCACGTTGGTCTCCCCCACCAGCCGACCCAGTTCTTCATACGACAGCGACGAATGCTTTTTGAGCTCGTCCAGCAAGCGAACTTCGTCATCCGTCAACAGTTCGGGGTAGTCAAAATCCGGGTTATACTGCACTTTCGACTGGCTCGTAATCTTCAGTCCCGACGGCAGGGCCACGTTCAGCACATCGCCGATGTTGCAGAGGTAATATTCAGCCATCCAGGCAAATAGCTCCAGTTGATAGCTGGTAATCAGCGGGTATTCGTCCAGCAATTCGAGGATGTATTTGGCCTGATAAGCATTCGGGGGCTGGTGGTGAATGTTCTTTACCACCGCCGTGTAGACCCGGTTTTTGCCAAACGGCACAATCACCCGCGCGCCCACTTTCAGTCGTTCCACCAGGTCGCGCGGCACGCGGTAGGTAAAGAGTTTTGGAATCGGAACGGGGATGATCAGGTCAGCGAAATAGGTAGTCTCTTCGTCGAAAGCAAATGTCTGGGGCAGCGGTTGCACAATGGGTACGGCTTTATTTCGTATAGCAAGTTAGCAATTGCCGCGGCACTTTTACACTCAACATCCATCATTTGACAGTTATCATTCCTTTCCATCCGCTTATCCACTATCCCAAAGGATACCGGTATCCTTTGGGATAGTGCTATCTTTTGCATAGTGATCCGCCGTACTTTTACAGCCGAACAAACGACGCTTTTCGGCCCGTTCGGAAGCCGATCGCATTTAACCAAAGGAAGATCATGAATGCAAAAACGAAACGAATTATCACCATCCTGTTTACGGTTATCGCCAGTGGCATGGTCATTCTCAGCGGTGTTATGAAACTGATGGGGGGCACCGAAATCGTAAAAGCCATGACCAACGCGGGCGTAGGCCCCTACATCCCGGTGCTGGGCATCATGGAGATTGCTTTTGCCGGCCTGTTCCTCTATCCCAAAACCATGAAGCTGGGCTTCGTGCTGCTGTGCTGTTATTTTGCCGGGGCTATGGCCACGGAACTCTCCCACGGTGGGCCGCTCGCCGGGGCGGTTATGGTGATGGTGCTGGTCTGGATAGCGGCTTTCCTGCGCGACAAAACCGTCTTTTTCCCAATCACCAGCCGGGAAGGGATTTGAGGAGCTTTTAACCCGATTAGCAGCCGAAACGCCAGACTGAAAACCGCAGTCTGGCGTTTCGGCTGCTAATCGGGATTAATTCAAGCTTTAAAGATTCTGCTGTTTGAACTCGTTCCGCAGCGATTCCGGATCCCAGCCGTCTTCGACATCTTTCAGCCAGCGGTCTTTTTCGTCGGAACTGAGCAGGTCTTCCAGTTCGCGAATACGCTGTCTGGCACTGCTGAAATACTGCTTCCGGTCGTGCCGGACAGCAGCCAGCCCCGCCAGGGCTTTTTCATCGTGTTTCAGGAATAACCGGGCCGCCCGCTGCGACTGGTAGGCCCGAAACCCGAGTAAGGTCATGGCATCGACGCCCATCCGGAGCGAACTGTCGACGGTTTCGCGGTAGATGTGCGTCAACCCCGCATCCATCAGATCGTAGGTATCTTCCCGGTCGCTGGCCCGCACCAGAACTTTCAAATGGGGAAAGTGTTTCTTGACGGTTTCGACCAGTTCCAGCGATTTTTCCGCCGAATCCAGGGCAATAATCATCAGTTTGGCATCCTCCGCGCCGGCCGATTTCAGCAGGTCATAGCGGGACGCATCGCCGTAGTAGACTTTCATGCCCAGTTTCCGCAACGTATCGACGCGATCTGAATCAAAATCCAGCACCGTGGTTCCGATGTTGTTGGCCCGCAAAAACCGCCCGACGATGTTGCCGTACCGCCCGAAGCCCGCGACGATCACCGCGTTCTTTTCGTCAATCGTATCGGGCTCTTTTTCAACCACTTCCTTCGTACCGATTCGCGGCAGCAACAGTTTTTCATTGGCCAGAAAAACCAGCGGAGTCAGCCCCATGCTGATGGCCACCACCGCCGTCATCAGATCCACCGTCTCCTTCGCCAGAATACCGTTTTGCGACGCGAAGGAAAACAGCACGAAGGCAAACTCGCCCACCTGGCAAAGTCCCAGCGAAAACAGCAGATTCTGATCGGTTTTTAATCGAAAGATCTTCCCTAACACCGCCAGAACCAGCGCTTTGGCAACCATCACCGCCAACACGATGCCGACCACCAGCAGCGGATTTTCGGCAATCAGTTCAAAATTGATGGCGGCCCCAACGGAGATGAAAAACAATCCCAGCAACAGTCCTTTGAACGGGTCAATGTCACTTTCCAGTTCGTGTTTATACTCACTGTTGGCCAACACCACCCCCGCGACGAAAGCGCCCAGGGCCGGGCTGAGTCCCACCATTTCCATCAAAACCGAAATGCCCGCCACCATCAGCAAGGCCGTAGCAATGAAAACTTCCCGCATACCGGTTCGGGCGATGATGCGAAAAACCGGCTGCATGACGTAGCGGCCCATCAGCACCAGCCCCAGCACCGCGCTCACGACCACAATGGGTCGCAACCAGCCCGGCAGACCGTCGATGAACGCAACGTGTTCGTGCTCATTGGCACTAACCGGGAGTGGATAGGTGGCCAGCAGCGGCATGATGGCCAGAATGGGAATGACGGCGATGTCCTGAAACAGCAAAACCGCAAACGTGTTTTGCCCGGCGGCCGTTTGCATCAACCCTTTTTCGTTCAGCGTTTGCAGCACGATGGCGGTGGACGACATCGCCAGAATCATGCCCAGCGCCAGCGACGGCTGCCACGGCAAACCGGTCGTCAGCGCCAGTCCGCTCGTCAGCAGGGCCGTCAGCAGCACCTGCAAACCGCCCAGACCCAACACCGGCATGCGCAGTTTCCACAGCCGCTCGGGTTCGAGTTCCAGTCCCACCAGAAACAGCATGATGATGACGCCGAACTCGGCGAAGTGCATGATGTCATGGCCCTCTTCGCCCACCAGCCCCAGCACGGCGGGGCCGATCATGACCCCGGCGATCAGGTAGCCCAGCACCGAGCCCAGGCCAAGCCGTTTGGCAATCGGAACAAAAAACACACCCGAAGCCAGGTAAACAATGGCCTGAATAAGTACGGATTGATTCATAAGGTTTTAATCGACGAGTAATTCATTCAAATACCGACGCGTTTTGGCGTCTTCGAGGTTAATTTGGTCAGTCGTCAGCATCGTCAGCAGACTTTTATACTGACTCGCATACCGGCGCATTTCGGGTTCGGAAAGCCGGTGGGTGCCGTGGACGACGAAGGGCGGCAGGTAAATCATCTTGCACAAATACGCCGTTTGATCGAAGGGAGCCAGAAATTGCTGCATGGTGAAGCGGTTATAGCCGCCTTCTTCGTAGGCTTCGTGGCGCCCGCCGGTGGTTAGCACGTTCAGTATTTTTTTGCCCACCAGCGCCCTGCCTTCCCGCCCATACGCCCAGCCGTGTTCGAGCACCAGGTCTTCCCATTGTTTCACGATAGCGGGGGAACTGTACCAGTAAAACGGATGATGCAGGAGGATGTAATCATGATCCAGTAGCAACTGCTGCTCCCGGTCCACGTCGATGTCAAAATCCGGGTATTCTTCGTAGAGGTCGTTGACAGTGACGCCCTCCACCGAGTGGCAGGCTTCCAGCAACAGCCGGTTGGTGCGGGATTTTTCTAAAGCGGGATGCGCAAAAAGGATCAATACGGACGACATGCGATTCGGAAAAAAGATGGACTCAGACCACCCGCGCGACCGGTTTACCAGTCCGGCACAAAAGGGCTGTCTACTCAAATTTAAGCCAAATCTAAAGAAATAAAAACCGATGGGGAGCGCGGGCAACTTCCCACAGACCGCTTCAACCAACGGAATCCCGGCGATTTCGGGGAAATTATCCGGCGAATCAGAACTTCTTTGGCTAATTTTGGTATTCTTTATTTGTCCATCTGATCCAACTTGCTCAACGGGCAACGCTATATGTACGACGTGATTATCATTGGCGGAGGGCCTTGCGGTCTGGCGGCCGCTATCGAAGCTTCCAAAGCCGGACTGAGCCATCTGATTCTGGAAAAAGGCAGCCTGACTGAATCCATCCGCCGGTATCCGAAAATGATGCGGTTTTTCTCGACGGCCGAAAACATCGAGATCGGCGGCATTCCGTTTCCGATTGCGGGCGTGAAAGCCAACCGCACCGAAGCCTTGCAGTATTACCGGAAAGTAGCCGGTTATTTTAAGCTGAATTTCAAGCTGTTCACGGAAGTCAAGCACATCACCCGGTATCAACCACCCCAGGAAGAAGACAAGGAATCGGTAGACCTGTTTACGGTTTTCACGACCAACGACCGCACCTATCAGGCGCACAAAATCATTCTGGCGACGGGTTATTTCGACAAACCCCGCACGCTGGCGATTCCGGGGGAGGATTTGCCGCATGTCAGCCATTATTACGACGAACCGTTTCAGTATTCCTACACCAACGTCGTTATCATCGGCGCGTCGAACTCGGCAGTGGAAGCGGCTCTGGAACTGTACCGGGCCGATGCCCACGTGACGATTGTTCACCGGGCCGATGATTTCCGGAAAACCGTTAAATACTGGCTGGTGCCTGATGTTAAAAACCGGGTCAAGGAAGGAAAAATTCACACCCGCTTTAGCACCTCCGTAAACCGCATCGAACCCGGAAAAGTGTGTCTGACTCAGTTGGAAACCGGTGAAGAAAGCGAACTGCCCGCCGATTTTGTGCTCATGCTGACCGGCTACATTCCTGATGCCGACCTGCTGAAAGAGTGTGGCGTTGCGCTGAACCCCGAAACCCAGGTGCCGACCTACGACAAGGAAACCTTCGAAACCAACGTACCGGGTCTGTACGTCTGCGGCACGGTGATGGCCGGGATTTACACCGAAAAAGTGTTCATCGAAAACGGCCGCGACCACGCCAAGGCGATTATCGACCACATCACGGGCAAGCCGGTGCGGAAAGTAGCGGAGTTGATTGAGCGGATTTGAGTAGGGGTTTCTTCGAAAACCCCTATTCAACACCAGCCTCAGGAAGCACAATTTTAAACGTAGTACCTTGATTCGGAACGCTTTCGAACGAGATTTTTCCCGCGTGGGCTTCCACAATCTGCTTGGTGATGGAAAGGCCCAGCCCGAACGACTCTTCGCCGGACGTTCCCTTCCGTTTCGATTCGGTGAAGACATCGAAAATTTTGCTCCCCACCTCCGGCGGTATGCCAATCCCCTCGTCCTTGACGATAAGTTGAACGGATTCCCGTGTTTTTTCAATCGCTATTTCAATAACCGACCCTTCTGGACTGAATTTGATCGCGTTGGAAATCAGGTTGCTAACCACCCGCCACATCTTTTCATAGTTGAGCCAAAGCACGGCGGGCTGGAGATTCAACCGGATGTACTGCTGCTTGTCGGCAGCCCGCAGGGCCAGCATATCGGCACAATGTTGCACCAGATCGGCCAGGTTCACCTCTTCTTTTGCGAAATGTTTTTCCGACGTGCCGCTCATGTGCAGCAGGTTGTTGACCAGTTCCAGGGAGTTGGTGCCAGAGTCTTTGATCAGCTTTAGAAAACCCCGGTCCTCTTCGGCCCGGTTGTCATCGTCCAGCATCAGTTCGGCCATCGACGACATGGCTCCGATCGGGTTGCGCAGGTCGTGGGCCACAATTTTCATCAGCCGGGCATTTTCCCGCTGGCTGTTCTCCAGAGCCGAAAGCGCCTGCTGCATCTGGCTGTTGAGTTCCGTCAGGTTCTTCACGTTGGCGCGGGAGCGGTGATAGGAAAGCCAGATGACGAACGCCAGACACAGGGCCATTCCCAGAAAAACCGACAACCCGATCACATACGTGTTCTGCAATTCACTGTTTTTCTCCAGCAACGAAAGCCGGTATTTCTGGTCGTGCTCCCGAAGCACCTGGTCGATGTCAACATTCTTCAACCCGTTGCTCAGATGGTCCAGCGAGTCGCGGTAGGCATGGTATTTTTTTGAAAACCGGTAGGCGCCGGCCAGATCGCCCACCTTGTCGTAATACTGCCATTTCAACTGGTACCAGCTTTCCCAGATTTCCCCATGCGAAATGCTCTTGCCGCGACCCGATGCCAGATCGGATTCCAGTTCATCGAGCAATGACTTCGCCTTGGGCAAACGGTTATGCCCGATGTATAATTTGACCAGCTTGGTTTTGCCCGTCTGGGCGTCTTCAATCGAAAAGCCGGGCCGGTCATTGAGCCGGATGTTCGTCTGCAAGTGTTTTTCGGCTTCCTCAAACCGGTTCAATCGCCCATACGCCCCTCCTAAATTTCCCTCAACGACGGCGCGGGCGGTGGTAATGAAATCCTGTTTGTGCGGATGCTGTTTGAAACTCTCTTTGATAAACGCCAGGGCGCGGTTGTAATAGAAGATAGCCGAATCGGACCGGCCTGTTTTTTCGAAACACAGCGCAATCGAATTGAGCGCGCTCTGGCGTTGAATAAAACTGTATTGAAAAACCGGATTAGAACACGAGCTTACCTCCCGGTAGGCCTGTTTAAAATACGGAATAGCCTGCTGATATTGCTCCTGTCGGTAGCGGATAACTCCCAGGGCATTGCTGAAATCACTCAGGCTGCAATTGTCCAGACTTCCCTTCGAAAAATTGCGCCCATCGTAATACACTTTAAAAGCGTGGTTATACTTTTTCTCTTCCTGCAAGAGATTAGCCATCGTATACAGGGTGTGGGCATATTCATACGGGTAAGTCGTTTCCTTGCTTTTCAGGATGGTAAACATGCTGTCGATATACAGCCTTCTGTTTACAAAATCTTGTTTGTAATAGGTATAGTAGGTTGCTTTTACCTTGTATTTTTTCCACAAATCGCCAATACCGGGTTTGCGTCGGGCATTATAAGCCGAGTCCACATAGTGCAGGGCTAAAGCCGGATTCGTACCGTCCATGAGGTTGGTGGCGCGTTCGGCCGTGCTGTCGGCCCAAGCAATGTGGTCAGCGTGTTGGTTGGGAGATGTTTCGCAGGCTATCGCTAATCCTAAAATAACTACAATAAAAAGGGTATATGTTTTTATCATACTTTCTATACACGTTGAGCACGCTAATCGCTATCAAACTACTCATATTTTTTTGGTAATTAAAATAGATTTTTTTCTGATTACAATAAAACGAGATACCAATTACGCGGGTAAACAGACAAATTCCATGTCTGTTTACCTACCGTATTCTACCAAAAAACAGCTTCGGCATTTGAATGAAACAATCGACCTTTATAGATATTTTAAGCCGGAATCTTGATGAGTCGCTACGGTTTTTCCGGCCCGGTTTTTTCCAGATCGAGGTAATCTTTCAAACGTCCTTCCGTATCGTAGACTTTAAAATTCAGATGACCGTCGGCCAGCGTCAGGGTGCTGTAGTGGTAGCCCCGGAACGCTTTGGCCGTAAACCACGGCCGGGTGGGCGCAAAATCCTCCAGATTGCCGCCCGCTCCACCGACCTGAATGTAGGTAATGCCCTTTTTGCGGTTTACTTTCCCTTCCCGCAGCGGCAGGGTCCGGTGGTAGGTGTGCAAATGGCCGTAGAACACCAGATCGACGCCGTATTTTTCGTACAACGGAATGATTTTCCGGATTTGAACATCGCCCATGTCCGTAGATCGCGTCCAGGCATTGCCATAGTCATCTTCATCCGGCGAATAGGGCGCGTGGTGGTGGGCCACGAATTTCCAGCGGGCGGTCGATTTTTTCAATTGCGTTTCCAGCCACTCATATTGCTTGCCTCCGGGCGCAAAATCCTTCTCTTCGTTGCTGTTGAGCATGAAAAATTCCGCGTCGCCATACCGGAAACTGTAGTACGCTTTCGGTTCGGGCAGCGCGTGGTATTGCTTATACCAGTATAAATCACCTTCACCATTGCCCGGAACCGGAAAAAACGGAACGCGGCCCGAAAGTTGCCGGTTGCCGGTAAAAAATTCGTAGTTCCATTCAAATTTATACGGCTGTTCCCCCCCGTCGGTGAGGTCGCCCACGTGAAGCACAAAGTTGGGTCGCTCATCCCACAGCAGCCCCGCAACGCGGTTGTTGACGTGCGGCCGCGCTTCCGTGTCACCGATCACCCCAAACGTAAAAGCCTCGCCTGCCTTCACGGCGGTGCTGAACGTCAGAATGCCCGACGAAATGGTTTCGCCGGTTTTCGACTTCGCTTCGATTTCGTAAAAATAGGGCGTTCCCGGTTTCAAATCTTTCAGAACGGCTTCCTGAATGTAACTATGGACTTTCCCTTCATTGTGGGTTTTGCCCTCTGTCAGCGGAACCGTTACGGTATGAGTCAACGGCTGCCGGTCGCCGTAGCGAATCACGGCAGACGCCGGTCGGTCGGTTTCCCAAACCAGCCGAATGCTTTCCTGCTGCACTCCATTCAGATACGGTCCGGCGTTGAAATGAAACAGATCCGGGTACAACCGCCCATCTTCAACCAACTGCTGTAGTTCTGCAAACCGGCCAACGATGGCTTGCTCCGTCAGAGCCGCGTTGTGAATCCGAACATTTTTGACGAGATCACCCCATTGCATATATGGTTCACGACGCAGGTAAGCCGCCATTTCGAGTTGCAGCGAGTCGGTTCCGGAAGCAGTCAGGGAAGCCTGCGGGATTTCGCCGATTTTTTTGCCGTTCAGATACAATTGCAGGCTGGTTCCGTCGTAGCTACCAACCAGGTGGCTCCAGCGTTTTTTCCAGCCTCTTTCCTGCACCGTTCGCAGGATGGACGCCTTGGTTGTCGTTTCCGTTCCGCCCCTGGGTTGTTTTTTTTCGACTGTAAACTGCGACAACTCATCGGGCTTGAGCGAAAACAGCATCGTCTGTCCGTAACAACCGAGCAGCCAGCTTCCCTGATCGGGCCGTTGCCGGCTCCGAAGCGTTACCAGCGCGCCAACGGGTTCATTGACGTGATTGAGCAGCCAGAGTTCAACGGCAAACGCCTTTCCGGACAGGGCAACGGCGGGCAGCAGGCTGGTGATGCGCTCCGTCGGTTTTTCTCCGAAAAAAGTGAGAGCGGGCGTTTCGACCGCAGCCGCCACCACCGGTGTGGTTGGGGCTTCTTTCCGGGGGCCAGGATAGTTTCGGGCGTTTCGTTCCAGCGTATAATCGGGCCAGAACCACCAGTCGCCCAGAACGGTTTTCGGAGCAGGTTGCGCCAGAGCGGCAAAAACAGGAAGGAGCGTAAAGGCCAGCAGGGCCAATCCGAACGGTTTACGAAGCGGTTGTTTCATTCGTTAAAAATAGGGATTTATCGGATTACGGCGGTGTTAAGAAATTGGGTAGTTTGGGGTATGAAAACGATTTCGTTCAATAAAACCGGGTCGACGGGCTGCCGAAAATGTTTTAAATAGTGCAATTTTGCAGAGATAACGTTATTACCCAACTATGACCCGCTTACTCCTTTTCATATTCCTGCTGGCCGTTCGTCTTTCCTTCGCCCAAATCCCCGCTCCCCAACTGGTTAAACCGAATCCACGCTGGCAAACGGACTTCTGGAAAGCGCAGTGGATCGGTCACCCGACGGCCCCGATCCGGGCGTATGGCGTCTATCATTTCCGCAAGAGCTTCGATCTGGCCCAGAAACCGGGTCGCTTCGTCATCAACGTATCGGGCGATAACCGCTACCGACTGTTTGTCAATGGGAAAGCCGTGATTTCCGGCCCCGCCCGCAGCGATCTGCAAAACTGGAATTACGAAACCGTCGACATCGCCCCGTATCTGAATGCGGGTAAAAATACCCTGGCCGCCGTGGTGACTTACATGGCCGAATACGCCCCGTTTGCCCAGATGCACTACCAGTTTGGGTTTATCGTACAGGGCGATGGTGAGGCCGAACAGGTGGTCAATACCAACAACACCTGGAAAATCCACCAGAATCCGGCCTACTCGCCGGTGATCAACGACATCCCGAAACTGCGGACGTACATTGTCATGGGTGCGGGCGACCGGGTCGAAGCAGCCAAGTATCCCTGGGGCTGGGAAGAACCGGCGTTTGACGATGCGGCCTGGACACTCGCCAAACCGATCGGCTGGCCCGCCAAACCGCGGGGTCTGGGGACGGACGGCAACTGGAATCTGGTGGCGCGCACCATCCCGTTCATGGAAGAAACTCCGCAACGACTGGCCACGGTTCGGCGGTCGGAAGGCGTTGATGTCGATGATGATTTTTTGCAGGGGAAAAACTCGTTTACCGTTCACCGCAACTCGAAAGCCGTCATCCTCTGCGATCAGGGTCATCTGACCAACGCGTTTCCCGAACTGACCGTCAGCCGGGGGAAAGACGCCGTCATTACGCTGGGCTACGCCGAAGCGATGGTGGACGATAAGCGGCAGAAAGGCAACCGCAACCAGGTGGAAGGCAAGCAGTTGATCGGGTTTGAAGATCAGTTCATCGGTGACGGCAGCAAGCAGAAACGCACCTTCCGCCCGCTGCTGTTCCGGACCTACCGGTATTTGCAAATCACGATCGAAACCAAAGGCGAACCGCTGGAAGTTCACGATTTGACGGGTCATTTTACGGGCTATCCGTTTCAGGAAAAAGCCCGGTTTGCCAGCAGCGACGAAAGCCTGAAACCCATCTGGAACGTCGGCTGGCGGACGGCGCGGCTTTGTGCCGGCGAAACGTATTACGATTGCCCCTACTACGAGCAATTACAGTACACCGGCGACACGCGCATTCAGTCGTTCATTTCGCTGTATGTAACCGGCGACGACCGGCTGATGCGGAAAGCCATTTCGGATTACGACCACAGCCGTTTCAACGATGGTTTGACGCAAAGCCGCTATCCCAGTGCTGATTTCCAGGTCATTCCGCCGTTTTCGCTGTATTGGGTCACGATGGTGTACGATTACTGGATGCACCGCAAAGACGATCCGTTTGTGGAATCCATGCTGCCGGGCATCACGAGCGTGCTCGACTGGCACGAAAAACGGCTGGCAACCAACGGTCTGAACGGCCCGCTGGAATGGTGGAATTTTGTCGACTGGGCGAAGTGGGATGCGCCGGAAGAAGGCATGGGCGGGGTGCCGAAGGGCGCGCGGAAAGGCGGTTCGGCCATTCTGACCTTGCAGCAAGCCTACACGATGCAGCGGATTTCGCAGGTGTTTTACCATTACGGCAAAAACCAGCAGGCCGAGCATTACCGTCTGGTGGGGCTCCGGCTGGCCAAAAATGTGTACGACCGCTGCTGGGATGCGGGCCGGGGCCTGATGGCCGACACGCCCGACAAAACCGGCTTCAGCCAGCACGCCAACATCTGGGCGATTTTGACCGATGCCGTGCCAGTGGCGCAGCAAAAAGCACTGATGCAGAAAGTGATGAGTGATCCAAATTTGATTCAGGCAACCTTTTACTTCAAATTCTATCTGTTTCAGGCTTTGAAAAAAACCGGGATGGCCGATCAATTTCTGCCGATGCTGAAACCGTGGCACGACATGCTGGCGATGGGCCTGACGACCTTTGCCGAAAATCCCGAACCCACCCGCTCCGACTGCCATGCCTGGAGTGCGGCCCCGAATTACGAGTTTCTGTCGACGGTTTGCGGAATCAATCCGGCGTCGCCCGGTTTTGAAACCGTTGTGATTACCCCCTATCTCGGTAACCTTCAATTTGCGGAAGGCGCTATGCCACACCCGGCGGGGGAAATTGCCGTACGGTTCGACAAAACACCCACCGGCGGCTTGAAAGGCACCGTCACCCTGCCCGACGGACTGACCGGAACCTTGAAATGGAAAGGGAAAACGGTGGTTTTGAAAGAAGGAGAGCAGATGATTAGTTTGTAAACCAAGCGTCATTCTTCCTACAGATCAATCAGCCCACGATTTTAATCGTGGGTCTAAACAGAAACAACCGCCGTACTGGCAACCGTTTTAACGGTTTTAGGAGCTTAAAAAACCGTTGAAACGGTTGCATAGAATTCTCTTTTCGCTCAACCCACGGTTTTAACCGTGGGCTGTTAAACGATATACACACCAATTCAAAATTCATTCACTTCTTCTTCCGCTCAAAAATCCGGACATCTTCGATGGTTTTCACCAACCGATAATGCCGGTCAATGTAGGTTTTGATGGCGGGAAAGTTTTCAAATTCAAAGGCCTCATCGGCAAACATGGAGATTCTCGGCGTCATCGCATCGACGAACAGAAGCGGTTGATTCCGTTCCAGATCGCTCAGAAATTCCTTCATGCGGAAAGGCTGGGTCGAGGTCGGGTAATACACCCAGAAGGTGTCGGACGCCCGGTAGCCCATCGGCCGACGCGCGTACACATGAAGCCGGTCGACATACCCCCAAACAACCAGACCGTCGTCTGGTTGGCTCCGTCGCTGAATTTCAGCCGAAACAGCCTGGAACAAAGGCTCGCCGGGATGAATAGGGAGCGGTTTTCGGAAAAAACCGTTTACCGAAGCCTGCACGACAACCAGACTTAAACTGATGCCTACCCATTTCCAGTAAACGCCGTGGATCTCGTACAAAACCGCGAGCAGAAACAGGCCCGGGAAAACCAGAAAAAGAAGGTAATGGGTGTAGTTGTTGCCCGCCTGCAGAGCGGCATAGAAGCTAGCCACCAGCCAGAACGCCCCCAACCAAAGCCGTTCCGTTTGATCAGTTGATCGGAAAACCGGGCGACGAACCAGACGCCAGACGCCCAGCAGAATGCCCCCAAAAACACCAACCCAAAAGAGGCCAAGCTGGTAGGAATGAAACAAATAACGGACAACGCGGACCGGCGAAAACCGGTCGCCGGTTGATAAGGCGGAATACTGGGTGGTATAGGAATAGACGAAATAATTGCTGAAATAATCACCCCAGAACGAATCGAGGTCGCCCCGGCTGCCGTAGTAGAGCAACAGCAGCAGAACCGGCATCAAAGCCCCACCAACCAAACCGGGGATGGCAGTCCATCGCCGGGCCTGGTAGAGTTTCCAGAGGCAAAACAGACCGAATACTACACCCATCGGCACGGTTTGAAATTTCACAAATGGCAGACACCCCAGCCAGAAACCGAGGGCGAGCACAGAACCCATCGAGCGGATGTTAAGGTTCAAAATCCAGAAAAGCCCGGTGATTAGCCAGAGATTTCCCATGATTTCGGTATTGTAACTCGCAAAGTCGTGATTAAAAACCGTACTGATGATCAGGATGGGGAACCAGACCAGCACGACCGCCGTTTCTTCAGCCAGGTATTTTTTCAGAATTCGCCAGAAAAGCCAGAGTGTCAGGCACCACAGCAACACTCCCATGAAGTCGGTGATGCGGTAATTGAGCGGAATGCCCACCAGCTCGGCGATGGCCAGCGGCAGAACAGCCAGCGGCCGGCCATCCGAATAGTTGAGCAGCGTCGACAGCGGATCTCCGGCCTGGCCAACCGTCAGGGCCGTAGCAATCCAGGTGCTGGTATCCACATTTTGCTCCCGATTCGGGGCGTAGAGCAACCGAATTCCGATGAATAGCAGGAACGAAATGCCCAGGATGCTCCGCCCCGAAAGCCGGGGCCGGGAGTCCGGAGACCGGACTTTCCACCCGAGCAGAAGACTCCAGCCTATGAGCAGAAAAATACCAAAAAGCCGGAAAGGAAGCGAATAGAGAAGGTTTTCCATCAACGCATCACCGTAAAAAGGGAACTCCCGAAAGGAGGAGTGCGGAAAAAGCGGTTTTCGACCGTCAGCCAGTTGAAAATCAATTCATTCATCCACAACGGCGGCAATTTCACATCGGATTGAACGGACGGGGAAGGGCTCAGACGCTGCCCCAGAAGCTGCGCTTTGCGGAGCAGCCAGATCGGTGCGGTCAGACCGAAATTCCAGTATTCCAACTGTTCAATCGAAAAACCCGCTTGCGGAGCGAATCGGGCAAACTCCGCTTTTACAAACCGCCGGATGATGTTCAGCGCGATATCATGCGTGCCCCGCAAAGCCGGAAAAGCGTTGTTGTTACTGATGAAAATTCCACCGGGGCGAAGTCGTTTCCGAAAACTGTCCAGAACCGCCAGGAGTTCTTCGTCCCTGAAGTAACAAAGCACATCGTTGCAGATGATGACATCGAACGTTTCTCCGGGATGGAAGGACACAAGCGCCCGCAAATCATGCAGTTCAACGGCCACCTGCCGTTCGCGGGCGAAGGCAACCGCATCGACCGACGCATCGAAGCCCGCGATCTGTGCATAACCCGCCTGACGCAACGCGTCCAGCAACCCGCCCGTTCCGCAACCGGCATCCAGAATATGAATAGACTGATTACCCGGAAAATGGGATTGAATTTGTTGGATAACTTTTTGGTGTAAAATGCGATACCACCAGAGTTTACGCTCCACTTGGAACATACTTTCGTACTCGTCCCGGTTTCCGATCATAGTTGAAATGTTCCGATTTTACCACGTATTGCGGCAGTCCGCTTTGCATCATAAAAAGGCGACCGACGTACTCGCCAAGCAGCCCCATCCCAAAGAGCTGAATCCCGCCGATCAGGCAAATCGTTACCCACAGCAAATGATCTTTTGCGGGCCAGTGCAGCGTCAGCAACGAACCGACGGTTTCGGCCAGACCCGCAACCATACTCAGCGCAATCATGAAAATACCCAGCGTGGTCAGCAGGCGCAGTGGCTGAACCGAATAGCCGAAAAAGATGGTCAGAAAGAGCGAAATCAGTCGCTGGAAGGTATAGTTCGAATCGCCTTCCTGGCGTTTATGGTGTTGCACGATTACCCGGCCAATGTTGCGGGTGGTCCGGAAAATCAGGCCGTCCAGATACGGATACGGGCCATTGTACTGAATGATTTCCTGCACCACTTCCTGACGGATCAGTTTGAAACTGGACAGATATAAATCCGACGGTTTTCGCAACAGCCAGGTGGTCAGGCGGTTTACGAGCCAGCTACCCATGTTGCGGAACAGAACGTGATTCTTTTTTTCGTATTGCGAATACACCACGTCGTAGCGGCCCTGCTGGGCTTCGCGGAGCAGTTTGATAATTTCCTGCGGAGGATTCTGGAAGTCGTCGTCGATAATTACGCAGTATTCGCCCCGGGCGTGGTTCAAGCCGCACATGACGGCCTGAAATTCACCAAAGTTTTTGCGGAGGGAGATAAACTGAACCTGCGGAAACGTCTGGGCCAGCGTTTCACAGATTTCTTCAGAAGCATCGCGACTGCCGTCGTTCACCAGCACGATCTCGAAGGAATAAGCCGCGAGTTCGTAGGTAAGGCACTCCACCAATGGAAAGATGGTGCGTTCGCTGTTATAGACCGGGATAATGACAGAGAGTAACATCAGTAAGGGGAATCATTGATGGTTTCGATAATATAATCTGCTTCGGTATCGGTCAGGACGGTATTGAGGGGCAGGCTCAACACTTCCCGGTGTAGTTGTTCGGTCAGGGGTAAATCCAGATAACGGTATTCCGTATAGGCGTCCTGCTGGTGGGGGGCCACGGGATAATGAATCACCGTGCCGATGTTTTTCTGGCGCAGATACGTCATAAAAGCCTCCCGCTGCGGGTGCCGCACCACAAACAGATGCCAGACATCCTGATTGATGGCGTCGGCGGGGGGCAATTGAAGGGAAGGATGCTGAATTCCGGCCAGATACCGGGCTGCCAGTGCTTGCCGACGCCGGTTATCCGCATCAAGGTGGACTAATTTGACGCCCAGAAATGCCGCCTGCAATTCATCCAGGCGGCTGTTCATGCCCGGAATCCGGTGAATATATTTCTGTTCGGAGCCATAGTTGCGGAGCAGCCGAATCTGATGCGCCAGTTCGTCATCATTGGTAACCACCCCGCCCGCATCGCCCAGCGCACCCAGGTTTTTGGTCGGATAAAAACTGAACGCTGCCGCGTCGGAGAGGTTCCCGGCTTTGCGGTTCTGGTACGTTGCTCCGTGGGCCTGGGCCGCGTCTTCGATCAATTTCAAGTTGTGTTTCCGGGCCAGTGCCTCAATGGGAGCCATGTCGCAGCAGCGTCCGTAGAGATGAACCACGACGATGGCACGGGTTTTTTCCGTAATCAGGGGTTCAATTTGCGGTGCCGCCAGGGTATAGGTTCGCGGATCGGGTTCAGCCCAGACCGGCGTCAGCCCCAAAGCTGTAATGGGCAGAATGGTGGCAATGTAGGTATTTGCCGGTACGATGATTTCACTCCCTTCCGGAAAATTCATGGCCTTGAAAATCAAATGGATTGCTTCCAGGCCATTGCCGACGCCAATGCAATGTTTGACGCCACAATAGGCTGCAAAACCGGTTTCAAAAGCCTCCACTTCGTGCCCCAGTACATACCAGCCCGACGACAGGACCCGACAGGCTGCGGCCTGCAGAGCTGCTGTGTGGGGCTGATTCACCTGCCTGAGGTCTAAATGCGGAATCATGGGCGGTCGAAGAAATAATCGGATGGGTCATAGCACTCGTTCGAGAGCACCAGCAGAACGGTATCTTTCGTAAACTCGTCAATAATATGCCAGTCGCCGGGTTCGATCACCAGACATTCATTCGGAACGGTGAGATGAAAATATTTCTCTTCTTCTCCGTTGGTTACGAATATCCGGCATTGGCCGGCCAGTGCAATCAAAGCATTCGACTCTTTCCGGTGGCCATGCAATGCCCGTTCCTGGGTTGGCGACTCGACGTTATAGATATAGAAAGCCCTTTTTATTTCACCGGGTAATATTTTTTCAAAAACGGTAAGATCTCCCCGCGCTGAGGAATGCGTTGCGAGTTGTATAAGTTTGGACATATTGGACAGGGTTACTCGTGCTAAATTTAATTATATTTTTCAGAATTTTGTGGTGGAAAAATGTCCGGAATACGTGAAGAGTATATCATAAGTATTTTCTGCAATAGGTCCGAGTTCTTCATAAGGTGTCATTTTTTGATGATCAAATCGGGTGTCGACTCCAGGGGCTTGTCTTACTACTATCGCAAAACCAGATGGACAAACTCCCATTATCCTCATGAAATCGACAGGCAATTGTGGCCATTGTTCAAAATTCCGCCTTTTTTCTCAGCCGTCAAACGACTTTACCCCCCGGTTTTGACACTTGCCGCAGGGATCGAACCTGAATTGCCCGCCCCCCGGACGGCTTCGTAGCGCAACGCCAGGCCTTCTCACAAAATACTGATAAACAACTGGTTTCTATTATACAGCCGCTTTCTATCCGTTTCGGTATGGCCGCGTTCATCGCGTTGGTGCCAGCCGATGGCACTGGTTCGGTCAATGCGCTGCCCTCGGCGTCGTAGCGCATTTTCGCCGTTCACCGGACAAATTTTTGACAGGCCGGTTTAAGAAGGTCCAGATTCCATCCCGAGCCCCCGTCTTGTCTGATAAGGCGTTTTTTTTCGAACCGTTAAAAGCGGAAGAAATCACGGATAGGTCCCATTTTACCGATCGTTGTTAACGAAAAAATAATGAATAAAACGAGTGGGCGGTCATGAAAAAATAAGCCATCGGGAAAGAAAATCAGGAATTTCGGCTCCCCATGTGATCAACAGGCGGTTCAGTTGTGCACCGGCGATGAAACGATATTTTTAGTTCGACTACCAACCGTCAAGTAGGTGTAAATCCGGAATTGCAGACCTGAATCTACTCACTAAAAGGTAGGTTTTAATGGCAGGATCGTTACCAGGCTATTGCTTCCTGAGCGTTAAAAATCAACTGAAAAACCGGCAAAAAAAAGGCCGACATATGCCGGCCTTTTCCAAAAAACACAATCTATACTGAATTACATTGGCGCGGCAAAGAACGGGCCGGCAATCGCCAGTACCTGTTCTGCAGTCAACGCTTCATCGAATGATTCATACACACTCCGGCTGGACATTTCGGGGCTGTACAGCTTCATTTTATTTTCCTGCATATTGAAGAAATCGACCAGATTGGCACCACCTTGCGTTCCCTGATCTTCACCTGCATAGATTTTCGGATCCGGTTCTGTACCGTTCTGACCGCCTGATGGCCATACGCGCAGATCCCGCATGTAGCGAACGGCGGCCGCGTGACGGGCTTCCACCGAGTGGATCCGCAGGGCTACTGCCAGAACGGTCCGGGATGTTGCCGTATCTTCTTCCAGCAAACAGGCGGCCTGTCCTTTGTACGCCCGAACACCGGTGTCTTCCAGCGCCTGCGCATAGGTCAGGAAGGTTGGATAGTCGGCCAGGGCTGCGTTCAGCGTCGCCATGTTGTATTTTGGCTGCATCGCATTCGGCTTGATTCCCAGAACACCTTCCAGCAAATCAACGTGCTGCGCTTCGTGCTTGGCAATCTGCACCACGTAAGGGCGCGTTCCTGCAGGCAGCAAACCCGCTTTGAACTGACCGGCGCGGTAGAAATCACGTTCCAGGTATTCCAGCGTCAATGCATATTTTACAATGGCAATGGCATCACCGGCACAACCGTCAGCGGCAAAAGCTTTGTTCACCATCGCGGCAAAAAACATCGGCGTTGCCGCAGCCGCTACGGAGGTGGTTTTTAACATTTTCCGGCGCGAATAATCCATTTTTTCGCCAATTTCCGGATCAGCTTTTTCAATTTGTGAGAATATTCCGAGAAGATTCATGATCGTTCGTAAGGTTTATGATTTGGATGATTCCAGAGCAAGCAGTGAAGCGGGGTTGATGGCGGTTTTAATGTATCGACCCGCTCTGCCCAATACTTCCGAAACCGTTAGGGCTTTCTCCAACCCGTTGTTATCCACAACGTAGTCACCGGCAAACAAACCGCCACCTGGTTGCAGGATGGAACTGATCAGGGAAGCGTGACGCGCTTCGACCGATACAATTTTTCCGGCAATGGTCAGGTAAATGGAGTTTGCTTTCGAAATCAGCGGACCCGCACCGTTGTAGGCCGCCACCCCGGTATCTTCCAGCACCCGCGCCGTGTTCAACACTTCCCGGCGATTGGTGAAATCAATGCTGCTTACGTCGAATTCCAGATCGCCAATGCGCTTGTCGGCCGGAATCGCCAGCTTGAAAAACTCACGGTGAATCAGCTCATGATCGTGAATATCCTTGAAAATCATTTCTTCCTTGCTCCCGGCAGCGAACGTTTTTTTCTCGATAACGGCCATGTAAAACGCCGTTTCCAGTTGCTCCAGGGCATAAGCGTAGTTCAGAATGGCAAAATCACCTTCTCCAAAACTCACACCATCGGCCGAAATACGGGCACCTGAATACTTGGGAGCAACATCGTTCATCGAATTTTGACAAGCCGTCAGAAAGGCAGCCGCCGAAACAGTCGTTAAGCCTAATGCGCGTAGAAACATCCGACGTTCAACTGATGGAATGGCGGGTACGCTCGGGCCTTTCTTGGGGGTAGAGGTACTTGTTAATTCTTCCATAAGAAAAGTGAATTTGTTAATAGGGTGTATAAAAAGGATCTTCTTAAAAGACACCCATACGAACGAGTCAACTTGATTTTTGGATTTCGGAACGATTAAAAAAGATTTTATTAGGCCTGTATTCGAGGGAACGGGACAAAAAAGGACGGTTTTTGGGAGAAATAAGCCGATTCAGGCCAACGATTATTTTTTGCCTGCAATCCGGATGCAGGGGCAGGAGCCAACCGCGCAAGCAAAAAAACGAGCCGGTTCAGGAGAGGTTCGTACCTGAATTCAGCTGGGGAGATGGTTCACTTCTTCGGCCAGAAATTGTTGGAACCGTTCCTGAAGTCCGCGATAATAGGTGAGGTATTTGAGACCTTCTTCGGTCACACTGGCTCCCCCACCCCGCTCACCGCCGGTTTGGGTGCTCACCAGGGGCGCGTCGGCCTGGCTGTTCATGGATTGAACCAGTTCCCAGGCCCGTTTATACGACATTTTCATCTCCTTGGCCGCCTGGTTGATCGACCCCGTCTGCTGAATGTGTTCCAGCAGTTCCATCCGGCCGATGCCGAAAAACCGTTCCTGGGCTTCCAGCCAGACTCTTCCGTTGATGTGCAAATTGGTCATACTACCCTTAAGACGGGGTTAAAACAAAGCCGTCACTTTTTTGATCGACCGCTCCAGCCGGTTCAGCGAAAACCGGCTCGTTGGCCGGTAGGTCAGCGTTACAATGGCCCGCGTGCCATCGCCGGGCGTCGATTGCCAGTCGATCTCGCCATTGATCAACGCCACCCGCGACTCGATGTTGCCGATGCCCAGCCCCCGCCGGGCTTCTTTGTAGTCGAAACCCTGGCCGTCGTCGTTGTAATACAGTTTCAATAGCGGTTCTTCATACACCAGCCGGATGCTCACTTGCCGTGCATTGGCGTGTTTCAGCGTGTTGTTCAGCAGTTCCTGCGTAATCCGGTACAGCATCAGTTCGGTTTCGGGATTCAGCCGCGACGGCAATTCGTCGGCCCAGAAGTGCGTTTCGAGCGTCGATTTGTCGATGCGGGAAAGCAGTTCTTCCACGGCAGCCGCGTAGCCATACTGCTCGAGCGTTCGGGGACTCAACTCCCGCAGCAGGTTGCGGATGTTGCCAATGATGTCGCTGATGAGTTGCCGCGCCAGCTCGCTCAGAGAAGTCGACCGAGCGGGATGACCGGGCGGATCGACCAGCCGACCGACGTACAGTTTCAGCGTCGCCAGTTGGGTTCCAATCTCGTCGTGCAGGTCGCGGGCCAGGTTTTTCTTGATCTGCTCCTGCAACTCCACGGCCAGCCGGGTGTTCCGCTGGTGCTGCCGGTGAATCCGGTTTTCGCGCCTGCGAAGCCAGTAAAAACCGATCGCGCCGACGAGCAATCCCAGCAACACCAGAAACCATGCCCGCTGCCAGAACGGCGGCTGAATCACCACCGTCAACCGCTTGATTTTCGGACTCCACTGGCCATCCTTGTTGGCGGCTTTCACCCGGAAAGTGTAGGTCCCCGGCGGCAGATTGGCATACCGGACGTAGGTGTCCAGCCCCGACTGCACCCACTGGTCATCGTAGCCAACGAGTTGATATTGATACTGGTTTCGACCGTTGCTGTAATAGTCCAGAGCCGTGAATTCAAGGGCTACGGTATTCTGATCGAAGGGCAGTTCGACGCGGGCCACTTCCCCAATATAACCTTCTGATTGATAAGGCTTTTCATTGACACTCATCGTGTGAATGTGAACCGCCGGCATGTAGGAACTGGTTCGGAACTGCTCCGGATAAAACCGGTTGAATCCGTTTACACCACCGAAAAACAGCTCGCCGTCCTGGGTTCGGAAATACGCATTGCCGTTGAACTCGTAGCCCTGCAACCCGTCGGACATGTCGAAGTTTTTGAACTTTTTTGTGGTGGGATTAAAAAAGGCCAGGCCCCGGTTTGTGCTCATCCACAGCCGGTTCTGGTGATCCGGCAGAATGCCGTAAATGAACGGATTGGCCAGGCCGTGTTGCTGGTCATAGAGGCTGATGCGGCCGGTTTTGGTGTTCAGAGCCGCCAGCCCTTTGTCCGTCGCCATCCAGACAATGGGATGCACAGGATCTTCATAAAAATAAAGAATCGTGTAGCCGTCCAGGCCCTTCACAATTCGCTGAGGTTCAAACCCTTTGCCGATGGGTGGCCGCTCATAGCAGTAGAATCCGGCCGAGTAGGTTCCCACCCAATAGTGACCGGCACGGTCGCGGGCCAGACTGAAAATATTCTGATGAACCATCGTCGGCAGCAGGGTAAACTTCCTCTGGCGAACATCGAGCAGAAAAAGGCCGTCTTCGGTGGCCGCCAGCATGGTATTGTCATCGATGGACAGCAGCCGACGGACAAAATTTTCGACCACCTTGCTGTTGGGCGAACCCGGCAGCGGAATTTTCCGGAAGGTAGATTTCTCCTTGTCGAAGGTAAAAACGCCCCCGTTCGTGCCGACCCAGATTCGGCCCTGAGGGTCTTTGTAGAGGCATTTGATGAGGGTTCGGGAGGGTAAATCGCTGTATCTGGCCTGCGTCAGATACCGCCGGATGATGCGGTTTTGGGACCGGTCCAACACGTCGAGGCTTCGTTCGGTGGCAATCCACAGCTCCGTTGGGGAGGTCTCCAGAAAACCACGCACCACAAAATGGCTGAGCATCGACGGGTCTTTGGCCACGTGCGGTTCGTTCTTGGAAACAGCCATACCGCCAAAAAAAGTACTGCCCGGCACAATGCGGGCCAGGCCATCAGGGTCGGTATTCGCCCAGATAATGCCCTGTCGGTCGATGTAGATTTTACAGATTTCGTAATCGGCCAGGTGTCGGGAGCTATTGGTAAAACCGCTGACGGGGCTGAACCGGCTGGTCTGTTTATCAAACAGCCAGATTCCGCTGCGCTGGGTGCCGAGCCACAACCGACCGTCGTGGTCTTCCGCAATGGTATAAATCGAAGTCAGAGAACGCCCACCATCCGGCATAAACGTTTGGTAACGACCCGTTTGCGGCTCAAATCGAATCATACCGGCTGCGGTTCCGAGCCAGACCACCCCCGCCGTATCGCAATGAAACGAAAAAACGCCCACCGCCGGGCCTGCTTCGTTGGTGGGGTGATTGCTGAAGTAATAATGAGCCCGCCGTTCGTAGAGATTATACCGAATCAAACCGGTTGGCGCGTGGAGCCACACATCGCCCAGCGGAGTCCGAACGGTCGAATTCAACTGGTCGTATTCATGCGTGGGCCGCACACCCGGGTCCAGCACCAGCTTCTGGCGGGTTTTGATCGTCAACGAAACCAGCCCTTCGGTTTCACTGTAATACAACACCTCCTGCCCGTTGGCGTAAAACGGGATGGTTTTGCTTTTTAACGGTTTTTTGGCTTTCGAATACGAATAAATGCAGATAAAATGGTCGGTCGCCCGGTCGTAGTAGTTGAGTCCATATTCCGTCCCAATCCAGAGATTGCCGTTGCGATCTTCCACAATGCCGGAAATATTGATGCCGACAATGGCAGTAGAATCGGTCAGATTGGGGCGGTAATGCCGGAAATGCGCCCCGTCATACCGGTTCAGGCCGTCCTGCGTACCCAACCACAGAAACCCCCGGCTGTCGGTCAGCATGTGATACACTGAACCCTGCGTCAGACCATCGTCAACGCCAATGTGGTCGATCCGGAGGGACTGACTGAGCGGGTCTTTCGGAGCTCCCGAAGCCACCGGCGATCCGAGGACGATCAGCCAGCAGAGCAGGAACAAGATACAGGTTAGTTTCATTTGTCACCGAAACGGAAACATCAGGGTAAATTAACAGATAGATCGGTAACCTGCAAATGTTGTTAAGACAAGAGAGGAAAGACAAGAGATAAAAGACCAAAAACCGCTACTGGCTGTCTTCATTCTCCCGTCTTCCCTCTCTTGTCTCTTGTCTTTCCCCTCTCGTCTTTCCTACGGTTTCAGCACCTTGACAGTAACCGCCTGCTGACCACTCTCAATCCGGAGCAGAAGTAAGCCCGTCGGCTGTCGTCCGACCGGCAAATGCTGAATTTCAACCGTTCCGGCTTCGGCCACGTCCTGTTGCGCCAACATGCGGCCATTCAGGTCGGAAAGCTGAAAACGCAGGAATTGTCCTTCGGCTCCGCGAACTTCCACCCCAACGGTTTCGCCCACCGGATTGCCCAACACCGTTACCCTCAAGTTCTGCTCCGAAACACCCGCCGACATGCGGGCCGCAGGGGGCGCACACGCCAGCGGTTTTGGCGCGCCTTTCAGGGTGTAACTGCTGTTCAGAATCTTCGCACTGATTTGATGCGTCGCATTATTCTTCAGACTGGCCGGTGTCGTAAAGCTATACGCATGAGCGCCGTTGCCTTTGCCCGCGTCCTTCAGATCCTGCCGGTAAATGTTGGCTTCGGTCGTGCCGATGGCAACACCGTTGGCATAAAACTCAATGGTCATCGGGGTGTTGGGCTTGTTCCGATCCCAGACCCAGCCCCGCATGGTGCCGCACTCCACTTTGTCCAGGTAGCCTTCAAAGCTGCCCGTCACGGTGGTAGACGACGGCGGTTGTGTTGCCGGAGGTTGAATCGTCAAGGTTACCGGTGTTGAGCCGCTGCCGCCCCGCGGATCGGTTGCCGTATACGTCAGGGTAAACGTGCCATTGACCGTGGGCGTCCCGCTCAGCACCCGGCTGGCCGCATTGAAGCCCAGGCCAGTCGGTATAGACGATAAACCGTAGGTGAGTGTTTCGCCATCCGGGTCCGTAAATGCCGGTAAAGTCGTTGAATAGGCTACGCCCTGCTGGGCCGACAACGCGGATACCGTGGGCGACTGGGGTGGATTGTTGGCCGGTGGTGGTGTGCCCGTTCCCTGACACTCAATCACTTTGGGGCCGCTTTTCAGGACAAAACTGCTGCCCGTTACGCGGGCCGAAAGGCTGTGTTTCACCCCATTTTTCAGGCTGTTGTCGATGAAGTAGCGAAACGCATGGCGTCCGTCGCCTTTACCGGCATTGGCCAGATCCTGCCGGAATTCGTCGGCGGTCAGGGTGGCAATAACCGTTGTGCCGTCCAGAATCTGAACCGAAATCGGGGTATTTCGCTGGTTGGCGTCCCAGGCCCAGCCCCGGAACGTTTCGCAGTCCGCGCCGTAGAGATAGCCGTCAAAGTTGCCGCTGACCACGGGTGGCGTCGTTGGATTGCAGGCCACGTTGGTCGGCACGCCGGTCGTTTCACCCTTGTTGAGCATCGGTACCGAAGCGTTGAAAAAAGTCTGTCCGTTATACGGGGTCGTCAGGGCCCTGTTCCATTCCGTCGCCACGGCGCTTTGCCCCAGGGTGTTGAAGTGCGTTTTATCGGGGTCCGGTTGCCGGTATGAATTGCCAAACTGGTCGGTGTTGGGTCCGTTAAAGATGTTGGCCCGGCCATAGGGCGACACAAACGGATCGCCAAATGCTTTGGGTGCAGCGGACGGATTGCTGTTGTCGTGGGTGGCATACCCAATCGTTTTGACCTGTCCTGCCACGATTAACGGGTCGTTGATGCCCCGAAGATGGCTGGCCTGCGCAATGACCCAGGGAACATCGGCACCGAGATCGGCGCGGCTTTGTCCAATCAGTTCATTCAGCACATCGCCGTCATTTTCAGACATGTTGATCGAATTGGTCCGCACATCGTAATACCGCATCGCCCGTGGAAAACCGCCGGTCGTATTGGTAGGCGAGTTGTTCGGCGTCGTCGGGTCATCCCGTCGGTCGTTCTCTCCCTGGTGCCAGAGAATGGCCCGCAACCCCGTCTGTTTGGCGCGGCCCGTCAGAAAATTCTTCAAATTCCGGTACGGAAACCCGTTGATAAACCGGGGCTGTCCGTCGTTAAAGGGCGTATTGCGGTTCTGGCTGCTGTTCCGCCATTCCACCACACTCGTCGACGACATGGAGTTCTGGTAGAAGGCCACCGGCACATTCAGCGCCTGTATCAGCTTGTTTCCCAATCCGCCCCAATACCATTGAAAATACACCGTTTCGGGCGAACAACCGGCACATTTTCCCGGATCGTTTTCTTCAAAACCCTGGAGGTTGTTGCTCTGGTCTTTTTCATTGAAAAACCGGACGAAGGTCGCATTACCCGTTTCGTAAGCCGGGTTGTTGGCATTCACAATGCCCGACGCGTTGGATTGGCCGGCAATGGCAAACACCTCCCCAACTCCGAGGTCGAACTCGGCTGTTTCCCGACCGCTGTTGTCCTTTGCCTTCACTTTGTACATGCCACCGGCCACGTTGATCTGCGCCGTAACCTGACACGTTCCGGCCCCCGAAATGGGTACTGTCGTCCAGCTTTGCGAATTGCCCGTTACCGGATCGAGCGGCCCCTGCGTGCCGCCAGCCAGGGTATACTTGTAAAACAGCAGTTGCAGCGAAGAAATGGCCTGCCCGTTGGTCGAGGTAATGATGCATTTTACGCTCGCTTTGTTGTCGGAACCACGCTGAAAAACCATCCCGTTTTGCGGCCACGAAACCGCCACCTGAGCCCGGAGCGTGGCCGCTTCCAACAACAATACCAATCCGATTAAAACTTTTGAAAGTAGATTTTTAGGCATACAATGCGGTTTATGGTAACTAAAAAGATAGGAAATAATAAAAAACCGTTCCGATAGCGAAACCGGCCCCTCATTCATCACGCTGCAATACTATTTCATTTCCCGCTTTTATAGAATTATTTATGCCAGTATTTCCATTCAGGGAAGTCTATTCCTTATACGTAAAACCGGGTGTAGTTGGTTTTGAACCAGCCTATTACCATCCTGTTTAACTTCGCTAAAATAGTAAGATTAAAATTTTAAACTGGACATATTCTTTAATTTTACAGCCAAACAAATTTGCCGACCAGATACACGGTGTTATTATAATATGTATACTTACCGAAGTAATCATATACCCAATTAACACTAAACCCATGAGGAAAAATTTATGCCATTGCTTGCTGACGCTGTTCGGCATAGCGATGTGGACCCAGCATGTCCAGGCTCAAAACCGGCAAGTCACCGGAAAGGTCGTTGATGAAACCAGTGCAGCAGTCCCCGCGGCCAATGTGGTCGTCAAAGGAAACACCACCGGAACCACCACCGCCGGAGACGGAACCTTCACCGTTTCCATGCCATCCGGCAACCAAACACTCACCATTTCGTCCATCGGCTTTCGCACCGAAGAGGTCCAGGTCACACCCGCCATGTCGAAAGTAACCGTCAAACTGATCCCGGACGTCAAGAGCCTGAGCGAAGTAGTGGTTACTGCACTCGGCGTTCAGCGCAACACCCGCAACGTCGGATATGCCGTGCAGCAGATCGACGGAAGCGGTATTCAGGAAGCCCGGGAAGTCAACTTTATCAATTCGTTGCAGGGCAAACTGGCGGGCGTGCAGATCGGTGGCAACAGCGGTTCCATGGGCGGTTCGTCGCGGGTGACCATTCGCGGCCTGAAGTCCATTTCCGGCAACAACAACGCCCTTTTTATTGTCGACGGCGTGCCGATGGCCAACATGAACCTCAACTCCTACGGAACAACGGGTGGACAGGGCACCGGGGGTGGCGGCTATGATTACGGCAACCCGGCCCAGTTGATCAACCCCAATGATGTCGAAAATATTTCGGTGCTGAAAGGAGCCGCTGCGACGGCCCTGTACGGAAGCCGCGGGCAGAACGGCGTCATTTACATCACCACCAAAACCGGCAAAGGGTCCGGCAGTATTTCGGTCAATTATGACCTCAACATGCAGGTCGACCAGGTTTCGATGTTGCCCAAACTACAGAATTCGTACGGGGGCGGGGGCAGTTCTGCCTTCACCAAATTGTATGTCAACCAGAATCCGACCGGTTTTCTGCCCGGCGGTGGAACGTATGACGACAATGATGGGAAAGGAAAATATGACCTGATTCCAGACTACGGTACCGATGAATCGTGGGGGCCGAAACTGGACGGAACGCTGGTGCGACACTACTGGTCGTGGGATCAGGACCGGAACAATCCGAACTTCGGAAAAACCGCCCCCTGGAGCGCTCACCCCAACAATGCGAAGGATTTCTTCAAAACCGGCTTCACGTTTTCCAACAACCTGTCGGTCGCCAGCAGCTCCGACAAAGGCTCCATCCGGTTTTCGCTGGGACAAACGAAGCAGAACTTTATTTATCCCGGCAGCCACCTGAACCGGTTTTTCATCAGCCTCAACACGACCTATAAATTTACCGACAAATTCACCTTCAGCGGAGGCATCAATTACGTTCACGACGATTCCAAAGGGCGACCCGGAACCGGCTTTTTCGGCAACAACCCCATGTTGTTTTACGTCATGTATGGCCAGCGCCAGATCGACGATGCGTATCTGAAAGACTACAAATACGCCGACGGAACGGAGCAGTCGTGGAACCGCACGGCCTGGAACATTCAAAAACCGGCGTTTACCCAAAATCCGTACTGGAACCAGTATGAAAGCTTCAACACCGACCAGAACAACCGCTATTTCGGCAATGCCGGTCTGACGTATAAAATCAACGACTGGCTCTCGGCCGACGTGCGGGTGTTCTCGGATTACCTCAATCACCTCGACGAAGTGCGCAGTGCCAAAGGGTTTTTCGTTGGGTCGTATGCCAAGCGGGTAGCGATCAACAACGAAACCAACTACCAGGGCACGCTGAATCTGAACAAGACGTTCATGGATTCCAAACTGAGCCTGGAGGCCGTGGCGGGTGGTAACATCCTGAGCATCAAATCGAGTGTGGACGCAGGCACCACAAACGGCGGCCTTCAGAACCCGCTGGTATATGTGCTGCAAAACTCGGTTCTTCCGGCAACGATTTCCAATGCCTACGGAAACCGGCAAACCAATTCCCTTTTTGCGTCGGCCACATTGGGGTATAAAAAATTACTGTATCTAACGGCTACGGGCCGGAATGACTGGGCTTCGACGCTACAGCAAACCGGTAATTTCTCGTATTTCTATCCGTCGGTTGCCGGTTCCTTTATCTTCTCGGATGTGTTGCCCAAGACCAACTGGCTTACCCTCGGCAAGGCGCGGCTTTCGTATGCACAGGTCGGAAATGATGCCAGCCCATACAGCGTTTCCCGGTATTATGATTACGTGGCTCCGTTCAACACCTATCCGCTGCAAAGCACGTCCGACAAGCTGTTTAACAGCAAGTTAAAACCGGAACTTTCGTCGGAAGTAGAAGGCGGTGTTGACTTGAAGTTCTTCAATGAATTGCTCGGGCTTAATTTTACGTACTACGACCGTCGGACCAAAAACCAGATCTGGGATGTTCAGATACCCGCCGAAAGCGGTTTTTCGACTAAAGTTGTCAACGGCGGAACCGTTCAGAACCGGGGCATTGAGCTAACGCTCTCGGCATCGCCCGTGACCACCCGCAATTTTAGCTGGCGTATGGCCCTGAACTTTTCGAAAAACAAAAATACCGTACTCGACCTGAACACGGATAACATCCAGGGCATCGAGCGGTTTGTGATCGGCACGGAACGTCGTACCAACAAGGTTTCGATGGTGGCGCAAAAAGGCATGTCGCTGGGCACCATGCTCGGTACCGACTACGTTTACGATGCCAATGGGAACCGGACGGTGGGTGCCAATGGCACCTACAACGTCACGCCAACCCCGGTGATCATTGGCGATGCCAACCCCGATTTTATCGGTGGTCTCTCCAACACATTCAGTTTCAGGAGCCTTTATCTTTCGGCGCTGGTCGACTTCCAGAAAGGCGGAGATTTCTTTTCGTACACCAATCTGTACGGCAATAAATCCGGTATGCTGGCTGAAACCGCCGTGGGTGATATTCGCGAAAAGGGGCTGATCAACCCGGGCGTGAAAGCCGACGGAACCCCGAATGATGTGGTGATTACGGCCCGCACGCACTTCAACGCCGATGGTGGAAACCGAATCAGCAGCGCCAATTTATACGATGGCAGCTTCATCTACTTACGTGAGGTTCGGCTGGGCTGGAATTTCCCGGATGCCGTCGCCAAAAAAATCCGGATGCAGGCCCTGCGGCTCACGCTGACGGGCCGGAACCTCTGGCTGATTAAGAGCAATGCGCCCAATGTGGACCCGGCGAACATCACCAATTCCATCAGCAACCAGATTGGCTTTGAAGGCGGTGCCCTGCCCGCGGTTCGCAGTTACGGTGTGAATATCAACATGACGTTTTAAGGCAAGCCCGGACCGGGCACGCAAAATCATAACCTTTATTCCTATGAAATTCAATACCGTTTTCCTGTTGGCGGCCCTGCTGATCGCCTTTTCAGGATGCCAAAACTTTGAGGAGCTGAACACCGATCCGGCTCGTTCCAGCGAAACCCAGCCCGAATTCCTCCTGGCCAATGCCGAAAAACGGGCGTCGGACCTGATGTACGATACGTATTTCAACGGACGCATCGGCATGGAACTTTCGCAATACTGGATGGGGACGGACAAGACCTCCGACGGTCGTTTTCTGTTTACCAACGACGGTTTGTGGAACAGCCTGTATGCCGGTCCGCTGATGGACTTGCAGGAAATCCAGAACTACTACAACCGGCACCCGGAAGAAAGCAATCCGCACACACTGGCCGTGGCCGAAATCCTGAAAAGCTGGCTGTTTCACGTACTGACCGACGTCTACGTCGACATTCCGTATTCGCAGGCCCTCAAAGGCGACGACATTCCGCAGCCCGTTTATGACAAAGGCAAAGATGTCTACACTGGCCTGCTGGCTTCGTTGAAAAAGCAAATTGATGTGCTGCAAAACACGTCATCCGGCCCGATCCGAGGCGATATTATGGCCAACGGCGACGCCAAACAATGGGTCCGGATCGGCAATGCCCTGCGGATTCGCATGGCATTGCGAATCGCCGATGCGCAACCCGCCGAAGCCAAAACCGTCATCGAAGATGCGGTTAAAAACACGCTGACCAGCGTTAGCCAGGATGCTTTTTTTCCGTACAATGTGGCTTCAACGACCAACCGGTTTCCGTATAACGACGTCGAAAGACCACTGGTGGAATTCGCCGTAACATCGACCCTGGTGGATTATCTGAAATCCGTCAACGATCCGCGATTACCGATTTTTGCCCGTCCGGACGACACGAATGGCAAGTACATCGGCAAAGTGTATGGCACAGAAGCCAATTCGCCAACCATGATTGGCTTGTCTAAACCGGGCGTGATTGCCTACAGCGGTTCGGCCAAAGGATACATGATCACCTACGCCGAAATCGCCTTTGCCAAAGCCGAAGCCGCTGCGCGCGGGATGAATGTCGGCACCGAAACGGCGGAAGACCTCTATAAAACCGCCGTAACCGCTTCCATGTCGCAGTGGGGAATCACGGATTCGAAAGTGGTCGCAGCTTACCTTGAAGGGGTTCCTTATAAAGCCGGCACGTTCAAAAACGTGATCGGTACACAAAAATGGCTGGCGCTCTACATGCAGGGGTTGCAGGCCTGGATGGAACGGTTGCGGCTGGATCCGAAAAAACCGAACGGCGAAATCCTGTTCATCGACCCGGCATCGGGTAGCCTGGACCCGGACGTGAAAGATGTTCCGAAACGGTTGAAATACCCCAGTGGCAGCCGGGCCAGCAATGCCACCAACAGCGCAGCAGCAGCCAAAAACATCGGGGGCGATACGCAGGCGGTGAAAAATTGGTGGGATATTTTGTAAAGAGTGGGAACACTGATTGGACGGATTTAACGGATCAAAACAGATTTTTATCTGCGTTAATCCGTTAAATCCGTCCAATCTGCGTTCCAATCAGATCAAAAGTCGTAATTTGGATTTTATCGACTCATTTTCGTATTAACCTAGTTGATAGGTATGAACCTAAAATCCATTCTGACTGGTCTGTTTCTTATGCTTGAAATTTCCGGGGCCATAGCCCAATCCACTCCGCTGAACTATCCAAAAACCCGCAAAACGGATCAGATCGACGACTACCACGGCACGAAAGTGGCCGATCCCTACCGCTGGCTCGAAGACGACCGTTCGGCGGAAACCGGTGCGTGGGTGAAGGCCCAGAATGCCGTCACCTTCGGGTATCTGGAACAGATTCCTTACCGGAAGCAACTGGAGAAGCGGCTCGAACAGATCATCAATTATCCCCGTTTTTCGGCTCCAAGTCGTAAAAAGGAGTGGTTTTACTTTTACAAAAACGACGGACTGCAAAACCAGTCGGTTTTATATCGCCAGAAGGGCCTGGACGGCGCGCCCGAGGTGGTGATCGACCCCAACCAGCTTTCGGCCGACGGCACAACGCGGCTTACGAGCTTCGATTTGTCGAAAAACGGCCGGTATGCGGCCTATGCGCTGTCGAAAGCGGGGTCCGACTGGCAGGAAATCTACGTGATGGACATGCAGACCTTGAAACCGCTGCCCGACAAGCTCGAATGGGTGAAATTTACGGGGGCGGCCTGGAAAGGCGACGGTTTTTATTACAGCCGGTATGACAAACCCGCTGCCGGACAGGAGTTATCGTCCAAAAATGAGTTCATGAAGGTGTATTTCCACCGGCAAGGAACCGCTCAGGCTCAGGACGAACTGGTGTATGAAGACAAAGCGCATCCGTTGCGGTATTTCTTTTCGCAGACCACTGAAGATGAACGGTTTTTGATTCTGAACATTTCCGAGGGCACAGACGGGTCCGAAATTTGGTACAAAGACCTGCAAGCCGGTGACAGGCAGTTCAAACGACTTTTTGAGGGCTTCAAACACAACTACTCGGTGGTCGACAACGTGGGCGATCAGTTGCTGGTCTACCACAACAACGGCGCACCGAACTACAAGCTTTCCAGAGTGATGCCCAAAACCGGTGCGCTTAATGATCTGATTCCGGAAAAACCCGAAAAACTCGATGGCGTGTCGGTGGCGGGTGACAAACTTTTTGCGAATTACCTGAAAGATGCCACCTCCCGTATTTACGTGTACGACCTGAACGGTAAGCTCGAAAATGAAGTGTCGCTGCCGGGCCTGGGAACGGTAAGCGGTTTTGACGGGGAGCGCGACGACAGGTTTGTTTTTTACACGTTTACTTCCTTCACGTTTCCGGCCACGATTTACCACTACGACCTGGCGACGAAAAAAACCACCCTGTTCCGGGCGCCGGAAGTCGATTTCAAACCGGCGGATTACGAAACCAGACAGGTGTTTTTTACCAGCAAGGACGGCACGCGCGTACCGATGTTCCTGACCTACCGGAAGGGCCTGCAACTGGACGGCAACAACCCGACGATGCTGTATGGATACGGCGGTTTTAACGTCACCCTCACTCCCGGATTTAGTTCTCTGCTGATTCCGTTTCTGGAGCAGGGCGGCATTTACGCGTCCGTAAACCTGCGCGGAGGCAGCGAATACGGCGAAACCTGGCACGAGCAGGGCATGAAACTCAAAAAGCAGAATGTGTTCGACGATTGCATTGCGGCTGCCGAGTATCTGATTGCCCAAAAGTACACCTCACCGCAAAAGCTGGCGCTGCGGGGCGGCTCCAACGGCGGTTTGCTGGTGGGCGCGGTCATCAACCAGCGGCCGGATTTGTTCCGGGTTGCCATACCGCAGGTGGGCGTGATGGACATGCTGCGGTTTCATAAATTCACCGTTGGCTGGGGCTGGGTGTCGGATTATGGCAGCAGCGATAACGCCGACGAATTCAAGGCGATTTATGCCTATTCGCCCCTTCACAACATTAAAGAGGGAATCCCGTATCCGGCCACCATGATCACCACCGCCGACCACGACGACCGGGTGGTTCCGGCGCATTCGTTCAAATATGCGGCTACGTTGCAGGAACACTACAAAGGCCCGAATCCGGCACTGATCCGGATCGAAACCAATTCTGGCCACGGTGCCAGCAACACGAAGAAAAACATCGAGTCGACGGCGGATATTTATGCCTTTATGCTCTGGAATATGGGCGTGAAGAGGTTGAAATAGACAAGAGAGCAGATACAGGGCTGTTGGTCTTTATTCTCTTGTCTCTGCTCTTTTGTCTCACAAAAAAAAACCGCCGGAAGCGAGCTTCCGGCGGTTTTTTCGTTGTGGCGATACCTGATTAAAATTTGAAGGCAACCCCCAACTTCAGTGCCGAAACACCGTAACCAACTTCTGCAAAGGCGCCCAAATTCGGTTTGAAATAATACCGGCCGCCCAAGTGGATACCAAACAGTACCTGGTTACCATAGGCATTATCATAAAATCCCGAGTATCCTGAATTATCTTTGAAGCTTGAGATATAATAGCCCAATGCCAGGCCACCGTACAAGTCCAATTTGTCATTGTTCAGATTCAGGAGTTCGTTAACGTGGTAAGAACCGCGTACCGCTACCGGAACAAAAGTATACCGCCATTTGTAACCACCGAAGTTGTAACCCCAGGTGTAAAAATCGAGTTGTGCACCAACACTGATTTCGTCGGTTATTCCCACTTCAAAAGAAGCTCCGATCGGAAGACCACCACCGTAGTAGCTTGACAAACCGATACCGGCATTCAATAATTTATCGCCTTTCTGATATTGTGCGAATGATTGCGTACCTACCAGCAGCAGGGACATTACGAGGAGTGAGGAGAGTAATTTTTTCATTAGTATGAATGAGTTAGATGTGAAACTTAGGCCAAAATAAGGGAGTTTCTCAGGTTCTTACAAGTGGTGAATGGTTAGTTGACCGCATTTCGGTGAAAAACGGGTAGAATTCCCTTAAATTCTCGTAGTAGTTACCCTTATTTCTTTTTTAGTAGCAAGTAGTTCTACGTATGCTCCCATTGTAATCCATGTAGTTACAATAATTTCAACGGGCGGTCGAACCCTATCTGGCGGCCTGTTTCCAGACGACAAACTAAGGATGTCAAAAAAATAGTCGAATTTTCGCACAACCGCTGTAATGAATTCCCTCTTCTGTCGTCTTTGTCTCTGAAATGGATTTACAAGCCTTCAAACAAATCGTACTCCCCGTTCAGGGACGGCTTTTCCGGCTGGCCAAACTGTTTCTGCGCAACCGCGAAGAAGCCGAGGATACGTTGCAGGAGGTGTTGCTGCGGCTCTGGACCAAACGGCAGCAGTTGGATTCGTACCACAGCGTCGAAGCGCTGGCGGTGCAGATGACGCGAAACCTGTGTCTGGACAAACTAAAATCCCAGGCTAACCGGACGACAGACGGCAATACCGACCTGACAACCGTTCAGGCAGACGATGTTTCGCCGTATCGCCAGACCGAATTAGCAGACAGCAGTGCGCTGCTGCGTCGCATCATCGGCGATTTGCCGGACCCGCAAAAGCTGATTCTGCATCTGCGCGATGTGGAGGAGTATTCGTTTGAAGAGATTGAACAGGTAACGGGCCTGACCGTCAACAACATCCGCGTGATTTTGTCGAGAGCCCGGCAGCGGGTGCGGGACAGTTACTTAAAGACCAACGATTATGAAGCAGGATATTGAAAAGCTGCTCGAAAAATATTACGCCGGGGAGAGCACCCTGGAAGAAGAAAAAGCCTTGCGGGATTTTTTTCGCGGCCCCTCGGTTCCAGCTCATCTGGAAAACCAGGCCGGGCCGTTTCGCTACTTTGTCGAAGTCCGGAAAGAGCAGCCCTCCCCCGCTTTCAACCACCGCTTGGCCAACCGGCTGGGTTCGGCGGGTCGCATCCGAAGTCTGACGACCTGGGGGCTGCGAATGGCCGCCAGTGTGGCCCTGCTGGCGGGCGGCTTTGTGGGCGGTTATTATTACAGCAACCGGGTTTCTGCACCGACCGATTCGCTCGAAACTTCGTCGACAGTGGCCATTAAAAAGGTGCTGAACTTCGACCCGGCGGCCCAGACATCGGCCAGCGAGCGCATTCAGGCGGTTAATCAGAGCTACGAGCTGGCCGAAGCCGATCAGGCGATTACCCAGTTGCTGATCAACACGCTCAATTTTGATGATAACGTCAACGTACGGCTGGCGGCTTGTGAGGCTCTGATGCGGTTGCCCAACGAACCGGGCGTTCGGGAAGCCCTGATCCAATCACTGAAGATTCAGACCGATCCCTACGTCCAGATCATGCTCATCGAAACCCTGGTTTCGATTCAGGAAAAACGGGCCGTCGACGCAATGCAACGGCTCGCCCAAAACCGGCAACTCCTGGAAGCGGTCCGGCTGAAAGCAGAGGAAGGGCTGAATCGCCTGGCCCAGACCAAAAACCGCTCTGCCTCCTGATTGTATTCGATTTTCACTTTTACAGACCAAACCAATGAGAAAAATCAGTTTATTGATTGTCACGGCTTTATGCTGCCTTCCGGATGCCAATGCCCAGGAATACAAGGCTAAACTCGCCAATGCCAAGGACCGGAAAATCGTCATCGAAATGGACGCCGGTGACTACAAAATTGAAGGCTACGACGGCGACGAGGTCATCATCCGGGCTTCGTCGGGACTGGAAGCACCGCCGGAACGGGCCAAAGGACTCAAACCGCTGTATTACTCGGCCGTAGACAATTCCGGCATCGGGCTGGCCGTAACTCCGGAAAACGGCGGGTTGAAAATCGAGAAAGCCACCCGCAAAGACATCGACTACACAATTCGGGTGCCTAAAAAAGTCGCCATTCTCTTCCGGCAAATCAACTGGCGGAACGGAGCGGTCACCATCAGTAACATGGACGGCGACCTGGAAGTGCGAACCACCAACTCGCCCATCACGCTCAAAAGTGTGACCGGCCCCGTGGTCGCCAACACCACCAACGGCGAAGTCAACGTCTTTTTTACGAATCTGAGCCAGGAAAAACCGACATCGATTACCACCATTTCGGGGGCGGTGGACGTGACGTTGCCCGCCAATGCGAAGGCCAATATGAAGCTGCGGTCCATCAACGGCGAGATGTACACCGACTTTGATCTGGGCCTGAAAAGCACGAAGGAAGGCTTGTCGCGCGTAGGCGGAGGCAATCACATCGAAGGAACGGCCAACGGCGGAGGGGTTGAGATTCAGCTCAATACCATCAGCAGCAATATCTACATCCGCAAGCAGAAGTAAGCCACCAAGAACCGCCCTATTCCTGTGAAAAAGCTCCTGTTCCTGCTCCTGACCGGCCTGAGTGTCGGCTCGGCCTTCGCCCAGAAAATTATCGACAAAAAAATACCGTTCCTGCCGGAGCAACTGATCAACCTCCATCTGAAATTTGCCGACAGCATTCAGATCCGGTATTGGGACAAAGCCGAAGTTTCCGTCCACATTACCGCGACGATCAACGGCGGGCGGCTGAACGACGCCCTGCTGGTGGAATCGGGATCGACGGCGACCGAAATCAAGGTTAAAACTGACTTCGACATGGAATTGCTGAAACAGGGCCGCGCCGAAGACTGTCCCGGAAAAGCCGCCTACTGGCGAACTGAATACAATGGCCAAAATACGTACGTTTGCAGCACCATCCACTACCAGGTCTTTCTGCCCCGCAAAGCCAAACTGCGCGTTGAAACCATCAACGGCAACATCGACATCGAAGGGGCCAGCGAAGAAGTGTTTGCCAAAACCATCAGCGGTTTTGTGGACCTGAACTGGCCCGGAACCAAGGGCGCGAATCTGTCCATGAAAACCATCACCGGCGAGGTCTATTCCGATTTACCCATCGACTTTAAAAACAAGAAGCAAAAGAATCCGATGGTCGGTTATCTGCTGGAAGGAACCGTCAACGGCGGAGGGCCGGAGGTACGGCTGGAGTCGATCAGCAACAATGTGTATGTTCGGAAGAAGTAATAAGATAGACCTCATCACCGATCCGGTCTACTGAATTATTGGAATATTGAGAATCAAGAAAGTTTGACCAAAACAAAAAGGGCTTAACCGCATCGATGCGGTTAAGCCCTTTTTAGCAATTAGGTTTAGGATTATTCGTTCTCCTGTGGCAAGGTTCCTTTCGGCGTGTTACCGGCCACTTCAGTTGCCGGGGCCTCCTGACCCGCTACGTTGAAATGCTGAATTTTGTAGTTCCGGTTCGCCAGATTTTCTTCAGCCGTGTGCGGCACCAGAATCCCGTTGACCGGTTCCGTATTGAGTTTTGGTTGTTTGTAGTTGGCTACCGCCCGGTTGTTCACCGCCGGGACGCTGATGCCTTCCCCTTTCTGGTTTGCCCATTTTTGAGCAGCAGCCGCTTTGTTGGGGTGTTTGTAATTATGGGTCGAATAGGTTACATCCTTCCGACGCTTCGTATCGTCCTGGGCTGCAGCATTCAAAATCGTTAATCCACTAAGAGCTAGAGCAAAAATGTATGTTTTCATGGCTTTTTCTATTTTGTAAGTAATCAACCGCTCGGTTTCAGGTTCGTTTATACCCTACTGCCTGGTTGACCTTACAAAGGTCGTAAGCCGGTGTTAAGCTCGTGTTAGAACGACATTAGAACGGCGTTAGAAATGCAATTAGCGGGGAAGCGTAACGATAAAAGTGGTTCCGGCGTCTTCCTTCGACTCCACCCGAATATCGCCTTTGTGCAACCGGACAATGCGCTCCGTCAGCGAAAGGCCAATTCCGAATCCTGGCAGTCCGCTGGCATTACGCCCCCGCTGAAACGGAATGAACACCTCCGCTAGCTGGTCGGGGGGAATCACCGACCCGGCATTATGCACCCGCAGTTCCACCGACTTCGGCTGGACGGATGCGTGGAGGGTTACCGTATGGTCGGTCGAAAATTTACCGCCGTTGTCGAGCAGGTTAAAAAAAGCCGTCCGCAGCAGCGGTTCGCTGCCCGTCAGTTGCCAGTCGGCGGGGGACGCGCCTGGCGAATCAATGCGAAGGTGAACGGCGTAGGTCGGTTGAAGCCGCTGAACGTCGAGTTGAACCTGTTCCAGCAAACGATCCAGTTGCACGGGACCCATCGGCACGGCGGACGAATCCATGCTGGCATTGGCCAACGCCAGCAGTCCATTGGCCATGCGGTTGAGTCCCCGAACATCGTCCAGCACCGAACGGAGCGTTGCCCGCAGTTCGTCGGGCTCATCGTCGGCCAGCAGCGACACTTCCAACTGCCCCGTAATGGCGGTCAGCGGGGTTCGCAACTCGTGTGATGCGTGCGACACAAACGACCGTTGCAGCCGAAACGCGTCTTCCAGCCGGTTGAGCATCCGGTTGAACCGCTGCGCCAGTTGGGTCAGTTCATCAGCGCTTTCGCCTTCGGGTAAACGAAGTGACAGATTCGAGGCCGTAATTTCGTCGATCCGCTGATTGATCCGGCTGATGGGTTCCAGAATACGGCCCATGAAGTAGCGGGCCGCAATCAGCATAACGCCAATCATCACGAACCAGCCCCCGCTCAGCAACCGCGCCAAATCCTGCATGGACCGCACGCCATAGATGTCCACCGCCGAGGCAAAAATGACAAACGGCGCGGCTTTTTCGGTAAACATAATCCCCACAATTTCGCGGTTTCCCTCCCGCCACTGCGTTGTCTGTAGCTCCCGAACCCGGTCTAAAATTGTGGGTGTCACCGTCAGAAAGTCCGTTCCGCTTTCGTAAATCAGGCGGTTTTGGGCGTTGTAGATAATGATTTCTTCGTCGGGCAAAACCGTCAGTTGATTCTTGTCGATCAGGTTGTAGAGGGTCGGCCCCAGGTGCTCCTGTCCCACCAGCAGATGCCCCGCCGTCAGGGCTTCCGAACGCAGCCGGGTCAGGAATTCTTTTTTCCGGTACTGTTCCGCCACCAGATACAGAAACAGGCAGAAGAAGGCCAGCAAAATGGAAACGATGGCGGTCGACAGCAGGGTCAGGCGGTTTTGAAGGCTCATTTCTCTTTCAGCACGTAGCCCATTCCGATCAACGTATGGATAAGCTTGGTGGGATAATCCTTGTCGATCTTGGCGCGCAGGTAACTCACATATACATCGATGACGTTCGTGCCGGTATCGAACCCGATGTCCCACACCTGCTCGGCAATGTCCACCCGCGAAACCACCCGGCCAGCGTTGCGCATCAGGTATTCCAGCAGGGCAAATTCGCGGGCCGTCAGTTCAATGGTCTGCCCCTGCCGACGGGCGACGCGCTCGTGCAGATCGAGTTCCAGATCGGCCACGCGCAGAATGCGGTCCGGTTCTTCCGTCGTTCCGGCCCGGCGCAGGAGGGCTTTCACGCGGGCCACCAGTTCCAGAAAGTCGAAGGGTTTGGCCAGGTAGTCGTCGGCACCGGCTTCAAATCCCAGCAATTTATCGGCGGTTGTATCCAGCGCGGTCAACATCAGAATCGGCACCCGGCGGTTTTGCTGCCGGATGTACTCAGCCACATCCAGGCCGCTGATGTCGGGCAGGTTCACGTCCAGAATGATGAGGTCAAAAACCGTTTTGTTGAACAACTCTTTTCCCTCTTCACCCGTCAAAGCCACCTCCACCGTATATGCCTGCGTCTGCAATCCTTTTTTAATGAATGTTGCCACCTTGGGTTCGTCTTCAACCAAAAGCAAATGTGCCGTAGAACCTGTCGTCATAAATCAGCGTGAGCGTTCACAAATGGGAAAGCAAAACCGGGTGTAAAATACGAATCGAATGCTTAGCAAGCTACACCCGGCGTGATCGGTGACAAAACAAAATGCCCCTTCCGGGGCATTTTGTGACTTTATTTTTGATTCGACTTATTCATGACTCGACGTCACCTTGTCGCCCTTCTTCAATTTATCCTTGAAGACCTTGCGGAACTTGTCGAGCTTCGGCGCAATCACAAACGAGCAGTAGCCCTGCTCCGGGTTGTTGGCGAAGTAGCTCTGGTGATACGCTTCGGCTTCGTAGAAGGTCGTGGCCTTGCTGATTTCCGTCACAATCGGTTTGTCATACGCACCCGACGCGTTCAGTTCTTTCTTCACGGTTTCGGCCAGTTGCTTCTGCTCGTCGTTGTGGTAAAAAATCACCGAGCGGTATTGCGTTCCGACGTCGGCGCCCTGCCGGTTGAGCGAAGTCGGATCGTGGCTCCGGAAAAAGGCCTGCAACAGTTCGGCGTAGGTTACTTTTTTCGGATCATACGTCACCTCGACGCACTCAGCATGGCCGGTGTTGCCGGTGCAGACCTCCTTGTAAGTTGGGTTCGCTTTGGAACCGCCTTCGTAGCCGGAAACGGCATCCGAAACGCCGTCCAGCGATTCAAACATGGCTTCCGTACACCAGAAGCAGCCCGTGCCGAAGGTGGCTTTTTCCATGCCGGCGGCAGTTGATACAGGGTTGTTGGTATTCATAATTTTAGATTTTTTCTCGGATGATTGTTGTTTCGTTGACTGACCACAGGCCGACAAAGACGCCAGCGGCAACAGGGCCAGCAGCCAGATACTAACGCGTTTTAGATGCATGGGTTTAAACATTGTACGAAGTTGAGGGTTTTATTCCGACCTTACACCGGTATAACAAAATCGAGTTCCAGCCTGTATCTACGCGGGAATCAATCCAACGGTTTTTAAAGAACAGAATCTAATTTAAGACGGTTCGCCGGAGAAGAAATTGCCCGGCATACCCGAATCCCGTAAACCACAACGATAACATCCATGACGGAATCATTCGACCTGAAAACAGAACCGTTTCGTTTCGACGGCCGCGGATCTGAGAAATTCGCCATTGCCAATTTCCCCACCAAACTAGACGATCTGTACGACGATTCGGACCATTACGAGGTTTTACTGCGCAACCTGACGACCGAGCTGAACGAATTGCAGGAGAAAATGTACGCCCACAACCGCTACGGTCTGCTGACGGTTTTTCAGGCGATGGATGCCGCCGGCAAAGACAGCACCATTCAACACGTCTTTTCGGGCGTCAACCCGCTCGGCATGCGCGTTCACTCGTTCAAACGACCGACCGATCAGGAACTGGATCACGATTTTCTCTGGCGCAACCTCATCAACCTGCCAGAGCGCGGAACCATCGGCATTTTCAACCGCTCCTATTACGAAGAAGTGCTGGTGGTGAAAGTCCACCCCGAAATCCTGACCCAATCCCAGCGGTTGCCCGAAGAACGCACCGTCGATCTGGACAAACTCTGGAAACAGCGCTACAAAGACATCAGTAACTTCGAAACGTATCTGAACCGCAACGGTTTTCCGGTGCTGAAATTTTTCCTGAACGTGTCGAAAAAAGAACAGGGCGAGCGACTCATCAGCCGGATCGAAGACCCGTCGAAAAACTGGAAATTCGACGATCAGGACGTGGTTGAGCGCGGTTTCTGGAACCAGTACATGCAGGCTTACGAGGATGCGATCAACGCAACGGCCAGCAAAAAAGCGCCCTGGTACATCATTCCAGCCGACGATAAGAAAAACATGCGGCTGATCGTGGCTAAGATTCTGGTCGAAGAAGTGAAAAATCTCAAAACCGACTATCCGAAAGTAAACAAGCGTCAGAAAAAAAGTCTGCAGGACCTGGTCGCCGTTATCAAGGGCGAGTAATCCGGCCTTCTTTTCGCCAAACCGTCTGAACCGGAGTGTCTTCCGGTTCTTTTTTTCGTCTAAGCAACTGAGAGAAGTTCTTTCAGCCGGAACGGGCCGTCCGGCGGAGGTGCGGCCTTCCCCCTTGCCACGACGATTTGAAATCCCGTTCTACCTTTTGGCTGATCAGCGGTTTTCTGCTCATCCAATCGTTTGCCGTTGCGCAGGAATACCGTCGGCGTGAGACCAACCTCGCGGCATTCATTCAGAACCTGTTTCCGGTTCAAACCGAAGGCATTGATTACCAAACGGTCTACGAAAATCTGTACCAGCTTTACGCCAACCCGCTCGATCTCAACACCGCCACCCGCGATGAGCTGGCGGCAACCTCGCTGCTGACTGAACGCCAGCTCAACAGCCTGGCGGAATACCGCACCCGCTTTGGCAGCCTGCTTTCGATTTATGAACTCCAGGCCGTCCCGGATTTCGATCTTCCCACCATCCGCCGACTATTGCCTTTCGTCACCGTCGATTCGCAAAACCGCTCACTTTCGGTTCGCAATCCCACCGATCATTACCTGATCATGCGCGTGGAACGCGTTCTGGAAAAGCAAAAGGGATTTACGTCGGCAGAACCGGACAAAAACGGCAACCTGCCCCGGCGCTACGACGGCAGTCGGCAGCAGTGGTATTGGCGGTATCGCTACAGCCGCCCGCGCGAGTTCAGTTTCGGCCTGACGCTCGAACAGGACCCCGGCGAACCGTTTCGCTGGAAACCGGGCCATTCTCAGTACGGCATCGACTACGTTTCGTTTCACGCCCAATTCCAGAACCGGGGCCGCTGGCGGAACATCCTGATCGGCGATTACCAACTGCAAATCGGGCAGGGACTGATTCTGGCGTCGGGTTTTTCACTGGGCAAAGGCACCGAAACCGTCGCGGGTGTTCGGCGCCCCTCGCTGGGCGGGCGGCCTTACAGTTCCCTAAGCGAATCCGGTTTTCTGCGGGGGCTGACGGCCACCTATTCCCTGCACAAAAACTGGGACGTCACGCTGCTGGTGGCTCGCAACCGACGGGATGGTAACATCGTGGAAGATACTGAAAACCAAGAAGAAAAGATCAGTTCGCTCCAGACCAGCGGCCTCCACCGAACGGCGTCCGAACTCGCCGACCGGGCCAGCCTGCTGGAACAGAATCTAGGCCTGCATGTGCTGCACCACCGGGATCAACGGTGGCAACTGGGGGCGACGGTTCTGCACACGGTTTTCGACAAAACCCTGCAAAAACGCAATCTGCCGTATAATCGCTACGAGTTTTCGGGTAAACAAAACACGGTTTTCGGGTTGCACGGCAGTTATCTGTGGCAGAACGTCAATTTTTTCGGGGAAGCCGCCCAGTCGTCAAGTGGGGGCATTGGGGCCGTTGGTGGTGCGGTCGCCAGCCTGACGAAGCGGTTTGATGTCGCGATTCTGGGGCGGTATTATGCCCGGAATTTTCACAGTTTTTACGCCAATGCCTTCGGCGAAAACACGCGCAACAGCAACGAACGCGGCCTTTACACCGGCCTCCGGTATGTTATCTACCGCAAACTGACGCTGGGTGCGTTCATCGATCACTACCGGTTTCCGTGGTGGAAATACCTGGTTGATAAACCATCACAGGGGTACGATTACCTGTTGCAGGCCACCTATGCGCCCACCAAAAAGCTCACGGTCTACGGGATTTACCACGAAGAACACAAGGAGAAGAACCTGCCGGAAAGGTTTAGCAAAACCAAAGAAACCGTTGGAACCGTACGGAAAAACTACGCGTTCAACGCCGACTACTCCCCTTCCCGAATCTGGTCGTTTCGTACGCGGATTCAGTGGGGCGGTTTTCGGTACGCAGGTTATTCCGCGTCAAACGGGCTGGCCATCGCGCAGGATGCCACGGCGGATTTCGGACGGTTGTCTCTCAGCGGGCGGTTGGCGTGGTTCAGCACGAACGATTACGACAGCCGCCAGTATGTCTACGAGCGGGATGTACTCTCCGCGTTTTCGATCCCGGCCTATGCCAACAAAGGCATCCGGAATTACCTGTTGATGCAATATACCCTCAACAAACACCTGGACGTCTGGCTCCGCTGGAGCCGAAGCGATTTCCGACAACAGGAAACCGTCGGCTCCGATCTGGATCAGATTGAAAAACCGCACAAGAGCGAGGTGAAAGTGCAGGTGCGGTGGCGGTTTTGAGAAACACCCGATTTTTATTTCTTATCTGAACTATAGTTCATTCCTTCGTATGTAGTAAAAATATCAGTATAGAATACATTAGCCAGTACATCCATGGCAAGCGATCGGACTCCTTTTTCAATATGAATTAAGCCATTGCCGAAATCACTATCAACTCCTGCTCTACCCAAATCGATGGCAGTTTTAGCAAGGTGAGCCAACATATCTCTGTTATTATTTATGGGCGTACCGCCACCCGATGTGCGATGTTTTGATAATATTAAAGCACAGACACCGGCAACAAATGGTGTTGCCATACTGGTACCACTTAATACAGCGTAACTTTTTCCCAGGTAAGTAGAATAAATATCTTCCCCTGGCGCTACAATATCCAAATCAGAGGATCGGTTTGAATTAGCAGATCTTAAACGCAACTTATTTATCGATCCCACAGCAATGCATTCTTCATATCGTGCCGGAAAATTTATGAAGTTGGATCGGCTTTCATTGCCTGCCGCTGCTACGATAATCTTCCCGTCATTAAAAATATCCTGAATTACTGCCTTCAATTCAGGGTCATCTTCAAACGTTCCAAGACTCAATGAAAATACATCCGCTCCTTTTTTAAGACCCCATTTGATGCCTTTAATGATATTTTCAACTTCACCTATCCCACTATCTCCCAACACCTTACCACTATAAATCCTAGATTGTGGCGCTACACCGACCATACCCGCGTTGTTGCGTCGAGCAGCAATGATACCACAACAATGGGTACCATGACCGTTAATATCAAATGGACCAGATAAGCTACCTGTAAAGTCTGCAACATCTTCTATTGCATCCTTTAGGTCTGGATGGCTATAATCAACCCCGGTATCCAATACGCAAACCTTGATATTCTCCCCTTGTGTTACAGTCCAAATGTCCGGTATGCCCACCAATCGCAATCCCCAATCGATAACTTCCGAAAGAGAAACTACTACGTTTTTAATAATAAACCGAGGGGGGATAAGAAGTTTTTTATTTTTCCTGGATTCCATAGCTGCAGAGTAAATTATATTTTCAACTGAATACAGATATACCAACTAAGACCAAGCTTAAGACTACTCTTGATATCATTATCAATCTCTTTACTATCGTTAATTTCACTACCCTTACTCAATTTATTGAGTTCGTTGCTACGAAATAACAAGCCGCCAGCTGAAATTGCGAAAGGAGTTTTTGTCTTGAAACGAATCCCAGGTCCAAACAAAAGTGAGGGTACAGGAAAATCAGTGGTACCGATCCCAAGCTGAGCCATAAAATTCACCAGACTACCATCTGAATTTTTTACTAAATTCAAAAAAGCAGCCGGACCTCCGTAATACTTAACTTTTTTCTCTTCACTGACAACCAGTTTATCTCCTTCTTTAACTGCACTGTAAGTAGGGACTGAGAAAACAGAATTGAAAATACCCATTGTAAACTCAGGAACCCAACGCTGATAGGTTCTAACTCTAAACTCAGCATCCGCGATTTTTTTTGAGTTTGTAATCATTTCAATTTTAGTTTTACTAATATTCACACTCCGATCTTTAATTGTGGTTTTTACATCCCGCATTTTTTCCTCTTCCGCTTTCAAATATTTCATATTGATAAAATTTTCGTCAGGTCTTATATCGGTATAATTCTCAGCAACCGGCAGAAGTTGCTTGAGCAACTCTTTCATACTATTTATTAGAGCCTTGCGATCCTCTGCTTCTTTTTCTAAACTTTTTAAATAGTCTCCAAACAGTCTCCTTATCTCCAAAACCTTATTGGATACAACGAAATCTTCAATATCATTCTCACGAAGAGAGAGATAAAGTGTTTTAAACTCGGCAATATTTTTTTCAAAATCACTTAGTTCTTTTTCTTGTATCTTTATCTCTTTACCAAATTGATCTACAGCTTCTTTGTAATCTTTTAACGTTTGTTTGGACCTGACGTTTTCTATTGCTACTCTAACCTGTTCCATGACATCAATAATGTACCTTTCTTTCAGGGCTGAAACAGATTGTACTATTTCTTCCTTGCGAGCACTATCTCTGATTAAACATCTTACATATTCTTCTTCTAGCGAAACGACATCTCTTTTAGGTATTTCGGTTTTATTTGCACTTGCCGCTGCTACCCCAAACCTGGAAGCTGCGATAGTTAGTGCTTCTAGAAATTTAGTAACTGCCTGAGCACTTGCATCAGGCAATAAAGTATCTGACACACTTATTTCGTAGCGTAAGGGATTTAAAAAGTCTACTATAAGATTTACACCACTTTCCTGCTTTGGAATACTGAATACCCTTTTTTCCAATAAAGGCTTAAACGTTTCATTATCTGGACGAATTTCAATTTTTTTATCTACTCCCGTCGACAATCGAATGTGTAACGTTTGCGTTACTTTTTTTGCTTCCAGTAGCTCATTCGTACTGTTTTGGGCTATGCTATCGCACGCCAGAGCCACACATAGTAGTAGTAGTATTTTTCTCATTTTTTCTGCGTTTATAAACTCAACCGGTAGCAAACAGGGTATTTATAACTTTACAAAGGTGTTTCTTTCGGCCACTTAAACCAATGGGAAATCTACCCTTTCAGTACAGTATTTTCCCCACGACAATCCAGTCATTTTGCCGTATTTTTCTAAACTATCCCACTTTTGCATTTTTGTATTTACAAAAAAAGGACAGAGATTAAGGAGGTAATAGCCCCTAATCTCTGTCCTTGTCACTCCCTGCTTCCCCCCCCCTAATCCTCGCTCGGCCGAATGTTTACCTCCTCCACTTTCACCGTCTTGCTGCTCACCGCCGAAACACCGAAGAAACCGACGGCTTTGGGGCCGCTGACGTTGCGGTTCACCACGTTGGTCGGCACGTTGGCGGGTGGTGAGGCAAACAGCCCGCCGTTGTTGATCTGGGTGCTGAGTTGTTGAAAGAAATAGAAGGCGTCCGGCGTAATCGACAACACTTCCACTTTCACCGAGTCGTTCCGGTTATACAAACTGTCGGGGTTGATCGACGTCCGGATGGGCTGGATGAACAACAAACCGTCGGTGTCGGCCGAACCGTTGAACGAGCCATTGTACGACACGACAATGTCACTGGTTTCGTCGAGCCGCTTGCCGTTGCGGTAAGCCCGAATCCAGTAATAATCCGTCTGGTTCGGGAGGTCCGTTGCATAAAACTCGCCCGCAAAACCCTTGCGGTCCTCCAGCGGATTGGGTTTTTCTTCCCGGAAAACCAGCGAATCGATGGCCGGAACGGCATTCATCTGGGAAATGGCGTAGTATTCCTGCCCTTCAAACCGGATGCCAAGCAAATACTTTTTGCCGATTTTCCCGAATACTTCGCCGGGTTTCGGGGTCCAGACATACGTACCGTTCCCTTTTACATCGATAAATTCGTGAATCACGCTGTCTTCGTCGGCCACAATTACCGTAGCACCCAGAGCCGCCGGGGGCTGAGCCGCGTCGAAATACCCGGTGGTTTTCGTGAGTTTGATGGTTTGTGGACCCGGCTGATCAGTCAGCCAGCCATCGATGGCCAGTTGCGACGGGCCGGTTTGCAGGTCAATATCGATCGGATCTTCGCAAGACGACAGCCCCAGCAGCAGCAACCCCAGCAGGAGTACGTGAATGACCGAAAAACCGAATATAGGTGTATTTTTCATGGCGGTTTTTATCTTCTAAAACTTGAAATTGTAGGTTGCCGACGGAATCAGCGTGGCAAAAACTGAATACCGTACGGCTTCGGCAACCGGAATCTGCACCTGCTCGCCGTTCAGCGTCACCGTCCGTTTGTCTTCGGCCTGCCGGAAAAAGACCGAGAATGGGTTCTTCCGACCATAGGCGTTGTAGACCGAAAACACCCAGTTGCTCTCCCATTTCTGCGTCGGTTTTTTCTTGCGGTTTTGCAACGTAGCTGCCAGGTCCAGGCGATGGTAGGGCGGAATCCGGTAATTATTCCGGGAATTCTCGGCGTTGTGCGGCACCAGATACCCCTGAAAAAGGTAACCGTTGGTGGGGAACGTGGCGGGGGTGCCCGTCGCAAAAGCGAAGGTGGCCGAGAAACTCCAGCGTTTGTTCAGATCATACAAAGCCACGGCATTCAGCGTGTGCCGCTTGTCGAAACGTGTTGGAAACCAGCGGTTGTTGTTGATGCCGTTCACAAACCGTTCGGTTTTCGCCAGCGTATAGCTCACCCAGCCCGTCAGGTCACCTTTGTTCTTTTTTACGAAAAACTCAGCGCCGTAGGCACGGCCTTTGCCGTTCAGCAAGTCGCCTTCGAGGTATTTGTTGAGCAACAGATCGGCACCATCGATGTAGTCGACCTGGTTTTGCAGCCACTTGTAGTAGAGTTCCACCGACACCTCATACTCCGTACCGGTTTTACCCAGATTTCGGAAATACCCCCCCGCAATCTGGTCGGCAATCTGCGGTTTGATGTTGTTGGTCGATGGCGTCCAGACGTCCAGGGGCGTGGAAGCGGTGGTGTTTGAAACCAGGTGGATGTATTGCGCCAGCCGGTTGTAACTCATTTTCAACGAGCTAACCTCATTCAACTCATACTTGGCCGAAAACCGGGGTTCCCAGTTGCCGTAGGTTTTGATGGTTTCGTTGCGGCCGTAGGTCGTGGTGGAAACCGGAAACCGGCGCTGGTTGGGCGGCACATCGGTCTGAAATTCGTAGGATTCGCCCGGACCGAGGTAATTGTAGAGCGAATACCGCAAGCCGTATTGCAACTGCAACCGCTTGGAAACCAGTTGTTCATTACCGATGTAGAGCGCACTTTCCAGCGCATATTTATTTTCCAGCCCAAACGTCCGCACGTCGCCCCCGCTGGCGGCATTGGCCAGCCCCGGCTGGAAATCATAGACAATGGCCTGACCACCAAACGTCAGGGTGTTGTTTTTGAGGAACAGTGTAAAGTCCGGTTTAATGCTGTAGTTGACGATGGACGATTTCCAGTTGAAGTAATCTTTGGGATCTTTCCGCTTCAAATCACTGTCGAGCAGGTAGTCGTAATTGCTGTAAAAAGCCGTGGTGTTCAGGAACAGCTTGTCGCTAAACACGTGATTCCAGCGCAAACTGGTCGTCGTATTGCCCCAGTTGAACCCAAAATCGGCCCCGAACACATCGCGCCCCAGATAACCGGACAGGTAAATCGTGTTCTTATCGTTGATGCGGTAATTGGCCTTGGCGGTAAGGTCATAAAAGAAGAACCGGGAGCCCTTTAAGTCGCCGGACAGGAACGGTTTGGCCAGAATGTCGGCATACGACCGGCGACCGGCAATAATGAACGAACCCCGGGCCTGCCCTTCTTTATCTTTAAACAGCGGCTGCTCAAGCGTTAACCGGCTAAAAATCAAACCTATACCACCCGAAACCGTCGTTTTCTTGGAATTTCCTTCCTTCATCCGAACGTCGAGGATCGACGAAATCCGGCCGCCATATACCGCCGGAATACCGCCCTTGACCAGTTTCACATCCTTGACCGCATCGGGGTTAAAAACCGAGAAAAACCCGAAAAGGTGGGAGGAGTTGTAAACCGGCGCTTCGTCGAGCAACACCAGATTTTGATCGACGTTTCCGCCCCGGACGTTGAAGCCCGTTGCGCCCTCGCCAACCGTCGAGACGCCCGGCAACAGTTGGATGCTCCGGATAACGTCAACCTCGCCCAGCAACGCCGGAATTTTCTGAATCGTCTTCATTTCTACCGTATTGACGCTCATCGCAATGTCTTTCACATTATCGTCTTCACGTTTGGTCGAAATAACAACTTCCTGGAGGTCACGCCCTTCTTCTTTCAACTCCATATCCAGCCGGACGTTCTGGCTGGTCAGGTCGATGGTGCGGTTCTGTTTGGTAAAACCGACGTAGGTATACACCAGATTGTAAGTTCCGAGCGGTAAGGTCAGCGAGTAAAAGCCGTAGGAGTTGGTGGTGATGCCGGAACCGGTTTCTTTCACGAACACCGAAACGCCAATCAGGCCTTCGCCGTTGGCAGCATCTTTAATGTAGCCGCTCACAGTGGCCTGCCCATTGGTTCGCCGGCTTGCAGGAGCGGGATCGGGAGTACCCTGCGCCAGAACGGCCGGGCCGACCAGCAACAGCAGCAGGCCAATTTGTACGATTTTTTTCATAAGGCGTGTTTCATAGGATGGTGGTTTAACGTATATCGTCCGTTACGACGACATTGACGGAATGACAGCAAAGGTCGGCTTTCCCCCCATCCCGTAGGACAAAAAAATGATGAACCGCCAAAATCCAGCCCTGAAAGGCATGAGGTGTAGCATAAAATTAATCCTGCCTTTTTTTTTCTCTTCTCCCTCTCATGAAGTACGGTTTTTCACACTCTGTGGGGTAGGAGAAATTGGCGCCTTCAACCTACCCAATGCGTCCCAACGACAGATGTTCCGGTAAGTCAGTCATATTGTTAGAAAACTAATTACCTGTTGGCTAAGTACATACCATTCAATCTCAACAGTTTGGCCGGTTTATGGTTAGGATATAGCGTATTCACGGTTTTATGGCCCGGAGCGAAAACCGTTCCGCACGTTTAATCTCCACAATCTGAACGGCATCATGAGTGAAATAAAAGAACTTGGTCTAGGCATTATTGGTTTCGGCGGCTTCGGCCTTTTTGCTGCCCAGCATTTCCTCCAGACTCCACATGTCAAGCTGATTGGCATTGCCGGTTCCCAACGCGAGGAAGCCACCAAGGCCGCCAATCGCTTCGGGGCCACGCATTTCGACACCATCGAAGAACTGCTGGCGCAACCGGATCTGGACATTGTCTACATTGCCACGCCCCCTTTCCTGCACTACGAACAGTCGATGCAGGCGCTGCGGGCCGGGAAACACGTCATCTGCGAAAAACCGCTGGCGATGAATGCCGAACAGGGCCACGAAATGGTAAGCTATGCCGAGAGCCAAGGCTTGTTGATGGTCACCAACCTGATGCAACGGTATAATCCGATGTTCGAGCGGGTTAAAAAACTGATTGACAAGGAAATACTAGGAAAATTCCTGCACGGTTATTTCGAAAACTACGCGGGTGACGAAGGCCTTTCGCCCCAGCACTGGTTTTGGGACCGGGAACTCAGTGGCGGTATTTTTATCGAACACGGCGTTCACTTTTTTGACATGTTTGCGGGCTGGCTGGGCGAAGGCAAAGTAGAATCAGCTCAGGTGTGCAAACGTGAGGGCAGCGACCTCGAAGACCAGGTGAACGCGACCGTCCGCTACGGCGATGCGCTGGTCAATTTCTACCACGGTTTTACGCAGGTGGGCCGGATGGACCGGCAGGAAATGCGGCTGCTGTTTGAGCGGGGCGATGTTACCTTGCAGGAATGGGTGCCGACGCGGGCGGTGATTCGGGGGCTGGTGGATGAAGCCGGAACGCGGGCATTGATGGATTTATTTCCGGATTCGATTCTGGACATTACGGCCAATTATGGCGGCAAAGACCGGGCGGCCCGGGGGCGCAACAAGGAATTTGAAATTGCCCAGCAGGTGCAGATCCGCTACGGTTTCGACCACCAGAAAATGCACCTTTACGGCGAGTTGCTCCGGCAGATGTTCATCGACCAGACGTCGGCCATTCGCTACCCCGAAAAGCACCGGAAGATTACCGAACAAAACGGGTTGGTGTCGCTGCTGACGGCGGTGGATGCCGATCGGTTGGCGCGTTCATGATGTTATTCCACACCATACCCAATCGTATTCAACCATCACCAACCATTACAAACCGTATTCAACCATACCAACCATCACCAACCGTATTCAACCATCACCAACCATTACAAACCGTATTCAACCATATTCCCCCGGCCTATAGCCGGGGCTAGTGATGTGAGCCTTTCAGGCTCGTGGGATGTATCATCGTATCGAAATTGGATCCGTAACCCATTGTAATTTATTCGGATGCCTTTACCTTTGCGGCACTGCTGCATCGTATCATCACATACCGCCAACCTTCACCGAAAATTCCCACCGAAATCCGGTAGGGCGTTTTCGTATGCCCTTTCTTTGGGGCAGATCAGGCTTTTCCTGGTAGCCTGACGGTTTTTCAGTTTCATTCAAGTCCTTCTTTTATCCCTCATGAAACCAAACAGTTTCATGGCAGCTCTGTTATGCGCAGCGGTTCTCCGGATCGTTTCGTGTTCCAGAGCCATTTCTAAACAGACGCTGATCATGCAAAATACAGAACACAATAAATCCATTATCCGGGATTTCTACCGGCGCACGGTTGCCAACGGCGACCTCGATTATGCCGAACAAATCATTGCCGACGATTACATCCAACACAGCCTGATGGTGAAACCGGGCAAGGCGGGGCTGCTGGAGGCCCTGAAAGCCATGCAGCAAATGCCCAAACCAACCAATCCGGCCAAACCGTTCATGCGACTTATTGCGGAAAATGATTACGTGGTGACAAACCTGCGCTTTGAATTCGGCGGGAAGCACATGGTCGTCGTTGATCTGTTCCGGCTTCGGAACGGGCAGGTCATTGAACATTGGGACGCTGTTCAGCAGCAACCCGAAACGACCCTGAACGGGCATCCGATGATGGACGGAGCCGTCGACATGGAGGACATTAGGCTAACCGAAGCGAATAAAAAAGTAGTAGAAGCCTTCTGTCGACGCGTTCTGATCGAGCGGAAATTCGACGCGCTTTCGGACTATGTCACGTCGGATTTGATTCAGCACAAGCCCGAAATTGCCAACGGCCGGGATGGTTTATGGCAATATTTGCAACAAAAAAATGAAGATTTCGCCATCCATGAAGTCCTTCGGATTATTGGCGAGGGCAATTTTGTGGTGGTGCAATCCGAAGGTCTTCTTGACCGAAAATCAGGTACGTTCTATGACGTTTTCCGATTAAGTCAGGGAAAAATCGAGGAACAGTGGGGCGTTCAGCAGCTAATGTCCTGGGTTTTGAGCTACAAATGGGTCATCCCTACGGGATTTTAGACATGCCTCGTTCAATCTATACCCCCGGTTAAAACCGAGGGCTACAAAATGAATCATCCCTACGGGATTATGAATACAACAATCCTGTAGGGATGACCCATTTTGTAGGGGTGGGTTTCAATCCGCCCATCAAGGTGAAGATCGAATGCACAAAATCCCGTAGGGATGACCCATTCTGTAGCCTTCTTCACAACCGCGCGCCCCGCAGACGCAGACTGTTGCTGACGACCGACACCGAACTGAGCGCCATCGCGGCTCCGGCAATCATCGGATTGAGCAGAAAACCGTTGATCGGAAACAGAATCCCGGCGGCAATCGGAATGCCGATGAGGTTGTAAATAAACGCCCAGAACAAATTCTGACGGATCACCCGCACGGTTTTTCGCGACAGTTCCAGGGCCTTCGGAATGCTGCCCAAATCGGACGTGATGAGCGTCATCCGGGCCACGTCCATGGCGATGTCGGAGCCTTTACCCATTGCGATGCTAACGTCGGCCTGCGCCAGCGCCTGGGAGTCGTTGATGCCGTCGCCCACCATCGCGACCACCTTCCCCCGGCTTTGCAATTCCTGAATGAAAGCGGCTTTATCAGACGGCATCACCTCGGCGCGAAAATCCGTCAAGCCGACCGTTTTTGCTACTGCCTGGGCGGTTTGCGGATTGTCGCCCGTCAGCATATACACCTCTATCCCCCGGTTTTTCAGCGTTTGAATCGCGGCTTTCGATGTTTCTTTGATCTGGTCGGCAATGGCGATGATCGCCAGCACGGTTTTGTCGTTGGTGAAATACACTACCGTCCGGGCTTCATCCTGCCATTGTTTCACGCGTTTTTCAACCGCCGGATCGACCAGAATACCGTGTTCGTCCAGCAAACGACGATTGCCCACCCGGTAGGTAATCCCTTCATGTCGCGCCGAAACCCCGCGCCCGGTCAGGCTCTCGAACGATTCCAGCGGCAGACTGTTCACCGATAAACCGGTCAGATACTCAACCACGGCTTCGGCCAGCGGGTGTTCCGATTGGCTTTCCAGCGCGTATAAAACGGAGGATGCCTGAGCGATGTCGGAACGTTGCCATTCCAGGTTGGTAACAGTAGGTTTTCCAGCGGTAATCGTACCGGTTTTATCCAGCACAACGGCGTTCACCTGATGGCCCAATTCCAGACTTTCGGCGTCTTTGATCAGAATCTGATTGTCCGCGCCTTTGCCCACACCAACCATGATAGCCGTGGGTGTAGCGAGCCCCAGCGCACACGGACAGGCGATGACCAAAACCGTTACGGACGTCAGCAGGGCCTGCGCAAACGCGTTTTCACCCGCAACAGCGGACGTCCCGAATACCATCCAGACGAGGAAGGTCAACAGGGCAATGCTGATGACGACCGGCACGAAAATACCGGCAATCCGGTCGACCAGTTTCTGCACCGGGGCCTTGCTGCCCTGGGCGTCCTGCACCAGGCGGATGATCTGCGCCAGAACCGTGTCGGCACCCACCTTTTCGGCCCGAAACCGGAAGCTGCCTTTCTGGTTGATTGTTCCGGCAAAAACCGCCTGTTCCGCCTTTTTTTCCACCGGAACCGGCTCGCCCGAAATCATGCTTTCATCGACGAACGACGTACCGGAAACCACGACGCCGTCCACGGGAATCTGCTCGCCGGGCCGCACTACAATCACCTGACCCACCCGAACCGACGCCACCGGAATCTCCGTTTCGACGTCGTTTTCCACGATTCGGACGGTTTTGGGTTGCAATCCCATCAGCTTTTTAATGGCCGAAGAGGTGTTCGATTTGGCCCGTTCCTCCAGCAGTTTTCCCAGTAAAATAAAGACAATAATCACCGCAGCGGTCTCAAAATAGACGTGCGGGTGAATGCCGCGCCGATGCCAGAAATCCGGGTTGAGCGTGTTGAACGTACTGAACAGAAAGGCAATGCCGGTCGACAGGGCGACCAACGTATCCATGTTGGTTTTTCCGTGCCGGGCCTGTTTCCAGGCATTGACAAAAAACGAGCGACCCAGACCAAATACGACCGGTGCAGACAACACCAGCATGATCTCGTTGGCGTACGGAATCGTCATGAAAAACATCCCGATCACCACCACCAGAACTGACAGTACAGCCGCCCAGATCGTCCGTTTTTTCAGGGATTCATACTGGCGTTCCCGTGCTTCGGCCTGCACCGCCTGCGGATCTTCCGCATCCATCACCAGGTCGTAGCCGATGGAACGGATGGCGGTTTGGAGTTCCTGCTGCGTAACAGTTTGGGGATCAAACTCCACCCAGGCCTGCTGGTTGGCATAATTGACGCCCGCATCGACCACCCCCGGCGTCGTTTTCAGCATCGACTCCACGCTGACGGCACAGGCCGCGCAGCTCATTTCCAGAACGGGATAGGTTTTCCGAACCGGTTTGGAGGCAGCACCGGCCCGGGCGGTTTTCGCCACCGCCGTGGGTTGCGCGTTCATACCGGTTCCGCTTTATAACCGGCTTCTTTCAGCGCTTCCTTCACCTGATCCACCGTGGCGCCTTCCACCGTCAGCAGTTTGTCCGGGTTCTGGGTATCGACCTGCCAGTGGGCTTCGCCGACGGCTTTGTTCAAAAAGGGCGTTACGGTGGCCACGCAGGCTGCACACTTGATATTGGTTTTGAATTGTATCGTTTCCATGCTCTTGTTTTTGTGATTTGACACTGCAAAGATCAGCAATAGAACAAGAGCCAGTGGTACAGAATTCCGGATGATTCGTGTAGAATTGTGTTACATCGCCAGGAATAAGGGAATGATCTCTTAATATTCGGCCAAACGGGGCAGTTCCACCGTCCGCAACCAATACCGCAAGGTGGTTTGTAACTGTTCCTGCCAGTCTTCAAACAAAACCGGCTTGGTGTGAAACGCCCGTGCGCCGAGCCGGTAGGCCTGGCTGATGTCTTCGGGCCGCGACGATCCCGACCACATCACGACGGGAATCTGCTGGTAGTTTTCGTTGGCTTTCAGTTGCCGGAGGGTTTTCAGTCCGTCCAGAACCGGCATGAAAAAATCCAGCATGATCAGCGACGGGTATTCTTCCGGGAGAATGCTCTGAAGATGCGTCAGCAGGGCTGCACCGTGCAAAAACCGGCGAATTTTCAGATCCGGCTGTATTTCATGAATCGCCCGATCGATGTAACTAAAATCGGTTTGATCGTCTTCCACAACGTAAAAAGTAATACTCGTTTCCATAGCGTTTCGCAACTTACTTCATCCAATCAAAATAAAATATACTGCCTTTACCCACTTCCGATTCCACCCACACTTTTCCACCCTGCTCTTCGACCAGCATTTTTAGAATGAACAACCCGACGCCGGTGCTGCTTTCGGCCTGGGCAACGTTGGAGGTGGTGCGAAATAACTTAAAGATCGCTTCGTGTTCATCCGGTGCAATTCCCGGGCCATTGTCTTTGACGTAAAATTCGATGGAGCGGCCCCGGTCGTGGCAACCGATTTCAATGAAACCAACGGGTTTGTCATTGTATTTGATCGCATTACTGATCAGGTTTTGAAAGATCTGATGCAGCTTGATTTTTTTGGTATGTAACACCGGCAATTGCCCTTTAATTTCGATGGAAATATGCCGGGGTGGAAAAATCAGCAGGGCAATCTGATCGACCAGTTCGTGCACATCCACCTCCTCGACGGTTTGCTGCGCCACATTTTTCCGCGAATACTCCAGCAGGGAATTGATCATGTCGGACAAATGAAAAGCCGCCGATTTCGAGTGACCCACGTATTCCTGAATTTCTTCGCGCGGAACCACCTCTTCCTCGTTTTTCATTTCGAGCAACGACAGAGCCGCAATCATGCCCACCAAAGGCGATTTCAGATCATGCGCGACGATGTAGACAAATTTCTCCAGTTGCTTATTTATTTTCTCAAGCTGGAGCGCCGTCTGCTTCAGTTCCTGCTGGTAATGATACAGTTGCTCGAAAACATTTACCTTCGCTTTGGTCACGTTGACATCCAGCGGTTTTTGCAGGTAATCGACCGCCCCTTCGTCAAACCCTTTCAGAATATACTGCTCCTCCTTGTTGATGGCTGTCACGAAAATAATGGAGATGTCCCTGGTTTTCGGGTTGGATTTCAGAATCCGGGCGACTTCAAAACCATCCATTTCGGGCATCTGAACATCCAGCATAACCAAACCAATCCGGTCGTTTTTCAGGGCATATCGCAACGCTTCGTTGCCCGACGTCGCCTTGATGAACGTTCGCTGGTCGTTCGCCAGCATTTCTTCGAGCACAAGCAAGTTCTCCTCGCGGTCGTCGACCAACATGATCGTCATGTCCGGAGAGTGGTTCGCTGTTACCATTCGTTTTTCTGTTAATCGTTGAGTGTGTGTAAAAAAGACGCAATGTGTTCGGGTGTCAAAACGACAGCCTTTGAATTTCGATTGATAGCCGCTTGTGGCATCACGGGATACTCGGCGGTGGCCGGGTCCTGAACAATGGCCACCCCGCCCTGCTGAACGATGGCCAGCAGCCCGTCGGCGCCGTCCTGGTTGGCGCCACTCAGCAGAATCGCCACCGCGCTACCAGCGTAGGCCATCGCAATGCTTTCAAACGTGACGTCAATCGACGGACGGCTGTAATGAACCGGCTCGGAATAGTCCAGACTAATCGTCTGATCGGCTTCAATCAGCAAATGGTAATTCTGCGGAGCCAGATAGACCCGGTGCGCCAGAATGGCCTCCTTGTCGTCGGGTTCACCAATCACAAGCCCCCGGCCTTTGCTGGTCAGGATGGCGTCCATGCTGCTGGTAACGTTCTTCAGCCGGTGCAAAACCACGAAAACCGCAAACGGAAAATTCGCCGGCAGGGCCTGCAACAAAGCCGTCACGACCGGTATACTACCCGCCGAGCCGCCAATTGCCACCACTTTACATCCGGTCATCGGTTTTTCGGTTTAAGGTTTTCGGTATACAGTTTTCGGTGCGGTTCCCCGCCGGGACTGACGCATTCGAAGCTGCACGCGCCAGCGACCGAAAACTGTAAACCGTATACCGACCATTTATAACTTACTCCGGTAGATCCGAACCACCGGGTTCACGACATCGAACTGATCCCGGGCCTCCGAAAACAGCAGCGATTCTTTCATGCCCAGCGCCAGATACCCCAACGGAGCCAGGCTGTTGCTGAACAGCGTCATGACCCGGTTTTGCAACTCCCGGTTGAAATAGATCAACACATTCCGGCAACAAATCAGTTGAAACTCATTGAAAACCTGATCGGTTGCCAGATTATGCGTCGCAAATACGATACTCTTCCGGTATTCCTTGTGAATAATCGCGTTCTCGTACCGGGCCGTGTAATACGACGAAAAATCGTTCGTTCCGCCCGCCTGAATGTAGTTGGACGTATACTCTTTCATGTTCTGCAACGGCACGATGCCCTGCCGCGCCCGCTCCAGATTGGCCGGATTCAGGTCGGTGGCATACAGGCGCGTCCGGTTGAGCAAACCTGTTTCGTGCAACAGGATCGCCATCGAAAACACCTCCTCACCGGTCGAACAGCCCGCGTGCCAGATTTTCAGGATCGGGTACGACGCCAGTTTCGGCAATACGGTATTTCTCAGTTCTTTATAAAAAGCCGGATCGCGAAACATCTCCGTGACGTTCACCGTCAGCGACTCGATAAACCAGGCAAAAAACCGGTCATCGTTCGTCAACTGGTACTTCAGTTCGTAGGCCGTCCGACAGCCCGCTTTCTGCATACACCGGATGACGCGACGCTGGAGCGACGCCCGGGCGTAATCGCCGAAATCGTAGCCATACTGCCGCCGAACCAGGTGAACGATCTCTTCCAGTTCTTCCACCGAAATGTGAATCGGCCCGGTCATACTTTGACGGATAACCAGACCCGCATTAACGAAAATAACCGGCCGCTGTCGATCGGTTTGGTGATGTAATCCGACGCCCCGGCCTCGATGGTTTTTTCGCGGTCGCCGGGCATGGCCTTGGCCGTCAGGGCAATCACCGGCAAATGCAGCAGTTTCAAATCCGAGCGAATCCGGCGGGTGGCTTCATAGCCGTCCATTTCGGGCATCATGATGTCCATCAGCACAATGTCGGTATCCGGGTGCTGCTGCAACACCTCCAGCGCTTCCCGGCCGTCGACGGCGGTCAGCACGTTCATTTGCTGGTCTTCCAGCAAAGTACTCAGCGCAAAAACGTTCCGCATGTCGTCGTCCACCAGCAACACTTTTTTCCCCTGCAGGCTCTGGTCGTTGATTTTGGTCAGCGGTTTGGGCAATTCCTTTTTCTCGACTTCCTGCACTTTATACAGAAACAGTTCCAGTTCGTCCATCAGCCGGTCGATGGCCTGCGACGACTCCCGGATCACGACGTCGGACAGTTTTTTGAGCTGCCATTCGTCCGCCGGTTTCAGGTCTTTGTCCATGTAAATGATCACCGGCAGCGATTCCGTCGGCATGGCTTCGCGCAGGTCTTTCAATTGATGGACCCCTTTCTCCAAATCGCCCCCCATGTCGACAATCAGGCAGTCATACGGTTCTTTCCGCAGTTTTCCCAGTGCTTCCGCGTTGGTGGCGACGTATTCGCACTCCAGATCAAATTTTCGCTGTCCGATAAATTGCCGCAGCGAATCGTCATTCAGGTAATTGCCCGACAACACCAGCACCTTCTTGATCTGGCCCTGCAAGTGGTCGCTGATCCGGTCGAATGCCTTTTCCAGATCTTCTTTTTCGACCGGTTTCCGGATGTACGCCAGCGCATTTCCGATGCCCAGCTTCGGCTCGTCAGCCGCCGACATTACGTGCACCGGAATGGCTTTCAAATTCTCGTCGTTTTTCAACCAGTTGATCACGCTCCAGCCATCCACCACCGGCAGTTGCATGTCCAGAATAATGGCCGACGGTTTGTATTTCCGGGCGTAATAAATGCCTTCGTCGCCCCGCAAAGCCACAATCGTCTTGTATTTTTTGTTACGGGCAAAATCCTGCACAACCCCGGCAAAAATGGGATCGTCTTCCACAATCAGCATCACTTTATCGCCTTTTTCCAGCGTATTCCGGTCGTCTTTCAACGTGTTCTGTTCAACAATGCCGTTTTGCAAACGCGGCAACGCGCCGTTCAAAGGCGTCGAAGAAACACTTTCCTTTTTCGGTTCGGGGGCAACAGGGTTGGGTTTATCGCCGGTTTGTGCTTCGGTCAGCGGCAAATAAACCGTGAACGTGCTCCCCTGCCCTTCTTCGCTTTGCAGCCGCATTTCGCCACCGAGCCGCTTCACCAGTTCCTTGCTGATGGAAAGTCCGAGACCCGTACCGCCATACTTGCGGCTGGTCGAACCGTCGGCCTGCTGAAACGCTTCAAAGATAACCTGCTGCTTGTCGGGCGAAATGCCGATGCCGGTGTCTTTGACGGCAATCACCAGCCACCGGTCGGCTTCCAGGAGGGGTTCATTGGCAAAACCGTCCATCGGACGCCTGGTGCTGAACGAGAGCGTTACCACTCCGCGTTGGGGTGTAAATTTGAAGGCGTTGGACAACAGGTTTTTGATAACCTGCTCCAGCCGCTGTTTGGCAATGAACAAAACCGGCGGCACCGACTCGTCGACCTCGGTGATGAGGGTAACGCCTTTCTGCTCTGCCACCACGCTGAACAGTTGCTCCTGATCGTAGACCATCCCGCTAACCGTCGCATTTTCGGCCACCATATCAATTTTCCCGGCTTCAATCTTGGACAAATCCAGAATGTCGTTGATCAGATTGAGCAGATCCGAACCCGATTTATGGATCACATTGGCGTATTCGACCTGTTTACCGGTGAGGTTATTGGCCTTATTCTCAGACAACATTTTGGCCAGAATCAGAACGCTGTTCAGTGGAGTCCGCAGTTCGTGCGACATATTGGCCAGAAACTCCGACTTGTAGCGACCGGTTTCTTCCAATTCACGTGCCTTCAGGGCGAGCGACTGCCGGCCCACTTCCACGGCCTCATTTTTCTCTTCCAGTTCGGCGTTGATCTGCCGCAATTCTTCCTCCTGTACCTTCAGTTCTTCTTCCGACGCCTGTAAAATTTCGGCCTGCCGCGTCAGTTCTTCGTTCGATTGCCGGAGTTCTTCCTGCTGGTTTTCCAGAATTTCTTTCTGTTCCTGCACCTGTTCCAGCAGGCGGTTTACCCTTCGGCGGGCGTCGGCAGCGTTCAACGCAATGGCAATGTTGTTGGCAACAGATTTCAGCAAATCGAGTTGCGTGGGGGTCAGCGGCTGGAACGTCGCCAGCTCAATGACGCCTTTCAGTTCTTTTTTATACCAGAGCGGCACACAGATCACTTGCCCCGGAACGGCTTTGCCACTGCCCGACTGAATGGCCCAATAGTCGGCCGGAACGTGGCTGGTCACCACCACATCTGACTCCGTGGCCGACTGCCCCACCAGTCCTTCTCCAATGGCATAATACCGGGTGGTGTGGGTCGGCAGCGCAACCGATGCGTTCAGTTCCAGGTGCTGTTTTTCGTCGTCGTAGCAGTAAAAACCGCCCGCCTGAACGTCGAGGTACCGGATCAGTTTTCGCAGGACTTCCTGCGCCAGCGACTCCGATTCGCCCACGCCCTGAACCGAATCGTTCACCACCGTCATGCCGGTCAGCAGCCAGTTTTTTTCCAGGCTGATCTGGTTGAGCTGTTCGACTTCTTCCAGGTTCTGAACCAGCCGGGCTTCCGCTTTCTGGCGCTTATTCATCTCATACCAAAACAGATAGGAAACAACGATGCCCAGAATCAATAAAATAACCGCCCCGACACTGAACACATAAATGGCCATGATAACGGCCCTGTCGCTTTCTTTCTCACGGTTGGTCAGGCGTAATTCCTCCACCCGAATCATCTCGTCCAGCGTTTTCCGAACCTGGTCCATCCGCTCTTTTTCGCCGTCGGTTACGCGGATAATATCGGCTCTCGTATATTGGGCGGCATCGACGCCCAGGCCGTTCCAGTATTGCAATAATTCGCGAATATGCCTTTCGGCATCCATCACCCGTTCCGTTTGTTCGGGACTGTCGATCACCAGCTTTCGAATGGCATCAGCCGACCCTTCAATTTTTCCGACGGCCTCATAATACGGTTTTAGAAAACGCTTTTCGTTCGTACCCCGAAAGCCCCGCCGACCGGTTTCCATATCAACCAGCAACTGTTCCGTTATGGCGATACTCTTCAGAACCTGATAGCTATGCCGAACCCGTTGCGCTTCTTCAAGCTGACTTCGAATGGTTCGAAACGCGATGATACCAAGCGCAACAAAAAGAAACAGAGCCAGGACAATCCCAATATACAACCGATTGGTCGACGATAATTTCATACAGTTGAAACGTCAAAACGGCGGGCAACAGAGGCAGAACGTGCGCGAAGTAGTTTCGCAACATAGGCGGCAAATACGGAATTTGGCAATCCCGGTTTATCCGTGACACGATCCAGTTGGCATACGACAAAACCCGATGATGAAGCCATTCAATAAATTACAAATAGGCAAAAATCGTACCGCTATTGTTACTACATTTACGAAGCTGTAGATTTAATAGCATTCCCTAAAGCTAGTAAGGAATTCATTTTATCAGACAAAGAACCATAAAAAAATATCAGACTGTTGTTCCAGAAAATAGTGTTGTGTATTTTGCCGACATCCCGATTTTGAACATGAACCCTCCAGGTGTGCAACAAACCAGAAAAACTGACTTGACTGTTCGGGTTCTGATCGTTGAAGATAATTTCATTAACCAGACATTTTTATCCACCCTCCTCCGCAAATACGGTATCCCGAGTGTGGTGGTCAACAATGGGCTGGAAGCCGTCAACTTTCTGAAAAAAGAAACCGTCGATCTGATCCTAATGGACATTCAGATGCCGGTTATGGACGGTTTGACGGCTACGCAGCAGATTCGGCAAGAACTGGGTTTATCGATTCCGGTCGTGGCCGTTACGTCGAATCCGGAGTTCGAGGTACGTCCCCGGTGTCAGGCGGCCGGCATGAACGATTTTCTGGCGAAACCGATTCAAAAAAAGCAACTGGAGGCCGTTCTGGAGCGGTTTTTACCCCGGAAAGATGAACAAACGCCGGTGGTCGATCAAACCTATTTAAGAGAGATTACCGGGGGAGATCACGACTTGATTAACGACCTGATTGTTTTTTTTAAGGTCGAACTTCCGATCAACAAGCAAGCTCTGTTCGAGGCTTTGGACCAGAATAACCGCGATGAGTTCGACCACCTGGCGCACCGTTTCCGCTCGTCGCTCAACTCCGTGGCCATGCTCGACATTGCCGCCGGGCTAAAAAAAATTGAGAAAAATCCGGCACTGACCGACCAGGAAGTTCGGGAAAGTCTGACGGATCTGTTCCGGCAAATTGCAGTAGGTCTGGAAACGCTGGAAGTATTGATCAGGCGGTGACCGGTTACAATCGGTCCGCTAACAAGATGTTTGGGATTGTATAGGATAATAATAATAAATGAAAAATGATGAATACCGAATGTAGAAGTGCTGGATTGGAAGCTACTTCTACATTCGGTATTCATCATTTTTCATTTATTATTATTTGAAGGAGAGTGAAATCCTAAACAGGTTCTACAACAAGAATTTCAGCCGGATCACTTCCTTCTCGTTCAAATACCGCCACGTACCGCGCGGCAATTCTTTCTTGTTCAGACCGGCATACACCGTCCGGTCCAGTTTTGTCACTTCGTACCCGAAATTTTCGAAAATCCGGCGAACAATCCGGTTGCGCCCGCTGTGAATTTCGATGCCGATCACCTGGGCATCCGGCGTCACAATTCCCAGATCGTCGGGTTTGATATAACCGTCTTCCAGTTCAAAACCGTCCCGAATCGCTTCGAAATGCTCGTTGGTCAACGGTTTATCGAGTTCCACCTGGTATACTTTCTTGATTTCGTTCGACGGATGAGTCAGTTTCTCCACCAGTTCGCCGTCGTTCGTCAGCAGCAGCAAACCGGTGGTGTTGCGGTCCAGACGGCCCACCGGATAAATCCGGTACGGCGTGGCACCCGCCACCAGATCCATCACCGTGTTGCGGTCTTCCGGATCTTCCGTCGTCGTGATGTAATCTTTCGGTTTATTCAGCAACACGTAGGTCATTTTCTCCGGATTCAGCACCCGCGTACCGTATTTGATCACATCCGTGGGCTGCACTTTGTAGCCCATTTCGGTCACCACTTTGCCGTTTACACTAACATCGCCTTTGGCAATCAGTTCATCGGCATCCCGGCGCGAGCAAATACCGGCGTTGGCAACATACCGGTTCAGCCGGATCAATCCGGAGTCGGCATCCCGCGGTTTTTTATCACGGTCACTGCTGCCGGCCTGCTCACGCACCTTTTCGTGCCCAATTCGCTTCAGTTTTTTGTCGCGCGAATTGCGGCTTCCCAGCGCCTGCTCCTTCATCTTGTCGATGTCGTACTCCGGTGCCCGCGAACGGCCTACCTGACGACCCCGGCTCTCCTCGATTTTGCGCTGTTTGGCCTCATCGTTGTCATCCCGCCGTTCCCGGTCATACCGCGAAGGTTGATCATCCTGACGCGGACGGTCGAAATCACGTCGCTCGCGGTCGCCCGGACGGCTGTCCCGGCTAAATCCTTTGTTTTCGTCACGCGATGCCCGCGGACGGTCGAAATCCCGGCGCTCGCGATCGGCGGGACGCTCGTCGCGCGATCCACGGTCATCCCGGCGCGGGCGATCAAATTCCCGACGCTCACCGCCAAACGGGCGGTCGTCCCGGCGGGGCCGATCAAACGCCCGGCGTTCGCGCGGTTCGGCTCCGGGTTCGGTGTTGCGGTCGTCGCGCGGTTCTCCCTCACGGCTCCGTTCGCCGTAGCTGCGTTCCGACCCAAACCGGCTTTCCCGGCGTTCGGGCCGGTCAGACTGCGGTTTTGAATCCTCATTCCGCGTCCGGTCACCGTACGTTTTTTCACTGCCAAATCGGCTGTTGCGGGTTTCCGACTGGCCACCATTGCGGCCATAGCGGGGTTTGTCATCCCGCGAACCCGAACCGCCAAACCGGCTGCTGCGGTTGTCAGAGCGGTCATCCCGGCGAAAATCTTTATTGTCATCCCTTGGTCCACGCGGGCGGTCGAAATCACGGCGGGGTCCACCGCCTTCAAACCGGCCACCACGCGGGCTATCACTGCGGGGGCGTTCATCCCGGTTGCGATCCGGGCGATCCGATGACGAACCGGACGACCGGCGATCATCATTCCGTTCAAAACGCGGCCGATCCGGGCGCGAACCTGCATAATTCGAGCCACCCGTCCGGGGCCGTTCCGATCGTTTGTCGTCAAACCGGCGGTCGCCGGACGCCGGACGTTCTCCCCGCGGTTTGTCGAAACCCGGTTTGTCGAAACTGCGCTCTTTGCGCTCCTCCTTACGGTCTCCGGAGTCTTTGCGTTTGACGACGTTGCTGTAGAATTTATTCGTCGTCTCCGTCTGACCATAGCCTCCCGACCTGCCTTCCCGGCGCCCCTGGGGTTCTTCTCTTTTTTTGCTCATAAAAGTTGCAGTATCACTACTGTAGTTATTGTAAATTCTATTGATTATCAGCCAGTTCGAAAACGCGTCCTGAAATGGGCTGCAAAGTTAGCGTATTTTAGTGTAACTTCTGTCTTTGTTCTGAAATGCAACACCATTTCGTCCGGAAACAATTCCTAACCTCACAACAATTCTGATTCCCCTTACCAATGGCTTCTGCAACGACTTCTATACAACCTGACTCCAAAGAACCCATCTGGAAACCCGACCGGCGGCTGATCGACCAATCGCAGATGAAACGCTACCTCGACTGGTTGTTTGTCAAGAAAGGGCTGTATTTCCGCGACTACCACGACTTGTGGGACTGGTCGACCACCGATCTCGAAGATTTCTGGCGCAGCATCTGGCAGTTTTTCAACGTCCAAAGCCACCGCGATTACCAGGAAGTGATCGAAAAACCGGCTTCGGGCATGATCGGAACCCGCTGGTTTACCGGAGCCACGCTCAACTACGCCGAACATATTTTCCGCAACAAAACCAGTGAACGCCCGGCCATCCTTTTCCAGTCGGAACAACAGCCGCTGACGTCGCTAAGCTGGTCAGAACTGGAACAGCAGGTGACGGCCATCGCCCACTACTTACGCGAAAACAACGTCCGGCCCGGCGACCGCGTCGTGTCGGTGTTGCCCAACATCCCGGAAGCCGTCGTGGCCTTTCTGGCTACCAACAGCGTAGGGGCCATCTGGTCGAGTTGTTCACCGGATTTTGGCACGCCCAGCATCATCGACCGCTTCCGGCAAATCGAGCCGAAAGTACTCTTTGCCATCGACGGATATCACTATAACGGAAAACCGATCGACAAAACTGACGCGCTGAGCGACCTGCTGACGGCCCTGCCCACGTTGAAGAAGGTGGTCTGGGTAGCCAATCTTGATCCTGATTTCGAACCCCCGACCGGCCCCCGCAGCAAGTCGGTTTTGTGGAATTCGGTCCTGCAAACCAACACGGCGATTCCCCTGGTTTTTGAACCGGTGCCGTTCGAACACCCGATCTGGATTCTGTTTTCGTCGGGAACAACCGGCAAACCGAAGGCCATCACCCACAGCGTCGGGGGCTGTTTGCTCGAACACCTGAAGGCGCTGGCCCTGCACCAGGACGTTCAGCCCGGCGACCGGTATTTCTGGTATTCCACGACGGGCTGGATGATGTGGAACTATTCGGTGGCGTCGCTGCTGGTCGGGGCCACGCTGGTGATCTACGACGGTTCGGCGGGGTATCCGAACATGGACGTGCTCTGGGATCTGGCTGAACGCGCGCGGGTCAATCATTTCGGTGCGGGAGCTGCTTACCTGCTGGCCTGTATGCGGACGGGGCTTTCCTACATCGGGAGTTCCAAATTACTGCACCTCAAAACCATTGGCTCTACGGGTTCGCCCCTGCCGCCCGAGGGCTTCCGCTGGGTGTATGAATCGGTAAAAAAAGACGTCTGGCTGGTGTCGCTCAGTGGTGGCACGGACATTTGCAGCGGTTTTGTCGGCGGCTGTCCGCTTTTGCCGGTATACGAAGGCGAAATTCAGTGCCGGATGCTGGGGTGTAAACTCGAATCGTTCGATGAAAACGCAAAACCGATCCGCAACGAGCTGGGTGAGATGGTGATTCTGGAACCCATGCCGTCGATGCCAATCTATTTCTGGAATGACAATAACAATGATCCGGCAGGTAACCAGCGCTACAAATCCAGCTACTTTGACCAGTACGAGGGCATCTGGCGGCACGGCGACTGGATCAAGATTACCGACCGCAAAACCGTCGTCATCTACGGTCGCTCCGACGCCACGCTCAACCGCGACGGCGTTCGGATTGGCACGAGTGAGGTGTATAGCGCCGTCGAGAGCGTTCCCGACGTAGCCGACAGCCTCGTGGTTTGCCTCGAACTCCCCGGCGGACGGTATTTTATGCCCTTATTCGTGGTACTCAAAGGCCAGACCACCGATCCGGCGACCGAACTCAACGCAGAAATGGCGCAACGAATCCGACTCGCACTCCGGACGCAATACAGCCCCCGACACGTTCCCGACGCCATGTTTCAGGTGCCGGAAATACCGTATACGATCAGCGGAAAAAAAGTGGAAGCCCCCGTCAAAAAGATTCTGATGGGCATTTCGCCCGAACGGGTGACGAGCCGCGATACGCTCCGGAATCCGTCGGCGCTGGATACCTTTATTCTGTTGGCCGACACCATGAAATCCGATTTGTTGGTGAAATAGGAGAGTCGGAATAAATTCTATATCTTTCATCCCGTTTCGGCAAACATTTTGCCCGTATTTTATCGTTATGCAGTAAGTGCTCACGGGCTTATTGATGTAAATTAAATATCCGCCGAAGTAATTGTTTACCAGCCCACTGCTTTAGTTACCAGCCCACTGCTTTAGCTGTGGGTAAATTGAAGTGAAACCAAATGATTAAGAAACCGTTTTAACGGTTTTGCCGGAACATGAAACCGTTAAAACGGTTCGGTTAGCAAGGGGGGACTTTTCGCTTTACCCACAGCTAAACGGGGCCGCCCGAGCGGCAGTGGGCTGATAAGCCAAAAAGTGAATTCGGCGGGTATTTAATTTACATCAATAAGCCCGTATTTTTTAAGTTTTGTTGATCGTTAACTATTAAGCCTATCACGGACTTGAGCAGCACCGGCTGTCTGAACGTGGGTACTATTAGGTACTACTATGAGCGAAAAAATTCAGAATGACAAGGCGACCGTCCGGTTGCCGATGCTCCTGGGCATCACGCTGGCAGCCGGTATGTTGATCGGCGCCACGTTTTTTGGTGGTGGAAAAAGCCTCAACAACATTGGACGTGGGTATTCCAAATTCAAGGAAGTTCTTCAACTGATTGAGAATAATTACGTTGACTCGGTCAACACGGACGATCTGGTGGATTACTCCATCTCCAAAATGCTGGAGAAACTGGACCCCCACACCACCTACATGAACCCGACCGACGCCGTGGCCGCCCGCACGCAACTGGAAGGCGGTTTTGACGGGATTGGCGTCGAATTCAATATTTACAAAGACACGGTTTATGTCGTAACGCCCATGGCCGGTGGGCCGTCCGAAACTGCCGGGATTCTGAGTGGCGATAAAATTATCAAGGTCGACGAGACCGACATGACCGGCAGCAAACTGGACAATGCCCTCGTTTTCAAAAAATTACGCGGCAAAAAGGGATCCTCCGTCAAATTGTTCGTGTTGCGCAAAGGCGAGAAAAAACCGCTGACCTTCACGGTGCAACGCGATCGCATTCCGACCTATTCCGTCGATGCGGCTTACATGATCGATAACAAAACCGGGTACATCAAAGTAAACCGGTTCTCGGAAACGACTTACGACGAGTTCAAGAAAGCCCTGGGAACCCTGAAGCAAAAAGGCATGAGCCAGATGGTGCTCGACCTGCGCAACAACCCCGGCGGCTATATGGACCGGGCCACGAGTCTGGCCGATGAGTTCATTTCCGGCGATAAACTGCTGGTGTATACCGATGGCAAGGATGATCGCTATGATCGCCAGACCAAAGCCCGCATTGCCGGTCAGTTTGAAGAAGGCCCGGTGATCGTGCTGATGGACGAAGGCAGCGCGTCGGCGTCGGAGATTGTGGCCGGTGCCTTGCAGGATCAGGACCGGGCGTTGATTGTCGGACGGCGGTCATTTGGCAAAGGGCTGGTGCAAATGCCGGTGATGCTGTCCGATGGTTCCGAGTTGCGGCTGACGATTTCCCGGTATTATACGCCAAGCGGACGGAGCATTCAGAAACCGTATGTAGCCGGACACGGCGAAGACTACGAGAAAGAACTGGAAGCCCGTTCGAAGAGCGGGGAATATTACATCGCCGACAGCATCAAGAACAACGCGAAATACAAATTTAAAACATCGGGTGGCCGGACGGTTTTCGGAGCCGGTGGCATCACGCCCGACGTGTTCGTACCCCGCGATACGCTGTTCATGACCAAGTACCTGATTCAGTTGTTCAACAAAAACATTGTGCGGGAACAGGCGATGGAATACGCCAACGATCACCGCAAACAACTGGAAAAAGACGGTTTTAACAGCTACAAGAAGAATTTTGTAATCACGGACGCCATGCTGAAACGCCTGACCGACGACGCCACGGCGCAGGGCATCAAGTTCAACGAAGCCGAATATAAGCGGTCGAAGAAATACATTCAGACGCAGTTGAAAGCCTACATCGCGCAGTATGCGTGGCGGCAGGGCCACCGCGATGGTCTCAACAACGAATTCTTCGAAATGCTGTCGGAAGGCGACGAGACGTATAAGAAAGCCCTGACGCTCTTCGATCAAGCCCGGTTATTGGAGAAAGGCGGGTATGCCGCCCAAAAGTAGAAAGGGAAAAAAGTAGAACGGAGATGCTCCGTTCTACTTCATCATTTTACTGAGTTTGCCCGACGACTGCATCTGATTCATTTTCTTCATCATCTTCCGCATTTCGTCAAATTGTTTTAGCAGGTTATTCACTTCCTGGATGGAGGTACCGCTGCCGTTGGCAATGCGTTTTTTGCGGTTTCCGTCAATGATATCCGGCCGCTCGCGTTCGATGGGCGTCATGGAGCCAATGATCGCTTCGATGGGTTTGAACGAATCGTTGTCGATGTCAACGTCCTTCATCATCTTGCCCATGCCGGGAATCATGCCGATAAGGTCTTTGATGTTCCCCATCTTTTTGATTTGCTGCAACTGCCCCCGGAAGTCGTTGAAATCGAACTTATTCTGACGCATTTTTGAGCTGATGCGCTTGGCTTCGTCTTCATCGAAAGCCTGCTGCGCCCGCTCAACGAGTGAAATCACGTCACCCATGCCCAGAATCCGGCTGGCCATCCGGTCGGGGTAGAAGATGTCAAGAGCTTCCATCTTCTCGCCCGTACTCATGAACTTGATCGGTTTCTGAACGACGCCCCGAATCGAGAGCGCGGCCCCACCGCGGGCGTCACCGTCGAGTTTGGTCAGCACCACGCCGTCGAAATTCAGCCGGTCGTTGAAGGTTTTGGCCGTATTGACCGCATCCTGCCCCGTCATCGAGTCGACAACAAACAGGGTTTCCGAGGGATTCAGGGCTTTTTTGAGGTTTTCCACCTCTTTCATCATCACCTCATCGACGGCCAGACGACCGGCGGTATCGACAATGACGACTTTCTTACCGGTTTTGCGGGCGTGCGCCAGGGCATTCTGCGCAATCTCGACGGCATTTTTGTTTTCCGGTTCGGCATATACCTCCACGCCCACCTGCTCGCCCAGCACTTTCAACTGGTCGATGGCCGCCGGGCGGTAAATGTCGCAGGCCGTTAACAGCACGTTGCGGCCCTGTTTTTTCAGGAATGCCGCCAGTTTGCCAGAGAACGTCGTTTTACCGGAACCCTGCAAACCCGCAATCAGGATGATGGCTGGATCGCCTTTGAGGTTGATGCCTTCGGCTTCGCCCCCCATCAGTTCGGTCAGTTCTTCCTGAACGATCTTGACGAACAGTTGCCCCGGCTCGACGGCGATCAGCACCTTGCGGTCGAGGGCTTTTTCTTTGACGCGGTCGGTAACCTCCTTGGCTACTTTATAGTTTACGTCGGCATCGGTCAGTGCCCGGCGCACTTCCTTAACGGTCGCGGCAACGTTGATTTCGGTAATCCGACCCTGTCCTTTTAAGGTCTTAAAAGCCTGATTAAGCTTATCCTGAAGATTTTCAAACATGATTCGATTCCTAAATTTATCTCTGATTCACTCTGATGTTCTCTGATCAACTCTGTGTAATAACATTTCAAACTGTTACACAGAGTTGATCAGAGAACATCAGAGTGAATCAGAGAATTGCAAAGTTAATGAATTTTAGGAGAGGTAGGAAATACCTGTTTGGTTGGTTAACTTTGACTTAAGCGCAATTTCATCGTCTAATGTGTATGGAAGTCGAAATCAAAAAACAGAACCCCTCCAAAGCCGAGCCGAAAAACCGGCTAACCGTGGCTGAATACCAAAATCTGGAGTTCGACGACAATGATACCCATCTGTACGAACTCATTGACGGAGAACTTGTGAGAAGATCTGCCCCTGCACCCAAACATCAACGCCTTTCGCGTAATATTTCGTTTGCTATTCACCAACACATCACCGAGAACAAGTTGGGAGAGGTCCTGTACTCCCCCATCGACGTCTTTTTTGACGATTACAACGTTCTGCAACCCGACGTTGTGTTTATTCCGAAAGAGAATGCATCCATCATTACCAATAATGGGATTGAAGGTATTCCGGCACTGGTAGTCGAAATCATTTCGCCTTCATCCATTGTTCGCGACCGGGTAATCAAAAAAGACCTTTACGAACGGTTTGGCGTTCCGGAATACTGGCTGGTCGATCCGGCCAATCAGGAAATAGAAATTTATGCACTGGAGGATGGCCGTTATAAAGTATTCAGCGCGGCTTCAGTGGTTGAAGGTGAATTGGTATCAAAAACGCTGGCTGGTTTTAGGGTGGATTTGAAACGGCTATTTGAATAAAGATGAATGGAACATTATTGGTAAACAAACAACTGGAAGAAGGAAAGAAACTACTCGAAAAGCTGGATGCTTCGGGGACTTCCATTCCGGTTGCTCTCTGGATTAATCTTCCGGATACCGAAAATTGGCGTTTATTGTTTGCTATGAAAGGTATTGATCGGGACGGATCAAGAATGGCCTACACTAAAATATACAAGGTCATCAAAGAAAATGAAATCGACCTTTCATTAGGCGATGTATCGGTGATTGATACGCATAATACGTTGTGCCGTCAATTGAAACACATGATCCATACTGAACCCGGAATCAGTAACATTCCATTTTTTGGCAACTACATCCACGGTCAGCGATTTCCTGATTCGGTGCTTTATCGGGTAAATTGATAGACCCTACCCTATGGCCCAAACCCCTGCGGTTTTCACAACAACAACCCGTGCCAGCCTTCCCGCAACTTATTGACTGCGCGGTGCAGCAGATTGCCGACGGACTGGTAGCTGAGCCCCATCACCTCCGCAATTTTGTCGTTCGGCAGGGCCGCAAAAAACTTCAGGTGAACGGCTTCCTGCTGGCGGTCGGTCAGGGTTTTCAGGAGCGTATCCAGGCGGCTGCGCTGGTAGGCCGATAATTCCGTTCGGATCAGTTCGTCTTCGAAGCTCTCCGAATGCAGAAAACCGTCGGCCATCCCGTCTTCAAAAGGCTCCGTTTGTCCCCTTCGGAGGGCATCTTTATACAGTTTCCGACGTAACGATTTGAACAGATACACCCGCACATACTCCGTCTGCGCAATGTTTCGGCGGTAGGCCCAGAGTTCCACAAACAAGTCCTGTATACAATCTTTCAACAGATCAGCGTCGCGGGTGAACTTCAAACCGTAGTGGTAAAGCGGGCGGTAGAAACGCCGGATCAGCTCTTCAAAAGCCACTTCGTCCCCCATCCGAACCTGATTCCACAGATCCGGGTCCGGTAGCGTTTCTTTCATACGGACGGAGAATTAAGCATACGAATAAATCAGTTCACGAAGATAACCCAAATGCCGTTCTTCTCAAAAAGTAGTAGTTTATCCGTAAAAATTTGCAGCGAGCCGCGAAATTTAGCCAGGATCGCCCCCAACCCCCTGAAGGGAGCTAAATCATCCGGACTTGAAAGCCCGGCACCGGCCGCCCGGCCTTCAGGGGGTTGGGGGCAATTCAGCAAAAAAGTTAACGTCCGTGGGTATACAAGTTCAAAACCGTTCTATCTCCCTAAACAAGACCGGAGAACTCACCCCGTTACATGCAGGCGTATCATTCCTACAAAGCCGAAGATTTTCTGACCGACGATTCCTTCATCGCCTGGGTTTACAACCGCGACGCAGCGGCTTCGGCTTTCTGGTCCGAATGGATGGCGCAACCGCAGCCGAACCGGGCGGAAGCCTTGCTGGCCAAAGACATTCTGGAAGCCCTGAACCGGCCGGAAACGGAGGTAACCGAAGCCACCCTCACGCACGAAACCGGGCAAATTCTTCGGCGCGTAAGCCAGCACTCGGAAACGCGCAGCCTGCCGGTTTTCCGGAGATTAGGATGGCTGGCGGCCGCAACCCTCCTTCTGTTGCTGGGTGCGGGCTGGCTGGTGTGGCGGACTCCCCAAAAGTCGCATCTGCTGACGAGTTTGTTGTCGGATGCCCGGCCCAACGACGGCGTGGTGGAGCAGGCCAATCGCACCAGCAAACCGGTGCGGGTCACCTTGCCGGATGGTAGCACGGTTCGGCTCCAGCCCAACAGCCGGATTCAGCACGTCGCCGGTTTTGGGCAAAAAGTTCGGGCGGTCGTGCTGACCGGGGAAGCGTTTTTCGACGTGGTTCCCAATCCGAAAGTGCCGTTTCTGGTCTACGCCCGCGATGTGGTGACGCGCGTCGTCGGAACCAGTTTCACGGTGAAAGCCTACGACGATCTGCCGCAGGTGACGGTGGCCGTGCGAACCGGGCGCGTAACGGTGTATTCGCGGAAAGAACTGGAGCAACAGCGCAACGTCGAAAAACCGGAAGTGACCGGCGTGGTGCTGACGCCCAATCAGCAGGTGGTTTTTAACGCGAAACAGGAAGTTTTTCGGAAGGAACTCGTGGAAAAGCCGGTTTTTATCGCCAAAAATGCCGCATCGGTTTCCTTCGAATTTGACGACGTTCCGCTTACCGAAGTGTTTCGGCGCATCGAGGAAACGTACGAAATCGACATTGTATACAACGAATCTCTCCTCCAAAAATGCAGTCTGACGGCGTCCCTGACCGGTTTGTCGCTGTATGAACAGCTTCGTTTGATCAGCAAATCGCTTCAGGGTTCCTACGAAGTAACCGATGGAAAAGTCCTCATTCTGGCAACCGGATGTGGCGAATAAACCTTAATCAATCCCAATGCGACACCTTTAGTAAACAAACCATGAAAAAACGACTACCAACCCGACCGTTTGGGTCTTACCTCCGTCGGATGACGTACCTGCTCCTGCTGATTTCGGTCAGCCATGCCGGTTTTTCGTTCAACCCGGATCAGGCCACGAAAGAATTGCTCAGCCAGCGCGTCAGTTTACAACTGAAAAACAAATCGCTGAAACAGGTTTTGGCCACGATTGAAAAGCAGGCACAGGTCAAATTTATTTACATCCCGCAAAACATCCGGGTCGACCGCGACCTTTCCGTGACCGCGACCAATGAACTGCTGTCCGGTGTGCTGGAACGCCTGTTTGCACCCCTCGGCATCACGTATGAAGTAACCGAAAACCGCATCATTCTGACCAGAGGCAAGACCAGCGATCTGCCAACTGCTGAACCCGCCACCGCAATCGCGGCCGTCGATCAGGCGGTTTCGGGGACGGTTTCCGACGACAAAGGCGAGGGACTTCCCGGCGTCAGCATCACCGTGAAAGGCACCACGCAGGGAACGACCACCGACGCGCAGGGGGCTTTCAAACTCAATGTGGCCGATGGCAATGCGGTACTGGTTTTCAGCTTCGTGGGCTATGCCAAACAGGAAATTACCGTAGGCACCCAGAGCGTGATTACGGTCCGACTCATGCCCGGCGACCAGACGTTGAACGAAGTGGTCGTGACGGCCCTGGGGATCAAACGTGAGAAAAAAGCACTGACCTATGCCGCCGGTGAAATCAAAGGCACCGATCTGGCGCAGGCCAATGTAACGAACCTGGGAACGGCGCTGTCCGGAAAAGTATCGGGGGTGCAGGTCACTTCGTCGGCGGGCGGGATGGCCGGTTCGTCGCGGATCGTGATTCGGGGCAACTCGTCGCTGTCGGGCAATTCGCAGCCTTTGTACGTAATCGACGGTGTTCCGATCGACAACTCCAACCGCCGGGCCATCAGCTCGTTTCAGTTGCAGGGCGGTCTGGACGGCGGTGACGGCATTTCCAACATCAACCCCAACGACATCGAATCCATGACCATCCTGAAAGGCCCCAACGGTGCGGCTTTATACGGTCAGTTGGGCGCCAACGGGGTGGTGATCATCACGACCAAATCGGGTCGGCGCAACCGGCGGCCTTCCATTCAGTACAGCGGCAGTTATTCGGTCGGCAACGCGCTCGTCAAACCGGATTACCAGAACGAATATGGTCAGGGCTACAACGGCCAGTTTACGTTTTACCGGCAGGCCAACGGCGTCGTTGTCCCTTTCAATGCAGCCTTAACGGGCGGTGTTCCCAAACTCAGCGCGGGCCGCAACCCGACGACGCGCGGAAGCTGGGGGCCTAAAATGCAGGGACAAACCATCGAAGACATGTGGGGGGATACGGTGAGTTATTCGCCCATTACCGACCCCTACTCCGCTTTCTTCCGACCGGAAAAACAAGCCATGAACACCGTGAGCGTCGATGGCGGGGGAGAGAAAGTGAACTACTATTTTTCGCTGACCAACCTGACCAACGACGGTTTTACGCCCACCAACAAGCTGAACCGCAACTCGGTGACGGTGAAACTGTCGGCGGACATTGCCAAAGGACTGAACCTGGACACGAAAGTCAATTACGTCAACCAGTTTGTGAATAACCGCCCGTATGTGGGTGACGACGGTCTGAACCCGGTTTACCGGTTTTTATACGTACCGCGCAGCCTGAACATGGACGGTTTGAAGCGGTATGAATACTCGGCCAAGGACATTCGCTATTCGCAGGACCTCGGCGGCAACGGTTATTTTGTCGGCGGTGAGAAAATCTTTGAAAGCAACTCCGTGACATCCAATCCGTTCTGGACCATCAACAACACGCACAACGAGGACACCCGTGACCGCATTATTGCCTACGCCAAGCTCAATTACGAGTTGATGAAGGGCGTCAACCTGCAGGTGCGCTACGGAACGGATTTGTATTACGAACGCCAGTATGGCTGGAAAGCCGTCGGAACGCGGATCTCGCAAACCGGTGATGTGTTTGAGAATGTGGAGTTTAGCAAAACCGAAAACGTGGATGCCTTGCTGATGATCAACAAAGAAGTCGGCGACTTTTCGATCAACGCCAACTTCGGGGCCAACCACCTGAGCAACAAATACCGGATTACGGGCAATACCGGCACGCAATTAAGCATTCCGGGCTTGTATGCCGTGGGTCGGACCGTGTTGAACACGCCCCGGCTGGGGGTTTCTGAGTCCATCATCAACTCGGTGTATGGACAGGCCAGCGTCGGTTTCCGCAATTACCTGTTCCTCGACGTCTCGGCGCGAAACGACTGGTCATCGACGCTTCCCATCACCAACAGCTCGTTTTTCTACCCATCCGTGGGATTAAGCTGGGCCGTTACCGACGCCATCCCGCTGAATATTCCGGCGCTGGATTACTTCAAACTGCGGGCTTCCTACGCGCAGGCCGGCCGTTCGGGCGATCCGTATTCGACCACCGGTTACTACGGTTTGAACGCCAACACGTTCCTGAACCAGCCGCTGGCAACCTACACCAGCACGATTGTGGACCCGAACCTGAAAAACGAACTGAAAACGTCGTACGAAGCCGGGGCCGAGTTACGGTTTTTCAAAAACCGCCTGAACCTGGATTTTACGTATTACCATTCCGTAACGAGCAACCAGATTCTGCCGATTGTCATCTCGCAATCAACGGGTTACAGCAGCAAGCTGACCAACGCCGGCCGGATTGAGAACCAAGGAATCGAGTTCCTGATTGGAGGAACACCCCTTAAATTGTCGAACGGTTTCACATGGGATGCGAGCTTCAACTTCTCCGCCAACCGCAACAAAGTGCTCGAACTGATCGACGGCGTGAACGAAATCGTCGTTGGTTCCGACCGCAACATCCGGGTCGTGGCTGCGCCGGGAGAACCGTATGGCCAGTTGAAAGCCGCTGATTATGCGTGGCTCAAAGACGCCAACGGCAACCGGTTGATCGACGACAAGGGCCTGCCCATCGTGCAGAGCATCGGAACCGTCGCCATCGGCAATGCTACGCCCAAATGGATCGGCGGTTTCACCAACAGCTTCTCCTACAAAGGGTTATCACTAAGCACTTTGATCGACATCCGGCAGGGTGGTCAGATTTTCTCGCAGGGACGCGTGCAGGAAGCCGCCTACGGAACGTCTAAACGGACGCTGGAAGGACGCGAAGGCGGTTTGATTGCCGCCGGTGTGAAAGCGCGCCGGGAAGGCAACCAGTGGATCAGCACGGGTCAGGCCAACGACATTCCGGTGACAGCGCAGGCCTACTGGAACCGCGTGGCTTCGGACAAGGGTTTTGCGGTCGCCGAAGAATTTCTGTATGACGCCAGCTACATTGCCATCCGCGAATTACGGCTTTCCTACCAGCTTCCGTCGGCTATTCTCAAAAACAACAAGGTGGTTCGGGGCGCATCGCTCGCTTTGTATGGCCGGAACCTGGGCTACATCGAGCGGCATACCGACGGTTTTTCACCGGAAAATTCATCCATCAACGTCAACTCCGGCACGATGGGCATGGAACAACACTCGCTCCCGCTGCTGCGAACCATTGGTGTAGACCTCAACCTGAACTTCTGATCGGAACCCAAACGGCATCATACTCATGAAACGATTTTCTAAAAAAATACGCCTTTCGGTACTGGGTTTGCTCCTTACGGCATCGGCCTGTACCAATAACTTCGAGGAAATCAACATCTCCCCGACCCAGCCCCGCAGCGTTCCGGCCGAATATCTGTATTCGCAGGCGCAACTCAGCGGTTTTCTGGCCGACGGCACCAACTGGTGGCAGGTGGGTTCGTGGGTGCAGCAGTGGGCCAGCGGCTCGTTGTCGGCCCCTTCGCAGTACCTCGAAGACCGCGATATCTACGAAACCAACAACTGGACCGCTCATTACGAACTGATCAAGAACCTGTCGCAGATTCGGAATCAACTCCTGAAAGGCGAGGAAGCCACGCCCAACGGACGAACAAAACTGGCCATTGCCAAGATTACGGAGATCTATTTCTGGCAGCGCATGACCGATTTCTGGGGCGATATTCCGTATACCCAAGCTGGTTTGCCCGACAATAACCTGATTCTGCTGCCGAAATATGACAAGCAGGAGGACATCTACAAATCCCTCATCACGGAGCTGGATGCGGCCGTGGGCCAACTGACGGCCACGGATGTGTCGTATGGCAACGCGGATTTTGTGTATAAGGGCGATGTGACCAAATGGCGGAAGTTTGCCAACTCGCTGAAACTCCGGATGGGTATGCGGCTTCGTTTTGCCGATGCCGCGCTGGCCCGCAAAACCGTTGAAGAAGCCCTGAAAGCGCCGTTGATCGAAAGCAATGCCGACAACGGGGCCATGCCAACGGTGACGCAGGACGGCAATCCGTTTGGCTACCACCCGACCATCGGCGGTTACAACAGCAGCAAAGAGCTGAACCAGTTGGCCGCTCCGTTCATCGACGTTCTGCTCGCTAAGAATGACCCGCGTCTGCCCCGCATCGCCGAGCCGACGGAGAACTCCAAGAAAGCCGGAAAACCGGTTTACCGGGGTCTGGGCGTTGCCCTGGGTGGCAGTGTCATCATCAACCGCGACGATTATTCGTACGGTACCATTGCGATTTACAACGACCGGAAAGCCACCTTCCCGTATGTTTTTCTGGCCTATTCCGACAACCTGTTTTTCAAGGCGGAAGCCGCTTTGCTGGGCTGGGGCGGACTGACGCCGGCGCAGGCTGAAGGCTTTTACCAGGCCGGTATCCGGGCCACGATGCAGATTCAGCCGTATGCCATCGCCGAAACCGCCATTACGGAATACATTGGCCGGGAAGGCAAACTGGCGGGCACCGAGGAACAGCAGTTGGAGCAGATCATGAACCAGAAGTGGATCAGCCTGTTCATGCGGCACTACGAAGCCTATGCCGAATGGCGACGCACAGGCTACCCCAAACTGAAACCCGGTCCGAATCCCGGCACGACCAACGGCCAGATTCCGCGCCGGGGCGTTTACTCCAGCACCGAGCGACTCCGGAATGCTACCAACTACAACGAGGCATCGTCGAGAATGGCCAACGGCGATACCTATCTAAGCAAAGTCTGGTGGGATAAGCGGTAATTTTTCTTTGAGAGTAAAGAGTAGAGACAAGAGAGTAGAGACCGGAAAATAAAGAGCCGACGTCTTTACTCTCTTGTCTCTACTCTTTACTCTCTCTCAAAAACCCTTTTTATCTTTGCGTTCAGGTTAACGGCTCCGGAATTTGAACGCGGTTTTTCACAGGAAACGATGGGTATGGCTGGTGTATCTCCTCATCGCGTTGACTGTGGTGCTGGTGACGAATGATACGCCGTTCCGCGAACGAATCCGGCTGCCGAGTTTCTACACCGATGTGCTGTTCGCCCTGGCCTACACCTTTGCCATGGGCTGGTACCTGAACCGGATTACGGAAAAACTGAATCAAAAATGCCCCTGGACCACCGACCGAACCGGGTCCGGTGGCAGGTGCTTTGGGGCATTGCAATTCCCTTGCTCGTTCTGGTCATTCTGGAGGTGGTTTACGTCCGGTTTTTCCTGCAACTGCGTCCGAATTTTAGCTCCATTTTTCTGGCCGAACTGCCCCTCTCCGCCACGTTTTTATTGCTGTTGAACATCCTGCATTCGCTGGTCTCGCTGCCCGCTCCCGCCCAGCCAGTCACGCTTCCGGTTTTTGAAAAACCGCAGATGGCAACATCGTTTCTGGTCAGCACGGGACACACCCAAAAACCGGTGTTGCTGGACGACATTGCCTACTTTATCATCCTCGACAAAGTGGTTTATCTGGTCAGCATCCGACAGGAAAAATTCGTAGTGTGGGAAACGCTGGACGAGGTCATGGAGAAGGTCGATGCCACCCGGTTTTTCAAGCTAAATCGCCAGGTCATCGCCCAGATCCGCAGCATCGAGTCCGTCGAACAGACGCCCACCCGGAAACTGCTCGTGACGCTCTGCCCGCCCATTCCGGAAGCAGTGTATGTCTCGAAAGACCGGGCCACGGTTTTTCTCACCTGGCTCGGAAAATAGCCGCCCGTTTCAGCGGCTGTTTTGCCGGTTTGGGCTGCATTAACGCTCAAAAACACCCACTGTGCGCCATCAGACCGGTATTTTTGCAGCGCAGTTCGGCCATCCCGTTCCGAACTGCCCGACTGTAAACAACACCTTTATTCGCACATGAAACAGCATCCGGCCTTCCTGAAGGCGCTTCTATGGGTTGGCTTTCTGGGAGCCACCAACCCGGTTTTAGCCCAGAAAACGAGCGGTTCGCTCCCCCTTCGCCTGAGTCTATTTTCCGAAAGCACGTCCATTCCGTTTGTCGATGGGCTGGTTACCAAACCGCTCCATCCCGGCGTGTCGATCGGGACCGAATGGGCGTTGAAACGACGGGCAAAATCCCGCCTGATTCAGGGACTAACCGCCGGGTATTACCACCACAAAGAAGTAGCGCAGGGTATTTTTCTGGGCACCGACTTCCGCTACGAACGGCAACTGCCGCTTTCACTGTATGCCTCCATCGGGCTCGGCATCGGCTACCTGCACACGTTCCGGACGCAGGACGAATTCCGGCTGGAAGACGGGCATTACGTCCTGAAAAAAGACCGGGGGACGCCCCACGCCCTGCTTTCCGTTCCGCTGGAAATCGGGTTCCGGCTTCGTTCCGGCAGCGCCCGGTCGCCCCGGTTTTTTATGCAGTATCAACCCTGGATCGAGTACCCGTTTTCTCCGGATTTCATTCCCCTCATGACGCACACCAATCTGGCTGTCGGGTATCAGTTTTTCCCTTTTCGTTAACCCCACTTCGTTATTCAATATTCAACATTCGATATTCTATATTTCAATTGACGCAATAAATATCGAATCATGAATACCGAATAACGAAATAGATAATCACCACACCCGTGAACACAACCACTCATTTGCTCAGAACCTTCCCGCTTCTCCTGCTGGCCTTCCTCCTGAGTTGCACCCACTCCGAAGTTATTGCCCCCGCAACCTTCGCCTGTTCCGTCGATTTCAATGACCAGAGCGACACGCACCCCGACCGAAACCGTTTTCAGGCGCTGCTCGATCAGAAAGTCCGTCAGGGCGTACCGGGGATTATTTTGTCCGTTCAGGACCCTGTCAACGGCGAGTGGTTGGGGGCCGCCGGGATGGCCGACCTCTACAACCAGATTCCCTTGCAGAAATGCAACATCACCCGCGTCGGCAGCACCGTGAAAACGTTCACCGCCGTGACGGTTTTGATGCTTTACGACGAAGGACTTCTGTCGCTGGATGATGCCGTCAGCCAATATCTGCCGAATTCGGTGCTTAGCAAGCTCGACAATGGCACAAAAGTGACCGTTCGCCAGCTCCTCAATCACTCGAGCGGGCTGTATAATTACATCCAGAATCTGCAATTCCAGACGGCTTCGTTGAATGATCTGAAAAAGGAATGGTCGCCCGACGAATTGCTGGCGTATGCAAACGGGAAGAAAGCCTATTTCGCCCCGGGAACCGACATGCGGTATTCCAACACCAATTACATTCTGCTGGGAATGCTCATCGAGCAGATCACGAAAAAGCCTTTTTATCAGGCATTTGAAGAGAAAATTTTCCAGCCGTTGCACCTGACCAGCACACAGTTTGCCGCCCGAAACCCGGTTCCGAAAACCATTATCCGGGGTTACGTCGATCTGTACAATGACCTGAATGTGGTGGAAAGCACGTATTACAGCGGCTGGGATTATTACACGGCCGATGGCGGACTGATTTCCAATCCGCACGACATGGCGGTTTTTCTGCGTACCTTGTTCGACGGTAAATTGCTCAAACCTGCCACACTGACCGAAGCCATGCAGTGGAAAGAACCGCTCAAACAGGAACCGGAAACCTACAGAACAGCCGCCGGTCTGGGATTTTTCAGGATTGAAACGCCCTACGGAATCGCGTATACGCACAGCGGAGATGCCATTGGCTATTACGCCAACATGCTCTATTTTCCACACCAAAAAACGACGGTGGTCTACGGCGTCAATGGCAACTACGGGCAAATCGACCCGCTGGTTTCGTCGCCGGAAGCCATCAATGGCCTGCTGGAAACGGTGTTTCGGTAAGCGCGTCCGGGCCGGAATCAAATCCCGGCGGTCAGGCTTTGGTCGGCGTGTTTCCAGGCTTCGTCCAGCCGGGCTTTGGTTTGTGCGGCTTTGGCCGTAGCACCCTGCCCCTGTTGCGCTTTATACAACCCCGACAGCGCCCAGCCATTGTTCGGAAATTCCTGCAAATCCTCCCGAAACACCTGCTCGGCCTGAGCAAACTGCCCGGCTTTCAGCAAAACCGCACCGAGGGTGTGGCGCACCGAGAAAAACCAGTCCGGCGGTTCGTTGTAATTCAACTCGTCTTCGATTGCTACCGCTTCGCGCAACAGGGCCAGGCTGGCGGGCAATTTCCCTTCCCGGGTCAGTATATCGGCCTTCAGCACCCGGCGGGCAATGTCGAGAATGGCCCCCATCGAGTTGATGTCCCAGATGGTCATGGCGCGGACTTCCGGGTCGGCGGCCAGTTTTTCGAGTTGTACCAATTCGGTTTTGGCCCGTTCAAACTGCTGTTTTCCGGCAAAAGCCATTCCCCGGGCGTAGTGGCGGATGGCCGTTGGGTATTTGAGTGTAACCGTATCTTTTTCACTCATTTGTAAGATTTCGTCCCAGCGGGCAAACTTGATGGCGATGTTGTATCCAATGCTGTAATAGTGCTGAAGCGTGGTCCAGCCCGGCTCATTCATCAGCTTCTTCCGGGTCGATTCGGTCACTTTCCGGGCGGCTGTCATGGCCCACTGGCTGTTGCCTTCCAGCGTGGCCGTGGCGGCCCAGAAATGGTAGTTGTGCGGCAGAAGCATCAGCGGATACGAGCCCTGCGCGTGGCAGGCCGTCAGATACGCGCTGTCTACCTCCACGGCCCGCTGGTTCGCCAGGGAGCCTTTGTGGTAGTGGCCCGTACGGATGTAAATGTGCGACGGCATATGCACCAGATGTCCGGCGTTGGGTGCCAGACTGGCCAGAATATCCGCACTTTTCAGCCCGCGCTCCGGCGTTTTGGAAGCCTCCACGGCGTGAATGTAAAAATGATTGGCTCCAATGTGTTGGGGATTCCGTCGGATCAAACCTTCCAGCAGATTCGTAATTTCCGGTGTCCACGGTTTGGGTTGCCCCGATTTTTCCCACAAATCCCAGGGGTGCAGATCCATCAGCGACTCGGCATAGAGCGCGGCCAGGTCGATGTCGGCCGCAAACTGCTTGTGAACCTGCTTCATGGCGTTAGCATAGGCGATGTCATACGGTTTTCGGTCGTCGACCGGCTGGGCCGGATAGCGCTTCGCCAGCGCCAGAATAAGCATTTTTTCCCGGATGGTACAGAACTCCGACAGACGAAGGGCTTTCTGAATGGCACTATACGCCCGCTCGTAATTGTCTTTTTCCATCCCGGCGTTGTAGTTGGGTCCCAACACATACGCAAACCCCCAGTGTGCCATCGCGCAGGTCGAATCCAGGCGCATCGCTTCGTAAAAAGACCGCGCGGCTTCCGCGTGATTAAAACCGTAGGACAGCATAAAGCCCTGATCGAAATACCGTTGCGCTTCCGCGTTCCGGGTCGTGATCGGGAAATGCAGATTTCCCAGGCTATCAAATTTCGGTGCTTTCAGCCCGGAGGTATACCAGTTTTTGTCGGTGGGCTCAGTGCGGCAGATCAGTTGCGAAACGGTAGCGGAACGGACTTCGTCAGTCGTAGCTTTTTGTTGCGGCTGGCAGGCTTCGATCAGGCTGATCACCAGGCCAATCAGGGGCAAAATAGAAGGTTTCATGTTGGCAAGTGTCTGTGTGAGATGAAAGCGTACTCATCACTCCGAAATGGTTTCGACCGCCTTATGCTATTCGACGAAGGGAACAACGGCCCTTTGATTTTTTTGGCGATGCTGTAGCAGCCATCGTGCCCCGGCATTACCAACGCTAATGTACGAAGAAAAACGGCCTGTGGACAGCCCCGGAAAACCGAACGGGTGATCGCTGCCTCATTGCTTCCGGGGGAGGGTGACGCAGACCACTCCATCAATTCAGCAGGCAGTGGGAACATTACGGTTTAGGGTATGGTTAGAAAAAACCGTTAGTTTGTTCCGTGGAGCAGCCCGCAAACCGAAAAATCATCCACATCGACATGGATGCGTTTTACGCATCGGTGGAGCAGCGCGACAATCCGGCGTTGCGCCAAAAACCCGTGGCCGTCGGCGGATCGCGCCAGCGGGGCGTTGTGGCAGCGGCCAGTTACGAAGCCCGGCAATTTGGCGTTCGCTCCGCGATGGCGTCGTCGGTTGCCCTCCGCAAGTGTCCCGACCTGATTTTTGTCAAACCCCGTTTCGATGTCTATAAGGCCGTTTCCAGCGAAATTCGCGCCATTTTTGCGGAATATACCCCCCTGATCGAACCCTTATCGCTGGACGAAGCCTACCTGGACGTGACGGATAACTTGAAAAACATGCCTTCAGCCACGCAGATAGCGGAGGAAATCCGGGCAAAAATCCTGCAAAAAACACAACTGACGGCTTCCGCCGGGATTTCATACAACAAGTTTCTGGCCAAACTGGCCTCCGATTATCGCAAACCCAACGGGCAGTATGTCATCAAACCGTCGCAGGGGCTGGCTTTTGTCGAAACGCTGACCGTCGGGCAATTCCACGGCATTGGCCGCGTCACGGCCGCCAAACTCAACCAGCTTGGCATTTTTACCGGCTGGGATTTGCGGCAACAGTCCGAAGCCTTCCTGAAACAGCATTTTGGAAAAGCGGGCAGCTACTATTATACCATCGCCCGCGCCATCGACAACCGGCCCGTGACGCCCGACCGGCTTCGCAAATCGATTGGGTCGGAAACAACCTTCGACCGGGATTTAACCGCCGAAGCCGACCTCCTGGCCGGTTTACAACCCTTGCTCGATTCGGTCTGGCGGTTGTGCGAACGCATCCAGGTGGTGGGGCGCACGGTTACGCTGAAAGTAAAATTTGCCGATTTTGAGCAGATTACCCGCAGCCGCACCACGCTGGGGCCGGTTTCACAGAAAACTTTTCTGGATCGCATCGGCGTCGAATTGCTTACGTCACTTTTCCCCCTTTCCAAAGGCGTCCGGCTCCTGGGCATTTCACTCTCCAACCTCGACGCTTCCGATCAGCCGTCCGGCCAGCAACTGGTGCTTCCTTTTTAGCCGCCGACGGGTCTGAAACCGGGCAAAAAGCGCCATTCTTCCGAATACGGGAATTCGTCCGTTTATTTTCGCCGTTCGATAAATAGATCGCTTTCTGTACAGATTGTTTCGCCTAAATTATATTCGGTTTTGAACCGGCTGTATAAGCGTCCCTCATCTCCGATTTTTCCAAAAATCCGACCGGTCTTCCCGACCCTTTTCCCTACCTCAACCATGAACACTACCATTCCTAAACCGAAACTTTACGCCCTGGTCGTGGGCATCGACGACTACCGGGCGGACTTGATTTTGCAGGGGCAGATCCGGTTTCCGGCCCTCGGCGGTTGCGTCATGGATGCCCTGAAGGTACAGCGTTACCTCAAAAACGATCCCGCATTCGAACCGCACGTTTTGTTGTTGCAGGACAGGAAAGCCGACAAGGCCAGCGTGGTCAAGGCTTTTCGCGAGCATTTGGGACAGGCAAAAGAAGGTGATGTAGCCCTGTTCTATTTCTCCGGCCACGGCACGCAGGAATGGGCCGACACTACGGTTTGGAAACACGAAACCGATGGCCGGCTGGAGTGTCTGGCCTGTCATTATGATGAACAAACCGCTGCCGATTTCCTATTGGCAGACAAGGAATTACGGTATCTTATCCAGCAACTATCGGTCAAAAAACCGCACGTCGTTACCATTTTTGACTGCTGCCACTCGGGCGATAATACCCGCAACGGGGCGCTGGTGCAAACCGTATTCAAAGCAGAAGCCCCCCGGGAAAAACGGATTCCGTTTGCATTCGCCAAACGCCCCTGGGAGCAGTTTATTTTCGGACAGACAATCGCTGCGGATACGATCCGGCAGCAGGGCGATGCGGTTGCCTTGCCCGAAGGAACGCACGTCCAATTGTCGGCCTGCGAATCCGACGAATCGGCGGTAGAGGTCAGTGGTGAAGGTGTTTTTACCAAAACGCTGCTATCGGTTTTGCGAGCGTCGGCGGGCGACCTGAGCTACTACACGCTGCGGAGCCGGGTGCGGCAGTATCTGCGGAATGTGTACGAGCAAAAACCGCGCATTTACGTCGCCAACGGGGACGATTCGCTGCTCCATACCACCTTTCTCAACCGGCCGGGCCAACGGGGGCAATCGGCCATTGGCGAGGTGACTTACAACCGAAAAACCGGCTGGCAGTTGAACCTGGGCGCGATTCACGGCATTACGACTGAAACCAAATCCATCACGGTTTTCAATCCCGACGACCCCGGCCAGAAATACTCCGCCCAACCGGGCCTCATTCGGGTCGACTCGACGCAATTGCGGTTTGAGCCGTCGGTCAACCTGAACCAGAATGCGGTTTTTCAGGCCACCATCGACGGCCTGATGATGCTTCCGTTGCCCATTACCCTTGAAAACAGGGGCGGTTTGCCGGAAAACCAGCAGGCACTGCTCGACAAGCTTTCCAACGAAAGCGGAGGACTCATTGTGACCGAAGAACGGGAAGAGTTGGCAAAGTATGTGGTTCACGATCAGGACGGCCGCTATTACATTACCTACCCCGGCGACCCTTACCGCCCGCTGACGAGCGTGATTGAAACCGCATCCGAAACCGCCATTCCGGAACTGGTGGAACAATTGAAACACCTGTCCCGCTGGGAATTTATGCACAGCCTGACCAATTCGGGGACCAATCAGTTACCGGGAAAACCGCTGACGGTGGAATTCGCCCGGATCGGAGCCGATGGGCAACCAACGGCGATCATACCAGAAAATGACCTCCTTCCGGTCTATTATGAAAAACAGGCCAATGGCCATTGGCAAAGCAACATCCAGGTCAAAATCACCAATCCGGTCGGCAACCAGCGTTCGCTGTACTGCTCGGCGCTGTATCTCTCGTCCACCTTCGAATCGTTTACCGGTTTTCTGAACCCCAAAGCGTATTTGCTGGAACCGGGCAATACGGTTTATCTGGGTTTGAAAAAACTGGATTACCTGCCCGCCACGTTGCAGGATACGATGCGGTTTTACAACTGGCCGTCGCGACTGGAACACATCAAACTGATTGTCAGCACGGACGAGTTTGATCCGCAGGCTCTGACGCTGGCCACGCTGCCCGACCCGCCCCTGCCCGGCGATGACAACCGGGGCGGCAACCGGGGTGGTTTTGCAACCGATGAGGTGTCGGACCGTTCGATTCAACTGACGGGCTGGACAACGCAATCGTATACCCTGAAGCTGGTCAATCCGGAGCCCAATGTGATTCTGAATACCGAACTCAACACGATGCTCCACGATCCGGTTACAACGCCCTTTGCGTTGGGAATCTATTTCGATGCCCATCCGGGAACGAACTGGGAAACCGATTACCAGCTCAAACCGGACATTAAAGTGCTGGATTCGGCGCACCTGGACGAACGCGGGCTGATTAGCGACCTGGGTCTGGCTGCGGCCAACGCGCTGGCCAACCGGTTGCGCAACCGCCAGTATGCGCAGATAACCAAACGCTTCCCCAACCGCGTCCGGCTGGTTTCGGAGGGCGATTCGTGGTTTCAGCATCCGCTTGTGACCGACACCATCGACCACCTTTCCCGGGCGTTTGCCATCTATTGTGTGGCTGCCGCGGGCGATACGCTTCGGAATTACCAGAAAACCGGTGAATACCTCGACGCCATCGACGAGCAAAACCCGGCGTTTTTTCTCATCAGCGGGGGCGGTAACGACATCCTCGGCGATCAGTTCCGCACGTTTCTGAAAGAAAACCCGGATATGAGCGAGCCGCCGGGCCAGAATCCGCGTCGGTTTCTGAATGACAAGGTATTTGCCGAACTGGATGCCCTGCGCGACCTGTACAAAGCGATGTTTGGTCACCTGAAAATCTATAAACCGAACCTCCAGATTCTGGTGCATGGCTACGATTACGTGATTCCGCTCCAGGTAACCAACAAAGGCTGGCTGGGACGCTATATGATCGCAACAGGCATCAATCGGCAGGAGGATCGATTTGCCACGATTCAATTTATTCTGGACGAGTTCAACAGCCGGATCAAAACGGTGGCCGAAGCCTTCGAAAATGTTTCCTACCTCGACCTCCGCAAAACCGTCCGGCCCGACCAGTGGTACGATGAAATTCACCCGAACAGCGACGGTTATCAACAGGTGGCGATGAAGTTCATGGAGCGCATCAACGCCGTACTCACCAAACACCCGGACCTTGCGCAGCCCCTGAACCAGAACCAGGACGAGGAGCCTGTTACTCCGAAACGCAGGCCCGGGCCATCGGCGAACACATTCCGTACGTGATCGGGATGCAACGTTCGATTGGCGACGAAGCCGCCATTGCGTTTTCGGCGACGTTTTACCGGGCCCTGGGTTCGGGGCTGTCGATTGTGGATGCCTATGAACTGGCCGTTGCCGGGATGGGCCTGGAAGACAACCGACAGGCCACGATTCCGGTGTTATTGAAAAGGGAAAAAGTGTAAATTGAATAAACGATCGTTCCGATCAGGGTCACGGCTACAAGCGCGGCCCTGATCGGGGATTTTCTTACGTTCTTTTGCCATTCTCCATGCCGCGACCCATTGTCTTTGTAGCTTATTCCAATTCCAGAACGAACCCTTTGCCAGCACTCAGAAATGAAATGCTGGCCATTTGGAAGAGCTTTTTACCCCATCTGTTGGATGGCTATCTGGAATACATTTGTCCGCCGGTCGATACGGGAACTGATGAACTGTTCGACACCCTGAGTCGCATTCATGATGGCGGTGATTCGGGCCTGACGGTTTTCCATTACAGCGGTCATGCCGATGTCGACCACCTGGGCAGCTACCTGGATATCAACGACGGTGCGCTGTCGGAGGAGCGATTCTGGTTGTTATTCAGCGGCAAAAAGCCCGATCTGGTTTTTTTGAACGGCTGTTCGACCAACGGTTTTGTGAACGAATTACTCAAAAAAGGCGTCAAAGCCGTGATTGCGACGGCAAGGCCGGTGGGCGACAAAACCGCCACGCTGTTTGCAACGGCCTTCTATTCGGCGCTGACCAGCAAAGGCTGCAAGCTGCTGACGGCCTTCGACATGGCCCTCGGCAAGCTGCGGGACATGGGCTTCGACACCTCGCAGGTTCACCGGGGCAGCGCATTCGCCACCAGTCCGGTTCAGAAAGCCCAAAATTGCCCCTGGGGACTATTTTACGACGAATCGACTCAGGAAACGATTCAGAAAGCCCGGAACTGGTCACTGATCCGGCACGATCCAACGGGAACACCGGTGCCCAAAGAATTGACCGATATTCTGGAACGGGTGAAAAAATTGCAGGAAACTGCCGAAAGTATCCGGGAAAAAGAAAGTCTCAAACAGGAGATGGCAAATACGGTGGGACTCAGCGAGGTCATGAAGCGGAGAATTATCGACGATTATGAAAACGATATCGGGAAATTAAAAAATGATCTCAACGACCTGAAAGGAGGAACCGACCTAGATGAAACCACGGCTATTTTAAATTTGTACCGGGATATCAATAATCAGATCAGAGCACTGGTTACACCGCTTAACAAGAAGAATTTAGTGGGTACGCTGAAACGCATCAATTACCTGACCCAGTTCAGTTACATCGCCAGGAATATCAACGCCCTCAATGCACTGTTTTTAGATGCGTTTGTGTTGCAGGGAAGCCCGGATTGCGGACTTGAAATTTTTCAGGAACGGTTGATCGAAAGTTTTCAAATTCAGCCTGAAGTGAAAGAATCGGTCGAGATTTTGCCCATCGAGGCTTCCGGCAGCAGTTTTACATCCCTGTCCGACATCGGAAACATTTGGGAAGAACTGGCCGATTCCCTCCGTCTGTCGCGGAAAATGCCCAAAGAACAGATTATCCGGTTTATCTACAAAAAAAACCGGACGCAACACATTCTGATCGTTTTTAAAAACGCGATTTACGAACAGGCCAATCAGAAAGTGATCGGCAGTTTCTGGCCCGAATTTACGGCGGAGTTAAAAAAACTGCTGGCCAGTGAAAACAAGCAAAGACCCGACCGGAAAATTCTCCTTTTCCTGCTCGACAAAGGGTGTGCCTTATTGCCGACCGGTACTGATTGGGAAAGCGATCATGACCCGATTTACCGCCAATCGGTCAGCGGTCGGGCCGATGTGCACATTCTGCCGGGGGTTCGCAAAGTAAAACAGCAGGACATTATTAACTGGAGTACCTACAATCCGGTCGGCTATCCGCTCGATTTCACCACGTTCCAGGAAGATTATGTTCTGCCGACGCTGCGCGAAATCTGCGGACAGATTTCCCGGTCTGCCGATTCGGAATACCGCAATGACGATTTATACAAGGATTTTTTTGGCCAATATACCTTAAAACTTTAGCTGCATGATCACCTACAGGGGAACTGCCCTCGATAGACCCGTCGCCATTCCCCGCAGCGACGGAAAAAACGATACGCTCCATCCGTATCTGCCGGATGCTGGCCTGCGAAAAGCCGTCAACCTGGCTTTGATGCTACAACGCCCATTGTTGCTCATGGGCGAACCCGGATGTGGTAAATCGCTGCTGGCCAAAGCATTAGCCTACGAATTGTATGGCGCCGACTTTGCAAATTATTACCGGGAATGGAACATCAAGTCCACCTCGAAAGCGCAGGAAGGGCTGTATGAATATGACCACATCCGGCGGCTGGCTGATGCCCAAATTGCCCGGACCGATGCGGATCGGGAGCAGTTATTGAAAACCAACTATATTCGTCTGGGCCCAATGGGGCAGGCTTTTGTCAATTCCCAACAGGCCGATCGCCCTTTTGTGCTGCTGATCGACGAAATCGACAAAGCCGACATCGACTTTTCCAACGACCTGCTGAACGAGCTCGACAAGGGAGAGTTTACCGTTACGGAGACGGGCCAGCAGATTCGCGCGTCCGTCCGCCCCATCGTGATCATCACCAGCAACGGCGAGCGCGATTTGTCCGACGCTTTCCTGCGCCGGTGTCTGTTTCACCACATTGCGGCTTTCGACCGGGAACGGCTCGCCCAGATTGTAAAATACCGGTTTTATAGCAACGCCCCCGTCGAGGTGCCGCTGATCGACAAAGCTGTTGCGGTGTATCTAGCCATTCGCACGTACATGGCCGCCAATAAATTCAGCACCGGCAAAAACGTTTCGACCGCCGAGTTTCTGGACTGGTACCGAGTGCTCGACTTTTACGACGGCATGCAACCCACCGGCGATTCGGTTCTTGACGAATTGATTGCGGAGCGCAACGAACTGGGTGGCGCGTTGCGGGATGTTCCGTTTCCGCAGGTTTTGCTGAAACACCTGAATTCATTGACGAAATTTCAAGAAGCTACCTGATGGAACGGGTTGAAACGCCTTTGCAGGATTTTTTCTGGGAGTGGCAATCCATCGACCGGGCGGAGCACCACAACCGCATTACCATCGACACCTATTTTACGCTGCTGAATGCCCTCGGCCGGGGAATCGGGCTGGGCAGTTCCGACGAATTATATGCGCTTTGCAAAGGCGTTCTGTTCAAACCGAATCAGGATGCGGATCAGTTTGACCAGGTATTCAAGCAGCATTTCGGACCGACGATGGCACCGGTTTCAGCCCCGGAAAGTCATCCATCCGGTGCCGCCAATGCGCCTTTTTCACCGGAGGATGGCGAATCGAGCGCGCAACCCGAAAAAACCGCCGGGTCTGGTTCGGGCGAAAACGAAAACCGGGCGTCGTCTTCGGACGCTCCAAAAACCGGCGTCACTTCCAGAACGACTTTCTCAACGGAATTTACCGAAGTAAACCTCCGGTTCAGTGCCAGCCTGAGCCAATCTGACACGATGTCAGCGGACGGCCGACGGCCGGAGCCCTCGTTTTTGCCGGGGCGGTATTCGCCGGTCGATAGCCGGAAAGTGCAGCAGCAGATCCGGACGTTGCGGGAAGACATTATTGCCAACCGCGAGTTTTCGATCGACCTGGCCGCCACCGCCAAACGGGTGGGCAAACGGGGCTTTTTCGATCGGTTCGAACAACAATACCGCTTCAAAAACCGCATTCCGCTCACGATCTGGATCGATCAACAGGGTTCGATGGTGGCTTTTCACCGGCTTTGCGACGAATTGACCGAATCCCTCCGGCTACAGTTTCCCAAGTTGCCGGTATATTATTTCCGCAATTATCCCCTTTACTTTTTGTATCCCGACAAGCTCATGGCCGACCCAATCGATCTGGACGCGTGGGTGGACGCAACCCCAAACACGCAATTGCTGATCATCAGCGACGCCGGTGCGGCCCGTGGTTTTTTCTCGCCCGAACGCGTTGAATACACCGCCGACCTTCTGAACCGGCTGGAACGGCTCGACGTGGTCTGGCTGAATCCCATGCCCCGGAGCCGCTGGTGGGGCACGTCGGCGGCCCAGATTGCCCGCCGGGTTCCGATGTTTGCGGTGGACGAACAGGAGTTTACGAATGCATTCAAACGGCTGAAGCAGTAACCGATTCTGACCATGACACAGGACGCGATCCAATCCGTCGACCGGTTTTCCCGGCGCTTCCAGTCGCTGGGCTACGGCGAAGACCAGTGGGTACTGGCGTGCCACGCGGCCTTTGCCGTGGCGATGATGCCCGATTTGCTCTACCACCTTTGGGAAAACTTCAGGACCTATCCGGGCCGTGACGGAACCGGGCGGCAAATCGACCGGATTGCGGTTTCGGATGTATTGCTGTGGCCGGCCTGGCGCGAAACGTCGCCGGAAACCTTCGAGCTGGACCCCGATGTGCGGGCATATTTGCTCGACCAACTCCGCCGGGATACCCGGTTCGGACCGCAGCGGCTCACCGAACTGGCGCATTTTCAGAAAAAATACATTGCTTTTGCCACCCAACAGGACGACAACCGGTATTCGGCGACGTTTTGGGAAGCCCAGAGCTTGGTGGCCGACGCGACCCTGAACCCGGAAGAAACGGTCCGGGCGGTTTCCGAAAAACTGGACGCGTTTGTAAAAGACAAAAACCAGCCGGAACAGCTCCGGATGCGGAATCTGCTCGAGTTACTGGTGAGCCACGATCCCAATTTCAACAGCCTTTTGCACGTTTCGAAAGGGCTGAAAGCGCAAATTCTGCGGCTGGACGACCACACCATCGGCGAGCAATTCCGGCAGGCCGTGGAAACCGGACTGAGCATCGAGGCCGAACCCGGGGAGTCGTCCATCCGGCTCCTGCTGCCGAAAACCGTGGAGAAATTCATCCCCGTGCCGGAACCGCCAAAAGAAGTTGTAAAACCGAAGTTATTTGCGTTGCTGGTGGCAATTGATCAATACCGCCCGGGGCTGGGCTTCGAGTACGACAACGACTTCTCGGTCTCCCGCAACCGGGTGGGCGATCTTCGCAAGCTGGAAACGTATCTGAACTGGGACGACGCGTTCGACCTGCATATCAAAACCCTGACCAACGAAGACGCCACCAAAGCCGCAATTATCCGCCAATTCTGGGGACACCTGGGTGATGCCGGTGAGAACGACACGGTTTTGTTCTATTTTTCCGGTTACACGGTTTATGAACACGCGGACCCAAAGGTTTGGAAAGAGACACCTCAAGGCATTCTGGCGTGTCTGGCGACGTATTTTGCGGATTCGAAACGTGACGACTTTCTCTTGTCTGACAAAGAAATCCGCTACCTGATCCACGAGCTTTCGAGAAGAAAACCGCATATTATAACGATTTATACCAATCCGTTTCCGCCGGATTCGGCCCGGTCGGCCGACCCTTTTTCCCAAGTACTTTCAGCCCCAACAATTTTTGCGCCCCGCCGATGGGATAATTTCATTTTCAGAAGTCGCATCAACCCCATTGAACTGGCGGTGCGGGGCGAAACCAGCCTTTTACCGATTGGTCCGCACGTGCATCTGAGTAGTTCTAAATCAAGCGAACGAACCCGGGACATTTTGAACGAGAACGTATTTTGCACTGCTTTGCTAAACGTTCTGGAGAAATTTACCGGCGACATCAGTTATGCCAGAATGCGGGAAGAGATACAAAAACTCACCGAGCCGCATGAGGTTTTGCCCGAACTTTCCAGTACCGATCCGGCGTTGCTTGCCAAACCGTTTCTGCATAAACCGAAAACCGCCATCAAATCGGCTTTTGGCAAGTTGGCGTATGCCAATGGCTGGCGATTGAATCTGGGTGCCATCCACGGAATGAGTCAGGACTATAGTCTTATTTTTGTAATTGGAAACAGGGGTAAAAAGTACCCGGTGCTGATTGATCGCATTGGCGCGGATTATACGCAGGTCTATTTAAATGATGAAGTAACGCAGGACTGGGATTACCGGGAAAAACAAACCGCCTATGTCAAAGGGCTGACCCGGCAACTTCTTCCAGTTTACATTTTGAATGCGGACGGAATTCCGGAGGATTTTCAGAACATCTTCTCCCATTTGTTTGGAGAACCGCAAAATTATCTGGTTGCCGTCGAGCAGGAATCACAGGCACAGTACGTCGTCCAGATTCGGAACGGGCGCTATTACCTCACCTACCCCAACGATCCCTTCCGCCCGCTTGCGGAGCCAATCAGTATCCTTTCGGCAAATGCCTTCGATCATTTGGCGAACGATTTACGGCATATTTCGCATTGGGAATTCCTGAAAAACCTGGGCAGAACCGAAAGAAACACGTTGGAAACGATGAAAAACCAACTGGCGGTTGAATGCTTCCGGATTGGGGCAAATGGCCAGTCCGTGGAGATTATGCCCGCGGGAAATACGTTTCCGATTGGCTATGAAAAGCAGCTCAACGGCAACTGGGAAAGTTCAATCCAGGTAAAAATTACCAACCCGAAAACTACTAAAACCGCACTCTACTGTGCGGTTCTGTTTCTATCATCAGCCTTCGAATCCATTACCGAATTTTTGAATCCGGAAGTCTATTTAGTAAAACCGGGCAATTCGTTGTACTTAAGCTTTAAAGACAGCAATTTTATTTCATTCAAGCTTTCTAAAACTGAAAAAACGTACAATTGGCCATCGCGTCCGGAATACTTTAATTTGCTGGTCAGTGATGAGCCATTTGAACTAAAATCGCTCGCTCTACCGGCGCTGTCCGAACCAAAAAATCCGGATATACCACGCTAGCAAAACAACGTGTGTGTTTGATCAACCGTTTTAAAAGCAACCATCCTACAATTTATGGCCGCACAAATCTTTGATGAAACCGGATGGGCCACGCAACTCTTCACCTTTCAGGAAGAAAACCCGGAGTTTAATACCATCAGCGGAGAACACCTCAAGAACATGCTCTCAGACCTGTCGACGGCGGAGTTTGCCCTCGGTCTGTATTTTGATGGAATTGTTGACCGGGACTTGCAAACCGTTTACCAGTTGAAACCCCAAATCATTCTTCGTACCGATGAACCGCATCGATTTCTTACCGAATCACCCGCAGAACTGGCCTCGGTAGCCGCCCAGCAACTGCGTGACCGGCGATACGACCGCATGGTGCGCCGGTTTCCCGACCGCCCCCGCATCGTTGCAATAGGCGATTCGTGGTTTCAGCATCCGACCGAAACCGGGATTGCCGATCAGTTGTCAAAAGTCTATGCGGTTCGTTCTGTTCCGATACAGCACAATAACGCGGCTCAACAACCGTATTGGGAGGTCATTCAGGAAAGCCGGGCGGATTTTCTGCTCGTCAGCATGCGCTTGTTTAGTACCATCGACACAAGTAATTCATCCCAGACCGCAATGATGGGTTTACGGAGAAAATATCTAAATGCCAATCCGGACGGTTTTGAGCGGTATCTAAAAGATCCGGACGGCTTCGTAACTAACGAATTTTATCATACGCTCGACGTCGTTGCATCTGGCTGGAAAAATGCATTTATCGATATGCAGACGGCCAATCCATCGGTCCAAATTCTCATTCACGGCTACGATTATATTCCGTCCGGGTTTGAGTCCAAAAATTCTCTTTGGCGGTTCATCAAACAGGAAGTGCAGTCTTACAGCAGGCAGGAGCAGAAAAACCTTTTTCGCTTCGTCATCGATACATTTAACAAGCGTTTAAAATCCGAAGCCGCCCACTTCCCCAACGTCTCTTACATCGACCTTCGCAACACCGTTCATCCCGATCAGTGGCTGGACGAACTGCACCCCAACAGCGCCGGATTCGAGCAGATTGCCAACAAGTTTATCAACCACATCACTGAACTGGAGGCCCAAAAACCGGTCTGATTTCAGTCCGCATCCAGCAACGCCACCTTCCCATCCATCGTCGTCACCAGCACCCGGCGGTTTTTCAACGGCCAGACGCGGTTGAGCATGGCATTCGACAGTTTGTGCGACCAGAGCAGTTTACGGTTTTGGCGGTCGATGGTGTACAACGCACCTTCGTCGGTCGGTACGTAAATCATTCCATCGCGTTCAGTCAACGGCCCCGGACTGATTTCGTAGCCATACCGGCAATTGACAAACCATGCGCCCTGTCCATCCGCCGAATTGGTAGGAATGGCCCAGACGGAATCCTGCATGCACTTGACGTAAATCAGTGAACGGTCTTCGGAAACGCCCATCGACTCGAAGCCTTTGTGCTGGCTGGTTTTCCAGATTTCCTTGCCGGTTTCGGCGTCGATGGCCGTTACGGTGCGGTCGGGCGTCTGGATGAACAGGCGGTTTTTGATCAGAACCGGCACGCAGGCTGCGGGCGAGAAATTGCGCATTTTTCCGTTGGTCCACCGCCAGACCGAATCGCCGGTTTTCTTGTTAAGCGCGTATAGCGACGAGCCCCACGAGCCGAAATACACGCGCTTTTTGTCGACCACCGGCACCGATTCCACAAAGCCTTTGACGCCGGAAAATGTCCATTTTACGGTTCCGTTCGATAAGGACAACGCCCGAAATTTCCCTTCCGAACTCCCGATAAAAACCGTCTTGCCATCGATCACCGGCGACGCCACGATGGGTTGGCCGGTTTCCTGTTTCCAGAGCAGGGTGCCACTGCGTTTATCCAAACAATAAATCATTCCGTCAGTGGAAGCCACCACGACCCGGTTTTTGCGAACCGCCGGGGTTGAATACACTTTCCCGCTCGTGGCAAACCGCCAGCGCACTGCGCCGTCGGCCGTGGAGAGTGCCACGATCTGACCGCTGGTGTTGGGATAAATACAAAAACCGTCGCTTTCAACGATACCCGCGCCGATGTCGCTGCTGTCCTGTTTGGCCCAGAGCGGTTTCACGCTGGCGTATTGCTCGTTCATGCTATAGTCTGGACGCGGGTAGGCTTTGGCCGTTTGCTGGCTAAAATGATGGTTTTTCAGCACGATGGTTCGCCAGGCGGCTTTCGTACCCACACCGGGATTTCGTTCGGCAAACGTCATGGTGTCGTTTTGCATCGTGACGATGTTGTACCCACCGATTTGATCTTTCGCCCGTAGGTTAGAACGGCCCATTGTTCCCGGAATGCCTTCAAAATTGAGTTCGCGGTTGGCGTGGCCGTGGCCACAAAAAGCCGCCTGAATGTTGGTTTTCTTCAGTTCGTCAATCAGCAAATACCAGTTTTCCAGCGACTCATCGAGCGGATAGTGGTTCATGAAAATAACCGGCTGGTCGGAACCCTTCAGTTTCCCGACCTCGGACCGAAGCCACAGCACGTCTTCGCGGGCCACCAGCCCCGGTGACATCCGCATGTTGGGACCACTGCCACAGCCGATAAACCGGTATTTCCCGACATTGAACGCAAACCGCTCCGCTCCAAACACCTTCCGGAAGCTGTTGCAGCCGTTCTCCGACCATTTCGTGTCGTGATTGCCCGGAAAAATGTACCACTTCTTGTTCAGGCCATCCAGAATCTGTTTGGCAATCCGGAACTCTTCATCCGAGCCAAAATCAGTGACATCGCCGGTAAAAACCGCAAAATCGAGGTCGGGTTGGGCATTGATGTCGTTGACGGTTCGCTGCAAATCGTCGGCAGCGGTGGCGGGTGCGCCCACGTGGGTGTCGGTGACAAACGCAAACCGGATGGGTTGGGCAAGTGCCGGTTTTAACCCCAACAGGGAAACCAGCAGGAGGGCGAGATACTTCATACTGCAAATTACAACCGACAAAACCAGAAACAAGACGCGGGATGAAACCGATCGGCGGGAAGTTCAGTTATGGGAAATACCCGCCGATTGCTTATCTTTTGATTCTCAAACCGCTTTTTCATGGATTGCCTGACCGAACTGAAAAACAATCCGAAATTTACGGGTGTTCCGGAAGAACAGCTTCTCTGGCTGGTCGATCGTTCGGAATGCCGCGAGTATCCGGCTGATACCATGATTTATAAGCCCGGCGACCCGACCGATCATTTTTTGATTGTGCTGAAAGGTCATATCCGGTTTTATCTCATCCAGCAGGGGCAGCAGCAGGAATTGCGGGTGTCGGAAGATGGCTCGCTGGAGGGTGTTCTGCCGTTTTCGCGCATGGTGGAATCCGTGGCCTTCTGGCAAACCATTGGACCAACGGCGGTTTTGGCTCTGCACCGCGACCACTTCCGCGAAATGATCCAGACGCAGTTTGAACTGACCGAAACGCTGGTGCATGTCATGACCACCCGGGTGCGGGAAACGACACGGCAGTTGCAGCAGAACGATAAAATGATGGCGCTGGGCCGAATGTCGGCGGGGCTGGCCCACGAGCTGAACAACCCGGTTTCGGCCATTGTCCGGAGTTCCGACACGCTGAAATCGCATTTGCACAACACCCCGCAACGGTTCAAAGACGTGATGTCATTGCGGGTCACCGACGAGATGGTCGACCGGGTCAGTAATCTGCTGTTCCGCAAAACGAAGAGTCCGACTGAAGGAAAGCGGTTATCGCTGATGGAACGCAGCAGCCTGGAAGATGACCTGCTCGACTGGTTCGACGACAACGACGTGGCGGATGGCAGTGAACTGACCGAATCGCTGGTTGATTTTGGCTTCACGACCGACGATCTGGACACGCTGCTGGTGGACGTTGCACCCGATAACCGGGCCACGGTGCTGAACTGGCTGGTCAACAATCTGGTGACGGAGCGGCTGGTCACCGACATCGAGGAAGCGTCCAAACGCATTGCCGTTCTGGTGGATGCCATCAAGGCGTATACGCACATGGATCGCGGAACCGGTCGGGAATGCATTCACCTGCGCGAAGGCATCGACAGCACGCTCGTTTTGCTGAAACATAAATTGAAAGAAAAAAACATTCAGGTTGAGGTCAGCATCGCGGAGGATTTGCCGCAGATCGAAGCGTATCCCAGTGAACTGAATCAGGTCTGGACCAATTTGATCGACAACGCCATCGACGCCATGCCCAACGGCGGCCGGTTGCAGATTACCGGCGAAGTGGACCATGAATTTGAGCTGATTCGCGTGGTCGACGATGGCTCGGGGATTCCGGCCGAAAACCTGGATCATATTTTCGATCCGTTTTATACCACCAAAGCCATTGGGAAAGGAACCGGGCTGGGCCTCGACATCGTGCAGGGCATTGTCCGTCACCACAACGGCCGGATTTACGTCAACTCCAAACCGGGAAGAACCGAATTCAAAGTCTGTTTGCCCATCACACCCTAACGTATGAAACTCCCCATCATCCTTGCCGTTGACGACGATCAGGCGGTTTTGCAGGCCATCCAGCGGGATTTACGCCAGCAATACCGGAAAAATTACAAGATTCTGGCTACCACCTCTGCCAGCGAAGGGCTGGAGACGCTGGTTGAACTCAAAAAGAAAAACGAAGAAGTAGCCCTGTTTCTGTCCGATCAGCGGATGCCGGAAATGCTGGGTGTCGACTTTCTGCTCAAAGCCCGCAAGACGTTTCCCAACGCCAAAACCGTGTTGCTGACGGCCTATTCCGACATTGAAGCCGCCATTCGGGCCATCAACGACGTTCAACTGGATTACTACCTGAACAAACCCTGGGACCCGCCCACCGAGAAATTATATCCGATTCTGGACGAATTGCTGAGCGACTGGCAGTCGAATTACCGCCCGCCCTTCGAAGGGTTGAAGCTGATCGGGTATCAGTTTTCACCCCAAACGCACGAGTTGAAAGACTTTCTGGCGGGCAATCTGTTTCCCTACCAATGGCTTGATTATGAAACAAATCCGGAGGCCAAACGGCTGGCCGAGTTACACGACATTCAGCCGAAAGAGCTACCAGCGGTCTTGCTGGAAAACGGTGCGGTTTTGAAACAGCCGACAATGCTGGCCGTTGGTGAACAACTGGGGCTGAGTGCCAAAGCCACCCAATCGCTGTATGACCTGGCGATTATTGGCGCGGGGCCGGCCGGTTTGGCAGCCGCCGTTTACGCCGGATCGGAAGGCCTTCGGGCCATCTTGATCGACAAACGCGCGCCCGGCGGACAGGCCGGAACCAGTTCACGGATCGAGAATTACCTCGGTTTTCCGTCGGGGCTGAGCGGTTCCGAGCTGGCGCGAAGGGCCATTACACAGGCCACGCGTTTTGGCGTCGAGTTTCTGGCTCCGCATGAGGTGGTTGCCATCAAGCCGAAAGGTCAGTACAAACACATCGAACTCAGCGACGGAAGCGAGGTTGTGGCCCGGAGTATCGTCCTCAGTACGGGCGTTTCCTACCACAAACTGGAATGCCCCGGCCTGGATAAACTGACGGGCGCAGGGGTGTATTACGGTGCTGCCACCACGGAAGCCTATGCGTTCAAGGGAAAACCGGTTTACGTCGTGGGCGGGGGCAATTCGGCCGGACAGGGTGCCATGTACCTTTCCCGAATGGCTTCCGACGTCCACATCATCATCCGGCGTCCCGACCTGACGGCGACTATGTCGCAGTATCTGATCGACCAGATCGAAAAAACGCCGAACATACACGTCCATCCCTGCACCGCGATTGCCGAAGGGCTGGGTGAATCGCACCTGGAATGCCTGGTTCTGGAGGATATACAGACCCAGGAGCGAACGAAGGTTCCGGCCAGCGCCCTGTTCATTTTTATCGGGACCAAACCGTATACTGACTGGATTCAGATGAACATCATCAAGGATCCCAAAGGGTTCATTGAAACGGGCCGCGACCTGGCGCGGTACGACGATTACAAGGAATTCTGGAAGTTAGACCGTGATCCGTTCCTGCTCGAAACGTGCAGCGTAGGCATTTTTGCCGCGGGCGACGTACGCGCCGGAGCCATGAATCGCGTGGCGTCGGCAGTGGGCGAAGGCGCGATGGCGGTCAGTTTTGTTCATAAATACTTAGCCGAAACCTAGTTTCTTTGCCGGGACACTCCGGCAACTATTTTTTTTACCATGAGACAAAAAGCCTGCTCCCATCTCAGTGCTGTTGAATTCGTTACGCTGCCAGACCGGCCGGCGGTTTGCGTGGAATGTGTCAAAACCGGTGATCGGTGGGTGCATCTGCGAACCTGCCAGACCTGCGGCCAGACGCACTGCTGCGATTCGTCGCCCAACCAGCACGCGACCAAACATTTTTATGCCAGCAATCACCCCGTCATTGCCTCAGCCGAACCCGGCGAGTCTTGGCTGTGGTGCTTTGTCGATGAACAGATTATGCCCTATACCTTACCCGCGGCCTGAAGGCTGCGGATACGGTTATTTCGGAACCGGCAGGGTTACGTCAAGCGAGAGAGGCTGGCCGAACTGCGGCATTCCGTCGGACGTCCACGTAAATTTCTGCGCCCTCGGCGAGCGGTGTCCTCCGCAACCCTGCCCCGGTTCGGGATTGGCGTGATACAGAATCCAGTCTTCCGTGCCGTCGGGTGATTTGAAAAAGGAGTTATGCCCGGCGGCATTCGTTCCCGAAACGTTCACGGCTTTAAAAACCGGCTGATTCAGTTTGGTCCAGTTCCGGGTGTCCATTAGATCTTTATCACCGTCGATAGACAGCATGCCCAGAGCATAACTGTCGGTCCAGCAGCCGCTGGCCGAAAACACCACAAACAGACGGTTTCCGTGCGCCAGGGGTTGCGGCCCTTCGTTGACGAGCACCACCGGCTTGTCGTCCGGCCCCGGCCTGGGAATTTTGCCATCTACTTCCCAAGCGTAGGTCGGCGACGAAATGCGAACGCGCTGGCCCGTCGCCGTCCAGGGGTTTTCCATCTGGCACAGGTAAATGTCCTGCTCTCCGTTTTCGTCTCCTTCCCAGCCCGACCAGGTTAGATACAGTTTGCCTTTGTGCTCAAAAACCGACCCGTCAATCGCCCATTTGTCATCGGGCGTCTTAATCTGGCCTTTCATCGTCCAGGTGCCCAGCAAGGGGTCGGCCGATTCATTTTCCAGCACCCACAGGCGGTGGTTGCGGTTTTGACCGTCATCGGCGGCAAAAATCAGGTACCATTTCCCCCGGATAAAATGCAGTTCCGGGGCCCAGATTTCTTTGGAATACATCCCCGTTGCGGGGGGTGTCCAGACGATTTTTTTCTCGGCGGTTTTCAAATCCGCCAGCGAACGCGTTTTCCAGAGCGTCAGGTTGCGCCCGGTGGTGTGGGTGTAGTAATAAAAACCGTCTTTGTGAATGCTCCACGGGTCGGCCCCTGATGGTAACAACGGATTGGTCAGGGTTTGGCTAAAGCCAGTTGACGCCCAGAACAGGAATACGAAAAGAAATATTTTTTTCATCTATGCAAATGTCCAAAGGGGGCAAAATGGTAGCAGTCCGTTAACTTTTTCAGGGCGGTGGAATGGTTGTAGTCACAAAACTAACCCCGGAGGGGTAGAATGTTAATAGTTACGCTAATGGGGAAGAAATTTAAGCTCCGGCGGAGCTTGGAAAAATACGGAGCGCTGTTTCCTATTAACATTCTACCCCTCCGGGGTTAATACGTACAATTAATATTCTTTCCAAGAATGCTTCAATACCCTTTCGACAATTCAATCTGGTTCTCCAGCGGTTTTCCGGCCAGAAACCGGTTCAGATTCTGAAAAAACAGGTCGACTTTCCCTTTGTCCTCCGTGGCCTGCCCTCCGCCCGTGTGCTGCGTCAGAATCACGTTGGGCATTTCCCACAGCGGGTTGTCGAGCGGAAGCGGCTCTATTTCGGTGACATCCAGCACCGCCCCGGCTAATTGTCCACTTTGCAGGGCTTCGATCAGCGCCTTTTCGTCGGTCGTGCTACCCCGGCCAATGTTGGCGTAAACGCTGCCGGTTTTCATAGCCGCGATCAGTTCCGCCGAGAAAAATCCTTTGGCCGTTCCGGGTAAACAATTGACCACCAGATCGGTTTCGGGCAGGGCGGCTTTCAGTTCTTCGGGCGTGTGCAGTTCGGCTTCCGGATTGGTTCGGGCCAGAAATTTGACTTCACACTGAAAACCGGTCAGCATTTGCCGGACGGCCTGCCCAATCGTTCCCGATCCCAGGATGACTACTTTCTTGTTTTTGAGTAGCCCCAGTTTAAACCGCAGCGGTACACCCACCCATTTCTTCTGCGTTTGCAACACGGCCAGCCCGTGAATATCCCGGTAAAAGGCAATGATCCCGGCCACAATCGTTTCGGCGCAGGGCCAGGCAAAATAATCGCCCATATTCGTCACTGGCGCATTGAGCTGAATATTTTTATAACCGTCGAACCCCGCTGAATCTAACTGCCACCATTTCAGGTTGGTAGCGCCCGAAAACCAGGCCGGGGGCGGGTTTCCCAGCACCAGGTCGGCGCGCTGAAAAGCTGTGGGCTGTTCGCTTTCGGGAAGGTCTTTTTTGAAGATTACTTTATAGTTATCAGGCAGTTGCGCACGAAAATACGCTTTATCGGACTCGTTCAAGGGGGTGTTTACAAAAACAATCATGCCAGCGGTGTTAGGTGTATGCTGGTAAAAGTAATCAATCCCCCTTTTTTACTTCGACAAAACTACCTTCTGGTGCCGAACGGGTTGCCCCTCGCGCATCAATCGGATCAGATAAACGCCAATCGGCAGGGTTCCCAAATCCAAGGTAGCCTCGGTATGTGCCTGCACCGCCTGCCGGGACGTTACAGGTTGGCCGAGCAAATTCATCACCTGAACGACGCCGTTGTTGGGCGACTTAACCCGCAAAAACCGGTCGGTCGGACTCGGATACACCCACGGCAGCTTTGCTTCTTCCTCTTCAATACCCGTAATGATCACTTTCTCCGACGTGTTGCGCAGATACCGAACCCCACCGGTGCTGGTTCCGGCCAGCACATCCGCCAAACCGTCATCATTCAGATCGGCCGCCGTCAGAACCAGATTGGCGCCGGGCGTGGCCTTGTCCGTGGTCTGGGTGATTTCGTTGATCACCAAAGTCGAATCGAGCAACAGCATTTTGTCGGTGGGTTCTTCCGGCAGTTGGTAGAGCCGCAAAATACCGTCGCGGGTGCCGGTCAGCAGTTCGGGGCGCTGATCACCGTTGAGGTCTACGACGAGAATAGAAGGGCTGGTCGCGCCAGGCACCACGTTGATCTGGCCGTAATTCTGCTGCTGTAGTTCGTATTTGGGAGCCGTTGTCGTGCCGGTATTGCGGTGATACTCAATGGTTCCGTTCTGTTTTCCGATCAGCAGGTCGGTTTTTCCATCCCGATCCACGTCATACCAGGTTGGCAGGTCGATCACGCCCAGTCGGTCGGGCGTCGGGATTTGTTGCACTTTGGTCGGGTCGAGCTGAAAAGCCGCACCCCGTCCGGCCTGATTCAGAATGTACCGGATTTCCGGCGCGCGGTTGATGGAATTTCCGGTAAAAATCAGGTCGAAGCTGTTGTTGCCGTCAAGGTCGGCCACGGCCACTTTCAGGTCCGTCAACAGAAATTGCTCCGAGAGTTTCAGGTAATCCGACGTTCGCAGTTCAAAAACCGGCTTACTTTTGGTGCCGGTATTTTCGAAATGGGCGATGCTGGCACGGTAACCTGTGGCAGCCCGAACACCCGCATTGCCCACCAGCAAGTCCATATCGCCATCGCCATCGAGATCGGCCAGAACCGGGGTTGCCCCTTCGCCCAGATCAATCATGTCTTCCTGCAAAAAGCTCTTGCTGACGTACTGAAAATTGGGCAGTTTATCCGTTCCGGCATTTTTATAAAACCAGTTGGACGCCCGGTAATCGATCAGGTTGCCTTCGTTCCCGTACGTATTGGGCGACGCGACAAGGTCTTTAACCCCGTCAAAATCAAGATCTTCGGCATAGAGAGCCGGAAAAATATCGAAAGAAATTGGGGTAACCACCGGAAAGCGGCTGATCGACGTGATGAAACGGGCCGAAGCGCCATTGCCGCCGACGTTGGTCAGCAGCGAAACGTTGGGACAGGTGACGTGGGCCGTCAGCAAATCTTTGTTGCCATCGCCGTCGAGGTCGATGATGAGCATGGAATTTCCGTTGTGCTTCACCCGCGCGCCCGAATTGTCGCCCCCGGTTTCGTTGCCGACGTAGACACAATCCAGTCCAAAAATAAACTCGTCGCAATGATCGTCGCTTTTAAAATTACCCCAGCAAAACCCGATTCGCTTGAAATCCAGGCCATTCGGGTCGTTTTTCCGCTCGACGCTCATGTTCTGGTACAGATTCGCCGTTCCCCCGTTGATGTCGTACGTCAGGATGTCGATGTCACCGTCGTTGTCGACATCCAGGATCGCCGGGATGTCGACCGAGTTGATGTATAAATTCAGCGTCCCGGAAAGTCCTTCGTGATAAACCGGGTCGGCGATGGTTTTCCACGACAATTTACCGTTTGCCGAGGTGTTTTGCAGAATCCGAAGCCCGCCGTTGGTATGCGTAAAAAGGTCTTTTTTGCCGTCGTGATCGTAGTCGGCCAACAGCATCCACGTCCCGAAGGTAATGGCCGGAAACTGTTCCTCATACTGCGGGGCATACCGCCAGACATAGCTTGCATCGGCCTGCTTTTCAGCCACAAAGGTCATAATCCGGCTGGTCTGCCGGTCGTACACCACCAGGTCTTCAACGGTATCGGTGTTGAGGTGGAGGGTGGAATATTGCGCCCCGTTGATGCCGCCCGCCCACGGATTAGCCAGGTTCCGCCCCACAATTTTGACCGTGGCCCCGGCCTCGTAGCGGAAGGAAAAAGAACCGCCGGTTTGAGCCCGGGCGATTTGAAGAATCAGAAAACAAAGTACGGTAAACAGCTTTTTCATGTAACTTTGGCTCATTAACCGCGTGAAAGCGGCCGACTAGGAGGTCGTGCGGTTAACTGATAACGAACAGACTCATAACGTTGGTTTACTTCTTTCCGGAAAATGGTAATATCCATTCCTGAATTGTACGATCGCTTCCGCGAATGCGCGGGCGTATCGACTGATACCCGTAAAATTACAGAAGGTTGTCTGTATGTCGCGCTCAAAGGCGAGAAGTTCGACGGAAATTTATTCGCGAATGACGCACTGGAAAAAGGCGCGCGCTACGCCCTGGTCGATACACCGGAACTGGCGACCGACAGCCGGTATTTGCTGGTTGACGACAGCCTGACGGCGTTGCAGGAACTGGCCCGTTACCACCGGAATACGCTGACCATTCCCGTTATCGGCCTGACCGGTTCGAACGGAAAAACAACCACCAAAGAACTGATTGCCAGCGTTGTGTCCCGAAAATATCGAACGTATGCCACGCAGGGAAATCTCAACAACCACATTGGCGTGCCGCTCACGTTGCTGGCCATCGATGTAAGTTACGAGATGGCGGTGGTGGAAATGGGGGCCAATCACCAGGGTGAAATCCGGCTTCTCTGCTCCATTGCCCAACCGACGCACGGATTGATTACCAACGTCGGCAAAGCGCATCTGGAAGGGTTCGGGGGTGTTGAGGGGGTGCGCAAAGGCAAAGGCGAGCTGTTCGATTTTCTGGCCAAAACGGGTGGTACGGTTTTTATCAACGCCCACAGCCCGGTTTTGATGGAAATGGCAGCCGAACGGCTGTTCCGCGAGGCTGTTTTTTATCAGCTCACCGATCAGTACGAAATCCTCAGTGACAATCCGGTGGTTTACAAAGACGAAGTCGGTCACGTCATCACCACGCACCTGCCGGGTCGGTACAACTTTGACAACATGGCGGCTGCGCTCTGCATCGGCAAGTTTTTTGGTGTTCCGGCGGAGGAAGCGAACGAAGCGGTGGCGGGGTACAATCCGACCAACAACCGGTCGCAGTTCATTCGGAAAGGCAGCAACACCATTTTGATGGATGCCTACAATGCCAATCCGAGTTCGATGGCTGCGGCCATTCAGCATTTCATGAAGCAGGATGCAGCTCATAAAGTCGTAATTTTGGGCGACATGTACGAGCTAGGCGCCGAAAGCCCCGCCGAACACGCGGCTTTGGGCGAGTTGATTGCCCGGGGGAAATTCGACACCGTGATTCTGGCCGGGCAGGACATGCGGTATGCGCTGGGTGCGTTGCCGAAAGCGTATTATTTCCCCGACAAATTTTCGTTACACAACTGGATCATGGACAATCCGTTTCAGGACACGGCCATCCTGATCAAAGGGTCGCGCGGCATGGGGCTGGAGTCGGTTGTGCAGTTTTTGTGATCAACTAATACGTCAGGAAGATATGCTACAGGTAAGTAAAAAAACGGTTGGTCAATGGCTCTTACTGAGTCTGTTGGCTGAACAACGGGAGCTTCTGGAACGCACCCGACAACTTGAAATGAAGTACAGCCTCGGCTTCGTCGATTTCGAGAAAAAGCTTCATCAGCAAGAACATGAAGTTTTTGGCCAGTGGGACGATTTCATCGAATGGCAATCGCTTAATACGGCATTGGCGGAACTTCGTACCAAAATTGATGATGTAGAAAATGGAGCTATTCGAGTGGTTGACTGACACCCGTGTTGTACGTCATTATCAAGTGCTTGCTTTTCGACAAACCGAATTGAGCATTTACTACAAGCTTGAAATACACATAACGGACGATACTCTTTTGTATGTTAGTGAATATTTAGATAAGCATACCCGTACCTACTCCTTTCATTGGCAGACTAGTGATGGAACCTTGATCCGGCGATGGGATAACGCCCCTCATTTTAAACAGCTTGCCAGTTACCCGCATCATGTCCATATTGGACCATCGAATACCGTTATTGAAAGTCACGATATCGGCATAGCTGAGGTCGTTCAGTTTATTTTATCAACCGTCCTAAACGATCCTTTATGAAAAAATACCCACTCCTAGTTCTGTTAACCGTTGTTATTCACTATGTTTCATTCGCTCAGGAAGCCGTTCCTTTTGAAAATGAGATCAAGGCTTTTGAGGAACAGGACCGTAGCGCGTCGCCACCCCAGAATGTGATTCTGTTTACCGGCAGCTCGTCCATCAAGCTCTGGCAAACCCTACAGGCCGATTTTCCGGATAAAAAAGTGCTCAACCGCGGTTTTGGCGGATCCAAATTGCCCGATGTCATTTACTTCGCCGACCGTGTGACGGTTCCCTACAAACCCAAACAGATTGTGATTTATGCCGGAGAAAACGACGTCGCCAGCGGCACCGTGACGGCGCAGGAAGTGCGCGACCGGTTTGTTACGCTGTTCACGAAAATCCGGAAATCGCTGCCCAAAACGCCCATCGTTTTCATTTCGATGAAGCCCAGTCCCTCGCGCCGGAAGTTTTTGCCGATCACGATGGAAGCCAACGACCTCATTAAGAACTACATTGCCAAACAAAAACAGGCGCAATACCTGGACATTTACACGCCCATGCTCGATGCCAACGGCCAGATTCGGGGCGAACTGTTCCGGGCCGACAGCCTGCACATGAGTCCGAAGGGCTACGAAATCTGGACGGCCAAACTGAAACCGCTCCTGAAGTAAGAATGATTAAAACCAAACGCATTGACCAGTACCGCATTGATTAACACCGCATCCCTGGAAGAAATTTTTGAAGCGTTCAATTCGCTCCGCGTCCTGATCGTCGGCGACGTGATGCTCGACTCCTACGTCTGGGGGCGCGTGGATCGGATTTCGCCGGAAGCGCCCGTGCCGGTTGTAACCGTTCAACGGCGGGAATTACGGCTGGGCGGGGCCGGTAATGTGATTCTGAACGTCCAGGCGCTGGGTGCCGAACCCATCATTTGCTCCGTGATTGGAACCGACGAACCGGGCGACCGGCTGATCGGGCAACTCCAGGAAAGCGGCTTAAACTGCGACGGACTGATTCGGAGCGACGCACGCATTACCACCATCAAGGAGCGGATCATGGCCGGTTCGCAGCAGGTCGTTCGGGTGGATACGGAAACCGACCGATACATCTCCGAACCGGAACGGAATCTTCTGATTGCGAAAGCAAAAGAATTGATTCCAACCTGTCAGGTGGTTATTTTTCAGGATTATGACAAGGGTGTTCTGAGCCCGGAAGCTATTGCCGAGATTACGGATTTTGCCAATGAGCGGGGCGTTCCGACGGTGGTAGACCCCAAGAAACGGAATTTTCTGGCCTACCACCACACCACGCTTTTCAAGCCCAACCTGAAAGAGTTAAAGGAAGGATTGAAAATCGACTTCGATGTAACGAAAACCACTGAATTTCAGGCAGCTATCGACCAGTTGAAAGCCCGGATGAACCTAAAAGGTGCTTTGATTACGCTGTCGGAGCGGGGCGTTTTCATCGATTTTCAGGGGGAAATTCACCGGTTTCCGGCCCACATCCGCCAGATTTCGGATGTTTCGGGCGCGGGTGACACGGTTATTAGCGTGGCGGCCTGTTGCGTGGCCCTCGAATTGCCGCCCCGTTTCATCGCCGGTCTGTCGAACCTGGCCGGGGGGCTGGTCTGCGAATCGCTGGGCGTCGTTCCCATTGACAAACAACGGCTGAAAACGGAAGCCATTAAGGAAGCACTTTTGTAAACCGATGGAAGTTCAAAAAGAAAATTTCACCATTTCGACCGATCCGGCGCGGCTCCAATTTGAGGTCATTTACGATTTTTTGACCAACCGCTCCTACTGGGCCACCGGCATCAGCCGTGAAACGCTGCAAAAGCAACTGGAGCACACGACCTTGCATTTCGGCCTCTATGAGGGTGAAAACCAGATTGGTTATGCGCAGGTACTAACCAATTTTACGTCCTTTGCCTACCTCGGCAACGTTTTCGTGCTGGAAGACTACCGTGGGCAAGGGCTGTCGAAGTGGCTCATGGCGACCGTTCTGGCCCATCCCGACTTGCAGGTCATCCGGCGCTGGCTCCTGGCCACCCGCGACGCCCACGGTTTATACCGGCAATTCGGTTTCACGGAACTCACCAAACCGGAAACCATGATGGAGAAATTCGATGATTCGGCCATTCGGCGCTGAAAACGACTGGTTTACTCCGCCTGCCTTCTGATTTCGTTGATATAATCGTCGGTGTAGTCTTTTCCCCGGTTGTTGTGGTATCGCCAGACCACTTTGTAATTAAAAAATACCGCGACTGGCTGAATCGTCTTCTCTCTGGCTCCCTGTTCCAGGAATTGAATCGCTTCCTCCGACGTATCAAACTGCTGGATTTCCGCTTCGGAATGCCGGGTAAATACGGCGTCGGCTTTCTTCTTCTCGCTCATGCGGTGAATTCCTTTACGGTTTCGATAAAAAACTTGACTTTCTGCGGATCGGTATCGGGATAGACCCCGTGACCCAGATTGGCAATGTAGCGCTGTGTCCCGAACGTCTGCAGCATCTTCGTCACTTCCGCTTTGATCTGACCATAATCGGCGTACAAAACACAGGGATCAAGATTGCCTTGCAGGGTTTTGTCCGGAATCAACTGCCGCGATTCGGCCGCATCCATGTTCCAGTCCAGCCCTACCACCGAACAGCTCAACTGCCCGATTTCCTGGCGGGCGAAAAACGCGCCTTTCGCAAAAACCGTTACCGGAACGCCGGTGGTTTCGGCCAGGGCGTCGCAAATCTGTTTGATGTAAGGCAGTGAAAACGTTCGGTATTGATCGGGCGACAAAATACCGGCCCAGGAATCGAAGATTTGCACCAGATCGGCACCCGCCCGGATTTGGGCTTTCAGATAGTCAATGGTGCTATCCGTAATTTTTTGCAGCAAGGCGTGTGAAAAGGCGGGGTCGGTATACAGCAATTTCTTCGCCACCGAGAAGGTTTTGGAGCCTTTGCCTTCGGTCATGTAGCAAAATATCGTGAACGGTGCCCCCGCAAAACCGATCAGCGGAACCCGGCCATTGAGTTCTTTTTTAACAATTTTGATGGCATCCAGCACATAGGCCAGATCGCTTTCGGCATTAGCAACCTTGATCCGATCCAGTTCCTGCCGGTTTCGAACGGTCTGCGGAAAAACCGGCCCCCGTTGCTCGGCCATTTCGTATGGCAGCCCCATTGCTTCCGGGACTACGAGAATATCCGAAAAGATAATAGCAGCATCAACACCCAGAATATCAACGGGTTGAATAGTAACTTCGGCGGCTAATTCCGGCGTTGTCGCCAGTTTGATGAAGCTCCCGGCTTTCTCCCGAACAGCGCGGTATTCGGGCAGAATCCGGCCCGCTTGCCGCATCAGCCAGATGGGAACACGTTCTACGTTTTCGCCACGGGCGGCTCGTAGGAACAGATCATTTTGTAAAATCATGGTGCAAAGATAGTCGGGTTAACAAGTTATTTCGCAGAGTTGAGCGGAGTTTAAAAGAGTTAAGCAGAGAAATAAACTTCGCTTAACTCTTTTAAACTCCGCTCAACTCTGCGAAACAACTACTCCAAAACCGATCTTATTTTATCAAACAAACGTTTGGTAAAAACACATCCATCCTTTACCTTTACGCCATGCCGGTTCAGAAAGTCACGCGGGAGGAAATTTTGCAGAAAGCCATGCTGGTTTTCAAACGGCAGGGCTACCACCGAACCACGATGGAGGATCTGGCGCAAGCCTGCGGTTTGTTAAAAGGTAGTTTTTACCACTACTTTCGCAGCAAGGAAATCCTGATGAACGAGGTGCTGCTGTATTTCAATGCGGTTAACGAAAAGCAGCTTTTTTCAATTGCTTACGATGAAGATAAGCCTCCGAAACAGCGGCTGGAGCAACTGCTCGATGCCCTGTTCAACGGCATTATGCGGTCGGAAGGGGGTTGTCTGATGGGTAATACGGCATTGGAAACGGCTTTAGTTACCGAAGCGTTTACCGAACCGTTGCGCGTTCATTTTAACAATGCGCTGGCGGCTCTCGCACACCTTTACCGGACAAACCATCCACCGGAAAAAGCGCAGGAACTGGCCGAACAGGCTACTGCCGAAATCCAGGGTTCTCTGGTCTTGGTAAAAGTATTTGGGAACGAACAAGTACTGACCGACTGCCGGAATCGCGCCGTCGAACGTCTGTAATTTTACTTTATACATTGATTGTCAGGCGGTTTTAAAAACTTATTATCTATTAAAAGACCGGGTGAATGAATCCGGATGATCAAATGAAAAGAGTCGTCGTAACGGGATTAGGGGCTTTGACGCCCATTGGAAATACCGTAGAAGAATATTGGAACGGGCTGGTTCAGGGGCGCAGTGGGGCGGCTTTGATCACCAAATTCGATGCCACGCTGTTTAAAACCAAGTTTGCCTGCGAGGTAAAAGGCTTCGATCCACTCCAGTTTCTGGATAAAAAAGAAGCCCGCAAAATGGACGAGTACAGTCAGTATGCATTGGTGGTGGCCGACGAAGCCGTCCGGGATGCGCATCTGATTGAGGACAAAGTCGACCAAAACCGCGTGGGTGTGATCTGGGCGTCGGGCATTGGCGGGATGTACAGCTTCCAGGAGGAGGTCATTGCCTACGGCGCCAGTGGCCGGAATCCGCGCTTTAATCCGTTTTTTATTACCAAAATGATCGCCAACATGGCGTCGGGCCTGATTTCGATCCGGTACGGTTTTCGGGGCGTCAACTTTGCGCCGGTTTCAGCCTGTGCCTCCGCGACGCACGCCCTGATCGATGCCTTCAACTACATCCGGTTGGGCAAAGCCGAAGTAATCATCGCCGGTGGTTCAGAAGCCGTCGTCACGGAAGTCGCTGTCGGGGGGTTCAATGCCATGAAAGCGCTGTCGGAACGTAACGACGACCCGGCTACGGCGTCGCGTCCGTTCGATGCCAACCGCGACGGTTTTGTACTGGGCGAAGGGGCAGCCGCCATTGTTCTGGAGGAATATGAACACGCCAAAGCACGGGGTGCTAAAATCTACGCCGAACTGGTGGGCACCGGTGCCACCGCCGACGCTTACCACATGACGGCTACCCACCCCGAAGGACTAGGGGCTACGCTGGCGATGAATGAAGCCCTGCGGGAAGCCAACCTAAAACCGGAAGACGTTGATTATCTAAACGTTCACGCCACCTCAACGCCGGTCGGTGACCTCAGCGAAGCCCAGGCGATTCAGAAGGTATTTGGGCAGAATCCGGCACGACTCCACCTGAGCGCCACCAAATCGATGACGGGACACCTGCTCGGAGCCGCCGGAGCCATCGAAGCCGTTGCCGGTATTCTGGCGATCCGGCACAACACGATTCCCCCCACGATCAACTTGCAGGAGCGTGACGAACGCATCAGTTCAGACCTGAATCTGACCCCTAACGTGGCCGTTCAAACACCGGTGAATGTGGTCATGAGCAACACCTTCGGCTTTGGTGGACACAACGCGATTGTGGCATTTCAGCGGGTGTAAGGTCCTCAAAACAATAGAATCATCACAAAACCTGTAAGGTCCTTGAGACCTTGCAGGTTTCTGAAGCTTCTTATATCTCCTAATATTTCCTAATTTCACCCAAATTAGGAAATATTAGGAGATGCCAGCCATCGAAAAAGACCTCAAAAAAGAAATTCTGAAACTGCCGCCGGGCGAGAAGGACAAGTTGTTGCTGCGGCTGATTGCCAAAGACAAGGACCTGGTCGAACGGTTGCATTTTGTGCTGATCGAGGGCGAAACCACAACCGAGGAACGGCGGCACAACCTGAAAGAGAAAATTGCCGAAACCGCCCACGGCCACTACACGCACCCCGATGGCTGGATGCTGAAAGCCCTGCGGTCGCTCACGTCGGCCATTGCCCACCACGTCAAAATTACGAAGGACAAGTACGGCGAAGTCGAACTGAACATCTACATCCTGACGGCTTTTTTCAACGTTCAGCCGAGCCTTTTTGCGCATCTGAACCACCACAACCAGAACTCGTGCGCCTTTGTGGCTAAAAAGGCGGAGACGATTTTGAAAAAGCTTCAGAAAATCGATCCTGATTATTACATCGAATTTGAAACCGATGTCAACCAGGCCCTCGATTTTATTCATACCCACGGGCCCGGGCTGTATGCGCGGCAACTCGGCATTCCGAAACAGTGGAAATCGTAAGGTTGGATTTTAGAAATTCACAGTAAAAATCGGGCGGTTTTGACGTCTGATAACCAACAGAATGATGACACCAGCCAGAATGGCTGGAATACTCAGAATCTGGCCCATATTAAGCACCATAGAATTCTCAAAATCTTCCTGACTGGTTTTCAAAAATTCGACCAGAAACCGGAAGCTAAAGAGCAGGATCAGAAAGATTCCGCTTATAAAACCGTTGGCCAATGCGTGTCGCTTGCGCTTCCATAAAGAAAACGTCAACGCGAGCAGGAACAGGCAAAAAAGTGACTCGTAGAGTTGCGTGGGATGCCGGGGTACCAGCGGCAGCAAGGCCGGGTCGGTTTCCCGAACAAACACAAAACCCCAGGGCAGCGTGGTCGGTTTTCCATAAATCTCGGAGTTCAACAAATTCCCCAGCCGAATCAGAACTCCGCCCAAACTGACGGCAATCACCAACCGATCGAAGACCCATAGGAAAGGTTGATCGCTTCGCTTTCGGCTGTAGAGATACAATGCAGCGGGAATAGCGATTGTCGCTCCGTGGCTCGCCAATCCCTCGAACGGCAAACTCAGCATGGATTTTAGCCACCAGCCGGGCTGAGCAACGAGTAATTTCCACTCGTAGAACAGATAATGACCCAATCGCGCACCAATCACCGTGGCCAGCACGACATACAAAATCAAGATTTCCAGGTCTGCAACCGGTTTCTGGTCCCGTTTATAGATGTAACTCATCACCATCTGACCACCTAAAAAACTGGCAGCAAACAACAAACCGTACCAGGCAACCGGCCATTCGACCCCAAAAATGTCCAGGGTATAAATTCGGGGATCAAAGTCCCAGGTGATAAACACCAATGCGTGAGAAAGCATAAGAATCAGGAGATTAGCAGCCCGTGGTGATGCCCAGTAAAAAGAGGCTGACACAAAAGTTGAGGGCCACGTGTTGATACGGTTTATACCAAGGATAGACGACGGTTTTTGAATGAATCAGGCGCAGCAGTTCATCCTCGCTCCACTGAGATTGTTTTCCCACCTGATCTTTGTAGGCATTCCAGATCGGTTTCAAGTCGTCGGTATTCATAGCGGTTCTTTTTTTAATAGCTGACCCAACCGGGCTTTAATCCGATTGATTTTTGTACTGACATTCGTTCGACTCATCGCCAGAATCGTTGCCATTTCATCGTAACTGTGTTCGTCCAGGTAGAGCATGATTATGGCTTTATCGACGTCTGACAACTGACTAATGGCCTGATACAATGCCTGCGTTAATTCATGGTCAACTTCCAACGACGGAAGTTGAAATTCCCGCTCCGAAAAAGGCACATTCTCAGGCCGTGCTTTTTCCTTCCGGATGCGGGCAAAAACCGTGTTGAGTGCTACGCGGTAAATCCAGGTGGAGACTTTAGACTGGTGATTAAATGATGGATAGGACTTCCAAAGTTGCAGAACGATTTCCTGAAAAAGATCCTTTCGGTCTTCCGGCAACCGATAGTACAGGCTGCAAAGGCTGTGGATCAGCTTCTGGTGCTGTGCAATGAGCTGCACAAATTCCTGTTGTACGGATGCTTTGGCCACAGACGGAGTCAACGAATGGATTCAGGGGTATTAGTTGCCGGAAGTCGGAAAAAGTCACACGCAGCCTGATTTTTTTATTTGAATCCTTCCAGACCCGACAATATTTTCGAAATATCCTCTTCTTCCGCACTGATTTCCAGTCGTTTGTGGGGATTGGTAAAACCGGAAATAATTTCAACCGAAGATTTAGAGATTCCGAACTGACGCGCCAGAAACTCTACCAGATACGCATTGGCCTTGCCGTCCTGCGCCGGAGCCTTGATTTTGGCGTTTAATTGCCCGGCCGCATCGAAAAAGAGTTTATCGATTTTGCTGCCGGGTTTCACTTTCAGATGCAGCACCATCGTTTACATGTTGATTAGGTAATTCATCGTCATCGCACCGCCGATTTTCCCCGAAAACCCCGCGGGTTAACACCCACTCCTACAAAATTCGTCATCCCTACGGGATTCTGCACATCCAATTCCTCCGCATTGGGCGGGTTAACACCCACCCCTACAAAATTAGTCATCCCTACGGGATTTTCGCATCCCATTCCTTCGTATTCGGCGGGTTAACACCCACCGCTACAAAATTGGTCATCCCTACGGGATTTTCGAATACAAAAATCCCGTAGGGATGACCAATTTTGTAACCCCCGGTTTCAACCGGGGTGGAGATAAGCGGGAAGGGTCTAAAATCCCGTAGGGATGACCGATTAGAATATTAATCCCCTGATCCTCAATACACAAACGTCCCAACTTCGCTCTGCACCGTCACGCGTTTTCCTTCGAATGCTTCAACACGACCGATAATCCGGCCTTCGATACCAAACTGCCCGGCAATGTCAATCACCCGCTGGGCGTTCGCTTCGGACAGATAGATTTCCAGCCGGTGGCCCATGTTGAACACCTTGTACATTTCCTGCCAATCCGTGCCGCTTTCCTGCTGAATCAACGCAAACAAAGGCGGTATCGGAAAGAGATTATCCTTTATAACATGCAGATTATCAATGAAATGCAACACTTTGGTCTGCGCTCCCCCGCTGCAATGCACCATACCGTGAATCTGCGGACGCAGTTCATCCAGCAGCGCTTTCGCAACGGGCGCGTACGTCCGCGTTGGCGACAGAATCAATTGTCCAACGTTCAGTCCGGTCGCATCCACCGGGTCGGTTAACTGCTTCGAACCGCTATAGACCAGACTCCGGTCTACGGCCGGGTCGAAACTTTCGGCGTATTTGTCGGCCAGATAATGCCCCAGCACATCGTGCCGCGCGGAGGTCAGGCCGTTGCTGCCCATGCCGCCGTTGTAGGTTTTTTCGTAGGTCGCCTGCCCGAACGACGCCAGGCCGACCACCACATCCCCGGCCTGAATCCGGTCATTGCTAATCACTTCGTCCCGGCGCATCCGGGCAATCACCGTGCTGTCGACAATGATCGTTCTGACCAGATCGCCCACATCGGCGGTTTCGCCCCCGGTGCTGGAAATGTCGATGCCGTGTTGCCGCAACATCGCCAGCACCTCTTCGGTCCCGTCGATGATTTCGGCAATGACTTCGCCCGGAATGCGGTTTTTGTTTCGTCCAATGGTCGACGACAACAGCATCGGACCGGTGGACCCCACGCAAATCAGGTCGTCGGTATTCATCACAATGGCGTCCTGCGCAATGCCCCGCCAGACCGACAGATCACCGGTTTCTTTCCAGTAGAGATACGCCAGCGACGACTTTGTTCCGGCGCCATCGGCGTGCATGATGGTACAATAGTCCGGGTCGCCCGCCAGCGCATCGGGAACAATTTTGCAGAACGCTTTGGGAAAGAGTCCTTTATCCAGTTTGGCAATAGCGTTGTGAACGTCTTCTTTGGAAGCCGAAACACCCCGCTGCGCGTAACGATCAGTTGGTTGGTTCATATCTATCAAACCCCTGACAGCGCCGGGCCGTCGCTACGGTCGAAGACCCTGTCAGCGGGGCAATTAAGTTTCACCCTGACAGGGTCTCCGACCGTAGCGACGGCCCGGCGCTGTCAGGGTGGGTTATTTTAAAACTTCGACGGTATTCAGTTCCGGGCCACCGCCGTGGTTGGCCGATCCGGCCAGAATGTAAATGTGATTTTTATAGACCACCGCCTGCGTACCGTGCCGTCCTTCGTTCAGTTTCGGGCCCGACGTCCAGCGGTTGGTTTTTGGATCGAGAATTTCGGCTTCATTGTGCGATAGCAACTGTTCGCTTTCGCCCCCAATCACCCACACCTTGTTGTCTTTCGTCACCGCCGTGCTGCCCGCCCGCAGCGTCGGGAAGTTGCTTTCCGACGGAAGCGTTTCCCATTTGCCGGTTTTGAAATCATAGACATCCACTTCCGGCATGGTCGTATCGATCACATGGCCGGTTTTGGCCGACGAGCGACGTCCACCCGCCAGGTACATTTTATTGCCTACCACGGCGGCACTGATGTGATCACGCGAGCGGGGCGCGTCGGCCAGTTGTTTCCAGGTGTTCGTTTTCGGATCGTATTCGTCCAGGCGGGAAACATGGCCGTCAAAATGGCCGTCGATGATGCCGCAAACCATGTAAATCTTGTCGTTATACACCACCACGCCGGCCGATCCGCGCAACTGGTCTTTCGGAATTTCCGGACCCTTGCGCCAGACGCCGGTTTTGGGGCTGTAAATATAAATGTTCGGAATGGGCGTTTCGTGCGGGTATTTTCCCTCGAACGCTCCCATCACATATACTTCGCCTTTGTAATTAATGGCCTGAAAGTGATTCATTTCCACCGGTGGTGTCGGCAGTTTTTTCCACATCAGGGTCTTGAGGTTCAACGCTTCCAGCGGTTTCATGCCGCGACCGCCGATGGCATACAGACTATCGCCAACGAGAGCCGCTGCGTTTTCATGACGCTTTTCGCACTCGTTTTTATACTTGACCTGCTCCCAGGTTTGGGCGCTTGCCCAGGTAGAACCGAAAAGAGCCAGAACTGAAAAGGCAAGGCGTTTTTTGTTCATAACAATATGGGTTTTTGGTTTACAGTTTTCGGTTTTCGGTTAGCTGACGCATTCTTGTTCCTACGATAGCCAGCATGCGTCAGCCACCGTAAACTGAAAACTGTAAACCGTAAACTAGTTATCCTCTTCATACACAATCCCCGCTTCGGCCCGTACGGCATCCAGCAAACCGATCAGGTTCAGGCTATCGTCGAGCGACCACAACGGACTTTCGGTTTTCTTCTGGCGCAAACAGTCCGAAACATGCTCGGCTTCATAATCGTAGCCCCAGGTGGTTCGGGCAAAAGTAAACGTCTGCGGCTCCCCATCTGTGGGTTGATGCACAACCGAATCCCCCTCGTGAAACCGACCGGGTAAATACAGATTTCCGGTTTCGCCATACAGCACCGCGTCGGTTTCGGTTTTCGACACCACCGTACTGTTCAAAACCGCCAGTTGATTGTCGGCGTAGGTCAACACCATGCCGCATTGTTCATCGACCCCCGTTGACCCAAAAACCGCTGTGGCTTTAATCGTTTGGGGCATTCCCAGAAATGCGTACGACAAAAATAACGGATAAATCCCAATGTCCATCAGCGAACCACCGCCCAACGCCTTGTTGTACATCCGTTTTTCGGGAACGACGGGCGCAATAAACCCAAAATCCGCCCGCAATCCCTTCACCCGCCCAATTGCCTGATTTTCGGCCAGTTCCCGGGCTTTCTGCACCGACGGCATAAACCGGCTCCAGAGCGCTTCCATCAGAAACACCTGTTTCGACCGCGCCGTTTCGACCATCTGCCGAACCTGACCGGCATTCATAGCAAACGGTTTTTCGCACAAAACCGCAATGCCTGCATTCAGGCACAGCATTGTGTTTTCGAAGTGGTGATTGTGCGTCGTGGCGATGTAGACCACGTCCAGCCCCTCACAGGTCAGCAGGTCTTCGTAGGAACCATAAGCGTGTTTGGCACCATATTGGGCCGCAAACGCATCGGCCCGTTCCTGACTGGTGGAGGCCACCGCGAGCAGTTCAACATCCGGGACGGTTTGGAGATCCTGAACAAATTTATGGGCAATTCGGCCCAGGCCGAGAACGCCCCAACGAATCACGGCCATATGCAGGGCAATTGAAACATTTTGGGAACAACTGTAGACCAAATGTACGGCATCAGGGGTTATAGACAAGAAGCCATCGTATTTTTGCCTATGACTTTCTTTAAAATCAGCCTTCTATTCGGCCTGTTTTTACCCCTAACGGGCCACACTCAAGTGGTTACGCCAGACACCCTGAAAACGGCCGCGCCCGTCGACTCGGTCGCTTCGGATTCTACCGCCCGCCTGAAAAAAGAGGAAGAAGCCAAGGCCGCCCCCGTCGCAGCCAGCGACCCCACGGGTTTTCACTACAAAATTACGGCCGACGGCACCGTGACCGCCGGGAACGTCAACCGGGCGTTGATTCAGGTTGGTGGCGCGTTCGACTGGGCGGTGAGTCAGCTTTTCCGGTTTGCCAGCAACCCGTCTTTTGCCTACGGACGCCAGAACCAGCAGTTGAATGAACGGGAAATTCTGGCTGATTTCCGCACGACTTACCTCCACGAACGCAAGTTTTATTACCTCGGTTTTGGGGCCGTCGAAATCAGTAACCTCCGCAAAATCCACCAGCGGCTCACCGGCGGAGCGGGCGTTGGCTACAAATTGCTCAGTCGCAAGAATGCTTACCTGTCGGTTACCAATGTGCTGTTGTACGAATACACAGATTTCATCACCAACTCCGCCGAGGTGCAGGATGTCAACGTCTTGCGAAATTCTACGCGGATCTTTGGGGAATACCAGTGGGATCAGGGCCGGTATTCGATTACGCACACGGTTTTCATGCAACCGGCCCTCAACCAGCCCAACCTCCGCTGGAACGGCAGTCTGGCTTTCCAGATTCGGCTGACCTCACTCATTGGCGTGCGAACAGCGATTCAGAATTCGTATGAAAGTGTCGTAGCCGCAGGTCGAAAAAACAACGATTTCCGGTGGACAACGGGCCTGGTTCTGGAGGTAAAATGACCGGTATTGTTGGTAACCAGCCGCAAACCGATTATCTTTTCCACTTTCGTGAACTCACCCACACTATACGTAACAGCCCCCACAGGCCCATTTGCATGACTATGAACCAATCCTACACGGACTACCTGCAGCACACGTCGGCTTCGGCCCGGCCTTTTCCGGCTGCCAGTCTGGAAGTGTTTTTGCTCGACCAGGCTCAGGATCGTCAACACCGGCGTGAAGTAGACAGGCTAAACGAATTCGCCGAGGTTTTTGACTGGAAACTGACCCGCGACTACGGGAAAGCGCTCAACGACGGCTATACGCTCATCGTTTCAAATGCGGCCCGGTCGATTTTGTGGGTTAGCCACCGGTTTTTAGCCATGACGGGTTACACCCCCGCGGAAGTCATTGGGCGTTCACCCCGGTTTTTGCAGGGACCGAATACGGACCCCGCCCGAATCCGCCAGTTATCATTAGACCTGGAGCTGGCCCAAAACGGTCAGCGTACGCAACCCATTTTCCAACAGCTTGTCAATTACCGGAAAGGCGGGTCAACGTATCTCTGCGACATTGAAATTGACCCGATCTGGAACAAACGAGGGGAACTGACCCATTACATTGCCGTGGAAAAAGAAGTGTAACGGACGGGATAAAACCGCTTATTTAACCTCAAAAACCGCCTTTCCTACCCCCGGTCGGCCATCGGTCGACGCGCCTTCGGCCACCACCCGAACCGGAGTGCGGGCGTCGGAAGCAAAGAAAGTAATCTGCGCTTTTCCGTCGTCCCCGGTTTGAATCATCGGAGCCCAGTGCAGGGTCGACCGGAAATCCGGCCGGACATGCTCGGGTTTGGCTTCGTCGTAGCGCGGGGCATAAAACGCCCGAACGGCCCGATAGCCCGGCACCACCGCCACCAGCGTTCCGGGCGACTTGTCCTTGGTATAATCATAATCCGGTGATCCGCGTTTGGTATACACCGCAATCGCGCCACCACTCGCCCGACTGCCGAAGATCGTGGCCGAAGCACCTTTCAGCACGTCGATAGACTCCACATCATATACCGACACCGTCAGGATGCTTTCTTTGGAAACCGGCATGCCGTCGATGAGAAACAGCGGTTCGACCACCCCCGCAAAATTGGCGGCACCGCGAATCTGAACGGTTGGATTCATGGCACTGCCCGACACGTTGACGCCCGCAACCCGCCCCCGCAGCATATCCAAAACCGTCATGGCTCCACCCGTCATGGTTTGATCCACTTTGATGGTATTGCTGGCCTGGCCGTAAATTTTCCGGGAGTCCGTGGGGGCTTCCCGTTTTTTACGAACCGTTACTTCTTTCAGTAAAATCTCCCGATTTCGCCGGATTTGGGCTTCAATTTCCTGGTATTGCTTGACGTGTTTCAGATAATCGGCCAGCTCATCCCGCTGGAAAACGAGGGGATTGTACGGTATTTTCGTCAGCTTTACCGTCGGCTTGATGAGGTTGTCGAGCTGAATTTCCAGATTTCGGTTGTTCTTGCCCATCACCGCCTGAATCATCACCCGCGTCGAATCCTGAAACGACAGGCCGTGTACGCCGAAACGACCGTTTTCGTCCGCTTCGCCCGACAGAATGTCGCGCGTACTATCGGGCTGCATCACCAGCACGGTCAACGTGACTTTGCCGGGCGTTTTCTGATTGGGCCGAACCACCCGGCCCGACAGCGACAGCCCCTGTTCAATCGGATACTGCGGAGCCGGATAGGTTTCCTGCAACACCTCTTTCCAGACAAACCGACGCCAGCCCTGCGTCATCATCAGCACATCCAGATCCGGCAAACGCTCTTTGTTCGCGGGATCGAAATAATAACCGGGTTGCTCCACGCTGCCTTTCAGGTCGGAGTTGAGCAGCAGGTGCGACACCAGATCGGCGGCATACGGCTCTTTGTCCAGCACCTGACCGGCATCGGTGGCCGCCAGCGAAAGGTTGGCTCGGGCCGGTTTTCCCGACTCGTCCGTTACGGAAACATTCAACTCCACTTTCTCGCGCGGACTGAACGTGGGTTTAGACGGTTTCACCTGAATGGTCAGGCGGTTATTTTTTTCGATAAAAATGAGTCGTTCACAAACCGGCTGGTTGGCTTCGTCGAACAAGGTCAACTGCGAAATGCCTTCCGGAAACAACTGCCGGGGAATTTGGACCACGACGGCTTTTTTCGTGACCTCCCCCTGCGCTGCCTGAACGGCTTTCCCCCGCGATTGTGCAATCACGGTAAATCGCCCCTGAACGCTGGCCGGTTTGTTGTTTCGGACGTAGATGCGCACATTTTCGCGGTTGGTGATGTTATCGACCACCATCATGTAGCCTTCCGGCCGGGCGGCTGGCAATGGATACTGATGCGTACTGCCATCGCCGAGTTTAACAAAAGCCGTATAGGTCTGGCCGGTTTCCGGTTTGATCGAAAAATAGCCCATGCCCAGGTGTTTCGTCAAAAAACCGGTGACGGTATCACCCGCCGAACTCAGCACAAAACCGGACGTTTCCAGCCCTTTTCCCGCCGGGCTCACCGTTTTGAAAGCTACGCGTCCCTCGATTCCGTTCACCAGTTGCCCACCTTCCGGAAAAAACTGCACATCCGGTTGCCGCGCACCCGGCGAAGTGGTCATGGCCTGAACGGGTCCGACGTCGGTTCGCAGCAGTGTCAGCGGTTTGCTGAAAAAATACTCTTCCGGAAAATTCCGCATCCAGCCCGTGTAGGCCCGCAACAGGTACGCGCCCGACGCCAGGGAGTCGCCCAGGACAATATCACCGGTGGCATATCCGTTTTCTGCTTTTAAAATTCGGTGAACCACCACTTTCTGGCTCTCGATTTGCAGCAGATCCACATACAGAACCTTGCTGACGGAATCGGCCAGGTGCGACGGCCCATCGAACAAATAGCCTTTCAGCCAGATCGTTTCGCCAACGGTATAATACGGTTTGTCGGTCTGAACGTAAACTTTTTCTTTCGGGTAGGCCGTATTGAACGCCTGTAACCGTTCGACCAGGTAGACCGGAAAGGTGTCATCGGCCAAACTGAATGCCAGTAAAACCGATGCGGCTACAAACCATCCGAAACGTCGAAACGAAGCACTTAGTAGATTCATTTAGTAGTTTTTCGAAATAATGTGGTAAAAAAACAAATACTCGCTCATAAATTAGCAATCTTAACGGCCACTAACCCTAAATAATGACACAGCCCATTCTTAAAACCGCGCTTGTTGTTGGAGCGACCGGCCTGGTTGGAAATGCATTGACCCATCGCCTGCTGGATTCTTCAGCCTACGAAAAAGTTAAAGTGCTGGTCCGGCATTCGTTAGGGTGGCAACACCCCCGTTTACAGGAAATCCAGTATGATTTTGACCATCCGAACGGTTTACTGGTGCAGGCCGACGACGTTTTTTGCTGCCTCGGCACCACCATGAAAAAAGCGGGGTCCAAAGATGCCTTTCGAAAAATTGATTGCAAATATCCATTAGACGTTGCACAACGCGCTTTGGTCAACCGGGCGAAGCAATTTTTTTTAGTTTCTTCGATGGGAGCCAATCCTGATTCGTCGATTTTCTACAACCGTGTTAAAGGCGAACTGGAACGTGACCTGACCGCCCTGAACTATCCGGCCCTGTTTATTTTCCGGCCTTCCCTCCTGCTCGGCGACCGCCATGAATTCCGGTTGGGCGAACGCATTGGGGAAGGATTGATGAAGTTGCTCAATCCGCTGATTCCCGCCAAATACAAAGGCATCCGGGTGGAAAGCGTGGCCAACGCCATGTTTCAAAAAGCCCAGGAAGGACTGACCGGGAAGCACATCATCGAATCGGATCAGTTGCAGAATTTCTAACCTATGTATGCTCCTTCCCTGATCCAGTACGGCCAGCCCAAGCCGCTGCCGGAACCCCGTATACTCCGCGCCGGACCGCTGACGATGCAGTATGAACACGGTTTTCTGCGGTACATTCGCCTGGGCAACCACGAAGTTCTCCGTCTGATTTACCACGCCATCCGCGACCCCAACTGGGCCACGGCCCCGATGGTGATTGAAAGTGAAACCATTGACCAAGAGGCCGATTCGTTTCGCATTCGGTATACCAGCGTGTGCCGGAACGAAACCGTCCACCTGCGCTGGCAATGCGAAATCATCGGCGAACCGGACGGAACGATCCAATTCAACATCGATGGCGAAGCCCTCGCCGACTTCCAGCGCAATCGCGCCGGTTTCTGCATTTTACATCCCATTCCGGAATGTGCCGGCCAGCCCTGTACCCTCACGCACCCCGACGGCAGCCAGACCGTCGCTCCGTTCCCGGAAGGCATCAGCCCCCACCAGCCTTTTCTGAACATCCGGGAAATGCAGTGGCCGGTTTCCGACAACAGCTCGGCGGTTTTGTGGTTCGTGGGCGATGTTTTCGAAACCGAAGACCAGCGCAACTGGACCGATGCTTCTTACAAAACGTACTGTACGCCCCTTTCGCGTGCGTTTCCGGTGCTGCTTCAAACTGGTGACACCATCCAGCAGTCGGTTGAACTCCGTCTGGTCGGTTCATTTGCCAGCCCGTTGAATGTGAAATCCGATCCCTCAGAAACCGCTATTACATTTGATTCCGAAACGCTTCCGCTGCCCACCATCGGGCTGGGTGCCAACCTCGAAGTGCTGACGGATTCGGTGGTGCATCTGCTCAAAGAAGCCTGCTTCCATCACCTGCGCGTCGAGGTTAACTTCCAGCACTCCGATTGGCAGGGAACCTTCCGGAAAGCCGTCGACGATGCGGTTTTGCTGAATGTAAAGCTCGAATTGGTTTTGATTTTCAACCAGCTGGCAAATTATGAACTGTACAGTTTTCTGAAAGAACCGGTCGATCCGGCGCTGGTTTATTCCGTAACGATTCTCAGTAACTTTGCCAAATCAACCCCGGCGACGCTGCTGCATGAAGTAACGTCGCCGATTCGTCAGGCTTTTCCCAATGCGCAGATCGGAGCCGGAACGAATGCTTTTTTTGTGGCCATCAACCGGCAAACGCCACCGCTCGAAACCGTCGATTTTCTCAGCTACGCCATCAGTCCGCAGGCCCACGCGGTCGATAATCTGACGCTGATGGAAAATACCACAGCCCAACCCGACACCGTCCGGGATGCCCGGCACTGGACGCCGAACGTTCACGTTTCGCCCGTCACGCTGCGACCGCGTTTTAATCCCGACGCAACGGGCAACGACACCGATCCGGCAAACAATCAGATGCCTTTTTCGACCGATGCCCGGCAAATGTCGCTGTTCGGGGCCGCCTGGACGCTGGCTAGTTTGAAGGGTTTGATTCAGGCCGGCGCCCATTCCGTTACCTATTACGAAACCGTGGGTGAAGAGGGAATTGTGCAGGGCGATTTTGCATCGGCTTATCCCAACCAGTTCGCTGCCGAAGCCGGTATGGTTTTTCCGCTGTACTGGATCTTTCGATTCGTGAACGGTTTTCGGGCAGGCAGGGTGCTGCCGACCACCAGCAGCCAGCCGTTCAAGGTCGAAGCCCTGTGTCTGCAAAAGGACGACAAAGCGGTTTTGATCCTGGCCAATCTGACCGATGAACCGCAAATGGTTTCTGCGCCGATTCCCCGGACAGTCAGGATGCGGACGCTGGACGAATCCTCATTCGGGAAAGCCTGTTTTTCGCCGGAAGCCTTTTGGGAGGAATCGGGCGAGAGTCTCAGTCCTGATCATGAATTATTGCGGATTGAATTAAAACCGTACGCAACGGTTTTCGCGGAATGGGAAACCAGGGCAGTATAATGTTCAGCCCACGGTTTGAACCGTGGGTTTGGAGAAAATGAAGATGTTTTGGCAACCGTTTTAACGGTTTATCAAAACGCATTTACAATTTCCGCCAGCGAAACGCCCAGCCATTGCCGGGCCATTTTGTCCAGCTGCGGCTCATCACCCTGGATGTGCAGCGTCGTGTGCGTGTGCGTCAGGCGGCCACCGGGCGCGAGGGCGGCAGCGGGTGAAGAGCTTTCCAGTTCGTAGAATTTTCCCATCTGCGGCTGACCCGGTTTCATCGGCCCGTCGTTGTAGGCGTTGGCCACATCGCCCGCAAACGGCTCTTTCTGAATTTCCCAGGCCGAATTGACGTAATCACGATGAGACGGATCGTAGGTAAACGTGACCAGCGTGAGGGTTTGGGAACCGGGATCGTAGCTGCCCAGCCGGTTTTTGACGCGGGCGGGCGGCACCCCGATTTTACCGCGCGCATTGGCATCCGCCTTGAAGAAAGCCACGCTGTCGTTCACCACCAGCCGCGATGCCGGTATTTTACCAAAATAACTGTCGTTGATGGCCTGCCCCGGGCCGGGTTGAAACGGCACCACAATCGTGGCTTCCGGCGATGCGTTGAACATGCCCAGAATCCAGATCGACAACAGCCCTTTTTCTTTCGTCCACGGCTCTTTGCCGGTATTGGTCAGAGTGTTGACGGATTCGACCCCCACGATCTTCAGCGAGTCGTTTAAATACGCATCCGTCGCCCCCAAAACCTGGCTGATCTGCTCCGCGCGCAACAGCCGGACTTCACGTTCTACGCCGACACTAAACTTTGTCCCGGAATAATTCGTCAGTTCAAAGGCTTTCGTAAACCGGGCCGAACGCGCATCTTTCGACGCCAGCACGAACGGTTCAGAGTCGATGGCTGCGGGCGTTTGCCAGTCGTCGCCGGTAAATTTTGCACCCGGTTTGAAGTAAATGGCAAATTGTCCACCCTCCGGCCCCAGCCAAAAACGGTCTTCTCCACCGAACGCATTCATGTGCGGCAGTAATTTCCCCGACTGAATCAGCTCGCGATTGATCCAGCCGTAGCTCGTTTCGCCATCGGCGGTGCTGGTCATGATCCGGCCCTGATACGCCGGACAGATGAGAACCTGGGATTTACCGTCTTGCAAGGTCACTAAATCGGGGTGGTATTGCCGGAGAAAGGCTGCGTCGGAAGCAAACATACGGGTTTGGGTGGTATCGGTTGGGGACGTTTTTTCTTCGCTGGAAGAGGTGGATTGGCAGGACAGCGCGCCCGCCAGGCAGGGCAAAACTACCCAAAGACTCACTTTTTTCATTATTTGGCTTAGGATTTGTCAGAATTTTCCGAAATTAACCACTTCTTATTCACTTCCCGAAAACCTCATTTAATCTTTCTCCGAACATGACCTTCGAGGCAACCATTCGCCCGGCTGATTATCAGGATGTTGGAACGCTTTACCGTTTCATTTGCGAACTGGAAGAAACCCAACTCAATGCGGTGGCGTTTCGGGCGGTATTTCAACGGAACCTGACCGACAAACGGGTGCATTATTTAGTCGCGGAAGTCAACGAAGATATTGTTGGGTTCATTAGCTGCCACGTGCAATACCTGCTGCATCATACCGGTAAAGTGGGCGAAATTCAGGAGTTGTACGTGATGCCGGAATACCGAAACCAGCAGATTGGCCGCCAACTCGTTGCCGCGATGGAACAACTCGCTGAGGCTCACGGTTTTGTCAATCTCGAAGTGACGGCCAACCAGAAACGGACGCATACGCACCGGTTTTACCAGCAACTGACGTTCCAGCCCTCGCATTTCAAGTTTGTGAAGGAGTTTCAGTAGCAATTACCCGCGCTTCGAAAAATAGTCATTCACGTCTTTGTAGCCTTCTTTCACCGTTTTGGTGCGGGTCGAAATGCGGTATTGGCTGAACAAGTCGCCGTATTCCCGGGCGGCTTTTTGCCCGGCAGCATCATTGTCGAAGTAAAAACAGACCTCGAACCGCCGGAAGAGTTTCATCCATTCCCGTTTGAACATCGTCGCGCTGCCCAGACTAACGGCGGGCATGCCTTCCTGCATCAGCGTCATGCAGTCCAGCGCGCCTTCGGTGACGTACAATGTCTGCCCGGTTTTGATCAGGTCGGTAACATCTGCACTGAACAACTCGACCGGAACACCACTCAAAAACTGATACCGGGATACGGTTTCGGACGGATTTCCAATCACCCGACCCTGCAAATAAACGATGCGGTTCTTCCGGTAATAGGGAATGATGATGGGATGCCGGTAAAAAATCAGGTTGCCTTTCTCGTTGAATAACCCGCATTCCTGCAAATCCGGCAAATGATACGTTCTCCGTAAATGTGCCTGAGCCGCCTGATAATCATTGACAACAAACAGGCGAAATTTCCGCAAGGTGGTTTCTGAAAACCCGCGACTGATTAAATACTGCCAGGCTTCCTCACGCACCGCATTGGCCGGTTGCGACGCACAAATCCGTTGGAAATCCTCATAAATCGTGCTGTGCAGCGGTTGGTAAACGTAGGCATTCGTATCAGCCGGTAAGGTCATTTTCGTCGGTTTTGCGGAAACCGGTGCCTGTATTTTATTCAGATGGCCTTTCCTGTAAAGCTCCGGCCGGTAATCGGGCAGGTAATTGAACGCCAGTTCGTGCATGGCCGCCGTATATTCCAGGTTGGCGACTCCGGCGTAGAAGTTGATGACGTCACCGTGTTTGCCGCATCCGAAGCAGTGGTACGAGTTGGTCTGAGGATAGATGACCAGCGACGGCGTTTTTTCGGCATGAAACGGACACACGATCTTGCGGTTTTCGTGCAGTTCATACCCCAAATCCGTTACAACACGGACGATGTCGATGGTTCGGGTTTGCGTAAGCAGATCCATTTAGTAACCGTTTGGCTCTGCATGTTAACAAAAAAACCGGACATCGAAGCAGGTGCTTCGATGTCCGGTTTTTTTATAGGGTACTAAAAGCTGACACCTGTCAGGTCTTATCTCAAAAAATCAATTCAGAAAACTCAACCGCAGTTCAGCCAGTTGGTTACGGATCGAGGCATCGATCTGGCGGTCGCCAATCCGGAGAATATACCCGCCGATCAGTTTCGGATCAATGGCTTCTTCGAGTTCGATTTGCTTTCCGGTTTCCTTGGCAACGACATCGATAAACTGCTTCCGAATTTCCTCCGTCAGCGGTATCGTCGTTGTCACCTGAATCTTCTGGATGCCTTTCAACTCGTTGTACTGCCGGACGAATTCGGAAGCGATGCTATCCATAATTCCTTCCCGGTTTTTCTTCGAAATGATGTTGAAAATGGTAAATGACAGGGGATCGACGCGGTTTTCAAAGATCGCCCGCAAAACGTTTAGTTTCTTCTCATGACGCAAAATCGGGCTTTTCAAGGCCAGCATCAGGTCGCGGTTTTTACGAACCACGTCGCTGAAAAACAACATATCTTTGTAAACCTCTTCGACCTTCTGCTTCTCTTTCGCGAGGTCGATCAGCGATTTAGCGTATCGGAATGCTACTGTAGACTCTGCCATTTTAATTTAGTCGTGCTTCGGCAACCAGACTTTTAACGAGTTCTTCCTGTGATTTTTTATCGCTCAATTCCTTTTTCAGAATTTTTTCGGCGATATCGAGTGACAAATTGATCACTTCGCGTTTCACTTCGGCAACCATCGTCTGACGTTCGGTCTGCAACTCTTCGCGGGCTTTCAGAATGATGCGATTGCCTTCTTCCGTTGCCTTGTCGCGTGATTCAGCAATAACGCGGTCGGCGGTTTCTTTGGCTCCCCGCAGAATAGCATCCCGTTCGGCGCGGGCTTCGGCCAGCAGCTTCTGGTTGTCGGCCTGCAGTTTCGCCATTTCGATCCGGGTTTTTTCGGCCATATCCAGGGCTTTCTGAATATCGTCTTCCCGTTCTTTCAGGCTCTCCGTGATCGGTGCCCAGGCAAATTTTGATAAAATGAAGTACAGCAGTCCAAAAACGACCACCATCCAGAATAGCAACCCAATATCGGGAATGAGCAGATCCATTGACGTACGAAATTAGGATATATAACTACGTTAAATTTCTTTTTTGATTGAAATCAGCCCGTCGGCTGACTAATTCATACCGACGGGCTTTTTCCAGTTTTGTGAGTCGTATGCCAACGCCTAATGCAATCAGCAACTCGAAATGCGTCTTCCTGGTTAGCCCAGTGAGATCAGCAGACAGATAACGGCTGCGAACAGAGCCACGGCCTCGATCAAGGCAGCGATGATCAACATCGCGGTCTGAATCCGACCGGCAGCTTCCGGTTGGCGGGCGATCCCTTCCATCGCCGAACCACCAATACGGCCAATACCCAGACCTGCACCGATAGCGGCCAGACCTGCGCCAATGGCGGCACCCATTACTGCGAAGCTACCCGTAGCTTCCAGAAGAATAGAGAGCAACATTGCAAACATGCTCGATAAATTGATTTATGGTTAAACAAAAAAATACAAACTAAAAACTCAATGCCCGTGATCGGCTTCGTGATGGTCTTCAATCGCGCTACCAATGTACATCGACGTGAGCAGGGTAAAAATGAACGCTTGCAGGAACGCAACCAGTAATTCGATCAGGTTCATGAAGAGCGAGAAAACGATAATTAGCGGGCTAACCCCCCAGCCCATGCCGGAACCGCCGAGGTCATTGGCAATGAAAATCAGACCTAACAGACTCAGAATGATGATGTGACCCGCCGTGATGTTGGCAAACAACCGCACCATCAACGAGAACGGTTTCATGAAAACACCCACAATTTCGACCGGAATCATGATCGGCAACAGCGCCACCGGCACGCCGGTCGGCTTGAAAAGGTGAGCCCAGTAATGCTTGTTTCCGCTCAGGTTGACGATCAGGAAGGTGATTACGGCCAGCGTCATCGTAATGGCGATGTTGCCGGTCAGGTTGGCACCACCCGGTAACAGGCCAAGCAGGTTATTGAACAGAATAAAGAAAAACAGCGTCAGCAGGAAGGGCAGGTATTTGGCGTATTTTGGGCCGATGTTCGGTTTGGCAATCTCGTCGCGAACAAACAGAATAACCGGTTCCAGAAATGACTGCAAGCCTTTGGGCGCTTTTCCCCGGTTTTTCTCATAGCCTTTCCGAACGGAGAAAAATACAAGTAAAAGCAGAGCCGCACTCAACAAAAGAGACGCCACGTTTTTCGTGATGGAAAAATCGTAGACCTTAATCGTCTTGTCAGCCTCGCCATTGGCTCCGGCGCGGTAAATCTTGTTGTGTTCTTTTACGTAGCCGTTGTAGTTGGATTCGTGGGCGAAATGCGATGACGAAAACACGTCCAGACCCTTGTCCTGCGTATACAGAATAACCGGCAAAGGCAGCGTCAGCCCGTGCGCAAATTCCCAACCGTGGTCGTCTTTAATGTGGTGCATGATCATATCGCCCACATTAAATTTTTTCTTTTCCCCGGTTGCGCCGTGGTCGTTATGCTCGTCGTGCTGTGCCGTAACGGCGGCCAACGTGCTCAAAAACAATACAATACTTAAAAATGCTTTACGAATCAGGAAACGAGACATATGAAGTAAATGGTATATATCACAAACCGCGTCGCAAGTTACGACTCAAAATGTAGATTTCAAAGGCTGTATAAAATATATATAGTGCAAGAAAGTCCAGGATGAACAGTTTCACACCATCGACACCGCGCCACAAAAAGAACCCGACAAAAACAAGGCACAGAATCAGCCGGGCCACGATGGTCGCCATGTAAAACGGGATGAATTTTTCGCGATTATTCTGAAAACCAACCTCCATCAACCGATGAATCAGGAAGGAGATGCTTAGAAAAAAAATCAGCATGAACTTCCAGTACGGATGTAACCAGCCTTTGGCTCCGTACTGTTCGGCTACAAAAAATACAATTGCAAGCAGGGCGGTGGCCCCAAGACTTGGGAGCATATTCAGGGTTGTTTGGGTAAACTGCGGATAAACAGGTACAACGATGAGCCAATGGCAACCAGCGACAGCACCAGCGTCCAGATGGGTTTCTGGTTGCCCTGCCACTCGTCCAGTTTGAGGCCGCCCCAAACGCCCAGACCAATCGTGGCCAGCATCTGAAAACCGATCGCGGAGTATTGCACGAACGAGCTGGTCTTGCGGGTAACCTTCCGGAATGGCTTTTCCGGATCGTCGGAATGGGATTTATCGGGTTCCATACGTCAGGTCTTCGGATTTGGTGTCAGTTATTTCGTATTTTTGTAGGCGTGGCACACTTTTCGATACGGATTTTGCGTCGACGTCGTTACTCAGTAGTGTTGGTTCTGCGAAGGTAGAAAGCCTTCCGCCGGTTACCAAGTATCTCACCATTTTCCATGCAAGGCGGGTTTTTCAACCGATATTCCATTTATCCTTCTGTAGCTGACGGGTTCCGGCCTTCTTTGCTGTGGGTTGTCCTGGCGGTTTGGGTCAGTGGCTGTTCGCAATACAGCCAGAAAAAGCTTCCGGTGGCCTACCACAACCTGAACGCACGCTACAATGCGTACCTCATCGCGCGCGACCGGCTTCGGGAAGTGGAACGCTATCAACAGAAAACCTACCAGGAAAATTACAACCAGCCGCTTCCCATTCTGTTGCCGCTCGATTCCACCAAACTGGAACCCGTGAAGGCGCAACTGGACGACGCCATCAAGAAAGCGTCGCTGGTGGCCGAACGCCACCAAAACAGCAAGTGGCTGGATAACAGCTATATTTTGTTGGGAACCGCCCGTCTGTATCGCCAGGATTACGGCAATGCGATGGAGGTTTTTAAATACGTGAATACGAAAGGCGAAAGCGAGGATGAAAAGCACGAAGCGTTGATTCTCCTGATGCGGACTTACGTCGAAATTGCGGATTATGCTAACGGTTTAAGTGTGGCGGAATACCTTCGTGTTCAGCCGCTTAACAAAGTCAATACGCGGAATTATTATTTAACGAAAGCGTATCTGCACCAGAAAAAACAGGAATATGCCGTGTCAGCGGCTTTGCTGGATGCCACGTTTCCGTTCCTGAAAAAGGGCGAAACCACGGCCCGCTTGCACCTCATTGCGGGTCAGCTCTATGATTTAACCGGCAAATCAGACAAAGCCGTTGCCCATTATCGCTCGGTGTTGCGAAACCGCCCCACCTACGAGCAGTCGTTTTATGCCACGATTTATTCCATTCAGGGCGGCCGAACCAGCAGCGAACGGTTTAGCCGGATGCTGAACGACCGGAAAAATACCGACCTGAAAGATAAGATTTATTACACGATGGGTTTGCTGGAAGCCCGGAACGAACGGTATCCGAAAGCCATCGAATACTGGAAAAAATCCATCAGGGAGACCACGACCAACACCCTCCAGATTCCGTATACCTACCAGGAAATGGGGAAACTGTATTTTGAAAAATTACTGGATTTTCCCACCGCCAAGGCTTATTACGACAGTGCGCTGGCGCTGCTGCCTCAGCAATCGGCCGACTACAAACTGCTGGCCGGACGAAAAGTGTTTCTCGATGAATTCGTGGCCCAGCAGCAAACCATTCTGACGGAAGATAGCCTGCAAAAACTGGCGCAGATGAACCCGGCGGCCCTCGACCGTCATTTGGACGAAGCCATCGACCGCAAGCTGAAACAGCAGCAGGCGTTGCTCAAGCAGGCGCAGGAAATTGCCGCTCAGGCGTCGAATCGCCCCGCCACCTCGTCCGACATTCCGGCCGACCAGCGGTGGCTTCTGTACAATCCCATCATGATTACGCAGGGAAAAACCGAGTTCACGCAGAAATGGGGAACCCGGCAACTGGAAGACAACTGGCGCCGGAGCCAGAAAGAATCGACGGCCCAACTGGCCACGACTGACTCGGCTCCCCAAAGCGGTTCGGCTCTGAATGCAACGGGTTCCGACGGTTCTGCTCCGGCTACCCTGACGGCGGAAGAGCGGAAAGCCCAGAAGGACGCGCTGTATGCCACCATCCCGTTTAGTCCGGAAGCTCTGGCCCAATCGAACCAGCGGCTCGAAGACGCGTATTACCGACTGGGAAAATTGTATAAATTTCAGTTCAATCAGCCGGACAAAGCCATTCCGACCTTCGAAACCCTATTGACCCGTTATCCGAACACGTCCGTGAAACCGGAAGTTTATTACCTGCTGATGGTTTCGAACGACCAGTTGAACCGACCTTCGGCCTGGAAAGACAAACTGCTGACCGAATTCCCGACGTCATCGTATGCCCGGCAGGTCGGAAAAACCGGCGCGAATGGTGCCCCCACGGCGACCGGCGAAACCGAAGCCCAGCGCGTTTATACGGAAATCTACGGACTGTATAAAGCCAACAATTTGAGTGAAGCCCTCAGCCGGGCCGAAACCGCCCTGGGTGCGTTGACCGGCAGTTTGATTGAAGACAAGATGGCCGTTTTGCGCGTCATTCTGATTGGTAAAGTGCGTGGTGTGGAGCCTTACCGCCAGGCTTTGATTGAGTTCATCCGCGATTATCCAACCAGTTCATTGCTTCCGAAAGTGCGAGAAATGCAGGTAGCTGCCGAGCAGCAGACGGCCAAGCGAAAGTAACGTTTTTGGTTAAAATGTGTACATTTGACAAAAGCGGAAGTATATCCCAGTATCAAGTTTAATCCCTGATTCCCCTATGTTTGAGTTACAACCGGGTTTGTATCGACGCCTGATTGCAAGACTCTGGAAATTGACCCTGGCCGGCGTTGTCCTGCTTATTCTGTATATCGTTGCGGTTAGTTTCAATTTCCTGTGGCTGTTTGGCGGAATGCCCAGTCTGAAAGCACTCGAAAACCCGCAGAGTTACCTGGCATCGGAAATTTATACCGAAGACGGTGTTCTGCTCAGCAAATATTACCTCGAAAACCGGACGCCCATCGAAATTTCCCAGGTTTCGCCCAACGTCATTTCGGCCCTTCTGGCAACGGAAGATGCGCGGTTTGTGAAGCATTCCGGAATCGACGCCCGCAGTATTTTCCGGGCGATCAACGGCGTTCTGACGGGCCGGAGCAGTTCGGGTGGGGGTAGTACGCTTACCCAGCAGGTGGCCAAAAACCTGTTTGAAACCCGGACTGAAAAATTCCGGGGCGTCTTCGGCAGCATTCCCTACGTGCGCGTCATCATCGACAAAACCAAGGAGTGGATTCTGGCGGTGCGGCTCGAACGCAACTATACCAAACAGGAAATTCTGATGATGTACCTCAACACGGTATCGTTTGGGAATAACACGTTTGGTATTAAAACAGCCGCCAAGACGTATTTTAACAAGGAACCCTGGCAACTGAACGTCGAGGAGGCAGCCATGCTGGTCGGGATGCTCCAGAATCCATCGCGGTTTAACCCCCGGCTGTATGAAGACCGTTCGCTCTTACGGCGCAACGTAGTGCTTTTTCAGATGCGGAAATACGGTTTTCTGTCCGACGACCAGTTTGCACTTTACAAACAGAAACCGATCAAGCTCGATTTCAACATCGAAAATCAGAATACCGGGCGGGCGGCTTATTTCCGATCCGTTATTAAAAGTGATATTCAGAAGTGGCTGGATGAATACAACGAAGCCCACCCGGACGATGAACTGGATCTGGAAACCAGCGGTCTGAAAATCCGGACGACCATCGACTCCCGCTTGCAAAAAGCCGCCGAGGAATCGGTTTACGAACACATGCGCGAACAGCAGCGGAAGTTCTACGAACACTGGCGGGGCCGGAATCCGTGGACTCAGAAAATCGGCGGGAAATACCGCGAAATACCGGGTTTCATCGAGCAGGTCGCCAAGCGAACGCCCCGGTATATTGCACTGAAACGCGAATACGGCGATGACGAAAAAGCGATCTGGGCCGAAATGCGGAAACCGGTGAAGATGAAAGTATTCGTGTATGGCGGTCGGCGGAACGAAAAAGACACCGTGATGAGCCCGCTCGATTCGATCAAATACTACAAGCGGTTTCTGAACGTCGGTTTCATGTCGATGGACCCGCGCAACGGCCACGTGAAAGCCTGGGTCGGCGGGATCAACTTCAAATATTTCAAATTCGACCACGTTAAACAGGCCAAACGGCAGCCGGGTTCAACCTTCAAACCGTTTGTGTACCTGACGGCCATCGATAAAAACTTCCTGACGCCCTGCGACCGCGTAACTGATCAGCCCGTTCGCTTTGAACCGCAGGAAGACAACAACGGTCCCCGAGCCTGGGTACCCCACAATTCAAACGGCAAATGGAGCTATCAGCAACTGTCGCTGCGGCAGGCGCTGGGTCGTTCGGTGAACTCGGTCAGTGCATACCTGATCAAACAGGCGAAATCGGCGTCGGTGGTTGAGTATGCCCACAAACTGGGTATTGAAAGCAAACTGACCGAAAACCCAACGTTGTGTCTGGGAACGAGCGATGTATCGGTCTACGAAATGGTGGCTGCGTATTGCACCTTTGCCAATGCCGGATATCGGGTGAAACCGCTGACGGTTCTGGAGATCCGCGATAAAAATGGCAATCTGCTAAAGAGCTTTTTTGCCGAGAATAAACTGGTGATCAACGCCAATACGGCCTACCAGATGCTTTACCTGATGCGCGGTGCGGTGGAAGATGGCGATGGAACGTCACAACGGCTCCGGACACAGTACAAACTACTGGAAGGCGGCAACGAAATTGCGGCCAAAACCGGTACGACTTCCAGCTATTCCGATGGCTGGTTCATGGGCATGACGCAGAATCTGGTGTCGGGCTTGTGGGTGGGTGGTGATGACCGCAGCATTCACTTCCGCGACATGGCATTGGGACAGGGCGCGCGGGTGGCTATGCCGGCCTGGGGCATGTACATGCAGAAGGTCTACGCAGACCCCACGTTGCGACGTTCCTATCCCAAGGTGCCGTTCCGAAAGCCCGACGGTTTCAACCTGTCGCTGGATTGTGGCGGTTACGCCATCGACTCCAGCCAGCGGTACATTGCGCCCAAAGTCGTCGAGTCGGAAGAGGAAGAAATTCTGAATTAATGTGTGAGACAAAAGAGGTGAGAGGAAAGACCATAGACTGCTCAATCCGCTCCTAATTTAGTCTATTGTCTCACCTCTAGCCTCTTTTATCTAGTCATGAAAATCCTGCTGGCTCCTGATAAATTTAAAGGTTCGCTAACCGCCCGCCAAGTGTGTGACGCCATGACGGAAGGCATTCGGCTCGCTCATCCCGACGCTGAAATCGTGGCGTTGCCGATGGCCGATGGCGGAGAAGGAACCGCCGAAGTGCTGACACAGGCCACCGGAGGGCAGTGGATTACGGTTCCGGCTCTTGATCCGGTCGACCGACCCATTCAGGCTTCTTACGGGATTTCCTCCGACCAGCAAACGGCTTTCATTGAAATGTCCCAGGCTTCGGGTTTGCGGCTGCTCCACCGAAATGAACTGAATCCGCTGAAAGCAAGCACATTCGGCACTGGGCAGCTCATTCTGGATGCCATTAGCCGGGGCGTTACGCACCTGGTGCTCGGCATCGGTGGCAGTGCTACCAACGACGCCGGTATCGGTATGGCAGCCGCTCTGGGGTGGCAGTTCCTGGATGCGCAGGGCGAACCCATTTCTCCCTGCGGTGGTAATCTGGAGCATATTGCCCAGCTTGTTCCGCCGGTTTTGCCCTTGAATCTTTCCGTAGAAGTCGCCTGCGACGTGACGAATCCGCTGTTTGGACCCAACGGAGCGGCTTATGTGTACGGCCCCCAAAAAGGTGCGTCGGCTGAGGATGTGGAGAAACTGGATCAGGGATTACGGCATCTGGCACGTCGGATTCAGGCGCAATTTGGCGTCGATTTAGCCGACACCCCGGGGGCCGGAGCCGCGGGTGGACTGGGGGCCGGGGCATTGTTTTTTCTAAAGGCTACACTGAAAGAGGGTGTGAAAGTGGTCATGGAGCAGACCCGCTTTACGGAACACCTGCCGGGTACGGATCTGGTGCTGACCGGCGAAGGCAAGATCGACAACCAGACCTTGCAGGGAAAGCTCATCAACGGCATTGCGCAGGAAGCCAAAAAATTCGCCGTACCGACTGTTGCCCTCTGCGGAACGCTGGAAGCCAAACCGCAGGAGTTGATGGTATTAGGACTAACAGCCGCCTTCTCGGTTTTGACCCATCCCCAAACGCTCGACGAAGCGTTATCCGGTGCCTACGATGCCGTCCGACAGACAACTTTTAATGTTCTTCGTTTGTTTAATGGGAACGCGGTCGGATCGCCGGGCGATTGAACGGATTCAAACGGATTTTTAGTTATCCGTGCCAATCTGTCCCATCCGCGTTCCAATCACCACTCTAAACGAACATGGCCGAATTCGATTATAAACCAGAACTGGCGAAGGTTCCTCACGAACCGGGCGTATACCGGTATTTTGATGCATCAGGAGAAGTCATTTATGTCGGCAAAGCCAAAGATCTGAAAAACCGGGTCAGCAGCTATTTTGCCAAATCCAACCAGCATGACCGCAAGACCCTCAGGTTGGTCAGCCAGATTCGCAAGATCGAATTCACCATTGTCCATACGGAGTTCGACGCGCTGTTGCTCGAAAACCAGTTGATCAAGCGGTTCCAGCCCCGCTACAATATTCTGTTGCGCGATGATAAAACGTATCCGTTCATCTGCGTGACCAATGAGCGGTTTCCGAGTGTGATCACCACCCGTCGCATCGATCGGAAGATGGGTACGTTTTACGGGCCTTACGCCCAACTCCGGCCCATGTATACGCTGCTAGAGATGTTTAGCCAATTGTTTACGCTCCGGACGTGTAACCTCAATCTGACACCGGAAAACATCGAAGCCAAAAAATTCAAGGTGTGTCTCGAATACCACATCGGGAATTGCAAAGGACCCTGCGAAGGACTCGTCAGCGAGGCCGACTACCTGAAAGACATTGACCAAATCCATTCCATTTTGAAGGGAAATGTGGCACCAGCCCAGCAGTATTTCAAAGAACGCATGTTGGAATCGGCCAATCAACTGGCGTTTGAACAGGCACAGCAGTACAAGGAAAAACTGAACGTTCTGCAAAATTTCCAAAGCAAATCGACGGTTGTCAACCCCAAGATCTCGGATGCGGATGTATATACGATTGCCTCGGATGAGTCGGCAGCTTACATCAATTTCATGAAGGTGGTGAATGGGACCATCACGCAGACGAATACGGTGGAGGTCAAAAAGAAACTGGACGAAACCGATGTGGATCTGCTGACCATGTTGATTGTCGAATTTCGGACGCAATACGGCAGCGAGGCTAAGGAAATTATCACCAACATTCCGCTGGAGGCCGATCTGAAAGCCGAAATTACAGTGCCTCAGATTGGAGATAAGAAGAAGCTGCTCGATATGTCGATGAAAAACGTGCTGTATTTCCGGCGCGAACGGGCCGAGCGTGCAGCCGCCGAAGCCACCGGCAATGCCAGCAAAAAAGACCGGGTGCTGATTCGGCTGAAGCAGGATTTGCAGCTCAAAACCTTACCCAACCGCATCGAATGCTTCGATAACTCCAACATTCAGGGAACCAACCCGGTTTCGGCGATGGTTTGCTTCATCGATGGAAAACCGTCACCCAAGAACTACCGCCATTTTTCGATCAAAACCGTGGTCGGTCCCAACGACTTTGCGTCGATGCACGAGGTCGTTTCCCGGCGGTATATCCGCGTGCTGGACGAACAAAGCGGTCTGCCTGACCTCATTGTGATCGACGGAGGGAAAGGCCAGTTGAGTGCCGCCTGCGAAGCGCTGAAGGAGTTGAATCTGTATGGTCAGGTACCGATCATTGGTATTGCCAAGCGACTGGAGGAGATTTACTTCCCGGAAGATAGTCTTCCGCTGTATATCGATAAAAAGTCCGAATCGTTGAAGTTGATCCAGCGTATTCGCGACGAAGCGCACCGGTTTGCCATTACCTACCACCGCGACAAACGCAGCCGAAACAGTTTGATCAGTGAACTGGAAAACATTGAAGGCATTGGCAAAAAAACGGCGGCTAAACTCCTGAAATATTTCAAAGGCGTGAAAAAGATCCGGGAAGCACCGATCGATGACATTGTAACCGTCGTGGGAGCCGACAAAGCGCAGAAAGTCAAGCAATACTTCGAGACGATCGATCAGGTGTGATCAGTAGACAGGAGAATAAAGACAAGAGAATAAAGCAGGAGCGCTGACTTTCAGCCATAACAAAAAAGGAAGCCTGGGCTCCCTTTTTTGTTATGGCTGGATTGGGATTAATATTCCCACAAACCGTGCTCCTGCTCCATCAACTGCTGTTCGAGTTGATAAGACTTCAGCAAGCCTTCCCGTTCGCTACCGTACTGACCGATCAGGTCACGGTCTTTCGGGTTCGACACTTTGTAAATCCGTCCGTAGAACAACCGCAGGTCAAAGGCATCAGCCAGGTTCTTATGCTGGGCCTGATTCTGTGAGTTATACCAGATGAATTTCTTCGGATCACTGCGGAACAGTTTGTCCAAATCTTTGTATTTGAAATAGGCCACCTGCGTTTCCAGACCCGATGGACTTTTATCGGCCGGAATCACAATGCCAACGGTTTGGATATCGTAATACAAGCGGGAGCGTTTGCGATCGAAAACCCAGTCTTCCTTGATATCCAGAACACTGTATTCGTCGCTCAGCCGTTCGATACCGGTAAACGGATTCGCCTTTGCCATCGCGCTTGAATCCACTTTTGGCACTTCCGGAACTACCGGTGCGGGTTTTACCGCCTTTTTACCTTTGGTATTTTTGGCCGTTGTTTTTTTCTTGGGAGCAGGTGTTCCCCAGCCGTCATCTACCGGCTTAGCCTTAGCGGTTTGCGGAGCGGGCGTTCCCCAACCATCGTCGGCCGGCTTTTTAGCTGCACCTTTTTTATCTTTGGAAGCATCGCCCCAGCCATCGTTTGTCTTGTCTTCGTTGCCAAAACCGGCGGCTCTCTCCTCTGCCGTCAGGGTAGCGCCTTGTTCGGGTGCAGCCAGTTTTTCAGCAAATTTTTCAACTTGCATCGGCGTATTGACCGAATCATTGGGATAGGCAACCAGAACCCCGGCTTTCACGGCATCAATCAGGTATTTGGTAATCTGATTGTTCTTTGAAAACATGGCCTGATTCTGCTTTTCGTTCAGATCGACCCGACGCCATAATGTTTTCTTCATCATGACATCATTCTCGTTGATCTCCCGAACCGACAATGGATTGGTTTTCGTATTGTCTCTTTCCTGCGCCTGTGCCACCCCTCCTGCCATTACTGCCAATACAGCAGCTACTGCTACGCTTCCCGCCTGTTTCATGACCTTGTGCTTTTTGCGTTTATTCTTCACAATAACGAACTGATTGTCAGCTATCGTACTGATTAATTCAAATTAATTTGATATACCTTCTGAATGACGGGAACATCACTGATCTCTCCCCGAAAGTTACGGCGTTCGACGCCTTCAACCTCGATAACATACCGCATACCTGGTTGGGCATCAGCCGCCAGGGCGCCAACCGAACCCCCGTTTGGCCCTAACGAAACCGGAGCCCCGATGGGACGGCCCCCCTGCGCCAAACGAACCGTGAAGCCTTTTACCCGGAAATTAGCATCGTCCGGCATAAAGTTTTTAAAGCTTTCATCCGGAATCGCCCGAACCTGAATACTCCGTACGCTGGATACCGGCATCCCCCGGCGCTCGTCGATTTCGGCCCCACCGGCATAGACCCGCAAGGTCGGGCGAGGCACCCGGTTCACCTTGAACTGATTGGTTCCCAACAGGCTACCGCCGTTGTTGACGTTCAGGCTCACCTGAGCCGAAGTTGGAATAACTGTAATTTTGCCCCGCTCTCCGCTGGTTAAAACCGCTGCGCCATTGGCCGTAAACGACGGGTTCCACAAAGCACCCAACTGCGGACTCTGAATGCTCAGTTTGTTGGCGCAACCCAGATACAGCGGAGGCATGGAAGCCGTTTCGATTTCGTAAGAGGGTTTCGCTACAAAGTATTCCTGGTTGAAATTAACGGTTTTCATGCCGTCCGGTGCCTGGTAACTGATAGCTCCAACTAAACTCCGTTTGGCCAGCCCGTTTTTATCGTAGGTTCCGCCCTGCGCCGTAAATTCAATTTTACCAACGCCATCTTCCACCCGAACCGCACCACCATTCAGGCTCATACGGGGAGAAATTCCGCTCGACGAAGCCGCCAGGAACATTTCACCCTTGAACTTGGTACCGGCCACAACCACTTTTGACTCCATGCTGACCCGGGCCAGAATCTTGTCAAATTTGATGTCCTGCGCGCCTACTTTACTCGCCAGATAGTCCAGGATTTCACCTTCCATCCGCCGGATGTCCGACTGACGCTGACTTAACACAGCCAAAGCTGCCGGAACCGGCGTTTGTTCAAAGTTCAGCTCGGCAAAATCCTTGTTGCGTTGTTCTTTAGAACGACTGGCGATTGGATCGTCTTTGGCATCAGCCGCCAATGGCGTGAATTTGGCGTTGGGATTGTATTTCTGAAGTTGCTGGGTGAACTGGTTCAGTCTTTCTTTCAGTTCATAGGCTTTCCCGTTTTTGCGGCCACCCACCATGATAATCCCAACCTTGTCTTCTTCGTTCGGGTTTTTCAGCCGACCTTCTTCATCGAGTCCGCCACCCGCTTCTGTGATTAACTGCTGTTTCACCGTTTCCAGTTCGTCCACAATTTTGGAGGTCATGGTCCGGACTTCTTCCGCCTGTTTCACGACGGCCACATCGGCGGCCCGGTTTCCTGATTTATCAACGGTGGCCTTGATATTGTCTAACGTGGATTGGTTGATGCGGTTTGCAGAACCCGTCGACGTTTCCAGACTGCTATTCAATAAGATAAATTTCTCCAGTAAAGCCGAACTGACTTGTAAGGCCAGCATCGCGGTCAATACCAGATACATCATCCCGATCATTTTCTGACGGGGTGTTTCTTTTGCGCCTGCCATTAGTTTATGGTAGAGTAACTTGTAATGTAGATAAAAAAGTGTCGCTTAAAGTCTATAGTTGGTATTTAACGATCCGATTGTAAGTCGTTAAATACCAACTTCTTTCCTTTTAACGATTATTTGGCACCATTTCCGCGCATGGCCGTCAACATACTGCCGTATACGTTGTTGAGTGACGACAGGTTGTTGGTCAATTTTGACATTTCGCTTTTGAACTGCTGCGTGTCACGGCTGGCTTCCGACATATTTTCCATCGCGCTGGTCAGATTGCCATAAAACGCATTCATGGCTTTCAGGTGCTTGTTGGTGTCCTGTAATTCCAGTTCGTACACGGCATTCAGGGCGCCCATGCTTTGGGTGATTTTCTGGAATTGCGTACGATATTCTTTGGCATCCTGCGTTGCATCAGCCATCGCGTTCATCGAAGTGACCGCAACGCCGTACGATTTGTTCATTTCGTTGATAGAGCTAGCCGCCTGCCGGACGTTCTGGGTGTATTCGCTGGTGGCAATCGTGGCATCCGACACGTCACGCATTTTGCCAACCGTATCCGTAAAGCTGCGCAAACCCGTTCCCAGTTTTTCAAAAATCTCCGGCGACACTTTCGCATCTGCCAGCATTTTATCCATATTGGCAGTCAAACCGTTGCTTTGCAAAGCCGGGCGACGTTGGGGCAATTCACCATCGTAATCGTCGGACAGTTCGGGATAAACCCGCTCCCAATCAGGCTCTTTCTGCGTTTTTTGAGCAAAGGTTTGAAAAGCAAACAAAACAAAGATCGCCACTTCGGTCAGCAGACCAATGGTTAAGATGGTGCCTCCACCCTCCCAGTGCTGAATTTTACCCAGTGCGCCGAGAATAACGACGGCAGCACCCAGACTATACATTGTCGGAAGGATTTTGTCAAAGAAAACACTCGAACCGTTACCGTTCTTTTTAGCCATGATTAAAGCAAAAATTAAATGGGTATTATGTGTTGTGTATAGGTATTAAATAGGGGTTGAGTCAATTCCATTCCGAAAACGAACCGGACTAACGGCGGGCTCCCCGGGAAGCTGTTCTCCCCTGCAGGTTGTCCATCACACACCGGAAGCCGATGTACGACCGTTTGTTATTTTCGAGTTCGTAATACCGCGTTCCTGTTTCCAGATAATACGCGATATCTTTCCAGGAGCCACCCCGCACCACTTTCCGGGGCTCGTCGGCGTTCTGGTTGTCGGGGTTCATGTCCCAAACGATGGCCGATGCGTTTTCGGCGTAGGCATCGCGGGTCCACTCGGCCACGTTGCCGGCCATGTTGTAGAGACCGTAATCGTTCGGATTGTAGGCATTGGCCGGGGCCGTGTACGGATAGCCGTCGGCGTCGAAATTTCCGCGTTGCGGTTTGAAGTTGGCCAGATAACAGCCTTTTCCATTGGCGACATACGGCCCACCCCAGGGATACTTAGCGGAGTTGTGACCACCACGGGCCGCCCATTCCCACTCTGCTTCGGAAGGCAGGCGATACCGGGGAGAAACAAACTGGCCTTCTTTCGTGCGGTAATCGTTGTAGAGGTTCGTGCGCCAGGTGCAGAAATACTGGGCTGCCTGCCAGCTTACCCCAACCACCGGATAGGTGTCGAATGCCGGGTGTGAAAAATAGTACTCCAGCATAGGATCCCCGTTGTGGTACGTAAAGTCGTTTTTCCAAACGGTCGTATCCGGGTAGAATTTCGTCATGATTTCTTCTTCGCCCAGCACCGAAACCGAATCGGTCAGTAGGGCATTGACAAACTGACGGTATTCGTGGTTGGTAATTTCCGTATCATCCATATAGAATGAACTGATCGTTACCCGCCGGTTCATGTTCGTCTGGGTCGCTGCTAAATCTTCATCGGCCTGTCCCATCATAAACGAACCCGACGGAACCAGCACCATACCATAAGGAGTGGTTTGTTTCCAGCCTTTTCGTCCATTGGCAGTGACTTCTCCATTGACAACGCCGACATCTTCGCCCTTGCCTTTTCCACCACCAAATTTGGATTTGATAAACCCGCAACCCTGCATCAGCAGAATCGTTGCCACCACCATCACCCCTCGGGCTGCGTTGCCGGTAAACCACTTGTTACTCATAGTTGTAGGGTACGTTAAAATCTGTTTCGCGTGCAAACCAGTCTTAGAACGAAAATAAAGCATTTTATTGTATACGTACATTTGAATTGATTAAATGCATCTATTATTCAAAAAAAGTACAAACTAACCTGCGATCAGTTCCATCACGTAGCCTACTAATTTTCTCAAAATTATCACTTTGGCCTTTAACAGCCTAACAATAATTACGCCAATCGTAGAAATGGCAACGGAGCAATGAAACGACGTCAGTTTGTGTAGTTGTTCTCTCAATAGCGGAATCGGGGCGTTCTGATGATCGGTTTACGGCCTGAGCGGGGTTCGGGAAGCGAATAAGACAATAATATTTCGTGCGAGGTCGGGCTTTTCGCGTCGCGGTTACTCACCACAAAATCGAACGCATACCCGAAGCGCAGGGCATTATTCCGGAGTAAACTAAGGCCGGCCGTCGCGGTGAACGCATCGCCCTGGCGGTAGCCAAAACCGACCCAGTGTCGCTTGTCGTACATGGCCAACGCGCTGACTTCGATCGACGAATACGTAGAGTTGGTGTTGAATTTGTAAATGGCTGATGGCATGATGTCGATGAGTTCATTCCACGCATACCGATACCCCGCCGTCAGGTACGCCGTTCGGTAAAGCGGATTGAGGCCCGTGTCGTTGCCCAGCTTGAAATCGGGCTGGGTCAGGTGTTTCATGCTGGCACCAATATAATAGGTGTCGGCATTGTAATAAACCCCCGCGCCCAGATCCGGCTGTGTCTGGTTGACGCGTCCGTTCTGAATCAGCGGATCGCCGGGATCATTGGGCCGAAACCGGTCATAATTGATCGACCGATTGTGAATACCGCCCTCTGCCCCAAACGAAAGCGTCCCCTTTTTCAGAGGCACCCGGAAAGCGTACGCAACCTGGACCTTCTGAAATCCCTGCGGGCCAAATGTTTCGTTCACTGCGTTTAAGCCGATCCCTCCCCGGATTTTATTCAGGGGCATATTAAACGAAAACAACTGGGTGCTGGGGGCACCTCCTTCGTCAAAAGTACCCTGATAACCAAGATATTGCGTCCGGTGTACCAACTGAAACCGGGTCACCCCTTCCGAACCGACTGCGGCTGGATTGTAGTAGACCGGATTGAACATATACAAGCTAAACTGCGGATCCTGATCCTGAGCCTGAACGTCCAAGGCCATCATGAAACAGGTCAAACCAAGCAGGACAACGTAAAACTTACGATTCATATACTATCAGAACAATCACCAGACTAATTTCAGAAAGCTGTCGAACGGATCAACCACCCATTCAGTCGTCAGACCTGCTTAAGCGCATGTTACCTATTAAACGGAGATTTTCCAAAAATATTGGTATAAAAAAAGAGACTCCATTAAACTCCGATTGCGCGGTCTGAATGACCTGCCGGATGCGAAAAAAATCACGGTCCTGGTTCATTCCGACAGCGCAATCGCTTTGCAGAGTCGTTGCCATCTAGTGGCTGTTGGCCTTCTTCATATACAGTTCCAGGGCACCCGCCATCGACGGGGCATTGGGCAGGGGAGCTTCAATGTCCAGAATAAAACCGGCCTCCGTAACGGCCCGCGCCGTGGTGGGGCCAAAGGCCGCCATACGGATGCCGTTTTGGGTAAAATCGGGGAAATTATGCAGCAGCGAATTGACACCGGACGGGCTGAAAAACGCAATGATATCGAACGAATGAATGTCCAGATCCGACAGGTCGGCCGGAACGGTTTCGTACATCACGGCTTCGGCCAGGTGCAAGCCGCTGGTGTCCATAAAATCCGGAATATCGTTGCCCCGGATGTTGGAACACGGAAACAGAAACTTCTCATTCTTGTGTTTCCGAATCAGGTCGAACAGATCGGCCGCAGTTTTATTGCCGGTAAAAATCTTCCGCTTCCGAATCACGATGTACTTCTGCAGGTAATTGGCGGTTTGCTCCGTCACGCAGAAATACTTCATATCGGCCGGCATTTCCAGTTTCGCTTCCTGACAGATTCGGAAGAAGTGATCGACAGCGTTACGGCTCGTAAAAATGATGGCCGTATGGTCGAGGATATTGATTTTCTGCTTGCGAAAGTCTTTGTAAGAAACGCCCTGAATCTGAATAAACGGACGAAAATCAATTTGCAGGTTGTATTTCCCTGCAATTTCAAAATAGGGCGAATTAGCGTCGGCAGGTCGGGCTTGGGTAACTAAAATACTGGCTACTTTGGTCAGCCTTTCCTGGTCGTACTTAGCAGAAATCTCACTCATCGAATACCTCGCGTTTTGTGTTTAAAGCTTGCCCACTGGCTACAGTGCGAACCGTACCCCAATGGTTAGCGGGATCAATTCAACGATGCAAAGGTACGAAAATAAATACAGATTTTTGATAACGGCTTTGTTTGCAATGACAACATATAACAGGGCCAGCCGGATGACGTAGAAGCCGACAAACGGCACAATCAGCCAGAGGCTGGGCCATGTATTGGTAGCAGCGGTGTTGGCGGCAATGGCGGCTACACAAATGGTGCCGCCCGTAAAAAAAATCAGGGAAGACTGCATAACCTTGAAGAAGTGCAAATTCACCACCTCTTCCAGCCGGTATAAGCCCCCAATGGTCACGATAAAAAGATATTTCGCCAGCAACAGAAAAAAGGCCAGAAAACTCAATTCAAAAAAAGTGAGGGTTAGATCCAGCAGCCCCTGCCCCCGCAGCAACAGGGCCCTCGACAGGAAAAGATCAATGTTTTTGCTCTGAATAATCAGGTATAAATACGCCGTGATGAACCCCAGATTCATCAAAAAAAGAAGATTCGTTCGGCTCAGCGGCCGGTTGACCAGAAACAATTCATCCCGAACCGTTACCGACAGCAAATCAGCCAGATTGAAAAACCGGAGGAAAGCCCGGTGGTGAAAATTGAATAAATACGCATTGACAGCCACAATGAACAGCAGGCAGAGCGTGAAAAAATTGGTGTACATCGACAGCCGACGGGGCAAAATACTGAGCCGGGTATCGGTCACGACCACGTCTTTCTGAGTGGCCGATTTCTGATGACCAATAAACACCAGCTTGTCTTCGACCCCGGGGCTCCCGTGGAGCGTCAGAAACAGTTCCGGTTTGCGGTAGGCGCGGTACAAACTGTCCAGGTTCAACACCAGCCAGTCATTGGCCACCAGTTTGTGTTTGAGAGCTGCGTCAATGAAAAGATAACCATCCTGCCGGGTCGAAATCAGTAGACTGTACCGGCGGTTGCTTTCAATATCCAGAAAAAAACTAACGGAGGAAACCAGGGCGTGCTGTTCGTCGATGAAAGGCACGTAGGATTTGTAGGACTGGTCATAGACCAACCAGTCGTTGCGGAAGTCGTGGACGGGAAAAAACTGTTGATTCGGCCCGACTCCCTGTGCAATACTTCCCAACGCCCACAAAACGAGGGCCAGGGTGGACAAAATGAAACGAATCCGCACAAAAAAAGAATGAGGAACGATGACGGAGTCGCCGATGCGGTTGGCTAATGCATTCATAATCCATCACCGCGCGGGCGGCCCCGTCATCATTCTCTTTTAGTTCTTCCCGATGGCTTTCAGCATCGTTTCACCAATCAGGGCTGGTGATTCGACGACGTGAATACCGCATTCGGACATAATACGCATTTTGGCGGCTGCCGTGTCGTCCGCTCCACCGATGATGGCGCCCGCGTGGCCCATCCGGCGGCCTTTCGGGGCAGTTTGTCCGGCAATGAACCCAACGACCGGTTTACGGTTTCCGTCGGCTTTGATCCAGCGTGCGGCTTCGGCTTCCATGCCTCCGCCAATTTCGCCGATCATCACGATGCCTTCGGTTTCGGGGTCGTTCATCAGCAGTTCAACCGCTTCTTTGGTCGTTGTTCCGATAATCGGATCACCGCCAATTCCGATGGCCGTGGTCTGGCCAAGTCCGACTTTCGAAAGCTGATCAACGGCTTCGTAGGTCAGGGTACCGGATTTGGAAACAATGCCGATGGTGCCTTTTTTGAAGATAAAACCGGGCATGATACCCACTTTACACTCCTCGGCGGTCATCACACCGGGGCAGTTCGGCCCAATCAGCCGGACGTCTTTTCCGGTCAGATAGTCCTTGGCCACCATCATATCTTTTGTCGGAATTCCTTCCGTAATGCAGATAATCACCTTGATACCGGCATCAGCAGCTTCCATGATGGCGTCAGCGGCAAAAGCCGGTGGTACAAAAATAATCGAGACATCGGCCCCGCCCTTTTCAACAGCTTCCTTCACGGTGTTGAATACAGGTCGGTCGAGATGGGTCTGCCCGCCTTTGCCCGGAGTCACTCCGCCAATGACGTTTGTACCATACTCGATCATCTGTTGAGCATGAAATGAACCTTCAGAGCCCGTAAAGCCCTGGACGATAACCTTGGAATTTTTGTTAACTAATACGCTCATGATGAATGAAAAGCTGTGCTATGCGTGTGAAGGTATAAGCCCTTGGAACCGGCGCAAAAGTAGAGGGAAATGGCTAAAGAACAAAGTTATGAGTTATGAATGATGAATGATGAGTGGCTTACCCCTCATTCATCGTTCATCATCCATCATTCATCATTCTAGTCTTTTGCCTTTTTCCCCGAAAAATTGTTATTTCCAGCATGAACCTTTCAAACATGGTGTCAGATGCCGTCCTGGCTTTCACGGGTATCTGGGTTTTTTGGCGGTATTTTATGGAATTAAGCTGGTATAACCGGATATTGTGGGGACTCTTTCTGATTACCATTTCCGTGACGGCCCTGATCGGCATATTCGTGTTTGCGGGTATCCAGGGCGTGGTGCCGCTGCACCGCTCACTGGAAACGCTGGCGGCCAGTTTGGGGGTTGTTTGTGTCATTGTCGGGGTATGGGGCCTGATTCTCAAGCAGAAAATTACGAGATCCGGTTTTTTCGTCACCGTCACGCTCGGCATCGCTTTATTTCTGCTGTTGCTGCTGAGTCCCACCATCCGGGCCTTTGAGCCGGTGATACCGTCGATGGGCATGGTGATCGTGCTGCTGATCGCGTTTCTGGGCGTTGTGCGCCGGGACTCCCGCGCCACCTGGGTGGTGCTGGCCGTGATGATTCTGGCCCTGGCGACCCGCGTGGGTCAATCAAAAAATTTACCCATTCATCCCATCGATTTTTACCACTATACGCTCTCATTATCATTGCTTTGCTTTGGAAAATCGGTTCAAAAGACGGACGCGGAGAACCGGTCGGGAAGAAAGTAATTTTAGAGAGCGGGGTTCCGAATCCTACGGCGGACCGTTTTTTTTGGCTAACTTGCCGACATGGATAACTTCGTTGTCTCGGCCCGGAAATACCGTCCGGCTACCTTCGATACCGTCGTCGGACAGGCACATATTACGACTACACTCAAGAACGCGATTTTAACCAATCACCTGGCGCAGGCATTTCTGTTTTGCGGACCACGGGGGGTTGGAAAAACGACCTGCGCCCGGATTCTGGCCAAAACCATCAACTGCCAGAACCTCGGAAAAAGCGAAGCCGTCGAACCGTGTGACCACTGTGACTCGTGTGTGAGTTTTAATCAGAATGCGTCGTTCAACATCCATGAACTCGATGCGGCTTCTAACAACTCGGTGGAAGATATCCGGAACCTGATCGATCAGGTGCGCTATCCGCCCCAGTCGGGTCAGTATAAAATTTACATCATCGATGAGGTTCACATGCTGTCGCAGGCCGCTTTCAACGCGTTCCTGAAAACACTGGAAGAGCCTCCCTCCTACGCCATTTTCATTCTGGCGACCACCGAAAAGCACAAAATTCTGCCGACGATTCTGTCGCGTTGCCAGCTTTTCGACTTCAACCGGATTCAGCCGCGCGACATCGCCGACCATCTGGCCAGCATCGCTCAGAAAGAAGGCATTCAGACCGAATACGAAGCCCTGGAACTCATCGCCCAGAAAGCCGACGGCGGTTTGCGGGATGCGCTTTCGATGTTCGACCTGAACGTTACCTTCTCGGAAGACCGGATTCTGCGCTACAAAGAGGTGCTGGAAAACCTCCACATCCTCGACTACGACTATTATTTCCGGCTAACGGACCTGCTGCTGGCGGGAAATCTGCCGCAAAGTATGCTGTTGTTCGACGAAATTCTGCGGAAAGGGTTCGATGGTCACCAGTTCATTGTCGGACTAAGCGAACACTTCCGGAACCTGCTGGTTTGCAAGGATGTAGCGACCATCCAGTTGTTACAGGTGACGGAAAGCATTCAGCAAAAGTATTTGCAACAGGCCGCCGAATCGCCCCTGAGTTTTCTGCTTTCGGCCCTGAGCGTCGGTGCGCAGTGTGACCTGAATTACAAGTCGGCTAAAAACCAGCGGCTGCACGTGGAAGTGTGCCTGATGAAACTGGCGAATCTGCCCAATGTGCTGGACATCCATGCCGTACCGGTTTTAACCAGCCATTCGGAACCCGGCGAAACCCGGAACCCGGAACAGGCTGAAAAAAAAAAGGACAGCTCAGCCGACAGTAGCCCTTTAGCCACAAACCGGGAACCCGTCGCCCTGCCGTCGCACACCAGCGAACCTACAAACGGCTATCATCCCCAGCCGAATGGCAACGGAACCGCCAAACCGCTCCCGGAAAGGAGTCCGGTGATCGCTGAGATTCCAAAACCGGTGAGCAGTAAGCTCCGAACCACGTCTAATCTGGTCTCCGTCGAACGGCCGGTGGCCACGATTGCGGATGCCGTCGCAACGGCTTTGGCCGAAGCTCCCGAAATGCCAAAGGTGGACAAACCGTTCACTTTTGAGGAGTTACAAACCGTCTGGCAAACGTACGCCCGGATGCGCGATCATCAGGACGGTTCGCGAACGGAGCAGGTGATGCTGAACCGCGAGTTTCGCCTGGAAGGCACCATGATCCACATTGCGCTCGACAATTCCCTGCAAGCCAACCTGTTAAACGACTTGCGTCAGGATTTGCTGACGTATCTCCGGCGGGAACTGCAAAACAGCCAGATTCAGCTGACCGATACCATTGCGCTCCAGGAAACCCGAAAAATGATTTATACGCCACAGGACAAATTCAATTATCTGGCCGAAAAAAACCCGGCCCTCCTGGAGTTGAAACGGACGCTGGGCCTGGATGTTGACTATTAAAACGCTTCCTTCGGATTTTCCACCAGAATTTGCTTCCAGTCTTTCTTCGTAAATCCCTTTCGGTTTAGAACCGGCATCAACTGGTTGAACAAAACCGTATAATCCCGACCGATGGAGCCACCGTCGGGTTGCGCGGGATCGTACCAACCGGCGTCGTGGGAGAGCAGCGTTCGGTGTAAAAACCGGTTTTCTTTCATCAGGAGCAGGGTATCGGCGTACTGACTCACATTTTTCCCGTCCAAACCGTCCAGACTCACCCAGGCGCCTTCCCGAACGGCGCGGGCGTAATGCACCATGTTTTGGCCCTGCGCATGTACCCACACGAACGCCGATGGATCGACTCCTTCCTGTTTCAAAATCTCAATCTGTTCAAAAGCCGGGACATACGGCCCGGTATGCGAACAAATGGTCAGACCGGTGCGTTTGTGTGTCCGGGCGGCTGCCGTAATGAGTTTGCGGTGCAGTTCCGACAAGGGACCGGGGTTGACGCCGATTTTTAGGAAAGCGGGTCGGATGCCGGTTCCTTCAATGCCATTCTCAAACTCCGCCACCCAGCGGTCCGCCAGTTGGTCGGCGGTTTCGGTCCGGGCGTGGGCGGGCAGGTATTTGTCATTCGAGGCTCCGTAATAACCGGTGTTGGTCAGGATTCTGACTCCTGATTTCTCCGATAATTCTTTCAGCAACAGAGGGTCCCGACCCAGGTAGGCGGGCGTACAGTCGATCAGCGTCTGGACGCCCAGCTTCCGCAGCGTTTGCAAATACGGCAGCATTTTTGCCACCACATCGGGCCGTTTCCAGCGCTCCGGACTGATCTGGTCAGCCCCGATAAAATCGACTAAAATGTGTTCGTGAATGAGCGTCAACCCCAGTTCCGACGCCCGAACCGCACCGGTTACGGTGTTGATCGTCGTTTTTTTTTGAAAAACCGGCCAAAGCCCGGCGGCAAGTGATGCTTTCAAAAAGGTCCGACGTTTCATCAGAGTCGAATGGGCGGTTAGGATTTTAAAAACTTCCGGGCTTCCTGAATAGTCGACTTGTATTCGGCCATGCTCAACACCTTTTTGTACATGGACTTCGCCCGGTTCCGGTCGCCGGACTGGGCCGAGATCCGGGCTAAACCGCTGTAGGCATGGGCCGTAAACTCCTTGGCAAAGACCTCGTCCACCGGTAATTTCAGGGCACTCTGATAGTTCTCGGCAGCCAGTTTGGGATTGCCGTTCATTTTTTCTTCGGTGATGCCTTCCAATACTTTTACCGGCATAGCCAGAAATTTCTGGGGAAGGTTCCGCAGCCGTTCGATGTAGGCCTGGGCATCGCGGTAGCGACCCGACTGCACCAGCGCTTCGGCACATCCCAGCGTAAAGATCGGGTTTTGCGGGTATTTATCCGCCAGCGGTTTCAGAAGCAGGGCCGCGCGGGCCGGTTGGCTCTCGTGTTTCAGGTAAATATGACCCAGGTAGAGCGCGGTTTCGGTCCGGGTAAAAACACCCCGGCGCACAGCCGTTTCCATCTGCTTCATACCCAGTGCCATATCGCCATTCTGAAAAAAAAGCAGCAGCGGTTTCGACACCGGATGATCCAGCGGATACCGCTCAATGTAGTAATTATAAAGCCCGGTCGAGAAATAAAATTCCGGATTTTTGTCCATCAGTTTAAATCCCTTCCGCAAATAGCTATACGCCTTCTGCGCTTCACCCACGGCTTTCATCGTCTCGTTGTCGTAATGGTTTTTCATCGCCAGATAGCCGTGTGAAGCCAGCGAAAAAAAGACGCCTTCCGGATCGTTTTCATTGCGATCCAGCATTTTTTTTGACAGCGCAATGCCCTGATTCAGGTAGTTGACATACTGTGCGGTAGCATTTTTGTTTTCTTTGAGCGGCAGATATTGCCAGTAAAGCTGGATGGCTTTCATCACCGGCACCACCGGATGCTGGGGATATTTGGCTTTCACCTGCCGGATGTAGTCATCCGCTTCATCGAATTCGTAGTTGTAAATTTTATCGGTAGCCTTCAAAATAATCTGCTGAATACCAGCGTCGTCGAGTATCTGGGCGAGAGCCGGCAAAGGGCCCGATAAGAAAAGCAGGAGCCAGAATTTTTTCATGGGAAGGTGTGTTCACGAGTTACGGGAATGTTCTTTTTTGAAGAATACAATTAGACCCTTACTTTTGTTAGTTCTCAAAACGCCTAACGACACCCCCACCGAAAAAGTTTGCCATGATTCGATTCGCGCATTTTGTGTTAGATAACGGTTTAAAAGTCTACGTTCACGAGGACCCGACCAGTCCGATGGCGACAGTCAATATTTTGTACAATGTCGGGTCGCGCGATGAAGATGCGGGGAAAACCGGGTTTGCGCATTTGTTCGAACACCTGATGTTTGGCGGCTCCCGCAACATTCCGAGCTACGACGAACCACTGCAAAAAGTGGGGGGCGAAAACAACGCATTCACCTCGCCCGACATCACCAACTATTACATCACGCTCCCATCGGCCAACCTCGAAACCGCCTTCTGGCTCGAATCCGACCGGATGCTGGGTCTGTCGTTCGACCCGACGGTTTTGGACGTGCAGCAGAAAGTGGTGATCGAAGAATTCAAGCAACGTTACCTCAACCAGCCCTACGGCGACGTCTGGCTGAAACTCCGCCCACTGGCCTATCAGGTGCATCCGTATCAGTGGGCCACGATTGGTAAAGACATTAGTCACATCGAAACAGCGACCCTGGACGACGTAAAACACTTTTTTTATACGCATTACCTGCCGAACAATGCCACGATGGTGGTGGGCGGAAACGTCACGCTCGAACAGGTCAAGCAACTGTCGAAAAAATGGTTTGAGCCCATTCCGGCGGGCAAGGTTCACGCGCGCAATCTGCCGCAGGAACCGGTGCAGACCGAAGCCCGGTTTCTGGAAACCGTGGCCGAAGTTCCCCTCAATGCGCTCTACAAAGTATACCACATGCCGGGTCGTTTCGCGGATAATTACTACTGCGCCGACCTGCTGAGCGACGTGCTGGGCCGGGGAAAATCGTCGCGGCTTTACCAGAAACTGTTGAAAGAACAGGCGCTTTTTACCGGTATTTCGGCGCATTCCACCGGCTCGCTGGACCCCGGTTTGCTCGTTATCAGTGGTTCACTGAATCAGGGTGTTTCACTGGAAGAAGCCGATGCCGCTATCGAAAGCGTTGTGAATGAAATTGTTAGCCAAACCGTTCCGGAAGACGAACTGACCAAAGTGAAGAATCAGGCGGAAGCGACGCTGGTATTTTCGGAGGTAGAACTGCTGAACCGCGCCATGAATCTGGCGTATGCGGCCAATGCCGGCAATGCGGACTGGGTGAATCAGGAAACGGAACGGATTCAGGCCATTACGCCCGACGACATCCAGTCGACTGCGCAAAAACTGCTCCGGAAAGAAAACCGCTCGACTTTGTATTATCGGGCCGCCTAGGCCATTCAGTATGAAAATCCGCGTAGGGCAAGGATACGATGTACACCAGTTAGCCGAAGGCCGGGAATTCTGGCTCGGCGGCATTTTAATTCCGCACACACACGGTGCGCAGGGGCATTCCGATGCCGATGTGATTTGTCACGTGCTCTGTGATGCCTTGCTGGGGGCCGCCAATCTGCGGAACATCGGCTACCATTTTTCAGACAAAGATCCGCGCTGGAAAGGCGTTGACAGCAAGCTGCTGCTGGCCGAGGTGATGCGGATGATTCGCGAAAAAGAGTATGAAGTTTCGAACGTCGATGTGACGGTGGTGTTGCAGGAACCGAAGTTAAATCCGTACATTCCGGCGATGAAAACCTGCCTGTCGGGCGTTATGCAAATCCCGGAAGATGATATTTCCATCAAGGCCACCACTTCCGAACACATGGGCTTTGTGGGGCGAAAAGAAGGCATTGCGGCTTTTTGCGTCGCGTTGATTTATTCCTGAGTTGGTACTGAAACCGTTTCATTTACACTCATTGACCCGATAAACGATGCTTTTACCTCTGCGAAATCTGCGCTACCTCACCGCGCTTTCTGCGTTTTCTCTCCTCATCCTGTCGGCCCGCGCGCAGCCGAAAGTAGCAACCGCCAACGGCCCGATCGATTTTGAAGAGTATGAACCGGTTTCGACCCTGAAGACCCCGGAACATAAAATCACCCGCGCCAAATACCCGTTTATCGACGTTCACAACCACCAGTATGACATGGACCGGACGGATTTACGGAAACTGGTGACCCAGATGGACAGTCTGAACATGGGCATCATGGTCAATCTCAGCGGACGCGGTTTTACGTCGAACGTAGCCGAAAGCAGCACGTTCCTCAGTAATGCGCTGGCGAATGTGCAGAAGTCGTATCCGAAGCGGCTGGCGATTTTCACCAACATCAACTTCGCCAATCTGGGCGAACCCGGCTGGACGGAAAAGGCCGTCAAACTGCTGGAAGACGACATCAAAAACGGCGCAAAGGGCCTGAAAATCTATAAAAGCCTGGGCTTCAACGTGAAGGATACGGAAGGGAAACGCGTTCGGGTAGACGATCCGCGTCTGGACGCGATCTGGGCCAAATGCGGTCAGTTGGGCGTTCCGGTTCTGATCCATACGGCCGACCCAAAACCGTTCTGGGACCCAATGGACCGTTTCAACGAACGCTGGCTGGAACTGAAAACGCATCCTGGCCGGAAACGGTCGGAAAACAACCCGGTTTCCTGGGAACAACTGATTGCCGAACAACACAACGTATTTCGCAAACACCCGAAAACGACATTCATCAACGCTCACATGGGCTGGTATCCGAACGATCTGGTGAAACTCGACAGTCTGATGAAGGTGTTTCCGAACATGCTCGTCGAAATCGGTGCAGTCATTGCCGAACTCGGTCGCCAGCCCCGGGCGTCGCGGAAATTCTTTGAAAAATACCAGGACCGGATTCTGTTTGGGAAAGACAGTTGGGTGCCGTCTGAATACGCGACGTATTTCCGCGTGCTGGAAACCGACGACGAATATTTCCCGTACCACAAAAAATACCACGCCTTCTGGCGCATGTACGGCATGGCGTTGCCCGACGAGGTGCTGAAAAAAGTCTATTACAAAAATGCCCTGCGGATTATTCCGGGCTTGGACAAATCGCAGTTTCCGAACTGATTAGCATGCTAAAAATCACCCACATCGACGTTTTTAAGCTTAATATTCCCCTGAAGGCTCCGATCGCCATTTCGTTGGGAACGATTGAAAACGCCCGGAATCTGCTCGTCCGGATTCACGCCGATGGGTTGGTGGGTTGGGGTGAAGGCTCGCCGTTCTGGATGATTGTCGGCGAAACGCAGGAAACCGGTTTTGCAGCCGCCCGCGATTTTGCTAAACTGCTGATCGGCCAGAATGCATTGGATATTGAAGGTAATCTGAACCGGCTGGACGCTTACCTGCCCAACAACCCAACGGTGAAAAGTGCGTTCGATATGGCGCTGTACGATCTGGCGGCCCAGGCCGCCAGAATGCCATTGTATGCTTTTCTCGGTGGGGAACGGTTTACACTGGTTACCGACGAAACGATCTACCTCAATGCGCCGGAACGCATGGCTGATGACGCCATTCGGATCAAAGAAAAAGGCGGTTTAGCGATCAAAGTGAAGCTCGGCACCAACCAGCGCGACGACATCCGGCGCGTGGAAGTGATTCGGGAAGCGGTGGGCGACGGCATTCCGATTCGGACGGATGCCAACCAGGGCTGGAATTACGTCACGGCGGTCAATGTGCTCAGAACCATTCAGGATTGGAACATCGAATACTGCGAACAACCCGTCAAGCATTGGGCCATTGCCGACCTGAAGCGCCTTCGAACCAAAACGACTGTTCCCATCATGGCCGACGAATCGCTGTTCAGTCCCCGCGATGCCCTGCGGCTGGTGCAGGAAGAAGCCGTCGATTACTTCAACATCAAGTTGTCGAAAAGCGGGGGAATCTTTAACGCCCTGAAAATCAATACCATTGCTGAAGCAGCCAGCATCCCGTGCATGATCGGCTGCATGTCGGAATCCCGGCTGGCCATCACGGCCAAAGCGCACTTTGCTTCCGCCCGCCGGAACGTTTCATTCTACGATCTGGATGCGCCGTTCGAACACGCCGACGACCCGGTTTTGGGAGGGGTTACGTACCGGGGTTACGAAATTGATTTGCCAACCGGGCCGGGAATCGGGGCCACTATCGACGAAACCTTTCTGGCTGGTTTGGAGAGCGTTAAGATTCGCTAGTTGAATAGGATAGTGATCATCACACCGTTTAATTTTTGACCAGCCCACGGTTCAAACCGTGGAACAACGAAGAATACAATTGGAATGGAATGCAACCGGAAACGCAGGTATCGTGAACAAAAACCCACGGTTAAAACCGTGGGCTGGTAAAAAAACGATCTTCGTACAGACTTTGGGGATTTTTTAAATCGCCTTACACTTCCTCCGCCTGCAACTGCTTCTCGTACAGTTCCCGGTAAACGCCGTTGGCCGCCAGCAACTCCTCGTGGGTGCCGTGTTCAACGACTTCGCCTTCGTCGAGCACCAGAATTTTATCCGCCAGCTTAGCCGACGAAACCCGGTGGGAAATCACGACGGAGGTACGGTTTTCCATGATCCGGTGGAGGTTGTTCAGAATGATGTTTTCGGTGTTGGTATCCACTGCCGATAAACAGTCGTCCAGAATCAGGATTTTGGGGTCGCGGGCAATGGCACGGGCAATGGAAAGCCGCTGTTTCTGACCACCTGACAAGGTAACGCCCCGCTCGCCAATCCGGGTGTCGAACTGCTCGGGAAAAGCGATGATGTTCTGGTATAAATCCGCGTCTTTGATGGCTTGCTCTACTTTTTCCTGCGGCATGTCGGGCATCCCGAATTTGACGTTGTTGCTGATGGATTCAGAAAACAGAAACACCTCCTGCGGCACGTAGCCCATTTGCCTCCGAATGCTCATCAGGCTGTAATCCTTCAGCGGAATCCCGTCGATCAGGATTTCGCCTTCGGTGGGGTCATACATCCGCGTGAGCAGATTCGCCAGCGAACTCTTGCCCGAACCCGTTGTCCCCAGAATGGCCACGGTTTCGCCCGCTTTGACGTTCAGGTTAAAATCCTTCAGCGCGACAATGCCCGAATCCGGGTACACAAACCGTACCTTCCGGAATTCTATCTCGCCCACAATCTCCCGTTCCAGCGATTTTTCGGAAACCAGATCGGTTTTCACGGCCAGAAACTCGTTGATCCGTTGCTGGGATGCGGCCGCCCGCTGGGTCTGGCTCGTCGTCCAGCCGAGGGCCATCACCGGCCAGGTCAGCATGTTGACGTACAGGATAAATTCCATGATATTGCCCGGCGTCAGTCGCCCGGTCAGAATTTCCTGCCCACCGACATACACCACCAGCACGTTGCTGAATCCGACGAGCAGCATGATCAGCGGAAAAAACAGCGAATCGACGCGGGTCAGTTGCAGGGATTTCTGTTTATAGACATCACTTTCGGTTGTAAAATTGGCCGCCGAGTTGTCTTCGCGAACAAAAGCCTTGAGCACCCGAATGCCGGAAAATGCTTCCTGAACAAAGGTCGAAAGCCGAGAAAGGCTCCGTTGAATTTCTTCCGAGCGTTTGATGATGATGGTATTGACGACATAAATCGCAATGGAAAGAACCGGCAACGGCAACAGCACGTAGAGGCTCAGCCGGACGTTAATCGAAACCATGTAGCTGATTACCAGAATAAACAGCGTGATCAGGTTCAGCCCGTACATGATCGAGGGTCCAACGTACATCCGCACTTTGCTGACATCTTCGGAAATCCTGGCCATCAAATCGCCGGTGTTGTGCTGACGGAAAAAACTGAGGGGCAACGTCTGGTAATGCGCGTAAATTTCATTCTTCAGGTCGTATTCGATGTGCCGCGACATGACGATCAGCGTTTGCCGCACCAGAAACAGAAAGAAGCCTTTCAGGAGCGCCATCGCCAGAATCAGCAACCCGTAGAACAGAATGCTGAAAGCAAACACGTCGTAGAGATTGCTTTGCAGACGGCTGCCGTTGTAGAGAAAATAAATGTCGAGCGTTTCTTTCACCAGATCGAGCGAATACCGCACCAGCTGCGCCGGGATAATCCCGAACAGGTTGGAGATGATGGTGAAAGCGGTGCCCCAAATGAGGTACCACTTGTATTTCAGCAGGTATTTATTGAGGTGGGAAAGTGCTTTCACAAATCAGCAGGCGTCTTTCAATGAAACAAATACGGGTAATGGCTGGGTAACAGAAATCGGGCCGGAATAGTTTATCATGAAATTGCCCTGAACTGGGATTACACAGATTAAAGGATTATCTAGGATTATTGGAATCCGCTCTACTGAATCCTCTTAATCCTTTAATCTGTGTAATCCCGGTTCAAGACAAGTATAGTTCAAGACATTTTCCGTACTTTTGTAGCCAATTACCAATCTTCGAAATATCGAACCGAGTTCTTTGTTTCTTGCCGGACCAGAATGCTAAACAGACGTTTATTGCGGATTAAGGTCATGCAGGCTTTTTACGCCCTGCGCCAATCCGAATTATCCAATCGGCAGGCTGCTGTCGATACCATTACCGAAACTTTTCAGCGTGACCTGAATTCGATGGAGGTGCAGAACCTCCAGCAATTGGAAGGCTACCGCCGACTGGCTACGGTTTTGTTTGAAGAAGGACTAAAAGAAGGTAAACCGCCCGAAGAGGAGGAAATACCGCGGAAAGTGCAGGTAGCCGCCAACCAGGCCCTGGTGGATTACCGGAACAGCCTGACTAAAGAACGGACCCGGGTCTTGCAGGCGCTGGTCGATGACGTTCGGACGCTCGATAACTCCCTCATCCGCCTGCTGAGCCTGCTCCTGGAGCTGGCCCACGTGGCACAGATCGACCGGGAACGGACCTATAAAAACCTGGACACCCGCCAGATTGCCAAAGAGTCGGGGCTGGACAGCAACCGGATCATCAAGGCCCTGCGCGAACACAAACCGCTGGAGGTCGAGCAGATTCGCCGGAAAATCGAGTGGGGCGACGACCGTCAGATGGTGCGGACCATCTACAACGATGTGCTGAAAGAAGACGACGTGTACCGCACCTACTGCGAATCCGAACAGCATACGGCCGACGAAGACCAGCAACTGGTGCAGCACGTTTTGCGGAATGTGTTGTTAAAGCAAGAACCGGCCCGGAGCTTTTTCGAGGAAATGGACCTGAGCTGGTCCGAAAACAGCGAAATTGTGCGGAGTATGGCCATCAAAACGCTGAAATCCGTGCAGGGGCCGGAAGGATTGAAACTCGTGGCGCTGACCGAAGATTGGATGGAAGACCGGGATTTTCTGGAAACACTGTACAAGAAAGCCCTGGAAAACGACGCCGAATATGAGAGCCTGCTGGCCGAGCAACTGACCAACTGGGATGTGGAACGGGTGGCACAACTGGACAAAATTATTCTGAAACTGGCACTCGCCGAGTTGCTGAATTTTCCGAATATTCCGGTAAAAGTGACCATCAACGAATACATCGAACTGGCAAAGCTGTACAGTACGCCCAAAAGTGGCAAATTTGTCAACGGTATTCTGGACAGTTTATCCGAAAAATTAAAAACCTCCGGCCAGCTTCGCAAAAGCGGCCGTGGGTTGATGGATAATAAATAAGTTTACCCGTGTGCCCCCAACCCCTGAAGGAGGCTTTATGCATCAGGATTGAAAAGCCCCTTCAGGGGTTGGGGGTAATTTAATTCAAATACGATTATGAGCAGAACAAGTCAAACCCTGATTGCCTTTGTAACGGGATGCGTAACCGGTGCCGCACTGGGTCTACTCTATGCGCCCGAGAAAGGAGCCGTTACCCGTGACCGGTTAACCTATCGTTTGTCAAAATACCGCGAACAACTTCGCTACCTGCTGGATGATGTGTTAAGAACCGATAAACTCCCCGAAAGCCTGGCCAAAACCGAGGGCGAGCGGGTCGTGAGCGACGCCCGCGAGAAAGCGGAAAAATTGCTGGAAGACGTCGATCGTCTGATGGCGCAGATCAAGCAGCAGGGCGCATAACAAGCCTATTTACCGGTCAGGAAGTCGGTTTCGACTGAGAATCGAACCCCTTCCTGACCCTTCATTTCGTTTAAAAAAGTAATGAAAAACTTCCTCCTCAGCCTGGTTCTTCTCGCCGGTGTTACGGCCTGCAACCAGACCCAGAAAGACTCAACGAAAGAGCTGTCGGGCAAAATGCCTAAAATGGTGTTCACCGACACGGGTGTTTACGACTTTGGCGACATTACCGAAGGTGACACCGTATCGCGGAATTTCAAGTTCAAAAACGAAGGTGAATTTCCGTTGATTATCAACAACATTCAGGCTTCCTGCGGCTGTACGACGCCCGAATGGCCTAAAAAACCGATCGAGCCCGGCCAGGAATCATCCATCAAAGTGCTGTTCAACAGCCAGGGGAAACGGGGCGTTCAGAACAAAACCGTCACCGTTTACGCCAACACGGACCCGGCCTACAGCGAACTCGCTTTCCGCGTGATGGTGAATCCCCGGGATTCCAGCACCGTCAAAACCGCCCAGTAAGCCATCGGCTGTTCAGTAACTGATCCACGCATCCCATCAAACCCATTCATTTTAAACCATTATTCGTTCCCATGAATTTCCCTTCTATTCTAGCACAAGTACCGGGCGGCTCGTCCAATTCCATGGTCTGGAACATCGTCCTGTGGGTCGGTATTTTTGTGGTGTTCTACTTTTTCATGATTCGTCCGCAGCAGAAAAAGCAGAAGGATCAGAAGAATTTTATTGAGAACCTGAAAAAAGGCGACGGCGTGGTCACCATTGGCGGTTTACACGGCAAAGTATACGCCGTAGAAGGCACGACGGTGGTAGTGGAAGTGGACAAAGGCGTGAAACTGACGTTCGAAAAAACCGCCATCTCCCGCGAAGCAACGGTCAAATTACCGGCGTAATGCTAACGAATGATGAATGTAAAATGAGTAATGATGAATGTAAAAGTGTTTAACGCGTGCTAAGAGACTTTTACATTCATCATTACTCATTTTACATTTAACATTAAAAAATCCCTTTGTGCCGCTAACCAACACCCAACCCCGCCCGGTTCAACTGCCGACACTCGTTTTGTGTCTGCTGGCGGCTGCCGTGATTTGGTTGCTGAATGCGCTCAACAAGAACAATTACACAGTCAGCGTTCAGTATCCGATTGAGTTTGTTTACGACCAGAAATTGTATGTTCCCACGACGCCCCTTCCCAAAACCATTTCCGTCAGCATCACCGGCAATGGCTGGAAGCTGTTCCGGAAGTCGTGGCTGCCGTTTCGGTCGCAACCCATCCGCTATTCTGTTCCCCGCCCGCTCGAAACCAAATACATCAATACCGCTTCGCTGGCGGCCTCGATGACCGATCACGCCAACGACGTCCGGGTCAATTTTGTGGCCGGTGATACGCTGACACTGAATTTCGACCGGCTGGCGGCCCAGGAAGTGCCGATCGTGGTCGACAGCACGGGCATCGATCTGGCCGAAAGCATGGTGGTTTCCAGTCTGATCAACGTCAATCCCCGCGTGATCCGGTTTGAAGGCCCGGCCCGGCTGCTTCGGGCAATGCCGGACACCATCAAAGTGAAGATTCCGGCCCGTCGGCTGACCCAAAGCTATGATGAGGAGTTGCGACTGCCCATTCCCCGTCATCCACTCATTCGGGCCAGTGCCGATCAGGTTTCGGTTAGTTTTGAAGTAGCCGAACTCCTACAGCCTCTTCCTCCACCCCCTCCTCCCCAACCCGTAAAACCGGCCAAATCGACCAAATCGGAAAAAACCGGGAGATCTGCCAAAGCCAAATCGGTCCGTAAAAAATGAGTCAATCAGTGAAAAAACCCTTGTTAATTGGGGTTACGGGCGGAATTGGTTCCGGAAAAACCACGGTTTGCCGCATCTTCGAAGCCCTCGGGATTCCCGTTTATTCGGCAGACGATCGTGCCAAATGGCTGGTCGATCACGATGCCATTCTCCAATCGGACGTGACACGCCTGCTGGGACCAGAAGCATATGACGAGGCCGGGCGTTACAACCGGAGTTGGGTGGCTGCTCAGGTGTTCGGCAAACCCGACGTGTTGCTGCAACTCAACGCCCTGATTCACCCGCGGGTGTATGCCGATACGGAGCTTTGGGCGCGTGGTTATGCCGATAAACCGTATCTGATCAAGGAAGCGGCTTTGCTGCGGGCTGCGGGTGAAGATGGCAACAATCTTGACAAATTGATTGTGGTACAGTCGCCGTTGGATCTCCGCATTCAACGTATTCACCAGCGTGATCCGCACCGCTCCGAGCAGGAAATCAAAAACATCATCAGTCGGCAGATCAGCGACGAAGAGCGGATTGAAATGGCGGATTATGTGGTCTACAACAACGAGACCCAACTGCTGATTCCGCAGGTTCTGCGGCTCCACGAAACCTTCTGCCAGACCGGTTTGTAATCCGCCTTTTTTACGTACCTGTGGACTATGCGATTATTTCCTTTCCTACTAGTTGTTTAAGTGCCAGCGGCACGTAATGTTACTAGCAAATCGGTATTCGACCCCTCCGGAGTTAATAATCTCACAGTTCATGTTAAATTAACGCGAACTATGAGATTTATTAATTGATTATGAGCTGATCAAGTGCCATAGGCACGACATGTTTGTAGCAAAACGGATCACCCGGTTCCTCCGGCGTGCCCTTGGGTACGCAACAAGTGCATCAGATTGCGTACCCAAAGGCACGCCGGAGGAACCGGGTGATCCGTTTTGCTACAAACATCAGTCCGCTACGCGGCCAATAATCCCATAGTTCGCGTTAAATTAATAGCCGCATCAGCTCAGCGGTTATTTTGTTTACATCAATTAGTCCGTATTTCCTCGAAGCTATTTTGTAATTTGGCTGTACGAGATTACACTGGTGGGTACATAATTATGAAAAAACGCTACTTTCTTGCCGCCTGCGCATTCAGCTTTCTGGCGGGGGCTTTCGTCACCGACGACGATCCGGCCAAACCGCTCACGGCCGAGCTGGTCGATGCCGCGTCCCGGGTGTTCGGCCTGACCTTCACCCAAACCGAGCGGGATTCCATGCTGGGAAACCTCACCAATTACCGCAGCAATTACGAAGCCTTACGGAAAATTGACGTGAGTAACGACGTGGCTCCGGCCCTGTATTTCAACCCGTTACCCGACGGTTTTAAGCTCCCGCAGGGTGCCGCATCGTTCAAGGCCAGCCCGGTTGGTAAAACCGCTTTACCTGCTAACCGCGACGATCTTGCCTATTATTCCGTCGCTCAACTGGGCGAATTGCTCAGAACCCGGCAGATCACTTCCGAAAAACTAACCCAATTTTTCCTCGACCGGCTGAAAACCCACAACGCCAAACTCTTCTGCGTCGTTACGTTTACCGACGAACTGGCGCTGAAACAGGCCCGGCAGGCCGATGCAGAAATCAAGGGCGGAAAATACCGGGGACCGCTGCACGGCATTCCCTACGGAGCCAAAGATTTATTCGCCAAAAAAGGCTACAAAACCACCTGGGGTTCTGTTCCGTACCAAAATCAGACGCTGGATTATGACGCTACGATCATTCAGCGGCTGGAAAAAGCCGGGGCGGTTTTGTGCGCCAAACTGACGATGGGCGAGCTGGCGATGGGCGACGTCTGGTTTGGCGGAAAAACCCGCAATCCGTGGGACCCGACCACCGGCTCCAGCGGTTCCTCCGCCGGTTCGGGTTCCAGCGTTTCGGCGGGATTGTTGCCCTTTGCGATTGGCACCGAGACGCTCGGTTCCATTGTGTCGCCGTCGAACGTCAACGGCGTAACCGGCCTTCGTCCCACCTACGGGCGCGTCAGTCGCTACGGCGCGATGGCTTTAAGCTGGTCGATGGACAAAATCGGGCCGATGTGCCGCTCTGTGGAAGATTGCGCGCTGGTTTTCAACGCGATCTACGGCCCCGATGGACACGATCCGACGGTGATCGCGGCTCCATTCCGGTATGCTCCGCTGGCTTCGTTGAAAGGCCTCAAGATCGGCTACCTGAAAAAAGCCTTCGATGCTGATTACCCCACCAAAGCCAATGATCAGGCCACACTGGAAACACTCCGGAAACTCGGTGCGGAACTGGTGGCGTTTGAATTACCGGACATTCCGGTGGGAAAAATGTCGCACATCCTGAGTGCCGAAGCCGCTGCTTCGTTTGACGAACTAACGCGTTCGGGCAAGGATGATCAGTTGGTACGTCAGGTCAAAAACGCCTGGCCGAACTCCTTCCGTTCCGCCCGGTTTATTCCGGCGGTCGAATACATTCAGGCCAACCGCATTCGGACCAAACTCATCAACGAAATGGCGCAAACCATGAAGGGTTTTGACGTCTACATCACGCCGACCTACGGCAACGCCAACCTGACCCTGACCAACCTGACCGGTCATCCGTGCGTGGCTCTTCCCAACGGATTCACTGCGAAGGGCTTGCCCACCAGCATCACCTTTATGGGGCAATTGTTCGATGAAGGGCGTTTGCTGGCAGTAGCCAAGGCCTATCAGGACGCGACGGCGTTTCACAAAAAACACCCGGTTCTTTGAACCCGTAGTTACTCGCCTTTGGCCCTCGTGAGTTCCGCGAACGGAATGACACCGGCGCGTTTGGCCCAGACGTCATACAGTGTCGCCATCGCTTTCACGCGTTGCGGCTCTTTCGCGCTCAAATCCTGTAGCTCGGTCCGGTCGGTTTTCAGGTTGTAGAGTTCCCATTGATTGGATGGAAATTCCGACACCAGTTTCCAGTCGCCCTGCCGAACGGCCCGGTTGCCTTCATGTTCGAAATAGAGCGCGTCGTGGCCTTTCCAGGTAGTTCCCCGAAAAACCGGCACCAGACTCACGCCCTCCGCCGGGGTGATGGTGTTGCCTTTGTGCGTTTTTGGGTACGTGGCTCCCGCCAGATCCAGGCAGGTCGTCATGACGTCAACGATGTGGGCGGGGCGCTGGTCGATCTTGCCCGGTTTCACAATCGAAGGACCGTAAGCCACAAAGGGCGTGGCCGTTCCGCCTTCATATTCCCAGTGTTTGTACTGCCGAAAGGGCGTATTGCTCAGGTTAGCTCCTCGCTTTCCGTATGCCGTAAAGGACGTTGGATCGCTCGACGGTTTCTTGCTGCTTTCGTAGATGGTCGGCAGAAAATTGCCGGTTCCGATGTTTTCGTGGCTAGCTCCGTTGTCCGACAAAAACAGAATCACCGTGTTCTGATCCTGACCCATTTCTTTCAGTTTCTGCCGGATTCGGCCAATGTTCTGGTCCATGCGGTCGATCATGGCCGCGTAAACCGCCATCTTGTCTTCCCAATCTTTTTTCTCGGCCTCACTCAGTGAATCCCAGGCCGGAATGGACGCATCGCGGGGTGAAAGCGAACTGTTTTTCGCCAGAATTCCCATTGCCTTCATGCGCTGAAACCGCTCTTCCCGCAGTTTGTCCCACCCTTTCTGATAAGCACCCCGGTATTTGGCAATGTCTTCGGGCAGGGCGTGTAAGGGCCAGTGGGGAGCCGTAAAGGCCATGTACAGAAAAAATGGCTGGTCTTTGGGAGTCTGACCAATGAACTCAACGGCATGATCGGCGAAGGCATTGGTCGCGTAATAGCCTTTCTCCGGCGTGTATTCCTGGTCGTCCAGCGCAATGGTGAGCTTCTGGTTGGGGCGGTAGGGGTCCTTGCCAAAATAACTGCTCGCGCCGTCGATCAAGCCGAAATACCGGTCGAAACCGCGTTTCACAGGCCAGCCTTCCGGTTTGGTGCCAACGTGCCATTTTCCGGCCATGTAGGTTTTATACCCCGCCGGTTTTAGAGCTTCCGCAATCGTGACACAATGCTGGTTGAGGTAGCCCTGGTAGGCGGGTTGCTGTCTGGTATTGACCATGTCGCCCACGCCCGCCTGATGCTGGAATAAGCCCGTCAGCAACGACGCGCGGGTTGGGCAGCAGCGCGACGCGTTGTAGAACTGCGGCATCCGAAGGCCGTTTTTCGCCATCTCGTTCAGGTTGGGCGTCTGGATTTCGGAGCCGAAGCAACCAATGTCGGAATAGCCCATGTCGTCGGCCAGAATCAGGATAATGTTCGGTTTTTTCTCCGGCGGTTGCAGGGCAGGGCAAAAAGCGAACGTCAAAGCCAGAAAAGCGATCAGAAGTTTAAGTGTCATTTTTTCAGGTCGTTAGCGTTTATCTTTAAAAATTTCGTACCGGTTTCAGGCCCCGGCTGGTTTCATTTAAACACGCCCGTATTGCCTTTTTCCCAAATCGGCATAAGCTGTTTCACAACGTCCGGGTGGGTCTCGGCCACATTGCGGTTTTCGTTCGGATCGGTGCGGTGATCATACAATTCCACGGTGGGTTCCTGCGCCCGGAAATACCGGGTAAGACGGTATCGATCGGTGCGGACGGTGATACCCTTCTTGAAATAACTGTAGGCGACATGCTCACCCCAGTCCGCTGGTTTTCCTTTTTTCAGGAGACTGCTGAAGCTTTTTCCGTCGAGCGTGGCCGGTGCATTTATCCCGCATAACTCCATCAGGGTGGGGTATAGATCAATCGAACTCAGGATTTCGTTCCGAACCATGCCGGTTTTCATGCCGGGCGTTTTGACGATCAGCACACTGCGGACGGCTTGCTCGAAAATCGTGTGTTTGCCCCAAACCCGGTAATCGCCCAGGTGCCAGCCGTGATCACTCCAGACCACCACAATCGTATTTTCAGCCATACCCAACTGCTTCAGGGTCTCCAGAACCTTGCCCACCTGCGCATCCGTGTAACTCACACTGGCGTAATAGGCATGACGCAATTTGCGGGCGTAGGCATCCGAAACCGGTTTTTCCAGCGAAGCCTGTTCGTCGCCCAGCGCATACTGATTGAACTCGGCGCTCTCGTGCAAACTGGCCGGATTAACATGCTCGGGAACCGTAGGTGATGGCGTCAGCGGAATTTTCGCTTCGTCATACAGGTCCCAGTATTTTTGGGGCGCGTTGAACGGCAGATGCGGTTTAAAAAAGCCGATGCCCAGAAAAAATGGTTGTTTCTTGCCCGCCAGTTCCTTTAGTTTCGATACAGCCAGATTGGCCGTCAATCCGTCGGGATAGTCTTCGTCGGCTACGTTTGCGGCTTCATACGGCTTGACTTTCGATTTCTGGCCCTGCCGGTTCGAACCGTCGGCGTAGCCAAAAAACGCATTCCAGCCCGTCTTCCATTTTCCCGGATCAAACCGCATTTCGTCCCAGCTATGTGGTAATTCCAACTGACTGCTTTTCGGGTCGTTGTAGCCATACACGTAGCCATCGGGCGAGTGACTGATCTTACCCATCCCGACGGTGTAGTAGCCAGTCCGGCGCAACTGATCGATAAACGTTTCCGGCTCGTCCGTCCGGGGTTTGCCGGACACCTGTTTTTCGAGGGCTTCGTTCGTAATGTCCACCGGATTACGCGGCAGCCGCCCGGTGAGCAGGCTGTAGCGCGACGCCCCGCAGGTCGGCTGCGTGACGTACTGCCGTGTAAAAAGCACCGATTGCTGCGCCAGCCGATCCAGATTCGGGGAATGGATCACCGGATTGCCGTAGCATTTCAGGTCAGGACGCAGGTCGTCGATGCAGATAAAAAGCACATTCGGACGCTGCGGCTGGCGTTCTCCGTTTCGGGTAAAAGCCAGCACGACCAACGCGCCAATGGCAATCGAGCAAACCAAAATCCATTTCATCCTGTATACAAATTACACCCGTTTTTACAGCCCACGGTTTTAACCGTGGGGCGTGAAGGCAAAACAATCGAATCCATTGGAACCGTTTTAACGGTTTATTTAGGCCCCCAAAACCGTTAAACGGTTTCCATTAAATTACCGGGTCATTTTTTTGGCCCCACGGTTAAAACCGTGGGCTAATAACCTTAAACCCCGGTTATCTTTCTTCAATAACCCGGATTCTGGGTAAACTCCCCCGGATTGGTCACCCGGTCTATCTGGGTTTGCGGAATGGGCCGAACCAGGTGCATTTCCTTGATGTTGGGAGCCGCATCGAGGTTGTATTTTTTGACCCGCGCCAGCAGTTGTCCGGTGCGTTTCAGATCATACCAGCGGTGCATTTCACCCGCCAGCTCGCGCGCCCGTTCGTCCAGCACAAAATCCAGGCTGAGGTCGCTGGCCGTGATCTGCATGTCCTTTTCTTTGCCAGCCAGAGCCGCCCGGGTTCTCACCACGTTGAAATAAGCAGCCGCTTCGGTCAGTTTGTTCTGACGCCAGGCCGCTTCCCCGGCAATCAGGTACATCTCGGCGAGTCGAATCACGATAAAATCCCGGCGACCGTCGGTGGCATTGATGCTCGTCCGCAGCGGATCGATGTACTTTTTGATCACCGGAAACCGTCGGCGCTGCCCCCCGCCAATCTCGTTGTTGGTGATGGTCGACGCGCCCACCCACGTATCCTTGAAGTCGATGTACCAGTAAGGAGCCGTGGTCTGAGCAGCATCCGGCACCGAATACGGGACAATTTTAATGGCCGTATCGCCCGGCATCACGGTTTTTCCGTTAATCGTACCCCGGTTGTTGGCAAACCAGACGGTTTTGAATGAGCCTTCCCAGCGGCTGTCTTTCGACGGATCAAACAGCTTGATCAGGTAGTTAGTCGGCATAAACCGCTGATACGCCCGGCCATTGGGCAGGTCCCGGATGATGGTCGGATTCTGGGTATAATCGAATAAAAAGAACAAATGGCTTTCATTACCGGCCCCGTTCGTCAAGGGATCAGCCGTGTATTGCACCGACCAGACCACCTCCGCATTGGCATCATTAGCAATATCCCAAAGGCTGCCGTACGGCTTAATCATCTGAAAGTCATACGATTTTGTCACCTGACTCGCCAGCCGCTCGGCCTCGGCCCAGTTTCCCAGCGTCAGTTGAACGCGGGCCAGAAGCGCTTCCGAAGCCGGTTTGGTAATTCGTCCGTACAGAGCAGCTTTGGCAGGCAGGTGTTCAATGGCATATTGCAAATCCGGCACGATGCCCTGTTCGTAAATTGTCTTCGCGGGCGTTTTTTTCGCCGTAGTCTGCACGCCGATGGTTTCTTCCAGCGAAAAATGGACATCGCCAAACTGCTGAACCAGATGAAAATAATACAACGCCCGCAGAAAACGGGCCTCCCCGATGATACGCGCCCGATTGGCTTCCGTCACCCCCGCCACGCCCGGAGCGCGATTGATAACGGCGTTGGCCTGGTTGATTCCGACGTAAAAATTATCCCAAACCGCCGTTACGAACGCATTGGAACCCAGAAAGTTGGCGGAATAATTGTTGATATCGGGATAATTGGTAACCCCGCCAAAACCGTTGGTGAACATGTCGGTTCCGGTGACGGTCAGGAAGAAGGCTTCTTCGCGACCGTAAAACCGGCGCAATGGTGTATAAACCGCTTTCAGGCCGTCTTCCAGACCGCTGGGTGTCGAATAATAGCTATCGGCGGTGGCGAGACCAACGGGGGTTTCTTCCAGAACGCTCTGGCAGGAGAAAAGGCCGACCAGCAAAAGGGTCAGGCTGAGAATGGTATTGCTATTTTTCATGACTTGTACGGGTCGCTTAGAATTTAAGATTCATGCCGAATACATAAGTAGCCGAGGTCATCGGGGTGCTGCCGCCCACAATGCCGGTCGACGTCTCGGGATCGACCAGTTTGTAGGGCGAAAAGATGAAGGCATTGTCGGCAGTGGCATACAGCCGCAAGCTCGAAATGTGCGCTTTGGCCAGCAGGCTTTTCGGCAGCGAATACCCCAGCGTGATGTTGCGGATTTTGACAAACGAGCCGTCGAAAAAACGAACCGCATCGGCATACAAGGGAGCCGATGCGGCATACGGCATCGGAATTTTATTGGTCGGATTGTCGGGCGTCCAGTAATCGAAGTTCAGGCTGTTATACCGTCCCTGCCACTGATTGCCGCCCAGATTGTGAAAATCGCTCCGCAGCATTTGCCCCTGACGGGCATAGACGAGGAACGAAAAGTCGATCCCCTTGAAGCTAAACCGGTTGGTAATCCCGCCACTCCATTTTGGCACCACCGAACCCAAAATCGTCCGGTCATCGGCATTGATGACGCCATCGGGCTGATTGGTCAAATTTCCATTGGCATCCCGGCCATTGACATCCGCAATCTTGATGTCACCGGGGCGTTGTTTGGCTTCGGCGGCTGCCTGAGCGGCTTCACTGGTTTGCCAGATGCCGAGTTGCTTGAAATTGTAGAAAACCGAAATGGGTTGTCCGATAAACCACTGATTCCCGACATCATCCCGGCCATTGAACAGATCGACAATCTGCTCCTTGTTCGAGAACAGATTCAGGCTGGCATCCCACTTAAAACCGGAAGGACTATTGACGACGTTCCCATTCAAAGTCAACTCCCAGCCCCGGTTGCGGGTGGCACCGATGTTTTGCAAAACCGACGCATAGCCAGACGAGATCGGAATCAGCCGACTCAGGAGCAAATCGCTGGTTTTGGTATCATAACGTTCCAGCGAACCCGAAATCCGGTCGCGCAGAAAACTGAAATCAACCCCTATATTGAGTGTCTTGGATATTTCCCATTTCAGATCGGGATTCGGAATGATGCTCAGGCCATACCCGTAACCCGGTTCCGAGCCAAAGGCATAGATGGAGCGGCTCAGTCCACCGAGCGTCTGGTAAGGGGCAATGGAAGTGTTGCCCACTTCGCCATAGCCCACGCGCAGTTTCAGGAAAGACAATACCGTATTGCCCGTCAGAAAGGCTTCATCCGAAATCACCCAGCCCGCCGATACCGACGGAAAAAAGGCCCAGTTGTTGCCCTTCGACAAGCGTGACGAACCGTCGGCGCGTCCGGTCAGGGTGAGCAGATACCGGTCTTTAAAACCGTAGTTGACCCGGCCCATATACGACAGCAACCCCCACTGGGTCAGCGCGCTGGTAATGCCGGTGACGGTTCCTGAACTCCCCAGGTTGTAGAACGAGGAGGTTTCAATCGGAATATTCTGACCGCTGGCACTCGAAGATTCAAAGCGGTTTTTCTGCGTACTGAACAGCCCCACCACATTCAGCGAATGCGGCCCGAATTTTTTGTTGTAACTCAGGAGGTTCTCCAGTGTGTAAGCAAAGTTTTGCTGGTTTTCGACGGTGGCCCGGCTGGTGCCGCCCGCCAGCGTTCCGGAGTAATTTCCCCGGCGATAGGTGCTGAAATCCGGGCCGTAGTTCAGGCGGTACGTGAGTCCTTCGGCGAGTTGGTATTCCCCGAAAAGCGTGGCAAAAACCCGGTATTTTTTCGTTTCATCGACGTACTGATTCGGCTGAAATTCGAGCAACGGACTGGTCGTATTGCCTTCGCGCGGGTTCGGATAGGCCACAAAAGCACCGTCGGCATTGTAAGGCTCGATCAAAGGCGAGAAAAGCAGGGCGTTGTTGTAGGGCGCGTTCGACATCACGTTTTGCAGGTCGGTCGACACCGTCGCGCTCACGCCGATCTTCAGCCGCTCGGTCAATTTGGTGTCGATGTTGGCCCGGAACGAATACCGGCGGTAATCGCTTTTTTGTAGTACGCCTTTTTCGTCGAAAAACGAACCGGACAGATAATACGTCGTATTCTCAGATCCTCCGCTGGCCGAAAGCTGGTGGCTTTGCTGAACGCCGTCGCGCAAAATCAGATCCAGCCAATCAGTCGAAATGCCTTTGCTCAGGTTGTCGATTTCCAGGCTGCTCATCAAAGCCACATCCTGGCTGGCATTGTCGGGAGCGAGTCCCCGCGAAATCCGGGCATATCGGGCAAACTCGTTCCCGTTCATCAGATTCAGGTCTTTTTTCGCCTTTTTGATCCCGTAGTACCCATCGTAGCTCAACACGGCTTTCCCTTGTTTTCCGCGTTTGGTCGTGATCAGAATGACGCCGTTGGCGCCCCGCGACCCATAAATCGCCACGGCGCTGGCATCTTTCAGCACCTCCATCGACTCGATGTCGTTCGGATTGAAGTCGTTGATATTCACATCCGTCGGAATCCCGTCGATGACATACAACGGGTTGTTGCTGGCGTTGATCGACCGGTTTCCGCGAATCCGGATGGTGGGGTTGGAACCGGGTGCGCCGTTGGCCCGGACGATGTCGACCCCGGCGAGCCGACCCTGGGCGTTCGACAGAAAGTTGGCTGCCGGGGTTTCGGAAATGTCCTTGCTGGAAATGGAGGAAATCGCGCCGGTCAAGTCCCGTTTTTTCTGCGTCCCGTAGCCCACTACCACGATCTCGCTCAAGGTTTTTTCGTCCGTTTTCAGAACAACATTTAGCGTGGTTTTGGAACCAACGGGGATTTCCTGCGTCAGAAAACCGACAAAGCTGAACACGAGCGTCACCGATTTATCCGGCACATTGATGCGAAACTGGCCATTGCCGTCGGTTGTCGTGCCGCGCTGGGTGCCTTTGATCACAATGGAAACGCCGGGCAGTCCTCCGCCTTTTTCGTCCGAAACCGTTCCCGAAATTACCTCTTCAACCGGCTGCGTCAGCAGGGAGGCTTCCGGTGACGAATTGGGTTTAACCGCTGGATTTACACTGGGCAAGCGGTTCAGAATGATCTGTTTACCGGAAACCTCATAACCCAGATTCAACGGTTTCAGCATGTCTTCCAAAACCGTCCCCAACTTTTCACGCTGCACGTTCAGGGAGATTTTTCGGTCGGCCTGAATCAGGCTTGTGCTGTAGAGAAACTTCACCTTGGTCTGCTCTTCGATCAGTGCCAGAACCGTTTTCACGTCCTGATTCTGCATCTGAATGGTCACCTTGGTGTTCAAAATTGCCTGCGCCCGAATGCCGGTCGCCAGAGCGATGCTGGTTACCAGTCCCGAAAAGAGCAGTTGCAGAAAACTCAGCTTCAGGGCCATTCGCCAGGAGATCAGGGTAGGGAGATTTTTCTTCATGTATTCAGTTTATTAGGTGTATTAGGGTAAGGGGCATTTGATTCCTCTGCCGCTTTCGAAGGGCGAAAGTATTTCATTTTTAAGTAATCAGAACGAAATTAGTAAATTAAATCACTAGACTAAATATACAATTTATAAGTAACCCCGGTTTTAAGCGCCAAACCGCTTCCTTTATTGACACCCTTTTGCCGAAATAACAATCTGGGCATCAACGACTTCGTAATGTCCTTCAATGCCTTTGCACAGGAGTGTCAGCTTTTCAAAAAGGGGTTCTTCGGCTAAAGAGGCCGTTAACAGACAATTTCCCAGCAGTTCTTCATCATACACAATGTCGATCCCGTAGGCCTGCTCCAGTTCCGAAAAGATCCGGGAGACAGGCGCATCTTTAAACTCAAAAGTCTGTGGATGAACGGGTTCTGGCTCACTGACCAGCGATTTCTTCATCCGAACCTCGTCGCGGGAGAAAGCCAGTTGCTGGTTGGGGGTCAACACCACGCCTTCCAGTTCGCGATTGGCCTGCATTGCATTGGCGCGGCTGTCGGTTCGGGCAAAAACCGAGACTTTGCCGGTTTTCACCTGCACCACCACCTGCTTGCCCGCTTCGGCGGCTTTGATCCAAAAACTGGTGCCCAGCACTTTGGTGACCAGTTCATCGGCGTACACAAAAAACGGTTTTGCCGGATTTTTGGTCACCTGAAAGAAGGCTTCGCCAGTCAAATACACTTCCCGCTTGGATTGCCGACCAAAATCTTGGGCAAAACTGATCCGGCTATTCGGTTGCAACAAAACCGTACTCTGGTCGGGCAGACGAACCGTCATTGGTTGCTCCGACTGGTTGACTTTTTCCAGCAAAGCCGTAGACGATTGATCGATTAATTGCTCATACTGCGTCGGAAGGCGGTTTTTCTGGTAAACCCAAAGTCCCAGACTAAGTAGAATGGAGGCAGCCGCCAGCCAGCGCCACGGGACCGGGAGTCGACGCACGGGGGCAGGTTGAATGCGTTCGCGGACGTTCGTGAACATCCGCTCAACCTGTTCTTCATCTGGATATTCCTGAATAACAGCCTCATCGATTGCAAGCAAAACCGTCCGGGCATGGTCGACAACCGGCTGTTTTTCAGGATACCGATCCAGAAACTGCCGCCAGAAAGCATCGGTTTCCGGCGTCGGCGCATACACCCATTGTCTGAAAGACGCATCCTTTAAGAAGTCCTCCAAATCAAAATCCGCGTACTCCATCCTATCACTTTTTGGCTACGTAATTAGATTATGCCTTTAAAAAGAAAGAGAAAAGGGAGCCGCAGTTTAACTCACTTGCAAAGAAAAAAAAGTATAAACAGCAGAATAGTGCTGGAGAGAATGGCAAACTGGCGGAGTTTATGAAGCCCGCGTTGCAGCAAATTCCGGACGGATTGTTCGTTGATCGCCAGAATGTCCGCGATTTGGGCATAACTGAAATCCTGGTAATAGTAGAGCATCAGAACTTCGTATTGTCGAAGCGGCAGTTTTTTCAGTTTGACCTGCAAATCAGCGGTTTGCGTTCGCAGTCTTTCGGCATTGATCACTTCTGTTTCCTGCGCCGGGCTGGTCGGAAGCCGCCACTCATCGGTCATTTCCCAGCTTTCGGAGGCAAGCTGATCGGGTCGGAGAGCCTTATGAATTTTCCGGCGCAGGGAGCGAAACAAATAAAACCGGGCCGATTCGACGTCACTCAGGCGGCTACGGCTTTGCCACAAATCCACAAACAGATCCTGAACCGCATCTTCCACCGCCTGTTCGTCGCGGGACAGCTTTTTGCCGTAACTGAACAACACCCGGACATACCGCTGGTAGAGCACGCCAAAGGCGGTTTCGTCACCCCGTTTGAAGGCCTGCCACAAGGTCTTATCGTCCGTAGTTTCCGAAAAAGACATCAACGTGTTGAAGTAAAAAGTTGCGCTAACCCAACGGTTTTGATCCCAAAATCAGCCGGTTTGCTTTCCCGTCCTGCCTGGTCAGATCGCCAACCGGCAACCCAAAGGTACAATTACTTCTTAAAATGTGTCTATCGTACGCTAGAAATTGGTCGGCATACGGGTACGCCAACGAATTCATTTTTTCACTACTTTTGAACACACTTCACACTGACTGGCCTTATGTTCCGTACCTTATTTTCGTTCCAGTTTCTTTTCGTTCTTTTCATTCAGTTCCCTGCTTTTTCCCAACAAAAGCAACGGTTTCAAAATCTGCAACAGGCCCTGGCCGCGTCCGGACAACTCGCTGGTTCACAAGGCCCTTCGAGCGTTAATTGGATCGATGGTGGCACCCGTTTTTCGTTTATCGACCAGGGCGTGATCAAATCGTTTTCGCCCAAAGACCAGCGCGAAGAGGTGGTTTTTGACGGCAGTGCGCTCAAGTTTCCCGAAACCGGTCAGCCGTTTACCTACGAATCATTTCAATGGTCGAAAGACTCCAAAAATCTGTTGTTTCAAACCAACTTCCGGCCCGTCTGGCGTCGCTCGGGCATTTCGGATTATTATGTGTATAGCGTCGCCGACAAAAGCCTGAAGCGGGTTGCGAAAGACGCCCAAACCGCAGAACTCTCGCCGGATGGGTTGAAGATTGGCTACGAGCGGGACGGCAATCTGTTCGTATTCGACTTTGCCACGCAGAAAGAAACGCAGTTCACCAACGATGCCGCGCCATCGCTCTACAACGGCCGGTTTGGCTGGGCTTATGAAGAAGAGTTTGGTCTGGCGCAGGCCTGGGAATGGTCGCCCGACAGCAAGTTCATCGCCTACTGGCAGATTGACGAGCGCGAAGTGCCGATTTACGCCATGACGGATTACAAGGGCTTTGACGAAAATTTCACGAAACTCCCCTACCCGCGTGTGGGCGACAAAAATCCGACCGCCCGAATCGGCGTCGTCGAACTGTCCAATACGAAACAGCAGTGGATGAAAGTCGATTTGGGCGATGGCTATATTCCCCGCATTTACTGGACGTCGCAGGAAGGCCAACTGGCGGTGGTGCACCTGAACCGCAAGCAAAACCACCTGAAACTGTTTTTGACCAACGCCCGCACCGGCGACGCGAAGCAGATTATGGAAGAAATGTCGAAAACCTGGGTCGACGTGTTCGATTTCTTCGCCGGTATCATGCACTATTTCTATTTCCCGGCCAATTCGCAGGAGTTTTTCTGGGTTTCGGAGCGGGACGGTTGGGCGCATCTATACCGCTACGACTACACCGGAAAACTGCTGAACCAGGTCACAAAAGGCAATTGGGAGGTGGTTTTTGTGCACAACATCGACGCCAAAAACAAAACGATTTACTACACCTCGACCGAACAATCCCCGCTGGACCGGCAACTGTATGCGGTTGATTTCGACGGAAAAAACAAGCGAAAACTGACTCAGTTGGCGGGTCGGCACAAGATCGATTTTGCGCCCAACAGCCAGTATTACATCGACCGGTTTTCGAACACCACCACCCCCACCCGCGTGGAACTCTGGGACACCAAAGGCAAGCTTGTCAAACCGCTGGAAACCAACGCCAGCGTGACGAAATTCATTAGCAACTACGCCTATGCGACGAAGGAACTGACCAGCTTCACGACCTCCGACGGACAGAAAATCGACATCTCGATCCTGAAACCGCTCGACTTCGACGCCACCAAAAAGTATCCGGTGGTGGTGGATATTTACGGCGGACCGGGTGCGCAATCGGTTTATAACGAGTTCAATACGTCCGGCTGGCACCAGTTTCTGGCGCAACAGGGTTACGTCATTGTGAGCGTGAACAACCGGGGCAGTGGCGGTTACGGTTCTGATTTTGAAAAAGTAGTCTACGAAAAACTCGGCCAGTATGAAAGCCGGGATTTTGTTGAAACCGCCAAGTACCTGGGCACGCTGCCGTGGATCGATGGCGGGCGCATGGCCATCCGGGGACATAGTTACGGCGGGTATATGAGCAGCTACACGATGCTGGCTCACCCCGGTATTTTCAAAGTCGCGCTCGTGGGTGCCCCCGTCACCGACTGGCGGCTCTACGACAGCATTTACACCGAACGCTACATGGGTCTGCTGCCCGAAAACGACGCGCAGTACCAGAAAAGTGCGGTTTCGCCGAACGCCAAAAACCTCCAGGGCAAGATGTTCATCGCGCATTCGACGATGGATGAAAACGTCCACGTCCGGAACACCATGCAGTTGATGAATGCGCTGGAAGACGCCGGGAAAGACGCCGACCTGCGCATTTATCCTCCGGGTGCGCACGGCGTGGCCTACAACAGCACCAGTACACTGCTTCTGTATCAGCAGTATACGGAGTATCTGGAGAAGCATTTGAAAAATGGGGCTGTCAACTAATCAGTCGTCAATGCGCAGGAAATCGCCGTTTTTATCAAAATTCAGATCCAGCCCATTCGACAACTCAACACTGTAACGGTCGCGGTCGTTTTCGTTTTTCTCCCAACTGACAATGGTTTGTTGGGAGAAATTCGTTTGCACGTAGGTGCGGATTTTTTCCGGATTGATCACCGCATCCGGAATCGCCTGGTCTTTCCCGTCTACCTGCGTGCACTCGCCGGATTTGGTAAAGTCCAGATCAAAACCGTTGCTCAGGATGACATCGAAACCGGTGGTCAAACCGTCACGCTCTTTCACCACTTGCAGGATGGTTTCCTGCGGGAAATGCGTGCTGATAAAATTCCTGGCGTTTTGCGGCAAGGCTTCGGGGGTCACATTTTTTTCCTGGTCACAAGCCGTAAGGCCCCACATCAATAAACCCGAGAGAACGAAGCGTACTGTTTTCATACGTTTTAGTTGAGGTTATGTTCAAATCGAAACCATGACCCCTCAACGCAAGCGTACCCCTACGGTTGGCTTCTTTTTTTAAAATCAGTTTTCCACCTTAATCCCTTCCTCTTCCAAATACCGGCCAATGTTAAACGTCTGACCGTCGAGCAATTCCAGATCCCGGTGCCAACTCATGGTCAGCCAGGCATCGGCGGTTTGTTCGGCAATCATCACTTGCTGCGTGTCCGTAAAAATCCAGATTACCTTGTCCGTACCAAAATCGAGGAGTTTTCGGGTCTTTTTATTGACGTAATTGAAGTCTTCAATCTTTGATAGATCGGCTTTTACATCAATTTCAACGGCCACTCTAGCGGGTATATCAGCATAGTGGGTGTTAATTTTATCGGGTGTTAAAAGACTGCGTTCGTAAATCGCCACATCGTGGGACAAATTATTCCGGTGATCAAGTTGAACACCAGGATCTGATGCAAACCAATATTTTTTCTCGTCCAGAAATCGAATCATGATTTCCATAAACAAAGAAACGAGTATCCACTGCAATGTACTCGAACCCCTAATTTCTTCGAGTGTTTTTTCCCCTGCCAAAACGTCTTCATAACCGCGGTAATACAGCGGTCGCCCATCCAGCACCTCATACACCAGCGATTCCATGGCTACTTTTTGTTTGACGTCTTTACCGGCGATTTGACACCCTACGGTTTACGGGACTTTCCAGAAACTTCTTTCTTCTCAAGCGTCTGCATACCTTTTTCGTTTGATGCAAAATACGGTTTTTCCGGCAAAGATGCCTCAATACGCAGCCTCCATCTTGTATAAGGTTCGCTCCGAGCGTTCACACAATGGAATAAATTTCTGGTAAAACTCTTTCCAGGATGGGAGTTGCGTTAACCGGCAACGCGACGGTTCCAGTTCGGCATAAGTCGGATACGTCAGCTCCAGCACCAAAACATAGCCAGAACCGCTCAGATCCGTCAGCAGCCGGGCACGGATCTGGTTGTCAACTTCGTGAGCAGAACTCAGATACTCTTTCCAGAGTTGGATAGCGGCCCGGCTGGATCCAAATTTGAGGTAAAACACATTTCGTTCGGTAAACATGTCCGTAAGCTGTTTAGGAGAAAACTACACTTCCATTTTCAACGCCCGGCCGACATCCTTCTGGTGCAGCCGCCCAATCGGAAGTTCCTGCCCGGCGACCTCGATGTGGCTGGGCGACCAGGCCGAAATCTTGTCGATGGCCACAATGAACGACCGGTGTATCCGCAGAAAATCCCGGCCCGGCAGCATGGCTTCCACCGAACTAATGGCCTGTTTCACCACCAGCGGTTTGGCATTGGCCGTGATGATTTTGATGTAATCTTTCAGGCTTTCGACGTAGAGAATGTCTTTGGTATAGACCTTCACCATTTTGCGGTCGGCCCGAAAATAGAGAAACGCATCACGCTCCGACGGCACCAGTTCCTTTTCAACGGGTGGCTGATCGGGCTCCGAAATACCGTTCGCCACATTCTGGGGTTCGAGCCGCATGACTTTGGAAACCGCCCGCAAAAACCGCTCGAACGGAATGGGTTTGAGCAGGTAATCGACCACATCCAGATCAAAACCGTCCAGTGCGTATTCGCGATACGCCGTCGTGAAAATCACTTTGGGAGGATTCCGCAAACTCCGCAGAAAATCGGTGCCGGAAAGTTTGGGCATTTTAATGTCTAAAAATAGCAGATCGACCGGCATCGACTGGAGCAGGCTGAATGCCTGAACGGCATTGTGGCACTTGCCGACAATCTCAAGCCCATCGACCAGTTCGATGTACGATTCGATAATCTCCACAGCGTGTGGTTCGTCATCAATCAGCAGACAACGTACGTTCATAGGGATGTGTATTTGTTGTTGTTATTTTTTAAGCCCCTAAATCCCCTAAAGGGGACTTGGACACCGCATAACCCGGATTTTAAAGTCCCCTTTAGGGGATTTAGGGGCTAATTTCTATTTTACACCGGCATTTCAGCTACCGGCATCTTATTCGGTTTCAAAACCGCCAATTCCCGGGGTAACCGCAGGGTCAAATCAACCAGAAACGTTTCTTCTTCCGGCTGAATTTTCAATTCATATCGACCCGGATACAGCAATTCCAGCCGCTTCCGGACGTTTTGCAATCCGATTCCCCCAACGGTGGCTTCAACGGAGGTGGCTTCAACAGATGTTACCCCACCCTCCGTTGAAGCCGCCGTATCGGCATCGCGGCTGTTGACCAGCTTGAACGTCAGCACATGATCATCGACGGACAGGTCCAGAAAAATCCAGGCCTGCTCCAGTTGTTCACTGGTTCCGTGTTTGAAGGCATTTTCCAGAAACGGAATCAGCAACAGGGGCGCCATTTGTATTCCCTTCAAATCGCCGTGGAAATTCATCGAAACGTCCAGTCGCGAGCCATACCGCAACTGCTCCAGTCCGATGTAATTCCTTATGAATGCAATCTCTTTTTCCAACGGCACCTCCGACGCATTGCAGTCGTAGAGCATATAACTCAGTAATTGCGACAGTTTCAGCACCACCGCCGGCGATTGCTCCGATTTTCGTAACGTCAAGGCATACAGGTTGTTGAGGGTATTGAACAGAAAATGCGGATGAATCTGGGACTTCAACAACTGTAACTCCGCGTTAAACTTTTCCTTTTCTATCTGCCGATAGGCCTGCTCTTTCAAATACCAGATTTTGACGAGTTTAATGGCAGCCGCAAAACCGCCCACCGTAATGCCGCCCCGTAATCCCGCCATCAACAAATAGGTTAAGCCCCCCCCGCGAGCCCGCGACGTACCCAGCCACGCATGCAAGGGCGCAACAACCGAGGTCGAAAGAAGGGCCGATGCCGACGCACTCAGAAATGAAAAAAGAATAACGCCAACCACCATTTTCCAATAGGGCCCTTTGTCCAGATAGCGGGGGAATAAAACGTAAATAATACCGTACGACAGCACCATATGGGCCGGCATAAACACCAGCGAACTGACCCCGGAGGAAAAAAAGCCCAGAAAGAACGCTTCGGGTTTTCCGTAACCGCGATGCAGAAAATAGGAGATCGGAAAAACACCATACAAAACCGTAAAGTAGAGCTGAACGACGCCCCAGAAAAGCCCGTGCCGGGCCAGGCGGTAACGCGGCTGATTGGAAAAGATGAAGTTGGTGTTAGAGAGTTGCATACAAGTACCCGATTACCGACCGAATATAGATAAACGACACCTTTCCTGCCACGAATTGCGCGAATTGTAGACGAACGGTAGCGAATCGTCGCCAAATGGCTCTTTTCAGCGCCCTAACTACACTCGTCGCCAGTCCCTTGCCGTATCAGCCGGGAACCGGCGCATTGGGCGAAAATGCAGGCAGGCGGTTTTTCCCATGTTTACTTTTGAAGCGTCCATTCTGACTAAAACAACAACTACGAACGAACCGCTTCGGCGCTACCACCATGAAAATCAATCCACATTACCGTCTGGCGCTATTCGCCACGGCCTTATTCCTGTCTTTGTCGGCTTTTAGCTTTGGTCAGGGACGGCAAATCCGTCAGTCAACTTCACCCCGCCAGGGCTTCTGGGTCGTGGAATCCCAACCGAAGCAGAACTGCGTCGTTTTTTTCTACAACGATGACAACCAGCTCGTTTACAAAGAGACGCTGGCGAAAAAACGACTCAATCTCAAACAGGCCAAAACCCGGGAGAGTCTGAATGCCGTACTGGAACAGGCTTTGCAACAATGGGCCGTTTCGCAACAACCGGGTGGCGCGGCCATGCCCGCCGATCAGCAATGGTTTGCAACGGAGATTAGAAATTGAGGATTGACCACCGACCATTGACCATTGTCAATCGTCGATGGTCAATGGTCGATGATCAATCGTCACTCTCCTTTAATTTGGTTAAATTGGTTCGAGTCCCCCGGCATGGGCAGTTTGCTCCGGGCCGGGGGCTTTTTTGTGCGAAATAATCACCGAATTGCCAGACTGGAAGTTGCATTGGTGTTCGTAATCCGTATTTTCGGACTTCGATCCATTTGTCCTTCATGCAAACCGGCCTCTCCGTTCCCGCAACCCGCACCGAAATTCTGGCGGGCGTTTCCACGTTCCTGGCAACCATGTACATCATCGTGGTCAATCCGGCCATTCTCAGTCAGGCTGGTCTGCCGTTCAGCGGGGTTCTGACGGCAACGGTTTTGCTGTCGTTCGGGTGTAGTCTGATGATGGGTCTCTATGCCCGGAATCCGATGGTGGTGGCGCCCGGTATGGGGCTGAACGCGTTTTTCACCTTTACGGCCGTCAAAGGCATGGGCATCCGGCCCGAAGTGGCGCTGGGGGCGGTTTTTTGGGCGGGCGTTCTGTTTCTGATCCTATCGCTTTTCAACGTCCGTTCGGCCATTGTCAGGATCATACCCAGGCCGCTGCGGTATTCGGTTTCGGCCGGTATTGGCCTGTTTATCACCCTGATTGGCTTTGAAAATGCGAAATTTATTGTAGCCAATCCGGCTACGCTGGTCAGCATCGCCAGCCTGAAAGACCCGATTATTGTGACGTTTATTTTCGGACTTTTCATCACCAGCATTCTGGTCATCCGGCAGGTTCCGGGTGCCATCATCATCGGTATTCTGCTCACGACCCTGGCCGCGCTGCCCGTTGGCCGGTGGTGGGGCGATGCGTCGGCGGTCAATTTCGGGCAAAAAACACTCGTCAATTTTCAGGGCATTTTTGCCGCCCCGGATTTCAGTCTGATCGGCAAACTGGATCTGGTCAACTCCCTGCAATGGTCGCTCTGGCCGGTAATCTTTGCCTTCGTTTTTACGGATTTGTTCGACAGCCTGTCCACTTTCGTGGGCGTGGCCGAAGCTGCCGACCTGTACGACGACGACGGCAACCCGCGCAACCTCAACCGCTCACTGACGGTCGATGCCGTGGCCACGACAATGGCGGGTTTGCTCGGCACCAGCCCCGGAACAGCTTACATCGAGTCGGCGGTGGGCATTGCGCAGGGCGGGCGTACGGGCCTGACGGCCATCGTGGCGGGTTGCCTGTTTCTGCCGTTCCTGTTTCTGTCGCCCTTGCTGTCGGTCATTCCGGCCATTGCCACTGCCCCGGCGCTGGTGCTGGTCGGTGCTTTCATGATGAAACCGGTTACCAAAATCAACTGGGGTCGGCTGGACGATGCCTTACCGGCGTTTCTGGCGCTGGTGCTGATTCCGTTCAGCTACTCGATTACGCAGGGCATCATCTGGGGGTTTCTGACGTGGACGGTCGTGAAACTGGCCATTGGCCAATCGAAAGAGGTGCCGGTCGGTTTATTGCTTGTCGATTTATTCTGCATTCTGGCACTCTTTTCTGGACACTGATATTCAGGGAAGCACGGCCACCAACTCCACTTCCACCAGCGCCGTTTCTTCGTACAGCCGCTGAATCTGCACCCAGGTTGCCGCCGGAAAATCGTTGTTATAAAACTTCTTCCGAACGTCGTTGTGCTTTTTTATTTCCTCGATGTTGGTCGTGTATAAATTCTCTTTCACCACGTTCTGAAAAGTAGCCCCGTAAAAAGCCAGTGTTTTCTGAAGACCATTGTACACGTTTGTCAGTGCAGAAGCCGCTTCGCCCCCGCCAACGGTTCCCGAAATGTAAATGGTTTTGCCGACCCGGACGGCCTGCGCATAGCCCGCTCCGTCTTCACCTGACTTCCCGAAATGAAATTTCTGTTTTTCAATTGCATTCTGGCTGGATTGTGCATTCACTCCATTAAAAACAACGGTTAAAAGCATCACAAGAATAGAAATGGCAAATTTTTTCATCGTATTTTAGTTGTTTAACACCGAAATGTATGCAGCATAAACTATACAAAATGATTCGTTTAAACAAATTTTTGATTTTGGGATTGTTCGTAATCGGGCTTGTCGGTGGCCCTTCGCCTATTCAGGCCCAACGGTATAAACCCCGTCCGATTACGGCCTTGCTCGGCGCTTTCGACGAAGAGGTGAAGCTGGTCCAAAAATCCCTCAGGAAACCAAAAAGCCGGACGCTCAACGGAATTCACTTTATGACCGGCCGGATCAATGGCCACAAAGTCGTGATCGCCGAAACCGGAATTGGAAAGGTCAATGCTGCCATGACGACGGCATTTGTACTGGCCTATTTCAAACCGGAACGGGTGCTTTTTACGGGAATCGCGGGTGGCACCAATCCCGACCTTCAACCCGGCGACATCGTGATTGCCCGGCAAACCGCCCACCACGATTACGGCTACATCACGTTTCAACAGCAGAAAACGAATCAAACCCGCAACGCCATCACGAAAGACCTGAACCCAACGTATTTTCCCGCCGATTCACTCATGATGCTGGCGGCACAGGAAGCCGCGAAAACCGTTCCGTTTGAGAGCATTCCCTCTACCTCGCGCCCACCGTCAGTTGTGGTAGGCACGGTGGTAACGGGCGATGTCTTCGTTTCGTCCGACGAAAAAGTCGCCAGTTTGTGGTTGGAATTCAAGGCTGACGCCACCGAAATGGAGGGAGCCGCCGTGGCGCAGGTTTGCTACCAGCAACAGGTTCCCTGTCTGGTAATCCGGAGTTTGAGCGACAAAGCCAACTCCAACGCCCGGCAGGATATGCTCACGTTTTTCAAGATTGCCGCCCGAAATTCGGCCAATCTGGTGATGACGATTGTAGGAAAGTTGTAGATTGGTTAGGGGTAAAAAAACGAATAGCCGGAATTCGCGGGGATGAAATTACAAGCGAAGAATGGCCTGGAAACCGTCTCGCAAAATTCCCAGATCCGAGCCAATGGCCAAACAGGAAAAACCGGTTTTTCGCAGTTCCGGTACATCGGCCGGATTTCGCACCAGAATGCCAGCCTGCTTCCCGTTCTTTTTAGCCGCCTGACTCACCCGCGCCAGGGCGTCGGTAAATGTTAGGGACGGTTTTGATGGGCAACGCACGGCTAAATCCAGTTTCAGATCCGCTGGTCCCACAAAAAGCACATCGACCCCTTCAACTTGAGCAATCGCTTCGGCATTCATAATACCTTCATAATCTTCCAGTTGAGCCATGAAAACCGGCGCGGGCAGTTCCTGAATGGCTTTGGACGCACGCAGTCCGTAGGCATACGCCCGCACCGAACCGGAATACCCGCGGGTTCCGTGGGGCGGATAACGCATGGCGGCCACGCAAGCGGAAGCCTGCGCCGGAGTCGAAACGTGGGGCAGCATTATCCCCGACGCACCCCAGTCCAGCGCCCGGGCGATCAGCGTCGGGTCGAGGCTGCCCACCCGGACCATGAGCGTAACCTCCGGATTTCGGACGGCCTGCAAATTCGCCAGCAACCCGCTTTCCGTCAGACAGCCGTGCTCCAGATCGAACAGCAGCCAGTCGAGCGAACACGCCCCGGCCAGCTCGGCAATAACCGGCGAACCCGTTGATAACCAGGTCCCCAAACCCAGTCGACGAGTATTTTTCTTTTCGAAGGAATTCATAAATCAGCGATCGCTTTATGGCCTTGCAAACCCAGCATCGCCGTTCGAATCCGCGCTTTGGTGAAGCTTTTCAGGGATTGTCCCGACGATCCGGCTCCGATCAGGAAAAAATCGTCCTGCCGGTCGAAGTACCCCGCTCCCACCCGAATGACGGCTTTGACAATCATGTTGCGGAGCAAATGCAGCCAGAAACGCGGCAGAAATTGTTCCGGCAATTCCCGGATCGTCTGATAACCCGTCAAAACCGCCTTCATGAAGTCGCCGGAATGAAAACAGGCCAGCAAAGCCAGGTCGTCCGTGGGGTCGCCCGAGATGGTGTCGTCCCAGTCGATGACGGCTTTTAGTTCGTCCGGCGTTCCCAGCATGTTCCACAACGCGAGATCTTTATGAACCAGATAACCGGTTTTCAACGCCAGCAAAGCATCGTTTTTGTCGACAAGATCCTGTACGTCAAGGCTTTCTTCGTCGGTCAGAAACCGGGCATTCGTCAGAAAATCCAGATGCCGTTCCCAATTCAGCCGGAAGTAAGCGCGGTACGTTTCGTGTAAACCGATTAGCCGACCGGTTTTTCGAAGCAGCGCCGGATCAAAAGGGCCGAAATTTTCAGGTGAAATTTGCTGCCAGCGCGCCAGATTGGCTCCAATTTCATGCGCAATAGCATGTTCGTTTAACTTCCCTTTTTTGTGTAACGCATTCAAATCCGGCGCATCGATGAACGCCAGAATCTGGTAGGCAAAGGGAACCTTCGACCGCGACGCATCGACGGCAAAAACCGGGGGCGTCGGCACCCCGGTTTGGCGAACCTGATCCAGAATGGCGGCTTCCACTTCCATGTAATCGTCTTTCTCCGGCCCATTTTCCAGCCGCAGAAAATACGTCTCTCCGCGATGCGTCGCCAAATACGTCAGGTGATTGCCCTGACCACCCGCCGGTTGCAATGCAAAGGAAGAATCCCTAAAATGGGTCTGTAAAACCGTTCGCAATGCCTCTTCTACGCCCCGATCGGGCATGACAGGATGCGGATTTGTCAGACTGTAAAAGGCAGAAGGACGGTCGCATTTCCAGTAATAAATCTGTTGCCGATTCGCCATCCTAGTTCTCTTTCTTAGCCTCTGCTTTGGCTTCCAGCGATTGGCTAATCACCTGTCTGGCTGTGGCATTCGGTGTTACAAAACCGCCTTTCAGAACATCTTCTTCCCTAAACCGGGCCAGCAGAATTTCCCCACCCGTACTGCGTTTCCGGCCCCGGTCGTAGGAAATATAAATCGTACCGTCGGATGCCTGAACACCATCGGGATACGTTACCATATTCCGTTCATCCAGCAACAAACCGCCCTGCCAGGTCTGCCCGTCGTCGTCTGAAAGGTACGCCGTCAGGTGCGACCGGGCGATTTTGCCATCCACCTTGGCGTGCTTGACCAGCAGCAGACGACCCGACTGCAAACGGCGGATAAAATGACGGGCGTTGGTGTTTTCAATCACCGACTTCTGCGGTTCCGACCAGGTTTTCCCCTTGTCGTTCGAGTAGCTTTCCCAAAGTCCTTTGCCCGTGCGGGTGGTCAGCCAAAGCGTGCCGTCGCGCCGTTCGATGATGTGCGATTCGTCGTAGTCTGGCTGCGGAAAACGTACTCCGCCCCGACGCTTCCAGGTGCGACCTTGATCGCTGGAAACGAAGACATTAGCCATCCGGAGCGAATCCAGTTCGTGGTGCGCTTCCCGATACGGAGAAGCCGGGTCCATCGCGACGATTTTCTCCCGGTTCCAGAGCGAAATCACCAGCAGCCAGTCGCCGTTGGCCAGGACGGTGGGTTTATTCAGGGAGCAGCCGTGCCAGATTCGTTGCGGTTTCGACCAGGTAGGTTTGTCACTGTCCGGGTTGTCGCACATGGTGTACCAGTTACCGGCGCGGCCGTCGAAAAACGTCATCGACTGGTCGAAGAAAAGCCACAGCCGACCGCGCGGATCGGTCCACAAGGTTCCGACAATGGCCCGGCGGCTTTCACCCAGCGACGCATCGTGTGGGTCGATCACAACGCGCGGTTTCGACCAGGTTTTGCCGTTGTCGTCGCTGGTGGTCAGCGCAAAAAATGCTTCTTCGTTGTCGCCCCCGCCCACCCAACAGGCCCAAAGCCGTCCTTTCGGCGTTCGCTCAAGGCCGATGGTCATGTTAAAATCAAGCCGATCCGGATCATATTCCGCCGACGGAGCGGTATTGACAACCGGTGGCACCAAAGCCGGATCGACCGGTTTTTTCGGCTGCGCCGGAACCGTTAAAACCGCTATCGACAAGCAGGTTGTCAGACAATACAACTGTATTCTGAGAAGGTGATTCATACCATTGTTACCTAAAATCCGCATACGGTATTTTCATGAAATAGTGACGAATACCGTCTTCCATCGCGAGATAAAGCACTTTCCGGGCATCGTCAGCAAAACCGTCAGGGTAGCAGATCATGGCCGGATTGTGTTCAATTTTCTCCATCGTGGTGGTATTTTCAATGGTTGCCAGCCGGATTTTTTTCGTCCACGTTTTGCATCCGTCTTTGGAAACCCAAAGCGACACTTCGCTGCGATCTTTACATTGATTTCCGATCAGCAAAACGTCCTGCCCGACCTTCAACAAGGTAATTTTTGAATTTCCATTGGGAATGTCGCTCGGCGCAACTTTCGCCCACGTACGACCAAAATCCCGGCTTTCGGTTCGGTACAAAACGCCGGTTCCGGAAGCCCGCATCAGCATCACCAGATGTCCGGGTGCCACTTCAACCGTGTTGGGTTCCCAGAGCATGCCCAGATCTTCGCGCTTGTGATAGCCGTGCATTTCGATGTCTTTCCAACCCGGTTTACACACCAGCGCCGAAACGCAGAACGGCCAGTTTTTGCCCTCAATCAGCTTCTGACGGCTGAATTTCTGGGTAAAACCATCGGCCTGTTCCTGGCAAAAAGCGGAGAAAAACCATTCGCCATTGGACATCACAAAGCCGCGTCGCAGCGTAAAACTGCTGGCAAAACCCGGCAAACTCACCGGCTCCGTCCAGGTTTTTCCGGCGTCGGTGCTGACGGTCGTAAAGGTTTTCAGGTTGTTATACCAGGTCGGCGCGTCGAAGGTATTGATGGGCACGAACACGGTTTTATCGGACACAAACAGTTCCGGCGACCAAACCGCCCGGGTTGGGTGTTTCAGAAACGGTTCCGGCGACGACCAGGTTTTTCCTTCGTCGGTGCTGCGGGTGGCAACCACAAAATTGCCATTGTCAGGTTCCCAGGGGCCACCCGTGTAATGCAGACAGAGAAGCGAGCCGTCGGGCATCCGTCGCAAAACCGGCTCTCGCGACCAGCCATCGCCATTTTTCTTAAAATCATTGATCAAAACCGGCGGATAGGCAAATACCAGGCCGTTGAGTTTTACCTCGCTATACTGGGCTTTCAGTTGAAAAACGGAGCCCAAAAGGAGCAACAGGACAAGGAACCGTCGGATATGAGACGAATGTATTTTCATCGAATTAAAGAACAAAAAGGTTGGTGTGGTCAATAGCCCGGATTTTGGGTTAACGCCGGATTCAGGTCAATTTCCCGCAGCGGAATCGGCATGAGCAACTCGTTTTCAGTCATTCTGAAACTGATGCCTTTGCTGGCGAAATGCGCATTCATGACCTCGATGGCGCGGCCCGTGCGAACCAGATCAAACCAGCGTTGCCCTTCGAACAAAAACTCCACTTTCCGTTCTTTCTCCAGCGCCAGCCGGAGCGCCGGTCTATCCAGTCCGGCCAGATCCGACAAACCGGCGCGTTTGCGCACCTGGTTAATGTACGGCAGCGCATCGGCGGTTTTGTCCTGCTCGTTCAGGGCTTCGGCGTACATCAGCAGCACATCGGAAAACCGCGAAACCGGATAGGTAACACTGCCGTCGGACACGTTGATTGCGCTGAAATCCACAAACTTTAACCCATACCGGCTATAGACCTTCGTGCCGCCCAGCAAGGTGATCGTGTCGTTAACCGAAGCCGCTTTTCGCCGATCCGCTTTTTCAAATGCGTTGAAGGAATTCAATGCCGGCACCATTCGCCCACCGCCACTTTGGTTGTTAGGAAACAGCAGCATATTAGACAGAGCTGGCGTAAACTGTACCGAATACAAATTGCCCAGATTGGCCCCGGAGACAAACTTAATTTCGAAAATAGATTCGGCTACATTGTTATTTCCTTTGACCACCAGCGATTTATAATCGGGTACTAAGGAATACTGTTTTTCGTCGATAACCTCTTTCAGTTTCGCAGCCGCCAACGCATAGTCTTTTTTGGTCAGATACACTTTTCCCAGCAGCGTTTTGACGGTTCCTCTGGAAACCCGCCCTTTATCGGCGTTCAAGGTTGCCGACATCATCGACTCGGCGGTGGTCAGGTCGTCAATGATAAGTTTATAAACTTCCTCCTGCGGTTTTAGCGATAAATCGGTGGCCGCAATGTTGCCGGGACTTCGGAATTCCACGTCGGTAACCGGCACCCGCCCAAACAACTGCACCAGGTAAAAGTAACTCCAGGCCCGGAAAAACCGGGTTTCTCCCGTAATCCGATCCCTCACAACCGGGTCGAAAGAAGCGCCTTTGATGCGGTTTAGAATGGTATTACAGCGGGCGATGGTGTATAAGCCCACGTTCCAGGTCGCCAGAACCGTGGCGTTGGCGGCCGTAACGCTATTGTCGTCAAACTCCACTTCGGCGGCTGTTGGCGCCAGCCACTGAAGTTCGGCATTGTCCGTTGCCAGTTCATTGATATAATGCAGATTACCGGTATGAAATCCTTTGAATGAGCTGTAAACACCCAAAAGTGAGCTTTCAAAATCGGCCGCTGTGCGGTAGAAACTCTCGTCGTTAATCTGGTTCTGTGGCTGCAATTCCAGAAATTCTTTACACGACATACTTGAAATCATGACCAGAAAAACGGCCAGTATCGTGCTTGGTTTATGTAGTATTTTCGGTTTCATAATCGTATTCGATAATGTTATTATAAAAAACCGGTATCGTTATTTAAAAGCGACCCGTAACCCCAATGTGGCAATGCGTGGAACCGGATACGAATAGAAATCGATCCCGGATTTGGCAATGTTGTCCCCGCCGATGCTGGCTTCCGGATCAAAACTGGGATACTTTGTGAAGGTGTAAGCATTGGTCACATCTGCAAAAAGGGTAAAGTTTTGAAGGCCAAGCCGACCGGCGAGCGCGGTTGGGAATGAATACGAAAGATTGATGTTCCGGATGCGCACGTACGAACCGTCGAACAAATACCGCGACGACATGCTGTTTCCCCGTGCATAATCATTCCGGATCGCTCGCGGAAGTAGGCCGTCACCGGGATCTTCGGCCGATTTCCAGCGACGATCGGCAATGACAAGCTGGTTCTGAACGCCCGCAACGTTCAACTGGGTTTCACCAGCCTGAAGATAAACCAGGTTCCCCTCCGTACCGATCACGCTGACATTCAGGGAGATATTTCGAAATGTAAACTTGTTGTTGAAGCCCCAGGTGTATTTGGGCCACGGATTTCCGACGATTTTCTTGTCCGCATCCGTAATCCGTCCATCCTTGTTGACATCTTCAAACCGCAGGTCGCCGGGTTGGGTGGCCGGATGCACCAGCGGGCTGGCTTTGATCTCTTCCGGCGTCCTGAAAACGCCCAGCGCATTGAGCATGAAGAAACTCGAAATGGGTGAACCGACCTGACTGACCTGGTAGGGCGAGTTAACAATCCGGGAGCTGGACGTGCTGAGTGCCAGCACCTTGTTCCGGTTGGTGCTCAGGTTCAGATTGGTGGTCCAGGAAAAGTTTTTTCCCCGGACGTTTTCCGAACTCACCGTCAATTCCAGCCCTTTGTTCTCCACTTCGCCGATGTTCTGAATGGACGAGTCGAAGCCGGAAGCTGCCGGTAGCAAGGTGTTTAGCAGCAGCCCTTTCTTGACATTTCGGTAGGCATCGACGGTGAATGACAGGCGGTTTTTGAACAGAGAAACGTCCAGTCCAATGTCGGCCTGAAGCGATTTTTCCCAGGTAAGGTCGTCGTTGGCCAGGCTTTGGGGTGTAATGCCCAGCACAATACCGCTGGTGGTGACGTAGCGCGACGTTCCGAGCAGACCGATGTGGGCGTAATTGCCGATCAGATTATTCCCGGAGGTGCCATAACTGGCTCTGATTTTCAGGTCATTGACAAAAGTAAAGCCTGCCATGAACGGTTCATCGGACAGGCGATAGCCCAGCGAAAACGACGGAAAGGTTCCCCACTTGTGGTTGGCTCCAAACCGCGAACTGCCATCGCGACGCACGGTGGCCGTCAGCAAATACCGCCCGTTGAAGGTGTAATTGACCCGCGCCAGCATCGACAGCATCGACCATTCCGAGACGAAATTCGTCCCCGCATTGACGTTGCCGCCCGACAGAAACGGTATGTAATCCGTCGGGAAATCGGACGCGCCAGCCTGCAGAATATCGTCCGAATTCTTCTGAACTGTGAACCCGATCACACTGTTGAAATTGTGTTTTTCACCCAGCATCCGCTGAAAACTGAGCGTGTTTTCGTTCAGCCAGTTCAGGCTTTTACTGACGTAGGCCCCGGCGGTGGGTGGTCCCGTCAGGTTGAAACCGTCACCAATCCGCGACGACTTCCAGATGCGGTTGTTGTTGGTGGTGTAGTTGACGCCCACCGACGATTTAAGCCGCAACCCGCTCATCAATTCATACTCTAAATAGTTGTTGGTGAAGATGTTAGCCGCATTGCGTTTGTCGGTGAATTCCCGCACAATCACCAGCGGATTCTCGACCGGAACACCCATTGGATCAACCAGTTCGGAATACGGATTGCCGTTCTGATCGTAAACCGGTGCCAGTGGCGAGCTGGACAGGGTGGCCGCCAGCAGTCCACGCTGCCCGACGGTTCCCTCGGCGCGGGCAAAATTGCCGTAGGAATACGATCCGGCAAAGGAAGCGCCCAGTTTCAGGCGTTTGGTGAGTTGCGCGTCGATGTTGGTGCGGAGGGTAAATTTTTTCAGATTGGAGCCGATGATGATCCCTTCCTGATCGAAATAACCGCCCGAAACGTAGTAATTGATGTCGTTGGTGCCACCGCTGGCCGATAGCTGGTAATTCTGAAGCGTTGCTGGTCGGAAAATCACATCCTGCCAATCGGTTCCTGTGGTGGGCAGCAACTGCGGGTTTCGGTAGTCCGGTCGTACCCACTGGGGCTGACCGCGCACGCTGTTGGGATCGGTGGCTTTACCGCCCAGATACACCCAGGCGTTGTCGCGACCTTCGGCCACCATCTGCGCAAACTGCTGCGGATTGAGCATATCCAGTTTCTTCGCCAGCGTCTGAACGCCCACCGACGACTCCAGATTGATGCTGGTTTTGCCCTGTTTGCCCCGTTTGGTCGTGATGATCACCACGCCATTGGCACCGCGTGAACCATAAATCGCCGTTGCCGAGGCATCTTTCAAGATTTCAACTGACTCAATATCAGACGGATTAATGGTGCTCAGCGGATTAATTTTCGTCGTCGAAGCATTTGTGGCCATGCCGCTGGCCGAGTAGGAATTTCCGGTGAAGCTGCTCAAATCCGACCCTCCGCCCATCGAACCGATGGCGTATCCGTCGATGACATACAAGGGCTGATTGCCGCCAGTAATGGAACTGATGCCCCGAATGACGACGTTGACGTTGCCGCCCGGCGCCCCCGTGGTCTGGGTGATCTGCGCTCCTGCCACCTTGCCCTGCATCATCTGATCGAAGCTGGCGGCCGGAACCGGCAACAGGTCTTTGCCGCTCAGGTTGACAATTGAACCCGTTAAATCCTTCTTTTTCTGCGTTCCATAGCCCACCACCACGACCTCATTCAGGGTTTTCTGGTCGGGTGCCAGTTGCACATCAATGGTGTTCCGGTTGCCAATCGCCACTTCCTGATTCAAATACCCGACGAACGAAAAGACCAGCACCAGTGCCGATGTGGCGGCATCTTCGGGAACGTTGAGCCGAAATTCGCCGTTTCCGTCGGTCGTGGTTCCCCGCGTGGTTTTTTTCACCACCACACTGACCCCCGGCAGACGCTCGCCGGTTTCGCTTTTCACACTTCCCGTCAGAATCCGGTCCGCTACGGGCGCTTTCGCCGGGGCCGCCAGCGGAAGTTCAGCGGTGGCCGCCGTCCTTTCCGTAGTGCCATTCGCCGACGTTGGCTGGGAGAGCACAGGATCCGGAAGCCGGGTTTCGGCATCGGCCACTTTCCGCGCTTTTTTGTCGCCGATGACCAGATACGAACTGCTGTTTACTTTTTTGTACCGCAAACCCAGCGGCCGCAACACATTGCCGAGGTTTTTTTCGAGCGTAGCTTTCGGATTAATGGCTTCCGACGTAACCGTAAACCCTTCTACGGCACGCAGTTCGAACATAATATCGACCCCGTAGGTGTTCTTCAGATCGTTCAGTACGTCTTTGAGTTGCCGGACAGTTCCCCGTGGGATTTCAACCGGTTTTTGCCGCATCGTACTGGCCAGCGCCAGGGGCTGTGACCAGCCCGGTCGGAGCCCAAAAAGCAATAGGAGAAGCATAAGCCCCGCTTGCGGAGCCTTTCGTAAAGAATTTACCATTGAAAGTAAGGGTTTAGAAAGTCTTGTTTAATTGTCCATTAACTGGACATGATTGCCCTGCCGGACCACGTTAATATCCAGCAATTCCGAGATGGACTGCAACAATTGATCGACATTATCGGCCCGAAATGACCCCATCAGCACCCGCCCGGCCAGTTTCTGATCTTTGATATCGACCTGTAAACCGTAGTTTTCTTCGAGGAGATAGGCCACTTCCTGCAAAGGCGTTTCCTCAAAAACGAAACGTTTTTCGCCCCAGGCTGGGTGCAGTCGGGTTTGCTTCATGGTTTTCAGGGCAATGTGGTTGTGTGGGTCGAGCGTCACCAGTTCGCCGGGTTTCATCATCACCTGCTTCACGGTTTGCCCGGTTTGCACCTGCACCTGAACTTTACCCTTGTTCAAGGTTACTTTGGCTCCGCGTTTTCGGGCAAAAACGGTGAATTCCGTTCCCAGAACCACCACCTCAAAATTCTTGACGGTTTTGACGACAAATTTCTGATCGTCGGCCGTGTGGGTCACCGAAAAATTGGCTTCGCCGGTGAGCAGCACTTCCCGGATGCGCGTCCCAAATCCCCAGCGGGGTACGCGCAACGTCGAATTCGCATTCAGGAGCACGGCACTTCCGTCGGCCAGTTGCAGCGAACGGGTTTCGCCAAATCCTGTTTCGTAAGTTTGATAGCGGATCGAAGTGCGGAACAAAAAAGCGCCAATGCTGACCAGCAGCAGAAAGGATGCCGCCACCAGCCAGGGCCTGATCGACCAGCGGTTTTGCACGGGCGCAAGAACCGTCTGGGCGGTATCGACGGCGTCGGTTTGCGGATTGTCTTTCAAGAAAGCCGTGTAACGCTGAAGCGCGCCGTCGGTTTGGGTCAAATACTGCGGATGCAAATTTTCCCACTCTTCCAGCCATTCGTAGTAGCGCTCTTCGTTTGCTTTTTCCTGAAGCCACTGCGCAATCAACTCCCGCTGCAGCGGAGACGTCTTCCGGGCGAAGTGGTTAAATAGCAAACTTTTGTTGACTTCCGATTCCATTTCCTGCAACCTGCTGTTTATTCATAAGACAACTTTTCGGCAAAAGCACCTTAGTGGCTTCAGGAATTATTCATCCACAGGGCCAGCAAAATCAGCCAGTGCTCTTTCAACCCTTTCCGAATAATGCTCAGGGCTTTCACCATATGCACTTCGACGGTTTTGATCGAAAGGCCCAACTCGGTCGCGATGGTCTGGTATTTTTTTCCTTCGAAACGGCTCAGCAGAAATACTTTCCGGCATTGCGGAGGCATCGATTCGACCAGATCTTCGACCCGGTGAAAGACTTCTTCAAACTGAATAATCTGGTCGGGGCGCTGGCTGGGGGCGCTTTCCTGGGCGTCGGCGGTTTCCAGGTCTTCCAGCTTTTTGAATTCCAGGCGCAGGTAATTGTAGGCTTCGTTCCGGACACTGCGGAACAGGTAATACCGGTACGAATCCGTGACGGATTCGTAGGCCTTTGTTTTCCAGAATTTACAAAACACATCGCTAACGAGGTCTTCTGCCGTCTCTTTGGAGTAGACAAACCGAACGGCATGGCTGCACAGCACCTGGTGATACCGCCGAAAAAGCAGTTCGCACCCTTTTTGCGGGTTCTCACTGAACGTCCGCCGGATAAACCATTCCGCATCCTGGCGACCCGGCTTTTCATCCGCTGGCTCGATTTCCAGACCAGGGTCATTCCCGGTTGTGGTAATTGTCGGAACGTGCGGGTCGGCAGAATCGAACCGTTGACGGGTTTGCATGATCTTTGATTAAAACGAACGGGTCTTTGAAAGAGACAATGCTTTAGTAAGAAAGACAACTTTTCACCAAAATCACCTTAGTTGGTTTTAAAAATTTCTCAAATAAAGTCAAAAATGATTGTGATTGTGATCAAACCGCCGGGCTGGGGCGCTCCTCCGGAGCTGGGGGTCGCCATGGCAAGGTTTGTTTGCTATTAACAGGGAATCCCTCCGGGATTGAATGTACCGCTTAGGGTCGTATTGGCATTACCCTAGAGGGATCTTCTGTCTGTAGTCGGCTTTTTACCAAAATCACTAAGGTGATTTTAAAATTTCTCGAATTAAGTCAAAAATGGTTGTGATTGTGATCAAACCCGCTGGGCTGGGGCGCTCCTCCGGAGCTTAGGGCCGTCGTAGCAGGGATTGTTTGCTATTGACAGGAAATCCCTCCGGGATTGAGGGTACCGCCTGGGATAGGATGTGATGTGCATTCCCTCGGAGGAGTTATCTGTCAAAAGTCGGCTTGTTTGCTGTTAACAGGAAATCCCTCCGGGATTGAGGGTGCCGCCTGGTGTCGTATTGGCATTACTCCGGCGGGGTTTTCTGTCAAAAGTCGGCTTGTTTGTTGTTAACAGGGATTCCCACCGGGATTGAGGGTGCCGATGGGGATAGGATGTGCATTACCCCGGAGGGGTTTTCTGTTAATAGCAGACGGAGTTCAGTAGATGTCATCAAGCTCCGGAGGAGCGTACCATCATCCATTGTTTACGGTTTTTACTGACTGTTTCCGTCATCAATCCATTCAAACAGGTATTTCGTTTCAAACGGCACTTCAAATTTTTCCAGCAGTGTAAGGTATTCCTCCCGAAACGTGTGCTTGCGGTGATGTTCTTCCTGATTTAAAATATAGCGGACAACCGCACCAACCTGAGAATGAGAATAGGTAAAAGCCCCATACCCTTCCTGCCAGTAAAATGGAATTCGTGTCCAGCGTTTATCTTTAATAAAAGCAGAAGTCGCCGTTTTTATATCCTTAACCAAACTGGCAATGGTTAATGTGGGAGAAAATCCAACCAATAAATGGACATGATCGGGCATGCAATGGATGGCCAGTAACTTAGCGCCCCTGTTTTGTACGATCCCCGTTACATAGCGATGCAATTCTTCTTTGTGCTCCCGTGGAATAAGACTGTGACGGCCTTTAACGGCAAATACAATCTGTACGTAAAGCTGCGTGTACGTATCCGCCATAACCAGAATGCGTTTAATGACTTCTATTAGACATTTTTTTAAAACTGAAGTCACTTAGTCAAATCGGCATACGCAATTATAACTCTTGATCAGCATAAGAAAATGACTGCGTCTGTCCCGTCGTAAACCGTAAACCGAAGTACCGTAACCGGTAAATCTTTACTTTTACACGAACTCCTTAACTCCTTCCTCCGTGCGTAAATTTTTCATCGGTTTCCTGCTCTTTCTGGTTGCGCTCGTCGTATTAGGTGCGGGCTATGGTTACTACAACAGCCGCGACCGGCATCCCGGCTATTCGCTCGACCTGAACATTCCGGCTCCTGCCAAGCCCCAGTCGCTTAAAGTCGGTTTTTCGGCGCTGAAAATCACCCCCTACCTCCCCGACCGCTGGACGGACAAAAACCAGGATGCGGCTTATAAACCGGAGGATGGCGACACCTTTACCGACGGCAACCACAACGGCGAATTCGATGCCTACTGGATGGCGGGATTCAGCCAGAAACGCGCGGCCAACGGCGTTCACGACGATTTGTGGGCGCGGGCGATGGTGATCGACGATGGGAAAACCCGGCTGGCCATCGTGGCCGTCGACCTGCTCGGCTTCACGCACAAAAACGTCATCAATGTCCGGAAATCCATCCCCGCCAGCGCGGGCGTTACCTATTCTATCGTGTGCAGCACCCACACCCACGAAGCACCGGATTTTCTGGGCATGTGGGGCGGCAGTATTCTGAAAAGTGGCGTAAACAAAGCCTATGAACTCTTTGTTGAGCAGCAGGTGACGCGGGCCATTGTGCAGGCCGTCGAAAAGCTGCGCCCGGCGCGGCTGCGTTTTGCGCAGGATTTGGCCGGTGCGGATTCGCTGCTGATGGATACCCGAAAACCGCTGGTAAAAGACGCCGGTTTGTATAGTATGCAGGTGCTGGATGCGGTGAAAGACAGCACCCTGGGAACGCTCGTCGTCTGGGGAAATCACCCTGAAACCTTGTGGAGCAAAAACACCCTGCTGACTTCCGATTTCCCGCATTACGTTCGGGCGTATCTGGAAAAAGGAATCGTGCAGGGCGATTCGGTGGTGCAGAAGGGATTGGGTGGCACGGTGGTGTATGCGTCCGGCTGCGTAGGCGGATTGATGACCACCTCGCCGAAAGTGACCATTCAGGACCCGCTGACGGGCGAGCGGTTTAAAGAGCCGACGTTTGAAAAAGCCGATGCGCAGGGAAAGCACCTGGCCATGCTGATTTACAAGTCGTTGCAGCAGGATACCACGACAACCCAACCGGCCGACATCCGGTTGAGAGCGCACACGATCGAAATCCCACTGGACAATAAATTGTTCCGGCTGGCAGTCGGATTGGGCGTTCTGGATGCCGGTTTTAGCAGTTGGGGGAACTTCCGGAGCGAAATTGCGGCTTTCCGTTTAGGCGAAGCGTCGTTTCTGTGTGTTCCGGGGGAAATATATCCCGAAATCGTCAACGGTGGGGTTGAAAATCCGGTGGGTGCCGACTTTCGTATCAAACCGATCGAAACTCCTCCGCTGAGAAGTTTGATGCCGGGAAAATACAAGTTTGTGATCGGGCTGGCGAATGATGAACTGGGCTACATTATTCCGAAAAGTGAATGGGATACAGAGGCTCCGCATATTTACAACCAGGAGAACAAACCGTATGGTGAAGTCAACTCCACCGGATCCGAAACCGCTCCCAAATTATACCAGGCTATGGCCAAATTATTGCGCGATTTATAGCAAAAAAAGGAGTTGATTGCTTTATTTTCCAGTAGATATTATTTTCAAACCTAAACGATTCAACTCCTGTAACGTTAATTGGTATGCGAATTTTACTTGTTGAAGACGAACAGGAAGTAGCTTCATTTATTAAAAGCGGACTGGAAGACTATGGCTTCGAAGCCGACGTAGCCGGCGATGCTTTGCAGGCTCAGGTGATGCTGGCCAACAACGACTATCCCACGATCATCCTGGATGTAAACCTTCCGGTGATCAACGGTTTCGAGCTGTGCAAACTCATCCGCAGCCGCTACGAAGACGTGTCGATTCTGATGCTGACGGCCCTGGGAAGTACGGAAAGCAAACTGAGCGGTTTCGATGCCGGGGCCGACGATTACCTGATCAAACCGTTCGAATTTCGGGAACTGGTGGCCCGGCTGCGGGCTTTGAATCGCCGAAGAAGCACCAATCCGTCGGATGCCACGGTGCTTAGAATTGCGGATCTGGAATTGAACCAGCAAAGTAAAACCGTCAAACGCGGCACCCAGAAAATCATTCTGACCGCCCGCGAACTGGCGCTGCTGGAGTTTTTTATGAAAAACCAGAATAAAGCCCTGTCCCGCAATGAGATTACCGAAAAAGTGTGGGATGTCAACTTCGATACCGGTACCAATGTGGTCGATGTGTATGTGAATTACTTACGAAAAAAAATCGATAAGGATTTCTCCCCCAAATTGATCCATACCATCACCGGTATTGGCTACATCATGCAGGAATCTGAAGAATAACAGATGAAAATAAGAGCGCGCATTTCGGTTACTTTCCTGATTATTGTCGCCACCAATCTGGTGCTTTTTTCGCTGGCGATCTATTTTATTTCTGAATATTTCCGGCAACGCGATTTCTATTACCGGCTGACCGACAAAGCCCGCATTACCGCCCGTTTACTAATTGAAGAAGACGAAGTCGATCCGGCTATTCTTCGTTTAATTGAACGCAACAACCTGACATCTTTGCCCGAAGAACACATCGTTATTTACGACCAGCAGAATAAACAGATTTACGCCAGTGCCGACACCGCACACGGTATTGCGAGCCAACGCGACCTGCTTGATCGCGTTCGTAAACAGAAGCAACTCTACATGCGTCGCAAAACCCGGGAGATCGTCGGGTTGGCCTACACCTATCAGCAACAGGAATACGTAATCATTGCCACCGCCTACGACGAATCTGGGCTGACGGAAATTGCTCATTTGCGGAATATCCTCGGTTTCGGGCTGGTTTTCAGCCTTTCGCTGGTGGGTATTTCGGGCTGGATGTTTGCGGGTCGTTTTTTGCAACCGATTTCCAATGTGATCCGGCAGGTGGACCGCATCAGGGCGTCGAACCTGAACATGCGGGTGGATGCCAGCGATAACAGCGATGAGATTGCGCAACTGGCCAAAACCTTCAACTCGATGCTCGACCGGGTGCAGGAAGCGTTTGAAGTTCAACGGAATTTTGTGGCCAATGCCTCCCACGAACTCCGGACGCCCCTCACGATCATCACCGGCCAGATCGAAGTGACGCTCATCAAGAAGCGTACCGTTGAAGAACACGAAGCCAAATGGGTGGCCGTTCTGGACGTGATCAAACGGTTAAACGTGTTGTCGAACAATTTGCTGGAACTGACGCAGGTGAGCCTCGACGATGCGCCCATCAAATTCCACGAGGTGGCCCTGGACGAAGCCATCTATCAGGCAACCAAGATGTTGACAACCCGCCGACCGGATTATCAGGTCATTTTTTCCTTCGAAAGCGAAACCATCCAGTCTTCGCTTACGGTTCAGGGCAGCCTGGCGTTGCTGATTTCAGCTTTCGTAAACCTGATGGAGAACGGGTGTAAATTTTCGGCCAACAACCGGGTTGAAGTAATCCTGGGGGCGGATGAGCAGTGGGCGACGATTCAGTTCAAAGACGAAGGGATCGGAATTGACCCGGCCGACATCAAGCACATCTACGAACCCTTCTTCCGGGCCGAAAACGCCAAACGAATCCTCGGCTACGGCATCGGCCTGCCGCTGACCTACCGCATCATTCAGCTTCACCGTGGACAGATCTCGGTTGCGTCCAAAATCAACGAAGGCACGACCTTTACATTGAAGCTACCCAAAACGTTCTAATCGTTTCCTAATTGACTTCTAATCGACTTCTCATCGACTTCTAATTACCTCTTAATTACCTGCTTTCCATACGGTTGTAGATTTGTATCATCACAAGGAAAGGTTTTCACTACGATAAAAAGTATCATCAGTCCTGTCCGGTTCGACCCATTGCCCGTCAATGGGTTGGGGCATTTAAAGACCTGGGATTGAGTTTGTATCGTGGAAAATCGTCCGACTGAGTCACACAAACTATGGAGAGTTATGATAGTCGATACGAACAACACCGAAAAAAAATCGAGTAAACTCGTTAATTGGGGAACGGTTTGGGGATTAATTTTTGCCACCATTGCCCTCGATTTATACATCAACTACCGCGAAAATAGCCAGGATAAGGAAATTTATCGCACGAAATATGAAGTCAAGGCATCGGAAGCGGACTCGCTGCGGGCCGTAAAAGTTGAGTTGGAAAAGCGTTTACTGGAGCTAAACCAGCGCGAAACCACCGCAATCGAGGTCAGTTCTGCCAACTGACCGGACCGGTTTGACCGCGTTGCGATTATCCTATTGTGACCTTATCCAACCATTCATCATCATGAAAACAACACAAAAAAACTTTCAAATCGTTGATTTGAGCAACGTGGAAGGAGATATCAAAGGAGGTGTTGTTTCATTTCTGGTAGCCGTCCCGCTTTGTCTGGGAATTGCCCTGGCTTCCGGAGCCCCTCTTTTTTCAGGAATCATTGCCGGGATTGTCGGCGGCCTGGTGGTCGGTCTGTTCAGTCGTTCAGCACTGAGTATTTCGGGGCCTGAGGCAGGTCTGATTGTCGTTGTACTGGCCGCCATCGAGTCGCTGGGTTCGTTTCCGGCTTTTCTGCTGGCAACCTTCCTGGCCGGTGTTCTCCAGATTGGGCTGGGGTACATGCGGGCCGGGATTGTCAGCAACTTCTTTCCTTCATCGGTTATCAAAGGCATGTTAGCCGGTATTGGTGTTATTCTGATTATCAAGCAGATACCGCATTTGGTCGGCTACGATACGGATTCGGCCGAAGAGATTTCACTCTTTCAGCCCGATGGATTCAACATCGTTAGTCAGTTTCAGGCCGCCATCGGCCAGCTCAACGGTGTTGCTTTTTTGATTGCCGTCGTGTCGCTGGCGATTCTGCTGCTGTGGGAACGCCCATTTTTCAAAGAAAACAAGATTCTGAAAAATGTACCGGCAGCCCTGGTGGTGGTGGTATCGGGGATTACCATCAACGGACTGATCGGAATTTTTCAGAGTGATTGGGCCTTGCAAGGTAACCATTTGGTGCAATTACCGGTACCCGATAGTCCGGCGGCTTTCGTCAATCTGTTCACGATGCCGGATTTTGAACAATGGACCAATCCGCAAGTCTACACAGCGGCCATTTCCATTGCCTTGGTAGCCAGCCTGGAAGCCCTGCTGTCGATTGAAGCAACGGATGAGCTGGACCCGCTGAAACGCAAAACGTCCACCAACGCCGAACTGAAGGCGCAGGGAATCGGCAACATGGTGAGTGGACTGATTGGAGGCATTCCGCTGACGTCCGTGATTGTCCGGAGTTCGGTTAGCATCAATGCCGGTGCCCGAACAAAGCTCGCGGCCCTGGTACACGGAACGTTGCTGCTGGTGTGTGTGATTGCCCTACCGACAGTGCTCAACCGGATTCCGTGGGCGGCACTCGCGTCGATTTTACTCATCACCGGCTACAAACTGACCCGCGTCCGGATTTTCAAGCAGCTTTTTGAGGAAGGTATCGCCAAGTTTTTGCCTTTCGTGGTCACCGTCGTTGCCATTTTGATGACGGATTTGCTGACTGGCATCGGCATCGGTATGCTGGTCGCCCTGTTTTTCATCCTGCGGGAAAATTACCTCAATGCCCATAAACTGGAAACCTTTCAGGACAACGGGCAGGAACACATTCGCATCAGTCTCGGCGATTATGTTTCGTTCCTGAGCAAGGCCAGCATGGTGAAAGTGCTGATGAACGTGCCCGAAAACGCCATTGTGGAAATCGACAGCAGCCATTCGTCGTACATCGACAGCGATGTAATGAACACGATTCAGAATTTTAAAGAAACCGCCCATAAACGCAACATCCGTCTGATTTTCCTGCGTGAACCGGCTGATTATAAACCCGTCCCGGAATCGGTCATTGCCATGCGCAACCGGCACCTGCGGGAAATCGAAGAAATGAACTAGCACCGGTTTTCCGGGCTTTCCCCTCAATAATTAGCGTAGTCCTATCTTTGTGTGATAGAAGACCGATGACCCTGACCGCCCTGCAGTCAGGGTCATTTTTTGGTTGGTAGCCAGCAACCCAGCGAGACGGTAAAACCGTAGGTGTTTTCTTTCGGTTTAGACGACGCCAGGGTCGAGGGATATTGGCTCAACCCGTATTGAAACCGGGCGTCCAAAAAGGTGGTGAGTCGCCCGATCCCCATCTCAACTCCTCCGCCACCCCAGACAGCCGTTTCGAGCCGACGCCTGAAAAGAACCTGATCTCGAAAAATCTCAGAGCCCTTATCCGTAATTGTGAGCCTGCCGCCCAATGCATATCCCAGACTGGGTCCAAACAATCCGTAATAGGCCCAGCGATTCGTCACCTTCCGGCGATACGAAATCAATACAGGAAGCTCGGCAACTTCATAGTGCAAAACGAGCTTCCCGGTTCCGGCAGGTACACCGATTTCATCGGTATAATCTACACCTGACCGCCAGCCCTTTTGAATGACCGACGGTTCTGCCCGAATTGACCAGCTATTTTTCAGAACCATCTCAACAGGAACCGCAACAGCAAAGCCTCTCGCCAGGGAACCGTCGGCGAAAGAATTCCGGGTGTGAACCGTCGACCAGTGAGTTCCTGCCCGGACGCCAATCTGTACCTGAGCATGCACTTTTAGCGAAATAATTGCAAGGATGAAGGTAAAAAAGAAGAGTTTTTTCATTGAATTTAGGAATTGCTTGTCTGGTAAACGATGAATCTGATTTCGTTCATATAACCAGTGATAAATATCTTCCTGGCAGTTTAACATTTGCCAGCTCTTTGGGTTTATGCAATACATTTAACCGCATCCATGAATTTAGCCGAACTGGTTCACGACCCCGTCAAAGCCGCCAAAGCGGTCAAATTAGTTTACGTCAACGATTCGACACCCGGCATTTACCGCCATCGGTCGGGCGATCAGTTTGTCTACAAAGACCCGAAAGACCACCTCATCGACGATGACGAAACCCTGTGCCGTATCAAAAAAATGGCCTTGCCACCAGCCTGGGAAAACGTCTGGATCTGTGCCAAACCCAACGGACACCTGCAGGCCACCGGCATCGACACCAAAGGCCGGAAGCAATACCGTTATCATGCCAACTGGAATGCCATCCGCAGCGAAACCAAGTTTTTCCGGATGATTGCCTTCGGGCAACAGCTCCCCGACCTCCGCGCCCGCATCGAGCAGGATTTGAAAAACCGGGAGCTGACCAAAGAAAAGGTGATTGCGATTGCCCTCAGTGTGATGGAACAGACGCTGATTCGAATCGGTAACGCATCGTACGAGAAAGAATACGGCCACTATGGTTTGACGACTTTGAAAGACAAACACGTCAACGTAGCGACCTCCGAACTCCAGTTTCGGTTCAAGGGCAAAAAAGGCATTTACCACGATATAACCGTTCGCGACCGGCGGCTGGCCCGACTCGTGAAAGCCTGCCGCGATATTCCCGGTAAAGAGCTGTTCCAGTATTACGACGAAACCGGCGAACACCGCAGCATCGACTCCGGCATGGTGAACGGCTATTTACAGGAAGTGACAGGAGAAGAATTCTCGGCCAAGGACTTCCGCACCTGGGCCGGAACCGTCAACGCGCTGCGCCTGCTGGCCGAACTGGAACCGTGTTCGACGGAAAAGGAAGCGAAGAAAAACATCAACACGATTCTGGAACAGGTGGCGCATCGGTTGGGCAATACGCGGACCGTTAGCCGGAAATACTACGTGCATCCGCAGATTCTGGAAGCCTATGAATGCCGGGATTTAAACCCGTATCTAAAGCGCAAAAACCAGTTCCGCCAAACGTCGCCCTATGGGCTTGATCCGATTGAGAAGTTGTTGCTGACGTTTTTGAAAGATAAAGTGAAGCGGTAAAATAGCACCGCTTCATCCCTCCGCCCGCACCCAGCGGTGATGGTCGCAACGCTGGCAGGCTGAAACCGGCGACTGGCCGTATTCCACCACCTGGCCGCAGCGACAACAGGCGTAATGCCCGGCTTCGGAAAGGGTATCAATGGGGTCTTTTAACTGATGAGGAAGAATGGGGAGACCCGGTTTTATGTCTTCGTCTTTGAACTGAAAAATGCTGACTTCGCCGTTGTGCTCCAGAATCGCCGTCCGGACCTGCCCCAGATGCTCAATGCCTGCCATTCGCAATTCAGCAAACAGCTCATCCAGACCCAGGTCTTCATCGTCGAAATTTTGAACCAGAATGCAACCGTTTTCGATGACGTAAACCGGTTTTCCTTCCAGAAATTCGCGGACGGGTGTGCTCTTGTCACTCAGCCGGGTGAAGAATTTATAACTGCCCATCATCACCACGAACACCACCGCAGCCGCCAGCAACGGCACATCGTGGTAGAACATGGGATCACCCGCGGCCGACCCCAGACCGATGACCAGCACCAGTTCAAAAACCGAGAGTTGTTTCACCTCCCGCTTGCCCGATATTTTGAGGGCAGTCAGTAGAATCAAAAACATGACAAACGTCCGCAAAGCCACCTCACCGAGGTAACTCAGGGGAAAATCATGCAGCAACATCCGTTGCCAGTCAAAAGCCTGAATCGGCTCTTCGTTGTTCATCTACTGCGCTTTCGATCGTTCAGGGGCTTTGTCTTTCCGAATTTTCAGGTGCCGGTTTGCCGCCCATTCTTCGGCTTTGGAGGTGGCAATCGGAATCGCCCGTTCCTCCTCCATTCCTTCTTTCAACAACGCATTGGCAATCGAAATCGCCTTGTTTCGCACCGGTGCCATAAAATTTTTCAACGACACCGGATAATCCTGCTTCGTCCAGGGCATACTTTTGAATGATGAGTTATGAATGATGAACGATAAATTAAACCCGTATCCTTGCCAGTTTGTTTTCATATCCGCAGAACACAATTCATCGTTCATAATTCATCATTCCAAGTTCATTTGGTTTGTTGCAGAATCTGGCTGCTGAGCCGCAGGAGTTCCATTTCGGCAAGTTTGGTGTTGTATTCGGCATTGATCAGGCGGGTTTCGGCAGCAACGGCGTTGCGCTGCACATCCCGAAATTCGACCGCCGTCGAGTTGCCAACCCGGTAGCGTTCAAAGGCAATCTCGACGTTTTCGTTGGCGATTTTGAAGCTTTCCAGTTCCAGATTGACCAGGATCAGGCTGTTGCGGTATTGGGAGTACGTCTGTTCGAGGGCCTGCTGCAGTTGCAAACGCTGGTCCGACTCCTGGTACTCGGTGATGAGCGCATTGGTCTGGGCATTGGCAACCAGCCGACGCTGGTTGAAACCGGTAAAAATCGGAATGCTGGCCTGAATCCCATACTGAAGGGCATCGTTGCGGGCGCTCCGAACCCCAAAACCGCCCTGGTTATCGATGGCCGTAAAATTATATCCGCCCACCAGATTGACGACCGGCAACCGCTGCGACCGTGCCAGCCGCAGGTTCAGGTCGGCAACCCGCCGGTTCAGCGACGCGGCAATCAACAGCGGGTTGTTGTTGGTCAGCGACTCCCGAAGCTGGTCGAGCGAAATATCCGTCCGCACAATGATCGTATCCCGAACGGCAAATTCCGTGGTGGGGTCCCGAACGATGAGCGTATTCAACAATACCTTGGCATTCCGAACATTCTGCTGCTGCGTCACCAGCGCGGAGCTATCGGCGTTGTAATCGACCTGCGCACTCAGGAAATCGACCCGTGAGCGCGTTCCAACTTCATAATTGGCGCGCGCCAGTTCCAGGCGGTCGCGGGAGATATCCAGCGCCTGCCGGAGCGAAACCAGTTGCTGCAATTGCCGGATTACATCGTAATAGCCCGTGGCCACATCAGCCACTGTGGCTTCGATGTTGGCACGCGTGTTGACTTCACTGATCTTCACGACTTCGCCCAGGCGGTCGTAAGTAATGAAATTACCAAAACCGTTAAAAACCGTCCAGTTTACGCCCACCCCAACCTGGGTGTTCCGGTTGGTGATTCCGTAGAGATTTTGCGGAGGACGTAAGCCATCGAGAAATTCCTGACGTAAATTTTGTAAGTTGCTGTTGTTGGTCAAGTTACCCGTTACATTGGGAAAAAAACTGGCTTTGGCCGTCTTGAAATCGGTGCGGGCAATCTGTTCCTGCGACCGGAAGATGCGAACCTGGTAACTCTTCTCAAGAGCCGCCGAAATCGCTTCCTGCAAGGTAAGTGTTTCGCCTTCCTGCGTAATAACGGAATTGCGCCGGGTGCGCGGAGCGAGCGGTTGAACGGGTTGAGACCAGGAAGTAAAGAACGAAAAGAAAAGGAGCAAGCTTAGAAAGAAGCGCATTCTGGTATTATTTTTAAGTATCTGACCTTCAAAATTAAAAGATATTCTGTCATTCTTTGTATACCGGAATTAGATTTGGAGGTATTTCTTCTCTACCGAACATTTTCGAAACAATCTTCCACCAAAAGCGTAAATTTCCGGCATGAACCATCGCTACCTGCTCTTCGGTCTTTCCATGGCCCTTTTAACGGCTTGTTCATCCAAAAAAAAGGCCGATTTGCTGGTTCATCATGCGGTTGTTTATACGGCTGATTCCGTCTTTACCAGCGCTCAGGCTTTTGCCGTCAAAGATGGAAAATTCCTGGCTGTCGGTTCCTCTGAAAGCATTCTGAACGACTACCAGGCGAATAGCATTGTCGATTTGAAAGGCCAGCCGGTATATCCCGGTTTCTACGATCCGCACGCCCATTTCCTGGGGCTGGGGCAGATGCTGGAACAGGCTGATTTAGCAGGCACGCGCTCCTTCGACGAAGTGATTCAACGACTCAAAACGTTCGCCGAGAAACACCCCGACAACCTTTGGGTTCTGGGCCGGGGCTGGGATCAGAACCTGTGGCCCGACAAGCAGTTTCCGACCCGGGAAAAACTGGATGCGGCCTTCCCCACGATCCCGGTTTACATTGCCCGCATCGATGGACACGCGGCATTGATCAACTCGAAAGCACTCCGATTGGCCGGCATTACCAAAGCCACCAAAGTTCCGGGTGGAGAAGTGATTCTGGCCAACAACGAACCAACGGGCGTCTTGATCGACAATGCGAAAAATGCGGTTCGACGCCTGATTCCGCAACCGGATGCCCGGGAAAAAGAACGCATGTTTCTGGCGGCTCAAAAGGTCTGTCTGTCGCTGGGCCTGACGACGGTTTCAGACGCCGGCCTGGATCGGAAAGACATCGAACTGGTGGAACAACTGCACCGGGAAAACAAGCTGAAGATCCGGGATTATGTGATGATCAAACTCGGCGAACCCAATCTGGACTACTACCTCAAACGGGGGCCGTTCCAGACCGACCGGCTGACGGTTCGCTCCTTCAAACTCTATGCCGACGGGGCGCTGGGGTCGCGGGGAGCCTGTCTGCGAAAACCGTATCACGACCGCCCCGAAACCGCCGGTTTTCTGCTGTTGAATCCTGCCGAACTGGAACGGATTTTGACCTTGCTGGAAGCCAGTAAATTTCAAGCCAATACGCACTGCATCGGCGACTCGGCCAATCACCTGATTCTGGATCTGTACGGCAAACTGCTGAAAAGCCCCAACCCACGCCGGTGGCGGATCGAACATGCGCAGGTGGTTTCACCAGACGATTTCTGGAAATTCAACCGATATTCGGTCATTCCGTCGGTGCAACCCACCCACGCAACCTCCGACATGTACTGGGCCGCCGACCGTCTGGGGCCGATCCGGGTGAAGGGAGCCTACGCTTTCAAAGACTTGATGAAACAAAACGGTATCATTGCCTTTGGAAGTGACTTTCCGGTCGAAGCCCCCAACCCGCTCTACGGTTTTCATGCCGCCGTGGCCCGGGTCGATGCCAAAGGGTTTCCGGCCGGGGGCTACCAGATGGAAAATGCCGTGGACCGCGCATCGGCCCTGAAAGCGATGACGAGTTGGGCCGCTTACGCCAATTTTGAAGACCACCTGCGCGGCAGCATCGAGCCCGGCAAACAAGCCGACTTTGTGGTGCTGCAACAGGACATTATGAAGATCCCGGCCCCGCAACTCCGAGGGGTGAAGGTACTGCAAACCTGGATCGGTGGTGAACGATTGTTTTGATATCTATAAGTTGAATAACGAATATTGAACGCTGAATAACGAAATGCAACCTTCTGCTCACGTTCGCGAGCCTGCTGCCAATCCGTTGCGCCGGACGGTTTACCGGGTACTGGAAACGTCTACCGGAAAAAAACGGGGTTTGAGTCTGGTATTCAACCTGACCCTGATCGTCGTCATTACGCTCAATGCCGTTGCCATCATTCTGAATACCGTGCCGTCGCTCAAGCTCCGCTACGACCATTTATTCGTTGATTTTGAGATCTTTTCCGTTATTTTTTTTACGGTTGAATACGTCGTTCGGGTCTGGATCTGCGTCGAGAATGAGAAGTACCGCCACCCGGTTTTCGGCCGACTCCGGTATATGCTATCCACGACGGCCATTGTCCACCTATTGGCGATTCTGCCGTTTTATGTAACGCTTTTTCACACCGATCTGGCCCTGATCCGGATATTACGGATTTTCCGGATTTTCCGGCTATTCCGCATCACGCGCTATTCCAAGGCATTTCAGGTCATTCAAAGCGTGGTGGAAGACAAAAAGGAAGAACTGGTGCTGAGCGTATCCTTCCTGATGTTCATGCTCGTTATCATTTCAAGTGTCATGTACTACCTCGAACACCCCACCCAGCCCGACCAGTTTTCGAGCATTCCGGCCACTTTGTGGTGGGGAATCAACGCGATGGCCACCGTTGGTTACGGCGATATTCACCCCATGACACCCCTGGGAAAAGTGCTGGCCGGTGTTACGGCGGTCATGGGAATTGGCCTCTTCGCCCTCCCAACCGGTATTCTGGCCTCGGGTTTTGCCGAACACATTCGCACCCAAAAAACCGGTCAGAAGCGACACTGTCCGCACTGTGGGAAGGAACTTTGAAATGTAAATGATAAATGTAAAATGATGAACGCTAAATGTAAAAGTGTGCTCCGACTCCGGTTTTTACTTTTACATTTGGCGTTCATCATTTTACATTTATCATTCTTTTTTTACTTCGCTTTATACTTCGCAATCGCTTCCTGAATACGTTCGATGCGGTTATCGGGATCGGGGTGACTGCTCATGAATTCGGAAGGACGGTTGGGGCCACCGGCGGCTTTCAGCACTTCCATGACATCGATCATCGCTTCTGGATTATACCCGCTCTCGACCATCCACCGAACGCCGAGTTGGTCGGATTCGATTTCGTCGTCACGACCGTATTTCAAACCAATCAGGTTGGCGACATAAGCCGCAATGGCCGAATTGCGGCCCGGCGAGTTGGGGTCTTCCGTGGCAATGGCGGCAGCTCCGGCCAATCCCTGGGTAAGCTGTTGCTTGGCGATTTGCTCGGCCGAATGGCGGCCCACCACGTGCGTAATTTCGTGGCCCAGCACCCCCGCCAGTTGATCCTCATTTTTCAGTTTGTCGAGCAAAGCCGCCGTGATGAAAATCTGCCCGCCCGGCACGGCAAAGGCATTAACCGTTTTGTTGTCGGCCAGAACGTGAAAATCAAATTGATACGGGCTGTTTTTCACATCAGTGGAATTGACGATTTTCTGGCCAACGCGTTTCACCGACTGCTGCACTTTTTCGTCCGGATAAAGACCACCGAACTGCTGGGCCATCTGGGGCGCGCTTTCCAGCCCCAACTGAACTTCCTGTTCGGGCGTGAGGCTGATGTGCTGCTTTTCGCCCGTCACCGGATTTTCCTGGGTGTTACTGAAGTAGGTAAAAACGGCAATGAGGGCCGCAATCAAACCAAAAATTAAACGACCGGCTCGCGAACGCATGATGTGAGGGAGTGAAAGGTTTTTACTTTAGTCGTATACTAAACCAAAAAGTAACAAAAAGTTCCCAGGCAATTTTCAGGAGATTCGTCAAAACCCGGTCTGAAGCCGCTATGATTGTTTTTTTGCTGCCTTTCTTTTCACTTCTCCAGCAACTTTTGCTTTACTGTTAATTTGAAATTACGTTAAAACCACCTGTTACAGTTCCTGGGAACAGGATGAAGAGATCAGGTAGTCTGCAAAGGGCGAACAGGATGCGGTTTACTATCTGGAGATTTCAACCCGCCAATCCGGCCCGCTGCTGATTTTATATTTTCGGGCGAAATCTCCCCTATTCACCGCTACTGAAAAATTGAGCAGGCTATTGAAATAGGCCACATTCCCACCTTCTTTCGACTCACCGAACGTATTCACAAACAACACATTACCCTTAAAAACGCTCTTATTTTTATTAAAAATCCGAATGCGTAGGTTTTCACCGGTTTTAGCACCCAATTGTTCAAAAAGCGGTTTGGGAATGTTGGTCCAGACGTTGCCATACTGCACATCCAGCACCGGAACCGTCCCTTTCAGAACGCCATTTTCAAAAGCCGGTTTCTGGTACGGTATTTTCCAAACCTCAGCAGGCAGCTTTTTGCCAACCTGCGCCAACGAAATGACCTTAGCCGCCAACCTGGCTCCCGTATAGGCATACACGTCGCGGCCGTGAAAAGTATAGGATTCTGTCGAATTGCGCAGGCGGTTGAGGGCTTCGTCAATTTCGCGCACTTCCTGAATGCCCAGCTTTTCGGCAATGAGCGTGAGCGTTCCGTTGTCGGGCGTTACAAAATAATGGCCGGATTGGGTGAGCAGCACCACCGATTTCCGATCCGTTCCCACGCCGGGGTCGCAAACCGAAACGAAAACCGTGCCTTCGGGATAATAGGGAGCCGTTTGCAACAACCGATAAGCCGCTTCCCAGATGTCGTAGGCCGGAATGTCGTGGGTCAAATCAAAAATCTTCAGCGTGGGCGACACGCCCACCGCCACACCTTTCATCGCCGAAACCGCCCCGTCTTTCAACCCAAAATCCGACTGAAAAACCAACACCCCATTCTGGGCGAAAAGCGCAGTCGCCATCAGCCAGCCGTGGATCAACAACAAGACGGTTTTGCGGTTCATGTTTCTTAGTATTCAGTGTTCGTTATTCAGTGTTCGATATTCATTATTTTACTTCAACAACCGGAATAATGAATATCGAACACTGAATAACGAATAGCGAAGTTTTCTCTATTTGCCTGCTCCCTTCAACTGCTGAACCAGCCAGGTGGTCATCAGTTCCGTTTGTTCGGGGTAGGTCCAGTGGCCGGTGTCTTCGTATAATTTCAACTGTTTCGGGGCCGAAATTACGTTGTAAGAGGCATACATGGACGTCGGCGGGCAGGTTTCGTCGTTAAAACCCCAGGAATAATACCCCGGCACTTTGATCAGGCGGGCAAAATTGACGACGTCGTAATACCCAACGGTTTTGATCTTGGCGGGCGTGTTGTTGAAAGCCAGTGATTTGCCGTAGAACAAATGCGGCCACCCGCCAGCCCGGCCTTTCAGATACCCCGTTACATCCGACAAAGCCGGATAATAGGCCCCCAGCCATTTCACGCGGCTGTCGAGCCCGGCGGTGGTGATGGACAACGCGCCCCCCTGACTACCGCCCGTTACGGCCAGGTTGCTGCCGTCGTACTGCGGCAAACTCACCAGAAAGTCGTTGGCCCGCACGCAGCCCAGATACACCCGTTTGTAGTAATACCGGTCGCGGTCGTCGAGGTTAAAATTCTGGTAACCTCCCAGTCCACCGGCACTCAGATTGAGATAAACCGCCGGGTCCAGGTTCACCGGAATGCCGTGAATCCCGATTTCCAGCGTAATAATACCTTTTTCCGCATCGGCGATATTGCCGTTGTATGGCCGAATTCCCGCCCCCGGAACCCGCAGCAAGGCCGGATATTTCCCTTCCTGTTTCGGAACACACAGTATGCCATACAGCCGGGAGTTGGCGTAGTTCTGAATGTTGACCTGATACACGTTCACTTTTTCGGTGCAGCGTTCGGGCAGCAGCGTCATGCGGGCATCGAGCGGAATCCGGCTGAGTTCGGCCTTGGCGCTGTCCCAGAACATCTTGAAATCGGCGGGGTTTTCAACGGTCGGCACTACCTGCAACGGATTGAAACCGGCCGTGGCCAGGTTGCGGTAGGTCTTGCCATTGATTTCGGCGGTGGCGATGCAACGCAGAAAACCGGGTGTTTTCATCGTGCCGCCGTCGACGGTCGTCGTGCCGTTGGCCAGCGTCACGGTTTCCTGTTTCGTGGGCTCCATTTTTTCCGGCCCGATTTCATACCGGATTTTGGCCCCTTTGACGGGATTGCCGTACTGTAAAACGGAAATGGTAAATTTAACGGACTCGCCGGGGCGGTATAACCAATCGGTATGATCGGGGGCCACGACAATTTTAATAGGACGTTCGGCGGGTTGGGCCAGGGCACAAACCGTTACAAGCAGGTACAGACAGACCAGCAGGAAGCATTTTTTCATAAGGCTCAGGTGTTGAAATTTTATTCAGCAGTTTTTGTTGGTAAGCAAAAAAGGGCTGTTCTCTACCTGTTAAACCAAACTTTATTTGTGTTCTTTCCCCCGGTTAAACCGGGGGAAAGAACATGTTTCATCCCTCCGGGATTTGTGGTAAATGATCTTCATCTCTTTCGGCGGGTTAAAACCCACCGCTACAAAATGATTCATCCCTACGGGATTTATGACATGGGTTTTTCATCTTTTTCGACGGGTTAAAACCCATCGCTACAAAATGATTCATCCCTACGGGATTTGTAGCAGAGGTTTCATCTTTTTCGGCGGGTTAAAACCCACCGCTACAAAATGATTCATCCCTACGGGATTTATGACATGGGTTTTTCATCTTTTTCGGCGGGTTGAAACCACTGAAAAAAATGATTCATCCCTACGGGATTGGTAATTTGATAATCCCGTAGGGATGAATCATTTTGTAGCCCCCGGTTAAACCGGGGGTATAGATGAACAAGGTGGGTCTAAAATCCCGTAGGGATGACCGATCTAACGCCCAGGAACGGCGATGTCTTGAAAAGCCTACAATTTCCCGGTCGAACCATCCGGTTTGACGTAGATGAAGTCACCGTTGATCGGCGCACCGAAATAATTGATTTTCAACACATCCAGGCGTTTTTTGTGAACGTCCAGCCGCTGCCTGAAGCTGTCGATGTTCCTGCGTTCTTTGGGCGTCCAGCCAATTTCGGCCATCGCAATTCCGCGGGGAAACAGCATGTATTCGAGGTGTTCCGGGGTCTTGATGTATTCCGTCCAGAGGTTGGCCTGCACGCCGATGATGTGTTTTTGCTGCTCTGCCGACAAACTGTCGGGCATGGGTTCGTAGGAATACGTTTTTTCCAGGGGCAGCAACCCGCCAATCGACACCGGTTGCGACACCGTTTTGGGGTCGGCCTGGTAATAATCCAGGTAGAAAAACGTGGTAGGCGTCATGATCGCGTCGTGCCCCTGCCGGGCGGCCGCAATACCGCCATCGACACCCCGCCAGCTCATCACCGTCGCATTGGGTGACAAACCACCTTCCAGAATTTCGTCCCAGCCAATCATCTTGCGGCCTTTCGACGTAATGAATTTGTCGATGCGTCCGATGAAGTAACTTTGCAGTTCGTGCTCGTCTTTCAGCCCCAGTTTTTTGATCAGATCCTGGCAAAACCGGCTTTCGATCCACTGTTTTTTCGGACATTCATCCCCGCCAATGTGGATATACTGACTTGGAAACAAGGCGATCACTTCGGTCAAAACATCCTCCAGAAACTGAAAGGTTTCCTCCCGGGGAAACAGCACATCGTCGTGGACACCCCAGCGACCCGTTACCGGTACAATTTTGTCGGGATTGCTCCCCAATTGCGGATAAGCCGCCAGCACCGCCATCGAGTGGCCGGGCATTTCGATTTCCGGGATTACCGTAATAAACCGTTCCTGCGCGTATTTGATGACGTCCCGGATTTCGTCCTGCGTGTAAAAACCGCCGTAGGGTGTTTTGTCAAATTTGTTGTTTCGGTAATGCCCCAGCATGGTTTCTTTCCGAACCGAGCCGATTTCGGTCAGTTTGGGGTATTTTTTGATTTCAATCCGCCACCCCTGGTCTTCGGTCAGGTGCCAATGGAACGTATTGAGCTTGTGAAGCGCAATTTCATCAATGAATTTCTTCACCGCCGGAACCGGGTAAAAATGACGACCCACGTCCAGCATCACGCCCCGATAGCCAAAACGCGGCTGGTCTTCGATGCGACAGCACGGCACCGACCAATCGACGCCCGAAGCCACCGTGGTGCCAAACACCTCGGCGGGCATCAGTTGCAGCAGCGACTGCATCCCGTAGAAAAAACCGTTGGGTTGCTGAGCAGTCAGCGTAATGCGTTTGGGCGATACGGTCAGGAAATACCCTTCGCTGCCCAGTTTGGGGTTTTGTTCGGTTGCAAAAACGATCGTCCCGCCTTGGCCGGTTTTAATCTTCGGCGTCCGGCCGGTGGTTTTGGCAAGCTGACCGGCTAACATCCCGGCCACCCGGCGCACCTCCGCGTTGTCGGTACTGAGGCTGATGACGATGTCATTCGGGAGTTTGAAATTTCCCTTCTGCTCATCGAGCCGAACGGGTTGGGGAACCAGGGCATACCGGGTTGTCTGCGCTTCGGAAACCTGAATTATCAGACAAAAAATTACTACACAGAAAAACAATTTTTTCATTCAATACGCGGATTTATCAAGGGATTTCTTCGTGTTCCAGTAAACTCTGCACAACGTAGGCCTGCGTACCGTAGAGTTTTGCCATTTCACCCAGTCGGGACACCGTAATCACTAATTTGTTGCGAAAATCCGCCAGACAATACTTGTCGATGGCCTGTTCGATGGGGCGGGTAATGAGTCGTTCGGCTTTGGCTACGACCCCGTTGACAATGATGAGTTCGGGATTGAATAAATGAACGGCAATGGAGAGTCCTTTACCCAGTTCACCGCCCACTTCGTTGAGCAGGTCGATGGCCAGTTCGTCGCCCGCTTTGGCTTTGTCGATTACCAGTTCAACGTCGATGTCTTCAAAGTTTTCCTCGGCCAGTTTCGAAACCCGTCCTTCCCGCAAACCGGCTTTTACCCGACGCACCAGCGAAGAGGCCGAGGTCAGCGTGTCCAGACAACCCACTTTGCCGCACGAGCACAATTCGCCGTCGGCCTGGAGTTGAATATGCCCCAATTCGCCCGCAAAACCGGCCAGGCCCTGCAAAATTTCGCCGTTGTTGATCACGCCCAGGCCCACACCCCAATCGATGTTGATGGACAAGACGTGGTTTTTCCCCTTCGCCAGCCCAAACCGGTGTTCGCCCAGAATGGTCGCCTTGGTGTCGTTGATGAGGTAGACCGGCGAGTCGAAATAATGGGCCAGCAACTGCTGCAACGACTGTTCGGGCCGGTTCAGTTTCTTGTAGGTGTAATTGATCCCGGTTCGGGGGTCCACCAGGCCGGGCAGGGCGCAACCGACGCCGATGATGTTCAGATTGTGTTCCAGAATCCGGTGCGAGATTTCCTCCAGCGGGCCTTTCAGCGATTCCAGAAAAGCCACGGAGTCCTCTAAACGCAGGTTGACATCCAGGCGGTCGAGTACACGATTGGTCAGATCGAAAATCACCAGTTTGACATCGTGGACACTGATATCCACGACAACAATTGCCTGATTTCCGGGTCGTAATCCAAACAGTGCCGGTTTTCGACCATATTGAGCCGCGCCGGTACCGATTTCCTGAACCCAATTTTCAGTTGCCAGTTCGTCGATCAGCATCGTGACCGAAGGAACACTGGCGTGCAACGCCTTGGCCAACTGGGCCAGTGTCCGGGAACCCAGCCGGTACATCTCTTTCAGAATACCGCGCTTTAAACGACTCTTTTTCTTATCGACAATGGATACCGTATAGTTTGCCTCCATAAATACAATACGCTATTAAAAAATCTACGAGATGAAAAGCGATGAAATATAAGAATGATATTTTTAAAATAATTTATTAATAGAACGATTTTATTAAATTATTTACAAAACAGCAAGAATTCACTTAAAACAATCCTACAATTCCATCAAATCAGGCTTGATTGATACAAAAGCGAAAGCAAACGCAAAATTTACTTATGGGTTAGTGCATCGGGGCAAAACTACTTTTCCGCCGTCTTGAGCACCGTTTTCCGTTCGTCCATCCAGGTCCGGATAATCTGGGTAAGCGGTTTGGTTTCGATCAGAAAACCGTCGTGACCATACAGCGAGTCGATTTCTTCGTAGCGGGCATCCGGAATATGGCGGGCCAGAATTTTTTGTTCGATGGGTGGAAAAAGAATATCGGATTTAATGCCGACGGCCAGCGTTCGCGAAACGACCTGCTCGAGTGCCAGGCTGATGCTGCCCCGGTTTCGTCCGACATTGTGCGAATCCATGATTTTCGACAAAATCCAGTAGGTGAACGCATTGAAGCGGTTGGCTAATTTTTCGCCCTGGTATTGCTGGTAGGTCGAAGCTTTGTAGTGGTCGAGTTGCTCGTTGTTGTCGAGTGCCTGCGTAAAACCGTAGGTGTCATAATTGCGGTACGACAACATGGCCACGGCCCGGGCGGCTTTCAGACCCGTCCGGCCGGCATCGTCGTGGCTTTCGCGCCAGGTGGGGTCGGTGCTGATGGCCATCCGCTGCGCTTCGTTGAACGCAATGCCCCAGGGCGACATCACGGCGTTGGAAGCAATCAGAATCAGGTTTTGAATCACTTCCGGCTGTTGAATGGACCATTCCAGGGCCTGTTGCCCTCCGAGCGACCCGCCAATACAGGTATGAATCTGCTCAATGCCCAGTTCCTGCCGGAGCAGATCCAGCGCTTTGACAATGTCGTGGATCGTGATCAGCGGAAACGCGTGGTAAAACGGTTTTCCGGTTTGCGGGTTGACCGACAGCGGCCCGGTAGAGCCGTAACAGGAGCCCAGCACGTTGGCACAGACGATGAACTGATGCGCCGGATCGTAGAATTTACCCGGCCCGATCATGCCATCCCACCACTCGCCGGGATCGGCACTGCCCGTGAGGGCATGGCAAATCCAGACAACATTTGAACGGTCACTATTCAGCGTTCCACGCGTCGTATACGCCAGCCGGAAGCCCGGCAGAGCCGCACCCGACTCTAAAGCGAAGGTGTATTTGTAATCAAAAAACCGGGTTTCCAATCGAAAAAAGAATTATCAGTTTTCAGTTTACGGTTTTCAGTTTACGGTGGCTGACGCCTTAGGCTGTGTGCGTCAGCCACCGTAAACTGAAAACCGTAAACTGAAAACCATAAACTAAAAGATTAAGCCCCAATGGCGGCAAAGGCCCGTTCAAGGTCGGCTTTGATGTCGTCGAGGTGTTCGGTACCGACCGACAACCGCAACTGACCCGGCACGACGCCTGCACTGGTTTGCTCTGCCTCGTTCAATTGCTGGTGGGTGGTGGCGGCCGGGTGAATTATCAGCGTTTTTAAGTCGCCGACATTGGCCAGGTGGCTGATCATCGTCAGGTTGTCGATAAACTTGTCGGCCAGTTCTTTTCCCGCTTTCAGCTTGAAGTTCAACACGCCCCCAAAACCGCGTTTGAGGTATTTCTTGGCTAATTCGTGGTAGGGGCTGCTTTCCAGACCTGGGTATAAAACCTTTTCCACCTGCTCGTGTTGCTCCAGCCACTGAGCCAGGGCGAGGGCGTTCTGCACCGTACGATCAACGCGCAACGACAGCGTTTCGATGCCCTGCAAAAGCAAAAACGAATTGAACGGACTCAGCGAAGGACCCCAGTCACGCAGGCCTTCGACCCGGGCGCGAATGATGAACTGAATGTTGCCAAAGGGTCCGCCAATGCCGAATACGTCGTTGAACACCAGCCCGTGGTAGCCTTCAGACGGTTCAGTAAACTGCGGAAATTTGCCGTTGCCCCAGTTGTAATTCCCACTGTCGACAATAACGCCCCCGATGCTCGTTCCGTGGCCACCGATCCATTTCGTGGCCGACTCAACCACGACAGCCGCACCGTGTTCGATAGGCCGGAACAAATAACCGCCCGCACCGAAGGTGTTGTCGACAATCAGCGGCAAATCGTATTTCTGGGCCAAAGCCGCGAAGGCTTCAAAATCCGGAATGTTGAACTGGGGATTTCCAATGGTTTCCAGATAAATCGCCTTCGTCTTATCGTCGATCAGCTTTTCGAAGCTTTCCACTTTGTCGCCCTCGGCAAAGCGAGCATCGATCCCGAGTCGTTTAAACGACACCTTGAACTGGTTGTAGGTGCCGCCGTAGAGGTAGGAAGTCGTCACGAAATTATCTCCCACACCCAGAATGTTGTTCAGCGCAATAAACTGCGACGCCTGACCCGATGCCACAGCCAGAGCCGCCACCCCGCCTTCCAGAGCCGCGATGCGCTTCTCGAAAACATCAGTCGTGGGGTTCATGATGCGGGTATAAATATTCCCAAACTGCTGCAAAGCAAACAGTTGAGCGCCGTGTTCGGCATTGTCGAAAACGTAGGAAGACGTTTGGTAAATGGGAACCGCCCGGGATTTGGTGGTGGGGTCAGGCTCCTGCCCTGCGTGCAGTTGCAGGGTTTCAAAATGCAATGGGGTTGCCATACGTGCTGCTGGTTATGGAGTTGAGGATTGGTAAAACAAGAGTCAGGTTCTGAATAGACGCGTCGGCTGAAACGCCGGGTCGCCGGTGTGTTGAAGTGGTTGAATGGCGTGAGGCATTCACGGCGAATTGATTCAACCCGTAGCCGATAGCCTCTCCCGGTTGTCGGTATCGTCGGTGTGTGTGAAATTAGTAGCCCGCCGGGGGCATACAGCATCGGATGTTGGTCATGTGTCTTTTCGATTTATATCTCCTATCGGATGGCCGAAGCGATCCGTAGGCGGGATGTAGCACCTTGCCGCGCGGCAGGTTGCCAGAGGTTCACCGAGCCCGGTCTCTTGCCTCTTCTTTATAAATCAAGCGCAGCAGGAAGTCTGCTGCAACGATTCGGTGGTGTTCGAACCGTGTGGAAACTTGATTTGAGCCGCAAGTATAGCGAACGAAGCCCGTTGCTGCAAATTTTTTGGCAGGAAACCGGTCGAACAGGACTTTGACGCAGCAGGTATTCTCAATAAAAAACCTCTCATTTCAGGGTCTTTCGACCACAAAATGAGAGGTTTCAGGTGTCTGGCGCTGCCCGAAAATTCCGGAACATCGCCGGGCCTGATTGACTACGTCGTCAGCTTCCAGCCATCGCGGTATTGCCGCGAAACAAACTGGTTGGCATCGTCGAAGTTGGTAATTTTCATGTTTTTACCGTCCCACATCAGGCGTTGGCGACCGGGGTAGTTGAAGCCCTTGCCGTCGGCTTTTGGCGTCCGGAGCATGTAGCTGCGAATGGCCAGGTTGCCCATCAGAACGGACTCGGTCAGCGGACCGGAGAAGTCGAACGAAGACGTCAACGCTTTGTGTTCCTTGCTGTTAAAACCGGCTTTACAGGCTTCGGTCCACAGAATCTGGTGGCCGTTTTCGGGCCACGGTTTTCCGTCGACCGGTTTGGGCTTCGGAGCAGCTTCCATTTTCTGTCCGTCTTTGGTATACAGTTTCGGATCATCGCCGTACATGCCGCAGGCAATCAGACCTTTGTCACCCACCATAAACATCCCGTTTTCGCCCCCCTCCGGATAGGCTTCCCCCGCGGGTAAAAAGTCGGGGCGGAACGGACGGATACCGCCATCAGCCCATATCAGTTTCACATCGGATTTGTTTTTAGCCGAAGCCGGGAATTTCAGTTCAACGTGCGACGCTGGCGGACAGCCTTCGGGGTTGTATTCCGGCGTCCAGTCTTTCAGGAATACCGAGCTGATGCTGGTTTCCACTTCGGTGGGGTAGCCCAGTCCCAATACGCGGAACGGAATATCCATGATGTGGCAACCGATGTCGCCGAGTGCGCCCGCGCCGAAGTTCCACCAGCCGCGCCATTTGAACGGGTGGTAGGCCGGGGTGTAGCCCACTTTCTGGGCAGGTCCCAGCCACAGATCCCAGTCCAGATCGACCGGCGTGTTTTCGGCCGCCTGCGGCACCGGAATGCCCTGCGGCCACACGGGGCGGTTGGTCCAGATCTGAATGGTGTGTACTTTTCCGATCAGGCCTTTGTCGAACCAGTCCACCATCTGTTTCTGCTGCGGATTCGAGGATCCCTGGTTTCCCATCTGCGTCACCACCTTGTATTTACGGGCAGCTTCGGTCAGCATCCGGGCTTCGTAAATGTTGTGGGTCAGCGGTTTCTGCACGTACACGTGCTTGCCCCGCTGCATGGCGGCCATGGCCACAACGGCGTGCGTATGGTCGGCGGTCGAAACCGTAACGGCATCAATGTTCTTTCCTTCTTTCTCGAGCATTTCACGGAAGTCCTTGTAACGCTTGGCGTTCGCGTGCTTCGTAAAGTTCTCTTTCACACGGGGAAGACCCCAGTCCACATCGCACAGGGCCACGACGTTGTTGGCTCCGTTGTTGAACGAGTTGTTGATGTCACTGGACCCTTTCCCACCAAAGCCGACAGCGGCCAGGTTGAGTTTATCGCTGGGCGCGATGAAGCCCGGCCCGCCCAGAACGTGGCGCGGCACGATAAAGAAACTACCAGCAGCTAACGCCCCGGCCTGAATGAACTTGCGACGCGATGTCTGCGACGGTTTTTCAGAAGATTGCATAAATCAGATAAGGACTATAGGTAAATCAATACTAATAAAGTCAAAAGTAGGGAAGATATACCAATTTTTGGCGAAAATATGGTTGAAATGGTTAAAAAGGGTTGGATGGTTAAGGATGGTTAAAATGGGTTGGATGGTTAAAATGGTTGAAGGGCAATTAACCATTCAAACCATTTTTAACCATCCTTAACCATCCAGCCATTCAAACCATTCGAAATTTTTCCGGGATTGCCGGGCCATTCCTTCGGGTGGTTCGTTACCTTTGTATTAAGACACCGTTTCGTATGGCCCAATATTATCGTTTTGACAAAGACAATGCTTCCCGGCGTGCCGGAACGGTTGCCCTGAAGGATGCGATCGGGCAGATGCTGAAGTCCTATCAACTGCAAACCCGGTTCAACGAAACGTATCTGGAAGCTTTTTGGGAGAAGATGATGGGCAAAGCCATCGCTTCCCGCACCAACCGGCTCTACGTCAAAGATCGCAAGCTACACATCGAAATCAATTCCGCTCCGCTCCGCAGCGAACTGGTGATTGCCAAGCAGAAAATGATTCAGCTCATCAACCGCGAAATGGGTGCCGATGTGCTGGAGGATGTTATTTTTATCTGATTCGCAGCCGGTTGCGTCCACAATTCCCATTGCAATTTCACCCAGACCAGCATACACCCAACGGCTTTGATGCGATACGGCACAAAAAACTCGCTCCGAATAAACTTGGGAAACAGGTCCGTCGGCGAAAGTGAGGTAAACACAACTACCGTCAGCAACAGAACCCAGTCAAGCCGGCTCGGCGATTCGAGCGTCAGCCACCAGAGTGCTACACCGGTTACAGCCAGCACATAGGTAGGCGACTCGGCCATTTTGTTAAAAATAATAATAAACAGCAGGAAGTAGGCAATCATCCGGCGCTGAAATAATGCATTGTTCCACAGCCGGAAACGCAGGAACGGCAGCAGAAAAAGAACAATGCCAACGGCTTCTACAATCCGCAGATTGGCATCGGTTTTTGCCATTCCAAACCAGGCTTCCAGAATCCCCATTACCGAAACCAGCCGCCCTAACGTACTGACCATTACCACCCTGAACCATTCCTGGTATTCACTCAGCAGACTACTAAACGGGATGAGGGTGGTTGGAGCCAGCGCAAACAGAACCGTCCAGACCGTCATTGCCAGCAGAAACTGTATTTTTTTTGGATAAAAAACGAAGAACAATGCGGCCGTGATGCCATAAAATTTTATAAAACCGCACAATACGAAGAAAAAAGCCGCCTGCCAGACCCGCTCGTTACGCAACAGGTATAATCCCAGCAAGATGGCCCCGACAATGAGGTTATTACTCTGCATGTTCTGGGCCGTTACAAGGGCTTCCGGGAGGATAATCAGCAGAGCCATCCATCGTTTCCGGTCGGCTTCTTCTTCCCCGTCCAGGTAAAACCAGACGCCAAGCGCCAGCACGACGGAATTGATCAGATTCCAGAAAAACACCCCAACACCAATCGGGGCGTAATAAAACGGCCCCATCAGCCACGCAAAGGTCGGGCTGTATTTGTAATTGTCTTCGTATAAATCGGGATGCAGGCCATAAATGCTTTGGTCGAGCAACAGATTATGAAACGGTTTCGAAAACATCAGGTAATTGTTGATGCTACCCATCAGGTATTTTTGAAAACCGGCTCCCGTCAGAATGATGATGAACAACGCGACCAGTCGTGGCAACGTCAGCCAGCGCAATCTCATGCTTTTAACGTACGTTGAAAGGTTTCTGAAAACTCCTGCATGGTATGGAAGCTGCCGTGCGAACCGAGGTAGCGCAATAAGGTCTCGACCCGGTCGAGCAAGCGCTGGTGCGAATACCGCCGGACGTAAGCCGGAATTTTGGTGTATTCTGATAAATCCGTGAACTCCCAGGGGTGCACGTAGAGATTCAGAAACCCATCTGTTCGCAGCGTATTCAGACACAGGTTTTTATAGATAGCGAAAGGGAAATTCTTCAGACTCAGCCAGAACAGCGGCAACCGCAGCCGGGGCGTTACCGAAGCAGGAATGTGCAGAATCGATCCGCTCATAAACGGTTTTCGGGGTTCATTCAGATGATTGTAGCGCCCCGGCAGGAAAGTCGGATGCAACGACGAATTGTAGCGATAACCGGCCTCCTGCAAATCCACTTCATCGACGGCTCCCATCCGTGCCCGCCGGAAGCCCACCACCGACTTGCCGGTGATCGATTCCAGCATCCGGCGCGATTTCAGCAAATCGGCGGGTTCGAACGTCGTGTGGTAAAATCCGTGTGATGCAATCTCGTGCGTAGCCGACAGTCTGCGGATCAGGTCCGGCTCATGGAAGGCATAATTGGCAGTTGTAAACAAGGTGGCCCGCACGGGCAGGGTTGCCAGCCGATCGGCCAGCAACCGAAGCCCTCGTGTCGATACGGCCAGTTGTTCGTTGATGGAGAGAGGATGTCCGTATTCCAGAGCCGTATCAAACTCCTCCACATCGACCGTGAACATAATCTGACGCATTAGCGGTTCCATCCCTCCACGCTAACGACTTTATCTACGATATTCGATTCCTGAATCAGGTAAGAAGGCCGCTTTTTAACTTCCTGAAAAGCCTTGCCCAGATAGATGCCAATGATTCCCATCATAATAAATTGAATTCCGCCAATCAAAACGATCAGCAGCACGATGGTGGTCCAGCCGGAAACGGTATTGGCCGTAAAATATTTTTCATACAATACTTCAGCCCCAAACAGCAAGGCGAACAGAAACATGCCGAATCCCAGCACCACCGATAGGTACAGCGGTTTGGTGGTAAACGATGTAATACCCATTGTGGCCAGATTAAACATCTTGCGGAATGAATACTTGCTTTTGCCCGCATAGCGTTCGGCGGCCTGGTATTCGACGCGGCTCTGCCGAAAGCCCATCCAGCTAATCATACCGCGCATGAACAGATCGGTTTCTTTAAACTGGTTCAGGCTTTCAACCACTTTGCGGTCGAGTAACCGGAAATCAGCCGCACCTTCTTCCAGGTTCACGTCAGAAACGGTCCGGATAAACCGGTAGAACCAGTGCGACGTTTTTCTTTTCATCAAAGGCAGCGAGGGGTCGGGTTTCCGAATGGCGCAAACGACATCGTAGCCCTCCTGCCACTGGGCGATCAGCGTGGGGAGTAGCTCGGGAGGATGTTGCAAATCCGCATCGAGGCAAATCACACAACTACCCGTGGCATGATCGAAACCGGCGCGCAAGGCGGCCTGGTGACCAAAATTCCGGGAAAATGACAGGTAACGAACCGATTGGTACAGATGACTCAGTTGCTGCAAAACATACAGCGTATTATCCATACTGCCGTCGTCAATTATGAGGATTTCGAAATCCTCATAAGGGGCTAACACACTTTCCAGCCGGTTTATCAAAACAGGCAGGTTTTCTTCTTCGTTGTGGGCCGGAACTACAACACTGATTTTGCCAGTGTGTGGGTTCATAAATACATTCGGCATCTTATCTTTGTGACCTTGCGATGGTAGTTCTATTCCAGGGAATAGTATTTAAACAATATTAAATATTTTTGCCGCCAGTTCCAGTGGAATAGCTGCATGCACTTCTACCCCAATATATAACTGACAGATTTTCAATATTTTACAGAAGATTAAATTTTTATTAGAAATAAAATGGACGGAGATAAACCCTAAATTCTTTTGAGTAGATTTCTCCCGAAAAGCAAGGCTTACCGATCGGATTATCACCCAAAACCGGTTCGATTCTCATCATACTCGTTTTTGAAGTAAACAGAAAGACAATTTGATACAGCCCCCTTTTTTAGAACCCGGTCAGCGGGTGGGCGTGTTGGCTATGGCCAGCCGTCTGGACTATGAAACGCTCGAACCGGCCTTCCACATTCTGCGCGATCAGTGGCAGTTGGAGGTGGTAGAAGGCGAATCGCTCCGAAGTAGCTATTTTCAGTTTGCGGGCGACGACGCCCTGCGCACCCGCGACCTGCAACAGATGCTCGACGACCCCGGCATCCGGGCGATTTTCTCCGCGCGCGGAGGCTACGGCAGCTACCGCATCCTCGACCGCCTTGACTTCACGCAGTTTCTGAAAAATCCGAAATGGATCATTGGCTTCAGTGACATCACGGTTGTACACTGCCACCTGCACCGGATGGGCATCCAGAGTTTACACGCCATTATGCCCAAATTATTTGGCGGTGAAGGCGTTACGGATTCCATCGAAACCCTGCGGCAATGTCTTTTTGGGGAATCTCCTGCGCCTTATACCAGTCCGTCGCACGTTCTTAACCGCCCCGGAATGGCCACAGGCCCGCTGGTTGGCGGCAACCTGACGCTGCTCATGCACATTCTGGGAACACCGTCCGACATCAACCTGACCGGCAAACTCCTGTTCATCGAAGACATCGACGAGACGCTGTTCTCCACCGACCGCATGATGATCCAACTCCGGCGCTCCGGCCGGCTGGCCGATCTGGCCGGTTTGCTGGTGGGGCAGTTTACGGACATGCGCATCAACGACTCGTCACCCTTCGGCAAAACCGCCAACGAAATCATTACCGAGCAGGTGGCCGGGTATCACTACCCGGTTTGCTTCGATTTTCCGGTCGGCCATGTCGCCCGCAATCTGGCCATGCCGGTTGGAAAAACCGCCGAGTTGGTGGTGAATGAGGAAGGCGGACAGTTGCGGTTTTAAAGGGGCTGGAAGCCTGGAAGGACCATTTTGAAGAATATCAAATAATGAATGTCGAACAATGATTATCGAAAGTAAAAGTGACTGATGAGGGAGGAAAACGTCTAAGGATAAATATCGAATAATGAATTTTGAATAACGAATAACGAAAGGATGACTGAGCGAAGGTTTGATCTGGAAGATCGGCTGATCAATTTTTCGGCAGAAATAATTGCTGTCGTTGATGAACTCCCCCCAACTAAAGCCTCCAGCCATCTTGGCGGACAACTTCTGCGATCTGGTACCGCTCCCGCCCTGCATTATGGAGAAGCACAAAGTGCCGAATCCCAGAAGGATTTTATCCACAAAATGAAAGGAGCTCTCAAAGAACTCCGGGAGTCCCGCATTAACCTTCGCATTCTTGAAAGAGTACGCCAGTTGGGTCCAACTGGCGTACCCACGCTAGCAGAATGTACCGAATTGATTCGAATCTTTAAGAAAAGCATTGAAACCGCAGAGCGTAACCTAAACAAATAGTTAGCCATTCACTTTATTATTCTCCCCGCCACCATTCGTTATTCAATGTTCGTTATTCGTTATTCAATGTTCGCTATTCATTATTCATTCTTTTCCCTTTCTCACTTCTTCTTCCCACCCGCCGTTGCGACTCCTTTCCACTGGTCCATGTAATCGACGGTCAGGTGGCAGAGGGATTTGACGCCCAGGCCAAAGCCGCTTTCGTCGATGAAAAAATCCGGGGTGTGGTGCGGGGCGGCATCTTCCAGTTTGCGGCCTTTCGGCATGCCACCCAGAAAATAGAAAAAACCGGGTACTTTTTGCTGGAAAAAGGAGAAGTCTTCCGCACCGGTATCGAGCGGACGGATGATCACGTTATCTTTTCCGGCTACGGCTTCCAGTGTCGGCACCATCTGATCGGTTAGCGCCGGGTCGTTGTAGGTCACGGGATACATCACGTCGATTTTTACATCGGCTTTGGCCCCGGCACTTTCCGAAATGTTGGTGGCAATTTCGCTGATCCGGCGATGGATGGTTTTCTGCATGTCGGGCGTAAACGACCGGATGGTGCCGATCATGTTCACCTCTTCCGGAATGATGTTTTGCCGAATCCCGCCGTGAACCGCGCCCACCGTCACCACCGCCGGGTATTCCGTAATGGCCAGATTCCGGCTGACAATGGTTTGCAGGCCCATCACAATTTGCGACGAGGTAACAATCGGATCGACGCCCGACCACGGTGCCGCGCCGTGCGTCTGTTTGCCTTTGACTTTGATGCTGTAAAAATCGACGGCCGCCATCGTCGCCCCCGGACGGTATTTGATCGTTCCAACTTCGGTCTGGGAGTTGATGTGCAGACCAAAAATGGCGTCGACTTTTGGATTCTCCAGAACGCCTTCTTTCACCATCAACTGTGCGCCCCCTTCTTCGCCGGCCGGTGGCCCTTCTTCGGCGGGTTGGAAAATAAACTTGACGGTTCCTTTCAGATCGTTTTTAACGCTGGCCAGCACTTCGGCCACGCCCATCATGATGGCGACGTGTGAATCATGACCGCAAGCGTGCATGACGCCGGTTTTCTGACCGTTAAATTCCGTCGTTACCGTGGATTTGAACGGCAGATCGCCCCGTTCGGTCACCGGCAAACCGTCCATATCGGCCCGCAACGCCACGACCGGCCCCGGTTTTCCGCCTTTCAAAATGCCGACGACCCCGGTTTTGGCCACATTGGTTTTTACCTCGATGCCCAGCGAATGGAGGTGAGCGGCAATCTTGGCGGAGGTTTGCAGTTCGCGGTTGCCCAGCTCCGGGTTCTGATGAATTTCCCGGCGCCAGGTGACCACTTTTTTCTCCAGACCATCGGCCAGTTTATTCATCTGATTCTTCAGGGGCGACTGGGCCGGTAACGTAAACGGGACCAATGACAGGGCATAAACGGCCACATAAACTGCTTTTGTAGAAATTCTCATACACTCATTCTGGTTTATTTCCTGTTTTGCCGAAAATGCAAGCTAAGTTGTTTTTCAAAGTAATATTTAGAAAAATTTTATCAAAATAGTATTAAGCAATCATTTTTTGAACCATTTTTGCGAATAACCTAAACAAATATACAGATTTATGAAAAAACTATTACCATCCCTATGGGTGTGGTTTGCCTTGTTGTGTCTACCGGCACTGGCACAGGACCGCACCGTTACCGGGAAAATCACTTCATCAGACGACGGCTCCCCACTCCCGGGAGTTAGTGTTCAAATCAAAGGCACCACCCGCGGTGCCAACAGCAACAGCGACGGTACGTATCGCCTGGCCAATGTTCCGGAAAATGCCCGGCTCGTCTTCAGTTTCATCGGTTTTGCTTCCCAGGAAATCGAAACCGGCAACCGCTCCACGATCAACGTCACCCTCCAGGTCGATGCCACCAGCCTCAGCGAAGTGGTGGTGGTGGGGTACGGTACGCAAAGCAAAAAAACCATTACGGGTGCGGTTTCTTCGGTCAGTGGCGAGACCATTGCCAACAAACCCGTTCAGAGTTTCGATCAGGCTTTGCAGGGCCGGGCCGCCGGGGTGAACATCATCACGCCGAACGGGGTTCTGAACAACGCGCCGGTGATCCGGATTCGCGGGGTTTCGTCCATCAACGGCAGCTCGTCACCACTGATCGTTATTGACGGCCTGCCCATCAACTCCAACGACAACGTTTCGGCGGGCGGTTTTACGGTGAACAACCCATTGGGCGACATCAACCCGTCCGACATCGAATCGCTTGAGATCCTGAAAGATGCGTCGGCAACGGCCATTTACGGTTCTCGCGCGGCCGCCGGGGTTATTCTGATCACCACCAAAAAAGGCAAGGAAGGCCGGGTGCAGGTGACCTACGACGGCTGGGTGGGTGTTACCAAACCGTTCAAGCTGTTCGACATCCTGGATGCCCAGCAGTACATGGATTACAAAAACCTGGCCGCCCGCAACGCCAACCTGCCCGACCAGTTTTTCCCCACTCTCAATGCCGATGGCAGCGTGGTGAATACCGACTGGTACGACGTGATTTACCGCACCGGAACCGCCCACAACCACAACCTGGGGGTCAACGGCGGGACGAAAGACACGAAGTACGCCTTCTCGGTGGGCTACACCGATCAGGAAGGGATGTTGAAACAGAATTCCTTCAGTCGGATGACGGGCCGGATGAACATCTCGCACCAGTTGAACAAAGCCATTCGACTCGGTGCCAACATTGCGCTGGCCAACAGCAAGAACCAGGCTCCCAACACCGGTACGACGGGCGCGTTCAGCACCGGCGGTCTGGGTCGCTTGCCGCTGGTGCTGGCTCCCAACCTGGCCCCCCGCAACCCCGACGGATCGTACAACATTAACCGGGCCGGTAACAACATGGGACTTGGCAAAAACCTGGTCGGCGCCGGTGGGTATTACAACCCGCTGCCTGACCTCGAACTCAGCCGGTTTACGTCGGAAAACAACCACATACTCGGCAATATTTTTGCCGATTTCACCCTGCTCAAAGGACTCACGTTCCGGACTTCCTACGGGATCGACAACACGACCGTGGAAGACATCGACTTCCGGAACAGCGTCCACGGCGAAGGCGGGACGGCTGGTGGACAGGCGTTTAACATCTTCACCAACATCAAACAGTGGAACTGGCAGAACTACCTGACCTACGATCTTCAGGTGGGAAAAAACAATTTTTCGGTTGTCGGTGGTAACGAAGTTCAGAAATACACGATCAACCGCTGGGGTGGTGCGCGACAAGGGCTGTCGGACCCATTCTTCACGTCTTATCAGGGGAACTTTACGAGCAACCAGCCGCCGTCCGGTAACTTCCAAAGCCAGAATGGTCTGATCTCGTATTTTGCCCGCTTTGATTACAACTTCGACCAGAAGTATCTGTTAACCTTCAACTTCCGTCGGGACGGTTATTCGGCTTATGCGGCTGGCCGTAAATACGGTAACTTCCCCGGAGGATCGATCGGCTGGCGGGTTTCGGAAGAAGATTTCTGGAAAAATTCACTCGGCAAAGTGGTCAACGAATTCAAAATTCGGGCCAGTCTGGGCCGTGTTGGAAACGCCGGCATCAGCGATTTCGGCTCGTTGAGTTTGTTTAACTCCGGGTTATATGGCACCGTGCCTACGTTCTTCTTCGCGCAGGCCGGGAACCCGTCGCTGCGGTGGGAAAGCAGCACGAGCACCGACATCGGTATTGCGTTTGGCCTGTTCGGCGACCGAATTACGGGTGAACTGACGTATTACAAGAAAGACGTAACCGACCTCGTTTTGCCCGAGCCCCAGGCTCCTTCGCGCGGGATTCCGAACAACTTCATTCTGACGAACATTGGTTCGATGGCCAATACCGGAATTGAGCTGGCGCTGACGTCTTCGAACATTACCAAAGGCAAATTCAACTGGACCACCAGCTTCAATCTGTCGACGCTGAAAAACGAAGTGACAGCGCTGGCCAACAACAACGCCGACATTCTGGCCAATACCGGCGGTCTGGAAAGTTCCAACATCGTGCGGGTCAATGAATCGATCGGGAGTATTTATGTCATCCGGACTGATGGCGTAAACCCGGCCAACGGTCGCCGGATTTTTATCAACGCCAACAACGACCGGGTTCAGTATGACCACTCGGCCCCGGCCGCCAGTCGCTGGACCTACGTTGACAAAGACGGCAACGCCCCGGCGATTTCCGGTACCGACCGGGTTGTGGTGGGCGCAGCCATCCCGAAATGGTTCGGCGGTTTGGACAACACCTTCAAGTATGGCAATCTGGAATTGGGGGTTTTTCTTCAGTTTTCGGGCGGCAACGTGATTTACAACGGAACAAAAGCCGGTTTGCGCGATCAGCGGCCCTGGAACAACGACGTTGGCGTGCTGAACCACTGGAAACAGGCGGGTGATGTCACCGACGTTCCGCGCCCGGTTCTGAACGACAACATCTCGAACGGTTCGGCCAACCCGATTTCTGAAAATGTGGAAAAAGGCGACTTCCTGCGGGGCCGGAACATCATGCTCGCCTACACGATCAAGAACGATCTGTTGCGGAAAGCCAATCTGTCGTCGATCCGGGTATATGCACAGGTGCAGAATGCCTTTATCATTACGAACTACACGGGATCTGACCCTGAAATCTCGACCAACCGGAACTCCAACACGGCACCGGGTGTCGACCGGAACTCGGTTCCGCAGGCCCGTACGTTCACGGCCGGTTTGAGCCTTAATTTCTAATCGATCGTTTGACGTCCTGATTCAACAGCCCTTTAAACGGTTAACACGATTTTCCATGAAAAACCATACTTCATATTTATCCACCAACCGACGGATGTTCCTGAAAGCCGCTGTGCTTTCGGTGTGTCTGCTGCCCGTCGTGACCTCGTGCAGTGAGGAAGAACTCCTGGAGCCCAAACCCCTGACCAGCCTGGCCGATGTAGAGGCCTTTTCCAATCCCGACCGGGTGCTGGCACAGGTGAACGGTCTGTATTCGAGTGTGAAAAACGGCCAGTTTCTGGGTGGCCGGTATTTCATTTACGTCGACGTTCGGGGGGAAGAGTTTCTGAATGTGAGCAACAACGGGGTAACGGCCCTCCAGACCTGGAACCACACCAACAACTCCGGCTCCAACGAACCCACCAACCTCTGGAACCAGGCCTATCTGGCCATCAACCGGATCAATTTGTTTCTGGAAGGACTGGATGCCAACCCGACTGTTATCGATGCAGCACTGGCCAGTCAGTACAAAGGGGAAGCCCGGTTTCTGCGGGCACTCACGTACCTGTCGATGGTGCAGCTCTACGCCCAGCCCTACACGAAGGACAACGGAGCCAGTCTGGGCCTGCCGCTTCGCTTGCAAGGTGAGGTCGGAACGGGCAACAATGACCTGGTTCGCAGTACGGTAGCGCAAGTGTATGCCCAGATTCTGGAAGACTTGAATTTTGCCGAGCAAAACCTGGCGGCCACCAATGCCTCCGCTGCGCTGAATACGACACGGGCGCACAAAAATACCGCCATTGCGCTGAAAACCCGGGCCTATCTGGCGATGGGTCGCTATGCCGATGTGGTGACCGAAGCGGCCAAGATTGTTTCGGCAACGGCCCCTTACCGGGCGGCAACCGGTGTAGCCCACCAGTTGCAGGCATCGGTTACGACGGTTTTCACCAACTACACCACGACGGAGTCCATTCTTTCCATGCCGATGAGCAGCAACGACCTGCCTGGTACGCAAAACGGACTGGCGAGCTACTACATGCCGATTGTCGGGATTGGTGACTACAGCCTGAATCCGAATGGCATCATCGGTAATGCGGCTTTCACGGCCACCGACGCCCGCCGAACCAGTTTTGTCAAGAATGATTTTACGGGGGATGCGGGCCGGATCCGGCTCACCAAGTTCCCGACGGGGCCTCAGCATACCGACTATGTGCCGGTGATCCGCTACGCCGAAGTGCTGCTGAACCTGGCCGAAGCCAAAGCACGGCTGGCTGCGGGGGTCGATGCCGATGCGCTGGCGTTGCTGAATGCTGTCCGGGGCCGGTCGACACCCACGGCGGTTTATGCCACGATGGCCGACAAAGCCGCGCTGGTCGACGCCATCCTGCTGGAACGCCGGATCGAGTTGCTGGGAGAAGGATTCCGCTCCAACGATTTGCTGCGGCAGAATCTTCCGCTTCCCGCCAAAGCCAATATTCAGGCGGTAACGGTAGCGGCCTCGGTCTACATCTGGCCGATTCCACAGGGCGAGCTGAACGTAAACAAACTGGCCGTGCCGAATCCGTAAGGATAGTATGCAGTAGCCTGGAAAACCGCACGACGGATTATCTCAAAGCCTTCCGGAAAGGGTCGAAACTCGGTACTAACGGGTTAGAATCCTTCTCCGGAAGGTTTTCTTTTGACTTTAACACAATATTGTTCAATTTATCATTATATTGATCCTACTATTATAGCAGTAGTTAGAAAGACAGTGGTCGTAGTTGAAGCGGCTTTCGTGGTGTGTTGGAAAAAAATGTTACTTAACGCACTATTTGGTTTACTTATTGCTGATATAAAAGTAGTTTTGTAACCATTTTTTTACGTTCATCCAAACAATAACCTATCTATGAGAAAACGTTTAGCTGGATTCTGGCTAATGTGCGTGCTTTTTGCCCTGCCCGCGCTAGCCCAGGATCGGACAGTGACCGGTAAAGTCACTTCATCCGACGACGGCTCCACCCTGCCGGGTGTGAGCATCCAATTGAAAGGTACCAGCCGTGGTACCACCACCGATTCAGACGGAAACTACAGTCTGACCAATGTTCCGGCCGACGCCCGTTTGGTGTTCAGCTTCATCGGAACCGCCACCCAGGAGATCGTGGTCGGCAACCAATCTACCCTCAATGTGCAATTAAAATCCGATGCCAGTCAATTGTCGGAAGTGGTCGTAACGGCTCAGGGGATCGAGCGCGACCGGCGTTCGCTGGGGTATTCGACTCAGGATGTTCGGGGTGATGTGCTGGCGCAACGCTCGGAACCCAACGTGCTGAATGCGCTTCAGGGAAAACTGGCCGGGGTGAACATCACCGGAGCCAGTGGTGCGCCGGGTGCTTCCACCAACATCAACATCCGGGGGGTTACGTCGTTCAACGGCAGCAACCAGCCACTGATTGTGGTCGATGGCATCATTTTCAGCAACGACCTGAACCAGACCGAAAACACGCTGTTCGGTTCGCAGCCCGCCAACCGCCTGGCCGACGTCAACCCCGAAAGCATCGAGTCGATCAACGTCCTGAAAGGACCGGCGGCTGCGGTACTGTACGGTTCGAGAGCATCGGCAGGGGCCATTGTCATCACGACCAAAACCGGTCGGAACATGAAAGGGAAAACGGAAGTGACGGTTAACTCGTCCTACAACATCCAGAATGTCTCCGGCCTGGCCGAACTGCAAAATGACTACGGGCAGGGAACCCAGAACAACTTCGTCAACACGTCTGCGAACTCCTGGGGCCCGAAATTCGGTGGACCACTCACGCAGGTGGTGACTTTGCAGAACGAAACCGTTCCTTACCAGGCCTACCCCAACAACGTAAAGGACTTCTATCGTCAGGGGAGCATTCTGCAAAACTCTTTCAATATTGCTTCCGGCGACGAACGGCGCAATTTCATTCTGGCGATTGGTAACACGCTCCAGAACGGGGTTATTCCCAACACCAAATTCAACCGGACCAACGTTCAGGTCGGTGGGGAATCGCGACTGAATAATGGCATTAAAGTGAACGGTACGGTAACCTACGTCCAAACCGTTCAGCAGGGTGTTCCGGGCGGAAACGGCGGTAGTGCCTTCGGTCAGTTAACCCGGATTCCACGCAGCTATGATCTGATTGGTCGCCCCTACCAGAACGCGCTGGGCCGGAGCATTTATTACAATCCTACCCAAAACCACCCCCTGTGGAGTGCTTACAACGAAACGCTGCAAGGCCAGGTCGACCGGGTTTTTGGAAATATCCAGATTGGATATGACATCACCAAATGGCTGAACGTATCGTACCGGGCCACGGCCGATACCTACACCGATCGCCGGAAATTCGTTGCCGCCATTGGCGCAGCGCGTACCCCGGCGGGTGAACTCCGGGAAGATATCTTCTTCCGGTCGGAGTTAAACGGCGATTTGATCATCACCGCCCAGAAAGACAATCTGTTTCTCGAAGGACTGAATGCCAGCCTGTTACTGGGAAACAACATCAACCAGCGGAAGACTCAGAATCCAACGATTATCAGTCAGCAATTGACCATTCCGGGATTTGAAAACGTCAGCAACGGGTCGGTTTTCTCCGCCAGCACCGAGAGCAGCACCATGCGTCGGCTGATGGGGTATTACGGACAGCTATCGCTGGGCTACCAGAACTACCTGTTTCTGGAACTGACCGGTCGGGTCGATAAATCGTCGACCTTGCCCAAAGCCAACAATACCTACTTTTACCCATCGGCAGCGGTCAGTTTTGTCCCGACGGATGCGTTCAAGCTGAATTCGAACGTGCTTTCTTATGCCAAAGTACGGGCCAGCATTGCCCGGGTGGGCCGGGATGCTGATCCGTATCTGCTGAACTCCGTGTTTGAACCGGCGTCTTACGGAAACAATGCTGCCAGCATTACCTTCCCGATTTCAGTAGGAACCGCCAGCTTACCCGGTTTTCGGATCGACGACCGGATTGGCAATTCAAATCTGACGCCAGAATTCGTGCGGTCCTATGAATTCGGGTTGAACCTGGGGCTGTTCCGCAACCGGGCCAGCATCGATCTGGCGTATTTCGATACGCGCAGTACCAACCAGATTTTCAACGTTTCGGTATCCAACTCAACCGGTTACGACACCCGTACCACCAACGTGGGTTCCATGCGAAACCGGGGGATCGAACTGGTGCTGAACACGACCCCGGTTCGGTTGGCTAACGGCTTCAAGTGGGATCTGATCCTGAACTTTACCCGCATCCGGAATAAAGTAGAAGAAATTGCCCCGGGCGTTACCCAATCGCCAATTACCGGCAATGCGTTCATCGGAATCAACCCGTCCATCGTGCTGGGGCAACCCTATGGCGTTATTGTTGGAACGGCCAACGTCCGCAGTCCGCAGGGTGAGTATCTGATCAACCCCAACACCGGCCAGTTTGTACCGGGTCTTGCCGGTCAGGTGATTGCCAATCCAAATCCGGACTGGACGGCGGGTCTGACGAATAATTTCAGTTACAAAGGCCTGACGTTGTCGGTTTTGTTCGATACCCGCCAGGGTGGAGACCTCTACTCGTTCAGTGCGGCCGATTTGAGAAGCCAGGGTCACCTGAAAGTCACGGGCATTGATCGGGATCAACCCCGTATTTTGCCGGGCGTTATCGAGGTAACCAATACGGATGGTTCGAAGTCCTACACCCCCAATAACATTCAGATCAGTGCTCAAACCTACTGGGCCGGTCTGGGCGGTCTGGCTTCCGAAGCGGCTGTGTTCGATGCCACGGTTTACCGGCTGCGTGAAGTAGCCCTGAACTACAGCCTGCCGGGCAGCCTGATTGGCAAAACGCCTTTCGGAGCCATTACCGTGGGAGTTAGTGGACGGAACCTGTTCTTCTACGCGCCCAACTTCTTCATGGATCCGGAAGTAAACACACAGGGAGCCGGTAATATTCAGGGGCTTGATTTGAATGGCGCGCCCAACACCCGGAATTATGGCGTTAACCTGCGGTTTACCTTTTAATCAACCTTCATCATTCTTCCGACAATGAAAGTCTCGAATTATAAAAAATTCCTTCTGGTTCCGTTGATGCTGTCAATCGGGGCCTGCAGCAATTTTGTGGACGATATTAACCTCGATCCCAATAAACCTACGGCCGTAACGCCACCGGTTTTATTACCCACGGCCTTAGCGGGTTCCGCCTTTGCCAACAACGGTGAACTCAACCGGTTTGGCTCGGTGGTGATGAACTACCTGGCGGGTGCCGGTGGCAGCCCGGCGGCCTACGACATCTTCAATACGAACGGTGCCGATTTCGGAAACCAGTGGCGCTTTGACATCTACGGTGGTGCGCTCGTCAACTATCAGAAATTGATCGAAGCCGCTGACCAGACCAATGCCAAAGCCTATACCGGTATTGCCAAGATCATGAAAGCCTATACGTTCAGCATCGCGACGGATGTGTGGGGGGATGTACCCTATTCACAAGCCCTGAAGGGTGAAGAGTTCATTCAGCCGCGCATCGACAAGCAGGAGGATATCTACAAGGGCAATCAATCGCTGGGGATTCAAAGCCTCTTCGATCTGGTGCGTGAAGGACTGGCCGATCTGGAAGCGGTTTCGACTTCCAAGCCTACTGCCGAAGACATGGTTTACGGTGGCAACATGGATAGCTGGAAACGGGCGGGCTACACCCTGATGCTGAAACTTGCCAATACCATCAGCCGGAAAGAACCGCAACTGGCGACACAGGTCATCAACGAAGTGTTGACCAAAAACCTGTATATCAACAGCAACGCGCTCGATTTGAACGTAAAATTTGGCAGTAACGTGGGCAGCACAAGTCCTATGTGGAACCTGGCCATCTTCGCGTCCTTCAGCAACGAGCTGATCATGAGCACCCGGTTTCTGAACGTGCTGCGGCCCAGTGCAACGGATCCAACCAAAACCGACCCGCGCCTGGCCAAGTTCTTCACCAAACCGGCGGCTGATTACGTCACCATCGACAACGGTTTTCGGGGTACCTTGCCCAGTCCGCCAGCCAACTGGTCACGCTACAGCCCGTACGTAACGGGAACAAGTGGGGAAGGCCCGGTCCGGCTGTTGACCAACTTCCAACGGGCGTTCATTCTGGCCGAATCAGCCTTGATTCTGGGAACGCCGGGCAATCCGCAGACGCTGTATACCGAAGGCATTACGGCTTCGATGAAACTGGCCGGTGTCGCTGATGCCGACATTGCAGCCTATCTGGCCGCCAATCCGGCGGTGGCAACTCTGACTGGAACCAAAGAGCAACAACTGGAGCAGATTATTACCCAGAAGTGGATTGCCTGGACCGGAAACGGCCTGGAGTCGTGGAACGACTGGCGGAGAACGGGTTACCCCCGTTTGACCGCTTCGCAGAATGCGGTTGGGATCGATGGAACGCGTCCGGTGCGGGCGGCTTACATCACCCAGGAAATCGAGCGGAATCCGGCCTTCCCGAATCCCGGGCCGCAGTCCAATGTCAAGGTGTGGTGGGATGTTGATTAATCGGTCATTCGTTAACGGAATTATATCATGAAAAAAATAGCTTTTCAATTTCTTATCCTTTCAATCGTGGCGTTTGCCGGTATTTCCTGCAAAGACGATTACGTCTACAGCGATCTGGTCAAGGATAACCGCCCGGCCGTTCCTGTGACGTACACCGGTGCCACAACGTACGGTTTTGATCCGTACTACGAAGTCTCCACGGCGGCTGGTGGTAACATCAAAATCTCTATCTCAATTCCGGCTTCCAGCGGACGGACGATCAAGGAGATTACGCGGGTAGCGGCTGGTGCAACCAGCATCAACGTCGCCACGCTGAACACAGTTGCAACCAATTACATCGCAGCTCCGATCGCGGGAAGTGGGACAACAGTTGATTTTACGACCACGATCAAGGATTTTGCTACGAAACGTCCAACAGTTCCATCCACGCCAACGACCCCACCGACCGGTGTTCGGGAAATTGCGTTCATGTTTCTGGTAACGCTGGATGATGGCTCCCAGATCGTTGCTCAACCCGTACGGATTCGGATTCTGGCGTAAGCCGTTAATGTCTATAAACAGGAAAGCCGTTCTAATACTGGAACGGCTTTCCTGTTTATAGACTTCTGATTTACAATTACATAAGACTTTACTCCACACCTTTCACCTGCATTTCCAGGGTATAAACCGACTCCGAAGCCGTAATAAACAGCGTACGGCGGTCTTTTCCGCCAAAACAAAGGTTACCAACCCAACGCGACGGAACCGGAATAACCTGAAGTTTTTCACCCGCCGGATTGTAAACCGTTACCCCTCTGCCACTCAGGTAAACATTACCCTGATTATCGATCGTCATGCCATCTGAACCCTGCGAAACAAAAAGCTGGCGATTGGTCAGCGTGCCGTCGTCGTTGATCTGGTATTTATACGTTTTATTGGCACGAATGTCGGCCACATACAGCGCTTTCCCGTCGGGTGTACCCACAATTCCGTTGGGTTGCATCAGATCGCCGTCGACGACGACCGGTTGTTTTTTCCCTTTGGGCAGATAATAGACTTTCTGGCCTTCCAGATCCGGTTTTTTCCGCTCCCAGTAATCGCGCTGATAATAGGGGTCCGTAAAATAAATACCGCCTTTCGCGTCAATCCACAGGTCGTTGGGGCCGTTGAGCCGTTTGCCTTCGAAATCCGTCAGCAAAACCGTCACTTTTCCTTTGGGGCTAATTGACCACAACTCATTTTTCTCGTCGGCACAGGCAATCAGGTTGCCTTTTTTGTCGAAATACAGCCCGTTGGAACGCCCGGTTTTGTCCCTATACAATGACAAATTGCCGTCGGTGTCGTACTTCCAGATTTTATCGTTGGGCTGGTCGGTAAAATAAATGTCTCCTTTTTTATTGACGGCGGGGCCTTCCGTGAACTTGAACTGGTTGGAAATCTGCTTCGGAACGGCACCCGCTGCGGTTACTTTGACGGAATCGGCACCGCCACCGCTAAAACCGAGGAATGCGTGTAGCAACAGGCCGGCGGAAAGAAGCCCGGCTTTTCCGGTAAAATGCATGGGAATCGGGTTAAGGTTCAGGAATAAGCAAAGATAGCATATTCCGCTTACCACGGCACTTCCCGCTTGTCTTTCCAGAATTTTCCGGTTTCGCCCTGGGGAGCTTCTGTGGCTAACCAGAGGGTGGTTTCGGCACCTTTTTCGGGTGTTCGGTTGGCACCGGTTCCGCCCATACCGGTTTGCACCCAGCCCGGATTGACGCAGTTGACCGCAATGTTTTTGCCCACTAAAGCAGCCGAAAACTGACGGGTCATGGCATGCAGGGCGGTTTTGGAAAGACTGTAGGCCGGATAGCTGTCCTGCATGTGGGACAGCGAGCCCAGGTCACTGGTGATGTTGATGATACGGGCTCCGTTCCGGCTTTTCTCCAGAAACGGCAGAAAATCCTGAATCACCATGATCGGCCCAATCAGATTGGTTTTCAGAGTACGCTCCAGCGATTCGATATTGAGCTTGCAGATGGATACATGCCGGTCGGTCTCTTCCAGAATAGCGGCATTGTTGACCAGCACATCCAAATGACTGGCCTTTTGAGAGAAGGCCCCGTAGGCATTTTTGACACTGACCGGATCGGTAACGTCTAACTGAAGAAAGATGGCTTCGTACCCCTGCCCACAGAGCTCATGAACAGCTTCACGGCCTTTTTCTATATCGCGGGAGGCCATGAAAACCGCATAGCCTTTTTTGCACAGCTCCTGAGAAATCTCTTTGCCCAATCCCCGGTTTGCACCGGTTACTAAGGCAACCTTTTCGTGACTGGTGTTCATGATTTCTATGATTGAATGGTAGAGTTGAAGCACGTCAACTCTTTTGAGCCCGGACGTAACCTCTCCAACTCTACTATTCAATCACAGAAATTGTTTAAAAAGCGGCCTTTTTCAGGCATTTTAGGTTCACACATGATTGCACAATCATTACTCCATCTCGTGTTAAAATGGGAAATTATGAATCTTTTCCCAATGCTTTCACGGCTCCATACAACATATCGGTCATCCGGCGGGAACTTTCATCACCCAGAATATCAGCGTAACGGCGCATCAGGTTGTCCCACGCTTTTTTGATGTCCGGTAACATGGTAATTCCTTTCTCGGTGGCATAAACCAGCGTGTGTTTCCCTTCGATTTTCCGCTCTACCAGCTTTTTCAGTTCCAATTTTTCAATCAGTCGGGTAATGGTCGAGGGCGTCAAATGCAATTCTCCACTCAATTCCTTTGGTTGAATACCGGGATTTTCGATGGCTTCTTTCAAGACAAAGGCATGGGAAGCCGTTAGGCCCAGACGACCAAATTCGTCGTCTGAAATGTTAGTCATTACTCTCGCTAAAGCATTTGCCGTAAAATTCAGGCAACTGCTGTACTTTGAAATCCGTTTTTTCTCTGCGATCATGATTGCTAGGGTTTTAAAATTCAATCACCTGAATTATGTTACCGATTTGTAAATATAACGAACTTAATTAGAATTAGTTTGTCAAAGCAATTGTTTTTTCAAATAGTTAATTGCGTTTATTATTAATTTGTTAACACAAATGACTACAGTTTTAAAGAATTGAAAAAGTAAAAATGCGTGTTGCTACAATTAAGTTATTAAACGGTACTAAAGATGCAAGAAAATAGCAAATAAATACAATCCGAAAAATTCACTTACGAACTTTCTATTAAAAAAGTTTTTATCATTTTCTCCGGCCAAATCCCGTTCTAACAACCGATCTACGGCCCTGGAATACTGATTATCTCCCCGTTAACCATTTTCTACCGGAAAGGCAAATGGATTTCGGCCATCATACAGCGCGCCGAGCCGCCACCATTTCCTTCGATCGTCGATAGGTTGAAATGGAACAGCGTAGCGAAATCGTCCAATTCGTCACGTTGCCGGGCCGAAAGCGAATCAAAGGCCTGCGTCGACATAATCAGCAGTTTCTGCCCTTTCCGCGCCGTTACCAGCAACATGTTTCCCGCAAAATGGGCCATTTGCTCCATCGTAATATCGATCACGTGCTTCCCGCTGTTCACCAGTGACTGCCGCACCATCAGCCGCTCGTCGGGATCGGCAATAGCCGCCAGGCACACTATAGCAAAAACGTCGCCAATGCACATCATCACATTGGTATGGTAAATAGGTATGCCTGCCGCATCGACGGCTGAAAAGGCGACGGTACTGTACCCGGTTTGGCGACTGAACTCGGCCAGAACGTCGGCATCGGTTCGGGATGACAGACAGGCGTAGGCAATCTTCTTCATCCGGTCAAGTACCAGACTACCGGTTCCTTCGAGGTATTTTCCTTCCTGCTCAAAATGCGTCAGGTCAACAATTTTGGCAACGTGGTATTTTTTTGCCAGGTCATCGATGATGTCCAGCCGTCGTTCGAGCCGGCGGTTGGGTGCCTGCATGGGATACAGCACAACCGTACCGCTGAAGTGAAACGACACCCAGTTGTTCGGAAAAATAGAATCAGGCGTATACGGCTCCGGCAAATCTTCATAAATAATAACGTTCACTCCGGCGGCCATCAACTGATGCGTCATGTCGTCAAATTCACGCAGGGCATTTTCCTGCGCCACATTCCGGGACTGAATCGCCAGATCCGTGTTCTGAAACGCGTTGCTCCCGGCAGTTTGCTCATTGAATCCAAACCGTACGGGCCTGATCATGAGGAGGTTTGAGGTCGTCTGCGATTGCATTGGGTTAAGGTTTAGGGTTATAACTCGGCACGTAACAAAGGTAAACTCATGCAATGGGAACCACCGCGCGCCCTCGACAGTTCAGCCGACGGCAACAGGATAAACGTATTTTCCAGGGTTTCCGGGTCGGCGTCACCCCGCTCAAACCGGTCCAGCAGGTCGGCCGCCCGCACGGTTTCGAAGCCCGCCTGGCGAAAAGCTTCCAGGGTCTTGTCGTTCCGGTCGTAGCCGATCACGACGCCGTCTTTCAGCGCCAGCAGATTACAGGAATCCGTCCATTGTTCGCGGGCTCCGAACGGAAATTCGTTGTTCCCGGAATAAATAAACCGGACTGGTTCCGTGCAACCCAGATCATCCCGGCTAATGGATGTCAGCAGGTCTTCCAGGTTTTCGATCTCCACCGGTTTTTGCTCCTCCCCTTTTTTGAACTGGATGATCCGCAAATCGTCCGGAATGTCTTTCGGGGCCAGGAAATGCAGCAAATCACGCTTCCGGGCTTCGTCTCCTATTCGCCCCAACGACCCCAGCAACACCCAGACGTTGCGTTTTACCTGCGTAAAAATGGTGTCGATGTGCATGTAATCCCGCTTTTTCGGAATCTTGACAATCGTCACCTTGTCGACCACATTTTTATCAAACAACAAACGAATAACCTGCTGGGCGGCATACAAAGTCGTTCGTTCACTACAGCCGATCAAGAGGTGGTTTTTAGCCACCATCATCACATCGCCCCCTTCGAGCGTCGACCGCGAATAGTCGTTGCTCACCTCGTTGTCGGGCAGCAGAAAATGATGCTCATTGTCCGGTATTTCGATAATTTTATCCCGGTATTTGCTGAACAACGGGTGGTAAAAGAAAATGTACTGGGCCAGAAAAGCTTCGCGGGTACGGGCCAGCTTGGCGGGCTTGTTCAATAAAATATGGCTATTAATAACTATGCCAATGTCGCGCGTGAAGATAAAATTCGGCAAGGGAGCGAACAGCATCGTCCGGTCGGGCAGTGATCCGGAGATCAGAATTTTCGACAATTCAACCGGATCATAGGCATACAACTGACTCTGAATCGAGAAACTACACCGTTCAACGGCGCAAATTCCCGAAATCAGCCGGGTGCGGATGACTTCATCGGCTAAAATTTCGGTCAGCAGGTGCTGAATATCGATAACGGCGTCGGACCGAAAATAGTCCGGATGGTCGGGTTTGAAAAAATTACGCTCGGAATCGGCATTGATTGTGGCCAGTTTGCCCCGAATTTTATCCGGATCCAGAAAATACAGCAGAATTTTTACGTAATAGTCATACTCATCTTTCCGCATCGTTTCCAGGTGAACGATGTCTTCGAAAAGCCAGTCCTGCGCCTTGGAAGGGACCACTTTTCCCAGGCCACGGTCGGGGCTGTGAATCAGCAACCGTTTCAGCGAACCAACTTCCGAACTCACCCTGATTTCCTGCGTGCGCACCTGATGATTACCATTTTGCATACTTCCAATGACCAAAAAAGGGAATACTTCTTCAAGTCGCAAGGTAAGGCATTGGGTAGTGAAAAAAAAAGCCGGGCCGTGTCTGCCAACGAAATGCGGTGAGCGTCAACTTTTAACGGGTCTAAATTGTTATCAAATCGTGTAGCTATCGCTTCATGCATTACCTTTGCAGTTTAATTGAGTCGAAATCAACCTCCTGTTATGCTAACTATTAGCAATTTACAAGCATCTATTGGCAGTAAAGAGATATTAAAGGGTATTAATCTGGAAGTCAAGCCCGGGGAAGTACACGCGATCATGGGGCCGAACGGTTCCGGAAAAAGCACCCTGGCATCGGTGCTGGCGGGTCGTGAAGATTACGACGTGACCGGTGGCAGCGTGCTGTTCGACGGCAAAGATCTGCTGGAAATGGCACCGGAAAACCGGGCCGCCGAAGGAATTTTCCTGGCGTTTCAGTATCCGGTGGAAATTCCGGGGGTCAGCACGACCAACTTTCTGAAAACCGCCATGAACGAGATTCGGAAATACCGGGGTCAGGATCCGCTGGATGCCGTTCAGTTTCTGAAACTGATGAAGGAAAAGATGAAACTGGTCAACATCGACCAATCGCTGCTGAGCCGGTCGTTGAACGAAGGATTCTCGGGCGGTGAAAAGAAACGGAACGAGATTTTCCAGATGGCGATGCTGGAACCCAAACTGGCGATTCTGGACGAAACTGATTCCGGACTGGACATCGACGCCCTCCGGATTGTGGCCGAAGGTGTCAACCAACTCCGCTCACCGGAACGGGCTACGATCGTCGTCACCCACTACCAGCGGCTGCTCGACTACATTGTGCCGGATTACGTTCACGTCCTGTACAAAGGCCGGATCGTGAAGTCTGGCCCGAAAGAACTGGCTTTCGAGCTGGAAGAAAAAGGCTACGACTGGATCAAGGCAGAAGTGGAAACGGTATAAATAAATGATGGATAATGAATGATGAATTGATTATATAAGATACTTCATCGTTCATCATCCATCGTTCATAACTCATCAAGAATGACTCCCAATCAGTCAAATAACGATCTCAAATCCAGGCTACTGGCGGATTTTCGGACCTCGGAAGAGCGGATGAACGGGGCCAGCAAGTCGGCTTTGCATCAAATCCGGCGCGAAGCCCTCAACCAGTTCGATCGCCTGGGGTTTCCTACCGTCAAACACGAAGAATGGAAATATACCAACGTCAATAGCTTAATCAAGGAGGTATTCGAATTCAACGCCCCGTCGGCAATTATGCTGGAAGATCTGGCCCAGTTGGAGTCGTCGCAGCTCAACGGAAACGTTCTCTACTTTGTCAACGGCCAGTATCAGCCCCAGTTGTCGAAGATTGTGAGCCCCGCCGATCAGCTTTCGATCACGACGCTGTCCGAAGCGGTCAAAAATACGCCGGATTTGCTGAACCGGTATTTTGCCAAATACGCTGATTTTCAAGACAATGCTTTCACGGCGCTGAACACGGCTTTTGCCAGCGAAGGCGTGGTGATTCATGTTCCGGCCCACACGACGGTGGAAGCGCCGACCATTCTGCGCTTCATTTCCGATGCCCGGCAGATGAACGTGGCTTCGCAGCCGCGCAACCTGTTTATTGTCGATCAAAACGCGGAAGTTAAAGTCGCCGAATCGTTCCGAACCCTGGGCGATCAGGCCAGCTTTACCAACGTCGTCACCGAGATCGTGGTGGCCGAAGACGCCCGGATGGAGTATTACAAAATCCAGAACGAATCGGATATGGCCTACCACATCGGCACCACGCAGGTATATCAGCAAGACCGCAGCCATTTTTATTCGGCGACCGTCACCCTCGACGGCGGTTTTATCCGCAACAACCTGAACATCGCCCTCGACGGTTCCGACTGCGAAGCGCACATGTACGGTTTGTATTTCCCGAACGGCCGCCAGCACATCGACAACCACACGTTGGTGGATCACCGCAAACCGAATTCACACAGCAACGAACTGTATAAAGGCATTCTGGAAGACCGGTCGACGGGCGTCTTCAACGGCAAGATTTTTGTTCGTCAGGATGCCCAGAAAACCAACGCCTACCAGTCGTGCAAAAACGTGGTGCTCTCGAACGATGCCACCATGAACACCAAACCGCAGTTGGAAATTTTTGCCGACGACGTGAAGTGTTCGCACGGAACGACCACCGGCAAACTGAACGAAGAAGCCTTATTTTATCTCCAGTCACGCGGTATTCCGAAAACGGAAGCCCAATCGCTGCTGATGTTCGCCTTTGCGGAAGATGTGATTAAGAAGATCAAAATCGATCCCCTCCGCGAGCAACTGGAACGCCGGATTCAGGCCAAACTTGCACGATAAAAAAGGATTACTATTGAATAACGAATGTCGAATAACGAACGCCGAAGTTCTCTTCATTTCGTTATTCAATATTCGATATTCGATATTCATTATTACCTTAATCCTTCGCACCATTCTCTGTCGCTTCGTGTTATTTCCTGACAGATTACTCTGATTTCTATGCAAATTGCGACACACGAAATCCTTGATATTGAAGCCATTCGCCGGGATTTTCCGATTCTCGATCAGGTCGTGAACGGTCGGCAACTGGTGTATTTTGACAACGCAGCAACAACCCAGAAACCGCTTCCGGTTCTCCGCGCCCTGACCCGGTATTACGAAGGCTACAACGCCAACATTCACCGGGGGATTCATACGCTGGCCGAAAAAGCAACATCGGCCTTTGAAGCTTCACGCCGGGCTATTCAACAGTTTCTGAATGCGGCCCATGTCGAGGAAATCATCTTTACCTACGGCACCACCGACGGGATCAACCTCGTGGCGCAGACCTACGGACGGCGGTTTTTGAAAGAAGGGGATGAAATCATCATCACCACGATGGAGCACCACTCCAACATCGTTCCCTGGCAAATGCTGTGCGAAGAAAAGGGCTGCGTACTGAAAGTCATTCCCATTGACGGCAAGGGCGATCTGATTCTGGAAGAATACGAAAAACTCCTTTCGGAACGGACCAAATTCGTCTCCGCCGTTCACGTTTCGAACGCGATGGGCACCATCAATCCGGTGAAGTTTCTCATTGAAAAAGCACACGCCGTGGGGGCCAAAGTACTGATCGATGGCGCTCAGGCCAGTTCACACATCGACATCGATGTGCAGGCACTGGATGCGGATTTTTACGTCTTCTCGGCGCATAAACTCTACGGCCCGACCGGGATGGGTGTGCTTTACGGCAAACGGGATATTCTGAATGCCATGCCGCCCTGGCGGGGAGGTGGCGAAATGATCAAGGAAGTTACCTTCGAGAAAACTACTTACAACGATCTGCCGTACAAGTTCGAAGCCGGAACGCCCAACATCGCCGATGTCATCGCGGTGTATGCGGCACTGGAATACATCGAAACGCTTGGCAAGAAAAAGATAGCGGATTACGAACACAGCCTGCTCGAATATGCGACCGAAGCACTCGAAAGCATCGACGGATTGCGGATTATTGGCCAAAGTGCCGAAAAGATCAGCGTCGTTTCCTTTGTTCTGGACGGGATTCACCACCAGGATACGGGCGTCATTCTGGATCAGCAGGGCATTGCCGTCCGGACGGGACACCACTGCACACAGCCGTTGATGCGCCGGTTTAACCTTACGGGAACCACCCGGGCCTCCTTTGCGGTTTACAACACGAAAGAGGAGATCGACCGGCTGGTTCAGGCTTTGCTGCGGGTCAAAAAGATGATGTTGTAATCTTATAATTTTAACGATCATGCTTACTACAGCGACTATTATTGAAGCTTTTCAAAACCTTCCACCAAAAATTTCTCTCGATGAAGCCGTAGAGAAGCTGATTATTCTCGAGCGTTATGAGAAGGCAATGGAAGAAATTGAAGAAAATAAAGGTCACAAGCATGAAGATGTGATGCAAGAAGCTCGTCAATGGATTCAGCAACGGAAATAATTTGGCGGGATGAAGCGAAAGAAGATTTCCGGGATGCCTTGCAGTATTTATCTCGATCTTCTTTGCGCTATACCGAACAATGGGTAGATGAGTTAAACCGTAAATTGACGCTGTTAGCTACATTTCCTGAGATGGGCCGAATCGTACCGGAAAAGAATACCAGTTTCTTTCGGGAAATCTTAGTCGGGAAGTACCGCGTTTTGTATATCTATTTGCAAAAAAACATTACAATCGTAGCCATTCGGCATTCTGCCAGCGACGTGGATCGGATATAATGACCATCAACGAGAAACAGGACGAAATTATCGAAGACTTTGATCTCTTTGACGATCAGCTCGATAAGACGCAATACATCATCGACATCGGAAAGAAACTGCCACCTATGCCGGTACAGTTCCAGACGGATGAGAACCTGATTCGGGGCTGTCAGTCGAAAGTGTGGCTGCATTCCGAAATGCGGGGCGATACCGTCCATTTCGAAGCCGATAGCGAACCGACCGCCCAAATTAGCAAAGGGCTGGTGAGTTTATTGATCCGGATTTTGTCGAACGAAAAAGCCGAAGACATTGCCAACGCCGATTTGTATTTCATCGACCGGATTGGATTGAGTAACTTAGTAACCTCCCGGCGCGCCGGAGGGCTGGCTTCCATGATTCAGCAGATGAAGCAGTTTTCGGCGGCACAAGCTGTGAAAAACCGCACGACCGAGCAGTCAACGCTATAAAGTAGAAAGTCATGAATGACGAAGAACTCAAAGAACAAGTCGTAAAAGCCCTGAAAGAAGTCTATGATCCGGAGATTCCGGTAGACGTCTACGAACTGGGGTTGATTTACGAAATCAAAATATTCCCGATCAACAACGTCTACATTCTGATGACGCTGACCTCCCCTTCCTGCCCATCGGCGGGAACCATTCCGGGCGAGATCGAAGCGAAAGTCCGGAGCATCGAAGGCGTCAACGACGTGAGCGTCGAGCTGACATTCGAGCCGACCTATTCCACCGAAATGATGTCGGAAGTGGCCAAGCTGGAACTGGGCTTTATGTAACCATTACAACCATTTACTTTACACTTTAAAAACTCAATACAATGTATCCTCCACATTTAGTTGCCCCGATGAAAGACGACCTGCTAAGCGTCGGTTTCGAGGACCTGAGCACCGCCGAAAAAGTCGATGAGGCCATGGACAATGCCGAAGGCACCATGCTGGTGGTCGTCAACTCGGTCTGCGGTTGCGCGGCTGGTGCGGCCCGTCCTGGCGTTAAGGCGGCTTTGAACCTGAGCGGTATCAAACCCGACAAACTGGTGACGGTTTTTGCCGGTGTCGATTTTGAAGCCACGGCCCGGATGCGCGAGTATCTGCTGCCTTATCCGCCGTCATCACCGGCCATCGGCATTTTCAAAGATGGCGAGCTGGTACACTTTATCGAGCGGCACCACATCGAAGGACGCTCTGCGCAAATGATCGCCCAGCACCTGGAAATGGCGTTCGAAGAATTCTGCGAAAAAGCGTAAGTCTTAGAATAAAGAAAAGCGACAAGAGAGTAGAGACAAAAATCTGGTGTAACCAGGTTCCACGTCTCTATTCTCTTGTCGCTTTTCTTTATTCTCAAAAAACTATTGCGGCACTTTGGCCTGCCCCAGTACCCGCAGCAAATTACCGCCCCAGATTTTGGCAATGTCCTGCTCGGAATAGCCTTTTCGCACCAGTTCCAGGGTCAGGGCTTCGATTTCGCTGACATCCTCCAGCCCGTTGACGCCCCCGCCCCCATCAAAATCGCTGCCAATGCCGACATGGTCGATGCCCACCAGCCGGACAATGTAGTCGATGTGTTTGACAATGTCGGCCACACTCGCCCGTTCATAGGCATACCGTTTCTGAATCGAATCTTCCTTCGCATCGAGACGCGCCCGCATTTCCGGCGTTACTACCCGCCCTACACCCGCCATCCGGATGGAATTCAGCGCCTGACGGTGTTCGTCCGACGGTTTTCGGAGGTAATCGGTTACGAAATTCACCTGAATCACGCCACCTTTGGCCGCTAGTGCCTGGATCATTTCGTCGGTCATGTTCCGCGGAAAATTGCAAAGTGCCCGAACGTTCGAGTGCGAGGCAATCACTGGTGCTTTCGATAAGGCCAGCACGTCGTAAAATGATTTATCGGAAATATGGGACACGTCGATCAGAATGCCGAGTCGGTTCATTTCCGGTACCACTTTCTTCCCAAAATCACTCAATCCGTTGTAAAGCGGCCCGTCGGGATCGGTTGCGGAGTCGCAAATGGCGTTGTTGGCAAAATGGGCGAGTGTAATGTACCGGCACCCCAGGTCATAGTACGTTTTTAGCATCGCCAGATCTTCGCCCACCGGGTAGCCATTTTCCATTCCGATAAAAACCGCCCGCTTCCCGGCTTTTTCAATCCGGTAGGCATCGGCGGGTGTGGTGGCCAGTTCGGCCTGATCGGGGTGTTTTTTTAAAGCCGCATCGATGCTTTTAAAAATGGCGAGGGCCCGGGCTTTGGCCTCCGCGTGGCCTTCGGGCGTGCGGGGTCCCTGCGCCAGGTAAACCGCAAAAAACATGGCATCCATCCCGCCTTCTTTCATGCGGGGGAAGTCGATCTGCGACTTGTCGCGCACCCGATCGTGCCGCTCACCCACGTCAAAACCGTCTTTTACCATGTTGATCGGCGCATCGGCGTGGGTGTCGAGCGTCAATATACGCTGGTGAATTTTATGGGCTTTCCGGGTGAGTCGGTCGGAAGGCAGAAAAAAAACGGCAAGAAGTAGAAACAGGGAAAGAATGGGGTTCATTGATGAGGGGTCTAAATCCCAAGGTAGAAAAGAATCGCCAAATTCGTACTATACTCGTCCGTTAAACGGCTGGTAAGCCCGTTCGATTCTGATTTATCCGGAACATCTGCTTTCTTTACAAGCTGCTTTTCCAAATTAACGATTCAAAAAATGACCCCAACTGCCCTGATCACCGGCGCCACTTCCGGCATCGGTCTTGCCATTGCAACCGCTTTTTCCAAACTCAACTACCGGCTTATTTTGTGTGGCCGACGCCAGGAACGGCTGGACGAACTGCAACAGACCCTCAGCCCGGATTCAGCGTGTTATACGCTCAACTTCGACGTCCGCGACCGGGCCGCCGTTGAAACCGCCATCGCTTCCCTGCCCGCCGACTGGAAAACCATCGATATTCTGATCAACAACGCTGGTAACGCGCACGGCATGGGGCCAATTCACGAAGGTGATGTGGACGACTGGGATGCGATGATCGACGGCAATGTGAAGGGCTTGCTGTACGTTACGCGGGCGGTTTCGCCGGGCATGGTGGCCACCGGGCGCGGTCACATCGTCAACATCAGCTCTATTGCCGGGAAACAGACCTACGCAAACGGCGGGGTTTACTGTGCCTCAAAAGCCGCCGTCGAAGCCCTGAGCGAAGGCATGCGGCTGGATTTGACCCAACACGGCATTAAAGTAACGAATGTGGCTCCCGGTGCCGTCGAAACCGAGTTTTCGCTGGTTCGTTTCAAAGGCGACGAAGCGCGGGCCGCTAAAATTTACGAAGGTTTCTCCCCGCTCACCGCCACCGACATCGCCGACGCCGTCGTATACGCCGTCACTGCCCCGCCCCACGTCACCATCGCCGATATGACCATCCTCGCTTCTGCCCAGTCCGCAGCAACAACGATTCATCGGAAGTAATGATTGTATGGTTTTGATGGTTGAAAAATGGTTTGATGGTTAAGAATGGTTGAAATACCGCTAGCCATCCACCCTTTTTTAACTATCAAAACCATCTCTCAACAATTCAACCATCAAAACCATTCTTCAACCTTACTTCAAAATCATGCACGTCGAAGTTGCGTGGGCGTAGAGTTTGCCCTGGGCGTCTTCCACCCGCGCTTCGGCGGTGGCGACGCTGCGACCGACGTGGATAACGGTTCCAGTGCAGATGAGCTTACCGGTTTTGGCCGTCACGGGTCGCACCAGATTCACTTTCAATTCGAGGGTGGTGTAGCCAACGCCAGCCGCCAGTTTGGTGTGAATGGCGCAACCCATGGCCGAATCACAGAGGGTGCTCAACAAACCGCCGTGTACTACGCCGATCGGGTTGTAATGAAATTCGGATGGGATCACGGAAAAAACCGCTTTGCCGTCTTCCATCGAAACCGGGTCAAAATCCAGCGTCTGGCAAATGGGCGGAAGCGGATTGATGCCGTCCTGAATACTTTGTAAATATTCCAGTCCGGACATGGTTTTGGCGGCCTGTGCGCCCTGCATGGGATCCTCCCAGTTATACGATCGTTCTCTTTCGTCTGCTGCCATTGGGTACGTCAAAAAGTATAGTTAATTAGTTGTTTTCAAGATATTTCTGCGTCAAAAACGGCCGTTTCAGGATTGAGAAACACCGGCCATAACGCCTTCTTTCAGCGAATAGGTCGATACCCGAATCTGCTGAATCCCATAGGCCCGCAGCACATAATCGATCAGGCAAACGCCCACCACAATCATATCGACGCGCAACTCGATCATGCCCGGCAATTGCATCCGTTCTGCGTGGTTGCGGGTTAGTAACAATTCATATGCCCGGTAAAATTCGCGGATTGGCAACTCGAAAGCTGTCTGGTTTTCGTCCGGCAAATGGCCTTTTTCGTGCATAAACTGCAGATCGATCAGCGTATCGAACGAACCCGACGAACCCACCAGCACGACGGGTGCGTATTGATGAACCGCGTTCGTCAACGGCAGGAGTTGCTCCTGAAAATACCGGTTCAGCCGATTGACCGCCGACGGACTGATCGGGTCGGTATCCATAAACCGCTCCAGCAGCCGCTGCCCACCGATTTCAAAACTTTGTTTCCAGTAAACCCGTCGCTCCGTGCATAAAATAAATTCGACGCTGCCGCCACCAATATCGATCACCAGCGCCATTTTTTCGTCCAGAGCACCCGCAGCCCGAACACCGGCATAAATATACCCGGCTTCTTCGTCGCCCGAGATGGTGCGGATGACAATCCCGGTTTCCTGCCGAATCCGCTCAGTAAACTCGACTTGATTTCCCGCGCTGCGAATGGCGCTGGTACCGATGGCAACGACAGCTTCGGGCGACACCTGATGCCCATCGAGTACTTCGCGAAAATACCGCAAAACCATTAATGCCCGTTCGATGGCTTCGTTGGTGATAAGTCCCTGATTGATACCGGATTTCCCAATCTTCGTTGGTCGGCTTTCCCGAAAAAGCGTCCGCCCCGCGTCCGTAATCATCAAATGGAAGGTATTGGTTCCGAGGTCAATAACGGCTTGTTTCATGAATGGATGGATTGAATGGTTGTTGATGGCTAAAAATGGTTAAATGAGTATAATGGCTGGTGTCCATTTAACCATTTTTAACCATCAATAACCATTTAACCATTCGACCATTTCGTTGTTAATCATTTCGTACAAAACTATTGGTTTTTTCCTTCTGGAAACATACCTTTGCAATCCGTTTGGTATCAGAAAATTAACGAATTGCAGGATATGCTTATCATAAACGTCAAAGAAAACGAGTCAATTGACAAAGCCCTCAAGCGCTTTAAGAAAAAATTTGAAAAAACCGGCGTATTGCGCGCTCTGCGTTCCCGGACTGCTTTCCAGAAACCGTCGATCAAACGTCGTCAGGAAATTCTGAAAGCGGTTTACCGTGAAAAAATGTACGGCAGCAATAGTGAAGTATAGTCTGTAGTATAGCACCGACAACAGCATGGGTTGGCAGTAAGCATTCGCTTACTGCTTTTTTTATGGTATCTTGTTGTGCATTCCGACTCTCAACGCCCTATGGTTTCGACTTTCCTTGAACACATCCGCTACGAGAAACGCCTGAGCCACCATACCCTGACGGCGTATCGCATTGACATCGACCAGTTTCAGGCCTATCTGAAAAGCCAGTACGAACTGGAACAACCCGAACAGGCGACCTTTCACATGATTCGCTCCTGGATTGTGAGCCTGGTCGAAACCGGTTTGGATAAGACGTCCGTCAACCGAAAAATTGCCACGCTTCGGAGTTTTTTCGGGTTTATGCTCCGCCGGAAAGTCATTGCCGCCGACCCCATGCTGAAAGTTTCGGCGCTGAAAACCAGCAAAAAAATTCCGGTTTTTGTGGAAGAAAAACCGATGGAAACGCTGCTGGACGATGTCGATTTCCCGGATGATTTCAAGGGATTGCGCGATAAACTGGTGCTCGAACTACTCTACGGTACCGGCATCCGGCTTGCCGAACTGGTGGGGCTGAAAACCGCCGATGTCAATCTGTACGAAAAAACCATTACGGTGTTGGGCAAGCGCAATAAACACCGGATCATTCCGGTGCCGACGCCTTTGTTCACGTTGATTCAACAGTACCAGCAAACGAAGGAAATGGAGTTTGGCGCAAACGCCGACCCGGTTTTTCTGATCCTGAGCGACCAGGGCGTTAAATCGTACCCGGTTCTGGTTCAGCGGATTGTAAAGCGGTATCTGGGGTTGGTAACGACCCTGGAAAAGAAAAGTCCGCACGTGCTGCGCCATACTTACGCCACCCATTTGCTCAACCGGGGTGCCGATCTGAACGCCATCAAGGATTTACTGGGGCACAGCAGCCTGGCCGCGACGCAGGTCTATACGCACACGACGATCGACAAATTGAAGAAAGCGTATAATCAGGCTCATCCAAAGGCCGGGTAAGTTGGCAGTCGTCAATCTGCTTACTACTTTTACGGCATGAATTCGCCAGCACTTTCCGACACCCTCCTCGACCTGATCCGGCAGCAGCCCGGCGCTGAAAAAGCCGTTGCCTACCTGACCCAACAAGCCGACGCCTACCGGAACCAACCGACCACTGCGGTTTTCTACCGCGTATTTACTGCCATCCCGCGGTTTGTCGGCAAACAGCCCGTTTCTGTTTCGCCCGACCAGGCGCAGCAAATACATACGTTGCGGAACGGTTTTACTGTCGAAGACTGGTCGCTCGACCGGCTGGCGCGCGTTTGGTGGCTGCTACAATTGCCTGCCGACGATCCGGCGGTGTATGTCAGCACCATCGAAAACCTGTTCAAAGCCGCTGAAATGAATGAATTGATGGCTTTATATTCTGCCATACCCGCTCTACAGTTTCCCGAACACTGGCGGTTTCAGGCAACCGAAGGTGTTCGCAGTAACATGGGTCCGGTGCAGGATGCGCTCATGCTTCAGAATCCGTATCCGGCTGAACAACTGGACGAACCGGCCTGGAATCAATTGATTATGAAGGCTTTCTTCTGCGACAAACCGGTAGAAGAAATCCTCGGTTTTGAAGAACGCACCAATGAAACGCTGGCGCGCATTGCCGTCGACTACGCCCAGGAGCGTCGGGCCGCCGGACGCACCATTCCCCCGCAACTCTGGACACTGGTAAAACCGTTTGTAACCGACGCAAACCGGGCCGAACTGGAGGGTTTGCTACGAACCCACGGAGTGGCTGGCGACCCTGTTCAGCCTACAAAATGAATCATCCCTACGGGATTTTTTCACCCAATCACGTCTATTTCAGTGGGTTAAAACCCACCGCTACAAAATGAATCATCCCTACGGGATTGTTGGCCTAAACAATCCCGTAGGGATGACCCATTTTGTAGGGATGCAACACGGCAAGCCAGCAATCCCGTAGGGATGACCCATTTTGTAGGGATGCAACACGGCAAACCAGCAATCCCGTAGGGATGACCCATTTTGTAGGAATGCAACAGGGTAAACCAGCAATCCCGTAGGGATGACCCATTTTGTAGGAATGCAACACGGCAAGCCAGCAATCCCGTAGGGATGACCCATTTTGTAGGAATGCAACACGGCAAGCCAGCAATCCCGTAGGGATGACCCATTTTGTAGGAATGCAACACGGCAAGCCAACAATCCCGTAGGGATGACCCATTTTGTAGGGATGCAACACGGCAAGCCAGCAATCCCGTAGGGATGACCCATTTTGTAGGAATGCAACACGGCAAGCCAACAATCCCGTAGGGATGACCCATTTTGTAGGAATGCAACACGGCAAGCCAGCAATCCCGTAGGGATGACCCATTTTGTAGGAATGCAACACGGCAAGCCAACAATCCCGTAGGGATGACCCATTTTGTAGGGATGCAACACGGCAAGCCAGCAATCCCGTAGGGATGACCCATTTTGTAGGAATGCAACACGGCAAGCCAACAATCCCGTAGGGATGACCCATTTTGTAGGGATGCAACACGGCAAGCCAGCAATCCCGTAGGGATGACCCATTTTGTAGGAATGCAACACGGCAAGCCAACAATCCCGTAGGGATGACCCATTTTGTAGGGATGCAACACGGCAAGCCAGCAATCCCGTAGTGATGACCCATGTTGTAGGCTGAACACGGCAAGCCAGCAATCCCGTAGGGATGACCCATTTTGTAGGAATGCAACACGGCAAACCAGCAATCCCGTAGGGATGACCCATTTTGTAGGAATGACCGATTAAAAACCAATAAACGGGTGATTCCCGAAATCCGGGTTTAACTTATAACCAGCGATACGATAACCCAACCGAAAACAGCAAATTTGTACTGTTTTTCAATTCGTTATACTTGAAAAAGACGTGCTGGTACTGCGCCTGAATCTCTCCGCCGAGGTTATTATTTTTTCCAAACTGAAACTTGGCACCAATGGCCGGAGCCACCGCCCCCCGAACACCGGTTTTCTGATCCACCAGTGTGCCGTAATACCGGGCATAATCGACGTAAGCACCACCCGCGCCCAGTTGCACATACGGACGGAAAACCGAGTTGATGTCGTTCAGGTATACCGAACCAATCGCCAGTAAAGGGATGGTCGTCAGCACCCGGGTTTGTACCGCCGAGATGTCGGTTCCGTCTTCAAACGAAAACACCTGACGCGGTAACCGCTCCGAAACGTACTGCTGACCGATGCGCGCCCCAACCGAAAACCGCCCCGGAAACATGGCCTCAACGGCTACCGCAAAATTGCGGTTTCCCACCTTGTCGATGAAGTTCTGCTGGCTGCCCTGCGGCAGTCCAACGCCGTAAAAAACCGTAGCGCGGCCCGAGACAAACCGCTCGAAGAGGGTTTTGTTAAACTCGATGTCCCGCTCTTTTTGTTCCTGATCTGTCTGCGCCACTGCTCCCAGGGCCCAGAGGATGCCCATAAGACTCAATATGATTTTCGTATTCATGACTGTTTTTTTTGATGAAAGATGATAGACAAGAGATGAAAGACGGGATCGTCCTGATTGTCTTTTCTCTCTTGTCTATTCTCTTTATTCTCTACTGATTAGCCCGCAGGTAAGCCGATTGATCAAACACTTTGGTAATGATTGAATCCACCGAAGCGGCATCGAAAATACCGGTGCCGCGAATCTGGGCCTGCCAGATTACGTTCAACTCCTGACTGGCGGTATTGGCATTTTTCAAATCGATCAGTTGGATCAGCCAGTAGGTCTCGCTCACCTCGTAAAACGAATAATAGTTGGGGTAATACGGGTTGTAGCCCCCAAAACCGCCCAAACCGCCATAGCCCCAGTAATCGAGGTAATAGGGCGAAAAGGGCATGGAGTTAACCCCTACATAACTGTTGTTGACCCGCATCACGGAAACTCCCAGATCGGAGTTGGTGCTCCGGTTCACCCGCTGATAACCACGGCTGGTGAGCGTTTGGGCCAACCGATCCAGAAACGGCTGCTCAATTCCCGTCATGGAAAGTTGCTGCTGATCGTTGCTGACTTCCACCACCGAATCCGGCAGACTAAATGTTCTATAATTGGCAAAATTGACCGAACGATCATGATTGGTAATAAAAACCTGGCTCTCTTCGGGCGACAGGTTGTCGAGTGGGTCGGGTCGGCAGGAACTGATTCCACTTCCTATGCCTCCACAAACGCCCACCCACAGCAGAATCCGAACGATAGTTTTCATAAGTTACTGAATTTACCTTTTACATAATTAACGATAAACGCACCGCATCTATTTAACGAAATGGAGAAGGCATCGGTTTTTAATAATATTCTAATGGCTCAAAACCGGTTTTCAGAGCATCGGAATCACAATCGTTCTCTCCGTCGCTTGCAACTGGATGACTACCCAACTAACTTTGCTTTTTAAAGCCGACACACGCATGAGTTTTTTAGATACAGTACGCGGGATGAAGTTTTTTGACATGCACGTCCACATGACCTCCCGCACCACGGACGACTACCAGGCGATGGCCGACGCCGGGATTGTGGCCGTGATCGAACCGGCCTTCTGGCTCGGGCAGCCGCGCACGGGCGTCGATTCGTTCCGCGATTATTTTGCCAGCCTCGTGGGCTGGGAACGGTTTCGGGCGTCGCAGTTTGGCATCCGGCATTACTGCACCATCGGGCTGAACTCCAAAGAAGCCAACAACGAGGCTCTGGCCGAGCAGGTGATGGAAATTCTACCGCTGTTTATCTACAAGGAAGGCGTGGTGGGTGTGGGCGAAATCGGTTTCGACGACCAGACACCCGCCGAAGAAAAATACTACCGCGCCCAACTGGATCTGGCCAAAGAGGCCGGTTTGCCGGTGCAGATTCACACGCCCCACCGCGATAAAAAGCAGGGCACCAGCCGCAGCATGGACATTGCCCTCGAACACGGTCTGGACCCCGGCCTGGTGATTGTCGATCACAACAACGAAGAAACCGTCAAGGAAGTCCTGGATCGCGGTTTCTGGGCTGGTTTTACGATTTATCCGTTCACCAAGATGGGCAATGAGCGCATGGTGGAAGTGGTGAAGCAGTATGGCCCGGAACGCATCATGATCAACTCGGCGGCCGACTGGGGCATCAGCGACCCGCTGGCGTTGCCGAAAACCGCTGCCCTGATGAAAGAACGCGGTATTTCCGACGAAACCATTCGCCTGGTTACCTTCGAAAACGCCGTGACGGCTTTCGCCCAAAGTGGCCAGATCAGCCTTGCCGACTTCGAACAACCCATCGACATCGACCAGAGCCAGCGCTACAATGGCAGCTCGGTGCTGCGCGGAGGACAAGCGCCACGGGTGGATAAATCATCAACGATTATTAAGTAAAAAAATAATGAATATTGAATGTAGAATAGCGAATAACGAAGTTTAACGATCCGTCGACTTTCAGTATTCGCTATTCAATATTCATTATTCGATATTCCCTTGAACATCCTCCCGCTTCTTCGCCTAACCCGCCCTGCCAACCTCATCACCTCCATTGCCGATGTCATGGCGGGAATGGCCATTGCCGGTTATTACCTGATTCCGAATGCCGATCCGGTGCCGGTGGGCTGGCTTTGCCTGTCGACGGTCGGGTTGTATGGCGGGGGCGTGGTGTTCAATGATGTTTTTGATGCCGAACTCGATGCCGTCGAGCGCCCGGAACGGCCCATTCCGAGCGGGCAGGTGAGTCTGGGACAGGCAACTTTACTGGGAAGTGTATTATTGCTGATCGGTATTGTGGCCGCCTGGATGGTCAACCCAACGGCGGGGTGGCTGGCCATTGCGATTAGTGTTGCGTCGCTGGTTTACGATAAATTTGGAAAGCATAATGCCATCATCGGGCCGCTGAACATGGGCCTGTGCCGGGGCCTGAACCTGGTGCTGGGCATCAGTATTTTGCCCGATCAGGTGCCGCTGTGGGCGTCGCTGGGTGTGATTCCGATTGTCTATATTGCCGCTATTACGATGATCAGCCGGGGCGAGGTGCATGGTGGGAAGCCCATGGTTCTGCGGGTGGCCGGTTTGCTCTATGGACTCGTGATTGGTTGCATCGGCGCGATTGCCCAGCAACAACAGCAATTAGGAACGGCCATTCCGTTTCTTTTACTGTTTGGCTTCTTCATTTTTCCGCCCCTCTGGCAAGCGATTCGCGAACCAACGGGCCGCAACATCGGTATGGCGGTTAAATCGGGGGTGTTATCACTGATTGTGATGAATGCCGCGTGGGTGGCCGCTTTTGCCTCGTTTCCGCTGGCAATGCTTGTGGTTTGCCTGCTGCCGTTGTCGCGGCTGCTGGCCAAAGTATTTGCGGTGACGTAACCGAACGGTTCCGGCCAAACTCTTGTTTTAGAAGACAAACCGCCGGTTTGGTTGTTTATACGCTATTGCCCCCAACCCCCTAAAGGGGGCTTTAAGCATATGGCAAAAGCCCCCTTTAGGGGGTTGGGGGTAGACCAATTAGTAACCATACATTCTATTAACTTAGTATCCCAAGGAATGAATACCCTTCACCAGTCATTCAGCGTTCAGTTTACCTACGACGTTTACTTTTCCGATCGTTTGTTCGAAAGTACCAATCTTACCTTACTCGAGTTCCTCAAAAAACGACATTCGGAAGGGTTTCGCAAAAAACTGTTCTTCATTCTGGACGAAGGCGTTACCGATAGCCATCCCGGTTTACCGGAGCAAATCAAAGCCTATTTTGCCCCGATTTCGATGGTTGATCTTATCCCCGATTTACACATAATTCCCGGTGGTGAAGGAGCCAAAAACGATCCGGCACTGGTCGACCAGCTCATCGAGGCCGTGGATCGCTACGGCATCGACCGGCATTCCTACGTCATTGCCATCGGGGGCGGCTCGGTGCTTGATCTGGTGGGCTATGTAGCCGCGATTTCGCACCGGGGCATCCGTCACATCCGGATTCCGACGACGGTTTTGTCGCAAAACGATTCGGGCATCGGTGTCAAGAACGGCGTTAATTACCGGGGGAAAAAGAACTTCCTGGGTTCGTTTGCCCCACCGGTTGCGGTTTTCAACGACGCTGAGTTTCTGAAAACCCTCGACGACCGCGACTGGCGGGCGGGCATTTCCGAAGCCATTAAAGTCGCTTTGATCAAGGACCAACCGTTTTTTGAGTGGCTGGAAACGAACGCTGAAAAACTGGCCGCCCGCGATCTGGACACCATGCAATACCTGATTCACCGCTGCGCCGAGTTGCACCTCGACCACATTGCCAGTGGCGATCCGTTCGAAATGGGTTCGTCTCGTCCGCTGGATTTTGGGCACTGGAGTGCGCACAAACTCGAACAACTCACTGATTTTGAAGTTCGTCATGGCGAAGCCGTCGCCATCGGCATCGCCCTCGACAGCCTGTATTCCCAACGATTGGGCTGGCTCAGCGAAGCCGATACCCACCGCATTCTGAACCTGGAACGTACCCTCGGTTTTTCGTTATTCCATCCCGCTCTCGACGGCGACGGTTTACTGAAAGGGCTGAATGAGTTCCGGGAACACCTCGGCGGTCAACTGACGATCATGTTGCTGAAAGCCATTGGCAAAGGCGTAGAAGTACACGAAATGGATACGGAGCTGATTCGTGAAGCAATCGGTATTTTAAAAGAAAACGAAATTCAGCCCGCATGAAAACCCCGCTGGGACATCTCGGTTATTGCACGAATATTCACGCCGGTGAACACTGGGCGGAACATTTTATCGCGCTGCAACACGCCATTCCGACGATCAAACAAAAGCTTTCGCCCGATGCACCTTTTGGCATCGGCCTGCGGCTCTCCAACATCGCCAGCGTGGAACTCACGCAGCCCGAGCGGCTGAAGGAGTTTCAAAACTGGCTGACCGCCAACGACTGCTATGTCTTTACGATGAACGGTTTTCCGTATGGCGGTTTTCACAACACCCGCGTTAAAGACCAGGTTCACGCCCCCGACTGGCGAACCCCCGAACGGGTCGATTATACCATCCGGCTTTTTCATTTGCTGACGGCACTGCTACCGATCCATATGGCGGGCAGTATTATAGAAGCCGGGATTTCTACGTCGCCCCTCTCCTACCGCTACTGGTTTCAATGGAACAACCGGGACGAGCGCGATCTGGCGTTCGAAGCCACTACGCAACGGCTGATGACGGTCGTGGAAGAACTGGTTCGGATCAAACAGGCCGAAGGCATCAGTCTCCACCTTGACCTCGAACCCGAACCCGACGGTTTGCTGGAAACCGGCGACGAGTTTATCGAATGGTTCAATCTGTATCTGCTACCCATTGGCCTCGAACGGCTCAACGATGAGTTTGGCCTATCGGCGGGGGAAGCCGAAGCCGCTCTGCGCGAACACGTGCAGTTGTGCTACGACGTCTGCCATTTTGCGGTCGGCTACGAACGCCCGGACGAGGTGCTGAAAAAGCTGAAAGAGAATGACTTGAATGTCGGCAAAATCCAGATCAGCGCGGCTTTGAAAGCGACTTTTCCGGTGGAAGAAAACAGCCGGGAAGCGGTTCTGGATCAATTCCGGCAGTTCAACGAGCCCACGTATCTGCACCAGGTCGTTGCGCGGGATTCGAATGGCGATTTGCTGCGGTTTCCGGATTTGCCCGAAGCGCTGCTGGCCTTCGACGAAAGTCACGTCGAATGGCGGTCGCATTTCCACGTTCCGCTTTTTGTCGCGGATTACGGTTTGCTGCAATCGACGCAGGATGACATTTCGGAAGTCCTGCGATTACAGAAAGAGAATCCGTTTACACAGCAGTTGGAAGTCGAAACCTATACCTGGGAAGTGTTACCGGAAGATATGAAGCTGCGGCTGAATGACTCGATTGGGCGGGAACTCTTTTGGGTGTTGAATAAAATAAATAATATCGAATAATGAATGTTGAATAACCAATATCGAAGTTTAGAAGCCAGCGGAGTTACTTCGATATTCGTTATTCAATATTCATTATTCGATATTCCCCGATCTTATGAAAAAAACCGTAGTAATCGACGTGGTGGGCTTATCAGCCGCTTTGATTGGCGACCATACGCCTTTCCTGAAACAGTGGGTGGCCGAAAAGCAGCTTTCCAGCATCGAGCCGATGTTGCCCGCCGTCACGACCTCAGTGCAATCGACCTACGTTACGGGAAAATGGCCCACCGAAACCGGGATCGTCGGCAACGGCTGGTATGACCGGACGGAATGCGAAGTCAAATTCTGGAAGCAGTCGAATAAACTGGTGGGTGGCGAAAAAATCTGGGAACGTGCCCGGCAACTTGATCCGTCGTTTACGGTTTCCAAGATGTTCTGGTGGTACAACATGTATTCGTCCGCCGACTTTTCGGTAACACCCCGCCCGCAATACCACGCCGACGGTGTTAAAGCACCCGATTGTTACAGCCAGCCCGCCGACCTGCGCGACCGGCTTCAGGAAGCCCTCGGCACGTTCCCGCTGTTCAGTTTCTGGGGCCCTAATGCCAACATCAAATCGACCCGCTGGATTGCCGACGCGTCGCTGCTCGTAGACCGCTGGCACAACCCGACGCTGACGCTGATTTATTTGCCGCACCTGGATTACTGCCTGCAAAAATTCGGACAGGATTTCAGCAAAATCTCGAAGGAGCTGCACGAAATCGATGACGTCTGCAAGGACTTGATTCAGCATTACGAACGACAAAACGCCGAGATCATTCTTCTGTCGGAATACGGCATTACGAACGTCAGCCAGCCAATCCACCTGAACCGCCTGTTGCGGGAAGCCGGACTGATTCAGGTTCGGGTCGAACAGGGGCTGGAATTGCTCGATGCGGGCGCGTCACGGGCCTTTGCCGTGGCCGACCATCAGATTGCCCACGTCTACATCAACGACCCCTCCTGCACGGCGCAGGTGCGTTCGATTCTGGAAAAAACGCCGGGTGTCGAGCTGGTGCTAGATGAAGCCGGGAAAAAGAACTATCACATCGATCACGAACGGGCGGGCGATTTCGTCGTCATGGCGGACGCCAAAAGCTGGTTTACGTATTACTACTGGACGGACGACGCCAAAGCCCCGGATTACGCCCGGCTGGTCGACATTCATCGAAAACCGGGGTACGATCCGGTCGAGATGTTTATGGACCCGGCCAATCCAATGATCAAACTCAAAGCCGGGTACAAACTGATGCGCAAAAAGCTCGGCTTCCGGTATCTGATGAACATCATTCCGCTGGACGCCACGCTGATCAAAGGGTCACACGGGCGGGTGGGCACCCAACCTGCCGACCACCCGGTTTTTGTGTCGACGCGCCAGGGTCAGGCGAGTGCAAAACCGATACCGGCCATTGACGTTTACGATAAAATCTGGGAAGCCCTGACAGCGGAAATCCCTCAGAAGACGATCTGATATAGAACTCCTTACCCAAACCCGAAGCCGACTGTTTCCAAACTGTCGGCTTTTTTTATAGTCCGTTCGATAACAGAATCCAGTCAAAAGCCCGGCGATTCTGTTGTTGATTTAGTAGACAAAAGAGGTGAGGTGTGAGAGTAGTGACGTGGGGAATTCCGATGAACTCATCAAGTGTTGTCTTTCTTCTCTCATCTCACCTCTATCATCTACCCACGCTTTCTGATTTACTCAACAACGAAAGAAACGGTATGGAAACTAAAATTCCACCCCAGCACCAGGCTGTCCAGCCCGGTCTGGAAAGTGAACTTAATCCGCAGCCGAAAGTGATTCGGTACACCTACGTCGGGTCGGGAAAATTGCAAGACAAAGTGGCGTTGATTACGGGTGGGGACAGCGGTATTGGCCGGGCCGTCGCCGTCCATTTTGCCCGCGAAGGAGCCGATGTAGCCATTGCCTACACCCAGCGCGAAGAAAATGATGCCCAAAAAACCCGGGATCTGGTGAAAGCCGAGGGGCGGCAGTGTCTGCTTATACCCGGCGATCTGCGCGATCCGTCCTATTGTGAACAACTGGTCGAAGATACCGTCCGGCGGTTTGGCAAGCTCAACATCCTGGTGAACAATGCTGCCCTGCAACTCCAGCACCAGCGGTTTGAAGACATGACCGACGACGATCTGGTCAATACCTTCGAAATCAACATCTATTCGTTCTTTCGGGTCACCCGGGCGGCCGTGAAACACTTGCACGAAGGCGACAGCATCATCAATACGACATCCGTAACGGCTTTTCAGGGCCGCGCCGATTTGCCGGAATATTCGGCCACGAAAGGGGCCATCATGAGTTTTACCCGCGCGTTGTCGTCCAACCTGGCGAAGAAGAAAATCCGGGTGAACGGTGTGGCTCCCGGCCCCATCTGGACGCCCCTGAATCCGGCGTCGGTTCCGGCGGAGGAAGTTGCCCAGTTTGGTAAGGACGTACCGATGAAACGCCCCGGCCAGCCCAGTGAAGTGGCACCAGCGTATGTCTATCTGGCATCTATGGATTCCAGTTATGTCACCGGTCAAACCATTCACCCCAACGGCGGAACGATTATCAATGCCTGACCCAAAACTCTTTACAGCCATGAATCTGGAACTTGAAACACCACCTCAGCACCAGGAAGCGCAGCCGGGTCTGGAAAATGAGATGCATCCGCAGCCAATTTACATTCAGGATTCGTATGTCGGCACGGGAAAGCTGGAGAATAAAATTGCCCTCATAACGGGGGGAGACAGCGGAATTGGCCGGGCTGTTGCAGTTCATTTTGCGCGGGAAGGCGCCGATCTGGCTATCGTTCATCATCCGCGCGAACAGGAAGACGCCCAAAAGACCAAATCGCTGGTCGAAGCCGAAGGCCAACGCTGTTTGTTAATCGCCGGTGATCTTCGAAATTCATCTTTTATCAGACAATTAGTGGATCGGGTCATCGGTGAATATCACCACATTAACATCCTGGTGAACAACGCGGCCAACCACGTCGAACAACACGAATTTACCGACATTACGGACCAGCAGTTGACCGAAACCTTTGAACTCAACATTCTGGCCATTTTCCGGCTCACCAAACTAGTGCTACCCTACATGAATGCCTACGACTGCATCATCAATACCACCTCCGTGGTGTCGTACCGGGGCAGCAAGGCACTGATTGATTATGCCTCTACGAAAGGGGCCGTAACGGCGTTTACGCGCTCGTTATCGCAACATTTGGTGGAACGCAACATCCGGCTTAATGCCGTAGCTCCCGGCCCCATCTGGACACCCCTGATCGTGTCGACCAAAACGGAAGAGGAAGTCGCCGAGTTTGGCAAAGACACGCCCCTGGAACGGGTCGGGCAACCGGCTGAGGTGGCCCCCGCCTTCGTTTTTTTGGCTTCCGAAGATGCGTCTTACATCACCGGGCAGGTCATGCACGTCAACGGCGGAGAGATAGTCAATTCCTGAAAGCCCCTAAAAAATAAGGCAAAAAGGGCATTCTATCCCGATTTTCCAGACGACATAATTAGACAATAGAAAGAATCTTTGTATTGGTCTGACGGGGGGTTGGTACGATAAGTGTTGGTTGTGAGTCTTGAAGTAGCATTCGTACAGTTTTGGACAATATACTGAGTTGGATATTTCTTTCAGCCTATTGACTCTGTCAAATGGTTTTCCAAACTTAGGTAGTCCGTGGGTTCTTTGTTTAACTTTTAAACCATGTGACACGTATGAGAATTCAAATTCATTGCGTCCATTTTACAGCAGATCAAAAATTGCTGGACTTCATTCAGAAGAAGCTTGACAAATTAGAAACCTTCAACGACCGGATTATCAGCGGTGAAGTGTATTTGAGGTTAGAAGGAAGCGATACCAACAAAGTCAAACAGAAAATTTTCGAGGTTAAACTGTTTTTGCCCGGCGACTCCATTTTTGTCCGCCAGCAAGGTACCACGTTTGAGGAAGCAACCGACGTGGTGATCGATACGCTCAAAAACAAGTTAAAACGCCATAAAGATAAACAGCGAAGTATTTCCGCCCAGCAGATCAAGGAGTCGACCGACCTCGTCGAAGCGGACACCGTCAACGAAGACATCGAATATTAGCCGATAATTTTTCAACAAAAAAGCCGCCCCGAAAAGGCGGCTTTTTTGCATCTCTCGATTTTAGGGTCTCATTGAAAATAGGTAATACTATTACTTTCAGGTAATTACCGTTTCTACAGACAAAAAAACCACCTCGTAATAATGTCATTTCTGGCAAAAACGAGGTAGTTTTCCATTTTATAGAAACATAATTATGAATCAAATTCCAAAGAATCTTCTGGATCGCCAAAAAAACTGGCCCAAAAATTCCCTTTCCCTGCCGTAAGCAGGTTTTGCAACGGCTCGTTAGGCAAGCTCTGGAGCGTACTGCCATGGGCGGAATTAGTCACCACCGTTCGGTTGCCTCCTCCTAAAAACAAAGCCGGTGCTAAGCCCTGGCTGGATGTGCAAGGTGGTATTGCTTTGTTGTTTTTGAAGCACTATGAAAACCTGAGCGATGCCAAGTTGGTTGAAAACTTATCGGTCAACAGCAATTATCAACTATTCTGTGGCTTAGTACTACAGAACCACGAGCAGATCCGTGACTTATCGCTGGTGAGCCGCTGGCGCAGTAAGCTGGCCCACTATCTGGATAAAGACCTGTTTCAGAGTTGTCTACAGCGGGAGTGGAAACCATCGCTATCTCACCCGCATGTCCACAAACAAGATGCGACTTGTTACGAGTGGTCCGCCACCGCGGTCCTACATTACCTATCCCACCAGTGTCAAGTTGCTCTGGCAGGGATGCATCTGGGTCTATCGCCAACTTAAACTACGCTGTAAAGCCGGCAAGCGAACCATGCCCCGCAGTCAATTTCGGCAACAACGGCACAAGCAACGGGCTTATCAGTTGTCGAAAAAGCCCTCTCATCGTCAGCAAGTGAAACGCCGGAAGACGTTGGTCTATCTACTGGATAAGCTCATTACACAGCTCAAAGAACAGGGTTCAGATTCGTTGAAGACTACCGATCAGCAGCGCTTAACAACCATCAAAACGCTGCTATTTCAACAACGGCAGCAGCTGCAACTCCCCGAATCAAAGATCAATCATCGGATTGTCTCACTGCATAAACCGTACCTGCGGCCGATTGTACGGGGCAAAGAAAACAAGCCCTGTGAGTTTGGAGCGAAAGTACAGATCTATCAGGTGGGCAATTTGGACTTCATCGAACACTTGAGCTTTGAGGCTTTCAACGAATCCACTCGTTTTCAGTCCACGATCCGTCACCATCAGGAGCACTTACATACTGCTGTCAAGCAAGTAGCGGCTGACCGCATTTATGCGACGAATGCCAATCGCAGCTTTTGCCACCAACACCAGATTCATACCTGCTTCGACCCGAAAGGACGCCCATCTCAAGATCCTTTAAAGCGAAAACAGGCTCGACAACTTCGTCAGGTCCTGACTAAAGAACGCGGTACGCGCCTGGAAGGAAGTTTTGGCAATCAGAAGAATCACTATCTGGCGGCAAAAATCCGGGCTAGAAATCAGCCCAATGAAGAATTGTGGATTTACCTAGCTGTTCACACGGCTAACGCCAGTAAAGTCAAAAATCAACTCTTTGTCTAAGGGTTACAACTAAGGCCGAAACGTATATACCCTCGACAAGAAAGGGATAGGAGAAGCATGCCTTTTCTGCTCCCGATGGAGTCAATTACCAATCAGGTACCCTCAAAACACAATAGGGTTCTGCCAAATTTTGTTTGGCAGAACCCTATTTTCAATGAGACCCTATTTTAGTTCATCGACTACAACCCGAACGCTTCTTTCACTTTATCGACGTAGTCGAGTTTTTCCCACGTAAATAGCTCTACTTCAACTTCTTTCGTGCTGCCGTTCATCCCGAACACCTTTGTCACAACCTGGTTTTCCCGGCCCATGTGTCCGTAAGCGGCCGTTTCCGAATAAATCGGGTTCCGGAGTTTCAGCCGTTGCTCGATGGCATACGGACGCATGTCGAACAGTTCTTCGATTTTGGTTGCAATTTCACCGTCGGTCAGATCGACCTTGGCCGAATTATACGTATTGACGTACAAACCGCAGGGTTTGGCCACCCCGATGGCGTAGGAAACCTGAACCAGAATCTGATCGCAAAGACCAGCCGCTACCAGGTTTTTGGCAATGTGCCGCGTGGCATAAGCTGCCGAACGGTCTACTTTCGAGGGATCTTTGCCCGAGAAAGCACCACCGCCGTGCGCACCCTTGCCGCCGTAGGTATCGACGATGATCTTGCGACCCGTCAAACCCGTATCACCGTGTGGTCCGCCAATGACAAACTTGCCCGTCGGGTTGATGTGATAGGTAATGTTATCGGAAAATAAAGCCTGCAATTCCGGCTTTAAGCCAGCTTTCACGCGGGGAATAACGATGTTGATGATGTCTTCACGGATGCGTGCCAGCATCACGGCGTCTTCATCAAAATCATCGTGTTGCGTCGAAACCACAATCGTATCAATCCGAATGGGCTTGTCGTCGTCGCTGTATTCAATCGTCACCTGCGATTTGGCATCCGGCCGGAGATACGGTAAAATGGCCGGATCGTTGTTGCGGATATACGACATTTCCTGCAAAATCTTGTGGGCCAGATCCAGCGGCAACGGCATGAAATTGTCCGTTTCGTTGGTCGCATACCCAAACATCATGCCCTGATCGCCCGCGCCCTGATCCTCCGGATTGGTGCGCTCAACGCCCTGGTTGATGTCGGCCGACTGGTCGTGGATGGCAGATAAAATACCGCACGAATCGGCCTCAAACATGTATTCACTCTTGGTATATCCAATACGCCTGATAACCTCCCGGGCAATTTTCTGAACATCGAGGTAGGTGCTCGTTTTTACCTCACCTGCCAGCACCACCTGTCCGGTGGTCACCAGGGTTTCGCAGGCGACCTTGCTGGAAGGATCGTAGGCCAGAAAATGATCGATCAATGCATCGGAAATCTGATCCGCGACTTTGTCGGGATGTCCTTCAGAGACTGACTCTGAGGTAAATAGATAGGGCATTGTACGTAAGATTTAAGACTAAAAACAGCCGCAAAGCTACTGGAATTTTACGACAGGTCAAATGCTAAATTTAGGTTCGACCCAAAGCGCGGTCAACCCACTGAGGAATAGCAGGATCCAGACCCAATCCGGAATTTTCGCCGGAAAACCGCCTTCAGAACCGGCGGCTGTATTAACCGCAGCAGTCGACCGGGCGCGGAGGTAATCACTCGCCAACCGGTTTCCGAATACCGGTTTTTCGCCCGGCTGGTCGACGTAAACCGCCAGACTGTCCTGCAATGCCACCCAGCCAGCCCGGCCAAACCCATACGAAACCTCAGCCGACAGGGGATTGATGGCCGAATAATCGAGCCTGACCGTGTCGTTTCCCAGTCGGATTTCAGCCGGTTTCCGGGTCAGATTATTAAAGTGAATGACGGATCGGAGGCCTTTAAAAACCGGTGCGTCGAGCTGGATGTTGTCTGTAAAGGTAGGTTGTAAGGGCGTCAGAATGGCCGTCCAGATCCGGTCGTACGCAACGCTGTCGCCACTCAGTTTCAGAGGAAACGTCTCGCTAACCAGACTGAGCCCGATTTTGGCGCTGGTTTTCTGAACCGCTACCGGATAATCGGCCACCGGAAACTGATTCAGGGCCTCCGTAAGCTGAAAAGGCAACGCCTGCAGCCCGTTCCCGATCATAATGGTCGCTTCATTCGATAACCGCTTCAATTTCCAGCCCGTCCCCAAAGCCCGGTTGATGGTTTTCGTGTCGGTTTCGGCGTCCGACAAATTAATAAACAGCACCGGTTTTCCCTGCGCTACAGCCTTCTTAACAACAGGATTTGTCGCGTTGGCCGGATCGGTGATGATCACGTCGGGCGGAACCGCCCGGTTAATGCTCAGACGGCTGTTCATGTCTTTGGAAATCGTGGACGTTACCTGGACGGAAAAACCTTTTTTACCCAGCCAATCGGCGAGTGTTCTGCTTTCAAAATCCGGGCTGTCGAGAATAAACTGGTAAGCAATGGGTTCCGAACTTCGGCTGAAATACCGGAGCGTGTCCAGCGGTTTCTGATCCAGCACCAATGCCACTTCGGTGCGTCCCTGCGAGAAGGCCGGAAACTGAAAATTAAAATCCGTCGTACCGTTTTTTACGGATAAACTATCCAGCGTCTGGTTGCCATACCGGAGCTTCAGCACCTGCTCCTGCGACGATTGAAGACGCCCCCGCACCGACTGCATTTCGCCTTTGCGAAGGATGGCTTTCCAGCGCAGCAACTGCACCTGATCGGGTTGGGCATACGGAATCCACTGAACAGTTTGCCGACTCAACTGCCCCAGCATATCGGGCGAAAAACCGGTACCGATCAAGGTAACGGTATCGATCATTCCGTCGGCCAGTCGCGACCGGAACGAAGTTTCCCTAAACGCACTGACGCGAACGACTTCCGGGTTTTTCAGACTGTCTTTCAGTTGACTGATCGCCGAAGCAGGCACGTTCGAATCCACGATCCAGACCGACGTTGAATCGGGCTTTATTTCCCATTCAATCTGAAGAAAATACGCCAGCAGAAAGCTCCAAAGCAAGACGTTCAAAGCTCCCCGAATCCATTTTCTCCGAACCGAAAGGGTGCCGTTTCTGACGACCAGCCCCACCTGCACCACGAGCAAAACCGCCAGAAGCAACAGGATCAACCAGCTAACGAAATCAGCCGGGTTAAATGAAATCGTAAACCGGTTCAATACGCTCATTTTAAATGCCGCCAGAACGACTGTTCTAATTTCTTTTCGCTGGAATACGAGCCCATTTCGGTTCGTTTCCGGTTTTGGGATGAACCAGCCGCCAGACGATACAATTTTGTTTTCAAATCCATTCGCTCTTTATCAGACAGTTTTTTACCGCTTCCCAGTTTCTGTAATCCACTGATCACCGACCAGTTTGACAATCCGCTGTTCAGGATGTCATTCGTCAGGGATGAACTTAGTTGCTGTACGTTTTTTTTCTGGTTTTGATCCAAGGTTTTCAATTCCAGATAGCCCAATACTTCCCCAACCAACTGCCCGGTCCGTACCAGATCGTACATCCGTTCCTGATTCAGGTTGGTATTGACCTTTTTTAATTCGCCGGTCAGGCGGGTTTCTTTTTCTTTGATGGGGGGCGGATCGTAGCCGCTTTTCTTCACAAACGTCCGGGCTTTGTGCTGGGCGGCTTTCAGATAAATCAGGGCTTTATTCTCGAACGGCAACGCTTTTTCCGGTTCGTATAACCGCAGGTGCAACTCCGATTGCCACATCTGCTCCAGCGCCATTTTCAACAAACTACGGGTCGATTGTTCGTAAAATGTGTTGGTTTCGGCGTCGTCGTGGGCGTGGATATACTGCTCCATCAAAGCTGCCACCGGGTCTTCATTGTCGCTTTTAGCCTGATCCGCGTGGTCGTGGCCGTGTTGATCCGGAGCGGGCAAATCCTTTTTCTGCTGTTCTTCAGCTTTTTCGGCCAGCTTGAACGCAAACGGTTTGGGCGCATTTTTTTCTTCTTCGGTGTCGTGCTTGTGAATAAATCCTTCCAGCACATTGCCCTCAGCTACTAAATCATGCCCACCAATCGAATTTTCAAACTCCTCGCCCAAATATTGCCCATACCGCAACCGCAGCACTTTCTGGTCAAAACCGATTTCGTTGGACGTACTTTTAAAATCTTTGGCCGCGAGTTTTTTGCGTTTGGCAATCAGCTTTTCCGTGTCGATAATAATTTGCCGCTGGCTGCGAAAATACTCCGGCATGATGTTTACGGCCATCGTTGCCAGTTCGGCTTCTTCCACCCGGGCGGTATCTTTATAGACGACAAAATAGGTGTCGGATTTGGCAAAATTTGGTTCCGGTTCTTTGTTATCGATGGCCGCCCAGTAATAATAAAGTTCGTCGCCCGGCGCAAAATTGAGGGCTTTCAGATCGATGTTTTTTGTCAATTGGGCCTCTTTGAAATTGGTTTGAGGCAACGAAAATTTCACTTCCCGGAACTTCACACTTTCACCGGAACCACGCGCTACCGTGGCTACAATGAAGGCTTGCCGAATTTTAAAATCGTCGGAAATCCGCGCCGAAATCCGTAGGTTTTTGTCATCTTTCAGAAAATGAAACCGGTATACTTCCTTGGAATCCGGCTGAATTTTCGGTGCCAGATCGGGTTGTGCTTCCAGCCGGTAATAATCCGATTGGTAAATCAGTGAGTCTTTTCCAGTCGGCGTTTTCCAGTAGCCTTTGAGGGCATAAATTCCGGAACTAACCAACTTATCGCGGTATTCAAAAACATTCCCAGCTTTTTTAAAAGCCACTTCTTCACCCCGGTTATTCACCAGGCGAACCGAAACGGTTTTGGATTCACTGAACGTTAACTTCCATTTTAGCAGCGAACCGCTTACAGCTGATGCGTTCAGATCTGATGATTCTTTGACCGTCAAACCGGTATAGGTAGGCGGTTGGATCTGCAACGAAGCCGACTGAAAAGCGGGCGCAACGGGGCGATTTTCTTTGACAAGAACCGGCATGTATTTCGTCAACTGTTTCTGAACAACCGGGTTCGATTGCAGCAGTGGATAGCCGTAATAAACCGACACGGAAAGCAACACGAGCAATCCATAAAAACCGGTTTTTGAAAAAATTACCGACAGATACCGGCTCGCGGGAATCCGGACCGTCTGTACTCGTTCGTTCAACCGCGCCAGTTGGAGCTGTTCTGCAATGTTCAGTTCGTCTTTCTCCAGCAACGGCAAGCTGTATTCCGCATCGCCCACCAGTCGGTGCATGATCCCGATGGCCTGCGGTTTTTTGTTCTGAAACAGACCGGTAAACCAGGCTCCGAATCCAAAGCCCAGCACCCCGAGGATAGCCGCCGTTTCCAGCGAAAAACCGCAGAGCCGGGCCATTATCCCCACCGCAATGCCAAGCAAACTGCTCTTCAGCAGCGCGTTGGCGACAAGCTGGTAGATGATCGTCGACAGGGTGTTTTTCAGTTCGTTCATGCGTTCTGTCTTAAAGCCATCCAACGTTCCAGGCCGATCAAACCGACGAACACCAGCAAAAGCCAATTTCGAATGTTTTCCGGCTGCTGCGCCCGTCGTTCCTCCGTCGAAACAAACAGCGTGTTTAACTGCTCCTGACTCAGTGGAAACGGATTCGGTTTGAGGTTAAAATGCCGGATCAGCAGTTCGCCCAACCATTCCGGCAATTGCCCGGTTCGCACCAGTTCGGCGGTTTTTGGGGTCAGTTTTTCTTCCCGGTATACCACATTCGGAACCCTCGGAGCGTTGAGTTTCCCCGAAACTACGTAAAGCGTTTGGGGCGCGGGAGCAACCACCTCCCGATCCGTTAAAACCCAGTCATACCCGGTTTTCAGTCTCTTTTGCACGTCGATCTGAATCCCCAGCGCATACACGTCCGACAAAGCATTCAAAGCCGCCAGTACGGTTTGCCGTTCGGTTTTATCATTGAAATCGACCAAGGCCGTCAACCGCCCCGAATGCGCCGGAGCATCCTGAAAACGAATGCCTTTGCTCAGGCCCGAACTGTTGACTAGCTGATTGGAAGCATTCACATATACGTTGCCGCTGCCCGGTAATTCCAGATATGGCCGAAGCGGGCGACTCGCCGAATCAACCATTGTGTGCAATTTAAACTTCGCCGGAACCCGAATAAACGGGACATCCGCCAGTTGCTGGTTATTCAGGACATACAGGTGTAATTCCGACGGTTTTGCCGATACGGCATTGATGCTCGATTGCAATACATCCGGATTAAATAACCGTTGATCAGGCAATTGCATCGGATCGTCCGTTGCTTCGGTCGCGGCATCGATCCAGTAAACCGCTTCTCCTTTTTTGATCGCTTCCGCCAGTTCAAACCGGTAATTATCGACCACCATCTTCTCCGGCTGCACCAGGTGGATTTTCCCGACTACCACCGGTTTTGTCAATCCGGTCAGGATCGGTTGGCTCAGTAAAAGCGCCAGCAGAATCACGACCAGACAACGCAGAATCAGTAACAGGATATTATCGAGCTTGATACCCCGCTGCTGTTGCTGGTTCTTTTCCTGAAGCCAGCGCGTGGCGGCCCAAGCCAGGGTTTTGCCCCTTTTCTGGTGCCAGAAATGGATGACCACCGGAATCACCACGGCCCCAATTCCCCACAAAAACAACGGTTGTAGAAACTCCATTAAACGCTCCTCCTGGTCAGAAAATCTTTTAGTGCCCCGGCGATGGGCTCACTCAGTTTTACGCGAATCAGATGAACGTGCGGCAGCAACAATTCTTCCTGTAATTTTTTGAAATAGGCCGAAACCGCCTGTTGAAACGTCTCTTTAATCGTTTCGGCCTGCACTTCAATTTCCCGGTCGGTTTCCAGGTCCTTAAACCGGTAAAAACCGCTTAGGTTAAAATCCGTTTCCTGATCGCCGAGCAGTTGAAAAATGGCAATTTCCCGGCGCGGACTGGCTACGGTTTTAATCAGTTGTAACCACTCATCGTCCACTTGCAGGAAGTCCGAAACCATCACCAGCAACTCCTTTTGCTTCTGCTGAAACTCCGGAAACCGGGCCTGCTTGGGTAGCCAGGTCCCGGAAGCCGTGGCCTTTTGCAGGGCGAACAAAATCCGCTGAAAAGCCTGCTTGCCGGTCGGGACCAACGTCTGCAAGGCTTCGTTTTGCAAGGCATACAAACTCATCTGGTCGCTTTGCCGGTAGCCCAGGTAGGCCAGCGAAGCCATCAACAATTTCGCATACTCCAATCGGCTGACGCCCTGCTCGGTGTAATTCATGGAACCGGATAAATCCAGCAAAAAGCGGATTTGCAGGTTGCTTTCCGTCGCCGATTCCCGCACGAGGTGTTTGTCGGTTCGGGCGTATAATTTCCAGTCGATGCGCCGGGGATCATCGCCGGGTTCATAATGGCGGTATTGCTCAAACTCCGTCCCCGACCCCGATCGTTTGCTGGCGTGAATCCCCAGCAGCAGCTCATCGCTGACGAGTTTGCCGGCGAGTTGCAGGTTGTTGAGCTTGATGAGATCTGTGGCTAGCATAATTTGGGTTATTACACAGAGTTGATCAGAGTTAATCAGGGATTATCAGAGAGAACTCTGCGTAACTCTGATATTCTCTGATTAACTCTGCGTAATAACTATTTTTTAAGTAACTCACCAATCACCTGATCAGTCGTAATATTCTCAGCCTCAGCCCGGAAGTTGAGGGCGATGCGGTGGCGCAGGATCGGGTAGGCCAGCGTTTGAATGTCCTCTGGAATCACCGAAAACCGTTCGTTCAAAACCGCCCGGGCTTTGGAACACAGCACCAGCGCCTGCCCCGCGCGTGGCCCCGCCCCCCAGTCGCACCACTGCCTGACAAACGCCGACGGACTGCTTTCAGGGCGCGTCGACCGGACGAGTTGGTTGATGAAACCGATCAGTTCATCGCTGATGTGGACCTGTCTCGTCAGGCGTTGCAAATCCACGATTTCCTGATCGGTCAGCACGGTTTGCAGTTCCGGGCGGGCCGTTCCGGTGGTGGTTTTCAACACACTCAGTTCTTCCTGCTCCGACGGGTAACTCAACTTGATGTACAGTAAAAACCGGTCTAGCTGGGCTTCCGGCAGCGGATAGGTTCCGGCCTGTTCGATCGGGTTTTGGGTGGCAATGATCAAAAACGGCCGGGGCAGTTCGTAGTCCGTTCCGGCGTAGGTCACCTTGCCTTCCTGCATGGCTTCCAGCAAAGCCGCCTGCGTTTTGGGCGGTGTGCGGTTAATTTCGTCGGCCAGCACCACATGGGCGAAGATCGGTCCCCGGTTGAATTTGAAGAATTTCTTGCCGGTATTATGGTCCTCTTCCAGAATTTCCGTTCCGATAATGTCGCCCGGCATGAGATCCGGCGTAAACTGAATCCGTTTAAAATTCATCTCCAGAGCCTCCGCCATCGTTTTCACCATCAGCGTTTTGGCCAGTCCCGGAACGCCTTCCAGCAAACAATGTCCACCCGCCAACAGGGCAATCAGGATTTCATCAATGGCTTCCTGCTGTCCGACAATCACTTTGCCGATTTCTTTTTTCAGGCGCGGAAGCTTGGCGACTACGGTTTTGTAATGGGTCAGTTCCTTTGTTTCCAATGCTTATGCGGTTAATGCGTACGTGACAATGTTGACGCCAAATTTGGTATTATCCTCGGCCAGAAATCGTTTGTTGCGGAAGTCGTAATCCCACTCGCAACCATAATCCTTGTTACTATACAAAACGCCAATGCGCCCGTTGACCAGCACGGCTTTCAGGTAGTCATGCACCAAGTCGTCGCCCCAGCCGTTCAGTTCGAACGTCGTGGTGGGCGGCCCTTCTTCAAACTTGAAAAAGCAGGTGTAAATCGGGTGGGAATTCGGGATTTTCTGTAAGGCTTTCGGGCCGAAGGTGCGGGCCATTTCCTGCTCGAACGACTTGGCAAAAAGCCCGTCGATGTCGTGGTTGCAATCGTCCACAAACACAAAACCGCCGTTCTGGACGTAGCGCTTGAAGTGATCCCGTTCCTGGGTCGAAAACTCCACCAGTTTATGACCGCTGAGGTAGCAGAACGGACTCCTGAAAATTTCGTTACTCGTCAACTGCACCACTTTTTCCTTCTCATCCACGGGTATGGTGGTATACTCGACCAGGGAATGCAGCAGGTTGGAAGGCATTCGCTGGTCCGTATCCCAATCGCCGGAAGTATACTGGATGCGGGTGAAAATGAATGGTTTCAAGTTGATGAAGTTGATGCTTTTGAGTGTGATGCGTATTTAAAGTTCGGCGATAACGATAACTTCAATTTCCTGCACACCCTTTAATTTTTTATCATTCGTCAGAAACTGATCACACTGATTTTGGATCGCTGTTGAGATTTGCAAGGAATCCATTGCTTTCAGGAAGGCGTATTTAGCCCGTAGTTTTGAAGCCATTTTCGCTATTGGCAGCGTGACATCAACTACCCGAATATCGAGTTCTTTTAAAATTGAATCGAAATCATTTAGTAAATCATACCGGCCTAGTTGTTCAGGTTTGACACAAAATTCACAAACAGTCAGAACGCTCGTTTCAAATTCGGCATTGTTTTCAACCGCATGAAGCAGAAAATCAGCAACTTTCTGATAAAACTCCGGATGGTTTTCCAACAAATAAATCAATGGAGCCGTATCAATAAAAAGTTTAGAAACGGTCATCTTCCCGCAGTTTATTTACATACTCCTGAGCATCCTGAGACCACACCTGCCCGCCTTTCCCGCGAAACTTCGTTAGTGTATTTTTAATTCGGCCAAGGCGATCCAGACGTTTAAGCAGTTCATGGTATACCAGCTCCAATTCGTCCGAATTCAGCGTATTTATTTCCTGAATGATTGCTTCTGCTCTGCTCATGATTTTATTGGCCTTTTTTAATAAACAAACCAGATGCTCTTCCGTTTCTTACTGCCATTATTTATTTCATAATATAGGTTGTTTCACAGAGTTAATCAGAGAACATCAGAGGTTATCAAAGTTTTCTCTGCGTAACTCTGATGTTCTCTGATTAAATCTGTGAAATAACTTAAACCGCGTCCGACAGCGAACTAAACGTAAACTCCCGGATTTTCATCGGCGGAATCAGGTAGTTGGAATTCGACTCCGTGCTGACCACCCGCTCCGGTTTGCCCAGGGCTTCGAGGTTGTTCAGCATGATGATCGGGCTTTCGTTGAACCGGAAGTTCTTGACCGGGTGCTTGATTTTTCCATTTTCGATGTAAAACGTCCCGTCGCGGGTCAGGCCCGTCAGCAGCAGCGTTTGCGGATCGACGGAGCGGATGTACCAGAGCTTCGTCACCAGAATACCGCGCTGGATGCTCTTGATCATGTCTTCCAGCGAAGCCGTACCGCCCGCCATGATCACGTTCGTGGGCGACGGAACGGCTTTCACGCCTTTCTTCTGCGCCCAGAACCGGGAATAGGCGACGTTTTTCACAACCCCTTTTTCAATCCAGTTGACCTTTTCCTGCGCCCGGCCATCGCCCGACCAGGGCGAAGCTGGCAATTCAGGGTTTGTCGGATCGGAATAGATCGTAACGCGCTCATCCACAATCTTCTCGCCCAGTTTGGTCTTGCCACCGGGTTTGCTCAGGAACGACCGGCCTTCGTCGGCACTGCGGGCATCCATGTTGAAAAAGATGTTTTCGAGCAACACGGCGGCCGCTGTCGGTTCCAGAATAACCGTGTATTTCCCCGGCTCCAGGGCCCGCGCCCCCACCGAACCGAGGCATTTTTGAACGGCAATCTTAGTGGCCGAAACCGTATCCAGTTTGGAAAAATCACTGTAACCCCGCGTCACATAGCCCGAGCCCGTTCCGTCGTCGGTACGAACCGTCAGCGAAAAATTCACGTTCGTGCTGGGGTAATACGCAAACAGTCCTTTGGAATTCATCATGGCCGAATAGCCCCGGAAATCCTCCAGAAAACCGGCCGCAGCCAGTTTTTGCTGACCCGATTCCTGCAAGCTTTTCGCAACAGCCTCCGCCCGGATGGCGGGGGTTACTTTGGCGGTCGATTCAAAATAGCCCGTCGATTTCAGGTATTGCTGCGGTTCCAGAACGCCCATGTATTCCGGGTTTTCGGGAGCCAGTTGGGCCAGTTCCTCCGCCCGCCGAACCACTTTTTCCAGCGAAGCCTCATCAAATTCGTCGATGGCGGCAACCCCGTTTTTCTTGCCAAACGACGATTGCACCTGGATCGTCTGCGTAATCATGGTGCCGCTGGTCGAGACTTCGTTCCGGGCATAGCGGATGTTTCCCCGCTCTCCACCCACCACATTCACCTCGCACGCGTCTGCTTTTGAATAACTTAATACCTTCTGAAGCAATGTCTTAGCCTCAGCTTCGGTTAGTAAAGCCATATTTTTGAATTGTTTACGGTTTACGGTTTTCAGTTTACGGTTTACGGTTGGCTGGCGCATTCTTTTTGCCCGTTCTATGCATCACGCGACCTGGCGTGCGTCAGCCAACCGTAAACTGAAAACTGGAAACCGTAAACTAGATTTTTCTCGCTGTATTGATCACATTGACGCCGTTGAAACGGGTGGTGGAGCTGCCGTGGGAGACGGCGCTGACCTGCATCGGCTGGCCTTTGCCATCGAAGAATGAGCCGCCCAGCCGGTAGTCTTTTTCGTCGCAAATCTGAACGCAGGAGTTCCAGAATTCCTGCGTATTCGACTGATAGGCCACATCTTTCAGCATGCCCGCAATCTGTCCGTCCTTGATTTCGTAGAACAACTGGCCGCCAAATTGGAAGTTATACCGCTGCTGGTCGATCGAAAACGAGCCGTCGCCGATGATGTAAATGCCTTTTTTGACATCTTTGATCATCTGCTCCACCGACAGGGGCGTTTTGCCAGCCGCCAGCGACACGTTCGCCATCCGCTGAAACTGCACCGAACTCCAGTTGTCGGCGTAGCAGCACCCCTGCGACTCGTTTTCGCCGATGATGTGAACCTGATCCCGAATGGCCTGATAATTTACCAGCGTGCCGTCTTTCACCAGATCCCACTTTTTACAGGCCACTCCCTCATCGTCCCAGCCTACGGCACCCAGCGAACCGACCTGCGTTTTGTCGGCAAACAGATTGACCTGCTTGCTGCCGTAGTTGAAGTTTTTGGATTTCCATTTGTCGAGTGTCGCGAAGCTTGTTCCGGCAAAATTAGCTTCGTAGCCCAATACGCGATCCAGTTCCAGCGGGTGACCCACCGACTCGTGGATGGTCAGCCAGAGGTGCGAAGGATCGAGGACAAGGTCGTATTTCCCGGCTTCGACCGACTTGGCCGTCAGCTTTTGTTTCGCGTGTTTGGCCGCCGACGTTACATCTTCCAGCATGTCGTACCCTTTGTTGTAGCGGGTCGTGATGCCGGTTATTTTATCGCTCGGATTGGCTTGCAGATAATCGTATCCCATGCCCATCGGCGCACTCAGTTCGCTCCGGGTTTCAAACTTGCCACTCTTCGGGTCGATGGCCGTCACGGTAAACGTGGGCCACAGGCGGTGAATGTCCTGATCGATGTAGGAACCGTCCGACGATGCAAAATACTTCTGCTCGTTGACCATGAACAACACCGAGTTGACGTAATTGGCACCATTTTTCAAAGCCGCATCGTTGACCGTCAACAGTAAATCCACCTTTTCCTTGATGGGAACTTCGAAGGCATTTTTCCGGATGGGCGCTTTCCAGCTCACTTCCCCGAAGCCTTTTTGCGGAGCCAGTTGCACCGGCTGTTTCATCAACCGGGCGTTGGCTTTGGCAATGGCCACGGCTTCTTCGGCGGCTCTGGCGGTTTGGGCTTCGCTTTTGGCTTCCACCACCGACGCAAAACCCCAGCAGCCATCGACAATCACGCGCACGCCCACCCCGTAGGATTCGGTGTTGACAATGTTCTGCACCTTGTCTTCGCGCGTAATGACAAACTGCCGCAAATACCGGCCAATCCGAACATCGGTGTAGCTGGCGCCTTTGGCTTTGGCGGCATTCAGGGCGGCATCGGCCAGTCGTTTTTTGACGGCCACATCCACGCCGGGTTCCAGCAACGCTTCCGGCGCAACCGAGCGACCGAAAACCGTGTGGTCAGGCAAAAGGAAAGCCCCGGCGCTCAGGCCGGTCCATTGAAGAAAATCTCGACGGTTCAAAGTTTGTTGGTGATAAAGTGATACGGTCTAATTTTAACGAAATCTGGTCTCGTTTCCGTGGCTTTTGGCCCGAAAAAGTAATAAGTACCAGTCTTTCTGCTTATAATCCCAGGAATTTTGGATTGATGGGACGTATTAAAAATGCGAAAGATATGTCGATAAAACCATCCCCCAGTATGAAGGATATTGGGTTATTTAGCCTGCTCTCCTATTGCGATCTGCCCCCCAGCTCCCTAAAGGGAGAGTTTTCTAGCGCTCCAAACTCCCTCTTTAGGGGGCTGGGGGGCAGATCGCAATGGTGCGTTCTCATTTACACTGCATCCGACAGCGAGCTGAACGTAAAATCCCGGATTTTCATGGGCGGAATCAAAACGCCATCGGAGCGAACGGGTTTCCCCAGGGCCTCGACGTTATTCAGCATAATAACCGGACTTTCGTTGAACCGGAAGTTTTTGACGGGGTATTTGATCTGCCCGTTTTCGATCAGAAACGTCCCGTCGCGGGTCAGACCGGTGTAGAGCAGCGTTTGCGGATCGACGGCGCGGATGTACCAGAACCGGGTCACCAGTATGCCTTTCTGGGTACTTTTGATCAAATCGAGCAGCGACTGATTCCCACCCTGCATGATGAACCCCCGGGCGGGCGGAGTGCCTTTCACCCCGCTTTTCTGGGCCCAGTACTGCGAATAGCTCATGTTTTTGATAATCCCGTTTTCGACCCAGAGCGTTTTCTCCTGCGGACGACCGTCGACGCCACCGCCCCCAAAGCGGCCACCTCCACCCCCACCGGCGAAGGGCGAACCCGGAATTTCGGCATTGGCCGGATCGGAATAAATCGTAATCCGCTCGTCGAAGAATTTCTCACCCAGTCGGGTTCCGCCCCCTTTCCGGCTCAGAAAACTCCGGCCCTCTTCGGCATTCCGGGCATCCAGGCTGTTCATCATCAGTCCGATGAGATCACCGGCTGCGGTGGGTTCCAGAATGACTGTGTACTTCCCCGGTTCCAGCGCTTTGGCATTGGTAGACGCCAGGGCCTTGTTCATGGCCACTTCCGTGGCTTCTTTCGTGCTCAGTTTCGATACGTCGTTGTAATCGCGGGATGCGTAGCCGGAACCGGTGCCGTCGGCGGTACGGGTGGTTACCGAAAATTCGACCGACGTAACCGGATTGTAGCCAAACAGACCTTTGCTGTTGGCAATGGCCGTAAAACCGGCGCTATCTTCCATATACCCGGCCGCCGTCAGGTTCTTCTTGCTGCACGGCTCAATGCTGTCGAAAGCCGCCTGAGCGCGGAACTCCGGATTGATTTTAGCCGTGCTTTCGGCGTAGGCACCAGTTTCCATGTATTTCTGTGGCCCGAGCATCGGCACGTACTCCGGGTTTTCGGGGGCCAGCCGGGCGGTTTCTTCGGCTCTCCGGACGGTTTTTTCCAGGGAAGCATCGTCGAATTCGTTGATGGTAGCCGATCCGACTTTTTTCCCAAAAACCGCCGTCACCGCCAGCGACAGGTTATCGGTTTCGCCACTCGTCGACACGTTGTTGCGGGCGTAGCGAATGTTGCCGGTTCGGTTGCCATTCAGCGTGACACTCATTTCATCGGCTTTGGAATACCCCAAAACCTTATCCACTATTTTTTTTGCTTCGTCCTTCGTTAAGATAGCCATGACTCAGTTTGTTGGTTTTGGGTTTACGGTATTCGGTTTACGGTTTACGGTGGCTGACGCGCGCTTCCAACACTTGCGTCAGCCACCGTAAACTGAAAACCGAATACCGTAAACCGACTCTTATATCTTCCGACCCGTGTTGATGACATTCACGCCGTTGAAGCGGGTGGTGGGGCAGCCGTGCGAGACGGCACTGACTTGCGAAGGCTGGCCTTTTCCGTCAAAAAACGAACCGAATGTCCGGTAATCATCTTTGTCGCAAAGCTGCGCACACGAATTCCAGAACTCCTGCGTGTTCGACTGGTAGGCGACATCATCCAACATGCCGACAATCTGACCGTTTTTGATTTCGTAATATACCTGACCGCCAAACTGGAAGTTATACCGCTGCTGATCAATGGAATACGAACCACGTCCCAGGATGTAAATGCCTTTATCGACGCCTTTGATCATGTCGGATACGGAGCGCTTTTCGGGGCTGGGTTTCAGCGAGACATTCGGCATTCGCTGAAACTGAATCGAATCCCAGTTGTCGGCGTAACTACATCCGTTCGATTCGGTGCCGCCCAGAATTTTCACCTGATCGCGGGTTGCCTGGTAATTCACCAGAATACCGTCTTTGATGAGGTCCCATTCTTTGCCCGGCACCCCTTCATCGTCGTAGGCCACCGTCCCGAGCGTTAGCGGCTGGGTTTTGTCGGCCACAATATTGACCAGCTTACTGCCGTAATTGAAGTTTTTGGATTTCCACTTGTCGAGCGTCGCAAAGCTGGTTCCGGCATAATTGGCTTCGTAGCCCAGCACCCGGTCGAGTTCCGTCGCGTGGCCGACCGATTCGTGGATGGTCAGGCCGAGGTGGTTGGGGTCCAGCACGAGGTCATATTTACCGGGTTGGATCGACTTGGCCGATAATTTCTCTTTCGCCTGTTTGGCTGCCACCGTCGCATCTTCGACCATGTCATAGGAGTTGCGGTAACTAATCAGGCCGTTTGGGCCGGGGATTTTATCGCCCGCCAAACCGTCCAGATACTCATAGCCCATGCCCATCGGCGAGCTAAGCGCATCCCGGGTTTTGAACTTACCGGCCTGACGATCAACAGCGGTTACGGTAAACGTTGGCCAAATCCGGTGGATGTCCTGATCAATGTAAGAACCATCCGTGGAGGCAAAATATTTTTGTTCGTTGATGAAAAACAGGTTGGACGTCACAAAACCGGCTCCGTTTTTCATCGCTTCGCCGTTCACTTTCATCAACAAATCGATTTTCTCCTGAACCGGCACCTCGAAGGCATTTTTCTTCAGGGGCGTTTTCCAGGCCACCTCGCCTACGCCCTTTTGCGGAGCCAGATCGACGGGTTCTTTCTGGATTCTGGAGTTGGCTTTAGCGATGGCAACGGCGGTTTCGGCGCATTTGGCAATGGCTTCGGGTCGCACGTCACTCGTGGCCGAAAACCCCCAGGTTCCGTTGGCGATCACCCGGATGCCGACGCCATACGACTCAGCGTTGGTGATGTTCTGCACCTTCATTTCGCGGGTGAACACAAACTGCTGCAAATACCGCCCGATTCGAACGTCGGCGTAGGTCGCGCCTTTGCTTTTGGCCGCGTTCAGGGCCACGTCGGCCAGCTTTTTCTTTAAAGCGGCATCAGCGCGGGGTTCAAGCAGTTGATGCACCGAAACCGTATTACCCAGCACAGGAACAGAACCGCCCAGCAGAGCGCTCATTCCCAAACCGGAGAGTTGGATAAAATCCCTTCTTCTCATGGATTGTTGATGGAGTTATGGAATACGAAAAAATCGAAACTGACTATTGATTTAACGTGTAATTTTCAGAGAAAATAGAGATGTGGCTACCCGATGGTGAGAAAACAGAGCACGAAAATGGTTAAAAATAGCCAAAAGGGCAAAAGACTGTGTATTTTTAATGGTAGCTTTTTTTCTACTTTTCCAGCTTTCCGATGATCAAAAGCTGACTCGCGTAGACGGCGTTCTCGGCATACTTGCGCGGATCGGTGATGGTCTGGTTGCGGTTTTTGAGAATGGCGGCTTTGTCGAGCGGTTCCGGCGAAACCGTCAGTGTAATGGTGTGCGTGCCTTCGTTCAGGGTCGGCAAAAAGAAATAATGCGAACGGTAATAGGTGGCATAACTGTCGAAACGGGGATACAGCGCACCGGGCGTGCCATCGACCGTCACGGCATATTGCCCGCAACCGGGGCCGATGACATCGTAAATCCCCGCCATTGTCCCTTTGATTTTGAACTGAATCGACGCCCCCGGCTGGTTCGATTTCAGGAGGTAGGGAAACCGGTTGCGGAGTTGGCGGGCCACCGTGTCGGTTGTCGGGGTCAGCTCTTTCCAGTCTCCCTGGCGGGTCAGCGTTTGCACCGAAATCATCTGCGCATTTTCCCAGTTGTCGGACACAAACGGTTTCGGAACGGCATGGGAGCCGGGTTTGCCCACGGTGGCAATCTGTTGTAACGCCTTGCTCAATGCTTCCACGTACAGCCGGTGACCGGTATCCGAATACGGGTGCGTTTTGTCGGGGGCAAAAACCGTCTTGTCGGGAAAGTCTTCTTTCTTACCACCCCAAATTAACTTCCCCTGACGATCTAACCGAATCACTTCCAGACCCATATGCACCGACGCAATCCCGTAATGATTCGCAATGTCTTCCATCGCCCGCACGGAGTTCGGCATCCGGTGTGCCAGCAAAGCCGGGGCCATCGGGGCATTCAGGGTGTAAACGAAACAAATGTCGGTGCGCCGGTTTTGCCGCCAGATTTGCCGAACAATGCCTTCCATCGCTTTGTGGATTTTGGCCGGTTGCTGACCGCCATCATTGACCGCAAACTCGACGAATACCAGATCCGGTTTATGCACCAGCACATGCTCTTTCAGCCGGAAAACGCCCAAATCGGAGCCGGTTCCGCCAATGGCTGCATTGATGTGCGTCAGGTTGGCTTTCGGGTATTGCTGTTGCAACCAGTTGAGCGATTGTTCCCGCCAGCCGTTGCCGGCTTCGGTGATGCTGCCGCCAAAATAGGCGATGGAAACCGGGCCGCCTTTCTGCGCCTTCTGAAAAAAATTGGGCAAACCGGCCCGGCCCAGAAACTCCCGGCTTTCGGATAAGGTGTCGGTCTGCACCTGCGCAAAACCGGAATGACTGAGAATGATAATCGAAAAAAGACTGCTCAAAAAACGTCGCATGGTTGATCAATGATTAGTTCTGTTCGTGTTGGGCGACCATCTGGTCAAATTCCTGCGCAACCGCCGAATCCAGCCGGGCTTTGTTGCGCCAGGCCATCGTTCCATAAACACCCGCCTGGCTGTAATCGAACGGTTTGAAACCAATCCGGCTGACCACATCGGTATTCTTTAACCGAAAATCGAAGGCTTTGGGATCGATAAAACCCGGATCGGCCACAATGGAATGTGGGTCTTTTCCTCCCTCCTGCCACTCTTTCACGGATTGTTTGCCAAAAACCGGCTCTTTCGAGCGGGCATCCCAATAGCAATTCTGGTCGGCCAGCAGGTTGAATTTTGCCCAGTTGCTGCTCAGCAAGGTACCACTGTTGTAATAAACGATGTTGTTGGTAAACAAAAACGACCGGTGCGGTTCGACGCGGGTGCCCTGAAGTTGCGCCTTGATGTTGTCGGCAAAAATGTTGTTGCGGATGAGGTTGTCCTTGCCGTAATGCTGGTGAAAACCGGAGCTTTTACAGGCATACACCAGGTTGTTTTCCATCACAATATCCGTCGAACCTTCGTCGGTGTATAAACCCCAGCCGCCGTAGTCGAAGGCGTAAATGTGGTGGATCACGTTGTTCGACACCACAGTTCCCTCCGAAACACCGAGCGTATAGACCCCGCCCATGTCGCTCAGAACGCCCCAGCCGAGGTGGTGAATGTGGTTGAACTCGACCCGGTTTCGCTTGGACGGACTGAAGGCATAGCCCCACACCCAACCCACCGACACGCCGGAATACCGAAAATCCGCCACTTCGTTGTGAGACAGCACATTATCCCGACCATGAAAGATCGTCAGAGCCACGGCGCAGGGAAAAACGTGGCCGCCCGACCGCAGGATGTTGTTGTCGACGGTGATGTGGTGGGTCAATTCCGACGAGTCGGGCCGGATGACGGTTTCACCGATTTTGACGCCACTCGCGCCCAGATCGTGCAAATAACACCGCTCCACCCGCCCGTTGGCGCAGCCCCGCCGGAACCAGATGCCGCTGCCGCCCGTATGCGCAATTTCACAATCGATGAAGCTGATCTGGTCGGCAAAATCGAGTTGAATGGTGGCTTCCACCCGCGCGGCTGCCTGCTCCGGTTCCACACCAAACGGCGGCATTCGGTAGCCCGCCACCTGAAACGACAGGTTTTCAAACCGGATGTTTTTCACCCGCTTGCCACCGGTTTCATCGCCTTTGACAACGACGAACTTCTCGTTGACCGGCGCAAAAACCATAAGCTTGTCGATGGTTTCGCCGGGCCGGGGGCGGTAATACAGGGTGCCGGTTTTTTCGAGAAACCACTCGCCGGGTGCATCCAGGGCCGCTTTCAGGTTTTCGATGACAAACAGAGAATGGTTGGTAATTTTGTTCCAGGGCTTCATGCCTTCGCCCGCGATATAGAGAGCCGTATCGGCCTTGCTAACGGCCAGCACCGGTTTTCGGGTGTTGTCCCAGTGGTGGTAGAACGTCAAAACCGCCTGACTCAACTCAGCTTCCGGGAGCCGGGCCAGCCAGTCCAGGCTCTCCGGCGAAACCGTGATTTTCTGCGCGGCAAAATCAGCGAACAGCCCGGTTCCTTTGCTCAGGACGGTTTCGGTGACGGCTTTCGGCTGAAAAAAACCGGTATTGGGCGTTTGGGCGCGAACCACCCGCTGGCCGTTGACGTACAATTGCTCGAACGACCAGCCATACCGGCGTACTTCGGGAACGTCGGTTTTCCAGAGGTCGTCCGACACTTTCTCAAACCGGTTCAGGCGCATACCGCCATAAAAAACCGGGGTGCTGCCCGCTTCGCCTTTGATCACCAGCGGAGCGGTTTCTGTGCCGGAATCTTCGGCGGTTAGCATCAAGGGTTCATTCAGCAGGTATTCCCCTTTCCGAACCACAATTTCGAGGGGTTTGGTGGGCGGCTTTTGTCGGCGCAGCAGCCGGGCACGATTACGGGCAGCCGTGAGGGTTGCCAGCGGTTTCTGGATCGTTCCGGGATTTTTGTCGCTGCCCGAAGGAGCCACGTAGATCGTTTGGGCAACGGATTCAATCGCCAGCAGAACAAGGCTGAAAAGCAGGAAAAGAGGAACGGTTTTGCGCATGGTTTAGGAAATAGACTCCCTTCAAAAGCCGGTCGCAGCCGCATTTTACTAGTGTGTAAACGGCAAACCCAAAAGGTGGTGCGACAGTCGGGTTCATTATGCTTTTTTCAGCCACCGGTCAAACCAGTCGAAAGCATCGGTCTGCATGGCCTGGTCAAACTTGTGCTCGCCGTCGTAAAACCGCCCCGCGTAGCGATCCTCAGCCCCGGCTTTTTTAAAAACTTCGCCCAGAATTTTATCAGCAGTCTTCATTTCGGGGAGCGTATACAGTTCATCCTGGTTGTTGCATTGAATCATCGTGGGAAGCGGCACCCGCAGGCCCAGAATCTCCGGAAAATCAAGGTAGCGGGGCAACAAAGGCGTATAGGTCATCCACGTATGCGTATACGTTTTGTGAAGCGTCAGATCGTCCCAGGTGGTCATAAACCCGACGCAGACGCAACATTTGATTCGGGAATCCATTCCGGCCAGATACACGGTTCGCAGTCCTCCACCCGACAAACCACCGCAACCAACCCGCTGGGCGTCAACATCTTTCCGGCCGCACAAAATGGACAGTGCAACCTGATCTTCGCTTAGAAAAACGCCCGGCCAGGTCGTTCCCGCACAAAACAAGGACTTCGACATGACGTGTTCATGCTCGGCGGACCATTTATTATAGGCTTCGATGTGTTCCGTTTTTTCCGGATCGGCATCGGTCCTCCCCCTCGTATCGAGTCCTTCGTATTTCAAATCGACCACATCTTCGTACAACACCCGCCGGCTGCCAAACGCAAACGCATCGTGCACCAGCACCACATACCCCCGCCTGGCCACATCATTGGCCCAGGCCCTTCCGCTGTAATCCTCACGCTGGTGTTCGGTGAGTAACGGGTGCTGATCATCCCCGGTTTTGACGATTTTTCGATACCCGAAATACTTCTTCCCGGCATGGTCATGAAGGGCCAGAATGGCAGGCAACGGCTCTTTGGCTCCTTTAGGCTTCAGAACAACCGCCCTCGTGGGTCGGCCGTAGGGAAGCTGCCAGCTAATTTCTTCGATCATCAGGCCGTCATACTCGAAGGTCCGGTCGATGCGGACCTCGGGCGTGGCCGGTTGCGGGGGAGCTGCCACCAATTCCCGCGTTTTTTCCAGAGCTTCTTTTTTCCAGCGGGTCAACTGCTCCGGCTTCCACCGGGCATTTCGGAACGAAAGAGAAGGCTGCGTTTGAAGAGAAGCCGCCCAGGAGCCATACAAGCCGATTATACTCTTCGTTTCCGGCACCATTTCGGGGGTCATGGGATTGGTTTGATGTTCTCCGACCGCATCAAAACCAATGCCGGGAGGCAAAAAGGGAACGGTCCCGGTCAGTACCGATGCCTTGATAAACGTTCTGCGGGTCTGGTTGGATTTCATATCTACTTTAGCCATTTCGTACGCGTCGGCCAAAGATATTTGTCCCGGAACAGAAAAGAAGGGAACACCCGCTAATTTTAGCGAATTGCGGCTGAATCGGGCTATCCTCCCGGGTTCACGATTAGGTCGGCTTCCCTACGCGGGCCACTTCCTTCGCATTAATGTCGCTGGCCTGGGGGGTCGAAATCCGGGAGTTCTTCCCTCCTTTTTTCCCCCGAAACCACCAGATCAGAAAACCGGTTACGGGTAAACTGGCCCCGATCAGACTGACGAAGAAGGCCAGAATTTTCGTGGGCAGCCCCCCAATCTGTCCGACGTGAATGTCGAAATTCATCCGGTAAAGCTTCTCTCCCGCCGATAGCTCTTCATACTTTCGCGACTCTTCAGACGGCAATTCTTTCAACGTGTTCCGATCAAAAAACCGCTCGTAGGTTTTATAAATGGTTCCTTCTTTCGGATTGATGGCCACCTCAAACGGGTCTTTTGCTTCTTTGGGAAACGCTATACTGAGTCGCGCCAGCTCACCCGGCTGCTCCCGGCGAACCAACTGCCAGAGTCGATCTTCGGGTTTCGAATACAAACGGATGGTCTGGGTGGTATCGGATACCGGGTGACCCTCTTCACTTCCGTAAATGCCCGCATACGGTTTCCCGGTCAATGCCCAGAAATAGGCTTTGTCGAACCACCGAAAACTGTAGACGATCCCTGAAATTGTCAAGGCCAAGGCCACCAACAGGGAATAAAAGCCCAGCACATTGTGCAGATCCAGGTTCACCCGCTTCCAGTTTGCCTTCCATTTGATGGCGAAACTCTTCTGGCGGGTCGCTGAGGTCCATTTTTTCGGGTACCACCAGATCAGTCCCGTAATCATGGTAATCACAAAAATCAGGCAGGCGGTTCCGACAACGGGGCTGCCGATTTTGGGAGGAAGAAAGAAAAACCGGTGCCCGCTTCGGACGAAAATGAAAAACGATTCGGCGGTGGAAGGGCCTTTTTTATGGTATATAATCGCTCCCGTATACGGGTTCAGAAAAACCTGCCGGTACTTGCCTTCCGAAAGCTGATAGGTCGTAAAAACGGATTTATTCGACGCGCCGTAGGTAATCGCCGTGAACGCAACGTGCTTTTTCTCCTGTTGAAAAACGAACACATCGGCTTTTTCCAACAGCGCGGAGGGTGACAGAAAGGGCTGATTTTGAGGAATAACCCGTTGATAAGGTTCCGTAAAATACCAAACCTCATACCGAAACACCCAAAAACAGGCAGTTATACACACCACAAATACGACGATGCCCGAAAACAGGCCCAGCCATAAGTGGAGCCATTCGTTGACGCGTCGGAAAAGAGAACGGTTCGATTTCTTCATGGTTGTCGGACAATGGAAAGGAGCCGGGAGTTGCCTTTCAGCAACGCCCGGTCGGTTAGAACTTGAAGGTCAGTGAACCCGTTACCTGCCGCAGTGGCTGGGGCAAACCCCAGTTGGAGAAATAGGCCACGTCGGTCAGGTTATTGCCTTTGAGCGTAAACCGCCATTTGGGCTGGTCGAAAAATACCGACGCATTGAGGACGGTATACCCCGGAATGGTGATCCGATTGGCCGCGTCGAAATAGCAATCCGAAACGAAATTACCGCCAAATCCCAGACCCAGGTTGCGCAGCGTTTTTCCTGAAAACTTGTACGTCACCCAGAGATTGGCAAAATCCGTGGGGGCTTGGGCGACGTAATTGCCGACAAAATCAGCGGCTTTCACCACTTTATTTTCATTCTTTGAATAACCGGCAACGATATTCAAACCCGCTACCGGGTTACCGATCAACTCAATTTCGTATCCTTTGCTTTTCTGGGAGCCATCCTGAAGCGTGAAGCTATTTTCGACGCGGGTTGCGTTGCGAATGGCAATGTCGTAGTAACTGACACTTCCGCTGAGTTTCCGGTTGAATGCTTCGGCCTTCACGCCCACCTCCCACTGGTTGGCATTCAGGGGCTTAAAGACTGAAGTCGTTCCATCGGGCTGAACCACGGGCGCCACATTCTGAAAACCGTTCATGTAATTCCCAAATACCGACACCTGATCCGGCATGAGTTGGTAAACAAACCCGAATTTGGGCGAAACCGCCGTCTGTTCGTAGTCATTTTTAGCGGCAACGCCGTTGGTGATGGTCGGATTGTTCACAAAACGGTCCACCCGCACACTCAGCATCACGACCAGTTTCTGGGTCAGATTGATCACATCCGAAGCGTAGGCACTGTAGGTACTCAGCTTCGTCTCATTATTGGAATTGGTTTTGGTCGCTACAATGGCGTTCACTTTTTCCAGATTGATGCCGGGAATCGGCCGCTTCGTATTGACAACATCGTAGGTGCCGACGTCCGTGAACCGGAGCTGACTTGTAAAGGTGTAAAGATCCACACCTACCAACAGCCGGTTTCGGAAGCCCCCCAACTGAAAATTGCCCACAAAATTCTGCTGGGCGTTAATGGAGGTAAAAATCCGGGGGCCGTAGTTCGAGATGTTGCGATTAAAGGTCGTATCGCTGGTCCAGTTGGGGTAAATCTGGTTGCTGTGCTCGATGCGGTTATTGCCAATGGCCACGTTCGTTTGTGAGGTCCACTGCGGATTGATCACGTACCGGGCACCCGCCGAATAATTCAGTGCGGTAATACTGGCGTCGATGTTTTCTCCACCCAACGATGTTTTGATGGGAATGGGAATATCCTTAAAGTTACGATAAGACGTTTTCGGTAAGTTTTGATAATATGCCACCGTCGAGCGATTCGTCGAATTAAGCTCCGCGTCGAATAAAAAAGACAACCGGTCATCCACTTTGTACGACAGACTGGGCGTAACCGTATAGCGACGGTTGTGACCATAATGCTGGAACGACCCTTCCGAGTGAGCAGCCGCATTGATTCGAAACAAAACTGTTTTGTCGGCGTTCAACGGCGTATTGATGTCGGCCGTAAATCGGCTCAGTTCGTAACTCCCTGCTGTGTAGGCAACCTCGCCTTTGAACGTTTCGAACGGTTTTTTCGTGACTTGGTTGATCAATCCGCCGAAACCCACCAGACTGGAACCAAACAAGGTGCCGGAAGGGCCTTTGATGACTTCCACGCGTTCCAGATTGATAACATCCGACTGGTAAATCTGAACAGCCATGCCGTTGCGGATGGTTGTGTTCGCCGTAAATCCCCGGATGGTGGCACCCGTTCCGCCCGCCGGATTATTAAGCGGGGCAACACCCGGCACGTTCCGCAGCGTCTCTTTGAAATCGGTGATTACCTGGTCGCTGATCAACGCTTTATTGACGGCGGTGTAGACTTGCGGGTTTTCCAGATTTTTGAGGGGCAGACGGGCCACGTAATCCGATTCTTTATGGGCAAATTTGTTCACATTGCCCCGCACCCAGACTTCCTGCAAGGTGTTCGAATCTTCATTGAGACTGATGGCCGGAATCGTGGTCGTTTCATTCGGTGCAACGGTCACATTCAGTTCAATTGGTGAATAGCCGAGTAGTTGAACAATCACCGTTTGTGCGCCTTCCGGTACGTTTTTGATCAGGTATTCACCTTTTTCATTCGTAATCGACCCTTTGGCCAATCCCTTCAGAGAAACGTTCACAAACCCGGCGGGTTTACCGTCGGCGGTTTGAACGAAGCCTTTGATGGTTCCTTTTCCGGCTTCTACCGATCGGTTTTCTGCGTAGGACGTGGAGAAGAAAATTTGGACAAAAAGGAGGCAAATGCTTATCCGGACGATAAGCACAGGGTGTGTAAAATGTTTCATACTTTTGTTTACTCTGTTAATCGTTTTAGCGGATGATTTGACGGATACCCGGTGTAAGGTTTGGCGACAGTGCACCGGGGTTTTTATGAATTAGCAATAAGTAAAAGACCGATTCAACTCTTTCTGGCAATCTTTATACTTATTTAGACTTATTAAAAATAATTGAACAAACATACGATGGATCACAAGCGATCGCAACTATTTTGGTAAAAAATAGCGATTTCAGGCTCTGTTGGGCTTTCGTGGAGATTGTAAACAGGGGTTGTTAGCAGCAAAATCGGCAAACAGCCCGGTTGGCTTACGCATACGCCGTGGGTCAGGCGCTACACGTATAAGTAGTTTAAAACCGCTTCTCACCCACAGGCGCGGAGGGTTTGCGGGAACTCCTTACACCGGGACGATGCCAGGGCGGTTATCGGTACGCTGGAAATGCTGCCGGAGAGTTCAGGCAAGCAGACTGGTCTGGCGTTGGTACCATTTTTCCAGTTTCGTCATCAACTCTTCCAGTTTGATCGGCTTACCGAGAAAGTCATTCATTCCGGCATCGAGGCATTCCTGCTCGTTTCCCTCCAGGGCATTGGCCGTCAGGGCAATAATAACCGGCTGTTTGACAAGCGTTTGCCGAATCAGGCGGGTGGCCTCCAGACCATCCATAACCGGCATCTGCATATCCATCAGGATCATCCCATATTCTTTCTGGTGGGCGGCTTCAAGGGCTTCCTGCCCATTGTTGGCCAGGTCGGGCTGGTAGCCCAGTTTTTGCAGGATGTGCAGAATCACCTGCCGGTTGATTTGATTATCCTCCGCGACGAGGACATCGAAGGGGTATTTTTCACAAAAATCAGTCGACAGCTTTTTCGGGGCAAGCGTCGGCAGAACCGTTGGCTGTTGCTGTTGAAACGCGTTCTGGATGTGTTTGCTGAGAAAATGCTGCCTGATGGGCTTCGTTAGAATCGAAACGAAGAGCTGCCGCTGGTCATCCTTCACTTCTTCTCCAATGGAACTGAGCAGAATGATCGGCAGTTGAGCCGACCGCGCCCGGATTTGACCGGCCAGCATCAACCCGTCCATGCCCGGCATCTGCATGTCGGTAATGACCAGATCGATGGCGGAGTCCGTAGCCAGCAACTCCAGCGCTTCCTCTCCGGAAGAGGTTAACACGGGCAGCATCTTCCAGGACTCGAACTGGCGTTTCAGGATGGTTCGATTTGTGGCATTGTCGTCCACCACCAGGATTCGTTTGCCCTCCTGGTTTGCCATGTTGTAACTGGCGTAGGGTACCAGATTTTTCGTTCCGGTGCGGGTCTTCATCGTAAAGGAAAAGGTAGAGCCCCGCCCCGGTTCACTACGAACCAGAATATCGCCCCCCATCAGTTGCACCAGTTTCCGGGCGATCACCAGACCCAGACCCGTGCCCCCGTACTGCCGCGTCGTGGACGAATCCACCTGGGAGAAGGCTTTGAAAAGTCGGCTTACTTTATCCGCCGGAATACCGATTCCCGTGTCCTGCACGTCGAACATTACGGACAGTTGCCCATCCGCGTCGCCTTTTTCCAGCTTCACAAAAATGCAGACTTCGCCCTGTTCGGTAAACTTTATTGCATTCCCGATCAGGTTGATCAGCACCTGCCGCAGCCGCAGCGGGTCGCCCACGATTTGCCCCGGCACGTTCTCATCAATTTCATAAACCAGGTCAAGCCCGAGTTTGGTGGCCCGGGTTCCGAACATATCCAGCACATCCTCGATGCACTGACGCAGGTTAAAATCCTCGTTTTCAAGCTCCAGATTGCCCGATTCGATTTTTGAAAAATCAAGAATGTCGTTGATCACGTTGAGCAGCGTATCCCCGCAACTGGCAATCGTCTCGGTAAACATCTGCTGTTCTTCAGACAGGGCGGTTTCCTGCAGCAAGCTCACCATGCCGATCACCCCATTCATCGGCGTACGGATTTCGTGGCTCATCGTGGCCAGGAAAATGCTCTTTGCGCGGTTTGCTTTTTCGGCCTCGTTGCGGGCTCTTTCCAGTTCGAGGTTCGATGCCCGAAGTTGTTCGTTGGTTTTTTTCTGAATTTCTTCATTGCGTTTTCGCTCCAGCGAAAGCTGGGCTTCCTTTTGCAGTTCCACCATTTCCATTGCCTGGCTAAATTGCAGTTCACTGTATTTGCGGAGCAGATGGGACCACAGGCCGCAAATAAAAAAGATCACGGCAGCCAGCAGAATGTGAATGACAAAGGTAGACAGGTCGAAGTAATCCAGCCGGGTAAAATAAATCTCCTCGACCCCGCTGTTCTGTAAGTAGCCAAAAACCGCATGGTGAAACAGTACAACGATCAGAAACGGAATCTGCAATTTCCATTTCTGGTACGTAATCAACAGCGCACTGCCTATAAAGGCAAAAAAATGCATTTCAAACAGCCCGTGCATCTGGTAAATAAACTGGGCCATAAAAATCCCGAGCACCGTGCTTAAAACGTACTGGTAAAGATCCGACGAAGGCAGAGCTAGTTTTACGGAATAATACGCCACCAAAGACAGACCGCCAACCCCGAAAGCGATCAGCCAGGTATCGTAAAAACCCGCGAATGCCAGACCAATCAAAAAATAACCGCCTAAAAAGTAATTCATCAGGCGGTCGGATCGCTCCTGCACGCCATACAGGAAATCAGGAGCAGAACGCCCGGTTGCGACCGGTGTGTGCTGGTTATAATCCATCATCGGTTTTGCAATAAGGCAGACTACAGCCGTAGGCGGTTAAGGCCAAAGGGTCGAACGCTTTTGGGAAATCATTCCGCAGCAGGGCGGTCAGGGCCAGTTCGGCATAGTTGGTATTCTTGTCCGTACAATACCGGCTCCGGTTGTAATTTCCCCGGTAATACAACCGGTGATTTGCATCCAGAATCACGGCCTGAGGGGTGGAATAGACGCCACACCGGGTAGCAACCGACGGATCGACTAAAACCGGGAGATCCAGATCTAATTTTTCCTGAATTTCCTGGGTGGCGTAGACTTTCCTGCTCATGACCACCACGACGAAGTTAACAGCCTGGCCATACTGCCGAACCAGGGTTTTAAAATGGGTCTTGTTAAACCGTGAACACGGGCAATCCGGATTATAGAAATGAAGAAACACCGGTTTGTCAGCCTGCCTGGCCAGCAGTCCATCCAGGGCAATCAACTTTCCGGTCTTCACCGGTTTATATGCTTTGGGGAGCGGAGTTGGTAATTGATAGAGCCAGTCATTGTACCAGAATAAAGCCCCCACGGCTGACATCAGCACCAGCAGCCAGAGCATCACGAAGCTTTTTCTTACCCTATTCTCACTGGGTTTAGTCCGTTTAACGGCAATTCCCATAGCATTGAAATGAAGTTACGTTCTCGAAAATCCGGTGTGGCAGCTTGATTGCGGACATTGACCGCCGGGGTGTGGGTAGTGTAATTAGTGCAAAAGCAGTGCCAAGTCGGTTACAAAACGGGCATAAACGTTGACCGTACGCTCGTTTTATGCGGGCTTACGAATATCGCCACCACGGTCTGTCTGTCTATCGGGTTGATCTAAAAAATTACATTTTATTTGTATATACAAAAATACGAAATAGATTTGCGTCCTATGAAACCCAGCAGTTGCCTCGTGTATGATGCGTCAACTTTACCTCATTGGCGGCTTACTTGCCTTGTCGCACTGGACGACAGCGCAGTCCAACGATCAGAACTATGTCCTGACCCGAACCTATAAAGTTCGGGCGGCTACCGAAGCGACCGGTATTTCATACAACGGTACGCCCCATCAGGTAGCGACGCAGGTGACGTATGCCGATGGCCTGGGGCAACCAGCCCAGCAGGTCGCGGCTTTTGCCGGCAACATTGGCCAGGACCTGATGACCCGCACTGTGCACGATGCCTACGGACGCCCCTCGCAAACGTTCGCACCCGTGGCCGCTCCCGGCAACAACGGCGGCTGGGTTAGCAACCCGATCGGAACCTATTACAACTCGTCGGAGGTCTGCTCGCCCACAGCCAATTATTATGACCAGTCGGTCTATGAGTCCTCGCCCCTCAACCGCCCCACCGAGCAGCGGGCCATCGGTGTAGCAACCGGCGTCCGGACGACTTACCAGACCAACACCGCCAATTCCGTGATTCGCTATCAGGTATGGGGGGCCAATTTACGGGACCTGGCCGTCAGCGGTTATTACGCAGCCAACACCCTGACGCTGACGGAGGTTAAAGACGAAAACAACACGACGACACAGACGTTTCACGACTCCGAAAAGCGCGTGGTGCTCCGGCGGGTGGTGCTGGCAACGGAAAATCTGGATACCTATTACATCTACGACGAACCCGGCCAGCTCCGGTTTGTGTTGCAGCCACAATTTCAGTTGGAAGGTAACCTCGATCGGTTTGCTTTCATGTACCAGTACAACAACCGGGGGCTGGTGATCCGTAAAAAGGTGCCCGGAGCCGGTGAACAAACCATGCTGTATGACAGCCGCGACCGGCTCAGCAGTGTGACCGATGCCCGGGGCATAATTTTTACCCACCAGTACGATGAGTTGAATCGCCCTACCCAGGTGTTGGTTAACAACAACATCCCGATTCAGTACACCTATTACGACAATTACGGTTTTAGCCTGTTTGCCAACGGGGGATTTGTCAACGAATTGGGGCTGACTGCGGCCGATCACTTTGTCAGTAATCCCCAGTCCGATTCGCGCAAGGGTCTGATGACGGGCCAATCGGTGCGGCTCCTGAATGCCAGTGGTGGCTACGATAACTGGTACCAAACCGTTTTTTACTACGATAACCGCAACCGGCTCATTCAACAAAACCGGCAATTATTCGGCCTGTCGGGTTCGGCCTATGAACGCATTTCGTACCAGTACGATTTTGCGGGCAAGCGGGTGCTGGAGCGAACGACGCAGTATACCGGCAGCAGCACCTACCGCATCGACAAGACCTTCAGTTACGATCAGGCCGACCGGTTGACCCAGGTGCAGCATACGGTTTACGAAAAACGGCGTTCCGGTGAAGAGCTACGAACACAGCCGCCAGACCTACAACCAGGTGGGGCTGCTGGCCAGTGAGGAATGGAACACGGGCAACCTGGGACAGCTCTACAAGTACACCGCCCGGGGCTGGTTCTGCGAGCAGCAAAGTATCAAAGGACCCGGTTTTAGCCACACGCTGCAATACCAGCCCAACGGCAACGTCCAGTCGATGAGTGTCAGTACCAACGGCCAGTACAGCGGCTCACGGAGCTTCACCTACGATCTGGCCAACCGACTGACGGCCACCAGTGGCAGCGGGAGTCTGGGCGGTTTCGACGAAAACAACATCGCCTACGACCGCAACGGCAATATAAAAACGCTGAACCGAACCTGGAACGGTCAGTTGATCGATCAATTGAGTTACTTTTACACCGGGAATCAGGTCCACCGCATTGGCGACGGAGGCAACAACGCGCTGGCCGAAAAGGGATTTGCCAACGCCACGGATTACGACAACGAGCTCCAGTACGATGCCAATGGCAACCTGACCAGCGATGCCAACCGGGCCATGAACGCCATTGGTTACAACGTTCTGAACCTGCCCCGGCAGGTGAATGTCGGTGCCAATTGGGTGCAATACGACTACGACGCCCTGGGCCGGAAACGGCGCATGACCGGGCCGGGCGGGGTGGCCACCACCTACGAGGGTGATTTTGAGTACAATGCCAACGGAACGCTGCTGCGGATTGGGCTGGAAGAAGGGCAACTGGTCCGCAACAGTTCGGGAGTCTATTCCGTGCACTATTACTACCGCGACCACTTAGGCAACGTGCGGCAGGTCGTGAGTGACAACGGGGCAGTAGTCCAGCAAACGGAGTACTACGGTTTTGGTCTGGCGGTCATCCGGCAGGGCGATGTCAACACCAACAAGTACCTCTACAACGGCAAGGAGCAGCAATTGCAAACGCCTTGGCTGGATTATGGGGCCCGGATGTATGACCCGACGATTGGGCGGTGGAGTGTGGTCGATCCGCTGGCTGATGTGGAACCCGGTTTAACGCCCTATCGGTATGGCTTCAATAATCCCATCGGGGTAACAGATCCGGATGGGATGTTCGAGTATGCGGATGGGTACAGTACGCAGAACAGCCGGTATTCGACGGGGTCTATTCAGTACAGCGGTACCTACCAAAATGGAGAAGGTACTGAAAACGGGAAAGCAGGAGACAAAAATCCGGAGAAAGGGAAAGTCGCAATCTCGGGAAAATCGCTGACAGCAATTAATTTGCCGGGCCACGGTATTCGAAAAAATGGATCGGGAGATTTAGAAGCTTTTAATACAGATGCTGCGAATACAGTTCCCAATAATGAATTTGTTGATCCAACTGTAGCACTCTTAGATTTTGTTTTAGGGACTAATTTCTCTGGCACTAAATCTGGCTTAACTGAAGTAAATGGAGGATTGGTTTACGCATCAAGTCCAGCTTTTGGTGGATCGAAGAACGTTCTTCCTAAGTCTAAAGACATATTAGGGCATATTTTTAGAGATGCTACCGGCCATGTTAACCCTAGTACGATAGCCTCTCAAAATAGATATATTCGAATGTTTGAAGGGGTCGCTAATAATTCTAAAAATTTAAACCCTTTTGTTTTAACTAATTATCAGCGATCAACAGATGGTTTCCAAGGGTTTTCACAAATATTTAGAAATGGAAAACAAGTTTGGGTCCAAACGTTTGGAGGAAAAATAATTAACGCAGGTGTGAATAACGTACCTAAATGATTAAAAGATGAATGAAGGATTGATAAGTGATTTAAATATGAAATATTTAGAAGCAGTTGCACTTTATGAAGCTGAAATAACTAGCAGTTCACTTCCAGACCTTGTTAGTTACACAAATTTAGCTTTTTTATATTGGGAATTTGCTGCGGAGTATTATGAGTTTAATATTCCGCAGCAAATTCCTGAAAAATGGAGCTTAATTGGCGGGGAAAGATTTCCAATAATTATTAAAATGGGACTAGAAAAATATCCATTAAGTGCAGAACTACATTTTTGGGAGAGATATTTTCCTCACAGATTGTTCAACAGCAAATTCTCTCAAAAAGATTGTGAAAGTTTGCTAAAAAAATACAAGGAAGATAACAGCCTAATTCCTTATTTTTTTCTATACTTATTTGACCAAGAAAGATATAAAGAAAATATAGTAAAACTAATAGAGGAGTGCAATAGACTCCCTACAGCGAAGAATTTATATATAAAATCAATCCTTACAGACTAATGCTCGTCTATATAAATGACATGAACGAGATAAAATTTTATAGAGTAAGTGGACCATATGGCTTTTTGTCCAACTTTTCACCGCACCCAATTTATGTCGAAAGAGAAATGTGGGCAACAGTCGAACATTATTTCCAAGCGAGTAAATTTGAAAATAACGAGGTCCGAAAAAAGATCAAATCTTTTAATTCGCCAATGAAAGCAGCTCAAGAAGGCAGAAGTAGAAACTATGTTATTAGAGCCGACTGGGAGTCGGTAAAAGATAGCATAATGCTTAATGGATTGATAGCTAAATTTTTACAGCACCAAGAATTAAAAGTAGAATTATTAAAAACTGAAGATGCGATCTTGATTGAAGATTCTTTTAATGATAGTTATTGGGCTAATGGAGGAGATGGAAAAGGAAAGAATAGGTTAGGTAAATTATTGATGGATGTTCGAGAAATCATAATAACTATTTCTAATGATACAAACATAGTCTTTCCTCCTTGGATGGCTTTTCCAGAATTAAGCCAATATGATATTTTTTGGAGAATGGGCTTAGGTGAAGAATATTTAACAAGATGGTCTCAGTATTATTTGAGTATTGCTGATCAAGAAGTATATAAAATAAAATTTCCTGAAAATGAGAATTGGGAAGGAATTTATGATTAATTTATTTTACTTTAATCTTTTAATTGAAGTCAACCAATTAAATTAAGAGTTAAGTCAAAATAGGTGAATAAAAAAAAACGAAACCATCAGACAGTTCTTTGACATGCTGAAATAATGTAATATTACCTCTGTTTTTGCCTTTAGTAAGCAACAACGGGTCGGTTACTACAGCTTTGGTCTGGCGGTGCTGCGGCAAGGCGACGTCAACACCAACAAGTACCTCTACAACGGCAAGGAGCAGCAATTGCAAACGCCCTGGTTGGATTATGGGGCCCGGATGTACGATCCCACGATTGGGCGGTGGAGTGTGGTCGATCCGCTGGCGGATGTGGAACCAGGCTTAACGCCGTATCGGTATGCGTATAATAACCCGGTTTTGGTGACGGATCCGGATGGGATGTTTGAGTATTCTGATGGGTACAGCAAACAGGACAGTCGGTATTCGACGGGGTCGATGGAGTTCAATGGGACTTATCAGGATGGGGATGGAGCCAATAAAGGGGATGGACCCGGGAAAGGAAAGGGCAGCGAAAATAAGTCGAAGTTTTCAGACCTGACGGTTAATGAGCAGGCTGCCTGGCAAAAAGCTTCGATTGGGGAGCGGTTCCAGGCGTTTGAAGCCGTTGATGGGATTGAACCTTCGTTTGACCTAGAGGCCGCCTTATTACCAATTGGCAAGGGGATCAATCTGTTAGGAAAAGGGGTTAAGTGGTTAAAATCTTTTCTTAGGGCAGGAGCGGATGACATTCTTGTTCTAAGTCCAAAAGAAATCCATTTTATGCAAAGTAGTATAAAAAACGTTACAGGGGAATTTACTGTTTTGGGTAATGCTGAAGCACTGAAAACAGGAGCCTTAAACCCCAACGTATTAAAAATGAATGTGTGGAAAGACGCCAATGGAAAGATCTGGACACTTGACCATCGACGTTTAGGAGCATTTAGGCTCTCGGGCTTGGAAAAAGCACCAGTTCAGTGGGCTTCTCCAGCACAAGTTCAGAACCAAATGTGGAAAATGACAACAAAAAATGGTGGCACCTCCGTGAAACTTAAGTTGGGTGATGGAGACAATATAATAATTAAATAACTCTAAATTAAATAATTTAAGACATGAACTTAGAAGAATTGGTTGAATCAATAGATACTAAAGAGGATTTTATATCTTTTGTTGCCGCTTTAATCAATGATTTAAAAAACAATCCTGATACATGGGGAAATAGGACTCTTTTCAACTACCTCGAAGCCCTTCAAAGTTGGACTGAGGATATGGACGGCTATTATTATAATAAGAACATATCAGTTCCTAAAGATGTTAATTGGAGAGTTTTTGCCAACATACTTATTGCCGCAAAGGTGTATGAGTAACATGCTGTTGGTGCCGATCAATGGCGTTTTAAAGTGTATTATTTTATCCGGTAGTTTACAACTTTTCTGACTTTAAACGACCAATTCGACATCTACGTTTTTTTGAATTCTGAGACTCGAATAAAACTATAAAATCGGTAGAGATTCGGGGCTGGCGAATTGTTCTTTGATATAGGCAACAAGCTAACATAATTATAGCAAACGGAGTACTACAGTTTTGGTCTGGCGGTGCTGCGGCAAGGCGATGTCAACACCAACAAGTACCTCTACAACGGCAAGGAGCAACAGTTGCAAACGCCCTGGCTGGATTACGGGGCCCGGATGTATGATCCCACGATTGGGCGCTGGAGTGTGGTCGATCCGCTGGCGGATGTGGAACCAGGCTTAACGCCGTATCGGTATGCGTATAATAACCCGGTTTTGGTGACGGATCCGGATGGGATGTTTGAGTATTCTGATGGGTACAGCAAACAGGACAGTCGGTATTCGACGGGGTCGATGGAGTTCAATGGGACTTATCAGGATGCTGGCGATGGACCAGGCAAGAGAGATAACCCCGCGAGCAGCAAGAAAAAAGATAAAGTATCTGGACCTCTTCTGAGTGAATCCGGGCAAACGATTAATCCCGACGGAAGTGCGTATTTTGATCCCAGTGATCGTACCAATGCCTGGCTGTTCGCTGCCGATAAACGGGACGAAGATGATCCGACCCGGATTATTGATAACTTAATCACCATATTTAGCCCGACCAAATTGTTAGGGGGATTGGGTTTGTTGAGTAAATCGAATCCGGGGAGCAAGATTGTTGCGGCTAAACAATTGGCCGCTAAGGTAGTAACTAAATTAAGCCCTTTTGAATTAGAAATAACTCACGGGATAACCAAGTCTAAAAATGCTTTTGCAAAGCTTAAAGAGGATATAAAACTTAACGGTGTGCAGGAGTCGATAAAATTTGTTGAACATAATGGAAAAAGATTTGTAGTAGATGGCCATCATCGTTTAAGGGCAGCAAAAGAATTAGGAATTCAAGATGTTCCGGTTCAACAAGTAAAATTGCCTTATGCAGGATACAAAACAGTTGAAGACCTAATCTATTCACCTTACTAATGGCTATTTGGCAATATCAACTATTTGTTATCCCAGGAGAAGAGATCAATTCTTATTTTGGAGATAATTTATTTATCGATAACAATGCATTAAATGAAATTAATTGGTGGAAGTATCGCCAATTAACCATTAATAATTTTAACATCTTTAAGTCTTTTCTACCATTAAAACAATCTTGGTCAAGTGATATCATCTTATTTGGAGATGAAAGCTCAAACTGCATTGAGCTTTTAATGGATAATAATATAATTGTTGAAATTTCCATAAGAATAGATGTAAGAAATAATTATAAGGAATTCGTATTGGCACTTTGTGACTTTTCCCAGAAGTATGGCTGTGTATTGTTAAATGATACTTTAAAGATTCTTAGCCCTATAGCAGAATTGATAGAGCAAGACATAATTATACACCCACTATACAAATCATTTTTAGATAAATTGAACAAATAGATTTTTAAAAACAATAAAATTCATTCAAATATCTTAATATAATTTGTATAAGGATACGAAGACTAATGAAATTCTCATTCTTCAAAAAGGTGGTAAAAGAGTTCCTATTCAAACTGGTGAATTTTTAAAATGAGAACTTCGACTAAAATAAAACTTGTTTTTTCGATCTTTGGAGATCTACTTAACCCTCTTTTATTTAGTGAGTTAACAGGGATAAATCCATCTTCTACTTGGTTGAAAGGCGATACTATTTCCAATCGAATCAATTTATTTAGAAAAGAAACCTGTTGGACATACTCGTATATCGAGACCTTATATTTAGAAGAACTCCTGGAAAATTTCTTTCAAAAATTCAGACCAAATCTATCTAAACTTTCCGATTACATAAAAATCAATAATTTAGAGACTAAAGTAGATATAGTAGTAGAAATCGTAAACGATGAAAAACCGTCATTATCCTTTAGCAACCATTTCCTGGATTTAGTAGTAAAAATAAATGGAGAAATAGACATTGATCTATATTATCTGGTGGAATAAATGAAATTAAGCCGAATAGGAGATGATTCAATTGAATAAAGAGCAAGTATATCAACTTATCATATTTGTCAATACGTACACCGAGAAACCACTTATAGCATGAGTATAATTGCCAAATTTGACTTGCTTTTGCAAACAAATTATACTGCTCGCAAATTAAAAGCCCATATACCATTCTTTAAAAAGCGTTTCAATCCGCAAGACCAAAAAACAACATAGAAATCAGATGAACCATGATGAACTATCTATCAACACTGGTTTTGTTCCTGTACTCGTCGGCCCTATCCGCCCAGATTTCGGGGCGGGTTTGGCAGGATGCCAATACCCGTAACGGGACCAAGGGCACAGAACGCCCGGTAAGCTCGGTGGCGGTGATGGCTTATGGGACAGACGGGCGATTAATCGCCCAAACGACGACGGGGGCCGATGGAACTTACCAATTGGTGGTTCCTCCACAACAGCCAGTCCGGTTGGAATTTGGCAATCTGGAAAAAGGCTGGCAACCGGTGGCAAACACACCCCTGGTGCGGTTTGCCACAACACCCGCCGAGGTCAATCTGGTTGTGCAGCACCCTGCCAACCAGTTGGGGGCCAATCCTCGGCTGGTTCAGACGGTTTATGTGAACGGCGACTACGGCGATGCGGGTGCTGATTCGCTCACGGCGGTGGCTATCACTGCGGCCTCCAGCGACCCATCCACGCTGAAACGAATCGCCACTCCCCGGCAGGTGGGTTCGCTCTGGGGGCTGGCGTATGACCGAACTTCCCAACGGCTCTATGCGGCCGCTCTCGCGAAACGGCACGCCGGTTTCGGTCCATTAGGGTCGGGTGGTATCTACCGCCTGTCGCCCGACGACGGAACGGTTTTGCCCTTCATCAATCTCGATGCATTGGGCTTTGCTACAGCCCCGGCTAATCTGAAACGCGATTTGGGCAGTACCATTACGCGTGTCAGCCACGATTCGCTGATGTTTTCCCTGGTGGGCAAGTGCAGCTTAGGGGGCCTGGATGTAACCGACGACGGGCAGATGCTGTTCGTCATGAACCTTTACGACCGCGCTCTGTATACCATTCGTCTGCCTGCTGACGGCGCATTACCCCAGCCCGCGGATGTAAAAAAGTTTACACTGCCTCTGACGGCGGGCCAATCGGGCGACGCCCGGCCTTTTGCCGTTAAAATACACAACGACCAGGTCTACGTGGGTGTTGTTGAGGATGCCAGTCATTCGAAACGCGTTTCGGAGCTAAGAGCCATTGTATACCGATTCGATCCGAATGCCGACACACCTGCTTTTTCCGAGGTTTTTAGTACGGCCTTGAATTATCCACGGGGCATACTCGACTACGGCGTATCCGGGTGGCAACCCTGGACGGATGATTACCGGCAAGCCAGGGTTTCGTCGGCTCCCGACTGGCTCATCTATCCACAGCCTATCCTGGCTGACATTGAATTTGATACCGACGGATCGATGATTCTCGGCCTGATGGATCGACTCGGACACCAAACCGGGGATGGACAACTCTTTCGCCCGAATTCTTCCATGCCCTTGATGCCCTACCGGGGTTTGTCGGGAGGGGATGTGTTGCGGGTCGCTTTCCGGGATGGCCGTTACGAACTCGAACGAAACGGCGGTGTGGGTGACCAACAGTCGGCTGGCCGGAATAACCGGCAAGGACCCACCGGGGGTGAATTTTACCACGACGATCACTTTCAGGCCGATGGCATCGTTTGGCACCAGGAAACCGCTATGGGGGGACTCGCCCTTCTGCCGGAGCAAGGGCAACTGGTCGTAGCCGCCCGCGAACCGGTGCCGGGTCAGTATGTGACGGGCGGTTTTCGCTGGTTTGCCAATCAGACCGGAAATTTTGTTCGGGGGCTGGCAGTATTCCCGGGTGGGGAGAAGGCCGGTTATTTCTGGAAAACCAACAATGTGGGCGATGTCGAAGTCATCGCTGACCCTCCTCCGCTGACCCTCGGCAACCGGGTCTGGCACGATCGCAACGCCAATGGCCAACAGGATGCCGACGAACCGGGGCTGCCAGCCATTCAGGTAACACTCTATCGCGCAGGGAAATTGGCAGGACAAACCCAAACCGATCAGGAGGGGTATTATGCTTTTGATAACCAATCGGTAGCCGGTGGTTTACAGCCCCTGACGGACTACGAAATCCGCGTACCCCTGCAACAAACCGTTCATTTGGGCCTGAGCTTGCCCGCGCCGGATCGGCGCAAAGCAGTAGCCACCAGCCAGGCTGACCAAATTGACAATGACGCCATTCTGGCCGACCAGACGGCGCTGATCCGGTTGACTACCCCGGCAGGGGGCGGGTCGATGACGGGGTTAGACATCGGGCTAGAGTGTGGCTCCTGTGCCCCCACCAGCCAGACTGCCGAGCCGGAACGTCTGACGCTCACGCCTAATCCGGCAGGTGTGCAGACGGCCGTGCGCTATCGCGGGTATCAGCAAACCGGTGCATTGATGCTCACCGTGTTGGACTTACAGGGCAAGCCCCTGATGACGACTGCCGGCAATTTAACCGATCATCAGTATACACAGACCCTCAACCTGACCAGGCTGACCAGTGGTCATTACTTCGTAACCGTCAGCGAGGGCGATCAGACAACGACCGTTCGTTTCGTGAAACACTAATTTTTATGGGTATGGAACTGCTTTTCAGGAAGGCCAAATACATGGGGCTGGTTATTTTTCTGGCTTTGGTCGGCAACACGAGCCGATACCGCCCCGGTGCTTTCCCCGCGTACCCCGCTCCGTTGGTAAAAGATTGTTTTTCGGGAAAATGGGGCAACGACTTCGTGCTTTGCGATAAGGAACGGAGTGGAAAAAAGGGGAAAGCCAATCAAAAGAATCGGCTGGAAGAAGAACTGGTCCTCCAGTTTAAGGGGAAAGACAAAGGGGAACTCAGTTTTTATGATTGCCGGAATACCAAACGAAGTGACCTGTCCATCTCCTTTCATTACGAAGTAGCGAATGACGTCATTCGCTTCTACTGGGAGGGAAAACCGGATGAGATTGAAACCTACAAAGCCGCTTTCAATTTTCGGGATACGTTTCGTTACGACTGTCGCAAGGATACGCTGGTGTTTACCGACGGTTTTCTGAACAATACGCTTTACCAGGGCAGTACGTATTTTGTGCGCCGTTAATCCTCCCTCCTATGAAACGGTTTCTTCTCGTTGCATTGCTGCTGTTTGCTTCGGTCAATGCAGCAAAGGCACAAGGTCAGGTTCCTAATTTACGGCCTTCTTTGTCGCCCCAATCACCCAATGTAGCATCGCTGGGCCGGTTCGGTGAGCATCCGGTCAGTTTGAATACGGGAATACCGTCGATCACCGTTCCGGTTTTCAACATCTCGGCGGGTCAGGTGCGGGTTCCGGTCAGTTTCGATTACCATGCCGGAGGGCATAAAGTGACGGATCAGGCGAGTTGGGTTGGCTTGGGCTGGGCTTTAAATACGGGCGGGGTCATTTCACGCAGCGTGACGGGTCGGCCGGATGAACAGTCGGATATTTTGTACTGGCCCGGCGTTCATCCCAACCTGGATCCCAATGTGAGTGGAAATACGGACTGCGACAACATATTCTTTTACTTTGAACAATATAATAACCGGGTCTACGATTCCGGGTATGATGTGTTTAACCTGACTTTTCCAGGTGGACGGACCCTTAAGTTTGTGCTCATTCCGGACGGTACGGGCAGCGTTGCCACCACCATGCCTTTCGAGCGGGTTAAAATCAGTCTCATACAAGCCCAAACGGGAACCATCACCGGCTTTACGGTCACCGACGAAGACGGCATCGTTTATACGTTCGACCAGACCGAATCCGTCGCTTTTAACAATGGCAGCGGACAACTCAGCTACACCAGTGCCTGGCAGCTCAGCAAAATTCAGGGAAACCGACCGGATGATCTGGTTCAGTTTTATTATACATCCGTCAGTCATACCAGTACCACCGACATCGTCGATACGCAAACCATTGTAGATCAGACCTCTGGTGATTGCAGTTTTGCTTTTCTGGGCAATCAGAATTTCACTTCTGCTGCGGTCAGTACGTATCATACCACCCGCCAGTTGCAGGAAATCGTTTTTCCGGGCGGGAAACTAACGTTTACGCCGGAAGCTGCAAACCGAGCCGACATACCCGGTCTAAAAGCGTTGGATTACATCGATGTGTATGGATTCAACATTAGTTCCAACACCTTCCAGCGAATCAAACGGATTGACCTCCAGCAGGGGTACTTTCCAACTATTCAACCGCAGAATTACAGTTATCTCAGTGCGCCATTGAAACTCAACGCCGTGTTGATGCAGGATATCAACAACGGGATTATCAGTAAATATCTGTTCGAATACAACATGACTCAGAACCTGCCGGGAACCCAATCGCGCAGCCGGGATGTCTGGGGCTATTATAACGGAGCCAGCAACCCGACCACGCTTATACCAGTCCAAACCGTCAACCTGTACGGCACCGCTGGCTACATGGGTTCGACAACGGTCGGTGGAGCCAATCGCTCGTGTAGCGATCCCCACATGCAGGCCTGGATTCTGAACAAAATAACCTACCCGACGGGCGGCTATTCCCGTTTTTTCTACGAATCCAACCGGTATTTTGACGCAGGTACAAATGCCATCCAGTTAGCGGGCGGACTTCGGGTGAACCGAATCGAGACCCAGGCATCGGCCAATGACCCGCTTAAAGTCAAAACATACCGCTACGGCTCCGGTGAAAATGGATACGGAGCCCTTAATGTGACCCTGAATAAAAGCAGTTGGTCCAACGTATACTCCGAACAGCTTCCTCCCGACTGTCGGCAACAAACCCGCGTATTCGGCTCCAATCCCACCTCCAGCATCAGCCCGTTCGACGGCAGCCCGGTTACGTATCCGGAAGTGGCCGAGTATGAAGGCACTTACAACGGTTCGAATGAAAACGGAAAAACCGTCTATACCTTCCGAACCAGTGGTGACGTAACGTTTGGAGTAGGCGGGGGTAATTCCGGACGAACCTATGTCGCCAGTTATCATTGGGATCGGGGCCAACTGCTCACCAGAACGGTTTATAATCAGGCCAACCAGATGCTTCACCGGCAGGTCAACACGTATATGAACCCGATAAAAACTGAAGTGGCAAAAGTCGGGGTTCTGATTCTGAAAAACCTGACCTACACAACCGAATGGGCCACCTACTATTCCAATCCCAGAACCCCACCGCCCTGCGACTATCTACGCAACCAGTATACACCGCCCACCTACTATCCCTGGCCCAAAGGAAACATCCGGCTATTCCGAACCGAGGCCTACCAGTACCCTGCGGGCAATGGCAATGCCGTCGCAACCAGTACCGAAACCGTGTACAACGCCGATTACCAACCGGCTCAGCAAACCGTTACGGCCGCTGATGGCAGCATCACCGTGCGGCAGATGCGGTACGCGTTTGACCTCAGTTTTCCGACGCCAGCTTCGGGGCCAACACGCGGCATTCAACTCCTGCGGAATCGGGGACAGCGGAACAGCATTATTGAAGAATATGCATACCGAAAAAGCTATTCTGCCGATCCCAATCCGTATTTAATCGGGGGTCAATTGAATCTTTTCGAAGAAAACAGCCTCGTTCCGGGGTATGCGTTGCCGAAAGAAACACACCGGCTGCAGGTGATGGATCGCTGCTGTCTGCTGAGTAGCTACGTTCCCTTATCGCTGACAAACAGCACGACGAACAAAGACCCCCGATACGGGCTGGAGTTGACTTACACAGCCTACGATAGCCGGGCCAATCCGCTGGAATACGTGCTGCGGAATGGTTTGCGCACACGCCTGGAATGGAATGTCTACAATCCTGGAATCGTTCCTTTTTCGGTTTTCACCAGTGAAACATCCAATTACAATACCGCGGCCAGTTTAACGACCCGCTATGCCTATGATGTTCCGCTCCTGGGTGTAAAAACCACAACCGATCCGAATGGCTTTGCAACCCAATATGAATACGACAATTTTGGGCGACTGGATGCCATTCGCGACCACGACCTGAATTTGCTCAAAACCTTCGACTACAATTATGCAAACGGCGAACAAAACCCCAAGAAGCTCGCTCCGTTTTCAACGGTCAACAGTTCGGTTGGAAGCGGATGTTTCTTGATTTACAACGCCTTGTCCGGCAAAGTATTACAGACGATGAACGACAATACCGTTCAGCAGCAAACGCCGGTCGGCGGGCAAACCAACCAGATCTGGCGATTCGATCAGCAACCCAATAATACTTTTAAGTTGACGACCCAGAATGGCAGTGGTCAGGCCCTCCAAACGAATTCGGCCAATCAGGGCGAGTTTCTGCGGATTGGGAACTATACCGGCACCAACCTTCAACTGTGGAATTTTAACGAAACCGCTGCCAACTCCCGGCAGTACCGGGTCAGTCTGTCGGCGGGCCTAACCTGGGACATCGAAGGCGCAGGAGCCGGTCCTAAAGCTCAACTGTACGGCAGCATGACCAATCCCGGCGATTTTCATTATAACCAGCCGTACCGTTTTTTCCAGCTTTTATCCGTATCCTGTCCGGGCTGTTCAGCCCCAATTCCTGCCCTGTCGGCCAACCCCGCGTCTATTTGTCCGGGGCAGACCGCCACCCTAACCGCCAACGGCTGCACGGGCGGAACCATCACCTGGTCAACGGGGGCCATCGGCAACACGCTGCTGGTCAACAACAGCGGTACATATTTAGCAACTTGCACGCTCAACGGCTGCACCAGTGCGGCCGGGCAGGTAACGGTGCAAACCAACGCCAATTGCGCGGGGGGCGATGCCGTAGGAAATGGGTGTTTTGTCATTTCGAGTGTTTATTCCGGCAAAGCTATGCAGGTGATGAGCGACAACACCATTCAACAGCAAACGCGGGTTGTGGGACAGGCCAACCAAATCTGGAAATTCGAGCAACAGGGAAACGGTCAGTATAAACTCACCTCGCAAAACGGGAGCGGGCAGGTGGCGTCCGTCAACGCAGCGGGCAACGGAGAGTTGGTTCGTCTGGCTGCTTTTACCAATACGACCCTTCAATTCTGGAGCTTTTCCCAAACCGCTGCGGGCAGCGGGCAGTACCGGGTGCATCAGGCCGCCGGAAATACCTGGGATTTAAGAAGCCGTGGCGTCGACCCGGAACTTCAATTATGGGGAAGTGTTCAGAACACCTCCGATCCGGACTATGCAGGTACGTATCGAATTTTCAGGCTCACTTCGGTGGGCTGTCCTACCTCTCCGAACTGCTACTCCCTTCGGTTGGTCGCTAACGGGAAACGATTAACCAACGCGAATGGCACCCTGAAAATACAGGATCCGGACGATAGCCAGAACGGACAAATCTGGAAAATTGACCCCGTAGGTTCTTCCACTAAGCTCACGACCATGTCCGGCACGGGACTGGTTATCAGTGCGGCTGGCGGGAATCAAACGCTGGATACCGATCTGGTTCTCCAATCGTATACTGGTCAGGCACATCAGCATTGGACGCAGCAGTTGGTTAATGATGGCAATCCGGGAATGAAGTACGGTTTTGTCAGCAACAACGGGAGCTTCGCCTGGTCGAGTGTCTACAATTGGGGGGGAGGTAATCCTTCCGCGCCCGCCGTGAGCGATTTCACGCTAAAACCGGTCGCCGATTTGCTCATTTACGGAGCCATGAAGTGGTTTTTAGACAGTCGAACCTGTCCCTGGTAACTTCCTCAAACCGCCTTCAAAACCGGCTGCGTCGATTTGCGAATCACCAGCGTGGTGTCCAGCGTCTGGGTTTCCGGAACAAAATCGGAACCCTCCGCCAGTTGCCGCAACAGAAGCCGGGCGGCCACCCGGCCGATCTCATTGGTCGGCTGGACAACCGACGTGAGGGGCGGAGTGACGAACGCACTGTGGGGCGCGTTGGAAAAACCGACCAGCGAAATTTCATCCGGGATCGACAAGCCATTCTCCTGAATGCAAACCAGGGCTTCGATGGCCGTCGGATCGTTGACGGCAAACAGCGCATCGGGGCGGTCGGGTAAATTCAATAATTGCTGAGTGTAAAACCGGGCTTTTCCTTCCACAAAATCGCAGGGCATAATGATCGTTTCGTCGATGGGAAAGGAGTGGGCTTTCAGCGCGTCGATGTAGCCGTTCAGGCGGTTTCGGCTCATGGTCAGGTTTTCGGGACCGGCCAGGTGGGCAATCCGCCGACAACCCGTCTGGATCAGGTGTTCGACCGCCCGGAATGCGCCCCGGTAATCGTCTACCAGCACCTTCGATCCCTGCAGTTCATCCACAATCCGGTTGAAAAAAACCACCGGCAACCCCTTGCGCTGGGCCGATTGAATATGCTCGTATTCATTCGTTTCCCGCGTAATCGCCATAATCAGTCCCTCCACCCGGCTCGACAGCATGGCCTGCAAATTATGCTTTTCAATCTCCAGCGACTCGTTCGACTGCCCGATCATCACCTTGTAACCGGCCGCATTGGCCACTTCCTGCACCCCCAGAATCACATTGGGAAAATAGGCATGAACAAACTCCGGGACCAGCACGCCAATGATGTCGGTTTTGTTTTTCCGCAAACTCGTCGCAATCGTGTTGGGTTGGTAATCCAGCTCGTGGGCCAGATCCAGAATGGCTTTTTTGGTGTCCGGGTTGATATCCGGCGCATTCCGCAACGCCCGTGAGACGGTTGATATGGAGACATTTAATTTAATGGCAATATCCCAGATGGTTGGTTGTTTACTTCTCATACGGACAGGGTCGGATTCACATACTAAAGATAAAATCTCCGCTACGTTACACAAGACGCTTTCTGTTGTTTTTCTACTACCGCTCTCGCCGGGAAGCCAAAACGTCAATATGATTTTTTATGGATTCCGAACCAATCCGGACTTTCCCGTCCGTCTCAACGCTTTTGAAATCAGGCCCGCCAGTTTCCACTCCGGCAACGTTACCGGAAACGTTTTTTTTGATTCCCTCTAAAACTTGACTCCTTTCCGGTTGCCGTTCTCTTTTTACTTCTGTTAAATTCCGAAATAATTCAATAAAAAAGGCCTACACATTACCGTTTGCCTAAATTCCCGTCGTCGGGTTCTCAAAAGAAAACGAATTGACTATTTGAACTATTCCAATCCATGTACCTGTATGAAAATAAATCTAAGAAAGGTTGGCTGGCTGGCACTGCTGCTGCTGGCCCCCACCATCCGGCTGCAAGTCCTGGCACATCACCCGGCTTTATCCACGACTAGCCCGTCGGCCCCAACGGCGGTGTTGCAGATCCGGGGGCTGGTCGCGTCCGAAACCGGCGAGACGCTGCCGGGCGTTACCATCGCCGTAAAAGGCACCACGATCGGCACCACCACCAACGAAGCGGGTCAGTACAGCATCAGTGTTCCCGACGACAAGGCCGTGCTGGTTTTCAGTTCGGTGGGCTACGAAAAACAGGAAATACCGGTCGGCAACCGCAGTACGATCAATGCGGTTTTGAAAGCCGACACCAAAGCCCTGGGCGAAGTCGTCGTAATTGGTTACGGCACCCAGCAACGCCGGGACCTGACGGGTTCGGTGGCATCCATCAAAGGCAAAGACCTGGAAAATCTGCCCGTTCAGGGGGCACTGGAAGCCTTGCAGGGCCGGGCCGCCGGGGTCGAAATTGTGCAGAGCAGCGGGTCACCGGGAGGTAGCCCGACGGTTAAAATCCGGGGTATTACGTCGCTCAACGCGGGCAACAGTCCGCTCTATATCGTTGACGGCGTGCCGATTACGGGCAACATCAACGTGGTCAATCCGAATGACATTCAATCCATGGAAGTGTTGAAAGATGCCTCGGCCTCGGCTATTTACGGTGCAAGGGGAGCCAACGGGGTGATCATCATCACGACCAAACGCGGCAAGTCGGGCAAAACGGCCATCAATGTCAGCACCTACACCGGTTTTTCGGAAGTCAGAAAGCAGATTCCGATGCTGAATGCCGTGCAGGAACGCGATTACATCCTGAACGCCGTCCAGAATGCGGGCGTTCCGGAAGTACGGCTGGGGCTCGATACGCTGTTCAACGGCAATACGCCGGTATACGACACCAATTGGCAAAACGAGCTGTTTCGGAACGCTCCGGTTTCCAATTATGAAATATCGCTGCGGGGCGGCAACGATAAAACGACCTATGCGGCCAGTCTGGGGCTGTTCGATCAGAAAGGGGTCGTGATCAGTTCGGGCTACAAAACCTACCGCGGCCGGTTCAGCATCGATCACCAGGCTTCTTCACGCTTTAAAACCGGGGCCAACATTCTGCTGTCGACCGCCAAACGCGATATGATTCCCGAGGGCGACGACAACAATGCCGTGCTGACCAACGCCCTGCGGATGCTGCCGTTTTCGCCGGTATACAACCGCGACGGTTCCTACACCTTCGTCGATCAGATCCAGCGGCCCAACCCGGTCGCCCTGGCCACCCAGAGCAGCATCTTTTCCGTTTCCAACCGCCTGCTCGGTAATATTTACGCCGACTATATGATTCTGAAAGACCTGACGCTGCGCTCGACTCTGAACATCGACTATGCCGGCAACCGGAACGAAAACTTCATTCCGAGCACCATCCAGGGTGGAGCCGCCCGACCGGCCACCGCATCGTACGGCGACGGTTTTAGCTGGATCAGCGAAAACACCCTGAACTACAGCCGATCCTTCGGTCAACATGCGGTTTCGGGCCTGCTCGGCTATAGCGTGCAGGAAACCCGGACGTTCAACCTGTCGGCCGCGGCCAATCAGGGAGCGACGGACAACATTCCGACGCTGAATGCGGCTGCCACGGCAACGGGGGCTTCGAGCAGCAAATCCGCCTGGGGGCTGGTTTCGTATTATGCCCGGCTCAATTACAGTTTCAACGACAAGTATTTGCTGGCGGCCACGCTGCGCCGGGACGGTTCCTCCCGGTTTGGGAGAGACAATCAATACGGCACATTTCCTTCTGTATCAGCCGGTTGGCGGATTTCGCAGGAACCGTTCATGCAGAGCCTGCCTTTTATCAATGACCTGAAATTGCGGGCTAGCATCGGCGTGGTTGGCAACCAGTCCATCAGCGATTACGGGGCGCAGGGTCTCTACAGCACCGGACGTAACTACATCGGCAAATCCGGCATTGCGCTGTCGGCGGTTCCCAATCCATCACTTAGCTGGGAATCGACCACGCAGTCGGACGTCGGCATCGACGTGTCATTTTTGAACGACCGCATTGCATTTACCGCCGATGCCTACCTGAAAAAGACGGACGATCTGCTGCTGTCCGTGAATCTGCCGACGAGTTCGGGCTTTAGTTCGGCCTTGCAAAACGTGGGCGACACGCAGAACAAAGGACTGGAATTCAGTGTCTCCAGCCAGAATCTGGTGGGTGCTTTCAAATGGAGCACAAATTTCAATATTTCCTTTAACCGCAACAAGATTGTCCGGCTTTCCAACAACAACGCCGACATCATTCAGGCCAGTGCCGATGCGGTTTTCTTCAGCGACCGCCCCGTCGGCATCGGGCGGGTGGGCGAACCCATCGGCGTGTTCTTCGGCTATGTGTATACAGGCCGCGTTTACGCGACTTCAGAAGAAGCCCTGGCGGCTAACCTGCGGGATGGCAGCAAAACCGGGCCGCTCTATCAGGCCGGTGACATGATTTACGAAGACCTCAACGGCGATGGCGTGATCAATGCCGACGACCGGCGAATTATCGGCAACTCCAACGCCAAACACACCGGTGGTTTAACCAACACCTTCTCCTACAAAGGGTTCGACCTGTCGGTTTTCATGCAATGGTCCTACGGCAACCAGATTTTCAACCAGACCCGCCAGTCGTCCAACCGGAGTTTTGTCTACAACGCAGCCACGACCGAAGTGCTGCGGAGCTGGCGGAAAGAAGGCGATGTGACCGACGTGCCACGGGGCGCTCCCAGCACCATCGGTCGCAACGGTTTTCCGTCGTCCCGCTGGGTTGAAGATGGGTCTTATCTCCGCGTCAAAACTGCTACGCTGGGTTACACCTTTCCGTCGGCCCTGCTCAAACGAATCAAAGTCGAAAGCCTGCGGGTATATGCTTCCGGCCAGAACCTGTTCACGTTCACGAACTACCTGGGCCTGGACCCCGAAGTGAATTTTCGGAACAGCCTGCCTTTGCTCCAGGGTATCGACTTAGGCACGTATCCGCAGGTTCGCACCTTCACCTTTGGCTTAAATCTGGGCTTCTAACCTGACCTCGACCATGAAAAAAATTAGCTCTATACTTCTAGCCACCGCATTGTTCAGTCTGGCCAGCGGTTGCACCGATGTCCTCGATCAGGTGCCGGTGAGCGCCCTGACGCAGGGTTCCTTTTTCCAGAATGCCGCCGATGCTGAAGCTGCCATCATTGCGGCTTATGACGCCTTGCAGGGCGACGACACACGCCGGGTGGTCTGGGGTGATGCCCGCGCCGACAACCTGAAAATACCGGTCGAAACGATTGGTGTCACCGATCCGGGTGTGCTGGATTTTCAGAACGACAACATCAGCAACAGCAGCGGTTTTGCAACCTGGGCACCGTTTTATGTGGGAATCAACCGCGTCAACAACGTACTGGCGCAGGTTCCCACCATTCAAAGCCCGACCATCGGCAGCGTTCGCAACCGAATTATGGGCGAAGCGTATTTTTTGCGGGCGTTCAACTATTTCTTCATGCTGCGGCTCTGGGGTGCCGTGCCGCTGGTGCTGGAACCGACCAATTCGCTAGACAGGGACTTGCAGGTACCCCGAACGCCCGCCGACAAAATTCAGGAGCAAATTATTACGGACCTGATCGAAGCGGAAAAACTGCTGCCGGTTACCTACGCATCGAACATCGAAACCCGGGGCCGGGCCACGCAGGGAGCCGCGCAGGCGTTGCTGAGTAAGGTTTACCTCTGGCGGAGTTCCTATAACCAGACGAATGAATGGCAATTGGCCGCCGATTATGCCGCCAAAGTGATCACCAACCCCACCTATTCGCTGGTTTCCGGAGCCAATTACGGCACGCTTTTCACGGCCAAAAACACGACCGAATCCATTTTCGAGCTGCAGTATAGCAATGCCAATCAGGAAACCAACGGCCTTTCGGCCTACTTCCTGCCCCGCAGCAGCAAGGTGCAAACCGGTGGAAATCAGACGCTCATTCCAACCCCGAAACTGGTGGACGCGTTCGAACCGGGCGATTTGCGGAAAGCCGCCAGTTTCTTCCTTAGCAACCCGCAAACCGATCAGTTTGCGAACTTACCCACGGTGGGAAAATACCTCGGAACGGTGGTCGGCAACGCCCGCTTCGGCGACAGCAACTACATTTTTCTGCGGCTGGCCGACGTCATCTTGATGCAGGCCGAAGCCCTAACGCAGTTGGGCAAAACCACCGAAGCTGTCGCGCTGCTTAACCGCATCCGCAGCCGGGCGGGTTTGGCTAACACGACAGCCACAGCCAAAGACGCGATTCTGCTGGCTATTGAACAGGAACGCTTCGTCGAGCTGTGTTTCGAAGGCCACCGCTGGTATGATCTGCTCCGAACCGGGCGCGCCAAAGCGGTTCTGGGCGTCGATAAAAACCCGCTGTTGCCTGTTCCAATTACCGAAATTATGCTCAATCCCAATCTATTGCCCCAAAATCCGGGGTATTGATCTTTCGTCCAGCCGCTCATCGGTAGTCCGGCGGAGCGGCTGGCTTTTAGGTAAAACCGTTGAAACCATGCAAGTCAACTTGAAAAAAATCGTCCTGTCGCTGAGTCTCGGTTTCGCCCTGACCGGTGTGCTGGTGGCGCAGGACGCCCGCGATATCAAAACCGGGATGGTGATTCCCGACGAAACGTACAGTGATCAGCCTTACATTGTCAAAACCAACGACGGCGCGTGGCTCTGCGTGCTGACCACCGGAACCGGTCACGAGGGCGCGTCGGGCCAGCATCTGATTTCGCAGCGGAGTCTGGATCAGGGGAAAACCTGGATCGACAAACGCGATGTTGAACCGGGCGACGGGCCGGAAGCCTCGTATGCCGTGTTGTTGAAAGCCCCGTCGGGCCGGATTTTTGTTTTCTACAACCATAATACCGACAACATCCGGGCGGTGAAAGGCGACAATCCGCCGTATGCCGATGGGCTGGTCAAACGGGTGGATAGCCAGGGGTATTTTGTCTTCAAATACTCGGACGACAACGGCAAAAGCTGGTCGGCCAACCGGGTGGCGATCTCGATGCGGAATTTCGAAATCGACAAGAAGAACCCGTATCAGGGCAAAATTCAGTACTTCTGGAACGTGGGCCGGGCGTTTGCTTACAAGGAATCGGCGTATGTTCCGGTCCATAAAGTCGGCGGTTTTGGCGAAGGTTTTTTCACGACGAGCGAAGGCGCGTTGCTGCAAAGTCCCGATTTGTTCACGGCCACCGATCCCGCCAAAGCCAAATGGAACACCCTGCCCGACGGCGAAATCGGCCTGCGAACCCCGGCCAAAGACGGCGGTCCCATTGCCGAAGAACAGAATTTCGTAGTGCTGAGCGACGGTTCCTTCTTCTGCGTTTACCGAACCATCGACGGCCATCCGGCCTACACCTACAGCCGGGATGCGGGTCATACCTGGGAACCGCCCCAGTACATGCGGTATGGAAACGGCCAGTTGATGAAGCACCCGCGAGCGGCTAATTTTGTCTGGAAATGCGAGAATGGGAAATACCTCTACTGGTTTCACAACCACGGCGGGCGGTTTATTCGGGAACACAAAAACCGGCGCAGCATGGCCTATGAAGACCGCAATCCGGCCTGGGTGTCGGGCGGTGTGGAAGTCGATTCGCCGAAAGGAAAAGTCATCAAGTGGACGCAGCCCGAGGTTTTGCTGTACGACGAAGACCCACTGATCCGGATGAGCTACCCCGATCTGGTCGAAGACAAAGGCTCGTATTTCATCACGGAAACGCAGAAAGACATCGCCCGCGTCCACAAAATTGACGAAAAGCTGCTGAATCTGGTATGGAACCAGTTCGACAATCCGAAAAAAGCGCAGGATGGTTTGGTGACCAACTGGTCGTATCAATCAGGAAAATTCCCGCAAACCGTGGCCGCCCCAACGCTACCCGAATTTTACAAACGCGATACGAAAAAACTGGAACAGCCCGGTATGAATGTACCGAACGGTTTTACCGTCGACCTCAGCTTCACCCTCAACAATCTGTCTGACAACCAGATTCTGCTCGACGCCCGCGACGCTACCGGCAAAGGCTGGGTTGTACGGACGACGGACAAAAAAACGGTTGCGTTTGCGATGAACGACGGCCGAACCGAATCCGCCTGGACCTGCGACGAAGGCTTGCTGAAAGCCAATCAGAACCATCATGTCAGCATCATTGTCGATGGTGGTCCGCACCTCATTTCCTTCGTGGTCGATGGCAATTTCAACGACGGGGGCGACACGCGGCAGTTCGGCTGGGGCCGGTTCAATCCGTACCTGAAATCGGTGGCCGGAGCCACTCAGATCACCCTCGGAACGCAGTTCAACGGGCGGATCAGCCAGCTTTCGGTCTACAACCGGGCGTTGACGGTGTCGGAAGCCATCGGCAATTACAACGCACAGAAGAAGACGCCGTAAAAATCACCAATCCCGTAGGGATGAATCATCTTGTAGCCCCCGGTTTAAACCGGGGGTCGCGAAACCATTGTGCATTTTCCGAAACCGTTTTAACGGTTTCACATTCCCAGAACCAAACACATCACCCTGATTCTCATGAACTTGAAACGCTCCATTGTGAACGCCAGCATCGAAACGGCGAAAGAAGTTATTGCCCATTTTGGAATGCACCTCCCCCCTTTCGCCAACTGGACGCTTGACCAGTGGCTCGACGCCGGACCGGAATACAACGAAATCCGCGATTGCATGCTGGGCTGGGACGTCACCGACTTTGGCAGCCAGGATTTTCATAATATCGGGCGGACGTTGTTTACCGTCCGCAATGGCCGGCCCAACCAACCGAACTACCCCAAACAATACGCCGAAAAATGGTTGATCGACCCGGAAAACCAACGCGCCCCGGCCCACTTCCACCTCTCAAAACGCGAAGACATCATCTGCCGCGCGGGCGGCAACGTACTGGTGCAACTCACCAAAGCCGACGCGGAAGGCCATCCGTCAAAGGAGACGTTTCTGACGCAGGTAGACGGTTGCACCCGGCGACTGGGGCCGGGCGAGATCGTGCGGCTGCGACCCGGCGAAAGCCTGACCATTCACCCGCGCACGATTCACCAGTTCTGGGGTGAAGAAGGCACCGGTTGGCCGATCGACGGCGTTGGCTACACGCTCAGTGCCGAGATTTCGAGCGTCTGCGACGATCTGAACGACAACGTTTTCCTGGTCGATTACGGTGTCCGGTTTCCCGAAATCGAAGAGGACGAAGCCCGCCGGTATTTCCTCTGCCATGAGTATCCCAGAGCGGGTATTGAACTTATTAGCGAATAACCCTAAACCTGATGATGCCACGTCGCTTTTCGATTGCCCTGCTGGTTTTATCCGGCCTGGCCTTTGCCGGTTCCGCTTTTCTGTACGCGTCTGATAACCTCACAGCAACCGGCCCGGTGTTGATGCTGGCGCTGGTTTTGCTGGCGCTGGCGTTCCGGGGTTTCGCCCAACTCAAAGGGTTTTCCTACACCGTCTGGATTCTGGCGGCTGTCACGGTCGCGATGTTCTACCCCACGTATTTCTTCACCGTCGGCGGTTTTCAGTTGAAAAAGCTCATCGTTCCTTTCGTACAGCTCACTATGTTCGGCATGGGGTCACACATGAGTTTCGACGATTTTAAGGGTGTCGTCAAAATGCCGAAAGGCGTTCTGATCGGGATTGGCTGCCACTTTATGGTGATGCCGCTGGTCGGTTTTTCATTATCCCATCTGTTCGATTTTGAACCCGAAATTGCCGGGGGCGTCATCCTGATCGGCTGCGTTTCCAGCGCGATGGCGTCCAATGTGATGTCGTATCTGTCGGGGGCCAACCTGGCACTGGCCGTCACGATCGGGGCCTGTTCCACCATTCTGTCGCCGTTCATTACGCCTTTTCTGATGAAGTGGCTGGGTGGGCAGTACGTCGAAATCGACATCGCCCACATGATGATCGACATCACCAACATGATCATCATCCCAATTGTCGCCGGTTTTATTTTCAACCTGTTTTATTTCGGCAACGAAACCAGACGTGCCAAAACCGTTCAGTTGCTGGCTTTTGCCGGTATTATTCTGGTGACGAATCTGGTGATGATGGTGGTTACGAAGGCCGATGGCAGGGGTTTTCTGATGGCTCTCCTGACCTCGACGTTCTGGTTTTACCTGCTGCCGATGGTCAGCGCGATGCTGCTGAAAAATGCGAAGACCATCGACCGGCCCATGATTGAAAGCAGCCTTTCGTTTGTCGCCATGCTCGGCATTGTCATCAATACCGTCATCATCACGGCGTCGGGGCGCGACAATCTGCTGCAAGTTGGTGGTTTGCTGATCATTACCTGCCTGCTGCACAATGTGATTGGCTTGAGTGTCGGTTATTTCACAGCCTTGCTGTTTGGACTGCCCGAGCGGGATCGCCGGACGATTGCGTTTGAAGTTGGGATGCAGAACGGCGGAGTGGCCACCGGCCTGGCCCTGCAAATGGGAAAAGTGGCGACGTTGGGGCTGGCATCCGCCATCTTCGGGCCGTTGCAGAACGTGACCGGCTCGGCGCTGGCGAACTGGTTTCGGAAACGACCAACGGGAGAAAAAACCGTTAGTGGGTTACCGGTTCAATCGGAAAATCAGGACGTTCCGGCAAGCCAGTTCTCAGGAGAACGTTCCGTGTGAAAAGAGGATGTTGCCAAATCCAGCCCACGGTTTAAACCGTGGGTTTACGATAAATGCATCGCGCACGCTGAAACCGTTTTAACGGTTTAGGAATCTCAAAACCGTTGAAACGGTTTTCCATTCCGGATTCGTTTTTGCCGGATTCCCACGGTTCAAACCATGGGCTGTTTTTTAATTCGTACCGAAATCAATGCAGGAGCAACAACGTCGATAAAACCCCGGCCACATACAACAGCTTAACCCGCAGCACCCGCAGGCACTTGCTGATGTGAAATTCAATGGTTTTTTCGGCCAGCCCGAGTTGCTCTGCAATTTCCTTGTTGGCGAGACCACTGCGGCTGAGTTCGAACACTTCCCGGCTTTTTTCGGGCAGATTTTTCAATTCCCGCAGGTAGACTTCCTGAACTTCCCGCAACTGAATCCAGTCCTGCACGACGTTGGCCGAGTGCGAAACCTGAACTTCCGAATACACCTCATCCAACGAAACCGATTTGTGCAGAATTTGCTTCCGGAGGTGGGAAATGATCCGGTTTTTGAGCGCCGAAAACAGATAGACCTGAACGGTTTTGTCGATGGAAAGGGCTTCCCGCTGCACCCAGAGCGTCACAAATAAATCTTGTACCAGGTCTTCGGAAGCATCCGAATCGCCGGTTTTCCGGTAGGCCAATGCGTAGAGTTTTCCGGAAAACCGGGCGTGCAGTTCCGCAAAAGCCGCCGAATCGGCTTTCGTCTTCACCAGTTGCCACAGCGCCTGGGCGTCCATCTCACGGTACGGGTTGTGCATCGATTCTAAAAAACAGGCCCGATGCAATACTACAAAACAGGCCCGATGCAATACTACTAAGGTTTCAGATAGTATTTGTTATAAACTTTCTTCAAATCCCACCAGGGTCAGCGGTTTTTTGTGCGTCTTGTCAATAGAGCGGCCAAACAAGTGGGAGCTGACCAAACAAACCTATGAACCCAAAAGCCATTTCGCCCGACCTGCTGAAGAAATACCTGGAGGGAAGGTGCAACCCGGACGAAGTTGAACAGGTAGAGCAATGGTACGCCAGCCTGAACAATGAAACCGCCGAAAGCCGGGAATTGAACCAGCCCCGGCACTTGAAAAAAATTCAGGACATCATCCGTCACCAAACCGACGACGAAACCCAGCCGGAACAGCCCGTCAAAGTTCGTCCGCTGGTACCGGCTTTCTGGCGGTATGCTGCGGCTGCCGTGGTGCTGCTCATCGCCAGTCTGGGGGTCTACTTCTATCTCAATACCGCCCAACCGGTTGCAAACCCGGTCGCCGATGCGGTTTCCATTGTCAACGCGCAAAAGCAGGTGGTTCGTCACCAGTTGCCGGATGGCAGCAAAGTCTGGCTGAATCCGGAGGCTAAGATTCAGTATACGGCCCGGGCGTTTTCCGAAACGTCGCGGACGGTGAGCGTCGAAGGGGAAGCGTTTTTCGAAGTCACCAAAGACCCGGCGCGGCCCTTTTACGTCAAGAGTAATTCACTGCTGGTGAAAGTATTGGGAACCAGTTTCAACGTAAAGTCCAACTCCGATCGGTCGTGGTATGAGGTATCGGTCGTAACGGGCAAGGTGTCGGTATCGGTTCCGGACCGCCAGGGGAAGGAGAAATCGGTGCTGCTATTGCCCCGTCAACAGGCGGTTTTCGAAGTCGCTTCGGGTCTGCTGACGTCTACGGAACTTTCGAAATTTCGGGAAAAAGTTGATACCTGGCAGCCCATTTCACTCACGTTCGAGGATGAAAAACTGTCGGAAGTTGCAATGCGGCTACAGAAGAAATACGGGATCAAAATCAAACTCGCCAACCCCAATCTGGCCAATTGCCGCCTGAAAGCCACTTTTGACCACAACCGGCTGGCGGAAATTCTGGAAATAACGACCCAAATGGTGGAAGCTACTTATGAAATGCGGGGCGACAGCATCGTGATCGACGGAGAAGGCTGTGGTACCGTAGAATGAACGCAAAAAACCGGAAGATGAAATGTTAATGGTAACCTCTAAACCCCCTCCTATGCGACAACGACAACCCCTCTTTTTGCCGGGCTTGTAAAGGAAATCAGGAGTGATTGCGGCACTCCTGACTCTGAACAAGCATTCCTGAATCCCATCACTCGGAAGGTGATGATCGGCTTTCTATTGTTCAATTTAACCACCCAAACCTATGCATTTTTTTCTAAAAAACAAGACTGTATATGCCCTTATGCGGTTATCGGTGCTTCAAATTCTGCTCATTGGACTCCTCACGGCGGTTGCTTACGCCCGGGAATCCGACGCGCAGGACCTTCTCAAACGAAATATTAGCCTGAAGGCTGAAAATGTATCGCTGCAAAAAGCCCTTTCGGAGATCGAAAGCCGGGCCAACGTGCGGTTTGCCTACAGCCGGAGCATGATTCCGGTCGACGAAAAAGTGAGCATCTCGGCCCTCAATGAACCGCTTTCGACGGTCCTCGACCGGCTGTTGTCACCCCTGCAAATCGAATACAAATCCACCAACGAGCAGATCATCCTCAAGCGCAACCGGCGAAAAACGTCCTTTCTGAGCACCCCGGAAATTCTGCGGGACATTACGCCCCTGCCGATCCAGCCCAAAGCCGACATCACGGTTTCGGGGAAAGTGACCGACGAAAAAAACGAAGCCCTGCCGGGCGTCAGTGTCGTTCTGAAAGGCTCGCAGCGCGGAACCACCACCAATGCCGAGGGTCGGTATACGCTCGCCGTTCCGAATGAAAATGCGACGCTGGTTTTCTCGTTTGTGGGCTATTTGCCGGAGGAAATGGTCGTTGGCAACCGGTCCACCGTCGATGTTCTGCTCAAAACCGACACGAAAGCCCTGGCCGAGGTGGTTGTGGTGGGCTACGGAACGCAGCAAAAGGAAGACATTACCGGCGCGATTTCCACGATTTCCGAACGGCAGATGAAAGACGCGCCCGTGGCGCAGGTGGGACAGTTGTTGCAGGGAAAACTGAGCGGGGTGCGCATCGATCAGGTGTCGGGACGGCCTGGCGAAGGCATGAACATCAAAATCCGGGGGGCGGTTTCGATCACCGCCGGGGCCGATCCGCTGTATGTGGTGGACGGCATGCCCATTTCCGGCAATATCAACACCATCAATCCCGCTGAAATTGAAAGCATTACGGTTCTGAAAGATGCCGCAGCCTCCTCGCTCTACGGTTCGCGGGCGGCCAACGGCGTGGTGCTGATCCAGACCAAATCGGCGATTCCCGGCAAAACGCAAATCGACTTCGACGCCTATTACGGTTTCGAACAGATCCCGAAATCGCGTCGGCTGACGATGATGAACGCGCAGGAATACGCGCAGTTTCAGAAAGAAATCGCCGAATTGAACGGTCGTCCGGTGAACGCGGCCTTTCAGAATCCCGAACAATACGCCGGAAAAGGCACCGACTGGTATGACGCCATCACCCGAACCGCGCCCATCCAGAGCTACAACCTGACCGTCAACGCGGGCATGAAAAATTTCAGCACCTCGGTCACGGGCGGGTATTTCAGCCAGGAAGGCGTCATTGTCGGAACGGGGTACAAGCGGCTTTCGCTGAGGGTCAACTCGATTTTTACGCCCGGCCCGAAGGTGCGAATCGGTTTCAACATCGCCCCGAATTACGCCACCAACACCAATTTTGCCACCGACGGCGGACCGTACGGTTCCGAGAACATCGTTTCGGCGGCTCTGGCGACCACCCCGCTGGCGAGTCCCTACAACCCGGACGGCAGCCTGACGCTGACCGCTTCGGACCCGGCGACGTTTGGCAATCCGAACTGGCTGCGGGTGGCCAAAGAGAAAGTGTATGAGGGAAAAAACCTACAACTGTTGGCGAATGCCTTTGTCGAATACAAAATTTTGAAGGGGCTGACGGCCAAAACGACGGTGAACGTTCAGACGAGCAATTCCAACGTGTTCCAGTTCAATCCGTCGACCATTGGCGTCATGTTTACGCCCCCGCCCCGGATTCCGTTCGGTTCCGACAACTCCAGCCGGTCGTATAACTGGGTGAACGAGAACTCGTTGATGTACCAAACCGACGTCAACGGGCATAACATCGACGCGCTGGTCGATTTTACGGCGCAGCGGTTTCGGGGTGAAAACACGCTCGTTACGGCCAGTAACTACGCCGACGACAAGATTCAGGCCGTCAGTGCCGCCGGTCGGGTGGTGGTCACCAGCGGGGTGCAGGAGTGGGCCTTGCTGTCGTATCTGGCGCGGCTGAATTACAATTACAAAAGCAAATACCTCTTCACGGCTTCGGTTCGGCGCGACGGTTCCTCGCGGTTTGGGCCGGACAACCGCTGGGGAAATTTCCCCTCGGCTTCCGTGGGCTGGATTGTGTCGAAGGAAGATTTCTGGAAATTCAAACCGGTTTCGTTCCTGAAACTCCGCGCCAGCTACGGCACTACCGGCAATTTCGACATCGGGAATTACACATTTCGTTCGACCATCAGCCCGGTGTATTACGGGTTTAACAACGGGCTGTTTCAGGGCCGGGCCACAACCAACCTGGGCGACAATGCGTTAGGCTGGGAACGCAAGAAGCAACTGAACGTGGGCGCCGACATCTACTTCCTGAACGACCGCATTCAGTTGACATATAATTACTATTCGACCAAATCCAGCGATCTGCTGTTTAACGTTGCGGTTCCCCAATCGTCCGGTTTCAGTAACATCCAAACCAACATCGGTGAGCTGAAACTGTGGGGGCACGAAATCGGGATCAATACCTACAACATCAACACCAGCCGGTTTTCGTGGAATACCAACTTCAATATTTCGTTCGACCGCAACAAAACCGTCAGCCTATCGACCCAATCAACCACGGCCTTGTTCCACGGCATCAGCAGCTACGGTTTTTACAGCCACCGTTCGCAGGTAGGCCGACCCGTCGGGATGTTCTACGGGGCGGTTCAGGATGGCGTCTATGTGGATCAGGCCGACTTCGACAGGTCGCCCAAGTATGCTGACTCACAGGTGGGAACCATCAAGTTCCGGGATTTGAACGGCGACGGAAAAATCACATTTCCCGAAGACTACACCGACATTGGCAACCCCTGGCCGGATTTCATTTTCGGGATGACCAACACGTTTACCTACGGAAATTTCGACGGTTCGCTGACCCTCACCGGCACCTACGGCAACCAGATTCTGACGCATTACGAAAACTGGACAACCAATCTCGACGGCGTTTTCAACGTCCTGGCCGAAGTGAAAGACCGCTGGAAATCGCCGGAAAATCCGGGAGCGGGCAAATACGGCAGTGTGAAACAGGGAACGACGTATCTGGAGCGCGACCGCTGGCACACCCGCTACATCAAGGATGGCAGTTTCCTGTCGTTCAAAAACATCACGCTGGGCTACACGCTTCCACTGAAAGCCGGGAGCGTCGTCCGCCGACTGCGGGTTTACGGCAGCGTTCAGAATGCGTTTGTGATCACCAGGTATCCGGGGCCGAATCCCGAGGTAAACACGCGCAATTCGGCCAGCGGCAGTTCGCCGGGCATCGATGAAAATTCGTATCCGGTGCCCCGCACGGTCAGTTTCGGCGTCAACGTCGGTTTCTAAACCCTCCAATTCGACTCACCATGAAAAATAGATTTTTACTCGCGGGACTCCTGCTTTTTACGATCAGCGCCTGCAAGGATTTTTTAGATGTTGTTCCCGAAACCGTGCTGACACCGGCCAGTTTCTACCAGTCAAAAGCGGATTTTGAACAGGCCGTCGGCGGAATTTACGCCCCGCTGCAACCACTGTATAACCAGGACTGGATTCTGAACGAGATGCGTTCCGACAACACGCATTTTGTGTTCAACATCGCCCAGCGCGGTCCCAAACCGGAAGAAGACCCTTCGACATTCACCATTGAAAACAACAACCGCAATACGGCCGGAAAATGGACGAACGACTACCTGATCATCGCCCGCGCCAACCAGGTGCTGAGTACGATCGACGGGGTCGATTTCGATCAGGCTTCCAAAGACAACCTGAAAGGTCAGGCGTATTTCCTGCGCGCTTTTGCCTACTTCGATTTGCTGAAAAATTTCGGGGGCGTCCCGGTTTTTCTGGAACCGGCCGGTTCCTACAAAGACACCTTCAAGCCGCGCGCCGACATTGCCGAGGTGTATAAACAGATCATTGCCGACGCTGATCAGGCGGCCAAACTGCTGCCCGCCAAAACCGCCCAGGCGGCCGGGCGCGTCGCATCGGGCGCGGCTTACACCCTGCTGGCCGATGTCTACATCAACCAGAAACGCTGGCCCGAAGCCGAAGCGGCTCTAAAACAGGTGACGGCCCAGGGTTACGCGCTGGTGGCGGAATACGGCGACGTGTTCAAACCAACGAATGAAGGCAATAGCGAAATCATTTTCGATGTGCAGTACGCCGAAGGGACGTCGCAGGCCGTCAGCAATTACATGCCGTATAAGTTTTTGCCGGTACTGGCTGATCCATCGGTGATTACCGGCGTAAAACCGTCGTCGTCGAATACGGATGGCTGCTACAATACGCCAACGCCCGATTTGCTGGCGGCTTACGAGGATACGCTCCGAGACAAGCGGTATAAGGCGTCGATCGGGTTTTATTCCGGCACCTCGCCGTTGGTGGGGGTTACGTATAACAACACGCCGTACATCAAAAAATACCAGTTTCCGCACGCCCGCTACGGCGAAACCGGTGTCAACTGGCCCGTCTACCGGTATGCGGAAGTGCTGTTGATGCTGGCCGAAGCCGCCAATGAACAAGGGCGTTCGGCGGATGCGGGCGGTTTTCTGAATCAGGTTCGGAGCCGGGCGGGGTTGCCCAACGCCACCGCTAGCAACCAAACGGCGTTGCGCGATGCCATCCTGCGCGAACGCCGGATCGAGCTGGCTTTTGAGAACAAACGCTGGCATGACCTGGTCCGCAGTGCCCTGGCTGTCAAGACCATGAGTGACTACGGTGCGCGAATGAAGGCCAATCCGCAGAAATATTATTACCCGCTGGGTAGTGCGCCCGCAGCCGCTGCTTTTAACGTTACCGAGCGGGATTTGCTGTACCCGATTCCCATCGGGGAGATCATTATCAATCCGGATATGAAACAGAATCCGGGGTATTGAAAAGCTTGCCCCAACCCCTAAAGGGGCTTTTACATCCAGATGTATAAAGCTCCCTTTTTGACTTTCAGGAAATAACCGTTCATTGTCATTTTATCGTTCATCCCTACGGGATTTTAGACCCACCTCGTTCATCTTTACCCCCGGTTCAAACCGGGGGCTACAAGATGATTCATCCCTACGGGATTTTTGAATTTGAGCATCTCGTAGGGATGTCCCATTTCGTAGCCGTGGGTTTTGACCCGCCAAATCAGGTAATAATCGAAGATAAATCCCGTAGGGATGAAGCATCTTGTAGCCGTGGGTTTTAACCCGCCAAATCAGGTAATAATCGAAGATAAATCCCGTAGGGATGACTCATTTTGTAGCCGTGGGTTTTAACCCGCCCCAAATCAGGTAATAATCGAAGATAAATCCCGTAGGGATGAAGCATCTTGTAGCGGTGGGTTTTAACCCGCCAAATCAGGTGATAATCGAATACCATAAATCCCGTAGGGATGGCTCATTTTGTAGCCGTGGGTTTTAACCCGCCGTTCGAATGACGATAAAATGCCAATGAACAGTTATTTCCCGGAACCAAATTTGGGGTAAAAATTCCTAAACCAACAGAAAACGTATGTTGTCACCAAAATTCTTTAAAGACGCTTTTCGATCTACAAACTGCCACCGGTTTGCCTTTCTGGCGATACTACTCTCGATTGTAGACACAACCGGTTTCGCGCAACCCCGCCTGGATAAAACGTTCTTCAACGGCAAGGATTTGTCCGGCTGGTCGGCGACGGACATGAAGTACTGGTCGGTGAAAAACGGCACTATCGTGGGCCGGGCCAACCAGCCGGTTCCCAAAAACCGCTTCCTCTGGTCGTCGGTCAAGGTGAGTGATTTTTATTTGAGCATTGATGTCAAACTCGAACCGGACGACCGCAATGCCGGGATTCAGTTTCGCTCCAAACCCGCCGACGCGACGGGGCAGGCCCTGGGCTATCAGGCGGATATGGGAAAAGACGTTTGGGGGCGACTCTACCACGAACACGGTCGGCAGAAGCTGGATTGGGGCGACCGGGGCGAGAAAGCCGTCAAACGCGGACAGTGGAATCATTACGAAATTCTGGCCGTGGGTGACCGGATCTGGACGACCATTAATGGAAAATTAGCGGTGGCGATCAAAGACCCCGGTGGGGATGCATCGGGGCAGATTGCCCTCCAGATTCACAGCGGTGATCCGCAAACCGTTACCTACAAAATCAACAGGCTAGTCCACAATCCGAAAGTCGAACTGGCGGGGATGAACGAAGCGCAATTGAACGACCACCTGAAACGCCCGGAGGACAAACGCCAGAGCAGTTTGCCGCTGAAATTTAACCCGGACGATGTCATTGCGTTTGCCGGGGGAACCAACATCGCCACGATGCGTAAAGACGGTATTCTGGAAACGCTGCTCATGGCCGCGCACCCCACCACAAAACTCCACCTCTGGAACCTGGGCTGGGACGGCGACACGGTGTATGAGCAATTTCGGGATGTCGGTTTCGGGAGTTGGAGCAAGAATCTGGACAGCCTGGGCGTTGACGTGGTGTTCGTGCAGTTCGGGCAACTGGAGTCGCTGGAGGGCGAAAAAGCCCTTCCCAAATTCATAGCTGCGTACCAAAAACTGCTGAATGAAATCCGGAAAACTGACCGGCGCATTGTGCTGCTTTCGCCGATTCCATTCGAACCCGCCCGTTCGCACCTGACCCCGGAAGGGAAATCGAATAATCGCTTGACGACCGCGCCCGTTGAACACTACACGAATGAGATCAAAAAGCTGGCGGAATCCGAAGGGTACAGTTTTGTCGATCTGTTTCATCCGGTTCAGTCGTCAGCTTCGTTCGGGACTTTGACGACCAACGGGATGCACCTCAACACGGACGGCCAACAGTTGGTGGCGGAATTGATCATGAAAGCCTTGCATCAACCGCAGGAATTTTCCAATCAGTTTGCCCCGCTTCGAAAAGAAGTTCTGACGAAAAACGTCCTGTGGTTCAACTACTGGCGACCAAGCAACTGGGCGTTCCTGAACGGCGACCGGATTACGCAACCGTTCAGCCACGACTGGAAAGACAAAAACCGGCGGATTTTTCCGGAAGAAATGAAAGCTTTCGAGCCGCTAATCCGGGAAGCCGAACAGCGGATTGCGGACGAACAACGCAAGCTGGCTCCGGTGCGATGAGCTGTTTTCCCAAACCCCGTCCCAGTCGCAAAAAACCAGCCCACGGTTTGAACCGTGGAAATCCGTCGGAAATGAAACACGGGCCAGGCAACCGTTTTAACGGTTTTGGAAACCGCGTTAAACCGTTAAAACGGTTATTTAAAATTATGGTCTTTCTCCAAACCCACGGACGGTTCGCCGTTGCGATGAAACCGTGGGCTGTATGAATCGGCAAACGCCTTTCTTATGACTGCTGTCAACAACCCCACTACGTATAAAATACCGCTCCTCATTGCCCTGACTCTGGGCCTTTTCAGTCAACCAAATAGGTGTCTGGGTCAAATCAATCCGATGTCGGTTTCGCCGGCCGAAACCGACAATTCGGTGGCCGCCGAACTCAAATCGTTTCAGTTGGCCAAAGGCTACAAAATCGAGTTGTTCGCTTCCGAAGACCTCGGCATTGCCGACCCCTGCGCCATGCGGTGGGACGAAAAAGGGCGGCTTTGGGTGCTGACCATTCCGTCGTATCCGCAACTGGAACCCGGCAAAAAACCGGTCGATAAACTCACCGTTCTGGAAGATCGCAACGGCGACGGGAAAGCTGACACATCCTGGGTTTTTGCCGACGGACTCATGATGCCGCTCGGTTTTGAGCTCGGCCACGGCGGGGTCTATCTGGGCGAACAAACCGAGCTGGTGTTTCTGAAAGATACCAACGGCGACGGAAAAGCCGATACCCGGCAGGTGCTGATGTCGGGTTTTGGCACGCACGATTCGCACCAGACGCTCAACTCGTTTATCTGGAGTCCGGGAGGTGAGTTGTTTTTTTCGCAGGGACACAGCATTTACAGCCGCGTCGAAACCGCCTGGGGCATCGAAAAAGCCGACCGGGCTGCCATCTGGCGGTATCGGCCCCTGCGTCGTCAGCTCGACAATTTTCTGGATGGTTCGATGGCCAGCGTCAATCCGTGGGGCATGAACTTCGGCGAGTGGGGGGAAATGTTTCACAAAGCCAACGACCCCGAATTGTTTTACACGGTTCCCGGTCTGGTCAAAACCGCCCAACGCGCCCTGCTCCCGCCCATTGGCAAGCTGGTCATCAAAGGTTCCATCATCGAAATCATTCGAACCAAACACTTGCCGGACGATCTGAAGGGTGATTTTGTGATTGCCGGGTATTACAACAACAAAATCGAGCGGATGCGGGTCGCCAACGATTCGTCCGGGTATTCAGCCCGGCTGCTCGATCCGATTTTGAGTTCGAGCAGCCGCAGTTTCCGGCCCATCGACGTGAAAGTTGGCCCCGACGGCGCATTGTACATTATGGATTGGTACAACCCGATTATCGGACATTATCAGGCTTCCATGCGGCACCCGGATCGTGACAAAACCCACGGACGAATCTGGCGGATTATGGCCACCGACCGGCCACTCGTTCAGCCGCCGAAGCTGGCCGGGCAGCCGGTCCCGGTTTTGCTGGATTATCTGAAATCCGATGAACACTGGGTGCGGTATCAGGTGAAACGGTTATTGGCTGAAAAACCGATGCCCGAAGTCAGACCGGCGTTGACGGAATGGGTGGCAAAACTAGACCCAAAAGATCCGAATGACGAACACCACCGGATGGAGGCCCTCGGCGTGTTTGAAAGCCACGAACTGGTCTATGAAGACCTGCTTCGGCAACTCGTCAACGGAAAAGAATCGGGTGCGCGGGCCTATGCCGCGCACGTGGCCGGGCGTTGGTCCGACCGCCTGGCTGATCCACTGGCGCTGCTGGAACCGTTGATCAATGACAAAAATGCGCGGGTTCGGCTCGAAGCCCTGGTGGCGGTCAGTTCCGTTCATACGCCCGGAGCGATGGTGCTGGCGACGCAGGTGCTGAACCAGCCGATGGACAAATTTCTGACGTATGCCCTGAACAAAACCGCCTATGCCTTGCAGGATTCGTGGGAACCGGCGTTGCAAAGCGGGAAGCTGACCTTCAAAAAACCGGCTCATCTGGCCTGGCTCGTGAGCGTTTTACCACCGTCGTGGTATACACCGGATCAATACCGGAAGCTGATTGGTTCTGAAAACCTGTCGCCGGAGGTCCGGCGGAATCTGCTGCTCAGTCTGGCGAAAACCGGAAAAGCCGCCGACATCGAGTTCGTGTTGAGTCAGCCGTCGGCGCAAACCGATGCGGTTTTGCTCGAAAACCTGAGCAAACTGGACGTCCGGCCGGTCTCTCCTATTGCGGCTACTTCTCTCAAGAACAGCCTTTTGCCATCAAAAACCGCCGAAGTGAACATGGCCGCGATTCATCTGGCGCGGTCCTGGAAAATCAGTTCAACCGCGGCAACCATCAACACCCTGGCGATGAACAACCAGATCGATCAGCGAGTCCGGGCCGAAGGCTTGAAAGCATTGGTCGAACTGCGCGGGCGGGCAGCTTTGCCGTTGCTGCAAAAGCTGGTGGGTTCTGCCGAAACGCCCCGCGTGATCCGGCTGGCGTCGTTAAAGGGCCTCAGCGAACTGGATGTTGCGCTGGCGGCCCGGGCAACCGTGGCCGAAATGCAGCGTTCCGGGGTTTCGGTCGACGCCATGCGGGAAGCCATCGCCCCTCTGATCGACCAGCGTTCCGGCATCAAGGCCCTCACGGCGGAACTGGGAAAAACCGCCCTGCCAAAACCGCAGGCCCGGCTGGCGCTGGAAGCCCTGGCCACCAAAGGCGTCAACGCGCCCGAACTCAGCGCCCGGCTGAATGCCCTGGCCGAAGAACGGACCATTGTAGCCCGAAAATACCGTCCAGATTACGTAGAAAAACTAGCAAAAGCCGTTCAGGAACAGGGCAATGCCAAACGGGGTGAGTTGATTTATCAGGCCAACCCAAGCTGTTCGGCCTGTCATTCTTTAAACGGCAAAGGCGGCACCATTGGCCCGAACCTGTCGGCCATTGGCCGCGGACTTTCCTCCCGCGAAATCATCACGGAAGTGCTGTGGCCCAACCAGAACATCAAGGAAGGCTATAACCAGGTGCAGGTGGAAACGAAAAAAGGCGAAATCATTCAGGGCATCAAGGTGTTCGAAACCCCTGAGGTGATTCACATCAAAACGACGGGTTCCACCAAAAACCGGGTCATCGGCAAAAAGGAACTGGCGAGCCAGACCGAAAGTGGTTCGCTGATGCCGACGGGACTGATGGATGCGTATTCGGAGGAAGATGTGCGGGATTTGATCCGGTATTTAAGCGAATTGGGGAGCAAGTAACGGCAGAAATCCGTACGTTTGCCTATTCAGGTTATTCGGTTGGCCACACAACAGAAACTCCATGATCCGGCAATCCTTCCTTACCACACTTTCACTACTGGGGACGCTCTGCTTTCTGGCCCAATGCCAGCCCAAAAACCTCGATTCGACGTCCACAGCCGACCGACCGGTTTATTTGGTCGTCGAAGATTCGCCCACTTTTCCGGGAGGAATGAGCAAGTTAGGCGAGTATATTGGGAAGAATCTTCACTACCCCGAAACCGCCCGGAAAGCCGGACAGGAAGGTAAGGTATTCGTTACCTTTATCGTCAGCGAGCAGGGCCGGATCGAGAAGGCGGAAATTTTAAAAGGTCTGGGGTCAGAGCTGGACGCGGAGGCCATTCGACTCATCGAAAATATGCCTGCCTGGATACCGGCGAAACAAGGGGGACAGGTGGTGGCTTGTCGATATAACCTGCCGATCCATTTCAGCCTCAACAGGAGCCGGTAATGCGAAACTCATTACAAGTGCGTTCCGCAGTATTTGCAGAAAACCGCATCGGTGTCGTGCCCTTCCGCCCCACACGACGGACACGATTGGGATGAAACGGCTTGCTTTAGCTTCAGGGCTGCCTGCGAAAGTTCGACGGTGACGATGCCGGTGGGAACAGCAATGATGCCATAGCCCATGATCATGACGAGTGATGCCAGTGCCTTGCCGAGAGGTGTCTGGGGCGAGAGGTCGCCGTAGCCTACGGTCGTCAGGGTCACAATGGCCCAGTAAATGCTCGTTGGAATGCTGTCGAAGCCGTTTTCTTCCCCCTCGATGATGTACATCAGCGACCCCAGCACAACCACCAGCGAAAGAACCGTCAGGATGAACACGCTGATTTTGCGACGGCTGGCCCGCAACGCACTGGTCAGAATGGTGGCTTCCGAGAGGTATGCCGATAACTTCAGAATACGGAAAATCCGGAGCAGCCGCAGAATACGGATCGTGAACAGATACTGGGTGCCGGGAACGAACAAACTCAGGTAGGTTGGCAAAATGGCCAGAATATCAACGATGCCGAAGAAGCTCCCCGCATACCGCAGCGGTCGCTTCACGCTGATGAGCCGGAGGACGTATTCGATGGTAAACAGCACCGTAAAAAACAACTCTGCCAGGTGCAGTTCATCCCCATACACCGCCCTGACCCGGCCGATGCTCTCCAGCATGACGATGATGACACTCACCAGAATGCTCCCGATCAGGATCATATCGAACGCCTTTCCGGCGGGCGTATCGGCTTCGAAAATGATCTCGTGCAGACGAAGCCGCCAGTGTGTGGAAGGCGGTTTGGGGGTAGACAAAGACATAGGCGCGGTGGTTTACGGGACAATCCACCTGCTTAACACCGATTGTTGAAGTCCGGTTTAAAAGGGGCAGTTCGTCCTTCCAATTCCCGAAACGAATTCGGAATGACGAACTACCCATCCAGCCCTCTTTTCTTTCTGAATCAGAGACGCGTACGTAACTCAATACCGAAACTTCTGCTTTTCCGGCAAAACCGACACATGCCCCATTTTGCCCTGCCGAAACGCCTGGTACAATCCTTTGATGTCGCTTTCGGTGTCGCCAATGAAAGGACCGTAAGACACAATCGGATCGTGCTGCGGCTGTCCGGCATACAAAATCACCCGTCCTCCCGTTTCCCCGGCGGTTAGTTGAAGGTCGCTGAGCGCATCCCCGGAAAAGGTATCGAGCCAGCCTACCTGGTTTTCTTTCAGCAGCGTTCTCTCTTCCCCAATTTCAACACTTCCGCCAACTACGTACAAAAAGGTGTTAAAAGAAGCCGGAAGGTGCTGGGTGGTGCTGACGCCGGATTGTAACTGTATGTCGGCAATAATAACCGGCACATGATTCTGAACCGGCGAGGTAATCCCGGCAAACGAACCGCTGTAGAGCCGGATTTCCAGCCCGGATTCCGACACGCTGGGAACCGTCTCTGCCGTCAAATCCTGAACGCGGGGTGTCGTCCAGCGGTCTTTTTTAGGCAGGTTGAGCCATAATTGCAAAAGCCGCATCCTCGTTTTCCGGTCGATGGTTTCCGTATGAACGATCCCGCTTCCGGCGGTCATCATCTGGAAATCACCCGCTTTCATCCGGTGGTCATCATCGCCCAGTTCGCCTTCCAGGATCAGTGTAACCGTTTCAAAACCAGCGTGGGGATGCGGACCGCCCACCGGCTCACCCCCTTTTTTGTCGAGCACGTCGTCCATCAACAGTATAAACGGATCACTTTCCGAAAAACTCCTATGGATGACCGCGCGGGCCGTGTGATCGGGTCCCAGAAATCCCGGCTGGGCGGGTGGCGTATATACGTTGACCAGCTTGCGCCGGATCGTCACATCTTGTTGCGTTTCCATGATTTTAATCTTTTTATTTCGTAAACAAATTTACCTATATTTACTATCTATTTGTAAGCACTATACTTTTTAATAGCACTATCCTTTTGGATAGCAAACCGGAAACTATGGAAAAGCCCGTCGAATTGAATCACTCGGAATGCATGGGAATTTTACGACCCATTCGCGACGCGCTGGATGTGCTGAATGGCAAGTGGAAATTACCCATCATTGTGGCATTGACGTTCGGAGAGAAACGGTTCAGTGAAATAGCCCGGGAGGTTCACGGCATTACCGACCGCGTGTTATCCAAGGAATTACAGGATCTGACGATGAACGGGCTGGTGAAACGGACGGTGGAAGACACCTTCCCGGTGAAGGTTACCTACGCCCTGACACCCCACAGCAAATCGCTGGATGAAGTCATTGAAGCCCTGCGAAAATGGGGCGTTCTGCACCGGGAGATCATCCTGAAAGGTCCGTCAGGCGAGTAACGTCCGACCATCGGTTTTCAGGAGGAAACCCCGGCTTTACTTCAGCCGGTTTCCTAAAAACAAATACGGTTTTAGCAGGTGGTTTTGGAAAAGTTGCTTCGGATCAACCGGGAACTGCTGGTAATACTCTTCGTCGGCGTCCAACACGATGGTCTGCCCGGCCCGCATAAAATGACTGCTTGGGAAATACGTCGGTTTCTGGTAGTCCGGCAAATTTTTCCCGACAGCCTTGCTGATGTAGTTCCCCAGAAACCGCTGGTACTGTTTCTGCGCTTTTCGGGAGGGCTTGTCCATTTTGTTGAAAACGTAATTGAACATCACCCGATTGAGAAACGTCTGATTCCGGATGGCTTTGCGAATCGTCGTAACGGGATTGGTCAGGTTGAAATCGTCGGTGGTCTGCACCGTCAACGGAAATTCGGGAACCCAGTCGGCGGAATTGACCACATTAAACGCCCAGCCGCTCTGCGTAAGAACCTCGTAATCATACGCAAAGGAAAGATTTCCCGGCTTGGGCGCAGCAATGCTATAGGTTTTAAAGCGCAGGTCGGCGGGGAGCCGGTTTCCCCGCAAGTTGGAGAGGTACGACGTCATTAAAAAGGTGATGGCGCCCCCCTGACTGATGCCGGTAATCATGAATTCTTTGGTTCCTTTCTGAATGCAGGAATCCATTTTCGGCAGAATATCTCTGGCGAGATACGCCATGCCAATTAACCAGCCCGCGTGGACAGCCGCGCGGGGATTTTTAGCCAGTTTGTAAGCAAACGGCTCGTTGGGGCCCAACTGAATCTGGCCCGTGGCTGGCACCATCGCGGCATAAAAGTTTTCAATCCAGCCCAGCGGGTCGAGGGTGGTGCCCCGAATGCTGATCACCGCAACGCCGTTGTCACCCTGCCACAATTCCCAGCGATTATCGAGTCCCACAACCGGCGAGCGATACACTTTTTTGTAGCCTTGTGGAGGATCAATCGTCGCCGAGTCGATGTGTCCGGCACCCACGCGCAGCATTTCCAGGTATTCGGCTTTTTCAAAACCGGGTTTCAGTTGGTTCGATTGCGCCGAAACGCGACCGAAGAACAAGCCGACCGATGCAATCAAAAGCGGAAGAAATCGTGTTTTCATACGGAGCGTATTTGGTTAAGACAGTAACGGATTGATCAACCCTTTTGATTTACGAACTCCTCCGATTTGATCTTTCCTGCTCAATACGTTGCCCTGCCGCCCGAAATATCGTAAATAAAACCGGTTGAAAAACTGTTTTCGGGGGAAACGATGAAACAGGCCATCGCGGCTACTTCGTCCGTTTCGCCCAGGCGGCCCATCGGGATTTTGGCGGTCATGTAGGCCAGTTGTTCCGGGGCGGTGTCGGCGTTCATGGCGGTTCTGATCACGGCCGGGGCTAGCCCATTGACGGTGATTCCGGCAGTGGCGTATTCCTTGGCAATGGCTTTCACCAACCCGATGACGCCCGCCTTGCTGACCGAATAGCCCACCATGCCGGGGTTGCCTTCTTTTCCGGCGATGGACGCAATGAGCAAAATCCGGCCATACTGCCGGCTGGCCATGTGCCCGACGGTGTATTTGGTAATCAGAAAACTCCCGAACAGGTTGACGGCGAGCAACTTTTCAAAATCAGCCGTCGCGTAGGCCGTAATGTTGGTGCTGGTAGGCCCAACAATCCCCGCCGAATGCACCACGACATCGAGCTGCCCGAAATCCGAAACGGTTTGCTCCACGGCTTGTTTGACCTGTTCTTCCTGCGAAATATCCACGGTATACGTCCGAACAACAACGCCTGAAGCGGCAAACTCCTGCGCTGTTTGCTCCAGCAAAACCGCATTTCGGTCGAAGAGCGCCACCGAAGCACCTTCCGCACCCAGCCGCCGGGCAATGGCTTTTCCTAAACCGTCTGCTCCACCGGTAACGATAGCAACCTGCCCTTTGTAGCGGTCGGGGAAAATTACTCTATCCATTCTATTTTTAGTATAATCGCCTGAAAACGAACGATGTTTTTTTGAAACCGCTGTCAGAGTCTTTGACCGCTGACAGGGTTTGGTCGGCCCTGTCAGCGGTCAAAGACTCTGACAGCGGCCATAATTTTTTAGGAATGATAAATGTAAAAGGTAAATAGCACCTTGTCACTTTTACATTTAATATTCATCATTTTACATTTATTATTCCTCTTTAAATTACCCTCTCCGCTCAATTTTCCCCACCAGAAAAATATACGAACAGGCACCGATCAGGCCCAGGGCACCGATGAAAACCAGAGCCGGTTTGAAATCGCCGTCTTTGGCCAGATAGCCGATGACAATCGGAACGATGATCGACGCCAGATTGCCCATAAAATTGAAGACGCCACCCGTTAACCCAATCAGGTGTTTCGGTGACAACAAGGAGACGAAAACCCAGGAAATCAGCGCCATACCGGCCCCGAAAAACGAGAAGGCCATGAAGAAAATGATGTAGGCCGTGTCGGTGCTGTAGTTGGCCCCCACAATGCTGGTCGATAAAATGAGCCCGACGATGATCGGCGTTTTGCGAGCCGCGCTCACCGACCAGCCTTTTTTGACCAGATTATCGGACAGGAAGCCGGACAAAAGCACTCCCGCACAGGCCGCCAGAAATGGGATGGAAGCCAGGTAGCCGGATTTGATAAAATCCAGGCCCCGGTATTTCACCAGATAGGTGGGAAACCAGGTCAGAAAAAACCAGAGCGTTGCGTTCACGGCAAACTGGGCGATGTAGACGCCCCACAAGGTGCGGCCCCGGAACACCAGTTTAATATTTTCCCAACTCCACACGCTGGTGTGCTTCGTTCCCGTTTTTTTTCCCCGGAACAAACCGCCCCCCTCTTCGATATAGGCCAGTTCAGCCTCGTTGACGCCCTTATGATCCAGTGGATCGCGGTAGAAAAGATACCAGACAACACCCCAGACCAAACCGACCAAACCGGTGATGATAAACAAGCCTTTCCAGCCCGCGTAATACTGAATCGTTACCAAAACCGGCGTCAGAAACGCCAGCCCGATGAACTGGCCCGAAACGTACATGGCCGTCGCAGCCGCCCGCTCGTTGTCAGGAAACCAACTGGTTACGATCCGGTTGTTGATCGGATACGACGGTGCTTCGAAAGCCCCGGTGGCCAGTCGCAACGCAAACAGGCTGGCAAAGCCCCTCGCAAATCCCTGAAACACCGTGGAGATCGACCAGGTAATGAGACAGAATGCATACAGGATCCGGGGGCCGAAGCGGTCAGCGACCAGCCCACCGGGAATTTGCAAAACCGCGTAGGTCCAGCCGAAAGCCGAAAAAATGTACCCCATTTCGACCGGCGACAAGGCCAGGTCTTTGCTCAGCGAAGCCGCAGCCACCGAGAGATTACTGCGGTCTAAGTAGTTGATAACGACATTGATGAATACAAGTGCCAGCATCCCGTATCGTACCCGGGTTTTGGGGGCCTTGCCAATGACTTGTTCCATTTACGGTTTTGGGTTTAGGGGTTTTCCGTTTTCGGTATACGGTTTTTGGTATACCGAAAACCGTATACCGTTAAACTATTTCGCCGTCCAGCCGCCATCGACGGTGAGCAGGGAGCCGACCATGTAGGTGGCGGCATCGCTGGCGAGGAAAATCGCGGCTCCCTGAATTTCGCGCAGGTGCCCCCAGCGACCCAGTGCCGTGGCACCCACGACGAACTTTTTGCCTTCTTCCGTGTCGGCAATCGGCACATTCATATCGGTCAGAAACGGTCCGGGGCAAATGGCATTGACGGTGATGCTATGCGACGCCAGTTCCAAGGCGAGCGCGCGGGTCATCTGCACCACGGCCCCTTTGCTCGATGTATACGGGGTCCGGTTGGCCAGACCCACCACGCCCAGCGTACTCGCCAGGTTGATGATGCTGCCCCGCCCGGCTTTTTTCATATAGGGCGTCACGGCCCGGCAGCAGAGCCAGGTGCCGGTGACATTCGCCGTCATGACCTTGTTGAAATCCTCCAGTGTCACCTCATCGATGGGGCCGCGGATGTTGATTCCGGCGCTGTTGATCAAAATATCGATCCGGCCAAAGGCGTCGATGGCGGCCTGGGCCATCGCTTCGGTTTGTTCCTGACTCGTAATATCAGCGCTGAATGCAAGGGCTTTTATCCCAAAATCCTGACTCAGTTCTTCGGCGGCTCTGGCCCCTTCCTCCGCGTTCCGGTTCACCAGCATTACGTTCGCCCCCGCCGACGCGAGCCCGGCCGCCATCGCGAATCCCAGCCCTTTGGAGCCTCCGGTAATGATGGCGGCTTTTCCGCTCAAATCGAACTGCTTAATTCCAGGTAGTGTTTCTTTGCTTGTCATCCGTAAACTCTATTTAAGCCCCAGCTTGTTGCTACTGTAGGAAAGGCAGGAGACGATGTTTTTCTCCTCAACCGCCAGTCGTTCTTCGGCAGAAAGTTGGGAGACCTTCGGCAGCGTCGGTTTGTAGGTATGCTGTTTGACCATGCGCAGCGTCCGGTCCATATCCGTTCGGGGTATGCCTGCAAAGGTTTCCCAATACGCTTCTTTTCGACACGGTATTTCCAGCGGATCGCGGGTGATCATTTCCAGGTTGAAGGTAACCGCCGGGTTGTGTTTTTTACAGATGGCCACCATTTTTTGCAGATCCAGGATGCCGCTACCGAGCGGCACTTCCGACAACAGAAAACCGTCCGCGTATTCGGCCACGCCCATGTCCTTGACGTGGGTTGTAAACACATACGGAGCCAGCGTTTGCACCACGGTCATCGGTTCTTCCAGCAGGGCAATGCTGTTGCCAAAGTCCAGCGTCACCCCAACCCACTCACTGTCAATCTGTTTCAAAATCCCCACCAGTTCGTCGGCCCGCCAGTCTTTGTGGTTTTCGACCGCCAGTTTGACTTTGTGTTTGCGCAGAACGGGTTCCGACAGTTGCAGCGAAACCAGCGCATTTTTCTTCACCGCCTGCCAGTCTTCGTTGGAATGGTAGGTTTCATACCGCCGACCGCTCGAACAAACCGTCCGCAAAACCGTCGCGCCCGCTTCTTTCGCGTTGATTACCTCCTGCTCAAAAGCCGCTACCTGTTCCGCTTTTTTGGGTAGCCCGATAGAGCCTTCCAGATACAGGCCCGTTTTCTCCCGTTCCGAACGCACTTTTTTAGCAAAGTCGGCCGACCAGTCTTTGACTACCGTCTGAACCCCGCCCGCGCCGATTTCCTTGCAGTGGTCGATCAATTCAATCGCATTCGTAAAACCGGGGTATTTTTTGCTTTCAACCTTCGAATTCCAGCGACTTCCGTAGGAATGCACCACTACGCCCATCGGCACGTTTTTCAGAAAAGCGGGAATTTTAGGCAACGAGAGCGCCAGGGCACCCAGGGTCGCCTTTTGTATAAAGTCACGTCTGTCCATGCGGATTGCGGGTTTGGAATAGTCTGTATTCGGTCTCACTTCCGGTCGGATTTACTTCCCGTCGGCGGCTTTGGCTTCCAGCATATAGCTGTTCAACTCTTTGGCGGTCCACGGCATAACGCGTCCCTGCGACGTGATCCGGGTCATCCCGACGGTTCTCCGGCCAATTGGCCCGGCGTTGTTTCCCCATTCGTTGCGGATGTACATCAAAATGGACGTGATCGAGGCATCATCCATCGTGGAGTGGGCGGGCATCACCGGCAGAATCTCCGGCGCGTTATACACCTTTTTACCCACTTCCACCGGCCCTTCCATGCCGTGCAACAGAATTAATGCCAGGCGTTTTTCATCGCCCAGCACCCAATCCGAGCCCACGAGCGGAGGGCCGAACCGGTTCAGGCCAGCCCCATCCGTGCCGTGACAACCCGAGCAGGTGCTCAGATACAGTTGTCGTCCCGACGCAAACAATTTCTGCTCCTCGTCGCTCAAGGGGTTCTTTTTGACTACGCTGCTTTTGACGGCGGTGTGTCCGGGCCATTCAAAAAGCAGGTTCAACCCGTCCAGACGGAATGGCTCGATTTTCGTGTTGGAATGGGTCAGCAGTGTGGGCGCGGTTTCAAGCCGGATCGGTTTTTTGGTGGTATTGCCCTGAATCGACAGGCTGGTGAGAACCGCTTTTTCCTGCCATCCCAGCGATTCTTTGTCCAGTTGGTTCAGCAGATCGGCGAGTTCGGTCGGGTTCCGTTTTCGAACAATCGATGTGGTTAGCATTTCCACAAAAATCTCCTTCGCGGGTTCATGCGCCTGCCACTGGGGCGATTTCATCAGGCTCTGCAAAAACGCAAACTCCTGATTCTGAAGACTGCTGAGGGCAGCATCCCGAATCAGGGCGGTCTGGCCATACCGGTTTACAATCCCGCCCAGCAATTGATGGGATGCGTTTGGTGAGAGAACGCCCGCCGTAAAGGTCATTTGAAGCACCTGCTCGATGGGGGCTTTTTCCCAGGCTCTCAGTAGTTGTTGTTCCAGTTTCGCCCGAACCGCCGGGTTCGTTTGGGCCATTGGTTCCAGCAACCGCAGCGCCGTGGTTTTGACCAGCGTGTTGGGGTCGGCCAGCAGACCCAAAAGCAGCTCCGGGCTGCTCAGTTTCAGGCCGTCCAGCGTCCATAACGCATGAAACCGCCCCAGTTGGCTTTTGCCTTTTAGTGCCAGTTCGGTGAGTGGCTGCCGCACGGTTTTGGCATTGCGCTCCACGAGCAACCGCTGCGCCATATCCCGGTGCCAGCCATCGGGGCTCGACAGTTCCCGAATCAGGTCTTTGGACGCTGCCTTTGAGAGTTTAGCGGGTTTGGCCGGTTTCCAGTTTTCCGGTACAATCCGCCAGATCCGCCCCCGGTTAATCGGCATGACCAGCCCGCGGCTGATGGTTTGTTCCCGCAAATAGGGAGTTACATAGGCTTTGTGCTGCACCAGCCCCCGATACATATCCGCCACGTAAAGCGCACCGTCTGGACCCGTTGCCTGATGAACCGGCCGAAACCGTTCGTCGGTCGAAGCCAGAAACTCCCGGCCCGGATTGGGGTCCTGCGCCGTTATCAGCAGCCCACTGTCTTCAGCGACATTGCGTTTGACCAGGTTACCAGCAGGTTCGCAGACAAAAACATTGCCGTAATAAGCGGCTGGCAGGGCCGTTCCCCGGTAGACCAGGGGTGAACAGGCCGCCGTAAATTCCAGCAGTCGACCTTCTTTGTTCAAGGTTCCGGGAATGTAGCCCCGGTTCACCGCCGGTGTCGGCCGGATCGGATAAACCCGGCGGTCGATGGTCAGGCCGTGGTCGATGCCGGTGGTTGGCGTATGATTTTTGTTGCGGGAAAGGTAATTCGGCGGCACCAGATCGGCGTGGAGCTGCGACCAGTTGTAGTTGTAATAGAGTCGGCCTTCATCGTCGTGGCTAATGCCCCACTGCCCCCGAAATTCAGTGCTGTCGCGCTGCCATTTTCCGTCGTTCAGCCGGTAGCGAAGGCGCGATTTGGCGTTGTAATACCAGTTGTCCATGCTGCGCCAGAGGCCATTTCCGGCGTGTTCGGGCAAACCGTTGGCGGCATAGGTCGGGTCGATCAGGGTTTTGGTATCGGCTTTCAGGTCGCCATTGATGTCTTTGGTCATCCACAGAGCGCCACTTTCAACCACCAAAGCCCCTCCCGGAACCAGTGCCAGCGCCCGGGGCATCACCAGACTGTCGAGGTAGACTTTGCTGACGTCCATCTGCCCGTCGCCGTTCGTATCTTCCAGTACCGAAATCCGACCCACCGGTTTTTCTTCACCGGTACCGTCCATGTTGGGCATGAATCCCCGCATTTCGACCACCCAGAGCCGACCGTCTTCATCAAACGTAATCACAACCGGGTCCTGAACCATCGGCTCCGACGCGACCAGTTGAACTTTTAACCCCGGCTCAATCTGAAAGGTCGCCAGCTCTTCGGCGGGCGTTCGAACCGGCGACGGAGCGTCTTCCCGGGTCGTGATGAAACCCAACAGACCCAGAAGCCCGGCACCGATCAGATAGAAGTAATAGACGCACTTAACCATGAGACGCTTTTTGTCATTATTACATAATAAAGAATTTTTAGTAAAATACTACTCATCTGTTCTGGTACAATCAGCGCCTTTTATCCGTTTTCCGGGAAGATCGTTGGCAGGATTACCCGTTCATTTGGGATTATGTGCCTTACCGGCTCAGGTGTAGAAGTAAAAGCCGGTTTTACGGTTTGATCCTGAAGAGACAATGGTATTGAAGTACCCGCGATAATCTGGACTGCTTCTCATCCCTAACAACGCCATTGATCCCATTAGGGATCTAACAGCGTAGCGTCGGTAGCTATGTCGATTTCCCAACGCTCCAGCGTGCCATCAGGTACGCAACGATGCCCATCAAACAGCCGGTTGTGTACCTAACGGCACACGGGAGAGGGCGGGAACTGCCGTAGCTACCGACGCTGCGCTGTGCTGCCCCTTACGGGGCAAAACGGCACTGTACTTTACCAAAACGGGAAGTATTAACATTATCAAACCCGGAAAACGCGCTTGCGAATTACATCGAAGGCTGCCAGCGTGAAGGCTCCCAACGGGACGGTCGTCATGATTCTGAGGTCTTCGGCAAAGGTCGTGTCTTCGTCCAGAAACCGGAAAATCTGCGCGGGCGGGTTGCGCTGGTACAGGCGGGTGAACACATCGTCGGCCGGATGACGGTGGTACTGCAGCACGTTCAGCAGCACACTGTCCAGAAACCGCTTGAAAACACGCCGTAGCCACGGCTTACGGCGTTTAGGTTTGCCGTTTGCCGCCAGGTTCTGAACGATTTCGCGCAAATACCGCTGCGTTCGCTGAAAAGTATACCCCGTCGAGGGTTTTGTGTAGCCACCAGCCGTACCGATCCGGATGACGTGCTTGCCCGGGCGTTCGGTAGTCGGCTCGTCGGACATCGGGATGATGCCAAATTCCGTTTCCTGAACCACATAGCTTCCCGTATCGATAAACTGGTCGATGTAACCGAGAAGGGCATTTTCGTACTGTTCATCCGACAACAGCTTGTCGTTGAAAATCGTGTATTCGACCAAAGCCGTCCGGTCATCGAAGGGCAACACGTACAAAAACCGGCAATCGCCTTGCTGATCTACCCGAAAATCCATCATGCAGGGCTTATCGACATCGAAACACGGTTTTTCGGCGGTAATCGTCCAGCCTTTGAAATGTTGCCACAGGTTGTGATTTTCGGAGCGGTTCAGTTTCAGCAAGTGGGTGCTGTCGAACACGTAGTCGGCAATGTAGGGTTCGTCGTCGGCGATCACAAAACCGCCCTGGGGCGTGTCCTTAACGCGGTTGACGGTCACCTGCCGAAACTCGATGGAGGGAAATTGCGCGAGGTGATTCTTCATAAACGTGTAGAAATCAATGCCGCGCAGCATTTTATACTGGTAAGCTCCCATGTCGAGCATCCCGTTGAAGGTGGTCCCGACAAACTCGACGGTGTCCCATTTTCGAAATAAAATCGACTCAAACGGCCCCTCCTGGTCTTCCCAGAAACACCACGTCCGGTCGTTCCGGCTTTTGGTTTCTTTGTCGAGAATCAGAATGGAACGGTCGCGCAGGGACGACAGGCTCAGGTAATACGCCAGGCTTAACCCGGCCATTCCGCCCCCCGCGATGATGAAGTCGTATTTTTTCATTCATAACAAGAAAGGAAAAAAGGAGGAAAGGAAAAAGGGAGAAGCGGAAAAAGGTCTAAAAACCTATTCTCCACTCCTCCCCTTCTTTTGAATCCGATTCTACGGAATTAGACGTTCACATGCCGCTCGGCATGGTAGGACGAACGGACCAGCGGCCCGGATTCGACGTATTTCAGCCCGCGTTTCAGGCCTTCCTCCTTATACATCGCAAACGTATCGGGGTGAATCCACTCAATCACTTCGTGGTGCATTTTGGTGGGTTGCAGATACTGGCCCAGCGTCAGAATGTCCAGACCGTGTTCCACCAGATCATCCATCGCCTTCAGCACTTCGTCGACGGTTTCGCCCAGCCCCAGCATAATGCCCGATTTGGTCCGCTGACCAAAGTCTTTCGTCCGGCGGATTTGTTCCAGGCTGCGTTCATACCGGGCCTGCGGCCGCACGCGACGATACAGCCGCTCAACGGTTTCCATGTTGTGCGACACCACTTCCTGCCCGGCTTCAATCATTCGGATCAGCGCATCCCAGTTGCCCTTGGTATCGGGAATAAGCGTTTCGATGGTGGTGGTGGGTGACACGTCTTTCACAGCCCGCACGGTCTGGTACCAGATTTCGGCACCCCGGTCTTTCAGTTCGTCGCGGTTCACTGACGTCAGAACGGCGTGTTTGACTTTCATCAGCAGAATGGCCTCAGCCACCCGGCGGGGTTCGTCGGTATCGTATTCGTTCGGGCGGCCCGTTGCGACGGCGCAGAACGTACAGCTCCGCGTGCAGACGTTGCCCAGAATCATGAACGTGGCCGTGCCGGCTCCCCAACACTCGCCCATGTTCGGACAATTGCCACTTTCACAAATGGTATGCAGTTTATACGTATCGACTAATTTGCGGACTTTCGCATATTCCGGACCAATGGGCAGTTTTACCCGCAGCCAGTCGGGGCGTTTCTTACGTTGTGTTTCGGAGGGAATTACGGGAAGTTCAATCATGGCAAACCTCAATCCTGTTTGTTACACAAGGAATTTTCGGGCAGTAAAGTTCGGAAAAAAGGAGGAAAGAACGAAGGCCAGAAGATAACTGAATGATTTTAAGATTTCCCGAACAGTGCTCTCAAAATAGAATATCGAATGTAAAATGAGTAACGCCAAATGTAAAAGTAAATGCTACCGGAGCACTTTTACATTTGGCGTTACTCATTTTACATTCGATATTCTGTAAATTCTATTTCTTGTTCCCAAAAAACAGCGTTACAAAGCCGGAAGTATACACGCTGCGGTTGTTGGTAGCATTCATAATCACCACTTCTTTGGGGAATGCCTCAGCCAGAAAACCAATTTCCAGCCCCGTCATGTTGTTCCGAAATGCACTCAGTTCAAAAGCTACGGCGGCTTTGAAATTCAGACCCAGGGTTAGTTTCGACTTGTCAAATCCCTGAAAAAAGCTCCCGGCACCGACGATCAGCTCGGGTTGCAAACTGGGGTCGAACGGACGGGTATCGACCTGCCCCGGACGGGTCGTATACTGCACGTAATAGGGCTTGATGACGCCAATGGAAGGCCCAACGGCAATAATGCCGTTGATCGCAATGCCTTCGTCGGCAGTCCGGGTGAAGAGCGATATTTCGCGACCATACTGCGGCCGAACGACGAACAGGTAGTTTTGCTTGTTATATACATACCGCGCTCCCGAATACGGCGTCTGCGACTGCACTTCTTTCGGATGCTTCACATTGACAATTTCCAGGGCCATATACCGAAACTGCCGTTTTCCCTGAAACAGGTTCGGCAACGCTTTGGAATGCCGGAAAACAAAACCGCCTAAAATGCCGGAGTTCGTATTGGTCGTTACACCGTAGGTGGTAACGGTCGTATACTTATCCTCGTCGGTATCGGCAGTCTGAGCCTGCGCGCGGCAAACGCTTAGCAACAGGCCTAAGATGGACACTATCGGTAAAACTCGTGACACGGTCGTAATGGAAAACTTTTGTAAGGATAAAAATAACAGTTTACTTTGACACTACGAAATTATCGCCGACATCAAACTGCGCGTCTCTTGTAACTCCCTCGTTCTATTGAGTAACGGTCTGAGTCATTGGATGGTTGCGTGAAGTAATTTATATTTTTCAATTTATAATGCGAATCAAGAGATGAAAGCCATCATGTACAGCCCTGCGGCCAGCCTACCCAGACAGTGCAGTAGCAACCCTTTCTGAGAACGAACTTTGGAAGCCGTTTGGATGTGAGTTTTTTCAATTAGCCAATTAAAGAACGATTCCACCGGCTGACGGATCGAACTGACATAACTCGAATAAAGCTGGTCGGCGGCATCCAGCCGTTTTTGACCCTTTTTAAGTTTAATGGGCGTCACCATTTCGACCTGCTGCTGACAAAGCTGCGCTTGCAAAGGGGCCGAAGCATAGATTTTGTCTCCGACCAGGATCCGTTGCTCTACATAGGGCAACGTGGTCTGTTTGAGAACCGTCAGGTCATTGGCCGATGCGGGAGTAAAGTAAAAATGCTCCGGCAAAGGAATCGTCTCCCGGCGATCAAAGCCCACAAAGTGCAGTTTAAGGCCGTGGTAGTACAGCTTTTTAGTCGCGCAGAATCCTTTATCGGCCCAGTCCCGAGCTACTTTAGCTTGATAAGGCCGTTTGGAGACAATGATCGGCAGGGAATCGACCAGGCTAATGTGGTGATGACAAGGTCGGGTCTGCAACTGATGAACTAGCTCATCGATCAATACCTCGAATTGCCAGCTCACTTGATTGAGTCGGTAGTTGAAGGCTTGATAAGAGGGTAGTTTAGGAAACCAATCCAGCCAGTGATCCACGATGTAATCATAACTCTGTCGCATGGTGTAGCGTTGTTTAAGCAGCCCAAACAGATAAATCGTTATCAGTTCCTGGTCAGTAAAATCGGGTTGTCGATTATTACTTTGCCGTTGGAAATGTAAGCACAAGTGCCTATCATAGCACCGGCAAACGTAGTCGTAGAGAGCAATAAGTTGTAGTTGTAGCATTCTACAAACTTACATCTCAGACTGCGTTTGTCCATTTTAGTCTAATTCAACTCTTGATTCGCATTTATAGTTGTACACAAACAGGATTTTAGTTTTTGGATTATGCCCACGGTACAAACAACCTACTTAGGAGACTTGCGGACGGAAGCGGTTCACCTCCAGTCCGGCACCCGAATTCTGACCGACGCCCCCACCGACAATACCGGCAAAGGCGAGGCCTTTTCACCGACCGATCTGACGGCAACCTCACTGGGAAGTTGCATCATCACCACGATGGGAATTGTGGCCCGGCGCGACGGCATCGAACTGACCAACGGCGAATTGTCGATTACGAAAGTGATGTCAAAAGACGCCCCCCGGCGGATTGTCCGCATTGAAGTCGACATCATGATGCCACCGTCGGAAGCGCATACGGAAGCATTTCGGGCCAAAATGGAGCATACCGCCCACACCTGCCCCGTAGCCCTCAGCCTGCACCCGGATCTGGAGCAGGTGATCCGGTTTGACTGGAAGGAATGAGTGATTCTATTTCAAAAGCCGGGCTTTAATTTCGGTTAGTTTATCTTCATACGAAGCACCAACGGGAATTTTAAAACCGGCGATGGTGATTTCGTTCCTGGCAATTTTCTCGATTTTCCGGAGCGAAACACTGTAGGATCGGTGTACGCGAACAAATTGACTTTCCGGCAAAATTCGGGGAATATCCGACAAAGTCTGCCGACTCAGGACCTTGCGGTTTTTCAGGACGAACGTGACATAATTCCCGTCGGATTCCAGGTATAAAATATCATCCAGCCAGACCTTTTCTTCCTCGTAGCCGGTTTTGACAAAAATAAACGCTTCGACCTCGCTATCCCGCAAATTCTTGTAATCCAGCGCTTTGTTACACGCTTTCAGAAAACGGGCCAACGGAAACGGTTTCAGCAGATAGTCGATCGCATCCAGTTCAAACCCCTGAACGGCGTAGTCGGAATAAGCCGTTGTAAAAACCACCATCGGCACGGTTTGCAGGCAGCGAACAAACTCGATCCCCGAAATATCGGGCATTTTTATATCCAGAAAGATCAGGTCGATTTTGTTCTTTTGGAGATACGGAATTGCTTCAAACGCATCCGTAAAACTCGCTTTTAAATCGAGAAACGGCACTTTGGCGGCATGTAGCCGGACGACTTCTAAAGCCTGCGGTTCGTCGTCGATGGCAATGGCGGTTAACATTCAATAGCGAATCGTTAAAGCGACAAAATAGTCCTGCTCCGACGCCTGAATGGCCAGCGTATGCCGTCCGGGATAAATCAACTCCAGCCGTTTGCTGACGTTTTCCAGACCAATGCCGGTATGCTCCCTTTCCGGGTCATTAACCAGTCCGGGATGGCGTGAATTGTGGACTTTAAAGTAAATCGTTGCGGGATCGAGGGTCAAGGTAACAAAAATCCAGGACGGTTTACGCAGACTAATCCCGTGTTTGAAGGCATTTTCAACGAACGGAATCAGCATCATCGGCGCAATGGACACATCCCGCTCCGGTTCCTGAATCGTTACCCTGATTTCGATTCCGTGCGATTCGTCCAGCCGCATCCGCTGGAGTTCGATGTAATTACGCAAATATTCCACTTCTTTTTCCAGCGAAATCCGATCCCGGTTGTTCTCCTGCAACATAAACCGCATCATGTCGCCCAGCTTCTGGATCCCGTCGGCGGTTTTTTCGCTGTTTTCTTTCAAAGCCGTGGCATACAAACTGTTAAGGGCGTTGAACAAAAAATGCGGATTGATCTGGGATTGCAGGCCCGCCAGTTCGGCGGAGGTGTGGGAAACCTGCGTTTGGAGTGCGACCTTCTCTTTGACCGAGGTCCGGCGCAGCAGGGCAATGATAACCGCGCAAAAAAGCGTCAGTATCGATAGCGTGTTGTTCAGCCCTGAATTGGGAAACCTGAAATAGGTGCGGGCGCCCCAGAGCATCGCACTGAGCAGAAACCAGATCAGCAAACCGGCCAACAAACGACCCAGAAACTCGGTCGTGCGATAGCTTCGGATATACGGCAGCAGTGACGTATAGATATAAGCCTGCAGAATATACACCTGAATCGGGATGGCCAGCGTAAGCAGTATTTCGAACACGGGACTTTGCCAGAGTTTTTCGGGCAGGTTTCCGCCCAGCACAAAAACCGTCAGGAAAGTGTATAACGGCACCCAGATCAGATAACTGATAAACCGGAAATCCTGGCGGGCTTTTCGATTTAGGTAGTATCCCAACTGGCAGAGCAATTCATACCCAACGATGAAAATCCCCATTCCGATGGCATCGGCCAGCACATTCCGTTTCCGGTATAACGAATAGACTTTCAGGCCAATCGTGGTCCCGGCGTCGTTCTGCCGGTAATGAACCTGAAGTTTGGCAACGTAATAAATAGCCACGCTGCTCACAACCAACAAAACACTCAGACCGGCATACAACCGGATTTTTTCATCATCTTCTTTGCTGTTCCAGTTCGGGAGGGTGAGGTAATGGAAAACATACCAGGCCGCCCCAAAAAGCGTAGCACCGGCAATTAGCGGAAAATTGTTGTTGAGGATGTGGTTATACCCTGCCAGATCGCGCCAGATGGTAGCCGAAGAAACCCGGTTTTGTTCAACCACCTCAATCATCCAGTCAATTCGGTTCGCTTCTTCCAAAAGTCTTCGGACGACGTAAATGAAGATCGCTCCCCCGGCGAACCACAACTCAAAACGTCGGATACCCGCTAATTCCCGCATAACTGATTTGTTTTTTCAACAAAACTAGGCCGGGAATGGCAATGCGTGGGAGAATTGGGGTGAACGGATGCAAAAATGGGCCGAAGAGGGAAAAGTCAGGAGGATACGTGCTTACGGCCGCTGTTTTTTCCGCATTAAGTAAATGAACTGGTCGTATGAACCGCTCGTAGCGTGTGTTACCTGGAATGAAACCACCTCCCAGCCCGCTTTTTCGACGTAGTTGACAGCCTGCATAACCGTATTGAAACGCTCGGTGTATTTCCCCAACGAATCGATCCGGCGTAATTCCCAATAGGCAACCCGCTGGAAATTGTCTTGTCCGTAGTCGAGATAAATGGTGGCTTTACCTCCCCAATTACGGTATTCACCTACCAGTTGGCAATACTGAATATCCAGGCTATTGACATCGACCCGGTTAACCATCAGTTGGGCCGTTGCATTCGTCGTGAGTACAAACAAAAAGAACAGTGTGCTTACTATCTTCATCATGGCGGTTTAGTTACTTGTTACACCAAAGCAATACCGCCAGCAAAGATAAAGGATCAACTCTTCTTTTGTTTCGTTGCCAGATTTTGTTTTCCCGCCAGTTCCGTAATGGCCACCACCAGCCGGTCGAGGTCTTTGGGCGTCGTGTAGACGTGGGGCGTCACGCGAACCCCGTCGACGGGTCCGAGGACAATGGGTACCGTATGGATTTTATACGTTTCCAGAAGCTGTTTCTCCAGTTCGGGGCTAGCCATTCCGCTGATGCCTACAACGGCCAGGGCACCGGCAAATTCCGGCTTGAGCGAGGTGAATAGTTTAACGCCCGAAATATCTTTTACTTTCTCGGCCCAATAGTTTTTCAGGTAATGCAGACGCGCAAACTTCCGGGCCGCTCCGATACCCAGTTGAAAATCGACCGCCGTACCAATGGCCATTTCGGCGGCAAACGAACGCGTTCCGAGCGACTCGAATTTCCGGATGTCCGGGCCGTCGGGCTCAGGACTGGACAACAACGCCCAGACGTTTTTGATTTTCTCCTTCCGAATATACATCATGCCGCTGCCGAAGGGCGCAGAGAGCCATTTGTGCAGGCTGGTCGCGTAATAATCGCAACCCAGTTCCGGGATTTTGTAGTCGAGGTGGGCAAAGCTGTGGGCGCCGTCGCAGATGACTTCAATGCCCTGCTTGTGCGCCAGATCGGCAATCTTCCGAACCGGCATGATCTGCCCGGTCCAATTGACGACGTGGGTGACATGAACCACTTTGGTTTTGCTGGTAATGGCGCTGGCGTACTGCCTCACCAGTTCATCGTCATTTTCGGAAGGCAGTTTCAGGTCGAGCCAGACGAGTTTGATGCCATCGCGTTTTTCCCGCTGTTTCCAGGCATTCATCATATTCGGATAATCCTGCTTCGCCAGCACGACTTCGTCGCCCGGTTTCAGCGTCAGCCCGAAAATAATGGTGTTCAGGCCTTCCGTCGCATTGCGGTTGATGGCTAGTTCGTCCGGTGAGCATCCCGCCAGATCGGCCAGTTTGGCCCGCAGCGACTCCCGGCCCTGATCCAGAATCCGCCACATGTAATAGCTGGGGGCTTCGTTGCAATACTGATAAAACCGGATGTGGGCGTCCTGAACCGTTTTCGGCTGCGGACTGACCCCGCCATTGTTCAGGTTCAGAATGTTGGGCGAAACCGTATACTCGGCTTTGATCCACGACCAGTAGTCTTCGTCCTGCGCAATCTGCTGCGGGCTTCCCGGTTTCTGAAGTCGCTGAAAAGCCGTGCGGGTCGATTCAGTCAGAAAATCAGGCAAAACGAGGGGCGTCGCGGCTGCTGCGCCCAGTTGGCGGAAAAAAGTACGGCGGGTAGACATTCTATTCAGGAGGGAATATGGCGTTCGTACAACAAGGTATAAATAAAATTGCCATTTCCGTACTTATACCAAAGAATATCAAACTAAATCACCAAAACATCTACTTTTCTTCCGCATTTATCGATCAAATAGTATACAATGAATGATGAAAGGGTAACTACGCACTTCCGGCAGAGGGGTACGTGGAAACTACGCGATTTTTAAATTGCGTAGTTGTGCGCTAAAAGAGCTACCCCGGCCACAATACCTTTGTAAAGTCGAATCTGACATATCCACACCATTGATACAATTCTAGTCGCAACAAACTAATGAAAACGGTCTTGATAATCAGTACACTCTGCCTTGCCCTGGCAATCACTTTACGGGCTTCGGGTCAGAAAAAAATTACGCTCAAACAAACACTGGAACAGCAGATTGCCTCCTATGTTTTGTATCCGGAAATTTTGCAACAGCTCGATAACGAAGATTTCGTCGTCATCAAGTTCCGGGTCGATGGCGAACAACGGCTGGCCGATTTGCGGATCTCCAGCGGTGACAACAAAGGCCTGAATGCCACGCTGATTAAGCAGTTGATGGGCAAAAAAGTATTTTTGACCGAGCCAAACTCGAACGAAAATCAGGAATACCTGGCCAAGGTTCGCATTCGCCTGATCTAACGCACTACCTGTCCTCCACCAAAAACGCCGACGGCTCCGGAGCAATCCGGGGTCATAGGCGTTCATAGCAACTGGTCTGCCGTCTTTCAGCATTAAAAAACCGTATGGAGTTGATCCATACGGTTTTTTACTAGAATGAGAAGACGCCCTTACTGCGGATTCTTCGTAAAGGCAATGTAGTCGGCCAGTAACTTGCCACACTCGTCCAGGTACAAATCCTTCTTCGGTGCCTTGGCATCTTTCGGATCTTTGGCCGGTGTAGTCGAGTCGTTGGTGGCCACCGGTTCACCCGCTGAAGCACTGATCGACTTCCGGCGTTTTTCCGCGTCGTCGCGTTCCTTTTTGCGTTTCGACTCCTGGAGAGAGACGACGGTTTTCTCTTTGGCGCGTTTCAGTTCGGCAAAATCAGCCATCAACTGCTTCATGTCCGTATCCGACTTCAAACGCTGTTCGTAGCGTTCACGAATTTTGGCAATGATCTTGTCGTCCAGGCTGCGGGTGACGTCAAAACGGGCCGAAGCAATCTGATCCCAGGGCAACGCGCTGGGTTGTGAGCTTTCACCGTATTCTTCCGCGCTGAACGCCGATGGCAGTTCAATGTCCGGCGTTACGCCTTTGTGCTGGGTGCTGCTGCCGTTGATGCGGTAGAACTTGGCAATGGTCATTTTAACCTGTCCCACTTTCTCCGATTCTTTCAGCCAGGTGTTCAAATCCACCATCGTCTGAACGGTGCCTTTCCCGTAAGTCTGGCTGCCAACGATCAGCCCGCGTTTGTAATCCTGAATGGCAGCCGCAAAAATTTCCGACGCCGACGCACTGAAGCGGTTTACCATCACCGCCAGCGGACCATCGTAGATGATCGACGGGTCGGGATCGGTCTGTACTTCAATATCGCCCTGTGCTTCTTTCACCTGCACCACCGGTCCACGCGAAATGAACAAACCGGTCAAGGTAATGGCCTCGGTCAGCGAGCCTCCGCCATTGTCGCGCAAATCCACCACAACGCCGTCTACTTTTTCAGCTTTCAGCTCATTCAAAAACTTCTGAACATCGCCGGTTGTGCTGGCAAAGCCTTCTTCGCGTTTGCGGGCACCTTCAAAATCGCGGTAGAAAACCGGGATGGTAATAACACCCAGCTTGTATTTCTTCTGGTTCTGCGTGACCTCGATCACTTCTTTCTTCGCCCGTTGCTCTTCCAGCTTGATTTTTTCCCGCACCAGCCGAATCTCTTTCGGGGGAGCACCGGCGATGGCATCATTCGACTGAATTTGCAGCCGAACCGTCGTGCCTTTGGGGCCTTTGATCAGTTTGACGGCGTCGTCGACCTGATAACCGACGATATTGACGACCTGGCCTTCGCCCTGGGCCACGCCCACGATCTTGTCGCCTTTCGTCAACAGTTTGCTTTTGAATGCCGGGCCACCGGGAACGATGTCCGAAATCTTGATGTAATCGCCATCTTCCTGCAGGAGAGCGCCAATGCCTTCCAGCGATGCACTCATCTCCTGATTGAAACGGTCGGCCGAGCGGGGCGACATGTAGTTGGTGTGCGGATCGAGCGACTCGGCAAACGAGTTCATGTAGATCTGAAACACGTCTTCGGCCTTGATGCGGCTCATGTAGCGATCGAGGTTTTTATACCGCGACTTCATGCTGTTGACCACCGACGTATCGGCTTTCCCGGTCAGCTTCAGTTCCAGCGACTGGTTTTTCAGCAGTTTGCGCCACAGGTCGTTTTGCTCTTCGATGCTTTTGGGCCAGTTGGCTTTTTCGCGATCGGTATTGAAGGTTTCATCGACCGTGAAATCGAACGGTTTTACGAAATTCTCCTGAACAAATTTATTACGCTCCTGGTAGCGTTTCCGGAACACATTATAGATATCGTAGGCGGCCGTTAATTCGCCATTGATCAACTGATCATCAATGTTGTTGCGGTATTTCTCGAACGAATTGACGTCGGAAGCCAGAAAATAGGCTTTGTTTCCGTCCAGTTCCTTGAGATAATTATCAAAAACGACCGACGACAGGGAGTCGTTCAGCCGCACCTTGCGGTAGTGGTGGGTCGTCAGCAAACGCGCGACCAGTTGTTCAACATGTTCCTGCGATACCGACGGTTTTAAATCATCAGCGCTTGGGGGGGGCAGCGGTACGGCTGACATCCCTGCTTGTGGACCCGGCTGAAGACTCAGCATCAGCACCGGTACTAACGTAATGAGATACTTTCTCATGTTCCCCTTTTATGATTAATGTAGCACCACTCTTTACTGTTAACTAACTCAATGGTTAACAATGGTTCGACGGTTAAATGGTTAAAAATAAACCGAAAATTTTAACCATTTAACAATTTTTAACCATTCAGCCATTCATTGATTCGTCACTTCTTCACAATTTCCAGCAATTCAATGTCAAAAACGAGCGTCGAGTTGGGCCCGATCTGGGGGCCGGTTCCCTGTGGGCCATAGGCCAGCGACGAAGGAATAAACAATTTCCATTTCGAGCCCACCGGCATCAACTGAAGGGCTTCGCTCCACCCCTGAATGACCTGATTGACCGGTATTTCGAGAGGCTGCCCCCGTTCAACGGAGCTGTCAAAAACCGTTCCGTCGATCAATCGGCCCGTATAATGTGCTTTAACGGTGTCGGTGGTCATCGGTTTGGGACCGGTTCCCTCCTTGACGATTTCGTATTGTAACCCGCTGGCGGTGGTCTGCACACCCGGTTTCTTTTTATTCTCCGTTAAAAACTGTTCTCCGATCTTTTTGTTGGCATCCGCTTTGGCCGACCGTTCTTTCTGGAAAAACGCGCCAATAATCTGGTTGGCCTGTTCCGGTGCAATCTGCATGTTCTGCGACTGGAGTGCATCCTGCAACGCTTTGGTAATGGCTTTGATGTTGGCATTGCCGAGATTCTGCTGTTTCAGCCCTAATCCCACATTGACGCCAATGCTATAACTAACGGAATCGATGGCATTGTTTAATTTGAGCGGGGCAGCGGCTCCCACAGCGGCAGCCGCCGGTGCTTTGGGTTTGGGCTTAACGGCCGGTTTTTTCGTTTGAGCCATTACCTGACCCGTTACCAATACAGCCGACAGCAGGCCGGCTAAAGTCCATTGTTTAATCGTCATGTGTAAGATACAAAAGTTGTATTCAAAAAGTGCTTAAGCTGAAAACGTAAAGATGTAGGTCAAAAGTTTGGCAATAGCGGGATTTAATGAAACAAATTATTGATGAATGGTGACAGGCAGGGGTCAGTGGAGACCACCAGGATGGGGTAATTCGGTCGATACCGGACAGGGGTTCCTGACGGTGAATTACTCACAACTCACTAAAGTAAAAAACAAATGTTAGTTTCTCAACGAGGGGCGCTCAAATCGTGTACTTTTTTTTGACAACACCTGCTTTCCGGTTAAAATGCGATAAAAACCGGCTCAGTCCACTTTATTAAATCATGAACGACCGATTCTTAGAAAAGTATAAACTTTGCCAACGAATTTTCTTGATAACGTCTGTTTTAGTGAAATTTAGTACGTAACTTTGCACCCGAATTCTTAGAACCATCATAAAACGATTCTTCCACTCATATGGTATCAGTTAGACCCGACGAGGTTTCGGCCATTCTCCGGGAACAGCTATCGAACTCCAGAACCACCGCCGAACTCGAGGAAATCGGTACGGTGTTGCAAATTGGTGACGGAGTAGCCCGCATTTACGGACTGTCAAAAGTCCAGGCCGGTGAATTGCTGGTGTTTGAAAACGGATTGCAGGCATTAGCCCTGAACCTCGAAGAAGACAACGTCGGAACCGTATTGCTGGGTGACTACAGCGAAATCAAAGAAGGTGCCACGGTGAAGCGTACGAATCAGATTGCCTATGTCAACGTTGGCGAAGGGATTCTGGGTCGGGTTGTCAACACGCTTGGTATTCCCATCGACGGTTTAGGTCCCATTGTTGGCGAAACGTTTGCTATGCCGCTGGAGCGCAAAGCTCCGGGGGTTATCTTCCGCCAGCCCGTAACCGAACCGCTGCAAACCGGTATTAAATCCATCGACGCCATGATCCCCATCGGTCGGGGACAGCGCGAGTTGATTATTGGTGACCGCCAGACGGGTAAAACCGCCGTGGCCATCGACACCATCATCAATCAGAAAGAATTTTACGACAAAGGCCAGCCGGTATTCTGTATCTACGTAGCCTGCGGTCAGAAAGCCTCTACCGTTAAGCAGGTGGAAGCTACGCTGCGCCGGGCCGGTGCCATGGACTATACGGTGATCGTGGCGGCTCCCGCTGCTGATCCGTCGCCGATGCAGTTCTTTGCACCTTTTACCGGTGCTGCCATCGGTGAATACTTCCGGGATACGGGTCGTCCGGCCCTGGTGGTGTATGACGATTTGTCGAAACAAGCCGTGGCCTACCGCGAGGTGTCGCTGCTGCTGCGTCGTCCTCCGGGACGGGAAGCCTATCCGGGTGACGTTTTCTACCTGCACAGCCGTCTGCTGGAACGGGCCGCCAAGATTATCAATAACGACGCTATTGCCGCCACCATGAACGACCTGCCGCCGTCTTTGACGGGCAAGGTTAAAGGAGGTGGTTCGCTGACGGCTCTGCCGATCATCGAAACCCAGGCCGGTGACGTTTCTGCCTACATTCCGACGAACGTAATTTCGATTACCGACGGACAGATCTTCCTGGAAACCAACCTCTTCAACTCCGGTATCCGCCCCGCCATCAACGTCGGTATCTCGGTATCGCGGGTGGGTGGTAATGCCCAGATCAAGTCGATGAAGAAAGTGGCCGGTACACTGAAACTGGATCAGGCGCAGTTCCGCGAACTGGAAGCCTTTGCCAAGTTCGGTTCTGACCTTGATGCATCGACGAAACTGACCATCGAACGGGGTCGGCGGAACCAGGAAATCCTGAAACAACCGCAATACTCGCCGGTTTTGGTGGAACATCAGGTGGCCATCATCCTGGCCTCGACCAACGGTTTCCTCGATAAAGTGCCGGTAAACCGGGTCAAAGAATTTGAATCTGAATTCACGATGCTATTGACAACGCAACACCAGGATACGCTGGATCTGCTCCGCGCCGGGAAACTGGACGACAGCATCATCGGCGTCATCAAAAAAGTTGCCACTGAATTAGCAGTTCGTTACGCATAACGTTTAGATACTCAGGAGTTCCGATCGTTGAGAGTGCGGAAATAATCGCCCGGGAGACCCCGGCTGACCCATTTTCCGGCTTTCAACGATCATCTCTCCACAACCAAAGACAATGGCCTCACTAAAAGAAGTACGAAGCCGGATTACCTCTATCATCTCGACGCAGCAGATCACCAAAGCCATGAAAATGGTGGCTGCGGCCAAACTGCGCCGGGCACAGGACAACATCATCCAGATGCGGCCGTATGCCCGAAAACTGAGTGAAATGCTCAGCACCGTTGCGGCTGGAGCCGAACTGGCGGGCGAAAGTCCGTACAACCAGGTTCGTCCGATCGAACGGGTGTTGCTGATCGTGGTAACCTCGGATCGGGGTCTGGCGGGTGCCTTCAACACCAACGTTGTTAAGGAAGCGCTGGTTCTGATCAATGAACGCTACGCCGAGCAAAACCGCCGGGGTAATGTTGAAATTCTGGCCATTGGTAAAAAAGGTGCTGAAGCCTTTCAACGCCGGGGGTATAAAGTCAATACCAATTTTGTCGATACGTTTCTGTCGCTGAGTTTTGCCAAAGTCCGGACAGCGGCCGAAGAGGTCATGGCGGCTTTCACCGCCGGTCAGTATGACCGCGTGGACGTCGTCTTCAACGAGTTCAAAAACGTGGCGACGCAGGTGATCCGCTCTGAGCAGTTTCTGCCCATCGTTTCGGCAGCAACGCATTCCGCCACGAAGGCGAACAACGTCAACTATCTGTTTGAGCCTTCGGAAGAAGAAATCATCACGGAACTGATTCCGAAAACGCTGAAAATTCAGTTGTACAAAGCCGTTCTGGAATCCAATGCCTCGGAACACGGTGCACGGATGACGGCGATGGACAAAGCCACGGAAAATGCCGGGGAATTGTTGAAAGAACTCAAACTGGTTTACAACCGGACCCGTCAGGCAGCCATTACGAAGGAAATTCTCGAAATCGTTGGTGGAGCCGAAGCACTGGCCCAGCAATAACGAACAAGATACCTATACCGAGCCCCCGTTGCGAATTCGCATCGGGGGTTTCTTTTTTTAAGGATTTCACCAAATGATCCGCCCCTTTAATTGACCGCCCTGATTGTTTATCAGCCCACTGCTTTAGCTGTGGGTAAATTGTAACGAAACCGAATGATTACGGAACCGTTTTAACGGTTTGCTGGAGGATTAAACCGTTAAAACGGTTTTGTTAGCATGCGGTCACTTTTCGCTTTACCTACCGCTGAAGCGGTGGGCTGATAAACCAAAAAATGAATCATGCGGTTCTTTCGTTTAAATCAATTAAAGGATCATTTTCTCTGCAAAAGTAACTTTATTAATCCACTCACGGCGACTAATTGCCTTTCTGCCCATAAATCCATACGGTTTTCCTCGAAACTCTATCTTTGAGTTTGACTTTTTCACCCCACAAACCGTATTCTCCGTGACCATCGAACATGAAATTGCCAACCGGTATTCCTGTGCAAAATGCCAAAACCGTGAAGTGTATATGAAGCGAATTGCGGCTACCGGTACGGGCCTGTCCCGTATTTTCGACATCGAGCACAATGTGTTTATAGCCTGCTCCTGTACAAGATGCAGTTATACCGAGTTTTATAATCCGGAAATTCTTGAGGGAAAAGATAATCTAGGGGCCGCCCTTGATTTATTATTTGGTTGATAACCAATCATTTATATAAAACCTTTCAGCCACTTCACGGATTGATCTTCCAGGAAATCATTCTTTTTTAAAAAAAATCTGAAATCTTGAAACATTTTTACGAGATTAAATGTATTAACATTAAATGTCATTACATTATTAACCAAAACATACAATTCAATCATGGCAACTGCTGCTCCCGAAACCATCGTATGGACCATTGATCCATCTCACTCCGTCATCCAGTTTAAAGTACGTCACCTGATGGTCTCGAACGTAACCGGTAAATTTAACTCCTTCGATGGAAAAGTTGAAACCGTTGGCGACGATTTTGAAAACGCGTCGGTTTCATTCTCGGCCGATATCGATAGCATCACCACGGGCAACGACCAACGCGACGGTCACTTGAAATCAGCCGACTTTTTCGATGCCGAAAACCATCCGCAACTAACCTTTGTATCGACCGCCGTCACAAAAACCGGCGACGATACGTACGACATCACGGGCGACCTGACCATCCGGGGAACCACAAAATCCATTACCCTGAAAGCGGAACACGGCGGACAAATGGGTGATTTTTACGGAAACACCAAAGCTGGTTTCGAAATTACCGGCACCATCAAGCGGAAAGAATACGGTTTGTCGTGGGATGCCGTTACCGAAGCCGGTGGCGTGGTCGTTAGCGACGATGTGAAACTGCTGCTCGACGTTCAGGTGTCGCATCAGTAAGACTTCATTTAACTATTTTTAACCATCCGTCTCCAGTAGGCGGATGGTTTTTTAATGCTCTAATAAGCATTATCGAAAAATATAATTTACTGCCAATCAGATACTTAAAAAATAAAACATTAAACATATATCCTCAAAAAGCAAGGCTGATTCAGCGAACTAAATTTTACGAAATTTAGTTATTTAAGGGACTAAATACTAATGAGAAATCAATAAGCGTTAACAAGTAGTTCGCTTAAATTTAGAAGTCGATTACATTAACCCTAATAACGCAAATCAACCGATGAATATCAGGAGCATAATTGCCAGTCTGTTCATGCTGGGTCTGTTGGCAAGTTGTTCGCCATCAGTGAACGTCAAATTTGACTATGACCCAAAAGTCAATGTTCGCCAGTTCAGCACCTTCCGGGTTGAAGCTGACCAACGCCGTAATGCTGACCCGATTGCGGGCAGTAACCTGAACCAACGCCGGATTGCCGACGAGATCGAGAAAACGATGCGCGCCAAAGGTTACAAACCGGTCGTGGGTGGAGAAGCCGACCTCGTGATCCGGTTTTTCTCCGACTCGAAAGACCGTCAGCAAGTGCAGTCCAACAACAACTGGTCGCCTTACTGGATGTGGTACAACCCGGGTTTCAACAATGTATACACCCGTCAATATGAAGAAAACCGGGTCGTAGTCAACGTATATGATACCCGCACGAATGACATCATCTGGCAGGGTTGGGCTTCGGGTCAGTTAAACCAGAGCAAAAAGGAAAGCAATCGTGATGTGGCTTACCGGACAACGGTTCAAAGCATCATGAAACAGCTTCCCGAAAGTGCCGGTTCTGATTACGGCTCCATAAAAGAGAAATAATCAACCCGATACCTGTGAGGTCTGGGCGACCGCGTCTTAAAGACCTTGCAGGTGTAAGTTATCAAAACCGCTTGCTTCCAACGAAGTGAGCGGTTTTTGCTTTTAGGGCGCTTGCGACAGCCAACCCGTTAGCCCGGTGGTGTGCCGCACCAGTTGGAACGATCCAAAGACGCCCAAAACATCGACAGCCGATCCGGAGGGCAGTCTTTCAATGACCGCAGCTTGCGAACTGGCCGATTCCAATAAATCGGTTCCAACGGGCAGGGACGCCCGGCGCAACACCCGGCGGGCCGGTTCAACGACGCTGCTGGCAACATAGCCCGTTACGCCATCCGGCAATTCAATCCGCAGCCACGTTGCTGTTCCGCCCACAACGGTAAACGCGGAAGAACGCGGCAGGGTGCGCAGAACGGGCGCATCGCCATTGGGTGACTGGCGGACCACGGCGCGCGGGGACGAAATGCGAACGGAGTCGCCCAGGGTTTCGGCGGCAAGGAGGGCCTGACGCGCCGGGCCGGTTCCGCGCCGGACAAAAGGCAGCGGATCGAGGGCGCCCGTATTGGAACTGTAAATGCCAAAATGCAGGTGTGGGCCGGTTGTTCGGGCGTTACCTGTATTGCCCACAAAACCCACCGTGTCGCCCACTGCAACCTTCTGCCCCTGCTGAACGGCCTGCGAATCCAGGTGTGCATAATACAACGTCTGATTCCGCCGGGAGTCCGATACGTAGACGACATTGCCCCCCAGATTATTGGTTCCTACCCGGGAAATATAGCCGTCGGATGCAGCAATGGCGGGTGTGCCACGGGGGGCAAAAATGTCGATGCCCTCGTGCCGCCGACGACCCGCATCGCGCGGAACACCGAAGTAACTGCTGATCTGGCGGCTATCGCGCCCGACTACCGGAAAACTCAGGATCGGTTCGCGGGTGATGGACAGCGTGTAGCGTCCACTGCGCAATAATTCGGGCTGAATCCGAACGAGGTGGGTGCGCGTTCGGCGGATTTCGAGTTCCAGCAGATTGGTATCGGCTTTGGCGGACGATAGCCGGTCGGGGTCCCGGTTGGTTTCATTCAGTTCAAAAACGTCGATGAAGACTTGCACCGGCTCCTGCCCCTGCACATCGACTTTGATGATGAATTTGTCGCCCCGCTGCCCGTTCAGGCGGTAACCGAGCGCAAAAGGGCGGGAAGACGAGAAATAACCGCTTTCGCGGTACGGCACCGTGATCAGCACCGAATCTTTCAAAGCCCGGTCGGCCGTCGTCAGCCAGTCAGTACCTAAAGCCGTACGTTCCAGCCGGGCATCCCGCAGCGACTGGGCGTATTGATCATGGGGCGATGCCGACCGAAACAATTTGCCCGGCCCGACACTCGTGCAGGCTCCCAGCAGACTCAGTAAGGCAAAAGAGAGAAGTCGGTTGATGAAAGAAACGTTCATTGATGAGCAGTCGTTTGATTAGTAAACGGCTACTCTGGCTGCAAGGTTTATTATTTGCCCATCCAGACCTTGAAATCACTTACCTTCTCGCGGCTGACGATGGCTTCTTTTTCGAATACTGGTTTTAGCGTAAGAGACAGGCGGTTTCCGAAATACGGCTGAATCTGTTCAACCGTGCTGTGGGTAACGATGACGCCCCGGTTGATGCGGAAAAACATGCCGGGATCCAGCGCATCCTCCAGTTCGTCGAGGGTGTAGTCGATCAGGTATTTCTGATTATTCCAGGTTTTGAAAAAGCTGAACCGTTCGTCGGTAAAGAAAAAAGCGATGTCCTGCACCTCAATCGAAAGCAGCCGCTGCCCGAGCCGCACCAGAAACCGTCGCCGGTATTCTTTCGGCTGTTGCAATTGCAGTTCACGCAGAAGTTTATCCAAATTAAAAGCCGGGGCGGATTGGGCATTCGCTTCCTGCCGCCGAACTTTCAAATCCCGGAATTTTTTCAGACTGCGCTGTAAATCATCCTTTTGAATTGGTTTCAGCAGATAGTCGATGCTGTTGACTTTGAAAGCCTGAAGGGCATATTCGTCGTAGGAGGTCGTAAAAATAACCGTGCTGTTCACCTCCACCTGCTCGAATATCTCGAAGCTCTGCCCATCGGCCAGTTCAATATCCATAAAAATCAGGTCGGGTGCCGGGTTTGTTTTGAGCCAGCCAACGGTATCTTCAATGCTGGCCGTTATACCCGCCACCTCGAGCGTCGGATCGACTTCCTGCACCAGTTTCCGCAACTTGCGCACTGCCAGATCCTCATCTTCAACAATCAATACCTTCATCAGAGTCATTTTTCAGGAAACAACAGCAAGTAATGGCATTTCGGCCAATTTCTAAAAAGAATCCTGACCGAAATGCTTTTTCTGATGGGTGTATTGCGAAAACCGGTGCAGGAATTGTGCCGCAGCCTTAATTCTTCCGCCCGCGTGAGGTCATGAAATAAATCGGGACGCCCAGACCGGCAATTAACAGTCCCATACCGGTATTGAATGTTTTTTCTTTCAGCAGAATCAGGCAGATGGTCACCCCGGCCACGATGTAGAGCGCCGGAACCAGCGGATACCCAAAGGCTTTGTAGGGTCGCTCGGCATTGGGTTCTTTGCGACGGAGCAGAAAAAGGCCGCCGATGGTAATGATGTAGAACACCAGCGAGGTGAAGGTGCAGTAGTCCAGTAAATCACCGTACGTACCTGACAGACAAAGGATTGATGCCCAGCCACACTGTAACCAAAGCGCGATACCGGGGACGGAATTCTTGTTGAGTTGGGATGCGGTTTTTAGAAAGAGACCTTCTTTCGCCATGGCGTAATAGAGCCGCGCACCCGACAGAATCAGGCCGTTGTTGCAGCCGAAGGTTGATACCATGATTAAAACCGCCATAATGGCCACGGCCACATCCCCGAAAATCAGCGAAACCGAAGCCGTGGCCACGCGGTCGTAGGAAGCAAACTGAATGCCCCGGCCCACCACATCGGCGGCATTGGGCGATCCCTGCAAGGGCAGCAGCGAGAGATAGGCAATATTGGCCAGCACATAAATGGTGGTTACCATCAGCGTTCCCACGAACAAACTCAGGGGAATATTCCGGCGCGGATTCCGGATTTCGCCGGCAATGAACGTCACGTTATTCCACGAATCGGCCGAGAAAAGCGACCCGATCATCGACACGCCCAGCGCCAGCAGCAACGCCATGCCGCCGAGCGACACTACGGAGCCATCGGCTGTCGTTTGGGTGGCCGCCCAGGCATTCTGGAAGTTCGCCGAGAGCGTTCCGGTTTTTGATCCAACGCCGATGCCCACCACAATCAAACCCAGGAGAGCCAGCAGTTTGGCTGATGTGAAGACGTTCTGAATCAGCTTCCCACTTTGAATACCCTGGCTGTTGATCCAGGTTAGCAACACCACACTGCCAATGGCAAAGAGCGCCGACGCCTTGATGGGAAAGCTGCCGACATTGAACAGGATATTTTCCGGATTCAAGGCCGGAATAAAAACCGCCGTAAACTTGGTAAAGGCCACCGCAACGGCGGCAATGGTTCCCGTTTGAATCACGGCAAAAACCGTCCAGCCATACACAAATCCAAGCAGTGAGCCATACGCCCGCTGGATGTACACGAACTGTCCGCCCGCTTTAGGCATCATACCGGCCAGTTCGCCGTAACTCAAAGCCGCCGTCACGGTAATGACGCCCGTCAACACCCAGAGTAACAGCAACCAACCCGCCGATCCGACGTTGCGGGACATGTCGGCGCTAACGATAAAAATACCGGAACCAATCATCGACCCCGATACGAGCAGGGTGGCATCGACGAACCCCAGCGAGCGTTTTAATTCGGTTTTCTCTTCGGTTAACGGGTTTGCGTAATCAGACATACAGGGGTTTTGAGCTTGAAAAGGTTGGAATCGGAAGATAAAGAAAAAAACTGCGATTCGGCAAAACCGGTCTGAAAAACAAGTTTCAGGTCATCAAAACGACCGATCCGCTTGCTTCAACGCGTTAAAATGCGGTTTTTACCTTTCGATTGAACGGTCGGTTTCTGTCGGCAAATGTTGCTTTTTTGACGCATTCCGACACCACCAAACCCACTTGCACCCGCTTAATTTGTGTCTGTAAACTCAAATACTTCTCGTTAATTCCGCTTTGTATGAAAAAAGTACTGCGCATCGTATTGATTATAGTCGGTTTTGTCGTCGTTGGCTTGCTGGGCTTCGTCAGTTTCGTTGCCGTCCGTGGCATTCCCACCTACGATCCACCCGTTGTTCAGGAAATGAACATCGAAGCTACCCCGGCCCGGCTGGAACGGGGCGCCAAAATTGCCCAGATGCACTGCATTGCCTGCCATTCCGGCGCCGATAACCGACTCACAGGCCGACACATGAACGACCTTCCCGGGCTGTTCGGGACCATTTACTCCATGAACATTACGCAGGACAAAACCGTCGGAATTGGCAACTGGACCGATGGAGAACTGCTCTATTTTTTGCGAACAGGCGTTCGTAAAAACGGCACCTTCGCCGGAATTATGCCGAAATTTGCGACAATGGCCGACGAAGACCTGCAATCGGTCGTGGTCTGGCTGCGGTCCGATGCCGCTCCGGTTCAAGCCTCCGGCCAGGAAGCTCCTCCATCGGACTTTTCGCTATTCACCAAGCTGCTGGCCAACACCGTCATCAAACCGCTCCCCTACCCTGAAACGACCATTGTGATTCCGGATAGCACCGACGAAGTGGCATTTGGGCGTTACGTAGCCGACGGTTTGGGAACCTGCTATGCCTGCCATTCGGCCGATTTCACCAAACAAAATCCCCTGAATCCCGAGTTGTCAGCGGGGTATTACGGCGGTGGAAACGAGATGAAAACCCCCGATGGCAAACCCATCTTTACGGCCAATTTAACCTTTGATGAAGAAACCGGGATTGGCAAAAAATACACGAAAGAGCAGTTCATTCGGGCGGTCAAAGCCTGTGTGCGGCCGGATGGCAGCCTGATTCGGTCGCCAATGTTTCCGCACCAGATGACCGACTACGAAGTGGGAGCGATTTATGAGTACCTGAAAACGGTTCCTAAAATCAAAAACGACGTTGCCGGCAAAGAGAAAGAAGCCCTCGCCAGCAACTAAACCCGGGCTTACTCCACCGTTATTTCATCCACCATGACCCAGGCATCTTTGCCCGCCTGGGTCATGGTGGATGGTACTTTTCCTACATTTCGGGCTATAATCCGCACATACCGACACCTCACCGGTTCGAAGGTGAGAGTCTGGCGGATGATGGCCTTTTTGCCGCGTTCCATTGGATCCATCGAAACGGTTTTGACCGTCTGGAACGTTCGGCCATCGTCCGAAACCGCCACATCGACCTGTTTGGGCAGCAGAATGGCCCCGGCAGTAGCTTTCACCAATCCAATCGTTACCAGTTGAATCGACTGCGGTTCGGCCAGATCCAGGGTGGCGGTCAGGTCGGCGGTTTTCACACCGGCCACGTTTTGCATTTCCTCCAGATACCCAATGGTGGTTCCGTAGCGTCCGTCGATCAATAATGCCGGGTCTACGTTTTTAGGTCTTGTTGGAACCGCAGCGAATTGGATCGATTTGCCGGTCGCTTTTGAAACCGCAAAATCCCACGCTTGTACGTCGCCAATGACCACACCTTTTTTTACCGCAACGGTTTTCACCGTCGTGGGTTTTGTCAGGTTCAACGGGTGATCATACCGGACGGATTGGGCTGTGGGCGTCGAGCCATCGGTCGAATACCGGATTTCGGCGGTTTCTTCCTGGGTAGTAAGCGAAACCTGCAACGTTCCATCCGGCTGCGGATGGGCTTCGGCTACCACATCGTAATAGGCGCGGGAATACGAAACGCCCAGCGCATCCAGTCGCTTGAAGAGAGCCGGCAATCGGCGGGTGAAGTCCGGCCAGTTCTTCTGATCGAGGGGCGTCCATACCACTTCAGCCACGGCAGCCGCCCGCGGCCAGACCATATACTCGACCTGATCGGCGGTTTTGAGGTATTCAGTCCAGACGTTGGCCTGTGCGCCAATGAGGTGTTTTTGAGCCGCTACGGGCAAATCTACCGGCGTCGGGTCATAGGAATACGTTTTTTCGAGGGGCGTGAACCGGCCAAAAGCCAGCGGTTCCTGCGACCGATCGGCCTGGTAATGATCCAGATACAGAAAGTTACCGGGTGTCATGATCACATCGTGGTTCTGCCGGGCGGCTCTTAAACCGCCCTCGATGCCGCGCCAGCTCATGACGGTTGCACCCGGCGACACCCGAATGGCTGGACTGTTCCCTTCCAGAATCTCATCCCAGCCAATGGTTTTCCAGCCTTTGGATGTCACCCACTTATCGATTCTGGAAATAAAATAACTCTGCAACTGGTTCTCATTTTTCAGCTTGAGCTTCTTCATCAGATTCTGGCAAAACGGGCTTTTTTGCCAGGAAATTTTAGGGCATTCATCACCACCGATGTGAATATAGGGGCCGGGAAATAGCGTCATTACTTCCGTCAGAACGTCTTGCAGAAAAGTAAACGTCCGGTCGTAGGGACACAGAACGTCCGTGAAAATGCCCCATTTGGTGGCGGTTTCGTAGGGCCCGCCAGAACAACCGAACTCCGGATAAGCCGCTAAAATGGCCAGGGCGTGACCCGGCATTTCTATTTCAGGAATAATAGTTACATATTTGGATTTCGCATACCGCACCACTTCACGCACTTCATCCTGCGTATAGAAACCGCCGTACGATTGCCCGTCAAACTGTTGTGGATCTGATTCATAATAGTGGCCAATCAGGGTTTCCTTCCGCCGACTACCGACCTGAGTTAATTTGGGGTATTTTTTTATCTCGATCCGCCAGCCCTGATCGTCGGTCAGGTGCCAGTGAAACGTGTTGAATTTATGCAGAGCCAGCAGGTCGATGTATTTTTTGATGAACGAAACCGGGAAGAAATGCCGGGCGACATCCAGGTGCAGCCCCCGGTAGCGGTAGCGGGGTTTGTCCTCGATACGACAGGCCGGAATTGACCAGTTAACCGATGGTTTTACTAGCTTTGTAGCAAAGATTTCGGACGGCAAAAGTTGATACAGGGATTGGACGGCGTAAAAAAAACCAGCCGGTTTGGTCGCTTCAATCGTTATAGTAGTGGCGGTAACGTCAATCCGGTAGCCTTCGTCGCCCAGATTCGCGTCAGGAACCGGCACAAAAGCCAGAAAAGTGCCGGTTGACGTCACTGCGGGGCGGTTTTCTGTTCGCAGTGAAAACCCGGCAGCGGCCTGGAATTGCCGGATAAAATTTTCGGCCAGCGTTTTCAGTTCGGCGTTGTTCGGAGGAAACCGGACAGTGGTTTCGTTGCTAAAAACAAACCGGCCATCCCGTAGTTCCGTTTGGGCCGGTTTGGGAATGATCTGAAGGGCTTGATCTGGCTGGGTAAAGCCGGAAAAAGACAGCAACAAACCCAGCCACAGACCAACAATTCGAGGCATACACACAAGCAGTTGAGTTTTTAATCGGTTAAAAGTACACAAAACCAGTTCGAACGTGCTACAGTTTTTTTTCATTACCGGCTTATTGATACTGACCTGCACGCGAAGTTTCTGCCAGACGGTAAATCAAAAATACGAAATCGATATCGCCGGTTTTCGCGTCGGGACAATGACGGTCGCCCAGATTACCAGCCCCGGCTCCGTGGTCTACGATCAGGTCAGCGACGTTGAATTCTGGTTTTTCGGAAAAATCAAAGTGTATTACAAAACCGTTTCCCGTCACGACCCGACCTCCCGCCAGCTCCTGCATTCCGACATCGACGCGCTATCCAATCACGGGAATTACCAGTCCGACATTATCTGGAAAAAAGACCACTACGACATCAACGTCAGGCAGTATAAATACGAACGAAAAGCGATTGAACCGAACCCGATTGATTTTACCACCATGCGGCTTTATTTTGAAGAACCGGTGGGCCGCACCCGGGTTTTTGCGGAATACTTCGGCGATTACGCCACCATCGAACCCACGAAAAAAGGAAGTTACCGCATTCGGATCGATGACCGGGAAGACGAGTACTTTTACGTAAAGGGAAAGTTGGTAAAGATCATCAAAAAGAACCCGATCAAGAATTTTGTAATACGATCGATTGAATAAGTACCCAATAGCAGTATTTTATTACCCAGCACCTATTTTCGACAAAACATTATAAAAAAGATAGAAAATATACAATATTTAATTTTACAATTGCATCAATAATCTTCAAAATATTTTGACAATTTTAATATTATCAAAATAATATTTGCACTTTAAGAATAAGTACCTATAATTGCATCGTCAGTTTTTCTGACGCCTTACAAAACCAACAGGCCAAAACCATCTCCGGCAAACTTCCCGGTTTGCTGCCCTTTTTCTTCCCATTCTGAACAGTCGTGCGGTCTCCTTGTCGTGAGGAGCGCAGAACTGCTATTGCCTGTACTCAACACACCCATTCTTACTTTCTTCCATTTTTTATAACCCAAACTATTCAATAATGAAGCAAATCTATTCTCTGTTACTGGTCTGGATCGTCGTCAGCGGCCTCGGAAAAGCCTGGGCGCAAGACCGAACGCTTTCCGGAAAAATCACCAGTTCATCTGATGGCACTCCCCTGCCTGGTGTCAACGTGGTGGCCAAAGGTTCTTCAAAAGGCAGCGTTTCGGACGTCAACGGAAATTATTCCCTGCTGGCACCGGCCGGCACCAAAACGCTGGTCTTTTCTTACATTGGCTTTCTAACCCAGGAAGCACCCGTTTCGGCCTCCTCCAATGTCATCAACGTAACGATGACGGAAGCCAGCCAGAGCCTCGACGAGGTCATTGTTTCGGGTCTGGCCACGAGCGTTAAACGAAGCAATGCCGCCAACGCCGTCACCCGGATTTCGTCAGACGAACTGGTCGGGAAAACCCGCCCGGTAACCCTCGATGCCGCCATGAGCGGTAAAATTGTCGGGGCCAACATTGTGCAGAACAGCGGTGCGCCCGGCGGTGGGATTTCCGTAAAATTGCGCGGAGTTTCATCCATCAACGGGAGTTCCGAACCCCTGTATGTCATCGATGGCGTTTTCGTCAACAACTCCCAGTTTGCCACCGGGGCCGGTTCCGGCTCGTTCAGCGGGGCGGGCGCTAACCAGGATCAGGCTCCCAACCGGATTTCCGACATCAACCCCGCCGACATTGAGTCGATGGAAATCCTGAAAGGCCCCAGTGCGGCCGCGATCTACGGAACCCGCGCCAATGCCGGGGTGATTATCATTACCACGAAAAAGGGGAAAGCGGGTAAAACCAAAGTGAGTTTCGGTCAGGATGTCGGCTTTTCGTCGGCCACCAAACTGCTGGGTTACGAAGGCTTTAGCCTGGACCCCATTGGCCCGGAAGGACAGACCAAATTCGACTACGTTTTTGGGAACGGAACCGTGGGCAGTGGCAGCAAAACAGAAATCGACCTGTGGCAGAAAGCCACCGCCGAAGGCAAGCTGTATGATTACGAAAAATACATTTACGGCAATACCGGCAAAATTACGAACACCCGGCTGAGCGTTTCCGGCGGGAACGACAAAACCAAATTTTACATGGCGGCTGGTTTGAACGACGAAACCGGCATCCAAAAAGGAACCGGTTTTCAACGCAAGTCGATCCGCCTGAACGTGGATCACAAACTGGCGAAATGGGTCGATTTTTCGATTGGTTCCAGCTACATGCAGACGGGCGCCCAGCGGAGTTTCAGCGGGAACGACAACCGGGGCGTTTCGATTGGCTACACCCTGGCCTATACCCCTGATTATGCCCAGTTGATGCCCGTCAACGGCGTTTACCCGCAGTCCCGCTACACCGGCGACAGCCCGGTTGCCATTGCCGAGCGTACGATCAACGACGAGATGACCAACCGGTTTATTCAGTCGTTTACCAGCAACATATACTTCCTGCAAAAACCGAACAGCACGCTGAAACTGGCCCTCCAGGGCGGTCTGGATTATGTCAATACGGAAGCGGAAGTGTATTTCCCGGAAGATTTGCAATCGCAGCTCACCCGGGCCACGCCCGGTGCTTCCCGGTACTCGAAAAACCGGAGTTTCAACACCAACTTGCAGGCTTTCCTGATTTATAACTGGCAGTTGCTGGGTGGTAAACTCGACCTGACGTCGCAGGTGGGAACAGTGCGGCTCTCGACCGACAACGACTTTAGCTGGATTCAGGGTGACGGTTTGTTACCCAAACAGAAAAACCCCAACACCGGAAGCGTTCGTACGTTCAGCGAAACCTGGCAGGCCTGGCAGGATGTGGGTCTGATTGCCCAGCAGGAAGCCAATTACCAGGATAAAATCATTGGTACGCTGGGGATTCGCTTCGACAAATCGAGCCTGAACGGCGACAATGCGAAATGGTACGGTTTTCCACGGGCGTCACTGGCCGTTAACCTGACGAAATTCGGATTCTGGTCCTACGACCCCATCAGCCAGTTCAAACTCCGGGGCGCTTTTGGCCGGACCGGGGGCGTACCGGCTTACGGAAACCTCTTCACCTCGCTCGGAACCACCATCATCGACGGCCAACTGGGTTCCGTTACACCTACCAGCGTTGGAAACCCGACCATCGAGCCCGAAACGGCGCAGGAAATGGAATGGGGTGTCGATCTGGGCTTGTTCAAAAACCGGGTTAGTCTGGAAGCGACCTATTACGACAAGAAAATCTTCAACCTGCTGAATCCCTACACCTTATCATCCGGAACCGGGGTTACGCAGTTCAACGCCTATCCGGTGGGTGATTTGCAAAACCGGGGGGTTGAACTGGGCCTGAACGTTACTCCGGTCGAGATGTCGAATTTCACCTGGACCTCCTCGGTGCAATACTGGTTCAACCGCAGCAAGATTACGCGGCTGGAAATTCCGAATACGACGGTGGGTTCCGGTTTCAGTATCTACGGACGCAACCAGTTGCGGTTGGGCGAATCGCCAACCCGCTGGTATGGCTCCCCGAACGTGCCGGATGCGCAGGGCGTTGCCCAGGCGACCCGCTACGAAGATGCACAGCCTAAATACCAGGTTTCGTTTTCCAACCAGTTCAAAATTTTCCAGAGCTTCGACTTCGGATTTCTGCTGCACACCAGCCAGGGAAATCATAACTCCAACCTGACGACCAAACAGAAAGATACGGGCGGAACGACGAAAGACTGGAGCAAGGTCGACAATTTGTATGGCAACGTGGGTCTGCCCAACGGACGCGCCCGGCTACCAGCCAACCCCAACGTAACGGCCCGCGAATTCATCCAGGATGCGAGTTATGTGCGGTTGCGCGAGGTTTCGCTGTATTACACGGTTCCCCGAACCATTCTGGGCAAAGCGTTCGCCAATGTGGTGTCCAACATCCGGATCGGTACGTCGGCCCAAAACCTGCTGACTTTTACCAAATACGAAGGCTACGATCCCGAAGCGTCGAACTTTGGAAACCAGTCGGTGGGTGCCAGCGTCGACAATGCCGCTTTCCCGAACAGCAAACGGATTTTCTTCCACATTGCGGTTGATTTTTAAGAATTGCCCCCCACCCCCTGAAGGGGGCTTTTGCACTCGGTTTGTTTAAGCCCCCTTCAGGGGGTGGGGGGCCAAACACTCAAATGATTCCTCTATGAAATTTTCTCTAAAACATACCATTCTCCTGGCCGGACTTGCCCTGGCGATGCCGTCCTGCAGCTTTTTCGAGGTCGAAGACACCATCGACCCCAACAACCCCGCCCTGGAGTCCATCCTGACCAACGCGTCACGGATTCAGATCAACCAGATGGGCATCGGCATCCAGTCGTCTTTCCGCAACGGCCAGTCGAACCTGGTTCGGGTTGCCGGATCCATTGGCCGGGAAGTTTACAACCTGGCGTCTACAGAACTAACCTGGACCACCGAATTGCTGGGAACGACCAACGGCGGTTTTAGCGCAACCACCTTATTCAACGGTTATTACAGCGATTACGCCCAGACCCGTCGCCGGGCTGAATACTTTAAACTGGCCGCCGAGAACTCCGCTCCCAGTGCGCTGACCGACGCCGAAAAGCAGGGTATCCGGGGTTTTGCCAATACCGTATCGGCTTACACAATGCTGTATATGCTGAACATGCAGTATAAAAATGGCATCCGGATCAAGTACACGGACTTGTACAGCCCGGGTGATATGCTGAAACCGGGGCCGTTTGTCTCGTACGAAGAAGCGCTGAAGGAAATCCGGCGACTGCTGGACGAAGGGGCTACGCAACTGGCTGCGGGCGGAACGGCTTTCGGCTTTACGATGACGAGCGGTTATGCCGGGTTCAATACGCCCGCCAATTTCCGGAAATTCAACCGGGCGCTGGCCGCGCGGACGGCAATGTACCAGCAGGACTGGACGGGGTTGCTGTCCACGCTGGGCGAATCGTTTTTCGACCTGAATGGTGCGCTGACGACTGGCCCCAACTTCACGTATTCAACCACCTCGGGGGACATCACAAATCCGCAGTTTCAGCAACTGAACACGACGGCGTCGCCCGTAGTCGCCCAGGCGTTGTTTATCTCCCAGGCCGAAGCCGGTGATACGCGGGTGACGAAAAAAGTGACGAAACGCACCTCCGCCCGCGCCCTGAACGGAATTATTGGTGAGTATGACGTGTCGATGTATCCGCTCAGTACCAATCCGATCTCGATCATCCGGAACGAAGAACTGATTCTGATGTATGCCGAAGCGATGATTCAAACCGGTAAACTGACGGATGCCGTGACAGCCCTGAACAAGGTTCGGGTTGGTGCCGGATTAAAGGAACTGGCCACCGCCAAACCGGCGATTCTGAACGACAAAAACGCCCTGATCGACGAGTTGCTGAATCAACGCCGGTATTCGTTGTTTTACGAAGGCCACCGCTGGTTCGACATGCGTCGCTACGGCCGTCTGGCCCAGCTTCCGAACGATCAGCCGAATCATAAAGTATACGATCAACTGATCCGTCCGTTTGCTGAAATTCAGTGGGATGCTAAAAATCCGCAGTGACCTAACCCCTAACCCCCGTTTTATGAATCATTTTCACAGTAAGATCGCCCGGCGATTGATCATCGTTCTGGCTGTTCTGACCTCGCTTACCGGGTTTGCCCAAACCAAGCTCAAATTTGAACTTTCGTTTCCGGCCGCCATCAGTTCTACGCCCCTGACGGGCCGGATGTTTCTGATCATTACGCGCAAAGACAGCACCGAACCCCGCCAGCAGGTGGGCCGCTACGGCACGCAGTTCTGGGGAGCGGATTTCGAAAAACTGGCTGCGGGCAAAGCCGTCACCATCGACGGTTCTACGCTGGGTTATCCCATCAACGCGCTGAAGGATGTTCCGAAAGGCGAGTATTTTGTGCAGGCGGTTTTGAACAAATACACCGAATTCAAACGGTCGGACGGCCATACGGTCTGGATGCACATGGATCAGTGGGAAGGCCAGCAATGGACGCGCTCGCCGGGGAATGTCTACAGTGCGGTTCAGAAAATCACGATCGATCCGGCGAAAAGCGAGACCATCAAGCTGGAAGTGACGAAGGTGATTCCGCCGATTTCGGTGCCTGCGGATACCAAATGGGTGAAGCACATCAAAATTCAGAGCGCGAAACTGACGAAATTCTGGGGCCATCCCATTTTCATCGGCGCGACTATTTTGTTACCGAAGGGTTACGACGATGAACCCACCCGGCTTTATCCGACGGTGTATCAGCAAGGCCACTTTTCGACCGCGCCCCCGTTCCGGTTTGCCGAAAATCCGAACAACGAGTTTTACAAAGACTGGACAGCGGATAACGGTCCCAAGTTTATTGCCATCACGCTGCAACATCCGTCGCCGTATTTTGATGATTCGTACGCGGTCAATTCGGCCAACAATGGCCCATTTGGCGACGCCATCCACGAAGAATTGATCCCGGAAATTGAAACCAAATTCCGTTGCATCCGCGAAGGCTACGCCCGTTTGCTGACCGGCGGTTCGACCGGCGGCTGGGAATCGTTTGCGCTCCAGGTCTGGTATCCGGAGTTTTACGGCGGAACCTGGTCGTTTGCCCCTGATCCGCTTGATTTCTGGAACGTGGAAGGCATCGATATTTACAAAGACAAAAATGCGTTCTACAAAGAATACGAATGGTATAAAGTACCTACGACGAACACGCGTATTCCGGCAACCGGCGAACCCCGCCTGACCTCCGAACAACGCAACATGATGGAGCTGGTCAATGGCACGAAAGGGCGTTCGGGCGGTCAGCTCGACGTCTGGAGTTCGGTTTTCGGGCCGGTCGGTGCCGACGGGTATTTCAAACCGCTGTTCGACAAAAAAACCGGGGTGATCGACCCCAGCGTGGCTGCTTACTGGAAGGAACATTACGACCTGCGCCATTATCTGGAGAAAAACTGGGCCACCGTTGGACCGAAGCTGGTGGGCAAGCTGAACATTATCGTTGGGCGGATGGACGATTTCTTCCTTAACTTTGGGGTGTATAAAGTCGACGAGTTTTTGAGCAAAACCACCAATCCGGCTTACGGCGGTTCAGTTACGTACGGCGACCGCGGTGGTCATAGCTGGCGGCCCTATTCCAACGGCGAGTTGCTCAAGATCATGGATGCGCACATCAAAAAGATGGCTCCGGCCAAGGGTGCAACGACGAAAGCCAATTAGTCTAATCAACGCAATTGTATGAAAATCAGTCTGAAAATACCGTCGGTTCGCCTGCTTCTGCTGCTGGCGGTGGTCGTTGCTCTAAGTAATCCACTGCTGGCGCAGATGCCGGGGGCCAACAAGGCGGATTCGCTGTATATCCGGGAAAATTACGTCAAGACGGAAGTGGTGGTGCCGATGCGCGACGGGGTGAAACTGTTCACATCGATTTATACGCCGAAAAACACCTCGCAGAAATACCCGATCATGTTCGACCGGACACCCTACAGCGTGGCCCCCTACGGAGCAGATGCGTATAAAACGTCGCTGGGACCTTCAATGGCGTTCGCCAAAGATGGCTACATTTTTGTGTATCAGGATGTTCGGGGACGCTGGATGTCGGAAGGTAACTTTGTAGCGGTTCGGCCGCACATTCCCGACAAGAAGAAAAAAACCGATGTGGACGAAAGTTCGGACACCTACGACGCCATCGACTGGCTGGTCAAAAACATTCCGAACAACAACGGGAAGGTGGGCACCTGGGGCATTTCGGCACCCGGTTTTTACACCACCATGACCGCCATCGACGCCCACCCGGCTCTCAAGGCGGTTTCGCCCCAGGCCCCGGTGACGGACTGGTATATGGGCGACGACCGGCACCACAACGGTGCGTTTTTCCTGATGGGTACATTTGCCTTTCTCTCGTCGTATGGCCAGCCCCGCCCGGTTCCGACTACCAAAGGGGGGCCGCGTTTCAACGGCTACTACACCCCGGATTCGTATAAATTTTATATGAATGTCGGGCCGCTGTCGAAGGTCAACGAAAAGTATTTCAAAGGCGAAAATGCGCTCTGGCAGGAGATGATGGTACACGATACCTACGATGAGTACTGGCAAAGCCGGGCGGTTGTTCCGCACCTGAAAAACATCAAACCGGCCATTATGACCGTGGGCGGCTGGTTCGACCAGGAAGATTTGTACGGTCCGCTCAAGACCTACGCGGGCATCGAAAGCAAGAATCCGAAGACGACTAACAAGTTGGTGATGGGGCCGTGGATTCATGGCGGCTGGGCGCGCAGCACCGGCGAGTCGCTGGGAAATATTCGTTTTGGCGCCAAAACGTCGCTGTATTACCGGGAAAAAATCGAGTTGCCGTTTTTCAATCACTACCTGAAAGACGGCCCTAACCCGCAACTGCCCGATGCGTCGATCTTCCTGACGGGCTCCAACGAGTGGAAACAGTATAGCCAGTGGCCCCCCAAAGAGTCGGAAGAACGCAGCATTTATTTACATGCCAACGGCAAGCTGTCGTTCGAACCCCCAAAGGAAACCGAAGCGGTTTTTGACGAATACGTGAATGATCCGAAAAAACCGGTTCCCTACACGAACAACGTCCAGATCATCCGGGGGGCTGATTTCATGTATGAAGACCAGCGGTTTGCGGCTGCCCGCCCCGATGTGATGGTATATGAGTCGGAAGCGTTGACGGAAGACCTGACGATTGCCGGAAACGTGATGGCGAATCTGTTTGTGACATCAACGGGAACGGATGCGGATTTTGTGGTGAAACTGATCGATGTCTATCCCGACACGACGACGGCCAGCAGCCCGATTCCGACGACGAAAATGGCCGGTTTTCAGTTGATGGTGCGGGGTGAAGTGATGCGGGCGAAATTCCGCAACAGCTTCTCCAAACCGGAACCGCTGAAACCGGGCGAAGTGGCCGAAGTGAAATTCGACATGCAGGATGCGGCTCACACGTTCAAAAAAGGCCACAAAATGATGGTGCAGGTGCAGAGTTCGTGGTTCCCGCTGGTGGACCGCAATCCGGGCAAGTTCATGAACATCTACGACGCCACAGAGGCTGATTTCCAAAAAACCACCCAACGGGTTTATTTCTCGAACAAAAATCCCTCGCACGTCAAAGTCCGGGTGCTGAACAAGGGTATTTGAGCGTTGCTGATTAAAAACCGCCGGGCCGTAAGGGAGGAATTCCTTTGCGGTCCGGCGGTTTGTTTATGGTACAATGAGTCGTAAAATAGACTGTCTGCGGCAAAAAATACCAGCCCCCGGTTTTAACCGTGGGATTTCAAAAAACCGATCAAATTCATGGCAACCGTTTTAACGGTTTTGGTAGATTCTAAACCGTTAAAACGGTTTTTCCGGCCGCAATTGAATCGCTGTTACCCCACGGTTGAAACCGTGGGCTGGTCCAAATCCTGCTAAAATTTGCGATTGATTTCCAATCGAAACCAATACCTTTGGGTTCAAATTCCTACCCTGAAAAAACCGTTTGCTTTCCCAATGAAAACCCGATTTATCCTTTTCCTTCTCAGTCTTCTCCCCGATTTTTTAGCGGCCCAAACCGCCGGTATTGTCAAATCTGAATTTATTTACGAAACCGCCCCGTTTCCTTCCTGCCACGCGTCCACGCTGGCCGAAACCCCGGATGGCATCGTAGCCGCCTGGTTTGGCGGAACCGATGAGCGCGACCCTGATGTGGGCATCTGGTTTAGCCGGAAAACCGCTGCGGGCTGGACGGCCCCCGTCGAACTGGCGAATGGCGTTCAAGCCCAGGGGAAACGGCAACCCACCTGGAATCCGGTTCTGTTCCAAATGCCCAACGGACCTTTGCTGCTGTTTTATAAAGTGGGGCCGAGTCCGTCGACCTGGTGGGGTATGCAGATGAGTTCGGCCGATGGTGGCAAAACCTGGTCGAAACCCACCCGAATGCCCGACGGGATTGTCGGACCGATCAAAAATAAGCCGGTTTTGCTGGCTTCCGGCAACTTGCTGAGTCCGTCGAGCAGCGAAGACAACGGCTGGCGGTTACACATGGAAAGCAGCCCGGACGGCGGAAAAACCTGGCAGAAAACCCCGGCGCTCAACGATGGCAAGCAATTCAGCGCCATTCAGCCCAGCGTGCTGTTTCACCCGAATGGGCGGTTGCAATTGCTGTGCCGCAGCAAAAACGGCCGGGTTCTGGAAGCCTGGTCGGAAGATGGCGGGACGACATGGACGGAGTTGAAAGCGACTGAATTACCCAACCCGAATTCCGGAACGGATGCCGTAACGCTCCAGGATGGCCGACAACTGCTGGTGTATAACCACACGCCCAAAGGCCGCTCACCGCTCAATGTGGCCTTGTCGCCCGATGGCAAACGCTGGCAGGCTGCGGTGGTGCTCGAAAACGAACCCGGTGGGGAATTTTCGTATCCGGCCGTGATTCAATCCCGCGACGGTCTTGTTCACATCACCTACACGCACCATCGCAAGAAAATACGCTACGTAGTGCTGGACCCGGCTAAACTGACGTTGACCGATATCAAGGAAGGACAGTGGCCAAAACCGTAGTCTTTGGCTCCGAAAGGTTGTTAAAAACCAGAATCAGCGAATGACTTGCTGTTGCTGAATGGTGCTTTTGAGTCGCTCGATTTCCTGCTGCTGGCTATCGGCTTTGAAGTAATAATACAGCCCGGCGATCAGAAAGATCTTGGATAAGATAAACACAGCCAGGAAAGCGACTCGCCAGAGTTTATGGACGCGGATGAACGAATCGCTCACCTCCACTTCCACGTAATCGGATTTAGCGGTTTTGGGTTCCGCGTCTTTTTTATTATCCGTTTCGGGCTCCCGTTTCCTGATTTCCTGGCCGGGGATGCGCGCCTGGATGAGTTCCCAGGTGCCGGGTGGCGGGGGAACCGAATTTTCAACACAATACGTTTCAATCACCACCTCAAGCTCGTTCAAAGCCGAAGATACTTCCGGATAAAGAACCTTCATCTGCTGAACTTCGTGTTGCTCCTCTTCGGACGCTAACCCCAGCAGATAGGCCTCTAAAACCCCACTATCTATGTATTGACGAATTTCCAATTTCCTGCGTAATTACGATCGACGAAACACGTGAATAAAATCCCGAATGGCTTTTACTAATTCCGGTCTGGAAAGGCCAGACTGCTCGGAAATCGTTTCAAAGGAGTAGCCCTGACGAAAAGACAAGTCAAAAATATACTCCGGTGAATAACTGTTGTTTACCGAAAATGGTTCCGGGCGGGCGGCCTCCCGTTCTTTCGATTTGTCTTTCAACTCAAGCGCTTTAGCGCGTGCAATCCGAATCACCGCTATTGCCGGATTAACCGGCGAATTGGCGAAAGCAGGTAAGTTGTCGGCGGAAAAAACTTCCATCAGCGCCTTCTGGGCCAGGGCCGATTGCGGAAGAATCTGCAAGATAATCCCATAGGCCAGTGCACCAAACCGATCGTAGAGCGCCCGTTGATCAACCGGCTTGCGATGCTGTCGAAAGGCTCCATTTCCTGCTGATCGTTCCAGTTCATTCATGCCATACCCCATAGTGAAACATATTCGAAGGTTCTCCAGATTGGGTTAGACACGTTTGCCGTTAACCTACTTCGCATGCGATGTAATCTTTGTGTCTCGTTTCCAGCCTAATTCGCACAAAGTTAATGCCAAATTTAGCGTTTCCCTGCACGGCCATGCGTTCCGCCCAATTTTCCGTATCTTTGCGGTCAATTCCAAATCCCAGTACGATCGTGAGTTACAAAGAATATAAGAACCTGAATTACGCGCAGGTTGGCGATGATATATTAGCATTCTGGAAAGCCAATCGCGTTTTTGAACAATCCATCGACACGCGCGAAGGCCAGCCTACGTTCACGTTTTACGAAGGGCCGCCCTCGGCAAACGGAAAACCGGGCATTCACCACGTGATGGCCCGGGCGATTAAAGATATTTTTTGCCGGTATAAAACCTTGCAGGGCTTTCAGGTCAAACGCAAAGGGGGTTGGGATACCCACGGTTTGCCCATCGAGTTGCAGGTCGAAAAAGAACTGGGCATTACGAAAGACCATATCGGCAAGCCCGAATCCGAAGGCGGCATCAGCATTGAGGACTACAACCAGAAGTGCCGGGAAGCCGTGATGAAATTCACGGACTTGTGGAACGACCTGACCGAAAAAATGGGCTACTGGGTCGATCTCGACAATCCGTATGTCACCTACCAGAGTGAATACATCGAATCCGTCTGGCAGTTACTCAAACGACTGTATGACAAGGGATTATTATATAAAGGCTACACCATTCAGCCGTATTCGCCGAAGGCCGGAACGGGTTTGTCGTCGCACGAGCTGAACATGCCCGGCACGTACAAAGACGTGAAAGACACCACGATTGTGGCGATGTTCAAGGTGAAAGAAAGTGCGAAAACCGCACAGGCCTTTGGCGATCTGCACGGTTTAAATGCCTACATCCTGGCCTGGACCACCACGCCCTGGACCCTGCCGGGCAACTCCGCGCTGACCGTTGGAAAAGACATCGATTACGTTTTGATCAAAACCTTCAATCCATACACCTACGAACCGGTGAATGTGGTGCTGGCTAAAGCGCTGGTTGGTCGCTGGTTCAACGAGAAAGCCGAACGGTCGGACCCGCGCGACGGCGATTTTGACGGCTACGCAGCTTCGGACAAAAAGCTGGTCCCGTGGACCATTTTGAAAGAATTCAAAGGCTCGGAACTGGCCGGGATCGAATACGAGCAACTCATGCCGTATGTTCAGCCCGAAAAGCCCGCTTTCCGCGTTATTCTGGGCGATTTCGTGACGACCGAAGACGGTACGGGGGTGGTGCATACCTCTCCGACGTTCGGGGCCGATGACTTCCGGGTTGCCCAGCAAAACGGCATTCCGCCCATCATGGTGAAGGATGAAAACGGCAAAGAGGTGCCGATTGTCGATAAGCACGGGCAATTTGTGCCGGAAATCGGAGAGTTTGCCGGTCGGTATGTAAAGGAACAATATTATTCCGACGAGGAGCAGGAAGCACCGGAGTTCAAACCGACGGACGTGCTGATTGCCATCAAGTTAAAGACGGAAGGAAAGGCATTTCACGTCGAAAAATACGAACACCCCTATCCGCACTGCTGGCGGACCGACAAACCCATTCTGTATTACCCGCTCGATAGCTGGTTTATCAAAACGACAGCGGTAAAAGACAGGCTGGTCGCGCTGAACAAAACCATCAACTGGAACCCCGAAAGCACCGGAACCGGGCGGTTTGGCAACTGGCTCGAAAACCTGGTAGACTGGAACCTCAGCCGCAGCCGGTTCTGGGGAACGCCATTACCGATCTGGCGTAATGAGCTTGGCGACGAAATCTGCATCGGTTCGGTCGCCGAACTGAAAGCGGGTGTTGAAAAAGCCGTTGCATCGGGCTTATTGTCGGACGAACAAAAGAGCAAAAACGAAGTCTATTTGCAAAAAATCGAATCCGGTGATTACGACCTTCACCGGCCTTTTGTCGATGAATTGTACCTGGTTTCCGAATCCGGCAATGTGCTGCAACGCGAGTCGGATCTGATCGATGTCTGGTTCGATTCGGGTGCGATGCCCTACGCCCAGTGGCATTATCCGTTCGAGAATAAGGACGTTTTTGAGAAGGCGTATCCTGCCGATTTTATCTCCGAGGGCGTCGATCAAACGCGCGGCTGGTTCTTTACGCTCCACGCCATTTCCGGCATGCTCGGCACGCTGGATGAAAAAGCCGATTCGTCGGTAGCGTTCAAAAACGTGGTGTCGACCGGTCTGGTGCTGGACAAAAATGGCAACAAAATGTCGAAGCGGCTGGGCAACGCCGTCGATCCGTTCACGACGTTGGCGACCTACGGTGCCGATGCCACCCGCTGGTATATGATTACCAACGCCGAGCCCTGGGATAATCTGAAATTCAACATAGACGGCATTGCCGAAGTGCAGCGCCGGTTTTTCGGGACGCTCTACAATACGTATTCGTTCTTTGCCCTGTATGCCAACCTCGACCAGTTCGATTTCGATGGCGTTCGGACCATTCCGGTTGACCAACGCCCGGAGCTGGACCGCTGGATCTTGTCGAAATTGCAGTCGCTGGTACTGGAAGTAGAGCAGCAATTCGAGAATTATAACCCGACCAAAGCGGGCCGGGCGGTGCAGGATTTTGTGAACGACCAGCTTTCAAACTGGTACGTACGGCTGTCGCGCCGGCGTTTCTGGAATGCCCCTAAAGTCGCCCGCGACCCCGGCCCTAAAGGGGACTTTTTAAGTCCTGCAGATCCCGTGTCCAAGTCCCCTTTAGGGCCGGGGTCGCGGGCGACTTTAGGGGCCGACACCCGCGCGGCTTACGAAACGCTGCACGAATGTCTGACAACGGTTTCCAAACTGATGTCGCCGATTGCGCCCTTCTTTGCCGACTGGCTCTACCGCAACCTGACGAAAGAAACGGATTTATCGGTTCACCTCACCAATTTCCCGAAAGCGGAACAGGCGTTGATCGACAGCGATCTGGAAACATCCATGCAACTCGGGCAGGACATCTGCTCATTGGTTCACTCGCTGCGGAAAGGGCATAAAATCAAGGTGCGCCAGCCGCTGACGAAGGTGTTGATCCCGGTTTTGAACGAAACAACCCGGCGGCAGATCGAGCACGTATCGCCGATCATTCAGTCGGAAGTAAATGTGAAAGCCGTTGAGTTTATCGACGATGCGTCGGGTATTCTGAAGAAGAAAATCAAGCCTAACTTCAAAACGCTGGGGCCGAAATTCGGACCGATGATGAAGGACGTGGCAACGACCATCAACACGATGACCGAAGACGACATCCGCAAACTGGAAGCCGCCGGCAGCATGCAACTGGCGATTGGTGAGATTACGATGGCGGATGTCGAGATCCGGACGGAAGATGTTCCGGGCTGGATTGTGGCGACACAAGGCGGTTTAACGGTTGCGCTGGACGTGACGGTTACGCCCGAATTGCGCCAGGAAGGCATCGCCCGTGACTTTATCAACCGCATCCAGAATCTGCGGAAAGACCAGAATTTTGATGTGACGGATAAGATTCGGATTGAGTTGGAGAACAGCACAACCGAGGTGCTGACCAGTGCCATCGAAACCCATAAAGACTACATTTGTCAGGAAGTGCAGGCGCTGTCGCTGGAGTTGGTTAATGACCTGAACGGCAATGCGACGGAGATTGAAATGGATGAGTTTTTGCTGCGCGTGAAAGTGGCAGTCGCGTAACGAAGAATACCCACGGATTCAGGTTCGTGGGTATTTTTTGTAAAAAAGATGGTGAATCCTTCGGCACATTCCTCTCTACACATGATCCACCATCTATGTGTAGAAACATCAAAGAAATCGTATTGTTTTAAATAAGACTAAATTCGACCGCTGCCAGGGCGTGAAGCGTCGTGGTATCGAAAAGCGGCACGTTGGTATGTTCTGCCTGAACCAAAATCGGGATTTCAGTACAGCCTAAAATAACCCCTTCCGCGCCCTGCCCGGCGAGTTTTTCGATGATTTCGACAAAGCGAACACGGGTACTTTCGCTAAAAATACCTTTACTAAATTCGTGGTAAATCTTGTCGTGGACATATTTCTGATCCTCGTCGTCGGGCAAAATCACGTCGATGCCGAAACGCTCTTTTAATCGCCCGCGAAAAAATTGGCGTTCCATTGTGAAGCGGGTTCCTAATAAACCGACGGTTTGAAAACCGGCTTTCTGAATGGCTTCGGCGGTTACATCGGTAATGTGCAACAGCGGAACCGGCAAACGCTCGGTCACGCCCTCGGCGACTTCGTGCTGGGTGTTGCAGGCAATGACCACAAAGTCGGCTCCGGCCCGGACGAGTCCCTGCGCCATGTCGTCGACGGCGATTTCGATGGCCTTCCAGTCGTCGGCTTTCTGCCACTGGCTGAACTCTTCAAAATTGGCACTCGACAGCACGAGTTTCGCCGAATAATGACCGCCCAATCGTTTCCCAATCTCCTGATTGATCAGGCGATAATAAACCGCCGAGCTTTCCCACGACATGCCGCCGATGATTCCGATGGTTTTCATTTTTCAAGATCGGTTACGGTGATTACCCTACCAACGCGACACCCCACAACACGACAAACAGCAAGGTCGACAAGGCAAGTTGCCCCAGGCGCGGGTTCAACTCCCCTGGTTTTTGGTGATTTGCCACCGCCCGACCATTCAGCACAAACAGCGGAAAAGCCAGCAAATACAGCCAGCTAAATACATTGTGCCCGATGAAGAACGTGTATATTACGGCACAAAGCATACCGCCCAGCAGCAGCAGCCAGTGGTAGCGAACGGCCCGCTCCCGCCCCAGCCGCACCGGAATGGAGTATTTGCCGGTTTTGGCGTCGGTTTCAATATCCCGGATGTTGTTGATATTCAGAACGCCGGTAGCCAGTAAGCCAACACTGGTGGCAGGTAACAGAAGAATGGGTTCGAAGGACAAAGTGTGCAGAAAGTAGGTTCCCAGAACGCCCACCCAACCGAAGAAAAGCAGGACGGCAATGTCGCCAAAACCGCTGTAGCCGTAGGGGCGTTTGCCATTGGTATACGCGATAGCGGCTCCGATGCAGAGCAAACCCAGTCCTACAAAAATCCAGAAAACTTCCGTCGGCGCATTTTTCAGCGACTCGACCAGCAGCCAGATACCGGAAATCAACGCCAGAATGGACGTGACGATCATCGCGCGCAGCATGGATTCTTTGGTAATCAGGCCGGTTGCCACCGCCCGGCGGGGTCCTACACGCTCGGCGGTATCCTTGCCCGAAACCGCATCGCCGTAATCGTTGGCAAAATTGGAGAGGATTTGCAGAAAAATGGTGGTGAGCGACGCCAGAACGCAGATGGTCCAGCTAAACCGGCCGGCCGAAGCCGCCAGAAAACTTCCCAGAATGATGCTGGCCAACGCCAGCGGTAAAGTACGCGGCCGGGCAGCCGCAAGCCAGGATTTCATAGTTTTAACAATAAATGATAAATGTAAAGTGTAGAATGATGAATGTAAAAGTGATGGCTGGTATAAACTCCATCACTTTTACATTCATCATTCTACACTTTACATTTATCATTAAATTTTAACTCAAATGCCAACAGCCGACTTGAATTCCGGATCGGTTGGTAATACTTTGGATGCGAAGAAGTGCGTCAGTTCGCCTTTTTCGTTGATGACGTATTTGCAGAAGTTCCAGGTTGGCACCTTGTCATTCCAGCCGTTCAAAGACTTGTCCGACAGCCACTTGTAGAGCGGGGCCTGATTTTCGCCCAGCACTTCGGTTTTCTCGAACATGGGGAACGATACGCCATAATTCTTTTTGCAGAACTCGGCAATTTCAGAATTGGTACCGGGATCCTGGCTCTTGAAGTTGTTGGACGGGAACCCTAAAACGACCACTTTGTCACCGTGTTCTTTGTAGAACGCTTCCCATTTTTCAAACTGTGGCGTAAAACCGCACTTGGAGGCCGTGTTCAGAATCACCACCTTTTTGCCCCGGTATTGTTTCAGGGGGACAGTTTTGCCTTCAATCGAGTTGACGGTAAAATCGTACAATGATTTGGTTGGAGCAACTGCGTTCGCCGGACGTACAGCGACTGCGCTCTTGTCGCTCAGCAGGAAATTTAAAACAGTTTTTACAGACATAAAGCTGGACAAGGTTACAGCCAGAACACCAACAGATACTAGAAGAAGCAGCTTTTTCATTTGAGTTGGGAAAGGTTTACATTTTTGTAGGCACTTCAATTCCTAATAACTCCATTGTTTTACAGATAGTTTCGACAACGGCTTTCGATAAGGCCACCCGAAATTTGAGTTTGTCGGCATCCGGCTCCGACAGAATCGACAACTCCCCGTAAAACTGGTTGTAGGCCTTAGCCAGTTCGAAGGCATACTGTCCCAGATACGAGGGAGCGTAATCGGTTCCGGCTTCGGTAATCCGCTGGTAAAACTGCGTCAACAAATAGACCAGTTGTTGCTCACTATCAGCGAGTTCGACCGTTTGCAAGGCCCCCGCAGAATCGACTCCCAACTGGGCTGCTTTCCGCAAAACCGAGCAAATCCGGGCGTGGGTGTACTGAATAAACGGCCCGGTATGTCCCTGAAAGTCAATCGACTCCTCCGGATTAAAGGTCATTCTTTTTTTCGGATCGACCTTCAATAAATAATATTTTAACGCCCCCATCGCCAGCATATGATACAGGTTGTTGGCTTCTTCACTCTCAAAATCATCGATTTTACCCAGTTCCCGGGTACGGTTCCGGGCGGTTTCAACCATCTCTTCGATCAGGTCATCGGCATCGACCACCGTGCCTTCGCGCGACTTCATTTTACCGCTTGGCAAGTCGACCATGCCGTAGGAAAGGTGGAACAAGCCGTCGGCATACGGGCGGCCCAACCGGCGCAGAATCGCAAATAATACCGCAAAATGGTAGTCCTGCTCGTTGCCCACCACCCAGATGCCGCGCTGAACCGGGTAGTCCTGAAATTTCAGGTCGGTGGTTCCCAAATCCTGCGTGATGTACACCGAGGTGCCATCCGACCGCAGCACCAGCTTCTGGTCGAGTCCTTCGTCGGCAAGGTCGATCCAGACCGAACCATCCGGTTTACGGTAGAAAACATTTTTCTCCAAACCGTCTTCAATGACGTCTTTTCCGAGCAGATAGGTCTCCGATTCGTAGTAGGTTTTATCGAAACTCACGCCAATTTCGTGGTAGGTTTCGGCAAAACCGGCATACACCCATTCGTTCATCTGCTTCCAGAGTGCCACGGTTTCGGGGTCGCCCTGCTCCCACTTCCGCAGCATTTCCTGCACTTTCAGCAGCAGGGGCGTCTTTTTCTCGGCTTCTTCCCGCGGCATTCCCTCCTCGATCAGTTCCTCGATTTGCTGCTTGTGGGCTTTGTCGAACCAGACGTAGTATTTCCCGATCAGGTGATCGCCTTTCATGCCCGTCGATTCGGGGGTCTCGCCATTGCCAAACTCCTGATAGGCCAGCATCGACTTGCAGATGTGAATGCCCCGGTCGTTCACCAGACAGGCTTTCACGACCTCGTAGCCGTTGGCTTTCAGAATCCGGCTGACCGAATCGCCCAGAAAGTTGTTGCGCAGGTGGCCGAGGTGCAGCGGTTTATTGGTATTGGGCGACGAAAACTCCACCATCACCGACTCGTTTCGGGATGGCAACTGCCCCCAGTCCGGATTCGCCAGCATCGCGCTCAACTCCTCAACCCAGACCGAATCGGCGATGGTGAGATTCAGAAAGCCCTGAACGACATTGAATTGGCTGATGATCGTCGTGTTTTCTTTCAGGTACGTTCCGATGGCCTGACCGATTTCCACCGGCGGTTTTCGGGTCGTTTTGGTCAATGGGAAGGTCACGAAGGTATAGAGCCCTTCAAATTCTTTTTTGGTAGGTTGCAGAATAACGGTTTCAACGGGCACATTGAACAGCGAATTGATCGCTTCGGCAATGGCTAGTTTGAGTTGTGCTTGAATGTCCATTCGACCAGGTAAGATTCAAAGCACAAAACTACGCCAAAAATTAGTTTCCATCCGTGTTGACGTGCAGGAACTGCATTAAAAACCGCTCATCCCTCCCGGTTCTTCCGCTTGCTGAGCCGAATGGGATACGAAGCGGTGATCCGAAACGCGGAGCCTCTAGCTGCCATTTGCAGGAAGTAGGCGGTTTGGTTGATGGTATAATCCACATCGGCGGTTACCAATTTTCTCAGACCTTGCGAATAAACGAACTGAATATCGAGCCGGTCTTTGTCGTGGCTTTTGAACTGAAAACCGATCCCGGCCTGAATCGAGGCCCCGCGCCGGTGGAGGACGTTGGGGAGTTTTTCGTCGATTTCGATTTTATCCAGTTTTGGGTCTGTAACACTTAGCCCGAGAATTTCCCCTTCATAATTATCAAACCTAAACCAATCATAGGTTAAACCAGTGGTTCCATACAAATCGAAAATCATGGCGTACCGATAATTTGCCTTATCAAGTCGTCCTAATCTGACATTTTCTTTTAACAAAAAATCGGCTTTTAGTGGAAATTGAATGATTGGAGCTGCTGTTCTCTGTGCTGCTCGTGCTGTGGGGGCTTTAATTTTATACCCCCAACCAATATCACTCTCACTAACTCCGGTTGAAATTCTCAACTTAGAGTTAATATCACATTGGACTAACAAACTCCAAAAATCGTAATTCCCAAAAGATTTCCGAAGGTGCCCATAACTTGGACGTTGAGTGAAATCTGAAAATAGAGTTTGCAAACCAACGGTTGGCTTCAGGTAAACGTTGGTTTGAGCTAAAGCTCCAGCAACCATAAAGAGGCTAAAACCTAAATACGCCCCTAACTTTATAGGCATTCGTATTAAAACCATAACTGAGGAGTTGAAGAGAAGTGTCCCAGATTTGACGGACGGGCGTGCCACAAGTCACTTTCTGCCTATTTAATAGTACAGAATTAAGAATTTCCATTCACGCAAAAACCCGCTGTTTGATTTGACAAAAGGGGCGGAATACGTACCTTTAATCAGTACTTAATCAAAATGCTGATGATCAATCGTCTCACGAGAGGGCTGTGGTGCTGGATGCTGGTGGCATGTATTCCCGCGATGGCCCAATTTGAGCCTTCCATCCGCCTGGAATTGCCCATTAGTCAGAATTCAGAGGAGTTTTTCGACGTGACGACGCTCGGGGATCAGGGCGTTCTGGTGAACGTCCGGCATGGCGATTACTACTCATCAGCCCCCACCAAGTTCTCTTTCAAACGCTACGATACCGACCTCAAACTGCTCTGGTCGACGGATTATAAGATTGATGCCTTCTACGAACCGGTTCGGTCGGCCCGCACGGAACATTACCTCTACTGGCTGCTGAAAGAAACCGCCAACGAGAAAATTGCCATCCTGCGGGTGAACCTCACCGACGGAGCGATGGAAACCTACCGGGGCGATCTGGTGACGCCCATGGATATTTTTCATTTCAAGGTCCTGGATAACATCGCTTACCTCGGTGGCTACTACCGCTCCCGGCCGGTGGTGGTGTCGTTCTCATTTTTCGACCTGACTTCCAAAGTGTTACCCGGTTTGTATACCAACCACATTCAGCTCAACAACATCGAAGTCGATGAACAACGGCGGCTGGTTCACGTCATGACCGATGCGACGCACCAGCGAAACTGCGAGTTTACGGTTCGGACGTATTCATACGAAGGAAAACTGATCCGGACGGTAAATCTGGACGGCAACAAACACAGCCTGATTTCGGGCAAACTGCTTCCCCTCAACGACGACGAATCGCTGCTCGTCGGCAATTATTCCAACGACTGCACACCCTATTCGCAGGGGGTTTACATCACGCGAATCCGCAATGCCGCGTCGCCGGTGGGCGAAAGCACGGTGATTACTCCGACCGAAGACACCCGGTACATCGACTTTTCGGAGCTTCAGAATTTCTTCAACTACATGAAACCCAAGCGCCAGCAAAAGATGATCGAGCGGCTGGCGCGCCGGAAAGACCAGGGCAAAGACACCAAGTTCCGGTATCGGCTGCTGGTGCACGATCTGGTACCGACCGACGAAGGGCTGATGCTGATTGCGGAAGTTTACTACCCCCAATACCGGGGCAGTTCCTATCCGTATCTGGGTGCCGGGCGTTCCTTTGATCGCTACCAGGAGGGCTACCGGTATACGCACGCGTTTCTGTGCGGTTTTGACAAAAAAGGCAAACTGCTGTGGGACAACTCCCTGCCCATTCCCGATCTGAGCAGCTATGATTTGAATCAGATGGTGCAGGTTTCCCGCCAAGGCAACACAACCATTCTGGCCTATCCGCACGACGGCGAAATCCACGCCGAGGTGATTCAGGGCGGCAAGGTGGTGCGGGAGCAGGAGAAGTATTCGCTGAAGAAACTGCGGGAAAACGAAAAAGTGGTTTATTCCGAAAACGAACAACTGGAAGCCTGGTATGATGGCCATTTTCTGGCCTGCGGATTTCAGAAAATTTCGACCGAACGTTCCCTCGCTCCTCCGCGGGAGGTATTCTACATCAATAAAGTAACCCGTATTCCCGACGATCCGGACACCCGCCCGTCGAGCCGATCGGCTAGCCCGGACGATACCAACGCTACCCGAAAAACTTCCGGATCAAAACAAAAATGAGGTTCAGCAGAACGCTGACGACGATGCAGGTGACAATCGGGAAATAAAAACCGCCGTTTTTGCCTTCGATGCGAATGTCGCCCGGCAACCGGCCGAGCCAGTTTAGTTTGTCGCCAAAGAAATAGACGATCAGCCCGATCAGGACGATCACCACCCCAATTCCGATCAGATATTTACCAATGCCTGCGTTCATACCCGTACCCTGTCCGTGTTCGAATCTTTCTTTGCAAGTATAGACTACCCACCTCAGAAAGGCAATTTTCCGACGATCGAATGGGTTACCGGTAACTCAAAATAAGGAATGTCAATGGTGTCGAAAACCGGCACACTTGCCGGTTTTTGCCAAACCGAATACTCAAACTGGATCACTTTCCAGGAAATTATTGTATTTATTTACTTCATCATTGCACCTCCCAAAGTAGACTGGTTAGAACATCAAGGAGAAGCCGGGTTTGCCAGCGCCCGACTATCCACATTCACACCGTTCATCCAGAAAGCCATGAATCCCTTTCAATCTGTTGCCGTCCGAGACCATACCGTGCTGAAGCTGTGGGGTCAGATCGAGCAAAACATCGACAATCCCGACTTAAGCGTGACGGATCTGCTCGAATCGGCCGCGATGAGCCGCACCAACCTCTACCGCCGACTCACCGCCAAGACCGGCATGTCGGCCACCGCCTTTATCCGCTACGTCCGGCTGACGAAAGCCCGCGATCTGCTGCTCGACCAAACGGATCTGACCATTTCCGAGATTGCCTTCGCCGTTGGCTTCAACAGCCTGAGCTACTTCACCAAACGGTTTACGGAAGTATTCGGCGTTTGCCCCCGGCGGTATCAGGAAACCCATGAACTCAAACCACTTTCGGAACATCCGTTGAAGTTTTTGGAACATGCGTTGAAAGGTTAGGAACATCCGTAAAAGCGAAATTCTCCGGGATTAACAAACTTTACATCGGCCAATAAAATACTATTGGTCAGCTAGTTATATCGATGTAAAACTAAATCTAAACACCATGGAGAAGAGACCGCTGAAAGAGCAAATCGACGCATTGGAAAAATTGGCCAAAGACCCGAGAAGCCAGCAGGAAATCGGGAAAAGGCTGATTCAGGAAGTAGCGAAAGCGATGTATGAAGAACGGAAAGGGCTCGAAATATCGGCCCCCGACGCCGAGATTCCGATTCGGAAAGGCGAGATGGTGCCCCTGGAATTACGGAACCAGATCAAAACCGACGAAGCGGGTCTGGCCCTCCAGGATGCGCTGGTACAGAACCTCAATCTCCGCATCTGGTTCCGAATCTGGGTTCGTTTCTGGTTCCGGATCATCGTCGACATTCCCCGGTTTGAAACCAGCCCGCTGAATTCGTTCAAGGATTTCGCCGATGCCATCGGCTTTTCGGAAGAAGAGATCAAACTCGTAGACCGGCTCAAAGGCATGTCCTGAAACCGCTTGCCAACCCCGCCGAAGAGTCCCGCCCCAAAGGGATTCTTCGGTTTCTCACTCGCCTTCTGAACTGTATTACAACAACCTCTACCATGGACAATTCCCTCAGCCTGATCATCAAATCGACCCGCAAGTGCAACCTGCGCTGCTCCTACTGCCACGACTGGCGCTCGCGCGGAACGGTTATTTCCTTCGAGATTCTGGCCAATATCGTCGCGAAGGCCTTTCGCGCCAAACGTTATAAGGTCATCAATTTTATCTGGCACGGGGGCGAACCGCTGCTGCTGGGCATCGATTTCTTTCGCCGGGCGCTCAGCTTGCAGCAGGCTTTTATTCAGGAAGGGCAATACGTCCTCAACAGCGTCCAGATCAACGGCACGCTGCTCACGGAGGAATGGTGTGAATTTTTCAGAAAAAACCACTTTCAGGTGGGCGTCAGCGTGGATGGCCCCGAAGAGATTCACAACCGCAACCGGTCTTTTGCTTCCGGAAAAGGGAGTTTTCAACAGGTGATCAAAAGCATCGACCTGCTCAAAGAATACGGAATTGGCCACGGCGTTCTGCTGGTGCTCAACGACAACACCAAGCGGTTACCGGCTCCCGAAATTTTTGATTTCATCACCCGGGATCTGAAGGTCGACAACTTCTCGTTTCTGCCCGCCGTTCCCGACAACCTCATCGGCCAGAACTCCGGCGAACGCGCGACCACCGATTACCTGTCGCTCGAAGACTACGAAGAATTCATGATCCGGATTTTCGACCACTGGTACGCCCTCGACAATCCCGACATCCGGGTGCGCGAAATCGACGGCATTGTGCGTTCGGTGATGCGGGGTAATCCGCAGGTCTGCACCTTGGCCGGGAATTGCCTCGGCGGTTATTACCACATCGAACCCGAAGGCGATGTCTATCACTGCGATAAATACGTCGGCGATCCGATGTATAACCTTGGCAACATCCTGGAATCGGATTTTGATGCACTGTTTAAATCACCCCAAATGCGGGAGTTGCGTCGACAGGAACGGGACAATCTCCAACGACTGTCGGCCTGTCAAAACTACGGAATCTGCAACGGCGGCTGCCCGCACGACCGCTACATCGCTAAAAAATACCGTGCGGATTTTACCGGAGACTGTTGCGGGCAAAACCGGCTGATCTCCCACATCATCCGGACGTTGGGGCATGACATCGGCGCGGAAAAAATGGCGGTTTTTGGCCATACGGTTTAAGCCACCTTCTCCTTACTTCTTCAGGCCAAAACCGGCAAAGGGGGCCTTTGCATCGTCCAGCACCAGCACCCAGTCCGTGGTTGGGCCGACAATCGGGGCCTTGAATTCCTGCGGTCCGGTATTCGGAAATACCCCGATTTTCTGGCTCTTCCCATCGCGGGGATTATACCAGTAGGCCAGCACGTTTGGTGAAGCCGTCAGCCGGGCGAGGTCAATTTTCAGCGGACTGCCGTTGGGCGTGTAGGCAAACAGGAAATTGTCGTCTTCCGAAATGGCCGCCACCTGGTGATTGCCGTCGTCGGGATTGGCGTTCTGAATCAGCCGCTCATCGGGCATCAGCCGCGTCCACGGATGCGACTCATACAACCGGCGCAGAATTCCCATCTGAAACGCCCCGGCATGGTCGAGTGCCCGTTTCCAGTGCGTTCGGGCGGCCGAAACCGGCGGATTTCGGTCGTTATCGAAAAACTGCCAGATGTTGTGGTTGCCGTAGGTATGCCCGCATCCGCCCGACAAAACCGCCCACCAGGCCGCCTGCCGCACATCGAAATCGTCAAAATAGCCCTGCTCCGGTTTGTGCGCAATCGGATGGTCTTCGTAGCGCGGTTCGCCATCGAGGGTCGGTTTGGGCGGAAACATGGCGTAATTCTGCCGCTGCATCACGTAATTCTTCTTGTTCTTTGCGCTGTGACCTGACTGAAACAGGTTGATGTTCAACCATTTGTCACTGTGGAAGAAACCCGACGAGTTGCTGTCGCCCTGCGGGTGGTAGGTCATTAGCTTGGTGCCACCGTCGCCTTTCTTGATGCCTTCCGCCATTGCCCGGACGATGGCCAGCCGTTGCTCGCCCTCCGGATTGCGGTCACCGCCCAAAATCCAGATCACCGGTTTGCCCCGGTAGCGTTTGCCAATGAATTCACCGTAGGTCCGGGCATTGGCGGTGTTGAAAATTTCGGGGCCTTTTCCCCACTTCTGATTGAATTTATCCCCCCAGGTCGGCAGCAGCCCAACGACCAAGCCCAGTTCGGTAGCCCGGTTGACCACCCAGTCGACATGTTGAAAATACGCTTCATTCGGCTTGGTGGGGTCGTTGCCCACCAGCGGCAATTGGCCATATTGATTGGGCTGTGTTAGTCCGTCAAGTTCAGCCAGCACCACGGCCTGAATCACGGTAAATCCTTTGGCTGCCCGGTTTTTCAGGTAGAGATCGGCTTCTTCCTTCGTCAGCCGGTGGAACAACTCCCAGGCCGTGTCGCCCAACCAGAAAAACGGTTTTCCATCGCCCCGCATGATGTAGCGTTTGTCGGGAATGATGTAGAGTTTGGATAAGGCAACGGTTTCTTTCGAAGCCGCAGCAGGTTTCTGGGCGTATCCTGAAGCGGACAGGAACAGGTAGATAATTCCAAAAACAAACGTCTTTTTCACCCCTAAAGTCGTGCGCGACCTCGGCCCTGAAGGAGACTTGGACGCGAATTTTTCCAGATGCAAAAAGTCCCCTTTAAGGGATTTAGGGGCAGCAAGCGAACCGACTACTAAATTCATGGGTCAGGAATAAGGGTCTGTAAAAACCGACATTTGAATGAAATCTAAGACGGTTTGCTTATAATTCAAACACCTTTCCAAAAACTTGCCGTACTTTTGCGGATTGTTACAACTATGACACCAACGCCACGCGATATTGTTGCCGAACTCCGGCAGGGACGACTCATCCGGCTGGCCGACGAAACCGGGGTTTCACTAGCCTGCGATCCCGGCCACGCGGAAGCCGTCGAACATTTGCTGGACGTCCGCAAAGACCTGGTTCCGGCCCCGCTTCCCACCATTCTCATTTCCGACAATAGTCAGCTCAACCTCTATGTCCGGCCCGTGCCGGATGTGGCCTGGGATCTGATCGAGTTCGCCGAAATGCCCCTGACGGTTTTACTGTACAACGGCATCAACCTGCCCGACGCCTTCCGGTTGCAGGTGCCGGTGCGAAAAACCCTCAGCGAATCGGTGCGAAACCTGATCGGCGCGTTTGGCCGGGGGCTGTTGACCTTGCCGTTTGAAGACGCGGAATGGCCGGTCGGTCTGGCAAAACCGCCCGTTTCGTGGGGCGAACTGCCCGCCAAAATTCAGTTGCCGCGTATTATGGAGTTAGGTCCAAAAGGGGAAGTAGCCTTTTTACGAAAATAATGAGCCGTACCGCCACTGCCGACCAGGATCGGAACGATTCGTTATTCCTGTGTTCTATGAACTTTACGGAGACCCTACATAGCAATCCCATTTTTGAAGTCATCGCCCGTCAGGCGGCTGCGCTGGACGTTCGTGCATATGTCATCGGCGGTTTTGTGCGGGATCTGATTCTGAAGCGTCCGTCGAAAGACATCGATATTGTATGCATCGGCAGTGGAATCGACCTGGCCGAAGCCGTAGGCCGGGAGTTGAAAGTGCCGGTGATTGTGTTTAAAAATTTCGGAACGGCCATGTTACCGGCTCATCCCGACCAAACCACGTATACCGAAGCAACCGAAACCGTTCCGGGCCATCGTTCGCTGGGCTGGGAAGTGGAGTTTGTCGGTGCCCGAAAAGAATCCTACCGCTCCGATTCGCGAAAACCGCTGGTTGAAAACGGCACCCTCGAAGACGACCAGAACCGCCGGGATTTCACCATCAACGCAATGAGCATCAGCCTGAACGAGAGCGATTTCGGCCAGTTGCTCGACCCATTTGGCGGTCTGGACGATCTGCGCCGGAAAACCATTCGCACCCCGCTCGAACCCAAAATCACGTTTTCCGACGATCCCCTGCGCATGATGCGGGCCATCCGGTTTGCGTCGCAATTGGGTTTCGACATCGAGCCGGACACGTTCGACGCGATTATTGAAATGAAAGACCGCCTGGCGATTGTTTCGCGGGAACGGATTACGGACGAACTGAACAAGATTATTCTGTCGGCCAAGCCGTCATACGGTTTTAAACTGCTGTATCACGCCGGTTTGCTGGATCTTATTTTCCCGGAACTGCTGGCGTTGAAAGGCGTTGAAACCATCGAGGGCAAGGGACACAAAGATAATTTTTACCATACGCTGCAAGTGCTGGACAACGTGGCCGAACGCTCCGACGACCTCTGGCTGCGCTGGGCGGCTTTGCTCCACGACATTGCCAAACCGGCCACCAAACGCTTCGATCCGAAAGTGGGCTGGACGTTTCACGGTCACGAGGATCTGGGAGCCAAACAGGTTCCGGGTATTTTCCGCCAGATGAAGTTGCCGCTCAACGAAAAAATGCGGTTTGTCAAAAAACTCGTCCGGTTGCACCTGCGGCCCATTGCGCTGGTGAAAGAACAGATTACCGACTCGGCACTCCGGCGGCTGCTGATCGAAGCGGGCGACGATCTGGAAGCGCTGATGAACCTCTGCCGGGCCGATATTACGTCGAAAAACTACGATCGTGTCAAGAAACACCTCGCCAATTTCGACAAGGTGGAACGCAAACTCCGCGAACTGGACGAACGGGATAAACTGCGTAATTTTCAGCCGGTTGTCACGGGAGAACTCATTATGGAAGCCTTTGGTCTGAAACCGTCGAAAGAAGTCGGACTGATCAAGGTAGCCATTCGGGAAGCCATTCTGGAGGGAACCGTCGTTAACACACTCGAAGCCGCCATTCCGTTCATGATCGAAGAAGGTCGAAAAATGGGCCTCGAACCCGTCAAAGAGCTGTCCATTCAGACTATTCAGGCTGACCAGTCCGCATCTCACAATTCCTCTTCCCCGGAAAGCCCGCAATAGATTCGACACGAAACCACCACAAACGCACAAAATACTATGGATAAGAACAACTTCCGGCGCTTTTTCGGCGCAACACTGACCATTCTGGGCATCATCGTCGTCCTGTTTGCCTGCGTGGCTTTCCTGTCGGATGCCAAACCGGTGTTGGGCATGAGCATCACGAAATGGGAATCTCTGGCACCGTTTATCGTGGGTCTGGTATTTCTGGGTTCGGGGGTTAGTCTTATCAACAATTCATAGCGGTTTCGTACGGTCTCTCCGGTTCTACGAGGAACCTCATCCGCGGAACGGGGTAATACGTCCACAACACCTTTCTATTAACTTGCTACTTTTCAGGCAGTTGATTACTGGTATAGCATTTGAGCATAGGATGGAAACTCAATGTTAAACCTGTTAATCAATTACCTGTATGGCTTCTTTCACGGAACAGTTAGCGAATTTTTTTGGCACGAGGGACACGGACACATCACTGCGTGAATTATTCATCAGCGAATTGAAAGGCATGTATTATGCCGAAAAGCAAATCGCCGATGCCCTGCCAAACATGGCCGAAGCGGCTACTACGGATGTAGTACGCGAGGGTTTTCATCAGCATCTGGCTGAAACAGAAAATCAAATCCGCCGGATTGAGCAGATATTCCAGCAACTGGGGATCGATGCCGACGAGAAAAACTGCAACGCCATCGACGGTCTGATCGACGACGGCGATGTGGTTATTGCCGATACGGATTCCGGTTCATTGACCCGCGATGCCGGTTTGATCATTGCCGGTCAAAAAGTAGAACACCACGAAATTGCCGCTTACGGTTCACTCCATTCGCTGGCCCGGTTGTTAGGCTATCATGATGCTGCTCAACTCATCGGGGAAAGTCTGGAGGAAGAAAAAAATACGGATCGGAAACTGACTGAAATTGCGGAATCGTTCATCAACGAACGCGCTAAAATGGAGTCCGATAACGACGATGATACCGACCGGGATGGCATTCGCGACCGGATGCGGGACACTGTTCGCGATGGCGATTATGGCCAGACAACGGGCACGTATCCGGGTGGCAGTAGCTATTCAGGTGTAACCGGTAGTGGCACCGAGGAGAATGCGGATGCTGCAACCTGGCAGCGGGATCAGGCCAATCAAGAAAACCGTACCTGGAACTCGGATAATGATACCCGATCCAATTCAGGCAGCACAAACTACCGGCGCGATACTGATCCATTAACCGGCGGCTCGAGCGGTTTTTAAGGTTTTGTAACCGATTTTAAGGGGTTATAACCGTAGAATGCTGAATGCCCAATGTAAAAGTGAAGAGGCTTAGCGCTCTTGAAACACTTTTACATTGGGCATTCAACATTTTACATTTTGCGGTTAATTTTTCAAGCCTCATTTCCCCCACAACAAACTCACCCCAATCTGGCACGACAGACACTTTTTGGGCTGGCAAAAATTTTTGTACAACTCAATGGATGCCTGCGAATCGAATGCCGTACGAACCGGGATGTTTAAATCCTGCCAGACCCGGGTCACACGGTTATCTTCTGCCGGAAGTTGTTCCAGCAAGCGAATGGCGCGCTCCCGGTATTCGGGCTGATCTTTATGATGGGAATAGGCTACCAGCAACGGAACAACGGCGTTAATGATCAGATTTTCAGCGGCTTTCTGCCCCAATATAGCCAGAACATGACCGGAGGCTTTCCCAAACCGGTAATGCGTTTGCCAATAGGTAGATGGTGTAACCTGCAAATGCCGCAGCAAAACCCGACTGTCATCCGTTTCGATCAGGACTGAAAACAGGCTGTTCCGGAAAGTCAGAAGTTGGGCAAACTGGGCCAGCCGGAGCGTTGGAAAGTTGGCCGGACGAAGCTTCGCCCATTTCCAGGCATAGGCCGGTAGTTTTTTGGCAGTAAGCTGATATTTGGCCGCCAGAAAACGGTATTCCCGCTGCAATTCGGCTTCATAGGCATCCGGTTTTTCGCTGTTCAGTAAACCGGCCGTCCCAAACAACACCGCTTCCAGTTGCAGAAGCGTATCACGGTGTTTTTGCAAAATCTTCAATGAGACCTGCCGACTGAGTTGCCCAAAAGGTTCGGTATTTACCTGAAAACCAAAGGCTGCGGCCAGGAGCTGATACGTCGTCTCCTCCCAGTCCAGATCGGTGCTCTGAAACAGGGCCATCACCCCGGCGGCTTTTCGTTCCAGACGTTGCAGCAGGGCTTTATCCAGCATGGCCGTCCGGCGCAGGGGTTCCACGCCGGCGATCTGAGCAGCACAGGGTATGGCGCCCGATTCAGCCAATAACGTCTCATACCGCTGCAGCAAAGTCAGGTCCGCCCGCTCGCTCAGGCACAAGGTCGGAATAACCGAACCGTCCGACCGCTTTAACTCAAGAGCCTCTTTTTCCCAGACAATATGCAGAATCACGTTGTCGTAGGCCCGGTCATGCTGGTGACGGTGGAGCAGCCAGTCTCCGGCCCGAACGTGCGCTTCCACCGTTCCGACCCACTCGACCTCTCCCACGAAAAGGCGGGCGTGCGTAAAATCCGGCCCGGCATCCGGATTGCGATACCCCGGATGAATCACCCGCAGGCTCTCCCCCTCCTCCGTTCGCAGATCAGAATGCCGGAAATAATGAAATTGCCAGAGAAAATAAATAAACTCTTCGGACATAAAGAGTTAGGAATGATGAGTTAAGAATGAAGAGTAACACGCATCGTTCGTGCAGCTACGTATTGGAAGGAGAAAAAGGCAAAAAGTCACACTTTCAGCCAAAAATCTTTCCTAAATATCCTTAGAAGTTGTTTGAATTAAGGCCAGAGGCCTGTTCTGTCAATAGTCAATAAGATCCATCAGCTAGTGGTAGCTCCGGAGGAGCGGCCTGAAGATGTTTTTAGACCGCTCCTCCGGAGCTACCACTAGCTGATGGATCTTATTGACTATTGACAGAACGCCCTTCCAGGGCTCTCCCCGGTTAACTCAAACAGCTTGTTAGGACTTACTCTGAAATTCATAACACTATCTCAGCTTAACTCATCACTTTTAACTCAAAGATATCCCGCCATTTCCTGCTGCAACGCCCGGGCTTCATCGGCGGCTCTCTGGGCAAAATCCGTGCCGCCAGACGCGTACAAAATGCTGCGGGAGGCATTGACCAACAAGCCACACTGCTGATTCATGCCATAACGCGACACCTCGGCCAGGCTACCGCCCTGTGCGCCCACGCCCGGAACGAGCAGGAAATGATTGGGGATGAGCGTCCGGATGTGCGCCAGTTCGTCGACCCGCGTGGCCCCAACCACGTACATCATCCGGTCGGCTCCGGCCCAGGTCTGCGACGTCCGGATCACGTTTTCGTAGAGTTTTTCATCCCCAACGGGCAATTGCTGGAAATCCGCACTCCCGGCGTTGGAGGTCAGGGCCAGCAGAATCACCCATTTATTTTCAAATTCGAGGAACGGTTCGACAGAATCCCGGCCCATGTAGGGTGCCACCGTAACGGCATCAAAGTCCAGCCCCGACGAAGCCGGGTCGAAAAACGTACGGGCGTATAAACCGGAGGTGTTGCCAATGTCACCGCGTTTGGCATCGGCAATGGTAAAACAGTCTTTAGGAATAAATTCGAGGGTTCGTTGCAGGCTTTCCCAACCGCGGGGACCCTGGGCTTCGTAGAAAGCAATATTGGGTTTATAGGCCACGGCATACTCCGCCGTGGCTTCAATGATCTGTCGGTTAAAGGCCGCCACCGGATCTGGTTCACGCTGAAGATGCGTCGGTATCCGGCGAATGTCGGTGTCCAAACCCACACACAAATAAGATTTTTTAGTTAAAATAGTCGTATACAACTCATTAGCCGTCATAGGTTGATGGTCTGCTAAAGTTAAATTAGTTGGGTGCCCGTAAAAAAGGTGAGGCTCAAAATTACTGGAAGTAGACAGAGTTTCCTAAATTTGTCCGCTGATGCCGGACAAACCGGTTCTTTATGCTCAATTAGTATTTCATGCAGGTCATCAAAACGTCGATTGAAGGGTTGGTCGAATTACGCCCGAAGACATTTAAAGATTCCCGTGGTAGTTTTCTGGAGACATACAACCAACCGGTTTTCCACGAATTAGGCATCACCGCTCATTTTGTGCAGGACAATCAATCCTTTTCAACCAAAGGAGTTCTGCGGGGGTTGCATTTTCAAAACGCCCCGTTTGCGCAGGGCAAACTGGTCCGGGTCATTACCGGGAAAGTGATGGACATTGCCGTGGACCTGCGCGAAGGTTCGCCAACCTTCGGGAAATACGAAGCTTTTATCCTGGATTCGGAAACCAGCAACATGGCCTACATCCCGGAGGGTTTTGCCCACGGTTTTGTAGCCCTCGAAGACAGCATTTTCAGTTACAAATGCACCAATGTCTACAACAAGGCCTGCGAGTCGGGCATCATCTGGAACGATCCTGATCTGAACATCGACTGGGGCATCGAAAACCCGAACGTGTCTGATAAAGACCAACAGTTGGCTCGTTTTCGTGAATTATTTCCGCAATCGGTGTCTTAAATTTCCGACGCTTACTGATTCGTACCGAACCGCTCACCGGAGCGGTTTTTTTTGTATCCGTTTAATAAACGAGTACTACCCAGATTGTTAGTTTTGGCACGATTCATGTCCATTAAAGAAGCAGATTGAGGGTGCCGTGCCAAACTTTTGTCCGGCAGATGAATCGCCTAACTTTCTAGTTACATACCCCAATGCCATTCGGATTTCTGACTCGTGCCCGTGCAAAAACCGCTAAGCCTGACGCATTGGCTTCGGCTTCCGAGCTTCGTGTCGATGTCCATGCCCAACTGCTGCCGGGCAGTCAGGACGGAACCGATTCGGTCGAACACAGCATCAGTCTGCTTCGTGAACTCTCCGCCTTAGGCTTTCGGAAGGTCGTTGCAACCCTCCACATCATGGACGGTTTCTACCAAAATACCACCGACAGCATTTTTGCAGCCGCGTCGATTCTAAAGTACGAATTGCAAAAATTAAAGATTAACATCGAAGTGGAAGTAGCCGCCGAGTATTTTGTAGACATCAATTTACTCAGGATGCTTTACTCCAAAGCCGAGTTGTTGACGTTTGGCCAAAGTACGACCGAACGCTATCTGCTTTTCGATACCAGCCTGGTTAAACGGCCCTACGAACTGGATAAGGTAATTACGGCTCTCCAACAGCGGAACCTGGTGCCGGTCATGGCTCATCCCGAACAATACATTTACCTGCAAAAAAATCCAGAAACGATGCGGAATCTTCACTATCAGGGTGTTAAGTTCCAATTAAACCTCCTTTCCCTCTCGGGTCAGCCATCGCGGGAGGCCCGAAATCTGGCAGAATGGATGATCGACCAACGGCTGGTGTCTTTCGTTGGAACGGATATCTACCATGAAACCCAGCTACCCGCCATCAAACAGGCCCGTAAACTTCCGTATTATCAGAAGGTTCTGGAGAGCGGATTGTTGAATAACAACCTGATTTAACGAAAAAGAAGCCGATCCATTTCTGCCGGCTTTTCTTATTTTTCAATCATTTCTTCCATCACTTTCTTGCCGACTTTTCGGGCCGACAGCAGATTTTGCCCCGTTACCAACCGGTCGTCTACCTCGATAAAGGGCATGAACGGAATTATACTTTTCCGGTAAAGCGCGTTTCGCTTCCGAAGCTCGTCTTCCAATAAAAAGGGTACTTCCTGGGTTAGTCCCAAAAGCCGCTCCTCCACGTTGGCAAAACCCGTAATCTGCCGGTCCTGAATCAGCAGGCTGCCATCCGACAAGCGCACATTCAACAGCCCGCTCACGCCGTGACACACAGCCGCAACCATGCCACCGCCTTCGTAGATCTGCCGGGTGATCTGTTGAAGGGGTTCGTTCTCCGGAAAGTCCCAGAGCGTTCCGTGCCCCCCGGTAAAGTAAATCAATTGGTAATGCGCGGCATTCACTTCCTCCGGTTTGAGTGAATTCTCCAGCTTCGCTTTCAGTACCGGATTGGGATACCATTTGTCGTTCGTATTGTCTTTCCGCTTCAAACTCCGTGCATCAATGGGCACGCTCCCGCCCTTCGGACTCACGATGTCATACAAAATTTCTTTGTCTGATAATTCATCATAAAAGTGGGTCAGTTCACTCAACCAAAGCCCCGTTTTCTCCGGTTTGGTTTTATAATCCGTGTGGTTGGTGCAAACAATGAGAGCCCGGATGGAAGAATTCATAGTGGGTTTCGGCAAAGTGAATGGGGTTACAAATATCCGCAAAATCACCGACAAGAAAGGCCCGGCTTTCAAAAAACTACCGCCAACTAAAATTCTTCATTTCTTCTTTATTACCGCTATATTATTTGGATTATTTCATTATTTTTGACTTAACCGTACTGAAAACTTGCAAATAACCTATTATCATGAAAACTGCATCCTACGAGTCGATCAAAGCAGATCAGGCCTGGATCACCGTAACACAACACCTTCAACGCCGAAACCAGCTCATCTCCGACGGCATCACTTTTCTGGAAAAACACCCTGCCGACCACGTTCTGGCCGGTCGGCTGGTCGTCATTCAATACCACTTACGCGCCACAGTCCGGCGATTGATGGAGGAAACATCAGCCACCCGTTCCCCGGCTTCCCTCAAGCAGCAAATTAAACGACAGTGGCTGATGGTTCATCAACTGAATTTTCTGTTGCGACAGATTGATGATGAGCTGAGTAAAATGGGCTTCAACAGCCCGGTTTTTCGGTCGTGGATGAGCGCGAAATTAAACCGGTTTTCGTATAAAGCGCCGACCGGTCTCTCCCTGAATTAGAAACCGGTCGGCCATTTCAACGCATCCCTTTTCAGCCAACACAAGCGTTGGCCTCAAATTGCTGTAATCCCTTCCGTAGCTTTTCGATGTCTTCAACGGGCCAGTCCAGCCGTTTATTGGCCGACATCCGCCGAAGGTGCAATTGCGTAGCCTGCTCCAGAAGACGGCGTTTGGAAGGCGGCATTTTCAATGCCTGGCTCATGAAGGGCGCTAACTCCTGCTCCAGGCGCACACAGGCATTGTCGGGCAAACCGAAGTATTCGGCCAGCAACCGAACTTCACTAACCCGCCATAGACCCGGTTTCTGGCGCCGTAGGCGAATCGTATTCTCGGTTAACCGAACGGTTTCGCTCAATCCCCGGCTGTCGACAGCACGGTCTTTCATCCGCCACATAATGGCCCGGTATGTGTTCATGTAAGAGTCGATGAGCTGTTGCAATGGTTCCATGCTGGTGTCTTTAATGTGATTTGGGTTAATACCAGACACTGAATCAAAAAAAAAGCCATCCGAGCGATCAGATGGCACAAATTGACTTTTAGCACTTACTTGATGGTTAGAAGTAACCGATCATAGAAATAAGCAAATTTGCAGTAGCGTATGAAGCCTGCATTGGTCACAACAAAAGCCCGCAGGCAATTACTATGCCTTGTTGCTCAAAAATTTAACTAATTCGCAAATTGATTGACTTTCTGGCTCAGCGCATCATCGGAAACCGAACCGCTTGTAATCAGTACTTCATACCGGAAGGTTACGGACTTGCCCGCAGGCAGCACATAATTCATCGGCTTGTCTTTACCTTCGCTCATCACACTGGGAGCCAATGGATTAGCAGCATACAAACCGTAGCCACGCGAGTGCCAGTAGGTCGGGTAGCCGATGTTTTTCGGATTATCCAGGAGTGCGACTGAAACGTTTTCGCCGTTGATCACACCCGTCAGGTTCATCCATTTGGCGCGCGTTCCCCATACTTTTTCGCCTTCTACCCCTTCGCTGCTTTTGTATTTTCCGGTGACACCCGTATTATCCATCTGGGATACTTTGGTTGCCACACCGCTCGCATCCGTGAACACTTCCGGCTTGTTCGACGGGTGTTCCAGTTGCCGGGCGAGCCGGATCGCTACCATGCCTTCTTTGTTGTCTTTAAACGTCACGTCTTTGCCCAGGGCTTTCAGCGTCGTTGTCCGGTCGATGATGCGTTCTTTTGGCGTGCCGCGAAAAACAAACGTCGTCGTCTCCTGCAATAAGGGCTTGCCGTCTTTATCGAGCCAATCGGCGGTCACGACCAGTTCGCCCACGTCTTTTCCACTTTTCAGCGATTTAATCCCCGTGTGAACGATGGTGCCAAACGGGCCGCCATGCCCTTTTACATCGTTGGAATTGTTCCAGAAATCGTGGCCATTCACATCGCCATAATTGAGCCACATGCCCACATGGTGCGGGTGATCGACGCGCTCGCCGGGCCGGGGGTCCATCGGCCAGCCGCGCGTGATGAAATTGCCTCCTGCCGTCCGGATCGGATACAGCACCGGTTTTTTCAGGACATCCGGCCCCGGGTAGATGTAAGAGGTAAACGGTTTGCCATCAACCGTAACATCCACGCGTTTCTGCGCCTGGTTATTCGTCAGTTGCACAGCTTGTTTCTGGGCCATTGCGCCGAGCGCCAACACGCAGAAAGCAAAGGTTAGTTTTTTCATTTTCAGGTGGCTATTTATAGGAACGTGGCCCGGCCACGCTCCTATCTAATCAATTAAACTTTTACGGTTTTTCCACTTGCCATGATTTCCTGCTTGGCGTTATCGAAAGTAACCCGCTCGCCGGTTTGGTATGCGATGGTCGACATGATGCTGGCCACGGAGTGATTATAGCCGACTTTAGCCGGTGCATTCGGTTCTTTCCGACTGCGAACGCACTCCATCCAGTTCCGCATGTGCGCCGAAGTCATCGGGTCAGCGCCGGTGTTGGCCGAAGTCACCTGTTTTTCACCGGTTGTGGCCAGTGACTGGGCAGCCAGCAAATTGGGTTTCATGCCCATTTCAGCCGCAGCCTTGGCTTCCAGACCACCTTCTGAGCTAATCTTGTTCGTATCCAGATTGATCATACCGCCGTTCGAGTAGTATAATTCTTTCGTTCCGCCCGCTTCGTTGTTCATTCGTGAGCTATACAGCACCTGAAAACCTTTGCTTTTGTCGTCGTCCGGGCCGTAATCGAAAACCGCCGTGAATGTATCGGGGTTCACACGCCCATCTTTCCAGACATAAATTCCCCCGTTGGCAACCACGCTGCGCGGGTGATCATAGCCACTAAACCAGTGAACGGTATCGATTTGGTGCGACATCCACTGACCCGGGATACCCGAAGAATACGGATAGAACAGTCGGAATTCCAAATACTTGCGCGGATCCCATTCCACCATCGGGCGGTTCATCAAATACCGCTTCCAGTCAGTTTCTTCTTTCTTGATTTCGGAAACGAGTTTTGCCCGGCGCCACCGTCCCGGCTGGTTGACATTCCAGGTCATTTCAACCATTGTGATGTCACCAAACTTCCCGGATTTGATGTATTCATTGGCGGCCCAATAATTCGGTGTACTCCGGCGTTGCGAGCCTACCTGTACAATTTTCTTGCTTTTTTCGACGGCTTTCAACGCCTTGCGGGCATCCTCCAGCGATTCTGCAAACGGTTTTTCGACGTACACATCGCGTCCGGCATCCACGGCTTCCGCACAGTGCAGCGCGTGTTGAAAGTCAGCGGTACTGATGATGACCGCATCCACATCCTTGCGATCGTAGAGTTCGTCGTTGTTACGGCATTTGGCAAAATTGTCATTGCCAATGAATCCTTTTCCCTTCAGATAAGCCTCCGCTTCGTCGCGCCGACGGCTCCAGAGGTCGGAAACCGCCACAAACTCGAAGTTGAGCTCTTTGGCATGGCTGGCAAAACTGGGGGCCAAAGCACCCCGGAACCGGTCTGAGAACCCGACAATGCCAACCCGAACGCGGTCGGCGGAACCCAGGATTCGGGCATAACTAGCGGCAGAGAAGCTCATTCCGAGCCCCGCCAGTGCAGATTTCTTTATAAAGTCGCGACGATTTTCCATGCGGCTGGTCGTTTAAATGATAAATAGAATACGTCTGGTTACTGACAAAAGACTATTAGTGAAAGACTTATTTGTGAAAAGTCTACTAGTTTTTGGTTTATTCTCTTCGCTATTCGGTGCTCGTTATTCAGTGTTCAGTGTTCGTTATTCGATATTACCTTTTTTACTTCTATTCAATATCGAATGATGAATAACGAATATCGAATAACGAAGGGAAGGGCACCTACAACGCTTTAATCTTCATACTCCGGAACGAAACGCGGTCGCCGTGATCCTGGAGCAGAATGTGGCCTTTGGGAGCTTCTCCGAAACGTCCGTGGGCGTTATACGAAGGGGCTTTGTACTTGCTTTGCGCAACCAGCTTCCGAAATTCTTCACCACCCCGTTCATATTCGACAACTTTTTTGCCGTTCAGCCAATGCTCAACATGGCTGCCTTTTGAAACCACCCGCCCCGTGTTCCATTCACCAATCGGATTGGCTTTCTTGTCTTTGGCCGGAATCAGGTCATAGAGCGACCCCACGGTTCTGTTGCCATCGCGACCCATTTTGGCATCCGGGTGTTTGTCATCATCCAGCACCTGAAATTCCAGCCCGTAGGCTGATCCTTTCGGCTTGGGGGTTTCTTCCACCACAAAATACTTCAAACCGCTGTTGGCCCCTTCGGTCAGTTTAAAGTCGAACATCAGATCGAAGTCGCCGTATTCGCCCTCCGTTACAATGTCTCCGTAGTGCGTCGATTCCGAACCGTCGGTTTTCGAGATGGTCAGCAAACCATCCTGAACAAGCCAGCCTTTTTCCGGGAACTTGTCTTTGTAGGCACCCCGCCAGCCTTTGGTGGTTTTACCGTCGAAAAGCAGTTGCCAGCCTTCTTTTTTCTCCTTGGCCGTCAGCGTGTTGGGTGCCTGCGGTTTTTCAGCAGCCATAAAACCAATTAGTATTATGGCCGAAATAAAGAATGTTTTCATAAAATATGAGTGAATGAGTGAATGAGCGAATGAGTGAATAGTGTGACAAGAATCCGGCAGGTTATTCACTCATTCGCTCATTCACAATTGGTTAAAGTGGAAAATTGAGTGTTTTAGTAATGTAATCTTTGTTGATTTGAGCGCATTGCAAAGGGGTTTTGTTCGGGTCTGGAACACCGTCCAGTTCGACCACGCCCCAGCCTTTGAACTTGATTTTCTCCAAAGCCGCAAAAACCGCCGGAACGTCGACATTACCCTGCCCCAGTTCGACAAATTTGTAAGCTTTCGGATCATCCGGTTTTTCAGGTACCGGGCTTTTGGTGTCTTTCAGGTGCAGCGTGTGCAGAACATCCTTGTATTGCACAACGGCTTTGGCCGGGTCGCCCCCGCCCTGTTTGTAGTGGGCAATATCGAGCAGCAGTTTGACGTACTTCGGATTCATTTCCTGCACCAGAATATCCACTTCTTCCGGCGTTTCGCCCCACTGTTTCATGTGGTTGTGATACGTGGCCTGAACGCCCATGTCGGCGGTTTGTTTGCCAATCTCGTTCATCACTTTCGCCAGCTTTTTCAGTTCTTCGGTGGTTGGAGCCTGCCCGTTTTTCCGAAGGCTGTTGGTCATCTGAAAGGCCGATCCGCCCAGGGCCTTCACAAAGCTGGCGTGGGCCACGTGCATATCCACGGTGCTGTCGAACTTCGCCGGATCGACCTCCACATTGCCACTCGAAAACATCGCCAGCTTCAACTGGTGCTGGCCGAGCAGGGCTTTCAGTTCCGACGGTTTGGTTTTATACGGTGCAAAGGTGTTGGCCCGGAGTTGGATTCCTTTATAGCCCAGAGAAGAGAGGTCTTTGATGGCCTGCTCGTCTTTGCCACCCCAGGTAATTCCGGAGTACCCGATTTTCAGTCCCGATTTTTTAGCGGCATCGGCCAGCAGATCGGTTCTGGTTGCCAGAACGAGCGCCGACAATCCGGCGGTGGTAAGAAACTGGCGTCTGTTTACAATAGCCTGCATAATAGGGTAGTATAGTCGGCAACCCTGAATAGGAGTTGCGGTTTTTGTTGTAAAGAATTCTAAAGGAAGGAAGAGATTTCGCCGTAAAATCTACTCAGTCCTGCCCTAAACAACAGGCCCCGAACCGGAATTCCGGTTCGGGGCCTGTCAGTCTGTTTTCAACAAGGCAAATTAATACCCCGGATTTTGCGGATATTTGGCCGCTCCACCCGCCGTACGGTCAATCTGATCCTGCGGAATGGGACGTAATAAATGGAAATCTTTCACGTTCGGAGCACCATCGGGGTTATACGCTTTGACGCGTTCCACCAGATTTCCCCACCGCTTCAGGTCAAACCACCGGTGCATTTCGCCGGCCAGTTCCCGTTCCCGTTCTTCCATAATAAAGTCCATCGTGGCCTGAGACGCCGTGATTTCCATGTCTTTCTCTTTACCGGGCCAGGCTGCCCGCCGACGAACGGCATTGATGAACGGCACCGCATCAGCCGCTTTTCCCTGTTTGATGAGTGCTTCTGCCGCTATCAGGTACGTGTCCGCCAACCGGAACATGATAAAATCACGGCTACCGGCTTCGTAGGTTCGGTCAGGGCGCAGGGCATCCATAAACTTCTGCAAATTGGGGAACAAATTGGGTTTGTATAAACTCGGCACCAACACCTGATACCGTCGTTTCGCCCGTTCTGCCAGCGGCATTTCGTAGCCCGGAATGAAGATGGCCGTGTCACCGGCAACAAACTTCAGCGACGTTTTCGAGTTGTCGAAAATCGGCGTTGTCTTGGATGGATTATTAGAGTACCAGGTGTCCTTGAAGGTCTTCTTATAGCGCGAATCGATGACGCGGTCCTTTTCAGCAAACACGACATTCAGTAAATAAGGCGTAGGCATAAACCGCCGGAAAGGACGCCCATTCACGATATCGCGCTGCATACCAGCCTGATTGTCATACTCCATCACAAAGTATAGGTGCGTCTGGTTACCGTTGATGGTGACGGTGCTGGTCGTGGTACTGTTGAAGCCTGAACCAATGTTCGTGATGGGCTCGGAGGTATACTGCGTAGCGAAAATCACTTCGTTATTTACTTCCCCTCCGCCCTGCACAAACACACTGGCAAAGTCGGGCAACAGACTGTAGGTGTAGTTTTTAATTACATTCTGGGCGTAGGTGGCGGCTTTGGCAAAATCATCAGCCGCCATGGCATCTTTGTCCGTTGCTTTCGTCAGATACACTTTTGCCAGCAAATGTTCAGCGGCTCCCTTCGTTACCCGGCCATAATCCGTGGTCGGCGGAGTGAGGTCGGTTAGTGAGCTTTCCAGATCCGTAATGATCTGTGCATATACCTCTTTCACTGGAGCGCGGGTAAACTCCTTGGTCGGCACCAGGTTTCCTTTCGTTAGCAAAGAGATAGGGCCAAACATCTGCACCAGAATAAAATAGTGATGCGCCCGCAGGAATTTCAGTTCCGAAATCCGGCGTTTTTTAATGGTTTCGTCCAATCCCGTAATCGTTGGAGCCGCTTCCAGCGCAACATTGATGGTGTTGATGGCCTTATAAAACGCGTTCCAGATGTTGTTGGTAACGCCCAACCGACCGTCGATCTGGGACGTATACTGGTTCACGAATTTAAAGCTGCCATCCGATCCCATCGTATACGTATCGGTTCCAAAAACCGTCAGCGTCATCGCATCTTCCCGGCCATAATATTCCCGCAGAGACGAATAGGCCGCTTTAACAACCGCTTCGAAACCGTTCGGCGTATTGGCATACTGGCTACCAACCTGCGAAATGGGCACCTCTTCCAGTAAGTCTTTACAACCGGTCGTACTGAGCAGCAACGCGCTCACCACCAATAATGAATGCGTGAATGACCGCGCCGTCGCACGGCGAATGAATGATTGATATGTTTTCATCTTGAAGATCTTTTTTAATCCGTTTACTTCAGGTTAGAATTTCAGGTTCAAGCCAAAGGTGGTTTGGCGTACGGCTGGTGATTGGTCTGCGTTGACATCGCCATCGGTTTCGCTATCGATCCCTTTGTATTTGGTCCGGTATTCCGAGAAAATAAAGGGCTGTTGAATGCTGGCAAAAAACCGCAGGGAACCGATGCCCAGTTTTTCCGTCAGACTCGCCGGGACATTGTACCCGAAGTTGATGTTCCGGATTTTTACGAACGTACCGTCAAAATACAGCAAGGTAGATCGGTAGGGCGGAAACTCCTGATTCTGATTCGGGCGTGGAAATTCATTGGTCGGATTGTTGGGCGTCCAGTAGTCGACATCAAGGCTATTATACCGGCCCGCCAGCGTCAGGAAGTCCTGGTGGAAAATGCTGCGGAACATGTACCCCACGCGGGCAAACACAAAGAACGACAGATCGAAGCCTTTGTATTCGAAGCGGTTGGTGAGCCCCAGGCTGTATTTTGGCACTTGCGAACCCAGAATAACGCGGTCGACCGGATCAATTTTTCCGTCGTTGTTCGTATCCTGAATTTTGATCTGGCCTACGGCACTCTGGTATTTTTTAGCCTCTTCAGCTTCGTTGGTCTGCCAGATGCCAATTTTCTTGTAATCGAAGTAGGCCGTCAGCGGCTGACCGATGAAACGCGAGTTTCCGACATCGTCGACTTTGCCGTTGAACAACTCCAGAATCGATTCCCGGTTGCGGGTAAACTGGAAGTCGGTCGTCCAGCGGAATCCACCGGGCGCATCGACGTTGACCGTCGACAGGGTCAGCTCAACCCCCTGGTTCCGGGTTTTTCCCACGTTCCGCAGTACACGGTCGAAACCGCTTGTCAACGGCAACTGGTCAAACAGCAGCAGGTCGCGCGTGTCGGCGCGGTAGTATTCGAGCGAGCCGGAAATCCGTCCGCTGAACAGACTGAAATCCAACCCGACGTTGCTGTTGGTGGTCGATTCCCACTTCAAATCCGGATTGCCGATGGTGAAGGGCCAGTAGCCGAATGCGCCAGTCGAACCAAATGCATACGACGAACGGGCCAACTGAGCCTGGGTTTGATAGGGATCGATGGCCGTGCTACCGATTGAACCATAGCTGGCCCGTAGTTTCAGGTTATCGATCCAGCGAACGGACTTCAGAAACCCTTCGTTGCTCAAATTCCAGCCGACAGCCGCCGAGGGAAAAAAACCGTATTTCGTGTTTTCACCAAACCGCGATGAACCGTCGTAGCGGGCTGTCAATGTCAGCAGGTATTTCTCTTTGTAGTCGTAGTTCACCCGGGCCATGTAGGAGTTCAGGACCCAACGGCGTACGTTAGAGCCTACCGAGTTGATCAGCGAAGCCTGCCCCAGATTATAGAACTGCTGCGTTTCAGCCGGTACGCCCGTCACCGAGATTTGATTGGTTTCGTAATCGTCTTTCTGAATCGAGTGGAGTGCCGTAACGTTCAGGTTATGAATATCATTGAACCTTTTGTTGTAGGTCAGGATGTTCTCCAGTGTCCAGTTAAACTGGTATTCATTGAACGAGAAAGCGGTCGGATCGGCACCCCGGCGGGCGTTGGTCTGGCTACCCACAAACCGCCCAATGCGACGGTTGGTCAGGTCAGGCCCGAAATTGACGCGGTATTTCAAGCCATCGATGATGTTCCATTCGCCGTAGATGCTGTTAAAAATCCGCATCCGCTTGGTCAGATCGATCTGCGCACCCGGAATCACTTCGGCAATCGGGTTGGTCCGCAGACCATCCGAGGTCGGCAGAAAAATCAGGTTGCCATTGTCGTCATACGGTTTTCCCAATGGGTTTTCAGCATAAGCTCCACCCAGCGGATTGAAGTTTTCGCCGTTGCGGGTGCTGTAAACGCCCAGGGTCGAAATACCGACTTTGATTTTCTTGCTAATCTGGTGATCCAGGTTAATCCGGAACGTATACCGGGTAAAATCCTGGTTCTTCACGACACCCACGTCCTTGAAGTAGTTACCGGAAATTGAAAACTGCGTTTTTTCATTACCACCTTGTACGCCAACCTGGTGGCTCTGAATTTGCCCCTGTTGCATCAGGTAGGACTGATAATCCGTTGTACGATTATTTTGGATCCCATCCAATTCGATCGGCTCAAAGAGTTTGTCATCGGTGGTGTAGGCATTGACCGCCCGGCGGGATTCGCGCTTGTATTCCGCAAATTCGGCTCCATTAAAAACATCGATCTGGCCAAGCCGGTCGGTAAAACCGTAATAGCCATCATAACTGACGACGGTTTTGCCCGGCTTACCCCGCTTCGTGGTGATCAACACAACGCCATTAGAACCGCGCGACCCGTAGATGGCCGTCGCCGACGCATCCTTCAACACTTCCATCGAGGCAATATCGTACGGGTTAATATCGTCAATTCCACCCGCCAACGGAATCCCGTCGACGACATACAGCGGATCATTCGACGCATTGATCGACCGGCGACCGCGAATCCGGACGACCGGGCCGGCGCCCGGCTTGCTGCTGCTCTGCACCACATCGACCCCGGCAGCCCGGCCCTGGAGTGCCTGGCGGGCATTGGTAATGGGCAGTTCGGCAATTTCTTTTGCGCCAACGGAGGAGATTGCTCCGGTTAACTGGCTCTTTTTCTGCGTACCGTATCCGACTACGACCACTTCGTTCAGCGTGCGCTGATCAACGGCCAGTTTGATGTTGATGCTCGACTGGGCACCCACGGTAACTTCCTGGGAAAGAAAACCGACCGACGAAAAAACCAGCACGGCATTATTGTCCGGAATCGCCAGCTTATAATTACCTTCGGCGTCGGTGGTGGTTCCGCGCGTCGATCCTTTTACGGCCACGTTGACGCCCGGCAGGGGGGTGCTGTCTTCGGCCGTCAAAATCTGGCCCGAAACCGTCCGTTCCTGAAGAGCAGGGTCCGTAATTTCACCGGGCTTCAGATTGGCCATTGGCAGGCCTTTCAGGTTGGCAGCGTGTATGTCTGCGGGGTGGCGGTGTGGGCCAATAGCGGCCTCGACGGGCAGGCTACCGGCCAGCAGACCCGCCAACCCGCAAGCTCCCAGGCGAGTTGCAGCAGCAACCTGCCCTGCTTTAGCAGAGAGAAAGGAAGTAATGATGCACTTCATAATAGAGATTGGTTGGTTAAACGTGTAGAAATAATAGAGATTGAATTAGATCGAATGGATGACCGACGACGGTTGCAGATCGGTATCGCTAAGGATATAAGATGTTTTGTTCTGAACGGTAACCGGTGTCGGGGCCGGAATTTCAACGGACTCACCGGGTTTCATTTCGATGATCTGCGGATCGTCGTTGCGCATCAGCTTTATTTTACCGGCCGAAAGATCAACCCGCGTTCCTTTCTTTCGTTGAGAAACCGTGAAGAGGGTTCCCTGCGCTTCCACGGTCAGGGTGGTCGTGTGAACCCGAAACTTGCTGTCTTCACCGGAACCATAGCGTTGGGCGACGGTAAAAAAGGCTTCACCTTCGAGCCAAACCGCCCTTGGCACTTCTTCCGACCAGACGCGGGCGTACCGGATCTGGCTGTTGCCGATCAGTTTTACCAGCGTTCCATCGGGCAGCTTCACTGTTTTAGCCACGCCAACCGGTGTCCGGACGGTTTCCATCGCATGTGACCACTGCGTCCAGAGAACCCAGCCGATAAAGAGCACGATGCCAGCCGCAGCACTCACCCACCGAAAAATATACCAGTTGGTTACCCAACTCTGGATTTCGGGTTGCAGGGGTTGCAACTCCGGCATTTCCTGAATCGATGACCGGATTCGCCCCCACAACGACATCACCTCCTCTCCTTCCATCGGCCGCGACGCCGGGCTTGAAGCCATGCGAACCAGTTCGCGGGCGAAATCGACAACTTCCGTTTTATAAGGATGGTGAGCCAGCCAACCCTCCCAGTACGCCGAAACCTCAGCGTCATCAGGATGTTGAACCCACCGAATGAATAATTCGTCAGCGGCTAACTCCTCGGCAGTATAGGCGGAGAAGTGTTTCATTTAGTATTTTTTGTAGATAAAGTTTACTATGCCATAAAAGAAGCCCATTCAAACGTTCTACTTGCCCTACTTTGAAATTTGACGACAAGACTTTTTCACAAGCCTGCTTTCACCACACCCCGCCCCATCAGCGGCTTAAAACGGCATAGCAAAGCGGTTTCCGGGAAATATACTCAAGTACATTTCCCGGAAACGTAAAATAAACAAACCGCTAAACGGGCGATTTGGGGCGAAAATTTACGGAATAGAATACGCGCAATCGGCGGCTGGATCAACCAGATTCATGACCACGACGTGGCCAACCCGCTGGTAGCCCGGCATTTTGGAGCAAGGGCCATAGTCCGCCCGTGTTGCCAGTCCGACGCCCAGAAAACCTTCGCTGCCAACGCCCCCCCGGTTATTCTGAAACCCTTTTCCGCCGGACGCATCTTTGTCCTGAATCAGCAACGTTTCCCGATGTCCCCAGGCCACGACGGCATCCTGGTAGAGCCAGGAGAAAATGGCTTGCTCCACGATGAAAGCCGGTAGGTCCAGAACCGGTTTGTCACTGGAATAGTAACAAAACATGTAGATATTCTCGGCCCGCGACATAAACTCGTAGCATTTTCCGCTAAACACCGTCTGGGCGTTGATGCGTTGCAGGGCCGTCCGGCCATCCCGGCTGGTGTGCCCAAAAAAGTTGTGTGTGGTCATGTCCGCAGCGTGGGCCTGGGCCACGGCGTTCAGGTGGGTTTCCAGGGCTTCGAGCGGCAGGCCGAGTGCTTTTTCGGTACCATACTGCACATCCGCCCGCGCTTTTCGCTCGCCGTTCGTTAGCCACAACGCCCGTTCTGCCGGGGATAGTTTGGTATAATTTTCCGGTAACGACAGGGTTCCCAGGCTATTGGGGGGCAGTTTCATCTGCTTCTCTTCCTGCCGACGGGCATAGTTGAACGCATTCACGACTTGAGCCGGTGTGTCGAAAACCGGAAAACCGTTGGGCGCACTGGTATACGTCGGCTCCTTCGGTAATTTCACATCCGCCTTCAGGTTTTTCGGTGCCTGACCGAACGCTAAACCGGAAAGCAACAGAAGGGCACTGGTAAGTTGTCGCATCAAAAGGGCGTTAGTTGCCAACCCGGGTCACCTGCACCGTTGCGAAAAATACGGAACGAACACAAACAACCCAATAATTTGCCGTTGCGATTTCGAAAGATCCGGTTTTTAGTGGCCCACCAGCAGCCGCAATACATTCTGCACCCGGCCCTTTGCATCCCGCACCCTCACCCAATACAGGCCGGGTGCCAGCACCTGACGCGGAACAACGTCTGTCGAAGCGGGCGCTGCCATTGTTCGAACCGGTAGTTCGATCCCTGCCGTGTTGATCAATTGAAGATTTAGTTCATCACTCCCTGCTGCTACCAGCGTAAACCGCCCGTCGGCACTGGGATTGGGGAAAAGGTAAATATCCCGGTCTGTCGATTCAATGTTTATAGCTACTATTTTCGAGAGTTCCGTGCGACCATTGGCGTCGATTTGCCGCAACCGGTAATAATACGTCTGGCCCGGTGTCACTTCCTCATCCGTCCAGCCATACGTGCTGGTTTCCGAACTCGTCCCGTTTCCACGAACAAATCCGATTTTCTCAAATGACTGGGCATCCCGGCTTTTCAGGACATCGAACCCCAGGCTCCCCTGCTCCCAACCGGTCGACCAGCCCATCACGGCTTTTCCCTGGCGGGAAGCACCCGAAAAGTAGAGCAGATGGACGGGAAGGGCATCCGTCGTGTTGAATGTACAGCTTGCACCGGCTGTCGGGTCGGCAATGTTCATCACCACAACATGCCCGGCGAAGCTACCCGAGCAAGATGCCGAATAGGCGCCAACGGCTGTCGAAGCAATTCCAATACCGAGAAAGCCTTCGCTGGAAGCGCTACCATGATCATTTACATAACCACGAAGCGTATTTGGTGGAGGTGCCAGATAAATATCATCATTTTGAATCAGCATGGCTTTCCGATGTCCCCAATTTGCTGACGAATCCCGGTAAAGCCAGTTAAAAATGGCTTGTTCTACCAAAAAAGTTGGCGTGGACGCGCTACCAGTACAGGCAACGTAAATATTCTCTGAATAGCCCATACTGGTCTGACAGCCAGAAGCATAGGTGCCATTTACCCGATCAAATGAAGACGAACCCCCTACCCCCGTGTGGGAAAACGTATTGCTGGAAACCAGATAACTCGCGTGGCTCTGAGCTGTATTGATCAGCGCACTCTCGGTTGCTTCCATCGGTAAGCCCAAAACCGCCGTTGTCCCGGGATACGTGATACCACTCCGGGCGATCCGTTCCTGATTGATGAGATACAATGCCCGGTCATTGGGCGAAAAAGTGGCATAATTAGCTGGTAACGTTAAGTTACCCAGGCTATTGACGGGCAATCCCAGCTGGGTTTCTTCGGCCCGTCGCGCCGTATTGAAAGCCGCAATAATCTGGGCCGTGCTCGAAAAAAAAGCTGAGGGAGCAAAATCCGTTTCGGTCGGCGCGGTCAACGCGATGTTGGTGGTCAGGTTCGTCGGCGATTGGGCGTTCCCGTTCAGGAAGAAAAGCGAAAAAAGGAGGATAACACAAAGGCGATTCAGAGCTGGTAAGATTGTCGTCATAAAAGTCGGGATTTCGGCGAACACCGAAGAAATGTCTGGCTTCCGGATGTTCCTTTTATTGAGACGGTTAGGACGAAGTTTAGTAACAAATTCCAGCGAAAATTTTTACTTGGCCTGCCTTGGCGTCTTCCTTCGAGCCTTTACCCCGTTTTTCTGATCTTTCAAAACCCATTTCTGGAATTCTGCGGCTTTTTTGCTAAGATTTTCCATATTAACTACAATTATTTCAAAAACAAATACTATTTTACAGTTTTACTACCCAGCCAATCTTTACTGATATGAACACGTTACGCTCTGATTTTCAGAAAGGGCAGACGCTGCTTGACTATTTTTATTATTGGGAGAAACAACAACCCAAAAAAGTCTACCTGCGGCAACCCGAAGGCGACCGATACCGCGACTACACCTGGCGCGATGTTGGAAAACAGGCGCGGACGCTGGCGACGTACCTGAATTCGCTGGGTTTACCCCCGAAGAGCAACATTGGTCTCGTATCTAAAAATTGTGCCCACTGGATTATGGCCGACCTGGCGATTCTGCTCAGCGGCCACGTGTCCGTTCCTTTCTATCCGACTCTGACGGCCAGCCAGTTGCATCAGGTGCTGGAACACAGCGGTTGCGCGGTCTTGTTTGTCGGAAAACTGGATCAATGGCCTGCCATGAAACCGGGTGTCCCCGAAACCGTACACTGCATCAATTTTCCGGGTTACGTGACCGATCCCGACCACGCGCAGTGGGATGCGATTCTGACCCGTTACGAGCCCATGACGGACAATCCGCAGCCGCATTCCGAGGATTTATTCACGATCATTTACACGTCCGGAACAACGGGGAACCCCAAAGGCGTCATGATGCCCTATCAGGCGATGATCAGCGCCATCGACGCAACCAAACCGTTGATGTGCGTCGACGTGCCGGATTCCCGTTTCTTTTCCTATTTGCCCCTTTGTCACGTGGCTGAACGCAACCTCGTCGAAGCCCTCAGCCTCATTACGGGCGGCACGGTTTATTTTGTGGAGTCGATGGCGACGTTTGCCAACAATCTGGCGGCTGCGCGTCCGACGCATTTTCTGGGTGTTCCCCGCATCTGGCTCAAGTTCCAGCAGACGATCCTCGCTACGCTTCCGCAGCAAAAACTCGATCGGCTGCTCAAAATTCCGGTGATTTCCGGATTGATCAAACGCAAACTCCGCATGGCCCTCGGCCTCAATGATGTCCGGCTGATTCTGACCGGCGCGGCCCCCACGCCCGTTGCCATCATCCGGTGGTTCCGGGAACTGGGCATTACCATCCAGGAAGCCTACGGCATGACGGAGAATCTGGGCGTGGTGTCGGTGATGCCACCTGACTCGATCAAAGACGGCACCGTTGGAATGCTCTATAGTGGTATTCAGGTCAAATTCGACCCCATCACGGGCGAACTCATGACCCGCTCCGACTGGACGATGCGCGGCTATTTCCGGGAACCGGAGATGACCGCAGCGGCCCTGGATGCCGACGGATGGCTCCATACCGGCGATGTGGGTGCGCTGGACGACGACGGTTTTTTAGCCATTACGGGCCGGGTGAAGGAGATATACAAAACCACCAAAGGCGAATATGTGGCACCGGCACAGATTGAAACCGGTTTTGCGGAGAACAATTTTGTAGACCAAATCTGCGTGGCCGTTCAGCAACTACCGCAACCGATTGCGCTGATTGTGTTGTCGGAAACGGGCCTCAAAGCGGACAAGATGCAGGTTTCACAAAGTCTGGAGGAGACGCTCAACGCCTTGAATCCCAATCTGCACACCTATCAGCGCGTCAAAAAAGCCGTGATCGTGAAAGAGCCGTGGACGGTTGACAACGACCTGATGACGCCTTCCCTGAAAATAAAGCGGAAAATGATCGAATCCCGGTATGAACCCCACCTCCAACCCTGGTTTGAACGGGAGGAGACGGTGATATGGGAGTGTTGAGGGAGTTTTGATGATTGACGCTGACGATTGACGATGGTCAATCGTCGATGGTCGATCGTCAATCGTCAGCAGTCAATCATCAAAAAAGGGACCGGTCAGGTTTTCAAAACCTGACCGGTCCCTTTTTTGAACTGACAAAGGTGGACGAGAATTAGTGAGTCAAAGCGGAAAGGCCCGAGGGCTTAGTTCCGCGCCAGAACCACACGGCTCACTTGCGTTTGAATAGCGAATGACTGAGAAACTTTCTCTTTGCCATAGGCTACTTCGATCACATATTTACCGTCCGCCAATTGCGAGAAGTCGAAAACCCGACCCAGTTGTTCTTTTTTGGTCAACGTGCCGCTGTACAGCTTGTTGTTAGAGTCATCAGCAATCGACACGACGATTTTATCATTAACCGGTTGATTGACCGATACTTTGAATTTCAGGTTACCAACTTCCCGGATCGAAACCGAAGCGGCTTTCGTTTCGGCTTTCGGGCCGTCCAAAACACGAGCCTCTGCTGATGAAGGAGCAATGGCTACCAGAGTCGTTGCGGCCAGCATCGCTAAGCCCAACGTTACGCTATTATTGACAAAATTCGTTTTCATAATTTTCTACAGGTTGTATTCGAACTAGGTTGTATTCAGACTTGATATAGTACAATAAACTAAATGCTTACCCTACTGAACCCTTGTCAACTCCTTTGTTGATACAAATTTATACAACATTGAATACAAGTCAATTACCTAATTGTTAATAATCGAAAAGTTGTTTATTATTTAAAGGTTAAACTTAAAAAAATTCAATACTTTACGGTTGTTTACTACAAATACTTTAAATAGTGAAATGTCCATTTTCCCGGATAAATACCAGCTTTTATAAAATAGTACAATTCATTCCCGTGGTAATGAAAAAAGCCCCAAACGCGTTGTTCGGAGCTTTTTTCAGTTTTTCAGTTTCAGGCCGAAAATTATCTTATTTTATCATAAACAAAGCCAATTCCACCAAAATCAGTGGTAAAATAAAGGTAGAAATGTCGACCGAATATCCTATCTTCAAAAACTACCATAATCTTTCAGGGTACTTTCCTTCCTCGTGCAGTCGCTTGAACGACGCCTGTACCAACGGTTTGTCATCCGGGTAGGTGACGCCAAACCATTCCGACTGGCTCCGAAAGACCTGACACTGACCCTGGTTACGCTGGATGAGATTGGTCATAATGGTCGGAATGTAAAACTCGGCTTTGGGTGCGTTATAGTTCGCGTGGGCATAATCGGCAAACTGCTCCTCGACGAGGGGAAAAACCGCCGGTTTGAAACCCCAGAAATTCATCGAAACCGGGGTGTCGGGTGCCAGCGCTGTCAGGCCGTCCGCTTCTTCAAAAACAATCTGACCCGCATCGTCACCGGCACTTTGCCGGTAGATTTTGGTTCGTTCGATTACCGACGCCAGGGTTTCATCGGCATTGAGGTCGCAAACGCCCCGCGAAACCGAGCCGTATTCCGACAGTGTATTCTGAACTTCGTAGCCCACGAGGGCGTGCATTTCATCGTCGGTATTGTTCACCAGAAAATCGGCCAGAATTTGAAATGCTTCCTGCCCGTAGAAATCGTCGGCGTTGATGACCGCAAAGGGCGTGTCGGTTTGCTCCCAGGCGCAGAGCATGGCATGGCCCGTTCCCCAGGGTTTGGTTCGCTGAATGGTGCCCAGTTCTTCCGGTACGTAGGAGTCCAGCGCCTGGATCGCAAAGTCGATCTCAATTTTACCGGCTAGTTTCGGCAGAAAAATCTCTTCAAAATCCTTCCGCAATTCTTCACGGATGATGAAAACGACTTTGCCAAAACCGGCCCGGATGGCATCATACAAGGAATAATCGATGATCGTCTCACCGTTCGGACCAAATTGATCCAGTTGTTTGATTCCACCGTAGCGGCTGCCAATACCAGCGGCCAAAATCAGGAGTGTGGGTTGCATCAGGTTTATGGAGTTGAAAGTTAAGCCCCCACCCCCCTAAAGGGCACTATATAATTCGGATTTAAATAATCCCCTTTAGGGGGGGGTAATCGCGGGCAAAAATAAGGAAATGCTGATTGCTCTCTACGCGGGTTTGTATTAAATGCACTTTACGGCCTGTAAATCCATAAAATCAATTTATAAGAAAAATATTTCCTGAAATTGTTCAATATATTTCAAGAATAACGTTATAATTGTAAGCAAAACAATAGTTAGTAAAACAAGTATTATTTCGCAGATTCAGCAACGCCCATGCCTTTCTACCATACTCTGGGTCAGATTCCGCCCAAGCGACACACCCAATTCGAAAAACCGCCGGGCCGCGACGGTGCTGCCGGGTTTTACTACGAGCAGTTGTTCGGCACCATCGGTTTCGAGGGCATGTCGTCGCTGCTGTATCATGTCCACCGGCCCACGATGGTTAAAGCGGTGCTGGAAAGTGTGGAAAAAACGCCGGTTGTGGCCATTGAGAAGAACATTCTTTCGCGCAAGCTGCTCGGTTTCAATCTGGAACCCACCAACGCGGATTTTGTGGAAAGCCGTGTTCCCCTGTTGGTCAATAAAGATCTAATCGTAGGACTGGCGGCCCCAACCCGGTCGATGACGGATTCTTTTTATAAGAATGCCGACGCGGATGAGTTGATCTTCGTTCACCGGGGTTCCGGACGGCTGCGCACCCTGCTGGGCACCATCCCGTTCCAATACGGGGATTACCTGATCATTCCGCGTGGCATGATTTACCAGATCGAGTTTGACCCGGACACGCAACCGCGTCTGTTGTATCTGGAATCGCATTCACCGATCTATACACCCAAACGGTATCGCAACCAGTTTGGCCAGTTGCTTGAGCATTCGCCGTTTTGTGAACGCGACATCAAAAGGCCGCAAAATCTAGAAACCCACGACGAAACCGGCGACTTTCTGATCAAAATCAAGAAACAGGGCGCGCTGCATTCGCTGGTGTATGCCACGCACCCGTTCGACGTCGTGGGGTGGGATGGCTACAATTATCCGTACGGTTTTTCGATTTTCAATTTCGAACCGATCACCGGACGCGTTCACCAGCCCCCGCCGGTGCATCAAACGTTTCAGACCGACGCGTTTGTGGTTTGCTCGTTCTGTCCCAGGCTCTACGACTATCATCCCAAAGCGATTCCGGCTCCGTATAACCACTCCAACATCGACTCCGACGAGGTAATTTATTACGTCGACGGCGATTTTATGAGTCGCAACGACATCGCGCCGGGCCACATCACACTGCACCCGGGCGGTATTCCGCACGGCCCGCATCCTGGTGCGATGGAACGGAGCATTGGCAAGAAAGAAACGCACGAATACGCCGTGATGGTCGACACGTTCCGGCCGCTGATGCTGACGGACGCGGCCCTGCAACTGGACGATGGAACCTATTATAAATCCTGGATTGAATAACTTTTGCCCCGTTCCCCTGAAGGGGACTTTAAGCATCCAACTTAAGCTGCGTCCAAGTTCCCTTCAGGGGAACGGGGCAAAAAGCGAAAGTCCTGAAATCATCAACAACCAATGGAAACCGCAGAATTGACACAAACAAAACCGGCTACCGATGCGGCAAAAGACTTTCTGCCGCTGAATGGTACCGATTACGTTGAATTATACGTCGCCAACGCCCTACAGTCGGCGCATTATTTCCAGACGGCGTTTGGCTTTCAGCCGCTAGCCCATGCCGGGCTGGAAACCGGCTGGCGCGACCGCGAATCGTACGTTGTCGTTCAGGGCAAAATCCGGCTGGTGCTCACCTCGCCCCTGCACGGTGGCACGGACATCGGTCAACACATCGACAAACACGGCGATGGCGTTCGGGTGGTGGCCTTGTGGGTCGACGATGCGACCAAAGCCTACGAAGAAACCACGCAGCGGGGCGCCATTCCGTTTATGGCGCCCACGCGTGAGGACGATGCGGACGGTTTTGTGGTTCGGTCAGGCATTCACACCTACGGCGACACGGTCCACATTTTTGTGGAACGGAGTCAATATGGCGGTCTTTTTCTGCCCGGTTACAAAACCTGGGAGCCGGAACACCATCCCGACGACGTGGGCCTGAAGTACGTGGATCATATGGTCGGCAATGTGGGCTGGAACGAGATGAACACCTGGGTCAACTTCTACGCCAACGTAATGGGATTTAACCAGTTGGTATCCTTCGACGACAAGGATATTTCGACCGATTACACGGCCCTGATGAGCAAGGTAATGAGCAACGGCAACGGGCGCATCAAATTCCCGATCAACGAACCCGCCGAAGGCAAGAAGAAGTCGCAGGTGGAAGAGTACCTGGATTTCTACGGCGGACCCGGTATTCAGCACATTGCCGTGGCCACGGACGACATCGTAAAAACCGTCACCGCTTTGCGCGACCGCAGCGTGGCGTTTCTGAAAGTGCCGGATGCCTATTACGCCGATCTGCTCGACCGGGTGGGGCATATTGACGAAGAAATCAATGCGTTACGCGCGCTCGGCATTTTGGTCGACCGCGACGACGAAGGCTATCTGCTCCAGATTTTCACCAAACCGGTAGGCCCCCGCCCGACCCTGTTTTTCGAAATCATCCAGCGGAAAGGCGCTAAATCATTCGGAAAAGGCAACTTCAAAGCCCTCTTCGAAGCCATTGAACACGAACAGGCATTGCGGGGAACGCTTTAACAATTGTGATTGTGTTATTGAGCGATTGAGTGAATAGCTTCACCGGAGGCAAAAAATGGCGGAGCTATTCACTCAATCGCTCAATAACACAATCACTCAATGGAACCATGACTCAGTCATACGACACTTACACCGCCGACGACCAGGTCGTCTGGCGGTTGCTCTTCGAACGGCAGATGACGCTTTTGCCGGGCAAGGCCAGTCAGGCTTATCTGGACGGCATCGACCAGGTCGGTTTTGTGGCGGATCACATTCCGGACTTTGAACGCGAGCTGAATCCCCGCTTGCTAAAGCTCACCAACTGGCGGGTTTCGGCGGTGCCGGGTTTGATTTCCAACCGCGCGTTTTTTGAGCTGATGTCGTCCCGCAACTTCCCGGCAACCACCTGGTTACGTCGGCACGAACAACTGGATTATTTGCAGGAACCGGATTTATTTCACGATACGTTCGGGCATGTGCCGATGTTGTCGAACCAGGCGTTCTGCGATTTTCTGGCGGCTCTGAGCCGGATTGCACTGGCGCACGTCGATCATCCCGAAGCCATTGAGATGATTTCGCGGTTGTATTGGTATACGGTTGAGTTTGGCTTGATTCAGGAATCGGAATTGCGGATCTACGGCGGAGGCATTCTGTCCTCGACGGGCGAAACCGCCTACAGCTTATCAGATCCACGACCGAATCGCATTCCGTATGAGGTCGGGACACTGCTGCAAACACCCTACGTCATCGACCGGTTTCAGGACCGGTATTTTGTCATCGAATCGTATGAGCAACTGTATCAATCCATTCCGGAAATTGAAGCGAAACTGGAAGAATTGTTAGTCACTTAGTTTGGACTACTTTTGTGGTCGGGTTTTGTCATGCTGCTTTGCGGGATGGCACAGCCTGTCGCTCCGGCGAATGAACCATTGAAAACCGCTATCAGACGAATGACGCATCCCTCCGATCACCGGGCTTATTTTTTTAAGATTGATACGACCATCAAGAAAATTCGGAATGCGCTCCAGAAGCAGTTCAACGAAACCGGTTTTGACTTGACAGTCGATCAATGGGTGCTCATCGATCACCTCTACCGCAACCCCGGCATCAGCCAGAATGTGCTCGCCGATCTGACCACGAAGGACGCACCGACCGTGACCCGGATGATCGATCTGCTCTGCAAAAAAGGATTGACCGAACGTCGCATGGCCGAAGACGATCGCCGGAAATTCCTGATTTTTCTGACAACAGACGGTCAAGCCAAATACGACGAAGTGTTGCCGACCGTGGTCGATATCCGCCGGAAAGGCTGGGGCGATCTGAGCGAAGAGGATTACCAGCATTTCGTCCGGATTATGGATTCGATTTATAGCAACATCAGTGAATGACCCTTCCCTACGGCATTTTTAGCACCGACGGTTCCAGTTCCCGCGTGGGCGTTCGGCTTGACAACCAGATTCTTGACCTGGAAATGGTGGGTCGTCTTAGTTTTTTCGACGACCTGGCTTTTAATCTGGCGGTATTCAAAAAACCGGTTTTGAATGATTTCATGGCGTTGGGAAAACCGCTTTGTCGGGCCGTTCGCCAGCGCCTAATCGACTTGCTGACCGATCCGGAAAAACCGCTCGAAACGTTTGCCGACTTTGTGCTGATCGATGCCGCAACCGCGACGCTCCACCTGCCGATTCACATTGGAGATTACACGGATTTTTACGCCAGCGAAGAACACGCCAGCAATGTGGGACGCATGTTTCGTCCGCAGGCTGAACCCCTGCTGCCGAACTGGAAGCATTTGCCGGTGGCCTATCACGGGCGGGCGTCGTCCATTGTGGTTTCCGGAACGCCCATCAAACGTCCGAATGGCCCGTTTTTAGGCCCGGATCAGCAGCCGGTTTTCGGTCCTACCAGGGCGCTGGATTTTGAACTGGAACTGGGCATTGTCATCGGAAAACCGTCGGTTCTGGGTGTACCGGTTTCGGTCAACGACGCCGAAGACTACGTGTTTGGACTGGTGTTGTTCAATGACTGGTCGGCGCGCGATATTCAACGCTGGGAATACCAGCCGCTGGGGCCGTTTCTGGGGAAAAATTTTGCCTCCTCAATGTCTCCCTGGGTCGTGCCGCTGGAAGCCCTCGATTCCGCTCGCATCGAGGGGCCGAAGCAGGAACCCACTCCCCTGCCTTACCTGCAATCGGGCGGACGAAGGCATTTCGACATGACGCTGGAGGTGGCCTTGCAGACGCCCGATAGCCCGGATGATGTCATCATCAGTCGAACAAACGCGCGGCATCTTTACTGGGATGTGGCCCAACTCATTGCCCACCATACCGTCAACGGTTGCAACCTGAATGTCGGCGATCTGTTGGCGACCGGAACCATATCCGGCTCAACGCCCGGCAGTTACGGTTCTCTGCTCGAACTAAGCTGGAACGGAACCCGCCCGCTGACCCTGCCCGATGGCTCCACCCGGACGTTCCTGCAAGATGGCGATACGCTGATTCTGCGCGGCTGGGCCGACGACAAACGCGTCGATTTCGGTGAGGTTCGCGGCAATATCGTTGCTTCAACCTAACGCCAGCTGATTGGTTTTACTCCCGGTTTTTTTGGTAAAACCACAAAATCACTTTTAGATTGCCAAACCCATCCATGACTGGCCAATACGGCTTCAAAACGACAGCAGAGCGGTTTTTTGGTAGTATATAATTATAATCGGCTCGATTATTGCACTTTTCATGGACAAACTATAGTTTTGGCCAACTAAACCCGCCCATGAAAAAACCAGTAGAAGACTTTTTAGCCGACTATAAACCGGAAGTTCGCGACCTAGCGCTGAAGGTTCGGGAGTTGGTTCGGAGCGTGCTGCCCGAAGCGCATGAGTCCGTTCATACCGGCTACAAAACGATTACCTACGGAACCGGCCCCCGGATGTCGGACGAAATCTGCTACATTGCGCCACTCTCTTCGAGCGTCAATCTGGGCTTCAATTATGGCACCCAACTGCCCGACCCGAACGGTTTGCTGAAAGGAACCGGAAAGCTCCTGCGGCACATCAAATTTGAATCCCCCGACGAAGTTGCATCCCCCGGCCTGACCGAGCTACTGGAAATGGCCAAAAACCACGGAAAATTCTAGCGTTTTGACTTTAGAAGTTGTTTGAATGAAGGCCGGAGGCCTGTCCTGTCAATAGTCAATAGCAGACATCAACTCGTGGTAGCTCCGGAGGAGCGGTCTAAAAACATCTTCAGGCCGCTCCTCCGGAGCTACCACGAGTTGATGTCTGCTATTGACTATTGACAGACCGCCCTTCCAGGGCCCTCCCCGGTTAACTCAAACAGCTTGTTAATGTAAAATAATAAATGACGAATACTAAATGTAAAAGTGTTGAGTCAGCGTAGCCAGACTTTTACATTTAGCATTCATCATTTGATATTTTACATTCTATTTTATTGCTTTTTCACTCCCATCCGCGCCAGATAAGCCGCCATGGGTTCCAGTTCCATCTGCTTCCGGCGCTGATCAACATTGGCTTCATCTTCAATGGGATAGACATCTTTCTGCCCCTGATTGTTGATGTGAATCTGGGTGCCGTACACCTGTTTTTCTTTCTTTTGAACCTTCACCTGGTCGGTCAGGAAAGCCACCCCGGCTTTGTCCAGTTCATTCTTCTGCGCAGCTTCCGTGACCATCGGCAAATATTTTTCGTGAACCGCCCGGTCAACGCTGTGCTGAATGATCAAAAAAGCGACCTGGTCCAGCGGTTGGCCCACCACGCTCTTGCCGGGATAGCCGCCCACCTGCGCAATGATTTTTTCCACTTCGGTCAGGTGTTCCTTGTCCATGTCCTTGATTTTCTGCCGGGCGTCCTGCGATTCTTTCGCGCCCCAGCCGTATTGCCGCTCAATGGCGTCGTAGGCCGCGCGCTCTTTCTGGTCCTTTTCGTAAATCTGCGTCAGCCGCTTGCGAACGTCGGCCATCGCTGCGGCATTTTTAGTAGCCTGCGCCCACAAGTTGGTAGTGAAAAGGCACAGGAGAATGAGAGAAAGGAATTTCGTTTTCATAATTGTCAATCAGTCGCTTACTAAAGGTGATTTGGTGAAAACCGCTTTTCGGCTCACAAGGTTTATTTTTTTTAATACCCCACCGACGTATTATCTGCCCGGGGGTCCGAAGCACCTTCGAGCGTGCCGTCGGGCCGGAGCAGAATGCAATCCATGCGACCCAGCGAATTGGTCAGTTGTTCGAGCTTATACCCCCACGCTTGCAGTTTCTGAATCGTTTCCTCCGAAAAAGCGCCATTTTCAAAAATGGTGTTATCGGGCAACCACTGGTGGTGAAACTTCAGGGCGTTGACCGACTGCTGCATCGTCATGCCGTGTTCCAGCACATTCAGGATTGTTTGATATACCGAGGTGATGATGGTCGAGCCACCCGGCGTCCCTACCACCATATACAATTTTCCGTCCTGTTCCACAATCGTCGGCGTCATCGACGACAGCATTCGCTTGCCCGGCGCAATGGCATTGGCCTGGTTCCCAATTAGGCCGAACATATTAGGAACGCCCGGTTTCACGCTGAAATCGTCCATTTCGTTGTTCATCAGAAAACCGGCACCGCCCACCACCACGCGGCTGCCATAGCCCCCGTTGAGGGTGGTCGTGATCGAAACCGCACTGCCTTCCTGATCGACGACCGAAAAGTGGGTAGTTTCCAGACTTTCGTAGCCCGGCAATATGCCCCCTTTTACGTTTTTGCTATCCGTTGCTTTGGCAAAGGTAAAATCGGACCAGCGGGTTTTCAAATAGTCTTGATCAACGAGTTGATTTACCGGCACTTTCACAAAATCCGGATCGCCCAGAAACTTGGCCCGGTCGGCATACACCCGACGCTCGGCTTCGATCATCACCTGCACCGTCGAGTCGCTGTTCCAACCCCAGCGACGCAGCGGATACGGTTCTACCAGCCGCAGCAATTGCAACAAAGCCACGCCCCCGCTCGAGGTTGGCGGCATGGTAATGATTTTGTAGTTTCGGAAGGTGCCAACCAGCGGATCGCGCCAGACGGCCTGGTAACTTTTCAGATCGTTTTCTGTGATGATGCCGCCCCCCCGCTGCATTTCGGCCACCAGCAACCGGGCGGTTTCGCCTTCATAAAAACCGGCACGTCTTTCCTGCTGAATCCGTCGCAGCGTTTGCGCCAGATCCTTCTGAATCAGCAACTCACCGGTTTTCCAGTCCGTCGTGTCGGCTTTCATAAAATACCGTTTGTCCGGGTTCACCTGCAAAAACGACTTTTTGGTGCGGTTCAGGCCCAGGGCTTCGCGCTCGGTCAGGGTCACGCCTTTTTCGGCCAGTTCGATGGCGGGTTGCAGCACCTGCGCCCACGTCAGTTTGCCAAACCGCCGGTGTGCTTCCACCATGCCCGCAACCGAGCCCGGCACTCCGCTGGCCAGGTGGCCCGTGATGCTAAGCCGGGGAATGACGTTTTGCGCCGAATCCAGGTACATGTCCTTGTGGGCTTTTTCGGGGCCTTTTTCACGGAAATCAAGCGTGTAGGCCAGTCCGGCTTTGTCCCGAAAAACCATAAAACCGCCCCCGCCAATGTTCCCTGCTCCGGGATAAACAACCGCCAGCGCAAACTGGACCGCCACGGCCGCGTCGACCGCATTGCCACCCGCTTTCAGGATGTCGACACCCACCCGCGAGGCTACCGGGTGTGCCGATGCGACCATTCCATTCCTGCCGGTAACCGCTTGTCGGTCCGAATAATACGGTCCGGATTTGCGCTGAACGGTTGTTTTTTTTTCGTTATCGTACTGATAGACACCGGAACTCTGACGAACGCCTGGCGTCTTTGAACCCGTTCGGCAGGCACTCAGAACAACCAAAGCCAGGATTATGGTATTATTGATAGATAGAATTTTATTTTTCATAATTCGGGAATTCGTAAACCACTAAACTACAAAATCTAACCAAACATCCGCCGATACGACCTTCGCATTCAAATCGTTTGGTAGATTCCGAATGGTCTGATACCTTTAATCTCCTGTAAACCGTCAATCCCTTGAAATTCATCCGTCAGACGTACGAAAGCTTCCGGTTCGCGTGGCAGGCCCTGCGCTCGAACCTCCTCAGGACCACGCTCTCGCTGCTGGGCGTGACCATCGGCATTTTTGCCATCATTGCGGTTTTCACCATTGTGGACTCGCTCGAACGGAACATCAAGGAAAGCCTGTCGGGCATTGGCGACAAGGTGCTGTACGTCCAGAAATGGCCCTGGGTTTTCGACGGCAATTTTCAGTGGTGGAAGTATTTCCAACGCCCCGAGCCATCGATCAACGAATTCAAATTTTTGTCTGACCGGCTGGAAAACGCCCAGGCCGTGGTGGCGATGGATTTCAAAGGCCAGGTGACGGTTAAAAATGGCAACAACAGCATCCAGGCGCTGATTCAGGGAACAACGATGGATTACAACAAGATTTCGGAAGTGCCGGTTGAACAGGGACGGTATTTTTCCCAGCAGGAAATCGATGCCGCCCGCAACGTGGCCATTGTGGGTGCCGACGTGGCCGAAACCCTGTTTCCGAGCCAGATTCCCGTCGGCAAAGAATTCAAACTGAACGGATTGAAATACGTCGTCATTGGCGTTCAGGAACGGAAAGGCGAAAGCCTGGTCAACTTCGGTGGCAATCCCGACAACAAGTGCATCATTCCGATTGGCGCTTTTGCCAAGATGTACCATTCCATCAATCCGAGCATCGACATTGCCGTGAAGGGGTTCGATCAGGATGAAGGACTCCTCGAACTGGAAAGCGAAATTCGGGGGCTGATGCGCGCCCGGCGCGGACTGAAACCGTTGCAGGAAGATAACTTTTCGCTCAACCGGCCCGATGCAGCCGCCAAAGCCATTTCCAGCCTTTTTGCCGTTCTGACGGTAGCCGGGTGGGTCATCGGCAGTTTTTCGATTCTGGTGGGCGGGTTCGGCATCGCCAACATCATGTTCGTGTCGGTCAAGGAACGCACCAATCTCATTGGTATCCAGAAATCGCTGGGGGCAAAAAACTACTTTATTTTGTTTCAATTCATGTTTGAAGCCGTTTTTTTAAGTTTAATTGGCGGCAGCGTCGGCATTTTGCTCGTTTATTTGTTGTCATTTATGAAGCTGGGCAGTCTGGTCATCATCCTGTCGCCGGCCAACATCATGCTGGGGCTGGGCGTATCGAGCATCATTGGTACGCTTTCCGGTATTTTGCCGGCTTTGGTGGCCGCCCGAATGGACCCCGTCATTGCCATCCGGTCCAAATAACCGGATTGCAATTACCGCCCAAAACCCATTCATTTGTATGCATAACGTATCAAACCTGAGCATTATCCAATGAGACGCATTCTGATTCCCCTGGTTTTTCTACTTCTTGTATTTGGCATATTTTATTACCTGACCGCCTGGAGTTACAGCGACGGCGAACGGGCCGGAACCATTTCCAAATACAGTCGCCGGGGGTATGTTTTCAAGACCTGGGAAGGCGTTTTGAACGTCGGCGGTTTTTCGGGCGAAACCGGTTCACTGACTCCACAATACTTCGATTTCTCGGTGAAAGACGATTCCGTGGCCCAGAAAATCAACCAGGCCGTTAAAACCGGTGAGCGTGTGACGTTGCACTATGAAGAAAAGCTGGTCAAACTTCCCTGGAACGGCGAAACCAAATACTTTGTAACCGGTGTTGAAATCGTGGAACCCCAATACCGCTACGGCGTGCCGGGCCAACCGGCGTATCCGAATCAACCGGCTCCGTCGACACCGCCCACACCACAAGCGTTGCCCGCACCGGTCGATACCGCCCGGAGGGATACACTTTAACGTGGGTACCTGCTAACCATGCTGAAAACCGTCACGCTTCAACGCATTTTTCCGGACGAAATGCTGGACCAATACCGGCAACAGGGTGATCCGGCGGCTGATGCCGTTATTGCCTCGGTGGCGGCTCAAAGTGGCCGCGAAAGTGTCGGTTTACTAATGCGCTGGCTCGGCAATACCGCCGACTTCGACGGCCTTGATCAGCCCTCAGTCGTTCAGGCCTTTATGACGACCCAGGCCCACCTCCCCGATTGGGCCGACCGCCGGAAGATGGACCTTGCCATGCGGTTTTTCAAAAAAAACGAAGTCGCCGTGGGTTTGACCCTGGGGTGTTATTCCCTGCCGTATTGCTACGCCGGAGCCGATGGCGCACGGGTGCTCTGGCTCTCGCAGCGGATTCACAACGACACCCGGAAGCGGCTGGAAGAAACCGGCGAATGGGTGTTCGGGATCATGAAGCCCCGCGACTGGGAGAGCGGGAAGGCCCTTCGCCGAACCCTGAAAATCCGCCTGCTGCACGCATCGATCCGCTGGTTTACGCTGCACGGCGGGCAATGGGATCTGGCCTGGGGCTATCCGATTAATCAGGAAGACATGGCGGCTACCAACCTGGCCTTCTCATACATTGTGATTCGGGGGCTGCGAAAAGCCGGAATTCCGATGACGCCCGAAGAAGAAGACGCTTACCTGCACCAGATCAATGTGGCCGGTTCGCTGCTGGGCGTTGCGGACGAGCTGTTACCCCGGAACCTGCGCGAAGCCTTTCACCTCGAACGCACAATTGCCCGGCGGCAGTTTCGGACTTCGGAGCAGGGAACCGGCCTGACGCGGTCGCTGCTTCAGGCTCTCGAAAACCTGGCACCACCCGCCCTGCGGAACCTCCCGGCGGCCCAAATGCGTTTCTTCCTCGGCGACGAACTGGCCGATTTGCTGAATCTTCCGGCGGTGCCGCTGGAGAAACGGCTGGTCGGGCTGGCAACTTCGCTGCCCATTTTTCCAAATTTATTACGCAATACCCTCTGATCAACTCTGATTCTCTCTGTGTAATAGCGCAACTGTTAATCAGAGTTGATCAGAGAAAAATCGGAGTTGATCAGTGTTATCAAGCTTTTGATGGATATTTTACAACAGGAACCGATTGCGGCTCTGGCGACGGCGCCGGGCATAGGTGCCATTGCCGTTATTCGGGTGTCGGGCGACAACGCCATTGCGGTGACCAACCGGATTTTTCGCGGCAAAGACCTGAATCAGCAAGCTTCCCATACCGTTCATTTCGGCACCATCCGGGATCAGCAAAACGCGATCATCGACGAGGTGCTGGTCACTATTTTCCGCAGTCCGTCCTCGTTTACGAAGGAAGATGTGGTCGAAATTTCGTGCCACGGTTCGGAGTATGTGATCCGGCAAATTCTGCGGCTGTTGCTGAAAGAAGGCGTTCGGATGGCGCAGCCGGGCGAATTTACGCAACGGGCTTTTCTGAACGGCCAGTTTGACCTGGTGCAGGCCGAAGCCGTCGCCGACCTCATTGCCGCCGACTCCGAAGCCACCCACCGGGCGGCCCTGACCCAACTCCGGGGCGGTTTTTCGAAACAACTCAAGGCACTCCGCCAGCAACTGATCGAATTTGCGGCCCTGATTGAACTCGAACTGGATTTTGGCGAAGAGGATGTGGAGTTTGCCCAACGCGACGATCTGCGAAAGCTCGTGTTGGCGATTCAGCGCGTGCTGCGGCCACTGATCGACTCGTTTTCGGTCGGCAATGCCATCAAAAACGGCGTGGCGACGGTGATTGCCGGCAAGCCGAATGCTGGCAAATCGACCCTGCTGAATGCGCTTTTGAACGAGGAAAAAGCCATTGTTTCGGACATTCCCGGCACCACGCGCGATGTAATCGAGGATGAGTTATTTCTCGACGGCATTCGCTTCCGGCTCATCGACACCGCCGGACTCCGCGAAGCCACCGACACCATCGAGGCCATTGGCGTGGAACGCACCCGGCAACAGTTAGACAAAGCCGCCATCATCATTTACCTCTTCGACGCGGCCGAAACCACGCTGGCCCAAATTGCTGGCATTGAAGCGGAGTTGAAAAACCGGACGGTGCCGTATCTGCTCGTCGCCAACAAGATGGATAAGCTGGCGGACGCTGAAATCAGCCACTGGCGGGATTCGTTCGGGCCGGAGCTGGTGCCGATTCAGGCCAATACCGGCAAGAACCTGGACGAAATGGCGCAGCGATTGGTCGGTTTTGTAAAAACGAATGCCATTCCCGGCAGCACCGTCGTCACGAATGTGCGCCACTACGAACACCTGACCCAAACCGACGCAGCCCTCATCCGCGTCCTCGACGGCCTGGATGCCGGAACGACGCAGGACTGGATCGCCATCGAACTCCGCGATGCCCTGCACCACCTGGGCGAGTTGACGGGGGAAATCACGACGGACGACCTGCTGGCGACGATTTTCAGTAAGTTTTGTATTGGGAAGTAAACCATTTTACGTACACCCCGGACGTTAGCGCCTTCCCATCCATTTTTTTGACAAAACCCGGTCCCATAAACCCATGCCATTTTTTGCAACCTGCGCCGAAAAAAACTTTTTTTCGGCGCAGGTTCCGTCGCCAGGGGCGGGATGTAGTCAGGGGCGGCACTTTGAACCGAGTGGTTCTCAATCTATTTTGCAGATTGGCTATCGTAAAAAAGCCCAAATTGTATCTCAAAATAGTTCTATCTATCTCTACAGGCGGGTCCCCAAAGAAAGTCACGGCTCAAGCTATCTTTAAGCTATGGATGGCAGAATAACGGGCAGAATAAACCCATAGCGCGGCTATTCATAAGATGATAAATTCAGAAAATACAATTTACCTGCGAGTGGCTCCGGAAAATAATATGGAATGTCTTGTTTACAAGTACATTGGTTGCGTAAATGAGGCAGCAGCCTATCTTGTTAAATTGAATTGTTAAATGATTTATCAGACAAAAAAATTAAAAAAATAGATTAAAATGGCAAAATTTTTGCTATTTATTAAATACGATTAACTGTCAATTTATTTAAAATTTTGAATCTATTAATTTAAAATTTTACAATATACCGTATAATAAATAGACAGATAAAATCGTATTTAAAATTTGACATTTGTAAAAAAACAGTTTAAAGTTGCGCATACAAATTCTCTGTCTTTCCTTGTTGTGAAACATACTATGAAAAAAAATAGCTTTTTTAAAACAAGCAACTAGTCCTGGCCCAAACCTCCATAGCCAGGTATTCTCAAACAATTCCTTTGCTCCACTCCCTCCAGGATGGGCAAATTAACTGTGAAGTAAACCAGCATTCACCTCCAAATGCTGTTGTGATTGCAAAAAACAAAGAGTTACCCACTTAGATGTCAGAGTTGGAAACGGCCGGATTAAGCGACCTTTGCCTTCGTGTGCTTAATTCTGTAACTCGCATTTAATCTTCAATCATCCTGCTGTCAAGAATACAAACGCGAGCAACCTCCAGGCTTATGCGCTATTCTTGTCTGGTTTTCGACACGATAACCAGAATTGATTTTCTATACAATCAATCATCAGGGACAGGTAATAACGGTTTTAAGTAACATGTACTTACCGTAGCTTCTCGCCATGAAATTCAAAAAACATGAATTTCTACTGGGGAAAAGTATGCCCGTTAAGCTACAGAACTGAACAGCTAATTTTTATAAAAAATAGCTGTTGGTGATCCATTTATGCCTAAAATAAAATTTTTAACTAACAATCCATCCATTTAAAAACCAATTCGCTATGACTCCACATTACTGTTTAACCGGGCGAATTAAAAACCGGCTTTCCCGACAGCGGTATCGTCTGGTGTGTTTGCTGGCCATAATGGGTATGCTGGTCAGTATACATCCCGCACATGCGCAGTCGTGCTATGCCCCCATTTCCGGGACGGCGGTGCAGGTGGGCGGGGTGATCAGTGCAACGGTTTGCGCCGGCCCGCTCTGCCTGGGAACGGGCACCTACAATGAACTGCAAAAAATAACCGATAACAGCCTCGAAACCTTTGCCAATATCAACACGACCATTGCGGCTCAGATTGCGCAGGGGATTTCGGTGAAAAAAACCAACGGTTCCTATACCGGGAGCAATGTGGTCGGTTTTATCCTGTCGCGCAGTGCGCTGGTCGATGTGTCGGTTCTGAGCAGCGTAACCATCCGAACCTACCTGAACGGCAATCCCGTTTCGACGGCACAACCGCTCAGTGCGCTGGTGTCAGGCTCCGCGCTGGGGAGTACGGAGAAAATGTACGCGACATTCACAACGAACCAGGAATTTGACGAAGTGCGTCTGAATACCAGTTTGTTAAGTGCCGAAGTATTCAGCAACCTGCGAATTTTTGCCGCCGTAGCCTTCCCGACCACCTGCTCATCGCCGGTGTCTACTACTGTCTGTGGTGATTACATCAGTGGCCTGGGCACGGATGCTACCTACTACGGTTCGGTAACCTGCGTAGGCTGTTCGCTGACCGACCGGACCAACCTGATTAACGGCAATAACGCCGACTACGCGACCCTTTCCGTTGTGGCCGGAGCCGCGCCAACGGCATCCGTAGGCGTCATCGACACCAAAAAAGTGTACGCCAGCGGTCAACGGGCGGGTTTTGTCATTTCCAAAGAAGCGGCCAATGCGCTTCTGTCTGCCGATGCGCTCAATACCATTACGATTGAGACGTATTTATTTGGAACCTTACAGGAAGCCAAATCACCGGGCGATCCTACCAATGTGCTTAATTTGTCACTACTGGGCGTTAACACGACCATTCCCAAACAGAAACTGGGGTTTGTTACCTCGTTACCATTCAACGAAGTGCGAATCAAAGTTAATTCACTGGCAACCGTCATCGGGCCTATCCGGCTGTATGGTGCTTTTGTGGAGGCATCCGGTTGTACCAATTGTGAGAAGGCGCTGGATGCAAACAGCACCGGTAAATACAGCGGTACCATTCAGGAAAACACGAGTTGCGGATTTTTATGTACCAATTCATTTACGGAACTCTACGGAATCCTTTCTTTGGGTTCAAGTCTGACAAACACCGGCCGGGTTACCAACACGACCCTGGGTGATTATGCAACCTATAATACCGGCATTTCGGTAGGAGCTGGCGCCCGAATCACCGTCAAGAATGACGGCACGGACTTTACGGCGGGCAAGACGTTCGTCGGATTTCACATTTCCACCGAAACCGGCCTGGTCGATTTAGGCTTACTCAACGGCATTACAATCCGGGTTTACAAAGACGGCAATGCAACCCCCGTGGAGACCTCGACCTCGGCCAACTTACTGGGGGCTGCGCTTCTCTCCGGCGGCTCCAAGCAATCCGTCGTAGGGTTTACGCCCAGTGTCGCTTTTGACATGGTACAGATCGACATTGGCAGCGTAGTCGGTTTGCTCGGTGAATACCGGATTTACGATGCTTTTGTCATCGAAGATGCCGACGGGGACGGCATCCCCGATTGCAACGATGTCTGCGGCACCGGAACCGGCAATGATCTCCTCGATTTCGACGGCGACGGCATTCCCGACACCTGCGATCCCGATGACGACAACGACGGCATTCCCGACACGGTCGAAAATCCGACACCCGGAACACCACGCGATACGGACGGGGACGGGTCTGAAGATTACCACGATCTGGACAGCGATAACGATACGATCCCGGATTCCGTAGAAAAAGGGCCGGATGGCAACAATCCCTCCAATACGGACGGTACGGATGTTCCCGACTACCGCGATCCCGACAGCGATAACGACGGGATTCCGGATTCCGTGGAAGCGGGACCCAACGGCGATACGCCCCGTAACACGGACGGCGATGCGCTGCCCGACTACCTTGACCTGGACAGTGACAACGACGGTATTCTGGACACGACGGAGAAGGGTTCAGACGGCAACAACCCAACCAACAGCGATACCAATACCGGCAGTAACCCCGACGGCCGCCCGGATTACATCGACCTGGACGCTGATAACGACGGCATCAACGACGTGGTGGAAGGCAACGGCACCGATGCCGACAACAATGGCATTGCCGACGGCGCGCCAGGGGCAACGGGCATTCCGGCTTCGGCAGGCAGTGGCCTGACACCACCGAATACCGACGGTGATGCCAAACCGGACTTCCAGGATGTCGACAGCGATGGGGATGGAATACCGGACCTCTACGAAAGCGGCATTCCGAGTCCGGGTACGCTCGATACCAACAAAGATGGCATCATCGACGATGCTTCCGAAACCGATAACGACGGCATTCCAACCCCGGTCGACGGAGCAACCGGTAGCTATGGCGACGCCAACAGCCCAACCCTACCGAACACGGACGGTGATTCCAATCCCAATTACCGCGACCTTGACAGTGATAACGACGGCATTCTGGATTCGGTGGAACGCGGAGCGGACGGAACGAACCCCACCAACAGCGACACCAACTCGGGCGGCACCAGCGATGGCAAACCGAATTACATCGACCTCGACAGTGACAACGACGGCATCAACGATGTGATTGAAGGCGGTGGCACCGACGCCGACAACAACGGCATTGCCGATGGCACTCCGGGTTCAACGGGCATTCCGGCTTCGGCAGGCAGTGGTCTGACACCGCCCGACGCCGATAACGACGGCACCCCGAACTACCTGGATCTGGACAGTGACAATGACGGCATCAAGGATCTCTACGAAAGCGGGATTCCGAACCCGGCCACATTAGATACCAACGGCGATGGCATTATCGACAATGCCGATGAACCGGATAACGACGGTATTCCGCAGTCGGTCGATGGGGCGCAGAATGCGTACGGCGATGCCAACAGCCCGACGCTGCCCGACGGTGATACAGACAACAATCCGGATTATACCGATCCGAACGTGGATTTGACCCCGACGAATCTGATGCCGAATGCGGGCTTCACGGCCGTCGGCCAGTCGCGCAGTCTGACCATCACAGTACGGAACATTCCGGCCAACTCAGTTTCCAACGGAACGATTACGGTGACGGTGACCAAACCGACCCAGTATATGACGGTTGCGTTTTCGGGCTCTGCCGGTGACGACTGGACCCTCACCGATTCGGGAAGCTTCTTCAGACTGGTTTCGAAACCGGGCGTCACCATCGCGGGATTGGCCGCCAATGCGAAAAGCATCGGGTTGACGCTGACCCTGACCGCAGGAGCCAACTCGGGCGCCAGCCTGGTCAATACCCGCATCCAGAGCGGGTCGGGCGGTGAGGTCAACAACGAAAACAATACCGCGGTTACGGCCGTCAACATTACCTTCTAAATCAACCGTCTGGGGAGCCTGGCTCCCCAGACTTTCATCTCTTCCACGAAACCAACACATATTCCATGAAAAAGCAACTACTTATCATGTTCATCTTTCTGTCCATCATCCAGCTTTCGCATCAGAGCCAGGCGCAGGTGATTGACGTTTATGCAACTCCCACCGATGTTATTTCGGACGACAATACGTCAACTTTTGCCGGCCCCAACCATCCCGGGGTGGTGCGGGTGACGGTCGGCAACAACAACCCCGCTCCGATCCCGGCGGGGCAAATGTCGGTTGTGATCACGCTCAACCAGTATGTCAACTACGTGTCGGCTTCATCTATTCCCGGTTTTACAGTGGTCCCCGAAAATACCAGTACAACCAGCGTGTATTTGATCAACAATATTCCCATTACGGAAGCAGGCTCACCCATCATTCTGGATATCAACGTAATAGCGGTTCAAACCATTAATGAAACGACCATTACGTCTACGGCTTCACTGGTAGAACCGACGGATCTCTCCGAAAACATTACGAACAACAACACCAGCAATCGGGTGACGTCCGTCGGTACCTCGGCGCTGCCCGTTACGCTTTCGTCGTTCAACGTGAAAGCCGTCAACCAACACGCGGTTCTGGAATGGTCCACCTCTTCCGAGAAAAACAACGCTTTTTTTGAAGTGCAGCATTCGACCAATGCCCGCGATTTTGAGGTGCTGGGAAAGGTAAACGGCCACGGAACAACGTATCAAACCCAGAATTACCGCTTCACGCAGGAATATCCCGACCCCTCGGTGGTTCATTATTACCGCTTGCGGCAGGTGGATACGGACGGAAAATACGAATTCAGCTTCCTGCGCGCACTGACGTTTGAGGGTTACGTGGGCATCGAATTGAAACTGTCGACTAACCCGGTTACCAACGGCACCATCAAAGCGTATGTCGATTACGGCGACGAAAATCTCTCCCGGGAAGCGAAGCTGGTTCTGGTCGACAACATGGGCCGAACCGTCGGCAAACAATCGATTTTGCTGGAAAAAGGGCGGAATACCGTGCAATTTCAGGGCGTGTCGCTGCACAGTGGTCTGTACGTGATCTCGTTGCAAAACCCGTCGCTGGTGCAGCCGAAGTTCGTCAAAGTGGCGGTTCAGTAACCGGCTGAACAAACTGATCTGAAAACACGGACTTATTCGTTACCGCCGTCCTGAAAACGGCGGTACCTGGCTCTGTATTGCCAATCATCTGAGTCGATAATCCCTCATCCTAGATTATAAAGTGATGATAGAGCACTATTTAAAAATCCATTCAAACCGCATTGTCTCCAGCTATTTCGTACTGCTGGCCGATGTTTGTATTTCCATCGGTTCGTTCGCGATTGCCTTTTTGCTGCGGTTTAATTTTGAAGTAACGGCCATTTATGCCGATTACTTCCTGTACTGCCTGGGTTTCACGGTCGGCATCCGGTCTCTGTTTTTTGTGCTGTTCCGCTCCCACCAGGGCATTATCCGCCACACCAGCCTGGAAGACATCCTGTTGCTGTTGTATGCGGTTACCGCCGGGAGCACACTCACGGCCTTCGGAACCTATTTCGGCTGGCAAGCCGGTTACCTCGTATATTACGTACCGGTATCGATTCTGATGATCGATTATTGCTGCTGCCTCGTAGCCCTGTCGCTGAGCCGGTTTCTGGTCAAAGCGTTTTACTGGCACCTGCGGTCGATTACGCGGGGCACGCCGTTGCAACCGATTTTGATCTACGGAGCCGGAAAAACCGGTTTGCTCACCCGCAACGCGCTGGCGCAGGACCCCACGCAACGGTATACGGTTCTGGCTTTCATTGATGACAATCCGTACAAAATCAACAAAGTCATTCAGGGCTTGCCGGTCGTTTCGCGGCAGGAAGCTTACAAACGCTATATTCGGAAACAAACGATTCCGCCCCAGATTCTGCTGGCAATGGGCGCGATCAGTCCGAAGAAAAAAACGGAAATCACCGATTTCTTCCTGCAATACCACGTCCCGGTCAAAACCATTCCCACGGTTGAACAATGGATCGACGGCCGGCTGAATTCGTTCCAGATCCGCGACATCCGCATCGAGGATCTCCTCGGCCGCTCACCCATCCAACTGGAAAACAGGGCCATCCGCGAACAACTCAGCGACCAGGTCGTGATGGTGACGGGAGCCGCCGGTTCGATTGGTGCCGAACTCATCCGGCAGGTGTTGCGCCACCGCCCCCACACCGTCGTGCTGGTCGATCAGGCGGAATCGGCCCTGTTCGATCTGGAATTCAAACTGCGCCGGGAATACCAGGCGATGGCGAGCGAGGTCAATGTGATCGTGAAAATTGCGGACATTTCCGACGAGTTTCGGATGCGCCATATTTTCCGGGAAACCCGCCCGACAATTGTCTTTCATGCGGCAGCCTACAAGCACGTTCCGCTCATGGAAGAACATCCGTACGAAGCCGTGCGGGTGAATGTGCTGGGAACGCAGATTGTCGCGGATCTGTCGCTGAAATTCGGCGTCCGCACGTTCGTCATGATTTCGACCGACAAGGCTGTCAATCCTACGAACGTCATGGGAGCCACCAAACGGCTGGCCGAAATGTATGTCCAGAGCCTGAACCATCCCGACAAAGCCCTGCGTCGCACCCGGTTTATTGCCACCCGGTTTGGTAACGTGCTGGGCTCCAACGGTTCAGTCGTAACGGTTTTTCAACAGCAAATCCAGTCGGGTGGCCCCGTAACGGTTACCCATCCCGACATCATCCGCTATTTCATGACCATTCCGGAAGCCTGCCAGTTGGTGCTCGAAGCGGGTGGCATGGGCAAGGGCGGGGAAGTATTCGTTTTCGACATGGGCGATCCGGTGAAGATCGTGGAACTGGCCCGCAAGATGATTCACCTGTCCGGTTATACCGTAGACAAAGACATCAAAATCGTCTTCACGGGTTTGCGGCCGGGCGAAAAGTTGTTTGAAGAACTCCTCAATGACAACGAAAGCACGCTGCCGACCCATCACCCAAAAATTATGATTGCGCAGGTGGTCATTCCTGACGCGGACGAAATGAAAGCGACGCTCGGCCAACTGCGGCACCTGATGCTCAACGGCAGCGATCACCAGTTGGTGGGAACCCTGAAACGTCTGATTCCCGAATACATCAGTAACAACTCCGTTTTTACCGCCCTGGATTATTGAAATCCGGGCGCTTGTCAATGATGAAATACTAACGCTAAAACCAGGAAAGTTATGTACAGGATCTTATTAGTAGACGACCACTCCATTGTCCGTTCAGGCATCCGTTTGTTGTTGAAAGAACAGTATGGCACCATCCAGATTGACGAAGCCAAAAACGGCAGTTCGGCTTTCGGCAAGATTATGGATACCACCTATCATCTGGTGATTATGGACATCAACATGCCCAACACGGATACGTTCAGTTTGCTCCAGAATATTCGGGCGATGGCACCGGACTTGCCGATTATGATCTTTACCATCATGACCGAATATGCATTCGCCAAGCGGTATCTGCAACTGGGCGTTAAGGGATACATCAGCAAGCAGGCCGAGGACCCGGAAATCCGGAAAGCCGTTCACGCCATCCTGTGCGGAAAACCGTGTGTGTGCCCCGACTTATTGGAAAAAATGCAGGATGATAACCACTTCAGGAAAGAACTGGACCCGTTCGATGCCTTGTCGAACCGGGAACTGGAAATTGCGTTCCACTTGGTGAGGGGCAAATCCGTCAGCCACATTGCCGATACACTCAACATTCACACGTCGACCGTTGGCACACATAAAGCCCGGATTTTTGACAAGCTCAAGGTCGACAATATCCTGGTTATGAAGGACCTGGCAACGCATTACCGACTTATTTAATCCTAGCGTTGAATCAATGCCGATTGGGAGTGGAAACCGTGTGAAACGTTCTCGTTTCCCGGCCACTTCCAATTTCTTCAACCATCGCTCCAGACAATCTTTTATCGGACGATCCGGTATCGCTGCTGGATTCGCTGGCGAATACAGGTGCCGACGGCATACGAGAAGCTGAGCAGCCCAACGGTCCAAACCAGCCCCCAAACGCTCAGATACGCCCATTTTCCGGTACTCACGGTGGTGAGTAAAGCCATCATCATCAGGACCATTCCGACGGTCATCAACAGGGCCGTGCGCAGGGAATTCCGGTATTCCTGACGCAAATCATACGCGCCGTATGCTTTGTTGCGAAACTGAAACACAATATCGTCCAGATCCGCCTTCCGAAGCTGCTCCTCGTTCATGGTCAGCTCGATCTGGTAGGTTTTACGCAGGTGTTTTACGGCTTTGGCGTTTGCTTCGAGCTGCACTTTTTCCAGGGCCGTTTCAAATGGCAGACCAATCCACATGTAATGCTCGACCTCACAAGCCAGGTGATCGAGGAGTTCTTCAAACAGCGCTTCGTCAGTGCCGTTCCAGACCAGATGGCGGTATAGGATTTCTACTTGTTGCGGGTTGAGCTTTTCCATAGGACTATCGGGTTTAGCGGCTGATCGGTTCGGATTTTAGTGGCCCAGCGACAAGGCTGGCACCGGTTGTAAAAGGGCTTTCATTACTTCAACAAATCGCTCGAAATCAGAGACTTTCTGGTGGGCCATTTCGTTGCCACTGGGGGTGAGTGTGTAATATTTGCGCAACCGCCCGTCCACTTCCACCGACTCTGTAATCAGTAAACCTTCCTGTTGCAATTTGTGTAAAACCGGGTATAACGCCCCGAACGTCAGAATAACTTCTCCCTGCGTCCGCTCTTTAACGGACTGCGTGATTTCGTATCCGTACATCCGGCCCCGTTCGGTCAGCAGTTTCAACACGATTGTCTTCAGGGTTCCCCGCAAAAATTCATTGCCTGATGGTTCCATGCTGTGCAGAAATAGAATGTTAATTTATTTGTACGAAGTAAATATATACAAGAAACCAATATATACAAATCCTTTCCCGAATTTTTTTCACACCCCGCCCCCCCGCCCCAACGGGGCACCATCATTAACCCCGGACATCGTCCGGGGAATACGGGTAGATCACCCCGCCCCAAAGGGGCATCATCATTAACCCCGGACACCGTCCGGGGAATACGGGTAGATCACCCCGCCCCAAAGGGGCATCATCATTAGCCCCGGACACCGTCCGGGGAATGGGGAATACGGGAAGAGGCCAATCGGTCATAACCCTGAAAGGGTTGGATAATTAAATCGATAGTCAACCCTTTCAGGGTTGCGGGGACGCGGATATGATTATCAGCCCCGGACGGTGTCCGGGGTTAATGATGATGCCCCTTCGGGGCGGGGGGATGGGCGACCTCCCCGTATTCCCCGGACGATGTCCGGGGTTGATGATGAGGCCCCTTCGGGGCGAGGGTGACGGGGCGTGGGGGCGGTTACCTACGCGTCGTACGACAGAACCGGAGACAGCCAGCGTTCGACCTCATCGAGGGGCATATTCTTCCGCTGTGCATAATCGAGTACCTGATCCTTGTTGATTTTACCGACTGCAAAATACCGCGACGACGGGTGCGAGAAGTAAAAACCGCTCACCGACGACGCCGGGTACATGGCAAAACTTTCGGTTAACTGGATGTCGATCTGTCCGGCATCCAGCAGTTCAAACAGCGTCGCTTTTTCGGTGTGGTCGGGGCAGGCGGGGTAGCCCGGTGCCGGCCGAATGCCCTGATACTCTTCCTTGATTAAATCTTCGTTCGACAGCTTTTCGTTGGTTGCATACGGCCAGAATTCCGTCCGAACGCGTTTGTGCATCAATTCAGCGAAAGCTTCGGCTAACCGGTCGGCGATGGCCTTGATCATGATGCTGTTGTAGTCGTCGTGATCACGCTCGAATTCCTCCACCAGTTTTTCAATGCCAATGCCCGCCGTAACGGCAAAACCGCCGATGTAATCGGTATGACCCGTCTCCATCGGGGCCACGAAATCTGCCAGACAGAAGTTCGGCAAACCGGGGGCTTTCTGATTCTGCTGACGCAGGAAGTGCAGCACGGTTTTGGTATCGTAGATCAGTTCACCCGCCGATTTGCGCTCGCTAAGATCGGCGATGTGGCTGAGTTTGTATTCAAGGTGCGTATGCGAACCGTGCCGTTCACAGGGAATCTCGCGAACGATCTCCTCAAAGTCGTGCAGCAACACATCGTCTTCGGTGGCGTTGGCCGGATAAAAACCGACCACGGCTTTGGCCGTCAGCAGTTTTTCATCGATCACTTTCTGCAAAAGCCGTTTGGCATCTTCAAAAACCTTCTTCGCTTCAACGCCGACCACCTCATCGGTCAGAATCGCGGGGTATTTTCCGTGCAATTCCCAGGTTTGGAAAAACGGCGTCCAGTCGATAAACTCCGCAATTTCTTTCAAGGAATAGTCCTGAAAATAGCGGTTTCCGAGAAACTGCGGTTTGGTCGGTTCAAATTCGGCCCAGTCGATGACGGTTTTGTTTTTCCGGGCTACGTCGATCGTCAGGGTCTTTTTGTCCTGTTTCCGCTTGGCGTGATCGGCACGGAGTTTGGTATACTCATCTTTGAATTCGTGGAAAACCAGATCGCGCGTGCTTTCCTGCTCGCTGATGAGCCGACCGGCCACCGGCACACTCCGGCTGGCGTCCAGCACGTGAACCACCGGCCCCGAATAATGGGGATCGATCTTGACGGCGGTATGAATACGCGAGGTGGTGGCTCCGCCGATCAGCAGCGGCATCGTGAAGCCCTGGCGCTCCATTTCTTTGGCCACGCCCACCATTTCATCGAGCGAGGGCGTAATCAAACCGCTCAGGCCGATGATATCGACCTGGTGTTTTTTGGCTTCTTCCAGAATTTTCTGGGTCGGCACCATCACGCCCAGATCAATAATTTCGTAGTTGTTACAGCCCAGAACCACACCCACGATGTTTTTTCCAATATCGTGAACGTCGCCTTTGACGGTCGCCATAAGGATTTTTCCGGCCGCCCGCGCGCCCACTGCTTTGCTGGCTTCGATGAACGGGAGCAGGTACGCAACCGCTTTTTTCATCACCCGCGCCGACTTCACCACCTGCGGCAGAAACATTTTCCCCTCACCAAACAGGTCGCCCACCACGTTCATGCCATCCATCAGCGGCCCTTCGATCACCTCGATGGGCCGTTCGTATTGCAGCCGGGCTTCTTCCGTGTCCTGGTCGATGTAATCCGTGATACCGCGCACCAGGGCGTGTTTCAAACGTGCCTGAACCGGTTCCAGCCGCCAGCTTTCATCCTGAACAACGACTTTTCCTTTCGCTTTGACGGTTTCGGCAAAATCGACCAGCCGCTCCGTCGCATCCGGACGGCGGTTGAGCAGCACATCTTCGCAGCGTTCGAGGAGGTCTTTCGGAATATCGTCATAAACACCCAGATTACCGGCGTTGACAATCCCCATGTCCATCCCGGCTTTGATGGCGTAGTACAGAAAAACCGAGTGCATCGCTTCCCGCACCACCTCGTTGCCCCGGAAGGAGAACGAAATATTGGACACCCCGCCACTGACTTTGGCCAACGGCAGATTTTCCTTGATCCAGCGCGTCGCATTGATGAAATCGACGGCGTAATTGTTGTGTTCTTCAATTCCCGTGGCAACGGTCAGGATGTTCGGGTCAAAAATGATGTCCTGCGCCGAAAAACCGACTTTATCCACCAGAATCCGGTACGCGCGTTCGCAGATTTCAATCCGCCGTTCGAAATTATCCGCCTGACCGGTTTCGTCGAATGCCATCACCACGGCCGCAGCACCGTAGCGTTTCACCAGATTGGCGCGTTCAATAAATGCTTCTTCACCTTCTTTCAGCGAAATCGAGTTCACAATGGCTTTCCCCTGGACGCACTTCAAACCGGCTTCGATCACTTCCCATTTCGAGGAATCGATCATGATCGGCACGCGGGCAATGTCGGGCTCGGCGGCAATGAGGTTCAGGAAGGTCGTCATGACTTCCACCGAATCCAGCATGCCTTCATCCATGTTTACGTCGATCACCTGCGCCCCGTTTTCCACCTGCTGACGCGCCACGGACAAGGCCGCATCGTAATCCCCGGCTTTGATCAAACGCGCAAATGCCTTGGAACCCGTCACGTTCGTCCGTTCCCCGACGTTGACAAAGTTGGTCAACTCCGTGATTTTCAACGGTTCCAGACCGCTCAATTTCTGATATGACTCCGCCTGTGGTTTCGGACGGGGCGGGTATTTCGCAATCGCCTGCGCAATAGCCCGAATGTGATCCGGCGTCGAACCGCAGCAACCGCCGACGATGTTGACAAAACCGTCCTGCACGAAGCCTTCGATCTGGGCCGCCATTTCGTCAGGTGACTGATCGTATTCCCCCATTTCGTTGGGCAATCCGGCATTCGGATAAGCCGACGTAAAAAATGGGGCTTCTTTCGCCAGCGTCTGCACATACGGCCGCAGCAGTTCCGCGCCCATCGCGCAGTTCAACCCAATACTGAGCAGCGGCAGGTGCGATACTGAGTACAGAAACGCTTCCGTCGTCTGACCCGACAGCGTCCGGCCCGAAGCATCGGTAATCGTTCCCGAAACCATGATCGGCAACGGTTCCAGGCCTTTATCCGCAAAATATTTATCCACGGCAAACAACGCGGCTTTGGCGTTGAGCGTATCCGTGATGGTTTCAATCAACAGCAAATCCGATCCGCCCTCGACCAACCCGGAAACCTGGGTGTAAAACGCTTCGACCAGTTGATCGAACGTAATGGCGCGGTAGCCGGGATTGTTCACATCGGGCGACATGGAGGCCAGCCGGGTGGTTGGACCCATCGCGCCGGCCACAAACCGGGGTTTGTCGGGATTCTGGCGGGTTACTTCCACCGCCACTTCCTTCGCAATTCTCGCCGACTCGTAATTGAGTTCATACACCAGTTCCTCCATGTGGTAATCGGCCATCGCCACCCACGTTCCGCTGAAGGTGTTGGTTTCGATGATGTCCGATCCCGCTTCGAGATACTGGCGGTGGATTTCCTTGATGATGTCCGGTTTTGTGAGCGACAGCAAATCGTTGTTGCCCTTCAAATCGTGCGGCCAGTCGGCAAAACGCGTTCCGCGATAATCTTCTTCTTCCAGTTTATACCGCTGAATCATGGTACCCATCGCTCCATCGAGAATCAGGATACGCTGTTGAAGAAGGTCAGTTATTTTTTCCAAGTTCTTGTATTGATTAGGACTACCTACCATGCCAACCACCGTCTGTAGCAGAACGGTGCAAATAGGGTTACACGGCTTATCGAAGAAAGGAAGCAGGGCGCAAGCTTTCAACTTATCTGTCCCCGTTGCCGGGGCGGAATTTGGCACCTTTTTCAGGGAGTATGAATGGTTGCCAAGACATCATCGGGTCCAATCCCTCCGTCTTTCTCGATAAGCGGTTTACAAAAATAGAAAAAGAGCCGGTCTTCGCCAAACCGATTCCCTCCGGGGAGAAACAGGCGGTTTTCCCAAAAGATTCCGTTACCAGGTATGTTCCAGGTCTTCTTTGGTATACAGATGGTTACGCTCGTGGTAAAGCGATGTGTCCTGCGTTCGTTTGATCGTCAACGGGTTTTTCGCCCCGAGCCGGTAGAGAAACGCGATCGGGACTAAAACTGCCCAAAATAAAACCGTCAGAATGATCTTGCTGTTGATCATCCCCAGGATTTCGGCCAGTTTAAACCACAGCCAGGCAATGCTGTTGCCAGCCGCCGGAATGAAGATGCTGAGCAAACCAACCGCCATAGCAGCATAGAGCCAGTAGACGGAGTTGAAAACGAAGTACAAAACGACCAGGCCGGTTACGATTACCAACTGGGCCTTGACGCGATCCAAGGGATTCATAAGCAGATGTCTATAAAGAAATTATACATGTTTTCCCGCTTTCGCCCCAGACCCCTAAAGGGGCACGGACGTCGAACCATCCGGATTAAGCTGCGTCCGTGCCCCTTTAGGGGTCTGGGGCGAAAGGCCCTCCGGGGCAAAAGCGTCAATCCAACCCAAACTCCTCCTTCCACTCGCCTTTTTCCGGCCACGCCGGTTGCTGTTTTTTATTGAATATATAATTTCCCACCACCAGATAATCCATTTCCGTTCGCATGAAACAGCGATACGCGTCATCCGGCGTGTTGACGATGGGTTCGCCCCGCACGTTGAAACTCGTGTTGACCAAAACCGCAAAACCCGTTTGCTTTTTGAATGCATCGATCAATTGCCAGTAACGCCGATTGGTTTCCCGGTGAACGGTTTGAATCCGGGCGGAGAAGTCGATGTGCGTAATGGCCGGTAAATCCGAGCGTTGAACATACAGTTTTTCCCGCATCGGAAGGCTGTCATACTCAGCGGGCAGCGGTTTTCGGCGGTTTTCCAGAACCGGGTGCACCAGCAACATGTAGGGCGAGGAGCCGTCGTAATCGAAATACTTAGAACAATCTTCGGCCAGCACCGAAGGCGCAAAGGGCCGGAAAGACTCGCGGTATTTGATGGTCAGGTTCAGTTTTTTCTGCATGTCGGCACTCCGCGGATCGCCCAGAATACTGCGACCACCCAACGCCCGTGGCCCGAATTCCATCCGCCCCTGCACCCAGCCCACCACATTTTCGTTCGCCAGCAACCGGGCGGTTTCGTTGCACAAGGCTTCAAAATCGTCGTACCGTTTATAAACCGCTTTGTACTTTTTTGCCATCAACTCCACGTCCAGATCCGAAAACGTCGGACCCAGAAACGACCCTCGCAGGGCGTCGCCTTTGTACTCAATGAGCCGTTCTTTGCCGAAATAAATATGGTAAGCCGCCAGAGCCGCGCCCAAGGCACCACCCGCATCGCCCGCTGCGGGTTGAATAAACAGATTTTTAAAAATACCAGATTTTTGGAGTTTTCCGTTAGCGACACAGTTGAGCGCAACGCCCCCCGCCAGCACCAGATTATCCGTATCAGTCAACCGCCGGGCCTCACGCGCCATGTTGACGACTACCTCCTCCGTCACGCGCTGAATCGCCAGACCCAGATTACCATGTTCCGGTTTTAGCTCCTCATCAGGCTGCCGTTTGGCCATACCGAACAGTGCTTCCCACTTTTTTTCGTGAACCATCCGCAAACCGGTTGCGTAGTCGAAGTAGGTCTGATCGAGCCAGATGGAACCGTCCCCGTTGATCTCCACCAGCTTCGTTTTGATCAGCTCGACATACCGGTCCACCTCCGGCGAATTCGGATTTCCGTACGGTGCCAGGCCCATCAATTTATACTCCCCGGAATTGACCCGAAAACCCAGAAAATACGTAAAAGCAGAATACAACAAGCCCAGTGAATGCGGAAAATGCAGTTCTTTCAACACCGTAATCGCCTTTCCGTCGCCCAAGCCGATGGAAGCCGTCGCCCACTCGCCCACGCCGTCGATGGTCAGAATGGCGGCTTTTTCAAAGGCAGAAGGATAAAACACGCTGGCAGCATGTGACAAATGATGCTCGGGAAACAACAGTTTGACCGGCTTTTTAGAATCGTAGCCCAGCTTTTTCAGCTCGTCCCGCAGCAGTCGTTTCAGGAATAATTTATCTTTCATCCAGACCGGCATAGCCATCAGAAACGACCGCAAACCGCGTGGAGCAAAGGCGTAATACGTTTCCAGCAACCGCTCGAATTTCAGCAGCGGTTTGTCGTAAAACACAATGGCATCCAGCTCATTCAGGCTCGTTCCGCCGTATTCCAGACAGAAACGAACGGCGTTGGCCGGAAAACCGGCATCGTGTTTTTTGCGCGTAAACCGTTCCTCCTGCGCAGCCGCCACAATTCGCCCGTCTTCGACCAAAGCCGCAGCCGAATCGTGGTAAAAAGCGGAGATTCCGAGAATCGTCATGTCTGTGTCGGGCAGCCCGGTAAAACCGGTCAGGGTCAATGGGTGTCAAAGGTACGCCTGTTCATTCAAAAGTCACCCGAATTTTAGCGGGTAGCCTCATCCACCCGACCGTTCTATAGAAAAGCCGCCGTATTTCGTCTGGGGATGTAAATTGACTATATTTGGGCGTTTCAGTACCACTTTTCCCAACTTCATTTTGAAAATTGCTGCCATCGATATCGGCTCCAACGCGGCCCGTCTCCAGATTTCTACGGTTCTGCACGTGGACGACGTGATTAGTTTCAAGAAGGTTGAATACGTCCGGTTTCCGCTGCGGCTGGGTCACGATGTGTTTAATTTTGGCGAAATTACGCCGGAAAGCGAAGTCCGTACCAACAAACTGATGCAGGTTTACAAGCTGTTGATGGAACTCCACGAAGTGGAAGACTACATGGCCTGCGCCACCTCGGCCATGCGGGAAGCCGTCAACGGCCACAAAGTGGCGACCCGCATCAAGGAGTTGACCGGCATCGAAATCAACATCATCGACGGTCAGAAAGAAGCCGAACTGATCAACAACGTGGTGGTGCAGGCCCTCGACGAACGGCAGTTTCTGCACATCGACGTGGGCGGTGGCAGCACCGAACTGAACCTGTATCTGGACCGGAAAAAGGTCAACTCGAAGTCGTTCAAAATCGGCTCCGTGCGCTCTTTGGAAGGAAAAGAAACCAAGGGGGCCTGGAACAAGATGAAAGACTGGGTGGACGAAAACGTGTTGAAAACGCAGGATATGGTCGCCGTAGGAACAGGCGGAAACATCAACAAGATCTTCAACCTCGTGGCGAAAGTCGGTGACACGACCACGCTGGCGGAAATTGAACGGATGCGGAATTACATTTCGGGCTATAGCCTGGAAGACCGGATCAACAAACTGCGGCTGAATGCCGACCGGGCCGACGTCATCATTCCGGCGGCAGACATCTACATTTCGGTTATGAAATGGGCCGGAGCCGACACCATTGTGGTACCTGACCTGGGCCTGAAAGACGGCATTCTTCAGTTGGTGTATGAACGCTGGGGCAAAAAGCAGCCGAAAAAAAAGCCTTAGTCACGGGACGCTTCACGGAGTGAACAAGCTGTGTACGAACTTCTTCAGGTAGAAAATCCGCTTCCGGAACAGATTCCGCCGTTCTATCAGGACGGTTTTCTGTTCCTTCAGGCCCGTCACCTGCTCAATCAGCCGGATCGGCCGTTCTACTATTTTGCCCTTCTCAACCCCAAAACCGGCCGGGCCGACGCCCGTTGTGCGGTTTTTATCCGCGACAACTGGGCCATAAGCCCGTCTGCTGCATCATTTGGTTCCATCGAGTTTTCGGATGATTTGCCGGACGAAGAACTAGTCCGGCTGGTGGATGCCGTAGTAACAACTAGTAAAAAATTACTAGTCCAGGGGATTCGAATAGTCAATTACCCGGATTGTTATTTGCCTGTTCATTCCCAGCGACTTCGTGGCCTATTGCTGGACGCCGGTTTTGTGGTGAAATACCAAGAACTCAATCAACATTTGCCGGTCAGCGCACGTTCCTTTACCGAACACCTGCATGCTACCGAACGGCGACGGCTTCGGAAATGCCAGCAGGCCGGTTTTACAACTCAAATCCGGGAAAAACCGGATGCGGAAACTTTGTTTGCGTTCATCCGGAAAGCGAGGTTGCGAAAAAACCTGCCTTTATCAATGAGCAGCAAAGAGCTTGCCAATCTTCTCACGAATTTCGGGGAGGTCAGCCCGGTTTTTACGGTGCGTGATGGCGACCAGCTCATTGCCGCCTGTCTGGGAATTCGGGTTGCGCCCGGCGTTCTCTATTACTTTCTACCCGCCGATCACGAAGATTATCAGCATTTTAGTCCGTCGGTGCTATTAATCGAAAGCCTGTACACCTATTGCCAGCAACACCAGATTCCGTTGCTTGATCTGGGCATTTCGACCAGCCAGGGTATTCGGAACGAAGGATTGATCCGGTTCAAAAGCCAACTGGGCGCAGTGGAGTCGGCGAAGCGGGTATTTGAGATGCGGTTTTGAAATAATTCAGTTTCCCATTCTCACTCCGTAAGCCTGTATTTTTAGCATTTTCTGAGATGCCGTTAGGCATCAAATGTTTGTAGAAAACATCCAGTCGCTAACGCGACCTGTTTACCGTCGGGCCAACTAAGGGTTACCTAATTAAAGAATCTGTGGATGCTCTGATCATTCTGATCACCGCCGTCGAAAGCCCCGCACACGCCCCAGCACGGACCCCATCAACCCATTCATATCTTCCGACACCCGGAACCACAGAATCAGCCCGGCAAACAGGGCCGCCAGCACCAGCGAGCGTCCGATAATGCTGAGCAATACCAGCCACAACGAACCGTTCCACGCGGGGAGAAGGAGCGACACGCCATAGACCAGTCCCAAAACTGCAAGGGCCTTGACACCCGAAAACGTGAACGGCAGGATTCGGAAAAACACCCAGACCAGACCGACTTTGCTCAGCGCAAAAACAAGTGTAGTAATGGTAGTGGCAAAAGCTGCTCCATCGATGCCGTAGCGCGGAATCAGGTAGGCATTGGCGCCAATGGCCAGGCAGGCCATCACAATCATCAGCAATGTGGCGTAGCGGTAGTATTTGGAGTAGTTGATGATTTCGCCGTTCACACCCGTAGCCATTTCAAACAGCTTCGCCGAAGCCAGCAGCAACACTACGTGTTTGCCCTGTCGGTAGATGTCGGCTTTCGGCAACAGGCTGAAAATGCCGTCGATGTTGGTCCAGATCAGCAGAAAAACCAGACCACCTGCCAGCAACTGATTCAGCGACGACTTGTGGTATAACTCCTGAACGTGCGCCATATCGTTCTGCCGTAAGGAATTGGAAACCAGTGGCGTCGAAATCTGCGTGATGGTTTTTCGCGGAATTTCAATAATCCCGGCAATGTAGGTCGCGATGATAAAAATAGCGGCATTGGTCAGCCCTTCGCCACCAGAAAGCATCGTTCGGTCGATGAAATACACCACCTGCGTGCCGACGCCCCCCATGACGACAAACAGACCAAAATAAATCATCTGGCGAAACATGCCGTCTTTCAACCGCGTCACATCGAACCGCAACGAAAATTTACCCAACTGATAAATATAGACCAGCAAAATGACCACCGCCAGACCGTAGGACGTAATCATCAGGTAGAGCATCCAGTCGAAGTTATACCAGCCCAGCCCGAACAGCAGAATCACCAGCACATTTGCCAGTTTCAGATACACTTCGCGAACAAAGGTCGGGATGGCAATGCGGGCGTTGTTGCGGCAATAGGCTTCCAGCACGGCGATGTAAATCCAGAAAATCGTGAGCGGCACCACCAGCACATGATACGGAATCAGCCCCGCCGATTTTTCGGCAAAGTAATCCTGAATGGGTTGCTCGAACAGAAAATAAGCCGCCGTAAACAGGCTGATGCCAATCAGGGGAAAAGCCAGCAGGAAACCCAGAAAGCCGTTGTTCTGCGTTTTGTCATCGCGGAAATAGCCAAAAAACCGGTCAGTGATAAACGGTGCGCCGAGGTGGGCAAACGCGGCAAAAAGCAGGCTATTTTCCAGTAACAAACGCGAAATCGCCAGTTGGTCGGTCGACAGAAAATGCAGCGAAACGTACAACTGGTTAATAATCCCGATGCCGACTCCGATGTAGGAACCGATGCTGGCTTTCAGGCTTTGACGAATGACAATTCCCATGTGTTTTGGTTACGCTCCCTTTCGATAAATGGCCACCACCGTGGCCCCGTCGGACATGATCGGCAGGCGTTTGGCCACAAACCGGGTCGATTTATACAATATTGATGCAAACAGATTCCGGCCCAGGTGTTTTTCCAGCCACAGGCGGTAGCCGAGACTCCGGTGCGTGATGGATGCGGGTTCATTTCGGATTTCAACAACTTTTAGCCCCATCAACTCACCGGCATATTTCAACGAAACCGGGTCCCAGAGCAGGGTGTGGTGGGGCGGCAGATTCAGCGTGTGATACGGATCTTCCCGGAAATAATACGAGGCATTATTCGGAACGCCAATGGCCAGCAAACCGCCCGGTTTGACGCACTGAGCCGCCTGCCGAAAGAAATCACCGACGTTGTTGACGTGCTCGAAAACCTGAAATGCGCAGACGACATCGTACTGTTTTTCATGCTGTTGCGCATGAATCTTCAAATCTTCGTTGATGATGTTGACCCCGATTTTCTGGCCGTACGCAATCGCGTCATCGTTCAGTTCCAGCCCCAAACCGTTCGCTCCTTTTTCGGGCAGTCGTTTCAGAAAGTAGCCGTTGCCGCTGCCAATTTCCAGCACCCGGTCGCCCGACTTCAGGTGTTGAAACACCAGCTCATGCTCCCACTTCCACGGACTGTAATAGCCTTTGTAATGTTTACCCAGATCGGCGTAAAAATCCGCGTCGCCCGCCAGCGAAAACGGGTAATAAAACCGCAGTTTCGACTGATTGCATTCATAAATCATCACCTCATCCATCCCGGAAAAATACCGGCTGACGTCCATCCCGAACTGATCGCGATACCGTTGTTCGATGGTGCGGGCGTTCAGGCTCCGAACGGGCGAAACCGCGGGCGAGTTGGTGAGCGGTGAGCGTACGGTCATAGTTCCAATAAGCGGTTTAATTCCTGAATGCGGTCACGCATTTCGTATTCATTGATCATTTTCTGCCGGGCATTCCGCCCCAGTTCACCGGCCAGTTTCGGCTCCTCCAGCAACTGAACCATGTACTTTGCCATAGTCTGATAATCGCCTTCTTCGACCAGAAAACCAGTCACGCCGTGCTCAACGGCTTCTTTGATGCCAGCGTGGCGGGTGCTGACAATCGGCAAACCGGCCGCCGAGGCTTCCAGAACGGTATTAGGCGTTCCTTCCGAATCACCGTTCACCGGATTGACCATCGAATGCTGGGCGAAAAGCCGGGCCTTTTTGTGCCATTCCGCAATTTCCGCAGCGGTTTTGACACCGACCAACTGAACGGCGTATTTCAACTGCAACTCGTCGACCAGCTTCTTACAGGCTTCGAACAATTCACCCCCGCCGATCATCACCAGCTTGGCATCCGGATGCCGGTCCAGTACTTTATCAAACGCCCGAATGGTGAGTTGTGGCGCTTTTTTGGCCGTAAACCGTCCGACGGTTACCAGCAGTTTTTCTGCTTTTTCCGGCTCGGCACCGGCGAATAAGTTCGTTTCAACGCCATACGGATTTCGGTGAACTTTCTGAGAGTCAGCCCCTAGCCGGACGAGTTGTTCCACCATATCGTTGGAAACCGCCACAATCGCCTTGGCCTGCGCAAAGAGCTGGCGGTATGGCGTTTCAAGCTTTCTGAGCGTCTCTTTCTCGACCGCATCGAAGCCGTGAAAATGCACGACCAGCGGCACATTTGCCCGTTTACAAGCGACCATCACGTTGCAAGCCGTCGGGCCGTATTCTGCCAGCAACACATCCGGGCGGTTTTCCTTTAAAAACCGGGTTAGAAAATGGGTGTAAAACGCCGGGTAGAATGCAGACAAAGCTCGTTTTACACCCACCCGAATCGGCTCGGCCAGCGGCATCCGGATAATCGTGTCGCCGTCCTGCGTGCGATACGGTCGCCAGCCGCCGGAGAGCGTCAGTTCGGGCTTTAAATACGCGATATGGTTGTGAATAAAAGTCTCCGAATAGCTGTTTTTGTTCGGATAGGCAATGCAGATTTTCATAGCTTCCGGCCGACGACCAAATACGTACACGCGTCCTTGTCCTTCGTTTCCTGGGATGTCGTTTTGTCAAACAGGCTGATCGATGCCTGCATGATGAGCGCAAACGGTGGCCACAGCCAGCGCGGTATTTTGAACAGAAAACCGTCCTGAAACAGTTGCAAACCCATTGCCGAGCGTCCGATAATGCCCCGAAATGAGACGATTTCAAAACCGTTGCGGGCCACAATTTTCTGCAATCCGGCGGAAGTCCAGCGCCAGTAATCCGTGGGGTCGGGATGATACATCCAGTAACCGTGTGTGGTCAGCAGCAGCAAACCGCCCGGTTTCAGAATCCGGCACGCTTCCTGCAAATAGCCTTCGGGATCTTCGACGTGTTCGAGCACCTGTGTCGACAACACCACATCCACCTGCGCGTCGTCCATGCCGATGCGGCTGTCGGAACCGATGTAGACATCGGCGTGCGGGTTCCAGTCAAGGTCGATACCGATGTACTGCACCTGTTCGGGCGGAAAAAGCGACACGTAAGGTTTGGTTCCGCAGCCGTAATCGGCCAGTTTGATGCGACCGGTTTTCGTCAGCGGATCGATGAACGTGGTTCTGGCATACTGCACCAACTCCCTGAGTTTGATCAGATAATACCGCCGGGGATTGGTCAGTGGAGGTTTAATCCGGTAATGCTCAGACGGATCGTCCGGCATCGCTTCAGCGCGGATTGTTGTCATAATGAAATAGAAACGTCGTGGTGCGGCCCGGTTTGAACGGAAATCGGCTGATTTTCAGAAATACCCAACAAATCAGCCCTGACACGCATACGATTTGTGGTGCGTATTGGCATTGTAAACACAAAGAAAGCAGAGACGATGCAAATAATTAAGTAATCTTGTAATTAGTTTACGGTATTCGGTTTTCTGTTTACGGTGGCTGGCGCAAGATAGCTACACATACTTGATCGTGCGTTTAAAAGCATGCGTCAGCCACCGTAAACTGACTACCGAATACCGTAAACCGAATACCGTAAACCGTAAACCGTAATGCCCCTCGCCCCCATCGTTTTATTTTGTTATAACCGTGTCGATCATCTGCGGGAAACGATTACCTATCTGGCTAAAAACCCATTAGCCAGAGAAAGTATCCTTTATATTTTTTCAGACGGGCCAAAAACGAATCCGGCGGTTGAGAAAGAGGACGCAGAGCGGGTTGAAAAAGTCCGTTCCTATTTGCCGACGATTGAAGGCTTTGCGGATGTTCGCATCAAGGAAGCGCCCACGAATCAGGGCCTGGCGAACTCCGTAATCCGGGGCGTTTCGGAGGTGATTGAGCAACATGGCCGCGTGATTGTCATGGAAGATGACATTATTTGCACGACCGATTTCCTCGATTTTCAGAATGCAGCGCTGGATTTTTATGAACATCACCCGCTGGTTTTTTCGATTTCCGGTTATTTATATCCGTTTACGATTCCACCCGGTTATTCCGACGATGTTCTGCTGTTGCCGCGCGCGTCGTCGCTCGGCTGGTCGACCTGGAAAGACCGCTGGGAACTGGCCGATTGGTCGGTGGCCGACTACGCCCATTTCGTCCAGGATTCGAAAGCCCGGCAGGCTTTTTCGGCCAGTGGCAGCGACCTGATTCCGATGTTTGCCAAGCAGCAGAAAGGCTTGATCAGTTCCTGGGCCATCCGCTGGAGTTACACGCATTTCAGGCAAAAGCGGTATTGTCTGTATCCGATCCGGTCGAAAGTCGAACACATTGGCTACGACGCCGGCACCAACTTTGGCCGGTTCAGCCGGTTTCAGAACACGGCGCTTCACGAAGGCAACATCAGGCTAACAGCGGATGTTCAGGTTGACCCGGAGGTGGTTCAAAACCTCAAACGACATTTCAAACCGAGTTTGCTGCGGCAGATGATCAACCGGTATAAATACGGTATTTGATGATTTTAAAACTTTCGCTTTCTGCCCCTAAATCCCCTGAAGGGGACTTGGACGCAGCTTAATCCGGATGCTGAAAGTCCCCTTCAGGGGATTTAGGGGCAGAAAGCGAAAGTGTAACGGAATTATCAGACATAATTCCTATATTTTTATCCCGTTAAAAAATCGTCGTATCCATCCATTCCAGCTCCCGTAGCGACTCATGCAACAAACGACTACTTCACCCACAAACCACCCGAACCGGGACACGCTCCGGTCCGTGAGCACCTCGCGGCGGCTGTCCCTCGACACCTTCCGGGGCATCACCGTTGCGGCCATGATTTTGGTCAACAATCCCGGCGACTGGGGCCACATCTACGCTCCGCTGGGCCATGCCCACTGGCACGGCTGGACGCCCACCGACCTGATTTTCCCGTTTTTCCTCTTCATTGTCGGCGTATCGATTTCGTATGCGTTGCAGCAGAAAGACCGGGCCGGGCTGGCAGGCAAAATTGTGAAACGAAGTCTGATCCTGTTTAGCCTGGGCCTGTTTCTGAACCTGTTTCCGAAATTTGATTTCACGACCGTTCGAATTCCGGGCGTTTTGCAGCGAATTGCGCTGGTGTATCTGGCCTGTTCGCTGATTTACATCAAAACCGACACCCGAACGCAGGGCTGGCTGGTCGGGATTTTGCTCGTCGGCTACTGGCTATTGATGTCGTTCGTTCCCGTGCCGGACTTTGGCCCGGCCAATCTGGACGCCGAAACCAACCTCGGCGCGTGGCTCGACCGGACTTTGCTGGGCGGACACCTCTGGAAAACCGCCAAAATCTGGGACCCCGAAGGACTGCTCAGCACCCTGCCTGCCGTGGCCACCGGCCTGTCCGGAATTCTGGCCGGAACGCTCCTGAAATCCAGCCGCCCGGAAGCAGAAAAAGCCGTCTGGCTGTTCGTGGCGGGTTGTTTTTCCTTGCTGGGTGCCTACATCTGGAACGGTTTTTTTCCGATCAACAAATCCCTCTGGACCAGCTCGTTCGTGTTGCTCACCTCCGGTTTGGCGTTGCAGGGACTGGCCTTGTGCTACTGGCTGATCGACGTGCAGGGCTATAAAAAATGGACCAAACCGTTCGTGGCCTTTGGCGTCAATGCCATCACGGTTTTCTTTCTCTCCGGCCTGATTCCGCGCATTTTGAACATGATCAAAGTTCAGCAACCCGATGGCTCGGAAATCGGCGCGAAGGAGTGGCTGTACCAGACGTTTTTTGTGCCGTATTTCGAAAGTCCCTACAATGCGTCGCTGGCCGGGGCGCTAACCTTTGTGTTGATCTGGTTCGGGATTCTGGGCTGGATGTATCAACAAAAAATCATTATTAAAGTATAAATAATGCCGCTAATTTTGAGTTAACACAGCAGACACGTGATCCGCCGTGTTTTCAAAACCGACCTAATGAACAAGATTCTTGCAACCGGCCTTGCCATTTCTCTGTTGGTAACCGGTGCGACTGCCCAGCAACCCGCCAAAACCAATGCCAAAAAAGCCGCCGTTCCTTCCAAATCAGCCGTCTCGGCGGGAATCCCTGCTGAACTCAAACAGCCCATTCCGTTCGATCCGGACGTTAAAGTGGGGAAATTGCCGAATGGAATTACGTATTACATCCGCAAAAATGCCGAGCCCAAAAACCGGGCCGAACTGCGGTTAGCGATCAATGCCGGATCGATTCTGGAAACGGACGACCAGCAGGGACTCGCTCACTTCATGGAACACATGGCGTTCAACGGCACCAAGAATTTTCCCAAAAACGAGCTGGTGAGCTTCCTGCAATCGTCGGGCGTCCGGTTTGGGGCCGATCTGAATGCGTCGACCGGTTTTGACGAGACGGTGTATCAACTGCCCGTTCCGACCGACTCGGTACGGCTTTTTGAGCGCGCGTTTCAGATTCTGGAAGACTGGGCGCACAACGTGACGATGGACCCGGCCGAAATTGAAAAAGAACGGGGGGTGATTCTGGAAGAAGCCCGGTCGGGGCGCGGGGCCGGTCAGCGGATGCGCGAGAAGTATTTCCCGCTGATTCTCAACAACTCCCGCTACGCCAGCCGGTTACCTATCGGCAAAGACGACATCATCAAAACCTTCAAACCCGAAGTGCTGCAACGGTTTTACAAAGACTGGTACCGCCCGGATTTGATGGCTGTTGTGGCCGTGGGCGACTTCGATGTGGATCAGGTTGAAGGAATGATCAAGGAAAAATTTGGACGGATTCCGGCGGCAACGAACCCGAAACCGCGTCCGCAGTACCCGGTTCCGCCCCATAAAGACACCAAAATCGCCATCGTGACCGATCCTGAACAACCGAACACGATGGTGCAGATTATGTATAAACGACCCGAAATCAAGGAGAAAACCCTGTATGACATCCGCGAAGCGGTGAAGCGGGTGTTGTTCAACTCCATGATCGGAAACCGCATCAATGAACTGACGCAACAGGCCGACCCGCCGTTTCTGGGCGGTTATAGCAACTACGGCGGTTTTCTGGGCGATCAGGACGCCTTCAGTTCATACGTGATTGCCAAAGACGGAAACGTGGCGCGGGCCGTTACGGCCATTCTGGACGAAAACGCCCGCGTCGATCGCTTCGGATTTACGGAAACGGAACTGGATCGCGCCAAAAAACAGTATCTGAAAGCCGTCGACCGCATTTACCGGGAACGCGACAAAACCCGCTCGACGAGCTACGTCAGCGAATATGTCGAGAACTTCCTGAAAGGCGACATTCCGGTCAGCATCTCGTTCTACAACGATTTTCTGAAAAAATACCTCGGTGGAATCACCGTTGGCGACGTCAACAACCTGGCGAAACAGTTCATTACGACCGAAAACCGGGCCGTGGTTATCATGGCGCCCGAAAAAGACAAAGCCAAACTCCCGACCGAAAAACAGGTGTTGGCCCTGATCGACAATGCCGGTAAAAACCTGACGGCGTATGTCGACAAAACGATGGACAAACCGCTGTTGCCAACGCTGCCCGTAGGCGGTCCGGTGACGAGCGAGAAGGAAATCAAGGACATCAATGTGACCGAGTGGACGCTCCGCAATGGCGTAAAAGTGGTGTTGAAACCGACGGATTTCAAAAACGATCAGATCATTTTTTCGGCCAACAGTCCAGGCGGAACGTCTCTCTACCCCGACAAGGATTTTGAATCGGCGCGGTTTGCCTCCACGCTGACGCACATGAGCGGTATTGGCGAGTATAACCAGATTCAGTTGGGCAAATACCTGACCGGAAAAACCGTTAGCGTGTCGCCCTACATCGGTGAAACGACCGAAGGCATCAGCGGCAGCACCACGCCCGACGACATGGAAACCGCCCTGCAACTGGTTTATGCCTACTTTACGGCCTCGCGCCAGGATCCCGACGTGATCAAGGGCTTTTTGTCGAACCAGCGGAGCTTTCTGCAAAACCAGTTGGCCACTCCCACGCCCCAGAAGGTTTTTCAGGATACGGTTCAGTCGTTGCTGGGAGCCTACAACTACCGCCGGTTGCCACTGACCCCCGACCGGCTGGACAAAGTGGACGTCAACCGGGCCGGTGCGATTTACAAAGAACGGTTTGCCGACGCCAGCGACTTCACGTTCTTCTTCGTCGGTAATTTCAAAGAAAAAGACATTAAACCGCTGATTGAGAAATATTTAGGCGGTTTACCGTCTACCAACCGCAAGGAAACCTACCGCGATCTGGGCATCCGGATTCCGGCCGGAAAGATCGAAAAATCCGTTACCAAGGGGCTGGAGCCGCGAAGCACCGTGCAGTTGATTTTCAGCGGTGATTTTGTCTGGAATGCCGATAACACCACCCAGGTCGATGCGCTGGCTGAAGTACTGGAGATCAAACTGACCGAAACGCTGCGGGAAGAAGAAAGCGGAGTCTATGGCGTGGGCGTCAACGGAGCCTATGCCAAAATCCCGGCCCAACGGTATACGTTCCGCGTCGGTTTCAGTTGCGCCCCCGAAAACGTCGATAAACTGATTGCGCGAACCCTGGCCGAAATCGAAAAACTGAAGCAGAACGGTGCTGATTCCAAAGACATCGACAAATTCAAAGCCGAAACCCGGCGCGAAACGGAAGTTCAGTTGAAGCAGAACAATTTCTGGCTGGGCTATCTGTCCAACCAGTATTTCAACCAGGACGACCCGAACGAAATCCTGCGGGAAGCGGAATTTCTGAAACAGGTGACCCCCGAAAGCACGAAACAGGCTGCCAATCAGTATTTTGGCAAGAATTTCATCAAGCTGTTGCTGTTGCCGGAGCGAAAGTAGGGCCCGACCTACCTTTCGCTAAATCGTTGGGCCGCTTTGCCGGAAAAAAAGCATAACTTGCTTTACCTCCCTGCACGTCTCATGCTGTATCAGAAGTATCAACCGGCTCCCCATCTGCGCCCGTTTGTCGAGTGCTACTACGTTTGGGAAAACGGGCTATCGCTGGCCCAGCCCATGACGGTCGAGTCGCCCCCGAACGGCTACGGCTCGCTGGTGTTCAATTACGGCGATCCGTACCGGCTTCAAACGCAGAAAAACGGAACGAAAGTGGTGCCGGCTTCCTTCCTGAGCGGGCAGTCGACCCGTAGCTACCAATTGCAGTTGCAGGGGCAGATCGGCATGATCGGGGCGGTTTTTCGTCCGGCGGGCCTGAACAGTCTGTTTGGGTTGCCGATGTATGAATTTGCCGATGAACGCATCGATCTGACCGCCGTTCTGGGCGACGGCATCCGAACCGTTCAGGAACGCATAGTCGAGTCCAACAGTGCCGTGGGTCGGATTCGGCTGCTGGAAGCCTTCCTGAGCAACCAGATGACCCGCACCAATGCCGTAACCGACCGTACGGATTATGTTGCCAACCTGATCGTAGACCAGCGGGGCATCATCAATATCAATGAGTTAATGAACGAGCTGTATGTTTGCCGACGACAGTTTGAACGAAAATTCCTGACCAAAGTCGGGGTGAGTCCGAAATATTACGCCCGCATCCGGCGCATCAGTTACTTATGTGCTCAACTGGCCAGCAAACACTGGAACGTGGACGACTGGCACGACGTCATTTACCGTGCGGGGTATTACGACCAGTCGCATTTCATCCGTGAGTTTACCGGCTTTACGGGCCGGATTCCATCACTTTACGTACGGGATAACGTCGAGCTGGCGAATTTTCTCAAATCGTGAGCGCCGGTTTGTGCGCCTTTTGCAAAATGTCGCATTTATACAATAAAGCCGCCCGGGGGTCAGGTACTTTTGGTGTATCATATAACCACGATTTTTCATGAAAACGACACAAACGGACTCCCTGACCGACCTGACTCGCAAAGGCACCAGTATTGAATTTTTCTCGGCCTATCAGGAACGGGATATTGAACGGATGATGGCCCTCTTCGACCCCGCCGGCGAATTCTGGCTCATGCCGCTCGGCCCCGATCCGCAGGGAACCATCGGCGACTTAGGCCGGAATTTCTGGACGGGCGTCATCGGCGCTTTCCCGGACATCGATAACACCGTCGATAAAGTGACGGCCGACGGCGACAGAATCATTTGCAACGTGACGCTGTTCGGAACCCAAACCGCTGATTTTGCCGGTATTACGAACAAAGGACTGCATTTCAACAGCGACCATATTTTCATTTTCCGCTTCAACGAAGACGATAAGATCGTTGCGGTGGCCATCGACTGGGATCACGCCAGCTTCCAGCAGCAATTGGGTGTATAGTTTTTTTTCAGAGACAAGAGAGGATAGACAAGAGAGTAAAGACTAGTGCTGAGAAAACAGTCTTTACTCTCTTGTCTAAATCGCTCCTCACTTCAGCGTTTCCAGACTGAACAAAAACTCCGACGAATTGACGAGCGTGTGAACCAGGGCCGCGTAAAAGACATTTTTCGTTTTCATATACGTGTAGCCGTAGCCCCAACCGGCGATGCTGGCCAGGCCCACAAAGACCAGCGAACCCGCGTGAAAATGAACCAGGCCGAAAAAGATACTCGTGATGGCCAGGGCCGTATACGGGCCATTCAACCCGATCGATTTCTTCTCAATCCAGTAAGCGGCCAGAAATAAAAGAACCGTGATCAGAACCGGAACCCACAGCAGGGCCGCGTGCATCAGATAGCCGGTGAGCAGCGAGAGCAGCAGAAAAACCGCAAATCCCCACGTCCAATACGTCTTCCAGACTCCGGATTCCGTTATTTTCCGGGCCAGCATATTCTGCAAAATGCCCCGTAGAAAGAGTTCTTCGAACAAAGCCGTACCAAAAAAAATCCGCACCATTTCGCCAACGGCCAGTGGAATCAACGCCATCGAAAGTGGTTCGTAGCCGTCGGTTTTCAGAAAACCGCTGACAGTCGCAATCAAGGCGGTTAAAGCAATGAAAGCCAGCCAAACCCCGAGGGCGGTTTTAAGATAACGCCAGTTGAACGTCGGGAAAAACCCGATGTCGGGCAGCTTTCGGACGGTGCCGAAACCGTAGACCGCCGTCAGAATCAGCACAAACCGCAACACATTGCTGAAGCCCGCACCGTTGAAAGGCAGGTTGGTTTTCACGCCGAAAGAAATGGACGTGGCCGGAATCAGAAAGAGAAAATAAACCGCAAAATCCGTCCATTTGATCGATTGGGACTTTTTCAGGTAGGCGAAAAACCCGAGGACCGGAAACAGCAGATAAAAAGGAAAGAGCGCAGCCGACCCCTTGAACGGCGAATGTCCGTGAAATCCCAGATAGGAATACAGAACAATAATCAGCAGCACCGGAAAAACCACCGCCCGCTCCAGGCCGGTGTCTACGCTCCGTTCAAGTCGCTCAGAAATGCCCGGTTGGCCCAGGGTGAAAGTCAGGAAATACAAGACAATGAAATACGGACTCGCCAGCAGGAGTTCGGCGGGTGGAAGTTGCCCATTGAAAAAAAGGAAAAGCACAAATAAGGCCGCTGTCAACAGCCCGCCCGTCCGTATTTCGCCCGCATACCCCGTCGTCTTTTTCATCATCAGTCGATTTGTTCCAGATAACTACGAAAAGAAAATCAGATGGACTATTGGCGGAGGCAAAAAACCGTAAAAAGGCCTTATTATCCTCAAAAACATCATTTTTAGGACAAAATCTGGTGAGATTCTTCGATGTTCGACCAATTAATAAATAACCCACCGGTTTCAAATTCCTCTTTTTGTAAATTATACCGAACAAACTGATACACAACACGATAACCTTCACACAAATGACCCCACTTCTGAAATCGAGCCTATTGACGCTGGCGCTGGTTCTGACGTTTGTCGTTGGCTGGGAATGGTACTGGCGCAGTCAGAACCTCGGACTTTCCTACAACGACGACGAAAGTCTGTGGGCGCACACCCGGAAAGAGATTTACCGGAGCAGTCCATCGAGGCCGGTGATCATTGGCTCGTCGCGCGTCAAGTTCGACCTCGATCTGGCAACCTGGGAAGCCACAACCGGCGAAAAACCGATCCAACTCGCGTTGGTTGGTACGGCACCCCGGCCTTTGCTGACGGATCTGGCCAATGATCCAAACTTCAAAGGAACACTCATCATTGGCGTTACCGAAGGCCTTTTTTTCGCACCCGACGGTTCTTTTCCCGAACGGGAGGCCACAAAACGGGTTAACTTTTACCCCCGGTGGTCGCTTTCCCAGCAGATCAGTTTCCACATCAACCGGGTGCTGGAACCCTGGCTGTATTTTCTGGATGAAGAACGGCTGGCCCTGCGCCCCCTGCTGACCGACCTACCGGTTCCGCCCCGGCCCGGCACCTGGGGTGGGCCAAAATTCCCAAAAGAATTTTCGATCATCCAGTTCGACCGGCAGGATGTCATGACGGATGCGATGGTGGCCGATACCGCCATTCAGAACAAAGTGAAAGCAGTTTGGCTGGACATTGGTGCCCACAGCCCGAAACAAACCATGCCGGATGCGATGGTTACGGGCATTATGAACTCCGTCAAGAAGTCGGTAGACCAGATCTGGGCGCGGGGTGGTCAGGTGGTTTTTGTCCGGATGCCTTCGGACGGCCCGTTCTACGAAATCGAAAAGATGAGCCACCCACGGGAAAAATACTGGGATCGGCTGCTGGCGCATACCCAAACGCCCGGTATCTATTTTGCGGATTACCCGGCATTGTCCAAATACCGATGCCCGGAATGGTCGCACCTGGCCCCGAAAGATGCGGCCACGTTCACGCAGGATTTCATCCCGATTCTGAAGCAGAAAACCGGCTGGCCCATCACAATCCGTTCTACCCATAAGCCCACCCTTACGGCTTCCCTTCCTCCCCACCCATAGCTCAAAACGATCATGGTTTTTAACTCCTACAGTTTCGCCCTCTTCTTCGTTCTGCTGCTGGTGCTGCACAACCTACCTCTGCCCTGGAAGGCAAAAAAGATCAACTTACTGCTGGCCAGTTACTTATTTTACGCCCTCTGGAATCCCCCGTTCATTCTGCTGCTCTGGCTTTCGACGGTGGTGGATTTTTACATGGCCCGGCTGATTGCCCGCGAACAACGGTCTGCGCCCCGTAAACTTCTCCTGACCGTCAGCCTATTGCTGAATCTGGGCATGTTGAGCTACTTCAAATACGGCGGTTTTTTGCTGGAAAACTTCACGGCTTTGCTGTCGGCGATGGGCATTGCCTTCCAGGCGGCCAAACCCGATATAATCCTACCCGTCGGCATTTCCTTCTACACCTTCGTGACGCTTTCCTATACACTGGACGTGTACCGCCGGAAAGCTGAACCCGAACCGTCTTTTCTGAATTTTGCGCTGTTTGTTACGTTTTTTCCGCACCTGGTTGCGGGGCCGATTGTCCGGCCCGAAGACCTGATTCCGCAGTTCAAGGAACCCCACCGCGCCACGAGTCAACAGATGACGTGGGGACTTTTTCTGCTGTCGCTCGGCCTGTTCATGAAAGTGGTCGTTGCCGATACGCTGCTGGCCGATTCGGCCGATACCATTTTTGGCGTCCCTTTTCCGGTGCAGCCACTCGATGCCTGGATGGGTGTGATGGCGTTTTCGGGGCAGATTTTCTGTGATTTTGCGGGTTATTCGACCTGCGCCATCGGCATTTCGCTGTGTCTGGGATTCGTGCTGCCCGACAATTTCCGGTATCCCTACGCATCCATCGGTTTTTCGGATTTCTGGCGTCGGTGGCACATCACGCTCTCAACCTGGCTGCGCGACTACCTGTACATTCCGCTGGGTGGAAACCGCAAAGGCGCTGCCCGGACCTATATCAACCTAATGATCACGATGTTGCTGGGTGGCTTGTGGCACGGAGCATCCTGGAACTTTGTGATCTGGGGCGGTTTGCACGGTGTTTTTCTGTGTGCCGAACGACTGATTCGGGATTGGTCCGGCAAGCGGCAGCGGAATTTTGCCGGACAAAACCATTCCGACCAGGTGCTGACCGGAACCGTTGCGCAGGCATCGATGCTGCCAGTTTCGCTGGGCGGAAAGGTCGGCAATTTTGGGCTGGCGTTGCTAACGCTTTTTCTGGTCGACATCACCTGGGTGTTTTTCCGGGCGCCCGACTTTGGCAGCGCGATGAAGATTCTGCTGTGTATGTTCGGCGTGATTCCCGACGGCCCGGCCCTGCTCACTTCGCTCGACATCCTGAAAGTCAGTTCGGTAACGGTTATATTGATCGGTTGCCACTGGTTTATGCGCAATTCGTCGCTGGTGAAACTCGGGGCGCGACTCCCGTGGTGGCTGCTCAGCCTCGTCTGGGCAATCATGCTGATTTTACTGATTCTGACTCAGAAAAGCAGCAACTCGTTTATATACTTTCAATTCTAATGACTTGTCCTTAAAGGGCAGGGCTGTTGATTTTGCCCCCCAGCCCCCTAAAGGGGGAGCCTGGAGCGCGAGAAAACTCCCCTTTAGGGGGCTGGGGGGCAAAAGCCGAAGAACCTAACAGCCTGGCCTTTTGGCGAACGGGGCAAAATGGGGCTTTCTTCACCGGGACTGAATACGCGCCCGGTGTTGGATACCCCATTCCGCCATCGCCTGGATGACGCCGTCTAATGAATTGCTGTATTCCGTCAATTCGTATTCGACCAAAACCGGGGTCTGGGGGTAAACATGGCGCACGACAAACTCGTTTTGCTCCAGTTCCTTCAGCTCTTTCGAGAGCAATTTGGGCGTGATGCCTTCCACCCGCCGTTGCAGGTCCTTGAACCGCGACGGGCCTTCGGACAAGGCAATGATGATGGGTAATTTCCATTTGCCATTGAGCACGTAAAGCGCATCCCGCACCCCGGCTAAACTGCGGGTGCAGGCACTTTTGGTATGAATGACTTCTTTCTGCTTGACCATAACCACATCCGGGACTGTTCAGAAAAACCGGTATCTTTTCGATAGCAAAGGTAGGGATTTTACAGGTAGCTACTCATCCGCAAATTGCAACAGCTCGATGCGGTTATCAAACGGATCGTGGAAGAAAAACCGCTGCCGACCGTCGATCTCCGACGAATAAGTGATCGCGATGCCGTGGTTTTCCAACTGCTGTTTGGCTTCGTCCAGATTCGCAATTTCAAAAGCCGGATGCCGTTTGGAATAGGGCCCGGCGGCTTCTTCGCGAAAATGCAGTTCAATACCGGCAATCGAAAACCAGAGCGCACCACCGGGGTGTTCCCCCGGAACTTCTTTCAGGCCCAGCACATCGCCATAAAATGTTCTCGCTTCTTCTTTTTTTCCTTCCGGAATGGAAATCAGGATGTGATCTAACCGCTTGAAATGAATCATCGTATTTTTAAGGATTGGGGTGCAACCTACTGCAAATTTCGCTTACTTTTATTGGTTCCCAATTTGGTTGTAAAAATCCATCCCTGCGCCCATGCCTTCAGAAAAGTCTGCTGCTTTTGTTGAATTCAGACAGGAACTGCACCGTTTTCCGGAGCTTTCCGGGCGGGAATTTGAAACCCGGCGACGAATTCAGGAATTTGTCAGCCAGTTCAACCCGATTAGCCTGGTCGACGTCGGAAAAACCGGGCTTCTGCTGCAGTACGGAACGGATTCGACCGGGCCGGTCACCCTGATCCGGGCAGACATCGACGCGCTGCCGATTCAGGAAGTCAACGAGTTTGACCACCAATCCCGCACCGAAGGGGTTTCCCACAAGTGTGGCCACGACGGACACGCGGCCATTCTGACCCGGCTGGCGGCTCATCTGGCCGAAAAACCGTCGCTGAAAGGCCGGGTTTATTTACTTTTTCAACCCGCTGAAGAAACCGGTGAAGGTGCCAAAGCCGTTCTGCACGATCCCGCCTTTGCCGCAATTCGCCCCGACCGGGTGTTTGCCCTCCACAATTTGCCCGGTTTTAGTTTGGGCACCATCGTGTGCAAATCCGGCCCGTTTACGTCCGCCGTTCAAAGCCTGATCGTGACGTTTACCGGCAAAGTATCGCATTCGGCAGAACCCGAAAAAGGCATCAATCCGGCGTATCTGATGGCGGATTTTATTCTGAAAACCAGGCAGTTGACCCACCCCGACAGCCGATCCGAAGACTTTGCGCTGATCACACCGGTTTATACCACACTGGGCGAAAAATCGTACGGTATCTCGGCGGGCTACGGCGAAGTGCATCTGACGCTTCGCACCCGGACGAGCCAGAACATGGAACGGCTGACCAAGCAATTGCTCAGCGTCCTGTCGATCCTCAGCGTCGGAACCGGTGTTGACATAGAAACCGCCATCACGGAAGTGTTTTATGCCAGCCAAAACGATCCCGATGCGTTTGAGCAGGTCAAAACCAGCGCATTGACATTGGGGTATTCGTTCGTGGAAAAACAGGAACCGTTTAAATGGGGCGAAGATTTTGGCCTGTTTACACAGCATTACCAGGGCGCCATGTTCGGGATCGGCGCGGGCGAAAACACCCCGGCTCTGCACAACGACGACTACGATTTCAACGACGACCTGATCGAACCAGCCGCCCGGATGTTTTTGGAATTGATTGACCTGCAGCACAAATAGGTTTAACGTAAACTGTAACCGAATAATCAATTAAAAAGCCTCTTTCTACCACTTGCTCAATACTTGTGGGTACTAAAACCCATTCGATTCTAACTTATTGTCAGATAACGCTTTTCGGTCAGTACAGAAAGGCCGGTTTTTCGAAAACCGGGGTTATGGATTACGCTACTCACGCCCTTTTAACGCACAAGTATCATGGTCAGGAAAGTATTCAAATGGCTCGGCATCGTCCTTGGTGCTGTGGTGGTTTTACTGCTGGTTTTTTACGCGGTCGTCTATTTCCAGACTGAGTCGCGCGCCAACAAGGTGTATGATGTCAACTTGCAGTCGCTCACGCTTCCGAACGACACGGCTTCGTACGCGCTGGGCAAGCACATTGCCGGTATTCGGGGTTGCGCGGAATGCCATGGTGCCGATTTTAGTGGCCAGGCTTTTTTCGATGCCAGCACGCCCATCGCTATTTTGTATTCGTCTAACCTAACCAGCGGCAAGGGCGGAATTTCTTACACCGATCAGGATTGGGTTCGTGCCTTGCGGCATGGGTTGGGAAAAGACAACAAAACGTTGTGGTTTATGCCGGCACCGGAAGTCAGTGCCCCGCTGTCGAACCGGGATATGGGGGCGTTGATTTATTTCCTGAAAAGCCAGCCACCCGTCGATAAAACCCATCCGGCCAAAGAAGTGAAACCATTGGGGAGGTTTTTAGCTTTTACCGGCGATCTGCCGCTTTTTCCGGCTGAAGTGATTGACCACGCGGCCCAACCAGCCGAAAATGTACCGGCCGCGGTGGATGCCGTCTACGGAAAATACCTGGCCGCTACCTGCTCCGGATGCCACGGCCCCGGTTTCAAAGGTGGCCCCGGCCACGGTCCCGGCGAACCGCATATCGCCGACCTGACCCAAACGGGCAAAGTCGGAAAATGGACATCGGACAATTTTGTTACCGCCATCCGGACGGGTAAAACACCGGATGGGCGCGTGCTCAACGATTTTATGCCCTGGAAGTATTTCGCCACCGTGTATACCGACGACGAACTGAAGGCGATTTATTTGTACCTGCACGACCTGAAGTAACGGTCGAGAACCACGGCGTTTTTGTTCCTTTCACTGACCCTTAATCGTAAACCCGAAACCGCATGGCTCTCGAAGAACTTCTCCAGTCGGTCGGAACCGCCCGAAACCGCTACATCCAGTATGTACAGCAACTGACGGAGGAACAGACGCAGTGGAAACCCGACCCGGAAACGTGGAGCGTGGTGGAAAACACCGAGCATTTGTATTGGGCCGAGCACGGCGGCATCTGGGGCATGTGGAAAATTTTGCAGGCCAAACGAGATGGAAAACCGCCCGTTTACGCAGGAGAACTCATCCACCGGGGGCTGTCGATCGAAGAGATCATCGCGCGAACCTGGCAGCCGAAAGAGAAAGTGCCGCCCATTGCTGCGCCCCGCATGGGTGGTTCCGTGGCCTTCTGGCTGGCGGCACTGGAAAGTCTGCAACTGCCGTTAACGAAGCTGAGTCAGGAGTTGGCCAACGAAGATTTTGAAGCGATTATTCACCCGCACCCGATTTCAGGACCGCTGGATATCGGGCAGCGGTTTGAATTTCTGCGGTTTCATATCGACCGGCACCGGAATCAGGTGGCCGATTTGCGGACGATGCTGGCGGTTTAGTGAATGAAAAAAGGCGGGTTGGGTGCCAGAATGGATGCTTTTCGGAAATAGATTTTGAGTCCTTTGCAGGGAAATAGACCGCTTCGCCGTATTTTAGCGGCCAAACTGCTAAACCCCGCTCATGAACTTCCAGATTTTCGCCGACTACGAAACGCTTTCCCGTCATACTGCCCAACACATTGCCGACTTACTGAACCGCAAACCCGATGCCCTGATTTGTGCCGCTTCCGGCGACACGCCCGTGGGCACCTACCGGGCGCTGGTTCAACTGGTGAAAGAAGGAAAAACCAGCGTCGACCGCTGCACGTTTGTAGGCCTGGATGAATGGGTTGGTTTAGGACCGGAAAGTGAAGGAAGTTGCGCGAATTACCTCCAGCGCGAACTCTTCGGCCCGCTCAACATTCCTTCTAATCAATACCGCCTGTTCGACGCCAAAGCCGCAGATCTGGAAGCCGAGTGTGCGTCGATGACGCAATTTGTCGATGATCGGGGCGGTTTTGACCTGATTCTGGTAGGCGTTGGTCTGAACGGTCACATTGCGCTGAACGAACCCGGAACACCCTTTACGCTGAAAGCCCACGTCTCCGAACTGGCCGAAACGACCATTAGCGTCGGGCAAAAATACTTCTCTACTCCCACACCCCTGACGCTGGGCGTCACCACCGGCCTGCAACAATTGATGGACGCCCGGGAAGCCATTCTGATTGCCAGCGGCAGCAAAAAAGCGCCGGTGATCAAAACCGCCCTGGAAGGCCCTGTAACGGAAGAATTTCCGGCCAGCATCATGCAAACGCATCCGAAGGGGTATGTTTGGGTGGATCGGGACGCGGCTGGGAAGTAATATGGGTAGAAATTGTTATCTTCGTAAAAAAGCAAAATTATGCTGCTAGCGATCGAAGACAATCTGGTTCAGGGATTTACGGAACAGGAACTCCGCACGGAATTGGCAATTGGACTGTATCAGCAACAAAAAGTGACGCTTTTGCAGGCAACGAAAGTGGCAGGTGTTTCACTGACAGAATTTGCGCTCATACTCCGCTCGCGGGACATTGTGGTTGATTATGGGTACGATGAGACCGAGTTTGCTAAAGACATCGAAACCATGAATCGGCTTTTTCCTCAATCATGATTGTCGTTAGTGATGCTTCACCGATTGTGGCTTTCTTTGAATTGCAATTACTGGAGTTACTTCCTACTTTATTTAAGGAAGTAACCGTACCCGAGGCAGTTTACCAGGAGTTGTTAACACTTGCTCCGTATTATGAAACGTTAGCCCCAATTACAGAAGCTACATGGCTCCGCATTATTCCGGTAATTGATAAAAATCAGGTTGAGCGGTTATGCGAATCCATTGATGCCGGTGAAGCAGAAGCCATTATTTTATATCGACAAGTAAATGCCGATTTACTGCTAATCGATGAGCGGGCGGGTAGATTAGTCGCTAAAGAAATGGAAATTGAAGCCATTGGCACTTTGGGTATTTTAAGACAGGCTAAATTGAAAGGTTTGATCTCTGAATTAAAACCAGCTATTGAACACTTGCGAGGGCGTCTTAAATTTCGTTTGTCAGACTCTCTGATTCAACAAGTTTTGAAGAGTGTTGGCGAATAACATGCCAAATAAAATTACGAAGAAATCAACCCATTATAAATTCTCCTCAATCAGTTTCGCCACGTTTTCCCGCTTGAACTCGCCGGAATAGAGCACTTTTCCGGTTTTATCGAGCAAGACGACCATCGGAAACAGGCCAATGCCGTAGCGTTTTGCCACCTCCTGCGCATCGTATAGCAGCGGGTACGCCGGCTGAATTTTCTGTTTAAAAACCGCTATCACACCTTTCGAATCGTGCGGATTGATGCCCAAAAGTTCGAAACCCTTGGCTTTGTACTGGTTATAAAGGGCATTTAATTCGGGGACAGACGCCACACAATAGCCACAGTTCCGGATCCAGAATTCCAGCAAGACGACCTTCCCTTTCATCTGATTCAACGTAATTCCGGTCGTGCGATCAAAAACCGGCAATGTCCAATCCGGGGCGGTTTGACCACTTGAAATCAGCCGGAGCTTTGCGTCTTCCGGGTTTACCAGCTTGTAATCGTTCTGGTAGCTGGAATAATACCAGGAGGAATCAGCCGGTGGAGCCGGTGCGTCGAGGTACTCAAAGCTAACCTTCGTAAAATCCTGATTGCGGTTATTGGATTCAATCACCTGAATGGGTAAATGCGTCGCCTTGTCGATCAGCAAACGGTACCGGATCGATCGGTCCGCCGTGATCGGGCGGTACGTTCCCAAATAATCCAACACTTTTTGTTTCAGGGTGAACGTTACTGCATAAAATGGCGTCGTACCGACCACAGTATCCAACACAGTTTTAGGTACCGACGCATCCGAAAGAAGCATCGGCAATGCGGTTCTGAACGTAATTGGAGCGTTGTAAAAGAAGGAAAGTGATTCAAAATTCCGGCGGGCCGGTTGATCGGCAACCCGCAACGTCTTGCTTTTTCGGTCGCATTCGAACTTCTCGGTGCCATTAAAAACCGCCAGCATATCCGGGTTGCTGAACTGGTAGCGAAACCCCAAAACCGGGTCTGCGTTGCTGAAATCCAGGTAACACGCCCCGCTCAATTCGTGATGAATGCCCTCCGAAACGTAATTCAACTCCCGCTGATATTGGTAATGAAACGTTTTGCGGCTGTTCAGCTCTTGTGAAGTTTTACGAAGTACATCCTCCGCCGAAACGGTTTCGGACTGTGCAAAACCGGGCGTTTGGGTTGCCATTGCCAGAAAAAAGGGCATAAGAATGCCAGTGAAAATCAATGATTTCATCGGAGTAGAGAGGAAGATTGTGGAGAAATGTAGAAATGATGGAAAAGGTTACTTCAAGCTAGCCAGCGGTTTTTTGGAGGAGTTGTTTGCGGAAAAATGGGGAGAAGCCAGCGCCAGAATTTTTATCTGTTCAATCTGATCGTCCTTTATTTTCACGTAGACATCCATGCCTCGGCCTTCGCTGTTTTTCGAAAAAAGAATCAGTTCAGTTGGCGGTTTCGTCCCGGCTTTTCGGTGTTTAAGCTGGATGGTTCTGATCAGATTCAGCGTTCCATTGGGCGTATCAATCACCGCAAATGCGTTTTTCGGATCGATTGAGAAGTTTCCGGCAACCGATAGTATTCCTCGCTTCCGGTTCGCTGATGCTACCGGCATTTTTGGCAGAATCAGCGTGATCAAAATCATCAACAAAAGGCTATAACTGGCCATCAATCGTCGCGAAGACGGTTTACGGTTCATCATCCCGATACGTTTTTTGATGGTCAGTTCGGTGAAATTGGTGGCTAACGTCACCCTCAAACCACCAATGCGCACCAGCATGTATTGATAGTTTTTAGCGTCCAGACCGCTTTGCAACATGTGCTGATCGACCCTGAATTCCAGATTTTCTCTGACGGCCCGTTTTAGCAACCAGCTTACGGGGTTAAACCAGAAAAATATTGTACTCAATTCCGCCAGCAGGACATCCAACGTGTGCCATTCCCGAACGTGAAGCCGCTCGTGTTGCAGAATCGGCCCGAGTTCGTCCACCGGATGTCTGGATGGATTCAGGTAAATGGTTTGCCCGAACGAAAACGGATTGAAATTTTCATGAACCGCCCGAAAACGGAAACCCTTGTACGTTGCCGGGTGTGAACGCCGTTGAATGCGGTAGAGCGACAGCAACTGAACCACCAGCCGGACTGTCATTATGCCAACGCCGGACCAGAACACGGCCACCAGCCAGATCCAGATACTTCCGCCGTCGGTTTGTTGCGGAATGGCTTCCAGTATTTCCCAATCAATCGTCCGCTGAATCGGTCTAAAAAGCGTCTCATTTCTCCGGGCGAGTTCGGCAAAGTCGATCAATGGATAGACAACGGAAAAAACCATCCCGAACAGCAGAAACAGACGATTCAGACCATAAAAGGTCAGCCGACGAAGTCCCAGGAAATAGGCCAGAACGAACAGCAGTAAAGCCGTGTTGGCCTGCAGCAGGTAGGTCAAAACCGGGGGCATGTCAGTCGGATTTACGTTTTTCAATCATCTCGATAACCTCCTTCAGCTCATCGGCACTGATTTTCTGATCTTCAGCAAAAAACGCCACCAGTTCTTTGAAGGAATTCCTGAAATAATCACTCACAAAACCGCTCATGAAGCGTTTCTTGTACTCTTCTTCGCTGATCAGCGGTTCGTAGCGATACGTATTGCCCCATTTTTTACTCTCCAGAAATCCCTTTCGCTCCAGATTCCGAATCGTGGACGCCAGGGTGGTGTAGGGCGGGCGGGGTTCGGGCAGTTGTTCCAGAAAATCTTTGACAAAACCGCCCTGGCTTTTCCAGATTACCAGCATAGCTTCTTCTTCCTGTACGGTCAGCTTAGTCATCTCTACGATTTTTTCGTAAATCTACGAATATTTCGTAATTACGTGCAAGTGAATTTGAAAAATAAAAATAGCCCCGGGTTCATTGGTTTAAATCAACTAACCGCCGAAGTAAATGTTTATCAGCCCACTGCTTTAGCTGTGGGCTGATAAGCCAAATATGAATCCGGCTGTTTTATTAATTCCGCTCCACCGTTACCCGGGCGCTTCCCGCCGGAATCCCCGCCCCGCAGGAGCTTTTCAAGGAGGTGATGGTGTACTCCGTCGAAGCTGTGGGAGCCACCGTCAGCACATAAGGATTGAGAAACGTACCATTCACCTGCGTGCCATCGGAAAGCACGAAGGACCAGGGCGGCAATCCGTTTTTGAAGGCCACGCGAACTTTGGACGTCTGGCCGGGGCGGATCGTTCCCTCGCCCGCTACCATAGCCTGACTGACGTTTGGTGCCAGTACTTTTATAGTGGTTTCGGAACCCGCCACCGCCGGGCTCGTCGACGCCACCCGCAGCCGAACGGTGTTGAGCGTATCTTTCAGATAAGCCGGACTGATGGCCGCTTTCAATACCCCGTCTTTATAGGTGGTCGCCAGATTGACAAACCGCCCGCTGGTGTCGGCCACCTGCACGATGTACTTGTTGTTGGCGTAAAACCGCCCCGCCGTCGTGAACGGCACCGTAATTTCAGCACCGTGGCAGATCGTCCGGGCCGACAGGTTGCCGGTGGTAATAGTCGAGGGCGGGATATTGACTTTCACGAACGCCCGTCCGCTGTACTCACCCACCCCGCAGGCGCCCCCCGCCGACGTAATGGCGTAGGGCGTCGGATTATTGGGCGTTACCCGGATGGTATGCGGGCTTTTGGCAATGTTGTTTTCGTAGGTGCCATCTGTCAACAGAACGAACCACGGCCCACCCCCGCCAAAATCCACGGTCAGTTCAGCGGTTTTTCCTTCTTCGATCTTCACGGTATCATTCCGCAAAACCGCCACGGCCTGAGCCGCCACGATCAGATTTTCGGCATTACTGCTGATGGCGGGTTGTGTGGCCATCACCCGAATTTTGTAGGCTCCCCGGGGCGAAATACCGTAGGGTAGCCGCGCCATCAGCGGACTGGCGGTACCGGAAGCGGAAATCGTTGTCCAGTTGTTGGTGGAATCGGCGAGTTGGGCTACAAAACCGTTCCCGGCTTGGTATTTCCCGGTGGCCGTAAAAGCAACCTGAAAAGGTGTTCCGGTACAAATCCGAAAACCGCCGTTTGGTGCTTTGATTGCAATTTCCGGGTTCGGATTCTCATTTACATTGACGATAATTTCCCCCGAAACCGTTCCGCTCCCGCAAGGTCCGCTGACGTTCACCACTTTATAAATCGTTGGTTTATCTGGTGTTACCGTCACTTCGTAAGGCGTCGTGGTGGTATTTTGCACTTTGGTTCCGTCCGACAGCATAAACGACCACGGCCCATGGCCGCTCAGCGCGATGCGGAACGTGGCGGCTTGGCCCGGCAAAACCGTCACAGCGTTGCTGCCATCGGCGAGTTCAATGCGCGCACCCGGCGCGGGCAGCACCCGGAGTGCCTGCGCCGTGCCATTAACGACTGGATTGGTGGAAGCGACCCGCAGCGTATACCGGCTTCCGGCCTCCGTCGTGACCGGAATCACACCCGCCAGCGTTCCGTTGCCAAACGGCCCGGCTTTGGCGGGTTCGCTCAGGTTGGTCACTTTTCCGGTTGCATCGACCAGTTGGAGAACAAATTGATTATCCGGCGAAAACCGACCGCCCGACGAGGTATACGGCACCGAAACCGGCGATCCGGCGCAAACCGCCAGGCCGTTCAGGTCACCCGTCATCACCTCCGGCAGCGCCACTTTATGGCTGTCGGCCTGGGCGCGCATAGCCGCCGAGTCGATGCGCATGGTGGTATCGCGCTGGAAAATGGCTTTGTAGAGACTGTCTTTCAGGTATTTTTCAATCAGCGTGTCCTTCCGGATTTCAATCAGGGTATCGGCAACGGCACGGGATTGACGGGTTCGTTGTTCCACTCCCGACGCGCCAAGGGTCAAAAACCCAACGACCCCCAAAACGGTACTCAGCAACGTAAATTTATTCATGCATGTGTGGTTCAGCTTCAAAACTTGGTGTTCTTTCCGATTGGGTTGACGAACTTTGCATGGTTACGCCATTTTTTGAAAGTAATCTTAAAGGTAAAACGTTAACCGTTTTTGAAATGCAAAGTTCGCTAACTATAACGGAAAGTTTGCAGACCCTGGTACAAAGTTAACACGCTCGCATGAACGAGGAATTGATTCATCTTCAGGTATCCGAAATAATTCCGGAAACGCCCGACACGAAAACGCTTCTTTTACACCCCACCGACGGGCAACCCGTTCCGTATCGGGCGGGGCAGTTTCTGACGCTTCTCTTCAACCACCTCGGCGAAGCGTCGCCCGGCCACGAAGTCCGGCGGTCGTATTCGCTGAGTTCGACGCCGGGCGGTGATCCGGCAGAACCACTGAGCCTGACGATCAAAAGGGTAGAAAACGGCGAAATATCCCGGTATCTGCTCGATCATTTGCGCGTAGGCGATATACTCACCAGTTTGCCGCCAACGGGCCGGTTTACGCTCGAAACCGATCCCAATCAGCAACGGGACATCGTGCTGATTGGGGCCGGAAGCGGCATTTCGCCCCTGTACGGTATTTTGAAACAAGCCCTGCGTGATGAACCGAAAAGCCACATTACGCTGCTGTATTGCAACACCAGCGAACGGAGTATCATTTTCTACCACCAACTGGAAGCGTTGCGGAAACAGCACCCGGACCGGTTTCAGTTGCTTCACCTGCTCAGCCAGCCGGAGGGCGACTGGCGGAAAGCGGGCAACATCCGGCGGGGTCGGTTGAACAACTGGCTGCTGGAAACCATGCTACCCGATTTGGTTCGTTTTCAGCGCGACAAGGCGCACTGGTACGTTTGTGGCCCGTTTGCGTTCATGCGGATGGTGCAGTTTACGCTGGTGTATGCGGGCATTCGGCTCGATCATATCAAGAAAGAAAATTTCGTGATCGAACCTGTCACGAGAACGCCCCCGCCCGAACTGGCGCGCGACCACCGGATGTTGCTGCGGTATCGCGGAACGGAATACGACATCGACGTACCGGCTTACAAATCCATTCTGCAAGCCGCTCTGGATCATGGCATTCCGTTACCGTATAGCTGCAAAGGTGGGCGGTGTTCGAGTTGCGCGGCCCGGCTGAAAGCGGGTGAAGTTCACATGACCATCAACGATGTGCTGACGGAACGCGATCTGGCCAACGGCTGGGTGCTGACCTGCACGGGTTATCCGGCGTCGGAAGGTTTGGTGCTGGATGCCTAACCCACTCCTTTTACTTTTACCGGTTAGAAACTTCATCCCTGAATTTTCTGTTAGATTTAAGAATAAGGCTATCACAACGTGACAGAAAACAACGCTTCCGCCCCCAACACCGGGCTTACAGACATTGACCTGACGGGCTACGAACAGATTGAGGTATTAGGCGCCCGCGAACACAACCTGAAGAACATTGATGTTACCATTCCCCGCAACAAACTGGTGGTGGTAACCGGCATCAGCGGCAGCGGCAAATCATCGCTGGCGTTTGACACCATTTATGCCGAGGGACAGCGCCGGTACATGGAGAGTTTCTCGGCCTACGCCCGCTCGTTTATCGGCAATATGGAACGGCCCGACGTTGACAAAATCAACGGTTTGAGCCCGGTTATTTCCATCGAGCAGAAAACGACCTCCAAAAACCCCCGTTCCACCGTCGGCACGACCACCGAAATCTACGACTTTCTGCGGCTGCTGTATGCCCGCGCCGGTGAAGCCTTTTCGTACGTAACGGGCCGGAAAATGGAGCGCCAATCGCAGGATCAGATCATCGACACCATTCTGACCCATTACGCCAATAAAAAACTGACCCTGTTGGCTCCCATCGTTCGGGGCCGGAAAGGGCATTACCGCGAACTGTTCGTGCAGATTGCCAAGCTGGGTTACGCCAAAGTGCGCGTCGATGGCGAGGTGCAGGACATCGTTCCGAAAATGCAGCTCGACCGGTATAAAGTTCACGATGTCGAAATTGTGATCGACCGGATTGTTCCGAAGCCGGAAGACCGCTATCGGCTCAGCCAGTCGGTGCAAACGGCTTTGAAACAGGGCAAGGGGGCCATGCAGATTCTGGATGAGAAAAACCAGCTGACGTATTTTTCGCAAAACCTGATGGACCCCGAATCGGGCATTAGCTATGATGAGCCATCGCCCAATACGTTTTCGTTCAATTCGCCCTACGGAGCCTGCCCGGTTTGTAACGGATTGGGGATTATCGAAGAAATTACGGAAGAGTCGGTGATTCCGAATAAATCGCTCAGCATCAGCCGGGGCGCCATTGCTCCCCTGGGCGAATACCGCGAACTCTGGTTTTTCCGGGAGATTGAGGTGATCCTGAAAAAATACAAACTCAGTCTGACGACACCGGTTGAAAAATACCCGGCCGACTTGCTGCATGCGCTGCTCTACGGAACGGAGGACGAATCGACCATGCCGTCGAAAAAACATCCGGGGGAAGACTACTATAATTTTAAATTTGAGGGCGTCATTACCTTCCTGAAACGCCAGCAGGAAACCGCTGATTCGGCGGGTCGTTCCGACAAAATTCAGGAGTGGCTGAAGGATTTTACGGTGATCAAAACCTGCCCGGAATGCGAGGGCGCGCGCTTGAAAAAAGAATCGCTGTATTTTCGGCTGGATACCAAAAACATTTCCGAACTGGCCCGGATGGATATTTCGGAACTGGCCGTCTGGATGACGGATGTGGAAAGCCGCCTGTCGAATCGCCAGAATGTGATTGCCAAAGAGATTCTGAAAGAAATCCGCAAACGGATCGGCTTTTTGCTGGACATCGGTCTGGATTACCTAATGCTCGACCGGCCGCTGCGCACGCTCTCCGGCGGTGAAGCCCAGCGAATCCGGCTGGCCACGCAGATTGGCACTCAATTGGTTGGTGTTCTGTATATTATGGACGAACCGAGCATCGGTTTGCACCAGCGTGATAACGTTAAATTGATCGACTCGCTGAAAAACCTGCGCGATTTGGGCAATACGGTTTTGGTGGTGGAACACGACAAGGACATGATGCTGGAGTCGGACTTCATTCTGGACATTGGTCCGGGAGCCGGTCGGCACGGCGGTCAGGTCGTCGGTGCCGGAACACCGGAACAGTTCCTGCAAAACGGCAGCACAACGGCGGCTTATCTGAGCGGTCGCCGGGCCATTGATGTGCCGAAGGAGCGTCGGAAAGGCAATGGGAATCAATTGGTGATTAAAGGAGCCACGGGCCATAACCTGAAGAATGTGACCATGAAGCTGCCTTTGGGCCAGATGGTTTGCATCACGGGCGTGTCGGGCAGTGGCAAATCGTCGCTGATTCACGAAACGCTGTTTCCAGTCTTGAACAAGCATTTTTACAAGTCGAAACGCGAGGCTCTGCCGTTCAAATCGGTCGAAGGACTGGAGCAGTTGGATAAGGTAATCGAGGTGGACCAGTCCCCGATTGGACGGACACCCCGTTCGAACCCGGCGACGTATACCGGCATGTTTTCCGACATCCGCAGTCTGTTTGCCGAACTGCCCGAAGCCAAAATCCGGGGCTATAAACCGGGGCGGTTTTCGTTCAACGTCAAAGGCGGTCGGTGTGAAGAGTGTGAAGGAGCCGGGATGAAGAAAATCGAAATGGAGTTTTTGCCGGATGTCCACGTCATGTGCGAAACCTGCAAGGGCAAACGCTTCAACCGCGAAACGCTGGAGGTACGGTTCAAGGGCAAATCCATCGCCGACGTGCTCGACATGACCGTAGAGCAGTCGCTGGAGTTTTTTGCCAGCCAACCGAAGATTCTGCGAAAAGTACAAACATTGAACGATGTCGGATTGGGTTATATCACCCTCGGCCAACACGCCACGACGCTCTCGGGCGGGGAAGCGCAACGGGTGAAACTGGCGGAAGAACTCTCCAAGAAGGATACCGGCAAAACCATGTATATTCTGGATGAACCCACCACCGGCCTTCATTTTCAGGACATTTCCCACCTGCTCGACGTGCTGAACAAGCTGGCCGACAAAGGCAATACGGTTTTGATCATTGAACACAACCTGGACGTGATCAAAGTCTCCGACCACGTCATCGATTTGGGGCCGGAAGGGGGCAACAAAGGCGGTTACATCATCGCCGAAGGAACGCCGGAGAAAGTTGCCAAAACGAAAGGGAGCTATACCGGGAAGTTTTTGGCCATAGAGTTGGCTGCGTTTTCAAACCGTTGAAACGGTTTTTGGAATTGAGAGAAACCGGTTCGTGGACCCACGGTTAAAACCGTGGGCTGGTAAAAATATCAGTGCAGCAAACCAGTTTGTTGGAATGTCAAAAGTATTCAAACCCTGAATAAAAACGCAGGCTGATTGAATAGCACGTTAACACCAGCCCACGGTTTCAACCGTGGGTCCACGAACCGGTTTCCCTCGATTCTAAAAACCGTTTTAACGGTTTCAAACCCTCCCCTCTTCGTCAATCAAAAACCCATATTGTTTCGTAAACCGCCGGTATTCTTCGGCAAACGTCATTTTCTGGTGATGCTGCTCCTGATTGGCAATGTACTGCCGAACCCGTTCAACCTGGGATTCAATCACCGAAAAAGCACCATATCCCGTTTGCCAGGCAAATTTGTCCGGAATGACATCCAGTCCGTTGATGTAATGCGAACTGCTGCCCTTGATCTGCTTCATAACATCCGAAACCGCTAGTTGCGGTTGTAATAGAAACAGGATGTGAACATGGTCTTCGATGCCGTTGATGCTGTCGGCTATGCAACCGGCGTTGGTTAATTCCTGACGAATATGACGGTATAAGAAATCCCGGACGGTTTTCCGAATGAGCGGCTGGCAGTTTTTAGTCGAGAAAACGGCGTGAATCCAGATCTTGGTTTTGGAATGTGACATCGCGGAGATAGAGGTTATCGTTCAATACGTAGACGACAACCAAGCTATTTTGTCACTTCATTGGCGATTCCGCAGAAACTGAAGGGTGATTCCCAACACCCGGCCGTTCCGGCAACTCGCCGATCATCTGTAGTTCCATTTCCGACTCCGTCCCGATGCCCAATTCCTGACGCATCTCGTCGGCGGTTTGGCTCCGGCCATCGTGGCTCCAGCCGGGAGGAGCCAGCAAATATCTGATCTTCTGGCCGAACGGCCCCGGTATACGAAGATCCGAAATCAACTTCTTCCACTCGTGAAAAACCAGATTTCCCGGTGAATGATCGGTGAGGTTGGTCGTGAGGCCATACCGAACGGGATCTTCCGGGGCTTCTTCGGCAAAGGTGCCAAACAGGCGATCCCAGATGATGAGCATCATGCCCATGTTCCGATCCAGGTAGCGGACATTCGAAGCGTGGTGAACGCGGTGGTGTGCGGGCGTAACCAGAAACCATTCCAGAAAACCGAGACGGCCAACGTACTGAGTATGAACAACAATGCCGTAAATCTGCGTTGCAGAATACATAAACACAATGTCCTCGGCCCGGAACCCCAGCAACGCAATCGGAACAAAATAGACGAACCGGTAAAGCGGTTGCAGCACGGAAGACCGGAAACCAACGGTGAGGTTAAACTCCTCCGAAGAGTGGTGTGTGACATGAATGGCCCAAAACAGGCGGCAGAAATGATCGACGCGATGCAGCCAATAGAAGGCAAAATCTTCCAGAATCAGGAGTGTTAGCCAATACAGCCAGGGCGTCGTTATCTCGGTGATGCGGTATTGATACACCCAAACCAGAACGCCCACATAGAAACCCCGAACCAGCAAATCGAGGCCCATATTGAGCAGGGTCAGATAGCAATTCTGCAGGACACCCTTGATGGAATAATAAGGCCGATGCTGGCAATAGCTCAACACCATCTCTGCGCCAATGATGAGCACATACAGTGGTGTGGAGAGCATGAATAGCAACGACTCCCGAAATCCAATCATTTTTCAGCGTTACGACGAATACGTCGCAAGTTACGGCATTGAACTACATTTATAATTGTACTCTGATTAGAAATTCATTAAAAATGAACCTCCTCATTTCGAACTAAAAAGGCGTTTTTTTCTACCAGCGCACCTGACCATCGCCAACCACCACCCACTTTTCCGTCACGAGTTTTTCGAGGGCGAACGGCCCCCGGGCGTGCAGTTTCTGCGTCGAAATGCCAATTTCGGCTCCCAGACCAAACACACCACCGTCAGTGAAACGAGTCGATGCATTGGCATATACGGCAGCCGCGTCCACTTCATTCAGAAACCGGTCGACAGCCGCCGGATCGCGGGACACAATCGCTTCGGAATGGCGCGACGAATAGGTCTGAATGTGCGACAAAGCCTCTTCCAAACCGCCGACCACTTTAATGGCGCACTTATAATCCAGAAACTCCCGTCCAAAATCGGTCAGTTGAGCTGGCTGAAGCTGTGGATAACCGGCTGACGCTAAGATCCGATAAGCCTCCTCATCCGCAAAAATCTCCACGTTCCATTTCGTAAAATCCGCCACCAGCATCGGCAAAAATGCCCCGGCAATGGCCTGATCGACCAGCACGCAATCCAGTGAGTTGCAAACCGACGGACGCGACACCTTGGCATTCACGACCATATCACGCGCTTTTTCCAGATCAGCCGTCCCTTCCACGTAGGTATGACAAACCCCCGCGCCGGTTTCGATGGTGGGCACCAGCGAATTTTGCCGGACGTACTGAATCAGCGAATCCGAACCGCGCGGAATAATAATGTCGACGTACCGCGTGGCCGTCAGCAATTCGTTCACCACCGCCCGGTCGGGGGGCATCAGCGAAACGGCGGCTTCCGGCACGCCAAATTCCGTCAGCACCTGGTGAATCAACCCTACAATGCACAGGTTGGAATGATGCGCTTCCTTCCCGCCTTTCAAAACGCAGGCATTGCCCGACCGCAGGCAGAGCGAAGCCACATCCAGCGTTACGTTGGGCCGCGACTCATAAATAACGCCCACCACGCCCAGCGGAACGGCCAGCTTCCGGAGCTGAAGCCCCTGTTCAATGGTTTTTTCCAGCAAAACCTTGCCGCTCGGATCGGGCAAAACCGCCACCACCCGAAGACTCTCGGCCAGATCGCAGATGCGCTTTTCGTTCAGCAACAACCGGTCTTTCTTCGGATCAGAATCCGGCATGGCGTCCAGATCTTTCTGATTTTCAGCCAGAATGACCGCTTTGTTTTCAAAAACCACGTCCGCCAGCCGGTTGAGCAAGGCGGTTTTCTGCTCGTCGGACAGGCGCCGAACCGCAGCCGAAGCAAACTTCGTTTCCTGAAGCAGGGGAGTTACTGTATTCATACAATCCGGTATTTTCACAAAAGTACAATATCATTGGCATTTGCCACCTCCACATTTTGCTGGTTCAACTGCGGCAGTAAGTCCGCCGACGACAAACGGGCGCGCGCTACGGCCACCGTGGTGCCTGCTTCGTCGCAAATCTCAACGACTTCGCCGGCTGCAAATTCACCTTCTACCGTTCGAACACCGACGGCCAGCAAACTGTTCCGCCGACCCAAAGCCGCCACCGCGCCAGCATCGACCCGCAGAATGCCCGCCGTCAGGCTGCCACTGCCGAGCCAGCGTTGCCGCGCCGAGGGCGTGCTCACCTGTGGTTTAAACGTCGTACCGGTTTCGCCCCGCAACGCGCGCAGAATACCGTCGGGTTGTTTCAGACCAAAAATCGTAACCCGGATGCCCATGCGGGTCGCCAGCTTGGCAAACGTCAGCTTGGACGCCATTCCGCCCAGGCCCAGCGCCGATTTCTCATCCCGGACAATTCCAAAAACGGATTCATCGACCCGATCGACCGCCTGAATGATGTGGTTGTCGTTGTCCAGCAAACCGCCGACCGAGGTGCAGAGCATGAGCGTGGAAGCGCCAAACCCGACGGCCATGAGCGTGGCCAGTTCGTCGTTGTCCGAAAACTTCAGTTCGCGGTCGCTGACGACGTCGTTTTCGTTCGCAATGGGAATGATGCCGTTTTTCCACAATTCCTGCACGGTTTCTTTCAGTTGCAGAAACTGCTGGCGGTCGGCAAAATGATGGCGTTCGCAAAGGGTTTGGGCGATGGGAATGTTGTATTCGGAAAAATAGCGGTTATATACATTGAGCAACAGCAGATTACCCACGGCGGCAGCGGCTTTCCGCTGGGCCATCTCGCCCCGGTAGCCTTCGATCAACCCTTTTCCGGCACCCACCGCGCCCGACGATACCAGAACAATGGAATACGACTGCCGCAATTCGGCCACCTGCCGGGCAATGTCGGCAATCACGGCTTCATGGAGCGAACCGTCCGGCTGGGTGATCGATGCCGTACCGAATTTAATAACTAAAACTGACACGCTTGAACTGGATTAAAAGACTAAACTAAAGTGACGTTACGGGCTATGAAGCGAAAGAAGGTGCAAAAATACGAAAGATTCTGCCAGACCGCGCGAATCGGCGGAAATCCAGCATCAGAAAACCGCAGGGTTGGAAGAGGGTCGAATTAATCCGGCTGATTGTTGAAAAGATGTGCCAACACCGGCTCCGTAAAAGTGGCTTTTTTTTGCAGCGTTTGCTTTAGTCGTTTCATGTATTCCGGGCGCGGAATTTCAATGGCACCAAACCGCCGGACATTATCATTGATAAATTGCGTGTCCAGTAGCTCAAATTGTTGTTTTCTCAAGATTTCAATCAGGTAATGGAACGCTACTTTTGAGGCATTGGGCACCTGATAAAACATCGATTCACCAAAAAAAACCGCTCCCAGCGCAACACCGTAGAGCCCGCCGACCAGACAGTTATCGATATACGTTTCCACACTGTGGGCCATTCCCATCTGGTGCAAATCCATGTAAGCTTCGATAATTTCTTCGGAAATCCAGGTGCCGTCATTCTCGGAGCGCGGCAATGCACATTTTCGCATAACCTGTTCGAAATCAGCATTAATACGAATCTCAAACACCTTTTTATTCAGGATAGGCCGCAGTGATTTGGCGGGTTGATACGTGTCCAGGGGAATGATGGCACGGGGGTCGGGGGAGTACCAATACAGCGTATTGTCCGTGTCGGCCATCGGAAAGATACCATTGATGTAGCCATAAATCAGGTCATCAGAAGACAGACGATACATGGAGATTCGCTAAGGTTCTCCAACAAATATATAAAAATATTGGTTTGTAAAAAATGGCACGATTACTGAACGTTTCCTCAAAATTATCGTTATTTTATTGCACAAGCGGAACAATTCCTTTATCATTGTCCCGCTTTTTGGCAAACACAAAAATGGCAACACGCGTTTATCTACCGACATTCTACCACACAACGCCATTTCGGTTCAGGTCCGAAAGGACCCGACCTAATTGCTTGCCTATGCGGTGAGCATCCGCTCCTGCGGTTCAGCCCTTTCTTATTTTCATTTATCAACCAACTTTTTGATCACACGATCCAACCGGTTATCCACCGGACGAGGGTGCATTCATTCGATCAAACGACGATGATTTCAGAAGTAAACAACGATACGTATGTAGTGCAGGTGGCCGATGAAAACCACCTTCAACTAGCCGAAGCAATCTGCCTGGAAATGGAGGAGAGCGCCAAGGCACGGGGAACGGGCATTGCCAAACGTTCGCCTTTGTACCTGATGGAGAAAATGCTGGAGGGCAAGGCAATTGTGGCGACAACGAAAACCGGCGAATGGGTGGGTTTTTGCTACATCGAGACCTGGCAACACGGCAAGTTTGTCGCCAACTCGGGTCTGATCGTCCATTCCGCTTTTCGAAAGAGCGGCATTGCCACCCGCATCAAAAACGAAGCCTTCAAGCTTTCGCGCAAAAAATATCCCGACGCCAAAATCATCGGCTTAACGACGAGTCTGGCGGTGATGAAAATCAATTCAGACCTGGGCTACGAACCCGTGACGTTCAGCGAATTACCGGCGGACGATGCGTTCTGGAAAGGCTGTTCCAGTTGCGTTAACTACGATATTCTGACCCGAACCAACCGGAAACACTGCCTTTGCACGGGCATGTTATATGATCCCGAGCAGCACAAAAAGACGGAAGAGAAAACCGAGAAGTGGAATTTTCTGAAGGAATCGAAGCTGTATGAACGCTGGATGCGCATCAAGCAACGCATTCTGATGCGTTTTCAGGATCGCCCCCGGGCGAGGAAACCCGAACGTGAGTTGGAAACCGTCGGATAATAAAGTCATTGTAAAGGTATTCAAGTGATTTTAAGTCCCTTTCGGCGGTTGGCTGGAAGGGATTTTTTAGTTTTGTGTCTTAAATACAATCTGAGCTGCCCCCAATCCGGTCAGATCAATTCTTTTCGTTCCATACGTCCCACAGTTCACCGTGATGTCTCAACAGAAAAAAGTAGTTCTTGCGTTTAGCGGAGGTCTCGACACCTCGTTTTGTGTTAAATACTTATCCGAAGATCTGGGGTATGAAATCTACTCCGTGCTGGTCGATACCGGCGGTTTTTCGGAGGCCGATTTGAAAACCATCGAAGACCGGGCCTATTCGCTAGGCGTAAAGCACCATACTGCCATTGCCAAAACTGACGATTACTACCAGCAATGTTTAAAGTATCTGGTGTATGGTAACGTACTGAAAAACAACACTTATCCTCTGAGTGTCAGTGCCGAGCGGATTTTTCAGGCCATCGCCGTCGCCGAATACGCCAAATCGATTGGTGCCAACGCCATTGCACACGGCAGCACGGGCGCAGGCAATGATCAGGTACGGTTCGATATGGCGTTCCGGATCATTGCGCCCGACGCCGAAATCATCACGCCCATCCGCGACCTGCGGTTGTCGCGCGAAGCAGAAATCGACTACCTGAAAGCGAAAGGCGTGGAGCAGGAATGGCACAAAGCCGCTTACTCCATCAACAAAGGCTTGTGGGGAACGTCGGTGGGCGGCCGCGAAACGCTGACATCCAACGGTTTTCTACCCGAATCGGCCTGGCCAACGCAGGTGACCAAAACCGAACCGGAGCAAATCACGCTGCATTTTGAAGCGGGTGAACTGAAAGGCATCGGTGACGAACCGGTCGGTGATCCCGTTCAGGCCATTCAGCAACTGACCGCATTGGCCGGGCCGTTTGGCATTGGCCGCGATATTCACGTGGGCGATACCATCATCGGCATCAAAGGCCGGGTCGGTTTTGAAGCTCCGGCTCCGCTGATTATCCTGAAAGCGCACCACGCCATCGAAAAGCACGTGCTGACCAAATGGCAGCAATACTGGAAAGATCAACTGGCAAACTGGTATGGCACGATGCTGCACGAAGGCCAGTTTCTGGACCCGGTGATGCGAAACATCGAGACTTTCCTGACCGACACCCAAACCCATGTAACGGGCAAAGTTCACGTTCTGCTGGCTCCGTATCGCTTCCAGGTGCTGGGTATCGAATCGCCCTTCGATCTGATGTCATCCGCGTTCGGCAGCTACGGCGAAATGAACAACGCCTGGACCGGCGAGGATGTCCGCGGCTTCTCGAAAGTGATGTCGAATCAGTTGATGATTTATGGGAAAGTGAAGGAAAGCAATTCTTAATAATGAATAATGAATATTGAATAACGAAAGCATCATCTTACCCTTTCGTTATTCGTTATTCAGTATTCATTATTCGATATTCACTCTGCGATTGAACGTAATCATCGACGCCAGCCTTCCGGGTATTGGCTTTTACCACCGTCAGGCCAAAACGGGTGTGAGTCGCGTCGCCGAGCAATTGGTGAAGGGACTGCTTGCCTCGGAGCAGGTGCAGCTTTCACTGGCTGCACCGACCAACCAGGCCGAAACGTTGCGGTATGCGCGGGAAACCTTCGGAACACAGGCTCCGCCCTTGATCAACCGCCCAGCCGAACAACGGTGGGCGAAGCTGGAAAACGCCCTGCTCGGTCCTTTTGCCCCCCAAAGCCTGCCCTCGAAGGTGATTCGGCAGGTTTTTTACCGGTCCCGAAAAGCGTTGAAGGGCGAACAGGCCTGGTTTTCGGCGGAACGGCTGCCGAGCGGTGCCATTTATCACTCGCCGTTTTTTGCCATTCCAGACGACATTGGGCAAATGCCGCACGTTCGCAAGGTGCTGACGGTGCATGATTTGATTCCCATTCACCACCCTGAATGGTTTCCGGCGGGTGAGAGGGCGGTCAAAGAAGCCATCCAAACCCTGCCCAAAGACGCGCACGTCATCACGGTTTCGGAAGCGACGAAAGTGGATTTTTGCCAGTTTACCGGTTTCGATCCGGTCCGCGTAACCGCCATTCACCTGGCGGCTTCACCGGCCTTGTTTTATCCGGTAACGGATGCTGCGCGAATCAAAGCCACACAGCAACGCTTTGGCCTGGGCGACGAACCTTATCTGCTCAGCCTGGCCACCCTCGAACCGCGCAAAAACCTCGATCACCTCATCCGATGTTTCGTTCAACTGGCCGAAAGCGGGGAACTGCCGACGGAAGTAAAACTGGTCTTAGTCGGCACGAAAGGCTGGAAAATGGATCAGGTTTTGAGCGAAATCGCGAAAAACGAAAGCATTCGGTCGCGGCTGGTTTTCACCGGTTTTGTGCCAGACGAAGACCTGGCCGCTATGTATTCCGGTGCGCTGGCGTTCGTGTATCCATCCCTGTTCGAAGGCTTTGGGTTACCGCCTTTAGAAGCCCTGCAATGCGGTTTACCAGTCATTACCTCGAACGTTTCGTCCTTGCCTGAAGTGGTGGGCGATGCAGCCATTCAGGTGTCACCCACCGACGCCGACGCCCTCGCCCAGGCCATGCTGACGGTCGTCCGATCGGCAGATTTACGCAACGAATTAGCAACCAAAGCGCTCCGGCGGGCACAATTGTTCTCGTGGGAACGTTTCACCAGTGAGCACATCAGGCTCTATCAAACATTATGACTAAACTACGAATCGGGATCATCGGCGGAGCGGGCTACACGGGTGGCGAATTGCTGCGTATTCTCATCAACCACCCCAATGCAGAAATTGCTTTCGTCCACAGCAAAAGCCAGGCAGGAAAACCGGTTTACAATACGCACACGGATTTGCTGGGCGACACGGATTTGACTTTTTCCGGAGACGACACCCGCGACCTGGTCAAACAGGATGGCCTCTCGGTGATTTTTCTCTGCTCCGGCCACGGGGAATCCGCAAAGTTTCTGGCGGAAAATCCGATCCCGGAAACGCTGAAAGTAATTGATTTGAGCACCGATTTCCGGGATCAGTCGAACGGTTTTGTATACGGTTTGCCTGAACTGCAGCGCGAACGCATCCAATCCGCAACCAAAATCGCCAACCCCGGTTGTTTTGCCACCAGCATTCAACTCGCTTTGCTCCCCCTGGCGCAGGCCGGGCTGCTCACGGAAGCCGTTCAGGTGAGTGCCATTACCGGCTCAACCGGCGCGGGGCAATCGCTAAGCCCAACCACCCATTTCACCTGGCGGAACAACAATGTTTCGATCTATAAAGCCTTTACGCACCAGCACCTGACAGAAATCCGCCAGAGTCTGAATGCGTTGCAACCCGGTTTTGATCAACCGATCCATTTTGTTCCGTACCGGGGCGACTTCACCCGCGGCATCATGGCCAACGTCTATACGCCCTTTGCCGGGAGCCTCGACGAAGCCCGTCAGCTTTTCGACACCTACTACCACGCCCATCCGTTTACGCACATCAGCAACACGCCGGTGGATGTGAAGCAGGTTGTCAATACCAATAAATGCCTGATTCACCTGGAAAAACACGACGGTCAGTTGCTCATCAGCAGCGTGATCGATAACCTGACCAAAGGCGCATCGGGCCACGCTGTACAGAATATGAATCTCCTGTTCGGGTTGCCGGAAGATACGGGACTGCGACTGAAAGCCGTTGCCTTTTAACATTCTCAGGGGGCCGGACCACAAAAATCCGGCCCTTTTTTGTGAGTTATCGGCTCTACACCGCCAGTTATCGACTCCCGCTGGCCGACGGTTTCGAAGTCCGTATCTTTGTGTTCATACGTAGCCGACGCAACAAAGAACCCTGACCGTCGTTGATCTTCATTTAAACGCGGACGAAAGTCCGTGGGTACGTAGGTGGTTTGAAGTTTTGTCTTATTTTTACAAAAAACATTCTAATCCCATGGAAAAACCGTTAACGGCGAAACCGTACCCCTGGCTAAAGCATTATCCGGAGGGTATTCCTGCCGACATAAATCCCGATGCCTACTCATCCCTGATCGACCTGATCGATGAAGGCTGCCAGCGGTTTGCCAGTCTACCGGCTTACGCGAACATGGATAAGCAACTGACGTTCCGGGAAATTTATACGCTTTCCGGACACTTTGCTTCGTATCTGCAAAACAACCTGAAGCTGCAAAAAGGAGATCGTGTTGCCATTCAAATGCCGAACCTGCTGCAGTATCCGGTAGCTATTTTCGGCATTTTGCGGGCCGGTCTGGTGGTTGTCAACACAAACCCGCTGTATACGCCCCGGGAAATGCAGCATCAGTTCAAGGATTCGGGTGCAAAGGCCATCGTTATCCTGGCCAATTTTGCCGCGAATCTGGAGAAAATCATCGACCAAACGGACATCAAACACGTCATCATTACCAATGTGGGTGATTTGCTCGGCTTTCCGAAGAAGCTCATTGTCAATGCCGTCGTGAAATACGTCAAGAAACTGATTCCGCCCTATCACCTGCCCCAGGCGGTTTCGCTGGCCGATGCGCTGAGCCGCGGGAGCCGTCAGCCGTTGCAGAAAGTTCAGGTAGTGGGTTCCGACATGGCCTTTGTCCAATATACGGGTGGCACCACGGGGGTTTCTAAAGGCGCCATCTTGACGCACCGCAACATCATTGCCAACACAGAAGCCGGTTGTTACTGGATGCAGATCGACCGCATGAAAACGGACCAGTGCGTGATCATTACGCCCTTGCCCCTCTACCACATTTATGCCCTCACCGTGAACGCCATGCTGGCGCTCAAGAGCGGTTGTCTGAATGTGCTCATTACCAATCCGCGCGACATGAATGCGTTCATCGATGAGATGAAGAAATACAAATTCAACATGTTTGTCGGATTGAATACGCTCTACAACGGATTGGTCAATCACCCCCGGATCAATGAAGTCGATTTCAGCCACCTTAAGATTTCGTCGGCGGGCGGCATGGCGCTGCAAACAGCCGTGGCCGAACGCTGGAAAAGCCTGAGCGGGAATGTGATTTCGGAAGGATACGGTTTATCGGAAACCTCGCCGATTCTATCGTCAAACCCCTGCGACGGCACCGCCCGGCTGGGAACGATCGGTCTGCCACTGCCAAGTACGGAGCTGAAAATCATGCAGGAAGACGGCACCGAAGCGCCGATGGGAATGCCGGGAGAAGTGTGGGCGAAAGGACCGCAGGTTTTTCCGGGTTATTACAACCGCCCCGACGAAACCGCCAAAGTGATGGCGGGAGACTGGTTCAAAACCGGCGACATCGGGGTGATGGACGAAGACGGTTTTTTCCGGATTGTCGACCGCAAGAAAGATATGATTCTGGTTTCGGGCTTTAACGTATACCCCAACGAAATCGAGGATGTGATTGCCCAGTGTCCGGGCGTTCTGGAAGTGGCCTGCATCGGTGTGCCTGACGACAAATCGACGGAAGCCGTCAAAATTTTTGTGGTCAAAAAAGACCCCAACCTCACGGCGGAAGACATTCTCAAGTACAGCAAAGACCAACTGACCAATTATAAACGACCGCGTCACATCGAGTTCCGGGCCGAGTTACCGAAAAGCAATGTCGGCAAGATCCTGCGACGGCCACTGCGCGACGAAGAACTCGCTAAACTCCCCAAAAAGTAAAAGACAGGCGGTTGAAAAACCGCTTTTTTTGTGCTTCAGGCCCTGGCATACTGCGTCGTAAGCGGAAGAAACTCCTGCTGAAAGGCAACCACCAGCCGCATGAAATGCGTAGTTTTCCGACGCGAAACTTCAATTTCGCAGCCATTTGTCAGACAGATAGTTGTACTTTTTCCTGGCCGAATTTCCTGTAGGTACAACAGGTTGATGATGCTTTTTTTGTGGGGTCTCACAAAGATTTCCGTCGGCAAACGGCCTTCCAGTTTTTTCAGCGTAAGCGATACGATCATCTCGGAACCGTCGTTAAAATGCACCACCGTGTAGTTGCCCTGTCCTTCAAGCCAGGTGATTCGGTACGCCGGGATTTTCCGGCGCTGACCCCAGAAAGGCAGGACAATGTCTGATAGGTTCAGATGACGGGTGACGGCTTGCAACTGGTACTCGGAGTAACTATTTCTGGGGGTGGAATGGATTTGTAATTTCATATACGTAGCCGTTGTATATTGATCTTCTACAAAAATGGCTCTTATTATTTGATAAATGCAATCTTTTTTCAACATTTCACCCCAAACAGCAAAAATATTTTCAACTTATTTACCGGAATGCCCTTTTGCTGCACGCCAACGCCTTTTTTAGTAACCTTTGGGCAGTTTGCAACTTTGAAAACCGGCTTCGTGTTTGTTTCAGATAGAATTTCATTCTTCGTAAACTCTTCATGGCTACTTTATTAGATTTTGTTGGGAACACCCCATTGGTTGAATTAAAGCATATTAACTCAAAGTCAGGCGTTAAGCTGTACGGAAAGATGGAAGGACACAATCCGGGCGGCAGCGTCAAGGATCGTCCGGCCTACAGCATGATTAAAGGAGCCATTGATCGCGGTGATCTTAAGCCGGGTATGAAACTGATCGAAGCCACGAGCGGGAACACCGGCATTGCACTGGCTATGATTGCCCGGCTCTACAACGTTGAGATCGAGCTGGTTTTGCCCCAGAATTCGACCCGTGAACGGATTCTGACCATGCAGGCATTCGGCGCAAAAGTGACATTGCTGGAAACGATGGAGAGTGCCCGCGATTATGCCGAGGAACAGGCCACCAAAGGCCATTATTTTCTCCTCAACCAATTTGCCAATCCTGACAACTACTTAGCCCATTACCGCACCACCGGCCCCGAAATCTGGAAAGATACTCAGAGTAAAATTACTCATTTTGTTTCAGCCATGGGCACCACCGGCACCATCATGGGAACGTCCCGGTACCTGAAGGAACAGAATCCGGCGGTTCAGGTGGTGGGCTGCCAGCCTTCCGAAGGATCACAGATTCCGGGAATCCGGAAATGGCCTGAGGAATACCTGCCTAAAATTTTTGAACCCAGCCGCGTCGATCGTGTCATAGAAATGTCGCAGGACGACGCCACCCGGATGACCCGCCGGTTGGCCCGCGAAGAGGGAATCTTTGCCGGGATGAGCAGCGGAGGGGCCGTTTTTGCCGCTCTCAAGCTCATCGAGGAACTGGAAGAAGGCGTCGTGGTCTGCATCATCTGCGACCGGGGCGACCGCTATTTGTCGTCCGATCTGTTTGGCAGTTAACCGAACAACGCACCGGACAAGCAGCGGCCGGGAATTGACTGCCGGGAAATAAATTTTTCCGGCAGTCAATTATCCATCTGGCGGCTTGCACCACATCCCGACAGTTCTGTACATTTGTGTTATGTACAAGCGCGTCGTCCTGCCTCTCCTCTTTCGTTTTGATGCTGAACAAATTCACCATTTTGTTACTTCTTTCCTGAAATTCTCGCTGGCCATCCCCGGTTTTCGCTGGCTGGCCCGTCAGTTGTTTACCGTCGACGATCCGCGTCTGAAACGGGAAGTTTTCGGCATTCGGTTTACCAATCCCGTTGGTCTGGCGGCTGGTTTCGACAAAAATGCGGAATGGGTCGATGAACTCGCCTGTCTGGGTTTTGGCTTTATTGAAATCGGTACCGTAACGCCCCGCCCCCAGGCCGGCAACGACCGCCCCCGGCTTTTTCGTCTGAAAGCTGACAAAGGGCTGATCAACCGCATGGGTTTCAACAACGAAGGTGCCAAAGCGGCTGCCAGTCGGCTACGCAAACGGCGTTCGGGCCAGCAACTGATCATCGGCGGAAACATCGGCAAGAATAAAATGACGCCGAACGAAAACGCGCTGGACGATTACCTGGCCTGCTTCCACGACCTGTTCGATACCGTCGATTATTTCGTTGTCAACGTCAGTTCGCCCAACACGCCGGGGCTGCGGGCCTTGCAGGAAAAAGAACCGCTCATGGCCCTGCTGCAGCGCCTGCAGGACGAAAACCGCCGGAAACCGGTTGCGAAGCCCATTCTGCTTAAAATTGCCCCCGACCTGACCGACAGTCAGTTGGATGATATTATCGAAATTGTTACCACCACCCGCATTGCCGGTATTATTGCAACCAACACCACCATCAGCCGCGACGGTTTACAAACCGATGCCCAGACCGTTGAAAAAATAGGCATGGGTGGCGTCAGCGGAGCGCCGTTAAAACAACGTTCGACGGAGGTGATTCGTTATCTTTGTCAACAATCGGGTCATGCCTTTCCGGTTATCGGGGTAGGCGGTATTGCCACGGCGGAAGACGCGCTCGAAAAACTGCGGGCTGGGGCCAGTTTGGTGCAGGTATACACGGGGTTCATTTACGAGGGACCTACGTTGGCTAAAGAGATTTGCAAAGTATTGGCAGAAGAGGTAGATTATAGCCATTTACAAAAAGATGAGTCAACCCATTAACCGACAAAACTCCGTTCGGAACGAGCGGCCGAAACCGCGGCCATCGTCGGTTTCGATGAAATGGCCGGCCTGGCAAGCCGACCGCCGGTCGCAATTAGCCTTTGGCGGGTTGCTGATGCTGCTGGCCCTTGGGCTAACCGTAGCCTTCTGCTCCTACTTGCTCACCGGTCAGGCCGACCAGAGCGTGCTGAGCAAAGTGTCTGATGCGCCCCTGCGGGAATCGGGCACCGAAATGCGGAATTTTCTGGGAATTCTGGGGGCCTACATCGCCCACGTGTTCATTTTCCGCTGGTTCGGAATTGCCGCCCTCGGCATTCCCATCATCCTGTTTCTAGCGGGGTGTAAGCTGGCTTTCAATTTCGAACTGCTGCCATTGAGCCGCACAACCAAAGCCGTGCTGTTTTACATGACCTGGATCAGCGCGCTGGCTGGTTACATCGTTCTGGCCACCGACTCCGTCGGGCAGGGCAGCGTCTGGTGTGGCGGCATTGGCTACGAAGTAAACGTCTGGCTCTATAACCTCATTGGCTGGGGCGGTCTTGCCATCATCGGGTTTGCGTTATTCGTCTTTCTCGTTTTTTTCTACGGAATCACCAAATTACCGTCGATCTCGCTGCCCCAAAGACCGGTTTCGGCCGCCAAATCAGCTTATGATAGCGATGACGACGATCCGGAAGAGGAGGACGAAGATGATGTAAAGGACTTTATCGACGTCAAACCGGCTACCAACGGCGTTCCGAAACCGGTAGCCACCCCAATGCCAGCCCCGATTGCCGAAGTTCCGGCGGAACCCCAACCCGAGCTTCTGAATGGACACGCGACCGAACTGAAACCCGAAAAGGTGAATGGATCGGGACCACCCGCTAAAAAACCGCTGACGTTTACCATTGCCGATACAACGCCGGTCGAACCGGCTTCCGAGTCGCCCCAACCCGTTGCGGAAGCATTTGCCGGACCAACAGACGAGGTGGACGAGGATGCGTTAAAACTGCACGGTCTGTATGACCCGACGCTCGATCTGCCCCGGTATCAGTTTCCGACCATCGAATTACTGACCGAATATCCGGAAAATAAAAAGGCCCAGGTTTCGGCGGAAGAACTGGAAGCCAACAAAGACCGGATTGTGGATACCCTCCAGAATTATGGCATCACGATCGACAGCATCAAGGCGACCATCGGACCAACCGTTACGCTGTACGAGATCATTCCGGCGGCCGGGGTACGGATCTCGAAGATTAAAAGCCTGGAGGATGACATCGCCCTGAGTTTGGCGGCACTCGGTATTCGGATCATTGCGCCGATGCCCGGCCAGGGAACGATCGGGATCGAGGTGCCGAACAAAAACCGGGAAATGGTGGCGATGCGGTCTGTGATGACCACCGAAAAGTTTACGAAAAGCAATTTCGAGCTGCCGGTTGTGATGGGTAAAACCATTTCCAACGAGATTTACGTGGCCGATCTGGCCAAAATGCCCCACCTGCTCATGGCCGGTGCCACGGGACAGGGAAAATCCGTCGGGTTGAATGTGTTGCTGACGTCGCTGATTTACAAGAAACACCCGTCGCAGCTCAAACTCATTCTGGTTGATCCGAAAAAGGTGGAATTGACGCTGTTCAATAAGCTCGAACGGCATTTTCTGGCCCAGTTGCCCGACAGCGACGAGCCGATTATTACCGATACGAAAAAGGTGGTCAATACGCTCAACTCGCTTTGTATCGAGATGGACAACCGGTATAACCTGCTCAAAGACGCGCAGTGCCGGAACTTGAAAGAATACAATGCCAAGTTCATCCAGCGCCGGTTGAACCCGGAAAAAGGACACAAGTTCCTGCCGTACATCGTGCTGGTGATTGACGAGTTGGCCGACCTGATGATGACGGCGGGCAAGGAGGTCGAACAGCCCATTGCCCGGCTGGCGCAGTTGGCGCGGGCCATCGGGATTCACCTGGTGGTGGCCACCCAACGGCCTTCCGTAAACGTCATTACGGGCTTGATCAAGGCCAACTTCCCGGCACGTCTGTCGTTCAAGGTGACGTCTAAAATCGACTCCCGGACCATTCTGGATACGGGCGGTGCCGAGCAACTGGTCGGCATGGGTGACATGCTGTTCTCCTCCAATTCCGACATTGTCCGGCTGCAATGTCCGTTTGTCGATACCAACGAAATTGAAGACATCTGCGAATTTGTGGGCAGCCAGCGCGGGTATGATTCGGCGTATAACTTGCCCGAATTTGCCGGTGATGATTCGGGAAGCAGCGAAGAAAAAGAAATTGACCTCGAAAACCGCGATCCGATGTTCGACGAAGCGGCCCGTCTGGTGGTCAATCACCAGCAAGGCAGCACGTCGCTTATTCAACGCCGGTTAAAGTTGGGCTACAACCGGGCCGGTCGGCTCATCGATCAGTTGGAAGCCGCCGGTATTGTGGGAGCCTTTGAAGGCAGCAAAGCCCGCGAGGTGCTGATTCAGGATATCCATACGCTGGAGGAAGTTCTGAAAAATATGAATTAGGCAGTCATGCAGGCGGATAAGTGAATGGAGAGGTCGTGACGAGGTCATTTCTTTCTATTTACTTCTCCGCCTTTCTGTTGGGTCTTTCTTCTATTTATTAAACTTTTTCCCATAAATCTTGTCTACCTACAAAACGGTCAGCAACTTTGCGGGCGGTTTTGAAGAATTACCCGAAATTACGTAAAAGACGATACACATGAAAAAATTAGCCTTGTTGTGGGCATTGGTTATTGGATTTTCGCTGCCTTCGGTGGCGCAAAAAGATAAAAAAGCATCGGACGTTTTGGATGCCATGAGTGCCAAATACAAAGCACTGAATTCTTACAAAGCCGCCTTTACCTACACGGGTGAAGGAAGTAATTACAAAGGTGATTTAACGGTAAAAAAGAACGCGTTTCGGTTGAAACTGGCGGGCCAGGAAGTCTTCACCGACGGCAAAACGATGTCTACCTACATCAAGGAAACCAACGAAGTGAACGTCCAGGATTACGACGCCGGTGCTGCCGGAGACTTCAATCCGACGAAGATCTATTCCATCTACAAGCAGGGGTACAACTACAAATACATCGGCGAGCAGAAACAGGGCGGCCAACCCGTTGAAGTGGTGGAACTGACCCCCGAAAAGAAAAGCACCCAGATTGTTAAAGTACAAATCTCCGTCAACAAGAAAGACAAGCAGGTGAAAGGCTGGAAACTAACCGACAAAACCGGTAAAGTCACCAGTTATACAATTGATAAATTCACCCCGAACGTGGCCGTAGCCGATACGTACTTCGTTTTTGACAAGTCTAAGTATCCCGGCGTTGAAGTGGTGGATTTGCGGTAAGGACGACTCCACCGGCCTGGGCGGGCAGTTGGTTTACGGTTCCGGGTCAGCATCCGGATTACGCTCACCGGGATGCTCAGGTGCGTTCGCGGTCTTCGATTCGGCTGCAAGCCATACCCTAAACAGAGAAGCCAGGGATTCTTCCACGATGGGTTTGGTAAGGAAATCGTCCATCCCGGCCACCAGACACTTCTCCCGCTCCCCTTTCACGGTTCCAGCCGTAAGGGCAATAATCGGAATGCGCCGGTCTTTCTCCAGTTCCCGAATCCGCTGCGTGGCTTCGTACCCGTTCATCAACGGCATCTGAACATCCATCAGAATCAGGTCGGGCGCTTCCTGGATGTAGGACTGAACCGCTTCCACGCCGTTAGCCGCTTCGAAAATGCGCGCGTTCGGGGCAATTCGCCCAATGATGACTTTCGCCAGCAACAGGTTAATCTTATTATCCTCCACGATCAACACCTTCACAGCTTGGCTATCAACCTCGGTCGAGCGGGCGGGCGATGTCGGCACGGGCTTTTCTTCCTGCTGAACCAGCCGGTACAGTGCCTGGTACAGTTCCTGCATTTTGATGGGTTTCACCAGCCGTTGGTTCACATCCAGCGACTCACAGGCTTTGATGATTTTTTCGTCATCCGACGAACTATGCAGAAAGATAATGGGCTGCTCGCCGGGCGACGGCGAAAAGGTAGTCCGTATTTTCTGAATCGTTTCCAGCCCATCCATGTAAGGCATGTGGTAATCCATCAGAATGACATCGTATTTTTTATGACGGCCCAGCAATTGAAGCGCTTCGAAACCGTTACTAACTTCCTCTACTTCAATGTCTTTCAATAGAAACATTTGCCGCAAAATAAGGCGGTTGTGCGCATTGTCATCCACGATCAGCACAGAATTGATCGGGAGGTTATCGCGCCAGACGATTGCCTCCCCCGGTTCCGCCTTAAGCCTGATTTCGAAGAAAAAGCAACTTCCTTCGCCGGGTTTACTTGTCAACTGAAGCTGGCTTCCCATCAGGCCCAGCAGTTTATTGGAGATGGTCAGCCCCAGGCCGGTTCCACCGTATTTTTTCGTCGTGGAAGGGTCTTCCTGGGAAAAGGCATCAAATATCCGCTCCTGCATTTCCGGTTTGATGCCAATACCGGTATCCCGTACTTCAAACCGAAATGTAACGTGGTCTTCTGCAACATCGCTTAAGGCCGTGATTTTCAGTTCAATTTCACCCTTCTCAGTAAATTTCACAGCATTCCCCAGCAAATTGACCAGCACCTGTTTCAACCGCACCGAATCGACAAAGACAAACCGGGGGAGGTCAACGGAAAGATTTAATAATACTTCCAATCCTTTGTTCTGGGCCTGATAGGTGATGGTGTCGGCCACCTGGCTGCTGATCTCGTAAACATCCGTTTTTTCAATCGCCAGTTCCAGTTTTCCGGCTTCGATTTTCGAGAAATCCAGGATGTCGTTGATGATGCTCAACAAGGTATTGGCCGATTGGTTGACGATGGACAAATACTGCTGCTGCGTGGTATTCAGGGCGGTTTTCAGCACCAGATCCGTAAAACCGATGACTCCGTTGAGCGGGGTTCTGATTTCATGACTCATGTTGGCCAGAAATTCTGACTTTGCCAGGCTGGCCTGTTCGGCCATACCCTTCGCTTTTTTCAGTTCATCGCGCTGCAGACAAATTTCGGTAATGTCCTGGGTAAACATCATGATTCCCCCAATGGAGCCATCGAACTGGTACCACGGCCGGACTTCCCAGCGCAGATACTGGTCGTGATCCCATCCCTCGGGGCGCCAGATATCCTCCTCATTTTTTTCAATAGCACCGTTGACACAGCGGGAATGGATTGCCTTCCATTCGGCCGATAAATTAGGGAAAACGTCATAATGGGATCGGCCGAGGACACTGCCTGATAAATGATATTCCTCCATCCAGCGGTTGCTGACGGCGATGTACCGAATTTCCCGGTCAAGCATCGCCACAGCCGCCGGGGCATGTTCGACAAAAGCCGCCAGTCGTAGCTTTTCGTTGAGCAGTGCCTGTTCCGCTTTCTTTCGTTCATCAATGTCCTGAAACGTGCCATATAAGCGTACGCACTTTCCGTCCCGGTATTCGGGCGTACCCAGCGCCCGAATCCATACGGTCCGTCCTTTCGCTGTAACGATCTGTAATTCTACATCATAGGCTATCCCTTCCTGAACAGAACGGTTTACGGCTTCCATAATCTGCTCGTAATTTTTCCCTTTGAAGAAAGATACGGCCGCATGAAAATCCGGGACATAGTCTTTTGGCACCTCATGAATGGCTTTGGTTACCGCTGACCAGTATACAGTTTCCTGAACAACATTCACTTCCCAGGTTCCGATCCGGGCCACCTCATTCGTTTGTTCCAGTATTTTTTTGGTCCGGTTCAAATCCGCTTCCAACTGGTGTCTGCGGGTAATGTCGATGGCATTACCGATCACATACGTATGGCCGTTCAGCTCTTTTTCCAGGATATTGTTGAACAACCAGATCAGCAACGACCCGTCTTTGGTGAGCGTGTGCATCAGCCCGCTGGCCCGACCGGTTTTGCTGATGGTTTGCAGGTACGCGGAAAGTGCCGCCTGGTGAACTTCGGGAACAATATCGGACAAGCGCAGGCCAACTAACTCGGCCGGTTCGTACCCCAGAGCGTGAGCACCGGCACTGTTGACGGTGAGCAGTTTTCCCTCCAGGTCATGAATACACATGAGGCCCTGGGAGTTTTCAAAAAACGAGCGGAATTTGCTTTCCGACTGAAATAACAGACGCTCTTTCTCCTTCTCTTCGGTAATGTCGCGGGCAATGGCAAACAGATACCCGGTGTCGGGTTCGGGCGTGGCCACCCATTGCAGGTTCCGGTAGGTGCCGTTTTGGCAAAGAAACCGGTGGGCAAAATTAATGGTCGACTTGCCCGATGCCAGTTGGGCGATTTCTTTCTGCGTAGCCTGCAAGTCATCCGGGTGAACCAAATCAAAAAAAGAAGTCTGCAGCAGATAGGATTCATCCCATCCCAACACATCATGAAAAGCCGGGTTGAGTTTTTTAAAATAACCGTCGGTACCCGCCACACAGATCAGGTCATTTGACAGCGCAAAGAGGTTGCCCAGGTATTTCAGTTCCTGGTTCTGGCGATGTTTAATAATCAGTTCAATAACCGCGTCACCCAACAACCGCAACGATTTTTGCTGGCTTTCGGTGAGTTGTCGGGGAATTCGATCCAGTACACAGAGCGTCCCCAGCGCATAGCCATCGGAATCAGTCAACGGGTAACCGGCGTAAAACCGGATGTGGGGATCCGAAGTGACCAGCGGATTTTCTTTAAAGCGCGTATCACGCGTGGCATCTTCCACTTCGAAGATTTCACTATTCAGAATGGCATACCGGCAAAAAGCAATATCCCGGCTGGTTTCTTTCAGGTCAAGGCCAACCCTCGATTTAAACCATTGCCGGTGGTCGTCGATGAGTGATACCAACGAAATCGGAACCTGGCAGATCAGGGATGCCAGTTCGGTCAGCCGGTCAAATTCCTTCTCGGGAACCGTGTCCAGAATCTGGTAACGGTGCAAGGCTTTTACTCTTTCAGGCTCATTAATTGGAATTGGCATGGCATTCAATGCGTACAATGGCAGTGTATAAAATTACCGTAATTAACAGCATTTTCCAGGCCAAGTTACTAATATGCGCAATTTGTACACTTAATAAATCCGAATGAATGGCTTATATATTTCTTCTTTATCTTTATTCCCGGTCTACGAACACACTTTTGTAAATTCTGTGAATCGCATTGCGATCCCGGGGCAAAATAGAACGGAATACATACCCAACAGCAAGCACCAGACCCAGGCAGAGGACGAAGGTCGTCACTGCGGTTTTCAGCGCCAGACCGGTTGCGATTAGTAAAAGAAAATTGATAAAAATACTCCACCCGCTTACATTACTTTTTGTCTGACCAAAACTCAGGCTGTTGTGCACCCGGAACGCTTTATACTGCGAAAAAAGAAGGCCATTCAAGCTGAAACAAGCCGTACTGATGAGGTAAAAAGAGAGTAGCTCCCCACTGAGCAGGTTTAAGAAAGCAAGAACACTGACGGTTACGATCAGATCGATCAGAACAGGAACGATAAAAAGCTGAAAATAAATCAAATACACCTCCGAGCGACTCCCTAACGAACCGTTGATCCACAAAGCGGGGAAGAAACCCCAGCTATTATTGGCCACATAATTGAATACGATGATTGGAGAAACGTATAAGAGAAGCACAAAGTTGGCCATTGAAAAATCACTCGCCGACATCTTTGATGAAAACAACAGAAATAGGGCTTTCATCAAGATTCCAAACGCGAAGGCTTTCCGCGCCTGGGCATTGTTGATGAAGGCCGTGTAAACCGGCGACAGATAGTTTGTCTTGATGTTTAATACCGCCGACTCCGTTCTTGCCAAAGCAGCCCGATCCACTACATACAAGAGTATACTTTGGCTGGCTAAAGCAACACTCAAAATAAGAAGCAATCCGGTCGGATCGAATCGCCAATGCCAGGCCGAAAAACCGATCAGTACACTCAGTAGTCCCCAACTCAAAAGGAATACCGCTTGCCGACGGTGCGTCACTTCAAGGAACGCTTTTAACTGTTGAACAAAAACCACGGCGTTGCCCAGCAGCAAAAGTGAAGACACCAGATGCGCGTTGGTATACGTTTTCGAAAACGCGTTCAGGATAAAGAAAAGCAGGCCCGAACCAACCACCGAAACCGTAAACGCATCATAAAACAGCGTTGCGATCCACTGAGAGCGATATGGAATCGGAAAGGTTTTTGAAAACAGTGTTGACCGTTGTGTGTAGGTCGGAAAAAATTCCACCCACATCCACTGTCCACAGACGACACCGTTACTGATCAGAATGAGATTGTTGGGATTAGCGCCCATTTTGTCAGAAGTGGCGGCCCAATCAATCAACCAGCCCGTCGCACCCGCGCTCAACGCCAGAGCAGCCATGAAAACAATTTGCAAAATCAGTCCGGTAATCGACCCGGCATTCCGGAAGGAGCCAACGAACCGCCGACGCAAGGCGAAAAAGAGGATGGGAAGCATCATTCGGGGAGGTTAGAGCCAGTCGAAAGTGGTTTGCTTGGTCTTCGGTACTAAAATGTCGAACAGAGCTTCACTGATGACTTTGGTACCTTGTTCGGTAAAGTTTGCCAGCTCGCCGTCAAATTTGATACGGGTCTCATCCAGCACCAGGATGCGCGTGGCGATTTCTTCCAGGTAACTCAGGTCGTGGGACGCAACCAGGATGATGCGGTCGGCCCGCCGGTAGGTTTGCAGGAAGGAAATCAACTGCCGGACGGCTATGGGGTCGAGACCGGCAAACGGTTCGTCCAGGATCACCACCGATGGGATGTGAAGAATCGCTCCACAGAAACTAATCTTTTTGATCATCCCCGTCGAATACTGGCTAATCTTCTTTTTAAGGACGCCGGGTTCGTCAAAAAAGAAATTGGTCAAGTCGGTCGAGCGTTTTTGAAACGTCGCGTCATCGAGCTTGTGGATCAACCCCATGAATCGCAGGTAGTCCGCACCGGTAAATTCAGGCACGGGCGGAATGACGTCGGACACAATGCCCAGCACCCGTTTCAACGGCAAGCGGTCGCCCGTTAACTCTTCCTGATTGAAGTAAAACTGTCCGCTATCGGGCGCAATCAGGTCGATCAGGCAATTCAGAAAGGTGGTTTTTCCCGATCCGTTTTTGCCCAGCAACCCAATCACATCGCCACCCCGAAAGGTCAGATTGAGAGCGTCGAGCACGGTTTTTCCCGAATAGGATTTACGGAGTTCTTTAATGACCAGTTCCATCGTGAAAGAAAGTAGTTGTGTGGGTCAACGGCGGGGTTTGACAAAGTTGGGCTTAGTTATCAGACGTATTTTGTCCAAAAAAGTCACATCTCATTCCCTTTAATTTGATAACCGTTTGAGCAAATAGTTAATAAAGTAACTCCAACCCACGGACCGGTATCCAGAAAGTTATAAACGCGAAAAACCAGCCACATGAGCCGACTTATTGCAGTCAATAACCGGACGGCTTAATGCAAAATAAAATACGGGATCAATTTACGAGCAATCTCAAATGATTCTTATATTGCAATCAAATGATTCTACATTGACATGCCAACGTCGACAGAGCCAAACCCATTGATAGAAACGCCGGTAAACACTTCACTCACGGCACTTCAACTCATTGATCGCTCACGCCAAGGGCTGTCGGGCACTGAAGCCGGGCGGGTTGCTGGTTTATTGGGGGTTTCGGACAAAGAAATGGCCCGGCTCCTGAATCAATCCGTGGCAACCTTTCACAGACAGGCTAAAATCAGCCGACTCGATGCGGCTACGTCAGAACGACTGTTGTTATTGACTCAATTAGCCACCTACGGAGCAACCGTTTTTCAAGATCAGGGAAAGTTTACACGCTGGCTGCGACGACCGCTGCGACTCCTGGCTGAACGCTCCCCTTTAGATTTACTCGACAGCACAACCGGCGTTCAGTTGGTTGAAGATATCTTGGGAAGAATCGAATACGGCGTTTTCAGCTAATGCAACCATCCGTAAACCGGTTATACCGCATCCAGTCGGATTCGCATCGTGACACCATTCTGGACGGGATTGGCGCTCAACTGCGGGGAGGCCGTTGGAACCGGAAAGGCCGACCGATGATTTATACGGCCACAACACCCGAACTCTGTTTTCTGGAATACATCGTACACCTCGAGGGGACACCTTTAGCCGATTTGCCACCCCTAATCCTGTGCGAAATCAAAATTCCGGACAATGCGATTACATTTCTGAGAACAGATCAGCTACCGGTCGGCTGGAACGATCCGGAGGTTACACCAGCGGGTTTAGCGCAATTTACCGACGCTCAATTCCGGCAACATGGTACATTGTGTCTGGCTTTGCCATCGGACGTAGTACCGCTGTCCCCTTCGCGGAATGTATTGATCGATCCACTTCACCCCTTGCGTGCTGAATGTCAGATTATTCGGATTGAATCCTATCCAATCGACCCTCGCTTACCAACCGCTTAAGTAAACGGTCGATTTAGTAACCCGAATTCAAAAACCGGTATCCGGAAGTTTATAAACGCGAAAAGTCGGCTCCTGTGGCCGACTTTTCGCGTTTATAAACTTCCGGATCGTTACACCAGAACCGTATTCAGCAACTGCTCCAGAATCAGCCGCCCGTCGGTATTGCCCAACAGCGAATCGGCCGCCCGTTCGGGGTGGGGCATCAGGCCGAACACGTTTTTGCGTTCGTTGGCGACGCCCGCGATGTTGTCCAGACTGCCGTTCGGATTGGCTTCGTCGGTGATGTTTCCCGCTTCGTCGCAATACCGGAAAATGATCTGATCGTTGTCGTTCAGTTCATTCAACGAATCGGCATCGATGAAATACCGGCCTTCACCGTGGGCAATGGGAATTTTATAGGCCCGATCGTCCAGACCGGCGGTCAGCAGAACACTTTTCGACTGCGGACGGAGGTAGATATTTTTGCAAACGTATTTCTGGTTGGTATTCCGCAACAGAACGCCCGGAACAAGCCGTGCTTCGGCCAGAATCTGGAAACCGTTGCAGATGCCCATCAGGTAACCACCCCGCTCGGCGTGTTTGATCACCTCGTTCATGATGGGCGAAAACCGGGCGACAGCCCCCGTGCGGAGGTAGTCGCCGTAGGAAAAACCGCCGGGCAGAATGATGAAATCACAGCCCTGCAAATCGTGGTCTTTGTGCCAGAGTTTGACGACATCCTGTTTCAGTTGATCACGCAGCGCGTCGACGGCGTCGTCGTCGCAATTGGAGCCGGGGAATACTACTACACCGAATTTCATACGTTCTTGGTTTGGGGCAAAGTTAACACTTGTCGGGCAAAAAGTTGTCAATAACCGCTACTTCTGAATACATAATCACATTGTACCACAAATCCACGTCCCTGGTTTTTGTCAATATACGCAGAATTAAAGCCTAATTTTATCAAACTAATTTTGTCAACTATCTGAATTATTACTAATTTAGTCTTTTAACTAACTGAATTATCATTTTGATTTACCATCGTACGATATTTCCGGCCTTGCTCGAGCAGCTTAGGAGCAACAAGGTTCTTGTTATTACGGGTACCCGCCGGGTTGGCAAAACGGTGTTGCTGCGTCAGATTCAGGAGCAAACTTCCCTCCGAACGCTGTGGCTCAATGGCGAAGACTTTGACGTACAAGCGCTCCTGGCGCAACGGAGTGTAGCTGCTTACGGTCGGCTGCTGGGAGATACCGAGTTATTACTGATCGACGAAGCTCAAGCTGTTCCGGAAATTGGGCGGATTTTGAAATTGATGATTGATGCCTTCACCAGTCTGACGATTATGGTTACAGGCTCATCCGCTTTCGATTTAACCAATCAGACGGGGGAGCCTCTGACGGGCCGACGACTGCACTTTGATTTGTTTCCACTGGCTCAACTCGAACTGGCTGCCAAAGAAAATAGTCTCCAAACCCGCCAGCAGTTAGAAGACCGGCTGGTGTTTGGTTCCTACCCGGAGGTCGTCAACCTGAACACATCGGCTCAGAAAACCGATTATCTACGGGAGTTGGTGAACTCGTATCTGTTGAAAGACATTCTAATGTATGAGCAGGTCAAAAACTCCGCAAAACTCCTGCAATTGTTGCAACTCATTGCCTTACAGGCTGGTAGCGAGGTATCTTACGATGAACTGGCCCGGCAATTGGGCATCAACAAAAATACCGTTGAACGCTATTTAGACCTTCTGGCCAAGGTATTTATCATTTTTCGACTGGGCGGTTACAGCAACAACCTGCGAAAAGAGGTTACCAAAAGCTCAAAGTGGTATTTTTTCGACAACGGTATTCGTAACGCTTTGATTTCAAATTTTGGACTGTTGCCGCAGCGCCAGGATATCGGGGCGCTTTGGGAAAACTACCTGACCGCCGAACGTCGGAAAGCCAACAGCTACTTCCGTCGGGCGGTAGAATCTTACTTCTGGCGTACCTATGATGGACAGGAAATCAATCTGCTCGAACAGCAAAACGGTCAACTCGCAGCTTTTGAGTTTAAATGGCAACTCAATCGAACCGTGAAAATCCCCGGAGCTTTCGAAAAAAACTACCCTGACGCAACTTTCACAGTTCTCCACCAAGGTAATTATTTGGATTTTATTGCCCCAAATTGACCTTTAGCCATTAGATCAGCGCCCGGCTTTCCATCACCACCTTTTCGTAATACGCTTCGTAGTGCGGCAGAATGCGCGAAATTTCAAACTCCTTCGCCCGCTCCAGCGCGTTGTGTTTGAAGGTCGGCAAGTTGTTGTCATCCAGGATGTACAGCGCATTTTTCACCATATCGTCCACATCGCCGACGTTGCTTAAAAAACCGGTCACACCGTGAACGTTCAGTTCGGGCAGCCCACCGGCGTTCGACGTAATGAGCGGCACTTCGCAGGCCAGCGCTTCCAAAGCCGCCAGACCAAAACTTTCGTTTTCGGACGGCATCAGAAACAAATCGGCCACCGACAAAACTTCCTCGACGGCATCCAGCTTGCCCAAAAACCGCACGTCCTGGTAAATGCCCATGTCGCGACACAGTTTTTCGATCCGCGCCCGCTCCGGACCATCGCCGGACAGCAGCAGTTTGCTGGGTATCTCCTGATTGATTTTAGTAAAGATCTCGACCACGTCGTCGATGCGCTTCACCCGCCGGAAATTCGAGGTGTGAACAATCAGTTTCTCGCCATTCGGACAGATCGCCATTTTGAAATGGTCTTTCTTCTGCCGCTTAAACCGGTCGAGGTCGATGAAATTCGGAATCACTTCGATGTCCCGGCGAATGGCAAACTGATCGAGCGTTTCCTGCCGCAGATGCTCCGAAACCGCCGTTACGCCATCTGATTCGTTGATGCTGAACGTTACCACCGGTTCGTACGACGCATCTTTGCCCACCAGCGTGATGTCGGTTCCGTGCAGCGTGGTGACGAAAGGAATGTGCCGCCCCTGCGCCCGCAGAATCATTTTGGCCATGTATGCCGCCGATGCATGCGGAATGGCGTAATGAACGTGCAGTAAATCCAGTTTTTCGTATTGGACGACGTTCACCATCGCGCTCGCCAGCGCCGTTTCGTAGGGAGGAAACTGAAAGAGCGGATACGTCGGTATATTTACTTCGTGATAGAAAACGTTTTCGTTAAAAAAGTCCAACCGGGGCGGTTGCTGGTAGGTAATGAAGTGAACTTTGTGACCGGCTTTGGCCAGGGCCTTGCCCAGTTCCGTTGCCACCACACCGCTTCCCCCGAACGTCGGGTAACACACTATGCCAATTTTCATATAGTCGTAAGATGATGGAAGGACTGAGGGAGGGAGTAACCGAGTAACAGACACCCGTTCACACCTTCGCTCTTCCAATCAGTTCCCATAACATCAATTCCGGTCGTTTGTGTTCACAAATTTGGTTGGACAGAGAAAGATTTTAGCGGAGCCGGTGATTCGGCCCGGAAACCGTATCTTTGATTCACTGATTTTCCCTTTCGGTTATGACCCCAAAAGTCCGGAGCCATTCGCCCCGCGCGGGTACTCCGCCATTTTACGTATACATCCTGGGGTTCCTGCGGTTGATCCGGGTGCAAAACCTGCTCATCATCGTCGGTACGCAGTATTTTGCCCGAATCACCCTCATTGGCCCGCGCGACGACTGGACCGGTCTGCTCCTGGAGCCGAAGCTCTTTCTGCTTTCACTCTCAACGGTTTTGATTGCCGCAGCGGGTTACATCATCAACGATTATTTCGACATCAAGATCGATCTGATCAACAAACCGGATCGGGTCATCATCGGGCGGTATTTGAAACGGCAGATTGCGATGGGATTACACCAGGGGATGAATTTTCTGGGGGTCGTGATCGGTTTTTACCTCAGCAAATGGGTTTTCGTCGTCAACGTCCTGTCGGTCACACTGCTGTGGTTTTACTCGTCAAACTTTAAACGCCAGCCGTTTATCGGGAATTTTATCGTGGCTCTGCTGACCGCGTTATCGCTGATTGTGCTGGCGGTTTTTTACCGGCAACAGGTCGATTTGCTGCTCATTTACGCGCTCTTCTCCTTCGTCATCACGCTGGTTCGGGAAATTATCAAAGACATGGAAGATGTCAAAGGCGACGCCCGCTTCGGTTGCCGGACGCTGCCGATCGTCTGGGGTCTTCGCCGAACCAAGCAGTTGCTGTACAGTATCATTGCCGCCTTCATTCTTTCGCTGTTTACCATCGCCCATTCACTGCAAAACGAGCAATTGTTCTGGATGTTCGTCATTCTGCTGGTGCCCATTGCGTGGCTCGTCTACCGGCTGGTTCGGGCCGACACCAAGCGGGATTTCGCCTACCTCAGTTCGCACTGTAAACTGATCATGCTCATTGGGGTCGTCAGCATGGCCTGGGTCTAACATCCGTTCACTCAATCCTTTGTTCCGGTCTGGCAAATTTTCCGTAGTTTACCGGTTTCGTAACGAACCCTATTTTCTATGAAAACTTTGCTCTTCTTTTTCGCCTTCAGTTTAATCGCCACTCTTTCTAACGCTCAGGAATGCCTGGGAATCAAATTCAAACCGGGAACCAGCTACGAAATGCAGTCCTACAGCGCCAAAGACAAGCCAACCGGCCGGATGATATACACCATCAAGGATGTCAAAAGTGAAGGCAGTTCCACCTTGATCAGCATCGTCATGCAGTCGTTTGACGACAAAGACAAACCGGCCCCCGAAATGGCGGTGAAGTATACCTGTACGGGGGATGAACTCATCGCCGATCTGTCGGGTGTGGTGCTGGCCACCAACGACGCAATGAAAGACATGGAAGTGCGGATCAAAACCAACAAACTGGTTTATCCCAAACAATTGAGCGCGGGCAGCACTCTGGCCGACGGTGAACTGGAAGCCGAGACCTACAGCAAAGACACCAAAATGATGGACATGTCCATCAAGGTTGTCAACCGGAAAGTAGAAAGCAAAGAAAGCCTGACAACACCCGCCGGAACGTTCGAGGTTTATAAAATCGGTTCCGACCTTAATCTGGTCAATCGGATGATGGGCATTCCCGTCCGGGTTTCGTTCCGCTCCGTCAGCTACCGGGCAGCCGATGTGCTGTTTGATATCAAAACCGAGACCTATAACAAGAATGGCAAACTGAAAGGGTATACGGTATTGAGTAAAGTTGACCATTGACGATGGACCATTGACAAACGACGGACGATGGTCAATGGTCCATCGTCATTTTCACTGCACCGTCAGATCGAAGTCCAGATTCACATCGTCGCTGCCCGGTGTTGGCGTGCCATCCTTCGCATTGGGCTGGTGACGGAGCTGTATTTTTAGTTTTCCGACCCCGGCGGCATTCGTTTTAAACGTGCCTTTCAAACCGATGGGCAGGTTATTGGCGTCCTTGTCGCCGTAGGTGTAGGTTGCCAGGGTCGCCGGCGAAACCGTAAACACAAACAAATGCTCGTCGCTTTCTTCGGCTACTTCTTTTGAAATATCATCCGTGGGCGTTTTGCTCTCGTCCAGTAATTCCACCGCCAGTTCGTAGGTTTTGCTGGGTTTCAGCACGATTTTGTCAAATTGCGTGGCCGCCTGTCCCCCATCGCCGTCGGTATCCCGGTATGTAAACGTCTGGGTCGTTGTTGTCCCTGACTCCGTAAATTTCAGGTTGACAGTTGTAATTAACTCGTTCTCATCGGCCGGTTCGGGCTCATCGGCTTTGTCATTACAACCCGCTAATAACACCATCGACGCTGCCAGTGACAGCATCCATCCCCATTGACGTGTTCGTTTTGCCTTCATTCTTCAATGTTCTTTCGTTTGTTTCAGCCGACGGTCGGTCAGCAATCCGGCAGCAAAAGTATTCATTCGCAACAAGGTTGCAAAAATAAATGCAACTTTATTGCAAATAATCTTGATCGGTACAAAACCATCTGTTTATTTTGCAATGATTACTGAGAAAACGGACGACTATGAAATTAGGAGAGCTAGGCAGCAAGGCGGATTACATCGGCATTAGCGGATCGGTATTGTGCATCATTCACTGCCTGATCACGCCGATTCTGCTCGTATCGTCGTCTTTCCTGGCCAACGACACGGTTCGGGTCGGCTACCTCAGTCTCGATTATGTCTTCATTGGTGTCAACATCGTGGCGGTTTATTTTGCCACCCGGCATTTCACCACACCCGCCATCAAAGCCTGTCTGTGGTTTTTCCTCAGTGTTTTTGCCGTGGCCATCGTGCTGGAAGATGTCAGCGAAACCTTCGAATACCTCGGCTATGTAGCTTCTTTGGGCCTCGTTCTGACCCACCTCACCAACATCCGGCTTCACCGCCTGCGCCACGCGCATTAAGCAAACGAGTCCTTTTTGACATACGGTTAATGGTCTTTTGACCCAAAATTAGCGGATTTCCATTCGTTGACCCAGGCGTTTATCCCGTAGGGATTGAACAGCGCAGCGTCGGTAGCCCCAAAGACCAACCGTTCTCTCCGCGTGCCGTGAGGTACGCGACCTTCCGGGTGCTACAAATCAAATTGTCGCGTACCTCACGGCACGCGGGCGGATAGAACGAATCTGATTTACTACCGACGCTGCGCTGTTCCATCCCTACGGGATAAACGCCCGGGTTCATGAATGCCTGTACCCACACGGAAACGGATTCCATACTTTCTCATACGCCTGATAACAATCCGGATGACTTGAAATTCGGTGAACGGCCCCTCTCAAAACCTGATTTTAATACAATTATTTATACCATAAATGGTATTTAACCAATAAAAGCAAAATTTATTTGTTTTATTAAATTTTGAATACCACCTTTCGGGTACGTACACGTTTTTACAAACCCATATCCTTGTAAAATATTATATGGCAAATACACTCAATCGTAGAAAATTCTCAATGCTGGCAGCATCCGCTGGTTTGGGGTCCTACCTGCTGCCGTTCGGAGCCGCCGGATCGGCATCCGCCCGGCCACTCCAGGGGAAAAAAGTGGGCATCATCGGGCTGGACACCTCCCACAGCATTGCCTTCACCAAAGAACTCAATAACCCAACTCCCAACCCCGACTGGGCCGGGTATCGGGTGGTGGTGGCTTACCCCAAAGGCAGCAACGACATCGAAACCAGTGTCAAACGAATTCCGGGCTACATTGAGGAAGTCAAAAAACTTGGGGTTGAAATCGCGGATTCGATCGATGATCTGCTGCGTAAAGTGGACGTCGTAATGCTGGAAACCAACGACGGCCGGTTGCACCGGGAACAGGTTGCCAAGGTTTTTGCCGCCGGAAAACGCGTTTTCATCGACAAACCCATTGCCGCATCGCTCACCGACACCATCGCCATTTTTGACCTGGCGAAGAAGAAAAACATCCCGGTTTTCTCGGCATCGTCGCTCCGCTACATCAAGGGCATGGACGGCATCGACAAAAGCCTGGTCGTGGGTGCCGACACCTACAGCCCGGCGGTTCTGGAAAAAACACACCCTGATCTGTTCTGGTACGGCATTCACGGCGTCGAAACGCTGTTTACGGCCATGGGAACGGGCTGTCAGAGCGTGACGCGGGTCCATACGCCCGACACCGACATCGTGATCGGCACCTGGAGCGACGGACGCGTGGGAACCTTCCGCGGCACCCGCACCGGCAAGCACGAATACGGCGGCACGGTATATACCAAAAATGGCAACGTAACGCTGGGGCCCTACGCCGGTTACAACCCGCTGCTGAAAGACATCATCCACTTTTTCGAAACCGGTGAAACACCCGTTAAGCCCGAAGAAACCATCGAAATTTTCGCCTTTATGGAAGCCGCCGACGAAAGCAAACGCCAGGGTGGCGTCGCCGTGAACCTCGCCAGCGTGCTAAAAAAAGCGCAAAAAGCATAGTAACCTTTTTTATTTCCGGTTCCGGGTACGTACCCGGAACGCATTTTCTGCTCAATTAACCCCTCCATGAATTGGTTTATTTCAAGTTTTTCTCATGCTCAAATCCTTTACACTATGACAACTGCTCTCCAACGCCTGCGACGGCTCGTCTGGCAGGTAACCTGCCTCTGGTTGCTGGTTCTGCTGGCCAACCGGTCGGCAATGGCCCAACCCACTACCCCGATTAAAGGCGTTATCCGGGATAACCTCGCTCAATCACCGCTGCCGGGAGCCAACGTGGCCATCAAAGGCACAACCCGGGGTGTTTCGACCGACGGTGACGGCAAGTACAGCATCGATGCCAAACCGAACGACGTACTGGTATTTTCCTACATCGGCTACACCACGCAGGAAGTGAAAATCGAAGGGCAGACCACCATCGACGTGCTGCTGCAACAGGCAGCTTCTTCACTTAACGAAGTGGTGGTGGTGGGTTACGGAACCCAGCTCAAGCGCGAACTGACCGGATCGGTTTCGTCCGTCAAAGCAGAAGAATTGCAAAAAGTAGCGACGAACAGCGTTACCTCGTCGCTGCAAGGGCGCGTTCCGGGCGTTTTCATCAGCCAAACCAGCGGTGCGCCCGGCGGTGGCGCGTCCGTTCGGATTCGGGGTGTCGGAACAACGGGCGGCAACCAGCCGCTGTATGTGGTCGACGGTTTTCCGCTCGGTGGTGGTAATATGGGCATCAGCGGCAGTTCGGATCAGGTCGACGGTTTATCGATCATCAACCCGAACGACATCGAATCCGTTGAAATCCTGAAAGATGCTGCGGCTGCGGCCATTTACGGAGCGCGGGCCGCCAACGGCGTTATTCTGATCACGACCAAACGCGGAAAAGAAGGCCAGGCCAAAGTGAGCCTGAACGCCTATACCGGGATTCAGCAACTGTGGAAAAAACCCGAATTTTTGAACGGACAGGAATTTGCGACCTTAGCCAACGAACTATACACCAACTCTGGCATGGCGCCCAACCCCGAATGGGCCAACCCGGCTTCCTTCGGTCAGGGAACCGACTGGATCGGCGAAGTTTTCAGCAGCGCGCCGGTGCAAAACGTGGATCTCAGCATTTCGGGCGGCAGTCAGAAACTGAAAGGCGCCCTGACCCTCGGTTACCGGGATCAGCAGGGAACGCTCATCGAAACCTGGTACAAACGCTACACCGCCCGCGCCACCGCCGACCTGATCGTGACGAACAAACTGAAATTTGGCGGAACGATGGCCCTCACCTACTCGCAGGCCAAAGGACAGCAGAACCAGGATCTGCGGATCGGCATTTTCAACCTCGCTCAACAGTTTTACCCGACCCTCGGCCCCAGCGCCGTGGTCAACGGATCTTCTGCCTATTACACGACCCAGGGCGATAACCCGCTGCTCCGGGCCAATTCCATCGAAAACTACCTCTACAACCTGCGCATCTACGGCAACATGTTCGGTGAATACGAGGTCATTAAGGGACTTAAATGGCGCACCAGCGTGGGCATCGACGCCAGCAACAACCGGTCGACGACCTGGGAACCGAAAGCCGAACGCGGCCATTACCGCAACCTGCAGGCCCGGTTGGGCAACACGTTTACGCAGGGACTCAACTGGCTGGTTGAAAACACGCTCTCCTATTCCACGGATGTGGGGGCACACCGCATCAGCGCCGTCGTGGGGCAAACCGCCCAGAAAAACGTTTCGGACTGGGTTTCCGTAACGGCGCTGGATTTCCAGAATGAGCAATTACAGGTCATCAACGGCAGCAACGACACCCAGCGCCGGGCGAGTGGCACCGGGTCGCTCTATTCGCTGGCGTCTTATCTGGGCCGGGTCAATTATTCGTACAAAGAGCGGTATTTGCTCTCGGTCAGCATGCGACGCGACGGTTCATCCAACTTCGGGCCGAAGCACAAATGGGGCAATTTCCCGTCGGTTTCAGCGGGCTGGAACCTGTCGGACGAAGCCTTCATGAAAGGCATTCCGGCCATTAACTCGCTGAAACTGCGCGGAAGCTGGGGGCAGTTGGGCAACGACGCCATCGGCTCTTTCGGCTACTTAAGTACGATTCAGATCGGAACCGTCAACGACAACTACGTGCTGGGTACCAACCAGGGACTGGTCATCGGAGCGAGCATGTCGCGGCCCGGCAACCCCAACCTGAAGTGGGAAATCAGCGAACAAACCAACTTCGGGATCGACGCGTCGTTCTTCAACGACCGGCTGTATCTGACGACGGATTACTACGTCAAAAACACCAAAGACATGCTGGTAAGTCTGCCGGTTTCGGTGGAAGCCGGTTTCCAGAACGCGCCCTCCGTCAACGGCGGCAAGGTTCAAAACCGGGGCTGGGAGTTTTTACTCGGCTACCGGGGCAAGGTCGGCCAGTTCCGCTATGACGTCAACACGAACATTTCGACGCTCAAAAACGAAGTCAAAAGCCTGGGCGTCGGCCAGCCGATCACGGGAGCTACGGTATCCAGCTACTTCGACATGCGGGCAACCTACACCGAAGTGGGGCAACCAATCGGGTATTACCGTGGCTATCAGGTCGATGGCATTTATCAAACCAATGAGGAGGTCAACAAAGTGCTGCAACCCAATGCCAAAGCGGGTGACTTCCGGTTTCGGGATATCAACGGCGACAACCAGTTGACGGATCAGGATCAGGTGCGGATCGGAAGCCCGTGGCCAACGCTGATGTATGGCGCCAATGCCGATCTGTCGTACAAAGGATTTGACCTGAACATCATCGTGCAGGGCATCGGCGGCAGCCAGATTTACAACGCCAACCGCCGGTCGGTTTATCCGCTGAAGTATTTTGGGGGATCGGGCGTCATCAACGGCGTGAAGGATGTGCTAAACCGCTGGACACCCGGCAGTGGCCGCAACGATGTACCCCGGTTGCAGTATACCGATGCCAACGGAAACTTCGGAAACAGCTCGACTTTTTACGTCGAAGATGGCGATTACCTCCGGATTCGGAACGTCACGCTGGGCTACCGGATTCCGGCATCGCTGCTGTCCAGAACCCGGGCATTCCAGGGTGTGCGCGTGTACGTATCGGCCCAGAACCTGTTCACGTTCACGAAATATTCGGGTTTTGATCCTGAAATCGGCAGCCTGAATCCGTTGCAGGCCGGGATCGACGATGGCGTTTATCCGCAACCACGGACGTTCATGGCGGGTATCAATCTGAACTTTTAATCCAACCGAACTCATGCGCAAGTATATCAACTACCTGGCTCTTACTGGTTTTCTGCTGACGGCCACCGCGTGCAGTGATTCGTTTCTGACACTGACGCCCAAGGATGTTTTGACCGATGCCAATTTCTTCCTGACCGAATCGGATGCCCAGGCGGCTCTGATCGGTACCTATGCGGTTTTGCAACGCGAGGAAACGTTTACGAACGTCCGCGATGCCGCCGATATTGAATGGGCGATGTCGGGTGATATGTACGAGATGGACGGCAGTGCCAACCGAATCGAACTGCATTCGCTGAACCTGCCGTCGAGCAACACCATCATCCGGGACGTTTATCAGGCAGCTTATCAAGGCATTGGCCGGGCCAACCTGGTGATCGACGGAGCGACCAAAATGAGCAGTATCAACCCGGCCAATCAGGCCCTCATTCTGGGTCAGGCGCGGTTTCTGCGGGCGTTGTTCTATTACCGGCTCGCCAATTACTTCGGCGGGGTACCGCTGATTACCGAAAAACTGGATGCTTCCTCCAACCTCGCCATTCCACGGGCCACGGCGGCCGAAACCTGGAAACAGATTGAAACCGATTTGCAGGAAGCCGCCAAAGTGCTGCCAACGGTCTGGACCGGAACCGCCGATGTGGGCCGGGCCACCAAAGGAGCCGCTCTGGGCTATCTGGTGAAAGCCAGCCTGTGGCAGCAAAAGTGGGCCGACGCCGTCAAATACAGCGAAGACCTGATCGCGACCGGCGCTTACGACCTGATTCCCAACTTCCGGGATGTATTTCGCGAAAGCAACGAAAACAACAAGGAGATTCTGTTCTCGACCCAGTTTCGGGTTTCCCCGGATGCGGAAGGCAACAACCTCGTGAAGCGGACGGCCCCGCGCGGATCACCGTCGCAATACAGCGGAAGTGCCGCCTGGAGTAACTTCGTTCCGCAACCGCAATGGGTGAATGCCTTTGAAAAAGAAGCCAGTGGCAAAATCAAAGACAAACGCTACTGGAGCGTCATCATCGGACCGGGCGAAGCGCACCAGGACATGCCCGCGTTTGTGATGCCGAAAGACGTACCGGCGGGCTGGTCCCGAACGGGCTACATCGTCACCAAATACTGGGAAGGCCCGGTTTTGAACAACGGAGGCATCAACCCGCCCATCCTGCGATTTGCCGAAGCCCTGCTCAATTACGCCGAAGCCCTCAACGAAGTGGGTCGCTCGCAGGACGCCATGCAGCAGATCAACCGCATCCGGGTGCGGGCCGGTCTGGCGGCCAAACCGGCTACGCTGAACAAAGCGGAAGTGCTGGATGCCATTTTCTACGAACGCCGGATGGAATTCATTTGGGAACCGGCGGGTGCGTTCTCGGACCTCAACCGACGCGGGCGCTTCATTGATTTCATCAAGGCCAACCGCCCCAACATCAAGGACCTGGAAATTGACAAAAAACCGTGGCTAAGCACCGTCCCCATTCGGTTCCCGATCCCGCGCGATGCCTGGAACCGGAACAAGGCCCTGGAGCAAAATCCACATTATACGTTTTAATTGGGTAAAGCCCGTTCGTCAAACCCTTTCTCAACCATGCGGTATTTGCTTCGCCTGATTTTGACCTTTCTGTTAACCGGCTCGCTGGTAACCTCGCTCCGGGCGCAGGCTGATCTGGCCCGACGGAAACAGTATCTGGAAGAATCCCTGCGGCTGAATGTGCAGCAGGATCACCGGCATCCGATCAGTCGGCGGGTGACGCTTCAGGACAGCACCTGGCGGGATTGGCAACGGCGAACGGGCGAATTACCCCCCGATTTTTCAACACTCCCATCGGTGCCGTTTCTGCCCGACCCGCTGATGTCGGGCACGACCGGCAAACGCATCCAAAGCACAGCCGACTGGTCGCAGGAACGAAACCGGATCAAACGGGAATTTCAACACTGGATCAGCGGAACCGTTCCCCCGGCACCAGCCTCCGTCACCCCCCGGATTCTTTCCGACCGTTACGAGGGGGCCGTCCGGATTCAACGGATCGAACTGTCGTTTGGTCCCGAAAACCGCGCCCGGATGACGCTGGAACTGATGATTCCACCGGGAAAAGGAACCTTACCGGTTTACATGACGCCCGTGACGCACCGGGGTTGGGCCCAACTGGCCGTCAAGCGCGGCTACATCGGTTGCGTGTATGCCGGGGCGGATACACAGGATGATACGCAAGCCTATCAGGCAATTTATCCCGACTATGATTTCACCGGTTTGATGCGCCGGGCCTGGGGCGCTTCGCGGGTAGTGGATTATCTGGTTACGCGAAACGAAGTCAATCCGGCCCAGATCGCCATTACGGGCCATTCGCGCAATGGCAAGCAGGCGTTGTGGGCGGCTGCGTTCGACGAGCGGTTTGCCGCCGTCATTTCCAGCAGTTGTGGAACGGGCGGCATCACGCCCTGGCGGTTCAGCGACCCGCAATACGGCAACCAGACCATCGACGACATTTGCGCCAACGCGGCCCACTGGTTTCACCCGCGTCTGCGGTTTTTCTTCGGGCGGGAAGACCGGCTGCCTATCGACCAGAACCAGCTTCTGGCCCTGATTGCTCCGCGCAGTTTGCTACTGACCTACTCGACGGTGGAACGGCAGTTGAATCCCTGGGCGAACGAGCAATGTTACCAGTCGGCCAAAACCGTCTATGATTTTCTGAAATCGCCCGACAAAATTGGCCTGCTTCCCCGCATGGGCGAACATGCCGTGACGACCCGGGATGTGGAACGGTGCCTGGATTTTCTGGACATCCAGTTTAAACGGAAAACCGCCCGCTGGGAAAACGTCCGTTATTGCGACTTTTCTTATGCAAACTGGCTTCGGACCACTAAAACCGTACTTCCCTCCTGGCCCGTCCTTCGCCTGAACGAAGCCAAAGATACCCTTGCGCTGGGTCGCCGGAAGCAGGCCATCCGGGCGCGTCTCAATTGGTTGCTGGGCGATGAGCCCGCCGGAGTGAAACCCAATCCTGTAGTGCCCACCACCATCGACCGCGTCGACTGGATCGACGGCATCACGGGCCGACCCAAACCCAAACGGGCAACCATCACCTACCTGGGGCCGTATACCGCCATGGGCGATCACCTGAGTGGCACCCTGTACCAGCCGGATGGCCCATTGAATCCGGGCAAAAAGAGACCCGTTGTCATCTACCTGCATTCCTACACTTACAATACCGGCTACGCCGTTGGCTACAAACCCGAGGGCGGACGGGGCAACGAAGTGCTGTTTCAGGAAGTTCTGGATCAGGGCTTTGCGGTTTTGGCCATCGACCTGCTGGGATTCGGAAACCGTCTGGAAGAAGGCACCTACTTTTACGAGCGTTTCCCGGCCTGGTCCAAAATGGGCAAAATGGTGAGCGATGTTCGGGCGTGTGTTGATGCGCTCGAAACCTATGCAGGCCTTGACAACCAGCAGATTTATGTAGTGGGCGAAACCATCGGCGGTAGCGTCGCCCTGATGGCGGCTGCGCTCGATCAACGGATCGCGGGCGTCGCCGTGGTGGCTGCTTTTTCGCCCTGGCGGACGAGTACGAAGCAATATGAAAGCCTGAAAAATGACGCTTACCAACACGGTTTTTTACCCCGACTGGGTCTATTTGCCGAAAACCCGCAACAGGTGCCGGTCGATTTTGACGAAATCATAGCCTGCATTGCTCCGCGTCCGTTGCTGGTGATTGCGCCCAGCCTGAACCGTCATGCCGACCCGCTGGCGGTGCAGTCGACGCTGGAGCAGGTCAAAACCGTCTACGGTATATACCAGAAAACCAGTGACTTGCAGTTTCAAGCCCCGCCAGAAATCAACCGGATCACCACGCCCATGCGGGCAGACCTGACGCGGTTTCTGGTACAATCCAACAAGCATTAAAATCAACACAGGCAACCCTTTTTTAATTTAACAGTCAGTACGATGACCCAATCGAAACAAAAAACAGAAGACGCAGCCGGTTCGCAGTCGCGGAGGTCCTTTCTGGGCCAGACGCTGGCGGGAACAGCGGCCTTATCGCTGGGCGGTATGCTCCCCGGTTTTAGTCCCAAAAGTTACGCCCGGATTCTGGGGGCCAACGAACGCATTCAGGTAGGCATGATGGGCGTCAACAGCCGCGGACTGGCGCTGGCGAGCAATTTTGCCCTGCAACCCAACTGCGAAATCCGGTCGGTTTCGGACGTCGACACCCGCGCGGCCGACAAGTGCATCACCACCGTGGAAGGCATTCAGAAATCCAAGCCCAAAGCCGTCCCCGATTTCCGGAAAGCGCTGGAAGACAAAGACCTGGATGCGCTGGTGGTGGCCGCTCCGGATCACTGGCACGCGCCAGCCGCCATTCTGGCGTCGAAAGCCGGGAAACACGTGTACCTGGAAAAACCGTGTAGCCATAACCCGAACGAAGGCGAAATTCTGGTAGCGGCTGCCAAAAAATACAAGAACGTAATCCAGATGGGCAACCAGCGCCGGTCGTGGCCCAATGTGGCCGCCGGAGTCCGGGCGGTTCGGGATGGCGTGATCGGCCGGGCGTATTTTGCCAAAGGCTGGTATACCAACAACCGCCCGTCCATCGGCGTCGGGAAAGAAACCGCCGTTCCGTCGTGGCTGAACTACGATCTGTGGCAGGGACCCGCGCCCCGCATGGCGTTCAAAGACAATCTGTTGCACTACAACTGGCACTGGTTCTGGCACTGGGGAACGGGCGAAGCCCTCAACAACGGCACGCACATGCTGGACCTGATGCGCTGGGGACTGAACGTGGAGTACCCCAACCGGGTGACCTCGTCGGGCGGACGCTATCGCTACAAAGACGACTGGGAAACGCCAGACACGCAGGTAATCAACCTCGAATTTGCCAACAATACCGGCATGACGTGGGAAGGCCGGAGTTGCAACGGACGCACCATCGAAGGCAGCAGCGTCGGTGTTATTTTCTACGGCGATACCGGTTCGTTGCAGATCGACGGGGGCAATGCCTACCGGATTTACGACCTGGAAAACAAGCTGGTGAAGGAGGTCAAGAACGACGTCGTCATCAACGCCCGCGACCGCATGAACCCCTCGCAGGTGCTGGATGCGATTCACATCCAGAATTTCTTCGACGGTATCAAAAAAGGAACGGCCCTGAACGCTGACATTCTGAGTGGTCACCAGAGTACGCTGCTTTGTCAGTTGGGCAACATTGCCCTGCGGTCGGGCGGGACGCTGGAAATTGACCCGACCAACGGCCACATCAAAAACAACCGCCAGGCGCAGCAGTACTGGAAACGCGACTACCAGCGGGGCTGGGAACCCACCGTTTAGACCACAATCGCATGAAAAACCAAACCAAGACGGTTGACGTAGGATCGCTGAGCCAGCGGGATACGCGGATTTCCATCGCCCTGATCGGGTTGCTTTTTTTTGTTTTCGGGTTTGTGACCTGGGTCAACGCCATCCTGATTCCGTATTTCAAGATTGCCTGCGAACTGACTAATTTCCAGTCGTATCTGGTCACCTTCGCGTTTTACATTTCGTATTTCGTGATGTCGGTGCCGTCGTCGTATCTGCTGAAAGCCACCGGTTTTAAGAAGGGCATGATGATCGGTTTCTGGATCATGGCGGTGGGCGCGTTCATTTTCGTCCCGGCCGCCCTGACGCGAACTTACGAGATTTTTCTGCTGGGACTGTTCATGATCGGCGTTGGGCTGGCGGTTTTGCAAACGGCGGCCAATCCCTACATCACGGTTTTGGGACCGAAAGAACGGGCCGCCCAGCGCATCAGCATCATGGGAATCGGCAACAAGGGTGCCGGTATTCTGGCCCCGATTCTGTTTGCCGCCGTGATTCTGCGGGCCACCGATACCGACCTGTTCAGCCAGTTGCCAGGCATGTCGCCCATCGAAAAAGCCCAGGCGTTGGACGAGCTGGTTCGGCGCGTCATTGTTCCGTATACGGTGATGGGCTTCGTGCTGATCGGGCTGGGCATTCTGGTTCGCTATTCGCCCTTGCCCGAAATCAATACCGAACAGGAAACCACCGAAGTGGCGGCTGCTAATTCCGGGAAAACGTCGGTGCTTCAGTTTCCGCACCTGGTGCTGGGAGCCATCGCCATTTTTCTGCACGTCGGCACGCAGGTCATTTCCATCGACACCATCATTGGTTATGCCAGTTCGATGGGCATTTCGCTGCTGGAAGCCAAAACGTTTCCGTCGTATACGCTCTTTGCCGCCATCTGCGGGTATCTGCTGGGCATCATTCTAATCCCCAAACGCATTAGTCAGGTCAACGTGTTCAGAATCTGTACGTTGCTGGGATTAGCGTTCACGTTACTGATTATTTTCGCGAAAAGCAGCGTCGTTTTTCTGGGTCATCAGGCCGACATTTCCATCTGGTTTATCGTGTTGCTGGGGTTGGCTAACTCGCTGGTCTGGGCCAGCATCTGGCCCCTTGCCCTCGATGGTTTGGGGCGGTTTACGAAAGTGGGAGCCGCGTTGCTCATCATGGGCCTGAGCGGCAACGCCATCCTGCCGTTGGTTTACGGGTATCTCGCTGATCAATACGGACTTCGGGAAGCCTATTGGGTTCTGTTTCCCTGCTACTTATATTTGGCTTATTATGCCTTTTACGGTCACCGCATTCGCCGGTGGCGGATTTCGGGGGCGGCTAAAACACCTGTTCATGAACAACACTGGCAACGCACCACAACGGATTAAAGTTACCAACGCCCGGATTCTGACCCCCTACCGGATCATTCCCCACGGAACGATCCTGATTACGGGAAAAACGATCACGGAAGTCAGCGAGCGTGACATCGACGTCCCCGACGCGCTGGAACTGGACGCCGGGGGAGCATATGTGTCGCCCGGTTTTATCGACCTGCACGTCCACGGCGGGGGCGGGCACGACTTTATGGACGGCAGCGAGGAAGCCTTTCTGCGCATCGCCGAACTCCACGCCCAATACGGCACCACCGCAATGGTGCCGACGACCCTGACCAGTACGCGCCAGGAGTTGTTCAACACGCTGGAAATTTACGAAAAAGCGAACGCCCGCAACACGTCGGGTGCCCGGTTTCTGGGGATGCACCTCGAAGGCCCCTATTTTGCCATGAGCCAGCGGGGTGCTCAGGACCCGCGCTACATTCGTGATCCCGACCCGGATGAATACCAGGAAGTGCTGGCGCGTTCGTCGTCCGTCGCCCGCTGGAGTGCCGCGCCCGAACTGAAGGGGGCGCTCAAGTTCGGGCAGTTTCTGCGTTCAAAGGGCGTGCTGGCGGCTGTGGCGCACACCGACGCGGTGTATGAAGAAGTGCTGGCGGCTGTCGAAAACGGTTATTCCTTAGCCACACACCTGTACAGCGCGATGTCAGGCGTTACCCGACGGAACAGTTTTCGGTATGCCGGGGTGATCGAAAGTGCGTATTTGCTCGATCAGATGGACGTGGAACTCATTGCCGATGGCGTGCATTTACCGGCACCGCTGCTCAAACTGGCCTACAAAATCAAAGGGGCCGAACGAACCACCCTGATCACGGACGCCATGCGGGCCGCCGGAATGCCACCGGGCAACAGCATTCTGGGCAGCCTGCACAACGGCATCGAAGTACTTGTAGAAGACGGCGTTGCCAAAATGCCGGATCGTCAGGCCTTTGCGGGAAGCGTCGCCACGGCCGACCGGCTGGTGCGCACGATGATCAACCTGGCCGACATTCCGCTGCTCGATACCATCCGCATGATCAGCAGCACCCCGGCCCGGATTATGGGCGTCGCCGACCGGAAAGGCATTCTGGCACCGGGCAAAGACGCGGATCTGGTGTTTTTTGATGCCGATATTTCTGTGCAACTGACGATGGTTGAAGGACGGATTGTCTACCAGCGTGAAAGCATCCCCGTCTTTTAAAACCTATACGAAGAAAATACCACCATCCGAATGATTAGTCAATCGAATACCAACCAACTTGATTTTCGCCGGTTCGAGAACCGTAATGTATTGGGCAACAATGCCGCACAAGCCGTGGGCAACTGCCTGCGAACCCTGCTGGCCGAACAGGCTACGGTTTCCGTGATTTTTGCCGCAGCCCCGTCGCAGGAAGAATTTCTGGCGGCTTTGTGCCAGGAGGAAGCCATCGACTGGAGCCGGATTCATGCTTTTCACATGGACGAATACGTTCAGTTGGCCGATGAGGCTCCGCAGCGGTTTGGCAACTTTCTGAAAGAACGCATTTTCGACCGGGTGCCTTTCCAAACCGTCAACTACCTGAATGGCAACGCCCCGGATCTGGCGGCCGAATGCCAGCGGTACAGCGATCTCCTGAAACAGCAGGCCGTCGATGTGGTTTGCATGGGCATTGGCGAAAACTGCCACATCGCGTTCAACGACCCCCACGTCGCCGATTTCAACGACCCGGTTTTGGTCAAAGTTGTCGATCTGGACCAGGCCTGCCGCCAGCAACAGGTGAATGATGACTGCTTTACGGTTTTTGAAGACGTGCCAACACACGCGCTGACGCTGACGGTTCCAGCCCTGATGCAGGCCCCCCACGTTTTTTGCATGGTTCCCGGGATCAACAAGGCGCAGGCCATTTACCACACGCTGCATTCGCCGGTCAGCGAGCAATACCCTTCTACCATTCTGCGGCTGCACGAAGACGCGATTTTGTTTGTCGACACCGACAGTGCCTCCCGCTTACCGCAATGAATTTGATCGTTGTCGCCCCTGTCTCACGGGATGCGGGCGACAACATCTACGCGAATGCTCTTTCTGCTTGCCAGAAAAAACCGCTTATTTCCCCTGACTTATGATCCTATTGGTTGTGGCATACAGCAAAAAAAGTATCTTTCGGTGAAAGAGTGAGAGAAAGGAAAGAGAAACGCATCCCGGCCCGCTGGCGGTTTGCGACTTTTTGCCTGTTCGGAGAGCCAATACATGAAAAAGAAAGAACTTCAGGGTGTTAAGGAAATTGCCCGCCGGGCCAACGTCACCATTGCTACGGTAGACCGCGTGATTCACAACCGAACCGGTGTTTCGGACAAAACACGCGAGAAAATCAACAAAATCATCGAAGAACTCAACTACCAGCCCAACATGCTGGCCCGCCGTCTGGCGTCCGGCAAAATCATCAAGCTGGCGGTTTTGATTCCTTCGGCCACCGAAGAAACCGAATTCTGGGATGCGCCTTTGCGGGGCATTCAGCGGGCCAATACCGAAATCAACCAGTACGGGCTGCAAGTCGATTTGTTCTTTTTTGACCTCAGCGACCAGCAATCGTTCGTCAAACAGGCCAGTGCCATTCTGGAATCTTCGGCCGACGGCATTGTGCTGGCACCGATGTTTATCAACGAAGCCCGGGAGTTTACGGCGGCCTGCGATGCAAAAAGCATTCCGTACGTCTTTATCGACTCCACCATTCCTGACCAGAAAAACCTTTCGTACATTGGCCCCCCGCTTTTTCAGAGCGGTTATCTGGCCGGCAAATTAAGCACGTACGCGCTTCGGGAAAACAGTCAGTTGCTGGTGGTCAACATTGCTACGGCCATCGATAGTTACACCTACAAAGAGACGGAAGAAGGGTTCAGGGCGTATTTTGCCGAACACCACAAGTCGTATCCCATCCTGCGGGTCGATAGTCACCAGACCGACGAGCAATCCGTTTTCCGGAACCTCCAGCCGCTGTTTGAGGCCAATCCGGCCATCGACGTCCTGTTCGTGACCAACTCCCGGTCGTTTCTGGTGGCCCGTTTTCTGGAAAAAGTAAAGCTGGCGCAAAAACCGCTGCTGATCGGCTACGACCTGATCAAAGAAAACGCCAAATACCTCGACAACGGCCTGATCGATTTCCTGATCTGCCACCAACCCGAAGACCAGGGCTACCGGAGCATCATGACGCTGTATCAGCTTCTGATTTTTTCAAAGTCCATCGAAAAGGAGCAATACATGCCGATCGACATTGTGATGCGGGAAAATCAGGCGTTTTACCGAAACTGACTATTCTTTCAGTCCGGCTGAAAACGGCGGTCGCGGATGTATTCGTCATCGGTCAGCGTTCGCAGGAACGCCAGCAGATCCGCTTTGTCGGTGGTGGTCAGGGCAATCCCTGGTTTACCGGTTTTCTTCAGCAACGGATCGAGCTGGGGCGTATCCTGCACATCGTTGATGTAGTGTTCCATAACTTGCTCCAGCGTCTGAAAACGGCCATCGTGCATGTAGGGCGAAGTTCGCTCGACATTCCGCAGGCTCGGCACCCGAAATTTGTTGTAGTCGTCCAGATTTAGTGTAATCTGGTAGCGGCCCAGATCGAAGTCTTTGCTGTTGGCAAGTTGCATCCGCAAACCGTTGTTGCGGAAACTCTGGTCGGTAAACAATTCGCCGGTGTGGCAACCCGAGCAATTGGCTTTGAACAAGGTCAAGCCACGCAACTCCGATTCGGTCAGTGAAGCACCGGTTTCTTTGCGGGAATATTTATCGTATTTAGAGTTGGCCGAAACCATCGTCAGCATAAACTGCGACAGGGCTTTCAAAAACCGCTCCGTCGTTACCTCCTCCGTTCCAAAAGCCGCCTTGAACAGGGCCGGATACTGCCCGCTGGTCCGGATTTTCTTCAGCACATTGGCGAGTGAATCCCCCATTTCGACCGGGTTCTGAATGGGGGCAATGGGTAACAAATCCAGATCGACAATCCCGCCATCCCAGAAAAAAGCCCGCGTCCAGGCCACGTTCTGAATACCGGGCACGTTCCGGGTGCCAATTTTATCGCCGATGCCGTGGCTCAGGGCGTGGTCATTGTGCGCGAAACCCGAAAATGACTGGTGACAAAACGCACAGGTAATGGCCCCGTCGCGCGACAGAATACCGTCGTAGAACAGCGTTTTCCCTAACGCAACGCCTTCAACCGTCAGCGGATTTTTGGTGAAATCGTAGTGCGGATCGTCGAAATTGGCCGGTTTTTTCCAGTTGTACGGCGTCGCCTTGAACTCAACGGGTTTGGGTTCCGGCTCAACCGGGCCATCCTTCCCCGAGTCGTTCTGACAGCCCACCGCGAAACCGTAAAAAACGATTGCCGCCAGGATTGCAACATGTTGCCAACGCGTCATTTCTATCTACTTCAGCTTTACTTGCTAATCTGAATACAAATTTACTACAATAAAACGTACGGAAGAATGTAAACGTATGGCGGGCGATGATTAACCCGCCATCCATTTACGATCGGAAACCGGCAGTCCTAATTGGTTTTTATGGTCACAATCCGGAACATCCGGGCGTAGTTGTCGGCCACACCGGACGACAGCGAAGACACCATAATATCCGCATTCACGGCAATACTCAGCTTCATCGGCCCATCGAACACCTTAAGCACATCCGCCTGAATCGTTACCTGCGGAACGACACCGTTTTCGGTCACCCGGACGGTCGTTGTTCCAAAAGGTAAAGTGATTGTCCTTAAATTATTGATGGTTTTAGTCCGATAACCGCCGAAAAGACCGATGTGATACAGGAAAACCTTGCCACTGGCCGTCACCGGCGCCTGTGGCGAAGTCCCTTCCATTTTGAAATGAATATACCCGGAATTCCAGTCCCAGTACATGCCGCCGGTCATGCCGCCGGAGGGGTCCAGAACCCCCGTTCGTTTGCTGACGTCCATCGTGTTGCGAAGGCTATCCACCCCAATCAGATATGACACTTCCGTATACTCGCCCACCGGAATGTTTTTGAGGATAATGCGCTGCGAAGCCGGTTCGGCCTCTTTCACCAGAAAATAACTACTGTCCTGCGGAACCACATACGCCGACCCATCCGCCCGTTTCAGCCGGATGTTCGTAACGTAATAATTCAGGGTTGTTACCTTGAACGATTCGCCACCGGCGTTGGTGTAGTTTCCCGTATTGAGTTGTAAATCAGCGTTTCCCACCACATTGTCGAAGGCGATTTCGAGCGATCCCGTCGGTCCCGGCTGAGGGTCCGGGTTGTCGTGACGGCAGGACCAGAAAATGCCGGTAAACAGACCTAGCCAGCTAACGGCTGTCAGCGTGATTTTTCGGATTTTTTTCATTCTTTCAGGTAGTTTTGGGCATCGGTGAGACGCTGGCGCATCAGGCGGCTCAGGGCGTTTACTTTCCCCTGCTGGATTTTCAGGTAGTCGAGCGCCTTTTCCTGATCCAGTTGTTTGAGCGTATCGCCCTTGTACTGATGCATCCAGTCCATCATCACCTCATCAGCCTCTTTAAGCTGCCGGAGCACCTGCTCCCCTTTTTCCCGGGATGGCCTATCGCTCTTTTCCACTTTAACGGATACGTCTTCCTGCATACGCATTAAATCAGTCATTTGGAGCATCAGGCTGTCGTGTACGGCCAGAACCTCTTTCTCCAGTTCCGCAACGGGGCCTGTCGTCTGTCCTGAATCTGAAACCGCATGGTGGTGATGATCGTCGGGTTGCTTTTTGGATTGACAGGACCAGAACAGCCCGAGCAGAAAACACACAATTGAAAGTTTGATTTTACAAGTCATTGGTGATCAGATTTTAGATAATAGAACCATCATTAAAACGTCCGGGCCAGGTGAATCCCAACCCGGCTGTGGGCCTGCACCAATCCCTCAGAAATTCGCTGGCGAATGGGAATCTGGGCATTCGCCCCCAGCATCCAGCTACCACGATAAATGTCCAAGCCAACGGTTCCGGCCAGCATATACCCGCCCGTTTCGGCTACGATGCCGGCGTAATCCCGGTCTTTGTGCGCCAGCTCACCGTAGAAGCCCGCGCTCGGCATCACCGCGACATTCAGCTTTTCCCATTGCTGCACGTAAAAACTGGTGAGGGAGCTATTCAGGCGGTTGCCAAACCGGTAGTCGTTGGCATTCGTGCCGGTCAAACGGCCCGTTGCATCCGCATTCATCCCCCATTTGTCGATGCGCAGGGTGTAGATGGCGTTGAGAACCGCGTCGTAAGCACCCGTACCTGCCTGAAAATTCGGGTTCGCCACCTGTGCGCCATCGTACTGGTTGTAGCGGTATTCGCCCGTCGCGAGCTTCGTGCCGCCCCCCACCAGCAGCGTTTGCTTGACCACCCGGCCACTGTCGCTCATCCGGGTTCTGTCCAGCAGTTTGTAATTGACCAAAACCGTCGCGTCGCCGATTCCCTGGTGTCGCCGAACGTCCGGCCCCTGGGTTTGCTTATTGATCTGGTAGGGCAACATCGCCAGCACCTGAATCCGCGGATGGGGATAAAACCGCCCCCAGAGGTCGATGGCCCGGAATTCCTCCCGCGAATCGTAGATCGTTCCGGCGTGGTGAAGCGTCAGCCGGGTGTCGTAACTTTGGGTCCGGTAGCGCAGACCCACGAAGTGCTTTTGAAACTGGGGCAATACGCCCAGGTAAAAGCTGGAGCCGGAACACCCGCACACTTCACAGGCCGAAGCCAGAACCGGACTGAGCAGGAAAACCAGTAAAAAAAGCTTTTTCATAAAGTGGATTGTTAGAATCAAAACCCTGATTAGTAATCAATTCGGAATAAACTGTCGGTCGGTGATAAACTGCGGATCGGTAAGCGTTTTGAGGAAAGCAATGATCTGCTTTTTCTCCGGTTCGGTGAGGGCAATTCCCAGGACTCCACCGGTTTTCAGGCGCGAGTCGAGCGTTGGGCTATCTTTCACACCCTGGCTGTAGTGATCCAGCACCTGTTCCAGCGACCAGAACCGTCCGTCGTGCATGTAGGGCAGGGAGCGTTCGATGTTGCGCAGACTCGGTACCAGAAACTTCAGCCGGTCGGTTTCTTTATTAGTCACCTCAAACCGCCCCTGATCGTTAATTTCACTGACCGGCAAACCGTTGTTGTGGTAATTCTGATCCGTGAACAACTCGCCCTGATGACAACCCGCGCACTTCTGTTTGAACAGAGAAAGCCCCGCCCGTTCATCTGCCGACAAATCCCCGCCGGGTTCATTCCGGACGTATTTGTCGTAGCGCGAATTGGCCGAAACCATCGTCAGCATAAACTGCGACAAGGCTTTGAGAAAGTTTTCCTGCGTAACCTGATCCGTACCGAACGCTTCTTTAAAACGCGCCGGATAGCCCGGACTCCGGCGCACCTTGTCCAGCACATTGCCCAGATGCTCGCCCATTTCCAACGGGTTCTGAATCGGGCTGATGGGTAACGTATCCAGATCCGTGATGCTCCCATCCCAGAAAAAAGCCGTGCTCCAGGCCACGTTCTGCAGATTCCGCACGTTGCGGGTGCCAATTTTGTCGTCGATGCCGTGGCTGAGCGAATGGTCGGCATGGGCAAAAGCCGAATACTGCTGGTGGCAAAAACCGCAGGCAATCCGGCCATCGCGCGAGAGCGCTCCATCGAAAAACAGCATCTTCCCCAATGCCACGCCTTTTTGCGTCATCGGATTTTTCGAGAAATCGTAAACCGGTTCCGGAAAATTCGCCGGTTTTTTCCAGACATACGGGCTTGGGTCATACACGCCGGTGGCTTCCGGCCCGGGATCTTTGCCCGATTGACAAGCCATGACGATTCCCAAAAAAAGTACACTGCTGACTATTCCAAAATATCGGTTTTCTATCATCTTGCGAAAGCAAATCCGCTGCGTTTCCGTTACGGCCGGTAAGCCCGGTTGGTGACAAATTGCGGGTCTGTCAACGTGTTCAGAAACGCCAGAAGCGCTTTTTTATCAGTGGCTGCCAACCTGAAACCGCCCGCCGGTAAGCGGGCATCGAGGGTCGGCGATGTTTTAATTCGGTCTGAATAATGATTCAGCACATCCTCCAGCGTGTCCATGCGCCCGTCGTGCATATACGGAGCCGTCAGGACCACATTGCGCAGCGTGGGCGTGCGGTATTTTCCCCGGTCAGCCGGATCAAACGTCACCCGCTCCCGGCCCAGTCCTTCACCGTCGCCCTCGTCCGAAAAAACAATATCCAAACCGTTGTTATGGTACTGATTATCCGTAAACAAGTCCGTCGCATGACAGCCCGCGCAGTGTTGCTGATACAGCCGATGCCCCCGTTGTTCCTCGTCGCTGAGGACACCGCCCTCCTTGCGTACCCATTGATCATACCGGGAATCGGCCGAAACCAGCGACCGTTGAAACTGCGCCAGTGCCTTCGCAATCGTCGCGTAATGGATGACTTCGCCGGGAAAAGCCTGCCCGAACTGGGTTCTATAGACCGGGACGGTTTTCAGGTAATTGGCTAAAACGACCAGATCGTGGCCCATTTCGTCCCGGTTGGTCAGCGGCCCCAACACCTGCGACTCCAGGTTTTTAGAACCGCCATCCCAGAACAGGCCATTGGTTGCCCAGGCCAGATTCATCAAAACCGGGCTGTGCCGCAGCAAAGCCCGACCCGATACGCCCAGCGCCGAAACCCGAACGCCGTCGGAAAAGGCTTTGGCCGGATCATGGCAGGAAGCACAGGACACTTTTCCGTTGCCGGAAAGCTGCGGATCGTAGAACAGTTGCCGACCCAGTTTCACCCCCGCCGTCGTCGCTGGATTATCCGACGACAACGGCAAGGGTGGAAAATTGGCGGGTTCCCGCACCAGCAATGGAGCCTCGGGTGTCGGCACAGGATCGTCCGGCGGAGAACAGGCGACCATTCCCAGCGTTATCAATCCCGCAAAAATTCCCCGTCGATTCATTACTGACTGATGCGGGCGGTTTTGGCGTTCACGAACGAAACCGGGTAATTTCCGGCGAGTTTGCTCATCATGCTGGCGGTTCCGGCATTGATGTGGTACGTTTTGTCGGTCGTGTTCAGTTTGGCATCCCGCGCAATCACAATACCGTCCAGAATCTTGGCGACATCCGCCTGTAACGTCATCTGCCCTTTCATGCTGCCATCGACAACCAGGGGCGTGGCAAACGTCTGCGAGATGGTTTTGTAATTGGCGTTCGTACCGGTTTCCAACAGAAAAGGGCTGGCGGCTCCGGCCACGTCAACGGTTCCACCCAGTTTGGTGAAGATGTAGCTGGTGTGCCACATCCAGCTCACATTCGTCATGTTTTGCAGGATATTCAGTTCGCCAGCCGCCAGGGTCAGGTTGTCGTTGTATTTGGCATCGACGCCGATGCCAAATTTGACACCGGTATATTCCCCCGCCGGAACGCCCGCCAGGTTCACCACCTCGCGTTTGCCTGCTGTCAGGGTAAACGTACCATCCTGAATGGCTTCATCCTTCCCCAGATACTGCATGAGGTAATAGGAATTCGGGACTTCATACACGGAACCGTCTTTTTTGGTCAGTTCCACTTTGCTAACCCAGAACCGGAGCTGATCGAAGGTTACTTTTTCGTTTCCGGCCGTGGTGTAGGCTTTGCCCAATTCAAACGCAGCGGTGCCATACAGGGCTTCGATTTTCAAATCGACAGCTCCGGAGCCAGCCGGTTCCGGGGTCGTGGTGGACGAATCATTGGTGCAGGCCATAAAAAATAGCGCCACACTGACTAGCAGAGATAAAAAACGGAAGTTCATACGAAATTCGAATAAGGAGTAAAAAGTGCTGATTTGGAGTAAATGGAAGGAATTGAAGCAAAACCGGCTGGCCATCACCTTCACGGCAACGGAAAAATGTTGCTGAAAGACCAGACAGACTTGTCCTGAGTAATCGAAAAAAACGATTACCCGGTTTATGGAAACAGGCCGGTTTGCTTCGGAGCGTTACAGACGGGGCGGCTGTAGTAAATCAGCGAGGGGAGCCGAATAGGCGGATAATTGATAACGAAACGTAGCTTTTGTGGGCAAAACCACCAATTCCGGCAGGAAATCGAACCGGAGGACAGGGGGTGTATATAACTGGAGAACAGGGGTATTCTGCACCCGTTCGGTGGTTTGCTGATCCTGCTTTTCCTGTTGTGCTTTCAACCGACGGGCCAGGTAGCAGTGTCCGTCGCAATGAAGTTCCGGCCGATCGCGGTTTTCACACAGCACCCGGGCGATATACTCCTTATTGAGCTGGAAATACGCAATCGTCCCCCACTGACTGAATGTCGGTAGCAGAACGGCGCATAACCAGCTATAGAGAAGGAGTTTTCGGATCATTCCATACCCACGGACTAAAGTCCGTATGTTTGAGTTGGTGTATAATTACACGGACTAATTGACTTTCATTAAATAATCGTTGCGTACCTATCGGCACGCTGTGGAAGGCAACTCATTTACGGCTACCGACGCTACGCTGTGGAGCCCCTTACGGGGCAAACAGATCCGTTATTTAAGCCTTCAGGTACGTTCAATCAACCTGAACCGTACCGATGCTAAACATCGTCGCGTAATTGTTGGCAACGTTTTTCGAAGAATCCGATACCATAATCGTCGGTGCTGCCGCAATGCTGAGCGGTTTGACGCCGTCGAACACCTTCAACACATCGGCCTTCACCTGAATACCGGTTTTTCCATTCAAAATCACGTGGGCGGGCTGCGTCCCCAGTGCCAATTGAATGGTTCTCAAATTATTGATGGTTTTAGTTTGATACCCGCCAAACAGACCGACGTGGTAGACGAAATTCCGTTTTCCCGTCGCATCGACCGGCGCTTTGGCTGAGGTTCCTTCCAGTTTCAGGAAAATATAGCCCGAATTCCAGTCCCAATACATCCCGGCAGCCGCACCACCGGGGTCGAGTGCGCCGGTTCGTTTTCCGATATCCATCGTATTTCGCAGACTATCCACGCCCACCATAAAGTTGATGCTCGTGTAGTCGCCCACCGGAACGTTGCGGAGCAAAACCGTCCGGGAGGCCGGGTTGCTCTGCGACGTCAGAAAATAACTGCTGTCCTGCGGAACGACGTATTCCGACCCATCGGCTTTTTTCAGCTTGATGTTGCTGATAAAATACGTAAACCGGGAGACGGTAAACGGTTCTCCGCTGCCGTTGGTGTAGGTCGTTGAATCCAGTTTCAATTCCTGCGTGCCGACCACGTTATCAAACCTTAGTTGAACCGTTCCGAAGTCGGGTTCCAGGGGGTCGTTGTGGCAGGCGACCAGAACGATCAAAAAGAAAAAAAGACTCATACCGGAAGAGAAGAAGGTGTTTTTCATACCGAACGTTGCATTACATTGATTCAATCCATCTACTTACGATAACGCTGTTTTGCTGGTCTTTCTTCTGTTCATAAGCCACTAAAAGTCCTTTTTTCGTAGCCAGAACCACCGGAAAAGCCGCATTGACATCGGTTGGTGTGAGGTACGTAACGGACGAAACCGTGCCGCCAGACACCTTCCGCATCCCGATTCGGGAGATAAACCGGCTTTCGCCAGCGGCATTTTTCACCTCCATCGATTCGTCCCACACCCAGACCAGTTGCCCGTTGAGCGACGCGATCTGCGGATGTTTCATTCGCTCGGATGTGATGCCCGCAACCAGTTGCGCTGCTCCCAGCCGGGCCAGTTTGATCCCCGGCGTTTTCTCCCCTCCCGAAAACCAGGTCACAAAAAGGTCGTTGCCAACCTGCGCCACGTCGGGGCCGGTATGCGGGCAGGCGTTGACTTTCCACTGATCATCATACACCACTTTCGGACTGGTAAATGTGCGGCCGCCATCGGTCGAAACCGCGTGGCTGATGTCGCGCGCGCCGTTGTCCAGCAAATCCCGGTACGCAATATGAACATGGTTTTTCGCGTCGACAAAGACGTTGGTGCGGCAGCACTGACAGGCGTTATCATCCACCAGCACTTCGTTGGAAAAACCGCCCCCCGGCATCGTTTGGGCAAATTTCACGGTTCGGCCTTCCTTATTGGCGGTTTTTTCGTCGAGCCAGGCAATCCCGATTTCGCCGTTGGGCAGGCGGTTCAGGTTGCTGAACGAGTGGCCCTTGCCCGGTGTGATGTCGCGGTGAACGGCTTTGGGTTCGGTCCAAGTTTGCCCGCCGTCGGCCGAAGTGACGTACAACACATCACCGGCACGCGGAGCCTCCGCCGTTGGTCGGGACACTTCGAAGGTCGCCAGCACGGTTCCGTCTTTTTTAAAAGCCACTTTCGGCATGCCTTCGGCGTGGGTCGAGAAAACCGTTGGTGACTTGATCCGGATTTTTTCACCGAACGTCCGCCCGCCGTCTTCCGACACGGCATAGTAAAAAGCGACTTTTTCGCCTTCTTTTTCCGTCCAGCTCAACACCGGGTGATTCCGGTGGTCGGTGGTCAGCCGGGGCGTCGCGCCCACAAACTGCGGATTCGAAAGCTGGATTTCTCTGGCGGGTCGCTCGGCGAAGCCAAACAACAGAATTGCGGCAATTAAGATGGTATTTTTCATAGTAAAACGGTTTTCGGTTTAGCCCCCACCCCCCTGAAGGGGGCTTTTAGGCATTCGGAATTTTTAAGCCCTCTTCAGGGGGGTGGGGGCCGGGCCGACGCTTCGTTTGGGTATTATTTTGAAAAATTATACTGAATCCCGCCCACCAGCGTCCGGGGCGCTGCGGGCGTATACGTGGTTCGGTCGGTGGCGTTGTTGCCACGCGTGGCCGAGGTCGCGTAGAGTTCATCGGTGGCATTCATCAGGTTGGCAAATACCTCAAACCGCCGGAAGGCATACCCCGCCCGCAGGTTGATGACGCTGACACCCCGCCCGCCAAACGCGCCCCGGTCGTCGTACGAAACCGTGTTGATCTGATTCTGGTACCAGGAACTGATGCGTTGCCATTCCGCCGACATCCGTAATCCTTTGGCCCAGCGTGGCTTATACGTCACTTCGGTATTGGCTACCCAGCGCGGAGCCTGTGGCATATCGAAACCGTTCACGTTTTTTACGGCATCAGAAGCCCTCGTACTCAGCGCAAAATCGACAAACCGGTGGACGGCATTGGTGCCGCCAAACCGGAAAAACCACTCGCCCGACGGTCGGTAGGTAAGGCTGTATTCGATGCCCCGGTGCAGCGTTTTTCCCGCCGACTGGTAATCGGTGCTGTTGTCGGGCTGGCGAATGTTGAGCAATTCGTTGCGGCCCTCCATCTGGTAAACCGCCACATCGATGTACATTTTCCGGTTCAGCAGCGACGCCCAGCCGCCGACTTCGTAGTTATTAAAATACGCCGGTTGCAGATTGTAATAAAAGGGTGATTCCCCCGTTTGGGCGTTGACGCGTTTGGTAAAAATCGACGTCAGCCCCGGCGGAGAAAAGCCTTTGCTGTAGTTGGCATACAAACCCCGGTCGCGGCCCAGATCGTAGGTCAGCCCCACTTTGGGCGTAAACTGGCGGTACGCTTTTCGTCCGGTACTCTTGTCCAGGTAATTGTCGTAATCGAACGCCATCTGATCAAACCGTCCACCGAGCGAAATCCGCAGGGCTGGCAAAGGATTCAGGTCGAGTTGAGCGTAAACGGCCGAGTTGTGAATGTCGGCTGCGTAATCGGCCAGCAGCAAATCGGGCCGTTCTTTCACCAGTTTGTACTGTTCCACCGATTTTTTATCAGGCCGAAGCTGCGCTTCCAGTTCAATCTGGTAGGCATTGTAGGTCGTTGGCGACGCGTCATAGGTCAACCCGGCCATCATCCGCCCATTCCAGAAGGGCAACTTCTGGCTGTGCTGGGCAATGAAACCGTAACTGCTGAAAGCGTTGACGTTGATCTGGCCCGTTGCTTTGGTGGCTCCGCTCGTCCAGCGAATGCCGTAACTAGGGTTTTGGCCAATCGAATTGTCGCGGTAAAAAGCCGTCAGGTAGCTGTCGGAACCGTTTTTCCACTGGTGATCGAGCGTCAGCCGCGCGCGGATTGCTTTCACTTTCCGGTATGTAAAATCCGAGGTCGAGGTATACTGCCGGTTGTAAAACGCGATGCTGTCGACGCTGCCGCCGGTTTGCGAATTGTAGTCGTTGTACGAAAACGTGCCGGTCAGTTTGGTACGGCCCGTGAATGCGTATTCGGCGCGGCCATTGAACGAAACTTTGTCGTAGTCGGACCGGGATTGCCAGCTATTGCGCTGCCGGGCAACAAAACCGCCCGCGTAGACACCCAGCTTTTTGGTGAGCATTCCGCCCCCGCCGTATTGCACCCGGCCATAGCCCCACTGATCGCCCTGAATACCCACCCGAAACGTCGGGACGGCGGTGGGTCGCTGCGTGATAAAATTGATGGCACCCCCCACGGCTTCCGGTCCGTAAAGCGACGACGCCGGGCCTTTCACAATTTCTACCGAGCTGACGGTGAAGACGTTCATTTCAATCAACGCATTGTGGTTGAAAACGCCCATCGGCCGAATCGGCACCCCGTCTTCGAGGTACAAAAAGTAGCCATTGGTGCCAAATGGCTGGCGAATGCCCATACCATGTTGCTCGTTGTTGTAATTGAGCATCACCACACCCGGCGTTTTGTTGATGAGTTCGGCCAGCAAAGTCGGCTTGGTTTCATCGATCAGCGTGGGCGAAAGCCGGGAAATGGCGACGGGCGCTTCGGTCCGTTTTTGCGCTTCGCGGTTGGCCGTCACCACAATCGTTTGCAGGTTTTCGACGGCTGCTGCCAGGGCGATGCGCAGCGGTTTTTCGGAGGGCGTTACCTCCTGCGATTGAAAACCCACCGCCGAAATAAGCAGTTTTTCGGTGGCAGAATTCAACGAAAACTGACCGTTGGCATTCGTCAGCGTGCCGGATTTGCGGTCTTCCGACGCAATGGCGACGCCTGCCAGCGGTTCTTTGGTTTGGGCATCGAAAATGGTTCCCTGAATCAGGGATTGGGCGTATAGCCCGAATGGCGCCAGGATCACGAAAACCGTGACCACGAGCCGGTATAAAAAAGTCATGAAGCGAGTTCGATTTGATGGAATTGACGAGCAAACCGCTGGAAACTTTCCAGTGGTTAAACCGGGAACCTGTCAGGTTTTTGAAACCTGACAGGTCTGACAATAAACCATCAAACCTGCGGTGGCTGAAACAACGAATACCGTGGGGAAGAATACGATCCCGGCAGATAAGCCGGCAAAACCGTCGTCTGAGCAATGACAACCGGCTGAAATAAAAACGGCAAATTCGACTGGTAGAACAATTGGAAATCAGGCGTTTTCTGCACCTGTTCCGTGGTTGCTTTATCCTGCTGCTCCTGTTGAGCGGTCAGTTTTTTGGCGAGGAAACATTGCCCGTCGCAATGCAGCTCCGGTTTGGCACGATTTTCACACAGGACTTTGGCAATATACGCTTTGTTGGCATGGTAATACGCAATAGTACCCCACTGGCTGAACAGAGGCAGCAGAATCGCAATCAGCAGGATGTAAGCCAGTGCAGCGCGCATACGGTTTTAATATCCGCACAATAGTACGAAAAAATGTTGAATCTACCCCGGGGTTACCTCTTGACTAAATTGATACTATTTTGTTAATTCGCATAGCCACCCGTAGATTCTATCGTAACTGTTTTAACCGAAATGAGATTATTGTGCAATGCACTAATTTTTAGTGTATTTTATTTGTCATTGTTTCCTGGTTATTCGCAGTTGGCACCTGTTGAAACCAGCGGAGACGCATTGGCGCATGTTTCTGCTTCGACCAGCACGGTTCGAGAAAACCGGCAGCGTATCGCGGTGGTGGTGGGCATGGAGCACCAGCTTTTTCCCTCCTATCTGCTGGCGCGGGCGACCCTTTCCGAAAAAAGCAAGAATTACCGATTGGGCGATGGCGACGGCAATGTGTCGGTTTCGTTTCATAACCCCGGCCTGAACACCTCTGTGCGGGTGGAAGTCGGCGCAACGCCCTTTAGCGAAGCGGCTGTTTATGAAGGCATTTTGCAGGAACCCGACAAAAACTACGAAATAACGCCCCGCATCCCCTGGAATTTTGAAAAACTGCGCGGATTGCTGCAACCTACGCCGGTTAATTTTACGGTTACGACCTACATCAACAACGAAAAAGTTGGCCATCGGACGGTGGTGGCCACGATGCGTTCCGTCAACGATTGCCCGTATTACTGGGAAGACGACGAAACCGGTACGGGCGATCTGGATCTGAACTACATGTACGTGGCTTACATCAACGAAGATGATCCGGTGGTGGACGAAGTGTTGAGTCAGGCCTTGCAAACCGACATTGTGGATGGCTTCGATGGCTACCAGACCGGCGATAAAAAGCGGGTCGACGATCAGGTTTTTTCCATCTGGTATGCGCTACAGAAACGGGGCATTCGCTACAGTTCGATCTCAACCAATTCAAGTACCGGCATTTCGCAAAACCTCTACAGCCAGCGCATTCGGACAATCGACCAGACCTGGAACAACCGCCAGGCCAACTGCGTCGATGGCATGGTGTTGATGGCGTCGGTGCTGCGTTCCATTCACATCGACCCGGTTCTGGTGTTGCTGGCCGACCACTGCGTGCTGGGTTACTACCGCGACGCCGAACACAAGGATCTGGCCTGTCTGGAAACCTCGATGATCGGCGATGTCGATTTACGGAAAATCATGTCGGTCCGCCGTCGGAAAGCCTCCCGAAAACTCTTCACCGAAGCCCGTCAACGCGCCCAGCGGCATTACCGATCCTCCAAAGACGCGTTCGATAAAGACCCCCGTTACCGGTTTATCGTCGTCGCCGATGTTCGGAAATCAGGCATCCGGCCGATTGGGCGGTAATCTCCACCGCTTTACTGGAACGAATGGCGAAACTCCTGTGGAGAGACATTCGTCTTGCTCCTGAATAACTTACTGAACGACTGGGGGTGCTCGAAACCGAGCCCATAAGCGATCTCACCAACCGACAAAGTCGTTGTCGACAGCCTTTCTTTGGCCTTTTCAATGAGTTTGCCGTGAATATGCTGCTGGGCGTTTTGCCCGGTCAGCGTTTTCAGCAGACTGCTCAGATACGTAGGCGACAGATGAAGTTGTTCGGCCATATACCCGACCGTTGGCAGGCCGGTTTTCAGTCGCTCATCGCTGGCAAAATAAGCCGCAAGTACGGTTTCAAACCGGTCCAGTAGTTCGTGGTTGGTGATTTTCCGGGTGATGAACTGTCGCTGGTAAAACCGGTCGGCATAATTGAGCAATACGTCGAGCTGAGCCACGATGATGTTCTGGCTGAATTTGTCGATGGGAGCCTGGTATTCCTGCTGAATCTGCCGGATGATGCCGACGATCACAGACTCCTCCTTTTCGGACAAAAACAGGGCCTCCCGAATGGAATAGTCGAAATAGGCATACTGCCGAATCGTTTTGGCCAGGGGTGTATGCCACAAAAAATCAGGGTGGATCATCAACAGCCAGCCACTGTGTTCAAGGGTTTCTTCAGCCGTAACCGCCAGCACCTGACCGGGCGCTAAAAAAACCATCAGCCCATCGTCGAAATCATACGGCTGTTGCCCGTATTTCATCCGGCCGTTGAAATTCCGTTTGAGCGCAATCGAATAGAAGTTGTTCACAAAGCTTTTCGGTCGGTCAATCTTCTGTGGTCTAATGTCGTCAAACCGGACTACACTAATGAGCGGATGGCCCGGTTTGGGAAGACCGGCAAACTGGTGATACGCGGAGATCGTATCGATTCGGTGAAGCGGTTCGGTTGACATCGTTCGATGAGTTTATGGCCTGGTTTGCACCGGGTAAAAGTTAGATTACGCCTGTTTCAGCTTATACAACACCATTAATCCTTCTTTGAGTCCAGTCGGTTTTCGACCCAGCAACTTTTCCAGGTCAGAACTGATGATGTCTTCCTGGCCATTGGCGATGTCGGTGATAAACCCGGTGATTCGCCGGGCCACGACTTGAGGCAAACCGCGTCCGATCAGTTGGGCTTCAAAGGTGGCTGGCTCCGCTGGCGTGTAGGTGACAGACTTGCCTGAGAGATCGGTCAGGGCTGCGGCTACGTCATAAAACGAGTACGACTCACGGCCCGTCAGCTGGTACGTTCGGTTGCCCTCCTCGTTGCCGACCAGCTCATTCGCGATCGCTTCGCCCATCTCGCTGCGGAGAGCAAAGGCCACCCGGCCCTGACCGGCCGCTACATTGATACCACGCTCGAAAACGGCGTCGCCACCCACAAACTGCGGGATCGCATCCAGATACAGGATGTTCTGAAACAGCGTGTAGGGCATTTCACTGGCTTTAATATACTCCTCGGTCTGAAAGTGGCCTGCCATCAACCGGTTGACCAGCGTCGCCGGGTTTTTCATTGCCCGACTGGTGTAGGCCATCCGTCGAACACCCGCTTTTCGGGCCGCATCCACGACGTTCTGGTGTTGGCGAACCCGGTTTTCCTCATCCGTACCCGCAATCAACAACACCGTTTCGACACCCTGCATGGCGCTGTCGAGCGCGTTGGTGTCGTCATAGGTGCCAACGCGTATCGTCACGCCCTGTTTAAGCATATGGGCGGCTTTGGTATCGTCCCGCACGAAAGCGGCAATCTGACTGGCTGGTATTTTTTGAAGGAGTTGGTCGATGACGGCAGTGCCAAGTTGGCCCGTGGCTCCGGTTACTAAGATCATGGCGTTCGTTTGTTTTGCGTAGGGCAAAGGTCCGCCATTTCCAATGAGCAAACGTAGCCGAATTTGGGATTGTTGTAGCCGAATTAATGGTCTGGTGAGGAGAAACCTTATTATTATTTAATTCTAAACCCACTGTTTGATTTCTGTAATTAGATAATCCATCAACTCTAAAAAAGAACTTCTTGCGAAATTATAATTGAGCCGACGATAGCTAATGATTTGGGCGTCACTAACCAGTACCTGCTCTTTTACTCTTTCTAGCTGGTTGACAAGCGTCTCTATATCAAGGCTTTTCACTACCTCAACAATCTCCTCCGGCCAAAGTACAAAAGCATTGATGCCACAGCAGCCAGCTATACAATCTATTTCTGTCTTATTCCAGAATTCACTCAAAGGATCTCTAACATTGCTATATTTAAAAGTAATGTCACTAGAAAATGGGCCCAAACGTTCATTTATTTCCAGTATAGAATCGGTGTCATAGTTAAAATCAAGCAGGATTATTTCTTTTTCCGGTCCTATTGAAATAGTATTTAAAGTGGCCATTTTATTTGTATTATATTGTACAAATAAATACACTTTCCTTTTACCCATAAATGAATCCGCTTACCTGCTCGAAAAACCTAATTTTCTGCGAACAGGAATAGGGTTTTCGGTTACCCATCGCTACGGTACGGTTCTGCGTCGGGAATGCCGCGTTTATTGTCAACCAATAGAAGCGTGCTACTTCCTCTTACCAGTCAAGAAAGGGAAGTGTATTGTAAAAATTTTCGGTGACTAACGCCCAAAAAGCACGCGCCAGCCACCGAAAACCGTAAACCGTACTTACTGCACCGCAAACTCCTTGTCATCCAGCCCGGTGTTTACCACCAGCGACTGGGTTTCCATTTTCATCGTCATTGGGCCCAGATTCTGGGTCAGGGTGTGCGGGAACTTCACACCATTTACTTCCTTGTAATTGCTCAGGCCGGTATTGATGGCCATTTCACCCTGCGGGGTCTGCTCAATGGCCGTGTGCTGCACTTTCAGGCCGGTTTCGGTATCATAAAACTCCGAAATGGTCTTTTTACCCAGCGTCACGTCAATTTTGAAGGCATCTTTTCCATTGATTTTCTCCGTGCCGACGAGGGCGGTTTTGGCTCCCAACGTTGGATACAGCAATTCAGCGAAAGCGGCATTCTTCAGAATTTCCATCTTGGCTTCTTCGTCCGTCACGTTTTTCGACTGACCACCGCCTTCCATTTTCACTTTCGTGCCGTCGGAAGTCACTTTCTGCACCACCTGCCCCTGTGCCGTTACGGCCAGCGAGAACTTGTTCATCCCTTTCTGCTTGCTTTCAATGTCTATTTTCGTGCCTTGAATCTCGGTCGTCAGCTTTTGGGTGACATCCTTAATTTTTGCAATGGCGTCTTTCCCGCCGATCGCAGTCACATATTTTTCGATCACCTGATCCGCCGTCACACCCACCGGCGTGGTCGTCAGTTTGCCGGGCGCGGGCGCTTCCACTTTCGTGCCGTTGACATCGTAGTAAACAATGTCGCCAAACCGTTTCAGTTTATCGGCCACTTCGGAGGCTTTTCCCACCACTACCACATAGGCGTGTTCCGGATCGATCAATTTAGCGGCAGAGGCTTCAACCTGGTCTTCCGTGACCGCATCAACGTTTTTCAGGTAGTTGGCAAAAAAGTCTTCCGGCAGATTATATCGGGCGGTATTGATCGCAAAATTGGCAATCGTCTCGGGGTCTTCCAGCGTAAAAATGAAATTCCCGGCAAACGTGTTTTTCGTACTTTTCAGTTCTTCAGCCGTCGGCTTCGAACTCCGGATTGCTTTCAATTCCGTCATAAATTCCGCTACGGCACTGTCTGTCACCGCATTCCGCACGTTGGCGTTGGCCCGGAAACGACCCACCAGCCGGTCGCTCGTCAGCGACGAATACGCGCCGTAGGTATACCCGTGTTTTTCGCGCAGGTTGTTATACAAACGGGCGTTGCCACCGCCACCGCCCAGTATGTCGTTGGTCAGGCTGGCCTGAATCGACTCGGGCGTATACGGTTTCAACAGAACCGGATGCGTGATGTAAACCACCGATTGCACCGAGCTCGGCCGGTCGATGAGCGCGATGGTCGTTTTGGCGGGCGGTTTTGGCGTTTCATAGCTCGGTTTCGGAACCTCGCCCGGCTGCCATTTGCCAAAGTATTTCTCCACCATCGGACGCGCTTCTTCGGGCGTAATATCCCCTACAACCGCCAGATACCCGATGTTAGGCCGGTAGTACGTTTCGTAGAATTTGCGGCAATCGTCGAGCGTAATCCGGTCGACGGTTTCTTCCGAATCCGGCTCACCGTACGGGTGGTCTTTGCCGTAAACCAACATGCTGCTTACCCGCGTGGCAATGGCCGCCGGATTGTCTTTCTGCGACGCCAGCCCCGATTTGGTCTGCTTTTTCAGTTTGTCCAGTTCTTCCTGCGTAAACTTCGGATTCAGCACCACATCCGACATCACCTCCAGCATTTTGGGCGTGTGCTTTTTCAGCGACATCGCATAAACGCCGGTTGGCGAAGTGTTCAGACTGCCGCCGATGAAATCAACGGCTTCGTCGATCTGGTCTTTGGTGCGGGTTTTTGTCCCGGTTTTGATCAACTGGCTCGCAATGCTGACGTAGCCCGCCTTATCGCCTTCGCGGATGGGCAGGTAGTCGAACAGCAGGCTGAAACCGACGCGCGGCAGTTTATTATTTTGTACCACGAACACTTTCAGGCCGTTGGCGAGCGTAAACGACACGGGTTTGCCCACTTTAATAACCGGTGCCGGGGCATCGGCGGGCAGTTTTGACCGGTCAAGCGTTTGCGCCTGAACCGACAGACCGAGAGCCATCAAGCCCGCAGCCAGCATATAGTTTGCTTTCATCATCGATATTCAAAATTCGATATTCAGTGTTCAATATTCGTTATCTACTTATTCCCCTTTACTTTCCTTTTTCGGCTCCATTGCCTTGGGCAGATAATACAACACCACGCGGTTTTCTTTCGTGAGGTATTTGTTGGCCACCCGGCGCAGGTCTTCCTTCGTCACCTTGTTATACCGTTCCAGTTCCGTGTTGATCAGGTTGGCATCACCCAGATACATTTTGTAGTTCGCCAGGCTTTCGGCAATACCGGCGACACCCGCGTTCTGGTTCACGAAATTGGTTTCGATCTGGTTTTTCACTTTCTGAAATTCGGCATCGGAAACCAGGGTTTTCTTCAATTTCTCGATCTCGGCGTTCATGCCGACTTCCAGGTCTTCGGCTTTGACGCCCATGTTGGCAATCCCGATGGAAATAAACAAACCGGGATCCTCGGTCGAAAGTGGAAACACACCGGTTTGAACGGCTTTCTGTTGTTTGTCAACGAGTTCTTTATTCATCCGCGAGCTTTCACCGGCGGCAAGCAGGGTCTGCAACACGTCCAGTGCGTAATAATCCGGATCACCCTGGGCGGGCATGTGATAGGCCTGGAAGACGCCGGGCAGCGATACGTTGTCGTATACGATGTCGCGCACCTCGGCTTTTTGAACCGGCTCTTTTACGGTTGGGCGATACGGCGTTTTTGTACCTTTCGGAATTTCGGCGAAATACTTTTCAATCAGCTTTTTCGTATCCTCGGGATTGATGTCACCGGCGATGGACAGAATGGCATTGCCCGGGATGTAAAACTCCTTGTAGAAATCCCGGAACTCATCGATTTTGGCCGCGTTCAGGTCTTCCATCGACCCGATGGGCGCCCATTTGTAGGGGTGAACTTTGAACGCATGGCTCAAAACCTGCGGAAAGAACGTGCCGTAGGGCTGGTTTTCATACCGCTGCCGCCGTTCTTCCTTCACCACTTCGCGCTGGGTTTCCACGCCTTTTTCGTCGACTTTAGCGTGCAAAAGCCGCTCCGACTCCATGTACAAGCCCAGTTCCAGTTTGTTGGAAGGCAGGATTTCGTAGTAGAAAGTCCGGTCGGTAGAGGTGTTGGCGTTCAACTGGCCCCCCGCGCCTTTCACGATTTTCATGTATTCACCGCGCTTGATGTTATCGGAGCCTTCAAACATCAGGTGTTCGAAAAAGTGGGCAAACCCTGAACGACCCGGCTGCTCGTTTTTCGAGCCGACATGATACATCATCGTGACGGCCACCAAGGGCGTTGTATTGTCCTGATGCAGAATGACATGCAACCCGTTCGGCAAATCGTATTCAGTAAATTTGATGCGTGCCGCCGACTCGGTCGATGAACTTTTCGGAGCGGTCGAAACCGTGGCGGCTGGTTTGGGAGCAGGCCGGTTTGGGGTCGATTTTTTAGGCGTTTGCGCCACCGCCGACCAGAGCAGACACTGGCTTAACGCAACGTAAAGCACGGTTTTTTTCATAGAGTAAGAACACTAAAATGTAGGTTATGACAACGCCGGCAACCCGGGCTTTCTCAAATATACAATGTTTTTTTCGGAGGTAAACAGATCGGAAATAGCCGGGGAATAAAGTTTGTCAAAAGGCTGAAAAAGAATGGTGAGCGGTTTTATTTTGTTACCTGAACGACTTACCTTGCCCATTAGCAGACAGCGAATGGGCCGTAAAGAAAACCTTTCTGCTTCCTTTTTAAAATCGCCTTATGATCATTGTTCGCGTACCGTTTTTGTGGGTCAGCGGAATGGCGTTATTCCCGTTTGTGTTGGTACGGACGAAACGCCCGGATGCGGTCTTGCTCCACCACGAACGCATACACCTTCGCCAGCAACTTGAACTCGGCATCCTCCCCTTTTATGTCTGGTATTTGCTGGAATACCTGATCCGGCGCTGGCAATACCGCGAGCATTATGACGCGTACCGCAACATCAGCTTCGAGCGCGAAGCGTTTGACAATGAGCACGATCTGACGTACTGGAAAACGCGAAAGTGGTACGGTTTTCTGGCCTATCGGACTGATAAACCGCCGGGTGGTGCCATTTAGTCCGCCGGTGTGTTGTCCCGGTAACTGATGACGCCCACCATCATCACCAATGCCGTCAACAACACCACGGCCATCAGAATACCGTCGCGGAATCCCACCAGTTTAAGGTTATCCGGAATGCTGAGGTATAGTAAAACCGTAATCAGCCCGCGTGGGGCGATAAAAACCACCGGATTGATGCTGCCCGGCAAGGACAACCGCAACACGCCCGCCCGAACGGAATAGAGAATCAGGAGGAGTAAAAAACTCACAATCAGCGCGTCAGGCTCGATCAGAGTGTAGAAATCGGAGGCATAGCCAAACAGCAGGAAAAAAAATGTCCGGACAATAAAAGCTCCTTCGGCCGTCAGGTTTTTGAACTGATCCAGTTCTTTTTCGAACAGCTCGTTTTTAAAGATCCGGTCGAGCCGACCCCGGATAAACAGTTCGGTATTGTTCAGGAATAACCCGAAAACCAGAATCAGCAAAAGCGGGGAAAGCTGGTAAATCCGGCTGACGGCGTAGACGAGAAACAGAACGGAAATAATCGGCAGGAATTTGATCCGGTGGCTGATTTTACTGATCAAATACAGCAGAAAAAAGCAGCAGATCAGGGAGATGATCACCATGATGAGGGTGTCTTTGGCAAACGACAAAATTGACAGAATACCACCGGAAGCGTTGTATACCAGAAAGTTAAAAATCATGACGCCCAGAATATCGGACAGCGACGATTCGTAGACGATAAATTCCCGGCTCGTTGGGTTCAGGTTGTTGCTGCCCGGAACGGCCACGGCACTGCTGATGACAGCAAACGGCGTGGCGGCAACCAGACACTTGAAAAACGACGCTTCCATCAGCACGTAAAACAGCGAAGCCATGAGCAGCGACGTGACCAGGATGGACGACAGCGACGCCCAGAACGCCCGGCGGATCATGCCCAGCTTCTCCCCCGTCAACTCCAGTTCCAGTGCGCCTTCCAATACGATTAGAATCAGCCCCAGCGTGCCCAAAGTCGGCAAAATGGTGTCGACATATGGCAGTTGAAACGCAAAATAATTCGTCACCTGCCGCATCAGCATGCCCGACGCCAGCAGCAAAATCACCGACGGCGTTTTGTAACGGCTGCTGAGCAAATCGAACACGTACGAAAGGAGAACCGATAAACTGAAAATGATAATCAGGTACGAGGTATCCATGCCGTCGAGTTTCAGTGCAAAGCTTGCAATATACGGCTTTCAGCCTTTCGGAGGATAGTCCGAGGAGTTACCAGACAACTTATAGCAGGTCCGTCGCAATTTTAGCCGACAGCAAACAGAGCGGAATACCGCCCCCCGGATGCACACTACCGCCGACAAAATACAGATTCCGAAACTGGTGCGAGAAGTTGGCGTGGCGCAGAAAAGCCGCAAATCGGTTGTTGGAACTGTTGCCGTACAACGCACCCTGGGAACTTGAGGTGCGGTTTTCGATCTGAATGGGGTCCAGAATGGCTTCGCAGGCAATCAGGGGCGCGATGTCGACGCCGAGGTTTTGACTCAATTTTTGAATGACATTCTGCCGGGTTTTGGCAATCAGAGCGTCCCAATCCTGCCCCGTATTATTCGGTGCATTGATCAGAATAAACCAGTTTTCGCAACCCGGTGGCGCATCGTCCGGTTTGTGTTTGGACGTGATGTTGAGGTAAACCGTGGGGTCGTCCGACAGTGTTTTCCGATTGAAAATGTGGTCGAACTCGGCGCGGTAATCAGAACTGAAAAAGATGTTATGCAAACCCAGTTCTGGAAATTCCCGCCTGATTCCCCAGTAAAAAATCAACCCGGAGCTGGACTTCGGCTGGCGTAATATTCGCTCCGGCTGCCGGGCGTTTGGCAACAGCCGCCGGAACGTGTTGACGACGTCCATGTTCGAAATGACGACATCGTAGGGTTTCGGTTTGCTTTCATTCTCCGTTCTGACGCCCACGATCCGTTCGCCCTCCGTCACCAACTCCGTCACCCGCGTGTTGAAATGAAACCGGACGCCCAGTTCTTCGGCCAGCCGGACCAGGTTGTTGGTGATGCCGATCATGCCTTCTTTCGGGAAAAAGGCCCCGATGTTGTATTCCAGGTGCGGAATGATGTTCATCGTGGCCGGCGTCTGATACGGGTCGGAGCCGTTATAGGTCGCGTAGCGGTTGAAAAGTTGCACCAGTTTCGGGTTCTGAAACCGCTGCTCGTTGGCGCGGTTCATGGTTTTGAACACCTCCAGCTTCGGCAAATTCAGGTAGCCATACAGCGCGTCGCGGTTGAACCAGGTCGCTAGTTTGTGCAGCGAGCGGTGCAGAAACAATTTTTCGGTGATGTGGTATTTGGCGGCACTGTCGGCCAGATGGGCCAGCAGGTGATCGGCGGGTTCGCCCAGTTGGCTTTCTACTTCGCGGGCAAAAGCGTCGCGATCAGCCCAGGCGGTCAGGTATGTGTGGTCGTCCCAGAAATACCGGCAGGTCTCGTTCAGCCGACGGTATTCAAAATAATCGTTGGGATTTCGGTCCGCCAGCCGGAACAAATCCTCGACCAACTGCGGCATGGTGAAGAGCGACGGCCCGGCATCGAACCGAAAACCGTCGAGCGAAAAACCGGACAATTTACCGCCGGGATAGGCATTGGCTTCGAATGCATCGACGCGGTAGCCTTTGACGGCCAGCCGAATCGCAGCAGCAATACCGGCAATACCGGCTCCAACGATGGCAGCGGTTTTAGACAAGACGATGAATTTTAAGCGTTTCGAACGGGGCGACTATCCTTCCCTGCTTCAACGTCTTACAACCGTTTGTAGTAGTTTAAGGTTACAGACGCCTGGTTTCCTTTTTCGGGCAGGGTGTAATAGCCGTTGCTGTTTTTATCGAAACAGATGGTTTCGCTCTGGATACCAAGCGGATCGGTCGCCAGGGTTTTAAAGCTGTTTTTTTGCATCGCATCCGCCAGAGACTGGCCGCTTTTGCGACGCCAGTGATAGGCGCCCAGATAGGAGATCAACGCGATTTCGTTGCCATCCGCCGACACGCTGCCGCCCGTAATCAGCGTCAGGGGCAGTTCGCCGTAATAGTCCGCCCGCATTTCAACGCTCGTGCTTTGGGGATATGGCAGCCGGTAGATGCGCACTTTTTCTTCGGCTTTGCTCACAATCCAGAGGTCGCGGGTTTGGGGGTCGAGCAGGATGGCTTCGGCATCGCGGGCACCGTCGGCATACCGAAAGCTGATTCGTTCGACGCCGTTAACGGATTCATTGGTGTTTTTCGGTTCCGGAAACCGATAGATGTAATTGAGGTCGTTTTGCTTGAGGTTATCGCCGATGTCGGCCAGATAAAGATACGAAACGCCGTCCTGCGGCCCCGGTCCGATGGCCAGGTCTTCCCAGTCACGGTTGGAGGCTCCCGGTATCGGGAACCGCTTTTCCAGCTTTCCATCGGTGGTCAACAAATTGATTTCGGCGGGATTGCCGCTGTCTTCCTGCACCCACAACCGACCGTCCATCGAACGACTGGCAACCATACCCGATGCTTCGTCGACCTGCCCCGGCTGAACGGCAAATTTCTCCGGACTGGTCGAAAACCGGTCGGAACTGGACGAGTTGGGCGAAATAATCCCGCAGGAGCAAAGAGTCAAAAGCAGGCTAACGGCCAGATAACGAAGGTACATGCGTTTTTTACAAGGTTGTATGCCACAAATAACGCGAAATCGGACGCATATAGTTGTAGAACCCCGAGAATTTTGAGTAAGCGTGTCGCCGGAATAATTAAAAATCAATCCAGAAGCGTTCATTTGCCTTTGATCAATCATTCCCAACCAATCCCGCAGGGATGATCCATTTTGTAGCAACCACGTCCGCAGAAAACCAAAAATCACATAGGTAAATGATTGGGCAGGTACAAAATGAATCATCCCTACGGGACTCATACTCTTATCCATCCCGTGCTTTCTACAAAATGAACCATCCCTACGGGACGGATGGCAAAACCGGATTCCCACTTGGAAAGCGAAAAAACAATCCCGTAGGGATGATTCATTTTGTAGAATAACCCCATCAAAACGAAAAAACAATCCCGTAGGGATGATTCATTTTGTAGAATAACCCCACCAAAACCGAAAAAACAATCCCGTAGGGATGATTCATTTTGTAGAATAACCCCATCAAAACGAAAAAACAATCCCGTAGGGATGATTCATTTTGTAGAACGACCCCGCCAGAAACGAAAAATAATCCCGTAGGGATGATCCATTTTGTAGAATAACCCCACCAAAAACGGAAAATAATCCCGTGGGGAGGATCCATTCTGTAGAACGACCCCGCCGAAGAAAACCCAAAAATTCCGGAGGGATGACGATCGGGCAGGGACAAAATGAACCATCCCTACGGGATTCATACCCCTATCAATGCCTGCGGTTTCTACAAAATGGACCATCCCTACGGGACGGATGGCAAAACCGGGTTCCCGGAGGGATGAATCATTTGGTAGCAGGGGTTTTAACCCGCCGAATCAAGGAAACATCGAAGGCGGCCAAATCCCGAAGGGATGAACGATCAAATGCCCAAATGCTTCATTCTTGCAAGTCAATTATGCTGGAGAGTACGTTAGTGAGCGGTTTTGTAACTAAAGTTTTCGCGGTAAAGTTGAATGAAGCTTAGCAAATAAATAATTACAATACATTCTACTATACTTAAAACGGCTGTATGGGTTTGAAAAAAATGAATCTTTAATGAGCCTTCACCCTGGAATGGAAGGCTAAGCGAAGATTGAAGAATATTCACAAAAAAAGCCACCCGTGCGTTCAAATGTGTCCAGGTAATCTTCCGGCTATCGCTACCTAATTTGCGGCTTTTCAGATAACAAACTCCCATGATACCAAATGGAATCAAGACTGTAATGTGGATACCAACAAAAATAGACCGTGTCGATATCGTAGGAGTTATTTTGTAAATTAAAAGTGCAATCAACAAGGTCGTCAAAACCGTTGGCCAGCGGAAATAACTCTTCAGAATTTCCAGATGCCGACTTGAAATCTGTTTACGAATATTCTTTTCATAATTCCGCTGAATGGCATTCAAACTGGGTCCGGCTCCCAGCTCTGCCCAGGCATTCGCGCTGGCATACTCGAAAACTTGCCCTACCTCCATTTTCTGCTCCGTCAGTGTCGCATAGTGATCCAGAAGCTCATTTTCGACCTCTTCGTACTCGATGTGGGCCAGCGTGCGGAGATCGTGGCGGAGAATAGTGAGTTGCTTTTCAGATAATGCCATATCAAATAGCCGGTTTTAATGTCAAAAGCCGTTGCAGGTTCTCCAGCATGATGCCCAGTTCCGAAATGCGGCTGACGGCTTCGGTGTGGCCGTCTTTCGTCAGTGAATAGTATTTTCGCGCGCGCCCTTCCACCACCTGCGTTTCGGTCGTCAGCAAGCCCTCGGCTTCGAGTTTGTGCAAAGCCGGGTAGAGTGCGCCCTCCGTAATCGCCATCTGACCCGCCGTCAACGCTTTCACCTTCTGCGTAATTTCATAACCGTACATGCGTTCCTGCTCTTCCAGTAGTTTCAGGATTATGACGGACAAACTGCCTTTAAGTAACTGCTGATTGCTGTTCATAGCGGCAAGTATACAAAAATTTTCGACATACCTACAAATCTTAGGTATCTTTTTTCAAACTGGGTAATCCCGGTTTCAGCCGCTATCTTTGCAGACAATGAAAACCTATTTTCGCTTACTTTCTTACGCCAGACCGCTGGGGCGTTTTCTGATGCCCTTTTTGCTAACCTCCATGTTAGCCAGCGTATTCGGTGTGCTGAACTTTACGCTGCTGATTCCGCTGCTGGATGTTCTTTTCGATAAAGTCGACCCGGCCAAGTTGCAGGCCCTGCTGAGCCAACCCGCTCCGAGGCTGTCGTTCGAAACCTCGCCGACTGACGTTTTCCAGTATTATTTCGCGCTTTTTTTCCGGCAATACGGCAAACTCGGGGCCTTGCAGTTCGTCTGCGGCATTGTGGTGACGACGGTCCTGCTCAATAATTTATTCAAGTATCTGTCGGTCCGGCAACTGGAGAGCTTCAAAGCCCGGATGGTGGCCCGGCTACGCGAGACGGTTTTTACCAAAGCCATTCAGTTGCACCTCGGTTTCTTCTCCAACGAACGCAAGGGCAACCTCATCGCCCGCACCATCACCGACGTTCAGGAAGTCGAAAACTCCATCGCCAACAGCCTTTCGGCGGCTTCCAAAGAGTTTTTTCTGCTCATCGCCTACATCATCGCCCTGTTCAACATTTCGGCCAATCTAACGTTTTTTGCGTTGCTGGTCATCCCGGTTTCGGGCGGTTTTATCGCCATGCTCGTCCGGCGGATGAAGCAGGATGCCCAGGCCGGGCAACAACGGCTGAGCGGTATTCTGAGTTTGCTCGATGAAACCTTCGGCGGGATGCGCGTCGTGAAAGGGTTCAACGCCGAGGGCTTCGTGACGGAGAAATTTCAAACCGAAAACGATGGCTACCGCCGGGCCGTCCGCTCGCTGGCCAACCGGCGCGAGCTGGCGTCGCCCTTCTCCGAATTCATGGGCATTCTGGTCGTCGCCATCATTCTGCTCTACGGCGGTTCGCTGATTCTGACCCAGCAGTCGGAATTGTCGGCTTCGGATTTTATCACGTTCATCCTGATTTTTTCGCAGGTAACGCGCCCGGCCAAGGAGATTTCCAACGCGTTCAGCGGTTCGCAACGCGGGATTGCGTCGGGCGAACGGGTGCTGGAACTCATTGATACCGTGCCGCTTATCCAGGACAAACCCAACGCGATGGCGCTGCCCGGTTTTCGGCAGAACATCGAAGTCCGGAACGTATCTTTTGCCTATCAGCCCGACCGGCCGGTTTTGAAAGAAATCAGTTTTACGCTCGAAAAAGGCAAAACCATCGCCCTCGTCGGGTCGTCGGGGGGCGGAAAATCGACCATCGCCGACCTCATTCCGCGTTTCTACGACCCCACCGAAGGCCGGATTCTGATCGACGGCGTGGACCTGCGCGATTGCACGATGCACTCCCTGCGCAACCTGATGGGCATTGTAACTCAGGAGAGCATTTTGTTCAATGACACCATTTTCAATAACATTGCGTTTGGCAGCGAGGCCACGGAAACCGACGTGATGCGGGCGGCCGAAATTGCCAATGCCCACGATTTCATCATGGCCCAACCTGATGGCTACCAAACGGTGATCGGCGACCGGGGTGGTCGGTTGTCGGGCGGACAGCGGCAGCGCATCAGCATTGCCCGGGCGGTGTTGAAAAATCCGCCGATTCTGATCTTGGATGAAGCAACCTCGGCGCTGGATACCGAATCGGAAAAACTGGTTCAGGAAGCCCTCACGCGCCTGATGGCCAACCGCACGACGCTGGTGATTGCCCACCGGCTCAGCACGATTCAGCACGCGGACGAGATTCTGGTGGTGCAAAACGGGGAAATTGTCGAACGCGGCACACACCAGGATTTGCTGGCACTGGAAGAAGGATTTTACCGGCGGCTCACGGTTTAGGGTTTCTGCCCCCAACCCCCTAAAGGCCGGGGGCAATCTTACTGGCGGGCCTGGTAACAAATCTGATGGATAAAACGCAGTTTTTCCAAAACACCCGGCGGAATGATAAACGGATAAAGATCCTGGTGGCCCATGCTGCGGTTGAGATTGTTCATGGCAAACGACAATGGCCCCCAAAGATCCATCAGCGTCTTGAAGTCTTCCGGGTCATAAGGATCGATTTTTTCTTTCTGCGCCATGTTCACCGAATCTATAACTGGCTGAAATTGAACGCTTAGCCCGAAAGCATAAGCCGTTTCGAGCGTATTCAGAATGTGCAGGTAATGCGCCCAGGTTTCGGCCCAGTCTTCCCAGGGATGAGAACTGGCGTAAGCGCTGATGTAGTTCAGGTTCCAGCCCGCCGGAGGCCCCTGCTGGTAATGGTTTCGCAAGGCATCTTTGTAGCTCTCCCGTTCGTCGCCAAACAGCTCCCGGAACTGGTCGATCCGGTCGGTGTTGCGGATCAGACGATCCCAGTAATAATGCCCGATTTCGTGTCGAAAATGACCCAAAACCGTGCGGTAGGGTTCGTCCATTTTCTGGCGGGTCATCTCCCGCTCGATGTCATCGGCTTCCACAATGTTGATGGTAATCAGGCCCCGCATGTGGCCGGTTCGGATGCGTTTCTGGGTGCCGTCGGCCAGAAAATCGAAGGAGAGCCCCCGTTCCGGATCAGCCGACCGGCCAATTATGGGAAGTTTCATGCGCCGGAGCGAATAAATCAGCCGGTGTTTGGCGGTTTCGATCACTTTCCAGCGTTGCAGATACTCTGGTTTACTCAGGTTGGGAATGGTTCGGTTCAGCGTGCAGGCTTCGCAATAGCGCGAATGCCCATCTTCTACCAACCAATTGCAAACACCGTATTGATGATTAGCACAGTACCGGTAAAGCGTTTGGCCCTGGTTATAAATCCGAAACGTATCGGTGCCTGCTGCCTCCAACGGCAACAGTTCCAGTTGCCCGGCGACAAAACCAAGCGGATATTCACACTGCGTACACCGGCTGTTCTCAAAATAAATCGGTTCTCCGCAGTGTGTGCATTTAAAAAGTTTCATACGCTAACAGACCCAGGAATCTCAAAACTCCTCATCTTCTAAACCCTAACCTACTCTAAATTACTTTCTCATTAACGTCTTTGCAATAAAATGGTTCGATAAACGTCCTTATTATTTGGTGTAATAATGCAAAAATTTAAAAATTCTGCTACAGCTTTTTATCTTAAAATCAGAAAGTTACTAATAATTATAACATAGAAACATTCAATTATATGCCTGTTATCCTGTTTTCGCACCATACTTCGCTGAATCAAATTCCACTCCTGATAAAGATCATTCAATACCACTCCCGGACGGTTTTCGCCAGGTCGTCGGGCCGGGCTACGGTGACATTTACCAATGCAAAAGCCGGTTCGCCCCGAAGCATCCGCCAGCGAAAATCAAACTGACCGATGGTTTGCTGAACGCCGTTTGTGAACCACCAGGCGGTATACAGCCGTTCGCGCCCCCGCTGCAACGACCCAACGTAAACCCGGTGGCCGTCGATCACTTTTTCCGCGACGGCCCCGAACGCATACCCGCTTCCTTTCCAGCACACCACCGGGCTGTGTTCAGCACTGTAGGCCGTCCGAACCGGTTTGATGTACACCAGTACCCCGGTTTTGCTGTATTGAGTAAAGCCATGATCGAGTTGGCGGGAAACATAACCCGATGGAACGGAAATCGCCACCGGTGCAACAGGCTGACCCCGCTGAATGACCCCAAAACCAGCCAGCCCCACGACGCCGTAAACCGCTGCCAACCGCACCCAGACCAGACTCGAATTTGTGGGCAACGGTTTTCCGACCCGCTCATAAAAACGCTGCAAGCCCCAGGTCAGCGGAACGAGCAGATACAGAGCCAGACACGCCAGACCGACCAGATCGTGCAACGGGTCTTCGGGCGCAATCCGGAAAACGACCAGGGTCAGAATCCGCAGCAGGTTGGTCAGAATCAGTAGCGAAACCGTTCCTCCCGCCACCAGAACCAGCCATCCGAACGAAAGCTGCGTGCGCGTGCGGTTTTCCAGGTGAATGACCAGAAATAAGCCCGCCAGCATCGACAAACCCGTCATTTGTAGCCCCATGCAGGCCGGATCGACGGCAAAATCGACGCCGTTCAGCCGGATCAGATTGCCGCTGACGGTGGCATCGGCACCCAGCGTCTGCAAAATCGCGACGACCCACGCACTCAGTTGCAGACGGATCGGAAAACCAAAAACCGTCGTCAGCCAGCGCAGACCGGGCGACGCCAGTGCCAGACCGCCCAGCACCGCCATCCACCGGCGACGGGCTGGCGTCAACAGTACATAAACCGCCAACGCCAGCCCGATGAGGAAAGTCAGATCAAAGACCCACATAACTGCCTTTTTGCCAGAGATAGAAAACCCACACCACGGCCAGGATTAGCAAAACCCATTCGTGCGGTTCGGGAACCGCGCCGGTATTTTTCAGGGTGGCATTGTCCAGCCCGGCTTTTGATTTTTTGATTCCAAACCGGTCGTAATCCTGCTGCGTTTCCAGCACAATCAGGCTCGAAACCGGGGAAACGATGTTGGCTTGCTGCGCTTCGGTAACGAGCGAGTCCGTCGCGTAATCCGGCTCGAAATACCGCGTCCCCAACTGGTTCAGCAGGTGGTTATAGGCATACAAACGGAACAAATGATCGGGTGCCTGAGCGGCTGACGGTTTTGCAGTTACCTCAGTTGTTCGGGCAATTCGGACACCCGACTGCGGCAACGAAACTGACTGATCAGACGTCATTTGCCGGATAAACTGCCTGTTTTTCACCAGCGTTTGTAGCTCCGAAACCGTACCGTAATCCGTTTGAAGAACACCCAGTTCGCTCAGCGTTTTCACCAGATCCGACGGTTTTGAGAGACAAAACGTTCGCAAGGCCGGGCGGTTTCTGGCCTGCGTCTTCAGCGTTTCGGCGTAGTGACTCCCGGCCAGATCGCTCAGTTGTGGCCCGATTTCAGCGCCTTTCGTCACCAGCAAGGCCGTAGACGGATTGGGAATTTGATGGATCGGAAAGACACTAAACCGCTGTCGCAGAAGCCGTTCGACCAGTTCGTCACGGTTGGCAGTGGTCAGTTGAATCAGGCCTTCGTCATACACCCAGACCGGGCGGTTTTCGGCGATTTTCAGGACTTCATCGAGGTCGGTTTCCGTCCAGTCCTGATTCAGATCCAGAAAAACGGCCTGCGGGTTGAATCGTTCGGTGATCGTCCGCGCGGATTGCAGGTGATACGTATGCCCATCGAACCGAAAACCGTCCGTTGCCAGCTTGGGCGCATCAAAGCGAAATTCCCAATACCGCTGGTAATCTGACTCGCTGATCCGTTGTTTTTCGACCGGTTTTTCAAAAAAGCCGGGTTCGAGAAAGTCCGGCCACGCCGGATGCTGCGGTTGCTGCGAAAACTCCAGTTTTACGGTTTCGGTCGCGCCCTGTTCATCAGGCCCTTCAAACCAGGCGTTTTCATACACCAGTTGGGGTGGCCCGGTCAGCCGGTTTTCCAGCCGCAGGGGCGAGGTGATGCCGATTTTAACCTGTCGCGCGTCGTGGGGCAGACAGGGAAAAACCCGTACGCTGATCCGGTTTCCCTCGCGCCAGTGAACCACCGACGGATCGCGCCGTTCCACGCCCACGATGGTCCGGTAGGCGGTGTCGGCTTTTGCTTTGGTGGTTAGAATGCCTTTTTCCTCCCGGCCGTTGATCCACAACGACAGCGAGGTGACGACCGAGCCTTCGGGCAAATGAAAGGTATAAACCGCTTCCTGCTGCATCGGGCCACCGTTGTGAACATGCAGGATTTTCTCGGTATACGCCAGCCGGTATTCCGGGTAGATCCGGGCCTGGGTCAGCACATTGGTCGTTCGCAGGTGGGTGCCCGACCAGAGCCGCTCTTCGGTTTGGTGCCGGGAAGTATACAACGTTCCGATGAGTTTCTGCACGTCCTGATTCCAGGCTTTGGCCGGTTTTCGGTACGCCGACGCGATCAACACCAGAGGGTCGTGCCGTCTCAGTTCGTCCTGCCGACCGAACACGCTGTTCATCCGGCTCCCCTGCTGGCTGTAGATCGACCCGGTTTTCAGATACCGCTCCGTAATCCAATCGTTCGGAAGGTGCTGCGCCAGCAACACCCAGGACGGCAGTTCGTCGTCTTTGCGGGCCGTAATGGCGTTCGAGGCATACCGAATTTGGGTATCGACTTGTGTCCATCGGTATAAAAACCAGGCGATAACGACGAGCGGCACGAAAAAACCGGCGATGATGGCCGGACGCCGGTGTTCGTGCTCGTTCCAGCTTCGTTGAAGAACCCGGCTCAACGCGATGGTGATGAATAAGGGGACGAGAATATGCCCGCCGATGCCCAGCAGGATGATTCCGAAAAGTCCTAGGTGGTAATACGGAGCGACATAAAGCGTCTGGTAAAGAAACAGGCACCAGACCACGGCCAGGCCAAACACCAACGCCTGCTGCCCCCGAACCGAAAGGCCATCCAGCCAGGCGGCCCCTATCATCAGAAAACCTGCAAAAACCACCATCACTTTCAGCCACGGAACCGATTCCTGAAAAACCGGTATGTCCCGGTTCAGCGCATAGGCACTAATCAGCCACAATACCAGCACAAGCAGACGGGCCGGGTGACCCTTGGGTGGCTGCGTATACACGCTCAACTCCTTCTTCATCAGCAGCCAGGCGGTATAGGCAATGGCAAGCCCGTAATGAAACACGAAAACCGTCATGTGGGCGGGTGATCCGTTTCGAGCCACATAATATTCGTACAATGCAAACAGGGTGGCCGAAACCGCCACAAACCCGAGTCCCCAGCGGAAGGTCGGCTGCCGGAAAACCAGCCACCACCAGGGCGTTTGATCGGTTAAAGGAGGAACCACTTCGGGTTGTTCCGTTGGCTGGAATGCGGGGGCGGTTTGGGCCGGTTCGCTCGTAACGGGCGTTATAGGTGTGTCCATTATTTTATTTTTAAAAGTACTTTGTAAATCAAAGTAAAAAGCGCAGGATTGTCAACTTTTGAGTGAAATTTAATTAAATTCACATCCTAAAAGACTCAAAAACAGACAGTTTGATCTGAAGTAAACAAAAATCACGGCACACACCGGCACCGTGACTTTTGTTTTAGGAATGAATGGATAGGCTACAAACACCCGCCCAGACTAAGGACCGGAATAATGTCATTCGGAAAACCGTTAAGAAGCTGTTTGAATTAAGGCCGGAGGCCTGCCCTGTCAATAGTCAATAGGATCCATCAGCTCGTGGTAGCTCCGGAGGAGCGGTCTAAAAACATCTTCAGGCCGCTCCTCCGGAGCTACCACGAGCTGATGGATCCTATTGACTACTAACAGACCGCCCTTCCAGGGCTCTCCCCGGTTAACTCAAACACCCGCCTAAAGTTTGACCACACAGACCCGATCCAAAGCAAATGAACCGGTTCCGTTGCCCTGAATCCGGATCGAATTGGTTCCCTGATTCAAATTCTTCGTCAAGGTATACGAAGAATACCCGTTCGCTCCTGCATTGCTGAGGGTGGTGACGCTGGCGGCCTGTTCATTGACCAGCACAGCCGCCTGGGCTCCTGTTGCCGTTGTATAATACCGAATCTGAATCTGATAGCTTCCGGCCAGCGGAACGGTATTGAGTGTAAACCGTCGGTTCGTGCTTGAGTTACTATAATTACCAATCCGCTGACCTCCCGACGCAGCCGCATCAGTCGTGACGGTGCCTGTTCCGGTCGTCAACGTTGCGTCTTCGGCTTCCATGCACACACTGTATGAACTGCTGGCTGAAATCATCACCGATACACTTACTCCCGCGGTACAGTTACCGACGGAAGCCGTTACCTGATACGTACCGGAATGGACTGAAGTTGCCACTGGAATGGTAGGGTTCTGAGCAGCAGACGTAAAACCGCCGGGGCCAGTCCAGCCATACGTAGCTCCCGCAGAAGCCGTTGCCGTCAGTGACAACGTCTGCCCTGTCACAACGGGACTGTTGCTTCCGGCATTCAACAGAACCGCTGGATTGACAGTAACCGTTGCGATTGCGGGTAAACTAACGCATCCACCACCAACCTGACAAGTCGCAGTGTAGGAAGTCGTAGCTGCGGGACTGATCACGAAAGAAGTTGTGGTTGCACCGGTATTCCAGACCACCGAACCCTCACAACCACTCGCGACCAGGGTAGCCGATTGGCCTGCACAAACCGTGGCGCTGGTCAGCGTTGGTGCCGACGGTGTGTTGCAACGCACCAGACAGACCTGATCCAGCGCAAAACTACCGGTGCCATTCCCCTGAATACGAATGCTGTTGTCACCCAGTTTGAATGTTCTCGCTGAAGTATGCGTTCGGAAACTCCCGGACCAGGTTGTACTACTCTGTGGTAACGTAATGGTGGCGATTCCTTCGTTAATCAATAAGGTGGCTTGCGGGGCGGCTTCCGGTGTCAGGTACCGGATTTGAAGCTGGTAAGAGCCCGCCAGCGGAAGGTTCGAAAAGGTAAACCGCCGGTTGGTGCTGCTGTTGCTGTAATTCCCGATAAACTTGCTCTGCGATGCCGCTGCGTCCGTTGTCATAGTTCCTGTGCCGGTGGTCAGGATAGCATCCTCTGCTTCAATGCATACGCTGAATGAGGTACTGCCAGAAACAACAACCGTTGCCATCGCGGTGGTTGAACAAACGCCGGTGGTGGCTGTCACGCTATAGTTTCCCCCGTGAATCGTACCGGCAACCGGAATGCTTACGGATGCGCCGGTAGCCGTAAAGCCGTTGGGACCACTCCATTGCAGAAGGGCTCCGGCTGGGGCTATCGCGGATAAATTCAGCGGTTGCCCCACCGTGACCGGGCTGTTGCTGGCCGTCGTGACCGTGAATGCAGCCTGTACCGTAACCACCACCGGACCAGAAGACGATCCGGCCACGCCACCTGCCGTGCAGGTTGCCGTATAGGTAGTGGTAACGGCCGGGCTAACCGGAATAGAAGTACCAGCGGCTCCCGTCGACCAGTTGATGGTGCCTCCGCAGTTCGTGGCCGTCAGAACCGTTGATTGGCCTGAACAAATGGTTGTATTGCCGGTAATGATGGGCGTTTGCGTCGTGTTAATGACCGTAATAACCCAACTCGTAGAGACAACACTGCCAGCCGCGTCCGTAGCCGTCACGGTCAGTGTCGTACTGCCGGAAACCGTTGGAATACCGCTGAGTTGACCGCCCAATGCCGAAAGACCGGCTGGCAATGTACCGGTGATCGTGATGGAGGCAATCGGGCCGTCGGGATCGTAGAAGGTTGTAGCCGGAACGGTGTAGTTCAGGGTTTCGCCAGCAGCTACCAACAAAACTTGCAGCGGTGTGTCCACCACCGGAGGCTGATTCGGAGCGTCACCGATGGTCAGTGTCCACTGCACTTCCGTGCTGGCACCCCGATTGTCCGTGGCCACCAAACGAATCGGATACTGACCCGGTTGTGTAGGAACGCCCTCCAGCCGTGGCCCCGAAGCGGCCAGTCCGGGGGGCAGGCTATCAGCGAGCACAACGACCGATACAATCGATCCATCGTCATCCCGGAATACGGTACCGGGAACGACGTAGCGATACGGTTCTTTCCAAAGTGCCGTTTGACTGGCCGGAGTCGTTACCACACTGGGGGGGTGATTAGCCACCAATACCAGGGTATCGATCGTTAGCGCTCCATCATTATCCAACGCCCGGATTCGGATCGGAAACCGGCCGGAGGATGCCAGCGTACCGGTCAATGTTAATCCATTCCCTTGCACACCGGCCGGAAAATTACCCGACTCCCAACCTAATTCGGTAACCTGTCCATCGGTGTCTGTCATAACATCCGTTGCTAACGAATAGGAGAACGGTTTTCCTACCGTCACCACCTGAACCAATGAATCCAGGCGCAGAAGAGGCCGGGCATTGACCCGGAGTTGAAAGGTCGTTGAGGTTGCCAGACCAGCGTTGTCTTCGGCTCGAACCGTAATGGTATACGTTCCGCTTTGGGTCGGCTGTCCGCTGAGTGTCGTGCCGCTGGCGATCAATCCGCTTGGCAATCCAGCGGCAACAATCCGAACCTGGACAATCGTCCCGTCCGGATCGGTAAAGGTGCCGGACGGAACGCTCCAGCTTACCGTTTCGCCCTGATTCACCCGTTGATCCGGCAGCGACGACGCCACGATAGGGGCTTCATTGGCCAGCGTATCGGTAGCATGGTAAACCAAGGTTTGGGATTGCCAGCCGGTGACCGAACCATCCCGAAAAATTGCCCGAATGGCATACCGATAGGTCGAATCCGCTTTTACCCGCTCGTCCCAGGTGGTGGTTTGGGGGGCTGAGATAAATTGCCAGGGAGCCAGAGCGGATGTTCCTTCGGCGCGATACAGTTCATATTTTACCACGGTTGGATCGGTATAACGCCAGTCCAGCCGAACAGCGTTCCGGCTCGCTTCGCCGGTTGCGTTCAAGACCGTCATCGGTGGGTGAACGGAGCTACGGACCGCCAGACTCACCAGCAGCGGTTCCAGTGGAAGGGATTGCAATTTCCCGGCATCTTCCGCTACGATATTGTAGGCGTAATCGCCCGGTGCGACCAGCGGTTCATCCCGATAGGTCGTATCGCCCGCCGTGAAAACACGGACGACCTGCCAGGTGGTGTCGGCACCCGTCAGGGCCTTTCGGTATAAGGTATGGCGGACCACATCGGTACTGGCGCTATTGGCCCAGCGAAGATCGACCCCGGCATCGGTTCGTTTGTAGCTTTTTATCCAGGGAGAAGCCGGTCGCAAGGTGTCGGGCCGGGCCAGCTTGAGCGGGAGTGACAAGGCCGACTGGTTGAATTGCTGATCGACGGCCTGCACATAATAAAGCAAGTCCCGGTTTAATTGATTCAGCGCGACGGTGTCGGCCCAGGTTGCCATCGGAACCGGTTCGCCGTTGCGGGAGGACGGCTCATCACCTTCCCGCTCGGAGCTAAAGATTTTATAACCGAGTAAATCAGACTCCGTATTGGGATCCCATTGGATCTGGACCCGGCCCGTCAGATCGATGGTACCCCGCAAACCGGTCGGAATGGCGGGGGGTAACGAATCGGCGGGTTGGACCAAAACCGGATACGACCGCAAGGTATCGCCATCCAGACTCATCGCAACCACCGTAATATATTGCGGACCATTGACCGCTATTTTTTGACCATACTGGCTGATGATTGTGCTGGTATCCGTCGGGGCTAGATTGACTTTCAGCCGCACAGGGGCACCATCGGCCGTCGGAGACGCTCCAATCCAAAAGTTCTGAATCAGGGTGTCGATGCGCAGCAATACCGTATCCGCCGGAAACTGCCAGTGGACTTCCAGGGTTCCCGCCGACGGAATGGTGGCCTGCGTGATTCGGGGACTGAACGAAACCGGCGACTTCGATTGCCCAAAGACCACGGGCGAATAGCCCCACTCATCGAAGATGGTTTTCCCGCGGAGCCGGTAATAGAAGACTTGTCGTTTTTTAGGCAAACTATCCTGGTAGCTGATGGTGTCCTGTTCCGCTCCGTCGCTCAACAGCGGCAAGGCATTGCGCCCCGCAAAGGTCTGGCCGTCGGTCGACCGTTCGACCCAGTAACTGTTAAAACCCCGTACGGTCGTATCCGCGGGCCATTGCAGTACAGCCTGTTGCGGGTCAAAACGTAGGATGGGTCTGGCAATCGGCAGCAAAGGCAAGGCATCCGACAGACCTATGATCACGTCACCCGGCGTAATTCCCGGCTGAGCCGCCACCCGAATCCGGTAGCGGTATTGCTCCCCCGTCTGGGCGGTTTGATCGGTAAAACCCAGCGCAGCCAGACGAGCAGCCGAATAGCTCTGATCGGCCGCGACCATCGCGAAGAAATAGCGTTGTTCGGAAGCGGTTGTGCTATCCTGCGTAATCTCCAGTTTGTTGGTCGTATCAGGTACAATTGTGGGATCAGGTGAATACAGGGATTCGTACAAAGCCTGGTGAGCGAGGCTATCGGGCAGCAGGTAGGGTTGCCACTGGGCCGTGACCGCCGGTTTCAGCGGTTGGGGTGTCAGGTTGACCGTCTCGGGTGTTGCCAGCAAAACGCCATTGCGTTTCAGCGTCGTCCGCTCGATGAGGTAACCCGACTGATTCCCCTGTTGCCAGACGGTTTCATCGCCCGGCACCCACCGCAGCAGAATTTGTCCGGCCGGTTTAGCCCGTGCTACCACATTAACTACCTGACTCTGAGCAGGGGTAAAAAAACAACCCAGCCCAAAGCTTAGGAGAAAACCAAATAGAATGCGTTTCATAGGATTACAATGGCGAACTTACTGGCGGCATTGACTGCCCATTTCCAGATTAAAGCGTACGGTTTGGTTAAATTTCCGGCCCAGTTTCAACCCCAGTGCCAGTCGCCCGTCCAGCCAGGCCGGATTCGGCAAGCCCGCTTCCAGCAGGGCTGCTGCCGAAACGGTGATCAAGGGACGTTTTCCGAAAATGTAAACCCCGGCTTCGCCCTGCAGAAAGGCATAGATTTGTCCCCGGCCATACCAGTTGTGGCTGCCGATGGTGGTTCGCCCCCCGCAGAACGGCGCAGTGAACTCTTTCAACAGCATATCAAATCCGGCTCGGGCGGTGAGATTCAGATACGGTATCCACAAGCGAATGCGCCAATCCAGCGATAGACTGGCTCCAAAGACAAACCCTTTCCCCAGCACCGCATCCGCTTCCACACTGGCCGGTCGGTCGGTTTGGAGGGCTGGGTCATACCGGAGCTTCTGAAGCACTTCCGCCGGTGGAGGGGGCATCCTCGGAATCCGGTGCCCGATCATCAGGTAGCCATCGATCCGGATTTGCGGCCCCAGGTGCATCAGAAGTCCAATTCGCCGGCTTTTATCCGGATGACCCAGGTGGCAATACCATTCTTTTTCATCAAAGTGCATGACCATCCAGCCCGCCCGGTTGTTCGCACCCATTCCGCGCAATACCCCGGCTGCATTGACAAAGACCTCCGCATCGCCGTGGAAGGTATGGTGCTCGAAATCCATCAGCAAAGCGACCCGGCCCTGAACACTGCCCAGAGCGTTCCCCTCGGTGACGCCAAATTCCTGTTTGGCTTTCTTTTCCAGCATTTCCTGGGTAAATACATCGCCAGTTAATCCCTTTCCGGTATTGAGCACCATCGTTTTCAGTTTGTTGACGCCCGGAATACTGGCGGATATGGTTCCGGTGAAGACCCCTTCTCCAAAGAGCCCAACCGAGTTAAGCCCCCAATTTGGGTTGAAGATCATCTCCACGCCAGCCTGGCCGGTAAAGGCTTTTTTGGCCGCCACCAGGCCCATCACGGCTTTAAAACCCAGTTGAACACTTTCGGTCGGTTCGTAACTGAGTGCGCCACCCAATGCCCCCAGTACCCGTGGACGCATGTGGTGATACGCTCCGGCATACATGGCGTTCATTTCCAGCGGCCCCGCCAACGGGATGGCGGGGCTGAATGTTGCGCCCCCCATTGCATACCAATACCGGTAGTCGTCTTTGGCTCCAAACAGGGCTTCGGCGGTGAATTTCGTTTTGCTGGAGCTTCCATCCTGAGCGAGTTTGCCCACGCCCAGGCTAACCGATCCCCGAAATCCCTTACCATACACCGCATCGTTCTCGAAAATACTGACGCAACCCGCCAGGGTAAGGTTGCTGACCGTTCCGTTGATACAGAAATCTGACAGGGTGATTCCGTTGTTGTTCCATTCGTGGATGCCGTTATTTTCCACAAATTTGCCATAAGCCATCACACCCGCCGTGGCACCAAAGGATTCCTTCATCAGGTTGACCCGAACTTGCAAATAGAGCGTGGCGTCTCCGCTGTCGGCCGGTGCAGCCGCCACCCGCAATTCACTGACGGTGATCGAAAAACCGGCCATTTTTTGCTCATTTTGATAACCCAAAGCACCGACTGTCAGCCGGGGTGCATCGGTTTGCAGCACCAGATTCTCGAACGTGATCCCCTTGAACTGGAGCGTTGCAGCGCCCTCTGTGGTGGCTTCGGAGCCATTCTTCATGGCATAAATCCCCAGGCGACCGTGGAGGGTCGCCTGGGGTTTAAAAGTGCCGTTGACGACTTTCAATTCAATCCGTGATGACGGCTGAAGGGTCGCCGTGGCCCGCCAGAGTGGGAATTTGAGGGATTCGACCGCAAAAACTTCAAGCCTATAGTTGGCATTCTTCGTAATTTCACCCCGGTAGCCTACGGGTGTGGTGGGTGCAATGGGCAAGGTCAGTTGTCCTTGAAAAGCCCCGCCAACGAGTTTATGTTTTTCAAACGCCAGTTCAAACCGATCCAGCGTCATGGCCCAGCCCGAAGCCGACAGCGGCTCACCATTCAGGGGGTTATTGACGGCGACCCGGGCGGTTAAACCTTGCCGATCATACAGCAGATTGGTCGCTTCGATGGAAATACGCTCCGAGCCACCGCTCCGGGTTTTAAACTCAGGCGGTAAGATGATCCGAAACTGCTGGATATAAACCCCCTTCCAGGTGCTGGAATTTGAGCCATCCGGCAAGCTATTTTGCGGATCGTTGAAATAATCGGGCGGGAAGAAAACCGCATTGTCGTTTCGTTTTTCACTGAGATCCAGGACGGCCTGCGTCAACTGGAAGCCGAATTGTTCGTAGCCCGTCACGGCAAAGGGCGTAATGTCGACCTTCGTGATCAGGTCGCTGAAATCCGGCGCACTGACCTGGAAAGTGCCCATCACCTGCCCGGAACCGATAACCCCGCCGGTAACCGGTTCAATCGGCACGAGCATGCTGCGGGGAAACAGGACATCACCGGCGACGCCCAAACCGACCAAACCGCCACAATTAAACGTTGCATACGTCAAGTCCTCCGTAGCTCCCGTGAAACGGTTCAATCCACCGCGCAGCCGTAAGGTCATATTGCCCATCGGGACAATGTAATCACCCAGCAGCACCAGCTTAAAATCACCCGTCAATCCACCGTCGCGGGTAAAATGCACCTGATCGGCTCCGAAAAACAATTCGCGCTCATTGACACCCGAATACGGATCGGGCATCGAAGCTTTGATGCGGGCAAAAACCGTCAGTTCCGCGTGTTGGGGGAAAAACGTTACTTTCAGAATACCCAGTTCAACGGTGCGGTTACCGATCTGTTTTTTAAGACCGACCGGTAATACCGTTAAATCCTGCATTTTCAACTCCTCCACGTAGCCATTGCGGCTGTCTAAATAGCGAAACAGCGAAGCCGCCGAATCGCGCTCTGCCGAGGTGGCGGCTGCCAATTTCGGTTCCATCAAGGCATTCTGGTCCGATAAAACCCGGATACCCGTTTTTTCCGGCGAGTGGGTCAGTGCCCGCTGTAACGCATGTTCCAGCCCAGCCGCTGTCGTAACGGCCGGTGCCCCATTTCCTACCGGAAGACGAGGTACCGAAGCCTTCGTAGGTTGAGCAGGGTCAGTCCCCGTCCGCTCAGAACTGGTATTGGCCTGAGCGGTCAGAACACTCAGGAGCGCTCCCAACAGCAAAAGAAGCCCAGGAACGGCCCTGTAAGCAGCCGATACACATTTTTTCATACGAAAGAAGAATAAAAAACAGACTGGTCAGTTCGTCGTCCCAACGGTTATTGCTTTGTGGCCGTAATCTGGTGGGTGTAGGTACCGGTTTCGTCCACCTGTTTCAGCGTGAAGGTTAGGGCTTTGCCCGATAAGGTGCCGTTCCCCTCGAAAGTCATCGTTCCGAAGTCATCTTTCATCGTTTGCTTCGACAGGGTGAGTGTATTGCCGCTCACGGTAGCGGGCCAGTAGTCGAAAGCTCCCAGATCGGTATCGACCTGCATCTGGACTTCATTGGACTTGCTACCAGCTTTGATAAGAACCTTCATGGGGTCAAACTCAAAATCGACGGTGGAAGACGAACCGGCCAACTGGCCTTTGGAAACCATCTTACCATTATACGTTCCGACAAAAGTTGCGGTGTTGGTCTGGGGCTCATCGCTGTCGTTTTTACAAGCCGAAAAACTGAGCAGAATCAAAACCGGTACAATTGTTTTCAGGCAGAAGAGGAAAAATGGTGCAGACGTTTTCATGTGCATTTGATTGGTGTATGGATTGAATAAAATTGACTTATTTTCGGGTTGCTGTAATCTCGTGCGTGTATTGTCCCTGGCCATCGTCCTCCCGGAGCGTAACCGTGAGTTGCTGTCCGATGAGGGTGCCTGTTCCTTCGAAAACTACCTCATCTCCCGGGCCATACGTAAGTTTCTGGCTTTGTGTCGTGAATTTGGTGCCGTCGATGGTTGCCGTCAGCGGATCATTGTAATCGCCGAAAGGGCCGATAATTTTCCACCTGACTTCATTTTCTTTGCTTCCGGACGTCATTTCAACGGTGATGGCCATAGTCTGGACAATGGCAGACCCCTGATTCGTCAAGCCGCCCGTCGTAACCATCTTCCCGGCGTATTTGCCAATGCTGGAAGTGGTGATGGGTTCGGGATCGTCGCTGTTCTTGTTGCATCCGGCAAGTCCAATGATCAACAGAATGAACAGAACCGGTAGAAATTGAAAGCGTAAAGTGATGGACTTTGTATAATTCATTGCTTGAGCAAACACATTAAATGAGTTAAAATTTTCTTTTTTTCTTCCTGGTTACTTGTGATTATGAGTTGATATAACGCCTTTAAAACACATCCAGATAAAACCGTTCACCAAAATCTTCGTAGCGAATATCGGATTTTTGCTTGTTTAATAATCAGTTGATATTCTACGTCATCTAAAGACGATCTTCTCAATCAAATCGATCAACAAAAATATCTCCTCCTTTGTAAAGCCAATAAATATCTCCAGATTCTTTTAATTTCCGGGTTAAATCCGGAGAAAATATCATCTTACTGTCTGAATCTTGTAAGATCATATCAGGATACCTTTCAAAGAATTCATTTAAAAAATCATATTGTAAATAATCACACTCAACTCCTCGGATTATACCGATCAAAATTCGATAAACATTATCTTTGTAGGTAATCTTAGGCGCCTGCCAAAAACCAGTCTCTATTTTAAATTTAAGCGAGAAGTATTCAGTCTGTACTTCTCCATATTGTATTGGTAAACGGGGTTCATCACGAAGAATTTGCCATCCATCTGTTCCACTCGGCTCTACTATCCTTGCATTAATTTTATCCGCAATCAACTCTAGCATATGCGCTAATTTTGATGGAGGGACAAACTCTTTTGAGAAAATGTACGCTGCTTTCATATCTAATAAATACTAATTAAGTTGTCTAAACCGATCACTATTTTCACTCCCTTGTTCTGAAGATCTACCAAAGTCGGGTGAGACAAATTATAATTTCCTAAATCTCCGATGACAACAACAAGCTGTTTTTGGCCTTGATTAAAATAGTTGACATTGAGTGGGTTAATATATTTATCCATCTGTTCACCCAATTCGACTATATCGTCATAATGTGTTAAGCTGGATTTGGCTTCAAATATCCTATTTGGTGTTGCGACATCCATATCGCCTAGTGTTTTTGACTTATCTTGCGTCTTAACAATATTTGCAAAATCAGTAAGGTCTTCGAATCCTAATTCCTTAATCTTATTTGCTAGTTGAGCCTCAAATTTAGCGCCTGGACTGCTACCATTTAGTTTTTGTACAATATTACTATTGATCTCTCCATTGCTCATTTTTCGCCAGAACATTTTGGTACCTGTGCGATTTGTCCAGTACCAATTGTTTGCGCGTAATATTTTCCCACCAGTAAACTCAATCCGCAACATCAACCGCTCCATATAAAGCCGAAATTGATTATCGGCTGGTAGGGTATTGGAGTATTCTAGCGATTCTTGGAGTATCCGGTCAACTTCCCCTTCATCAAGTAGCTTCTTAGCTTCTTCTGCGGCTTCTTTTACTTCATCCGGTAGGTTTTTAAGCTCCCTAATCTCATTGATACTCGTTCCAAGCTGGAAGAATAATAAAGCGACATTGGCTTTTTCGTAATATTCACCTTCCGGTGTGTTTTTCCAATTTGGTGCTTGTAAGGCCGCATATTGCTCGGCGGAAAATGCCAGCCATTCGACGGCCTGTGCAATACGTCCTCCAACCGGTCCACCACCACCAATGAAGATCAAGGTGTTGACAAAAACCTGCTCCGTTACATCCGCAAATGCATTAAATCCACGGCTGTAGTGATGGACCATTTGCCCAATGGTCTGATCGGGATACCCTTTGGGAAAGAACGGAACATATTTCTTACCAGCATAGTCATAGTAGGAGAAAATACCATCCATTACACTATTGTCGCCATATTGATGGACTAAGACAATCTTTTTATTGGTGCATTCGGGTAAGGTTTTAGCGTAATAATATTCAACATTGTTGTAGGTAAACCGATAAAAACTTCCTCTGATCGTCGCAATTATGGCTGTAACCTCTGAGCCATCTTGACTCAGTACATGAATTTTGATTTTCTCATCTCCCCCAGGTAGTGTATTGGTCAGTTCTTTGTAACTAATTCGCGAGATACATTCTTCAAACGAAAGTTCATTGACGGGCACACCATCTGGCAAATTAACCCAGGCATTTTGGGCAAGCTGTTCTTTTTGTTGATCAAATTGGGCCTGTAGATCATCAAAAGAACAAGTGTTGGTCATTTGGGTAGCCGAAAGTCTGCCTCCTGCCGAGGAAGTGGCTGACAGGGGGCATTGCAGCAATTCCCGACCGTTGTCAATCAAATTTTCGTAGAACGACTTCGTATCGGATTGCAGGTTCTCGCTTTGTGTGATCGTTTGCTTTAGCGATTCTAATTGATCTATATAGGCTGAAAGCTTTGCTTTATCTTCCGACGAGCCATTATAAACCCTCAGAAACTCCTGCACTTCCTGGTACGTTTGCTCAAGCGCATCAAAAACGTTTACTAAGCTGCCAGCGTCTACAGTGCCAAACGAACTCGGATCATAAACCGACACTGCCGTTCCGCCCACCAACTCATAGCAATCATTGACCACCACCCCGGTCAACTCAATGGCAATCCGGGAACCCTGCAAATACGGAATCTCGGTGTAGCCCACCCCGCGCCAACCTTCCGAACCGCCACCCGTCACCTCCGTCACGATGATGTCGAAATCAGCCGCCCGGATCGTGTCGCCCGGTGCCAGGTTGCTCAACCGGCTGCCAGTGTCGGGCAGCGGAATGGCGGGAGTATTCCCACAGGCGTACGTGTGCGTGCGGGGCGTACATGGTTTGCTGCGTACCGTCAGGTAAGCCACACACGTGTCCGTCCCACTCATCAGCTTTACGGCGTATTCCCCAATCGCCGTCGCAGACAAGGTTGGTGAGGTGCCTAGGCTAACAGCCGCTCCGGTTCCCGTCGTGCGCGTCCACTGATAACTATACCCCACCAGCGAAGCTCCGTCCAGGTGCTCCACCGACAGTGTCAGCGGTTGCAAAACCCCGCCCACTCGCGGTAACACATCGGTTTCCGTCTCCTGACTGTCGACAGCCTTGATGCGGATGTTGCAGCCCGAAACCGTCGTGTCGCAAGCCACCGTCACCAGTCGGCTTCCCGCCCGGCAGGTGTCGCTGCCCGTTACTTCGTACGCATCGATCCGGTACGTGCCCTCTTTCAAACCGGTAAAAACCGCCGGACTGTTGGGCAGAATCGACGTTAGCTGGTAGCCCCCGTTTGCCACGGGTTGGTACAGCGCAATCTGTAGCTGCCCGCTGGCATAGGCGTTTTTCGTCTTCACCGTAATCCGGCCCCGGCGCGTGGTGTCAGCCGCCGAAAAGTCGCAATCCGCACGTGGTTCGCCATCGAACGCCAGGGTGCAATTCTCCGACGGTTGTACCGTCACACTAACCGTGGCTACCGCCGGACAGGCCGCTCCGCTATACGCCCGAACCGTGTACGAACCACTCATGCCCACGGTTGCTGTTGGGCGGCTCACCGACTGGCCAGTGACCATAAAACCGCCCGGACCACTCCATTCGTAACGGGTAGCCCCCGCAGCCGTCGCGCTCAGGCTGATGGTTTGCCCCGTCGTATAGCTGGTTTGGCCGGTCGTGGCGCTGGCACCGGTGGGGGCGGTTTGCACCAAAATCCCGATGGCGTTGGAAGCCTCACTGGCCACGTTGCTCACCACGCAGGTCGCCGAGTAGGTCGTGGTGGCCGTCGGCACAAACCGGATGCGGTTGCCCATCATCCCATTCGACCAATGCACCTGGCCTTCACAGCCGTCGGCATCCAGTTGCAGGGTGTCACCCTGACACAAGGCGGTTCCGTTGGTGCGGATGATGGGGGCCGGAACTGTGATCCGTTGCACCGTCACCGCTGCGGTGGGACTTTGGCAATTGTTGTCGATGCAACGGGCCGTGAAGGTGGTGGTTTGGGATAGCGTTACCATCAAGACAACCCCCGTTGACGTGCCGCCCGGACCGGACCATTCTACCTGGAAAGCACAACCCGACGCCGTCAGCGTGACGGTCTGGGGGCCGGAGATCGCGGCAGGCAGTGCACTGACTGTCGGGGCACTAATTGGGCAACAATCGGTAGTGAGGATCCACCGGGTCTCGTTATATGTCGCCGAACCCGTCGCCATGTCCTGCTCTTCCCGTTCCAGGCGGTTGGCAGTAGGGTTACAGCGAACGTTACCGGTGGTTTGCCAGTTGCCTCCAGGGGTGCAGGTCTGCCCGGTCTGAGTCCACCGCGTTTGATTATACGTCGATGAGCCAGTAGCAATATCTTTCTCCTCGCGCTCCTGTTGATAATTCGTGGAGCCATCGCACCGGAAAGCCCCCGTACTCTGCCAGTCCGCGCCGGGTGTACACGTTTGACCGGTTTGGCCCCAACGCGTTTGATCGAATGAGGGAGACCCTTGTGCAACGTCCCGCTCTTCGCGCTCCTGTTGATAATTCGTTGAACCATCACACCGGAAATTGCCCGTTCCCTGCCAATCCGCGCCAGGCGTACAAGTCTGGCCCGTTTGAATCCAACGGATTTGATCATATGTAGAAGAGCCCTGAACAACATCCCGTTCCTCGCGTTCTTGCTGATAATTGGTCGACGCATCACACCGGAAATTGCCCGTTCCCTGCCAATCCGCACCGGGCATACATGTTTGACCCGTTCCAATCCAACGCGTTTGATCGTAAGTCGGCGAACCCTGGTCGATATCGCGCTCTTCGCGTTCTTGTTGATAATTGGTCGAAGCATCACAGCGCAGATTCCCGGTCTCTTGCCAGTTGGAACCAGGCGTGCAGGTCTGACCGGTCTGCACCCAACGCGTCTGGTCATAAGTCGGTGATCCCTGGGCGACATCCCGTTCCTCGCGTTCCTGTTGATAATTGGTCGAACCGTCACAGCGGAAAGCCCCCGTTCCCTGCCAATCTGCGCCGGGCGTACAGGTCTGACCGGTTTGAACCCACCGCGTTTGGTCAAAAGTCGATGACCCTTGAGCTAAGTCGCGCTCCTCGCGTTCCTGCTGAAAATTGGTCGAAGCATCGCAGCGGAAAGCACCGGTTCCTTGCCAATCCGCACCGGGCGTACACGTCTGGCCGGTTTGAACCCAACGCGTTTGATCAAAAGTCGGGGAGCCTTGAGCGAAGTCCCGTTCTTCGCGCTCCTGTTGATAATTTGTGGAGCCGTCGCACCGGAAATTGCCCGTGCTTTGCCAGTTCGCGCCCGGCACACACGTTTGACCCGTTCCAATCCAACGCGTTTGATCGTAAGTCGGCGAGCCTTGGGCAATATCCCGTTCTTCACGCTCTTGCTGATAATTCGTGGAGCCATCACAGCGGAAAGCACCGGTTCCTTGCCAATCCGCACCGGGCGTACACGTCTGGCCGGTTTGAACCCAACGCGTTTGATCAAAAGTCGGGGAGCCTTGAGCAAAGTCCCGTTCTTCGCGCTCCTGTTGATAATTTGTGGAGCCGTCGCACCGGAAATTGCCCGTGCTTTGCCAGTTCGCGCCCGGCACACACGTTTGACCCGTTCCAATCCAACGGATTTGATCGAATGAAGGCGAACCCTGAGCGACATCCCGCTCTTCACGCTCCTGTTGATAATTAGTCGAAGCGTCGCACCGGAAAGCCCCCGTTCCCTGCCAGTCTGCACCGGGCGTGCAGCTCTGACCGGTGGGAATCCAATGCGTTTGATCGTAGGTCGGCGAACCCTGGGCAACGTCGCGCTCTTCGCGTTCCTGTTGATAATTCGTTGAACCATCACACCGGAAATTGCCCGTGCTTTGCCAGTTCGCGCCCGGCACACACGTTTGACCCGTTCCAATCCAACGGATTTGATCGAATGAAGGCGAACCCTGAGCGACATCCCGCTCTTCACGCTCCTGTTGATAATTGGTCGAACCATCACAGCGGAAATTGCCTGTGTTTTGCCAATCTGCGCCGGGTACACATGTTTGACCGGTGGGAATCCAACGCGTTTGATCGTAAGTCGGTGAGCCTTGAGCAATGTCCCGTTCCTCTCGTTCCTGTTGATAATTCGTGGAGCCGTCGCAACGTAGATTTCCAGTATTTTGCCAATTAGCTCCCGGTATACAACTCTGGCCGGTTGGAATCCAGCGGGTTTGGTTATACGTTGGTGAGCCTTGGGCAATGTCCCGCTCTTCGTACTCCTGTTGATAATTCGTGGAAGCATCGCACCGGAACGCCCCCGTTCCCTGCCAATCCGGCGGAGATGGACAGGTTTGACCGGTCGTTATCCAGCGAAACTGACCCGAGGTTGGCGAACACCCAGCGTTGTCCCGTTCCTCACGCTGTTCCTGATAGCCTGTTGAAGCATCACAACGAATGGCCCCTGTTGTTTCCCATCTAGGCTGATTATCACAACATTGCCCTGTCGATATCCAGCGAACTTGAGCATAGGTTGGTGAACACCAACCGCTGATATCAAGTTCTTCTCGTTCAATGATACCATTTTCGCAACGGGTTTCACCAGTTACAGTCCAGGTTGCCCCTGAAAAACACCCGCAAACATCTTTGATCACCCAGCGGGTCTGCCCCCCTGTAGGTGAACAAGTATTTAAGTCTAGCTGTTCTTTCTCCAGCCACTCTGACCAATCCGGACTACAGCGCGTATTTCCAGTGTCCTGCCAGTTATCAAAGTTATTACACCCACATGGATCAACCAATACCCATTTTTGCTGACCAAAAGTCGCTGAACAGCTATTTTTATCTTCCTGTAGTTTGTGTAGTTCTTTCCCTATGCATTGAGTACCTCCTACATCCTCCCATTGCGGTTGTGTATTCGTACAGGTACCGGGCCCACCAGGGCCACCCGGACCTCCGGGTTCGCCGGGTCCGGTAACACAACTGGAAACATAAACTGGATCGCTGGATTGATCGGCACAACCACCAGAACCGGTGTTGCAACTAACCGTATAGGTTCCATTCCCACCACTATTACAGGCAATGATCGTGTTTTGTCCTAACGTTGGACTCAGATAAATTCCCTCCCGAAGCCAAAGGGGCGTTCCCAAACAGTTATACACAGTCAATACACCCCCCGCATCCGTTACGATAGGTTTAGCGCTTGGATCATCACAAGGCGAATCGGATAGTGGTGTAGCACCTTGTGGTGTCGCCCCTTGTGCGCCTTTAATGGGTTTCGATTGGGCAAAAGAATAATTGACGGCTACTACACAGGCGGCATTCTGCTTTTCCCGAACGTAGACCGTGCCGCTTTTAGCCGGATTCCGGGGAAAGAAATTGGTCGGATAAAACGTGATGTTATCCAGACTGTATACATAACTGGTCGGGTTTTCCGGCACCTCGATCACCAAGACCCCCGCCACCGGCTCATAGACCCGAACCTGACTGGCCTCCAGGGTACAGACAGGCTGGAGATCCAGCACCAATTCCGCTTTCTTCTCAAAAAGGCTTTGGGTGCTGACATCTTTAGGTCCTCTCAGAAGCGTAAAAGGTTCCGGTGAGTACCGGATAAACTTCCCTTTAACTGTGTACTCGACAGCGGGTTTGGATTGCAGATCAAGCGTCGCACCAATGAAGTCGGTATAGGTTCCACCCGTGATCTCAAACCCGTCGGGCAACAGCAGTTTGAGGGAAAACGATTTCTGATCCTCAAAAAAGAAGAACAGGCTGGGTGGAATATCGAGCAATTCGGCCCGGATGGTTAGCTCAATCTCTTCCCCAACGGTGATCGTCGTTTTATTGGCGGTCAGCATAAACCGGACGGGATCCACACTGTTTTTCAGGGATCGTACGGGGCTAAGCCGGAAAGGCCGCGCCGGAATCAATTTGGGTCGTTCTAATCCTGATGGGGATGGATTTTCAGACGGGGCCGTGTCAACCTTAGAGAACCGGCTTATGGTCCTATTCGTACTTACTTTTGTTTTCGGCGTCCGCTTACTACCATCTGGCAATTCTTCCAAATTACTAAAATCAATTCCTAAACATTTTGATGCACAAGCAACTATAAATATAAATACCTGTATGACTAAAGTATAGCGTTTGCCCATACGAAAATGGAGGAGGTAAAGTCGGTCTAAAATGCGCTAACTAAAAGGGTTTCCCATCCGGACTTGCCCAGCGAATAGCGCGCAAGATGGGATCACATTTTACAGAAACCAACTTATTTTTGTCTGGCAACGACAGAATTGCTAAATGTCACTTTTTTATGTTACCAACCCATTTAACAGACAAACAACAAGTGACTATTTAAGGCAGAAAAGGAGTAAATGCTGTTTGCGATCCTCTCTTCGGTCACGCTGCTTTGGGGTTCTTTTTCCTCCGCAACTCCCGCAGCTTCGCGTATTTTACCACCGGGTACATCGCCGAAAATAACGACCAGATAAAACCGGGATAACCGTTCAGAAAATTCCGTTTAATCACATACTCTTTCAAAAACGTGATCGGGAGCCGGAAAATGATCTGGGCAATGGAACCGCGTTTGTTCCGACTCAGCAAATCGCGGGCACCGGCGGTGGTGTAGCGGTTGAATTTCTCGAAGTATTCGTGGAGGCTGCCGTAGCTGTCGTGCAGCATGTGGTGCGTCAGTTTGCCGACCGGCCCGCTCAGCACTACGTCTTCGTGAACCCGGGCGGTGTTGTAGTTGCCAAACCGTTTGTCGAAAAGCCGCAGGTGGGGCATTTTGTATTCTCCGCCAAACCGCATCAGCCGGTCGAGAAAGACCAGCGAAATCGGGACTTCAAAACCGTGAAAATCGCGTTGGCCGGAAGCTACTTCCGCCAGCCGAAGCTGGATTTCGGAACGGAGGTCATCGGTTACGACCTCGTCGGCATCGACCACCATCACCCAGGGATTCCGGGCCTGGCTGACGGCAAATCCTTTCTGCAAACCGAAACCGTCGAAATCCCGGTGAAGAACCCGGCAACCAAATTGCTGCGCCAGCGGAAGGGTTTGATCAGTGCTGCCCGAATCGACCACGACAATCTCATCACACCAGCTTAAGGCTCGCAGAACCGCCGGCAGCATGCGGGCGGAGTTGAAAGTAATCATCACAGCACTCACCGGCGGTGAGCCGGGCAATGGCAACTCGGACATAAAAACACTAAAATCGAGATGGGACTGCAAATGAGTGTTTTGAAAGGCGAAAAATCAAATTTTAGCAGATTTCTAAGAAGTTATTTTTTTGCCCGCTCAACAACTATTTGATAGCTATGGAGTTATTCAGAAAGCGGCTGACCGGCAAGTTTCACGCATCAATTTTTAAGTTGCATTCCTCCGCCAATGCGATAACTTTGTTAGCCCGCTTTTTAGTTTACTGAACGTTACACTTACCACTAAGTCTATAAGAATCATGGCTCAACCTGAAGCAATCGAACCGATCTTGCAAGATGATCCACTCCGCTTCGTTCTTTTCCCGATCCGACACCACGACATCTGGAGAATGTATAAGCAGCACGAAGCGTCGTTCTGGACGGCGGAGGAAATCGACCTCTCGCAGGACCAGCGAGACTGGGAAAATCTGAACGACGGCGAGCGGCATTTTATCTCCAACGTCCTGGCGTTTTTTGCGGCTTCAGACGGTATCGTTAATGAAAATCTGGCGGTCGGTTTTCTGTCGCAGGTGCAGTATGCCGAAGCCAAATGCTTCTACGGTTTCCAGATTATGATGGAAAACATCCACTCGGAAACCTATTCGTTGCTGATCGATACGTACATCAAAAACCCGGTCGAGAAAGACAAGATGCTGCGGGCGGTCGATACCATCCCGTGCGTGAAACGGAAAGCCGACTGGGCCATGCGCTGGATCGAAAACGGCACGTTCGTGGAGCGGTTGCTGGCGTTTGCCGCCGTGGAAGGCATCTTCTTCTCCGGTTCGTTCTGCTCGATTTTCTGGTTGAAAAAACGGGGTCTGATGCCCGGTCTATCGTTCTCGAACGAGCTGATTTCGCGCGACGAAGGCTTGCACCGCGACTTTGCCTGCATGCTCTACACGGAGCACATCAAGAATAAACTGCCGGAATCGGAGGTATATGCCATGATTCAGGATGCGGTCAGCATTGAGCAGGAGTTTGTCAGTGAATCACTGCCAGTTTCGCTCATCGGAATGAACGCCGAATTGATGAAGCAATACATCGAATTTGTGGCCGATCACCTGCTCGTGTCGCTGGGTTTACAGAAGGTGTATAACTCCACGAATCCGTTCGATTTCATGGACATGATTTCGCTGCAGGGCAAAACCAACTTCTTCGAGAAACGCGTCGGCGAATACCAGAAAGCCGGTGTCATGTCGTCTACCAAAGAAAAAGAAGATCAGAAAATTACCTTCGACGCTGATTTTTAACGTTTGTTGCTCTTAGAATAAAGACGATTGACGATTGACAATGGACAATCGTCAATCGTCTCCACTCCCACTCTCCTCGATAACCGCCCACACCATCTCGCTTTCGTAGCCTTTGCTGATGGCGTAGCGAACCAGTTTCTGCTTCATCACCAGCGGACTTTCGCCCTGGAGACTGCGCTTCTTTTTTTCGAGTAAATCGACCAGCGTCTGGCGGTAATCGTCGGGTTCGATTTCCTTCATGGCCTGTTCGAGGTTGTAGCCGGTAATGCCGCGCTGCTTGAGGTGCTGCCGGATTTTATGCCGCCCCCAGCGTTTCACCCGGAACTTACTGCCCGCAAACGTTTTGGCAAACCGCTCCTCATTCAGATAATTCTGTTCGATCAGCCACGCAATCAACTCCTCAGCCTCATCGCCGAACACCTCCCACTCACCGAGTCGTTCGCGAACCTCCCGCTGGGTTCGTTCCTGATAGGCGCAAAACGAGGCTGCCCGGCGCAGAATGTCTTTTGTTTGGTCGGTCATTTGGTAGATGCAAGATGGTAGACAAGAGAATAAAGACAGGACCGATTCTATAATGTTTTGTCTTTATTCTCTTGTCTAACGTCTCTTGTCTATGATAAATTACCAGGTTCGTTTGCTCATGACTTTGTCCAGTTCCGGCCGGGTCATGGCGCCCAGTTCGGGGTGTTGCCCCAGCCATTTCAGGAATTCCGTCTTGATTTCGTCGGTCCACTGGCTGTCGATCTGGCCGGTGGTGTAGCGGTTTGATTTCACCATTTCGAATCCAAACTGATCCTTGCGGGTCACAAATTCGCAGGTGGTAATTACCTGTTCGGCCATGTGTGCCGGTACAAACAGAATGCCTTCGCGCTGGGCAATCACCAGATCGCCTGGCAACACCATCGTGCCACCCATCCGGATCGGCGTATTGAGCCCCATCAACACCATTTCTTCCAGAAAAGACGGGTGGAAGTCCCGCACAAAGGCGTTGAAACCCTTGATGTTCTGCAATTCCTGCAAGTCGCGGGCGGCTCCGTTAAAGACGACGCCGTTGCCGGTTTTGCTGAAAATCGCATTTCCCAAGGTTGCCCCCACGAGCGTTCCTCCGCCGATTTTCCCAAAACCGTCGGCCACATACACATCGCCCTTCGTCAGCGTTTCAATGGGCCAGGTGTTGGTATTTCCCTTGCGACCCTGTTTGGTGGTGCCACGCTCCTTGATGTTTTTTTCCACATCCGGTCGGCTGGGCATAAACATCGCGGTCACGGCCCGGCCCACCACGATGACGTCGTCGTGAATGAATTTCCAGCCGCCTTCAAACTGGTTCGTGTAGCCTTCATTTTTCAAGACCGTCCAGGCATCGTCGATTCCGATTTTTTTAGCCCGATCCACGAGGGCATCCGGAATTTTAGGGCGCCCGTCGGGAAACCGCTCTCCCTTCCATTCCGACGTTAAAAATGTTAATTCCTCCTTCGGAATGGTTTGGGCAACCAACGAATGCGTACTGAATGCGAAGGCAACGATTAAAGCAATGCTGAATTTCATACGGAGTCAATTAATCTATAAACAATAATAAATGTAAAATGAGTAATGATAAATGTAAAAGTAGTTTTCAACCCAACACTTTTACATTTATCATTACTCATTTATAATTTATCATTCCCTTTTTTCAATGTTCTTTCGCCAGATAGGCGTCGATGTCTTTCTGGGTAATCGCTAGTTTTTTGGGGTATTTACCCACCCAGGCTCTGAATTCATCTTTGATCTTGGCCGACCAGTCGCCGTGAATCTCGCCCGAGGGGTATTTTCCCTGCTGCAAAAGTACACGTTCAAATTCATCCCGCAAGGCCGTCATCTCCGAAGCCGACACCAGCCCTTCGACCAGGTGCGCCGGAATGAACACCACGCCGTATTCGTTTGCAAACACGACGTCGCCCGGAAAAACCGTCACTTCACCGACGCGAATCGGCGCATTAATAGACGTCGGGGTCATGTCTTTGATATACGACGGATCGTGTCCTTTCACCCAGGCATTGAACCCTTTGGTGTCTTTTAATTCCTGCATATCCCGAACCGAACCGTAGAAAATGACACCCTTCCCGGTTTTACCGTAGATCGCGTTGCCGAGACTCGAACCAATCAGGGTTCCGTCTTTAATTTTTCCGTAACCGTCGGCCACATACACATCGCCTTTGGTCAGAATATCGATCGGCCAGATGTTGATCCCGCCTTTTTGCGACCGTCCTTCGGCTTTGCCCTGCTTCCTGACCAGGCTGTCGAGGTCGGGCCGGGTTGGCATAAACTGCGCCGTGACCACCCGCCCGGTCATGGTTTCGCCGGGTTTGAGAATTACCCAGTTCTTCTCGACCTGATTACGGTAGCCTTTATTGCCCAGATAGCCCCAGATTTGCTCCAGCGTGCAGTTTTGCAGCCGCTCCAGAACCAAATCCGGCACATTCGGCCGACCGTCGGGCAAACGCGCCCCTTTCCAGTTAGACGTTAAGGCGGTAACCTGCTCAACTGAGGAGCCAACCCGCTGGGCCTGGGCCGTCAGATTTCCTGAAAGGGCAATTGCCAGTACTACAAGTGTTCTCTTTATCATCGCTTTTTTAAGGATTACCGGTCCGCAAAACTGCACGCAAATGCTGCACCCGGAAAGATTAAGGAATTAGAAAAGTCAAAAAGGTCTACTCATAAAGACAGGAGATTGGGTAAAATACTGACCCAAGCGGCTGGTGTAAAAAAATAGGCCCTCAAAACGAAAAAATGAGGTTTTTCATTAACTTTCTCAATAAATTGAATTATATCCAGACTGAAGTTTGCTTTTCTATGTAAATACCGACTGAATGAAATAGTATTACCTAAATCCAGTTAATCGCATGAAAAAAATTCAACACCTACTTGATTTATTGAAGAAGTATCCTGCACCGGCAGCCGCCGAACCCCAATCGGGAGGTCCGTCTTCCGGCGTCGACCGGCGTGGTTTTCTGCGCAACTCGGCTTTGGGCGGTTTGTCGATGGGAATGCTGTTTGACGGAAAACCGGAGCGCGAGCTGGAGTTTATCACCCAGAAAGTAAAGCGCGAATCGAAACCGTCGGACCTCAAGATCACCGACATGCGCATTGCGGTTTTGCAGGGCGTTCCTTTTTCGAGCCCCATCATCCGGATCGATACCAACCAGGGGCTGGTGGGCTGGGGTGAAGTGCGCGACGGTGCCAGTGCCAACTACGCACTCATGCTGAAAAGCCGCATTCTGGGAAAAAATCCCTGCAATGTTGAGCAGATCTTCAAACAGATCAAGCAATTTGGGAATCATGGCCGGGCAGCCGGGGGCGTGTGCGGGGTCGAAATGGCCCTGTGGGACCTGGCGGGCAAAGCCTATAACGTGCCAGCCTACCAGTTGCTGGGCGGCAAATACCGGGATTACATCCGGCTCTACGCCGATACGCCCGAAGGCAGGGATTACGATGAATTTGCCAAACACATGGTCCGGCGCCGGGATCAGGGCTATACGTTCCTGAAGATGGACTTCGGCATCGGGATGCTGGCCGACACGCCGGGTATGCTGGTCGGTACGAAGAACTGGAACGTCAAGCAACAGTGGAATGATGCCAAACCGGGGCTGATGGGCAATTATGCGCAGACCAAACACCCGTTTACGCGCATTCAGGTGACCAAAAAGGGCATCGACGCGCTGGCCCTGCACGTGAGCAAGGTTCGGGACATTGTGGGCTACGACACGCCACTTTCCGCCGACCACTTCGGACACTTCGACGTCAACACGGCCATTCAGATTGGCAAAGCGATGGAACCGTTCCGGCTGGCGTGGCTCGAAGATCTGGTGCCCTGGTTCTATACCGATCAGTGGAAGCAAATCTCGGATGCCATCGAAACGCCCACGCTGACCGGTGAGGATATTTTCGCCAAGGAAGAATTCATCAAACTCATCGACGCCAAGGCCATCGACATGATCCACCCGGATCTGGCTTCGTCGGGCGGTTTGCTGGAAACCAAAAAAATCGGGGATTACGCCGAAGAAGCCGGTATCCCGATGGCGATGCACTTTGCCGGTTCGCCGATCTGCATGATGGCCAACATTCACTGCGCGGCTGCGACCGAAAACTTCGTGGCGCTGGAACACCACGGTGTCGACGTGGACGGCTGGGAAGACATTGTGACCGGCATTAAACCGATCGTCGAAAAAGGTTTCGTGAAAGTGCCCGACAAACCGGGCCTGGGCGTCGAACTCAACGAAGAAGTTGCCAAGAAATTCCTCCGGAAAGGCGCAACCTGGTTTGCCCCCACCGATAGCTGGAACACCCGCGATTCGTCGGACCGGGATTGGAGTTAAAAGAGTGATGAATTAAGAGTTAAAAGTTGGCGCCCTTAAAGGCAATAGCTAATTTTTAACTCTTAATTCATAATTCTTCTCCCCCGCTTCCACCGCCACCGCCAGATGGTTGTCTCTGGGTGGAATCGGACAGGCATAACCGTCGCTGTAGGCACAGGACGGATTGTAGGCTTTATTGAAATCAATTACCGTCTTTCCTTCTTTGATATCCCCCATCCGCAGGTCGATGTAACGCCCACCGCCGTAGGTTTCCCGGCCGTTGGTGGCATCTTTAAACGGCAGAAATAAATAATCCCGGTATTGGGGTAAGCTTGCCAGTTGCAGGCTGCGGTAAACTGTCAGTTGATGCGGTTTACCCTGAATGTGGAATGTCAGGACGGCATACGGAACGTAGCTTTTTTTCTGACCGTCGTAGGTAGGCAAATCAAACGGCTCGGCCTGGGGCGTTCGCTGAACCGTGGCTTCGACCCGATACGTAGAATCGGGATCGTAGAAGCGGAGATTTTTTAAATCCTCTTTTTTTAACGGACTCTTCGGCGATTTCAGGAATTCGGCTTTATACTTTTCCCGATGCGCCAAAAGATGTTGAGAATACGTCGACTGAGAAAAGCCGGAAAGGTTCGCCACAAGAGCGAACAACAATCCGGCTATCCAAAGCTTACTCCTCCGATTCATCAGAGGCTGCCGTGCGTGGTGTTTGCTGGTCAGAAACCAGTTCAAAACCGGATACGCCATCACCATACTCATAAGGCTTAATCACGAACGTGTATTCATGATCCTGAAAATTAAGGCCGATCTTCTGGAAGACTCCTTTCAGGGGAATGGAATAACCACGACCGGTTTTTGACAATTCAAACGCTTCATCATCACCGGCTTCCGTCGGAATCAGATACAACGCTTTGACGCCTTTGCGACGGTTAACCGTTCCCACTTTGTAGTGCGGTTTCGAAGGATCGATGCTTAATCCTTCCATCAATTTTTGGGGGAAAGCCAGGCGACCGGTTTTGGTCACAGACGTCGAAAATGAAGTCTCTTTCGGTGTTACTTTGGGTGCTTCATCCGTATTGTCTTCCGGTGAGAAGAAACGGATTTTGTTCGGTTTTACTTTCATTGGGTGTGTTGAAAAATGTTTGCCCACAAAGCTATTCAATTCTGTTTAATTTATTTCACTTTTATTCAAATCGATTGATATAAAAAAGACTTCTTTAATAAATAATTAATTTCATTTAAAGACTGATCAACGATTCACTTGAGAAATTAGGCCAACGAAACGATCTTTCTTCGGGCAAAAAAGATGTCTGGTAAAACAATATTTTCGTCCGATCACTTCAGGATAAATACGAGAAAAGGTCGAATAAAGTGTTCTGAAGACAATTTAAAAAACGCAGTTTTTTTCAACATGGATTATGTTATCATTTCATTACTAATTGATCATTCATTAATTAGCCAAACCTCCCATCATGCTAATTTTGGCCATTATACCGCGAAGCAGGATTCATATTCCGTACAGGAAACCCAAAAAACGAACACCCTGATACCGTATTTCCGGGACGCCCATCCGGGACCTTTGGATAATATTCAGGATAATTGAAAACACTTTACCCGGAATCGTGAGTTTTACAGTCAAGAGTCTAACAAAACATCTCACACAATAAAGCTCAACGATCATGAAAAAAGTAAGTTTATTTCTGCTGTTAGCATTGGGGACGTACACCTTCCAGGCGTGTAATAGTAGCAGCAATAAGGACAGCGCGGAACAGGCCGAAGAAGCTAATGACGAGAAAGACATGCCCGAAGATGATTCCGAATTTGCGATAAAAGCAGCCAGCGGAGGCATGATGGAAGTCGAATTGGGAAAACTGGCCGAACAGAAAGCACTGAATCCGAAAGTGAAGGAGTTTGGTGCCATGATGGCCTCCGATCATGCCAAAGCCAACGATGAATTAAAAACATTGACGACCTCCAAGAACATCACCATACCGGCCACCCTGAGCGAAGATCATCAGAAACATGTAGACGATCTAAGCAAACTCTCGGGGGCAGAATTTGACAAAGAATACGTTAAATTGATGGTCGATGACCACAAAGAAGATATCGACCTTTTCAAAGATGCTTCTTTCAACGCCAAAGACCCGGATGTAAAAGCGTTCGCAGGAAAGACCCTTCCGACCCTGCAAAAACACTACGATACCATCAAAGCGATTCAGGACGCGATGTGAGGCCACAAAAAGTTGGTTAAAAAAGGAACGCAGGACGACTTGCGTTCCTTTTTTATTTCTTTATCGTATCTTGGAAAGTCGTCGGAGATGTTCTGACCGGGCAATTTTACGGGAGTAGAAAGGCGCTTTGACGAACGGTTTTAACTCATTCCTAAACCCCTTTTCGTTCATGAAAAAAACTACGTTCCAGGTGCTGATGTTCCTGGCAGTTTTGCCTGCACTGGTGGCTGCCCAAACCGGAAAAGTGCTGGACAACCAATCGTTAAAAAGCCGGATTTTGAAGAGTGACCGGAAGTTTGCCATTTATTTGCCCCCCGACTACGAAACCTCGCAACGAACTTACCCGGTGTTGTATCTGCTGCACGGTGCCGGCGACGATCATACGGGCTGGGTACAATTCGGCGAGGTGCTTCACATTGCCGACCGAACCATTGCAGAAGGCAAAGCAACCCCCATGATCATCGTGATGCCCGACGCCAATACCGGCCGTCGTGGTTATGAAAATGATGTGAAGGGAGAATGGCGTTACGAAGATTTTTTCTTCGAAGAACTGATGCCTTTCGTTGAAAAAAACTACCGAATCAAAGCGGAAAAGCGGTTTCGGGCCATTTCCGGCCTGTCGATGGGGGGCGGTGGCACCTTCACTTATGCGCTTCACCACCCCGAATTGTTTTCGTCGGCCTGCCCGCTCAGCGCGGCCACGGGGCCGGTCTCAACCGAAGATGCCAAAACCCGGCTGGCCCGAAACAACCAGACCGCGACAGACGACGAATTGCAGGCTTATTTTAACCGGCAAAGCGTGTTAAATCTGGTGAATAATATACCTGATAATCAGAAAAAAGCGGTTCGCTGGTATATCGACTGCGGTGACGATGACTTCCTGTATGAAGGAAACTCACTGGTTCATATTGCCATGCGTAAAAAAGAAATTCCACACGAATTTCGGATTCGGGATGGCGGTCACACATGGACGTATTGGCGGGCGTCTTTGCCAACAGTTTTAGAATTTGTTTCGGCCGCTTTTCACCAGTTTTGAATAGTAAAAAAAAAGTGAACTTTATTATCAAAATCATATGGTAATAAATACTCAAAAGAAAATCGTTATTACACCAACCGGTTTCCTTAAACTGTCCTTTATAATCTGGAATAATGCTAAAAACCGGCTCAATAAAGTGGAAAATTATGTCGCCAAATAAACTACATCAGTAACTTGATGAAATGAATACACTTTCCTTTTTCCTGCAATGCGAAAACCCGGCCTGTCTTATAATTCCTGACCGCGCCATTCCGGCTCCAACGACGGCGGGATGTTCTTATTGTTGAGGAGAAAATAAAATCATCCATAATAAACCATTACAGGGTATAAACGTCGGTAATAACCGCATAAAACCGACGTTTATACCCTGAAGACCGGGGTAAAAGAGTAGCTGATGATGGCCCAAAAGTTGTTGAACTACCCGTTTTTCCTGCGCCGGGCGTCCACTTTTTTTCTTGTTTTAAGAACTCCGGCATCGCTCTGCATGGCTTCCGGAAACAGGCTGCGCACAGGGTTCCTCAGGCTTCGTCTGAAGAACCTTGTGGCAAAAAAGAATTTCTTTTTCCTTCTGACTATCAACCCATAAGCGGTCAATGTATGTCAAATCCGGTCGATGTTCACCAGGTGGAGCCCCACCAACGATTCCCCTCGCGGTCGGCATCAGTAAACATCAGTTCAGGTCCCGGCATCCTGCTTTCCAAAAGATTTGCGAAAACAGGACGCTTATCCGAAGCGTCCAACCCACCCGCGTCAGCCGCGTTAATTTTGAAACACAGCCTATTCGCACCCGTTTTCTCCTTGTATTTCTGTGAGAATAAGTGTTATTTTGCGGGTCAAATTTCTGCGTAAAACTAACAATGGCTTTAATTAACAAGATCAGAGAAAAATCAGGCGTTGCGGTTGGTGTAATTGCCGTCAGCTTGATTTTATTTATTGTAGGAGGTGATCTGCTCGGTCCGGGAAGCCTGTTTGGCGGACAGGACCAGAATGTGGGTGAGATTGCCGGCCAAAAGATTTCGTATCCGGAATTCAATGCGAAAGTCGATGAAGCCCGGGCCGCTTATGAGCAACAAACCGGTCGCCCCGCTACCGAACAGGACCAGGTTCAACTCCGCGATCAGGCCTGGAATCAGTTCATTTTAGACATTGCCTACCAGAAAGAATACGATGCCCTCGGCCTGTCGGTAACGCCCGACGAACTGGTCGATATGGTGCAGGGGAACTACATTAGCCCCGCCATCCGGCAGACGTTTACGGACCCCAAAACCGGCTCTTTCGACAAAAATACCGTTATCAATTACCTGAAAAGCCTCAAAACGCTGCCCGCCGAACAACAACAGGCCTGGGCCAATTTTGAGAAGAACCTGAGCGCCGACCGCACCCGGACCAAATACGAGAACCTGCTGCGGTTATCGTCGTTTGTCACAACCGCCGAAGCCCAGAAAGAATACCAGGCCCAGAACACCCGCGCCAATGCCAAGTTCCTGCTGGTTCCGTATTACTCCGTTCCGGATACGACGGTGAAAATAACCGATGGCCAGCTTCAGGAATACCTGGACAAGCACAAGGACGAATACAAGAGCATCAACAGCCGGACGATTCAGTATGTAACCTTCCCGGTAGCGCCGTCGAAAGAAGACAGCACGGCTTTATACGACCAGATTAAAACGCTGGCCCGTGGTCTGGCAACGGCCACGAACGATTCATCGTATGCCCGGATGAACTCCGATATTCAGGCTCCGCTGTACATGACGCTCGGCGAAATGCCCGAACAACTGAAAGCCACCGTCGGTACGTTTGCTCCGGGTGGTGTGTATGGCCCCTACAAAGAAGGCAACACCTATTTTATCTACAAATACGGTGGCGTGAAAAAAGACACCAACTTCACCGTTCGGGCCAGCCACATTCTGATTCGGGCCGCCGGAAGCGATTCGGCGAAAGCCGCAGCCCGGATTACAGCCGAAGGCATTCTGCGTCAAATTCAGGGAGGAGCCAGCTTTGAAGCCCTCGCCCAAACCAACAGCGCTGACGGATCGGCCCAGCAGGGTGGCGATCTGGGGTACTTCAAAAATAACAACCAGATGGTGAAACCGTTTCAGGATGCGATTTTCGGTTTTAACGGCACCGGTTTGATTCCGCGTCTGGTCGAAACCGAATTTGGCTACCACATCATCAAAGTAACCGAGCCGAAAACGAATACCTTGTACCGGATTTCGACGATCGGGAAAACCATTACCCCGAGCCAGGCAACCCGCGATGAAGTGTATCGCAAAGCCGAGCAGTTCGCGACGGAAAGCCAAACCAAAGAAGCGTTTGACGAAAACGCAAAGAAAGACAAAACACTGGTCGTAGCTACGGCCGAACGGATTCCGGAAAACTCAACCAACGTCAACGCGCTGGGAAATGCCCGTGAACTGGTTCGCTGGGCTTTCAACGAGGATACAGACATCAACGATGTTTCATCGGCAGTTGAAGTGGACGACCAGTATGTGGTGGCGGTTTTGACCGGCGAAACATCCGAAGACGAAGTGAAGATCGACAACTTCCGCCCGGAACTGACCGCGAAAGTTCGCAACCAGGTGAAGGCGGAACAGATCATTGCCAAACTGAACAGTGCGTCGGGAACCCTTGAGTCGATTGCTCAGAAATACGGTGCCGGTGCGCTGGTCGAAGAAGTACCCGACCTGAACCTGGCGAACGGTTTTCTGAAAAGCGCGGGCGTCGATCCGGTGGCCGTGGGTAAAATATTCGGTCTGAAAAACGGCAAACGCTCGAAGCCTTTTGCGGGTGATGCCGGTGTCCTGATCGTGGAAACCACCTCCGTAACGCCAGCCCCAACGGTAGCCGATTACACGGTTTATAAAACCCAGCTTCAGCAAAACGCCAGCAGCCGCACCGGTTTTATGATCAATGAAGCCATTCGTGAAAACGCCAAGGTGAAAGACCGCCGGGCGAAGTTCTATTAAACGAATTGATCTTACGCAAAACGAAAAGGCTTCCCGTTCGGGAAGCCTTTTCGTTTTGCCCTAACCCCCTTATCGACCTAAATTTAATAACCGGTATATCAGCCCACTGCTTTAGCTGTGGGAAAATTAAAACGAACCTGAATCAATCATTGCGAAACCGTTTTAACGGTTTGCTGGTCGATGAATCCGTTAAAACGGTTTTGTCATGATTCGGGTTTGTTTGCATTTACCCACAGCTAAAGCAGTGGGCTGATATACCGGTTATTAAATTTAGGTCGACAAGGGCATTGGCAACTCTTTCAAAAACGCCACCAGTTTGGCAAACGCCTTTCCCCGGTGGCTAATGTCGCCTTTCTCCTCCATGCTCATCTCGGCGAAGGTGCGATCGTAGCCGTCGGGCTGGAAAATGGGGTCGTAGCCAAACCCGCCGGTGCCGCGTGGCTCAGTCAGAATCTGTCCTTCAGCAACGCCCTCAAACGACCAATACTGCCCGTCGATGACCAGTGTGATCACCGTCCGAAACCGCGCCCGGCGATTGGTCTGGTCTTTCAGGTTGGTTAGCAGCAAATTCAGGTTGCGTTCGTAGCTGCGCGGATGACCGCCATAATAGGCGGAATGGACGCCCGGCGCGCCGTCCAGCGCATCGACTTCCAGGCCCGAATCATCGGCAAAGCAATTGACGTGGTAATGGTCCCAGACGTGTTCGGCTTTCTGGCGGGAATTGCCGGGAATGGTATCCTGCGTTTCGGGAATCTCTTCCAGACAGCCAATATCCTGCAAGGTTTTCAAGGTAAACTGGTCGCCCAGCAGAGCCGCGATTTCGGCCAGTTTGTTGGCGTTGTTGGTGGCGAAACAAAGCGTCATAGAAACTGAGTTAAAAAAATAGGCTGCCTCGCTAAAGACAGCCTATGGATCTGGAAAGATGATTTATTTGGCACTAACGACTTCAATATCAAATGCAAGCGAAGCGTAGGGAGGAATGGGAGCCTTTCCTAACTGCCCATACCCAATGGTAGAAGGCAGAACGATGGTCGCTTTTTCACCTTCCCGCATTTTTACCAGTGCTTCATCCCAGGCGGCAATAACCGCACCCGTTCCAATGTTGAAATCGGTTCCATCGGCATTGGCATCAAATTGATTGCCATTGAGCAAAGTACCTTTGTATTTTATTTTCACCGTCTGTCCTACTTTCACGAGAGCCGAGTCAGGATAGGCTTTTGTCAGGAGAAACCGGAGACCGGAAGCGGTTTTCTCGGCCGCCGTCAAGCCTTTGGCGACCAGATAATCCTGAATCTGTTCTTCTTCGGTCCGGACGCTGACCACCGTAATGTCATACCGGACGGGCGTATAAGCCGGGAGGAGTAAATTACCACTCTTGTTGTCGGTCGGGTCGTAGGGCGCCAATACGATGGCTTCTTCGCCTTCTTTCAGCAACTGCAGGCCGTTGTAAAGCCGGGCCGTAATCGTTCCTTGTGAGGGCGCACCAATGGTCACGGTACTCGGCTTTTTGGCAAATGTGTCAGAACTGTCTACAATGACTCCATCCAACCGGCGTTGCACAAAGTAAAAACGAACTTCGTCGCCCGCTACCGGAGTCTGACCAGTCGGTACAGCTTTGGTTTTAGCGATATACAAACCGGTTGCATCATCCTTAGTGGCCTGGAGATTTTTCTGAGCAATATAAGCAGTAATTTCCTCCTCGTTTTCGCGTCGTTTGCGATCGTTCAGCGCTTCGCCCGGATCCGGCGCACAACTCACCTGTGCGATCAGTAGCCCAATCAGCGAAACGGCAACACTCCATTTCAGCCAATTTTTCATTCCTGCCATCTCATTCGTGTATCTAAATACGCTTTTCTACTTCTATTGGTAAACAACGAACCCGATACGAATCTGGTATCGGGTTCGTTCACAGATTTCGGGTATCGATTACCGTCCGCCCTGCGGCATTTGGGGCATCGGCGGGGTCGGTGCGGCTCCTTTTTTAACATCGACCAGTTCCACATCGAACATGATCACGGAGTTTGGCGGAATAGCACCCGGTGCGCCTTCCACGCCGTAGGCCAGGCCCGACGGAATAATCAACGTTCCTTTGCCTCCTTTTTTCAATTGACGAACCCCTTCGTCCCAACCCGGAATCACGGCTCCCTGACCCAGCGGAAAATCGATCCCGGCCTGCGTCTGCGGGTTTTTATCGGAGCTGTCGAACACTTTTCCGTTCATCAGTTTGCCGGTGTATTTCACTTTCACGACATCACCCGAGCCTGGGTTTGCGCCCGTTCCTGGTTGCGTAATGACGACATACAAACCGGATGCGGTTTTCTGCCCGGCCAGTTTGTTCTTGGCTACATAATCGGCGATGGTTTTGTCGTCGGTACCTTTCTGCTTTTCCCGAAGCGATACCTGCGCTTTCTGGAATTCCTCCATCGACTGAATATCGATCACTTTGATGGTGTAGGCAATATCGGAGCCTTTCGGAATAAACGGCGGCAGGGGTTGCTGCGACCGGCCGGCAATCGAATCGGCGTTGACGTAAATGGTGGCACTATCGCCCTTGCTCAACAGAGCCAGACCTTCTTCGAGGCTGCCTTTGAAGGTCGATGCCTGCAAAGGCTGTTTCACGGGCGCCCCATTCTGATAGCTGCTGCCCAGCAGTGAATCCTTGCTGTTTTTGACCGTTAAATTAAAGGTCATCACGTCGCCGACTTTCGCTTTACGCGTATCTTCGACATCTTCGTGAAACTTGTACTTCAAGCCGGTTTCGGTTACTTGCACCCGGTTGTTGTCGCAGGAAGCCAGTACCACGACCAGCAGAGAGAGTTTACTAACGGTTTTGATAGTCATGAAATTTAGTGTTTGTAGTTCGTAGTTTGGTTTTAAAATTTGTGGTTAACTACACACCACAAACGGGACTTTGTTTAGTTGACAAAAATAGTATATGGTTTACGGTTTTCCGTATTCGGTTTACGGTGGCTGACGCGAGAATACGAATGCGTCAGCCACCGTAAACCGAATACGGAAAACCGTAAACCATCTTCAAACCGACTCCAGCAATTGCTCCTGATACGCCGGCAATACACTCAGTAGTTTTTGTTCTGTTTCCTTGAGCGTCAGCGTTGTCCGGCCACCGGCCGCATTTTTATGACCGCCCCCGCTGAAATGCTGGCTGGCCAGATCACGCACCGAAAAGTCACCCACCGACCGGAACGACATTTTCACCTCGTCTCCCCGATCGATCAGAATGGCCGCCATAATGACCCCTTCGACCGCCAGCGCCTGATTGACCAGACCTTCCGTATCGCCCATTTTCGACCGGAACCGCTTCAGTTCCGCATCGGTAATGGTGATGTAGGCAAACCGGTATTCCGGCAAAACCACCAGCTTCTCCGACAGCGCATAGCCCGTAAACCGAAGTTTGTCGAGCGAAACGTTGTCGTAGATCCGGCGGTGGATGGGACTTACTTCAATGCCAATATCGATCAATTCGGCAACCACCCGGTGCACGTCGCCCGTGGTACTGGCGTGCCGGAACGAGCCCGTATCGGTCATAATACCGGCGTAAAGACACTCGGCCATGCCCACATCGACGAGTTTTTTATCACCAAACCGGTCGATCAGTTGAAACACAAGCTGAGCGGTGGCGGCTGCCTTCGTGTCCCAGTAGGCAAAATCAGCGAACGACTCCGGTTCCAAGTGATGGTCGATCATCACCTTTTTGGCGCGCGACTGCCGCACCAGCGGTTCCAGATCCCGGATGCGGTTGAGTGCGGAGAAATCCAGGCAAAAAATAAGGTCGGCCTGTTCGAACAACTGACTGATTTCGACCCGCTTCTTTTCGTCAAACACCAGCACGTCGTCGTTGCCACTCAACCAGTACAGGTTTTCGGGGTAATCGGTCGGCGTAATCACCTTAACATGGTGGTTCCGTTTTTTCAGATAACCCGCCAGGCCCAGCGACGAGCCCATGGCATCGGCATCGGGGTTTAGGTGGGTGGTAATCAGCACCGTCTGGGGCTGGTCAATCAGCGTACGGATAGCGTCGAAGTCTTGCATTTATGAATTACCCCGGGTGAACGGGCAGGTATCAATTCGCAAAATTACGAAGAATTGTTCTCTAATCTTTATACCTTTGGAGCCAAATAATATTTTGTTTCACTCCCTGATGACGACCAACCGTACGTTCACGATGATTAAACCCGACGCCGTGGCGGAGGGGAATTCCGGTGCAATCATTCAAATGATCGAAGAAGCCGGATTTCGGATTGTAGCCGTAAAGAAAGCCCTGCTGACGAAAGAGCGGGCCGGCCAGTTTTACGCCGTTCACAGCGAACGCCCTTTTTACAACGATCTGTGCGCCTATATGTCGTCCGGAGCCATCATTCCAATGATTCTGGAAAAAGACAATGCCGTGGCTGATTTCCGCAAGCTGATTGGTGCCACCAACCCGGCCCAGGCCGAAGAGGGAACCATCCGGAAACGGTTTGCCAAGTCGATCGAAGCCAATGCCATTCACGGCTCGGACTCCGACGATAACGCGAAAATCGAAGGCGACTTCTTCTTTGCCGGTATCGAGCAGTTCTGAACTCGGATTACGCAGATTAAAGGATTAACAGGATGTAAAGGATTAGATTGCGGAGCCATCTGGGTTAATCCTTTAATCTGTGTAATCCGAGTTCAAGACAGTCTAATATTCTGATAGTACTGACAAAAATGCGTCAGGGCGCATTCCGAACATTTGGGTGACCGGGCGACGCACACATACCGTCCGTGCAAAATCAGCCAGTGGTGGGCTTTGGGAACGTATTCTTTTGGGATGTATTTCACCAATGCCAGCTCGACCGCCAGGGGCGTTGTAGCGGTTTTAGGCACCAATCCCAGCCGGTGCGACACGCGGAAGACGTGGGTATCGACCGCCATCGTCGGCTGATTAAAAATAAGGGACGCAATGACGTGGGCGGTTTTCCGGCCCACCCCCGGCATCTTCTGCAAGTCGTCTACTTTCGCCGGCACTTCCGACCCAAACTCCTCCGTCAATACCTTCGCCATCCCCACCAGGTGTTTCGCCTTGTTGTTTGGATACGAAACACTCCGAATGTAACCAAACACCTCATCGACCGACGCTGCCGCGAGCGATTCCGGTTCGGGAAACCGTTCGAACAGCTTCGGGGTCACCTGGTTGATCCGTTTGTCGGTGCATTGAGCCGACAAAATAACCGCCACCAGCAATTCATACGGATTGCGGTAATGCAACTCGGTCTCCGGTTCCGGGAAGTGGGTAATGAAGTAATCGAGAAAATGGCGAAACCGCTCTTTCTTCAGCATACAGCAAAGATAACTCCCTCTGATCAACTCTGATTTTCTCTGGTCAACTCTGTGTAACAACTTTGAAAATTATTACACAGAGTTAATCAGAGAAAATCAGAGTTGATCAGAGAAAACAGAAACCCGTCAGCCAGATGGATTCAGGCTGACGGGTTTGCCGCGTAATTTCTCGAATAATTCAGGATATTTTGAACGGTACGTTCGGCCGGTTTGCGTTCGATTTTATTCATCAAACACTTGATTTCGAGCGTATCTAAATAGAAGCTCATCAATTCCGGTTCTGCCATGAGGGCGTCTTCGATCAGGAGATTTTCCTCGGTGGAAGTCTCTTCGTAGACATACCGGATTACGTCATCGTTGGTAAAAATTTGTATCATAGTATGGGGAACGTTTGCTTAACTGCTTACGCAAATTAATTAAAGCATAACGCATTCTCCCCAATGCCGTATTGATACTGACTCCGGTTGCATCGGCAATTTCCTGGAAACTCATTTCCTCGTAATGCCGCATAATCAGAACCTGTCGCTGCTGCTCGGGCAGCCGTTGAATCAGCTCACGCAGATGTTCATGCGTCTCCTGCCGAATCTGCACCGACTCGATGGAGTCCTCGGCAAATTCCAGCGTATTGAACACATTACTACCATCTTCAAACACTACATTGGGGTAGCGTTTTTCTTTCCTAAAAAAGTCGATAGCCAGGTTGTGAGCGATCCGAATAATCCAGGGCAAAAATTTACCCTCTTCGTTGTACTTACCGGATTTTAATGTTTCAACAGCCTTGATAAAGGTGTCCTGCATTAAGTCTTCGGCAACGTACTGGTCCTTTACAATCAGATAAATCGTGGTATAAACTTTCGATTTGTGGCGTTGAACCAGTTTTTCGAAGGCTTTTTCACTACCGCGGATGTACAGGGATATAAGCTCACTGTCGCTAACCTGCAATTTGTCCATTTTCAGTAATCAGTTAGGTAACGTAGAGCTTTGTATCGATAGTGTGTGAGCGTTGGGATTTTTAGTGAAAGATCTGATTGGTTGTCTCAAAGTAAAATATTTTCATTGTACTTTGCAATAGGCGGAAAAATTATTTTCATACTAATCGGTCAAAATACAACACTTTATTGTGTGAATTGTAAAAAAAACTTTAATTCCTGATCATTTATACATTTCTGCCTTATTCAAGGATTGATTTGTACTTTTTTTACCAACCACTTGGATAGACCCAAAATGATGCCAAAGGGTTTAAACCGACCGAAATTCTTTCCTTACTATTCGGGTAGCACTCCTGAGATTTTTAACGGAACTTTGCAATACTTACTCATATACGAAATTCGCCATCGGCGCGATTGAATCCATTCTCATGAAATTTAAGAAACACGTTTTTATTTGTGCCAATCAAAAACCGGCCCCCAAAAAAAGCTGCGGAGAAGCCCACGGCCTGGCGCTGGTCGATGCCTTCAAGGAGGCCTTGAAACAACGCGGTTTGCAAATTGACATCCGCGCCCAACGCGCCGGTTGCCTCGATACCTGTGCTCTGGGGCCGTCGATGGTGGTGTATCCGGAAGGCACCTATTACGGCAATGTACAACTCTCGGATGTCGAAGAAATTGTGGAAAGCCACCTCGTCAATAATCAACCCGTGGAGCGACTGGTGCTCCCGTTTTAATGGTTCGGGCGTCAGCACAGACGGGTAAGCAATGTCGGTTCTGACGCCCGACTTTCTCAGCCATGTATAAACATCTTTTTTTCGATCTCGATCACACCCTCTGGGATTTTGACCGGAATTCCACGGAATCGATTTTTGAATTATATGAGGTGTTCCGGCTCTCGGAGGCCGGTATTGCTTCCGCCGACGAGTTTAACCGCCACTTCATTGCCATCAACAACCAGCTCTGGTCCGATTTCTACAACAACCGACTGAGCCATACCGACATTCGGAAATACCGGTTTCGGATGGTCATGGATGCCGTCGGCGTTTCGGATCATTCCGTTTGTGACCAGATGAACGAAGCTTATCTGCAACTGCTGCCCCGCAAACCGCACCTGATGGAATCGGCTGCCGATGTGCTGGACTACCTCAAAGAACGCTATCAGTTGCACGTCATCACCAACGGTTTTGACGAAATTCAGGCATTGAAAATGGCCAGTTCGGGCCTGACCGACTACTTTCAGCACATTGTAACCATCCAGAAAGCCGAAGCCAAAAAGCCGGAGTCGCGCATTTTCGAGTTTGCCCTGAACGTATCGGGCGCTTCGCTCGGTGAAAGCCTGATGATTGGCGATAATTACGAAGCGGATGTCTGCGGAGCCCTGAACGCGGGCATGGACGTGGTGTATTACAACACGGCCAGCCTGCCCATCGAAGGAACTGCACCAACCTACGAAATCCAGCACCTGAAAGAACTGATGGCGATTTTATAGAGCGGTTTCCGGCAGAAGCGGTTTTCCGGAAAAAGTCCCTTCGCTTCCGACAACGGCAAACCGGGCAAACAATTCCTCCGAATACCACCGTCGTTCACGCGTCAGCCGAACCACTTCCTTGTGGCCGCTCTGCCGGTAGGCAAACTGATCGATGGTTTTCTCGTCTTTCCAGACGCTGACCGTGCATTGCTGCGTAAACGGTTTTTCACCGACGCCAATGGCCAGGAGCAGGTCATCGGCGTGGGCTTTCAGGCGTTGGCGGGCCTGCGGAATGTGCCGCCAGAAATCGGGTAAAGCCGCCAGCCGAAGCGTGGCACGGGTCAGCACAGCCACCGGAAAACCGGTCGAACGCGAGGGCTCCGGCACGTCAAATGGATTTTGCCCATCCCACGCGCCGTGCGACCGCAACGGGTTCATATACAGCGTTCCCACCTCTTTCGTGCTTTGGCAGAGCGTTTTCCAGCGGTCTGACTTAAAGAACAACCGGGCGGCTTTTTCGTCCGTCCAGACGCCGAGAAAAACATAGGCCGATAAGTCCGGAATCAGGCCAAAGTTTCGCCCACAGCCCATCATTTTCTGGAACTGCAGCCCTTCCGCCCGAAATGGCCGCATGACCCACCGGCCCATGTTGGCAAAAGCCGGGTACCATCCCCGCGCCGGATACCGCAGCAAAGTGAACGTTACAATCAATGGAATTATGCGGGTTAAGTACGCTCCCTGAATAAGAATCGCGAGGGCATTTTTTGATCAAAAAACGGAAAAAATATTTTTTCAGGTCTTCAAAACCACCAAATGTTCAACGTTTTTTCCAAACACTGTTCATTTATTCCAACACTCTGTGTATATTTTTCCACAGAAAAGCCGCCCCAACCAACGCGGTTGGGGCGGCTTTTATACCTAACTAACCAGAACGATTAGTTATCGTTATCAAGTTTATCACCAGCTTTGTCAAACGCATCGCCGATGTTTTTGCCCGCTTCCTTAAAGCCTTTTTTCACATCTTTCCAGGCGGCTGCGGTGGCGTTCTGAGCGTTTTCCAGATCCTGACCGAGTTCCTTCCGGTCTTCCTCCAGTTCGGCCAGTTTTTCTTTGGATTTTGCCTTGGCTTCTGCCCCTTCGCGGTTGATATCCGCCTTTAATTTATCGATACGGGCATCCAGATCCCGTTGTTCTTCCTTGATATCAGCCACTACTTTGTCGCGTTCCTCCCGAAAATCGGCAGCCGCTTCTTCGCCTTTGGCTTCCATTTTATCACCGGCTTCTTCGGCATCGGCCTCTACGGCCTCACCCGTTTTTTCCATGGCATCTTCGGTGCGGGATTCATTTTTCCCGTCATTCTGACAAGACGTCAGCGATAATGAAGCCACAAGGAAAGCTGCCCCGGCCAACATACGAATCTGTTTGAACGTCATGATCACCTTTTTCATACGATTTACTGATTGATTGGTTTGTAAACACCCCTTGTCAAAAGCAGTGCCAAAAGAGGATGATGGATGATGAACGATGAGTAGAAGTTACACATTCATCGTTCATCATCCATCATCCTCTTACATGCTTTTCCACTTGATGGCGCAGCCGATGGCTTTGGTAGTGGTCAGAACAACGGGGCGGCCCAGCAGCAGGTTATTGACGGCGTCCTCCACATACCGCCGACGCACGCCCGCGGGAATCTGCGGACTGTCGTCGATGGAGCCGGTATACTCGACCGTAAATCGGTCGCCGGAACGTTTCAGGATGAATGCTTCGGGTGTGCGGGTGGCACCAAAGGCGTGGGCCACGGTCTGGCTTTCGTCCGACAAATACGGGAATGAATAGTTTTTTTCCTGCGCCCGGATTTTCATGTTTTCAAACGAATCCTCGCTGTAGGCCCCCGGGTCGTTGGGTTGAATGGCAATCACCGGAAAACCGGCCACGGCGTATTTCCGATCCAGCGCCATAATGCGTTCTTCGTAGGCTTTCGAAAACGGGCAGTGGTTGGACGTAAAGACCAGAATGACCCCTCTCCCGTTTTTATAATCGCTCAGTGAAACCAGGCGACCATCGACATTTTTCAGCTTAAAATCCACGACGGCGTCGCCAATGGTATACACTTTCTCCTCTGCCAAAGGGGGTACCGGCGCAAACGTGGCCGCTGCTGCAATCATCAGCACAGCAAGCAGACTTATCCATGCTTTCATACGAATCGAGTTAAAGTCGGAATAATCTTCTCCGCAGGACGTTACAATGCCGAACCCATACACCCTTTCGGCCCGGTGACCGACGGCAAGCCCTCCTACGTTACGCAAGCCGTTTAACCCGAAAACGCTGCACAAAATTCGTGCTAACCAACAAACAACCAGTGCGTTTCCTGTTAATTTAACATTTCTGGCGAATAGAAGGTTCTGATTTCTTTTTTCAAACAAAAACTCCTATATTTGCACCTCATTTCTGAGAAACAACATTTTCTGTATCAATCATGTATGCAATCGTAGAGATCGCAGGGCAGCAATTTAAAGTTGAAAAGGGCCGATACGTCTATACCCACCGGTTGGAAGGCGACACGGACGCTGCACTTGTGTTCGACAAGGTACTACTTGTCGATAATGACGGGACAATTTCGGTAGGTGCCCCGACCGTCGAAGGCGCCCAGGTTTCCGGCAAAATTCTGGAACACCTGAAAGGCGAAAAAGTGATCGTCTTTAAAAAGAAACGTCGGAAAGGCTACAAGAAGAAAAATGGCCACCGTCAGTATCTGACCAAAGTATTAATCGAAGACATAACTGTATAATCGTTTTCGGTTCCCGGTTTTCGGTTTTCGGTTGGTTGACACGTGCTTGTCCCGGATGTATTAGCTAACCAGAAACTGTAAACCATAAACCGTAAACCGTAAACTTTCTAAAAAAATGGCACACAAGAAAGGTGTAGGTAGTTCCAGGAACGGCCGCGACTCGATGAGCAAGCGCTTGGGTGTGAAACTGTTCGGTGGTCAGTCGGCCATTGCCGGTAACATCATCGTTCGTCAACGCGGCACCAAGCATCACCCCGACAAAAACGTCGGCATTGGCCGCGATCACACGCTGTTTGCGTTGGTCGATGGCTCCGTACATTTCCGCAAAGGCAAAGGTGGCCGTTCATTCGTGAGCATCATCACCTCAGCCCCGGCAGCGGTAGAAGCGGCTCCGGCAGCAGAAGTGGCCGAAGCTCCGGTAGCTTAATCAAATTCTTTTTGTGATTCCGAAGGGTTTCACAGCGATCTTAAAAACCTGTCTGGGAATACCGGACAGGTTTTTTATTGTTGGCAAACTAATCAATCCGGCCGGGTGTTTGTCCAGTAGCGGTTTTGATACACAACTGAAACGATTACGAAAATGACGAGTACGTTATATCCTGCTTTATCGCTGTATACCGAAAGCAGCCCGAATCCCAACTCCATGAAGTTCGTGGTGAACTTTCCGTTGGCACCGGAAGGGCTTTCGTTCGATTATGCCGACGCGTCGGAAGCCCTGATCAACGGGAAAAATTCGCCCCTGGTGGTGGCTTTATTTGGCTTCGATTACGTGAAGCGGGTGTTTATTGCCAGCAACTTTATCACGGTTACGAAAGACGAACAAACCGAGTGGGAAGATGTTCTGATTGAGGTTAAACAATATATCCGGGCGTATTTCAACGACCAGAAACCGGTTTTTGCCCAGCAAACCATCGACTCCAACACCACCAAAGTGGAAGCGGATTCGCCGACCATTCAAAAAATCAAGTCCGTCCTGGATCAATATATCCGCCCGGCCGTTGAATCCGACGGAGGAGCCATCAGCTTCCACTCGTTCAACGACGAAGACGGCACCGTGAAGGTGTTGCTGCAAGGTTCGTGCAGCGGTTGCCCCTCTTCCACGCTGACCCTGAAAGCCGGTATCGAAAATCTCCTGACGCGTTTAGTACCCGAAGTAAAACAAGTCGAAGCAGAAGGCGTTTAAATAATTATGAATGATGGATGATGAACGATGAATTTTGTATGCGTTAGCTAATTCATCGTTCATCATCCATCATTCATAATCTAGATTTATAACCTTTTTGTTTATGAGTTTACGGATCACCCGTTTTCTTTCTTTTTGTCTGTTTACTTCTTCGGTTGCGGCCCAAAATTTTCTGGGTATCGCGCCCAGTCCCTACGGCGGTACCCAGAGCCTTTATCTGAATCCCGCTTTTGCCACCGACTCCAAATACGGTTTTTACCTGAATCTGGGGGCCGGGAATGCCCACATCGACAACAATTACGTTCGCTACCAGGCTCCCTATTCGCTCTCTTCGCTCGCACTGAAACGGGTGCCGGATCAATATAAATTATCCGATGGGGCCGTTTTATTCCGCCCCGAATATCTGGAAGAAATCGCCAATGGGAAACCCAAAAATGCCACCGCCTGGACCGACCTGCGCGGGCCGTCTCTGTTGCTTCAACTGGGTGGTCGGGCGGCCATTGGGCTGACAACCCGGCTACGGGCCACGGCCCAGATCCGCAATGCGTCGGAATCGCTGCTGTCGGTGGTGCGGGCGGGTTTGCAGGACGAACAACTCTACAACATTCCGAATAAGGATAACCAGTTCAGTATCAACACCAACACCTACGCCGAAATCGGGTTGACGCTGGCGGCAGCACTCATTCAGGACGAGTATCAACAGCTTTCGATTGGCGTCACGGTGAAACGCCTGCAGGGCATCACGGCCGGTTTTCTGAACAACAAGGGGTTGTCCTACCGCGTCCTGTCGGACACTGCCAACACGGGTTCCTACTACATGCAGGTCGATCAGCTTAACGCCGAGCTGGGCTACACAACCTATTTGCAGGATCAGGGGCGGTCGGTCAGCCTGCGTCAGTTTTTCGACGGCAACAACCCCGGCAGAGGCTGGGGAGCCGACATTGGCTTTTCATACCAGCTTAAATCGGCCGATGATCCGGACCAGTATACGCTGCGTCTAGGGGTAGCGTTGATGGATATCGGTGCCATTCGGTATGAGGATAACCGGTACGTCCAACGGTATTCGATCAATACCACCAACCAGCAATTTACGTCCGACGATTTCATCAAAGCCAAAGGCAGCGAAGGCATTGCCGAAGTGGTTCGGGATGAACTGAATCTGACCGAAGCCAACAACACCGGGCGGTTTACGTCCGGATTGCCAACGGCCCTTTCCCTCAATGCCGACATCAACGTTGGGCGGGGCTTCTACCTGACGGGGACTTTACTCCAGGATTTGCGGGCCAAAGATGCGATTGCCATTCGCCAGCCTTCGCTGGTTGCGATAACGCCCCGGCTCGAAACCTCGACAGTTGGCGTAGCCATTCCGCTGGTGTTTCTGAATAACGCCTTCATGGCGGGGGCTTCCATCCGGGTGGGGCCGGTTTTTCTGGGAACCGACAATCTGTTTGGCATGATTGGTAGTAGTTCCAATAAATTGAGTCCGCGCGGGGCCGATGTCTATGCCGGGCTGGCGCTGGGTAGCCGTCGCCGAAAACCGTAGCTCCTAAGCGAAATGAAAGGTTTTAACGCTTTTATTCTTTCCCTCTTCCTGACGCTACAGGCCGTAGTGGGTACCGGACAAACCAATCCGGTGGAAGAATACACTGTTCGGATTGAAACGAAAGACCGCAGCGGCCGCCTGCTTCCGGCAACCCTGACCATTACCAACGAAAAAACCAGGAAAGTCCAGCGCGGTACACTGCAACTGGGCTCTTACACCGTGGCACTGCCCGCCGGGTACATCTACCGGCTCGATGCCAATTATGTCGGCTACCGACCGACGCAGAAAATTCTTCGTCTCGACCGCGTAACCGACCCGGAGCAATCCCAGCAAACCATCGTGCTTGAAATGGAACGCGAGGTTTCGGCCGAATCGCCCGTTAATGTCACCGTGGTTGACTACGACACCAAGCAACTCGTCCGGCAGAAGCTGAATGTCCAAATTCAGGAATTTAACGGAAAACGGGTGATTATGAACGGCCCACCGCGCGAGGGACGTTTTACGTTTCTGGCAGAATTCGGGCAAAAAATCCGGTTTACCGTGGAGGTTGAAGGCTATCAGCCCTACGAGTACACGGTTGATGTGAAAGATCAGCACGACATCACGATCCGGTTGCAGCGGGCCAAAAGTTCGGTTGTTGCCGAAACGCAGCCCACCGCAGAACCGGTTTCGCCTGCGACTACCCCGCCGGTGGTAACGCCCCCCGCGACGACTTCGCCCCCGGTGGTGGCAACACCCAGCCCAAAGCAAACAACTCCTCCGGTGGTTGCCGAGACCAAACCGGTGGTGCCGGAAGCCAAACCAGCGACCACAGCCGCCCCGGTCAATACGGATTTAGCCACCCTGACGACGGGAAAAACCGTTACGCTCAACAACGTCTACTTCGACCAGAGCAGTTATTTACTGCGCCCCGAATCCTACACCCAACTGAATCAGTTGGTGGCTCTGCTGAAAAGCCGACCGGGTTTGCGAATTGAGATTTCGGGTCATACCGACAACGTGGGCGATCCGCGGCTGAATCTGGCGCTTTCCGAAAACCGCGCCCGGGTCATTACAACCTACCTGACAACCAACGGTATTGCCGAAAGCCGCCTTCGCTTCAAAGGATACGGGCAGACGAAACCCATTGCAGCCAACGACACGGAGGAGAATAAACGGAAAAACCGGCGGGTCGAAGTGCGGTTACTGGACGGATAAATTGTTGGTCGATGACGCCGACGTCAACGCCAGCCAATGCTGGTAGACCTGCCGCATCAACTCTTTAATCTCTTCAAAATAAAGGGGTTTACTGATACAAACCGTGGCTCCGAGGTCGATGCACAATTCCATTTCGCCCTGATTCTGGGTATTGACAAACAAGACCACCGGGATGCGTTGCCAGACCGGCCTGTCCATGATTTCCCGCAGCGTGTCGAATCCGCTCAGGCCCGGCATGTACTTATCCAAAATGATGATCCACGAACTCAGTGCAGCCGGCGAATCGCCTTCCTGCTCCATAAAACTCAACAGCCGCTCTCCACTGTCAAACTCCCGAATCGGGGCCGCCATTTCCATCGATTCAAGCGCCATTCGCATCAACATCCGGTCCTCTTCGTCGTCATCTACCAACAAAACCGTTGGTCTACTCTCAGAATTAGTATACTGTGTTTCCATGCGATCCAATTTTCGTTCACAAGAAGCGCCAAAAATCGGCAATCGTGGGCAATGGTTAAGCCCATTCAATCAAAAAAAGGAAGAATGTGGAAGAAAAATTAAACAAAACTCTTTAGAAACGGTCGGCCTGTGGCTTACACGCTGTCGTAAAGCGATTCCATGACGGTTTTGCCCTTTTACCGGGTAATCAGCAAACTGCCGCTCCGATGGGGCTGCGAGTCACCGGGTTTAATCACGTAATGGTAGACCGCCGGGGGCAAATCCTGCCCTGCGCTTTTGCCATCCCAAGGCTGCGAATAGCCCTGGGAAACAAAAACCGGATTGCCCCAGCGGTTGTATACTTCAACCTGGCAATCAGGATAATCGCTGATTCCCCGGATCACCCACTGGTCGTTCATTCCATCGTTATTGGGTGTAAAGGCATCCGGGATAAAAAGGGGCGTTATCACCGTCACCGTCAACCGGGTGGTATATTCACAGCCCTGCGGGGAAGTAACCCTCACCCGATACGTGGTGGTGGTGTCGGGACTCGCAAAAGGCTGGGCCGCCACCGGGCTGCTCAATCCGATGGAGGGTGTCCAGTAATACCGGAGCGAATCGATGCTGTTTTTGTTTAACTCAACCTCGCTGCCCCGTCGAACCGTCGCGTCGGCAACGGTAATGGTCGGCGCCTGATGCACCACCACCGTCTGTTGCGCCCGGCCCGGACAGGTATTGCCCGGCATCGATAGCGTGTAGGTAATCACAAACTGACCGGGGCCGGTTTTGGCCGGGTCGAATTCCAGCCCCGAAACGGCACCAGCCGCCCGCCCCACACCGGCAAACGTTCCGCCACCGGGTTCGGCACGCAGGGCCAGACGCGCAGTGGCATTTTCACAAAGGGCCGGTAAAGGCGCCATCGTAACGGCGGGAGCGGTTTTAAATTGCAGCAGAACCTCTTCGGAAGTGGCCTGGCACTGGTTGGTGTCGGTGACGGTCAGCACATAATGGCCGGCCTGTGTGACCGCCAGCGACGCTCCTGCTTGCTGGTCGATAACCGTTCCGGTATTGGCCCATTGATAGGTATAGGTTGGGCGGGTGATGGCGTTCAACCGGATGGTATCGCCGGAACAGGCCGTTGTCAGTGAGGGCGGGACAATCGACGCCTGCGGTTTGGGTTTCACCCGAATCATGACGCTGTCAGTGACGACGCAGCCGGTAATCGCACTCGTGATCTGAACCTTGTACTCGCCGGTTTCGTGCGGCTGATAATCCGGCTCGCTGGCACCCGGAAACACACGGTCATCTTTGAACCACGCATACAAATACGGGCCTTCGGGGGCTTTCAGGATCACGGATTTCCCGTCGCAGAACGTGGTCGGCCCCGTCGCCGTCAGTTTCAGGGTTTCGGCTTCCGACAGGTCGACTTTCACGCTGGTTTGCGCCGGACTGGGTTTGCCGCAGGTGTTCCGGAATTGTTTGACCACCGTATAATTTCCGGATTCTCTGGCCACCAGCGTAGCCAGCGTATCGCCCGGCAGATTGAGACCGTCGCGTTGCCACTGAAACGACCAGGTGGGGGAAGCCTCGGTTTTGAGGATTACGCTCTGACCCTGGCAGGCTGAAACACTTAAAATGGCTCCGTTTGCCGCCTTGCCGATCACGGCATTTTCGGGGGCTTTCTCCAGCGTAATCGTTGGAGCGGGTGGTGTGTTATTCGGGCAATCGACAACGGCCAGTTGAAAATCCCGCCGAACGGAACCGATCCGTTTTCCATCCCGGTATTCTTCGCACAAAACCGCAAAAGCAAACAGGCCCACCTGGCTGGCGGTTACGGTAAGCACCCCGGTTTCGGCATTGACCTGAAGGCCCGGCGTGCCGGGAACGGAACTGGCCGCACTGAAACCGGCCTTCCATCCAACGGTCGGGTAGGTCGAACTGGGCTGGTTGTCAAAGGCAACACCCTGGTTCGTAAAGCCTTTGTAGGGCGTGACAATCGAATATTTGAGTTGATCGCCATCGGCGTCGGTGGCCTTGAAGCTGAACGTAAACGGTTGTCCTTTGCAGGCATATTCGCCCGTAGGAACCGAAAAAACCGGTGACGAATTCGGGACGGTTTTGATTGGCGGAAAATCCAGGTAAAAAACCATACCCGACTCATCAGCCTGAACGATGTTATCGATGGCTCCGCTGCGGCAACACACCCCGTGGACGACGTAATAGCCGTCGGGGTCGTCGAAACGATCGCCGGACAGTTCAATGGCTTTGCTGTAAATGATTTCGCGAAGTTTCAGGGGCCGCAGTTGCGCACAGGCCTGGTTAGAAACGGCGAGCGCCTGCTCACTGAGCAAGGGGAGTTCGAACTCGCCCATTTTCAGATTGTCCCGTCGGCGGTAAATCGCCAGTTTGAGGCTTGGCTTGATGTCGCCCGCCCGGCTGTTTTGTTCGTCGATGAACAAATCCAGCGACAAGGTATATTGGTCAGGCGTTCCCCCGGCGGTAAGCCGGACGTTGCCGCCGACGATATGTGAAGCTGATACCCAACGGCTTAAGGCGATGAGCACCAGAAATAAAAGAAACGTATTCCGTTGAGCCATAGACCACATGCTATCCCGGTATGTACTTACAAAAAGTAAGCCATTATGGCAGAATTTAAAAGAATCGTTCTAAAAATTTTCATTTTCAGCCCTTTATTCCCTGATTTCAAGCGACAAATTGGTATCAACTCATCCGAAAAACAGTATCTTTTACGAAATTTTGTAGTTTTGGTTAACCACATGGCTGACTCCCGAACCATTCCACTCCCGCGGGGTTGTTCAACAAATTGAGGGTATGACTGAGCGCGTAACGTTTTTCGACACAAAAATTGACTATTTGAAGGGTGTAGGCCCTCAGCGGGCGTCGTTACTCAATACCGAACTCAACATTTTTACATACCGGGACCTGATTCAGTATTACCCGTTCCGGCACGAAGACCGCACCCGCTTTACCACCATCATTGAACTCTCGGAAGCCCTCCCGGCGGCCCAGGTCATCGGGCGTATCCGCGACTGGGCGATAATCGGCGAAGGCCCCAAGAAACGGCTGGTGGCGGAGTTTACCGACCATACCGGTTCGATGGATCTGGTTTTTTTTCAGGGCATTTCGCATTTTGAGAAATTTCTGCGCCCCGGTGCCGAATACATCGCCTACGGCAAACCGATTGCCTTTGGCAGCAAATTCAGCATTACCCACCCGGAACTCGACCCCTTAACCGCCGAAAACGAGCAGGGCAGCACGTTTCACCCGATTTATAACCTGACCGAAAAACTGCGCCGGATGCGGGTCGACAGCAAGCTGATTGCCCGCATGATGCAGCAGTTGCTCGAAATAGCGTATCCGCACATTCACGAAACGCTGCCCAATTCGCTGCTGGAAAAATACCGGATGATCTCGAAAGCCGACGCGATTGAGAACATTCATTTGCCCAAAAGCCAGGCCTGGCTCAAACAGGCCGAACGGCGGCTGAAGTTTGAAGAGCTGTTTTACAACCAGTTGCGGCTGATCAAAAACAAGCTGATTCACAAAACCGAATACCCTGGTCAGATATTCCGAAACATGACGCTGCTGACCCGGTTTTATAAGGAGTTCATGCCGTTTTCACTAACCGATGCCCAAAAGCGGGTTTTGCGCGAAATTCACGGCGATCTGGTCAGCGGAAAACAGATGAACCGGCTGTTGCAGGGGGACGTCGGCAGCGGCAAAACGATCGTCGCCTTCATTGCCATGCTCATGGCGATCGACAACGGCGCTCAGGCCTGCATCATGGCCCCGACCGAAATTCTGGCCGACCAGCATTACTACGGACTGAAAGTGTTTGCCGACCAACTGGGCCTGACCATCGGGCGGCTGACGGGCTCGACCCGCACCAAAGGCCGCCGGATCATCCATGACCAATTGCAAAGCGGTTTGATGCACATCATCGTCGGCACGCACGCGCTGCTGGAAGACGTGGTGCAGTTCAAAAACCTCGGTTTGTGCATCATCGACGAGCAACACCGCTTTGGCGTGGCCCAGCGCGCCCGGCTCTGGAATAAAAATCAGGAAATTTACCCGCACATGATGGTTATGACGGCCACGCCCATTCCGCGGACGCTGGCGATGACGCTTTACGGCAACCTGGATCTGTCGGTGATCGACGAACTCCCGGCGGGCCGGAAACCAATCAAGACCGTTCATCGATACGACACGCACCGGCTGGAAGTGTTCGGATTTATCCGGCAGCAAATTGAGCAGGGGCGGCAAATTTACATCGTGTATCCGTTGATCGAAGAATCGGAAAAGCTGGATTTCAAGGATTTGATGGACGGTCACGAAAGCATCACGCGGGCCTTCCCAAATCATCCCATCGGCGTGCTGCACGGCCGGATGACGGGCTACGACAAGGATTTTGAAATGGACCGGTTTGTGAAGGGCGAGACCAAAATCATGGTGGCTACGACGGTGATCGAGGTGGGCGTAAACGTACCGAATGCCAGCGTGATGGTGGTCGAAAGTGCCGAGCGGTTCGGCCTGGCGCAGTTGCACCAGTTACGGGGGCGCGTCGGGCGGGGTGCCGAGCAGTCGTATTGCATTCTGATGACGGACTACAAGCTCTCCAAAGAAACCCGCACCCGCATCGAGACGCTGGTGAAAACCAACAACGGATTTGAAATTGCCGACGTCGACCTCCAGCTTCGCGGCCCCGGCGACCTCTCCGGCACCCAGCAAAGCGGTATTGCCGACCTCATTCTGGCCGACCTGGCCAAAGACGGGGCCATTCTGACAGCCGCCCGCGAATCGGCGCAACAGATTCTGGACGAAGACCCCGATTTGATTTTGCCCCAGCACGCCCCCGTCCGGAATCAGGTCGAAATGCAGCGGGAAGGCGAAACGAACTGGAGCCGGATTAGTTAACCGCTGGTCGGGATTTGGAATGGCTGGTCGAGATTTAAAATCTCGACCCACTCTGCCGCGGATTTGCAATCCGCAGCGAGAAAGCAAGATTACAACCCATTGTACTTGTGTCGCGGATGGCAAATCTTGATCAGCATGATCAGCCTGGTTTTTATCAGAATTTCAACTTGATTTCCTGCGCCATTTCCGTAACAACCTGCGGGTTTTGCCGGTTTTTGGTTTGCCGTTTCACCTCAATCTGAGTGCGTAACAAGACATCATCCAGCACTTCGCCCGACCGAAGGTGGTTGAGCAGCGAGCGGGTGTATACGCCATTTCTTCCGGAACTATTTTCGGCAACGTTCCCCCAGCCGGTTGCCATGGCCAGATACATATTGCCTTCGCCGGAAAGATCACCAACGGGTTTAAACCCCCGGGAACCGCCCCGGCTGAAGGATTTGAACGGATTATCGCGGCAGGCATCCATGATAATCACATTAAAAGCCGCCTGGGTATTCCGGCGCATCCGGTCGATCAGTTTCTGCACATCGACGCCCTGGAGATCCACATCGTCCGGATCCGTCAGCTTTGCATCCACCGGAATCAGGTAGTTGTGATTATCGAATTCAATACCGTGTCCGGCATAGAAAAAAAGCGCGACATCGGCGTTTTTAAGCTGTTGATTGAACTGACCGATGCTTGTTTCAAGCGTGGATTTGGTAGAATTCGTCACCAGCGTCACCAAAAAACCCAGCGCACGCAGCCGATCGGCGATATCAGTGGCATCATTGACGGGCATTCCTTCCAGCGACGACCCATTCTGGTAAGCGGAGTTGCCGACCACGAGCGCAAAGCGTCGGGGAAAGGCTACGACAGCGGCCTGGCTGGCGGGTGGTTCAGTCGGCTTATCGGGTTTCGAATCAACCGGTTGCCGGGCAGCCGCCGTGGTGGGCGGGGTGGTCTGACCCGGTTTTGGGCCCGGCGTGGTAGTAGGTTTAGATTCGGGAGGGCGCTGTGCAACGGGGTCGGCGGATATGGTGGTCAAAAAAGGTTCGTCGCCGATGGGCACGACACAAGCCACTTTTTTCTCCTCAAACTGCTTCAGAATGTTTTGCAGATTGGTTAAATGCTCGTTCAGATCGGCTTCTGTGCTTTTAGTCTGTCTGGCCCGTTCAAAATACGGCACTACTTTTTTGAACGTGCCACATACCTGCCCTTCTATCCGTTTGCCATACTGGGCATACTCCGCCAAATTCATGCCATCGACTACTTTTTTAAGTTTAACGGCCTGGTTAAAATACCAGACGCCCATATTGAAATTGGCATCGTAATTACCAGGATCAAGGGCTAGGGCGCGGGTCAGGTAAGCTTTTTCCAGTTTTTTTTCTCCGGCATATTTCTCCCTGACCTCCGCCAGCCGTCTGCCAGTTTCCAACGCGGCTGAAGCGTGCATGGCCGATTGGTCATTCGCTTCCAGTTGAGCGATTGTAGCCTGATTATCAGTAATGCGCTGTTTTACCGTGCCTAGTTGACGTTTCAATTCGGCATTTTGGGGTTGTTTCCTGAGGAGCGCATTGAGTCGCTTCTGCTCAGTCAGATAGACGTCCAGCGTTTTTTTCGTATCCGCCAGTTGTTTCCCCAGATCGCTTTCTTTCTTGGTCTCGATTTCCAGTTTGCCAACTTCCTCGTCCGTTTTAGCAGCTAGATTTGAGTAGATGATGGAAAGATTAACGAGACTTTGTACATCGTTCGGATTTCGCACAACCGCCTTTTTCAAATCGTCAATTGCCTCATCGATCCGATTGGCAGTCAAAAAAATATTGATTCGTTCGTTGGCAAGATCCCGGTTAGCAGGGTGAATGGCAATGGCTTTGTCGAGCGTAGAAAGGGCCTTTTCATAGTCCTGATCGGCTTTATAAATCGATGACAAGGCGTAAAAAACGGCGGCATCCCGCCCTCCACGTACAACATACTTCTCAAACTGAGTACGTGCGGCAGGCTGATCTTTTAGTTGTTGGGCAGCAATTCCGGTATAAAGCGGAGCAATGGTGTCAGCCGACATCAGGTTACCTGCTTCCGACATATGCCGCACAGCGGTTTCAAAGTCTTTTTTCTGAAAAGCCGCAACACCCAGGTCCATCAAATCCTTGTACTTTTTGGCGTCATTCTTCTGCGCCTGGGCAGGTGATATGCCTTCAATCATACTGATGCAAAGCACCAACAGGGTTGCAACTATTTTCCCATCCATTTTCAACATGCTTTCATTTCGCTTCAAATTTCTGACAAAAAACGGGCATCCGTTGGATGACAGCAGCACAAACGGGCCATAAACCAGCCGCTCGGGAACAAACTCCATCAAACACCGTCAGCTAAAAATGCCAAATCAGGCAATAAGTTATCATCTGAATTGAAAAAAAGGCACAAATGGTAACAAAAAACCTTTCCTCCAATCCTTGTATATTTAACCCAAAATCACCGTATGCTCTCCTTCTCCCGTCGCCACTTCCTCCAATCCTCCACCTTGCTGGCAGGCAGTCTGGTGGCTCCTCAACTCCCGGTTCTGAAAACCGCCCCGAAACCGTTGCGACTCGGCGGCCCCATCTTTCTGAAGAGCGACGACCCGGCAGAACTGGCGCGGGAGCACCGGCGGCTGCACTACAGTTCGGCGTATGTTCCGGCGGTCAAGCTGACAGAAACCGCCAGAATTGCCGCCATCCGGAAGGCTTTCGCGGAGCAAAACGTCCTCATTGCCGAAGTGGGGGCCTGGGTCAACATGCTGGATCAGGATGCCGAAAAACGGAGCAAGAACCTGGCGTATGTCATCGAACGGCTGGCGTTGGCCGAAGAGATCGGGGCGCTCACCTGCGTCAACATTGCCGGTTCCTACAACCCGAAACAATGGGACGGTCCGGATGCCCGCAATCTAACAAAAGAATACTTCGATGCGACGGTGGAAAACTGCCGGAAGGTCATCGATGCTGTCAACCCGAAAAAAGCCAAATTTGCCCTGGAAATGATGGGCTGGAGTTTGCCCGACGGACCGGATTCATACCTGAAATTCATCAAGGCCATTGACCGACCGGCTTTTGGCGCACACGTCGACATGGCCAACATCATCAACACGCCCGACCGGTTTTACAACAACACGGCCCTGATCAACGAGACTTTCCGCACCTTAGGGCGTTGGATTGTGGCCGTTCACGCCAAAGATGTCCACGGCAAGGATGTTCACTTTGCCGAAACCATGCCGGGCCGCGGAACGCTCGATTACCCGACCTACATCCGAAATGTAACCGCCTTGCCGAACGAAGTTCCCTTTATGCTCGAACACCTCCGCACGCCGGAAGAATACGACGAAGCCCGTCAATTCGTCATTCGCAAAGCAGCCGAAGCCGGGATTCCGCTGGCGTAGTGACAAAGGCCGTCACCGGATTAAATTGGCGAACTGCTCAATCAGGGCTTTCGGAGCGCCGATTCGTTGCTGATACGACTGGTAAAAAGCCCTGTCGATGGGCCGGAATTTCTCGGCTTGCCGGGCTTCCGACCAACCCGAACGCAGGGCCACCAGCGCAGCGTGGTTTTCGGTGTGTAAGGCTAGCAGAATTTCCGTGATCTTTTTCTGCAACGAAACGTCCAGCGTATTTTTTAGCAAAGCGGGGCCTAGCGGTATTTCCTCCGACTCCCAGACCAGTTTAATCCGGTTTTTGAGCGTTGAATCTTTCCGGACGGCTTGGTGGTACTCTTCACTGCCGAAAGCCGCCAGATCGGTTTTCCGTTCCAGCACCTGCGTCAGTCCGTTGGCGTGGGTTTTGCTATATGCTACGGTCTTGAATTGCCGGTCCGGTTCCGGCAGACCATGGGCATACAGATAAGCCCGTGGAATGAGGTTGCCGGAGGTGGAGGTTTCGCTCACAAAGGTCATCCGATACTGCGCAGCCTGTTTCGTCAAATCGGCCATCCGGTCAATAGGCAACGACGCGTGGGCAATAAGGGCGGTTTTATAGTTATCTCGCACATCGGGCGGCACCTGCAAAGCCGCTACCGGCGTATACGGGCTGGCGCCCCGGTTGATGAGCAGCAAATACCCAAACGTGCTGATGAGGGCTAGATCGACTTCACCAGCCTCGATACCGGCAATGAACGAAGCCACATTTGCGTAACTTTTGGTCTGAACCGGCATTCCCAGTTTCTGACTCAGGACGTCGGCCAGGGGCTGAATATTGCCCAGGCGGTTGTTGTCGGCGTAGGTATAGGTGGCCAGTATTAATTTCGGCGTCTGGCAAAACGCAGGAAAAGCAAACCATTGAATCAGGACGATCAGCCGGATTCGGAGTAAAAAAGGACTCATGCAGCGTGGATGGATTGAAATGAAATGGCAAAAGTAGGCCAATCAATCCAAACAGGCTGACAACGATTTAGCAAACGGACATGAATACCGGTTTTACTTCAACTGATTCTGTAACCGTTTGGCCAGCGTGTGGCTCTTGAACGAACTGCTGAGCTTGTCGTACATGGCGCGGGCTTCAGCTTTGGGAAACTGGTTCCAGTACCAGTTCAGCAAATACAGGCTCAGTTGCGAATCAGGATTGGCCTTGATCTGCTCGGCCACTTTCTGGTTTTGTTCGGCCTTCAGCCGCTTTTCTTCCCGCACCACCCGGTTGGCAATGGCCGTGTCGCCGGTCGACCGCTGGCGGTCATTATACAAATCCATCAGCACTTCGCGGTAGGGGCGGTCCACTTCATTCTGGAATTTCAGCCAGCGATCGGTCAGCGGAGAGCCTTTTACTTCGGCTTCGCGAAACGCGTCGCGGGTGCCTTCGAGGGTCAGATCACCGTCCCAGATAAACTGCACCTGCCCCGGCAAACCAGCCGCCACCACGTTGTAGAAATCAATTTCAGGAATGGTACGGCTAAACGCAAACTTGCCATCCACCGCCCGGGTCGAATCCACGATCAAGGGCTTGCTGTTGGCATTATCGGTTTTTTTGAGGTACACCATAACCGTACCCAGTCCGTTGACATTACCCTGTAGCTTAACGTCTTTCTGGGCCTGAACCGACGTAAAAAGTCCAATGCTGAGGAGGAGGACGAGACTATAAATACTTTTTTTCATGACACGATGGTGAGGCTCTTTGAAGATTTGCCGTTAAATAAAACGTTTTGATACCCAGAATGTAACCGGTTATATTACAGAGAATAAACAACAAAAATACCTTTTCTGTCTGCGTTTGGTATCCGTAACCGGCAGTAAACTTATCCTCTGGCCTTTTCAAATCAAAACGGTATCGTCAACCTCTACCCTTCTGCTCCATGGATGCCCTTTCCCCCACCGTCGCTTTGACTTCCGAATCTCCCGGCTACGTCGCCGTTCAGCCTGTTGCCAAAGCCGACCGCATACAGACCATCGACGTCATTCGTGGTTTTGCGCTGCTCGGCATTCTGATGATGAACATCCCCTACTTTGGCCTGTCGTACACGGCCACGCCCCGGTTTTTCACGGCCCCGGTCGATTCACCGGATTTTCGGACCTTCCTGACGGTTTCGGTAGTTTTTGAAGGAACCATGCGGGCCTTGTTTTCGATGTTGTTTGGCGCGGGGATGTTGCTGTTTATGGCCAAAAAAGACACCCGAACCGATGGCTACGGCATGCCCGATTACTACTACCGGCGGTTGTTCTGGCTCATTCTGTTCGGCATGTTCAACGCGTTTGTGCTGCTCTGGCCCGGCGACATTCTGTATACCTACGGCGTTTGCGGCCTGTTTCTGTTTCCGTTTCGGAACATGAAGCCCCGGTCGTATCTCCTGATTGCGTTTTTCTGTGTGGCGGTTTTGGGCGTAAAAGGGTTTTTCAAGGCGATGGAAACCCAGGAGAAACGGGAAGGCTACCTCAAAGCCATTCAACTGGAGAAACAGAAAAAAACGCTGACCGACGAGCTTAAAAAAGCCAAAGAAGGCTGGCTGGCCGTAGAAAAAAACGCGAAATATGATAAGAAGAAAGAAGACGAAATCAACAAAACCATGCAGGGCGATTACGGCACGATTTTCAAATCATATCTGCCGCTGAATACCAAATTTGAGTCGGTTAAATTCTACCAGAATTTCATCTGGGACGCCTGGGCGCTGATGTTTCTGGGCATGGCGCTGTTCAAATGGGGCTTCTTTTCCAATCAACTGCCCACCCGAACCTACGTTCTGACCTTGCTGGCCGGTTACGGCATCGGCCTATCGCTGGGCTGGTTTGCCTTCTGGGATGGCGTCGCCTGGTTTACGAATCCCGGCAAGGTCCTGGATGCAAATTCGTTTCCTTTCCAGGCTTTCTACCAGATCCGCCGGGCCGCTTCCGCCCTCGGTCATGCGAGTCTGCTGTTGTTGATCTACCGCTCGGGCATCGTTCCCTGGCTCATGAAAGCCCTGGCCAACGTTGGGCAAATGGCGTTCACCAACTACCTGATGCAGAGCATTATCTGCACCTTGTTTTTCTACGGGTATGGTTTTGGCTATTTCGGCAAGCTGTCGTATTACGAACTTTACTTCGTCGTGGCCGCCGTGTGGCTGTTTCAATTCATCTTCTCGGCCGTCTGGCTCCGGTTTTTCCGCTTCGGCCCCTTCGAATGGCTCTGGCGATCCCTAACCTACTGGAAATGGCAGCCCATGCAGGGGTAAAGAAGGGAATTTAAAATTCCTTTTTTCACAATCCGTCTTCTTCCTTCGTCCAAACATCCGCATAGTCTTTCGGATGCCGCTTGAACTGGGCGTGTACGTATGGACAAAGCGGAACGACTTTCAGGCTATTTTCCCGCGCATACGCCACCATCGCATCCAGCATCTGTTTGGCGTAGCCCTTTCCTTCGGCTTCCGGCACCACTTCGGTGTGGTAAACCGTCAGTTTATTGTTGGCGATATTGACTACCATTTCGCCAATTTTAACCCCCTCTTCGTAGAGGTAAAAAGCACCGGGATTTTTTTGATCGAGGTCTAGTTTGATTTCTGTCATCGTAGGATACGGTAAACGAATGCGGCACCGGTCGTTGAAAAAATGGTGACCGGTTTGCGGAAATATAGGAATAAATCGAATTCCGACCGCTTTTCAGGGAGAAATTCCACCCCGCTTCTCATTATTTGATAACTTACCCACCGAGCCTACGCAATTACGGTATGAAATTAAAAATAGAACGTTTGACGACGCTTTTCTTGACCAGTCATGTCCTGTTAGTGCTCTTTTCCACGCCGGGAATGGCGCAAACGGGGAAAGGAGATCGCATCAGCGGCTTGAATTTCGCCACCCGAAGCCCGGTTGTAGCCAGCCATGGCATGGTGGCGACGGCTCATCCCCTGGCTTCGCAAATCGGCCTCGACATCCTGAAACAGGGTGGATCCGCTGTCGATGCCGCCATTGCGGCCAACGCGGCCCTGGGTGTGCTGGAACCCAACAACTGCGGCATCGGTGGCGATTTATTCGCCATCGTCTGGTCGGCCAAAGACCGGAAACTGTACGGTTTGAACGCCAGCGGTCGCTCTCCGCGGGGGCTGACATCCGAAAAACTCAAGGCGGTTTTAGGCGATAGCAAGACGATTCCACTGTATGGCCCCCTGTCGGTTTCGGTGCCGGGAACCGTAGACGGCTGGTTCGAATTGCACCGGCGGTTTGGCAAACTCGCCATGAAAACCCTGCTGATGCCCGGCATCCGCTACGCCCGCGAAGGCGCTCCCGTTCCGTCGGTCATTGCCTATTCCTGGCAGGAGGCCGTTCGGCGGCTGGAAGCGAGCCGGTCCACGATTCAGGAGTTCGACAACTTCCGCCGGACGTTTCTGATCAATCAGCTACCTCCCAAAGAAGGACAAATCTTCAAAAACCCGGATTTGGCGGCTACCTACGAAAAAATCGCCAACGGCGGTCGGGATGCTTTTTACAAAGGCGAGATTGCCGCAGTCATCGATCAATATGCCCGAAAAACCGGACTATATCTTCGCAAAGAGGATTTATCCAGCCACGGAAGCACCTGGGTCGATCCGGTTTCTGTCAACTACCGGGGCTTCGATGTTTTTGAATTACCGCCCAACGGCCAGGGAATCGCCGTTCTCCAGATGCTGAACATCCTGGAAGCGTATGATTTGAAGCGAATGGGACACAACAGCGCGGAGTATCTGCACGTGTTGACGGAAGCTAAAAAGCTGGCTTTCGAAGACCGCGCCCGGTTTTATGCAGATCCGGATTTCGCCAAAATACCGCTATCGTGGTTGCTATCGAAGGACTACGCTGCCCGGCGTCGGAAATTAATCGATCCGAAACAGGCCGCCAAACGCGTCGACTCCGGCGCGCTGCCGCTGCGGGAGGGCGACACCACCTACCTCACCGTGGCCGACGACGAAGGCAATATCGTGTCGTTGATTCAAAGCAACATGCTCGAATTTGGCAGTGGGCTGGTCCCCGACGGGCTGGGATTTGTTTTTCACAACCGGGGAACGAGTTTCAGCCTGCAAGTCGGCCACGCCAACGAATACAAACCGGGCAAACGTCCCTTCAACACCATCATCCCGGCTTTTGTCCTGAAAAACGGAAAACCGTTCCTGAGTTTTGGCGTCATGGGCGGAGCGATGCAACCGCAGGGCCACGTTCAGATTCTGTGTAATCTCCTGGATTTCGGCATGAACGTGCAGGAAGCGGGCGACGCGGCCCGGTTCAGCCACTCCGGCAGCAGCGAACCCATTGGCACCCTCATGCTGGACGGCGGTCACCTGGCGTTGGAAAGCGGTATTTCAAACGAAGTCCGCGAAGAACTGGCGCGCCGGGGCCACCACCTGATTCCCAAGGATTTCTTCGGCGGCTATCAGGCCATTCTGTCCGATACCACGCAAAAAGTTTATCACGGGGCCTCAGAAATGCGGAAAGATGGGCAAGCGGTGGGGTATTAACTCAAATTCCCAGCTCCTTCAAAATCGCTTCCGTGATCTGGCGACGGGCGGGGACAAACGTAGCGGGAACCGGTTTTGGACTTTCGACATTCGTGGCAAAATAATAGACCTTATCGCCTTTTTCGACGTAGCCTACAAACCAGCCGATGTTGGGATTCGCACTGCCGCCGGCCCAGCCCGTTTTGCCGTACAGTTTCATACCCGGTTTTTCGTCGATGAGCATGATTTTTTTCAGAACCGCCAGGTTTTTGGGTGCAAACGGCACCTTGCCCTCGTGAATCCGGCGCAACAGATCGATTTGTTGCTCCTGTGTAATCGTGGACTTGCCTTCCAGCCAGAACGAATCCAGGTTGTCGGCGTTGATGTCCAGTTTTCCGTAGCCCACTTTAGCCACCCACTCGCGCATCCGTTTCAGGCCCACTTTCCGGGCCACTTCCTGGTAACACGGCACGCAGGAAACTTGAAAGGCGGTTTCGAGTGTATTGTCGCGGTTCCAGGTTTCGATGTCCCTTTTGACGCTGTCCCATTTCATGACGGAATGCTCGTCTTTCAGAACACCGGTTTCCAGACCGATCAGCGTGTTGAGAATCTTGAACGTGGACGCGGGCAGAAATCCCTGCCGGGTACGTTCAAACTGATACGCCGTGTAATGGTCGCGCTGCGGATCGTAGAGCAGGAAAGACCCTTTCAGTTTCTGTTCGGTAAAAAACCGTTCGAAATCCGGGCGTTCCGTCACAGAAGCGGGGCGGTAGCTCAGCAGAAAAAGGGATGCGATGGCAACCAGTATCTTCATAAAAAGGGCAACCGTTACGGTTTGGACGAGATGGACTGAATTTTGGCAAACTTACCCGCTCCGCCTTTTTCGCCCAGGGCCGGTTCAAAACCGAGTTGAATAATGGAGCCTTTCCAGGTGGGCACTTTGGTCATATCGATTTCATACGTCCGGTATTGTCCATCGCCAATAATCGGAAAATCGACAAAGTTTCCAGCCACAAATTCGGGGTCTTTCGGCACCATCCACCGAAGCCGGGCCTGCGTTGCATCGGTTTTGAAAGCACCTTTGATGTACATCTTCGGCACATCGGCGGCCTGGTACATTTCGTTCGGGCCAATCATCAGGAAACTGCCGTTGTCGAGTGGCAGATCCAGTTCGTTTTTAATGGGCCAGCCGCGATCGGTGCCCTGATAATACCACCACGATTGCCGGTCGGCCACAAAGCGATAATCCGGAGCCAGTTTGGGGCGGGGTTGCGCATAGACATACTTCCGGATGTCGTCGAGCGTGCCTACAACCAGCGTATAATCGTACTGATACTGAATATTGTAGTCGATCACTTCGTAGGCCGAGGGCGTAATGTAAGCCGTGGTGAAGTCGTATTCGCCCCCAATGGGTGAGGTTCCGAAAATACCGCCGATAAAATAGTGGTGGTTCGGTTTATAAACCGCCACTCCCCAATTGGCATCGTTGACCATCGCCATCCAGTTTTCCGGGGAAATCAGCGGCTGTCCGCCAAAAATTTCGTTGACCGTCTGGCTATTCGTTTTGGTGAGCACATCATTGGTGAAAGGGCGCGCACCCGTATAGGCAACGACATTCCGAAACGGCGCATTCAGAAAGACGGCCGGCAACTCCTGCGGTTTCGCCGAATATTGTTTCGTATCACTCCGGTTGTTGTTCAACCGGTGACGCACTTTAACGGTATTTTTATCGAGCGTAATCCAGGTTTCAATCGTGCATTCACCCACCACATTATCGTTGGGCCAGATCATCGGCACGGTTTTGACGTAAATTTCCCGCCCATCATTCCGCGACTCAAGCACTTTCGAACGGTTGCCAAAAACATCGCCCGACATAATCGGGTTCCAGCCCAACTCCTGCCACTGCGGATGGGGTTGTTTGCCGCCCGGCGCAAAGGGTGTTGGCCCGGCATAAAACGACGCCTGAATCTGACGACCCGAATCCCAGTTGTTCACCAGGTTCTGCCCGTTGGCCGACGTGGCCAGGTAGGTGATGGCCCCGCCCATGTTCAGATCGACGCTCAGGCGAAGTGACCCGTTATCGATATAAGAAGGTCGGGCCGGTGGATTGGGCAAACCGGTGATGGGCGAGGTTCCGGGACCGCTTCCGCCCGTATTCCCCCCCGGCGTGCCCGGCGTACCCGGCGTTCCGGACGTACCACCCTGGTTGGAAGGCGTCCGCCAGACCCGCTCTTCGTATTTGTAACAGCCTGCAAACGTCAGACCAACCACCGCTATCAGGACCCATGCACGTCGACGTACCATCATAGTTGTAAAGGAGACTAACCCGTTAATTTTCCAATCAATAAATATCTGTTTCTTCCAGAACGTAAACTTGGGGATAAGTTTACAAAATAATGGCTTTAATGTTTAACTTGGCTGCTATTTAAACCAAAAGCAATTCAATAATGGGCCTGAAAAGCTTGATTCCCAACTCGATAAAAACCGCACTAAAGAATGTCATTCCGGTTTCCGTTATCGATCAACTGGAGATTATTACCGGCGAACGGGATGCCCTCACTCCTCCGTCCAGGATGATTTTTATCGGTGACGGCGATTTCAGGAAAGTAGGAAAACTCACGATTGACCGGATGAAAGAAATCGGCGACCTGAAGCCAACCGACCGCGTTCTGGACGTCGGCAGCGGCATTGGCCGGCTGGCCATTCCCCTCACCGACTACCTGAAAACGCCCGGTGGATACGACGGCATCGAGATCGTCAAAGACGGCGTAGACTGGTGTAACAAGGAAGTACACAAACGCTTCCCGAACTTCAACTTTCACCACCTGAACGTCTACAACAAGATGTATAACCCGAACGGAACCATGCAGGCCCACGAGCTGCGGTTTCCGTTTGAGTCTGCAACCTTCGATTATGTCATTCTGAATTCGGTGTTTACCCACATGCTCGAACCGGATTTTGAGCGGTATCTGGCCGAAATCTCGCGGACGTTGAAGAAGGGCGCGCGGGGCTATATCACCATGTTTTTGCTGAACGAAGAATCCCGCCGGTTGAATGCCGAAGGAAAAAACAAGTACGAACGACACCTGACGCCTTTTACGGACAACACGATGGTGTATCTGCAGGATCTGCCCGAAAGTATGATTGCGTTCGACGAGACCTACGCCCGGAAAGCGTTTGAAAAAGCGGGCTTGACCATTCGCGATATTAAGTTTGGCAACTGGTGTGGTCGACTCAATACCGTTGATTACCAGGATTTGATCTTTGTTACTAAAAAATAGCGTTTTTGTCGTTGCACTGCGGTTTCCGGGTGCAACGACAAAAACATTTAAAAGTTTTTCTTCCTAATTCGTCTCCATCCACTAATTTTGTGGGATTTTTGACCATACCGAAACAGATTGGCTTCGGAAGCAACTAAACGGTTCGCCCTGTGTCTGCGTTCCGGTCGCTGTGCCAACCTGTTTTCGCTTCGGGCCAGTACGTTTCAGGGGGTCAGGAATAGTGATTGTGTGTTAAGGATTGACACACATTTTTCATCGGTTTGCCGTGGCAACGGTTGCCAGATTCATTATTCATTCGTCTCACTGTAATGCCCAAAGACTCCTCCATCCGTTCGATTCTCATTATCGGCTCCGGCCCTATTGTCATCGGTCAGGCCTGCGAATTCGACTATGCCGGTTCACAGGCCGCCCGTTCGCTGCGCGAAGAAGGCATCGAGGTATCGCTGATTAACTCGAATCCGGCCACGATCATGACCGATCCGATCAATGCCGATTACGTCTATCTGAAACCGCTTGAGAAAAAATCCATCGTCGAAATTCTCAAAAAGCATCAGGAAGAGGGTCACCCCATCGATGCGGTTTTACCGACCATGGGTGGCCAAACGGCCCTGAACTTAGCCATCGACTGCGATAAAGCCGGTGTCTGGAAAAAGTACGGCGTCCGCATCATTGGCGTGGATATCAAAGCCATCGAGACCACCGAAGACCGGGAGAAATTCCGGCTGAAAATGATCGAACTGGGGGTTGGCGTTTGCAAAGGACGCACGGCCCGTTCGTTTCTCGAAGGAAAAGAAATTGCTCAGGAAATCGGTTTTCCGCTCGTTATCCGGCCTTCCTATACCCTCGGCGGAACCGGGGGCGGTTTTGTTGACCTGCCGGAAGACTTCGATCAGGCACTCAACAACGGGCTGCACGCGTCGCCGGTGCATGAAGTGCTGGTTGAACAGAGCGTGATGGGCTGGAAAGAATATGAGCTGGAACTCCTTCGCGACGGGGCGGGCAACTTCATCATCATCTGCTCCATCGAGAACTTCGACCCGATGGGGATTCACACCGGCGACAGCATTACGGTGGCTCCGGCGATGACCCTGCCCGATACGCTCTACCAGCAAATGCGCGATCTGGCCATTAAAATGATGGACGGCATCGGGAAATTCGCCGGCGGCTGTAACGTGCAGTTTTCGGTCAACCCGGCCGACGATTCCATCATCGCCATCGAAATCAACCCGCGCGTGAGCCGGTCGTCGGCCCTGGCGTCGAAAGCAACCGGGTATCCGATTGCGAAAATCGCGGCCAAAATGGCGATTGGCTACAACCTGGACGAACTGATCAACCCGATCACCGGCTCGACTTCGGCGTTCTTCGAACCCGCTATCGATTACGTGATTGTGAAAGTGCCGCGCTGGAATTTCGACAAATTTCCGGGTGCCGACCGCTCGCTGGGTCTGCAAATGAAATCCGTGGGCGAAGCGATGGGCATTGGCCGCAATTTCCAGGAAGCCTTGCAGAAAGCCTGCCAGTCGCTCGAAATCCGGCGCAACGGCCTGGGTGCCGACGGCCGTGAACTGACCGACCAGGCCGCCCTGACCCAAAGCCTGGCGCACCCAAGCTGGAACCGCCTGTTCCATATCTACGACGCCTTCAAGATTGGCATGTCATTCAAAACCATCCAGAATCTGACCAAAATCGACAAATGGTTTTTATACCAGATTGAGGAACTGGTGGAACTGGAAAAGGAGATCGGAAAGTATGATCTGGACGATGTGCCGGCCGCTTTGATTCTGAAAGCCAAGCAGAAAGGCTATGCCGACCGCCAGTTGGCGCATTTGCTGGGGGTGAAGGAAAGCAAGATTTACGATTTTCGTCAGGAGCACAACATCCGGCGCGTCTTCAAATGCGTAGACACCTGTGCGGCTGAGTTTGAAGCCCGGACGCCCTATTACTACTCGACGTTTAACAGCCCGCAACTGCCCAGTGCCGGTGGCGATTTCCCCGAAACAGGGGCTCTACCCGTTGGTTTGCTAGCCGGAAATGAGTCGATCACAAGCGATCGCAAGAAAGTGGTGATCCTCGGTTCCGGCCCAAACCGCATCGGGCAAGGCATCGAGTTCGATTACTCGTGCGTACACGGCGTTCTGGCCGCCAAGGAGTGTGGTTATGAGACGATCATGATCAACTGTAATCCAGAAACCGTCTCGACCGACCCCGACATTGCCGATAAACTCTACTTTGAGCCGGTTTTCTGGGAACACGTCCACGCCATTATCATGCACGAAAATCCGGTGGGGGTCATTGTGCAGCTGGGGGGGCAGACGGCTTTGAAAATGGCCGAAAAACTGACGCGCTACGGCATTAAAATCATCGGAACGGATTACGAATCCCTCGATCTGGCCGAAGATCGCGGCCGTTTCTCGGCGCTGCTGCGGGATTACAACATTCCGTATCCGAAATTCGGAACGGTACGCGGTTCCGACGAGGCCGTCGAGCTGTCACGCGAACTGGGTTTTCCGCTTCTGGTGCGGCCCAGCTACGTTCTCGGGGGTCAGAGCATGAAAATCGTTTTGAACGAACAGGAACTGGAGCAACACGTCGTCAAAATTCTGCACGACATTCCCGACAACAATATTCTGCTCGATCACTTCCTTGAAAATGCCATTGAAGCCGAGGCCGACGCCATCTGCGATGGGGAGGACGTCTACATCATCGGGGTCATGGAGCACATCGAACCGGCCGGGATTCACTCGGGCGACTCCTACGCCGTATTGCCGACTTTCGACCTGAGTGACGCCGTCATCCAGCAAATCGAAGCCCACACCCGGACGATTGCCAAAGCGTTGAAAACCGTTGGACTGATCAACATTCAGTTTGCGGTAAAAGATGAAATGGTGTACATCATCGAAGCCAACCCCCGGGCGTCGCGGACAGTGCCGTTCATTTGCAAAGCCTATCAGGAACCGTATGTCAACTACGCGACGAAGGTGATGCTCGGCGAGAAAAAAGTGAAGGATTTTGACTTCAAACCGGTCAAAAAAGGCTATGCGATCAAAATACCGGTCTTCTCGTTCAACAAATTCCCGAATGTAAACAAGGAACTCGGCCCGGAAATGAAATCGACCGGTGAAGGCATTTACTTCATCGACGACCTCGAAGACGAGTTTTTCCAGAAAGTCTACTCCGAGCGGAATTTATATCTGAGCCGGTAATCGAATACTAATTACAAAACAGTTGAGCCGACCTATTCTGGGTTGACTCAACTGTTTTTTTGTTTTTTACGTTATGAAGTCGGATATTTATTAAAAAGAGAACCATGACAGTCCTGACCTTGTCGCTCGAAGAAAATGCTTTCAATGACTTACAGGAGAAGTCCAGGCAACTCAACTTATCCTCCGAAAAGTTAATTCAGAAGATTGTAGCCGACTATTTGTATCTGGAAAAAGTGAATCAGATTCGCAAGGAAATGAAAGGTGTTGTCCAAGAAGCAGGCTTTCAATCGGAAGAAGATATTTTCAGAGAGATTTCCTGAGTTTAACAAATAATTGCTTAGTTTTACACCAATCGGCTAAGGGGTAGTCGGTTTCCATTTCTAATTTAACTTTACCATGGAAACTCGCCCAAGCCTACTGGCTTCGACAGTCATTGTATTCGACACCAACGTCTTTATCTCTACCTTTGCCTTTCCCGGTTTCTCTGCCAAAGTCCACGATTTTTGCGCGGTAAATTTTCAACTATTCACTTCCGAATGGATTCTCAACGAGTTAGATGAAAAATTAGGTCTTCCCAAATTCCGCTGTTCTATCGAACGCCGTTCTGCCATTAATGAAATAATACGGATACGCCATCAAGTGGTTTTTCCTGACTCCGAGTTACCTACAGTTTGCCGTGATGCCGACGATAACCACATCCTGCAAGTAGCTCAGTATGTTAATGCGGACTTTATTATCACCGGCGACCGTGATCTGCTGGACCTGGTTACCTTTGAGAAGACCGAGATTTTGTCGCCACGCGAGTTTTATAATCGATATATTCAACAGTAGAGCAACTGTTTAATCCGCTTTTGCGTTATATCTTTATCTCATAACCCGAACACCCGGTCGTTCAGCATGATTTTTAAATTCTTATTCGTTCTTCTACTCCTGATCGCCTTTGTACCACCGGTACGACGGTTTTTCTTTTGGCTGCTGGTCGGCCGCCAACTTGCTAAAGAACAGCGTAAAGCCAATGAGCGTTTCAACCAGGGCGGTCGCGAAGGCGAGACCCGCGTTTATACGACTACGCCCGGTGCCACCGACTCCAAGCTGAAAGGGGGCGAATACGTGGATTACGACGAGGTAAAGTAACCTTACTGCCCCACTTCCCGTTCCTTCTGGTACTTCACGGCCATTCCCCGCATGGAATACCCATTGACGGTTGCCGAACTGTAGTATTGGTACCGAACGGCAATCAGCGCGTCGGCTCCCAGTTTTTTCGCCTGCATCGTTAAGCGCGCCAGCAGCAGTTCTTTTTGCTCGATGTTGTTGCCCCGTTTCACCATGCGCCCCTTGATCGGCTCCTGCTGCTGTTGGGTCAGCGGCACTTCTTCCTTGTATTCCAGCCATTCCATTTCTGTAAACGGCCGGTCAGGCTGCTGATTTTCGTAGAATACATCCACCGGATAATTGGGCGACATCGAAATCGGAATCGCCGGTCGAAAGCACCCCGCCAGACTCGCCATCAGGAAAATCAATCCCACGAAACCGCCCGGTCTAAACTTCAGTATTCGATATTCAGTATTCATTATTCGATATTCATTAACACCTTTTCCACCACTTCCGGATAATACCGGTGTTCGAGCACCTGCACTTTTCGGGCCACATCCTCCGGCGTATCAAATGGTTCGAGCGCGCAGGAAGCCTGAAAAATGATGTTTCCTTCGTCATACTGTTCATTCACGTAATGAATCGTGATGCCCGACTTCAGTTCACCAGCTTCAACCACGGCTTCATGCACGAAATGACCGTACATGCCTTTGCCGCCAAACTTTGGTAACAAAGCCGGATGAATATTGATCATCCGTTGAGGAAACGCCTGAACCAGGGCTTCCGGTATAAGCCACATAAAACCCGCCAGCACAATCAAATCAATCTCCTGTTTCTGAAGGAGTTCCACAATGCGATTGGTTTCGTAAAACGTCTTTCGGTCGAACACCAAAACCGGTATGTGTAGTTTCTGGTCGGGGCCAAAACCCCGGCGCGCCCGCTCAATGATCCCCGCTTTCGGGTTGTTGGTCAGGATCAACGTGACCTCGATGTCGGGATGATCCGTCAAATACCCGGCAATTTTCTCCGCGTTGGAGCCGGAGCCGGAGGCAAAAATGGCAATTCGCTTCATGGATTGATCAAAATGGAACGCAATAACGCTACAAACCTACGTATCTTTCGAAAAAAATTGATGATATTAGCCGTATGCTTCAATCGCATCAACTGACCTTTTCGTACGCACCGACCAAACGATTCGCCTTTCCGGACATCCGTTGTAACGACCGCGAAGCGGTTTTGATTCTGGGAAAATCCGGTACGGGCAAAACCACGCTGCTACACTTGCTGGCGTTACTCCTTCGACCGGAGAACGGCTCGGTGACCATCGACCAGACCGATCTGACCCAACTCCCTCCAGCCAAAACCGCTACCTTCCGGGCCGCTCATGTGGGTATAATCTACCAGAAACCGCATTTCGTCAGCGCACTTTCGGTAATGGACAACCTTCTGCTGGCCAATTATTTAGCCAAAAACCCGCAGGACAAAAACCGCGCCCGCGAACTGGCCGCGCATCTGGGCTTTGCCGAACACCTGAACAAGAAAACCCACCAGATGAGTCAGGGCGAACAGCAACGGGTGAGCATTGCGCGGGCCGTTATGAACAAACCGGGGGTCATTCTGGCCGACGAACCCACCTCCAGTCTCGACGACGTCAACTGCGCCCGGGTAGTGGCCTTGCTGCGCGAACAATCCGAACAAATTGGGGCCAGTCTGATCGTGGTGACGCACGACCAGCGACTGAAAGACGAATTTTCGAATCAGGTGATTCTATAGAAACGTATGAATCTTTTTAAAATAAGCTGGGCCAATCTGAAAGATAAACCGCTCAGCAGTTTTCTGAGTGGTTTGCTGATGACGCTGGGCATCACGATCATTTCACTGTTACTGCTGCTGAACAAGCAGTTGGACGAGCAGTTTTCCCGTAACGTCAAAGGCATCGACATGGTGCTGGGCGCGAAAGGCAGCCCGCTGCAACTGATTCTGTCGAGCATCTACCAGATCGATTCGCCGACGGGCAACATTCCGCTGGAAGATGCCGAACGGCTGACCCGCAACCCGATGATCAAAACCGCCATTCCGCTTTCGATGGGCGATAGTTACAAAACCTTCCGGATCGTCGGTACGAACAAAAAATACGTCGATCATTTTGAAGCCACCGTCGACCAGGGCGCGCTTTTTCAGAAAGACCTGGAAGTGACCATTGGCGCCCGCGTGGCCGAAACGACCGGTCTGAAACTAGGCGATACTTTCGCCGGTTCGCACGGGCTGGACGGCAATGGCGAAGAACACGGCGAGACGAAATACAAGGTCGTCGGTATTTTCAACCCCAGCAACAGCGTCATCGATCAACTGATTCTCACCCCTTTGTCGAGCGTTTGGGCGATTCATGAGCACCACGAAGAACACGAGGGCGAGGAACATGATCACGAGGGTGAAGCACACGCCGACGAAGATCCTGATCACGAAGCCGAAGCACCCCGCGAAATTACCAGCATGCTGGTGAAGTTCCGGAATCCAATGGGCATGATGGTGGCCCGTGGCATCAACGACAACTCCAAACTGCTGGCGGCTCTGCCCGCCATCGAAATCAACCGCCTGTTCGATTTGCTGGGCATTGGCGTCGATACGCTGCGCGGGCTGGCGGTGGCCATCATGCTCATCGCGGGCATCAGCGTATTTGTGTCGCTTTACAATTCGCTGAAAGAACGCAAGTACGAAATGGCGCTGATGCTTTCGATGGGTGCTGGCCGGACACAACTCTTCGGCATGTTGCTACTGGAAGGACTGACGCTTTCTCTGATCGGTTTCCTGTTAGGGCTGGTTCTCAGCCGCATCGGTTTACTGCTGTTCTCGATGCGCGCCGAACGCAATTTCCATTACAGCCTGAACAACCTGAGCATCCTGCCCGAAGAATGGCTGGTGCTGGGCGTCGCCGTCCTGATCGGGATCATTGCCGCAGCACTCCCGGCTTTGGGCGTCTACCGGATGAATATTTCGCAAACGCTGGCGGAGGAATGATCGGTTTACGGTTTTTAAGTATACGGTTTACCGAAAACTGTAAACCGGCAAACTAACTCCCAAAAACCGCCTTCACCTCTTTTAAATCCTGCCGGTGGGCGGTCAGCGCGTCCATCGTGTTGGGCGATTGCTTTTCGATGCATTGCTCCAACACCAGATGCGGGCGGATTCCGAGGTTTTTTAGCTCTTTGGCCAGACGCGGGTAATCGATATCGCCGTCGCCGAAGGTTTCCGCCCAAACACCGTTTTTCGACTGGCGGAGGTGCAGTTCCGTGATGCGTTTTCCGTAGAGTTTCACAATGTCGAACAAAGCGACCTGCGAGTTGCCCGAACCACGGTAAATCCAGTGTACGTCCAGACAAAGCGACACATTTTTGGGATCGGTTCCCAGCATCATGTGGTGAAATTCGCGGGCTGCATTGCGCATTTCGACGTCGTGCGTATGGTACGACAGCGTCATGCCCCGCTTCCGGAGTTCGGCCCCGAGCCGGTCCAGGTTGGCGGCCTGTGTGGCTAAGTCCGCATCGGTTTTGTCCTCCCCACTCCCCCACTTGATCGGGCTGGGATTGGTCACCACCAGCCGCACCCCCAGCGGACGGGCCGCATCCGCAATGGCCGTCACCGTTGCCAGCGTTTTATCGGCTTCATCAGCTTTGTGCAAAGTGCTGTTGACGTACAGCGAATGCATCTCCAGCTTGTGTTTTGTTAGCAAGGGCGCCAGCTTCCGGATTTCGTCTGCTGACGTAATCGACGGCTCATACCCGACAATACCCGATTTGGCAAAATCGGCCAGCGACGCATCCAAATCCGCCGACCAGTTGCGGCCCTGCCGTTGATAAAACGTGTGCCAGGTATACTGGTTGCAGGCAATCTGCGGTCGCCCGGCGGCAGCGGTTTTGGCTTCGGCCACAGCGGTTTTGGTCAACGGAAGCAGCGCGGCCAAACCGGCCAGAGACTGTAAAAAAGTACGACGATCTGCGTTCATGGGTTTAGGGCGAAAACCCTGTCAGCGGTCGGAGACCCTGACAGCGGTTAAACTTTTGGTTTCTTTGAGAAGAATATTGCGGTAACTTTTTCACCGCTGTCAGCGGTCGAAGACCCTGACGGGGTTAAAAAGTTACCGCAAATTATCTAAATTTAACGCTTCGCTCCATCTTTCAAAATTTGTTTACCCGTTTTTCATGAAACACCGTTTTCTCCCGGCCGGGCTGGCGGGCGTTCTGAGTTGCTTTGCGGTCTTTTTCCAGGCCGTTGCGCAAACACCACCTGCTGGATCATATCCCTCTTCTGCTCAACTTTCAACCCGATTAAAAGCCCTGACCAGCCGCTACGGCGCATTGACCAACCTACAGTCCATCGGCAAATCACGCGAAGGAAAAGACGTCTGGCTACTGACGGTCGGGCGTAGAGCGGCAGCCCAAAAACCGGCCATTGCCATCGTTGCCGGAGTTCACGGGGCGCATCTGGCTGGTACGGAACTGGCCGTTCAACTCGCCGAAAAACTGCTGGCGGCTTCCGGTCAGGATAGCGTGGCCCGGTTGCTCGATAGCAAGACGTTTTATATTTTCCCCAGCATCAATCCCGACGCCCAGGAACAATTTGTGGCCAAACTGCGCTACGAACGAACCGGCAACGGTGCCGACACGGACGACGACCGCGACGGTCGGCTGAACGAAGACCCTTTTGAAGACCTGAACAAAGACGGTTTGATCACGCAAATCCGCGTAGAAGACCCGACCGGCACGTTTGTTTCCAGCAAAGACGACCCGCGCGTGCTGGTGAAAGCCGACCCGGCAAAGTCTGAAACGGGTCGTTATCTGGTGATCTCGGAAGGAACCGACAACGATAAAGACGGCGTGTTCAACGAAGACGGCGCGGGTGGAGTCGCATTGGACAAAAATTTCACCTTCGATTATCCGTTCTTCACGCCGGGTTCGGGCGAGATGCCGGTGTCGGAACCGGAAAACCGGGCCTTGCTCGATTTTCTGTACAAAGCCCCCAACATCTACGCGGTTTTCACCTTCGGGCCGTACAACAACCTTTCGGAAGCGCCGAAATTCGACCGAACCAAAACCGCCCGGCGAATCGTCACCGGTATTCTGGAAAAAGACGCCCCCGTCGGCGATCAGGTTTCGAAGCTCTACAACAGCCAGACAGCCTTGAAAGATGCGCCACCGATGCCGCCCACCAAAGGCAATTTTGCCCAAACCGCCTATTACCACTACGGGCGGTTTAGTTTCTCGACACCGGGCTGGTGGACACCCAAAGCCACTGCTTCGTCAGATACAACGAAGGGAAAAGCCGCTGCAAAACCGTCGGACAACGACGATGTGAAGTTTCTGAAATGGGCCGATGCCAACAACGTCCGCGAGGTGTTTGTCAACTGGCAACCCATCGAACACCCCGACTTTCCGGGCCGGAAAGCAGAAGTGGGCGGTATCGCTCCGTTTGCCAAACTAAATCCGCCGGTTTCGTTCCTGAACGACATCGCCGACAAACACCTGAAATTCATGACGGCTTTTGTCCGCCAGATGCCGGTAATCGACGTGGTAAACCTGCGAACGGAATCGCTTTCGGGCGGACTGACGCGGGTCACGGCGCAGGTCATCAACCGGGGTTTGCTGCCGACCGGTTCCGAGATTGGTGACCGGGTGCGGTTTGTTCCGAAAATGAAAATTGAACTGCGAACCGGCAACGGCCAAACCGTGGTGTCGGGCCGGAAGCGGATTCTGCGCAGTCCGATGGCGGCTGGCGAGTCAATGGAAGTCACGTTCCTCGTCTCCGGCACGGGCCGCGCCACCCTCGAAGCTGGCAACGCCATGACCGGCACTAAATCAATCGACATCACCCTTAAATAAACCCTGATCAACTCTGATGTTCTCTGATCAACTCTGATTAATAGTGTTTCACAGAGTTGATCAGAGAACATCAGAGGTAATCAGAGAAAATTTTTATGAAAAAGATATTCTTTCTTTTCCTAACAGGAATTCCTCTCGCTCTCTTCGCGCAGCAGAAACCGGCGCAGAACGACGATCTGACGGGTTTACGGGCCGTGGGGTCTCCCGCCAATCCGAAAGTGCCGATGCGGTGGAATCACTACAACGACTACGCCGGGATTACGAAGTTTTGCCAGGATATGGCCAAAGCCCACCCGAATCTGGTGAAGCTCGAATCGATGGGCAAAACGTTTCAGGGCCGCGATTTGTGGGTGCTGGTGGTGAGTGATTTCAAAACCGGCAACGTGGAGCGCAAACCCGGTTTTTACATCGACGGCAACATTCACTCCAACGAGTTGCAGGGGTCGGAAATCGCGATGTATACGGCCTGGTATCTGGCCGAGAATTTTGGCACCATCGAGTTTACGACCCAGTTGCTGAAAGACAAGGTGTTTTACATCGCGCCCAGCATCAACCTCGACGCGCGGGAAGACTTCATCAAAAATCCCAACAACCCCAACTCACCCCGCTCGGGGTTGATGCCGTTCGACGACGACGGCGATGGCGAGATCGATGAAGACAAATACGACGATCTGGATGGCGACGGCAACATCGTGCTGATGCGCCGAAAAACCCCGCTGGGCCGTATGAAACAGGACCCCAACGACCCAACGCGCATGATTCCGGCCAAGCCCGAAGAACCGGGTGAATACGAACTATTGGGCTACGAAGGCATCGACAACGATGGCGACGGACAGGTGAACGAAGATGTGGCCGGACGCTACGACCCCAACCGCGACTGGGGCTGGGGCTGGCAACCCGATTACATTCAGGGCGGGGCGCTGTTTTATCCGGGTACCTTGCCCGAAACGCAGGCCATCAAGAAATACGTCATCGCCCACCCGAACATCGCTGGTGCCCAGAGCTATCACAACTACGGCGGGATGATGCTGCGCGGACCGGGTGCGGAAGAAGATCAGCAATATTACAATCCGAGTGACATTGCGGTGTATGACGTGATCGGGCGAACGGGCGAAAAAATCATTCCCGGCTACAATTATTACGTGATTTACAAGGATTTGTATACAGTTTATGGTGGCGAAATCGACTGGTTTGCGTTGGGCCGTGGCGTTTTCACGTTCTCGAACGAGCTGATGTCGTCGTATCTGTTGTTCCGGCAAAAACCGGGAGAAAGCAACCGGTTTCAGAACGATGAGTTCAATCAGTTTGGGAAATATCTGCTGTTCGATGACGCGTATGTGGCCTGGAAACCGTTCAAACACCCGCAGTATGGCGACATCGAAATTGGCGGCCCCAAGAAGAATTACATCCGGAATCACCCCGGTTTTATGCTGGAAGAAGACGCCCACCGGAACATGTCGTTCACGCTTTTCCACGCCCATCAGACGCCGAAACTGGACGTTCAGGCCATCACCACAAAACCGCTCGGCAACGGCCTGACGGAAGTGACGGCCACCGTCGTGAACCAGCGCGTGATTCCCACGCACTCCTCGCACGACATCCGGTTTAAAATTGAACGGCCCGATTACATCACGCTGAAAGGAGCCACGCCACTGGCGGCCATGATTGTCGAAAATGCCGATCTGAATATCACAAAAGAGCAGAAAAACAACCCCGCAACGATCGAGGTGCCGAACATTCCGGGCATGGGGTACGTGAAAGTCCGCTGGATCGTGAAAGGCAGTGGTGGCAAATACACGGTTTCGGTCGACAGCCGGAAGGGTGGCGTGGTGGAGAAGACGCTGTGACGGTATCGACGTTCCGTTAACTCAATACTATCCCTTTCTACTCACCAAGTTTTTCTACCTTTCATGCAATCTAACCAGCTCGTCTTTACCTTGCTTTTTATCTGAAACCGGGTGGGGAAGCTGGTCAAAGACACGTCACTCTAACGGTAGAAACATGAATCCGAACAAAGCGTTATGGGAAAAAGGGGACTTTACCCAAATTGCCGCAACCATGCGGGAAAGTGGTGAGAAACTGGTTGCCGACCTGAACATCACCAGAGACCTTCACGTTCTCGACCTGGGTTGTGGCGACGGCACCACGGCCATCCCGGAAGCCCAACGGGGGGCAACGGTTTTAGGCGTTGACATCGCCCGGAATCTGGTTGAAGCCGGTAACCGGCGGGCCAAGGCGGAAGGGCTGACCAATTGCACGTTCCAGGAAGGAGATGCGACCGATTTGCAGGAACTGGAAGATCAAAGCTTCGATCTCGTCGTCAGCATCTTTGGGGCCATGTTCGCTCCAAAGCCCTTTGAGGTCGCCAAAGAAATGGTTCGGGTGACCCGTCCCGGTGGCCGGATCGTCATGGGAAACTGGATACCGGGCGATCCTACGCTGGTGGCCCAAATACTAAAAATCAGCTCGGCCTATACGCCCCCACCGCCGGAAGGGTTCATCAGCCCCATGTTGTGGGGAGTAGAAAGCCACGTTACTGAACGCTTCGAGAAAGCCGGTGTTTCCAAAGACAACATAACCTTTATGAAAGATACCTTTACCTTCAATGCCCCGTATTCCCCCTCCGAATTCGTTCAGGCGTTCAAAAACTATTACGGCCCGACCATGAACGCGTTTGAAGCCGCCGAAAAAAATGGGAAAGCGTTGGAGCTACAGCGCGAATTAGAAGACCTGTTTGCCAGTCAGAACAAAAGCACCAATCCGAATCTCACTTCGGTAGATGCCACGTTCCTGCGGGTTACGGTTATTCGGTAAACGGTTGTACACTTTCTACTGCATATACACGCCAATCCGGTCCTCGTCGCTCAGCACCACAAGCACGTGTTCGGTCAGGGTGGTGCTGAGTTTGTAGCCAATGTAATCGGCGGCAACGGGGTAGCGTTTGTGGTCACGGTCGACAATCACCGCGACTTTCAGCTTGGTCACGGGTACATTCAGAAACGGTTGCAGGGCAAACGCCAGGGTTCGGCCTGAGTTCAGAACATCATCAATCACGATGACCGATTTACCGGTAAAAACCGACTCCTCGCCATCCAGATGCACCGGCGGTTGCTCCAGCGTGGTTTTGTCGAGCATAATTTTCATCACCTTAACTTCCAGGGGGGAAATCTGCCGCAGCACCTCCGCCAGTCGTTCGGCCAGCACATGCCCTTCGCCCGATACGCCAGCCAGAATCACGTCGGATTCTTCAAAGTTGTTCTCGTAAATCTCAAAGGCAATCCGGCGTATTTTTTGCTCTACTTGTACGCGGGTCAGAATCTGGGTAGTCTCGGAAGTCATAACCGATCAGGGAAGTCGATGGTAAAAAATGAAAATTACCCGAAAACGCCGAATGCTCAAAATAAACGAAGCCTTTTCGTACTTTTGCAACTCTGATTAGACAAGAGATGATAGACAAGAGATAAAAGACGCTCAGTTTCTTTTCTTTGTTCTCTTGTCTAACCTCTCTTGTCTTAAAAGTTTATCTATTTCATGATTATCAAAACCAAAAAATACGCCCTCGACCAGAAAACTTACATCAGTCTGGCGATGCGTAGCTGGGTAAAAAACAACTGGTACTGGGGTTTCGTCCCACTGGGTCTCATTTTTGCCAATGCCATGCTGAACGTGACGGGCGTCTACCCAAACTGGTGGATTTACCTCGTCATTGTGCTCCTCACCATCCTTTACGTGCTGTTCTGGGCCGTCCAATTTACGGGCATCACGCAAATGGAACAGACCAAATCACTGTTTCAAAAGTACGTCTACGAGATTGACAGCCGCCAGATTCTGCTGAAACTGAACGCCCGCGAAGGTGGTATTCTGAAATGGGATCAGATCCGGAGCGTGACCAAAGACAAAACCGCCTACGTCATGGTGGTTTCCAACGACCAGGCGATGAACGGCATGAAAGTAAACTGGCTGGCCAAAATCGTGGCCAAAGGCATGAAAAATGCCCAGTTCCTCTACCTGCCGTATTCGATCTTCACCACCGAAAACGAACTGAAGTTTATGGATACACTCCTGAAACGGAAGGGCTTTCTGGCAGAACCCGAAAAGATAAAAGAGTAGCAAACCAGGAAAAAAGGCAACGGGAAGGAACGGCTAAAACCGGTACTTCCCGTTGCCTTTTTTCTTGATTATTTCGCCTGGTTGGTGAAATCGACCACCGTGACGTCGGCCAGCCAACCGCCAACGAGTTTACCAAATTCTTTGTGAGCCGGGTGCGGCAGATAAGTATCCCGGTCTTTTTCGTTCGCAAACGTCAGCACAAAGGCGTGCGTCAGGCCCTTGTCGAGTTTCTCCGGGCTGTTGTTGGTTCCCCACTTAAAGCCCTTGATTTCTTTTATTTTGGACGGTAAGGCTTCAAAAGCGGCTACAATTTCGGCCACTTTCGCGGGCGTAGCTTCGGGTTTGAATTTAAACAGGACGACGTGGGTGAGATCGGATGAATTCATTTTGTTTTGAGCGGAAGCGCCGGTCAGGGCGAGACCAAAAAATAGAAGGGTGGCAAAAACGGTTTTCATAAAATGGGTTCGTAAGTTTTAACGCTGCAACTGCGGAATGTTTCAAATAAGTCAATCTACTTCGGAAACTACTGCCTACTGCTTCTCGGCATACGGGATGACCAGTTTCTCACCCCGGGCGGCATAATTCTTGGTTTTCCCATTCGCTTTCATCAGCGCATCGACCGTAACCCCGTATTTTTCAGCCACGACACGGAGAATATCACCGGCCCCAACGGTATGATACGCCCGGGCTTTCACCTTCAGTTTGGTCACGTCGGCCTTGACCGCATTGTCTTTCAAATCCGGATTCATCGCTTTTAACGTACTGATACTCAGGTTATACTTGGTGGCTACGCTGTAGATCGTTTCGCCCGGTTTTACGGTATGCGTAATCGACACGCCACCCGCCGGAACATTCACTTTGGGCGTTTCTTTTTTCTCCTCCTTGGGCTTTTCTTCTTTCGGTTTTTCCTCAACGGGTTTCTCTTCCCGCACCGGTTTTTCTTCTTTGACTTCGGCTACCGGTTTCTCCGCCGGTTTGCCCACTGCCGGGCGTTCTTCGGAATCCAAAGCCGGTTTTTTAGGAACCTCCTTTTCCTCATCGATGGGCGAGGGGGCCGTCTGCGACAAATCGACGGGCGCATTCCGGCTGGACGTATCGATTTCGATGGGTGCCACCAGTTCCGGTTCCAGCGGCAGTTCTACCGGTTTTTGCACCGTCGTATCCAACGCAACGCTGGTCAGTTCTTCCGACCCTTTCGTGTCATCGGCCACGTACTCGTAGCCCACATACAACAGGGCCAGAATCGTCAGAATCAGAACGGCCAGCGTAATGGTGGGCAAACTTGAACCCTCCGTCTGCCGGGGGTTACGCTTCGCATTTTCGGTTTCCATAATTGGGGTTTCGGTTTACGGTTTACCGTTTTCGGTTGGCTCACGCATTCTTATTCGTGCGTCAGCCAACCGAAAACTGCAAACCGTAAACCTTTTATCTGTTTTTAACCTCCTGACTCATTTTCTCCACTTTCACTTTCATGTCTTCCTTGTAGTCCTGCAACCGTTGGGCGACGGTTTCATCGAACGTTCCCACAATCTGAGCCGCCAGAATTCCGGCGTTGCGCGCGCCGTTGAGGGCTACTGTCGCCACCGGCACACCCGAAGGCATTTGCAGGATCGACAGAACGGAATCCCAGCCATCGATCGAATTGCTGGATTTCACCGGCACACCAATTACCGGCAAGGTCGTCAGCGAAGCGACCATTCCTGGCAAATGAGCCGCGCCACCCGCCCCGGCAATCACGACTTTCAAACCGCGCTGGCGGGCGGTTTTGCCATAGTCAACCATTTTTTCCGGTGTCCGGTGGGCCGAAACCACATCGATTTCGTACGATACTCCCAACTCAGTCAATATGTCGGCCGCTTCCTGCATGACCTTCAGGTCCGAGCTGCTGCCCATGATGATTCCAACCATATGTAGGATGATGAATGATGAATTAGCTGACGCGAGCAATTCATCGTTCATCATTTTTGACTTTTATACTTTCTTTAACGGTTTCGGCTTTCGCCCGAAGCTGTTCTAAATCCGAACTAATAACGGTAATGTGTCCCATTTTGCGAAACGGGCGGGTGATTTTTTTACCGTACAGAAAGGGAAACACGCCCGGCATTGCCAGCAGGGCTTCCATGCCTTCATATCGGGCGGGGCCGCTGTGGCCGGGTTCGCCCAGTAGGTTGATCATTGCGGCTGGCGAAAGGATGGACGTATCGCCCAGGGGCAGGTTCAGGATGGCCCGCCAGTGTTGCTCAAACTGCGACGTTACGTTCGCCCGAATCGTATGGTGACCGCTGTTGTGCGGACGCGGAGCGACTTCGTTGACAATGATTTGCTGGTCTTTCGTCAGAAACAACTCCACTGCCAGCAAACCGACAATCCCGAAGGCTTCGGCGGTTTTTCGGGCAATTTCCTGCGCCTGCCGGTCGACGGTTTCGGAAATGGCTGCGGGGGCAAACAGGTATTCCACCAGATTCTGTTCGGGATGAAACACCATTTCGACCGTCGGAAAGGTCGCCGTTTGGCCCTGCTCGTTGCGGGCGACAATCACCGCCAGTTCTTTCTCAAAATCAACGGCTTTTTCCAGAACGCCCGGCGCGTCAAAGGCTTTGTCGACATCGTCCGTAGAAGCAACGCGCTGAACCCCGCGCCCGTCGTAGCCATCGCGGCCCAGTTTATGGAAAGCGGGCAAAAAGCCCGGACGAGTTGCTAAAGCCTGCGCCACATCGTCCCGGTTTTCGGTCAGAATGAAATCGGCGGTCGGCAGGTTGTGCTCGCGGTAAAATTGTTTTTGCGCCCGTTTGTCCTGAATAATCCGGATCACCGACGGCTGCGGAAAAACCCGCTTTCCTTCGCGCTCCAGAGCTTCCAGGGCATCGACGTTCACGCGCTCGATTTCAATCGTCAGCACATCGACCTGCTGGCCAAACTCATAAACCGTGTCGTAGTCGGTGAGTGACCCTTGTGTGAATGCCGTAGCCAGATGGCGGCAGGGCGCTTCGGCATCGGGGTCGAGAATATGGACGATCAGGTTCCAGTCGATCCCGGCCTGAATCAGCATCAGGCCCAGTTGACCTCCTCCGAGAATACCAATGCGGGTTTTGGGGTTGAATGTAAGCATACTTGTAACAATCCTCCGCAAAAGTAGCCCCAATTCGGACTTTATCGTACTTTTTAAGACACTATATTCTATCTACTTAGCGTCCCGTTGCCTTCCTGCTGCAAGCGCATATCGAAGCTCAGCCCCCGGTTTTGAACGTGCGATTATGATAATAAATCAAATTAGGCATTTTTGAACCGTTTCAACGGCTTGGGGCATAAAACCGTTGAAACGGTTTCGAACTCCACTTATTCTGTCATAGACCCACGGTTTTAACCGTGGGCTGGATTTTTTGTCTTTTCAATCAGCAATTTTGGGTTTAAAATGACTGTTTTAGCCGTTTTTTGATTTTTTAATAAATAATCCGTTTTTCCGCACCCGCCCGGTTCTCAACAATTCCAACTCTTCCTGTTAATTTGCACGTTCATATCACAAGCAGGAAGTACCAAAAATAGCGTACAAGACAAGAGGTGAAAGACAAGAGACACATTAACCCATTGATGATCAACCATCTGCCTCATTTCTCCCGTCTAACCTCTTTCATCTCTATTTAACCTATGAAGGACAAACTATTCAATCAAAAAGACCTAATTGCCTATTTCATTGTTGCGGCCATTGGTGCCTCCCTGCAAATTGTTGTGAGTTCCTTGCTTCAGGAGTGGTTCAAGGTTTCCTACGAAAATGGCGTCTTACTGGGCTACATCAGCTCGTTTTTCATCGGCTTTTTTCTCACCAAACTGTTGGCATTCAACGCCAAAAATTCGACTAAAACCCGCCGGGAGATGGTTAAATTTGCGATGGTTTCGGTGATTTCCTGCCTGATCACGGTCTACGGCGCGTCGGCCCTGTACAACTTTTCGGTCAGTCAGAACGGGATTTACGTGTTTACACTGCCAGGATCGGTCAAGACCGTGAACGTTAATAAGTTGTTTTCTCACACGTTCGGGATGGGCCTGAGCTTCATCTCCAATTACATTCTGCACAAAACCTTCACGTTCAAAAATACCGGTTTCTACGAACGGCTGAAATCACTGCTGAATCTGAACTGATCCGGTCAATCCAGCAACGCCAGAATGTCTTCCTTGGTCAACGATTTCATGAAGTTTTCCTCGGTTGTAATCAGGTCGCTGGCGAGCTTTTGCTTGGAACGTTGCAGGGCCAGAATCTTCTCCTCCACCGTGTTTCGGGAAATGAATTTGTAAGTAAAAACCGTCCGTTTCTGCCCGATCCGGTGGGCGCGGTCGATGGCCTGGGCCTCGATGGCCGGGTTCCACCAGGGGTCCAGAATGAACACGTAATCGGCCGCAGTCAGGTTATGGCCCAATCCGCCCGCTTTCAGCGAAATCAGAAACAGTTTGATCGAATCGTTGTTCTGAAACAGATCCACCTGCCCCCGCCGGTCCTGTGTCGAACCGTCCAGGTAGGCATACTGAATCCCGCGTTCCTGCAAATACTGCTGAACAACGTCCAGGTGCTTAATGAACTGACTGAATACCAGAATCTTGTGATTGTCGGCCATCGCCCCTTCCAGCCGCATCACCATGTCGTCGAGCTTACCGGAGTTGCCTTCGTAGGTTTCGTCGATCATGCGCGGGTGGTTGGCAATCTGGCGCAGTTTGGTCAGACCCTGTAAAACCACCATCTGCGATTTGGCCATGCCGTCTTCCTCAATGCGTTCCAAAATCAGGTTCCGGTAATACGATTTGGCTTCTTCGTACTGCTTCTCCTGTTCCGGCGACATGTCGCTGTAGTGAATATTCTCCACTTTTTCGGGCAGATCACGCGCCACCTGCGACTTGTGCCGCCGGAGCATAAACGGTTTGATGATGCCGTAAAGCCGCTGCGTTTTCTGCTCGTCGTTCTTTTTCTCGATCGGAATCTGAAACTCATTCCGGAAAAACGTCTGGCTTCCCAGCAAACCGGGGTTGATAAACGTCATCTGCGTCCACAAATCCATCGTGCTGTTTTCCAACGGCGTTCCGGTCAAAATAAGCCGGTGGGCCGAGTCGAGTTGCATGACTGCCCGGGTGATGTGCGACGACGGATTTTTAATGGCCTGCGATTCGTCCAGAATGATGTAATGAAACCGGTACATCTTCAGCAAATCGATGTCGATCCGGACAATGCCATACGAGGTCAGAATGACGTCATAGTCATCGAACTGGGCGGTATTTTTGTCGCGGTAGGTGCCGGTGTAGGCCATCACACGCAGGCCGGGCGTAAACCGTTTGGCTTCCAGCTCCCAGTTATACAGCAGCGAAGTGGGCATCACGAGCAGCGTCGGTTCCGTAAAACCGGCTTCCTTCTGCGACTGCAACATCGCCAGCGTCATGACGGTTTTTCCCAACCCCATATCATCGGCCAGGCAACCGCCAAACCGGTATTGGTTCAGGAATTGCAGCCAGTCGTACCCCGCTTTCTGGTAAGGCCGCAATTCGCCTTTGAAACCGGCGGGCAGCGGGTGCGCATTGATTTCTTCAAAACTCCGCAGTTTTTCGAGCTTCCGGCTGATCACCGCCGACGCCAGGCTCTCTTCCTGCAACTCCTGCACCAGCGCAATGTGGTGTTTGTGCAGCACCAGCCGGTCGCTGTCGACCTCGTGCTCCATAAACGCGAAGAGTTCCGAATATTTCGTAAACCACGTTTCGGGAATGACGGCGACTTCGCCGTTGGGCAGCGTAAACTCCCGTTTCTTGTTCAGAATCAGCGAACGCAGCTTGATGAACGGGATTTCAAATTCGCCGAATTGCACTTTCGCGTAAATGTCGAACCAGTCGCGGGTTTCGTTGATCGAAACTACGATGGACGAATAGCCCAAAAAATACCGTTTGGCATCGCTGGCGTGTTGCGAAATCTGAAAACCGGCTTCCACCAGCCGGTTGTGGTTCTGCTGGAGCCACTCGAAAGCAACTGCTTTCCCGAGTTTGGAATGGCCATTGTCTTTCAGTTCGAGGCCGTTTTCCTTGAGCCAGAAAAGCGTCGATTTCTCTTTCCGGACATCCCGGCGAATCTTGTGAAAAACGTAGTCGTCGCCCTTCTTTTCGATGCTGACGTTGGACGAATCCGTAAAACCGTCGTAGCGAAACGTGAACTGACCGTATTGAAACAGCAGGTCGAAAACCACCTGCGAGTCGTCGACGGGCGCGGCCTGGGCCATTTCCGTCAGCACATTATTCATCCGTTCCGACGCCCCGTTTCCATTGCGATGGCCGTTCGAAACCGCCTGATCGAACAGCGCGGGCGTGGCCCGTTGCGCCACGGCATGTTCCGAAACCGTCAGCACGGGCGCGGGCGGCAGCACTTCGCTGCGAATCTCAAACCCTCTGGCGTATACGTCGTAGGACGCAATCAGGGGGGCCACGAAGCGGTGATAGTACTGATCCTCAATATTTTTCGGAATAACGATATTCCTTTTTTGCAGAAACGGCCGCAGTTTTTTGCCGTCGACATTTTTGTCGAAATGAAACAACCGCTTTCCCACCATCATCCAGGCCGGATCGTCGCAAATCAACAGCGCATCCTTGAACTGAAATTCGACCCGTTCCCCGGCGTATTTGATAATGGGAAAGTATTCCGTGGAAATTTCGGTCCGCACAAAGTTGAAGAAGACGCGGGCCTTGTCCGGCATCCGCTCAACGGACATCCAGGCCGGGTTGCCGTCGTTGCCCATGACGTACAACGGTTTTTCGGCCAGTCGCTCCAGAATCAGCGCCCGGCGGGTTTCGAGGTACTCACAAATCCGTTCCCGCAGTTCTTTATCACCTTTCTGGGTGTCGTAAATCTTCAGAAAGAAATCGACCGCCGGTAATTTTTTGGGATTGAATTTTTTCAGAATGACGTCCTGCTGGATTTCGTCGATGATGCGAATTAGCTCAAAATCAGCGTCATCCAGTTCACTGGCAAACTCCCCGGCGTTTTTGGCCGACAGCGTCTGGTTCTGCAACGTCAGCTCACCCCGCGCATTGAGTTGCACGACGAAGGCTTCAAACAGATACCCCAGAAACTCGTGTTCCAGGAGTGAATAGACCAGTTGAAACGGTTCCGTGGGAGAGACTTTCATAACACCGTAATGATTACTGCCTGACTGCACCAAACTCGATGTTGCCGGGTTGGTCGTAAAAAAATCGCGCTTCCGGACAGAAAGGATAAGCTTCAGAAAAGAAAGCAAAAAGACTGATTTGCCGTCCGGTTAGAATACGCAACAAACTCAAATATACGAATAGGCGCAACAAAGGCAAATCTAAAAATCAGGAAGAGGGCGTGAACTGATTTTACGGCGGGGGAATGGGAGCAACGGCTTTTTGATGCAGGGTGTTCAAACCGGCCGAGCGGTTCCGGCCACCGCCAACCGTATGCCCCAGGAAGCCGGGTGTGGCGTGAAAAATAAAATAATTATAAATGCAAAATGGTGAATATTAAATGTAAAAGTTGCTCAGTACCAGCACTTTTACATTTAATATTCACCATTTATTATTTGAAATTAAAAACACTCAAGCCTATCGGATCACCAATTACGCGTACGTATTCAGCATCACCGGCATCACCAGCATCAGAATATCTTCGTCTTCTTCCTTGTCGGCCGGAATGATCAGACCGGCGCGGTTGGGGGCCGACATCTCGAACGAGAGCATTTTGGCGCTCAGGTTATTGAGCATTTCGGTCAGGAATTTGGCATTAAAGCCGATTTCCAGCGGATCACCGTCGTAGTCGCAGAGCAGTTTTTCGTTGGCTTCATTGCTGTAATCCAGATCTTCGGCGGAAATAGTCAGGGAGTTTGTTTTCAGCGAAAGCCGGATCTGGTGCGTCGTGCGGTTGGCGTAAATCATGATCCGTTTCAGCGAATTCAGAATGTCCGTCCGGCCAATCGTCATGATGTTCGGATTGTTGGTCGGGATAGCGTTTTCGAAATCCGGGAACCGCTCGTCGATCAACCGGCAGATCATCTGCGTCGATCCGGCGGGCGATCCGGCAAAGGTAAACGATGCGTTCGACTGGCTGAACTCGGCTTTCACCGGCGCGGCTTCGGGCAAAGAAGCCTTCAACAGCGTCAGGGCTTTGCGCGGAATGATCATCGACGAATCACTGGGCGAGCTGATGTCCGTCCGGCGGTAGCGAATCAGCCGGTGGCCGTCGGTGGCCACAAACGTCGCGCTCCCGGCGGTCAGTTGCAGATACACCCCCGTCATGGCCGGGCGCAGGTCGTCGGTGCTGGTGGCAAAAACCGTATTGTTGATAGCGCTCAGTAAAGCATCCGACGACAGTTCGACCGTCAGGCTGCGGTTGACCGTCGGAATTTTCGGGAAGTCGATCGGATTTTCGCCCGATAGTTTATAGCGACCGTTATCCGTCAGAATCTCGGTTCCGAAGGTTTCCGTATTGACGTTGAACGTGATCGGTTGTTCGGGCAAACCGCGCAGCGTATCGAGCAGCAGTTTGGCCGGAATGGCAATGGCTCCCTTCTCCGACGACTCCACGGCAATGTTGGTGATCATGGTCGTTTGCAGATCAGAAGCCGTGACCGTCAGGATGTCATCTTCCAGTTTGAACAGAAAGTTTTCCAGAATCGGCACAATCGGATTCGTTGCCACCACACCGTTGATGGCCGAAAGTTGCTTGAGTAATACGGAGGAGGAAACGATGAATTTCATATGCAATTTTGTTTGGGGCCGTTAGTCCAATGAGAACAAAAGTAGGAAAAATAGTCGAATTTTCAGGGGTTGTTACACAGAGTTTATCAGAGAAAATCAGAGTTTATCAGAGAGTTTTTTGATTACCCCTGATTTTCTCTGATAAACTCTGTGTAATAGCTTTTCCCTCCCTATGCGTACTTTCTCCGGCGAGCGAATTGCCAGATGACGCCCACGAAAGCGACCAAAACCACCGGCCCCAGGAGGTTCAGAAGTTGCCAGGGCGTGCGCTCTTCTTTCATCCGGATTTTGTCCAGTGGCCGCAACGTCACCTGTTTGGTGCGGGCCGCAATGATCCCGTTATCGTCCAGCAGGTAATTGACCGCATTGACCACAAAATCCTTGTTGGCGAAGGTGTTTTTCGAGAACCGTTCGTAGCCCAGCGGATAGGGCGTGTTGGTGCGGTAATTGATGTCGTTGATGAGCAGATCGCCGTCGGAACAAACCACGATTTTGGTGGATTCTCCCAGGGCCTTGAAAGCTGCAGCGCGTGGGTCGCCGGGCAGAATGCGGTTGGCATAGAGCGACTGAAAACGACCTTCCAGCAAACAGGCAATCATCTGAACGCCGTTGTTGTAGGTGCGTGGGTCGGGTTGCTGCCGGGCTTCGTTGTAGCTCACCAAGGCCGGGGCTTTCAGGATTTTGGTGTATTGTGAGGTCATCAACAAGGGCGTTTTTGCAACGCCCACAGCCTGTACGGTATCAAGTGTGCTGGTAAACCGCGTATAAACCGCATCCAGATTGCGGACAATCGGACTTTTCCCAAACGTGTTGATTAATGGAAAAAACCGCCACGGCAACATCTGAACGTTGGGTTTGTCGCCCATATCGCCGACGTTCAGCGGAATCATGGCGCAGCTTAAGTCTTTGATAATGTCGTTGTTGACCCGAATGCCCCAGCGAAAAAACAGATCGTTCAGGTTCAGGTCGAGTGGCTGGGCGAAGGTGCCCTCCCGCCCGACGCTGTCGATTTTCAGGCCATCGACAAAAAACAGGGCCTTGCCGCCGTTGACCACAAACTGGTCGATTTTGTATTTGTCGGCTTCCGAAAAGGCGCGGTCGGGTTTGGGTACAATCAACCCATCCAGCCCCACCAAATCGCGGGATTCCTGCAAATTGATCAGCTTGATGTCGTAAAACGCATTGAGTGTCGCCAGCAGATCGGACAGCCGGAGCGGTTCGACGTTGGTATAGGAAATCGCCACCCCCAGCACTTTTTTCTCCTTGATCGTCAGCCGACGGATGGCCGATGCCAGTTCGTATTCCACGTTTTCAATCGACTGGTTCAACTGCTCTTCCGACGAATTGGAGCGGTTTCCGCGCAGCAGCAAAACCGGCTGTTCGCGGCCTTTGTAAGAAACAATCGCCCACGGAAAAATCAGTTGCTCGGTGCGCTGATTGCCTTCGGCGGTAAAATTCAGGCTGGTGGGAGCCAATCCTTTCTGGATCAGTTGCGTCTGTTGTTCGGCGCGTTGTTTGGCGTCCGGATTGGCGGTGGGGTCGATAAACCGGAATGTCAGATCCTGCCCGGCCCGGGCCTGAAACTCGTTCAGTGTTTCGCGAATGCTGGTTTCCAGCCGTTTAAAACCCGGTGGCAGTTTGCCCGTCAGATAGACGTTAACGTGCACATCATCGTCGAGATTCGCCAGCAGATTTTCGGTGGCTTCCGATAGCGTGTAGCGACCGTCCTGCGTGAGATCGACCCGAAAAAACAAAAACGACGACAGCAGGTTAACAAGGACCAGGACAGTCAGAACAACACCGAATCGAAAAAGGAATGACTTCATACCTGCGTAAAACGCTGAAAGCAGTTAAGTTGTGCGAAAGTAGAAGAAAAAATGACGGGCTGCACGCTGCACGATCCGCTAAATTTTTCAAAACCGGCGTAGGGGTAACATCAATGATAGCGGTCTTAGGGTCGTAAACAACAAACTACTGAATCATGATCACGAAGAGCCTCCACACCTCCTTTTTTCTGTTTTTACTGGAATTGACCAGCGCATTCATCCCGGTTTTGGCCGGCGTCCGCGAGTTTCCGGTGCCGCCGTCGGCTCCCAACCGGCTGTTTTACATTCAGCGGAGCAATAACACCAACACCGTTATTTATGAAGCAAATCTAACAGCCGGTCGGCGGCTGGATGCGAGCGATCCGGTCAGTGTCTACTGGATTCGCTACGCCGAGCAGGGACAACGCGAATCGCTGTCGATGATTCAGTGGAAACTGGCATACGGCTACAAACACAAAGCGTTGAATCGCAGCGAAAACAGTTTTGAGATTTATTTGAATGCCTTCAAAAAACGCACCATCTGGGTGGATGTCCAACAGGGCCGACCGATGGCGTTAACGACCATCAACGGGCAAAAAGCCTGTTTGCAAAAAGTCTTCGTGCAACTCGAACCCGGTTCTGGCCTGATGCCGAAGGTGTTATACATCGAACTGTTCGGCATCGACCCGGTGGCCGGCAATCCGGTGTATGAACGGATGAGGGTCTAAAAGCCGGTTTATCGAAACGCCCGGAAAGCGTCGTCGGTAGCCCGTTACTTTGCCAATGTCAGCGCGGCAACATGGGGAAAAGGCGCTTGATTTCGTCCGGGCCGGGCTGTCTGCCGTACTCGCAAATTTCGAAGACTTCAACCGATTTGACCTTCGCGGCCTTTTCCGGGCCATACCATTTTTCGACGGAAGCTTTAATCTCCGGCGTCAGGGAAGACCGCTTTTCCATGGCGGCCAGCAACCATTTTTTGCGCTCCACGGGGTCTTTGGGAACGTTGGCCAGATCCTGTCGGGTCCAGGGCAGCCACTCATAGAATTGGGAGGTGTGGGCATCGAGACCGTCTACTTTCTTCGCCAGTGTTTCGGTAATGTCGATGGCGATGTCGGGCCGGAACGGATTGGGGCGCTGAAAACCGTCGCGAAAATAGAGAAAAACCGGATTTTTGGTCAGCGGAGGCACACTGCTCAGCACGTTGGGCACGATGACCAGATAAGCCGCATCCTGCACGACAACGCCCGTGTTTCGGTGATCCGGGTGATAATCATTGGTCCGTGGCGCAATCACCAGATCTGCCTTCCATTCCCGGATTTTACGAATGACTGCCAGGCGGTTTTCCAGGGTGGGCATCAGTTCCCCGTCATGATTGTCGAGCACGTCGTAGGTAATGCCCAGCCGTTTAGCCACTTCCTGGGTTTCTTTATACCTTCTTTGGGCCAGTTCGCCCCCACCCATGTCCTGATGCCCGGCGTCACCATTGGTCATCGACACAAATTTCACCTTGTGACCCATGGCGGAATAAATAGCGGCAATTCCACCCGCACCCAGGTCGCAATCGTCCGGATGAGCGCCAATAACGATGACACGCAAAGGCGAGTTTGGCACTTGGGCAAACGTACCGACAGCACTCAGACAGAGGGTCAGCAGCAGGGTAAATCGCATCTTCAGGGTCATCCGGTTTTGCATGGTATCAACAGGTTAAACGATTGGGTTCAAGACTTTCGCTAAAATAGGGGAAAGCGAAGAAAGATCAATCAGTAGAAGTAGACATCCTGTTTGCTTACCAGACAAACCCTGTTGAGCAAAACGGAGTCAGTATGAAAACAAGGATCGTTGCCCTGGTGTGTTGGCTAGCACTAAGCACCCCACTGCTTGCGCAAAACGCGGTAAAAGCGTCTTTCCCGGACGGTAGTCCGATTAGTAGCTGGTTTACGACGATCCGGAAAGTAGACCCGGTTCAACTCGGAAAGCGGTATGTGATTACGGACTTTGGCGTAAAAACAGACAGTACCCTTGTACAAACCGATGCCATTCAGCAGGTCATCGATGCCGCAGCCCGGAAAGGCGGGGGCGTTGTCATCATCCCGAAAGGGACGTTTAGGAGCGGGGCCTTATTTTTCAAGCCTAAAACCCATTTGCACCTGGCGGAAGGAGCCACGCTGAAAGGCTCCGACAACATCGCCGACTACCCGAAACTACCGTCGCGGATGGAGGGGCTGAGTCTGGATTACTTTGCGGCACTGGTGAATGCCTATCAGGTCGACGGTTTTACAATTTCGGGAAAAGGAACGATCGACGGCAACGGGCTGCGTTTCTGGGAGGCCTTCTGGGCCCGGCGGAAAGAAAATCCGAACTGCACGAATCTGGAGGTTTCCCGGCCCCGGCTAGTCTTTATCTGGAAATGCAACGACGTGCAGGTGCAGGACGTAAAGCTGCACAATGCGGGTTTCTGGACCAGCCATTACTACCAGTGCCGGAACGTGAAAGTGCTGAATGTCCACATTTATTCGCCCTACAAACCCGTGAAAGCCCCCAGTACGGATGCCATCGACCTTGATGTCTGTACCAACGTGTTGATTAAGGGATGCTACCTATCGGTCAATGACGACGCGATTGCTCTCAAAGGCGGCAAGGGTCCCTGGGCCGACCGGGTGCCCAGCAACGGTGCCAACACCAATATCATCATCGAAGATTGTGAATTTGGCTTTTGCCATTCGGCGCTGACCTGCGGCAGTGAAGCCATTCATAACCGGAACATTCTGATGCGCAACTGCCATGTCAGCGAAGCCAGCCGGGTGTTGTGGCTGAAGATGCGGCCGGATACGCCCCAACTCTACGAATACATTACCGTCGAAAACATCAAAGGCCAGGCCCACAGCCTGCTGTATGCCAAACCCTGGACCCAGTTTTATGACCTACAGGGCCGCAAGGACCAACCGCTTTCATTCGCGAATCACGTGACGCTGAAAAACATTGAACTGGTGTGTGATACGTTCTTTGACGTAGCGGTTTCAGAACGCGACAAACTCACCCATTTTACCTTTGAGAACTTCCTCGTGGAAAGTAAAAACGCGGCCATTGACAAAACCGTCGTCAAGGGGTTTATGCTCAACAATGTGCGGGTAAATTCGAAATTAATACAGTAAATCCTCCCTTTTCAGGTGCAGGATTGACCGAATTGTCATACAATGTATAACCATTTAACGGCCATTCTAAAATAAAAAATTCAACATTTAAACCGAAATGAAAATGAAAAATACCTGGACCAATCGCATCCATCTTCCTGCGTTTGGAGGATGCTTATTATTCCTGTCATTGTTAACCGGATCTGATGTTGAGGCTCAAACCGCCCCTGCTGCTAATTCAGCCAACAGACCAGGAAGTGGAGTAGGGCGGTTATTTCCCGCAACCGTAAAGGATGACAGCCTGGGCTTTGTCTCTATTTTTGATGGAAAAACATTGAATGGGTGGGATGGCGATGCCACCTTTTGGCGCGCCGAAAATGGCATTCTCATCGGCGAAACAACACCCGAAAAAGTTGTTAAGGTCAATAATTTTCTCATCTGGCGCGGAGGAAAAGTGAAAGATTTTGAAATCAAATTTGATTTTAAAATAAACGGAACCAACAGCGGGATGCAGTATCGGAGTACCGAATTGCCGGAAGTTGGAAAATGGATTCTGAAAGGCTACCAGGCCGATCTGGATTTCACTAATTTATTTACCGGAAATGTTCATGAAGAACGGGGAAGAACCGGGCATGTGGTTTTAGCAAGACGCGGGGAAGTAACGCGGGTGGTCGACGGACCCACCTTTAAATCCGTGGCAAAGATTGCAGACCCGGTTCTGTTGCGGGGGGTGGTCAACACGAATGGATGGAATTCCTACCATATTATTGCCCGCGGCCCCATCATGATCCATATCATTAACAATCAGGTTATGAGTATATCGATCGATGAAGATTCTAAAAACTTTGTTCCCGAGGGATTATTAGGCTTTCAGATGCACGCCGGGCCGCCCTTTATCGTCCAATACAAAAATATTTTCTACAAGAAAATAGAGTCGAAATAGAAGCGGATTCAGTTGGCTCCTGCTATCGGCGAAGAATCGGCTTAAATAACATCTGAAACAGCTCGAAAAGCCGATGTTCCTCCTTAAATTCAAGGATGCAAAAACCCCGAATTTGAGGATTTCAAGGCAGGGCATCGTTTGTGACATTTGCACAGAAAAATAATTGGCGCGTTTACCGATTTCGAATGGAAAAATAGTGTACTATTCAGTTCCGGTCTGCAAGCCCTTCTGTTCTTAAAGTCACTGCCATGCGCATTCTTGTCGCCGAAGATCATCGGATTCTGTTGGAAAGTATTTCGATGCTGCTGTCGAGTATCGACGGCATCGAGGTCGTGGGCAAGCACACCAATGGCAAACAGGTTCTGACCGCGCTGGAGATTGAAAAAAACATCGACCTCGTGGTTTCCGATCTTCAAATGCCGGTGATGGGCGGTATCGAGCTGACGCTCCAGATACGGGTGCATTTCCCGGAGGTCAAAATCTGCCTGCTTACCGTGGCCGATCAACCCGAAGCCATCAAGGAAGCCCTGCGGGCCGGTGCCGACGGCTACGTACTGAAAAGTGCGGAACGGGAAGACCTGGAAACCGCCCTGAAAACCATCTGCGAAGGCCGGAAATTTTACAGCGACGCCGTGTTGATGCAACTGGCGCACGACCCCGTCCACGAGCTGAATCCGAATGTTGAAAAACCGCAGAAAATCACGATTACCCAACGCGAACTGGAAGTGCTGAAGCTCATCGCACAGGAATTTTCGGGGACGCAGATTGCCGAAAAATTATTTATCAGCCCCACCACCGTCGAAACCCACCGCAAACACCTCATGCAGAAACTGGGCACGCAAACGACGATTGGGCTGGTGAAGTATGCCATCAAATTCCAGCTTATTTAAACCATTTTCAACCCTTAAATTGCTCCTTCCATGTCCGACGAATCCCTCGACCGAGCCGTACCCGACTCATCCAATGAGACCAGAACCCTCCGCCTGCAAGGCTTTGCCATAATCGACCACCACGCTCGAAATGAATCAATTACCGTAAAGCTTTTTGACGGCGACGACGACGCTGACCATGTTCATGAATTTGAAATACCGTATAAGGATGTTCTCGAAAAAGAAATTTTCTCCTGCAAAATTGGCGGGCAGACGGTTACTTTTCTGAATTTAGTCGTGACATATACGGAAGACCGGTTCTCCAAATTAAAAGAGTTTATCCCAGCCGGTCTGGCTCCCATCCCGCCCTTTATCCTTCCTGCTCCCGGGATCTCTGCAGCGGCTATGGAAAAAGTGCCTCCCGGCGCTCCCCCGAAGCAATTTACCGCTTTTTCACTCGATCTTAATCACTTCGAAGCTGGTAACCTGGCCCGGGTAGAATCCGGCCGACGGATGAGTTAAGCACTCAGTTCAAGCCCCTGAACATCCCCATCAGAGTAACTACTTTCGATGGGGATTTTTATGGCCATTTCGGTCCCCTGGGGCATTCGCTGACGGGCATCAAACGTGCCGCCCAACGCATCCAGCCGGCTTCTGATGTTCTGCAACCCGACGCCCTGTTTTCCCGATTCCGCAGGAAGGCCAATACCGTCATCGGCGACGGATAATTCAATTCCACGGACTGTCTGCTTCAGCTCAATGTCCACTTTTAGCGCCTGAGCGTGCTTGATCACATTGTTGATCAATTCCAGCAGAATGCTGTATACGTTAAACTCGATTTCGGCCGGAAGACGTTCCTGGAAGAGCGACGTCGATAGTCGGAACTGCAACGGAGAATTCTGGTTTAATTTGGCAATCAATGTGGTCAGAACGCTCGATAACCCCTCTTTTTCAAGCTCGGCCGGGAGAATGTTATGCGAAATATTCCGCACTTCCGAATAGGCACTTTTCACCATTTGCTTCACGTTCCGGTAGACGGATTGTTCCTGATCCGACAGATTTTGGGGGTTGATGTGCTGAATACTCATGTTGACCGCACTCAGCAGGCTACTCAGGTTGTCGTGCAGTTCGATAGCCACGCGTTTCCGCTCGATGGTTTGGCCTTTAAAAAGCGCCCCCTTGATTTCTTCATTTTTCTTGATCAGTTCCCGGTTGGCCTGCACCAGTTCTTGGGTCCGGGTTTCCACCCTGACTTCCAGGGTTTTATTAATATTCGAAAGTTGTTCCTGCGCCTGTTCAACCAGCACTTTCTGCTGGTTGATCTGCCGGTTTTTACTTTGCAGCCGCCGGTTGTTCCAGAACAGCAATACCGCCAGAAACAGGATTCCCGCTATGCCCAGAAATAGTATGTTCCGGGTTTGGGCCAGTTCCTGGTTTTGGTTTTCCTGCGCCAGCAACTGCACCTGTTGTTTCTGCAATTCGTTCTGTTTCTGAACATTGTCATACTGTGCCTGCAACGCTTCAATCCGCTGCTCGTTTCGCTCTTTCGATAAACTATCTTTTAAAACCGTAAAGTTTTCGTGTGCTTTCAGGGCTTCATTGGTCTCGCCGGTCTGTTTAAAAATCTGGTAAAGCTTTTCCTCTGCTTCCACCACAACGCTCGAATTGTTGACGCTTAGTGCAAAATTTTTGGCCAGATTACAATACGTTAACGCTTCCTTCCATTTCTTTTGGGTGATGTATAAACCGGCTATGTTGAGCAAAATGCTTCCTTTTAAATCCACGCTGCCGGTTTGTTCGGAAAGTGCCAATGACTTCTGATAAAACACCAGCGCTTTCGGGCCGTTTCCCATTCCATCGTACACCCATCCGATCGCGTGCAGACTCTGGGTTTCATACCAAAGGTTCCCGGCTTCTCTGGAAACGGCATTAAGCTCCTGATAAACGTTTAACGCTTCGCGAAGCCGACCCTGCTCTTTGTATACCCCTCCCAATACATTCAGAATGGGCATCTGGGCTTTGGGGTTCGGGTGATTTCGGATAATTCTCAGCCCCTTCTCGCACAACTCAATGGCTTTTGAATAGTCTTTCAGGCTCATATACGCGTGGGCCAGACCGCCCAATGACACGGCAGCCCGCGTATGATTTTTTAATTTTTCAGCGAGCAGGAGTGCTTTATAATGGGCTTGGATGCTCTGGTAATGATCTCCTTTAATCTGGTAGATATACCCTTCAAATTGATACGCATAAATCAGGTCCTTTTGCAGTTTAGGTTGCTGACTCAAAGCAATCATCTGAGCGGTAAAGTGAAGGGCGGAGTCCAGATTGACCTCGACATAGCGGGTCATCAGCTGTTTTAGTGACGCGTAAATCGTAGTGTCGCGCGCCAGGCTCACAGGCTGCGCCCGCAACACCTTTAGGTTCTGTTTTAAACTGTCGATCTCCGGCGTTTGGGCAACTCCTGCCCGGGCCAGCAAACACAGTATGAGCAGCAGTTTCTTCATGTTCGGCGGGTAATCCGCAAACATAAGCGATCCCTCACATTAATCATAGCACCCACCAGGCGGTTTTCGGATGCGCATATCCTCAAATTCTAGGATGCAAAATCATCTGTATCAGGGATTTCCGACCGCCGGAATCGTATCGACCTTTGATACCATCGACCGGCCAGCCACGGCACCGCATTCGCTTCGATAGACCATAAACGTACCTCAATTATGAAATCACCAGTATCACTCATCACGGTTCTTCTCTATTTGCTGCTGTTTGGGGCCATTTCCTGCAAGAAAAAGGAAGAAACCATCACCCCAACGCCCGTTACACCAACGCCTGTTACACCGACCAAAAGTTCGGCCAAAGACCTCAAAACCTTCGCCTTCAATGCGCTGACGCCCGCCGTTGCGGCCACGATCGACGCGACGGCCAAAACCATCAAAGCCGAAGTTCCGATCGGCACTGACCTAACGAGGCTGGTTCCGACCCTCACGGTTTCCGAGAAAGCCACGGTTTCACCCGCCACGGGCGTGGTGCAGGATTTCAGCAAAGCCGTCACCTATACGATTACAGCCGAAGACGGCAGCACGCAGGCCTATACGGTTTCTGTAACGGTGGGAAAATCAAGTTCTACCGCTAAAGATTACCTTTTCTTCGGAACCGAGACGGGCGGACTCCAGGCTTTTGACGCTGCTACCGGAATGAAACTATGGACGTATGCGGCTAATAAATTCCAGATATCGACAGACCCCTATCTACTCGGCGAAACCATTTACTTTGGTTCGGGCGAGAAGAAAATGTATGCGCTCGATGCCCGGACCGGGGCTAAAAAATGGGAGTTTCAAACGGCAGACGTAATCCGGTCGAGTCCGGTGGTCGAAAACGGTACGCTCTATTTCGGGGGTAATGGACTGGACAAAAAAGTCTATGCGCTCGATGCTGCCAGCGGCACTAAAAAATGGGAATTTGCAATTGGCAGCTCGGCTCAGGCCAGTCCAACAGTTGTCGGTGGGGTCGTTTACATTACGAGTTATGGCGACAAAATGCTCTTTGCCCTGGACGCAGCCAGTGGAGCCGTAAAATGGAAATACCCGACCAGCGATTTAAAGAACGGTGTGTGCGTCTCGAACGGGTTGGTCTACGTGCAAGACAACAACAATAAAGGGTTGCTTGCTCTCGAAGCCGACAAAGGCACGGTTAAATGGCGTTTTGCGGCATCCGGCACCATCAATAACTCGCCTACAGTCATCAATGGTTTCGTTTATGCGGCTTCCTACGACGGGATTCTGTATGCGCTCGACGCAAAAACCGGTGATAAAAAGTGGGAATATAAAACCAAGTTCGACGCGCACTTTGAGTCCTCCCCAATCGGTGCCAACGGGGTGATCTATGTCGTCGGGTCGGATTCTTTTCTACACGCTATCGATGCAACAACAGGGGCAAAAAAATGGTCTGCCGCCAAATTTCCGGCTTATTCAAGCCCTATCGTGACCGACGACGGCATCGTTTATGCCACCGGGAGTGAACTGAATGGGAAATATACTCCGGCCATCTACGCATTGGATGCTGCCACGGGAGCAATCAAGCTCACCATCAGCGGTGGTACTTATTCTTCACCCGACTGGAATCCCATCACCAATCCGGTAGCGTTCATCAAAGGCAAAGTATACATGCCTGGTCCGAGTGGAGCCGTGCAGTAAATCAGGTTCATCAACCGTCAGAAAATACAATTTCCCGGTATTCATCCCACAATTGACTCATCTACTAAAATGGAAAAGAGAATTAAAGTAACAATCGACAGTATCCAGGTCAGGAAATCGGAGAGCTACGATGGCTGGTTCAGTGAACCGGGCAATTCTGCCGAGTGGAGTCTCAACATAACGGTTGATTCTCAACAATATAACTGGCGGGCAGATAATGTTAGAGACAATAGCGATCACCCAGTCGGCCGGGAGTTTTATGTTGACGTGAACAACAACAAGACGCAGTTTGTGGTCAGATGTTCAGGAATCGAAATTGACGATTCGTCGGCCAATGACCCACTCCCGGCGAATGAATTGACTTTGGGCCAATCCAATGACTGGGGAATTGGATCAACGCAGACCCTTTCAGCCGCCAATGATGATTTCAATTACAAAGTTTTCTTTACAGTAACCAAGGTATACCAATTTAATGACATCGAACTCAGCAGAATACGTACCCGGCTGGACCTCACCGAGTTTATCCAGCCCTGACAGCACTCTTGGAATCGGTTTGGTTTACCAAACCGCGACCGACCGGAGACTAGTTTGCGAAAAACCGCTGTGGCTTTCGGGAACGTTTCCTTCTTTTGGAGCCGGGAAAGCGTAGAAATGAAATGATAAATTTAAAATGATGAACGCTAAATGTAAAAGTGTCAGATTGGGTAATACTTTTACATTTAGCGTTCATCATTTTAAATTTATCATTCTTTTTACTTCGTACGAATGCAACCAACACCCCAACCCGACCTCGCTCCCATTACCCGACACCTGCGCGCCATGTTTGGCTCCCGGCTGCTGATTGCCGCCGTTCACCATCTGGCGGTTTTTGAAGAACTCAGCAACGGGCCGCTGTCAATCGCCGAACTCAGTCAGCGGATTGGGCTGAAAAACCGCCCGTCCAGCGTTCTTTTTCCGGCACTTTGTGCGATGGACATGCTGGAAAGCAACGAAACCGGTGCGCTTCAAGTCACGGCATTAGGGCGGTTTCTTACCCAAAAACAGACCCCCAATCTGATCGGATACGTCGGATTGGAAAAGAACGATCCGGGGGCCGTGGAAATGGCGGTTCGACTGCGGAACGACGGGCCACTGGATACTTCCGGCGGTATTTCGTATGTCAAGGAAGGCGACGAGCCATCGCCGATGGACGATGCCGATCTGAGTCGGATGTTTACGCTCGGCCTGGCCGGCAGGGCGCAGCAACTGTCGCCGATTGTGGCCGCAAAGCTGTCGAAAAGCGAGGGTCATTTGCTCGACGTGGCGGGCGGCACCGGTTTTTACACCTACGAATGGCTGTTGCTCAATCCGACAGCCACTGCTACGATTCTGGATCGCCCGGCGGTTTTGGCCGTGGCCGAAGAACTACTCGATGCGTTTGCCCAAAGCGGACGTCCGGGCGCCGAAACCGTCAAAAACCGGGTGACGTTCCAACCCGGCGACATGCTGACCGACGACATCCCGCAGACGGATATTCTACTGGCTGCCAGCCTGTTTCACGACTGGCCAACGGAGGCCTGCCAGCTCCTGGCCGACCGGTTTGCTGCCGCCATTCGCCCCGGCGGAGAATTGTGGGTACACGATGCGTTTCTGAACGATGCGCTGGATGGTCCGCTGGCCGTTACCGACTATTCCGCCCAATTGTTCTGGGGCACCAAAGGCCGCTGCTACAGCCGCCGGGAATACCGCGACTGGTTTGCCAAAGCCGGACTGGAACCCACTCACGAGAATATTCCTACGCAAATGGATTACGGCCTGATCTGGGCGCGGAAACGCTGAGGAGTTACTTCACCTGTCCGGCTTTTTTCAGGAGGTCGACCACTTTCTCAACCGGCAGTTGCTCAACCTGATAGCCGCTGCTAGTGGTCATCGACCGGGCGGCAAACAGCGAGTTGATGATCGCTTCTTCGGTGGCTTCGATGGCGGCCATGAAGCAGGGCGAAGTCTCATCGTTGCGGAGGAGTTTCACCTCGTCGAAGGTGCTTTTCGAGGCATTGGGAATGCGGTTGGCGGTCGAGACGGCGATGACGTAATCGCCACTGCCGTTGGACGCAATGCCGCCCGTGCGGGCCAGGCCCATGAACGCCCGCTTGGCGAGTCGTTTCAGATTCCGGGCGTCGAGTGGCGCGTCGGTCAGCACCACCATCATGCACGAACCGTCGAGCTTTTCTTTAAACGAGAATTTGCCCAGTTCCACGCCGACGGGTACGCCCGCAATTTGCAAAACGCCCCCGAAGTTGGTTTGCACCAAAACCCCAACCGTGTAGCCGCCGAGCGAAACCGGCAGCTTTCGCGAAGCCGTGCCAATACCGCCTTTGAAACCGAAGCAAACCGTACCGGTTCCGGCACCGACATTGCCTTCGTCCACCGCACCGGTTTTGGCCTGTCTGATGGCATCCAGAACGTGCTGTTTCGTAACGGGGCGGCTGCGGATGTCGTTCAGACCACCATCGTTGGTTTCGCCGACCACCGGATTCAGCGAGCGCACCTGTTCATTACCGGGTTGGGCTAAGGTGTAGTCGATCACGGCATCGGCCGCCGTCGGAACGCCGAGCGTGTTGGTCAGAACAATGGGTGTTTCGAGCGTACCAAGTTCCTCAACCTGTGTGTAGCCCGCCAGTTTGCCAAAACCGTTGCCAACATAGATAGCCGCCGGACATTTTTCCTGAAACAGGTTGCCGCCGTGGGGCAAAATGGCCGTCACACCCGTCCGCACCCGCTGGCCTTCCAGCAAGGTCACCTGCCCAACCCGCACACCCGGCACATCGGTGATGGCATTGAGAGGGCCGGTGGGCATGACGCCGAAGCGAATGCCGTAGTCGCGGGGGCGTTTGGTCGATTGAGCCTGCATGGTGTAGCAGCCGGTGAGGAGCAGGGCCGTCAGGAATACGCGGAAGGCGGTTTTCATACCGGAAAATAGGCAGAGAAGCGGTCTTTTCCAACAGGCAACGTGCCGGTTTGGCTAGCCCGGCTGGCTCGACGGAATTTTCTTCTTCCGCCGTCGCAATCGCAGCATTTTATTGATGTCTTCCTCCGAGGTTTGGTCGCCCAGCAAAATGCCCCAGGGCTCCATGCCTTCGACCCGGTCGAAAATCACTTTCAGAATAGCGATAATCGGAATCGACAAGAACATCCCCGAAACTCCCGCCAGTGCTCCACCGATCAGCACGCCTACGATGGAAACCAGCGCGTTGATCCGCACTTTGGACCCGATGATTACCGGCACCAGGAAGTTGTTGTCGATAAACTGCACCACCAGAAAAACCGCTACGACCCCCAGCAACATCGACGGTTCGGGATGGTTGACAAACGTAACCGCCACTGCCAGACCAGTTGCTACCAACCCGCCGATGTAAGGAATTAAATTCAAAATGGCGGCAATCACGCCCATCAGAACCGCGTACTGGACACCCAGAACCAGCAAGCCAACAGAATTGAGCACGGCCACACAGACGGTTTCGGTGACCAGCCCCACCACGTAACTTTGAATGACGCTCCGGATTTCGCCCAACACCTCGCGAACGCGTTCCGTATGCTGGCTGGTGAACAGCCGGATGATGAATTGAATCAGCATAGCCCGGTAATACAGCAGCAGAAACATATAAATCGGGAGAATCAGCAACGTTCCCAGCGGCCCGGTAATGACACCCAGGGTTCCGGAGCCCTGCAGTGTGTCCATGGTCTGCGCCTGGGCTTTTTTGAGGTATTGGTCCTGTTTGCTGTAACTCACATTATATTCCTGCCGAATCCAGCGCCGGGCGTCGTTGTAGAAGTCGCTGAGGTTTTTTTGCAACTTGGGCCAGTCGTCGGCAAAATGTGCGATCTGCATCGAAATCAGCATGGTTAGCCCCACGATTGCCCCAACGGCCAGCAGCAACGCCAGACTAATAGCCACCACTTTCGGCACCCTGCGCCGGACGAGCCAGGCTTCGACGGGGCGCAGCAAAACCGCCAGCAAACCGGCCATGGCAAACGGCACGATGATGTCCTGACCGAGGTAAAATGCGGTCATGATCAGACCCAGAGCCAGAAGTGTGTGAGAAAGCCGGTGGTAAAACGGCGGGGGGGTAACCGAAGACATGGTAAGTGACGTTTACGTAATTGTGTGTATCTCCCCGGTCACCTCACTCTTTTCTGCACGTTTTCGGACTGGTTGAATCACCTTTTAACGGGATTGGCAGGGAATTGTTTGCAAGCTTGTGTTGCAGGTTGCGTCAGTCGCGTTCGGGATTTTCCTTAAGCCGACTGCAATCCCGTTCCTGCATGACCAAAATGCCGAATCACTGCACGGTTTACCTTCTTCTCAGCGTGCCAGAGTTCGTAATTATTTTGCAGATTAACCCAAAATTGGGCCGTATTCCCAAACGCTTCCGACAGTTTTACAGCCAGCTCCGGACTGATGCCTGCCCGCTCGTTCACAATCGCCGACAAATTCGCCCGGGCAATCCCAAGTCCTTTGGCAACCTCGGTAATCGTCAGGTTGCGTTCCTTTATATACTCTTCCCGTAAAATCTCGCCAGGATGTACCGGCGGTAGTCCGCGTTTCAACATAGTTTTCCACTTAATGATAATCGACGTAATCAACGTCGTAAATGTCTCCATCTATAAACCGAAAAATGATCCGGTAATTCGGGGTTATGGTTACGGCCCAGAATTCTGCCAGATCACCTGTCAGTTTATGAATCCCGGATCCTATTTGCTGGACATCACCAACCGATGTAATCGCATCCAACTGGTCAAAAACCCGATTGATTTTTCGGAGATAGGAAGCAGGCAGTTTTGAAGAATTACCTTCCTCATAATAAAGCTGTAATCCTTTGTGCCGAAAATTGATAATCATACCATGCCTGTAATGTGTAATAGTACACATTACAGCTATCAAATACAAAAACAGGTCTGGTTTTCGCAAGACGTTCTGGAGCACCATTTGGTCATCCACCCCCCTGCTTGTCTGACAAACCAGTCTAAAAATAGTAAATTTCTTGTCGCAAAGGTAAGCCTGACATTAGAATCCGATTAGAGACAAACTCGCTATTATCATAATAATAAGTGATTGATCGGTAAAAAATATCCGCAAAATCATATCAATACAAGGATATTTACATCTCCTGTTAGTTGTATTTATTTAATAAATCTTCTACTTTTGTAACTGTGTTTAAGTGATCGGGTACTTTCTCGAAAACGCCACACCAGTCGGTTTTCCAACCGTCTGCTTTCCCCCACCGTAACACTTTTTGAAGCGTCTTTTTGATCCGTGTTATACTATTCGCCCCTTTAAGTTTACGTGTGTATGTCGTTACCGTTGACCCAGCAGCAAGCTGAATCCTCTGATTTTCTGAAAACATTTCCGCAGTTCGACTGCCTTTCCGACGCGCTTTATCGCCGGCAGTGCATCGACAAACGCACCGGCGAACTCCACAGCATTCTGCGTCTGGACAAACGGCGGTTCTGCGTCGTGCCTCCCCAATGGGTCCGGCAACTGGAAAAAGCCGGGTATCCCGTCGCAGTTCGCTAGTAACAAACGGGAATATCGCTTTTCGGAGTTGGTTACACGGGCAATACCGCCTACCTTGCCACTATGAAAAGGCAGATCCGGGAAGTCCGGTATTTTCTATTCGGTCAGCATTTTTCGGATGGCCTGCGCATTACGTTAGCCATCCTGATTCCTTCCGTGGTGCTTTACCGGTTTGGGCAATTCGAAACCGGTCTGATCATTTCGCTGGGTGCCTTCTGGGTCAGCATTACGGACGCGCCCGGCCCGGTCGTACACCGGCGGAATGGCATGCTATACGGCCTGCTGGTGGTGGTGCTGGTTTCGCTCATCACCGGTTTTGCCCGCCTGAACGTCTGGCTCCTGGGCGTTGAAATCCTGCTCTTCAGTTTTTTCTTCTCGATGTTTGCCCTCTACGGCAACCGGGCCACCGCCGTCGGAACCGCCGGTTTGCTGGCGATGATCCTGACCATGGACCGGGAACTCGAACCGGCAGCTGTCTGGCAGTATGGCGCACTCGTTTGCGCGGGGGGGCTCTGGTATACGGCCATCAGCCTGACGTTTTCCCAACTCCGCCCCTACCGGGCCGCTCAACAGGCCCTGGGCGAATGCATCCACGAAATTTCAAAATTCCTGATGATCAAGGCCGACTTTTACAGCATTCGGACGGATTTACAGGAAGATTACCGGAAACTGATGGCGCAACAGGCCATTGTCAGCGAAAAACAGGATGCCGTGCGGGAAATCCTGTTCAAAACCCGCGTGATTGTGAAAGAAACAACCTGGACGGGCCGCCTGCTCGTGCTGACGTTCAGTGACATCCTGGATTTGTACGAGCAGATTACGGCGATGTATTACGATTATCCCTCTATTCGGGAACGGTTCGGCAAAACCGGGATTCTGGACGACATTGCCCGGCTCATTCGCCAACTGGCCATCGAAATGGACTACATCGGCCTTGCCATCCAGTCGAACCGCCCCTACAAGGGCCGGAAAGATCTCATGCGGCACCTGGAACGGCTTAAAACGAAGATCGACGACATTGGCAAACAAGACACCGAAGGCAGCAACCTGGTGTTGAAAAAAATCCTGATCACCCTCCGCAACCTGAACCAGCGGCTGAACGACATCCACACGTATTCGCCGACGGTTTTGAGCGAAAAACCGCAAAAAAGTAGAGCTACCGAGTATTCCCGCTTTGTTTCGCACCAGGAGATCGACCCGAAACTGGTGGTCAACAGCCTGACCCTCAGCTCCTCGATTTTCCGGCATTCGCTTCGGGTCACGATTGCCTGTCTGGTCGGTTTTGTGGCCGCTAAACTGATCGCGTATGGCAACCACGGCTACTGGATTCTGTTGACGGCTTCACTGATACTGAAACCGGCGTTCAGCCTGACCAAACAACGGAATTACGAACGGATCATCGGCACGGTCATCGGCGGATTGATTGGCGTGGGGCTGCTGATTCTGATTCCAAACACCACCGGTTTGTTCTGGGTGATGCTGTTTCTGATGATCGGTGCCTACAGTTTCCAGCGCACCAACTACATCGTGATGGTCATCCTGATGACGCCTTACATCCTCATTCTGTTCCGGTTTCTGGGTTTAGGCGGCATCAGCGTGGCCGAAGAGCGGGTGGTCGATACGCTGATTGGCTGCGTGATTGCCTTTGCCGCCAGCTACCTTTTTCCACACTGGGAATCACAGCAACTCAAAAATCTGCTGCGCGATGTGCTGGTAGCCAACCGCGCGTATCTGCGCAAACTGGCCGAAAGTCTGTCGGGCAAACCGCTGACGCTGCTGGAATACAAACTGGTCCGCAAGGAAGTCTACGTTAGTTCGGCCAACCTGTCGGCGGCTTTTCAGCGCATGACTTCCGAGCCGCAGAGCAAGCAATGGCACAAGAACGAAATCCACCAATTTGTGGTATTGAACCACATTCTATCGTCCAACATCGCCACCATCACCTCCGCCCGGCTGAACGTCGAGCATCCAGCGGCCTGTCCGCCCGAAATTCTGCGTCCCATCCGGCGTTCACTGACGGTTTTGAACGAAAGTTTGAAAAAACTCGACCCGGCCCCGCCCCAAGCTGCAGCAGAATCCTCCGCTCCCGAGCCGGTGTTGCCGGAAAAACCGGAAACCGTTGTAACCGAAGACCGCTCCCTGAAAGAACAACTGGAGTTTATTCAGAAAGTGAGCCACGACATCGCCAAACTCACCGACACCATTCTGACCTGAACATCCCGGTTTTTTACCTGTCATATAGCCCCGAATCCGTTGGTAAGAAAGTTCTTTCACTACTTGGCATTGCACAGTACCTTTGAATCAACAGTAACAGCAAAAGAACACGAAAAAGTAAACAACCAGACTAATAAAGCCATGAATACGAAACAGTTGCACCGCATTCCTTCCGAATCCATGCTGGGTGGTGTATCCGCCGGACTCGCTGATTATTTCGGAATCGATAAAGTTTTAGTCCGTATTTTCTTCGTCCTGATGGTGGTTATCCCCAACCCCGTCCCCACCGTTCTGATCTACATTGTGTTGTGGATCATTATGCCGAAAGGCGAGCGGTATTTGACGGCCCGACCCGATCAACCGTATCAACCCAGGTAATAAGGATTACAAAGCACCAAAAAAAGCGGACCGTTAAAGTCCGCTTTTTTTGGTGTTTACTTACTCAATTTTTAATCAGGCTTATTGTGCTGCTCCCACCGGGCGGTCATACCTGCTATGATCGTCCTTTGAGTCAGTACCCATCTTGGCGCCGTAGCCCGAAGCAACCACACCAATGAGCAGACCAAAAAATCCGAAGATGGCGGCTTTCGACGCGGCTGAAGCAGTATCGTCGGCAATCTGCCGCGCTTTGGCTTCGGCTCCTTTTTTCGTTTGCTCGAATTTTGCAGCCGCCTGCTTGTACGTATTGATCCAGTTGTCTACAATGCGCTCGGATTCAGCCCGGCTCTTGCCTGTCCGCTTCATCACCACATTCACGGCATCGTCCCGGTCAACCTGGTTGATGGTGCTTTGTCCTTCTTTAAAAAGCCGGTTGAATAATCCGCTGGCCAGATCGTCCGCTGCCTGCGGATTCGATGCCGCCCGCTCAGCCGTGTTCTCAGCCTGACCAGCGGCCCTGTCGGCTTTCCGTTCCAACGCGTTCGGATTCAGGTTCGGATCGCCCGTCTGGCGCAGAATCGTGTTAACTTCGTTTTTCAGATTGCTCAAATCGAGATTATCGGCATCGATTCCGTTTTCCTTGAGCTGGTTCTGCACCATATTTCCCAGGCCCGGCGCGGCTGAAGCAGCCACATTCCCGGCCGATCGGACAACACCGCCAACCAACCGGCCAGCTCCTCCGATCAGGTTGCCGATGGTGGTCGTTAGGAAGTAAATAGTCAGCAGCGTTACCAGACACCAGGTCAATATGCCGTGAATGACACCGTCGAATAACCGGGGCGCACTGGCCAGACGTCCGGCCACCCAGCCGCCCAAAAACAAGGAGATCAAACTACTGATAATGTACCAGATCGCACTCCCTATGCCCAATCCTGCCGTTGGATTACGCTCTTCGACCGAATCGATCGTGCCAAGCCCGATGCCTAATCCAAGCAGGGTCAACAACATCTGGGTAACGATGGCTACCAGTACACCAGCGAAGACCGCACTCCAGGAAATGCGCTTCATAAAATTCATCCGGCCCGGCCGGTCTTCGTACAGAATTGTGCGTTCCATAAACGTGTTTAAAATAGAGATGATAGAGATTGGGTAAGACATACGCTTCCCCGCTGTATTCCATCCTGGCTGATTTCAGTTCGGCGAAAACAGTGGTGTCGCGCTTCAATAAACTCGTTTTAGATTTTACGTAATCAGTGAAGGAGAGAAATTGACCAGTCTTTCTTTACTGATCTTTCAGGTCTTTGCTCGTTAACGATTTCGTCCAATTTTTCGAATTCATATCTCCCTATGGATAAAACCGTGCCATTGCCCCAAAAAGAACAATCAGCAATTGACGATCAGTGTGTTAGCGTAGAGGGAATGTAAACCTGACTCTTGTTTGTAAATATAACGTAGATGGATTTTCCCGGTAATGAGGAAATTTAGCGACTGTTTCAGGCAAGTGAAGCCCCGGCGGGTTCTGGAAAACCGCATCAGCGCGATCGTGGATAAGAGGTGTAACGCTTCACTTTGGTCCGGGCTGCGTATGACTTTAGAGCAGTTTTTTAAAAACCGTATAGGCTGGCGGGGTATCGTCCACATCGGCATACAATTCCGCGTGTTGGGTCATTATTTTCTTTAAATCATCGCCCTTCGGTGTCCGATAGGCCGGGTTGGCCCCTTCCTTCAGCAACAGTTGGCAAATGTCCCACAACTGCTCCCGGGCCGCATACATCAGGGGCGAATAACTCGCTTCGTACGTCGTTTCATCATCCGCCATCACCGCGTTGGGATCGGCACCCCGGTCGAGCAGGAGCCGCACTTTTTCCAGTGGGTCGTCGCCATACCGCATTACTTCAATCAAAATCGGATTACCGTCCGCAGGCCGGAAATTGGGATCGGCACCTTTGTTCAAAAACCACTTGAGCAAAACCGCCGGGCCGTGTTTACAGACTCTGAAATGTGTCGGTATGTGCTGTGGATCAGCACTCTGGATGGTGGCACCGTGGTCGATCAAGAGCTTCAGACACGCCATCATCTGCGTGATGTTCTGGCTGGTGGCGGCTCTCTCACCCGCAAAATCAAGGAGAGTCGTTGCCTGAGAACCAGGTTCGTTCAGGCGCGGAACCGGCTGCTGCAGCAACTGCCGAAGCCGGGTGGTGTCGGCGGCACCGATGGCGGCCGCAACGTCCCGACGGGGTTTGTCGTGGAAGAAGATTGAACCATTGGCCCGGGCCGTGGCAACCTGGCCCCGCTCCAGCGAAGTCAGGTAGTAGTTAGATAGACGCGACAGTATAAGAAATCCCGGCACCAGCATCAGAATCATGATGAGGACTTTCGGGATCAGGTATGGCAGTAGATTGATCCCCAGAAATACCGCCAGGATGAAAGCTCCAAGGTAAGCAAATCCCGTATCCAATCCACGGGTGGCCGCATCTCCCCCCGGTCGGCGTGGTCCCAGCAGTACATAGAGAACCCAACTCCCGTATAAACCAATCAGAATCCAGTTTGAAATGGTGATGATTTTCATACCCTTCGTTAGCTTTTTTTGGCCGCCTTCGTGTTCAGGAACGTCTTGAAAGCCTGGTATTCTGCCGGCAGGCTCTTCCGGTCCGTATACGGTTCTTCGAACTTCGCCAGCACGGTTTTCAGCTCTTCGCCTTCCGGAGTCCGGTAAGCCGGGTCGGCTCCGCGTTCCAGCAGAAGCTGGCAAATCGCCCAGGACTGCCGCTGTGCGGCATACATCAGGGGCGACGTAAACGGCCTGATCGTGTACTCATTGCTACCGGCAGGCGCATTCGGATCGGCACCATGATCGAGCAATACCTGTACTTTCTCCAGTCGCTCGACATCCAGATCCATCACTTTAAAAAGAAGCGGGCTTCCCTCGTGCGGTCTTTCGTTGGGATCGGCTCCTTTGGCGAGAAACCACTCCAGAAGGGCGGGCGACCCGGTTTCGCAAATTAGAAACTGGGTGGGCATGTGCAACGAGTCTGGCCCCTGAAGGGTGGCACCGTGTTCCAGCAGCAGTTCCATGCATTGCAGGATCCGCTGCGGGTTTTTACTCCTTACGGCCGTAAGGGCCGCAAAATCGAGCAGGGTCGTGGATTGGTATCCGCTTTGATTGATCTGGCGTGGTGTTTTTTGCAACAGCGTTTTCAGTTGCTCCACATCACCAACCGCCACCGCAGCCGCAATTTGCTGCCGCTCCACATCCGGGAAATAGAACGAGCCGTTTTCCACAGCCACGGCATCTCTGCGCTGTTTTTGTAACTCGAAATAGTTGCTGATGCCGTTGTACAGCCCGAAAACCGCAGGCAATGACAGAACGATCAGCGCGATGATCTTCGCAAAACGGTACGGTAGCAGATTCAGGACGATGAGACCGGCCAGCACCAGCGTGGCAAAAATCGCCAGGCCCGATTCCATGCCCCGCCCGGCAGCATCGTTGCCCGAGCGGTTCACGGTCATCAGGGTAAAAATGACCAGTGCTCCGTAAATGCCGATAAAAATCCAGTTGGTCGTGGTAATGATTTTCATGCCCCGAAGATGGGAATACCGACCGGCGAACACCATCGAAAATCAACACTGAGTTGCTTTGGGTTAATAAGTAACGCCGGTATCCAACGGCTGCCTTGACGGCCGGGGTTTCACTCAATAGATTTCCGTCAGAAATTTTAGTCCAACCACCGTTTTTGACTAAACTTAAAGTAACTTAGGTAACTGAATTACAGGGAGTTTTTTGTGTTTACTATTTTCATGAACCGAATTCCGTTATGAAACGATATCTCACGCTCCTGCTGGTCATGCTGTCGATTGCCAGCCGCGCCAATTCCATCCTGATTCCGATGGACGACCGCCAGAAAAACCACTTAAAATCATACGGTATTGCCTACTTTGTTCTGAAAGCCGGACTGGAAGTCGACTGGCTGCTGAACTACCGGGGCGGGAGTTTTATGATCAAACACAGCCCGACCGTCGAAACCGAGTGCCGGGTTCGGGGTATTTCCTTCGAGATCATATCGGATGCCGATGCCAACACCATTCAACAGCAGATTTCCAACCCGGACCTGAACATGGCATCGGTCAAACTGGTGTCGGCCGCCCGGATTGTAGTCTATTCGCCAATCAAGGTCAGCCCGTCTGAATTTGAAAATACGGATGCGGTTTTACTGGTGCTCAAATACGCTGAAATTCCGTTTGAAGTCGTGTATGACGAAGAGATTCTGAAAGGCGATCTGGCCAAATACGACTGGATTCACCTGCACCACGAAGATTTTACGGGTCAGTATGGCCGGAACACGCGCCGGATGTCGGCAGAAGACGTCAAGGCGCAGGAAGACATTGCCAAAAAATTCAATTACCCGAAAGTGTCCCAGATGAAACTGGCGGTTGCCAAGAAAATCCGCGATTTCTGCGCCGGGGGCGGCTATATGTTTGCCATGTGTTCGGGTGCCGAAACGTTCGACATTGCGCTGGCGGCCGAGGGCGTCGACATTGTGAGCAGCACCTACGACGGCGACGGCATTGACCCCAAAGCGCAGTCGAAACTGGATTTTGAAAAAACCGTCGCCTTCCAGAACTTCACCCTCGAACTCGACAACGGCTACGGCGGCATGGCGTTCTCCGACATCAACAGCTCGGCGGGGCGGTTTGGCGGTGGCTGGGATCAGCCCTCGGGTTATTTCAACCTGTTCAATTTCTCGGCGAAGTGGGATATGATTCCCGCCATGCTCGTCCAAAACCACGAATCGAACATCAAGGAATTCCACGGCCAGACCACGGCTTTTCGCAAAAGCACCGTCAAACCCAATGTGCTGGTGATGGGCACCAGCCCTTCCTCCGACCGCTACATCTACGGCGAAGTCGGCATTGGCCAATGGACGTTTTACGGGGGCCACGACCCCGAAGGAACGCGGGGCGGAGGCTGGCGAATGGCGACCGACCTGAACTTACACCCCAATTCGCCCGGTTACCGCCTGATTCTGAACAACGTCCTGTTTCCATCCGCCAAGAAGAAGAAGCGGAAGACGTAATTGCCCCGACAGCGCCGGGCCGTCGATATGGCCAACGGCGCTGTCAGCGGCAACTACGTCTTCCGCTTCTTCTGTATTCAGGCTGATTTTACGGCAGACCGAACTGCTGTCAGCGGCTATTACGTCTTCCGCTTCTTCTGTATTCAGGCTGATTTTACGGCAAACCGAACCGCTGACAGGGCCGTTGGCCGTATCGACGGCCCGGCGCTGTCAGGGTTCGGTTTGCCGTAAAATCGCGGCTTGTTGGAGGGCATTTTTCAGTTCTTCAATCACAATTGGTTTGGCGATGTAATCGTCCATCCCTGCGTGCAAACACGCTTCGCGGTCGTCGGCCATGGCGTTGGCCGTCATTGCAATGATGGTCGGTTGAGGCCCCGGCTGCTGACGAATGCGGATGGTGGCTTCCAGGCCGTTTACTTCCGGCATCTGCACATCCATCAGAATGACGTCGTAAAACCGCCGTTTCACCAGATCCATTACTTCGGCACCGTTTTGGGCCAAATGCGCCTGATACCCCAGTTTACTCAGAATGTTGAGCGCCAGTTTCTGATTGGCCGGGTAATCTTCCGCGACCAGAATCTGCAAAGGATAGTCTTTGGAGAATTGATCCGACAGCGCGTGGTGGACGGTTTTGGCGGCAACCGCCCGGGGCTCCACCGATTGCTTGAGTTGCTTCTGCACCACATCAAAAAGCTGCTGCTGCCTGACGGGCTTGGTCAAAACCGCCGAAAAAAGCTCCGGATACGATTTGCGGCTTTCTTCACCGATGGAACTCAGCAGAATGACCGGCAACGCCAGGTTTCGCCCGCGAATGGCCCGCGCCAGTTGCACCCCGTTCATTTCCGGCATTTGCATATCCGTAATAACCAGTTGAAAAGGCGCTTCCTGGTTTATGATCGCCAGCGCCTGCTTGCCCGACGAAGCCGCCACCACCACGAGTTTCCACTGTTCGAGATGAGCCTTTAGAATGGTCAAATTCGTGGGATTGTCATCGACGAGCAAAACCCGTTTCCCGTCGTTTTCGCCGGTATTGAAGAAAATATACTGCCGTTGCGCCTGCTGGCTGATCTGACATTGAATCGTGAATGTGAACGTAGTTCCCAGCCCGATCTGGCTATTAACCGTAATTTCCCCACCCATAAGTTTGACCAGCCGTTCGCTGATGGCCAGTCCGAGACCCGTGCCGCCATACCGCCGGGTCATGGATGAATCGACCTGCGAAAAGGCTTTGAACAGCCGCTGCAGTTTGTCTTCCGGAATGCCGATGCCCGTGTCGCGAACCTGAAAAACCAGCTCCAGTTCCCGATCGCTGATCCGCCGTTGCAACCCAATGCTGACAAACACCTCACCCCGCTCGGTAAACTTGATGGCATTGCCCACGAGGTTGATCAGAATCTGACGCAGCCGCAGGCTGTCGCCAATGACCTGTGTCGGCACCTGCGGATCCAGTTCATAGACCAGATCCAGCTCCAGTTCGGCGGCTTTGCTGGCAAACAGATCGAGGACGTCTTCCACGCAATGCCGCAGATCGACATCCTGGAGTTCCAGTTCCAGACTCCCGGATTCGATCTTGGAAAAATCAAGAATGTCGTTGATCACGCCCAGCAGATTCGTTCCGCACTGGTGAATGGTGTCGACGTATTCGTGCTGCTCTTCCGACAGTTCCGTTTCCTGCAACAAATAGGTCATGCCCAGCACACCATTCATGGGCGTCCGGATTTCGTGGCTCATCGTGGCCAGAAAGACGCTTTTGGCCTGGTTGGCTTTTTCGGCTTCTTCCCGCGCGTGTTTTTCCTGCAACCGTTGTTCGTGGATTTCTTCGACCAGAACCTGTAAATGTTCTGATTGGGTCTGAATTTCTTCCGATTGGTACAACACTTCGGCGGTTCGTTCGCCCACTTCTTTTTCCAGCTCCTCTTTCTGGTTTTCGATGGTTTTTACCCGATATCGATACAAGCCATAGGCCCCCAGCAGGAAAGCCAGCACCAGGCCGGTTCGAAACCACCAGGTTTCCCAGTAGGGCGGGGTAATAACAATCCGGAGCGAGGTGCCCCGCTCGTTCCAAACGCCGTCGTTGTTGGATGCCCTCACCCGGAAAACATACGCGCCGGGGTCCAGGTTGGTGTAGGTTGCCATCCGGGAATGGCCGGCGTAAATCCAGCCCCGGTCGAATCCCTCCAGTTGATACGCATACTGGTTTTTTTCGGGCTGGCTGTAATTCAAGGCGGCAAAGGTTACCGAAAACATCGACTGCCAGTAGGCCAGTGTGACTTGGGTGTTTTCATCGATGCTTTTTCGCAGCAGCGAATCCGGAGCGCCAATAACCACGGGTTGATTAAACAGGTGGAAATTCGTAACAAAAACCGGTGGAATCGCCGAATTATCATGCAAACTATCGGCATCAAACGCGTTCAGACCGTTGGTTCCGCCGAAGAAAAGTTCACCCAGCCGCCCCTTAGAAACCGCCCTCCGGTTGAACGAATTGCCCTGCAAACCATCGCTGACACCGTAGTTCCGGAAGGTGCCGGTTCGTGGCGTAAACCGGGAAAGCCCCCGATTGGTACTGATCCAGAGGTTTTTCCGACGGTCTTCCGCCAGCCCCTGAACCACATCGTTCGGCAAGCCCTCCGCCTGACGGTATATTGTAAACGTTTGGGCTTTGGCATTGAATTTATTCAGCCCGCTGTCGGTGCCCACCCACAACGTGCCATTAGAGTCTTCGTAAATGCTGTTGACCAGATTGTTGCTCAGACTTCCGGGCACATTTCGGTGGTACCGGTAACTCATGAAGGTATTGCTCCGGCGATCGAACCGGTTTAGCCCACCGCCTTCCGTGCCAACCCAGACCGTACCGCCCCGGTCGCAATACAACGACCGGATAACCGCATGGCTCAGGGTACCCGGTTGGGTCAGATCAGGCCGAAAATGCGTAAACAACCCGGTTTTTTTGTCGTACCGGCTCACCCCGGCGCCCAGCGTTCCGAGCCACAGATTACCTTCGTTGTCTTCGGTAATGGCGCAAATGCTTTCGTGGCTGATGCCATCCGGACCGTCACTTCTCGGGAAATTGACAAACTCGCCCGGTTCTTTTTCCCACCGACTCAGCCCACCTTTGTAACTGCCCGCCCAAATCCGGTGATCGCGGTCTTCGAAGACACACATCACAAAATCGCTGCCGATGCTGCGTGGACGATCAGGGTCGTGCCTGAACTGGGTAAACCGATTGGTTTTGCGGTTCAGGCGGTTCAGACCTCCGCCGTCCGTTCCCATCCAGAGGTTCCCTTCGGCATCTTCCAGCACAGACAATACATTGTTGTTAGTCAGACTATTAAGATTGTAGCGATCTTTTTCATAGTGTTCAAACTTTCGGGGTTCACGATCGTAAAAGTTGACTCCTCCGCTGTAGGTACCGATCCACATATCGCCTTTCCGATCCCGGCAGATGGCATAAATCGAGCCGTTGTTCAATCCTTCGCTGTTGGTTTCGCTGAAAGGATGGCGGACTACAGTGGTAAAATCTTTGCTCAGAATGCTAATTCCGCCATTCCGGGTACCTATCCACAGACTTCCCGCATTTCCTTCTTCCAGCGAAATAACGTCGTTGTGGCCAATGGTGTTGACATCGGTTTTGCTGTGTTGAAACCGGGTAAACGTGTGCTGATCGGCATTCAACAGGTTCAGGCCACCGCCCTCGGTGGCCACCCAGATCCGGTTTTGCGAATCTTGCAGGAGAGCGGTGACGTTGTCGTTGCTCAGCGAACCCGGATCGGCGGGGTTGTTGACGAAGTGCCGGAATGTTTGCGTCGTCGCATCGAACAGATCCAGTCCGCCCCCGCCGGTTGCCGCCCAGAGCCGTCCTTTCGCATCGACCAGTATATCGTAGATAAAATCATTCCCCAGACTCCGGGGTTTGGCCGCATTGTGGGTAAAATGGGTAAAGGCTTGCCGGGTCGGATCGAAGCGGTTCAAACCGCCACCGTAGGTGCCGACCCACAGCATTCCCTGACGGTCTTCTGCCATCGAGATCACCTGATTGTGGCTCAGGCTGTTGAGCTTGTCGGCCGTCCGCTGAAAGCTGACAAAGGTGTCGGTTTCGCGGTTAAAGAGATTCAGACCACCGTCTTCCGTACCGATCCACAGGCGGCCTTTGCGATCTTCGTAGATTGTCCGGATAAAATTATGACTCAGGCTGTTTTCTTCTCTGGGGTCATTCCGATATACGGTGAAGGTATAGCCATCAAAGCGGTTTAAACCGTCCTGCGTGCCAAACCACATAAATCCCTGCCTGTCTTGTAAAACACAGGTTACATTGTTCTGGGATAGCCCTTCGTTGGTGGTAAGGTGTTTGAACCGTATTGGAACGGCCCGGGCGTTAAACGGCTGAACCTGCAAGAGGGATAGCAACAGAACAGCACATATTACTTTCATACAAAACCCGCTGCGTTATTTTTTGGTAAAATAACTATTTCTCAACAAATTATAACCGTGTCTGACAATTGTACTATTCCATCAAAAATCGTGCGTGAAATTGTATTCGCAGAAAACAGTTTTGTTATCTATTGATTTTTCGGGTTGCCTTATTCACCAAACCACGCTCAATGTCAATTCCCACTTAAATAGTGCGTTCTCGGTTCGTTATTTCGCTCCATCATGGAACGATTTTTCACCTTATTCGTCGCCAGCCTGTGTGCGGCACCCTTGTTTTATTTTTTGTTTTTCGAAGTAACCGTTGCCCTCAACAGCCATGCCACCGGCCCGGATGCCCGGCTGGGAGTAGCCTACCTGGCAACCTGGGGCGGTTTTCTGGCGGCCTTCATCGGCTTCTTCGTAGTGTGGTTTCTGGCGCGGTATTTCCTGGTCGAAAATTACATCCGGCATCTCCAGATCTTCGACGGTATTGCGCTCATTATCTGGTTCATACTATACCTAAACTGGTCGGATCAGCAGGAATACCGGCTGGAATACGCCGATCACCGGGCGGTGGTGGAGGTGGAGATGCGTGCCACACAATCCTTTCTCAAGGGAGCGGCCATCGACTCGGTTCTGATTCCTCAATTCATCGGACAGGATCTGGACAACCCGCATCCCGATCGGATTCGACAAGAAGGAAATTTTGTGATTTTACCGTGGGAGACTACGCCAATCAGCCTAAAAAAATGGCATATGCGGGTATTCGTTCACAATACGCCGGTCGATTTTCCGCTCGACCTTCCCAAGCGGCCGCAGGCATCGACGGATTGGTCGGCCTGGCTGACTCCTGCTGCAAAACAGGAAGATCCGTTGCCCGATGGTGCCCTGGAACACATCGCGCTCCGGTATCGCTTCCGGCTAATTCCCCATGGGTCGCCGGACTGAATGGGTCCGTCTAATACAAAATTAATTTCAGATAAGTAGTGTAGAAAAGATTAGAACTACCTAGAGAATTTTTGGGTAATGTATTAAAACAGTCATTTAGAATTACCACTATTTAGGTTTTTCCAGAATCGTAATCAATTAAAATATAGAATAAAACCAGTTTCATCAATCTATTTTTAATCATTCACTACTAATTACAAATAGATTCCTTTCCTTCAAGAAAGATTTAATACTAAAATTAAGACTAACTTAATACTTATTGTCACTCAAACATAAATCTGAAATTAAAATCATCTATTATAGGATTCACAACCCCATTATATCGTTCAAATGCATGACGTCGACTAATTATCAAAGCAGTATGATTAAAATCAAAAAACTGTATAGTTTCAGCAGCCCTTTTTTGATCTTGAGCAGAAGATAGAGGATTTATTTCTATCGTTTGCAATATGTAGTTGTACACAAAAAAACGTGAAAATAAATATTCATTATTATCAGGACGCAATATGAACGGATTTACTTTTTCAACTTTTGAATCTTGACAATGAGTACATGCCAAATATAAATTTGTCCATTGACAAACAATCGTATAAAATGTCGGTTTCGATTTTGGAAGAAAGTGGTCTATTGAATTTTCTCCCTTTTTTAGCGGAAAACCATCACAGTAAGAACAATGATCTTGTGTTTGCAATCTAAGTGTAGGCAATATGTGGGCATTTAATGAAACTTTTCGAATATTAGGCCAATTAAAGCGAAACCCAGGATTTCTTTCACGATTATTTTTATATCGTTCGCCAAAAGATATCCATCTCGGTTTGTTGGTAGCACTATCTAATTCTGTGAGTACAGGTGGGGAATTTAATCGAACAAAAGCTTTCATTTTCTACGCAAAATTTTGATTAGTTATACGGTTTAATTGCCGTAATTCCATACCCACTATATTTTGGATCTCAGTACTTTGCTTCATTAGTATATCAATCAGAACAGAAAATCGTGTTCGGTCATAGTCTTTATCGCCACTTAAAATTTTATTCTTAATCTTATTAAATTCTTGCAAAGATTCTTCAACTTCGACTCCAAATCGTTCCCTAATTTCGAAAATTTCATTTAATACATACTCATAACTGTTTGAATCTTCTGAAAGAATAGGTTTCCCCACAGAATCACTTGTGACATTATCTTTTTTCACAAATCGATGAATCCAAGCTCCGTCAACTGAGCCAACTACAAAAGGTGAATGAGTTGAGATGAAAATTTGAGCATTTACAAATAAATGCTGAATAATCGGCAATATTTTTCGCTGCCAAGCTGGATGAAGATGAATTTCTATCTCGTCTAAAAATAAGATAAAATTGCGTTCCATTATAGACTCTGGTGTTTCCCAGTTAATACGGTCTAATCGCATTATCAAATCACCTATCCAACTAATAATCGACTTCAACCCATCAGGTAATTGATCGAACTCAAGTGGGTTGTCATCTACATAAATTACAATTTTAAGAGGATCTTCTTGCAATTCAAACTCTATGCGTTGTCCGGTTATTTTTGATATAATATCTTCGAGCTGTGCTATTGGTCTATGATATTCAAACGCACGTTCTCTGTCTTTCGGAGTTCTCTTCACATAAGCCAAGGCATTTTTAGTGATAGCATTAGCTAGCCATTTAACTAATGTTTTAGTATCGGTCGATTTATCAAAATCAAGAGCATTTTCAAATGGGCTCATTTTTAAACCAGAAATGGCATCGACAGTAGAATCTGACAATTTCCGGTAGCCTGAGTAACAAAAAAACGCAATTATATATTTATCTTCATCTCCACTAGATAAATAATTTTTAATAGTAGGGGAGTTAATGTTTTTAATAATATCATTGCCTATTGAAAAAACCTTTTCTCTGCTCTTCGAGGATCCTTTGGTATAAATATATCTTAAATGGCGAAAGTCATAGTTACCCTTATAACCATCAGAAAATGCAATAGTATAATTACTTTCATCAACCATTGCAGTCCACTGCTTTTTTTTTAAAACAGGATCATTTTGAGGAATACATCGACTTAAAATTTGCAGAATGGTGCTTTTTCCTGTCCCATTTTCTCCTGTAAGGATATGGATTTCAGCTTTATTTTGGTTAACTTTTTGTGGGAATTTCATCTTCAAATGAGCAAACGGCCCTATTTTGTTAACCACTAATTCTTCAATTCTAAAATGGTTCATAATGTAGCCAATTATCCAACAACTTAAAAATAGCAAAAGAATATCAACACTTTCGCTTATTACCCTAAATCCTAAACACCATAAAGCAAGTTAATGAAGTTCTCTGATCAATAAAGTCTTTTGGAATTATACCTCCCGGGTTTTCAACCGGCCGTACGGCTTAATTAAGCCGTACGGCAGTCAGTAACGGATATCGAATTGAGCCTGAGGCCATGCAGATTTGTTTTGGCCCGACTTATTTCACTATAGGTGAAACGGGCTCATAGAGGTTATAAATCTCCATGATGCTTTTCATTTTCTCTTCAAAATTAATCTTCAGATCGATCAATTTTCCGGTGCGAACGTCGAACACCCAGCCGTGAACCCGGACGCCCCGCTCGCGGAAGGCTTCCTGAATGGCCGCGGTTTTGATCAGGTTGACACACTGTTCTTCCACATTCAGTTCCACGAGCCGGTCGTAACGGGCTTTAACGTCCTCAATGGCATTCAATTCGTCCTTGTGATAGCGGTATACATCGCGGATGTTGCGCAACCACGGGTTCAAAATCCCCAGATCGACCGGTTCCATAGCCGCTTTCACCCCCCCGCAATTGTAGTGTCCACACACGACCACATGGTTGACTTTCAAGTGCCGAACGGCATAATTCAGCACCGACATGACATTCAAATCGACGTTGTTGACCAGGTTTGCAATGTTGCGGTGAACGAACACTTCCCCCGGCTTAACCCCCATCAGGTCTTCGGCAGTAACCCGGCTGTCGGAACAGCCAATATAGAGAAACTCCGGCTGTTGCCCCTGCGACAACTTGGTGAAATAATCTTCGTCGCCAGCCAGTTTCTCGGCGATCCACTTTTCGTTGTTTTGAAATACGCTGCTAATATTCATGGGATAGGATGATAAAGTAAGCGCCCAATCTCGGCAATTTATTTCGTTCTATCAAAATCAAACCGGGCAGTCTGTACTGAAAAGCGACAGCGCCCCCTTTACAATACGAAACCGGGTAACCACAAAATAGTTATTGATCCGCGGATGATGCATCGATAATGCGCTGCAAAGTTGCGTCAAGGTTTGGCGTATCGGGTAGCGTCAGCCGAAAAATTTCTTCGAGTACCGTGCGGAATTCGGCCACGCTGCCAAGTTCCCGTTGCTCCGATTCGCCCCCCAAACGATGCGTCGTCAAAACCGTATCGCGCAGGCCATACCGCCGGTCGGCCGTCGTTCGGGCAACGGCCAGACTGCGGAGAAAATACGAGTTGGAATGCGTACACAGATAAAAGCTAAACATTTCATAATCAGGCAACAGGAACTCCCGCAACGTAAAGCGATACAACGACCGCCACTCGTTTCTGACTTCCGCCTGTACTTCCAGCTCACCGTTTGACTCGATCAACCGGAACGGTTCATGGGGAGTCTCCTGCACCGTATTCAGCTCAAGCCGTACGGGGCCGGTGGGCGACAAACCGCCAAAACCCACATCCACCAGGTACGATTCCGGCCCCATCTCCACCTGCAGCAACATGTGCGTGATGGCTTTGACGCTGCCTTCCGGAACGTTCCAGAGAACGCGGGCGGCCAGCCCCCGAACCTGAAAACCCAGCGCTTGCAGAACGAAGCTCAACAGCCGGTTTTGCTCGAAACAATACCCGCCCCGCCCACGCTGCACCATTTTTTGCTGAAGCGAATCACTGTCCAGCAAAACCGGCAGACCCAGCAACGGGTTGAGGTTTTCGAACGGAATGGTTTCGGTGTGGAGCCGCTGGAGGGTTCGCAGCGTTTCGAGCGTGGGCATACGGTCTCCTGTGTAGCCGATGCGCTGAAAATAAGCATCGAGATCGATTCCCGACAGGGCTGGCGCGGGTTCTTGTTGCTGAATGAGTTGGGATGGCATGGGTACAAAGTTATCAACACCTGTGAAAAAATAAGCGGGGAAATTTTTCAAAAATGCAAACGCCCGATTTTTGCTGCTGACACAGGGCTGTCACCAGTCGGTTGTACTTTTACGCTGTATCAACATGATATACCAATCAGCCCAATCACGACACGCCATCGTCTCTTTTCACCGCGCACCCATGACCCATTCGGACATCGTTCAATACCGCCTTTCTCAGCAGCACCTCATGCAACCATCGCTGACAACCCCAGGCGACCTGGTAGCCTGGTTTGGGGCTGTTCAGGGGCAGGATTATGCCGCCGGCAAATGGGCCATCGGCAACCGGCTCCCCGGCAGCACCGACGCCGACATCGAGCAGGCGATTGCCAACCGGATCATCCTGAGAACCTGGCCAATGCGCGGCACCCTGCATTTTGTGGCGGCTGCCGATATTCACTGGATTCTGGAACTGAACCAGCCCCGTTTGCAAACCCTCTACGCCAGTCATTTCCGCCAGCTTGAACTCAACGAACCGGTTATTGCAAGAAGTAAGGCGGTTTTTACGAAAGTGTTGTCCGGCGGCCAACACCTGACTCGCTCCGAATTAAAAACCGCTCTTGAACAGGCGGGCATTCCGGCCCACGAAAACCGCCTGAGTATGCTGCTGGCGCGGGCGTCCTACGACCGGCTGCTTTGCCACGGCATCCGACGTGGCAAGGAGTTTACGTTCACGCTGCTGGACGACTGGGTGCCGCCCACCAAACCGCTGCTGCGCGAAGAAGCCCTGGCCGAATGGACCCGGCGGTATTTTACCAGCCACGGCCCGGCAACGCTGGCGGATTTTAGCTGGTGGTCGGGCCTGACGCTGACCGATGCCAGAGCCGGGATGGATCTGATCAAATCCGGTTTTGTGTCGGAGGTGGTGGATGGTCAAACGTACTGGATGCCCGCGTCGCTGCCTGCCCTGCCCAGCAACACCACAACCGCCTATCTGTTACCGGTTTACGACGAATATCTGGTCGCCTACAAAGACCGGAGCGCCCCGCTTGGCGGTTTGGACCCGGCGCAGATCACCAAAACCGGCAACGGTATTTTCAGCCCGGTTATCGTGATCGACGGGCGGGTGGCTGGCACCTGGAAACGGACGTTGAAGAAAGATGCGGTTTTGATCGAAACCAGCCTGTTCACCACCTTAACCGATGCGCAGCAACAGGCCCTGTTCGATGCCAACGAGCGGTATCAACGGTTTTTGGGATGCAAATAGGCTTAAAGAGTCAGGCAATGCACAACCCTTCTGCATAAACCGAAACCGCTGCCAGGGTTACTCTTCGTTCACTTTCCGGGAAATACCAAACCGGTGCCAGCCATTGTTTTCGTCGTAGTGCACCTGCAACCCATAGGTGTCGCAGATTTCCTTGATGATGGCCAGACCCAGGCCCACGGAATCCGGGCTGGAGCCTTCTTTTTTGAAGCGTTCAAACAAGCGTTCGGGATTCGAAACCAGCGCATGACCGGTATTGCCCAGTGTCAGGCTTTTTCCGTCGGACCGCAGTTCGACGCGCCCCTCCGCGTGGTTGTGCTTGATGGCATTGTTGACCAGATTCGTCACCAGGCTATCGGCCAGCGCCGGGGGCAGTTGAACCGCAAAAGGGGCCAAATTCCCGATCTCCACCGCAATTCGTTTGTGGAGCAACACCTCGTCCATCGCACCCAGTTTTGCGGCCAGCAAAGCCGCCAGGTCAACGGTTTGGTTGTCGGTAAATTGATGATTATCAATTTTTGCCAGCAAGAGTAATCCCTGATTCAGCCGGGCCATGCGCCGGGAGGCCTGGTAAATGTCCTCGATCCAGCGGGTTTGCGTTTCCGTCAGTTTTTCCGACTGAATGAGTTGCTCCACTTTGGCGTTGATCAGGGCGAGGGGCGTCTGGATTTCGTGGGATGCATTTTCGGTAAATTCCTTCAGGCTGCGGTAATCCTGCTGCATTTTGTCGCCCATCTTGCGCAGCACTTCATTCAGTTCCCGGAACTCGTTGATCTCCGGTTTGTCGAGTTGCAGGGGCGTTGCACTCGCCAGATTGAAGCGTTTAATGCGGGACAGGCTTTCGTAGAACGGCAGCCAGAGCCGCCCCGACAGTTTCCCTTGAAACCAGAACGTGCCGAGCAGCAGCAACCCCAGACAGGCCGCCATCGTCACCGTGATGACTTCAATGAGTTGGTAGGATTGAATCAGGGATTTCCGGATGGCGACCCGGTGTGTCACACCCTGGATGGGAACATAGAATGTAAGCTGCCGAAAAGGCATTAGTTCATTGTCGTACCGGTTTTGGATCAACGTGTCGCTAAAGGTTTCCAGTTGGCCTGAATGAGTGCCCACCGGATCGACATCGATCTTGTTTTCAACAAAATAGGTCGTATCCGACCAGGCTTTGTGCTGTTTCAGATAGGCTTCAAAATCCCGTTTTTCCACCTTCAGGCGGGTTTCGACTTCGTTGTAAATCAGAATCCGGACAACCTGGTAGAAGGCCAGCCCGGCGAAGAGGTAAATAACCAGCGAGAAAGCCAGGTAAATGCGGTTGGTTTTAGCGAGCAGTTTCACGGTTCCCCGAATTTATAGCCGATCCCGTATACCGACCGTACGTAATCCGAACCGCCTTTTTCGAGCAGTTTCCGGCGCAGATTTTTGATGTGCGAATACACCATATCCAGTGAATCGGCGGAGTCGATGTTGTCGCCCCACAGATGCTCGGCAATGGAAACTTTGGTCAGCACAACGTCGACGTTCGATAAAAAATACAGCAGCAGATCGTATTCTTTCCGGGACAAAACCGCCAGTTGGCCGTTCACATACACCTTCCGCGACGACGGATTCACCCGGATTTCCCGGAAACGGATTTCGGTGTGTCCCCCAAAATTCCGCCGGCGAATCAGCGACTTCACCCGGGCGTTCAGCTCCGACAGATGGAACGGCTTGGTCAGGTAGTCGTCCGAGCCAATTTCCAGCCCTCTGATCTTGTCTTCCAGCGCGTTGCGGGCCGAAATGATGATGACACCGGTAGTGGCCAGCAGGTTCTTCAACGACTGAATCAGTTGAAAACCGTCGCCGTCGGGCAGCGTCAGATCCACAATCACACAGTCATACTGATACAGATAAATCCGCTCGTCTGCTTCCCGGAAAGTCCCCGCCGTTTCGCAAAGATAGCCCTCTTTGTTCATATAGTCGGTGATGCTTTCGGCCAGGCCTTTTTCATCTTCTACCACCAGTACTTTCATCCTTCTCCGGGTTCATCCAATACATAAACACCAAAAGTAGCGGGCAATGTTGGAAACATTCTGGAGGGAAAAAGATTGTTTCGCAGAGTTAAGCGGAGAAAATCAGAGTTAAGCAAAGTTTTCTCTGATAAACTCCGATTTCCTCCGCTTAACTCTGCGAAACAATCTTTTTTATCCCAAATGTTTCCAGAATTGCCCCGTTGTTTTGCAGGCACTTACCACGGTTTTGTTACCAAGGCCGGAAAATGAGTTGCCAATGAAACACGTACATTTTAGGTTCCGCCGATTGCACATCTGGTTACTAACGGCCACAACCGGAACGCTCCTGTTTGGCCAGCGTATGGTCCAGGCGCAAACCCTGACGCTATCGCAGGCCCTGGAGCGGGGAACGCAAGTCTACCCTTTTCTGAAATCCAAACAGGCCGAAATCCAGAGCGCCGAAAAGCGGGTTCAGGCCAGCCGCACGGACTTTCTGCCCAGCGTCATCGTACAGGATCAGTACACCTATGCGACCAGCAACGCCCTCAACGGTTCGTTTTTCCCCAACGAAGGAACGTCCATTTCGACTTCCGGCGGCATTCGGCCCGACAACATTTACCGGGGTACTACCGGCAGCTTTGTCAGCGCCGTCATCGACTGGCGAATCGTCAATTTCGGTCGTGTAAAAGCCAGCGTGAAGGCCGCCGAAGCCGATCTCAACCGCTCGCAAACCGATTACGAAAACGAACTGTTCCAGCACCAGATCCGGATTATCGACGCCTACCTCACGCTCCTGGTCAACCAGAAACTGGTCGATGTCCAGCGTAGCAACGTCGAGCGGGCGGAAACGTTCAAAACCGTAGTCGACGCCGGGGTTCATTCGGGGATGCGGGCGGGGGTCGATAGTTCGCTGGCCACCGCCGAAGCGGTTCGGGCGCGGCTAGTCCTGCTCGAAAGCCAGCAACGCGAACAGGTGCAGCGGCTGCGGCTCTCGGAACTCATCGGTCAGGTGCAGACCGGTCTTCGCATCGACAGCATGCGGTTTTATACCACGCTGCCGCAAACCACATTTCAATCGGATTCCATTTCTCCGAAAAACCCGGTTTTGCGGTTTTTCCAGTCGCAAATCAACTTTTCGTCTGCGCGAACCGTGGCGCTCCAGCGTTCCATGCTGCCGTCGATCTCGCTCGTCGGAGCCGGTTGGGCGCGGGGTTCGGGATTTGCCAATGCGGATGAATCCTTCGCGATGGATTTCAACCGGGGACTGGGTTATCAGGCTTCCAACTACCTGGTCGGCGTGGTGGCCCGCTGGAATCTGACCAACAACCTGCGACTCAAACACGACGCCCGCAGCGAACAATTCCAGGTCGAACGCTTCCGGCAACTCTACAACGACCAGCAACTGCGCATCACCCGGCAAAACCGGGAAGCCGAAACGCAACTGACGCTCGGACTGGAACAGGCCCGTCAGGCACCCGTCCAATTGCGTGCCGCCCGGCAAGCCTACAACCAGGCCAAAGCCCGCTACCAGAATGGACTGGCCGACTTGCCCACGCTTCTGCAAAGCTTCGTAACCCTGAACCGGGCCGAAACCGATGGCTACGTCGCCACCAGCAACGTCTGGCGCTACCTGCTCCTGAAAGCCGCAGCCGAGGGAGACATCTCACTGTTTATGAATCAATTGAAGTGATGTATACGGTTTACAGTATTCGGTTTACGGTGGGCTGACGCGTGCTTCTTGCCCGTTTATACAGAGCGTTAGCAGGAATGCGTCAGCCCACCGTAAACCGAATACCGTAGACCGAAAACCGCAAAACTATGTATCAACTCATTCGTTCCGCGTTGCGGAAACCCATTTCGGTGGTGGTATTGGTGCTCGGCCTCCTGTTTTTTTCGGTGATGTCGCTGTTTACCATTCCCGTCGATATTTTCCCCAATCTGGATTTGCCGACGATTTACGTGGTCCAGCCCTACGGCGGCATGGCCCCCGACCAGATGGACGGTTTTATCGCCACCCGCTACCAGGATCACTTTCTGTATGTTTCCGGGATTCGCGACATCGACGTAAAAACCATTCAGGGCTTGTCGCTGATCAAATTATCGTTTTATCCGGGAACCGACATGGCCCAGGCGGCTGCCGAGGTGGCCAACAACGTGTCGCGCGCCAAAGCCTACATGCCGGAGGGAACCGTGCCGCCCCAGGTCGTGCGGTTCGACGCCAGCTCGGTGCCGGTGGGGCAACTGGTTTTTGAAAGTCCGAGCCGGTCGCTCAACGAAATTCAGGATTACGCGTCGTCGCGGGTGCGGCCGATGTTCTCACGGATTCCGGGCGTTTCCAGCCCTCCGCCGTTCGGGGGAAACCAGCGGACGGTGATCGTGAAAGTGAATCCGGCGCTGGTGCGGAGTTATCAGCTCACGCCGGAAGAAGTGATCAAGTCGATTGTGACCAACAACCAGCCGTCTCCCGCCGGAAACATTCGGATTGGCGAAAAAACGCTGATGACGCCGGTTAACTCACTGGTCAAGAAACCCGAAGACTTCCTGAACATTCCGATCCGGGTGGGTTCGGGACCGACGGTTTTTGTGCGGGATATTGCCACGGTGGAAGATGGGGCCGACGTCACGGTGAGTTACGCGCTGGTCAACGGTCGCCGGGCGGTGTATATTCCGGTGGTGAAAAAATCGGATGCGTCGACGCTCGACGTCGTGAACAACATTCGAAAGTCCCTGCCTGAACTGCGGGCCGCGGTGCCGGAAGATGTGAAGATTTCCTACGAATTCGACCAGTCGGTTTACGTCACCAACGCCCTGAAAAGCCTCGTTACGGAAGGAATTCTGGGGGCGGTTTTGACCGGTTTGATGGTGTTGCTTTTCCTCCGCGACTGGCGGAGTGTCATTATCGTGGTGGTCACCATCCCGATCTCGATTCTGTCGGCGGTGATTATGCTCAATCTGTGCGGACAAACCATCAACATCATGACGCTCTCGGGGCTGGCGCTGGCCATCGGGATTCTGGTGGATCAGGCCACGGTGACGATTGAGAATATTCACCAGCATCTCGAAATGGGTCGGCCCAAAGCCGTTGCGATCTGGGATGCCTGTAAAGAAATCGTTTTCCCGGAATTCCTGATTCTGCTGGCGATTCTGGCGGTTTTTGCCCCGGCTTTTGTGATGAGTGGCGTCCCGCGCTCGATGTTCCTGCCGCTGTCGCTGTCGGTTGGTTTTGCCATGATTGCGTCGTTTCTGCTCTCGCAAACGTTCGTACCGGTTCTGGCCAACTGGTTGCTGAAAAGCCATCCGGCGCACGAACCGGCCACGCTGGCACTCGATGCTGAAGAACGTCATACGATGCTGGAAGAAGGTGCGCATCCGGTCAAAAATGCCACTGGTTTCGACAAATTCAAACAACGGTACTCGACCTGGCTCGAAAAAATCCTGAACCGTCGGGGCTTGGTCGTAGGCGGTTATCTGGCGGGTAGTCTGGCCATTATCGTCGTGTGTTTTATGGTCATCGGAACGGATATTCTGCCGCACGGCAACAGCCACCAGTTTCAGATGCGCCTGCGGATTCCCGACGGAACGCGGGTGGAACGCACCGAAACCGCTACGCTGAAAGTGCTGGACATTATCAAAGAAGCCGTCGGTGCCGACAACGTGGAAATTTCGTCGGCCTACGTCGGCACGGTTCCGTCGAGTTACGGGACGTCCAACATTTTTGTGTTCAACAGCGGCCCGCACGAAGCGGTTTTACAGGTGTCGCTGAAGGAGGATCATCCCGTGAAGATGGATAACCTGAAGGAAGAACTTCGGGAGCGAATTGCGAAGGCATTGCCAACAGCCAATATCTCGTTTGAACCGATTGAGCTGACCGAGAAAATCATGAGTCAGGGCGCATCGACACCGATTGAGGTGACCGTGGCTGCCAAAGACCTGAGCGAAGCCGGGCGGTTTGCCAACAAGATTCGGACGGAGATGACGAAGATCGACTTTTTGCGTGATGTGCAAATTGCGCAACCCCTCGCCTATCCGGTTTTGAACGTGACGCTGAACCGCGAACGGGCCGGTCAACTGGGCGTGACATCCACGCAGGTAGCCCGGTCGATGGTCGCGGCCACCTCGTCCAGCCGTTTTACCGACAAAAACCTCTGGCTCGATGAGTCGAAAGGGCTGGCCTACCAGGTGCAGGTGCAGATTCCGGAATACAAAATGAGCAGCGCCAGCGACATCGGGAATATTCCGTTGAAAAGTGGCGAAATGCATCCGCTGCTGTCGGATGTCGCGACGTTCTCGGAAGGAACTGCCCCCGGTGAATACGACCGCGCCGGACCCAACCGGCTGGTGACGATCACGGCCAATTTGCAAAACAAAGACCTCGGTTCGGCGCAGAAAGCCGTTGAACTGGCCATCAAAAACGCGGGCGACCCGCCCCGGGGTGTTCTGGTCGAAATGGGTGGACAAACCAGCCTGCTGACCGATACATTGAGCAGTTTGCAAACCGGGCTGCTGGTCGCGATTGTCATTATTTTCTTACTCCTGGCCGCTAACTATCAATCCTTCAAGCTCTCACTGGTCATTCTGGCGGCTATTCCGGCCGTGGTGGCCGGGGCACTGCTGATGCTGCTGGCCTGCGGGGCCACACTCAACCTGCAATCGTATATGGGCCTGATCATGTCGGTGGGCGTGTCGGTGGCCAACGCCATTCTGATGGTGACCAACGCGGAAAATTTACGGCTGGAAATAGGCGACACCCGCAAAGCCGTCGTGCTGGCGGCCAACAGCCGGATTCGCCCGATTCTGATGACCAGCATTGCCATGATTGCCGGGATGGTGCCGATGGCGTCCGGGATGGGCGAGGGTGGTGACCAGATTGCTCCGCTCGGTCAGGCCGTTATCGGCGGTTTGATTGCCTCCACGCTGGCGGCTCTGCTGATTCTGCCGTGTGTTTTCACCCAGTTCCAGACCAATGCTTCGGTTCAGTCTGTCTCCCTCGATCCGGAAGATCCGGAAAGCAAATTTTATAATCAACCCCTGAGTACCGTCGTATGAAACCGTTGTTAAAACTTGTTTGGCCCGTCGTCGCGGCTGCCGGAATGGCGGCCTGTACGTCGGCGGCCAGTGAAGAAAAAAAAACCGCTAAAGCACCTGACGTACAAAAGGTTGCCACATCAGAAGTGCAAACGATGCGGCCCAGTCAGGCGGTTACCCTGCCTGGCGAACTGAAGCCCTGGAACCGCGTCAGCCTCTACGCCAAAGTGAAAGGGTTTATCCGCGATGTGCGCGTGGATCGCGGTTCGCCGGTTCGGAAAGGCCAGGTGCTGGCCGTGCTCGATGCGCCGGAGGTTTTGTCGGAACTGAGCACCGCGCAGGCCCAACTCCAGGCGCAGGAAGCCGCGTTGCAGGAACAAATCGCCCGGTTCCGCGCCAGTCGGCTGACCTACAACCGCTTGCTGCAGACCAGCAAGGTCGAAGGAGCGGTTTCGCTGCACGAACTCGATCAGGCGCAGGCCCGGATGCTGGCCGACAGCGCGACGGTGGCCGTTGCCACCGGAAATATTCAGGTGGGCCGCTCCAATTACCAGACCAGGAAAGAACTGCGGCAATACCTGACCATCACCGCGCCGTTCGACGGTGTGATTACCGAACGGAACGTGAGCGCCGGGGCGCTGGTTGGCGCGGGCGACAGCAATTCCAAACCGTTGTTTGTGCTAGAAGACAGCCGGACGCTGCGGTTAACGGTGGCCATTCCCGAAACGTTTGCGAATCAGTTGGCTGCCAAAAGTGCGGTTACGTTTACGGTTAATGCCATTCCCGAACAGCAATTTAACGCCAAACTGGCCCGGAGTGCCCAGAGCCTGGTGGAAGCCAACCGGTCGATGCTGGCCGAATTTGACTTCGACAACAAGGCCAACCAACTGAAATCAGGGATGTATGCTGAGGTGAAGATGCCGATGGAACGGACGGCTCCTACGTTGTTTGTGCCGAAAACCGCCGTGGTCAGTTCCAGCGAAAAAACGTTCGTGATTCGGGTGCGCGATAACAAGGCGCAGTGGGTTTCGGTCGAAAAAGGCAACACGCTCGACAGCCTGGTCGAAGTGTTCGGCGGACTGCGGGCCGGAGAACCCGTTGTTAAAATTGCTTCGGAAGAAATTCGCGATGGTCAGGCCATAAACACTTCTCAGCAATGATGCGGTACTGGATTTTGCTGGGGGCGGTTTTGCTGTTGGTCCAGGGTTGTGCTACCCACCGGACGCATTACCAACTGGTGTATCGCAACGACCGGGGCGGCTACCAGGTTCAGAACCCGGATCTGCGGGCGGTGAAGGTGCAGTGGCACCCGTATACGGTGCAGGTAACGACGGATTCGGGACAGAGAAAAACCGTAGCCACCGAGCAGCTTTGGGGCTATAAGCAGACAGACGGAACCTTGTACCGGCTGTATCTCGGCAACATCTACGAGGTGGTGCAGGAAAAAACGCTGACGCTCTACCGCCAGTCTGAATTTGGGGAAGGGGCCACGGAACATTATTTTTTTAGCGTTACGCCCGACGAACCGGTGTTGTCGCTGAACCGCCATAATCTGGAAGTGGCCTTTGCCAAATATCCCTGTATGCAGGAGCTGATCCAGCAAACGCCCGCCCGAAACTGGCTCAAAACCGATCACAAAAGCTACCGGTTAATCGAGAGCTACGAACATTGTTATACCCCTGTCAGGGTCTCCGACCGCTGACAGGGTGCTCCGAGTGTCAATCCTCTTCATAAAACTCCAAGGGTAACCCATCCGGATCGCTGAAAAACGTAAACCGTCGCCCGGTATGCGCATCGGTCCGGATGGGTTCGACGTCAATCCCTGCGGTTTCAAGGGCGGTTTTAGCGACTTCCACATCCGACACCGCAAACGCCAGATGCCGCAACCCCAGAGCTTCGGGCCGGGATGGCCGCGCGGGCGGATTCGGAAATGAAAACAGTTCGATGATGTACTGGCCGTTTAGTTCCAGATCCAGTTTATACGAATCGCGTTCGGCGCGGTACACTTCCCGAATGATTTTTAATCCCAATATCTCCGTGTAAAAATGCTTCGACCGCTCGTAATCCGAGCAAATGATGGCGATGTGGTGAACGCTTTTGAGGTGTAGCATGGCAATTTTTGATGCTCAGAGGGAATAATAGCACTATTTTTTAGAACTATAAAGCAGATTGTTCGACAAATCTGCTTTATAGTCTGCAAACCCGGGAGACCAGCCACAGGGGTTTGCGCAAAAAAACCAACCTCCTAAGCCCTGTGTTTATGTCAGTACTCATGAGAATCAGTTCCTGTGTCATCATTGGCCTTACTTTTTTATTGCATGCCAGCATGACTGTCCGGGTGGCCGACCCGGTTCATGTGCTGGTATTTTCCAAAACCAAAGGCTGGAAACACACCTCCATTCCGTTCGGGATTGCAGCCATTCAGAAACTGGGAAAGGAGAATGATTTTTTGGTGGATACCACAAAAAATGCCGCCGTGTTTACGGACGAAAACCTGAAAAAATACGCCACGGTGATCTTCAACAACACCACGGGCAACGTCCTGAATGGTGAGCAACAGGCGGCTTTTGAACGCTACATCCAGGCCGGTGGTGGCTACGTCGGCATCCACGCGGCCGCCGATACGGAATACGACTGGCCCTGGTACGGCAAGCTGATGGGCGCGCATTTTGCCAGCCATCCCCACAATTCCAACGTCCGCAAAGCGACCGTCGATGTTACCGACAAAAAACATGTTTCTACGACGACCTTACCGGATCATTGGGATCGCACCGACGAATGGTACAATTACCGCTCGTTTTATTCGGGCATCAACGTGCTGGCGAACCTGGATGAAAACTCGTACGAGGGTGGCACCAACGGCGCCAATCACCCGATTAGCTGGTACCATGAATTTGATGGCGGGCGGGCTTTTTATACCGGAAATGGCCACACCGACGAAAGTTACAGCGAACCATTGTTTCTCAAACACCTGTTGGGCGGCATCCAATACGCCATCGGAAAGGCCAAACCGCTCGATTATAAAAAAGCCTACGCTAACGTGACGCCGGAGCAAAACCGCTTCGTGAAAACCGTTCTGGTCAATGACCTGGCTTCGCCGATGGAACTGGCGGTTGCCCCCGACGGACGTGTGTTTTTCTCCGAAATTCAGGGAAACCTGTCGGTCTATGACCCGAAAACACGGAAAAACGCACTGGTTCACAAATTTCCGATTACCTACGTGGGCGGAACCGGACTCATCGGTGTGACGGTTGACCCGAATTTTGCCAAAAATGGGCACATTTACGTCTATTATACCCCCGCCGGGCAAACCGAAGAACCGATCAATTTTCAGCTTTCCCGGTTTACGGTTACTACCAGCAACACCCTCGATCTGAAGTCAGAGAAGATTCTGCTGACGGTACCGGTGGAGAAAAACAGTGGTTCGCACCACGGCGGCTCGCTGGCCTGGGACAAAGACGGCAACCTCTATCTATCGACCGGCGACAGTTCCAGCCCGTTTCCGTCCGACGGCTATTCGCCGATGGACGAACGGCCCGGCAAGGAATTTTACAGTCTGGACGCCCAACGGTCGGCAGCCAACACGAATGATCTGAAAGGAAAAGTACTGCGAATTCATCCCCAACCCGACGGTACGTATACGATTCCAGACGGCAATTTATTCCCGAAAGGAACAGCAAAAACCCGGCCCGAAATCTACACGATGGGCTGCCGGAATCCGTACCGCATCGCTGTTAATCCGAAAACGTCGGTGTTGTACTGGGGCGAAATTGGCCCCGATGCGGGCAAGGAAGGCGTGCAGGGACCACGTGGCTACGACGAATTCAATCAGGCGAAAAAAGCCGGTTACTTCGGCTGGCCCTATTTCGTCGGTAACAATTATCCGTACGTCAAGTGGGATTTTGCGACCAAAACCGCCGGTCCGAAATTCGATCCGGCGGCTCCCGTCAACAACTCGCCCAACAATACCGGGTTGAACCAACTACCGCCCGCGACGCCCCCGATCATCTGGTATCCCTACGCGGCTTCGACCGAATTTCCGGAATTGGGCCTCGGCGGTCGCAGCGCGATGGCGGGTAAATTTTACACCTTCGACAGGAACTCGAAGTCTGCCAATAAATTCCCCGCGTATTACGACGGCAAGCTGTTTGTTTTCGACTGGATGCGCAACTGGGTGCTGGCGCTAACGTTCGATGAAAACGAAAACTACGTGCGCAGTGAACCGTTTATGGCGTCCAACGGCGATTTTCGACGCCCGATCGATCTGGATTTCGGGCCGAATGGTGTGATGTATATGCTGGAATACGGTTCGGTTTACGGGGCTGACAACGAAGATGCCCGTCTGGTAAAGATTGAATACAACACCGGGAACCGCCCGCCACTGGCGCAGGCCAGCGTGCAGGACACAGCCGTGGAAAACCACCTCGACCGCACGGTTTTTCTGACGTCCGAACGCCGGAATTTTCCGATTCTGCGCGAAGCCGCCGGGGCTGCTCCGTTGCGGGTGTCCTTCGTAAGCCGGGGTTCACGCGATCTGGATGATGATGATGACGTGAAATACGAGTGGCTGTTCGATGGCAAAAAAGTGGGAGCCACCACGCCGAACGCGACCAACACCTACGCCAAACCTGGTGTTTACAAAGCCATTCTGAAAGTCACCGACCGGGCCGGGCTGGTGGGCCGGGATACGGTTATCGTTAAAGTAGGCAACACCAAACCAGCGGTAACCATTGCCAGCACCGACAACCAATCCTTTTTCTGGGAAGGCAAACCGTTTACGTATACGGTAAAAGTGCAGGATCGAGAGGACGGGAAAGTCGACCCGAAGCGCGTCAAGGTGCTGTATGCCTACAACCCGCAACCCAGCACTGCCGATCCGAACGCGCCGAAATCGCCGACTTCCGTGCTGGTGAGCAATCCGCCGGGCAAAATGCTGATGGATGCCAGCGACTGCAAAGCCTGTCACACGATTGATAAAGTATCGGTGGGGCCGTCGCTGCTGGCGGTGGCGCAAAAGTATAAAACCCAAACCGGGGCGCTGGAACAACTGGCGACCAAAATCATCAACGGCGGTGGTGGAAACTGGGGAACCGTGCACGTCATGAGCGCTCACCCGCAGATTTCGGTAACCGATGCGCAGGAAATGGTGCGTTACATCTTCTCCCTGACCGACAAACCGAGGGCTCAGAAAACCGTGCCGCTGCAAGGTTCACTGATCCTGAACGACCACCAGAAAGAGGAGCTACGGGGACAATATACGCTGCTGGCTTCGTATACCGATAAGGGTGGGAACGTGGTCGGTCCACTGACCGGCATCGACGCCGTCACGCTGCGAAATGCGAAAGTTCGGGCGGTGTATACCGATGCGCAGGTGGGTTTCCCCCGATTTGGCGTCAACCTGTCGCAGGGCGGCCATAAGGCGTATCTTCTCCTGAAAAACATTGACTTAACCCACATTAACCAGTTTACCTACGAGTATGCCTCGCTGGATCAGCCGGGCGAAATTCAGGTGCGGATCGACTCGCAGGCCGGACCGGTGATCAGCACGACGGCCTACCAACCAACCGGGGCCTGGAACACGACCAAGGAAGTTACCGGTTCGATCAGCAAACCGGTAACGGGCAAACACGACGTCTACTTTTTTGCCATCAAGAGAACCAAACCCAACGATTCGATTCTGAAATTTGTTACGATTCAGTTTCAAGAATGAATTAACGGTTTTCAGTATACGGTTTACGGTATTCGGTGGCTAACGCATTCATAAGCGCGCGTTAGCCACCGAATACCGTAAACCGTATACTGAAAACCGTAAACCATTCTGCGCAATTTTATTCTGACAACCTGGCATTTAAACGGTTTTTACTTGTATAAATCGCAAATCGTCCATTTTTTATTTATGTATTAACGATTAATGCTGTTATTTTACCTTTGAATTGCACAAGGTATGTTGGACCACCGACAGCGCATAATCGAGGAAAACGACTATTTACTGGAACTCTGGCATCGTTCGAAGGCCGGAGATAAGGCGGCTTTTTGCCAATTGGCCGAGTCGCAATACCGGGCCCTGTTTAGTTATGCGGCCAATTTTACGGAGGATCGTGAGTTTATTAAGGATTCGATTCAGGAAATCTTTATCACGATCTGGGAGAAACGTCAGGTGCTCACGATTCAGTACGTGGCGATTTACCTGTTCAAATCGCTCCGCAACCAGTTGATGCAGGAATTCCGGCGGAATAAAAACGCGGTTGCGGCTCCGTCCTTTCAGGAAATCAGCCAACTGTCTGACTGGGAAACGGTTGAAACCGCCATTGAGAAAAATGAGGCCGATTCGGAAAACCAGCGCAAAGTTCGTCAGGCCATCGAATCGCTCCCGAAACGGCAGCAGGAAGTGGTTTTTCTGAAGTTTTACAAAGGCCTGGAAAATGAGCAGATCGCGGAATTGATGGAAATCAACCGCCAATCCGTAGCCAATTTGCTCTATAAAGCATTGACGTCGCTCAAGAGTCAGATTTCCTTTTTTAAGTACTGGCTGCTGGTGATGTGTCTGCTCCAGTAAAGCGGACAAAAAATAGCCACTGAACTCCTTTCCAGTGGCTATCCGGGAATTATAGACAAACCTAAAAACGCTTTGAACGATAAAAACCGGTATTCGGGTCGAACAGGATCGGGTTTGTATCGTCATTTTTTTGACCTCTGCCCGCAAAATAACCGGTGCATTCTTAGAGCGAGGTTAAGAACTGCTTAGAATCTGCTTAGTGAGCCGGGACCGGATGCCGCTTTCCCCTCCAGCGCGGTTCATGAAATGAAAGGGGTACGATAACAATCCGATTCAGCGATGGTTAGGTAGTCAGAACCTGACCTTTTGTATATGAAAATTTTAGTGGTTGAGGATGAGCCCAAAACCCTGAATGCCATTCGGCAGGGTCTGGAAGAAACGCAGTTTGAAGTAGACATTGCCTACGACGGCCTGATTGCCAAGCGATTGGCTTTAAAAAATTCGTATGCCGTCATCATTACCGACGTTATCATTCCGGGTTTGAACGGTTTTGAATTGATTCGGCAGTTGCGGGCGCAGGGCGTTACGACGCCCATTCTGCTGCTAACGGCTCTGGGCGAAAGCAGTGATAAAGTGATGGGTTTCGATGCCGGAACGGATCAGTATCTGACCAAACCGTTTCAGTTTGCCGAGTTGCTCGCGCGGGTCCGATCTCTGACCAAGCGCAGTACGCAGGTCGCCATGACGGCCCAGACGCTCCGGTTTTCGGGTATTGAAATGAACCTGGATGCCAAAACCGTTCGTCGCGATGGTCAGGTGATCGACCTCACCGCCCGGGAGTTTGCCCTGCTCGAATACCTGCTGCGCAACCAGGGGCGGGTGATGTCGAAAGTGGATATTGCCGAACGGGTCTGGGATTTGAATTTTGATGCGGGAACGAACGTCGTGGAGGTGTATATCAATTATTTACGCAAGAAAATCGACAAAGATTTTCCTAAGAAACTTATCCATACGCAATTTGGGATGGGGTATGTGCTCAAAGAAGAATAGAGTCTTCGGTTGGGCGACCGGTTTTCTAACAAGCTGTTTTGAGTTAACCAGGGAGAGCCCTGGAAGGGCGGTCTGTCAATAGTCCACAGCCGATAGCAACTCGTGGTAGCTCCGGAGGAGCGGCCTGAAGATGTTTTTAGACCGCTCCTCCGGAGCTACCACGAGCTGATGGATCCTATTAACTATCGACAGGACAGGCCTCCGGCCTTAATTCAAATAACTTCTAAGGAAATTCTAAGCAGTTATTTAATCCTGCTTAAGATCTTCGCTCCAGTTTTGTCGTTAAGAAGTGTTTTCCCAGCACGTGATATGACTTCTAACTTGCGATACAACCACACCTACGGAACGGATTCGAGTCCTTTGACGGGACACCGAGACAGTTCACCTCCCGCCGGATCGAACAACCGCGAACCACGACAGCCCGACTGGCTGATGATCCTGATGGTGAGCCTGTTTGTGTTGACGATGCTCATTGCCTGGCTGGTCGACATTCCGGCTTTACTCCGGTAGTGTTTTATGACCATCCGCACCCGCCTGACACTCCGTTTTACGGGCCTGGTTTCGGCCATTCTGGCCCTCGCTTTTGCCTGTCTCTACGCGTTTTGCTGGTATTTTATCTCGTCCGATTTCTACCGGCGGCTCGACCGAAAAGCCGACACCATTGGCGAATTGCTCATTCGGCAGCAAATGGGTCCTCAGCTCCTGATTCAATTTACCCGACTGCGAAAAGATCAGCTTCCGGCGCAGAAAATAGCGGTCTATGACGGTCGGAACAGTCCGGTTTTCATCACCAATGAGCAGGTTCCGCTGGCTGTCTCGACCCAGGTGCTGGACGCCATTCGGGCGAAAAAAAACAAGAAATTCCGGCAGGGAGCGGCTTACGTAACCGGCGTTCGCTACGCCACCACCTCGGGCCAGTATGTGGTGCTGGCCAGCGCCGAAAACCGCTATGGCGACCAGTTTCTACGCCAGATGCTGGTCGTTTTGGTCGGATTGTTCGGTGGCATTGTCGGGATTGTCGCCTTTTCGGGCTGGCTCTACGCGGGCGACGCACTCCGGCCCATGAAGCGCATGGAACAGCAACTGAACCACATTTTTCCGAATACGTTGCAGGAACGGCTGCCGGTCAGTACGGACAATGACGAAATCAGCCGCCTGTCGACCACCATCAACCGCCTGCTCGACCGCATCGACGATTCATTTCGGCTGCAACGGATGTTTGTGGCCAATGTTTCGCACGAACTAAAGAATCCGCTGACCCAGATCAGCTCCCAACTGGAAGTGGCGTTGCTCAACCGCCGGGAGTCGGCGGTGTATGAAGAAACGATCCGGTCGGTGCTGGACGATGTGGGCGAGCTGTCAACATTGACGCGGGAATTGCTGCAGCTTTCGCAGGTCAACCAGGCGTCGGCGGTCGGCTTGCTGACGGATTCGGTGCGCCTGGACGAAGTGGTGTGGGACATTCGGGAGGAAGTCAGCAACATCCATTCCCGCTACGACGTAACGGTTCGTTTTGACGAATTACCGGACGATTTCAACCAGTTGGCCGTGCCGGGCAATACCGCCCTGCTGCGAACGGCCCTGAAAAATCTGACCGAAAATGCCTGCAAATTTTCCAGCGACGGCAAAGCCGTGATCCACGTCCGTTTCACCAAAACCGCCGTTCTGATCAGCGTACAGAACAATGGCACACCCATTCCCGCCGATGATTTGCCGTATATTTTCGAACCTTTCTACCGAAGTCGACAAACCGCCGAAGTCAGGGGCAACGGCGTCGGTCTGTCACTGGTGGAACGCATCGTCCGGCTGCATCAGGGCCGGGTGTCCGTCACCTCCGGCGAAGGCCAGCCCACGGTTTTTCAACTGGAACTAGTCCGTCAGTTTACTTCCTGAAAACGAACGGATTACTTTTCACATCCGCTTGCCAGTCTCTACCGTTTTGCCAGTTCAATAATATCTTTCCCCTCCAGAATCTGTTTTTCGTAGCCTTTGCTGACGGTATGGATCATGGCCAGCCCCAACTCCCGTAAGGTGCAAAAACCGCCGGGATACAACGCCCGGCCAATGGGAAACAGCCAGCGAATATACCGGTACATTTTCAGCGTATTTTTCAGTCCTTTGGTCGGTTTGATAAAACCCGGCCGGACGTTAAATACCTGCTTAAAAGGCAGTTTCAGCAAATCATTCTCGGTTTTCCCTTTGACCCGCGCCCACATCGAACGGCCTTTCTCCGTGCTGTCCGTGCCGGCTCCCGAAATGTAACAAAACGTCATGTCCGGGTTCAGTTTGCTCAAAACCGTCGCCACGTTCAGCGTGAGCGTGTGGGTTACTTTGTAATACTCCGGTTCGCTCATGCCAACCGACGAGACGCCCAGACAGAAAAAACACGCGTTATAACCAGACAAACGGTTTTCAATCGCCGACAGGTCGTAAAAATCCGCATGAATGATTTCTGTCAATTTGGGATGGGAGATTCCGGACGGTTTTCGGTTGATGATCAACACCGCTTCCACCTCCGGATGCAGCAGGCATTCGTGCAAAACGCCTTCGCCTAACATGCCGGTCGTACCGGTAATAATGGCTCTGATTCCGTTCGTTTTCATGGTTTTTCGGGGTTTGCGATCATCGTCCAGGTGAGTTCAAAAACGTCGTTGATATGGTTTTGCTGGTTTTCAGCGGGTACGGTTTGGGCAGTGAGATACTGAAAGAGTCCATTGATCTGGTTTATCGAAAGCATCATGAGCAAGTCTGGCGGCAACGGTTTCAACACCTTCGCGTCATGGGCCTCCTGAAACAGGTTTCGGTGCTTTTCAGATTGCTTCCGAATCGCCTCGTCCGGAACCAGGCCCAGATGCGGTGAGAAATGAAACTGCTGGATGAAGTAAAAAGCGTCCCGGTTTTCCAGCGCCCATTCCAGCGAATGCCGAAACAGGTTCCTGAATTTTTCCTTCACGTCGCCGGTTTCGTTGACCTTTTCTGCCAAATACTGATTCAGTTCTTCCTTGATGGCCGTATACAGAGCCACTACCAGCTCGTCTTTCGTCTTGAAATAATGGAAAAGTGTTCCGTTGGAAACCCCGGCTTCGCTGGCGATTTTGCTCGTGGGCGTGCCGTGAAAACCGTAGGCAACGAAGAGTTTCAACGCGATTGCCAGTATTTTTTCGGGTTTATCCAGTTTGCTCATCTTTTGGATTGACTAATCGCTCTATGAATATACGCAAAATAAGTAGGTTACGACGGAATTCCACAAAAATGTGGTAAATGGAAAACTGTAACGCAGTGGATTCCATAAATGAACTATTGGCGGTTTTTAAAAGTACTACTAACAACGCGCGCGTACTATGAGATTATTGGACGCGTAGCGGACTGATGTTTGTAGCAAAAGGAATCACCTGGTCCTTCCCACGTGCCTTTAGGTACGCAATCTCCTGGACCTGTTGCGTACCTAAAGGCACGCGGGAGGGACCAGGTGATTCCTTTTGCTACAAACATATCGTACCTATGGCACGTAATTAACTCACAATCAAGTAGTAAGTCTCATAATTTGTGTTAATAACAAAACGGAACTGCTTCTGAATTCAACAAACCGGTTTGGGGCGGTCTGCTTTTTACGACGTATACTTTTTAACTGAATAATCATGGAATTAGGTATTAGCAGTTTTGGCGAAGTTCTGCCCGATGGCGTGGCCGGAAAAGCCGTCAACGCCCACCAGCGGATGCAGCAATTGCTGGAAGAAATTAAACTCGCCGACGAAGTGGGGCTGGACGTCTTTGCCCTCGGCGAACACCACCGGCCGGATTTTATGGTTTCGGCCCCGGAGGTCATTCTGGCAGCCGCAGCCTCTCTCACGAAAAATATCCGGCTGTCGAGTTCCGTCACGGTTTTGAGTTCCGCCGATCCGGTTCGGGTGTTCCAGAATTTCGCTTCGCTGGATCTCATTTCTAACGGCCGGGCCGAGATCATGGCCGGGCGCGGTTCGTTCATCGAATCCTTCCCACTGTTTGGCTACGACCTGAAGGATTACGACGAGTTGTTTACCGAAAAACTGGATCTGCTGGTGGCGATTAATAAAAGCGAAATCGTGAACTGGCAGGGCAAACACCGGGCCGCCATCCGCAACCTGGGCGTTTACCCCCGTCCGTATCAGGAATCGCTCCCGATCTGGCTGGCCGTTGGTGGAACACCCGCATCCGCCGTTCGGGCGGGTACGATGAACCTGCCCATGACGCTGGCGATGCTGGGCGGCTCGCCCGACCGGTTTGTGCCGTTTGTGAATTTGTTCCGGCAGTCGGCGCAAAAAGCCGGTCACGACGTTGCGAAGTTGCCGCTGGCGATCAACTCCCATTTTTACCTGGCCGACAATTCACAACAGGCGTCGGACGAACTCTTTCCGTCGTACGAACAGATGATGAACCGCATTGGGCGTGAACGGGGCTGGTCGCCCATTGGGCGGGAGCATTTTGAGTACATGCGCCAGTCCGGGCCGCTGCTGGTGGGCAGTCCGCAGCAAGCCATCGACAAGATTCTGCATTTTCACGAATTGTTCCAGAACACGCGCTATCTGGCCCAACTCATTGGCAGCCATCAGCTTCCACACAGCAAAGTGCTTCGCGCGATCGAATTGTTCGGAACCAAAGTGGCCCCAGCCGTTCGGAAAGCCTTGCAAACGGCCGAGCCGGTTTAATTTCGGTATACGGTTTTCAGTTTGCGGTGGGCTGACGCGTCATTCCAAATGCGTCAGCCTACCGTAAACCCTAAACTGAAAACCGTATACCGAAAACTGCCTTTACTTCTTCTGCTGCGACAGGAACGTGATCAGCGACGCAAATTCTTCGTACGACAGGGCGTTGGCCAGACCCGAAGGCATCATCGAGGTTTCCTGTTCTTTTCGCGACAGAATATCGCTGGTTTTGATAGTGAACACTTCGCCCGTAATGTTGCGCATTACCACCTTGCTGGCCGATTCTTCGGAAACAAAACCCATGTAGCTCTTATTGCCTTTGGCCGTGATCAGCACCGTAGCGAAGCCCTGCGAGATCGAAGCGTTGGGTTTCAGAATCGACTCGGCGATCTGTTCGCGGTTCATGATCGAGCCAATCTGCCCCATGAACGGCCCTTTCATCGGCTCACTTTTGCTCAGGCTGTGGCAGGCAATGCAGCCCTGCTGAGTAAACAGCGTTTTTCCGAGGGCCGCATCACCCTTGATTTTCGCCATCGCCAGCATCACGTCCTCGATCGACGCTTTGCCAACCTGTCCTTTCTGGTTTCGGATTTTTTCCAGATCGACTTTCGTTTCTTCGTTGGCCGCCACGACTTCCTCCCCGCCAAATTCAGTGATTTCCATCCGGTGCCGTCCGTTCAAATCAGCAAAAAATTGCTTGCCCGACGCATCCGCTTTCGTCCATTCCTGCATCAGCAAATCTTTGATGGCCGGTGACGATTCCCAGGTAACACCCTTGTAATAAGGACCGTGCGTATCGGGCCGGGTGCTCCACCACCACGAACCGTCGTAATCGGCTTCTTTTTTGTAAAGCCGTGACAACGTCGTCAAGATTTGCTTTTTCAGGGTTTCATCCTTCGCGTTTTTATAGGCCGCAATCAAACCGGTGGCTGCTTTCGGGTCATGCATATACCGCAGCGCCCAGAGGGCAATCGTCGAATTTTCGGTGCCGATGGCGTTCACACACGCATCGACCGCGTTCAGGCTCACCAACGCCCGAACCGCCAGGTGCGGAGGAATGATGGCCGCGTTAGGCGTCGCGTGCGGGCCTTCCGCGCCTTTCGCCGGGGCGACAAACGAAGCCGGCACTTTCACCTGCAACAAGGCCGGAGCCGCTTCGATCCGTCCCAAACGCCCCAGACCGACGGTGGCCGCCAGCCGCACCCGCTCCGACGGATCTTTCAATCCCTGAAGAAATGGTTCAATCGGCACGGTTTGCAGATTCGGTTTCCGGTCGGCCAGGGCCTTCAATGCAAATTCCCGGACATCAGCTTCCGAGGTCAGTTTCACCAGATTGGAAATCCCGTTGGCACCGGCCGCCTGTGCGTACGTAAAGATTCCGGCCACCCGGACGTAGAGTGGCAGGCTTTTGTCGGCGGCCAGTTTCCAGGAAGCGTCAGCCGCGTCTTTCGGGCGGGTCAGCAACTCCTGCTGGGCCGCCAGACGCGCCACGGCACTCCCGGATTTCAACAGGGCGACCAGCTCTTTCACCGACGCCTTTTTGACATCCGCAAAGGCTTTGTACGACCAGGTTTTCGGCACAACCCGCACCACGTAGCCTTTGGCCGGATTGCCGGAATAACCCGCACCGTCCCAGGCCGACAGATACATCCGGCCCGACGCATCGACGTCCACATCGGTGATCTGCGGCAATTTGATAAATTCTTCTTCTTTTTGCGTAAAGCTCGGGCCGTCCGGCGTCACACGGTGAATGTAAAGCTGGCTTCTTCCCCAGTCGGCCATCATCGGCACGTGGTTGTATTTTTCCGGCCAGGTCGGATCATCCATAAACAGCGAACCCGTTCCCGAACCACCCCCCACATCGACCAGCGCGGGAATGATTTCATCCGTAAAACCCTTAAAAAGAACCGGATAACCGTATTCGCCGGATTGAATCTGGTGGCTAAACCGGATGTTCCAACCCCCGCCGTCGTTGGTGTTGTCGCGCGTGAAAATATTCATGTAGGGATCGATAGCCACGTCATAGATGTTCCGCATCCCGTGCGAATACACTTCCATTTCGGTTCCATCAGGCCGCACCCGCACAATGCCCCCGCCGAGTTGGGTCAATTTCTTTCCGCTCCGGTCCACGGCGCCGTGGAAGCCAAAGTCGCCGACGGCGATGTAAATCCAGCCGTCGATCCCCATCCGGATGCCGTTGGTCGAATGGTCGGTACCCCGGCTTTGCAGAAATTTGGGCGAGCTAATGTTTTGAATCAGCGGTTTTGACGGGCCATCAGCCACACCGTCGTGGTTTTTATCTTCGAAAACCACCAGATCCATGCCACTGGCGACCCCGGTTTCGGCCGAAAACGTCGTGTGCAGGACGAACAGTTGATCTCCCTGGGAAATAATACCGCGCGGGTTGTCGGCCATCGCAAATTTGGTGTGCCGGTCAACTTTGCCGTCGTTGTTGCTATCGACCAGTTTGATGATGTAGCCCTTGCCCGGCGTTTTGCCCAGCGAACCGATCATGTCCACCCCGACATAAACTTCGCCGGTGGGGGCCACAGCAAGGCAGGATGGGCTGGGGGTCAGGTCGGGGCCGGCAAAATTCGTAATGACCAGTTCATCAGGGTCGGCAGAAACAACCGCCCGATTCGTAGATTTTTGGAGTAGTTTGGTTTCAGAATTGCCTAGTTGTCCAACCAACCCCATCAGGATCAGAACACTATAGACCAGACTTAAAGAAATTTTTAACATGTTTTTCTTTTTAGAACGTTTCTCGGAGGTGCCGCAAAATCAAATACGAAGTACGTTTACTTTACGGATAAATAAAAATGGCGAATTTGTATAATCACGGATATGTCAAGACCCGTTGAAACGGTTTCCAACGCCAGATTTTTTCCAGTAAAACCGGAGCGTTTCGTTTTGTTGACTGGTATTGCCTTTCTGTTCGGTAAAATGAAACAGCAGCCGGTCGTTGTAGAGCGAACCGGTGATGGCAGTGACAGCATCCCAGTACCAAAAACCGTTGTCGTCCGCTGTTTTCCGGCAATTTTCCCGACCTTTGAAATTCGGCAATCTCACGCCGACTTTTGTGTGAACGGTTTTCCATTGCCCTGAAAATGAGCGAACTTGGGCGCATTCCCACAAGCGTCTAAACCTTCTCCTTCATGCAACCTTTGCAGCTCAATTCCTCCGGCGCCGACGTCGTCCAACTCCAGGAAAAACTGAAAGCCCTGGGCTTCAACCCCGGCAAAATCGATGGTGATTTCGGAACCGGCACCGAAGCCGCCGTGATCGCGTTTCAGCGAAGCGAAGGATTGCTGGCCGACGGCATCGTTGGTCTCAAAACCCTGCGGGCACTCGGTTTTGAACCCACACCCGAAGCCGTTGCTGCCGACTCGGTGTTGCCGCAGGTTACCGTAGGCGTGGTGTCCCGGATGTTTCCGCTTACGCCCCTCGACAACATCAAAAAGCACCTCCCCGCCGTACTCGACGCCTTGAAAAAGCAGGACCTGACCGACCGCAACATGGTGCTGATGGCCCTGTCGACCATCCGGGCCGAAACCGCCGGTTTCAAACCCATCGACGAAGGCAAATCGCGTTTCAACACCTCGCCGGGTGGCAAACCGTTCGACCTGTACGACAATCGCCGGGATCTGGGCAATCAGGGGCCGCCCGACGGCGATCGGTTCAAGGGCCGGGGCTTCATCCAGCTCACCGGACGCAGCAACTACCAGTCCATCGGAAAAGAGTTGGGCGTCGATCTGATCGGGAATCCGGCGCTGGCCAACAAACCCGACGTAGCAGCGGCCATTCTGGCGCTCTTCCTGAAACGGAAAGAACGACAAATCAAGGAAGCGTTGCTCGAAAACGATCTTCGGCAAGCCCGCAGACTCGTCAACGGCGGCAGCCACGGACTGGCGGAATTTACATCGGCCTTCCGAATAGGTGAGAGCCTTTTGCCGGTAAAACCGGTGCAACTGGTCGTGTCAGTATCGTAAAAACCGGAGAAGTCGCGTACCTCACGGCACGCTGCGGACGAAAGGGATAACTACCTTCTACCGACGCTACGCTGTTCAGCTCCTGATGGAGCAGAGGGCGGAGAATGACGGTTGAATTCGTGATTTACCAGATTATACGCTGTTAAGTTCCTGACGGAGCAGAGGGCGGAGGGGAAGATGCGGGTGATTGAGTACAAAAAAGGTCGTGTTACAGAAAATTTCAAATTTGGGCTAAAAAGTCGGCGAGAGTGATGATTTGAATAGCTTGATAGGGGTGCAAAATCAATAAATCTGCATCGCCTGTAACAAGGTATGCAGCATTTGCGCTGACTGCTAATTCCAGAAATTTATTGTCCTTAGGATCTCTACAGTCAGTGATAGTGCAAGTAATGTCAGTCCATTTGGCTTGTTGAGCAAACGCCACTAGAAACAGGCTCACTTCCCCTTCAGTAATATACTTTCTGAATTTTGGCCGGGGCAATACTGTAGACAATTCATTAAAACAGACGTCCGAACAAACAAGGGTATGATGAAGAATTGCTTTGTTTAATGCTTTTCGAGGGAGGGACTCAGGCAGCAAAGCTGCACTGATCAGAATATTTGTATCAAAAACGACGATAGCCACTATTCTTCCCGTAGTAAATCGTCCAGAATTTCGGGCGTCAAACCGCGCTGTTTCGCCTTGAATCCTATATAGTCCATGACTGTCAATAGGTCAAGGCTATCGGTTTCTTCTCCGATTGGCATTACAATGACTTCAACAGCCTTCTGACGAAACTCAATGGGAACCTGAATTTGTACGTTCCCTGACGAATCCGGCGTTAAAATTTGGCGAATTGCATTCATGGCGCTCTAATTTTTGTGAATATACAAATAAAATGGCGGTTCATACGACGTAGCTATCGCTCAGTCTGGTATGACGGTCTGAAAACGGATGTCGTTACCGAATCGCGTGATTGCTTTTTTCTTCTTCCAGATCGAGCTGCGCTTCTATTTTCCGGATCACATCCACGTCGAACTCCTCCTGGTGGCGGAGCCGCTCCAGTTCCTGGCGTTTGATGCGGTGCAAGCGGGCCAGGGCCTCGTTGTAGTCGGCCAGCAGCGGGCCGTCGCGGTCGGAGGATACGTATTGATTCAGGAGTAAACCGCTTTCCAGCCGGTTTTTCAAATTTACCAGCAGGTGGTTGTCGGCGATGGTAAACTGTTGGGTCAGTTCCCGTAAAGCCGCTTCGTGCAACTGACGGTTGATGGTAGCCTCCTGCTTTTCTTCGGCCAGGCGCGGAATCAGTTCTTTCGGATGAACCCAGCGAATCACCAGCGGCAGCGTCAGTCCCTGCAACACCAGCGTCACCAGAATCACCACGAACGTAATGAACAAAATCAGGGATCTTTCGGGAAACGGGCCACCCGAGGGCAGTTTCAACGGAATCGACAGGGCAGCCGCCAGCGAGACCACACCCCGCATGCCTGCCCAGCCCAATACGACGGGGCCCCGCCAACCTACATTCCGCACCGCAACGGGAATAAACCGCCCTGCGATTTCGGTAAATACCATGGCAAACAGCGCAAACGCCAGCCGAACGACGATGACCAGGGCCGATATGGCCAGACCGTAGCCAATGGCGTCCGTCAATGAATGGCCGTCCAGTCCTTTCACAACAACGGCTAATTCCAGGCCGATCAACACAAACACCAGGCCGTTGATGATAAAAATAACCGTTGCCCACATCGCCAGCCCCTGCACCCGCTCCGTGTGATTGAGCAGCCGCGAACTGTGGTTCGACAGAAACAGCCCGCCACTGACGACCGCAATGACCCCCGAATAATGAAACTGCTCCGCGGTCAGGTACATGATGTAAGGCGCAATGAACGTCAGCAGAATCGTGATTCGGGGCTGTACGGATAACCAGCGGTGAATCGCGTAAAATACACCCGCTACCGCCAGGCCGATCACCGCACCCATGATCGTCACCAGAACAAAATTAAGGCCAACCTCCTGCCAGACAAAGGTGCCCGAAATCACCGTCGCCATTGCAAACCGGAAGACCACCAGACTGGACGCGTCATTAATCAGGCTCTCCCCTTCCAGGATACTCAGGGTGCTTTTGGGAACGTTGACCCCTTTCAGCACCGAGGTTGCCGCCACCGCATCCGGGGGGGAGATAATACCGCCCAACAGAAACCCCAGCGCCAGCGTAAAACCGGGAATAAGGGCCGTTGAGGCATACGCCACCGCCGTGGCCGTCAGCACAACCAACCCGAAGGCCAGCACCAGCACAATCCGTCGCCAGCGCCAGAGTTCGCGCCAGGACATGAACCAGGCGGCTTCGTAAAGCAAGGGTGGCAGAAATACCAGAAAGATGAGATCCGGTTCGATGGTCAGCGTCGGCACACCCGGAATCAGGCTGGTCAGCAGACCGCCGATGACCAGAAAAATGGGCGTAGGAATCCGCAACCGCTGCGCCAGCGTTGCGAGCAGAGCCATGCCCAGTAACAAAGCCAGTCCGAGGAAAACCAGGTCACGCATGAAGAATGAGTTAATCGAATGGTTGGGAAGACACCTGAATCGGTGTCCACAAATTACGCCCTCCTGATCGATCTTCCAAACGCATCAACCCGGTCAGCCGGTCGGTTTTGAAAAACCGCCTTAAGCAGCCACCACGGAATCGCTCAACAGCACCCGTTCCAGATGGGCAAAATACCGTTGCCGATCCCGGTCGATGTTGGCATTCTTTTCCACATCATGAAAGTGCAGCCCTTCCAGCGGCTCCATTCCCGTAAAAGCATTCATCCGGTGAAACCCGAACATGACACCTTCATCGACACTTTTTTGGTTGAAAAACTCGCCGGGCAGCGTGAAGGCTTCTTCCGGCGCATTCCAGCTTGTGGTGAGCATATAGTGCCGCCCCTGCAACGTTCCGCCGGTGCCGTAGTTGACGGCCGGATTTGTCCGCGAACGACCATCACTGACGTAAATGCCCTGCTGATGACCCGCCGTAAACACGACGTCGATGTACTCCTTCAGCCGGTGGGGTACCTGAAACCACCAGACCGGCGTGTGGTAAATCACCACATCCGCCCAGACGTATTTTTTCACTTCTTCAGCGGGGTCGTAGTCGTCGTTGACATTGGTCACTTTTACGGCAAAATCAGGATGCTGGCGCAGAAAATCGACGGTCCAGCCCGTCAGCGTCTGGTTGAATGCCCCGCCTGAATGGGCAAATTTTTGACCGCCATTGATTACAAATATATTCTTCATGGGTGTTTTTCGTTTATGTCGATGCAAAAGTAATGGCCCTACCACTATCATAAAAATAAGTTAAATAGTAGATTTGCATCATAAAACTGATAGATCATGATTGCCAATCTGGAATGGTTTCGGACGTTCAAGGCCATCTACGAAACCGGTTCACTGACCGCAGCGGCCCAAGCCCTGTATATTTCGCAACCGGGCGTCAGCCTGCACCTGAATTCGCTGGAAGCGCATACGGGCTACAAACTCTTCGACCGGGCGGCCCGGAAAATGGTGCCGACAGAACGCGGAAAAGTCATGTATAATTTCATTCTGGAGCCCATCAGCAAGCTCGAAGCCGCCGAACAGCAGTTTCACAAAAGCTCCAGAACCGGCAGGGCGACCATCAGCATCGGCATGTGTTTCGAGACGTTTCAGTTTACGCTGGAACCGCACATCGCTACGCTGCCCTTCAACGTCATCATCAAGTTTGGGGAATACACCGAAATGCAGCACGATCTGGACAAAGGCTTGCTGGATCTGATCATTACGCCCCAGAAAGGCACACAGACCAACCTGACTTACCAGCCGTTTTCGAAAGAGCGAATTGTGCTGATCGGGGGTGCAAGGTCGCAAACCGCCGAACTGGACGCGTTGCTGAATCAGAAAAAGTTTGGCGAAGCCGAAGTCTGGTTAAAACAGCAGGTCTGGTACAGCACAGCCGCCGACATGGATCACCTCAGGCGGTTCTGGCACCTGAATTTCAACCGCCACCCGGACTTCAAACCCAACTACATTGTGCCGAACATCTGCTCCATTGTCCGCTGCCTGAGCGACCGGGAGGGTTTTTCGATCATTCCGGATTTTCTGTGCCGGGACGAAATGGATCGGGGACTGGTGAAACTGGTTTGGGAAGGAACGAACGTCATTGAAAACACGCTGTATTTCGGCACCCGGAAAAAAACCATCTACAGCGAAGAAATTGCCCGAATTCAGCAGATTTTCGAGAAGAATACGGTTATCTGACTTCAGCCAGAAGGCTATTCCACGATCAACTTAATTTTCCGGCTCTTGGTGCGGCTGCGCAGCCAGTTTTCGATACGCCTTTTTTCGGCGGGCCGGTGTCGGCGGCTGAATTTGGCGTAGACCAGCAAAACCGTATCCGGGCGGTTGCCGGTGCGGCTCATGACCAGCGACCGCGCGGCTGTGAACGACTGCACGTCGGGCATGAGGGTTTTGAGTTCGTCGCGCAAATCGGCCACTGGCAAATGGGCCGATTGCGTGGTTTCGATGTAATTCCGGAGTGAATCGATCGTCTGGTCTTTGCGGGCAATCGACCCCTGACTGTATTTGATGATCTGGTCGGTGACGGTCGACGTGATGGTGTTGACATCGACTTCCGCATCTTTCAAGGCTCCCTGCCTGATGATCAGGGCGGTATTCCCCAATCCATAGGCAGGCAACTTGGCTTTCAGGAGCTGAATCGAATCGGGTGGCATGGGTTCGCCCACCACCATGAGTTCGATACTGCTTGCATTCCGCTGGTAACGCGCCGTATAATTGACCACCTGCCGATACTGAAAATTTCCTTCGTTGGTCACAAACCGTTTGGCGGCTTGCTCAAAGATGGTTTTCCGAACAATCTGGTAGCCCAGGTAGGTGCTTGGTACAAGCACGATCAGGACGGCGACCAGAATGGTATTTTTAACCCGTTTCTCGATGGCCGGATTGGCGTATTCCTTCTGGTGATACCCCAGAAACCGTACGATCAGAAAGGTGGACAGGCTAATGCAGACACTGTTGATCAGAAACAGGTAAAATGCCCCGAAAAAGTACGAAATATTGCCGTTGGCGATGCCGTAACCCGCCGTGCAAAGGGGCGGCATCAGAGCGGTGGCAATGGCCACGCCCGGAATAACATTGCTGATTTTGTCCCGTCGCGACCCTGCCACAATGCCGGCCAGGCCCCCAAAAAAAGCGATGAACGCATCCCAAATGGTGGGCGAGGTACGGGCCAGTAATTCCGACTGCGCAATGTGCAGTGGACTAACCAGAAAGTAGAGAGTGGACGTCAGCAGACTGATGATGGCGGCAATGAACAGGTTTTTGAAGGCCCGTTGAATCAGGGCCAGATCGTTGATGCCCACGCCCAATCCAATGCCCATAATAGGCCCCATCAGCGGAGAGATGAGCATGGCTCCGATGATGACCGCCGTCGAATTGACATCCAACCCGATGGAGGCAATGAAGATGGCAAAAATAAGCGCCCACAGATTGGTCCCTTTAAACTCGATACCCCGGCTGATGGACTGAATAATTTCGGCTTCATCGGCCTTATCCTCATCCAGACTGAACCGGTCGCGGATGAAATGGCGGATGGTATCCCAGGTCGAACTTCGTTGTTTTTGGGCTTGATTCCGCTCTTCGGTTAACATAACGTCGGTAGGTTTAGGAGCTAATCTGATGCTTTCCGGTTTTTCCAATAAGAAGATGACACCAGAACCGGGTTGAATCTATCTTAAAAAACGCAATTTTTGTTCCAAAAAACCGGGTTCTAAGCAAAATCTAATCCGGTATTAAGCCCGGCCTAATCGGTGTTCGTCAGCTTTGGCAGCCAGCACCAATCCACAGGTTCAGATAGTAGATCGATAAATACCAGGTGGTAAACCGCTTTCTGCAACGCACCAGGACTCAGCCCAATGAATAACTTATTGGATTGGAAAGCGTTTAAAATTCGTTCTTTTTCCAGATTTACAAAACAGACCGTCGGAACGTTTCTATCGTTGATGAAAAACCAGCCCTCGTTGTACCAGAAGCTATTAACCCGTTTCGACAACCGTTTTGTCCGGTCCATTTACAATGAGCGCGTCCGCCGAACTACGCTGCAATCCATTCCGTTCTGGATTGCCTCACTCCTGACGGGCCTGGTGACGGTGGGCTACGAACGCCTGTTTGCGTGGTCAGAAGCCACCTTTCAAACCTGGTTTCAGCGGATTCCGGCCTGGGCTTTCCTGCTCACCCCACTCTGTTTTTTGCTTTCATGGGCGCTGGTTCGGGTGCTGGCTCCGGCCGCCCGCGGGAGCGGTATTCCGCAACTCATGGCCGCCATTGACCTGGCGACCCCCGCCCATCACACCAAAATTTCGTATCTGCTGAGCATCCGGATTGCCATCGTCAAAATCCTGAGCAGCGGGATTCTGTTGCTCGGCGGGGGAGCCATTGGCCGCGAAGGTCCCACGATTCAGATTTCGGCCTCGCTCTTTCAACTCATCAACCGCCTGCAACCCCGGGGCTGGCCGCAGCTATCCCGCCAGATTGTGCTCGTCACCGGCGGAGCCGCCGGGCTGGCGGCCGCGTTCAACACCCCGCTGGGCGGCATCGTGTTTGTGGTGGAAGAACTGACGCACACGCACATCACGCTCTACCGAACCGCTGTTTTCACCGCCGTCATCATTGCCGGCATGACGGCACAGGCTCTGCTGGGCTCCTATCTATACCTCGGCTATCCCGCCATTCCTACCACCGGCCTGTCTTTTCTGGGTGTAGCCTTTGTTACTGCGCTCATCGCCGGGCTGGCCGGGGCGCTCTTTGGCAAACTGCTGGTGCAAATCAATCAATACCGGAAAACCTGGAAAACCGTGCCGCAGCAGGTGCTTTGGGTCATCGGCTGTGGCGTCCTGTTTGCCGCCCTGATCTACTGGGGTGGCCTCGATGCGGCCGGAACCGGCAAACCGCTCATCAATCACCTGCTGTTCCACCACCCCGGCGAAGTGCCCTGGTACGTGTTTCCGGCCCGGATCATGGGCATGGTTTTGAGCTACAGCAGCGGGGGAGCCGGGGGAATCTTTGCCACCTCATTGAGCGCCGGAGCCGTTTTGGGCGAACTGATTGCGCACGTATTGACGATTGACCAGCAGGAAACCACCGTTGTGGTGCTGGTCGGGATGGTGAGTTTTCTGACCGGCGTGGTGCGTTCGCCTTTCACAGCGGCCATTCTGGTGCTGGAAATGACCGACCGCCACTCGGCCATCTTCCCGCTGCTGCTCGGCGGCATGACCGCGCAACTGGTAGCTTCGCTGGTCGATCCACACTCGATGTATGAACACCTGAAAAAAGGATTTCTGGCCGAAACCCACCAAGCCATGCCCAACGAACCGGTTGCGACACCGAAAGCAACCTGACGGTTTTCCGGCCACTGACGTCCGCAGGCTCTAAGGCAATTCTAAGGTTTTATTAAGCCCGTTCTTAGCTTTCTCATGCAATTTGCAGTCCATCCCACCGGGATTTTCCCGGTGAAATGCATCCACGCAAACGCTCAAAACCATGAAAAAGCACATCATCTTTTCCTTGATAGGGGCGCTTCTGGCGGGCAGTACGGCGGTCGCACAATCCGCCGATGCCACGATCCAGCAGGCCATCACCCATTTTCAGTCCGACCGGCCCCAGCAGGCGGGTCAGCTCTACCGGCAGGCCGTTTCCAGCCAGCCATCTCCCGATTCCTATTTCTTTCTGGGCCGGTATTACCTGCAAATCAACCAGCCTGATTCGGCTCGTCTGGCCTTTCAGAAAGGGGCTGATCTGGAAAAAAAGAACTACCTGAATAAAATCGGTCTGGGGGGCGTGGCCCTGCTGCGCGGGCAAGCCGACGAAGCCAAAACGCTCTGGGCTGAAGTGGAGAAAAAAGCCAAACGCAAACACCCCGACTGGCTCCACCGACTGGCCGAAATGAACATTCTCATCGACAAAAACCGGAATCCCGACGAAGCCCTGCGGTTGATCGACAAGGTGTTGTCCAACGAAAAAGTGGAGAAAAAAGCCGGATATTATGTCTTGAAAGGTGACGCGCTGCGCCTGAAAAACCAGGGTGGCGAAGCCGTGTCGGCCTACGAATCGGCTTTGCAGCTTGACGCTCAGCAACCGTACGTCCTGACGAACATCGGTTATATTTTCAAAGGGTCGAAAAACTACAACACCGCGCGTGATTACTTCGTCAAAGCCCTCGGCGTCGATTCGACGTTCACGCCAGCCTACGAAAACCTGGGTGATCTGTACTCCCTGAGCCGCAATTACCGGTCGTCGGCTTATAATTACAAAAAAATGGTGGATAACTCAGAACCGTCCGATTCGACCATCCTGCGCTACACCAAGCTGGCTTTCCTGAGCGAAGATTACAAGAACATGATGGACTATCTGGCCAAAATCAAAGACCAGTCGCTCCTGAAAAACAGCAACGCCGTCCGGCGCATGTATGCCTATGCCTACGTGACGGACGACTACAAAAAGTATGACGAAGCCCTGGAGCTGATGCAGCAGGTGCTGAACGAATCGAAAGAAGAAGACCAGTTTACGATGGACTATGCGGCTCTGGGCCGGGCCTATGCCAACCGCGCCGATACGACAACCGTCAGTGATTCGCTGGCGCTGGTGTTTTTGAACAAAGCCACGGCGGACACGTCCAAAAACTATTTCGACGAAATCGCGCTGATTCAGTATAAAGACCTCAAAAACTACGGCGAGGCCGCCCGCGCCTACGAACAGGGCATCCAGTGGAAGCAACAACACAACCAGCGCGTGGTAGGGCAGGATTATTACAACGTCGGCCGGAGTGCGTATTTCGGATTTTCCATCAACAAAGACAGCACCCTGCTGCCGAAAGCCGACTCGGCTTTTGCCAAACTGACGGAGGTCAATCCCACCTACGACCGGGGGCCTTTCTGGCGCGCGCGGGTCAACCGGTATATGAAAGATGACAGCGCCGGTCTGCGGGCCATTACGTATTACCAGGCTTTTCTGGAAAGTGCCGATTCGTCCAAGGTGTCGAAGAAAGACCTGATTGAAGCCAACAGCTTCATCGGTTATCAGTATTACCGCGAAAAAGACATTGCTCAGGCGGTTCCGTATCTGCAAAAGACGCTGGAGCTGGACCCCGCCAACAAGAACGTTCAGCAACTGCTGGACTACATCGATAAACGGGATAGGGTGGCGGATACCAAAAAAGAAGAGGAAAAACCGGAAGCTTCGGCTACGGACGACAATAAATAGTTGAGTACGTTTGAGTAAGATGGTAAATGGGAACCCTGCCGGGGCGGTTTAGACCCCTGGCAGGGTTTTGTTTTCCCATCACACGCTTTCAGGGTACGTTTCCGAACAGCTAAGTCAGAATTTACACGGCACTATATTTACGCTTACTAGATTGCGATTGATCTACTCCCTGCCCTCTTCCTGGAGTTGCACCGACAGGGTACGAACTAACTCCCGGGCGTCCATCAACCCGTTGTGCCGCCAGATCTCAATGCCCTGTTTCAGCAGAATGAACGACGGCAACTGGTGAACCCCAAAGCTTCTGACCACTTCAGGATGAACGACCTGATCGACGCGGGTGATCCGAATGCGATCGCCCAACACCACTCCAACCCGGTCCAACAACTGATTGACCGAATTCTGCTGTGACCCGGAATTAGGGACAAACACCAGCAGAACCACGGTTTTGGCGGGAACGATCAGGGGCCGAAAAAGGGTCGAGTTCATAAATTCAGTTCATGGTTTACGGTTTAAAGTTTACGGTTTACGATACGAGAGCAGCATAAGTCAGCCCCAACGATCAACCCGGAAATCATAAACTCTAAACAGAATACCCAAAATTGCCGCTTTACCGCCCCAACGACCATGAGATAGGTTGGTTCGCGAACTGATTTTTGTCAGGTAGCGGCTTCTTTTTCCCGCTTAACTTGCATCCAATCCCGTTAGATGCTCTTTTATTGCCAGTTTCCGGACAAACCGCATGATTTCCGACCTATTTTCCGCCGTTTTTGCCAACGCGACCATCGGCATTATTCTCTCCGACAGCCGGGGCCGGATGATTTCGGTGAGTCATTACGCGCTCCAACTATTTGGGTATTCGGAAGCCGAAATGGTGGGACAATCCATCGAATTGCTCGTTCCCGACTCGCTGGTTCACCTCCACCAGAACCTCCGGAAGTCGTTTAATGCCCGGCCGGAAGTACGCCCGATGGGCCACGGTCGCGATCTGCACGTCAAACGCAAAGACGGTTCGCTGTTTCCGGCCGAAATTAGCCTGAGTTATTTTCACCGGGAAAATGAGCTGTTTGTGGTCGCCTACATCATCGATACGACCTACAAAAAAGAAGCCGAGCGGGTACTCATCGAACAGAAAAACCGCATCGAACAACTGAACGCCGAACTGGAACAGAAAGTAGCCGACCGGACCAACGCCCTCATGGTGACGCTGCACCAGTTGGAATTGTCGAAAGACGAGCTGTCAAAAGCCCTGACCACCGAGCGCGAACTGGGCGAACTCAAATCCCGCTTCGTGTCGATGGCATCGCACGAATTCCGAACGCCCCTGAGCGCCATCCAGACGTCGGCCGATTTGCTGAATAAATACACAACAACGGAGCAGCAGGACAAACGCAACCGCCACATCCAGCGCATCAAGGCGTCGGTGAACCACCTCAACGACATTCTGGAAGAGTTTTTGTCGGTTGGCAAGCTGGAAGAAGGAAAAATCGAAGCGTCCTACTCCCGGTTCGACCTAGACGAGCTGGTAACCAGCGTAATCGCGGATGTGCAGGGTATGTTAAAACCCGGCCAAACCATTCAAACCGAGCGGGATTGTGCCGGAAGCGTGTGGCTGGATCCGTCGCTGGTTCGCAAAATGCTGGTCAATCTGCTGTCGAATGCCATTAAATATTCCGGGGAAAATAAACCGATTTGGGTTCGTTTCCGGTGCCGCGATGGCCGGGTCCGCCTGTCGATCGAGGACCAGGGCATCGGCATGTCAGCCGACGATCAGAAGCATTTGTTCGAACGGTTTTACCGCGCCAAAAACGTCACGGCCATTCAGGGAACGGGCTTGGGATTACACATCGTCGCGCAGTATCTGACGCTGCTCAACGGCACCATCGACTTCCAGAGCCAGCTTAACCAGGGAACCACCGTAACCATTTCGTTCAGTCATGAAGACGATTCTGCTCATTGAAGATAACAGTCATATCCGGGAAAATACGGCCGAAATTCTGGAACTCGCCAACTACCACGTTCTGACGGCCGAAAACGGCAAGATCGGCGTGGAGAAAGCCCTCGAAACCCGGCCCGATCTGGTGATTTGCGACATCATGATGCCCATTCTGGATGGCTACGGCGTGCTGCATATTTTCAACAAAAACCCGGTTTTGTCGGGCATTCCGTTCATTTTTCTGACCGCCAAAACCGAGCGTTCCGACTTCCGCCGGGGCATGGAAATGGGCGCGGATGATTACCTGACCAAACCGTTCGATGAAATTGAATTGCTGAACGCGGTGGAAGGACGGCTGAAACGCTTCGACCAGATGCGACCGGCCTACGAACAAACCAAAGACGGCCTGGCTCAATTTCTGGACGATGCCCAGACGCTGACCGGCATCGATTCGCTGACCGTGGACCGGAAAGGGCATTTGATCCGCAAAAAGCAGTTTGTGTATTCGGAAGGCGACGAACCGATGCGGCTGTATTTTGTGCAGAGTGGCCGCGTGAAAACCTACAAAACCAACCCGGATGGCAAGGAATTTATTACGGGATTGTACCAGACAGGCGACTTTTTCGGGTATGTGAGCCTGCTGGAGCAAACCGACCACACGGATTCGGCGGTGGCGCTGGAAGATTCCGAACTGGTGTACATTCCAAAGGAAGTCTTCATCGATCTCCTTTCGCGCGACGGGGAAGTGGCCCGGAGTTTTGTGCAGTTGCTGGCCAACCGGGTGACCGAGCGCGAACAGCAATTGCTGGAAATGGCCTACGATTCGCTGCGTCGGCGGGTGGCCGACACGCTGCTGCGGCTCCACCAGAATTTGCAAACCCACGAAAGTGAGCCGGTGATTCAGTTTTCCCGCGATGACCTGGCCGCGATGGTCGGCACCGCCACCGAATCGCTGATCCGAACGCTGAGTGAGTTTAAAAGCGATGGATTGATCGACATCAGCGGAACCAACATCCGCGTGCTCCAGCCCGAAAAACTGAAACGGTCACGCTGGTAAAACCGCCGTAAAAAACCGGTTATTTCTTCCGGATCGCCCATTCCCGGCCCGGTTTATCGACCCGGAAGCTTTCCAGATTGCCCTGGTCCTGCAGCGTGACGTAGGCCGTGCGACCGTCTTTTCCGCCAAAACAGATGTTCGTGGGGCGTTTGCCCACCAACTGAATTTCCTGAGTCACCTTGCCGCTCGGGGCCACTTTGGCAATGGTGCCTTTGCCAAACCGGGTGAGATAGAGATTGCCGTCGGCGTCGCAACGCATGCCATCCATGCCGAAGTCCGGGAACTCGATCAACAGGCGTTTGTTGCTGATCTTACCATCGGCGGATAAATCGTAGACCCAGACTTTCCGCTGGTTCGACTCGTTGACATACAAGTGTTTGTCATCCGGGCTTACTTCAACGCCATTGGTGGTTCCCATGTTTTCTTCGAGCAGGGTCACCTTGCCGTCGGTATCGATGCGCCAGAGGTTGCCGGTATTATTTTTCCAGCTTGGATCACTCGCATACAAGCGGTCTTTGCCGTCGATAGCGATGTCGTTGGGCTGGTTCATGCGCGGTTCGTGGGCAAAAACGCTCAGGTTTTTGGTGCCTGCGGCCACTTTCAGAATGTTATGTTTGGGATAATCGGCAATGAACATATCGCCCTTCTTATTGAACCGAATCCCGTTGCCGATGCTGCCTTCGGGCAACTCGATGAACACGCTGGCATCACCCGTTGGCGTCACCTGCCCGATCGTGCCCTGTTTGCCAAAGTTGACAGCATAAACCGTCCCGGATTTATCCACCGCCGGGCCTTCGACGCCGGAGGTAAAACCGTTGACCGGCGTAAAAACCGTCGATTTGAACAATTCCTCAGCCGTATTCGGCATGGCTGAAATCAGGAGTAAACCCGCGCCAGTCAGCGCGGCAACAACGAGCGATATTTTTTTGAAGGGCATTCGATTCATTGTAAAAAGTCCGTGATTCACGGTTTATAATCGTTTTGACGTCGGATTGATTCTCATTGATTATCGAACCGTAATTACCAAAGCGTTTTTGCCCAAAGGGTCAAAACAGCGCAGCGTCGGTAGCCCCGACGTAATTGATTTTTCCCAGCGTGCCGATAGGTACGCTGTTCAATCCCTACAGGGATTCATTACTCATTACGATCGCTGTCGCTTATAGCCAATTAAAAACTACAAACTCCGGTGGCCGTGCACCACTTCCTGCGGAGCATCGCGTTCTTCTTTCGGCATCCGGCGGTGCCACCACGACGCCAGAATGGAACCGGTAATGTTCATCAACGGCCCAAAAATAGCCGGAGCCAGACCAACGGTGGCCATTTTCCCCATCTGGTTGGCAATTCCCGACGCCAGACCACCGTTTTGCATGCCGACTTCGATAGCAATGGTTCGGCAGTCTCGCTCGCTCATGCGGAACAGACGGCCCGACCAGTAGCCCAGAAAATAACCGGACAGGTTGTGAATCAGAACCAGACCCAGCAAAATGGGTCCGATCGACAGCAGGCTGTTGCGCCCCGCCGACGTGATGATGACAATGATAAACGTGATGCCAAACATCGACACATAGGGCATGGCATCGTCCAGCCATTTGGCTTTCCCGCTCAGAAACTTGTTGAACAGCAAGCCCGCACCAATCGGCAGAATCACCATTTTCGTAATGTCCCACATCATCGCCAGCGTGTCGATTTCGACAAAAGCACCCGCCAGCGTCCGCATCAACAGGGGCGTTACGAAAGGAGCCAGCATGGTGGAAATGGCCGTAATCGTAATCGACAACGCCAGATTGGCTTTGGCTAAATACGAGATCACGTTGGAAGCCATGCCGTTGGGTGAACAGCCGATCAGAATAATTCCGGCGGCAATTTCGGGTGGCAAACCGCTGATGCTCGCCAGCGTGTAGCCGATCGTCGGCATAATGATGAAGTGACTAACGACGCCGATCAGCACCCCGCGCGGCATTTTAACCACACCGACAAAATCATCGAGACTCATCGACGTACCCATTCCGAACATGATGAGCTGAATCAATGGCGTAATTAACGTACTGAATTTAAAGCCGTTGTAGGAAACAAAATACGTGGGATAAAACAAGGCCGTGGTGACGGCGGCAAAAATCATAACCGTGTAGGAAAACCCTTTCAGGGTTTCGAACCCCCGAAAACCGATGGCGACCGCGAGAAAGAAAGCAATCAGAAACGGACCCGCCAGCGGAAGATTTCCGCTGATCATCAACCCCAGTGCTACCAGCAGACAGACGCCCGCCAGACCCAAAATCAGTTTATGCATGATACTATTTTCAGAAGGTTTAGGAATTACCCCCAAATATAACAGTTTGAGGTATTCGGTTGACGGTATTCGGTTTTCAGTTTACGCCGGGCCGTCGTCCCGGTAACTGTCTGCGCTGGTCGGCATTTGAAATACCGACCTAAACTGTTGCGGATTTAAAATCCGGAACAGCTAGAATCAAGATTGCAAATCTTGATTAGCCCCAGTGAATGCGTCAGCCCACCGGAAACCGAAAACTGTAAACCGAATACCGCTACTGCGCCCGCGGACGCACCACAATCGGATCGGCAATACCGTTCAGGTCGTACACGATCCGGCCTTTGCGGATGGTCATTTCGCAGGTAAGCTTCTGTTTTCCCTCAATCTTGTGGCCGGTGTAATCGAAGAAGCCAAAATAACCGGTGTCCCGAACCGCAAATTTGCCGTCCTGCAAATCCAGAATGGCGACATCTGCTTCCGAACCTTCGGTCAGGCTGCCCAGTTCGGGCCGCTTGATGGCCAGTGCCGGACTCCACGTACTGGCTTTGATCACCGCTGGCAAATCCATGCCCATCGCCATGAACTTCGACATTACGTTCAACATGTCTTTCATGGCATTATTCATGCTGCCGGTGTGAATATCGGTGCTGATCGTGTTCGGAAAAAAACCGCTTTTCAGCGCCGGAATGGCTTGTGAAAAGGCAAAACTAATCCCACCGTAGCCGACGTCGAAAATGACACCCTTCTTCTGCGCTTCCCAAACAAACGGTTTTACCTTGTTGGTTGCCACATCCAGAATCGGCTCGCGGGTGGCCAGTTGACCGAAACAGTGGGTAAAAATGTCGCCCGGCCGCAGGCGTCTCAGAAACAATTCTTCGATGGAAAGCGTCGGTTTGCTGCCACCGAAGTCGATCATCACCGGTTTATTCGCCAGCTTTCCGGCTTCCACCGCGCGGTCGGTGGGCGTCCAGTCGTGGCCGTTGAAGTGCGCCAGCTTCACACCGACCACCAGATCGGGATATTTTTGGGCCATTTCCGCCGTCGCTTTGGCGTCCATGTCGTCGATGTTCTGCTCGAACTTACCGCCCCGCATCCCGCTACCGACAATATTGAGCAACGCCAGCACCCGCGTTTGCGACGCATCGATGGTTTGCTTCTTGAACGCTTCAAAATCCCGCCAGCCCGAGCAACCCGCATCCACGATGGTCGTCACGCCGTTCCGGAACGTAAAACCGTCGGGCGGCAAGGCATTCGGGCCGTTGCTGTAGGTCTGGTCCATGTTCGTTCCGAAAAAAACGTGCGTATGGATGTCGATGATGCCGGGCGTTACATACAACCCTTTGGCCTTGACCACCTGCCGGGCGCCCGTCGCGTCGATGTTTTTCGCCACCTTCGCGATTTTCCCGTCCAGAATGGCCACATCCATAATCCCGTTGATATTATTCTTCGGATCGATCACATGACCGCCTTTGATGACGACGTGGTAGGGCTGCGCCCAGGCGAGATTGCCGAAGGCGACAAAAACCGCAAGAATGAAAAATGTTAATTTTTTCATAGAGTTCAGGTTATTGATTATAGGAATTCGCTTTTGCCCCAGACCCCTAAAGGGACACGGACGCGACAGCATCCGGATTAAGCCGCGTCCAAGTCCCCTTTAGGGGATTTAGGGGCGTTTTTTCTCAAACCGCCTTCGAAAGTTCTTCCTTGATTCGTTTCGCCACGATTTTTTCCTGACCCGGTTTCATCATCCAGACCGTCACGCCGATGCTGCTGGGGCCACCGCCCCCCACTTCGATGGACGGGTCACCGTTGCGCAGGGCTTCCTGCACCTGTTTTCCGGTTACTTTCACCACCGCCGGGTCCCAGGAGATGCGAAGCGAGGGCGTGTGGTTTCCGAGTGGGTTCACGCGCACCTCGGTTTTGATGCCGTTGATGGTTTTGACGGTATTTTCAACGTGCGCAACGCCGTCCTCCCACGACTTCCAGAGTTTGGTATAATCCTGCGAAATGAACTTTTCCAGCGCGACGTACATGCCCAGAATCTCCTCCTTGTTGACCTTCATGCCACGACCGATGTTGAAACCACGTGGAGGCATGTGCATCCGGGCGGCTGCAATGATGTCTTTTTTGCCCATCAGCAAACCCGCACTCTGGGGACCACGCATGGCTTTTCCGCCCGAAACAACGACAAAACTGAACCCCATATCGTTGAATTTCCAGAGGTTTTCGGTTGGCGGCACGTCGGCGGCAATGTCGATGCAGGTCGGAATGTTGTGTTTTTTGCCCAGCGCCACCCATTCTTCGTGCATGATTTTGCCTTTGTCCGACTGGATGTGCAGAAAGTGCATCAGCGCGGTTTTTTCGTTGATCGCTTTTTCCACGTCCTCGACGGTTTCGACCATCACCATTTTACAGCCGGTATTGGTCAGCGCGTGGTTATAGACGATATCGTGTCCTTTCTGGCAAATCACCTCCGACTTCATCTCCGTTCCTTCCAGATGCGGCAACGCTTCGACCTTTTTCTGATCCGTTCCGGTCAGAATGCCGGCCAGTCCCAGGGTCATCCCGGAAAAAGCACCAGAGGTTACTACTGCGGCTTCCGAATGCACCATTTTGGCAATCTTCTCCCCGACTTTATCCTGCAATTCGTCCAGCAAACAGAACTCTTTCGAGGCATAATTGATGGCTTCGAGCACCTCGTCGTGCATCAGCGAACCCGTCATGTAGGTAAGCGTTCCGGCGGCATTGATGAATGTCCGAACCCCAAATTCCTTGAATAAATCCCGCTTGGGAGCCGCCACCGCAGCGGCAGCCGGTAACGAAAAACCGCCTGCCAGTCCGCCCAACAGCGGGACACTCGACAGGCGTTTGATGAGTTTTCTTCTGCTTAACATAATCGTGTCATTAATCGGTTAGTTGGACTTCTTACGCTGTTTCTTTGCCGCTTTCGAATCGGCGGGTAAGGTAATTTTCCAGAGGTTACCGCCCTTGCCGCCGTATTCGATCACATAGACGGTGTTGCCGACCAGCAAAGCGTCCGTTGGCTCCGTGAAACCATCGACCAGGCGGGTGGTTTTAACCGAGTAATTGTCTGTGGTTTTGTTGTACGTTAAATCAAGATGCAACAGGTCCCGCCCCTGTTTTTTCAGCGGATTGATCGCCGTCGAATTGCGTCGCGGCCCGGAATACCGGATCACAAAACCGTCGCCCTTCAGGTCATCCGCCAGCACGTTTTGGGTATCAAAAAACAAGGCCAAGGGCGAACTGTGCGCGTTGAACGTGCCAACCGGAACGCCCGTCGAATCCCCATCCATGACGACGCCGGTGGCCCGGTCGCGGTATTCGTTGGCATCGGGGCCGACGTTCAAAACCGGCCCGGTGAAGTTGACGCCCGCCGGTTTTTTCGGAAACTCGGGATCATTCCGGAAATACCGCATCAGCCACGCGTGGGCGAATTTGCTCAGGAACGGATCTTTCTCCGGATCGGGCTGCCAGTCGGGGTTCTGCTGCGGATTGTCGATGCCGCCCATCACCCACGGAAAACCGTAGTGATGCCCTTTCTGTACCCAGAACATGTCTTCGGCGTGGTCGTAGTCGCCGGAATTGGAAACCGCAAACAGCCTGCCATCGCCATCGAACGCCATATCGTAGGCATTCCGGATGCCTTCCGCGTAGATGTAGCCATCAGCTTTCAGTTTGGCTTCGTCATTCGGCAGTTCCAGGTTTTTCGCATCGACCGGAAACCGGAAGATTTTGGCGGTCAACGCATTATCCCGCGCGTTGGGATACACGCCCCCGTTGTCCTGCACCTCGCCGTGGTCGGTTCGCGCACCGGTATTGACGTAGATGTATTTCTGATCCGGGCTGATTTCCAGCGCGTTCCAGCCGTGGTCGAAGGTGGTTTTATTGGTCCCGTATTCAACCGTATTGAACACAACGGTCAGCTCCGGTTTTTCGCCCGACGCCAGGTCGTAGCGCACCATCCGGCCCTTCGTTCCCTTGTTGTCGTTGACGCTGATGTTACCCGCCAGAAACAACGTGTTTTTCAGAAAAGCCGCCCCCTGCAGGCGCGTAATACCGTGGTCTTCGGCCGAAAAAACCTTCTCCGCCACCGGCGGTTGGCCATTTAGCTTCACCCGAAACACGTCCCCGGTAAAGGTCGTGTAATAGATATCGCCGGTGCCTGGATGCTGGATCAGCCGCACGGCTTCAGGGCCGACAGTCATGAAATGCTCGACCTTGATGTCCGGGCGCAGGGCCGTCGGCGGAATGGGAGCTTTGGCGTCGGGGCCTTGTGCGTGGAGCAGAACCGGGCAGAGCACACTGGCCGTCAGCAGGTTTATTTTTCTCAAAAATGCGTTGAACGCCCTCATTTCGTGTCGGTATTCTTTTTGGTTAATTTCCGGAGATAAGCGACCAGTTGCCACCGCTGTTCGTCCGAAAAAACATCTTTAAAAGGCGGCATATTTCCGCGACCGGTCGACAGTTTCCAGAACAGGGCGCCATCGGTTTGTTTGGTCACTTCCGGATCGTGAAAGTTAGCCGGTTTGGCCCCCAACGCCCGGCCCGCAGCGCCATCGCCGTAGCCCGCTTCGCCGTGGCACGACGAGCAATATTCCATGAATAATTCTTCGCCCTGTTCGAGCGTCAACGGCTCGGTCGGGAAGTGGCTTTTCAGCGTATCGGCCCAGACAGGGGCTTTCCATTTCTCCTGTTTCGGCTCGTCGGGTTCTGGATTATCCTTGAACCCCATAATGCCGATTAAACCCAGGGCTAAAAAACCAATGATGAATCCTTTAAAAAATCGCATTGTTGAATTGAAATTGAGTTTTAACGCAGGCAGATTAAAAACCACCGATACAAAATGATTCATCCCTCCAGGATTGTTGGATTTGATAATCCCGGAGGGATGAACCACGTATTAGCCCCCGGTTTTAACCGGGGGTTCAAACGGATAGCGGGCAATTCTGAAACCGTTTCAACGGTTTTGGTCGTCGAAACCGTTAAAACGGTTTATGTGAGACAGCGTTTTCCGACATAATCCCACGGTTTTAACCGTGGGCTATTTTTTTGATAACCGGTTATTTCTTTTTCTTAATCGACTTCCGAACGGCTTTCACCTCATCGGCGGAAACCGCACTGGCCGAATTGCCAAAGCTTTGCCGGACAAACGTCAGCACCTCGGAAATGTCTTCATCTTTCAGAAAATCGTGCTGCGGCATCACGTTGTTATACGACTGGCCTTTCACTTCGATCGGCCCTTCCAGGCCTTTCAGAAGCACTTCGATCAGGCGGGTTTTGTCGCCCAGCACCCATTCCGAATCGGCCAGGGGCGGAAACCGCTGCGAGTCACCCCGACCGTTGCGCTGGTGGCAGGCGGCACAATAGACGCCGTAGACTTTGCTCCCCAGCACCGGCTTGTCTTTGTCGAGGTTGTCATTGACTTTATCCGGCGTCCGGATGTGCGCTAGCGTCTTGCGTTTTTCCATCTGCGCCAGTTGCGCCGAACCGAATTTGCTCTTATCACCCTTGTAGGTCACTTTCCAGATTTTCCCTTTTTCGGTTTCAGCCAGATACAGCGAACCGTCCGGCCCCACCGCAATACCCATCGGACGATAGACCGCGTCGCTCACGTTGACAATCGGATCGACACCAGCAAACCCGTCGGCAAACACTTCCCAATCGGTCGACGGCGAGCCGTTTTTGTCGGGAACAAACCCGATGAAATACCCCGCCTGTGGATACGGTGCGCGGTTGGTCGAACCGTGAAACGCAATGAACGCGCCGTTTTTATAATGCTCCGGAAAACCGTTTGAAGCACCGGCACCCTGGTAAAACACCAGATCGTTCGGCGCCCAGTGGGCCGGAAAACCGATGATGGGCTGCTCATAATCAGCCCCTTTCCCCGCTTTTTTACCGTCTCCGCCGTACTCCGGATTGAGCAGTTTTTTCTTCTTTTCCTGATCGTAATAATAATACGGCCAGCCTGCATCCATCCCTTCTTTCACCCGCAAAAACTCCTCGGAAGGCAACACCGCGCTTTCCCAGGGCGAATACAAATGGGACCACAGCATCAGAAAATCATCCCGACCATGGCCGACGGTGTACAGCGTCTGATCGACCGGATTCCAGTCCAGCGCAACGATACTCCGCAGCCCGGTGGCGAAGAGTTTTCCGTCTTTCTGGGTCTGCCCCGCTTTGTTGGCGTCGAACCGCCAGATGCCGCCGTGGTCGGCGAGCAGGCCACAGGGATTCAGCCCCGGCGAACTCGGAATGCGGTTTTTCTCCTGACAGGCGTTGGAACCGGCCCCGAACGGCACGTACATATAGCCTTTGTTATCGAAGGCTACCGGTTTGGTAATGTGTTCGTGCATGCCGTGGGCGTGATCGTCGGTCAGAATGATTTCCACCGGCCCGTCGGGAATCAGTTTGCCCGGCGTCAATTTGTAGCGGTACACGATCAGCTCGGAGCTGAAATAGAGATAGCCGTTGTGAATCCGCATCGCCGTGCCGTACGCCCGTTCGCGCGACAGACCGCCGAAGCGTTTGATGATGTCGGCCCGGCCGTCGCCGTTGGTGTCCCGCAAGGCAATCACCGATTCGTCCTTGTCCCGCGCAAACCGTGCTTTCACGTAAATGTCGCCGTTGTCGTTGACGGCAATATGCCGTGCGCGACCCGCCAGACTATCGACAACGACGGTAGCTTCAAAGCCCTCCGGCAGAAAAAGTCCGCCATTTTCCGCCGTCCGAACCGGAAGGTTGGTATTCGTTTCGGGCCGGACAAAACCGACCGCAGCAAGTAAAGCCAGAAAAAGGCTACGGGTATAGAGTCTTGACATTCAGAAGTTTCAGAGATTAGGACTAGTCAGATTCATTCTTAGTTCACCACCAGCGGGTTGGCGATGCCGTTGAGGTCATACACGATTTTGCCGCCTTTGATTGTCATTTCGCACTCGAATTTTTTCTTGCCTTCCACCCGATACCCGGTTTTGTCGTAGAAGCCAAAATTGCCTTCACGCATGTTCAGGATGGCTACATCGGCGATGGCTCCCACTGAAAGGTGCCCCAGCATTTCGCGTTTGATCACCTGCGCCGGGGTCCAGGTACTGGCTTTGATGACCTCCGCCACCGGAACGCCCATGCCGACAAATTTGGACATGATGCTCAGGATGTCTTTCATCGAACCGTTCATGCTGCCGGTGTGCAAATCGGTGCTGATCGTGGTCGGATAAAAACCGGCCTTAACCGCCGGAATGGCCTGCGAATAATTGAAGCTCGCCCCACCGTAACCCACGTCGAACACAATGCCTCGTTTACGGGCTTCCCAGACAAACGGTTTCACTTTTCCGCTGGCTTCGTCCACAATCGTTTCCCGCACATTGTCTTCCAGCAAGGTGTAGGTGTGCGTAAAAATATCGCCGGGGCGGAGGTGTTTCATAAACAGTTCTTCAAGCGAAAGCGGAGGATCGTGTCGACCGAAGTCGATCATCACCGGCATATTCGCCAGTTTTCCGGCCTGAACAGCCCGATCGACGGGCGCCCAACTGCCGCCCATGTAGTGTGCCACTTTAAAGCCGACCACATCATTCGGATTGCCGAGGGCCATCGCAGCCGCCATTTTGGGGTCCATGTCGGTGGTGTCCTGCTCCCAGTCACCACCCCGCATGCCTTCGCCCACGATGTTCAGCAGCGACAGAACGCGCGTTTTGGACGAAAAAATGATGTTCTTTTTGAACGCCGGAAACGATTGCCAGCCCGCCCCACCCGCATCGACGATGGTGGTGACGCCCACCCGAAACGTGAAACCGTCGGGCGAAACCGCCGTCAGGCCGTTGCTGAGGTAGTGATTGGGTTCGGTTCCGTAGAAAACGTGGCCGTGAATGTCGATGATGCCGGGCGTGACATACATCCCTTTGGCATTGACGACCTGCTTGGCCTTGCTCGCGTCGATGGTTTTGGCAACCTGAACAATTTTACCGTCGGTGATGGCAATATCCATCACTGCGTTGAGGTTGTTTTTCGGATCGATGACCTGCCCGCCCTTGATGACGAGGCTGTAGGTTTGGGCGTCAACCGAACCGCTGATCAGACCAAGTACGGCCAGTAAAAAGGAAAGTTTTCGCATGGGTTTAGGGAACAATAACCGGAAAAATCAGACCGCAGCTTTGGCGAGTTCTTCTTTCAGGCGGGTGGCAACGATTTTCTCCTGACCGGGCTTCAACATCCAGGTGGTCAGGCTAATACCACCCTGTTCACCCACGATTTCGATGGACGGATTGCCGTTGCGCAGGGCTTCCTGCAGGGCTTTGGTCGTCAGGTTGATTTTGGCCGGTTCCCACTTGATCCGCAGCGTCGGCGTGTGGTTGCCGAGTTCGGGCCGGACGGTTTCGGTCGTGACGCCATTGACTTTCCTGACGGCATCGGCGATGTGCGCGACGCGGTCTTCCCACATTTTCCACTCTTTCTGCTGATCCTGACCCACGAATTTCTCCAGCGCGACGTACATGCCCAGAATCTCCTCCTTGTTCACTTTCATGCCGCGACCGATGGTCGAACCCCGCGGTGGCATGCTCAGCCGGGCGGCTGCAATGAGGTGTTTTTTGCCCATCAAAATACCGGCACTCTGGGGACCGCGCATGGCTTTTCCACCCGAAACACACACCAGATCGAAGCCCATTTCGTGGAATTTCCACAGGTTTTCGACCGGCGGCACATCGGCGGCAATGTCGATCATGGTCGGAATGTTGTGTTTTTTGGCCATATTCACCCACTCCTGGTGCATGATTTTCCCCTGATCCGACTGGATGTGCAGGAACCACATCATGGCGGTTTTTTCGTTGATCGCTTTCTCAACTTCCTCCACGGTTTCCACGAAAACCATCTTGCAACCGGTATTGGTTAAGGCGTGCGAATAGCCGACATTGTGGCCCTTCTGAACGATCACTTCGGATTTCATGCCGGTGCCTTCCAGTTGGGGCAAGGCTTCTACTTTTTTCTGATCCATGCCGGTCAGCACCCCCGCCAGTCCGAGCGTCATAGCCGAGAAACAACCCGCCGTTACGACCGCCGATTCGGCGTGGACAATGGCCGCAATTTTTTCCCCGACTTTGGTTTGCACATCGTCGAGCATCATAAACTCTTTGGAAGCCGCCTGGATGGTTTCCATTACTTCGTCCTGCATCAGCGAGCCGGTCATGGCCGTGTAGGTCCCGGCGGCATTGATGAACGTTCTGATGCCCAGCTCTTTCACCAGGTTGCGGGGAGCGAGTGCCGTGGCGGCCACAGCCGATGACAAGGGGGCGGCACTGCCGATGATACCGCCTAAAAGCGGCATGGCCGACAGTCTTTTGAGGATGGTTCTTCTACTGATCATGGGATGGGTTAGCAAAAAAGTGGGGAACAATGGCCAATTAAATATAGGCGATGCAGTCCATTTCGACCAGCGACGCGCCGGGAACACCGCCGTAAACGGCTACCGTCGTGCGCACCGGCGGCTTGCTGCCAAACCGGCCTTTGTAGACTTCATTCATGGCTTTATAGTCGTTCAGATCGTGCAAAAAAACCGTTACTTTCAGCACTTTCTCCATCGAAGAACCGGCTTTGATCAGTTCCTTTTCCAACTCCTTCAGCACCTCGTCCGTATGCACTTTGATGTCCCCATCCTTGTGGTATCCTTTCCCGGCCACGAAGACCAGATTTCCCATCTTGGTTGAACCGGAAAACAGTGGGACATCCTGTTCAGTCACCACGTTAAATACTTCCTTTTCGGGAGCGGCTTCGGCTTTAGCTGCGGTGGTAGCCACACCCAGGCCAGTAACACCGGCTACGGAGGCAAAGAGTCGTTTTAAAATGGATCGGCGTTGTGGTTTCATTAGAAAATTGAAGAATGGATGAATGATTACTAAAAAAATTTAAGTAAAGTAAAATGTTTTTACGTATCCTGCCAGATTTTGGTCAAAAATGTATTCGGCTATTTTTAGAGTGATTCACACCCCTTGCTGTTGATGATGATGTGGGCGTCCAGTTGCTCGTAGCGGGCGTTGATGGTATTGCAAATCAAGTCCAGCTTTTCGAAGAGCGGTTCGTCTTCCAGCGAAGCCGTCAGGTAACACGATTTCATGATTTCTTCGTCAAACACGATGCGGATGCCGTACGCTTTTTCAAGGGTAGCAAACACCTCGGCAATGGGGGTTCGTCTGAAGCTAAACGGCTGTTTCTGAACCGGTTTTTCCAGCAAAGCCGGTTCGGCCACCAGGCTTTTGACAATCCGGGTGTCAGTCGGCGTAAAGACGATCTGCTGGTTAGGCGTCAACACGATTCCTCCCAGTTTATAATCCTCTTTCTGCTGGGTTACCGTAGCCTGAGTGCCGGCAAAAACGGATACTTTTCCGGTTTTAACCACCACTTTAACCTGCTTGTTATCCTCGAAAGTCTGCACCGTAAAACTGGTCCCCAGCACTTTCGTGACCAGCCCATTGGCGTAGACATAAAACGGTTTGTTCGGGTCTTTCTGAACCTGAAAAAAAGCCTCCCCGACGAGGTAAACCTCGCGGGTCGTTCCCGGAAACGGATCGGGATAACTCACCCGGCTTTTCGGTTTCAATATAAGGGTACTTCCATCCGGCAACTGAACCTGACGCGATGCGTTGGTCGTGTTAGCCACTTCCCGAAGCGGATTCGACACCTGCGCCACCAGTTCGTCGTAGGTAACGTTCCCATTTTTCGGCTCCGTCGGGCGGATTCCATACTGCCAGAACAGGCCCAGCATCAGGACGATACTAGCCGCCATCCCATACCGCACCCACGCCGACCGATACCAGCGAACCGACGGTTTCCCGTGGCTATCGATGGCTTGACTCAACCGTTGAATTTCGTTTTGCACTTCCCGGTCCGAAACCGTTGCCCGCTCGCCCGGAAACCGGGTATAAACGTCATTCAGGGTACTCAACAACTGGTAGGCCTTATCGACAAGCTCCTCTTTATCAGGGTTCTGAACCAGCCATTCTTTCCAAAAATCACGATCGGCAGGATCGTCCAGTAATTTCCAACGTTGAAAAGACGGATCAATAGCTAATTCTTCAGCCTCGAAATTCCGATAATCTTGCATACAAAACAGTAATACTTTGCTATTTGTATGTAAAGATGCAAGTGTGTACGGCCTATACTCCTTTTTTCGGAATAAAATTTCGAACGGTATTTTCTCCCGTTTTCGTTTCATCCAACCCACGAATGCGTGTACATTTGACGGTGGGCGTTAGGACGTGCGTGAAGTTTACGAACCAAATTGGATGGGAATACGGATTAGGCGGATGGAACGGATCAAAAAACGGATTTTAATTTTAATCTGTGTCAATCCGTTCCATCCGCTCTATCTGTGTTCCCATCAGCCTAATCCGTGTTCCCATCAGCCAGTCCTATTCATGAACAAAACCGCAAGCCTTTCTCCTCAACCCACTCAAACCGCTCTGAATCCGGCGCGGGTCGGGGCCATCGACATACTGCGCGCGCTGACGATGGTGCTCATGATTTTCGTCAATGATCTCTGGTCGTTAACCGGCATTCCGGCCTGGCTCGAACACGTGTCGCCCGGCGCCGACGGCATCGGACTGGCCGACGTCGTTTTCCCGGTTTTTCTGTTCATTGTCGGCATGTCGCTGCCCTTCGCCATCGATAACCGGCGAAAAAAAGGCGACACGGATCTTCAACTCGTCGGGCACGTTCTGCTGCGGTCGGTGGCGTTGCTGACGATGGGTGTTTTTCTGGTTAACGGCGAATCCATCAACGAAACCGCAACGGGCCTGCCCCGGCTTTTGTGGAATGTGCTGTGCTGCACGTCGTTCATTCTGATCTGGAACATCTACCCAAAATCAGTTCCGACGTGGCTAAGCACAGGGGCGAAAACCGTCGGACTGCTAACGCTCCTGGTCTTGGCCGTCCTGTATCGGGGTGGTGATGCTGAAAGAATTACCCGTTTCGAGCCGCACTGGTGGGGCATTCTGGGACTCATTGGCTGGTCGTATCTGGCGGCCGCGCTCGTCACGGTGTTTGCCCGAAACCGGCTTTTTTTGCTCATCGCGGCCTGGTGCGGTTTTGCACTGCTGAGTATGCTGTCGCAGGCAGATCTTTTACCCAGCGCCATCAACTTCATTCCGGCTGCCATCCGGGGCGGCACGCTGGCGGGTCTGAGCATGGGCGGGGTTGTGATCGCGACGTTGTTTCAGTTCTACCGCAAACAGGGCGACAACTTGCGGATGACCAGCGTTTTTCTCGGAACGGCGGTTTTGCTAACCGGTCTGTCCGTCATCACCCGGCCCTACTGGGGCTTATCGAAGCTGGATGCCACGCCAGCCTGGCTGTTTCTGTGCAGTGCGTTCACGATTCTGGCGTTCACGGCCATTTACTGGATTGCCGACGTAAAGGGCAAAAGCCATTGGTTCCAGTTGATTAAACCCGCCGGAACGGACACGCTGCTCTGCTACCTGATCCCGTACTTCGCCTACGCCACCACGGCTTTCCTCAGAATCCGCCTGCCGGACGTTCTGTTAATCGGCGGCATCGGCCTGCTGAAATCCTTCCTGTTTGCCCTGCTGTGTGTCTGGATAACCCGAATGCTGGGCAAAGCAGGCATCCGGCTGAAACTCTAACTTCCAATCACCCAACCCAACGGGGTTTTTCGCAAAAAGACCGTATATTACATCTCCCCGATCACTTTAGCGCGTAGACTGAAACATGCGGAGTCGTGCCGTTTGGATGGTGTGGTGGCTGGTTATGTGCCTGCCGGGAATCGCTGTGGCCCAGAATCTGCTTCAGAACGGCGGTTTTGAGGAGTACCGAGCCTGCCCCCGTCAGGACAATCTACTGGGAGAAGCCCTGCCCTGGTACAATCCCAACGGCGCCACGCCCGATTTTTACCACCAGTGTTTTCCGACGGTTCAGATGGAATTGCCACCCCATTCCGGGCAGGGTCTGGCGCGGCTTTTTCTGGATGTGAGCTGGGCCGAATACCTCGCGACACCCCTGAAAAAACCGCTGGTTGCTGATGAGTGTTATTTTTTCGAAATGTACGTTGCGACGCCAACGCCCAACAAATATTTAAGCGGAACGGTGGGTGCTTTTTTGTCCGAAAAACCGATCAGTTCCCTGGAAAAAGGATTGCTTCCGGCGGATGCGCAAATCATTGACAATGCCCTGACCACCAGCATTCTGCAGTTGCGCTGGGAACGAATTTCGGGCTACGTCAAAGCTAAAGGCGGGGAGCAGTATTTAACCATCGGGAGTTTTAAAAAACTGCCGGTTTTTCTGGGTTATTTCTACCTGTTCATCGACGACGTTTCGCTGTTGCCCATTGAAATGGATCTCGGAAAAGACACCACGCTTTGTGGCCGAACCAGCACCCACCTGCTCAATGCGACTACGCCCGGCGCTACGGAATACCGCTGGCACGACGGCAGCACATCGCCCACGTTTCGGGTCACCAAACCGGGCCATTATTCCGTCACGGTCACCACGCCCTGCAAAGTTCTGCGCGACACCATCCGGGTGGATTACGCCCTCGATTTCGATCTGGGCCGCGACACGACGCTGTGTGAGGGACAAACCCTGACGCTCAAAACGCCCCCTGATGTTCCGCCAACATTCCGCTGGCAGGACGGTTCTACTGCCCTGACCTATCCCGTCCGGCAGGATGGTTTATACAGCTTGCGGGTCGAGCAGGCTCGCTGTGTGGCTACCGACAGCATTCAGATCCGGTTTGTGCCGCCACCCCGGCTGAATCTGGGGCCAGATCAGAACCTGTGCGGGGCAGAAGTATTTACGATCCGGCCCGACTTTGCCGAAGGGAAATTTAGCTGGCAGGACCCATTCGAAGCGGTTATCAGAACCGTGGGGCAGTCCGGCTTTTTTCAGGCATCGGTGAGCAACGATTGCGCAACCATACGCGATACAGTTCGCATTTCGTACGCCGATTGCGGTTGTGTGTTGTATACACCGGATATCTTTACGCCCAACGCCGACGGACAAAACGATGTCTTTCAACCGTTTGGCTGCGGAGACATTACCATTACATCGCTGTCGATTTTCAACCGCTGGGGTGAACTGGTTTTCCAGACCGCCGAGCCGCCGTTCGCCTGGAACGGAATGTACCAGGGAAAAACCGCGCCGGTTGGGGTGTATGGCTGGCAGATTCGCTACCAGCTTCAGCAAGGCACCAGCGTGTTGGCTGAACAAAAACGGGGCGCACTCAGTCTGACCCGATAGTGCGCCCCGCCTTCTTTATTGCCGTAAACCGTCAGCCTTTCTTCGCAGCCGCTGCGGCTTCTTCGGCCTCAGCCAGTTTGACAGCTTCGTAGAGATTCACGATGGCACCGGTTTTCGATAAATCGGTAAAATTGACCAGATCCGTAGACTCGGGACGAAGCACCTGCCGGTTTTGCACAATGGCCGATTTTTCGATAATCCGTTTCAGATCGCTGTACGTCAGTTTCGGGAAATACGACTTCAGAACGGCGGCAATCCCGCTTACGACCGGAGCCGCCATGCTCGTACCACTCAGGTTGTCATACCCGTTGCGGGGTGTTGTCGAATAAATGGCCATGCCCGGCGCAAACACATCGACGGTTTTGCGGCCATAATTGGAAAACGGAGCAACCAGGTTTTCGTTGTTTTTGGACGTAATGGCCCCCACCGTAATCAGGTTGGGAATGGCCGAACCATCCATAAACCGATCCGATGGAAAACTGGCGGTTGTATCGAGCAACTTGTTGTCATTCCCAGCCGCGTGAATCAGCAGCACGCCTTTGGAAAGCGCGTACCGCATGGCGTCGTCGACGGCTTTGCGTTGGGGCGAAACGTCTTTTCCGAAGCTCATGTTGATGATCTGGGCGCCATTATTAACCGCATACCGGATCGCGTTGGCCACATCCTTGTCCCGTTCGTCGCCATCGGGAACGGCCCGAACGGCCATGATCTGCACCTGATCGGCCACGCCCTGAACACCGAGGTTGTTGCTCCGGTCGGCACCAATGATGCCGGCGACGTGCGTGCCGTGCAGCGCGTCGGGGCCGGTGATGTCGGGATTGCCGTAGGCGGTTTCGGTCAGATCGTCGGGTTTATCCCCCACAATCGAGCGGCTGTCGAAGTCCGGGTTGTAAGCGTATTCGGCTTTGCCTTTCAGGTCTTCCAGCCCTCTGGTCAGTTCAGACTGAATATCTTCGGCCTGTCCAAATCCCTGCGCGCTGGTCATTTCATAGAGGGCAGCAGCCGCTTTTTTCACAAAATCATTGTCTGTGGCCGGATTGCGCAACGTCGCGGTGTCCAGTTTGGAGACGTTCAGGGCTTTTTTCAATCCGTCGATGATCGTCACCAGTTGGGTACTGAACGTGCTGTACGAATCGTATTGCTCCTTATACTCAGCGCGTTTCTTCTCCATCTCCGTTTTGTATTTCACAAACTGGTCGAATTCTTTCTGCTGCGCCGGTTTCAGCGACGACCGGCTTTTGCCTTCATACAGCGGACGCAGCCGGGCGTACTGCCGGGTCACTTCGGCGGTTTCATACTGGACGTTCCGGCCGTCTTTTCCGCCGATAAAATTCCAGCCGTGGACATCATCGACGTAGCCGTTTTTATCGTCGTCGATCCCGTTGCCGGGAATTTCTTTCGGATTGGTCCACAGAATTCGTTTTAAATCTTCGTGGGTGGAGTCGATTCCGCCATCGATCACGGCCACGACAACCGGCGTCGGTTTGCGGTGGCTCAGTAATTCGCGGTAGGTGCGGTCGGTGCTGATTCCCCAGACGCTGTCGGCTTTCGAATCGAGGTGAAACCATTGGGATGTCTGGGCCTGCCCACGGGCGAAACCAAACAGGATGAATGTATAGAGACTCAGGAGTCGGAATACAAACTTTTTGAACGACATAGAAAAGAAGGTTAGCAGTTGTCTCTTTCTGTTAACAACTGAAACAGAAACTGGTTCGCGCTGGTAGCAGTCTAGTATAACGAATCGAAGGCGAATTCCGGTATAGTTTACTGATTTTAGCCGGAAGCTGCGCTAATTTCACCCAAATCAGGGGATAAAGTGGCATTGCAGGCAACAATTTGCTCTTTTCGAAAGAGTAAACAAAGGTTACTGGAAAAGCCTTCCCAGCTACTTCAAAAGATAGATTCCCGGTACAATGAAAAGCAGTAACCCGGCATACCAGTATTCCTTCAGCTCTTTCAGAGCGCGCCAGAGCAGGTTGGCAACGGCTCCCCGGCTGAGTGACATGACTTCGGCAATGGCCTCGTTGTCCAGATTTTCGTAAAACCGGAGGTAAATAATTTCCTGCTGCCGCCGGGAAAGCTGAGGAATGAGTTGCTGAAGTTTCCGGACGTAATACTGGCTGGTTTCGTCTTCAATAATGGCGGTTTCGATGGGTAAATCACCCACCACGGCGGCATCAAAATCCAGTTCTTCACTTTGTTCCAGCCACTTGTCTCCGGTTTTCCGCCGGAGAATTCTTCGCCGGATCGAAACCAGCAAATAGAGTTTAACCGAATCCGGTTCGCTGATGGTGTGCCGCTTGTCCCAGATTTCCAGAAAAAGATCCTGAATGCAATCTTTGACGGCTTCGCGATCCCGGGAGAATTTGCTGCCGTAGCCATACAGGCGTTTGTAATACCGCTCCGCCAGCTCGCCCAGGGCCACTTCATCGCCTTCCCTGAACTGATGCCACAAGGCTGCGTCAGTTGGCGATTCAGAAGGACGGTTTTGGGAGGGTGCGCGAAACATACGGCATGGTACGACTAATTTCTGGTGGTAGCAACCGGCAAACGAAAACCGCCTTCCACCCGGAGCCGACGGTAAAAGAGACCACCAACCGGTTTTTACCCGCTCATGGGGATTTCTGCCGACTACAAAAGTCGGGCAACTTCCGGCATTTATAAAAAAATAAAATGATTTTTTTGATTATTTCCGGCAACATGCTGATTCTCCTAATCTGAATGGCTTTTTTAACGCTCCGCATTTTTCATGAAGCTCTACCAGCAGGTTGACGATTTTTTGAACGACCCCACCTTCCGCGCCTGGATCGACGGCGACCCGGACGCGACGGCCTTCTGGACAGCCTGGCGCAGCCAGCACCCGGAACAACGGGCGGTTTTGAATCAGGCCAAAGCACTGCTATATGCCCTGAAACAACAACCGGTGGATTTGTCAGACAACGAAGTACGGCAGGAAGTGCAGCATCTGGTGGGGCAGTTCCGCCAACGGAAACAGGCCGAGCGGGCAAACGACGACGAATCCCGAGCTGAACCGGTCGTTTGGTGGGGGCAAAACCGGCGAACCTGGCTGAGTCTGGCCGCTTCGGTTCTCGTGATCATCGGCCTAGGCTTCCTACTGCTTCGGCCAGACCACCCTTCTCCGGCCAATCAGACCGCATTCCACCGGCTTTTGACCAGCGATTCGACGGTGCTTTCTGAAAAAGTGAATACGGCCAACGAACCGCTGACCCTGGTGCTGAGCGATGGGTCGGCCATTACGCTGGAAAAAAACAGCCGCATCCGTTACCCGAAGACGTTTACCGGTTCGTTCCGGGAAGTGTATTTGTCGGGCGAAGCATTTTTTGAAATTGCCCGGAATCCCGAAAAACCGTTCCTGATCTACGCCAGTGAAACCGTCACCAAAGTGCTGGGGACCAGCTTTCGCATTCGGGCTTTCGATCACGAACCGGAAGTGGCCGTGGCCGTCCGAACCGGGAAAGTCTCGGTTTTCGCTGAAAAGACGTTCCGGAAAACGAAGACCGAAACCCGCAACGGCGTTCTGCTGATTCGAAATCAGGAAGTGGTCTTTAACCGAAAAACCGAACAGTTGCAACGCGGGCTGGTCGAAAAACCGGAGCGGGTGGCCGTGGCTACCCACGTTCAGGAACTGGATTTTGAAGATGTGCCGGTGACGCAGGTATTGGCCAAACTGGAAAAAGCCTACGGTGTCGCTATTGATTACGAGGAAAAACTGCTGGAAAAATGCCCGATTACCGCACAATTTTCCGATGAAACGCTATCCGTAAAACTCGGTTTTATCTGCCAGGCCATTGGAGCGACCTACGAGGTTGTAGAGGGTCGGGTGATGATTCACAGCCCGGGTTGCACGCCCTGACGGTTTCCAAACGCTTTTCGTGAATCTTTTCAAAACCACCCGCACTGCCTATGCCTGACTAAAAACTCTACTTCCCCTCACCGCCTTCGCGAAAACGTCGCTGGGTTGGCGTGTCCGACTGCCTGACCGGTAATGGTTCCAACAGCATCGTTCCGACACCCGACCGCGCCCCCCAGCCCGTTCCACCCATTTCCTCATCGGATTGCAAGACGCCCAAAAGGGCGTCGATGAGGTATTTTTTGTCCATTTCGAACCGAAACGACTCAAAAAACGACCCAATTTATGAAAAATCCAGACTGGATTTCACCCTCCTTTATCAAGCTTATGAAACTTTCCCTCCTCCAGGTGCTGCTTGCTGCCTGTGTGGTTAGCCTCTCCTTCGCCCGCGATAGCCGGGCTCAGGAAATGCTGAACAAGAAAGTAACCGTGCAGGTGGTCGATAAGGATGTTAAAACCACCCTGAAGTCCATCAGCAAAGCGGCTCAGGTACGGTTTCTGTACAGCTCGCTGCTCATTCAGGCCGACCGGAAAGTCACGTTTACGGCGGTCGATGAGCGGCTGGAAACCATCCTCGATCAACTCCTGACGCCGTTGAAGATTACCTATAAAGTGGAAGGCAAACAGATTCTGCTCACCGCCACACCGGCCGCCAAACCGCTGCCCGACAATGACATGGCCCAAACCGCCCCGCTCGATCAGTCCGTGTCCGGCACCGTAACCGACGAAAAAGGCGAAGGCCTGCCGGGCGTCAACCTCATTCAGAAAGGCACCAGCCGGGGAACGACCACCGACAAAGACGGCAAGTTTACGTTTCAGGTATCCGACGGGAAAGCGGTTTTGGTCGTTAGCTCCATTGGCTATGTAACGCAGGAAATTCCGGTTACCAACCGGCAGATACTCACCATTCAGATGGTATCCGATACCAAGGCATTGAGTGAAGTTGTTGTGGTAGGTTACGGAACCCAGTCGAAACGAAACGTCACCGGTTCGGTGGCAAAAGTAGACATGAAAGTTACCGAAAACCTGCCCAATACCAACGTCGCTCAGGCCCTGCGCGGGCGCGTCGCCGGGGTGCAGTTTATCGACAACGGGCGACCGGGACAAAGCGGTAGCATCCTCGTTCGGGGGCGTCGTTCCATCACCGCCAGCAACGATCCGCTCATTATTCTGGACGGTATTTTTTTCAACGGCAGTCTGGCCGAAATCAATCCGAACGACATCGAGTCGATGGAAATTCTGAAAGACGCCAGCGCAGCCGCTATTTACGGTTCCAAAGCCGCCAACGGCGTTATTCTGATTACGTCCAAACGCGGCAAAAGCGACAAGCCAACCATTCGGATAAACAGCTATTATGGCGTGGCCGACTGGAGTAACCGCATCAAAATGCTGTCGCCGGAACGCTACCTTCAGAAAACGCTGGATTACCGCGCGCAGAGCGGACAGGAAGCCAATCCGGCCAACGTGGCCAGTTATCTCCAGAATACCGAAGCCGAAAATTACCGCAATGGCACCGTCACCGATCCCTGGGATGAAATTTCGCAGAAAGCCGGGGTGCAGTCCTACGACCTGAGCATTGCCGGCCAGTCGGGCCGGACGAATTACCTCGTCTCCGGGGCTTTTGTGAACGAACAGGGTTTGATTTACAAGGACATGGCGAAACGCGTTACGTTACGAACCAATCTGGAGACGAAGGTGGCCGACTGGCTGACGGTGGGGACCAATGCCACCTACGCCCGCCGGGATTTGTCGGGCGTCGATGTGGCTCTCAACTGGGCGGCCCAGATCAGCCCCTTTGCCAAGATGTATTACGATGACGCCAAAACCGATCCGGTTCACTTTCCGCAGGATGTACAACTGGTGCCGAATCCGCTTTTCAACTCCATCCGGCGTCAGAATGAAGAAATTTACCACAACCTGTTTTCAAATTTCTACGCCAAAATTGAAGTGCCATTTGTCAAGGGACTTAGCTACCGGATCAATTACTCGCCCAATTACCGCTGGCAGCACAACTACACCTTCGAACCGGCGTATCAGCGTTTTGGCGAGAACATTCTGTCGAATGCTACGAAATACAACGTCGAAATTTTCGACTGGGTGCTGGAAAACATTGCCACCTACAGCCGCCAACTGGGCCGCGATCATGCCTTCGATGTGACACTTTTGTATGGCCGCAACCACAGCCAGTCGGAATCGACCACCGCCACGGCTTCCAATTTCTTCAACGGCGCCAACGGCTGGAATAACCTGGGCATTGCCCAAACCCAGCAAACCACAACGGGAGCCTCCTCCGTCGACGGTATTTCGTCGATGTTGCGGCTGAACTACCATTTCAAAGACCGCTACCTGCTGACCCTCACCGCCCGCCGGGATGGCAGTTCGGTGTTTGGTGCCCAGAATAAATATGCGACTTTTCCTTCGGCCGCCCTGGCCTGGATTGCCTCCGATGAGCCTTTTCTGAAGTCGATGCCTTTCATCGACCTGCTGAAGTTTCGCGTGTCGTACGGCTCCGTGGGGAATCAGGCTATTTCGCCTTACCAATCGCTGAGTCGTTCGGCAATCGCGCAGTATGTTTTCGGCGACGGCAGCCCGACCTATACCGGCACCTACCCATCGGGCATGGCCAACACCGATCTGAAGTGGGAAACCACCACCTCAGCCAACGTCGCGGTTGATTTTGAAATCCTGAAAGGACGGGTTGGCGGAACGCTCGAATACTACAACATGGACACCAAAAATTTACTCCTGGACCGTTCCCTGCCGTCCGCTACCGGTTTCAAATCGGTCATCACCAACCTGGGGGCCACCAACAACCGGGGGTTCGAGCTGACGATCAATACCGCCAACATTCAGCGGGGTCCTTTTGAATGGAGCAGCAACATCGTGTTTTCGACCAACCGCAACCGCATTGTCCACATCTACAGCCGCGATCTGAACCAGGATGGCCTGGAAGACAATGATCTGGGCAACAAATGGTTCATTGGTCAGCCCGTGCAGGTTGCTTTCGATTACCTCATCGACGGCGTTTACCAGGAAGGCGATCAGCTCCCGACCGGTTATAAAGCTGGTTTTTACCGCCTGAAAGACCTGAACGGCGACGGCAAAATCACTACTGACGACCGCGCGGTGGTGGGGCGTCTGGAACCCAAATACCGCTGGGGATTGACGAACACGTTCCGCTACAGCAATTTCACGCTGTCGGTTTTTCTGAATGCCATGCAGGGCTGGATCAGAAGTTACAACCAGATGATTCCGAGCAACAATTTTCCGGGAAGTGCGTCCAATTTTCCGGACAACGGCTGGTGGACGTCCGAAAACAAATCGAACACGATGGCATCGCTGGTGTATACCAATCCGTACGGACACGGGTATTACGTCAGCCGCGATTTTGTTCGGGTGCAGGATGTTTCGCTGGCGTATGAGTTGCCGAAAAAACTCCTGAATCGCTGGAAAGTCGGAACCATCCGGGCCTATGTCAGTGGCAAAAACCTGCTGACGTTCACGAAGTATCCCGGCTTTGACCCCGAAATCGGCTCCGAAGCCAGCGGTTATCCCATGCCCCGCACCCTGACGGGCGGTATTAACCTCAGTTTTTAACATTCCAGCCACCCTGAACGGATTTCAACCAATGAAACGCATCCTTTTTTTAGCTTCAAAACGGCATCTGACGCTCCTGGGAACGCTGCTGCTGGTTTTCTGGGCCAGTGCCTGCAAAGACAATGTACTCGACGAAACGCCCCGGGCCTTTCTGAATCCCGATGTAGTGCTGGTGGATAAAGCCGGTTTTGAAACCGCCATCATCGCCATTCACGCGGCCGCCCGGGACGAATTATTCGGAACCGACACCGAGAACCTGCACGCCATGAACATCGGCACGGATGCCTACATGCCGGGGGCCGTATCGACGCTGTTGCGTGATTACAACGTTTCGCTGACCCCTACGCTGGCGTCCGTCGATCTGTGGTGGGAATGGGCGTATCTCAAAATGCTGCCGCGTGCCAACATCGTGGTCGATTATGCCGATAAACCGACCGCCAAATGGGCGAATGAAGCTGAAAAGAACGCCATTCTGGCCGAAGCACGGTTTTTTCGGGGCTACACCTACTCGATTCTGGCCAATCTGTACGGTGGTGTCCCGCTGGTGTCGCATGTCGAAACGGCACCCAAAACGGATTATACGCGGGCCAGTCGTCAGGAGGTGCTGGAGTTTGCCCGGCAGGATCTTGAGTTTGCCTCGCAATGGCTCCCCAAAAAACCGGCGGCTCCCGGTCGGATCGTGAAAGCCGCTGCCGACCATTTTCTGAGCGAAGTCTACCTGGCGCTGGGCAACAACGACAAAGCCATTGAAGCCGCTTCCGCCGTGATCAACGACGGTTCGTACAAGCTCATGACGCAGCGCTTTGGCAGCAAACTGGACAAACCCGGCGATGTTTTTTCGGATTTGTTTCGGGATAAAAACCAGAATCTGGCGGCCAATACCGAGACCATCTGGGCCATTCAGTTCGAATACCAGACACCCGGTGGCGTTGCCTACACCAATGCAACCAACGCGACCGCTTTCGGCGGAAACAGCAGCATGCGGGCCTGGGGAGCCGGGTATCACAACATCAAAGACCCGGAAGGCAAGTCGGGCATGGTCGTTTGCGATAGCCTGGGCCGTCCGGTGGGTTGGGTGATGGGAACGCCCTACGCCAGTTACGACGTCTGGAAAGAAGATTGGAACGACATGCGGAATTCACCGTACAACATGCGTCGGACGTTCTATTACAACAATGCCACCTCCCGTTTTTTCGGACAGAAAGTTGATCCTGTGGCGGCCAAAATCGATACGCTGAACTCCGGCTGGTATTATCCGTATACCCGCAAGCTCGAGGGTGATCCGCTGGCCGGAAATACCGCCGGGCGAACGTTCGTAGAATTTTATAAAATCCGGCTGGCCGAAACCTACCTGCTCAGGGCCGAAGCCTACATCCGGAAAGGCGACCGGCAAAAAGCCGCCGACGACCTCAACGTGCTGCGCAGCCGGGCCAAAGCCAAACCGGTTACGGCTGACCGCGCCACGCTCGACTACATTCTGGACGAACGCGTGCGGGAACTGATCATGGAAGAGCCCCGCCGTCGAACGCTCATCCGCTTCGGTTTTCTGGCCAATTCACCCCTGCTGGTTGAACGGGTAAAGAAATACAATACCAAAACCGGCAGCAACATCGTCGAAAAACACGAATTATTCCCGATTCCGCAGAAATTCATCGATGCCAACCTCGATGCTAAAATTGAGCAGAATCCGGGGTATTAATTGAAAAACCGGTAGTAGATAACTGCCCGGAGAACCTTGATAAGTAAGTATGGGCTATCGGGAATTATGCCCCGTCAGGGGCATAACAGCGTAGCGTCGGTAGAAAATAAGGTACCAACAGTTCCGGCGTGCCTTTAGGCACGCGACCGAACGCTACCACAAATCGTTGCGTGCCTAAAGGCACGCGGAAACATGGAGACTCCGTGTCTTCTACCGACGCTGCGCTGTTGAATCCCTACGGGATGCTTCGCCTTTTTAATTCCTATATTAAACCGTCATCGCGAACAACCTGCGCGATTGGTGTATGTACCTTTTTAACCTTTCAACCTGAATGACCCGAATTCTTTGTATCCTTTCCTGCCTCATTTTACTTCAGAAAGGGCGGGCGCAAACGCCGGATTCACTCCGGATCAGTTCGCCCAACGGACTGCTTACGTGGTCGATTGCCTTGCGCGACCTGCCGGAATCGCCCCAAAGCCCGGTGTACGAAATATCGTACCGGAACCAGCCCCTGATTCAGCCTTCACGGCTGGGACTGGGCGGTAATCCCGCTACTTCCCGGCCGTTGAACTGGGATAAGAACCTGCGGATCGTGTCGGCGACGAAACGGAGCCAGCAATCGAACTGGAAACCGGTCTGGGGGGAACGCGCCGAGATTCCCGATCACTACAACGAGCTGGTTGTCAGCCTGCGCAACGGGTCGGGGCCGGGCGGAACGATGCAGCTCATCGTTCGGGCGTACGACGAGGGCGTGGCTTTCCGGTATTTTTTTCCGGAAGATCTGCGCATGCAGATTCTGGATGTCGGGCAGGAAATGACCTTTTTTAACCTCCCGCCGAAAACGAAAGCGCTCTATACCGATCATGCGCAGGGAAGCTACGAAGAACGGACCGTAGAGAACTGGACGAAAGCCGCCCAAATGCCGCTGACGTTGAAACTCGACAATGGAACCTGGGCCTGCATCACACAAGCCGAGCAAAGCAGTTATCCGCTGGTACGACTCAAAACCGCCGGTCTGAACCAACTCGTCAGCCAACTGGCGGGCGAAATCACCGAAGCGTCGCCCTTTGCCAGTTCGTGGCGGGTGGTGATGGCAGCCGACCGGCCCGGCGATTTACTGGAACACAACTACCTGATTCAGAACCTCAATCCGCCGAATGAAATCAAAGATGTGAGCTGGATAAAACCGGGTAAAGTGATGCGGGAAGTGACGCTGTCGACCACCGGAGCCAAAAACCTGGTCGATTTTGCGGTGGAGCAAAACATCGACTACCTCCATTTCGACGCGGGCTGGTACGGCCATGAATACGAAATTGCGTCGGATGCCACCAAAGTGTCCGTCGATCCGCGCCGGAATCCGAAAGGTGATCTGGATTTACCCGAAGCCATCCGGTATGCCAAATCGAAAGGGAAGAAGGTCATTCTGTACGTCAACCACCGCGCCCTCGAACGACAACTGGACACGCTGCTGCCGCTCTACCAGCGCTGGGGCGTTGCCGGCATCAAATACGGTTTTGTGCATACGGGATCGCACCACTGGACGGTCTGGCTGCACGACGCCATCCGCAAAGCCGCCAAACACCAACTGGTTCTGGACATCCACGATGAATATAGCCCGACCGGTTTCAGCCGGACCTATCCGAACCTCTTGACGCAGGAAGGCGTGCGGGGCAATGAAGAGTGGCCCAATGCGACCCACAACACGGTTTTGCCCTTCACGCGGTACATTGCCGGAGCCGCCGATTACACCTTCTGCTTTAATCAGCCGCGTTTGACCAACACCAAAGGCCACCAACTGGCGTTGCCGGTGATTTATTTCAGTCCGCTTCAATATTTGTACTGGTATGGCAAACCGGCCGATTTCCCGGATCGGCAGGAAATTGAATTCTGGAAAGACCTCCCGACGGTCTGGGACGAAACGAAAGTGCTGGATGGAACCCCCGGTCAGTCTGTGTCGGTGGCCCGGCGGAAAGGGAATGACTGGTTTGTCGGCACCATTACCAGCACCGAAGCCCGAAAAATCGACCTGTCGCTCGCCTTTCTGGAGCCGGGCAAACGGTATTCGCTCTCGGCGTATGAAGATGATGGAACGGGAAAGATCCGGAAACAAAGCCGGACCGTCACGTCGAAAGACCGACTGACGGCCAACCTGTTACCCTCCGGCGGGCAGGCTGTGGTCTTGAGAAGAAACTGACGGAATGATCTTCGAAACACGAAAAATCCGGACAGGGCGGTTTTATTCGGCCTGCCGTGCATCAAAATAAATAAAGGACATGATGCAGTTCTGATTTATTCTTGTTACCTTTGGTGAAATTTTAAAATACAATACAATATAATGCAAACAGGAACTGTTAAATTTTTTAATGAACTCAAAGGTTTTGGGTTTATTACCCCTTCGGATTCAGACAAAGACATCTTTGTTCACGTATCAGGTTTAATTGACGAAGTTCGCGAGAACGACAAAGTTCAATTTGAAGTTGAGCAAGGTAAAAAAGGTTTGAATGCCGTTAACGTAGAGGTTATTTAATCGAAAGATATAATAATTTGAAACGCTTGAAAAACATGCTTCCCGGCATGTTTTTTTTTGTTCTATACTTTTCCATTTTACTTCGTTATTCGATATTAATCATTCAATATTCGATATTAAGTCGAAAAATGAAATCAATATCGAATATTGAATGACGAATAACGAATAACGAAGTTAGTACCGAATAACGAAGTGGAAGAGGTTAGAAAACGCCCCCAAATCTCTTTCCCGGTTGCATCCTCATTTATCCTCCCATGCGACCGGTTTTCTTCTTTCTTTTCCTTCTGTCGTTTATTCCGCTTGCCCAGGCCCAGCACTGGTACAAAGGTAACCTCCACACGCACTCGCTCTGGAGCGACGGCGACGATTATCCCGAAATGATCATGGACTGGTACAAGGCCAACGGCTACCATTTCATCGGTTTGTCGGATCACAACACGTTTCAGGAAGGTGAAAAATGGATCAAAGTGCCGCGCGCTCCCGACCGCCGTCGTACCTTCGAGCGGTATTTGCGCACCTTCGGCCCCGACTGGGTGAAATACCAGACCGGCCCGAATGATTCCCTGAAAGTGCGGCTGAAAAACCTGAGCGAATACCGGAGCTATTTCGAAGAACCGGAGAAATTCCTGATTCTCAAGAGTGAAGAAGTTTCGACGGGCTACCAGGGCAAGCCCATTCACATCAACATGACCAACCTGCAAAACCTGCTGAAACCGCTACCGGGCAACAGCGTGGCCGAGGTCATGCAGAACAACATCGACGCCGTGGTGGCGCAACGACGGCAAACGGGTCAGCCCATGTTTCCCCACATCAATCACCCCAATTTTCATTACGCCATCACCGCCAATGACCTGATGCAACTCCGGCACGAGCGGTTTTTCGAGGTTTTCAACGGCCACCCGCAGGTGCATAACTACGGCGACAGCACCCGCGAAGGCACCGAGGCCATGTGGGACAAAATTAACCTGACGTTTCTGCGGCAGGGTCGACCGCTGATGCTCGGCCTGGCCACCGACGACAGCCATAATTACAATTTCTTCGGACCCACCTACAGCAATTCGGGGCGGGGCTGGGTGATGGTGAACGCGCCCGAGCTAAAACCCAACACGATTGTGGAAGCCCTGGAAGCCGGGCGGTTTTACGCCACCACGGGCGTCACCTTCGAAAGCCTGACGCAAACCGCCAAAACTGTGGCGTTCAAAATTAAAACCGAACCGGACGTCACCTATCGGATTCAGTTTATCGGGATTCGGAAAGGGCAGGAAAAGGCGGAAATTCTGCGTGAACTGACCGGCACGGAAGCAAGTTATACGCTGACCGACGAGCTGCTGGTGCGGGCCAAGGTCATTTCGACCAAACCCAAATTCAATCCGTTTGAGCCGGGGGATGTCGAAACCGCCTGGACGCAGCCCCTGGCTCCGTTGCAGACTCCGCAGCCACTCGCCAGCGTGGTGCCGCTGCCCAACGCCCACGCCCACAATGATTACGAGCAATCGCGGCCGCTTTGGGATGCGCTGGACCACGGTTTTACGAGTGTGGAAGCCGATGTGTACGCCCACAAGGATACGCTGTTCGTCGCCCACAACCGCCCGGCTTTCTGGAACGCCGACAAGTCACTCGAAAATCTGTATCTGCGCCCGCTCGCCGAGCGAATTCGCCAGAACGGTGGGAAAGTGTATGCCAATCACAACGGCCCGGTTTACCTGATGATCGACTTCAAAACCGGGGCCGACAGCACGTATCGAGCCCTGGAGAAGGTATTGCAACGCTATCGGTCGATTCTAACCACCTGCAAGGGAAACCGCTGCCAGCCCGGAGCCGTCACGGTTTTTATTTCCGGAAACCGCCCCATCGAAACCCTCAAAAAAGCGAAAGAACGCCTGGTGGGCATCGACGGACGGCCCGCCGATCTGGGCAAGGGATTCAGCCGCGACCTGATGCCGGTGGTGAGCGATTCGTATGGTAACCAGCTTCAATGGCGCGGACAGGGACCGATGCCGGATGACCAGTTTCAAAAACTGCGGCAACTGGTTCAGCGGGTTCATTCCGAAGGGAAGAAACTGCGGCTCTGGGCCTGCCCCGAAGACCCGGCGGTGTGGGCCAAACTCCGCGAAGCCGGTGCCGATTTCCTGAGCACCGATCAACTGGAACTGGCGCGGGATTTTTTGTTGAAATAGACCTGCGAGCAAAGACAAGAGAATAGAAATAACCCTTCATCCATTCGACTCCTGAATCATGAAAAACCGGTTTCTAACGACCCTTGTACTAGCTGGCCTAACCGGCTGTCTTTCGGCACAACCCATCCGTTTGCACCCGGACAACCCGCATTATTTCAGTTATCAGGGGAAACATACGGTGTTGATCACGTCGGGCGAACATTACGGAGCGGTTCTGAACCTGGATTTTGATTTCATTACCTATCTCAACACGCTTCAGAAAGACGGTTTGAACCTGACCCGTACCTTCACCGGAGCCTACCGCGAAGCCCCCGGCGATTTCGGGATCGAACACAACACGATGGCACCGGAAACGGGGCGGTTTGTTTGTCCGTGGCCCCGCAGCGGGCAGGCTGGCTATGCGTTGGGCGGCAACCAGTTTGACCTTTCGCGTTGGGATGAGGCTTATTTCAAGCGATTGAAGGCCTTTGTGGGAGCCGCCGAACAACGCGGGATCGTTGTCGAACTGGCGCTTTTCTGTCCGTTTTACGAAGAGAAAATGTGGGTGATCAGTCCGATGAATGCCGCCAACAACGTTAATTCGGTCGGGGCCGTCGGGCGGAACGACGTCTACACGCTCGACAAAAACGGCGGGTTGCTGGCCATTCAGGAAGCGATGGTGCGAAAAATCGTGACGGAGTTGAACGGTTTCAGCAATGTGCTGTTTGAAATCTGCAACGAACCGTATTTCGGCGGGGTGCAACTGAACTGGCAGCACCACATCGCCGACCTCATTGTGGAAACCGAGACGAATTTACCAAACAAACACCTCATTACGCAGAACATCGCCAACGGCTCGGCCAAAATCGAAAAGCCGCATCCGGCGGTGTCGGTTTTCAATTTTCACTACGCCACCCCACCCAAAACCGTCCCGCTCAATTACGGACTGAACAAAGTGCTGGGCGACAACGAAACCGGTTTTAAAGGCACCGCCGACTCGACCTACCGCAAGGAAGGTTGGGAGTTTCTGCTGGCCGGGGGTGGTCTCTACAACAACCTCGATTATTCGTTTACGTCCGTCCAACCCGACGGAACCTACACGCCGGGGCCGAAATCGCCCGGCGGGGGCAGTCCGGCGTTTCGGAAGCAACTGGGTGTTCTGAAAGACTTTATGCAAGGGCTGGATTTCGTTCGGATGAAACCGGATGCGGTTTTGGTGGGCGGTTCGCTGCCGTCGCGGGTACGGATTCACGCTCTCAGCGAAACCGGGAAACAGTACGCCCTATACGTTTACAACGGCAATCATCCGAAACAGCCCGAACCCATGAGCCTGACGCTGAATCTGCCCGCCGGTCGCTACACGGTCACGTACGTTGAGCCGGAAACCGGCCGGAAGCTGAAGAAAAAACTTCGGCATTCCGGTGGTTTGGCGATGCTTAATACCCCGGCTTTCGGGGCCGACCTGGCTTTGACCGTAAAGACCCGTTAATTCAGCAGAATCTTTTTGGCATACTTAAACTGATTGGTTCGCATCTGGACGATTTTCAGGGCTGGTGTGGCCAAACCCGCGGGCGTTATGTGGAGCACATACCGGGTGGCACTGACCTTTTCAATTGTCTTCAGATTCGGAATGCCCTGTAAATCCACCACCGTAAACGCGGGGTCCGGCGCATTGGTTTTCACATCAATCCGGCCCCGTTCCAACGCCAAAACCTCGAAATAGAACCCGTCGGCATCGTAGGTCAGCCCCAGAATTTTCGAAAATTCGAACCGGCCGTCGCGGTCGACCTGCCGCAAGCGGTAATAATTCGTTCCCTTTAGCGGAGCCTCATCCGTAAAACCGTATGCCTGAATCGATTCGGAAAACCCTTTGGAAACCACCCGCCCGATGGCTTCGAAGGCGTGGGCGTCGGCGCTGCGCTCCACGGTAAAATAAGCACTGTTGGACTCGAAGGTGGTTTGCCAGCCCAGCAACATCTGGTGTTCGACCCGCTTGCCGCTGAACGACGCCAGCCGCACGGGCATGGCCGCAGCATCGTCCCAATTGAAATTGGAGATGAAAATAAACTGTCGCTTCGGGTCGACCCAATCCGGCCCGGCGCAGTACTGGATGGTCACTTCAGTCACCGGACTGCTGAACGTAATTGAGTTGACCGCATTGTTGACATTGCTGTTGATGCCTGTGATGGTATTGCCGCTGACGGTGTTGGTTGCGGCCGACCCAATGGCCGGATTCACCGGCGTTCCTCCATTGCTGCCCGAAACCGTCACCTCGTCCTGATACTGGCTGTCACCATCAATTCGGTCAATATCGAGCAGGTTGAAATTCAGGTTGCTGACGGGTTGCGAAAAGGTTATTTTGACGGAAATGCAATTGCCATTTGTGGGAAAGTTGGCATTCAGTTCCAGCCCGTTGGCGCTCGGCCGGGGATAATCGAGGTAAAAGGAACTCGTCAGACCGGTTACTTCCACCGTGGCATCGACCGGAATATTCCCGATGTTGGTATAGGTATTCGTCAACTCTCCGTCCGGATAGGTGTTCCAGTTCAAATCCTGCGCCCAGCCCACAGTTTTAGTTAGCCATACCATGGCCAGTAGTACAAATCGTTTCATGATTTTAATGTTTATTTGTGTGTACATGCGAATTAACAAATATTGAGATGAAACACAAGCAAAAGTCAAATACCGTACAAGAAAAAGACAAAAAGGGGTCTGAGAAGATTCAAAAGGAATTATTCTTGTAAACAATAAAGCGTAGTTTTGCCCAGATCAGTAGCTTCAGCGAATCACAACACTGGTTACCCTATGTAACTTTTCTCGGAAAATGAGGGTACAGCATAGTGCTTTTTGCTTTGTTTTCGTGGGTATCCTCTTTTGATTATGAAACCTATTTCCAACGACATCATCGCCCGGCTCTGGAATCTCTGCAATGTGCTGAAAGACGATGGCGTGACCTATCACCAATACGTTACCGAATTAACCTACCTGCTGTTTTTCAAGATGGCGAAGGAAACCGGTACGGAGGGGCAGATTCCGAAGGGCCACCGCTGGGATAACCTGATTGCCAAACCAAAACCGGAACGACTCGAAGCCTACAAAATCACCCTGATTCATCTGGGCGCACACGGAGAGCAGATTGTGAAGGAAATTTTCAGCAATGCCAGCTCGTTCATCAAAAAACCGGCAACCCTGTCGGCGCTGGTGGACGGAATCGATAAACTGGCGTGGTACAATGCCGGCCGGGAAGACCTGGGAGACATCTACGAAGGGCTGCTGGAAAAGAGTGCGAACGAAAAGAAGTCGGGGGCCGGTCAGTATTTCACCACCCGCTCGCTGATCGACAGCCTGGTGACGGTGATGAAACCCACGCTGGACGATCTGATTCAGGACCCGGCGGCCGGAACGGGCGGTTTCCTGATCGCAGCCAATCATTACATTCGTGAACACCAGAATCCGGAAAACTGGAACAAAAACCAGCTTGAAAAATATCGCACCCGCACCTTTTTTGGCATGGAACATGTGCAGGATACGCATCGGCTGGCACTCATGAATCTATTTCTCCACGGTATTGATTTCAACCCCGATGCGGGTGGTGTTCATTACGGCGATACGCTGTCGCCCGACGGGCAGAAGCTGCCGGGAGCCACGCTGATTCTCTCCAATCCGCCTTTTGGCAGCAAAAAAGGCGGAGGGCTGCCCGAGCGGACCGACCTCCCCTACCCGACCAGCAACAAGCAGTTCTGTTTTCTACAGCACATTTACCGGGGCCTCAAACCGGGTGGCCGGGCCGCTGTCGTGTTGCCCGACAACGCGCTTTTCGAAGGCAATATTGGAAAACAGATTCGGGCCGATTTGATGGATAAATGCAATCTCCACACCATTTTGCGCCTGCCGACGGGCATTTTTTATGCCCAGGGGGTGAAAACCTGCGTGATTTTCTTCACAAAAGGCCACACCGATCAGGGCAATACGAAAGAAGTCTGGGTGTATGATTTGCGGGCCAACATGCCGCAATACGGGAAACGCACACTCCTGACCCGAAACCACTTTTCCGAATTTGAAACCGCCTTTGGCGATGATCCACTGGGACGTCCGGAGGCTTTGTCCCGGCGACGGGACGATCCCGGCATCACCAACCGCTTCCGCCGGTTTAGCCGCGAGTGGATCGCGCAGCACAACGACAACCTGGATATTTCGTGGCTCAAGGACGAAAGCGAAGAACTGCCGGAGCCGGGCGTGCTGGCCCTGGAGGTGATGGAAGAACTCGAGGGGGCGCTGGAGGAATTGCGGGAAATTATGGAGGAGTTGGGAGAGGAGGTGGAAGTATGAATGACCTACCGCTGGGCTGGATCAGGGTCAACCTGGGCGCAGTCAACGAATTCGCGTCGCTGGTGATCAACCCCGCCAGTCAACCCGATGTTATTTTTGAACTTTACAGCGTCCCGGCCTTTCCAACCCATCAGCCCGAGCGGTTGCCCGGCGCGGCCATTGGTTCCGTCAAACAACTGGTTGAGCCCAACGACATTCTGATCTGCAAGATCAATCCCCGGATCAACCGCGTCTGGCGGGTGATGCCCAAAGGCGAGTTCCGGCAAATTGCGTCGTCCGAATGGATTGTTGTGCGGTTACCGGTTTTATCGCCTGATTTTTTACGGTATTATTTCAGCACCCCGGTTTTCCGCGAACTGATTTGCCAGGGCGTCACGGGCGTGGGGGGGTCGCTCACCCGGGCGCAGCCCAAGCGAGTGGCCAGCCTGCCGGTTTTGATTGCCCCACTCCGGGAACAGCACCGGATTGTACACAAAATCGAGGCTACCCTCACCCGGATTGAAGCCTGCCGCGACCGTCTGGACCGGGTGCTGGGCCTGCTGAAAAACCTGCGCCAGTCGATTCTATCAGCGGCTATTTCCGGAAAACTCACAGAGAAATGGCGCGGGAAAGACCCGTCGGACTGGACCCTGGAACGGGCAGACGAGGTTTGCACAAAAGTTCAAAACGGAGGCACCCCCGCAGAAGGTTTTCTCGATCACCCCAATATTCCGTTTTTAAAGGTTTATAACATTGTCAATCAGTCTATTGACTTCACTTCCAGACCACAGTTTATTTCGACGGCATCGCACGATAAGGCCCTGAAAAGGTCGCAAACCCGACCGGGCGATGTTCTGATGAATATTGTGGGGCCACCGCTGGGCAAGGTTGCCATTGTGCCCGATACCTATCCCGAATGGAACATCAACCAGGCCCTGACGCTTTTCCGGCCCGGCCCGCGAATCACGAGCGGCTGGCTGTATTACCTGCTTTGCAAAGGTGATAACCTGGCGGCCATTCTGCACGAGACGCGCGGGTCGGCGGGGCAAATCAATGTTTCGCTTTCCCAATGCCGCGATTTCAGGTTTCCGGTGCCGCCCGTCGCCGAGCAGCACGAAATTGTCCGCCGGGTAGATGCCCTGTTTGCCAATGCCGATGCCCTGGAAACGCGCTGTCTGGCGGCCCGGGCAAAAATTGAGCGGCTGCCGGCGGCCACACTCGATAGCGCTTTTCGCGGCCAACTGGTACTGCAAGACCCGGAAGAGGAACCCGCCGACTTGCTTCTCCAACGCCTCCAGGCCGACAAAACCGCCCGATTCCAAACAACGCCCTTGCCCAAACGCACCCGAAAACCCAGAATGACCCGACTTTCGCCCGAAACCGTGCTGGAATCCATTCGATTCCTGCCCGATGGTCCGTTTACCTTCGACGAACTGCGCAGTCAGCTCGCCGTTGAATACGATGCCCTGAAAGAAGCGGTTTTTACGCTTCTCTCCGAAAAACAACCGGCACTGAAACAGGTCTTTGACCCCGAAAAACAGGCCATGACCCTGATCCGGATAAAACCATGAAGCTCCTACGCATTCACATCATTTCAGCCGATACGTGTGGCGGACTGCTCGATGGGCTCGACATTTCGCTGCGCTCTCAAATGGATGAGCAAACAACCTTTACACCCCTGTGTCTGCTGGGTGCCAACGGAACCGGCAAATCACAGTTGCTCCAGGTGCTGGCCGAAATGTTTCAGTCGGCCTTCCATGCCGTGGTATGTGAGGAAGAACGCATCGAAGGAAACCCCGGTCTGCAGTTCGAAGTCGACTACCTGATCCGGCCCCACGGCAGTCCGGCAACGGTTCACGTCCGGATCTCGCGCCGGGCGCAAACGAAACGCCGACCGGTGGTGACGATCCGAAAAATGGTGGACGGAACCTGGATAAACTGCGAATTGACCGCGCCCGAAACGAAGGAATTGCTGCCCGGCAAGGTGATAGGGTATTCGTCCGGGGACAATGAGACGCTGAGTCTGCCTTTCCTGCTCAGCCGGAGCGGCTATGCGGAGGAAGTGCGCGAGAGTGCCATCGATCATACCACCCCGTCGACCGGTATTCAGGATACACGCCTGATGCTGATCGACTACGGAACACACCTGGAAGTGCTGGTTGCCAATCTGCTGCTGGGCAGCGACGAACAGCGCTCCGCCCTGCTGAAATACGCCCACCTGGACGACCTCCACTCCTTCCGATGCAGCATTCAACTGGCCCACGGAGCGGCTCCCCGCGCACCGGCCCGCGCCGGCAAGCAGTCGAAACGGAAAGGCATCCAGCTCACGGACGAACTCGAAGAATACCTGACCCGGCTGCAACGCTGTGCTACCTGCTACCAGTACGATGACAAAACCGAAACCTACACCTTTGATTTTCTGGTGGATACCGAAACAAAAACCGCTTTTCGGTTTTTCTGGAAAACCGCCTTCGACCTGTATTCGGCTTTTCACAAGCTCGCCATGCTGAATGATCTCGTGATTCCCAAACACGCCCGCGAACGGTTTAGCAAAGAAACCAAAGCCCGTCGGTTTGCCTCACGATTGCCGGAGCCGCAGGATGAAGACAAGGTTTTCCGTTTCGAACGGGTGAACTTTCACGCCCGAAATCGTACCGCCATTGTCGATTATGTGTCTCTTTCCGATGGCGAGCATCAACTGGCCCAGCTCCTGGGAACTTTCAGCATGATTTCGTTTTCAAATGTCCTCTTCTTGCTCGACGAACCCGAATCGCACTTCAATCCGGTCTGGCGAATGAACCTGATGGAACGGCTCCGGGAACTGCCGACATCGAACGGAAAGCGCAGCGACAACGCGGAAACCATCCGGCAGGACTGTCTGATTACTACCCATTCACCCTATCTCCCCGCCGACCTCCCCAAAGAAAAGGTCTTCATTTTCAGCCGCGCGCCACTCACCCGAAAAGTAGAAGTGAGCCGCCCGGATCAGGAAACCTACGGGGCCACGTTCGACACGATTCTCCGGTCGTGTTTCGGCGTTCACACCAGCCCTTGAGGAAGGGGCATAAAAACACCCTGTCAGCAAAACCGGCAGGGTGTCTGGTATACACAAATAAACATTAATTCAGGTTATTCATTCAGCAGCACCCGTTTGGCATAGCCGAACTGGTTTGTTCGCATCTGGACGATTTTCAGGGACGGTGTGGCCAGGCCCGCGGGTATTACCTGCAAAACATACCGGGTCGCGCCCACTTTTTCAACCGAGCCCAGATTGGCAATGCCCCGCAGGTCCACCACCGCAAACGCGGGATCGGGCGCATTGGTTTTCACTTCGATCCGGCCCCGTTCCAGCGCCAGCACCTCGAAATAGAACCCGTCGGCATCGTAGGTCAGCCCCAGAATTTTCGAAAATTCGAACCGGCCGTCGCGGTCGACCTGCCGCAAGCGGTAATAATTCGTTCCCTTTTGCGGAGCCTCATCCGTAAAACCGTATGTCTGCATCGTTTCGGAGAAACCCTGAGAAACCACGCGGCCAATGGCTTCGAAGGCTTTGGCGTCGGTGCTGCGCTCCACGACGAAATAGGCACTGTTGGACTCGAAGGTGGTTTGCCAACCCAGCAACATCTGGTGTTCGACCCGCTTGCCACTGAACGACGCCAGCCGCACGGGCATAGCGGGTGCATCGTCCCAGGTAAAGTCGCCAATATAAATTTCCTGCGATTCGGGAAGAGCAAAAGCCGGTCCGGCGCAGTACTGGATGGTTACTTCGGTGACCGGACTACTGAACGTGACCAGGTTTTGGGCTAAAGCAACGTCACTGTTCGTACCCGTGACGGTATTGCCGCTGACCGTATTGGTAGCCGCCGACCCAATACTCGGACTAACCGGTGTTCCCCCGTTGCTACCCGAAACCGTTACGACGTCCTGATAATCACTATCCCCATCCGCATAATCAATATCGATCAGGTTGAAATTCAGGTTACTGACGGGTTGCGAAAACGTAATTTTCACCGAAACACAATTGCCGCTGGCGGGAAAATCAGCCGCAAGCCGCAAGCCTGTCGGACGGCCGTTGGGTTCATTCGCATTGAGCGATGATGTACTACCCGTCGTCACAACACCCACACTGACCGGAGCATTACCAACCGTCGGATAGGTGTGATTGAGCGATCCGTCCGGATAGGTATTCCAATCTAAATCCTGCGCCGATCCCCCCAGGCTGAGCAGGATGAAAGAAATCAGAAGTAGAAATTGTATCTTCATTGAGATAGTTGCTTGTAGTTGCAAGCAAGTAATCGTTTTTTATTTTAATACGCAAGTAAACCGCAAAATTTTGCCCGGAAACGGATGAGAGACATTACGAAACCAGAATTTACGAACTGATAATCAGACCATACCGATTGTAAAGCTGCCGATTTCGACCAAAATTGGCACCTAATTCCGCCCATTTGGAGAGTTACTAAAACGATACGCCTGCACAACAACAGAAACAGCCCTGCAACGGGCAACAACCGCTGGTTGTCGCCCGTTGCAGGGCTGTTTCTGTTCACTCAAAATCCGGCAAATTGATGTCCTTGCCGGACTTTTGGCCGGTCGGGAAAACCGCCTTTATTTGAACAGGGGTGCGTGGATTTCCCGCAATGTCTCAATCGGAATCTTGATAATTTCCCGGTCGTAGGTCAGCAGGCCATTAACTTCGCCTTCCACATCCGTCGTTTGGGTATACACCGCTGCCGAAACGCCGTTCTTCCGGTACATTTCCACCATTTTGGCGTATTTAGTGCGATACGCCTTCAAAACCGCATCCTGATCCTGATACGTCTGGTAGCCCCAGTTTCGTTTATTGGGGTCCCACAAATGCCCGGTAATCGGCCAGCCGATGCCGCCAAACTCACCGACGACAATCACCCGGTCTTTTTTGGGTTCCGGAATGTTCGGCACTTCTTCATACGTGTGAATGTCGAAAAAATCGCCCGCGCCCAGGTCCGACCAGCCGCTGGCGGCATTGACTAACCGGCTGGGATCGAGCGCCTTCACCCAATCCGCCAGCCGAACGTTGTCGTACTGCCCCCAGCCTTCGTTGTGCACCACCCAGGTCACAATGCTGGGGTGATTGTGCAGCCGGTTCATCATCCGGCGCAGTTCCAGTTCAAACTGCTCTTTGCCTTTCGACCGGCGCAACGGTTCGACGACCTCCTGACGGCCCATGTCCTGTCCGCTCAAAAAACCAGACGGCATGTCCTGCCAGACCAGCAAACCGAGCCGGTCGCAGTGGTAATAATACCGGTCGGGTTCCACCTTGATGTGTTTCCGCAGCATGTTGAACCCGGACTTTTTCAGAAAATCCAGCTCAAACACCATCGCTTCGTCCGACGGGGGCGTCAGCAAACTCCCCGGCCACCAGCCTTGATCGAGCGGGCCGTTCTGGAAAACCGGTTTGTTGTTGAGCAACATCATGGGCTGCCCGGCGATCTTGCCCGGCCCCATCGACATTTTCCGCATCGCAAAATAACTCGTTACCGCATCGACGGCATTGCCCGTTACCTCGGCTTTGGCGTAGGCCGAGCGTTCGGCGTCGTTGTGGCGCGGGCGGTTGCGGTTTTCAATTCCGGGAAAGGGGTCTTTTACCATCACCAGTTCCGCTTTCAGGTTGTATAGAAATGGACTGTCGGGCGACCACAGTTTCGGGTTTTTGATGGGCAGATAGGCCACACGTCCCGACCGAACCAGGAGGCTCGCAACGGTTTGGGTTCCGTCCAGCGCCGTCAACCGGATGGCACTCGTTGGGTTGGTGAGGGGCCGGTTTAGCAGCACTTCCACCCGCAACCGGCTGGAATCAAGTTCGGGCGTGAGCCGGACTTCTTCAATGTAAGCCGAATTGGGAACGGGTTCGAGCCAGACGGTTTGCCAGATGCCCGACACCGGCGTATACCAGATGCCGTTAGGGTTAAAAACCTGCTTGCCGCGCGGTTGTTCGCCGTCGGTGGTGGGGTCCGTCACGCCCAGAATCAGTTGATTCTGACCCGATTTTAGAAAATCCGTAATATCGAACTCAAACGCATCCGAACCGCCGACGTGCGAACCGACCAAACCGCCGTTGACCCACAGATGGCATTCGTAATCCACCGCGCCGAAGTGCAGCAACACCCGCTGCCCGTTCCAGTCGCTGGGGATCGTCACATTCCGGCGATACCACAGCCGCTGGTCCGATTTGAGTGATTTTGTTACTTTCGAAAGCGTCGATTCCACGCAGAAGGGCACCAGAATTTGCCCGTCGAAGTTGGCGGGCTGACCTTCGGTTTTGGGCCGGATGGCATATTCCCACATTCCGTTCAGGTTCTGCCAGTTGGCCCGCACCAGTTGCGGACGCGGGTAGTCGCGCCAGGCATTTTCGGGCGTCACCTGCTTTTCCCAGCGACTCAGAATGGCCGCCGTAGCCGGACCGGTTGCGTTGGTTTGCGCCCGAACGGACGGGAGGAGAACTACGCCCAAAAGCGCACAGCACAGAGAGATATGAAAGGAACGTCGAATCGGGTGTTTCATGGATGCAGGCTAATTTCTTCACAAACTTTTTCTCCAAAAGCTTCGTGAAGTAACGACCTACTTCTTTGGAAATAAAAACCCGTTCCAACGACCAGAACCCCGTTTATTGAACTCTGTAATTGACAAATAGGCAATCGGTATTCAAAATGATTTCAATAGCCCCCGGTTAAAACCGGGGGCACGGCGTAAAAAATGGACGGCTACTAACCGTTTTAGCGGTTTCGGGATTTTAAACCGTTAAAACGGTTAGTGATGCTGGTTGTTTTTTCGAGCTCCCACGATTGAAATCGTGGGCTGGTATTCTTGAATTTATGGATTCATTCCAGCCCTATTTTTTCCCTCCGCCCAACGTCGCCGGATTGCCCGCAGCCATGCCTTCCACCAGCGTTCCCAACCGGTCGCTCAGCGTCTGAATGGCTTTCTTGTAACGAGCCTCCAGATCGGGCAGGTTGGCGGTAGATTTTAACGAAGCTTCGTACAGCAGTCCCGGCAACATCCACGACGCATACCCGCTGTTCGGGTCCGAGGAGGCATACAACGAGCGATACCACGACCCGAACGCCATGCCTTTGGGATCGATAAACGACTGCTCCAGTTGGCGCATGGTCTTGTTCAGTTCCGCCAGTTTGTCGGTGCGACCCGCCTGCAAATAGTTCTGGCGGGCGGTTTCGGCGGCTTCGGCGTTTTTCTTCAGATCGACCACCGCCGTCAGCAATGGTTCAATGGAATAGGTCGGCGCGTAGGCTTTGATGGCTTTTTCGGCGGCTTTCAGGTGCGTCGACAGATCGTTGGCGTAGCGCACCAGATCGTAGGGCAGCACGTCGGCATTCGCCAGCCGCAGCGTCATGGTTCCCACCACCTGCTCCACCATCGGCCCCATTTTGTAGGTTGGATCGGCAAATTTATCGTAAAAAAACAGGTCGTCGTAGGAAGAATGGTAGAGCGTCGGGCCACCCGTTCCGGCGTTTAGCGACGGAATGCCGACGTGCATGTAGGGTGCAATGTGATCCGAACCACCGCCCAGGTTGCCGATAACCGGCTCGTTGACGACCGTAGCCGGTGCCGATGAGGCAATGCCGACGGTGCTGCCGCCCCGGCGACCGCCCTGCGCCAGCCAATGCTCATAGACGGTTTTGTTGGAATCGGGGTATTGAACAGCCTGCGTGGCTTCAATCAAAATCTTCTTCATGGACGGCGACGCGCTGGCCCCGAAATTCCGGCCCGAAACGGCGGCATCATAGTTCATGTAGGCAACGGCTTTTTGGGTCAGTTCATCCCGAAACTGCTCCGCCCATTCCGCCGAACCGATAACGCCAAACTCTTCGGCATCCCAGTGCGCTATTTTGATCGTGCGCCGGGGGTTTTGACCGGTTTTTGCCAGCTTGCCCAATGATTCGGTCAGACTCAGCAACATCGCCGTGCCGCTGTTGGGATCGGTGGCCCCGAACGACCAGGCGTCGTAATGGCAACCGGCAATGATCCACTCGTCGGGAAATTCCGTTCCGACCATCGTCCCGACCACTTCATAAATCCGGGTAATGGCTTTTTCCTGTTTCACCATCAGCCGCACTTTCAGGGCAGAACCGCCTTCCAGACGATACGTAAACGGCAAACCGCCCTGCCAGCCCGTCGGAACGGCTTTGCTGCCCGTCATGCGTTTCAGAATTTCGGTGGCCGAACCGTACGGGATGGGCGTCACCGGAATGGTGTGCAGGGCAACATCCTTCGGATCGAGCCGTTTGATTTTGGTTTTTCCGTCGATCGGCAACGCGGGTTCGCCGGGCGTCAGCGGGTCGCCGGTATACGGAACCGTCAGCAATGATCCACGCTGAATGACGCTCTCGCTGGGTTGCGGCCCTTCCGGAAACGTCAGTCCTTTCGTATACCCGTTGTCGGCCGGATCGGTGTAAATAATCACCCCGGCGGCTCCGGCGGCCTGGGCAAACAGGGCTTTGTAGCCCCGGAAGTTACCACCGTAGCGCGCCATCACGATTTTTCCCTGCACCGAAATGCCCATTGCCTTCAGTTGCTCGAAGTCTTCCTTGCGTCCGTAATTGGCATAAACGATTTCTGCCGTGACATCGCCCGAACCGGAATAGGCATTCCAGCCCGGCATTAGGCGCGGGTCTTTGGCGTATTTGTCTTCCGAAAAAAGAAACTCCCGAATGTTCAGCGGCTGGCGAATGGGTTCCACCAGTTCGACGGCAATTTCACCCGGACCTTTGGGCAAATAAATGTCGTGCGGGTAAATGTCGACCTGCCAGCCCGCTTTCCGCATGGTTTCGGCGATGTAGTCCCGAACTTTCTCATTTTCAGGCGTTCCAGCCACGTGGGGTACACTGCTCAGCATTTCGAGGTGCTTTTTAAAAGCTGCCGACGACTGGTGTTTCTTGAATTCGGCTTCCGCTTTTTCCTCAGTGGCCTGACGAGCGGGGGTAAAACCGGTAAATTTTTGGGCCTGTGCCGCGGTCAGACTCAACGCCAGCCAAAGTACTGAGCAAACGGAGTTGTGTTTCATAGATGAGCAGGTTGTTCAGGTTAACAGGCCTAAAATTTACAGAATAGTTGGCAAAAATCGTTTTTGGCCGAATATTTTCCGGTTTTTATTATACAATAACTACTTTAGTGAATTGAAACCACCGATGAAACCGTCCATGAAACCACCGTTTACCCGTTCCGTCCTTTCCTTCCTGCTTTTTGTCGGCCCACTCGTGGCATTCACTCAACCGAATTCGTCGAACGGATTATACCGGCAAACAAGCGATGTTCATCATCTGCTGACGAACTACGAAGCCGATCGGGGCAGTCTCAGCCGGTTTTACACCCTTGAAAATTCGCCCGAACGGCGGGAGCGTTTCAAGACGTTTCACACCGATTACCTGCGGCAATTGCAACAACTGGATTTCGACCGGATGAGCACCGACAGCCGGGTGGATTATCTGCTGTTTCAACGAAACCTAAAGAAAACGCTTCAGGAATTAGCGGACGAAGAACGCGAGGTTAACCAGACCAAAGACTGGTTTCCGTTTGCCGACAAAATCTATGCGCTGGAAAAACTCCGTCGGCGGGGAATGCCGCTGGTGGCCGAGCAGGTGGCTGCGGATCTGAACACCATTGGGAAACAGATCATCACGGTTCGGAAGGCGGTTGAGAAAACCGAGAAGATCGAACCGGCGCAGGCCCGGCGCGCCGAAGGAACCGCCAAAGGCTTGCAGGCTGCCCTGAAAAGCGTATTTACGTTCTACAACGCCTACGACCCGCAGTTTAGCTGGTGGGTACCCGAACCGTACCGAAAAACCGACAGCCTGCTGACGACGTATACCGCTTTGCTATCCAAAAAAGTTAGAGAGGCCGCCCCAACCAAAGACGACGGCAGCGGTATTTCGGGCATTGCCGTGGGTCGTGAAGAACTGCTCCGGCAGTTGCAGTTTGAAATGATTCCGTATTCGCCGGAAGAACTGGTCGACATTGCCAACCGCGAATTTGCGTGGTGCGACCGGGAATTGCTGAAAGCCTCGCAGGAAATGGGATTCGGCACGGACTGGAAAGCCGCTCAGGAAAAAGTCAAAAATACCGCCGTCCCGGCCGGCAAACAGCCCGAACTGATCCTGCGGCTGTACGATGAATCCATTGCTTTCCTGAAAAAAAATGATCTGGTGACCATTCCGCCCATCGCCGAAGAAACCTGGCGGATGAACATGATGGCAGCAGCCCGGCAGAAGGTGTCTCCATTCTTTCTGGGGGGTGAATCCATCCTGATTTCGTATCCGACGAACACCATGGAACACGAGGATAAGATGATGAGTATGCGGGGCAACAATCCGCATTTCTCACGCTCGACGGTTCACCACGAGCTGATTGCCGGACACCATCTCCAGGGATTTATGAACAACCGGCACAAGACCTACCGCAATTTCGACACGCCATTCTGGACGGAAGGTTGGGCCTTGTACTGGGAAATGATTCTGTGGGACATGAAGTTTCCGCAGTCGCCCGAAGACCGGATCGGGATGCTGTTCTGGCGGATGCACCGCTGCGCCCGCATCATTTTTTCGCTCAATTACCACCTCGGCAAATGGTCACCGCAGCAGTGCATCGACTTTCTGGTGGACCGGGTTGGCCACGAGCGGGCCAATGCCGAGGGCGAAGTGCGCCGGTCGTTCGTGGGCGGTTATCCCCCACTCTACCAACTTGCCTACATGACGGGCGGTTTTCAGTTTTACGGCCTGAAAAAAGAATTCGTCGACAGCAAAAAAATGACCTACAAGCAATTCCATGACGCCATTTTGCAACTCAACGCCATGCCGGTCGAAATGATCCGGGCCATTCTGACCAACCAGAAACTGAGCAAGGATTTCAAGACGTCGTGGCGATTTTATGAGAAAGACGGGAAATAAGAGGGTTTAGTGGTTCAGGCAGACAGGCTTACGGTTTTTTCGGGACAATCAGGAAAGGGTAGCTAAACGAACCGATGGTGGTTTCGGGAAAACCGGTTTCGGCAACGGACGACCGGGCCATCACCTGAGCCCGACCAAACAGGAGTTCCAGCACATTGTTGACGCCCCGCATGCTCAAATTGCCCCGTTCACGCATTTTAATGACATTACGCAGGTCAAATTTTTCGAGGGATGCCAGCACTTTGAATGTTTCGCTTCCGTAGGGCGCAGAAATTGCCACACGGCTCGGAATGATCAGGCTTTGCTTCGGCTCAAGTCGGTATTGGTCGGGCGTGTCGGGCGTGTTCGGTCGGGGAAAAATAACCGACACGATGCCGTCGGGTTGAATGTCGATCACGGAATAATAAACCGGCAAATCGCCGGCATTGATCATGCGCACCGAGATCCACCCCGGTGGCAACGCCAGCAAACCATTCTGAAGAAACGGCTCGCGGCTGGTGGTATCGTTGGCGTCGCGGCTTTGGGGTTTGTTGGGAAGGATTTCCATCCGAACGTCGATACCGGGATACGACGGGTTGAAATTTTGCAGAAATTTGGCCTGTACATAATCCTGAATCCGGAGGCTCACCCTTTCTGCCCCGCCCGGTTCATCAAGCCTTATCAAGTCGCCAAATTGCGTTCCGTCAGACGTTCGCTTCACGGCCACCCGCGAAAATCCCGCGGAATCGCGCTGGCAGAGTTGCAAGTCGGGCGTCGTCCGGTCAAATTTCACCAGCGGCAATTTAGCCAATGAAGCCTGCAGCGGTTGTCGCAGGGCGGGTCGCTGCAGGCTGTCGAGACTAACCCGAACCGTCAGGTCGCCAAAAGCCCGTTCCTGCAGAAACACCCAGTATTCACTCTCCAGACCCGGCGGAAGCGGTTTGGCCAGGTTGATGGTCGTCGAAAACAGCGTACCGGTCGCTACGGTGCCCGAAACCGCCTTCGTTTCCATCGCGGGATTTTGGGTTCCGGCCGGGCAAACGCGGACGGTTGTTCCGGGATAAATCATTTCTAACCGCCCCGCCGGAATGGTCAACTGGCGCCGGTTTTCGGCCATTTCGCTGATCGTGTAATAGGGTTGCTGCTCCACCACCTGCCCCCCAAACAGTTGCCGGTCCACATCTCCTTCCACTTCGGGGTGCTGACTCTTGCCCATGCGCAGCAACTCCGTAACAATCCGGTTGAATAATAACCGGTAGGTTTCACCCGGCCGAAGGTTCGTCATCGATCGGGTGAAAGCGTAGGAGAGTGATCCGGCGGGCATTTTGGTCGCCGTAATGCACTCCTGATTGACTTCATTGGCCCGGGCCGCCGAGATCACGACGTAGGGTGCCATACCGGTCTGGCTGGCGGGGCGGTTGTAGGTTGCAGCCAAAAAAGGACGCGGTTTTTGCGCAACCGGAGGGGCGGTTTTGGTTTTATGATTTGCCAGATGCATCGGCTTTTTGTTGCCGCGCAGGAGGAACGGGCCATCGTTTCCGCGCGTAATGGTACCGGAATGACAGGCATCGGCAATCAGCAGGACGTCGCCATCGGCCCCCAGTTTGGTACGGAGCCGGTTGATGTATTCGCCCAGGTCTTCATCGCGCAGGTGCTGGCTTCCGTCGTAGTTTGCAAATTGGCCGGTTGTATCGCTCGGTGCGCCGTAACACACAATGGCTTCGTCGAGGGCATCCAGTTCGTCGCTGTCGTTGTCATTAATCTGCTGGCCGTGGCTGGAGAAATGAATGACCACAATATCCCCTTTCCGGCTATGGGCAATCAGGGTGTCTACGGCCGCCAGAATACCTTCCCGGGTCGCTTTGGCGTCGCGCAGCACAACGATTTCGGTAAAATTTTGCCGTTTCAGCGCGCCCTGAATCAGCAACACATCGTTGGCCGAATTGATATCCGGCCAGTCGGTATTGCCCCGGTTTTTGTTGGTTTCGTTCGGGTAGTCGCCAATGGCCACAATGAGGGCGCGTTTGGTCTGAGCCAGCGCGGGCGTCGTTGCCAGCACCAACGCAACTAAAACCGCCCGGACCGAATACGGGATAAATTGACGCAGGACATCCATAGAAAAAAGACTTAGGTTGAAAGAACGTATTTAGTGGGTTATTCCGAAAACCGGGCAAAAAGTAACAGGTGCGAACGACCGAAATGGGTTAAGAGTAGCGGTTTTATTTCTTTTCCGGGCAATAGGTTCGGATCAAGTTCATAAACCCGGTGTCCGATTTGATGGGATCAAAATCGGGATTGGTCAGAATGACGCTGGCATCGGTGCCGAAACCTTGTTTAAAAGCTTTCTCCAAGTGGGGTAATGCTTCTTTTATGTTTCCTTGCCGGGCAAACCAGCGGGCGTAGAAATAGGGCGCTTCCCACAGGTTGACCGTGGCTATTTTTTCGAGCCGCTGCCCCCACTGCCAGGCTTCGGCATACCGGTTTTGGCGCAGGATGGCAACGGCTAAGGTCTGCGTAGCCCGCACGTTGACCGAGTCCAGGCGCAATGCGGCTCTGGCTTCGGTTTCACCTGCGACGGCATCACCCGATCGGACCTGAGCTGTAGCTAATAAATTATGGTAATCTAAAATATATGGCTTCGACCGAATGGCCTCCTGTAAAGTGGGTATTGCTTTGGCGGGTTGACCCAGATTGATGTAAGCTAATCCAATCTGGTACTGATAATTGTCATTATCATAACCTTCAGGCTTGGTAGTTATTGCCTTCGTGTAATAATAAATAATTTGATGATCCTGTTTCCGATCAACGGAAATATGGCCCATAATTGCGTAAGCTATCGCCAGGCGTTCAATCACTTTAGTGCCTCGTTGTGCGGCAATTGGATAGACGGCTGTATCGATAGCAAGTACCCGGCTACACATCTCAAAAGACAAATCATTCTGTCTTAGCTCGTTATAATATAACCAAGCTGCTTCAACTGCGTATGCAGCGTTGATGCTGTCCCAATAAGCAGCCTGGCGGTAGGATTCGGCAGCTGGTTGATATTGTTCGACGCGCTTCTGGATATTTCCCATCAAAGCAAGTGCTTTGACTTTTTTGGGATTTAACCGAACAGCCTCTTTCAGGGCGGCAAGGGCCTCTGGATATTTGTATTGACCAGCCAATAGCATACCTCTTAAAAACCATTGAGCATCATCATTGGGGGTAAGTCTCTGAACCTGTTGACAAAGTGCCAAAGCTTCATCGTTATGATCCCCGACCACTGCCAATGTCATAGCTAATTGATACAGAGCTACCGGCTGATCGGGTAGTAGAGCAATAGCCCGGCGATAGCTACTTTCTGCTGCTTTATAATTTCCTTTAGAAAAATAAAGGTCACCTAGCGCTACCGATACATCATCCCCTTCAGAACTTAGCGAGTCAGCGAGTTGAAAGCAGCGCCAGGCTTGTAATGAATCATTTAAAGCTAAATAGATACTGCCCAGCCTAAATTGAGAACTGGCAGAGGATGGGTAGATCAAAATCGCTTGTTTAGCCAAAAGCATAGCGGCAGAATAATTCTCGTTTTCGAACTCAAGGTCATAGCGCACCAGTAATCCGACGAGGTTTCCCGGATTCAGGCGTAAACTCAATTGCGAATTTTCATCAGCCCCTTGCCTATCCCTAATTTGCCTGGCCTTTTCGTATCGTTTTAAATAAGCGAAGGCTATCATCGCATGTGAAAGCCCATCGGATGAGTTAAGTCGAAAATAACGCTCATAGGCATCAATACTTTCATCCCATTTTTGCAGTATACAGAAGTTCAATCCAATTTCAGCCAGTGCAAAGGCATAGGTCGAGTCCATTTTTAGCAAGTCACGCGCTATACTGATTGCCTTGTCATGTTGACCAATCTTTCGATATATGTCTATCTTAGCTATTAGTATTTCATTTAACCTTCCTTTATACTGTCTTTCATAACCTTCTATACCTTTTTGTCGATGAAATTCAGTACGTTTTTTATCTTTTGATTCATGATAAAATTTAGCTAATCCCGCATGGCTCATCGGACTGGAGGCATCAAGTTTTAAGGCTTTTTCATAATACTTTTTTGCCTTACTGAGTTGATTCCTAGCCAAATACTGTTCACCTATTAAATTCAGTACAGCTACGCTGTTCGGCAATAATTCCAGGCATTTTTCCATATATATCATTGAGGAATCGAGCTGCGTTAAAACAAAGCTTGTCATACCCATTTCCCAATAGGTATACGGCATATTGGGCTCCATTCTGGCCGATTCCCGGAAGCGAGTCATCGCCATCAGGGTCAGGCTGTCGTTGAGTTCGATCTGATTACGTTTCGTGATCATCAGTCGTTTTCCTTCCAGAAATAACCGCCGGGCTGTCAGGTTCTGAACCAGGTTGTGGCCTTTGCCCAGCAGTATAATAGACGTATCCATTTCGGCAATGGCAGAGTCGAGTTGGGCGACAGGCGTAGGTAGTTCATAGTCGCGAATCACCCGCAACAGCGGTCGTAGCAACCCTTCCGTGCGGACTTGCAGTGCCGCCACCAGGTTGCGCGTCATCAGGCCCCGCAATTTAGCATTGTTGCGGGCGGGCAGTTGCCGCAGGTAATCCAGTGCCGACTGCCCGGCGGGGTGCAGCAGATGCCGGGCGGTGAGGGCCTTCTCAAACTGCTTATAGACCCGCTGCGTAGTCGAGTCGAGGCCCCGGAGCAGGTCGGCTTCAAAGCCCTTGGTTTGGGTGGTCGTCAGCAGGGAATAGTCGCGGGTTTTACGCTGTTGATAAACCCGAAGCGAGTCAGAATTGACGGTTCCGATGGACATATCGCCCTCTCCACCCAGCAGTTCCGGATGCTGGACGTGGGGCCTGGCGGTTTTGGGAACCGTGGTTTTCAGATATACCTCCAGTTCCGATTTGGTGACGATACGATCCTTGTCGCTGTCGGCCATGCCCATCAGGCCATCGACCAGGCAGTAGGAAAACAGCCCACGGCCATTGCCGAATTCAACCCCTTCGATGGCCAGTTCACCCGGTTCGCAGGACAGAATTTTGACCTGCCCCGCCCATTCCTTGCCCAGACCCAGCATCGTCCGGCTTTGGCCCACACTCCCGCCCATCAGCGCAAACGCCCCCGACCGGCAGGCATCGGCCACAAACACCACCTCGGCCCCGGCTGCGGTCAGTTCGTCGAGCCAGCGTTTCATCTCCCGCAGGTAGCACTTGTCGAAGGTTGCATTATAGTCCTGGCGGGAAGCTCCGTAGAGCATCAGCATGGCGTTTTCGGCACTGTCGGTGCGGGTTTCGATGTCACCGTGTCCGGCAAAATAGACATAGACCCGATCACCGGTTTTCACCTTTTTTTTGACCGTTGTTAGGGCGTCGGTCAGGTTGATGAGCGTCGCCTGCCGGTTGATCAGCGTCTCGACCTGCGACGCGGGTACGCCCGCCGACCGGACGAGGTAATCGGCAAAAACGAGCGCATCCCGGTCCGCAAACCGCAGCGACGGCAGGTGCTGGTAGGTCGAAATTCCCACCACCACGCCGTAGGCCGTCGTGCCGACGCCAGGTGCCGTTTGAGTCGTCTCGGCCTTGCCGCCCCGGTTGGTAGCTGGCGGTTGGGCGAAGACGGAAGTAATCAAGAGCCCAAAAATGAAGGATTGAAGGAGCAGAGGAAGTCGGGTGAGCATAGCGCAGATGCTGGTCTTTTTTGATTATTCCGTTGATGCTTAAGAAAGTAACAAAACCACAAAATTGATTTTACGCTGAATCAGACGCCTTACTCCACCAGCACAAAAGCCGCCCACTTGAAAGGCTCCTTCGGATACCGGCTCCGCATCTGGCTTTGGGCATAGTCGTAGGCTGCGGGGACAGAGCCTTTTTCGAGTAAATTTCGGTAAAACAGGGTCATGTATTCGGCGGTTTCCTGGTCCGAGACCCGCCACAGGCTCATCAGAAGATACCGCGCTCCCGCCATCTTCACCGCCCGTTGCAGGCCATAAACGCCCTCGCTGCCCTTCACCTGCCCCAGCCCCGTTTCGCAGGCACTCAGCACCACCAGTTCGGTGCCGCGCAGGTTCAGATTCGACAATTCGTAAGCCGTCAGAATGCCGTCATCGACGCCTTCGATGGGCGTGCCTCCTTTCCAGACGTAGTTGGCTCCGGCCATCACCAGCCCCGACCGCAGCAGCGGATTCTCCGAATACTGAAACCGGTTGCGTTCGTCGCTAACGAGCGCCATTCCGTCGGTTTTGGGTTTGGGCAGATCGGGAAAGAAAAAACCGTGGGTGGCAATGTGCAGGATTTTCGGCGAGTGACCCGACAACGCTTTTACACTGCCTTCCGTAGCGGTTTCTTTGGTTAGGTAAGTAGTTTGAGTAGGGGGCAGTATCCGGCGCAGGTTATCCACTTCGGCCTGGGTGCCGGGCAGATAATCCCAAGTGCCGGAGCGGGTCGCTTCGCGCAGGGCCAGTCGCTGCTGAACCTCCTTCAGACGGGTCTGCCGAACCAGCCCCACACTGTCGGCATCGTACGTAATACCGCCGTAGAGACTGGTTTTGAGGGTGTTTTTAACCAGCGGCTGCTCGGTTTGGGCTGTGCGCAGGGCTACCACGCGGGTGCTGCCGACCTGCCGAATCCGGAAGCGGTCGGCCATGCGCTGGCTGGTGTCGGCGGGGTTGGGCAGGGCTGCCAGCGCGATTTGGTGCAGCCGCCCGGCGGGGGAAACAAATACGGTTTTGGCACCCTGTAAGAGCGAATCGAGCGGTTGCCAGATGAGCTGAGAAAGGGCGAGTCCTTTTCCTAATTGAGCCCTACCGTTGCCGGTTTCGGCCACACCGCCCCGGTACAACCCATTGATGTCGGAAGGAGATGCGGTTCCGGCAGTGAGCAATTGATCAAATTGTCGTTGCTCGCCCAAAAACACGAGCTTGGGTTGGGTATAACCGGGCCGCAGCACCAGAGCGGCATAAAGGGTGCTATCGGTCGGGCGTTTATGGTAGTATTGAAAGGAAACGAACTCAATGGCGGCTTCGTCGGGTTTGAGCCCCTGCTGAATCTGGGGCCACTCTATGCGCAAGGAAGTGAAGGCCTGGCCGTATTCGGGCAAACGCAAAACGAGTTGCTGCTCCAGGTCGGCGGCTTTACGCTGGAGCGAATCTACGCCCTGTTGCCTGGGTAAGGGGAGTGTGAGCTGGCGGTTTAAAGTTAGTTTGATGTTCTTAAGTTGTTCTCCAATGCGGATAGTGGCACTGTCTTTCGTTTGAGCCAGTAGAGTGTTTAGGAGTTGAGTGGCCATTAGTCCCACACCTTTGCTGAGCAGGGCATCGTTGTAATGCTGATTTGCTATTATCTGCGAACGAGTAGTATAGCCGAAAGAATAGGCCGTATTCGTCAAGTCAAATTTTTGTTGGAACTGCCCTAATGTGGTTTCATTGAGAATGGCAATGTTTTGAAGGAGCTGTGTTTTATACTGTAGACGAGTAAGAGTAACCAGTGGCAGAGCTTTTTCGTCCTGTCCCAACTTTGCATACAATCTGGACTGAAGTTGAAGTGTATTCGCAAAGTCGTGATGAGCTTTACCCAGAACTTTTTCTCGAATTATGCGGCACTCCTCATATAAGGATAAAGCGTGCTCATATTGCCCCATTGCCTCATATAAAAAGGCCATATTGTTGAGAGCCAAAGCATAGTCAGGATGGAGTTTACCCAGGGTCTTTTCCTGAATCGTAAGACACTCTTCAAATAAAGGTAAAGCCTTTTCGTTTTGACCCATCAAATGGTACAACACCGCCATATTGTCGAGGACATCAGCATAGTCAGGATGGCGTTTGCCCAAGATCTCTTCCCGAATCATACGACACTCTTCAAACAGGGGTAAAGCCTTCTCGTACTGACCCATCGAAAGGTACGACACGGCCCTGTTATTGAGGTCAAAAGCGTAGGCTGGATGGCGTTTACCAAAGGTCTTTTCCCGAATCATACGACACTCTTCAAACAGGGGTAAAGCCTTCCCGTCTTGGCCCATCGACTCGTACAACATGGCCAGATTGCCGAGGAGAGTAGCATAGTCAGGATGGTTTTTGCCCAGGGTCTTTTCCTGGATTGTGCGACACTCTTCTAACAAGGGTAAAGCCTTCTCGTACTGACCCATCGACTTGTACAACATGGCCAGATTACCGAGAACAGCAGCATAGTCAGGATGGTTTTTGCCCAGGGTCTTTTCCCGAATTGTACGACACTCTTCAAACAGGGGTAAAGCCTTCTCGTACTGGCCCATCGACACGTACAACCCGGCCATATGGCCGAGGACAGCAGCATAGTCTGGATGGCGTTTGCCCAAGATTTTTCCCTGAATCATAAGACACTCTTCAAACAGGGGTAAAGCCTTCTCGTACTGACCCATCGACTCGTACAACATGGCCAGATTGTCGAGGAGAGTAGCATAGTCAGGATGGCGTTTGCCCAAGATCTCTTCCCGAATCGTACGACACTCTTCAAACAGGGGTAAAGCCTTCTCGTACTGACCCATCGACACGTACAACACAGCCAGATTGCCAAGGAGAGTAGCATAGTCAGGATGGCGTTTGCCCAGGGTCTTTTCCTGAATCGTACGACACTCTTCAAATAGGGGTAAAGCCTTCCCATACTGACCCATCGACTTGTACAACCCAGCCACATTGTTGAGGACAGTAGCATAGGATGGATGACGTTTGCCCAAGGTTTTTCCCTGAATCATAAGACACTCCTCAAACAAGGGTAAAGCCTTCTCGTACTGACCCATCGACTTGTACAACACGGCCAGATTGTTGAGGACAGTAGCATAGAATGGATGGAGTTTACCCAGGGTTTTTTCCCGAATCGTACGACACTCTTCATACAGGGACAAGGCCCTCTCGTACTGACCCATCGACTCGTACAACACGGCCAGATTGTTAAGAGCCAAAGCATAATTTGGGTGATTTTTTTGCAAAACCAAACCCCGACCAAGCAAGAATGCCACAATTTTCTCCCTTTCTAGCTGTAAAGCTAACACCAGCGGATTCCCCTTCGCCACATTCAAATCCGCTCCACGCCCCGCTAAATAAGTCAACACCGTCAGATGTCCATTAGCAATCGCCCACTCCGCCGGTGTCCAGCCGTTATTCTTCTTGGTTTCCGGATCGTACTCCGGCTCATTAATCGGTATTTTCAGCGTTTCCAGCAAGTAACGCAGCAGAGGCAACTTGTTCAGTCCGGCAGCTAGCCCGGTCAGGTTGCCGTAGTAAGTTGTGCTGTCTATGCGGATTATACCGTTACACTCGGTTTTGGCTCCACGTTGTACCAGCAGCTTAACCACCGAGGTATCGGCTTTAAAACACGCCCACATCAGGGGTGTAGCGCCCAATGAGTCGGTAGCATTCGGATTAGCTCCGGCATTGAGAGCGGTTTGCACGCCCGTCAGGTTGTTTTGGCGAATGGCAGTTAGCAGTCGTGGGTCAATCTGAGCCTGCGCCAGCAGCGGCATCAACAAAAAAAGAAGTCCGAATCGAACTGACAGAGAAAGTGTTGGCATACAAACAGGAATTTCATCTATATTCGCTAATTCGGTGAAATAGTAACATCAAAACCCGGTTTTTTTTGATCCGCCATCCTTTTTTGTCGCTCCGAGCCTCGCTGCTGCTTTTACTCGCCCCGCTGGGAATGCTCCCTGCCCTGGCGCAGTCGGCGGAGGCTCTGCAACGGGAGGGCAACGCCATCTACCGCACCGAGCCCGCCAAAGCCCTCCGGCTCTTCGGTCAGGCGCGGCAACTGGCGCTCCGGCACAAACAAGCCGACCGGGTCGCCAATATTCTCGTGGACGAGGCCACGGTGTATAACGTAGTGTACGACAACTACCAGCAGTCGACCACGATCTGCCGGTCCGGTCTTCAACTTAGTCCGCTGGCCGACAGCACCCGGTTTAAACTCTGGGCCAGCTTAGGCGAGTTGTACCACCGGCGCGACCGACCTGACTCGCTGGCCTGGTTCTGGCAACGCGCCGATGCCCTTTTAACGACCCGCCCAGCCCTCGAACGCGAAACCCGGACGCATGTGGCGGCTTTCTGGGGAAACCGGGGTGCTACGTATATGGAGCAGGGCGATTACCAACAGGCGGAGCGATGCTTTCAGAAACGACTATTATTACTGGGTAGCCTAAATACCCCAGCCCGTTTGGCCATTGCTGAAAATCAGTTCGCACTTTTTTACCGGCAGGTTGGTCAGTCTATTCGTGCTGACTCACTCTTCAGAGCCTCGCTACGACATTACACCGCTCCGGATCTCACGCGCGGATGGCTACTCCTGGGCCTGATTGAGTGTCGATTACACCAAAAGCGAACCGATTCGATCTTGCTGTTCGTGCGTGAAGCGAAGCAATGCGTACGACGGGCGGGGGCCGATGGAGCCGAGCTGGCTGTTTACCTCAATCAGTCGCTGGGTAAGTACTGGGAACAAAAAAACCAGCTAGTCAGGGCCAAGGGTTTGTTTACCCGGTCGTTGATAATGAGCCAACGGCTGGAGGCATCGTACCGGTTACTGTGGCGTGGTCTGATGGCGATGAGTCGGATTGCTCAGCAGCAGAATGACCTGCCCGGCGCACTGGCTTTTGCCCAGCGGGCTATCCAGCAGGCCAGCATCCGGTTTCAAAGCGCCAACCTGAGCCAGAATCCCACCCCCGGTGATTTTTTAAATGGACCTGACCTCTTCGAATCGCTCTGTCAGAAAGCCCGCTTGCTCCGATCGGCGGGGGAAATACCCAACCACCTGCACCTGGCCGACCAAACTTTTGAGCGGGCCTTCGCCCTCAGCGAGCTGTTGCAGGGGTCCTACAGTTCGGAAGTGACTAAATTATTTGTGCAGGAAAAACTCCGCCCAGCCTACCGCGAAGCTGTCGCCGTCGCCTACGCCCGTTACCGGCAACAGCCCGGCCCCGCCACACTCGCAACCTTGCTGCACCGGCAGGAACAGGGCAACGCGTCGGTTTTGCACGAACTGTTCCAAACATTGCAAAAACCGTATGCCAACGCGCCCTCGCACCTGATTGAAGCCCTGCAACAGACCAAAAGCCGGTTATCGGAAGCCAAAACCGCCTGGGTCGAACGCAATCAGGCGGGTATACCGCAATCCATTGATCCTGATCTGGTCAACGCCGAACTGGCCTGGAGCCGCGTCTACCAGAAACTCCAGCCTTACAACCGCCATGCTCTGGCCAAGCCCCTTGAACTGCCAAAATTACAAAGCCGCCTGGATCGCCAAACCGCCATCTTACAATACAGCCTCACGCCCGACTCGCTGCTGCTGACGGTGGTGAAGGCAAACACGGTTCGGGTGCAGTTGTTGCCCATTAGCGGAGCCGACCTGAACCGGCTGAGTACCCTCCTCCGGCGCGAAGCCTACCGCAATCCCGACCCGTTTCAATACGCCGGTCAGGCCACAGCGCGGACCCTGTTCGAGCGGCTGCTGGGTCCCGTCTGGACGGATTTACATGGCATCAGCCGACTGGTGATCGTGCGCGACGGGCCGCTACACTACGTTCCCTTCGAGGTGCTGGAAACGGGCCTTCGCCCGGATGATTACCTGCTGCGCTATGCTGCCATCACCTATGCGTATGCGATGAACCGGGTAGCCGAAGGCCAGGGATCTCCCCCGGAAGGAAACCCATCGGTGCTGAGTATGGCGCCATTTGCCGTAACAAAAACCGCCCTGGCAACCGTTCGGCAATGGGGCTACGAACCCCTGGCGGGGTCAGATGTTGAAGCCGAGGTGTTGTCGGGAACCCATTCAACGGCAAACAACGCCAGCAAAAGCACTTTTCTGGCCCTGCTTCCCCAGCACCAGTTGCTGCACCTGGCCACCCATGCCGAAGCCAGCGACACCGACCCCGGTAATTCCAACATCTCGTTTTTCCCCGCCGATTCGTCGCACCGGCTCTATGCCCACGAACTGGATTTACTGGATTTGCGGCACATTCGGTTGGCGGTGCTGAGTGCCTGCCGCACCGGAAGCGGCCAATTCCACGAGGGCGAAGGACTCCTGAGTCTCAGCCGGGCTTTCGCTTCTGCCGGTTGCCCGCAGGTGATCACCTCGCTCTGGAATGCCAACGACGGTACTACGGCGACCCTGACACGACTGTTTTATGAAGAACTCCGGCGCGGCCAACCGACGGATGTAGCCTTGCAACAGGCCAAGCTCCGGTTTCTGACGATGCAGGCGACGGCCGGCGCATTTACCCCACCACATTTTTGGGCTCACCTGATCCTGATGGGCAACCACCAGCCCGTTTACTCCGGTCCGGCCGGGTGGCCCTGGGGCTGGCTGGGATTTGGCATTACGGTTTTTCTGGGTTTTGCTACGTATATACTATACCGTTACTATCAATTACGCTAAGGTGCCAGTTTTTTCCAGCGAATTTGCCACCAGACCTTCCAGCGATCGGTTCGATTGATGGGATACACCGGCTCCCCTGACTGGTCGAGCAACTGAAACGTCGCATCGGCATTGTCGGGCTGGTTGTTCAGAAGATACGCGTTCAGCAGGTGCCACTGCACCGCCTGCCGGAAATACGGCCGCAGGCTGTCGGCCCGCGACAGCGTCTCCAGCGAGGGAATGGCCATTTCGGGTTGTCCGTTGGCCAGAAACGCCTGCGCGTCGAAAAAGTCGCGGTAGAACGCCCGTTGCCGGGGCGTCAGATCGGTCTCCTGCAAATCGTCGCCCGACGCCCGGTAGCGTTGAGTCAGCGTCACGTCGTCGCGGTAGCTTTGCAGATCAACCCGGTCGAAAGTCAGGTACGCCAGTCCCAACCCGATCAAAACCATCCCACTCATCACGACCCGCCCCAGCCGCCACCGGCGGAGTGGCCGACGATGTGCCAATTCGTGCCGGACGGTTTTCCGAACGGTATGTTCCAAACTTAAGATCCGCAGGGCCTCATCGGCGGTTTGGAGCCGCAGGGCGGTTTCCCGGAAGTCGGCATCACGGGCCAGTTCCTGTTCAAAAACCAGCCGCTCGGCAGTCGGTAATTTGTTCTGGTAATAGGCTTCGATCCATTCCCATTGTTGCAATTGATCGGTTGGTCGCATAACAGATGTGGTTTGTGTGGAGCGGGCCCAAGCCCTTGCTCCTGGTGTTTTTAGTCAATCATCCGTTCGGTATCAGAACGGTTTGGGTACGGGCAAATCACTCAGCCCGACCGCTTTTTTTGCGCAGGATTTCACCCAGCCGCAGCATACAGCGGTATTTCCGCACTTTAGCCGCTTCCATCGTGATCTCCAGCAGGCGGGCAATTTCCTCCATGGAATAGCCCTCCCAGTAAAAAAGTTTGAGTAACCGCTGGCAGGCCTGACCCAGCCGCGCCAGAGCCTCTTCCAGATCGGAGAGCTTAGGGTGCTCGGTCAGTACGTCGTTGGTCCGGGTCTCATCAAGATCGCCCGGTACGACAACCGACCGCTTTTGCAGCGTTCTCAACCATTTATTCCGCACAATGCTGGCTGAATACGCATCCAACGGTATACCGTGCCGAACCTGATAACTGCCCGAGCGCATTTGCTGCCAAACGGCCACCACCGTGTCCTGCACCACATCATCGATATCCGAATGGGTTCCACTATTGGCCAGCACAATCCGCCGGGCAATCACTTTGACCCGACGGGTCAACTGGCGGATCGCACCGGCCAATTGGCGCGGGTCGTCTGAGCAAAGGTCTTCATATAGCTTTTGGTCCTGGCTGGTCATGCGGAAGCGGATCAGGTTTCATACCCATATTCCGCAATTGCCGAGGAATGTAACATTTTTTTCAGGTGGGTTGTGATTTTTTTTTCGGAGCCGGGCATACACCTTCGAAACCCTGCTTCGAAAGCTTTTAGCGGACGTCCCGGAGCCGGTTTTCACCAACCAATAAACGACCCGTAAAAGGGTTACCACTATGCAAAAGAAAGCCAAAGCTTCGGCTATGGGCTGGCTGGGCATGTGCGGATTGGTGGTGATGCTGGCGATGAGTGCCTGCGAATCGGTAGCGGTTGAACCCGCTCCTGCCGAAACACAGCCCGCTGTCCGTGTTACTTCCGCCGACGACGCACCTGAGCGGCCGACCAGACCACCAGGACGGTAAAAAACAGCCGCCACGTTACGGGAGTGTAATGTGGCGGCTTTTTCTTTACTTTGTGGCTTAATCGCTCCTGTTCCTGATGGCTGCCCCCCCGCGCACTCCCGACGACCTTCCGCTGTATCTGTCACAGATCGAACCCGTTATTTCTCAAACCTTGACGACTGACTTTGCCTTTCTCTCAGAACCGGCTATCGACCAGATTACGGGCAGAACGCTGGAGACGGCTCTCCACATCCGGCGGGTGGCCACCAAGCAGCGACTGAAACAAACCGCTTTTGCGAAACGGCTGACCCGGGAGCAGGCCCAAGTCTGGCTGGCCGTACACGGCGACGCCCGAAAGCAGGCTACAGCCATGAACCAGATCATGGCCGAAAATCAGGCCACCGTCCAGCGGTTTTTAAGTGCCTACACCTTTCGGACCACCGACCAGGAACAAGAGGTTCTGAACGACAGTTTCAGGGTGTTTTTTGAGATGATCTCCAACCAAAAACCGGTGATGGCCCTCATCTCAACCGTGGTAAAAGGAATTGCCCGGTACAAGGCACTAAAACAATTGGGCATCAATCGAAAAGATTCGTGGCAATGGCTCGAAACACCCTATGAATCGGATGGAGACGACGACATCGGAACCTTCGATTACCCCGTACCGCCCGATGACAATCAGGAGCCCGACAGTGTTGATCTTCACCTGCGGTTCGAAGAGGTTGTCCAGGAAAATACAACACCAGGTCGACCCGATGACTTCCGACCCCTTCTCAAACGAATTGACTACGCAGAACTCCAGCGCTCCATTGCTGACTGTTTCAAGCAGTTACTGGATCGACGGCAATTGTTGCTGCGACTCAAATACGCCTTCTGGAAAGGCTACGACAAAGGCCTGCTCAGTGACGAAGACATAGACAGTAGTTTCGACAAACTAAGCATGGAACAAATTGCCGCAATGGCCGGCTATAAGGACGCCCACACCGCGAGTGTACGCCTGAAAGAAACCCGGCAAAAGATTTATGATTGCCTGAAAAGCAAACTTAACGTCACCCCCTCAGCCCAATGATTACGGACGAAAATAAATGGACCTTTATCGAGGCATTCCTGGCCGGAAAACTCGATGCGTCGGCACAGGCCCTGGTTCGCCAGAAAATGGACGAGGACCCGGTTTTTCGAACCGATGTACTGGTTCAACAGGCGCTTAACCGCGAAATCGAAGTGCAGAAACAGGCCGAAGAGCACGATCTCGTAGCGCAGTTCATGGCAAACCGGCCGAAGCGAGGCATCGTGAAGCCGCTGCCGGTACCGATTTGGCGGCAAACCTGGGTCCGGGCCGCAGCCGTCCTCGTTCTGGTGGTGGGCTTAGGCTGGCTGGCCTACAACAACCGCGCTCCGGAAATGCTGGCCGTCGAAATTCCGTATGACCAACGGGACTTCGCGATGGCAACTGACAGCTCAGTTAACCGGACGACTTTTTCGGTTGAATTCAACAGCCGGGGGCCGTCCGGGGGCGAATACAGCAGCGGTGAAGGCCGTATCCAGCTTTTCCTGCCTGAGCTGCCTGCCGATGCAAAACAATGGATTCTGAGCGATCGGCGTGAGGGCGACTATTTACTCAGAACGCCCCAGGGAAAATCCTACCAGCTTGATAAACAGACCTTTGGCGAACGAAAACCGCTTTTACCGATCAATTAGTTTCGGCAGCCACCCAGCCCGCCAGCCGACTGTCGCGGTATTCCAGAAAAAGCCACCGTTTGGCACTCCGAAATCCGTAGAAAACCGTGTTCCGGGCACCGGCGATAACGGTCGCCGGCGTCCCATACCGCTTTAGCTGACTGGCCGGACTACCGATGGCGAGCCCTTTCAGGGCCAGTCGACTGCTTTTCAGGATCCGGTACATCCGCACCGTTGGCGACGAACTCCTGGCTGGCTCGTCGGCAATCGGCAGCCAGTAGCTGGTCAGCGAGTCGGTTCGGGCGATCCGGGCGGCCTTTGAAACGCCGGGGAGTTGTTCCATCGGCGGAAGTTTGGGCAAATTCTTCGGATCTGGCCAGGCTGGAATGGGTGTCTGTTTCTCCGATTTCGCATCCCGCTCCCGAACGAAGCCGTCCAGCCACTGTTTCCAGCCGGGTTGCAGGCCTTTTTCAAAATACGACAGATTCCCGGCTGCCCGAAAAGCCCCCTGTGTTACCGCCAGCTTGAACGACTTCCGGGCTTCGTCAGTCTGACCGAGGTCGGCCTGAACGATGCCCAACATCAGATGGGCATTGGCCGACAGCGGTTTCTGCAAATTGGCCAGCGTTTGCCGGGCCTCGTCGGAATTATTGAGCAGATACTCCGCAATGGACAGGTTGAGCCCGGCCGTCTGGTGCGTGGGTTGCTCCGACAAAGCGATTCGAAAAAGGGTCCGGGCTTCGGTCAACAGTTGCCGAAACGGCAGTGAGCGATCGCGTCGCAGCACGGTCAGCAGCCGGTTATCGCTATCGAATTCGACCGGAAATTCAAACCGCAGCCGGGGATCTTCCTTTGCTAAAGGCATCAGGGCCAGCGCCTGATTGAGTTTGATCGCTCCAAGATTGTTGCGCGTTGCAGCACTCGGATACCGTTTGATTAACCCGACAAAAGCATTACTGGCAGATTCATAATCGCGCATAAGGTAACTGATTTCGCCGACCTCGAACAGTTGGGCCAGTTCCCGCACCCGGTCGGTGGTGTCGGCCACCATTTTTAAGCGTTGCTGCTTGCTGAGATACCCCGTCAATTGACCGTGTACGAAAGCGTCGTAAAACCGGGTATAGACTTCCGGGGCCAGTGAAAAAGCATCGTAGCCCGACAGATAAGCCATAAATACCCCCGAACGATCGGCGAGGGCTTCCTGATTTTCGGGCGAATTGGGGTTGCTGTTTGGCACTTCCAACGGCGAAAAGAATTCCTTTTTACTGCCGTGCCGATACTGAAAATGACCCAGTTCATGCCCCAGCAAACAGGCCAGTGCAGCATCGGCCTCGGCACCAAAGCCCCCGCAGAGCGATAGCACATCGTCACCCAGTTCGATTCGGGTCGGATTATCGGGTCGGTATCTCAGCCGGCCTTCGACACCGGTTTGTCGCCGTGGCAGGAGTTTCAGCACGGGCGCATCGGGCGGATTGCCAATGGTCTGGAGCAGCCGGGCATAAACTTGGTGCATCAAAACCGTTTGATCGACCGGTTTTTTCGGAGGAGAAACGGGAAAAAGCAGGCTAACTGCCAGTACAAAGTGCATGAAAAAGGGCTGGCCCATGCGACAACGGTTTTTTTTCGGCGAACCTGTTACATTTCTTTATTCCGCAAGAATAACCAAATGTAACACCCGTCACACCACGGTTTTCCGATTTTATCCATATCCATTGAAACAACACCCGGTTTCGGTCTTCACGAAGCCGGGTGTGGGGATCGATTGGCTGAATTTCAATTCATTTTTATCTTGTAGCGTATTTTCACCCAACGGACGCCCAACCTGAATCCTGTAAAATGATCGCGATGAAACACCCCAATCATACCCCAAAACCAGAACTGGTCGTACCGATTGGGCATACCAATAGTGTTGCCTCGGTCGCTTTTTCGCCCGATGGTCGCTATCTCTTATCGGGCTCTTCGGACAAGACACTCATTCTTTGGGAAGTCAGTTCGGGAAAATTGCTAAACCAGTTGAAAGGTCATACCGACGGTGTTTCTTCCGTGGCCTTCTCACCCGACGGGCGCTACGTTTTGTCGGGATCGTGGGACAAAACGATTTTACTTTGGGAAGTTAGTTCGGGTACGGTGGTGCGCCGACTGGAAAGCCACACGGACCAGGTTGATTCCGTGGCCTTCTCACCCGATGGGCACTATGCCGTGTCGGGCTCCTCGGACAAAACGATTCTACTTTGGGAAGTCAGTTCGGGTATGGTGGTGCGCCGACTGGAAAGCCACACGGACCAGGTTGATTCCGTGGCCTTCTCACCCGACGGGCGCTACGTTTTGTCGGGCTCCCGGGACGAAACGGTTCTGCTTTGGGAAGTCGCTACAGGCAGGATCGTAGGACGCCATACGGAGAGTGTCGCGCCCGTAGCCTTCTCGCCCGACGGTCGCTTTGTGGCGTTTGCCGCGCTTTCCCGGAGCGAATCGCTCTCTCCTGTGCTCAGCCCTTTTGCCCCGAAAGGCACCTACTCCGTGGTGGAAAAGTCTTATTTCACGATTATCCTCTGTGATATGAATTCGGGCAGCCTGGTGCAAGCGTTGAATACGAGCTATCGGGAGGTGCCTGTCTTCTTTGCCTTCTCCCCCAATAGTCGCTACATCCTGGCAGGAAACTACAATACCGCTGATCTTTGGGACGTCAATACGGGAGAACAAATACGACAATTGGAAGGCCATCCGCTGGAGATTTGGGCTGTCGCCTTTTCGCCCGATAGTCGTTTTGCCATATCGGGGTCAGAAGATCACACCCTTATTCTTTGGGACGTCAGTACGGGGGAATTTATACGACAGTTCAAAGGCCATAGAGCGCAGATTCGGGCGATCTCCTTCTCGCCCAGCGGACACTTTGCCCTATCGGAAGGAAACCCTGACACCCTCATCGTGGGGGATGTCCGTTCGGGAAAATTGCAACGGCTGGAAGACCATTCGGGAGGCTATTGGGAGCGCACCGGGAAAAAGTATAGCGCCCCGATTCAGTCAGTCGCCTTCGCCCCCGATGGTCGCTATCTGTTGTCAGGAACCGATTTCGAGCATCCTACGCTTTGGGAGGTTAGTACGGGTAAACGAATCCGGCGACTGGAGTTTGAAGGCCATACCGGCTGGGCTGAGTCGGCGGCCTTCTTTCCCGACGGCCGTTATGCCTTGTCGTGGTCCTGGAATAAAACGCTGATCCTTTGGGACGTCAGCACCGGGGAATTAGTACGACCGTTAGAAGGCCACACAAGTTCGATTAATTCCATTGCTTTCTCCCCCGACAGTCGCTATTTCCTGTCGATTGACGGTTATCAGGAGCTCATTCTTTGGGAAGTCCGTACGGGAAAACTGCAACCGCTAAAGGGGCATACAAGCGGGATTAGCAGCATTGCTTTTTCGCCCGACGGCCGTTATGCCATGGCCGGGTCCTGGAATAACCAGCTTCTCTTTTGGGAAGTCCGTACGGGGAAATTGCTAAAACGGATGAGAGGCCATACCGACTCGATTACCTGCATTGCTTTTTCGCCCGATGGTCGCGATCTCCTGTCGGGATCTGATGATAAAACCCTGATTCTTCGGAACGGTAGTACGGGTAAATTACGGCGACGGCTGGCGGGGCACACGGGCTCGGTTCGTGCCATCGCTTTCTCCCCGGACGGTCGTTATGCGCTTTCAGGATCCGAGGATAAAACGCTGATCCTTTGGGAAGTCCGTTCCGGAAAATTGCTCCGGCGGCTGGAAGGCCATACAGACAAAATTACGGCTGTCGCCTTTTCGCCCGATGGCCGCGTCATCCTTTCCGGTTCCGAAGATAATACCATCAAACTTTGGGATGTAGACACCGGCCGGGAAATCGCCACGCTGATTATCATTGATACTGCCGATTGGGTCGTCACCACGCCGGACGGGTTATTCGATGCCTCACCAGACGCGATGAAATGCCTGCACCACGTAGTCAATGATCCCACGAACCACGCTGAACCGTGGAAAGTGTTTGGACAGGAGCCGTTTAAACACCCCGACTACCGACCCGGTCTTTTGCCCAGTCTGATGGGTTCCGGCCCGGAACCACGCCCCTAGCTCCCCGCTTTTGAAGACGTTACCCTGTCAACCTGCATCTTACGAACGGATCACGATGAAAACCCTGCTGCTGTTTATCCTGTTTTTCTATCTCTTGCTGGCCTCTCTCATCACCTACAGCCAGAAACCGGAGCTGGTGGTGCCGATTGGGCATACAGGTGCTATAAACTCCGTGGCTTATTCACCCAACGGAAAATACGTGCTTTCAGCATCTTTGGATCATACTCTTATTCTTTGGGAAATCAGTACAGGAAAATTGTTACGCCGTTTTGAAGGTCATACGAGTTGGGTTGAGTCAGCGGTTTTTTCGCCAGATGGCCGCTTAATCTTATCCGGATCTAATGACAAGACACTGAAGTTATGGGATACGGGTACGGGGAAGTTAGTACGAACTTTTATAGGACATATTGAAACTGTTTGCTCGGTTTGCTTTTCTTCCGATGGTCGTTACGCTCTTTCAGGATCGTTTGATAAGACCCTGAAAGTTTGGGAAATTAGCACGGGTTTATTACTACGAACGTTAAGGGACCGCGTTGGTGCCATTCGCTCAGCCTGTTTTTCACCAGATGATCGCTACATTCTGTCAGGATCCTGGAATTATAAGGATTATACACTCAAGCTCTGGGAGGTTAATACCGGAAATTTATTGCGAACTTTTGAGGGGCATGCTGGTGTGATTGGTACCGTCTGTTTCTCACCGGATGGAAATTACGCTTTATCAGGATCGCAGGACAAGACTCTTAAATTATGGAATATAAAAACCGGAGAATTAGTACGAACTTTTGAGGGACATACCTATGACGTAACCTCCGTTCGTTTCTCTCCCGATGGTTTTTATGCCCTTTCGGGTTCAGGTGACAATACGCTTAAATTATGGGAGATTAGCACAGGAAAACTGATACGGACTTTTAGTCACAAATATAATGTAACCTCCGTTTGCTTCTCTCCCGATGGTCGTCATGCTTTATCAGGATCGTTTGACAGAAAACTGAAGTTATGGGAGATCAAAACAGGAAAACTGATACAAATCTTTACGGGTTATTCTTCTGGAATATACTCCATTAGGGTCTCGTTCGATAACCAGTATATCTTTTCAGCGGATGGTTCGCTCCGATTATGGGAAATTAACTCGGGCAGGCTGGTGCGGAGTTTTTATAGTCCTTCTGGTTCAATTTACAGAATATTCCCCTCCCCTAACAGTTCCTCTATCTTATCCAGAACAAATAGTGGAACCATCCACTTATGGAATACCAATACAGGACAGTTAGTGCAAAGCTTTGAAGGACATAAAAGTACAAGTCGTATTCCTAATGCGGTTATCAGGTCAATTTCTTTCTCACCAGATGGGCGTTATGCGCTTTCAGGAGCATCGTCGGATAATACGCTAAAGCTATGGGAGATCAGTACAGGAAAATTGGTGCGAAATTTTGAAGGGCATACAAAATTTTTAACGTCGGCTTGTTTCTCGCCGGATGGTCTTCTCGCATTGTCGGGGTCTATGGATAAAACGCTCAAACTTTGGGATACCAATACCGGTCAGTTAATAAGGAGTTTTGAAGGTCATTCAGCATGGGTCAATTCCGTTGCTTTCTCGCCCGATAGTCATTATGCATTATCAGGGGCAGATGACGGAAAGCTTATTCTTTGGGAGGTCAACACGGGCAAGCTGATACGAATTTTTAACGCACATACGAAGAGTGTCTATTCGGTAGCGTTTTCACCCAATGGAAAGTACATCCTCTCCGGGTCCGGGGATCAAACTCTTAAATTATGGGAAGTCAGTACGGGTAAATTAATTCGCAATTTTGAAGTTCATTTAAATGCGGTTAACTCTGTATGTTTCTCCTCCGATGGCCGCTTCATTTTTTCCGGTTCCGAAGACAACACGACCAAAATCTGGGATACGGAAACCGGTAGAGAACTCGCTACGCTCATCGCCATTAACTCAACCGATTGGGTCGTAACCACTCCCACCGGTTTGTTCGATGCCTCACCGGGAGCAATGAATCTCATGCACTACGTGGTCAACGACTCCACGGACCGCGACGAACCGTGGAAAGTAATTGAACTGGAACAACTGAAACAGCGCTACTATCAGCCGGGTTTGCTACCTATTCTGATGGGAAGCAGCAAAGAGACCCTTCGTCAGGTGCCCGCTTTCGAAGGGGTCAACCTGCCGCCCAGCATTCAGCTTTCCCTGAAAGATGACAAGCTGACTGTCAAGCTCAAAAACCGTCGGGGTGGCATTGGTCCGGTTTCGGTCTTCATCAACGGGGCTGAAGTCGTCAATGATTTGCGCGCTAATCCGGTGCGGGATGTGAACAAAAATGACCTTACCCTCACGCTGTCATTGAACCGGTTTGCCAATCGATTCGACACGCTCAATACCGTTCGGGTGGTGGCACTCAATGGGGCCAACTGGCTGCGCAGCCGCCCCGCCGAAATCAGCTACCGGCCTGGTGTTACGACAAGGGGAGGCATAGCCGAGAAGCCGTCATCGTCGGGCCTTCGCAAAACCGTGCGGCTTTGGGCCGTGGTGGTCGGCACCTCCAACGTCGGGCTGCACTTTGCCCATACCGATGCCGAGCAGATTGCGAATGGTCTGCAACTGGCCGCCACCGAACTGCTCGGCCCGACGAATGTAAGCGTGCAACGGCTCGTTACCAAGCCGGGCGCACCACCCCAATCCACCAAAGCCGACATTATAAAAGCGTTGGAAGCCGCTCAGAAAACCCGGCCGGAGGATCTGTTTGTACTACACCTGTCGGGCCACGCCATCAACTACGGCGGACAGGATGGCGATTTGTATTACCTCACCGCCGGGGCCACCTCGGCCGACGCCAGTTACCTCACCGATCCGGCCATTCGCCAGACCTACGCCCTGTCGAGCCAGGAGCTGACCCGTTATCTCAACCTGATCCCGGCCCGCAAAAAGCTCCTGATTCTGGATGTGTGCGCGGCTGGCAAAGGCGCAGAGAAGCTGCTCGTCGCGGCCCGTGACATTCCCGCCAGCCAGATCCGGGCATTGGATCGGCTCCAGGAGCGAACCGGTTTTTACGTGCTGGCCGGTTCGGCGGCTGATGCCGTCAGCTACGAAGCCAGCGTGTATGGGCAGGGGTTACTCACCTACGCACTCTTGAAAGGCCTGCGGGGTGCGGCCCTGCGCCGGGAAGGTTCCGAGGAGTTTGTGGACGTAGAAAAGTGGCTGGGCTATGCCGTAGAGCAGGTTCCGCTGCTGGCCAAAGGCATTGGTGGTATCCAGCAACCATTCTACCGGGGAATTCAGAACCAGCGCAGTTTCGATGTTGGGCGGGTGACGGAGGAGGTGAAAGCCAAAATCCGGATATCCGAACCCAAACCGGTGCTGCTGGTCAGAAGCTTTCAGGAAGAAACGCAGTTTGACGACGTGCTGGATTTGAAGAATAAGGTCGAAAGTGCCCTGAACGACCTCATCGCCACGCGGGGTGCCGACGCGCCGGTACTCACGATGGAGGCCAAAGACTATCCGGGAGCTTACACCCTGAGCGGTCGCTATACACTGCGGGGCGAGGAGATTTCGGTGTCCTGTAAAGTATTTAGGGCCACCGTTGCGGTGGGCGAATTTGTGGTAACGGGCACAAAAAGCAAGCTGCCCGAGCTGGCACAGTTGGTGCTGACCCAGGCGCAGGCCCTGGTGAAACCGTGAGGAGTTCCGGGCTTTTCCGGGGTAACTGACGGGCGTGACGCGGAAGCAAAAAAAGGTTGTAAAATTTTTCCGGACGGGTTGTTACATTTTACCCCCCCTCCTGAATAACCTACTAAACAACCAAACATTTTGCTAAGTCCCATGAAAAAGCCCGCTATTTTCGCCCTGATTTTAACCCTGTTGTGTGGTTCCCTGTCGGCCCAGAAGACTCCGGTCACCAAGTCCGAAGAGACCGAAAAACCCGCCGTACCGACAACTCCCCAAACCCAGAAGGTGCAGGACTACAGCTCGGCCCTGAGCCTGGCCCGCTACGGTTATGCCACGAAAAATGCGTTGTGTCTGATCACGGCTGCCGACATGATGTACAAACTGAATGTCAGCCCCCTGCCCGCCAGCGCCCGTCAGAACCCCTCCGGATCGGCCCCGGCGGATTCCAAACCCGCCAAGCCCGACCTGGCCAATCCCGAACAACTGCTGATCGACGCCCGACGGCTGGCCAAAGGCGATGCGACCGTACTGGCTCTGGCAAACCGGGTGAAGCCCGCTCTGCCCACCCGGGGCGCCGTTGGCGGACCCAAGCACAGCACAACCAGCGTTTCTGCCAACTCGGTCGACGTATTCCAAATCCGGTTTCGCGGGTATGAGTCGGCCGTCGTAGCCCTGCGGGGCGATGGCGACACGGATCTCGACCTGTATATCTACGACGACAACGGCAACCTGATTGCCCGCGATGACGATTACACCGACGGCTGTGTGGCCTCCTGGACACCGCGCTACACCGGTCTGTTTACCATCCGCATCAAAAACCGGGGAAGCGTTTACAACCGCTACACGCTGGCCACCAATTAATTACCAACGCAACATTCAAGACGAACACGACCATGAAACGTAGTTTATTTTTCGCCCTGCTGATCGGCATTCTGCTGGGTTGCAAAAAAGAAGGGGAACCTGATCCCGTTGCCCCTACACCCGTTGTGCCTACACCTGTTGTTCCTACACCTGTTGACCCGATTATTACACTCCAAAAGGTTACCGGCGAGTGGGTGGCAGCCCAGGGTGGGGGGGGCGGTTTCAATAACTTCGATACCTTCAAAAATTACCAGTTCAATTTTGAGGTCAAAAACGCAAATCAGGAAGTGATTATCGGACTTACCTCACCCGACATCAATGTAGCGTATGCCTTGTTCGACCCGCTTGGACAGCGTATCGATGTGACCGGGCAATCGCGGAGTATGTCGAAACCGTATAAACTCAACGCCGGAAAATACCGCGTGGTGGTCACCTCCGACCGGCGGGCCGTGGGCAAATTTGAACTCACGATGCTGGGGGTAAACGGTGAACCCGTCCGAATACCGTCGCAACTTCTGCAATCGGAGACCCAAAACTGGGGAACGCTGGGCGGTGGAGGTCTCGATAAATCATTCAAGAATCATTTCTACACGTTTGACATTACCGACGACAACACCAGCATCGATGTTGAACTGGAATCGCCCGATACGGATATTTCGCTGCATTTATATGATGAATTGGGGCAACTTGTTACAAAGGAATACGGTAACCGCTATGGATTCAAAATTATTGCCGCCAAAAAAGGCACTTACACGGTTATGGCTGGTACCCGTGAGCGGGGAAGCATTGGAAGTTATCGTCTGAACGTATTCGGCAAAGTAGGTAGTCTGAAACGGGTGGTCTCACAGTCGACAACCGTATCGGGAAATTGGGCTTCAGGCGGGGCATTCGATACCTATACGATCCAGATTACCAATAATAATTCGCCACTGGATATTAATCTCTCCTCGGCCGACATCGACGTTCGGATAAACTTGCAGAACAGCGTCGGTCAGCAGCTCGACAACACCTGTTGTGCGGTCAAGTCAACTTATCTCGCGGTTGAAAAAGTAACACAAGGAACCTACCGGATCATGGTGCAATCGTATCCTTCTGCGACCAGACGGGGGCCTGGCAACTACACCCTCACGGTTCATGGCCAGTTCACCGATTTCAAGAAGATTTAACTTCTCTAAACCAGCCCACAAATGAAAAAGTCCCTGACCATATTGATGATCCTGCTCGCCCTCGGTCTGTCGGTTGCCGTTCGCGCCCAGACCAAAGCCCGGGTTCTGAAAACGCCGGCTGCCGCACCTGCCAGAAAACCGGCACCGCGCACGCCCGGCACCCCCGCTGCGGACCGGGCCAATTCGTCGAAACTTCCCCAGAAAACCACTCCGCCCCCACCGCCACCACCCACTCCGCCACCACCCCCACCGAGTACGACGACCCAACCGTCGCCCGTTCGGGGGTATGCCTGGAAATCGAGCCGCTCGCCCAGCTACGGCTACAAAAAAGGCGACAACCTGCTCAATATCGGTGTCGGTTTGTCATCGTATTACTACGGCAATCCCATTGGTCTATCGTATGAAGTGGGCGTTGACAAGGATTTCAGCGTCGGCGCTCAACTGGATTATAACTCCGGCAATTACGGCGATTACTACTACAACAGCTCCCGCTGGCGCTACACCGCCACGTATCTGGGCCTTCGGGGGTCTTTCCACGCCAACCGGCTGCTGAAGTTGAACACCCAGAAGGTCGACCTGTACGCCGGGCTGGGGCTGGGCTACCGCAGCTTCCGCTGGAATGATTCGGGGTATGGCTACGGGTATGATTCCCGCAGCGGGCTGTTCCTGAACTACTTCATCGGTGGAAAATACTACTTCGGCGCGAAGGTCGGCGCCTTTCTGGAACTGGGCTACACCGGCCTGTCGTCGTCGCGGGTTGGGCTTTCGGTCAAATTTTAAGGACACCAGGACGACCAAACGGTTTTGACGGATGAATAGTTACAAGAAAATTGCCATTGGCATATTCGCTCTGGTCGTGTTGTGGCATCTCGTTGTGGCCATGACCAACCAAATCACGGTCTGCGGCCTGTTTTTGTCGAAACCGGCTGACCCTGGGTATGGCTGGGCCGACAGCGGCAATGCCGATGCCCGGTTTTTCTGGCAAATCACCGGCGTAAAATGGCTGGCGGGCATCAAACATCCGGAGTTCAATGCCGAAACCACCCCAACCGAGGGCGACTGGAAGCCACTGCCGGGCTATGAATTTACCGACCGGACCAAAGGACTGGAAACCCACTGGGAAGCCGGTTTGCTGCACTCGGATTACATGGCCTGGTCCGACGAAGTGGAGGGCAAGTGGATTCCCGTTACCGGATACCGGTTTGTTTATCAGGATGATACGTTTATCGAGTCGGTTTGGGATCCGGGCAAACGATACGATGATTTGAAAGTTATTTCGCTGCCGGAAAAAGACCAGTACAAACCCTTTGCGGGCTATACGTTTCTCGAACCGGGTCAATCGCTCAAAGTGGTCTGGACACCGGGGCTGGTCAATTCCGATAATCCGAGACTAATCGCAGGCACAAAAGAAGGCACCTGGAAGGTAAACCACACGCCTTCCCGACGGTCCGGTGAGGTCCCCTGGGTGGTTAAAAAGATTGCCGAACGGGTCATTATCCACGCCTTCTGATCACCCCTCAGAAGCGTTTAAGCCGGAAATAATCCAATACCACACACCACGCGAATCGGGCATATCAGGCAGGATTCGCGTGGTGTTTTTTGTAAAAACCGGGTTCTTCCGTGGAATCGTAGCCGAAAATTTGGGACACTTCTGCTTTCGTTTTATCTTTAAAGCGCACTTCATCCACTTTTGTACGCGAAAGACTTCTACGAACCTATGAGACTAAAAATCACCGCTCTGGTTGCGGTATGCATGACCCTGACTGTTCGGACTTGGGCGCAGGCTCCCTCGACGACGCCTTATAAGGCCAACGACCGCTTTGAACAACTCGGCCCCCAACTACCCACTCCCAACACCTTCCGGACGGCTACCGGCGCACCGGGCCGGGATTTTTTCCAGAACCGCGCCGATTATGACATTAAGGTTGAGCTTGACGATGCGAGCCAGAAAATCATTGGTTCTGAACTCATTACGTATTATAACAATTCTCCTGACGCCCTCAAATACATCTGGCTCCAGTTGGATCAGAACCTGTTTGAGAAAAATTCAACGGCGAACTTAGCCACCCGGTCGGCGGTTTCGACCAACGGGAGCAGCCTGACCCGGTTGCACAACCTCAACAATGCCGAGCCCGGTGCCCAGATCGATCCCCAAAAAGAATATGGCCATAAAATAACCGCCGTTCGGGACGCGACCGGGAAACCGCTGAAGTATACCATCAATGGAACCATGATGCGGATCGATCTTTCTGCTCCGCTGAAACCGGGTCAGAAATTCGGGTTCGGTGTCGACTGGAATTACAACATCACCGCTTATTACGGACGGAGCGGGTATGAATATTTCCCCGAAGATGGCAACCGAAACTACTTCATTGCCCACTGGTTTCCGCGTTTGTGCGCTTACGACGATGTGAACGGCTGGCAGAACAAGCAGTTTCTGGGTCAGGGCGAGTTCACGCTGATTTTCGGCAATTATAAAGTGGCCATCACCGTTCCCAACGACCACATCGTCGGTTCGACCGGCGAATGTCTGAACTATAAGCAGGTGCTGACGCCCACGCAGTTTCAACGATTGCAAAAAGCATCGACCTCCAAAACGCCACTCAAAATTGTGACGCAGGACGAAGCCATTGCGGCCGAAAAAGCCAAACCGACCGGCAAGAAAACCTGGATTTACAAAGCCGACAACGTCCGGGATTTCGCCTTTGCCTCGTCGCGCAAATTCATCTGGGATGCCATGCAAACCGACGTCTATGGCGATGGGAAGAAAATCTGGAGCATGTCGTTTTACCCCAAAGAAGGCAATCCGCTCTGGGAACAATATTCGACCCGCGCCGTCGAACATACACTGCGTTCCTACGGAAACCGCACCTTCAAATACCCGTATCCGGTCGCCATTTCCTGCCACGCAACGCGCTACGGCGGCATGGAATACCCGATGATCAGCTTCAACGGCGGTCGGCCCGAACCCGATGGCACCTATTCGGAAAGCAACAAAGCCGGAATGATCGGCGTGATTATTCACGAAGTGGGTCACAACTTTTTCCCGATGATCGTCAATTCCGACGAACGGCAGTGGACCTGGATGGACGAAGGACTGAACAGTTTTTGTCAGTATCTGGCCGAAAAAGAATGGGACTATAACTTCCCGAGCGGCTATGGCGAACCGCAGCGCATTGTGCCGTATATGAAGTCAGACCCGGCCACACTGTCCCCCATCATGACCTCGTCGGACAACATCATTCAATTTGGCCCGAATGCGTATGATAAACCCGCCGTGGCGCTGAACATTCTGCGCGAAACCGTCATGGGCCGCGAACTGTTTGACTATGCTTTCAAAGAGTATGCCAATCGCTGGGCCTTCAAAAACCCAAGCCCGGCGGATTTCTTCCGCACCATGGAAGATGCTTCCGGCGTCGATCTGGACTGGTTCTGGAAAGGCTGGTTCTACGGCGTCGAACCCGTCGATCAGGATCTGGTCGAAGTCGACTGGTTTACGCTCAACACCCAGAATCCCGAAATTGAAAAAGCCCTGGCCCGCTCCGAAGCCGAAGCGAAAGCCAACACCATGAGCAAGATTCGCGACGCGGCTACGAAAGACCAAAGCGTGGTGGCCAAAGACTCGACCATGCGGGATTTCTACAACAGCTACGACCCATTTGCGGTGACGGATGCCGACAAAAAGAAATACCAGGATTACCTGGCGTCGCTCAGCGACGAGGAGCGCAAAACGCTTGAATCGAAGAACAACTTTTATACGCTGACGCTGAAGAACAAGGGCGGTTTGCCGATGCCGGTGATCATTCGGATGCAGTTTGAGGACGGTACGGATTCGGTGGCACGGTTTCCGGCGGAGATCTGGCGGTTCAACGATGCGCAGATCAACAAGGTGATTGCGACCAGCAAGAAGGTGACGCAGTGGACGCTCGATCCATTCCAGGAAATTGCCGACATCGACACGGAGAATAATTCCTTCCCGCGTCAGGCGCAAAAACCGACGCGTTTCCAATTGTATAAGCAGCAGGCTGGCGGTCGTGGGGGTGCTCCGAATCCGATGCAGCAACAGCGGCAAAGCACGCAGCCACCGGCCCGCCAGGGAGGAGCCAATAAGAATTAAAAATAAGGGAATATCGAATAATGAATGTTGAATAGCGAATAACGAAGTACGTACGCTGGTTACCGACTTCGTTATTCAACATTCATTATTCGATATTCATTTTTTCAAGCCCCTCAGCCACCGCTTTTTCCGGCCGACGCTCGCCGATTTGCTGCCGCCACATCGCGTAGTATAATCCTTTTTGTTCGAGCAGTTCGGCATGGGAGCCGGTTTCGGCAATTTTGCCTTTTTCCAGCACAATGATCGTATCAGCGTGCATGATCGTCGAAAGGCGGTGGGCAATCAGGATGGTGATCTGTTCGCGCCGGGCCGAAATGCTGCGGACGGTGTCAGAAATGGCTTCTTCCGTCAGCGAATCCAGCGCCGAGGTCGCTTCGTCGAAAATCAACAGCCGGGGATTTCGGATCAGGGCGCGGGCGATGGAAATCCGTTGTTTTTCGCCCCCCGATAGTTTCATACCGCCTTCGCCCAAAACCGTATGGATGCCCTTCTCGGAGCGGGCAATCAGTTGATCGCAGGAGGCTTTGTGGAGAGCTTCCCGGATGTCATCGTCGGTGGCATCCGGTTTCACAAACAGCATATTTTCTTTGATCGTACCGGCAAAAAGTTGCGTATCCTGCGTTACGAAGCCAATTTGCCGGCGCATCGGGTTGTAGCGAATCTGGCTCGCCGGCACGTCATTGAAGTAAATTTCGCCCGAAACCGGTTTATACAATCCCAGCAGCAACTTCACCAGCGTCGATTTTCCCGAACCCGAAGGCCCTACGAAAGCGACGGTTTCGCCCATACCGACCCGGAACGAAATGCCGTCCATCGCGTTCTGCTTAGCGGTTTGGTGCCGAAAAACGACGTTATCGAACCGCAGGTGTTCCAGCACACCAAAGTCGATGGAGTCGTCGGGCCGTCGTTCGACGGATTTGTGCATGAGCGCATCGAAAAGGCCCAGCGACGATTCGGCTTCGCGGTATGACAGGATGATGTTGCCCAAATCCTGCAAGGGCGCGAAAATGGCCGTGGAGATAAATTGCATCGAAATGAGTTCGCCGGTGGTCAGGACGTCCCGGAAAATAAGCCACAGCAACGCAAACAAAATCGACTGTTTCAGCACGTTGAGAGTGGTTCCCTGCAAAAATGACAGGGTCCGAACCTGTTTGGTTTTCTCCATTTCGAGGTCGTAAATCCGTTGGGTGTATTGCTTGAGCCGCCGGATTTCCGGAAACGTCAGCCCCAGGCTCCGCACCAGTTCGATGTTGCGCAGGGATTCGGTGATGGCCCCGGCCAGCTTCACGGTTTGCCGGTTGACGGCCTTCTGAACGGTTTTGATTTTCTTACTGAGCAGTCCGGTCAAGCCGCCCAACACCAGAATTCCAATGACGAAAATGGGAATCAGCGCCCAATGTTTGGTGATGGCGTACCAGATCAGAAAACCCATGCCGACGATGGACGAAAACAGGATGTTGATGAAGGCGTTGATAAACTTCTCGGTATCCGTCCGTACTTTCTGCAACAGTGCAACGGTTTCGCCACTTCGTTGTTCCTCAAACTCCTGAAAGGACAAACGCAGTGTTTGTTTCAGTCCGTCGTTAAATACCTGCGTACCAAACCGTTGCACAACCAGCCGCATGAAATATTCCTGAAACGATTTGGCTAGTCGCGCCAGCGTGGCGATGCCGACGGCAATCAGCAGCCAGAACAAAACGCCTTTCACCAGCTCATTTTCAGGCCGAGCCGCCGGTTTGGTCGCGTACTCGTCGATGATCTTTCCAAAAATCAACGGATCGATCATCATCAAAATCTGACTAACACCCGCCAGCAGCAGCGACAAAACCACCAGCCAACGGTGTGGTTTCAAATACATCCACAGAATACCCATAAACGCTCACATCTACAATTCGTACCAGCCTGAAAGGCTGCAATCATTAGCCCCGGGCATCGCCCGGGGAACATCCGGAATTCGGGATATGTATGATAATTACCACATCCGGTGTTTCCCGCCTAATGGCCACACACCCGGCATTCCGGGCATGAAACCACACACCCGGAATTCCGGCAATGAAACCGCATATCCGGCATTCCGGCAATGAAACCACACACCCGGCATTCCGGCAATGAAACCACATATCCGGCATTCCCCGGGCGATACCCGGGGCTAATGATTGCAGCCTTTCAGGCTGGTTGGTAAGTAGACTCAAAAACCGGTGGTTTTGTTCGGTTGGGTTTCTGAACCGGCTACGGAACAAATAGGAGATAAAAATGGATTTATCAGCTATTTTTTCATGAAAAATCCGTCCTTTTTGAAATTTTGATACTGATTAAACAGAATACGCTTTCTTTGCTGAACTGTATGCCTCAGAGAAACAATGAACAACCGTGCTTTACTTTTAACCAATGGATTACTGGCGTCACCGGATGCAAAAACCGCCCACGGGCTCATTCGGGACAGCGAACGCTACACCATCGTCGGTGTGATCGACCCACCGACTGCCGGGCGTGACGCGGGGGAAGTGTTGGATGGCAAACCTCGTCAAATACCAGTTTTTGCCTCGCTGGAGGAAGCCCTGACCGCCGTCGGGCCGGTGCAATACGGCATTGTGGGCGTTGCCACTGTCGGCGGTGTTTTACCGGAAGAGATTCTGACCGTAATCAAAACGTGCCTGAAAAATGGGTTGTCAGTTGTCAACGGCCTCCATGATTTGCTGAACGACCGCCCTGAACTGGTGGCACTGGCGACCGAACACCGCGCCAAGCTGATCGATATTCGAAAACCCAAATCCCGCGCCGAACTGCATTTCTGGTCGGGCGATGTTTTCAAGATTACCGCCCCCATCATTGCCGTGCTGGGTATGGACTGTGCGATGGGCAAGCGAACCACCACCCGCCTGCTGGCCCAGGCCTGCCAGGCCGCCGGACTCCATGCGCAAATGATTTATACCGGCCAGACCGGCTGGCTGCAGGGCGGAAAATACGGTTTTATTTTCGACTCGACGCTCAACGATTTCATTTCCGGCGAAATTGAACACGCCCTCGTGTCGTGCTGGCAGGAAACCGGCGCCGAGGTATTGCTGATTGAAGGGCAGTCGTCCTTACGGAATCCCAGCGGCCCATGTGGGCTGGAATTTATGGTTTCGGGCAATGCCAAACACGTTGTGCTGATGCACGCGCCCAAACGCAGGTATTTTGATTATGATGAGCATTGGGGCGAAATTCCGTCGGTGGAATCAGAAATCGAAATCATCCAAAAGTTCGGATCGGAGGTGGTGGCGCTGGCGTTGAACACGGAAGATTGCACGCTGGAGGAAGCCAAACAGTTTCAGCAGGAATACACCGACCGGCTGGGCGTTCCGGTGTTGCTGCCCCTCCAGGAAGGCCTGGCACCGGTGGTTCCGATCATCCGTCAACTTGTTGAAAAAACCGTCCATCATGCAGATTAAATCCATCCGGGCCTACCGCCGGGATTTGGCACTCACGAAACCGTATACGATTGCCTACCAGACGATTTCGGCCGTTGAGAACATCTTTCTGACCGTCGAACTAGCCAACGGTATCATTGGCGTTGGAGCCGCCAACCCGTCGCCGGAAGTGGTCGGCGAATCACCGGATCAGACGTTCGCCAATCTGCAAAGTGACGGCATCACCCGGTTTGTGGGTCGTGACATTCGCCATGCGTTTCAGTTAATCGACGAAGCCGGACAGCAGTTTCCGAATCTGCCCGGCACACTGGCGGCTTTCGACATTGCCCTCCACGATGCCCTCGGGCAGTTTTTGGGCATTCCGGTGGTTGAGTTGTACGGACAAAAAATCACAGCCTTGCCCACCTCCATCACGATCGGGATTATGCCGATTGCCGAAACGCTGGAAGCCGCCCGCGCGTATATCCAGCAGGGTTTTCGGGTGTTGAAAGTAAAAACCGGGCTCGACGTCGCCGAAGACATCGGGCGAATCCGGAAACTACGGGAACAGTTTGGCCCCGACATCGTGCTGCGCGTCGATGCCAATCAGGGGTATACCGTCGATCAGTTGATTCAGTTTATCGGACAAACCGACGACGCCAACGTTGAACTGATTGAGCAACCGTTGCCGGTGGGCATGGAGGACGAACTCCGCTCACTGCCGTTGCCACTCCGTCAGCGCCTGGCCGCCGATGAATCGCTGAAAAGCGGGGAAACCGCCCTGAAACTGGCGCAGACACCGCAGCCATTCGGGATTTTCAACATCAAACTCATGAAGTGCGGGGGCATTCGGGGCGCGTTCGACATTGCAACGGTGGCCCGACTGAGTCAGATTGAGCTGTTTTGGGGTTGCAACGACGAGAGCATTGTCAGCATCACGGCCGCTTTGCACGCAGCGTTTGCCTGTTCGCATACCCGCTACCTCGATCTGGACGGCAGTCTGGACCTCGCCGAAGACGTTGTCAAAGGTGGTTTTAGCATTGAAAATGGCCTGATGCGCCCCACCGGATTGCCCGGTTTGGGACTCACCGATTTAACCCTGTAACCGATGAAACCAGCCCCTAAATTGGCGCGGGTACTAAGCTTGCCCACGGCTATCGTACTGGTGATCAGCGTCATGGTGGGATCGGGCGTGTTCAAGAAAATCGCTCCGATGGCCGACGCTCTGCAGTCGCCCGGGCTGATTCTGCTCTGCTGGCTGCTGGCCGGGCTGGTGAGTCTGGCCGGTGCGCTGACCAACGCCGAAATGGCCGGCATGTTTCCGAATTCGGGGGGCGAATACATCTATTACCAGAAAGTCTACAACCGCTTTTTTGCCTTCATCTACGGCTGGAGCAATTTTATGGTGGTCAAAACGGCCGCCATCTCGGCGCTGGCCCACATTTTTGCCCAGTCGCTGGTCGGTTTGCTGGTGTTGGACGACGGTGCCGGTTTCTGGACGAAAGGAATCGCTTCCGCGCTGATTATCCTCCTCAGTCTGGCCAGTTACCGCGGCATCCGGTTTGCGGGCGGCATCAGTTGGGTGCTGATGGGCGTCATTCTGCTCACCATTGTCGGGCTTACCGTCGCGGGTTTCAGTTCCCCGCTGGGCAGTTTCGACAACCTGAGCCGGAATAGCCCGGCCTTCGACAGCGGGGCCATTGAAGGAATGGTTCTGGTCAAAGCGCTCTTCATTGCGTCGCTGGGTGCTTTCTGGGGCTACGACGGCTGGAACAACATCGCTTTTTTGGGCGAAGAGATCAAAAATCCGCAACGGAATCTACCGCTGGCCCTCGGCCTCGGCACGTTGTTCGTCGTGGGGCTGTACCTGCTCCTGAACGTCATGTACGTTTATGTGTTGCCAATCGAAGAGCTGATGGCGCTCAACCAGACGCCCGGCCGGATTGCCGCCGTCGAGGTCATTCGGCGGGTCAGCGGTCCGACCGGAGCCACGCTGGTATCCGTCCTGATTTTGTGTACGACCTTCAACGCCACCAACAGCTCCATCCTGACGTCGGCCCGCTTGTATTACGCAATGGCGCGCGACGGCCTGTTTTTCAGTGCGGTCGCCCGGATTCACCCCCGGTTTCAGTCGCCCTCGGTGTCGATTGTCTGGCAGGCGGTTTGGGCCGTGGCGCTGGTCTGGTCCGGCACGTTTGACCAGTTGACGGATATGCTGGTCTTTGCCTCGTTCATTTTCTACGGTTCAACGGCCTTCGGCGTCCTGCTGCTCCGGCGATCACAGCCTGATTTGCCCCGCCCCTACCGCGTCATCGGCTACCCGGTTTTGCCGGTTGTTTTCTGTCTTTTCTGTTTGACACTGGTGGTTATTACCCTCATCGAACAACCCCGTGAAGCTTTGATGGGGCTGGGACTGATTGCCACCGGGATTCCGTTTTACGGGTTTTGGTATCGGCAGAAACCGGGAAAACTTTAGAAGTTGTTTGAATTAAGGCCAGAGGCCTGTCCTGTCAATAGTCAATCCATCAGCTCGTGGTAGCTCCGGAGGAGCGGTCTAAAAACATCTTCAGGCCGCTCCTCCGGAGCTACCACGAGCTGATGGATCTTATTGACTATTGACAGAACGCCCTTCCAGGGCTCTCCCCGGTTAACTCAAACAGCTTGTTAGACCCGTCCAATCCGCGTTCCTATCCAAATTTCAAAGCCCAATGCGGGCTACTGGTGGGCAATGACACCCCAAATCATAACAATTAGTGAATTTTGGTAGTATTCATATAGAGCGACACAACGAATGAGGAGCTTGATGTGGATAAAACCAGTTGCAGAATGATTGGGAATAAAAGCCATTTAACAGACCAATGCATCATTAAAAACCGCCTGATTTTCAGTAGTTTAATAGCAATTTTTCTGTTTTTAACGCCAACGCTATACGCTCAGAAAACCGCCGGGGAGAGTCCGGTGGACAGTTTACCGATTATTCCGCAACCCGGTATTCCGGTCGATAGCATCATTGCCCGGCTTGAAAAAGGACATACGGCACTGAATGACATCAACAACCGCACCCGGCGGGGATTCAGCACCTGGCAAATTGAGAACAACCTGCCGGAAGTTCAGTCGTATATCAAAACGATTCGGACCAACCTGGCGCTGTACCAAAAGGTGCATGACATGAAAAACATGCTCATGTTTCAGGTGCTGCTCGAGGACATGCAAACGCAGCTTAAAGTCTGGCGGGAAACGCTTTCCGGGCATGAAAAGCAGTTGTCGGGCATGAACGGGCAGTTGATTTCGCTGGCGCGGGATTCGGTGCTGGTTCTTCCCACCGACAGTTCGTACCGGGCTTTGTATTTTAACTCCTTGAAGGAATTACGGCAACAGTGGATCGATGCGAGTGAATCGACCAATAAAAACCTGACCCGCATCAATAAACTTCAGGCCGCCGTTTCCGACGGATATTTCGAAACTGCCGAATTAACCAACGTCGTTAATGAGCGCATCCGGGAGTTTAACGTCAAAATTACCGGTAAGGAAACCGATTTTATCTGGGCCATTCCCAAAAGCGAGGGTTCCGACGATCACCTAGATAATTTGATCAAGCGTTCCTACGAAGGCCAGCGGGATATGCTCTCGTATTATTTTGATCGAAGTGCGGGCAACGGACTCTACATGCTGCTGATCGGCGTGGCCTTTTTCGCCTGGGTATTCCGGAGTTTTTCAATCATTAAACGCCACGGAAAACAGCAGGAAGTTCAGAAAGAATTAAAAATTAAATACCTCCGCGCCATTCCCATTTTCCCGGTGCTGGTTGTCGTCTTTAATTTAGCCCCCTTTTTCGACCTTCGCCCCCCGGCGGTTTACGTCGAACTGACGCAGTTTATTCTTTTATTGGCACTTACCGGCTTGTTTTTCCGAAGCTGGCCGCGACAGCTTTTCCTCAACTGGCTGGCGATCGTTGCGCTCTATATTCTGGTCATCATTACGCGTACGTCAATCATCGACCCGGGGCTTACCTTCCGGCTTTGGCTCCTGGTTCTCAATGCTATATCGGTCGTTTTTGGATTTTTGTTTCTGTTCCGAATCCGCAAAACATTATCCCTTACCGGTTTTATCAAACAGGTTTCAATTCTGTATATTATCCTGAATGTGCTGGCGGTTTTCTGCAACATTTTTGGCCGGATGAGTTTGGCGAAAATATTCTCTACAGCCGCCATTTATGGGTTGACGCAGGCCGTTGGCCTTTTTACACTGATTCAGATTATCAACGAAGCCTTTGCGCTTCAGGTCATGCGTGGAAAACTCACCGAAGGCATTGCCGCCCGGTTTAATTACGCCAAACTGGAAATCGGCTTGCACCGCATGATGAGCGCCCTTGCCGTGATCGCCTGGCTGATTATTTTTACCAATAACCTCTACATCTACAATGCAGTGTATCAGTCTCTTGCCCATTTTTTAGGAACGGAACGAAGCGTTGGCAGCACGAGCTTTACGTGGGGAAACATCGTGTTGTTTTTTCTGGTGCTTTACCTCTCCGGTGCGTTGCGGAAATACATTGGCTATTTTTTCGGGGAAACCGACGACGAAATTGGCGGAAACATCAGCAACGCCGATTCGCGGCTGGTGATGATCCGGCTTTTTATGCTGATTGGCGGTTTTCTGTTCGCCATTCTGGCTTCCGGCATTGGGCTGGACAAGGTAACGGTGATTGTCGGCGCCCTGGGCGTCGGGATTGGGCTAGGGCTTCAGAACATCGTCAACAACCTGGTTTCCGGTATTATTCTGATCTTCGACAAACCGTTTCAGATCGGTGATTTTATCGAGATCACCAACAAAAAAGGGCGCGTAAAAACCATCGGAATTCGTTCCAGCCGCCTGCTCACAACGGAAGGTTCGGAAGTGATTATCCCGAACGGCGATCTGCTGTCGGGGCAGGTCATCAACTGGACGATCAATCACAAAGCCAAACGAATTGAACTCACCATTAAGACCGATGCCGAGCATGAATTAAGCACCCTGAAAGCGTTGATTAAAGAAGAAATTACGAAACATCCGAACGCCGTTAAACGGCAGCAGCCCGAAATTCTTCTGGCTACCATTACCAATGATACCATCGAACTAAAAGTCCGGGTCTGGATCAATTCGGTCAACAAAGAAGATCAGTTCCGCAGCGAAATTTTGTTGAATCTATACCGGCGATTTAAAGAAGCGGGTGTTAAGATGATGTAAGGGGAGCAAAGAATCACGACAGACCAGTAAGTTGATGGGCACATCCATTCGAAGCGAGTCGAGTAGCGGTTTGGGAACTACGTTTAGCGAATCGGCCAACACAAGTGATCGGCAAAACGGGATAGCCATTCATTTCTTAACGCGCACAGGGATAGCATCGCCGGATTCTCATAAGTAGGCCGTGTTCGGGAATGAATCCCGACACGGCCCAAATTTGATCGAATTCATCGAGGATGACGGGGATGCCGCTCATTTAGTAAACCGATTCTACCCGGTTCAGAAATGCTACATGGTTGCGTTGGGGCCATTCCCTTTCTCTTCCTCTTTCTTTATATTGTAATTATCGAGAAACGTCGGGACGTCGCCCGAAATATCCTCTACAATAACGTAGACCTGTGAGGCATATTTAAGGATTATCGTATCCTTCTCTTCAAGGATCTCTCCTCCAGCGATTTCCTGCCCGTTTTCATTGACTCTTTTGTACCTGTATGTGACATCGAACTGCTTTGTTACCGGCGTGGCAACCAAACGCGCCCGAGCCCTGGTTTTGGGCGGAACTTTAACCGTTACTTTCCCTCCAATTGCTTGTGATGTCTGGTCGCTCTTTGTTTCACTATTGACAAACACTTGCTGGGTACTCAAGGCAATGTTTCTCTCAACGGTGATAAGCCCCTCTATGTCTAGTGACGTTCCGGCTGTAACGGTTAAACCGTACATTTGACTGGTTTCTTTGGTTGAAGCCATGGATGCCATTTTGCTCGTTTCGAGAGATAATTCCTGTTCAGCCCAAACCTTATCTGATTCATTGTATATACTACCTTCAACAAGAAGTGTTTCCTGGAGATTGGCAGCGATAATATTTCCGTTGGAGAAAAAAACTTCTGTTAGAAGGTATTTTTGATTGATAATCCGAATTGATGATAGTTTATCATTCAGGTTATATTGTCTCAGGAAGTAAGTACCTTTTCGGTTGAATGTCTGGGAATACCCATTAAAGTTTCCATTCTCAAAAACAGTGACATCTAAGCCATACGGAACGACAACGACTGTATAACTGTCATTTTTAAGCAGTTGACTGGAATCCGGATAATCGCCACTACTCAATCCATGGCAGGTAGCATCGTCATCGCCAATGTTGTTGTCGACATAGAACATCGCAACCGGGTGTCTGACCGGATTGATTTTTTCCACTCTAAGCCCTGTTACCCGGTCATTCCAGTCGAGTAAATGGGGGTAATTCCCTTCAAAAAGGGTTAGCTTATCGCCCCGAAAGCCATTGTCGGAAAACATTTCCAATCGTACTCCTCTGCCCACTTTGACCGATGAAACGGCATCGTTTCCAACTGGACTTAGCTCCTCGGAGTTTGGAACCTCAATCGGCGTATTTTTCACGTCGACTCCATACATTCTGGATCTTCCGTTAAACGATGCGTCTGAATAAATGATAACCTGGCCTTCTGGTAATGTTTGCATTTTGATGGTAGGGGTTTGCTGGTTTTAATTAAATTGGTTTTGAACCGCTCAAAGATCCTCTGCTGCGCAAGCAAACGCGTTCAATTCTGAGCCAAATGCTTCCAGAATTGGGTCATTCGTACTAATTGCTGGCTTATTTTGGGCGGTTCGGGAGGTCTGATCCGATGATTCAGTTTAATAACTGGCGGATGATTGCCATATCCGGATGCGTGATGCCGGCCTTCTCCAAATCGGCCAGGTCGCCCAGAAACACCTTTTTGAAGGTGTCGGATTCATAGGGTTTGTCTTTCAGCGTCCCGTAAATGGCTTTGGCCTGTTCCAGTTTCCCCTGTAATAAATAGGCCAGGGCCAAATTCGCCTGAATCCATTCTTCCCCGGGAGCTAGCATTAACCCCTCCTGTGCCGTTGCCTGAGCTTGGGCAAATTGTTTGCTAAAGAGCGATTCGTACGCCAGGTCGCCCAATTGTTTAGCCAGACTGAGGGAATCAGACGAGCGGTTTTTTAACTGGCTAACCACTTGCTGCTGCGCGGAAACCGCTTTCCGAAAAAAATCGATCTGTTCCTGTCCAGTACTGATCGATCCCCGTTTGTGTAAGATCGACGTCAGCCAGGGGCCGTACTCATCAAAATTCTGTTTCGCCAGCCGTTTACAGATTTCTTCGACCTGTGCATATGCAGTCTGAGCCTCTTTCAATTGGCTTACTCTACTAAAATAGTCTCCCAGTCTGACCATTGTCTTCGCCAACTGGGGTTCAAACTGCTCGGGGTCTTTCTGCAAAAGTTTCTCCAGCAGTGCCCTGGCCTGCAATAGGGTTGTCTCGGTTTCCTTTAATCGATTGTTTTCAAGGTATGCCTCCCCCATGTTGTTCAGCATATGAACCAAATAAGGGCCATATTCACCCGGATTCTTCTCCACCAGCTTTTCCCAAATTGCTTTAGCCTGGAGCGTAACCACTTCTGCCTCAGCGAATCGACTGGTCGTCGAATAGATGCTCCCCAGGTTACTCAGGGTGATGGCCAGTTCATGTTCATTCTGCTGATTCACATTCTGTCGGACCAGTTTCTCGAGAAGCACTTTGGCCTGTAAAGAAACCGTTTCCGCTTTCGCTTTCTGATTCGTGTTGAAATAGGTGCCGGCTAACGCGTTTAGAGCAGATGCCAGGTTAGGTTCGTACTTGTCGGGATCCCGTTTCGCCTGTTTTTGCCGAAGCTCTTTCGCCTGTAGAAAAACCGCTTCCGATTCCTGGGATCGATTCATAACCGCGTAAAAATAGCCCAGGCTATGGAGCGTTACCGCCAGATCAGGTTCATACTGATCCGGATTTGTCCAGGCAAGTTTCTCCCGAACTCTTTTGCTCTCTAAAAGGCTGACCTCCGCTTCCTTTGGCCGGTTATGGTCCGTGTAATAAATGCCTAATCCTTCCAGTATAGCTCCTTTACCTACATCTGGCGGGTTAAGAGCCAATGCTTTCCGGAACCAGACTTCGGGTTCACCCAGTTGGTTTATTTTCAGCAAATAGTCGGCATACGTAATCAGATTAGTCGCCTGCGTGGTGTCGGTTAGCACGGCTTCCCGGTACCACTCCCCGGCCTTGTTGCTCTCATTAAGACTGCGGTAGATAGTGGCCTTAAACACACACTTGTTGATGTAAAAGGCCTGCTCTTGCAGCGCTTCTGCTTCCAGTTGTTTAGCCAACCCGAGCTTTGATTGAAACCGCTTTTTCTCGGACTGCATCCGGTTGTCTGATAACTGGGCTAAAGCCGCCTGAAACTGCCCTTCCTTATACAACCCAAACGCTTTTTGATAACTGCTGTCCACTTCCGTATGCTGGGCAAACACCACTGCCATCGACTTGGCGTCATTAAGCCGTTTTTCGCGTTCTCCCAGTACCTGCTCATACCGGCTGCGCAAACTGGCCAGGCTGTCGATCACGCCCTCGTTCTTTTGTTGCTGGCTTTTCAGGAGCTTTTCCAACTCGTCGATCCGACCCTTCTGGAGGGTCAGATTCCGGTCTAATGCCACCCCGGCCAGCGTCGTATAATAGGCTACCCGGTCCTGTTCCACCTGCCGGGCTGGGGCCAAAAGCAAGGCGAACTGAAAATCCGAAGGATCGGCCAGCTTCCTCAGGGTGTATGAACCCGTCTCAATGTGATTAACGATGGCATAATTCTCACTGCTTACCTTTATTCGCACACTCATACCCGGACATTTGCTCAGCCGGTAGCGAAAAATACCGTTGGCATCCGTGGGCGAGCCCTGGTTGCCATCAATGATGACGGGGATACCAGCCAGTCCTTTTCCTTTACCGGAAAACAGGGTTACTTCACCTTTGTATTCCTGGACGCAAGGCGATTGCGCCCGCATCATTGTGGGGAAGACGCACAGAATCAGGAAGGTTATTTTTTTCATGGGGATAAAGGGAGGGAAAGGGAGGTTTCCTGGCGGGGAGAGGCATACACCGATACCTGCTGCCGGTTTTTTCGGGCCGTCACCCGAACACTGGCGTCCTGTTGATGCTCCGGCGGTAGCGTAATCACAAAGCGGCCCAGACTGTCGGTTTGCTGAGCGGGGAACTGCTCGGCCCAAACGGCGGCATTGGCAACAGGCTGTCCTTTCGAATTGAAGATGGTTCCACGGATGCAACAGAGATCACGATGGGGAATAACCGAAAGTGTCGCTTCCGTCCCCGTCAATACGAGTGTGTCGGTAGTACTGCCATTCTGAAACGACTGGTTGGGGCTGTCGATGAGCTCGACCGGTACCGGTGTTTCCTGAAAACGGGCCGCAATGCCGGTGATGACGGCCCGTCCATAAGCGTCCGTTATTTCTTCACGAGGAGCATTGCCCAGCCGCAGCCGAAGCTTGGTTTTACTCAGTGATTGTCCCTGTTGATCCCGCAAATAAACAACGTAATCAAAACTCTGGTGGGTCCGAAAATAGCCATAACTGCCGCCAACTACCACGATACTACTCACAATAAGGGCCCGTTGGAGATAGCGTTGATGCCGGAGCCTACGTTTAGCGATCGATTTTTCTTCTCCCGCTGGCAGCTTCCAGTGAGCGTTTTTTTCATCAGGACAAAAAAAGTACCACTGGTTGCGGCTGACTTCTTCCAAATCGATTTCAACGGCTCCGCGGATGGTGTGTAGCTGGGTGGTCTGACTCACCTGTAGCGCCAGACGCGCCCGGTTCAGGGCTTCTTCCAGTGTTTCGCCATTGGCCAACGCCCGGTAAAAAGCAATAGACAGACGGGCAGCGATCGTGTCTTCGATCGGCGTACTGGTCGCGATGATGGCGGCTTTCACACCCTGCTCCTGAAGCCGCTGAATCTGCCTGATTGTTGAGCAACCATTCAGGAATACCAGCCGAAGTTGTTTACAGCGGGCGAGGAGTTGGGCAATACCTGCCGCCCGGGCCGAACCATCTTCCAGCTCAAGCCCCGAAGAACCGGCGTGACCGCTAAAATGAAACAGGCACAGAGAGTCCTGATAGGTTAGAATCTTACTGGCTACCGAATCGGTTGTGGCGTAGGAATCCCGGATTTTCTGAAAATGCTGCTGACTGCTGAGCGGATCGAGCAATCGGTCGATGGTGTCATCCTCCTGTCGAAGTTCAGGTAAAGGGCGTTCCCGATTATTAGCGAAGCAGAAAAGCAAGGTGTTCATAAATAGTCAGTTAAGAAGTGAAGAAAGTAACCAGGAATTTAGGCAACTTTCTTCACTTCTTTCGTCCGTTGCTGTCCCCATCCACCCTAAGGCAATTTCGGAGCGTAAATCAGGGTTTAGGGTTTCTGCTGCTGAATATAGCGATTCACGAGTTCCTCCAGAACGGTCAGCGGCACGGCCCCATTTGACAGCACGACCCGGTGAAACTGCTTCAGATCGAAGCGGGGGCCGAGGGCCTGCCGGGTTTTTTCGCGCAGTTCCAGTATCTTCATCATGCCAATTTTGTAGGCACAGGCCTGACCAGGCAAAACCGCATAGCGTTCTACTTCCGTTGTTACCTGGCTTTCGGGAAGTCCCGTATTGGCCACCATATACGCAATAGCGGCTTCCCGCGTCCACCGCTTGTGATGAAGTCCCGTATCTACGACGAGTCGGGTGGCCCGGAACAGTTCGGCCTGCAAGCGACCCAGATTACCAAACGGGTCATTCCGGTAGAACCCAAGTTCGTAGGCCAGTTGTTCGCTATACAATGCCCAGCCTTCCTCGTAGGCCGTAAACGGAATAACCGTACGGAAAATCGGTAGTCCTTTTAGTTCGGTCTGAATACCTATCTGAAAATGATGCCCCGGAATACCCTCGTGATAGGCCAGTGTTTTCATGGCGAACCTGGGATGTTCGGACGCCCGACGCAGATTGGCCACAAATACGCCACCCTTCGAGCCATCCAAACTCGGCATTTGGTACCGTCCCACCGCATCGCCCGCTTCTTTGAAAGCCGGGGTTGGCTCAACCGTCAAGGCAACTTTCGGGCGCAGATCAAAAGCCGCACCAACCTCTTTATCAACTTCACTCAGAATGCGCTTGTATTCATTCAAAATCATTGCTTTTCCGTCGGGTGTTTCAGGAAACAAAAAACGCGGTTCATGACTCAGCGCCTGGATAACCGACCCCAGCGACTGGGTCGTGTCGGTGTAGCCCTGACTCCAGAGAATGGTTCGCATTTCTTTTTGAATCCGGCTCACTTCACGCAGCCCGATCTGATGTATCTGCTCCGGACTGAGATCTGTGGTGGTTTGTACCCGGAGTTGGTAGCGGTAAAACGCGTCGCCGTTGGGCAGTTTCCAGACTCCGGCGTCAGTCGTCGCTTTGCGGTAAAGCTCCTCTTCGTAGGCAATCATTTTCCGGTAAGCCCCAAACACCGACGTCTGAATTGCCTCGGCCACCTGTTTTGTGAAGGCGGTTTTTTCGTCAGCCGTTAAATCCTTGATGGAAGCGGTTTTCTGGATGTAGTTGGTATACAGAACGTTCTTTTGGACCCCTTGCGCCATAAAGCCTTTCATTTCGTCCAGGACCTTGCCAATGACAAACTTCGGTGGGATAATTCCCTTCCGCTCCCGGATCTGGAGACCTTCCAGCAACTGGTCAAACTTGACAGGAATACCCCGTAACCGGGTGATGTAGGCTTCAATGTCGCTTTTGTTTCGCAACTGGTGCTTATCAACCAGTAACTGCGGGACTTTGCCCTGAATACCTTCCAGTTGGTTAAGCGGGTAATTGTAATAAAAGAATGGTTCCCGGTCCGTTTCATTTTTTAGATACTGGCCCAGAATCTTGGTATTTAGCTGGTTGCCTTCCGACTGGCTCTCAAAATCGTAGCTCTGAAGAGTACCGTAATTGGTTTTAAGTTTCTCAAAATTTTCCCATTGCCCGGCATCCGACAAATCATCCCACTGGTCTTTGGTCCGGTCATACAAAACCGGCAGGCCGAGGTAAGTAATGGTCTCAGGGCTACGCAACATCATGCTAATAAACACTCGCTCGTAAAAATGCCGGATGCTGAAGGGGCGAAACCAGATCAGGTTAACCAGCCAGAAGACAGCCACCAGCAGAGTTAGCAGGAGTGTGCGGGATAGCCAGAATTTCCAGGTTCGTTTTTTTTTGGCCATGATGATTCGGTAGAGGTTGTTGGTCAGGGAGACGGAGTTTGGTTTAATTGCTCTTCAATCGGGTGCGTTCTTCTTCTGAGCCGGTGGCCCGGTTTCGGGCCGCTTTCACGGTTTTGCTGCCAAACGAACGGTTATAAGTAAGCCGGACCACGCGCGGCTCAAACAAAAACCGCACCGTGGTATTGATATTCAGGGCTGGAATCGTGCTGTTGTAGCGGGCCGTGTTGGTCCAGAACAGATCGCTCATCGTCAGCCGAAGCGTGCCTTTCTCCTTTGGCAAGGTTTTTTGCAGCCCCAGTGATATCTGCCCAAAACTCCGCCCGCGATACAGGCCAAACATCGTCGGGCTGTAATAGAAACCCGTCAGTTCGGCGGTGAATTTATGGGGCAGCGTAAACGTTTGCGACGAGTACGCCTGGGCGTTCCAGTACGACCGGCTCACGGGACTATCCTGATACACCGTCGTCAGGCCCTGCCACAGCCCCGTCAGGTTGGTCTGGCTTTTCCACCAGGAAGCTAGCTGCCACGGCAGACTGGCGGTTAGGGTGACGGTTTGCTGATGGTCGATGTTTTCGGCATAGTACTGAATACGGTTCGTGGCCACATCGACGTGCGGCTGAAAACCGGCAATTACGTTCTGATCGAAGCTGTATTTGATCGAAAAAACGTAGGCATCCTTATACGTATAACTTCCCTGAACGGCATCGGAAATGGTGGGGCGCAACACCGGATTGCCGGACGAAAAGGTATTCAGGTCAACGAAACTCACAAAAGGGGCAATGTCGTCGTAGGAAGGCCGGGTAATGCGCCGACTGTACGACAGGTTGGCGGTATGGTTTTTCGACAGTTTCCGCGATAGAAAAACGCTGGGAAATAAATTGCCGTATTTCCGGTTGACTAACGACCGACCGTCGGGCCGGTGGATGTCGGTATGGGTGTGTTCGTAGCGCAGCCCGGCCTGAAGCGTGGTTTTGCTGTCGAGCGGTTGGCTCAGGCTGACATATCCCGCCAGAATGTCTTCGGCCAACTGGTACTGCTGGGTATAAAATGAATCGATTTTCCAGCCCTCGGCCATCATCCGGTTCAGGATCACGGTATTGTCCAGGCGGGTGGTGGTGGCTTTCAGGCCCGTTTCCAGTCGGCCTTTGGTCGTGAGCGGTTTGATCAAATCGGTTTTCAGCACCCAGGTCCGGACGGGCGTTTTCTTGCTGATCCGAATTTGCTCGTTCTCCCGGCTTCCGGTCGTAAAATCCTGCTTCGTACTGACGTAGGCATTGGGATTGTTGTTATGGTAATATAACCGGTCGAGGTCGATGCTCCATTCCTGTTTGTTTTTAAAAACATGCCGCAGGTTCAGGTTCAGCAGCAGGTGTTTCCAGTGGTTGGTTTCGGTGTTGAGCAGGTTGCTTTGTTGCGTCCGCACGCCATTGGTATACGTAACACCCTGATTATCGGCATTGTCCATCTTGAAAAGATTATCAAACCCCGACACTAAACCGTTCAGCGTCGTTTGCGAACTCAGCGAGTAGTCGAACCCAATCTTACCGGTATAATTCGTTGTGGTTGGAAACCGGTTCGACTCGGTGTTGGTCGCCAGAATCTGGCCGGGCGACGCGTCGCCCGGCGTCTCTACAATCCGGTTGAATTGGTGAAGTTGCCAGGAATGGCTGCGAAAAAACGATACGTTCCCGTAGAGGTTGAGTTTCTGATGGCGGTAGTTGAGGTTGAGGCTCCCCGACGGGCGCGCATACCAGCCATAGCCCAGCGTGGCCGAAAAGTTGCCGTTCATTCCGAAGTTGGTATTCTTCTTGGTGATGATGTTGATAATGCCCGCATCCCCTTCGGCATCGTAGCGGGCCGGAGGTGTGGTAATGAGCTCAATTTTTTCGATGTCATTGGCCGTCATGCCTTCCAGCATTTGCACCACGGTCGCGATGGGCAACCGCGTCAGTTTACCATTCATCATCACCAGCACTCCGCCTTTTCCACTCATGGTCAGGCTGTTGTTCTGCCGGTTGACGGTAATTCCCGGCGAGCGCTCCAAGACTTCGAGCGCCGTGCCACCAGCCGCCGTAATGCTGTTCTGCACGTTCACCACCAAACGATCTACCTGCTGTTCAAACATCGGTTTTTGGGCCACCACCTTCACCTCACCAAGTGTTTGCGAAGATTCACGCAGGGCCAAATCCGGCAGCGAAACCAACTCCGTTCCGACCTGTACGATGGCCGACCGGGTTGGGGCATAACCAACCGCCGAAGCCGCCAGCCGGTATTGCCCCGGTCGGACGTTATCAAACGTGTAAGCGCCTGTTTCCCGGCTAATTGCCCCTTTTACCAGACTCGAATCGCGGGCATTGAGCAACGCTACGCTGGCATAGGGCAGCGGCTTGTTATCGGAAGTACGGACCGAACCGGAAAGCGTGGTTTGGGCAATGGTAGCGGTTGGCAGATAAAAAATGAGCAGCGTAAAAGAGAGGTAAAGTGCTTTCATTAACCTAAGTGTAGTGGTACCCAAAAATCCACTTTCTGGCAGTTCCAGACGTCCACTTTTGGGCCAATTCCTTTTGATTCTGGGCCAACCAGTTTGCCAATTCACTTTTTGACGGCCTTGGAATCTCCGTTGACCTCTGCACCGGTCAGTGAGCCATTGATAAGCAGAACAGGATGAGATGAAAGCAAAAAAACCGCTACGCCCGCTGATGACTCATAAATTCGGAGGGAGTCTGATGATACATCTGTTTGAAGACCGTGGCGAAATAACCCGGACTCTCGAAGCCAACCTCGTAGGCGGTTTCCGAGATCGAACGTCCGGCCTGCAACAACTGCGTAGCGCGTTGAAGCCGGTAATGGCGAATGAAATCACTGGCGGACAGGTTCGCGGTAGCGTTCAGTTTGCGGTTGAGTGTCCGACGGCTCATGGCAACCGCCTGCGCCAGTCCGTCGATTCCGAAGGTAGGATCATCCAGCCGCTCTTCGATGACCTGGTGTAGTTGCCGGACAAACCCATCGGCCAGTGGCTCATCAGACGTCGATGGCGTTGCCAACTGCCGGTGGAGGTACGCCCGCAGGTTCGCCTGCCGGGTCAGCATGTTGTCCAGCCGCAGCACCAGTTCTTCCGTGTGAAAGGGTTTGGTCAGGTAATCGTCGGCACCCTGCTCTAAACCGGCAATCCGGCTTTCCTGGGCAGCTCTGGCTGTTAGCACGACGACGGCAATGTGGCTGGTGGCCAGCGTCGATTTAATGCGCTGCGTTAGTTGATAGCCGTCCAGATGAGGCATCATCACATCGGTTATCACCACATCAGGTAACTCGTTCTGACAGATGCCCCAGCCTTCGGCGCCGTCAATAGCCGTCAGCACCCGGTACCGGTTTGTTAGCTCATTGGCGATGAACGAACGCAATTCCTCGTTATCATCAACGATCAGAACCAGGGGCGTGTCATCGGATAACCGGGGTCGCTGATCCACTCGTATCTGGTTGGTGGGTGTGGTCCGGAAGGCCGTCAGGTCGGCATGAGGCAATTCGAGTTCGGGCGCATCGCCCTCCTGAGTAGCTGGTTGCAACGGGAGCGTTACCGTAAAGGTCGTGCCACTGGGAGCATCCGTGCGGCTGTCAACTTCAATGGTACCGCCGAGCAGATCGGTCAGTTCCTTAACCAGAGCCAGCCCAATGCCGGTCCCTTCATACGCCCGGGTCCGGGACGTATCGACCTGATAAAACCGGTCGAAAATGTGCGGGAGGTGTTGCGCGGGAATCCCCACACCCGTATCGGCCAACTGCACGACGAGTTGGTCGGCAGCCGGCCAGTCAAGCGTCAGCGACACCTGCCCTCCCGGTGGGGTAAATTTGAGGGCGTTCGAAAGGAGGTTGACCAGAATTTTTTCCCACTTGTCGGCGTCGAACAACCACGGTTTTTGGATGGCACTTTTCGTTAAACTATTGGTTTCGAAGCAAAGAGCGATCCCGCGGCTGGCAGCCAATGGGTAAAAGGATTCGACCAACCGCTGAATCAGGGCTACACCATCTCCCCGTACCAACGCCACCTGCATGCTCCCGCCTTCCAGTTTTGACAGATCGAGAAGCTGGTTGATGAGTCGAAGCAATTTTCCGGCATTGTGGTGAATGGACGTCAGCGACTGGCGGATCGCGGCATCCTGGTTAGTGACTTTCAGCAATTTTTCGGCCGGTGACAAAATCAGCGTCAGTGGCGTGCGGAACTCGTGGGTAATGTTTGAAAAAAACCGTGTTTTGACTTCATCGACGGCCCGAAGCTGTTCGGCCTCCCGGCGTTTGAGGATTATTTCCTGCTGCTGCCGGGCTTGGCGGAGCCGGAACCGAATAAAGCCGAATACCAACCCTCCGAAAAGCAGTGCGTAAACCATATAGGCCCACCAGGTTGCCCAGAACGGGGGTTTGATGACGATCACCAGTTGTTTAACCTGCCGACTCCACTGCCCATCAGATCGGGTGCTGTTGACGCTGAACAGGTACCGGCCGGGCGCGAGCTGGGTATAATTGGCCGTGTTCTGGTTGCCTGCCATCACCCAGTCAGCATCGACACCTGCGAGTTTGTAGCGGTAGTTTAATTTGTCGGATTTGCCAAAATGCAGGCCGGCAAAGCCAAGCGTCACAAAGTTCTGCGTATGGTTCAGGATCAGTTCCGACAGAGTATTGAGTGGTGCCAAGAGCGTGTTTCGGTCCTCGGGCGAATTAGAATCTACGGGTTTGTTGTTGATCAGCAGCGAAGTCAGCACAATCGGCGGCTCAAAGTGATCCTCTTCAATGGCCGCCGGATCGACAATAACCCGACCATTTGGCGTACCAAACACCAGCCGACCATCCGGAAGACGGGCCGAAGAAGTTTGGAGGAAGGCGCTCTCGGCCAGGCCATCGGCGGTCGTGAAATGCCGCCAGGTCAGGGTTCGGGGATTGACCCGGACCAAACCCTGATTGGTCGCGCACCAGAGCATACCCTGCTTATCGGTCTCCATACTTTGGATGGTGCTATTCGGAAAACCTTCGGCTTCACCCAGTCGCTGAAAGCGCATTGTACGCGTATCCAGTCGGCATAAGCCGCCATCCGCCGTGCCAATCCATAGAGTCGTACTATCGGTAGGATCAGTACTCAGGCAGTTGATCGTAGTGCCGGCCAGTGAGTTTACCGTGTTATGGGTATTTAAGAAAGGTCTCTCCAACCTTTTATGACGCAAATCATACCTAAACAAACCCATTTCGTGCTGTCCGCCAATCCATACAGACTGGCCCATGGGTTGAATATCACCCGCGTCAAAGCCAGGGTTCAGGTTTCTGAGAGGCAACTGACTATTGGGATAGACATCTCCCTTTGTCTCATCAGGACTAACTGCAATCAATCCCCGGCGATTGTTATACACCCAGATCAGCCCCGTCCCGCTAAACCGGTTGCTACTGAAACGTTGGTCGCTCGTTTTCAGGCATAATTTGCAACAAATCTTACCATCAAGGGCAGAGAATTTGGCTACTTCGGTCAGGGCACGGGTGGCAACTGTATAGCGATAGACGCGGGAGGGATCGATCAGATAACCGGTACCGGTATGATCCATCGTGTAGCGGGGCCAGTTGTCGCTGTCCCAGACCTCGTAGGTTTCGGGCAGGGTAACACCCAGATGCATTTCGAGAAAATCTTCATTGAATGACTTGCGTTTTGGGAGAAAGCCGAAGGGTAGCGGATGGAGTTCCAGCTTCATCAGGCCAGTCGCTTCATCACTTACCCAGAGTATGCCAGACCGGTCAATGATCCACGGGGCCAATCGGCTGGTGGCGAGTTCCGTCTGACGGATTAGCGTAAGCTGGTTGGGTTCATCGAAGCGATACAACCGATTCATGTAGCCGACATACAAGCGGTTATCAGTCGTGGTTTTCAGCGCATAGGCAACAGTTTTAGCCATCTTGCGGGCACGGCTGGTCTCGGATTTTGTAGCATGAGGAATCGGAACGGTGCGAAATCGGTCACGTATCGGGTCGTAAAGGGAAATTACATTGTAACCGAATATCGCAATCTGTCCGTTTGGACCCAAAGCAATCTGGTGGTTATTGAGCGACAGGAAGTTCATGGCCCGCTCCCGATCCAGGGTCTTAAAGGGAAATGGAATAGTCCGTTTGTGGCCCGTGCGGGGATCGAACTGAAACAACCCGGCCAGCGTCTCGCCGTAGATATGACCGGATGGAGCCAGGATAAAATGTTGCAGTTCGTTGACACTGCCCACTAAAGCAGGTACGTCAAAAACCTTCATCGTTTTCCGCCGAATATCATAGTTGACAAGCCGAACACCCGGTAAAAGCCCCCATAGCTGTTTTCCATCCGCACTGAGTTGTATTCGATTGAAGAAAACCTTGTTTCGATCCATAAACCGCCGGTGAATCAGGGTGGTAAACCGTTCGGTGGCGGGGTCAAACTGCTGAACCGTTCCGGAGTCCATATTCAGGATGAAGGTGCCGTCGGGAACTGGTAACAGCTCCGTGATATGATTATCGGCCAGCGAGAGGCTGTCTCCGGGCCGGTTGCGAAAGACCTTAACCGTTCGCCCATCGTAGCGGGCCAGGCCGTCGTAGGTAGCAATCCAGATAAAGCCGGCCCGATCTTGCTCCATGCCTGTAACGCCATTATTGGGCAGGCCACTCGCAGTCGTTAGTTGGGAATTGGGTTGATGGGAAAGCTGGGCTACTGCTGTCTGTAATGAAAGCCAGAAACTCAGCAAAAAAAAACTAATGCGGCAAAACGCATGATCACACATACACACTTGGGCAACACTACGGGTTTAGATTAATAGTCAGACTTTTGTCTTAGCCTCTAGTGGGTGGATGTTCTTTATAAAAAATCAAAATGGGTTTTCAAAATAAGCAAAATGCCAGGGAAAGTAAAAGACTTTGAAATAAAAATGGCTGGGATTACGCGCATTAACAGGATCGTATTGCGGCAGCTAATCCCAGTTCAGACCTACTCCGAGCGCAGGCTTTTCACCGGATTGGACAAAGCCGCTTTCACCGTATGAAAACTGACGGTCAGCAACGCAATCACCAACGCCAGTAGACCGGCTACGGCAAAAATCCATCCCGAAATTTGGATGCGGTAGGAATAATCCTGAAGCCACTGGCTCATGGCATACCACGTAATCGGGATGGCAATCAAAAAGGCCATCAAAACCAGTTTCAAAAAGTCTTTGGACAAAAAGGTGACGATCTGGCTCACCGTGGCTCCCAGTACTTTCCGGATGCCGATTTCTTTCCGGGACTGCTCGACCGTGAAGGAGGTTAATCCGAACAATCCGAGGCAGGAAATGAAAATGGCCAGGGCCGCAAAAAGGCCCGCTAAGGTCTTGGTCCGCTGTTCATTCCCGAATTTCTGCGCGTATTCCTGATCGACAAATTGATAATCGAAGGGATAGGCCGGGTTGTATTTTTTGAAAGCCTCTTCGGCTTTTGCCAGATTTTCCGCCGTCGAATTTGCGGGGTTGAATTTGATGTGCATGGTATTGAACCAGGCCCCCGGCCCCTGAATAACTACCGGCGGGATGGGGTTATACGGCGACCCCACAATATAATCCCTGACCACGCCCACAACCCGCCAGCTTCGCTTTTCGTCCCGATTGGAGAGTGTCTGCCCAACCGGATTTTTAAAGCCCATCAGCTTGACGGCGGTTTCGTTCATCACCACGGAGAAGCTATCCGCCGGGTACCGGTAACTATCGATATCCCGCCCCTCGACCAGGGTCATGCCCGCCGTTCTGACCAGATCGGCATCCGAACTGAAGAGCGTGATGGCGGTGTTGGTATCTTTCGGATTTTCGCCCGGCCACCGCAGCCCCCAGGTCCGCCAGCCGTCGTTTGTCAGGTCCGTCATGGTTTTCGTAACCGAAACCGCAGCTCCCGAACGAAGGAGTTCCTGTTTGATCGGCGCGTAATTTTTCTCAATGTCACCGACAAAATTGACGTGAATCAAATCATTGTTGGCGTAGCCTTTGTCCCGTTCCTGGCCGTAAATGATTTGGTCGCGGACAATCATCGTGGCAATAACAAGCACAATGGCAAAAGTAAACTGAAGTACCACCAGCACTTTCCGGGGCGACAGGCCCAACTGGCTTTTTTTGAATTGCTTCGTAAAAATGCCAACCGGCTGGAAGGAGGAAAGATAAAAAGCCGGGTAACTGCCTGCCAGCAAACTGGTGAGAACCACAAAGCCAAAAGTCCAGAGCCAGAACGAATACTGCTGATAAGGAATCGAAAGCTGCGTGCCGATGAGCATATCGAACGACGGCAAGGCCAGCCCAACCAGCAACAGGGCAAAGGCTCCAGCCAGACAGGCAGTCAGAAACGCTTCGGTAATAAACTGCCCGATCAACGACCCGCGCCCGGCCCCGGCCACTTTCCGAACGCCAATTTCTTTCGCCCGTTTTTCGCTTCGGGCCGTGCTCAGGTTCATGAAGTTGATGCAGGCAATCAGCAAAATAAAAGCAGCAATCAGCCCAAACACGCGCACGGTTTCGATGCGCCCCCCCACCGGTTTTCCGTTATCAAATTTAGCGTACAAATGCCACTGGCTCAGCGGAAACAGAAAATGCGTCCAGACATCCCGGCGACCCGCATACCGCTGCGTCAGGTCTTTGATTTTCACCGTGAAGGCGACCGGGTTCGTATTCGGTTTCAGCAAGACATACGTTGGCGTATTGTTGCTGAGCCAGTTCTCGTTGCTCCAGCCGTTTCCCAGTTTTTTCAGATAATCCCAGGGCAACAAATACTCAAACGTAAAGCGCGTATTCGGCGGCAAATCCTTTAAAACACCGGTGACCACGAAATGATCGCCGGAATCCAGGCGGATGGTTTTGTGCAGGGCCTCGTCGGTGGTTCCGAACAGCTTCCGGGCGAGTTTTTCGGTGATGACCATGGACGACATTGCGTTGAGCTGCCCGTTTTTAGCCCCTTCCACCAATGGAAAACTGAACAGTTGCAGGAAAGAAGGGTCCGCAAAAGCTCCCGGTATGCCGGTGAAGCGTTTGTCATCGACCCGGATCAGAAACTGGTCGACGTCTTTTACCCGCGTAACGGCTTCTATTTCCGGGTAATGCTGTTGCAAGGTCGGGGCCAGCGGCTGGGAGGTGACCGGTATCGCAACCGGTTCTCCACCTGCGCTATTCGTCAGGCCATAGACCTGATACAGCCGATCCTTGTGTTCATGGAATTTGTCGAAGCTAATCTCGTTCCGGAGCCATAAGGCAATCAGCGCGGCTCCGGCCATGCCCACCGCCAGTCCGCCGATGTTGATGATGGAGAAGCTTTTTCCGCCCATCAGGTTGCGGAAAGCAATTTTGAAGTGGTTGGATAGCATGGCAATAGGGGTTGGATTCGGATACTCGGATGGTTTACGTTTGATGAATGATAGCCTGACATACGCCAGCACGTCCCACCAATACTGTCGCCGGGCTTTCGTATCGCCCAGCCGCTCCGCGCGCCGGAAATACCGTTCGTGCATGTCGCCTAGCACCTCCTCGCGCAGGTGCGGAGCAACGAGCCAGGAGAGTAGGCGGTCGGGCCAGCGGGGCGGGGTTGGGGTTTCCATTGTAATGGTTTCAATATCGAACACTGAATATTAGAATAACGAAGTGAAGACCGTGACGACCATTGAGAGCTGGCGGAGCCTCTTCATTATTCGGCGTTCAGTATTCGATATTATCTTACTTTTCATTATTCCCTTCTTTTCATTCCGAACGAAGTGACTTCACCGGATTCATCAAAGCCGCTTTGATGCTTTGGAAGCTCACCGTCAGCAACGTAATGACCAACGCCCCAGCGCCGGAAACGGCGAAAACCCACCAGGAGATTTCTGTACGGTAATCGTATTTTTGCAGCCAGTTGTGCAGGAAATACCAGGCGATGGGAGTAGCAACGCCGAAGGCGATAACGACCAGAATGACAAAGTCTTTGGACAGTAATCCCCAGAGGTCGAAGACCGAAGCGCCCAGCACTTTGCGGACGCCGATCTCTTTGGTGCGCTGCTCGGCGACGAACGACGCCAGCCCAAACAGGCCCAGGCAACTGATGAAAATGGCGAGAACAGCGAATACCGAAGCCAATCGGCCGATCCGTTCTTCGGTGGCAAATTTCAGGGCATACTGCTGATCCGAGAACTTGTAGTCGAACGGACTGCCGGGGTTGAACCGGCGAAAGACGGTTTCGATCTTAGCCAGCGATTCACTGGCGCTCTGGCCGGGGTTTAACCGAATATTGATCACACCGGCCCATTCATAATTCAACAGGAAAACCGTCTGATAAACGGGTTCGAAAGGAGAGCCCATCACCAGGTCTTTGACCACGCCGATCACCTGATGCGGTTTTCCATTCCATTTGACCGTTTTCCCCACCGGATCGTTCAGGCCCATGTAGCGGACGGCGGTTTCGTTTAGCACCATGCCCGACGAATCGGTTGAAAAGGCCCGGGAAAAGTCGCGCCCTTCGATGAATTGCCACCCGACGGTTTTCCCAAAATCATGGGTCACGGCAACCGTCCCAAATTGCGCCTTCAAACTGGGATCTTTGCCTTCCCAGTCAAACCCGATCTGCCGTGAATTCAAATTCGTTACCGGGGTCGAAGCGGTCGACATCTCCAGGACCGCGCCCGTTTGCAGGAGTTCGCTCCGCAAGGCGTTATACCGTCCGTACAATTCCGGTGTATTCATGGTAATCGTAATCAAACCCCTGCGGTCGTACCCAATCGGGCGGTTTTTCGCGTACTGGATCTGGCGAAAAACGATGATCGTACCGATGATCAGCGTGACGGAAACCGTGAACTGAACGACGACCAGCACCTTCCGGGGAATGGAAGCAAACCGGCTGCCCCGAAATCGTGACGACGAACCGGTACCCTTCAGCACTTTAATGGGCAGGAAAGACGACAGGTAAAATGCCGGATAACTGCCCGCCAGGATGCCGGTCAAAAAGCTGAAACCAATTCCGGAAAGCCAGAAAATGGGATTGGTCCACAGGATCGCAATGGTTTTATCGGCCACTTCGTTGAAGAACGGCAGCATGAGTTGCACCAGCAGCAACGAGATCACAAACGCAATGGCCACCACCAGCAGGGATTCGCTGAAGAACTGGCTGATCAGTTGGCTTCGGAGGGAGCCAATGGCTTTGCGGATTCCCACCTCTTTCGCCCGCTTTTCCGACCGGGCCGTCGACAGATTCGTAAAGTTGATGCAGGCCAGCAAGAGGACAAATACCCCGATGATACCGAACAACCAGACGTACTGAATCCGGCCCTCTACGCTCCCCGATTTATCCCAGCCGGTATACAAATGCCAGCGGCTCATCGGGTGCAGAAAAACTGCCGGCTTCATATACGCCGTTTCGGGAACATGCTGTAGCCGGATGTTTTTAATTTTTGCCGAAACAGTCTCAAAATCAGCTTTCGGCGCAAGCTGAGCCAGAATTTGCCAGGAGTTGTTGCCCCAGTCGGCGTTGTCCTGCGCCTGTTTCACCCACGACTCCGATGAAACGTACAAATCCCAGGGTGCCATAAACAGCATGTCCCGAAATTCGGTATTGTGCGGTAAATCCTCGTAAATACCGGTTACTTTGACGTTCAGTTTGTTATCGATCTTCACGATTTGGCCCAACGGGTCGGCATCGCCAAAAAGCACTTCGGAAGCGGATTGAGACAACAGAATGGAGGATGGATCTTTCAGCCCTTCCCGCGTTCCTTTGAGCATCTTGAGGGTCAGCAGATCCGGTGCCTCCGGGCTCATGAAATTCCCCGTTTTCGTCAATTTCGTGTCGCCGTAGGCCAGAATATGCTCCCGGGTCCAGGACGACAGCACCACGGCTGTAAAATCGTCGGCATATGCGGTACGAAGTTCATTTCCCAACGGAACGGGCATGTATTCTCCGGCCCCAAACTCCCCGTTCACAACCGCACTTTGCATCACCTTGGCAATGCGGTCATACTTTTGGTGGTATTGGTTGAAAGACAACTCATCGTAAATCCACAAGCCAATGAGCATCGCCACCGCCATACCCGTGGCCAACCCGCCAATGTTGATGAGCGAATAGCCCTTGTGTTTCAGCAGGTTTCGTTGCGCAATTTTGAAATAATTTCGTAGCATGACAGGACTCAGAAAGAATGGTGAAGAATACGCCGATGGTTTTCGTTTCAGGTTTGACAGCCGCACATACGCCAGCACCTCCCGCCAATACCGCCGTCGGGCCTGCATCTCGCCCAGCCGCTCCGCGCGCCGGTGAAACCGCTCGTGCAGGTCGCCCAGCACCTCCTCGCGCAGGTGCGGAGCAATGAGCCAGGTCAGAAGCCGATCAAGCCAGCGGGGCGCGTGGCCAGGCATTCCGGTCCGACGGTTCGGTTTTGAGGTGGGTTTCATTTTGATGTTTTAATCTCGAATATTGAATTTCGAATAACGAATAACGAAATGAAGACCGTGACGAACGCTGAGGACTGGCAGTACCACTTCGATATTCAGTGTTCGTTATTCGATATTCGCTTATTTCTCATCATTCCCTTCTTTTTTATTCCGAACGAAGTGACTTCACCGGATTCACCAAGGCGGCTTTGATGCTTTGAAAACTGACGGTCAACAGCGTGACAACCAACGCACCGACGCCCGAGGCCGCAAAAATCCACCAGGATAATTCGGTGCGGTATTCATAATTCTGGAGCCAGTCCGACAGCACGTAATACGCCACCGGAGCGCCCAAACAGAAAGCAATAACCAGCAACACCACAAACTCTTTCGAGAGCAGCCCCCAGATGGTCAGGACCGATGCGCCCAGCACTTTCCGGATGCCAATTTCTTTCGTGCGCTGCTCAGCCATGAACGAAGCCAGCCCGAACAGGCCCAGGCAACTGATCAAAACCGCCAAAACCGCAAAGACGCCCGCCAGTTTGCCAATCCGTTCTTCGTAACCAAACTTCAGGGCGTACGCTTCATCCACAAATTTGTAGTCGAACGGAGCCGCCGGGTTGTAGGTGCGGAACACTTCTTCCACTTTGGCAAGCGCTTCGCTGGTCGGGAGTTGTGGAGCCAGTTTGATGTTGATCACATTCACATCTTTGTAGTTCAATACGAAAAACGATGGATTGACCGGTTTGAACGGATCTTCCTTGACCATATCCCGAATGACGCCGATCACCTTGAATTCGCGGCCACTGCGCCGGACGATTTCACCAAGAGGTTGCTTTAAATTCATCAGTTTAACAGCCGCTTCGTTCAGAATCATAGCCGATGAATCGGTCGAAAAATCCCGCGAAAAATCCCGGCCCGCCTTCACTTTCCAGCCGACGGTTTTTCCGTAGTCGTGCGTGACAAAATTCGACATGACCAGTGGTGTAGTCCCTGCGGCTTTCCCTTTCCAGGAAAAATCCGTTGTTCCGCCGTATTGAACCGTGACGGACCCAAACGACTCGGACATTTCCTCGACGGCTCCCGTCTTTTGCAAATCGTCGCGCAGCGTTCTGTAATGGCCGTATAAGTCGGGTGTGTTCATGCTGACCTCAATCAGCCCGTTGCGGTTGTAGCCCACCGAACGGTTTTTGGCGTGTTCGATCTGGCGAAACACGATGATCGTGCCAATCATCAGCGTGACGGAAACCGTAAACTGAAACGCCACCAGCACTTTGCGGGGAATCGTGGCAAACCGGTCGGCCCGGAACGCGCCCTTCAACACTTTAACGGGCTGAAAAGACGATAAATAGAGGGCAGGATAACTGCCGGCAATCAACCCGGTGAACACGCTAAAGCCGAGTCCGGCGAGCCAGAACCAGGGATTTGCCCACAAAATGGTCATCTTTTTCTCAGATACCTGATTGAAAAACGGTAAGGCCAGTTGAACGAACACAAACGCCAGCCCAAACGCCAGCAGCGCCATCAGGAGGGATTCGCTGAAAAACTGATAAATCAATTGGCTCCGAACCGACCCAATCGCCTTCCGAATGCCGACTTCTTTGGCGCGTTTTTCGCTTCGGGCCGTGGAAAGGTTCATGAAATTGATGCAGGCCAGCAACAACACAATGATGCCGATTGCGCCGAACAACCAGACATACACAATGATGCCCCCCGTATTGACGCCATTTTTAAAATCCCGGTACAAATGCCATTTGCTCATCGGATGCAGGAAAAATTCGGGTTTATAGCCCGGCGGATTATCCCTTTTCACGCGAATGTCCTTGATTTTGGCCGAAACCGCATCGAAATCCGCTCCCGGTTTGAGCTGGGCATAAATCTGATACGAATTGGAATCCCACTCGTTCAGGTCCCGTTTGGCTCCCTCGTCGAGGGCGACAAACAACTTCCAGGGTGCCAGAAAAAGGACGTCTTTGAACGCACTGTTACTCGGAAAATCGTCGTAAACGCCGACTACTTTGGCCGACTGCTTATTATCCAGCTTAACCAGTTTATTAATCGGATTGGCGGATCCAAAAATAGTTTCGGCGACAGATTGGGAAAGCAGAATCGCATTGACATCGTCAGCACCGAACCGGCTGCCAGCCAGCAGGTTCAGCGAGAAAATTCCGGTAAAATCCGGCTCGACATAACTGCCGGTTTTGGCAAACTTCTGATCGCCCGATGCCAGAATAACCTTCCGGAAAACCGATAGGCTGACCGACTCAAAATCGGGGTATTTACTGCGTAGTTCGCCCGCCAGCGGAATCGGCAGGACATCGTACGGAGCTTTTTCGGGTCCAAACGAAACAAACTGCCAGAGCATGGCAATGCGGTCATAGTTTTTGTGGTGTTTGTCATACGACAGCTCATCATACACCCAGAGCCCAATGAGCATCGCCACGGCCATACCCGACGCCAGTCCGAAAATGTTGATGAAAGAATACACCCGGTTTTTCACCAAATTTCTGAATGCGACTTTGAAATAGTTTTGAAGCATATCCGTATGGGTTGGTTGAGGATATTGAGATCGTTTTCGTTTGATAAAAGCCGGTCGCACATACGCCAGCACCTCCCGCCAATACCGCCGTCGGGCCTGCGTCTCGCCCAGCCGCTCCGCGCGCCGGTGAAACCGCTCGTGCAGGTCGCCCAGCACCTCCTCGCGCAGGTGCGGAGCAATGAGCCAGGTCAGAAGCCTGTCGGGCCAAGAGGGCGGTTTTGGGGTGGGTTTCATTTTGATGTTTTTAATATCGAATACTGAATAACGAATATTGAATACTGAATACTGAAGTAAAGACCGTGACGAACGCTGAAGGCTGCTGGCCCCACTTCGTTATTCGTTATTCAGCGTTCATTATTCGATATTAGCTTTTTTGTTTTCACTCACTTCGCAAACTTTTCACCGGATTCACCAAGGCGGCTTTGATGCTTTGAAAACTGACGGTTAGCAGCGTAATGGCCAGCGCGCCCAAACCCGATGCGGCAAAAATCCACCACGCGAGATCAAGCTTGTAGGCAAAACTTTGTAGCCATTGATTCATGGCATACCAGGCAACGGGCGAGGCAATCAAAATGGCAATCCAGACCAGTCGAAGAAAATCCCGGGAGAAGAGCAGAATGATCTGGCTTACCGAAGCACCCAACACTTTCCGAATCCCGATTTCTTTGGTTCGCTGTTCGGTAGAAAACATGACCAGACCCAGCAAACCGAGACAGGAAATCACAATCGCCAAAACCGCGAATACATTGGAAAGCTTCGCCATCACCTCTTCGCTGCGGTACAGTTTTTCGTATTCCTGATCGATGAATTGGTACGCAAAGGGGTAGTTCGGATTCAGTTCTTTATACATTTTTCCCAAACTGGCCAGTGCTTCTTTGGTCTTGCCGGCTTCGGTACGCACCAGGATCACCCCGAAATACTCGTATTCCTTCACATCCATCACCAGCGGTTTGATGGGCTCGTGCAGCGAGTGCGTGTGATAGTCTTTGAGAATACCAATGATATGCCCTTTTTTTTGCCAGGCGGAGATCCACTTTCCAATCGGATCTTTCAGACCCATCTGCTTCACCGCTTCTTCGTTCACCAGGAAGGCATCGGTCGAATCAGTCGCGTTGGCTCGGGAGAAATCGCGACCTTGGGCCACTTTCAGATTCATAAGCTTCACAAAATCGAAGCCCACGGACGTGGGTTTGAAGCCCACGGAAACATTCTTTTCCTTGCCTTCCCAATTGATCGCATCCTGGCTGGTGTTGGCCGCGCCATCGTTGGCATCCACCACAAATCCCATGACGTGCGGAGCTTCGCTGCTGCGGTCGACCAGCGCAATCCCCGGCATTCTGGAGACCTGTTCTTTGAATAATAAATAGTTGCGCTGCGTCATCAGTTCACCTTCAATCCGGACGTACAGCAGGTTTTCGCGATCATACCCCAGGTGCGTCTTCTGTACGTAGCGGGTCTGCCGGGAAACAACGATGGTGGCCACCAGGAGAATAATGGCCAGTCCGAACTGAAAAACCGTCAGTCCCTGCCGAAACCAGATGGCGCTTTGCGTAAACCGCAGAACCCCTTTCAGAATGCGAACCGGTTGTAGCGAAGACAGAAAGAGCGCCGGATAACTCCCCGCGATCAAACCGGTGAAAACCGTCAGGCCAGTCAGCGAAACCCAGAAAGAACCTTGGGTGAGGGGCGAGGCAATCTGTTTGCCCGTGAACGCATTAAAGATGGGCATGAAAAGCGTTACCAGCAACAAAGTAACCAGCATGGCCAGAAACGCGAGCAGCAATGCTTCGCCAAAAAATTGTCCGATCAGGTGGCCGCGTGTTGAGCCTAACACTTTCCGAACGCCCACTTCTTTGGCCCGTTTGACGGAGCGGGCCGTGGCCAGATTCATGAAATTGATACAGGCAATGAGTAAGATAAACAGGGCGACACCACTAAAAATCCGCACGTATTCGATGCGTCCGCCATCGGGTTTTCCATTCACAAAATTGCCGTGCAGGTAGTGTTCACCAAACGGCTGAAGCCCAATTTGGGTTTTAACGCCGGTATTCCTGGCCAGCCGGGGTTGCAAAAACCGGTTCATTTTCGTCTCGACGGTTTTGGGGTCCGCCGTTTCGGCCAGTTGCACATACGTCCGAAAGTCGTTGGAAGCCCATTCCAGCTTCCTTTTTTGGGCTTCCCAGGTAAGCAGAAAATCGAATTTCAGCGAGCTTTGCACCGGCAGATTTTCAAAAACCGCCGTTACCCTGAAATCCAGTTTGTTCTCATACCGCAGACTTTTACCCAGCGCATTTTGGGGACTGCCAAAGAACAGCTCGGCCATTTTCCGGGAAATGGCAATCCCGCCAATGTCCTTCAGGGCCGTTTCGGCATGACCCGCCAGCAGCGGATAGCTAAAGATTTTAAAAAAATCCTGGCTCGCGCGGGAGCCCTCCAGCTTGAATTTCTTTTCACCCGTCTGAAACGTTTCGGGATGCCCCCACGGCAGTTCATAGCCCGTGGCATAAAAGACGGTGTTTTGCACTTCAGGAACCGCGGATTTCACATCTTCCAGTAAAAAAACCGCGCGCTGGTTCACCACCCGCATGGGCGTTCCGTATTTTCCATCCACCTTCCCAGGGCTTGAAAAGGTCTGATAGGCCGTATACAGGTTTTTGCCGTTCGCATGAAAATTATCGACGCTCTCTTCATCCTGCACCCAAAGAAAAATAAACAGGCAGCAGATCATGCCCAGCGCCAGGCCGATCACGTTAATAGCGGAAAAAACCGTACTCTTGACCAAATTCCGAAGGGCGATTTTTAAATAGTTGCGCAGCATACCAGGGTTCAGGAAAAAAGGAGTTGAATAGTCAGAAGGTTGTCGTTTGATCATCGAAAGTCGCAGATACGCCAGCACCTCCCGCCAATACCGCCGTCGGGCCTGCGTCTCGCCCAGCCGCTCCGCGCGCCGGTGAAACCGCTCGTGCAGGTCGCCCAGCACCTCCTCACGCAGATGCGGAGCGATGAGCCAGCTGAGGAGCCGATCCGGCCAGGAAGGCGCGGTCGGGCGGGGCGGTTTTGGGGTTTTCATTTTAAAGTTTTTAATAGCGAATAATGAATAGCGAACACCGAATAGCGAAGTGATCCGGTGCTAACTTTTCGTTATTCAATATTCATTATTCGATGTTCGATATTCATTGCTCATTATCCTAGCTCCACTCCAGCAGCGTTGGCGGCACAATCCGATCCCAGAGCCGGTTTCGGACCGAACGCACTTCCGTTAGCACCCGGCCGCCCAGCGCTGAGACGGTGAACAACCGCTTCCGGCGTCCCCCGCGCTCCGCCGTTGCTTCGCCCAGCACCGAGGTCACGTAGCCTTTCTGCTCCAGCCGTTGCAGAGCCGCATGAACCGCCCCGGTGCTGACGGTCTGGCCGGTTTCCCGTTCGAGTTCCTCCGCGATCATCACCGAATACGCTTTCGGTACCAGCACGGCCACCGCCAGTAAAACCACCTCTTCAAATTCGCCTAAATCACTGCGTCGCATGAGCCAAAAACCAGTTGGGTTAAGAGTCTGATCGATTTCTTCTATTTCCGTATATCAAATCTTTTGCCAAATCGAAAAAGGCGCATTTCCCGCAAATAGACGTATGTTTTTAAAACCGGAAACAAATCGTTCTGTCCGTTTTTGGACAATGTCTGTACGCATCTGGACAGTTTGAGGGTGGCTGGAAAAAGGAACCTGAGAAGCAATTTATTTCCTACTTTTGGTGATGGGAACGCGGATTTGACAGATTAAACGGATCAAAACAGATTAAATCCGTTTCAATCCGTTTCAACCCGTTTAATCCGCGTTCCCATCACAAGCCAACTGAGTATGAATCGTCGTCATTTTATCCAACAATCCGCCGGAGCCAGCGCCGGTATCCTGCTGGGCGTTCAGCAGGTTTTTGCAACCAGCGAACCCGCTTTCCCGGTGGTTCGGGTGGCCGCCGACCAACGAAACTTCACCAGTGCCGCCGTCGAACGGGCCATTGAACGCGTGAAGAAAACCGTCAAAGATCCCGAACTGGCCTGGCTTTTTGAAAATTGCTTTCCCAACACGCTCGATACCACCGTTCAGTTCAGTGAGGCTGGCGGCAAACCCGATACGTTCGTCATCACGGGCGACATCGACGCCATGTGGCTGCGCGACAGCACCGCCCAGGTATGGCCCTATTTGCCGTTAACGAAAGAAGATGAACCGCTGCGGAAGCTGGTTGCGGGCGTCATCCGGCGGCAAACGCAGTGTATCAAACTCGATCCCTACGCCAACGCGTTTTATTCCGACCCGAAAAAAGAAGGCGAATGGAAGAAGGACATTACGGCCATGAAACCGGGTTTGCACGAGCGGAAGTGGGAACTCGATTCGCTTTGCTACGCGATCCGGCTGGCGTATCACTACTGGCAAACCACCAACGATACCAGCCCCTTCGATGCCGACTGGGCCGACGCCATGCGGCTGGTTGTGAAAACCTGCCGCGAACAGCAGCGCAAAACCGGGCCGGGTCCCTATAAATTTGGTCGCGAAACGTCGTGGTCGACGGACACCGTTCCGGGCAACGGCTACGGCAATCCGACGCGCCCCGTTGGGCTAATCCACAGCATTTTCCGCCCTTCCGACGACGCCACGGTTTTCCCGTTTCTGGTGCCGTCCAACTGGTTTGCGGTCGTATCGCTCCGGCAGGTGGCCACGATGATTGATAAAATCAAACCCGATGCAGCTTTTGCGAACGAATGCCGGGCGCTGGCCGACGAAGTGGAAAAAGCACTGAAGCAGTACGCGGTGTATACGCATCCGAAATACGGCAAACTGTACGCCCTGGAAGTCGATGGATTTGGCAATCATTTGTTGCAGGACGACGCCAATGTGCCGAATCTGATCTCATTGCCCTATCTGGGAGCGGTTTCGGCCAGCGATCCCATCTATAAAAACACCCGCCGGTTTTCGCTCAGTGCTGACAATCCGTATTATTTCCGGGGAAAAGCCGCCGAAGGCATCGGCAGTCCGCACACGCTGGTGAACAATATCTGGCCCATGAGCCTCACGATGCGGGCACTTACCTCTACCAACGATCAGGAAATTCTGGCTCAACTCCGCCAGTTGAAAAAGACCCACGCCAACACCGGTTTCATGCACGAATCCTTCGACAAAGACGATCCGGCGAAATTCACCCGCAAATGGTTTGCCTGGTCGAATACGCTGTTCGGGGAGTTGATTTTGAAAGTGGTGAACGAGCGGCCGCAACTGTTGAGCAAACCGCTGTAGCCCTGTCAGCGGTCGAAGACCCTGACAGCGGCCTTCTCTTTTTCACTCGCGTGTCAAAAAAATTTACTTAACCGCTGACAGGGTCTTCGACCGCTGTCAGGGTTTACCATTTTACGCCAACAGTCAGGAAGAACGCCCGCCCGTCGGAGGGCAGAATGCCGGGGCCGGGGTAACCCGTTGCCCGTCGGGTGTAATAATATTCATTCGTCAGGTTGTTGACGCTGCCTTCCAGTTTGAGCCACCGGTAATTCCACGACAGCGAAAAATCTATGATGTGATAGGCCGGTATGCGTCCGACCACCCCCGAAAAGCCGCCATCGACGGCGTTCGTCGCGTCGGAAAACTGGTCGGTCAGGTACGTAAACTGGAACGACGCTTTGAGGTTGCGATAACCCCACCGCATGCCCGATTTGAGGTTGACGGCGGGAACAAATTCGACCTCATTGCCCTCCACCCCCGGAATCTGGCTGTTCACATACCGCGAACGAATCAGGGCCAGATTGCCGAAAACCGACCAGCTCCAGCGATCCGGTTTGGTTTTTAACAGCCGCAGCAGTTCCACTTCGCCGTACGACTCCAGCCCCACAATCAACGCCCGGCCGATGTTGGTGCGTTTACGCAGCACACGGTCGTTTTCGTCGTAAAACTGCACTTCGCCAATGCGGTTTCCGTAGTTGAGCGCAAACAGACTCAGGTCGTAATTCAGCACTTCGTTCTCCTCACCCCGCACACCCACGTCCGCCGAAAAACCGCGTTCGTCCTGCAAATTGGGGTCGATCACCGCCGACGGGTTCGCGATTCGCATGTCACTGAACGTAATCGAACGGTAATTCTGGGAGATATTCCCGTATGCTTCAAGCTGAGCCGACGGCTTGTAACTCAGGCCAATACCGGCAATCAGAAAACCACGCGGATTGATCCGTTTCTCCTGCGTTTTAGTAATGTCGATGATGTTACCAGCCAGGTCGCGGACGACGTTGCCGTAGAAACCGTCCGCTGTGGTGCGGATGTGTTCGTAGCGCAGACCGGGCGTTATGGATACTTTTGAATTGAGGAAAAGTACATTTTCGGCAAAAAGCGAGACGTTGCGGTTTGGGAAACGGTAGTCGGACGACGTGAGTTGATCGGGTTCGATGAATGTAAAATCTGCGTTTTTGCCCGTTGGGCCAACGCCCTGGCGGCTGTGGTTGAAACCGTGGTAAAACCGGGTTCCGACCAGAAAAACGCCGTCTTTCCGGCCCAGTTTATACCGGTTCAGAAACCGTCCTTCAAAACCCCAGTTGCGGAAATCCCCCGCGATCAGATCCCGTTCAAAGCTCTCGTTGTCGACGGTTGCCACGCGGTTGGGTCGAAAACCCAGCGAATACCGGGAAGCTACCACGCCAAACGCAATCAGGTTGATGTCCGACCGGCGGTTTACTTTCCAGTCGTAATGCACATTGAACAGGTTCCAGTCCACCTTAAACCAGTTTCGTTCCCGGTTCGATTGCCGGGGATTAGCCTTGAACATATCGTCGCTCAACCCGCCCGGCTGTTGGGCCAGGTAGTCCATGTGCGTCACTTCCAGGCCGATTTTGGCTTCTTCGGTCAACTGGTAATGCAGATCGGCATAGAGGGTTTTGCTGTCGAAATGCGAATTGGGCCGCCAGCCGTCCGCCCGTTTATACTGGAAAAAGGCGTAATAACTCAGCTTTTTAGCCGTGCCGCTCACGCTGTTGAACGAATTGAAAAAACCGAACGACCCCACGGTTTGCCGCGACGTCACTTCAATGGTTCGGTCGGTGACGGGCTGGCGCATCTCGAAATTGAGCAAGCCGCCAAACTGCGTTCCGTATTGCAACGATGCCGCCCCGCGCACGATTTTGATGCGTTTCAGAGCCTCCGTTGGGGGGGTGTAATAGCTTTCGGGATAGCCCAGGGCGTCGGCGCTGATGTCGTAGCCGTTTTGCCGGACGTTGAAGTTCGACGTCCGGTTGGGGTCAAGGCCCCGGCCGCCGATGCTCAGTTGCAAACCGCCCCCGTCGTTTTCCCAGATATTGAGACCAGCGACGCGCGCATACACCTGCCGGGCGTTGTTGGTGGCCAGATTGGCGACCAGATTTTCGGGCAAAATCACTTCCGATTTTTTGGCGGCAAAAATGGCCGTGCCTTCCACTTCACGCAGCCGGGTCATGCCGAAACTGCCCTGCTGGGCCGTAACGGTCACTTCCCGGAGCATTTTTTCGGAACTTTCCAGCGAAACGTCAAGCGTCGTGTCCGCACGAACCGTCAGTTCAGTTTTAAACGGTTTGTGATTCAGCGAGAAAAACTGAAGCTGGTAGGTGCCGGTTTTCAAGTTGGGAATGGTGAACTCCCCCAGACTGTCAGTGCTAAAAATGTTCCGGGAGCCTTTCAGATACACGCTGGCCCCATCGACCGACACGCGGGTCGTTGTCTCCCGAACCAGCCCCCGCAAGGTGTGCTGGGCAAAACTGGGAATTGCAATTAGAAAGAATAGGAAAAATAACCCTAAAGTCGTGCGCGACCCCGATTTTGCCCCTAAATCCCCTAAAGGGGACTTGGACGCGGCAACATCCGGATTCAGAAAGTCCCCTTTAGGGGATTTAGGGGCAAAGCTGGGGTCGCGCACGACTTTAGGGGCAATCGATCTATAAACCTTTAATTTCATCTCCAAAGGGTAAAATCCACTTTTTGGGCCGGAACGAGTCGGTTTCCTGCGCCAGGTTGACCGTCGGGTCGATGTACGGTTGGCCCAGCCGACCATTCAGACTGACGTAGGTGTCGGCAAAAACTTTCGGGTTTTGAAAACCCTGCCTGGCGTACTGGTCCCGCAAATACTGCGCAAACTGAACCAGCATATCCGGCTGCGTCGCCATCATTTTTTCCTGCAAAGGCGTCAGGTATTCGTGGTTGTTGACGACGGCCTGCCGCCCTGTTTCATCCACGACTTTAAATTGCACATGCCCCATTTTCTCCATCAGCATCACCCGCCACGAAAACCGGTAACCTTCTTCCGACCAGAATAACTCATTGGGATAGAGCGTATACCGAAACGGAACCAGGATTTGTAGGATAAAAAAAATGAGTAAAAAAGATAATAGCAGTCTGGACTGTTGCTGTGAATACGCCAGGGTTTTACCGTGTTTCAGAAATAAATCAGGCAAGCGCAGCAATCGACATAAAACCGCAATGATTTTCTGGTGAAAACCGGCGGAGAAAAAGATCAGAGCCGCCACAATCATGATGTACGGAAACATGCCGATCGGAAAAAGAATGACGGTCAGCACGTGAAAAACCACCACGGCAACATACGCAAACGGACGCGTAACGCGGTTGAGCAGCAAAAACGGAATGCTCAGGTCGTAGAGCGCGCCCAGCCAACTGAACGCATACGCCGTTTCGCGGTAGTTGAACAAAAAACCGATGATCGGTAAATCGTTGCGACCGGGCAACCAGATCCGGAGCGGCAATGCTTCCACCAGCCAGTCGGAATTTAGTTTGGCCAGTCCGGCGTAGAGATAGACAATGCCCATCAGCAGCCGCAAACTGTCGATCGTCCAGCGGGGAACCAGGTCATAAAACCGGCGGGGGTTTCGGTAGGCATCCACCGAAAAATAGGCATTGGCGGGCAGGAAAATGAGCAGAAACGCCACCAGACTCACGAAATAATAGTGGTTCAGGTAGGTGCTTTTGTCCATCAGTTCGATGTACGTAAAGCTCAGGAAAAGCAGGACGGAAGCCATTCGGTAGAACCAGCCGACGGCCACCAGCAGCGCACTGAGACCGCATACGGCAAACAGCAGGTAGGTGTATTCGCCGAGCGGTTTGACAAACTCAAAACCGTAATACGGAAAGAAAAAAGCCGGTTTGATGTAAAGTTCTTCGATCCAGCCTTTCGACCAGAAACGAACGACACTGCCCAGGATCATCACACCAAAGGCGATTCGAAAAACGGCCAAAGGAGCCGCTGAAGTGTATGTCCGAACATACCGGCCCATCAGTCGCCGTCCGTGTCCACGTAGGTAATCGTGATGCTCATGGCCGACGTCATATCCACTTTCAGCATCCGCACCGCTTTCTGCATTTCGGTGTAAACCGCCACCACCGCAGCGTTGTTGGTCTTGATTTCGTCGTGCAGGTTTGGTTTCAGCGCATTCAGTTTCGCGTTAGTCGATTCAAACTGTGCGTTGATCACCTCCACCAGCGACTTGCCGGTCTGGCTGTCTTTGGCGCCGAGGGCGTTGAGGTAACTTTTAAAACCGGGTCCCTCCTGCCCCGTTTTCACGTCTTTCCCGTTGAAAAAATCAATGGCGGCCTGGTGGGCGGTTTTGGCCAGAACCAGCGACAGGTCTTTTTTGTAGAACGCTTCCACTTTTTCGGGAGCCGCCACGCCGTTGGCCATCACGCCCGTCGGAATCCCGAATTTTCCCGAACGAAGATACCGCTCATAATGAAGCACATAGCCGTTGACCAGTTTCGAGGTCGAGCAACCCGCGTCGATGCCGGTGCAGTTCACAAACTTGTCCCGGTAGCCACCGGTCGTCCACTCGGTCAGAACGGCGGTAAAAACCGCGTTCATCTGGGTCGTGATTCGTTTCAGGTAAGCAATTCGTTTGGCGGCATCCGCAGCCGTCTTATACCGCAGCAGGATGGCATCGTCGGTAGCGGCAAGGCCATTGATGAGGTAATCCAAAGCCGGAAAACCCTGTTTGGGATACGCGGCTGGCAAGTCCATCACCGCCGAACCCGAGACGATATTCTCCTCAATACCGGTCACGTTGGCCGGGTAGATGTTAAAAAAATACCGGAGTGTCTGCGATTCCGCCGGGCCGACATCGAACAGTTCGACTTTTTGCCACTCGGTATAGGCATCGACCCAGGCCTGCCGGAATTCTGTCAGCGTGGTTGGGTCGGGTTTGGCCGCAAAGGCTTCCGACTTCGTCCGCATCAGGTCGAATTTGGTCTTGAAATTGGCATAGCTGGGCAGAATGATGTTGTCCGCCAGGTGCGTCAGCATCGCCTTGCGGTCGGTGCCCACGGGATTCGTAGGATTTGGATCGGGGTCCGGATCGGGCGTATCCTTGCTGGTTGAACAAGCCCAGACCAACCCCAGAAAAGCAAACAAAAAACCGACGGTTTTCCAACTGAAATGTGCCATACTTAAAAATGGTTTACGGTTTACGGTTTTCAGTTTACGGTAGCTGACGCGTATGAAGCGTGCGTCAGCTACCGTAAACTGAAAACCGTAAACCGTAAACGCTAAATTAATTCGTGATCTTGAACTTCGTCCGGATGGCCGCAGCGGCTGCATCGATTTTGGTGTTGGTCAGCCCCCAGAAACCGTTCGGAGCACCGATCAGGCCCGCCAGGATGGTATCCGAGAAAGCTGCATCGGCTCCGTTTATTTTGGCGTAACGCAGTGAGTAAATAAATCCCAGCCCTTCGCCGATGGCGTGGGCGCGGGCTGCATCATTCGTTGCGTTTGTTTTCCATTTTCCCAGATAGCCCAAAGCCGCACCAGCCAGGGCTTTTTCCAGGGCCGGGCGCAGAATAGCGACCTGCGCTTTCAGGGTCGTCGGGTCGTTGTTGACAATGGCCGCCCGCCCTTTCAGCAAGGCCGTATGGATTTTGGGGAAGTCTTCTTTGTTGTACTCCCAGAGGTACGAACCGATGAAACTTTCGCCGGACGACGTAGCCGTAGCCTTGCTGCCGTAGACCGGGTTGGCCGTCAGCAAGCCGAAAATCTGATCCCAGTTGTGCTCCAGTTCGGTGTATTTTTTACCGGTTACCACTTTGGAATTGTCCAGTGCCAGGTTCTTGTCGCTCAACAGCACGTTGCTGATGTAATCGACCTGCAAACCGCCAATCATTGATTTCTGGATGATCTGAGCCCATTCGATGCCTTTTGCATCCACCAGATAGGAACTGGTTCCCGTTACGAGCTTACCCGCTTTGCCTTCCGATGCGGTGGCCGTTACGGATTTGCTGGCGGTGGCAATCGGTCCGAAAGCCGCTTCCAGGGTTTTACGTTCTTTTTCGGCATCAGCCGCTGGCAGTGACGAAGCAAAGATCGACCGCAGATTGACGCCCGACGTATTCAAAGCCGCATCGGTAAAGGGGTTACCGGTGTTGGAAAACATGTTTTTCAGTACGGTCGAATCCAGCGTAGCACCGGTTCCTACTGCCGTACCGTTGTAGGTATTGATGGCGCGGAACATCAAAAGCTGGGTACTGCCCGGTGTCAGATCGACGGTTTTGGCACCGCTGTTGTCCGCAAAGAAGTTGGCGTAGGCCGTGGTGTCCGTCAATTTGGAATAGTCGATAGCGGACCGCAGGTTATCGGGTGGTGTGATGCCATTGTCATCGTCGTCTTTGTTACAGGCGACCAGACTGGCGCTTACCAATACAATAGGAATGTATCGGGATAATAGATTTACGTTGAACATGATGGATTCGATAAAAAGGTAATTCTACCGTAAATGTAAATACTATTTAGACTGGTTATAAGAATATTAGTAAGAATGTTTTTAAATAAGATTACAATTATCTGATAGTCAAATATTTGACAAAAAAACAGCGATCCCGATTCCGGCCAATAATGTCGCCAGAACCAGGATCGCACTCGATTAGAATCACCGAACCGACTGGAAGCCCAGCCGCAGACTGACGCCCCCTGAACCGAGCAGGAGATTTTCCCGCGTAAACGGCCCGATCGGGTATTTCAGATACGGCTCGGCGGATAAGCGGAACCGGGCACCGAGCCGACGTTCCACGCCAATGGACAGATTGAGGATTCGCCCCCAGTAAATTTTCCGGAAAGCCGGGGCCGCCTGGTTTATCGTTTCCTGCGCCGTTACGAATTGTGTCGTCATTTGTTCCTGCCCATTGGTTCCCATCACCACCACCGTCACCTCTTTTTGCTGCTGGTAGGTATACGCATAATGTTCGTTCAGAAAAGCCACGGACGACAGCCCCGCTTCAGCGTAGAAGCCCAAATCAGCCGATTTTTTGGACCGAAACCGGATATTCACCGGCAGATCGACCGCCGTGAGCCGAATGCGGGTCGAAACCAAGCGGGGAACCGTCGAAACAACGAACACTTCCGGCTCGGCGGTTCCGAGTTTTTGCTGCGCCATCGCCAACCCGGTCGACAGGCTGAACCTGCGGCTGATCGGGATTTCGGAAAAAAGCCCCCCACCCACCGCTGGCGACGCCGAACTTCCGGCGGCATACACCGACTGCGGTGCCAGACTGACGCCCCAAATGGGTTTCTGTCCTGCCCTGGCGGGATCAATTTTTACCACCGCCGGTTGGTCAGTCCATAGATTCAAAGGAAGTCCCAAAGGTCGAAGCGGGCGTTGGGCGATCTGTATGGATCGTAGCGTGATGAATTCAAACGAGCCGGTTTTTGTTGGCTGGTCATTTGTCCCTAAAGTTGTTCTTGACCCGGGTTTTGCCCCTAAATCCCCTAAAGGGGACTTGGACGCGGCAACATCCGGATTCAGAAAGTCCCCTTTAGGGGATTTAGGGGCAAAACCCGGGTCAAGAACAACTTTAGACGCAAAACCGGGACCACGCACGACTCTACGGGTAGAAAGCGAAAGCAACGGTTTTTCATCAACCTCAATGGTATCCTTTTTCCGGGTTAACTCCGCTCCTTCTACCCGGCGCTTCTCCACCAACGACGGAGCGGTTTTCTTTCCCGAAAAACCGGTTTTGGGTTGATTGACGGCCAACGGTTCCGAATCCGGACGACCGACATACAGCCAAACCGGCACGCCCAGAACCCCGAGCAACAAACAGGCCGCCATCGCATACCGGAACCAGACCAGCGGTTGCCGCTGCTGCCGTTTGCGCCGGAGCCGCTGAAATTCTTCCCACGAACCGGGCTCGTAGGCCGGTTCATACCGCCCCATCGTCTTGCGGATCTGATCGGTCAGCCGTTTATGGATAGAATCTTTCATTGTGATTCGGGAAATAATTTTTCACCAACCGGGCGAGTTTTTCTTTCGCCCGAACCAGGTAAACCCGCGACGAGCTGACCGACAGATTGAGTTGCCGGGCGATTTCGTCGTGCGAATACCCTTCGATTTCGTATAAGTTAAACACCATGCGGTAGTGGTCGGGAAGGTGTTGGAGCAGATTCAGAATGTCGTCCGCCGTGAGCTGGCTAATGACCGAATCTTCGAGGATGACGGCCTGGCTGTCGGCCTGTTCCGGGGCAACGGGGTGCGCGTGTCTGGCCAGTTTCCGGTAGTGATCGAGGGCAGTGTTGACTACGATCCGGCGCAGCCAGCCTTTGAACGTTTCGTCAAACGAATACCGGTCGATCCGGTCGAAGACTTTCATAAAACTATCGTTGACCACGCTGCCCGCTTCCTGCCGGGCCGGGTGATACCGCAACGCAATGGCCATTGTAAACCCGTAAAAATGCTTGTAGAACATTTCCTGGTGCTGCGGGCTGCCTTTCCGGCATCCTTCGATGAGTTGTCGTTCAAAGGGCGTACAATCTGGTGCCATATCACCGGCTGCGGGCGATAACAAAGAACGGTGAGCCCAACGGCCCACCGTTCCGGGTATGAGTGGTATTTTACCGGTTGGAATTGGAAACGGTGCCGTCCGGGTTCAGCGTGGTGTCCTGCACCTTCGACCCGTTGTAGACGACAAAGGTTGTATTAGAATGATCGCCTTCGCCAATTACTTTGGTGACGTCAATTTTGAGCGTGTGGACGAGGTCGGTCGGGCAGCCGGAAACTTCGCCGGTTTCATGAATCAGCGCCAGGTGGATCGTCGGCGGATAAATCATGATCTCGACCCCGTTCCAGACGGCCTTGAAGGATTCGGGGGAACAACCGCCTTTCACTTTCACCGTCAGGATGTTGCCGTCACGGGTGACATTCTCGATGGTAAACAGCGTTCCTTCGGCTTTGGTACGGGCGTTCATGGCCCGGTCGAATTCTTCGGGGCTTTTTTGCAAACTCGTCAGGTCTTTGTCCGACGGGGCGGGTTCGTTGGCCGAATCCTGGTTACAGGCACCAAGCGTTAACAAAACGGCCAGGCTCAACAGAGCGGACATTTTTCGAACCATCGGGAAGCTGGCTAAAATGGAATGGATTTTCATGGATATAAAACTGTTTAGTGGTTACTAAACCCATGACGTAGCGCGCGGAACGAACGCTACAACCCATCGCATTTTTTTCAGAAACCGTCAGTTCAACGCCGTTCCGATCACGCACGTCCGGTTATACGCTTCCACGATCTCGCCAAACCGGTTCCAGTCCCGGCGCGTGGCCGCCGGAAACTGGCGCACAAAGGCCGGACAATCGCCAAACAAAGCCTCGTGTTCGTCGTCGATGGTTCCTTTTTTTACGATTCGGGCGTTGGTCTGGTCTTTTACCACCACAAAGCTGAGGTCTCTCGGATTGGTGCCGATCGTGAAATTGCCGAAGGTGTATTCCGCATTTTTCTTCCAGCCGCTGGCGTCGAAATACAGCGTAATTTTGCCGGGATGGCTCAATCGTTCAAGGAGGGCGGTTTTTCCGTCTTTGCGCGGATTGGGCACCCGCTCAAAAACCACCTGCTCCCGTTCGCGGGGAATGGCCCCGGTGGCATAGGCAAATTTTGGAATGTTCTGGGCCACCAGGCGGAGTTTCTCGCCTTTGAAGGTTACTTTTTTGTCGTCGGCGGTGCGAACCACCACGCTGGCCGGGGCGTCATTCACCATCGCGCCCACCCGGACTTTCCCACGAATCGTATCGTTTTCGGTCGTTACGACATAGCCGTCGGTCCACGACGTGATGGCGCCCAGCGGAAGATATTGGGCCATCCCAACGGTGCTGCTCAACAGAGCCGCGAAGAAACTGATTTTTAAGGTGTTCATGGTTGTTGTTTACTTGGTTATTAAAAATTGTATTCGGTTTACGGTTTTCAGTTTACGGTGCGGTTCCTCGCCGGGACTAAAGCGCTGCAAAACCCGCCAGGAAGTATGCGTCAGCTACCGTAAACTGAAAACCGTAAACCGAATTTACTACCTCCGCAACAGCGGAACCCTCACCCGAAACTCCTCGCCGTCGTCTTTGATTTCCAGCGCGGGCAGGCCCAATCGGTGGAAACGGTCGGTGAGCGTCCCCAGTCCGATGGGAATGGCCGTTACGCGGAGCGGTTTGCGCTGAATCGGATTGGTGACCAGCAACTGACCGTCTTCCAGCGTCTCAATCGTCAGCCGCAACGGTTTTTCGGGCAAAATGACGTTATACCGAATGGCGTTTTCGACCAGCGTCTGGAGCGTCAGCGGGGGCAGCATATCGTCCAGAAACCGGTCTTCCACCCGAATGTCGTACGAAATGGCCGGGCCAAACCGCGTCTCAATCAGAAACAGATACGACCGGATAAACGCCACCTCGCTGCGGAGCGAAGTCAGTTCGCGGTCGCCTTCCTGCAACAAATACCGGTAGACGCTCGCCAGTTCGTCCAGAAACGCCCCGGCCTGTTTTTTGTCTTCAGTAATCAGTGACGACAGTGAATTGAGCGAATTGAACAGAAAATGCGGGTTGACCTGGTTTTTCAGCGTGTCATACTGGCTCTGCAAGGTCGCTTTTTTGAGTGCTTCGGCTTCCGTGATCGCTTCCCGGTTTTTCTGGAGGTAGTACATACTCTCGTAAATCGCCCCCACCAGCAGGGCAAACAAAAGTGCCATGCCGATGTGAATGAGGTAAACACGCGGAAATTCGGCCGGTGTAACCATCCCCGTCAAATCCAGGTGGCTCACGACCCAGGTCTCGATGGGTTGCACAGGAATGATCAGCAGCGAATACCCCAGAAACGTCGTCAGAATGCGCTGCCGGAACTGCGTCCGGTCGGCATAGCGCACCCGCACCTTCATCACCCACCACCGCAGCAATTGCCAGGCGCAGGCGGTTGAAACCAGCCCCCAGAGAAAAGCCTGGGCAAACAGACGCCAATCGTAGCCGTACTCATTCATGTAAAAGAACACGAACGGCAAAACCGCCACCGGTGTGCCGATGATCTGCAGCCATTTGTCGTTGATGGGCTCGACCCGGTTGATGGGTTGGGTCATGGTCACTTTGTTCACAGAATCGGGTGGTTCTCGTTTCGTATGGGCCGGATGCGAAGGCGTTAAACCGTTCGCTAAAAGTAGTTTACCGAAAAGCTGTTTCAAAAGATAGTCGGTTGAATCCGCATTTTTAGCCCCCAAACCGTCAGATTCGGGTATGAATTTTTCCCGTACGATTTTATTTCATTATTTTCAGGTTAAAGTAGAGTATTCCTACACAACACGAACTATTCCTATGATTACCAATCCCTTCATCAAAAAACTGTACCGACTGGCCGGACTGATCGTGCTAATCGGCGCGCTGGCTTTTGGGCCGAAAGCGGATCACAAAACCCTGGAAATCGGCGCTTCGGCCCCGGATTTCTCGCTGCCCGGCGTCGACGGAAAACAGTATAGCCTGAAAAGCTTTGCGGGCTCACCCGCGCTGGTCATCGTATTTAGTTGCAACCACTGCCCCACCGCGCAGGCCTACGAAGACCGGCCGATTCAGTTGGTGAAGGATTATAAACCCAAAAAGGTAAATTTCGTCGTTATCTCGCCCAATAGCCCGGCCACCGTGAGCCTGGCCGAACTGGGCTACACCGATCTGAGCGACAGTTTTGCCGAAATGAAAATCCGGGCCAGGGAAAAAGGCTATAATTTTCCGTATCTCTACGACGGCGACACGCAAACTACCTCGGAGAAATACGGCCCGGTGGCGACACCCCACGTTTTCATTTTCGACCAGGACCGTAAACTGCAATATGCCGGGCGGTTCGATGCCAAAGAAAAACCGGGCTCGGCCAACGCCGAAGATACGCGGGCGGCACTGGATGCGGTTTTGGCGGGTCAGAAAGTGCCGATGGCCACCACCAAAACCTTCGGCTGCTCGGTCAAATGGATTGAAAAGAGCGATTACATCCAGAAACAGCAGGCCGAGTGGGCCAAGCGACCGGTTTCCCTGGCCGATGTGGACGTGGCCGGGCTGAAAAAACTGATCAAAAACGATTCCGACAAACTGCGGCTGATCAACGTCTGGGCGACTTGGTGCGGGCCGTGTGTGCAGGAATTTCCCGAGTTCATCACCATCGACCGGATGTACCGCGAGCGGGATTTCGAGTTGGTAACGGTTTCGGCCGACAAGCCCGACAAGAAAGCCAAAGCCCTCGAATTCCTGAAAAAGAAGGAAGCCTCCAACCAGAATTACCTCTTCAGTTCGGACGACAAATACGCGCTGATCGAAGCCATCGACCCCAACTGGCAGGGTGCCCTCCCCTACACGATTCTGGTAGAACCCGGCGGCAAAATCGTCTACAGCAAACAGGGGCCGATTGATCCGCTGGAAATGAAACGGAAGATTGTGGAAAACCGGCTGATCGGGCGGTATTATTGAAACGGTTTACATTTATTATTCCTCCAAAACGCTCTTCATTCAATTAAAAAGTATATTTGGCGATCTCAGCAGAGTACCGATCGATTGCTAATTCGGAAATCGGCTTCTTTTTCTCCGTCTTTGACTGCACCCACTGTGAAAACCGTAAGCCTTCTAACGGGCCTGTTTTTCTGTTGCTCCATACTGGCAAATGCCCAGCAATTCGCGGCCTCGGTGAAACATTACGGCCCGGAAAATGGCCTGTCGCACCGGGAGGTAAATGCCATTTTTCAGGACAAGCAGGGGATGATGTGGTTCGGCACCAAGTTCGGTCTCAACCGCTTCGATGGCAAAACCTTCACCACGTTTACCAAAGACCGCAACGGCCTTGATTTTGATGATATTCAGTCGATTGCGCAGGACGCCGACGGTTTGCTGTGGCTGATGGGCCCTCATGAACAAACCCGGATTACCCTATTCAATCCGTTGACCGGAAAGGCGGTTTCGTTCGAAAAAAAATTCAACAGGCAACTAGCTCCTGGTTGTTTAGTGGTACCCCAGCGGGTGTTGAGCAGCGCCAATGGCACGGTTTTCTTTTCCAACTGCAAGCCCGCCATGCTGGGTTCCTATCACCCGGATTCAGGATTGCGTTCTGTTCGCCTGCCGCAGTTTGAAAGTCTGGCTATTTTTAGGGTGACGGACCGTCAGACAATTTGGGCGGTAGCCAATGCCAACCAATTGGTTGAACTGACCCCGGATGGCCGGGTGCTGCATCAGATCCACCACCCGGAGGGTGCCGTGATCCCCAGTTACGGACAGCCCAATGCCCGTATTGACTTTTTTTATTATGTTCCCGCATCAGCTACCAATCCGCACGGCATTCATTATAGTGTCGACGAACGGGGAAACCGGCGTCAGTTACCCGCTTCCTTGCAGCAGCCCCAATCGAAGTTCCTTTTTCCGGTTTATTACCCGTTTGACCGGACCGGTCTGATCTGGGATGGAGCCCGCTTGTTAGATCCAGCCACCGGCACTGTCCTGGATGTTACCGGCCAGCTGTCGCGCGAAGCCGTTACCAACCGGAGTTTCTTTTGCGACCGGAATGGCTGGCTGTGGTTGGGCACCAGTTTTGGCGTTTACCAGGTGAAGGTGACCCGAAATTACTTTCGTCGGTTATTCTACGACGAAAGTAATTCAGGCGACAAAGTAGCCGCCATCCGCGGTATCACCACAATGGGGGATCAGGTTTACGCGAATCTGGAAAAATTTGGCCTCCATTCCGTGAAGCTGTCGGGCGAGTCGCCTAAAAGTTTGTACTCGGAACCCACTTTTGCCGCGATGGCGGGCTTAGTCGATAACGGATCGGGGAAACTCATTGCCGGAATCAAAGGACAGTTGCTTTTCTATGACCTCCGAACCGGTACCTACAACCTATCAGCATTACCGTTTAACGAAATTTGGAAGCAGGGGTCTAACACCGGCAAAACGCCTGACTTACCGACCAACGCATCGGTCTGGACATTGGCTCCCTATCGGAACGACCAACTGATTGCGGGTGGGCGCAAGGGCCTCTGGTACGTTCAGAAAACAACCGGGCAGCTCACCGCCTTCACCCAATACAACCGGTTTCCGGAACTGGTTCAGGCTCACGTGCTCCACATCGCTGCCGACCGACAGGGTACCATCTGGCTGGGTTCCAACACGGGTTTGTATGTCGTTGACCCCGCCAAAGGCATCACGGCCCGCTACTGGAGTGGTGGCAAAGGTCGCTTTTACCTGCCCGCCGACAGTTTTCAGCATTTCTACCAGGATGCGAAAGGCATTTACTGGCTCGCGACGGCCAATGCCGGCCTGATCCGCTGGGATCGCCGAAATAACCGCTTTCAGCAGTTCCGACGTTCGGAAGGCTTATCAAACGACAATATTTATGCAATTTACCCCGACCGGCGGGGCAATCTGTGGATGAGCAGCGACTACGGAATTATGCGGTTCGATCCGGTGCGGCTGACCACCCGGACGTATTTTGTGCAGGATGGCATTACGCACAACGAATTCAACCGGATTTCGCATTTCCAGGATAAAACCGGACTGATTTATTTCGGCGGCCTCAACGGTATTACCGCTTTCGATCCCCGTGATTTTGAAGCCGAAAAACCGCCCGTTCCGTTACCGCTGCGAATGGTTGGGTTTCGTCAGTTCGACCAAAACAGCAACCAGATCGTTGACAAAACCGCTGATTTGAACCAAACTCACCAAATCACCATCCGACCCGGCGACCAGACTGCCGTACTCGATTTTGCGCTGCTGAATTATGCCGATGCCGAAAAAAACGTCTATGCCTATCAGTTTAAGGGTCTGGACAATGCCTGGACGCACCAGGCGGAGCCGTCGCTGCGGCTCGGAAACCTACCCTATGGCACGTATCAGTTGTTGATCAAAGGGCAGGCATCCAACGGACAGTGGTCGGCCAATACACTGACGATTCCGATCGAAGTTCTCCGGCCTTTTTACCTGCAAATCTGGTTCATGATCCTGACGGTTTTGCTGCTGATTGCCGGGATCTGGGGCTGGCTGCGGTGGCGCATCTGGAATCACGAGCAGGAACAGAAACGGCTCCAGAACGAAATCCGGCTGGCGACCGCCCAGATCGAACAGGACAAGGGCGTGATTGAGCAACAGGCCGGGATGCTGCAACGGCTGAACGAAACCAAATCCCGTTTTTTTGCCAATATTTCGCACGAATTCCGGACTCCGCTGACGGTTATTCTGGGCATGACCTCGGAACTGAAACGAAAGCAATCGGAAGAAACCGGTCGGCGGGAAATGGATCTGATTGAACGAAACGGCACCAATTTGCTGCGCCTGATCAATCAGATTCTGAACCTGTCGAAACTGGAAGCCGGTGAAATGCGGCTGCAACCCATCCGGGCCGACCTGGTCCGGTTCTGTCACTACGTCGCCGAGCCGTTTCATTCCCTGGCCGCTCAGAAGAATAGTCAATTGCACGTTCAGTCGGATGTTGAGACGCTGGAAACGGATTTTGATCCGGATAAACTGCAGGATATTCTTTCCAATCTGTTATCGAATGCGCTAAAATTCACCCCGGCGGGTGGTCGCATTGAGTTCCGGCTGACGACGCAGAAAAACCGGGAATATTCGAACAGGCTGACTTATTATGAAGCGGTTTCGCCGACGCTTCACCCGGATGATTCCTGGATTTTCCTCAGCGTCCGCGATTCGGGGCCCGGAATAGAAGCCGCTCAGTTGCCCCGGATTTTCAACCGGTTTTTTCAGGTGGAAAACCCAATGCCGGTTTCTGAAACGGGCGGAACCGGTATCGGCCTGTCGCTGGTGCAGGAGTTGGTCGTGCTGATGAATGGCGGCCTGGCGGTTCGCAGCAGGCCCGGCCAGGGAACCGAATTTATCGTTCAGTTCCGCCGGACTCACCAGGCTCCGCTGGCGGCATTGCCGTCGGCCCAACCGGCGATCATCAACCACGATCCATTGGAAATAACGTCCGAACCGGCCGGGGAAAAACCGGTGCTGCTGCTGGTGGAAGACAACGAGGATGTGGCGGCTTACATCCGATCCTGTCTGGGCGAATCCTACTACATCCTCCGGGCCGAAAACGGTCAGGCGGGCATCGATCAGGCCCTCGAGAAGATCCCGGACCTGATTCTGAGCGATGTCATGATGCCCGTCCAGGCCGGGCCGCAGAAAGACGGTTTTCAGGTTTGTGATGAACTAAAAAACGACGCCCGCACCAGCCACATTCCGATTGTTTTGCTCACCGCCCGGGCTGCCGTCAGCGACCGGCTCAGTGGCCTCCGGCGTGGGGCCGATGCCTACCTCACCAAACCGTTTCAGCGGGACGAACTGCTGATCGTGCTCCAGAATCTGCTCCAGTCCCGGCGCGTCCTGCAGCGCCACTACAGCCAGCTCGCGCTGAAAACCGGGCCGTCGGCAACGGAAGAAACCGCTTCTCTCGAAGATGTATTTCTGCAAAAATTACGTTCGGCGGTGGAGGAACAACTGGACCGAACCGACCTGTCTATTGAAGAAATCTGCCAGCGTATGCGCATGAGCCGCTCCACCCTGCACCTCAAACTGGTGGCCCTCACCGGCCTGTCCACAACCCGGTATATTCGGGCGCTTCGATTGAACAAAGCCAAAGAACTCCTGACCTCCTCCGAGCTCAACATTGCCGAAGTCGGCTACGCCGTCGGTTTTGACGACGCCAAGTATTTCAGCCGCGTATTCTCCGAAGAATTCGGCGTTTCGCCCGGCCAATACCGCCATTCCGACCCGATTTAAACAATAGTCCACCTTTTCGAACAATAGTCCACCTCCCCAAACACCTCGCTTCCGTATCCTTGTGTCGCTAACCAGGGCCTAAAAACCGGGTCGCCCCAGGACTGTTCAGTGCTACCGCCTTTCACCCCCAACCCCCTAAAGGGGGCTTTTAAATCCAGATGTTAAAGCCCCCTTTAGGGGGTTGGGGGTGAAAGGCGGTAGCACTGAACAGCCCTGCGGGTCGCTCCAGAACTTCCGTTTTCGGGCGATTACGGATTCCTGGCGCGCTTTACAAGTAAAAAAACAGCGACGATGAAACAAGTAAACAAGACCGATTCGAATCGGATTCTCGATTTTGCAGCCGCCGGAATGTGGTGGCAAATTACCAAAGACACCAAAGACACCAACGGTGCTTTTTTTGAAGCCATCAATGTGCTGGCACCCGGTCTGGAGGGACCTCCGCAGCACATTCATCCCCATGCCGAGGAAAGCTACCAGGTGCTGGAAGGCACGCTGGACGTCTGGATCGATGGACAGTGGCGGCTGGTCAAACCGGGCGAAACCGCAACCGTTCCGGCGGGCGTACCGCATACGCTCAAAAATTCACACGCCCAGGAGGTTCGGATCATCAATATCCACAAGCCCGCGCTGGGTTTCGAGCGGTTTTTCCGGCGGATGCACACGCTGATTGCCAGCGGAAAAATGACGCTGCCCCCCAAGAACTTCGGCTCGTTGATCCGGATTTCGATGCTCTTTGTGGCCCACGAAAAAGAAATCAAATCGACCAACCCACCCCACGGACTCATGCGGTTTCTGGCGTTTGTGGGCAGTACGCTTGGCTACAAGTTGCCGGACTGACACCCTGCAAAAACCGCTCACCACGCAACGTACCGATGCCCCGGCGGTTTTCTTTTTTTTCCCTTAATCGATCCATGTAAAATGAAGAAACGTTTTACCTTCCTATTCCCGACCGCAGTGGTCGGGGCATTGCGTACCCGGTTTTTTTGGCTGGGATGTCTGGTTGTTTTTTCGGTGGCAGCCTCCGCCCAGACGACCACGGGAACCTACAAACCCACCACCGGAAGCGACCGCACTATTTGGTTTAACATGAAGAACAACGTGAAAATCTGAAAACTCAGACCGGCTCAACGTATTTGCCTGTACCTTGTCGTTTGCTCATGATTTCCTAGATCGACGGTTTAATCGCAGCAGCAAAATACCTGTTACTTTTTTTCAGCAGTTATTCAAGGAACTAAGACATAGGTCATTCCATTACCGAAACCGCCAGGCGACCGATGCAAACCGATCTCAACAAATCTGTTGGCACACTTGCAAGAGCACCCATCTAATGGTACACGGTGATTATGAACGAAAAGCTTAGGTTCGTTGAACTCTGATCAAGCTGGTAACCAACCTGCTCCCTAACCGGGCGAGATCCCTGTCCATTAAACTACGTATGAAACGTTCGCTACGCCCCGCCCTACTCGCTTTGGTTTCCCTGTTCTGGGGAAATAATTGGATGGCCTGCGCCCAATCACCCGAGATCGACAGTTTGAAACGACAATTGATCCAGCAACGCGCGGATACCAATCGGGTGCGTCGGCTGAACCAGCTGGGGCATCTTTATCTCGACATCAAACCCGACACCACCTATCGACTCGCGCAACAGGCGTATCGGCTTGCGCAGCAATTGGACGATAAACCCGGTCAGGCCCGGGGACTTAATTTGATGGGCAGCAGTCTTTCCAACCTTGGAGATTATCCGAAAGCCATTCGCTTTTTTCAGCAATCGCTTCAGATTAGCCGATCCATTCACGATCTGCCTGCCATTTCCGCCGTACTCAACAACATGGCTTCTCCCTATCAGGCGCAGAAGGACTACAAGCGCGTGCTCAGTCTGTCTCAGGAAGCGCAACAAGTCTTTGACCAGGTGCACCGGAAAGATACACAAAGCGACGTCCGGACTTATGCTATCCTGTATTGCAATCTGGGAGAAACTTACCTGCTGCTCAATCAGTTAGATTCGGCCGACTATTACTTGAAAAAGGCCACACCGTTGACTGAACAGGAAAAAGGCCGAATCGTTCTGCACCATAACCTCTACCTATTGGGCGATTTACAACTAAAGCGTCACGACACCACTACGGCCCTTTCGTATTACCGCCGGGCTCTGGTGGCCGCCGGGCAAAATAATTCGACGGTTACTTTGGCGGATATTTATTTGAGCATTGCCTCCTTATACCAGGCAACCGGCGCCATTGATTCCAGCATCGTCAACGCCAGCCGGGCACTCGCAACCGGACAGCAAACGAATTACCTCGATGGCATTCTATCCGCCAGCGAACTGCTGACGAAGCTCTACGAAGGGCGCAACAATACGCAGGCACTGCGCTATTACAAAGTAGCCGTAGCGGCTAAGGACAGCCTCTTCAGTCAGGAAAAAATAAAACAACTCCTCACGCTTGGCTTTGAGGAACAGCAGCGTCAACAGGAACAGGCCGCTCTGGAGGCATCCTATCAAAACCGCATCCGTATGTATGGGCTGGTCGGGCTGGTCGCCGGGGTGGTGCTGGTGGCCGGGTTACTTTGGCGAACCAACCAACGTCAACGACGGAGCAATCAGGTGCTGACGCGTCAAAAAACCGAACTCGATCAGCAGCGGAGCAAAGCGGAGCAGGCGTTGGGGGAACTCCAGACGACGCAGGCGCAACTAATCCAAAAGGAAAAGATGGCTTCCCTGGGGGAACTCACGGCCGGAATCGCTCACGAAATTCAGAACCCCCTGAACTTTGTCAATAACTTCTCGGAGATAAGCGGGGAGTTGGTGCAGGAACTAAAAGAAGAAGCTTCTGCGGGTCGACTGGAGGAGGTGCTGGCGATCGCCAACGATTTAACCATGAACCTGCAAAAAATCAACCACCATGGGAAACGGGCAGATTCGATTGTCAAAGGCATGCTGGAGCATTCCCGCAGTAGCACCGGGGAACGGCAAGTCACCGACCTGAACGCGTTGACGAATGAATACCTGAAACTGGCCTATCACGGGCTGCGGGCCAAAGACAAAGACTTCAATGCCGAACTGGTGACCAATTTTGATGCAAATCTATCGCCCGTCGAACTGGTACCCCAGGACATGGGCCGGGTGTTGCTAAACCTGTACAATAATGCCTTTTACGCCGTTGCGGAGCGGCAGAAAACGGCACCGGAAGGGTATCGACCTAAAGTGAAGGTGAGTACCCATCGCAGCCATGGGAAGGTCGAAATCCGGGTAAAAGATAATGGTACCGGCATTCCGGAATCGGTGAAAGCCAAAATCTTTCAACCCTTCTTTACGACGAAACCGACGGGGCAGGGAACCGGTCTTGGTCTATCGATGAGTTATGACATTATCACCAAAGGACATGGTGGAAGCCTGGAAGTGGAAACGCAGATCGGGGATGGCACCGAAATGGTGGTCAGGTTGCCGGCGTAACCAGCGGTTTTTGCCCGCCGTTCATCACAACAAATCCACCCTTAATTTAGGAAACGCATCTTTTCGGTGGGAGGTCTAATCGGCTCCTTAGCCGCTGGTGAACCATCAAAATTCATTTTTAATCCCCAGTTTGGTACGGTGATCTTTTCTCAAATCCTGGCCAGTCAAACTTGGAGAATCGGGTCGGTATGACCTGAACCCTGATCTGAAATGAGCTCCAGGTTTGCATAGAGAAATGAGAGGTTCAAAAAGCTATGGATTGATGATTAAGCCCCGTTTTTGTCTCGTCCTAAAATCCTTTTAGTTGGTTGAAAAAGTTTTCGCTATACGTGCTACTGATGGGGATAAGGTGATTAAAGCCAAAGAACTCCTGACCTCCTCCGACCTCAACATTGCCGAAGTTGGCTACGCCGTCGGTTTTGACGACGCCAGGTATTTCAGCCGCGTATTCGCCGAAGAATTCGGCGTTTCGCCCGGCCAATACCGCCATTCTGACCCGATTTAAACAATAGTCCACCTTTTCGAACAATAGTCCACCTCCCCAAACACCTCGCTTCCGTATCCTTGTGTCGCTAACCAGGGCCTAAAAACCGGGTCGCTCCAGAACTTCATTTCGGCCCCGGAATGAGCCTCTGATACGCCTTACTCTTAAAAAAACTGCGACAATGAAACAAGTAGACAAGACCGATTCGAATCGGATTCTCGATTTTGCAGCCGCCGGAATGTGGTGGCAAATTACCAAAGACACCAAAGACACCAACGGTGCTTTTTTTGAAGCCATCAATGTGCTGGCACCCGGTCTGGAGGGACCTCCGCAGCACATTCACCCCCATGCCGAGGAAAGCTACCAGGTGCTGGAAGGCACGCTGGATGTCTGGATCGATGGACAGTGGCGGCTGGTCAAACCGGGCGAAACCGCAACCGTTCCGGCGGGCGTACCGCATACGCTCAAAAATTCACACGCCCAGGAGGTTCGGATCATCAATATCCACAAGCCCGCGCTGGGTTTCGAGCGGTTTTTCCGGCGGATGCACACGCTGATTGCCAGCGGAAAAATGACGCTGCCCCCCAAGAACTTCGGCTCGTTGATCCGGATTTCGATGCTCTTTGTGGCCCACGAAAAAGAAATCAAATCGACCAACCCACCCCACGGACTCATGCGGTTTCTGGCGTTTGTGGGCAGTACGCTTGGCTACAAGTTGCCGGATTAACACCCCGCAAAAACCGCCCGACCATCCGCGTACCGATGCCCCGGCGGTTTTCTTTTTTTGTCCTTAATCGATCCATGTAAAATGAAGAAACGTTTTACCTTCCTATTCCCGACCGCATGGGTCGGGGCATTGCGTACCCGGTTTTTTTGGCTGGGATGTCTACTGGGTTTATCCCTGGTTGCCTCCGCCCAGACGACCACCCGGTTTGTGTCGACAACCGGCACCAACTCCGATCCGTACACGGCCACCAGTTGGGCCACCGCCACGTCTGATTTGCAGGGCGCGATAAATTCGATCCAATTTTCGGGCGGAGAGGTGTGGGTAGCCGGGGGAACCTACAAACCCACCACCGGAACCGACCGCACTATTTACTTCAGCATGAAGAACAACGTGGCCATTTACGGCGGTTTTGTGGGAACCGAAGCCAATCGCAGCGAGCGGCCCGCCCTCAACATGACCACCCCGTCCAGCACCACCCTGAGTGGTGACATTGGGACGGAGGGCGACCCGGGCGACAACAGCTACCATGTCATATCCAACACTGACCTCACCAGTACGGCCATTCTGGACGGATTTGTGATTACGGGGGGAAGGGCCAACTATGATGATACAAGCGATAACAGGAATAATGGTGGGGGAATGTTAAATATCAATTCCAGTCCCATTCTGACCAACTGTAGCTTTACGTCAAATTCCTCTAAGCTCAGTGGGGGGGGGATGTATAATGCGTTTAATTCCAATCCCAGCCTGATCAACTGTCGTTTTACGTCAAATACCGCTGATAACAATGGCGGGGGGATGTATAATACTAATTCCAGTCCCGGCCTGACCAGCTGTAGTTTTACGTCAAACACCGCTATTATCAATGGGGGGGGGATGGCTAATAATTCCGTCGCCAGTCCCACCCTGACCAACTGTAGTTTTACGTCAAATACCGCAGGAACTTTTGGCGGGGGGATAGCTAATTATTTATCTGATCCCAGCCTGATCAACTGTAGCTTTACGTCAAATATCGCCAATTATGGTGGAGGGGGGATGAGTAATGCTACTTCCAGCAATCCCAGCCTGACCAACTGTAGCTTTACGTCAAATACCGCTGTAGACAATGGGGGGGGGATGAGTAATTCTACTTCCAGTCCCAGCCTGACCAATTGTCGTTTTATTTCAAATACAGCTACTCTTGGAGGAGGGATGGTTAATAGTCAATCCAATCCCAGCCTGACCAACTGTACTTTTGCGTCAAATACCGCCAGTCAGGGAGGAGGATTGTATAATTCTAATTCCAGTCCCAGCCTGACCAACTGTACTTTTGCATCAAATACAGCCACCAATCAGGGAGGGGGAATGTATAATACTAATTCCAGCAATTCCAGTCTCATCAATTGCATTTTCTGGAACAATGGCGGAAGTAATACGCTATTTAATATTGATGGTGCGACGACAACAGCTAGTTATTGCCTGTTTGAGCCTTCGGTAACGGGCTATACCGACTCCAACAACAACCTGACCACCACTACCTCGCCCTTTGTCAGTTCGGATAACCTCCAACTCACCAACTGTTCCGTGGCCGTCAATGCCGGTGATCCGGCCAGTGCCACGGCGGTTTCCGGGCCTTACAGTGTTACGGCGTTGCCCCAGACGGATCTGGCGGGCAATCCCCGCATCTTCGGAAGCCGGGTCGATATAGGCGCTTACGAGTTTCAGGACGAACCGGCGGCTCGCATCACCGTCTCAACCCTGGCTTCTTCCGGCAGCGTCACTGTCGGACAAGCGGTCAGTCTGTCGGCAACGGTCACGGGCGGCAGTAACCTGAGTTATGGCTGGGCCGCCCCGGCTGGAGCCACCCTGAGCAGCACGTCGACCAACCCCGTGAGTGCCACCCTGCTCACCAGTGGCCCCAAAGCCTTTACGGTGACGGTCACCAATCTCGGCTCGGGCTGCACCGCCACCAGCAGTGTCACCGTAACCGGCAATGCCGCTCCCTCGACCACCCGGTTTGTGTCGACAACCGGCACCAATTCCAATCCGGCGACGGCCACCAGTTGGGCCACCGCCACGGCTGATTTGCAGGGGGCCATCAACTCACTCACGGCGGGCGGTGAGGTGTGGGTGGCCGCGGGAACCTACAAACCCACCACCGGAACCGACCGCACTATTTACTTCAGCATGAAGAACAACGTGGCCATTTACGGCGGTTTTGTGGGAACGGAAGCAAACCGCAGCGAGCGGCCTGCCCTCAACCTGACCACCCCGTCCAGCACCACCCTGAGTGGCGACATTGGTAATGAGGGCGACCCGGCCGACAACAGTTACCACGTCATATCCAACACTGACATCACCAGTACGGCTATCCTGGACGGATTTGTCATAACCGGCGGGAATGCCAACGATGATAATACGCTCCCTTCCAGGGGTTTCGGTGGGGGAATGTTAAATGCCGGTTCCAGTCCCATTCTGACCAACTGTAGCTTTACGTCAAATTCCGCTAATAGCAGTGGGGGGGGGATGTTTAATAGTTCTTCTAGTCCCATTCTGACCAACTGTAGCTTTACGTCAAATTCTGCCAATGAGGGAGGGGGAATGTTTAATCGTTCATCGAATGCCAACCTGACCAACTGTAGCTTTACGTCAAATTCTGCCGATCGGGGAGGGGGAATGTATAATATTAACGGTAGCAGTCCCAGTTTGACCCATTGTAGCTTCACGTCGAATTCTGCCGTTGCTAATGGGGGGGGAGTGTATAATCTTAATATCAGTTCTGTCCTGGTCAATTGTCGTTTTACGTCAAATACTGCCAATGAGGGAGGGGGAATGTATACTTCCGGGGAGGGTAATACACTGCTAACCAATTGTAGCTTTTCGTTAAATACCGCCACCAATTTGGGAGGAGGTATTCTGAGTAGAAGTTCCAGTAATTTAAGTCTTGTCAATTGCCTCTTCTGGAACAATGGCGGAAGTTCGCTACGTGCTATCTTTGGTCCTAAAATAACGGCCAGTTATTGCCTGTTCGAACCTGAGGCAACGGATTACACCGGCTCCAACAACCTGACCGCCACCACTTCGCCCTTTGTCAGTTCGGATAACCTCCAACTCACCAACTGTTCCGCGGCCGTCAATGCCGGTGATCCCGCAAGTGCCACGGCGGTTTCCGGGCCTTACAGTGTCACCGCCCTGCCCCAGACAGATTTCGCTGGCAACCCCCGCATCTACGGAAATCGGGTCGATATCGGGGCTTACGAGTTTCAGGACGAACCAGCAGCTCGCATCACCGTGTCAACCCTGACTTCTTCCGCCAGCGTTTGTGTCGGGCAATCGGTTAGTCTGTCGGCAACGGTAGCGGGCGGCAGTAATCTGAGTTATAGCTGGGCCGCCCCGGCCGGAGCCACCCTGAGCAGCACTTCGACCAACCCCGTGAGTGCCACCCTGCTCACCAGTGGCCCCAAAGCCTTTACGGTGACGGTCACCAACCTCAGCTCGGGCTGCACCGCCACCAGCAGTGTCACCGTAACCGGCAATGCCGCTCCTGCACCCCCCAACCTGACCAGCACGACCGTCACCCAGGGAGCGCCAACGGTTAACCTGACCGCCAGCAATTGTGCCGGAACCCTCACCTGGAACGGTCCGGGCGGTTCGTCGGGAACCGGAGCCATTGCCGTGCTGACCACAAACCCCGGCATTTTCGTCTACCAGGCCACTTGTACCGTCAATGGTTGTATCAGCGACCCCGCCAGTGCTACCGTAGTGGTCAATGCGCCGACCGTCACCGGTTCCTTCGATGGGTTCATTTACGGAGGGGATTGCACCAGTTTCCGGGGTTGGGCCTGGGATCGCAACAAACCCAATACTGTCGTCACGGTCGAGATTCTGGTGGATTCCGAAAGCAAGGGGACCATTCTGGCCAACGAGTTTCGGCAGGATTTGAAAGATGGCGGCAAGGGCAATGGGATTCATGCCTTTCGGTGGAACATCCCGGATGAGCTGAAAGATGGCGAAGTTCATACCCTCTCGGCCACGGTGTTTGAGAGCGGTTTTACCCTCAAAGACGGACCCAAAACCATCCGCTGTCAGAACGGCACCCCGCCACCCCCACCGAACAAACCGCCCGTCGCTCCCTCCATGACGCCGTTGACCATCCAGCAAGGGGTGGCTTTTACCACGACCTTACCCGTTTTCACCGATCCGGAAAACAGTACCCTGAGCTACGCGCTGGCGGGCCTGCCCAGTGGCCTGACCTTCACCAGCGGTACCCGGCAGATCAGCGGAAAAACCGAGATCGCAGGCAGCTTTGCGCTGACCTACTCGGCGACCGATGACCGGGGAGCGACCAACAGCGTGAGTTTCAACCTGACCGTCAATCCGGCCGAAACCGTTGTCACGGGCAGTTTTGAAGGATATCTGGACAAACTCGATTGCGGAGGGATTCGCGGCTGGGTCTGGGACCGCAACAAACCCAACACCCCGATCACCGTCGAGTTTTACCTCGAACCGAGTCCGGGAACCATCACGCCCTTGGGCAGTATAATCGCCAATATTTACCGGGTCGACCTGAAAGATGCGGGCAAAGGCAATGGCGTTCATGCGTATAATTTCACGCCACCGGGCAGCGTCACCAACGGTACAAAAGTACTGGCGCGGGTGCTGGGTTCTACGTTTATCTTAAAAGGGTCACCAAAGGAATACCAGTGTGCGCCCGGTTCCCGGTTGTCGGCCGAAACCAGTTCCGACCTCCAGGTGACGGTGTTGGGCAACCCGGTTTCCAGTCAGGTTGAGGTCGAAATCCGGGGCGCTGAAGGAAACCCGCTGCACGTGCAGTTGACGGACATCAATGGCCATCGGATCAGTGAGCAGCAGGTGCCGCAGGCGGATGCGGTTGAACGTCACCGGCTCCCGGTTTTCCATCAGGCTCCGGGCATGCTGGTGTTGCGGGTCAGCACGCCGACGCAGCAGAAAACCGTCAGGATTCTGAAAGGAAAGTAATGGAAGGGAGCCGCCAATAAGTCCATTTTTTGTATCACTTTCAGCGGTGAGTTTTTGATCGGGGCGGTTTTTAACTGCGGGTGTGGTTTTAAAACCGCTCCGATCTCAACCGCTGACAGGGCCTTTGGCCGCTGTCAGGGTTACGTTAAAACCACTTCCTCCGTCGGGTCGATGCGGAGCCAGAGCAGGCAACTGCACAACAACAGGAACGCAATCAGAAACAGCGGAAGGTTGAAATCGCCGGTGAGGTTGACGATGTAGCCGAACAACACGCCCAGAAAAACCGCCCCCAACTGCCCGACCGTATTCATCGCGCCCGACACCATGCCCGACTGACTGCGTCCTACATCGTTGCAAACCGCAAACGAAACCGGAAGGGTCAAGTCCTTGAAACCCATGCCCATCGACAGGAAAATGGCGGCCGTTTGGTTGTCTTTCGTCAGTGCCGAGAGCAGGATCATCACCGCCGAAAGCCCTAACCCCACGATGCCCACCACCCGCCGACCGACTTTTAACCCGTAGCGTTTGGAGAGCCAGTCGCTCAAATAACCGCCCGTGAAGCAGCCGATGGCCCCCAGAAAAAAGGGCAGGGTCGAAAAAAGCTGCATGTGTTCTTTATCGAAATGCCGCCCTTCCTTGAGGTAGGTGGGCAGCCAGCCGGTGAAGAAATACGCGCCATACATGTAAAAATGGAACATCAGCATGATGGCCCACATGTTCTGACTCCGCAAAACCGCCCGCCAGGGAATGTGGTGGCTGGAAACCCGAAACCGCCGGTTTTCTTCGATGTGGGTGAGTTCGTCGGCGGTGATTTCCCTCTTTTCGTTCGGAAAATCGCGAAACCAGATGTACCAGCAAACCGCCCAGACCAGACCCAGCAAGCCCATCGCGTAGAACGAAGCGCGCCAGCCGAAGTGCGTGGCCACCGGCACCACGATCCAGGGCGCCAACATTCCGCCCACGCGACCAGCGGCCCAGATATAGGCCTGCGCCCGACCGGTTTCCTGCCGCGGAAACCAGCGGGAAACCACGATGGAGGCATTGGGATAGGCCCCGGCTTCGCCCGCACCGAACAAAAACCGCACAATGACCAGGTAGAGCCAGCTTGTGGCGGTGCCGGTGAGTGCCGTGAAAACCGACCACCAGCCCACCACCCGCGTCAACACCCGCCGGGGTCCCAGCCGGTCGCCGAGGGCACCGGTTGGCAGTTCAAAAAGGGCGTAGGAAAGCGCGAAGGCACTCAGAATCCAGCCCCACTGATCGTTTCCGATCTTTAAGTCACTCTTGATGTCCGACGCAACCAGTGAGATGCAGGTTCGGTCGATGTAGGTAATGGTGGAAAGCGCAAATAAAAACGAGAGTACCCGGGAACGGTAATTCATGAGGAGGGCCGTGGTGAAATCCGGTCTCAAAATAGTGAATTACTAGACAGGATTGTAGTGAATATAAAGGTTGTTCGAAAACTCGTGAAATCGGAAACGATTAATAACCCGTTGATTAGGAATTTTCGGATCGTAAACTCATAACTTTGGCAGTCTTTTTGGACCTCCAATTGGTCTTTCCACCCCGCTGAACTCTCCAAATTTTAACAATGAATCCAATTCCCCACTTTGCTGAAATACTTACGCTGATTCAACAGGCCCGGCAGCGAGCGATAGCCCATGTGAACCGGGAACTGATCGACCTGTATTGGAATGTCGGAGCCTATATCAGTCGAAAAGTAGAAACCAGCGAATGGGGCGATGCTACCGTTAAGCAATTAGCCACTTACTTGCAAGAAAAACACCCGGATTTAAAGGGATTTAGTCGCCAGGGATTATACCGAATGCGGCAGTTTTACGAAGCATATCACGATGCTTCTGAAATTGTCTCACCAGTGGTGAGACAATTAAGTTGGACAAATAATCTCATCATTCTTGCCCAGTGCAAAACCTCGCAGGAGCGAGAATTTTACTTACGCCTTGCCGTACAGGAACGATACAGCAAGCGCGAACTCGAACGCCAGATTGCGGCAGGTGTCTATGAACGGGTCATGCTTTCACCCAATGTGTCCGCAGTGAAGACCCAATTACAGGAACAGGCTCGCGACTCGTTGGGCGAGGGAGTTTTCCGGGATCAATACGTATTTGAATTTCTTGATTTGCCCGAGCGTCACACTGAACGCGACCTGCAACGGGCTTTGATCCATAACATGAAACGCTTTTTGCTCGAATTGGGCCATGATTTTACGTTTATGGGCGAAGAATATCCCGTGCAGGTGGGTATGCGCGATTTCCGGCTCGATCTGCTGTTTTACCACCGCGATTTGCAGTGCTTGGTCGCTTTTGAACTGAAAGCCGGGCCGTTTGAGCCGGAATATCTGGGGAAACTCAATTTCTATCTGGAAGCCCTGGACCGCGATGTACGCAAACCCCACGAAAATCCCAGCATCGGTGTATTGCTTTGCGCCAGCAGCGACCAGGCGGTCGTTGAATATGCCCTCAGCCGAACCCTCTCCCCTACACTGGTCGCTGACTATACCCGACAATTGCCCGACAAGCACCTTCTCGAAGCCAAGCTAGTCGAATTCTATCTTTCTAATCAATCCAGTACCGATCAGGCCTGACTGAATTTGCCAAAAAACGTAGTTTTCGAAGAAAATCAGGGAAGAGTAGTTGCGTGAATTACACAAAATCCTCCCGCATCGGCGTAAACACATCGACGAGGATACCGGCTTCCAGCGCCACGGCACCGTGGGGGACATCCGGTGGCAGGTGGTAAACGTCCCCGGTTTTCAGTTCGCGGGTTTCGCCGGCAATCGTGATGGCAAACCGCCCGCTTTCGACGTAGCTCATCTGGGTGTGGTAATGGTGGTGAATGGCGCCAACTCCGCCCGCTTCAAAGGCTACTTTCACCAGCATCAGGTTGGCATCATACGCCATGATTTTGCGCCGAACACCCGGCCCGACGTCTTCCCAGGGCCGGTTTTCATCGTTGATAAAAAGAGGATCGAGCGTTGACATCCGGGGCTGGTTTTTAGGTGAAACTTTCCCGGCAAAAGTACCAGAATACGCCATACCAACCGCCCTGAATGGAAGAATAACCTAAATACGGGGCCAGTTGCCCGGTTTTCGGGAAAGACCTAACGATAGATTTTCGCTTTTCAGGCGAAAAAATCAACAATTAACCGTTTATCTTAGTTGATTAAACCGGATATACCAGCCCCTGATTGGGCTGATTGGAAATGGATAAACCGCCCCAGGATTCAACTCAAGACCCCTTAGTGACCGAAATTTCCCGATTGCGCGCGTTGATGGACAGCGCCCAGTCGGCCTTATTCCTGCTGCAACCGGTTCGAAACGATCAGGGCGAAGTAACGGACTTCCGGTTTATCATTGTCAATAAAAAACTGGCGACCTTCGTCGATCAGGAGCCCTCCGCCCTCCTCGGCGAACTCCACAGCCGGTGGTTTCCGACCTACAAAACCAACGGTATTTTCGACCATTATTGCCGGGCGCTCACCCAGGATGAACCCCTTAAACTCGAACACCACTACAACAGCGACGGCATGGACCGCTGGCTGACGGTGGTGGCCGACCGGTTTGGCAATGACCTTCGGGTTACGTTTCTGGATATCACCGAAAACAAGCGCATCCAACACCAACTGGAAGCCACCATCCACCAGATCCGGAATTCCAACGAAAATCTGGAGCAGTTTGCCTACATCGCATCCCACGATTTGCAGGAACCGCTGCGTAAACTACAGGCCTTTGGCGATGTGCTGCAAAGTCAGTTTGCGGATAGTCTGGCCGATGGCGAAGTGGACCTTGTCCGCCGGATTCAGAATTCGGCCAAACGGATGCAGGTGCTGGTGCGCGATCTGCTGACGTATTCGCGCCTGTCGACCCAAACCGAACCGTTTGAAAACATCTCGCTGGCGCGGCTGATCAAGGAAGTGCTGGGTGATCTGGAAGTGTCGATTTTGGAGAAAAAAGCAACCGTCAAGGTGGCTTCGTTGCCTAATTTGCTGGGCAATCCGCTACGCCTGCGGCAGTTGTTCCAGAATCTGGTGGCCAATGCCATCAAATTTCAGAGAGCCGATCAGAAACCGGAGATCCAGATCAATGCCCGCTATCCCGAACCCGAAGACCTGCCGGAAGAACTGCGGAGCCAGTCGCAGCGGCTCTTTCTGCTGGTCGAAGTGGCGGATAACGGAATCGGTTTTGACGAGAAATACAAGTCCCGGATTTTCCAACCTTTCCAGCGTCTGGAAAGCCGCTCAGCCTACAGCGGTACGGGCATCGGGTTGGCGGTCTGTAAAAAGGTTGCCGAAATTCACGGCGGAGCCATCGACGTCACCAGCCAGATTGGCAAGGGTGCCACCTTCAAAGTGTTTCTGCCGGTATATGGCAAAAATGATTAAGCTACGGTCTGATGCTGCGGTTGTGTGTGTCTGAAAATGTCGTGGTACGCTAAAAACGCCCGCTGAGCCGCTTCAATAATTCGATCGTAGTCTTCCTCCTTCTGAGCGGCTAAAATTTCCCCAAACGCCTTCCATTTGTTCAGGGCTGCAACACCGTAGCCCCGATAAAACCGGGCATTTGTGAGCAGAGGCTGCAATTCCGGGCTTTTTTGTAAATAATGCATCACCGCTTTCCCCCCCAACATCGAGCCTTCACCCACATAAGCCGCACCCAGCAAGTCAACGGGCGACCAGTGGCGAAACAAATCCGTTCTGGTGTCTGGCAATGAAACGTTCAACTCGGCCAGATCCGCTTCCAGCCAGGGCGTTTTCCGGCGATCGTCCTGATCATAAGACTGAAAAAAAGCAGCATGTTGATCGATGGCGGCTTCCAGTGCCTGGTGAAACGTCCAATGCGCCCGCAGCAAATGCCGATACTGTTCCGGATTCAGCGCACCGGTTCGCAAGGGTTCAGTGTAGAGCAAGGCTTCCGTTTGTTCATGAAAAGCACGGGTTTCGTGCCGCAGTCGCTCCGCTAACGTCATCATGCGTTTACCACATTGTTATCGATCAGCCAGAAGTCGCACAACCGACGCAACAACTGCCCAATCGATTGGTACGTGCCGGGTTTGACGACATAGGCATTGGCGCCCAGTTGAAAAGACTGGCTGATGTCCTGCGGGTTGTCGGAAGTGCTGAAAACCACAATCGGTAACAGCCGCGTCCGGGCCAGTGACCGCGCTCTCTGAATGATGTCAAAACCGCTGTATTCCGACAAATCCAGGTCGAGCAGCAGCAACTTGGGCAGGGGGGCCGTTTCGGCTTCGTATTTTCCTTCAGCACTCAGGTAATCGAGGGCTTCGGAACCCACATTGATCACTTTGTAGGAGATCGTTTTCTCCATTTTCCGGATCACCCGACCAAAAACGTCGGCATCGTCCGGATTATCTTCAACATACAATAGATCTAACATCGTCGTACAAGTTTACGGAGTCTGCTGCTCCCTGGGAAAAGAGACGGAAAAAACGGTTTCGCGATTCGGTTCGCTGTGAAACCATATTTTTCCGCGGTGCCGGTTGATGATCCGTTTGACAATGGCCAGACCGACCCCGGTTCCTTCAAAGCTGGCCGCATTTTCCAAACGCTTGAAAAGGTCAAACATTTTAGCGGCATGCTTCATATCAAAACCAATCCCATTGTCTTTCACGGTATACGTTACTTCGTCGCCGGTTTCCCGGCCTTCCACCCGAACCACCGCTTCCGGGGCGCGCTGGGTGTATTTGGCGGCATTGGAAATCAGATTCGTAAACACCTGATTTACCATCGTTGGATCACCGTAAATCGACGGCATCGCACCAAATTCAATGCGAACATTCCGGTTTTTATTCTTTTCGGTGATCAGAATTTCGTCCCGAATCACGTCCAGCATTTTTGACATGTCGAGTTGTTTAAAATTCAACTCGGTGCGTCCCATCCGGGAATAATACAAAATATGCCGGATTAGAGACCGCATCCGTTCCGTCGAGTCCAGAATTTTCTGGAACATCACCCGCGTATCGTCGTCCATCGTGGCACCCTGTTCCTCCAGAATGATCTCGGAATAACAGCGAATCGACGACAGGGGCGTCCGCAAATCGTGCGAAACCGTGTAGCTGAACGCATCCAGTTCTTCGTAGGCCACCCGCAGCCGTTCATTCAATTGCCGGACTTCGTTGGCTTTGCGGGCCACCACCTGCAGCACATCTTCCCGCAACTTGATGGCGACCGATCGTTCGGCATCCCGCCAGGGCTCGGACGTATTGCGAACGGTTTGCGACCACGCTTCGAAACTCTTGCGCGGGTGCAAATGCTGCCGGCCGTTTTCCGAAACCGTTACGGGTTTATCCGGATTACCCGCCCAGGTCACCTGCCGAATCTGCTCCGGTTTGAACCAGAGCAAATATTCATCCAGTTCCTTCGATAGAGCAATGGCCAGCATCCCCGAAGCCACTTCCCGAAAGGCTTCGGCCGGTGAATACAGCTCCGGCAGACGGTCGGTTTCAAAAACCGTGTCGAATTCCTGCGTTTTTAACCAGTTTGTGATCCCCGCTACCGCCGATTCGCCAGGGACTTTACCCATAGAATAAAACGAATTATCGAACGCCAGTACTGCCCCCGTAGCGCTGGTAATGTGTAAGGCAGTCAACGGATGTTGGGTCAACCCCACCACAACATCCCAGTCTTTCAGAATCTGGCTATTCAGTATTTGCCCGTTCTGCTGAATCTGAAACAGAAGTGACTGATCTTCTTCATCCTTCCGGAATTCGAGAGCTGACGACAGCAACTGACTGACAAATTTAGCCGCCTGCCGGGCCGGAAAATCGACAAACCGGGGCGTCGAATGGTGGCAGGAAATCAGCCCCCACAGTTCACCGCGATACAGCAGCGAAATGCTCATGGAGGCTTGCACGCCCATATTTTTCAGATACTCGATGTGAATCGGCGACACCGCCCGCAACACCGAATGGGTCAGGTCCAGCGGCTGTCCTTCTCCCTGCTCACTGTCACGGAGCGAAAAAATGGGGGAAGGGGTACTTTTCACGTCGGCAATGATCCGTACCAGATTGGTTTTGTACAATTCGCGAGCCTGCCGCGGAATGTCCGAAGCCGGATAATGCAGGCCCAGATACGATTCCAGGTGCGACTCCTTCTCTTCGGCAATCACCTCACCATGCCAGTCGGCAGCAAACCGGTAAACCATCACACGGTCATAACCGATGATCTGCTTCACCCGCCGGGCAGTATTCTGGATCAGTTCAATCAACGTCCGGTTGGATTGCACTTCAGTCAACGCATCGGCAATCAATTGTTGCTCAAAATTGGCGTGGGCCGCCACCGCCGATTCCCATTCCAGAATGATCAGGGTATCGTGTTGGTGGGCAATCAGGTTCCATTCTTTCCCGTTGATGCGAAACCGGTGCGGGTTCATCCGCGACCAGGCGTTTTCCCGTTTTCCCACGTTCAAAATTCCCACCAGCGCTGCAACCGGCAGGTCGGTTTCGGTCAGTAAGGCGTCGAGCGGTTTTCCCAGCAGATCGGTTGCCGACCGGTTTACAAATGTGCTGCTATTCTCACTACAGTAACGAATGATAAAATCGTTTGCCGAAATGGCCACTAAAAAACCGTGGCCCTGGATATAACCGGGAATGTGAATAGGCTCTGTTTCACAGTTGGTCAAATTGATTTCTGAATGGGCTATGTTGGCGGTTGGTACAATCATTTTATAGGGTTAACAGACCCGTGTGGTCCTTATTCTGTCTTAGCTGAGGTTGTAAGCAAACGTAAAAGGTAAAAAAGGAGGGAGCATCCGAGCAAGTAAAACCCAAAAAACTTAGTTTGGGTTTAAAAAACCGGATTAAAAATAAAGAAAAGCATTGATGGCAACTGCGTCAACGCCAGCGCATTCAAGGCATAGTCGTTCCGAATTCCAGCCATTCTGCCAGTTTTCGATGATTTCTGAGTCCTATTTTCCAAATCTGCCGCGAACTTTTACATTTACCATTCTATTCCAACCCGGATTGTTTATGACCCCGACTTTTTGCCTGCTCCTCTGGCTATTTGCCAGGCCACCCGCTCCACCAGCCGCCGAATGGAAGCTGGTCTGGGCCGATGAATTCAATACCCCCGGCCCGCCCGATCCGAAGAAATGGGCGTTCGAAACCGGTTTTGTCCGCAACAACGAACTCCAGTGGTACCAGCCCGACAATGCCCGCTGCGAAAACGGTTTGCTCATCATCGAAGGCCGTCGGGAAAGTCGCCCCAATCCACGCTATCAGCCCGGCAGCACCGACTGGAAAACCAGCCGCGATTCGATCCGGTATACGGCCTCCAGCCTGCTGACCAGAGGGTTGCACCAGTGGCAATACGGCCGGTTTGAAATGCGGGGACGCATCGACACCCAGCCGGGGCTCTGGCCCGCGTTCTGGACGCTGGGCGTGTCGGGCGAGTGGCCGGCCAACGGCGAAATCGACATCATGGAATATTACCGGAACATGCTGCTCGCGAATGTTGCCTGGGGAACGAATGAAAAGTGGAAAGCGGAATGGCGCACAACGAAGAAACCCATTACCGACTTCACCGACCCAAAGTGGACGGAAAAATTCCACACCTGGCGCATGGATTGGGATAAAGATTTTATCAAACTGTACGTCGACGATCAGTTGCTCAACTCGGTAGCACTATCGACCACGATCAACGGCGACGGCAGTGGTAAAAACCCGTTTCACCAGCCGCACTACATGCTCCTGAATCTCGCCATCGGCGGTCAGAACGGCGGTGATCCTTCGGCAACGAAATTCCCGGCACGGTTTGAAGTGGATTATGTGCGGGTTTATCAACAGTGAGGGGTTGTATCGCGGGGTTTATCAGAGGACACCAGGGTTAACCAGAGAAAAACTCTGTGTACCTCTGATTTTCTCTGATCAACCCTGTGTAACAATACATCACTTCCGCAAAAGACGCTGCTCCAGCACCTGCCGGTAGCTAGCTGCCAGCGGAATGGTAACCTGTCCCACCGTTACCTGATGGCGTTCCAGTTTGCAGATGGCTTTCAACGCCACGACATACGATTTATGGACCCGAATAAACTGGTCACCGGGCAGCATTACGATCATTTCCGACAACGTCATGCGGGTTGATACCTGCCGGTTTTCTTCGTGAATGAAGAGCAAGTTGGTGTCCGAATGGATGTAGAGCACTTCGTTCAGATTCACCCGCACCCAGTCGTAGCCATCTTTCACAAAAATGCTCGAAGGCTCCCCGCGTTGCAGCAGATATTGCGTGTAGGCGCGGTTGCAGCTCTGCAAAAACCGGCTAAAGGCGATGGGTTTCAGCAAATAATCGAGGGCATTCAGGGCAAACCCCTCCAGGGCATAGTCGGCGTAGGCGGTCGTGAAAACAATCGATTTGTTGAGCGGAGCGATCAGTTGGGCAAAATCCGTCCCGCTCAGGTCCGGCATTCGAATATCCAGAAAAATCAAATCAACCCGTTGGGTGTGCAGGAAGTTCAGCGCATCGGTCGTATTCAGAAAAGGTTGAACCAGCTCCAGAAACGGCACTTTTTCGGCATACCGGCTCAGGACCTCCAGGGCTGCGGGTTCGTCATCGATGGCAATGGCTCGGAGCATAGGCGATTATAAATCAATGCGTAAGGTAACGACAAATGCCTGATCGGTTTGCGAAATCTGCAACTCATGCCGGTTGGGATAGAGCATTGCCAGGCGCTTGCGGGCGTTGGCAATGCCGGTTCCGGAGCCGGTTTTCGTGCCGGCTGTGGCTCCGATTGTATTGACAACGCGCAACTGGAGCTGTCGGTTTTCGACCGTCACGTCCAGTTCCAGCTTCGTTGGGTGAATGAGACTGACACCATACTGAAACATGTTTTCGACAAACGGAATCAGCAACAGGGGGGGCAGTTGGGCCGGTTGGCCGTCCCAATCCAGCCGGGTGTGCAGATGCAACGTGTCCAGGTGCGGCAACCGGGCGCGTTGCAGGGCCAGGTATTTTTCCAGAAACTGAAATTCCTGTTCGATGGAAATCGTGGGGCACGTCGAGTCCTGCAAGGTAAACCGCAGGATGCCGGACAACTGTTCAATCAGGTTCGCCACCGATTCATTATCCGATTGCTGGGCTTCGTTGTAAATGGTATTCAGCGCATTAAACAAAAAATGGGGATTGATCTGGGCCTTTAACGCCGTTAGCTCGGCTTCCGTTTTTTGCTGGATCAACTGCTGCTGTTGCCGCCGGGTTTGCAGCACATCGGCAATAAAACCGTAGAAGATCATGAAGCCCACCAGCAATACAGTGACCAGAATATTTTCGTCCACAAAGGCAGGTTCCTGATCCGTACGAATCTGTAGGGCTTCGAAGAGCAGCCAGGCAAAAAGGCACAACCAGCTCCAGTAATACGACCGTTTTTTTTCCTGATGCATCCACCGCCGGAAAGCCAGCCGGTAATTCAGAAAAGCCAGCAACCCAATACAGAGCAGCAAAAAAAGCAGGCCCAGCAGATACCGAATCAGGCTGCCCAGATCGGGCAGTTCCTGATCCCGCTGGGGCCAGACGATCTGATAGAGCCGCCATCCCCAGTAGACGAGCAGGGCCAGCAGGGAAACCGCCAGCAGCAGGGATGACCGGAAAAATACAAATCGTCGGTTCATAAACGGGTGTCCTTAATCGGGCTGCCGGACTGGCCGGGCGGTTTCGGGTTTCATTCGACGCAATTCCTGCCGGGCCTGTTGCGGATCGACCGGCGCCATCAGCATCATGGAACTTAGGAAATCGACCTCCACAACCGCCTTGATGTAATAGGTCTGACCCGCCTGCACCCGTACCCAAAGCGGTCGGCTATCGGTAAAATAATCACTGATGAACTCAATTTTAATCCGGCCCGGCGTTACTGGCAGTTGAACATACCGATTGGGCGACAGTTCGCCGACTTTTTGATCGTTTATTTTGAAGGCATAGGCTTTGCCCAATCCCGAAATGAACTCTTTCTCGCGGTACAAAATCAACTGCGCCGGTTCGGTTTGGATCGGTTGCCGGTTGTCATTTGCCACAAAAACCGACATCAGCAGACTGAAAAGAAGCGTTTTCATGGCTTACGGCGCGCCATGTAGTTGCGGGAAATGTAGAGCCCAACCTGAAAATAGAACTGACCCAGGCGTTCCTGCGGGGCATCCACAAGTTGATAAGCCTCAGAATGCCAGGGAGTACGTTGAAAACTGCGCCGGTAACCGACCCGACTAACCCATTGAAACGTATTAGGCCGCTTTTCACGTTGCGCAACCTCCACATTCACATCCCAGAAACCGGTGGTCTGTTTTAAAGAAGGTACACTTGCGGGTGGCGTATATTGGAGTATATTCTGAAACGAAACCACCTGACTGCTGGGTCGAAACAAGCTGTATTCGTAGTTAATACTGCCCAAACCGGCATTGATGAAGACCCGTTTGTTGCGCGTATTGGCCACATCGTATCCCAGTAGGAATGTCAAACCGCTGACACTCTGGCTCCGGGCAAACAGGGATGTGCCTTTTTTATCGGGCGGCAGTAAGCTTTTGTCAATCCCAAAAAACGCTTGCAGTGTCACTTTAAAACGTTGTCGCCGATAGGCAAAAGCCGCCAGTGCCATCCGGTCCAACGACTTGTCTACTTTAACCTGATTGTCACGAAAATACCTCTGCATAGCGGGCAGATGAGTTACCGCATACGCAAACCCGGGTTCCATGATCAAGCTGGATCTGAAATTGCTTTTGGCGGGAATGACAGGGGCGGCCGTGGAATCGTCGGATTGTCCCCAAACCGGAGAAGCGGCCAGAAGTGCGATTAAAAAAGTGAGTTTCATAGGTGGTTGCCTGAAATAGTGTACTTCAAAAAAACCGGTAGAAAATTCCGTTTCCAAACGGGTGTGGGTAATGATGCAAAGTTTGTGGTCAAACCGCTCAACTATGTGTTTATGATCAGAGAACTCCTACCTTAACAGTATCTTCATTTCGAACGATTCGTCGGTAAAATTGAAATGATTAAGTTTGCCCGCTTACGATTCGACCATTCCTCTACCCCTATGAAACGGTTTTATGTACTTGCCTGCCTGTTCGTTTTCGGAAATGCCTGGATCAGCTATGGTCAGACGGTGGGCCAGCCGCTGCCGGTCTGGCAGGAAGGCTATCTGGACATTCACCAGATCAATACCGGTCGCGGCAATTCGGCGTTTTTGATTCTTCCCGATGGCACCACGGCCCTGATCGACGCCGGGGAACTGAACCTGACCGACCCCCGAACGACGAGTCCGCGCAACACCCCCGCCCGGCCCAACGCCGACCGCCATGCCGGGGAGTGGATTGCCCGCTACGCCCGCAAAGCCCAAAGTTTTCGCCCCGATCCGGCCATCGACTACGCCATCATGACCCATTTTCACGACGACCACATGGGCGCGCCGTCGTCGGCTTCCAAAAAATCGGCGGGCGGTTATTTGCTTACGGGGGTTACCGAAGTCGGAGAACACATTCCCATTCGGACCCTCATCGACCGGGGCTGGCCGGATTACAACTATCCCCGCTCCTTCGAGCAGGACCCGCTGGTGAATAATTACCGCCAGTTTCTGAGCTGGCAAATGCAGAACAAGGCGCTGAAAGTGGAGCGGTTGCAGGCCGGACGCAACGACCAGATTCAGTTGTTGAAACAACCCGCGAAATACAAGGACCGGTTTGAAATCCGGAATCTGGCCGTCAACGGTGAGATCTGGACGGGCGTTGGGTCGGTCACGCGACAGCATTTCCCGGAACTGAAATCGTTGCCCCCCAATCAGTATCCGAACGAGAACATGTGCAGCATGGCGCTGCGGCTGAGCTACGGCAAATTCGATTATTTTTCGGGGGGCGACATTCCCGGCGTCCTGCAATTCGGCGCGCCGATGTGGCACGATGTCGAAACGCCGGTGGCGCGGTCGGTTGGGCCGGTGGAAGTGCAACTGCTCGATCACCACGGCAATCGTGATTCGCAGAACGGTTTTCTGCTGGGTAGCCTGCGCCCCCGCGTGCTGGTGATTCCGGTCTGGTCGTCCGACCATCCGGGACACGACGTGCTGGCGCGGATTTACTCGCAGCAGGTCTACGCTGGCGACCGCGACGTATTTGCCACCGACATGCTGGAAGCCAACAAGCTGGTGATCGGCGAGATGCTGAACCGTCTGAAAAGCGATTCCGGGCATGTGCTGGTGAGGGTCGATCCGGGCGGAGACACCTACCGCGTCATCATTCTGGAAGATACCGACGAATCGTTCCGGGTGAGAGCCATTCACGGCCCGTATCAGTCGCGGTAATTTTTACGTCGGAAAGAACCGTCAGAAAGGAATTTCCTGCGTCAGATACGTCGCCTGGTTGTCGCCGTTCACCCGAACCATCGCCGTTTTTCTGGCCCAGTCGATGGAAAATAAACCGTAGTTCAGGTCGAAAACCACTTTCCCAACCCGCAGCGCATTCGGCTCTTCACGGGGTTTGGAGGTGTGCGTCAGGCCACTGCTGGTGATGTCGTAGAGATCATAGCCCAGGCCCGGAACCGTGATTTTCGACACTTCTGCGATGTGCCGGTCACCACTGATCAGCATCGCCCCTTTCGGCTTCGTTTTGCTCAACAGATCGAAAAACCGCTGCCGGGCGGTGGGGTAGTTCCCCCATTTTTCGTAAATGTGTTCATTGGCCAGAAACTGAATCCCGCATCCAATGATGTGGACATCGGCGTCGGATTTCGTCAGTTGCCGCTCCAGCCACTGCCATTGCGTCTCGCCCAGAATATCCCCGGACGGGTCGGGCGTGTTGACTTTGTTGACTTTCTTCAACGGATCGCGGAAATACCGGCCATCGAGCAGAATCACCTTCACCCGTTGTCCTTTCGGCCCGTAGATGTGCGAGGAATAAGCCCCTTCCTGCTTGCGCAAAGGGCTGCTGGCGGGAACGTCCAGAAAATCCAGCATCAACTGCTGGCTTTCTTTCCGGCGCGGATACTCCTTGCCGCCGTCGTTGACGCCGTAATCGTGGTCGTCCCAAACGCCAATGATTTTGGTGGATTGCCGCAACTGTCCGTAAACCGGGTTGGATTTCTGCCGGTCGTATTTGGCCTTCAGCGTATCCAGATTTTCCGAATCCCCGTAGATGTTGTCGCCCAGCCAGATCCAGACGTCCGGTTTTTGAGCTACAATGTCATCCCACAGGGGCGTTGGCCGCTTCTGGTCGCTGCACGAACCAAAGGCAATCGTGGTGACGGGTTGCTGACTGATCGAAGCTGCCGTTTCGGTTTTCGGAGTGCGGCATCCCGTCCAGAGCGTGCAGCCAATCAGTCCCAGGAAAAAAATAGTTTTCATACCGTTGAGAAATCAGGAAGCTGTATCAAAAGGGAATTTCCTGCGTCAGATACGTCGCCTGGTTGTCGCCGTTCACCCGAACCGTCGCTGTTTTTCTGGCCCAGTCGATGGAAAACAAGCCGTAATTCAGGTCGAACGCCATTTTGCCGACCCGATACGCATTCGGTTGTTCGTAGGGTTTGGACGTGTGCGTCAAACCGCTGCTGGTGATGTCATACAGATCGTAGCCGAGTCCCGGCAGGCTGATTTTGGATATTTCGGCAATGTGTCGGTCGCCACTGATCAGCATCGCCCCTTTCGGTTTCGTTTTGCTCAACAGATCAAAAAACCGTTGCCGGGCGGTGGGGAAATTGCCCCATTTTTCGGACGTATGGTCGTTGGCCAGAAACTGAATCCCACACCCAATGATGTGGACATCGGCGTCGGATTTCGTCAGTTGCCGCTCCAGCCACTGCCATTGCGTCTCGCCCAGAATATCCCCGGACGGGTCGGGCGTGTTGACTTTGTTGACTTTCTTCAACGGATCGCGGAAATACCGGCCATCGAGCAGAATCACCTTCACCCGTTGTCCTTTCGGCCCGTAGACGTGCGAGGAATAAGCCCCTTCCTGCTTGCGCAAAGGGTTGCTGGCGGGAACGTCCAGAAAATCCAGCATCAACTGCTGGCTCTCCTTCCGGCGCGGATACTCCTTGCCGCCGTCGTTCACACCGTAATCGTGGTCGTCCCAAACGCCAATGATTTTGGTGGATTGCCGCAACTGTCCGTAAACCGGGTTGGATTTCTGCCGGTCGTATTTGGCTTTCAGCGTATCCATGCTTTCCGAATCGCCATAGATGTTGTCGCCCAGCCAGATCCAGACGTCCGGTTTTTGAGCCACAATGTCATCCCAGAGCGGTTGGGGCCGTTTCTGGTCGCTGCACGAACCGAAGGCAATCGTGGTGACAGGCTTTTGAGTGGCGGAAGCCGCCGTTTCGGTTTTCGGGGTGCGGCATCCCGTCCAGAACAGCAGGCCAAGTAAAACTATTTTTTTCATACAGAAGGTTTGGGTCGATAATTCCTGTAAATGTAAAAAAGTTGATTCGTTTCCGAATCAACTTTACAGTTTGTTAATGAAAGAAGATGGCTGGCTACTTGCCAGTCTGCGAGGTAAACGTACTCTCAAAAATCTTGTCGGCATTACCGGCTTCAAAACCGTCGCGCCGGTGTTCGCGCCGGATCTGGTCGGCGGGCAGGTGCCGGAATTCGGGCAACACCCGGCGTTCGGCAAATTCGACGTAGGAACCGGCAATGCGGTGGGTCTTGCCGTCGGCAAATTCCGCGTCGATCATCTGGGCAACGGTCGACGCCTGCAACAGCCCTTCATCCGGGCTAGTTTTGATTGTACCACCCGCCGTGTTGAGCTTAATCCCGCGCCGTTCCAGAAAAGCGACAAAGTCCTGAATGGTGTTGTAACCCGGTTTCAGGTTGTGCACACTGATCGTGAAGTGGTTGAGGTAATAGCGGTTATAAATCACCCAGGCGGCATATTCGCTTTCGTTCAGCAACGTCCGGTAGTCGTCGAGGGTGGGAATCTGCCAGAGGGGCTGGTGCAGAAACTGATCGACGGCCCTGGCATCGTCCAGATCCAGCGCATCGACCGGATCGAAAACGACGGTATCCGTATACTTGTAAATGACATGCTGGGCTTCGTCCGACAAATCCCGCACCCGCAGTTCACTCACAAAAATGCGCGGATAATGCGGTTTTGGCGGGCTGTACCACCAGGCGTTCAGTTTCTTTTCCTTAAAGTCATACGGTTCGCGTTTTTCGTAGCCGTAGTGCAGAAAGATCTTTTCGAACGACTGGATTCCGAGGCTCGGCACCCCCATCGTCCGGAACGCAATGTGGTCATTTTCAATAGCATCGACGGTCTGAATCACGTTTTCGTCAATCAGCGCATCGACGATTTTCAACACGTCGGGAACGCGTTCCCGATACCGGCTCATCAGCCCGTCGAGGACGGCGTCGAGGGTTTTGAGTTTATGGGATGGAGTGGTCATGTTGTCATTGGTTTTTAATTACCCCTCAATCCCCTAAAGAGGACTTTCGCATCCGTAGTAGGGTCGTCCAAGTCCCCTTTAGGGGATTGAGGGGTTAAGCTTTATCAAAGATACCAATTTTGTTACTCCACCACCACTTCATCCACGGACACCGCCGTCGGCAAACCTTCCCTCGGCAAACCCGCCGGAGCCGCCCCCGCATTTTTGGCTTTGATGCGCACATACCGCGCCCGGGCGGTTTTGAAATCGGCCACCACCGGCAACATACCCCACGATCCTTCAAGCGGATATTTGACCGGCTGGCTGATCGCATCCTTGTAGGTCGTGCCGTCCTGCGATAAACCGATTTCGACAGCAGAAGGTGGAAAATCGTTGTACGAAATGCGCTTCAAAAAGTTGGCCGACACTTTGGTGACGGGCCGCACCTCGCCGAGATCGATCGTCACCTCCAGATCCTCGCCGGTTACGCTCACCCATTCCGACTTGTTGCGGGGGCTTTGGGCCACCTGCCCATCGGTCAGCTTTTTCTTCGTCGGGTCGGCTTTTTCGGCCGCGGTATTGGCATAGGTATACGGTTTCCCTTTCGCCCGGTGGATGTAAAACGTTTCCTCAAACCGCGCTCCGGCGGTTGTCATGGCTTTGATCGTCGTCGTTTTTTTCAGCGCAATCGGCATCGTGTATTCGGTCGAGGTCGCGGACGGCTGTTTGCCGTTGGTCGTGTAATACACCTTGCTGTCGGAATCAAGTTTTTCCAACCGAACCTGCAACTGGTCGGCGTCGGTAAACTGCGTCACGGCCCGCACATCGAGCAGTCGTTTGGAATAGTTGACATTCAGATACGACAACCGTTTCAGGTGTTCTTTCAGGCGCATCGCAAAATCCTCGAAATTGCGCGGCCCCTTCGGCATCCAGCTGATTTCGGCCAGCGCCGACGCCCGCGGAAAAACCATGTATTCTACGTGCTGCGTCGTTGGAATGTATTCGGTCCAGACGTTGCCCTGCACCCCCAGAATGTATTTTTGCTGGTCGGGCGTCAGTTCGTTGGGCGTCGGCTCGTAGCTGTACACTTTTTCGATCGGCAAATACCCGCCCCCCGCCAGCGGTTCCTGCGCCGGATTGCCCTGGTATTGATCCAGATAGCAGAATTCGCCGGGCGTCATCACCACGTTATGCTTCTGTTTGGCGGCCTCAATCCCGCCTTCCGTCCCGCGCCAGCTCATCACCGTTGCGTTGGGAGCCAGACCACCTTCCAGAATTTCGTCCCAGCCAATGATGGCCCGGCCTTTCGAGTTCACAAACTTCTCGATGCGCTGAATAAAGTAACTCTGCAGCTCGTGTTCGTCTTTGAGTTTCAGTTTTTTGATCAGATCCTGACAGAATGCACTGGCTTTCCAGGCATCTTTCGGGCATTCGTCCCCGCCGATGTGAATATATTTACCGGGAAACAGCGCCATGACTTCCGTCAACACATTCTGCAAGAAGGTGAACGTGGGCTCGTTGGGGCAGTAAACGTCCTTGAAAATGCCCCAGCGCGTGGCCACCTCATATTTTTTGGCCGCATCGCACGAAAATTCGGGATACGAAGCCAGAGCCGCCAGCGCGTGACCCGGCATTTCAATTTCGGGAACAATCGTCACGTGCCGGGCGGTCGCATACCGAACCACCTCCTTAATTTGTTCCTGCGTATAAAAACCGCCGTATTCTTTTCCGTCATACTGAAACGGGTAGTTCTGAGCATTATGGCCCACGACGGTCTCCCGGCGTTTGGAACCCACCTGCGTCAGTTTGGGGTATTTTTTAATCTCAATCCGCCAGCCCTGGTCGTCGGTCAAATGCCAGTGGAAGGTGTTGAGTTTGTGCATCGCCATCAGGTCGATAAACCGTTTGACAAACGACACCGGCATGAAATGGCGACTGACATCGAGCATCAGCCCCCGGTAGCCGTAGCGGGGCCGGTCGAGTAGCTGGCAGGCCGGAATGGTCCAGGCCACGTTGTCGACTTTCGCAGGGCTGAAAACCGCCGTTGGCAGAAGCTGAAGCAAGGTTTGAACGGCGTAGAAATAGCCTTTGGGCGTTTCGGCTTCCACCACAATCCGTTCCGGTTTTACGTTCAGAACATAGCCTTCCGGGCCACAGCGACCGGCTTTATGCGCCTGAAAAACAATGTGCTTTCCTTTCGCCAGCGCGGGTGTTGCCGACGCCACCGCAACCGGAAAACCGCTGGCGGTTTTCAGTTGACCAGCCAGCGTTTGGGCGGCTGCCCGCTGCCCGGCGTCTTTGGCGGCAATGACGATGCGCGTAGCGGCCGAAACCGTAAAGTGGCCGTCGCTACCCGCAAACTGGGCCGGAAAGGGAAGCAGGTTGTAAGCGTTGTCGGATTGGGCAATCAGGGAAAACGATAGCGTAAAACAGACCAGGAAGGCAACAAGGTGTTTCATGAAAGACGGACGGTGGTTGGCAAAAATCAAAGGTAGGCAAAAAGGGATTTCCACCTTCCAGATTCATAGCGAACGGCTCAAACGGGTTCCTGAAGCGTCAGCGGCAGTCGAATCACGACCTGCGTTCCGGCGGGTTCGCCGTCGCCATTCCGTTTGTCGATGATTTTCGCTCCCGCTTCTTTTCCGCTGCGTTGCTGAATCAGTTGCAGCCGTTCCTCCGTCACTTTCAGACCGACGCTCTGGTGCGACGAGGCCGCGTGGCTTTTGAGGGATGCGGCTTTTTGGCGGCCCACGCCATCGTCGTCCACCATGCACTCCAGGTGTTCGCCGACGGGTTTGATGCAAACCCGGATGAAACCCCGGCTTTTTTTGTGGGCCATGCCGTGCAGAATCGCGTTTTCGATGTAGGGCTGGATAATCATCGGCGGAATCGAAACCCGCTCCTGGTCCAGCGACGGGTCGGTTTCAATTGAAAAGTCGAACTGATGGCCAAACCGCAGTTGTTCCAGTTCCAGATACAGTTGAAGCTGTTCGGTTTCGCTGGCCAAAGTCACCCATTCCTGCCGCGAATTGCCGAGAATCAGCCGCATCAGCCGGGCGAATTTGACCAGATACTTATCCGCATTGTCACTGTCGTTCTGGAGCACAAAAAGCCGGACGGCATTCAGCGAATTATACAGGAAGTGGGGATTCATCTGCGACCGCAGGGCCTTCATTTCCGAGGTGGCAATCCGTTCCCGCAGTTCGCTTTTCTCCTGTTGCTCCCTCGCCACCCGGCGGTTGCGCCACTGGGCAATGAAAACCACGAGGGCAATGAGCGCACCAAGGGCCGAAAGCCGAAACCACCAGGCTTCCCAGAAGGGCGTCCGGATCGTCACCCGCAGCCGGTAGCCTTCCCGGTTCCAGATGCCATCGTTGTTGGCCGCAATGACGTGCAGCACGTAGTCGCCGGACGGCACATTGGTGTAGCTGGCAAACGGGCGGTTTCCGGTCTGGTTCCAGCGTTCCTCGAAGTCTTCGAGCCGGTAGGCATACCGGTTGGCACCAGGATTGTCGAAGTTCAGGGCCGCAATGTCAAAACTGAACTGATTCTGGTCGTAATCGAGAACGATGTCCGGCGGATTGGCCGAAACGTTCCGCAAATACTCCCGCCCGTTGACTTTGAAGGAGGTCAGATACACCGGCGGAACAAACCGATTGATCCGAACCCGGCCGGGCTGAATGTAGACGAGCCCCCGCATGGCCCCGAAATAGAGCCGCCCTTTCAAATCACGCTCGCTCGACCCCGACTCAAATTCGGTCATCGGCAGGCCGTCAGCTTCATCGAAAGGAATAAAACGAAGCTGGCGAATATCGGTGACGGCAACCCCGTTGGAAGTGCTGATCCAGAGCGTATCGCCGGTCAGTCGCAGGGCGGCAATGTCGCTGTTGGGCAGGCCGTGCCGGGTAGTAAAGACCTCGAAGCGTTTGGTTTGTTCGTTGAGCCGGGCCAGACCATTGTCCGTACTGATCCAGAGCTTTCCGGTTTCATCCTCGGCAAAATCCGTTACACCATCATCGGGTAGGCTGTGCGGATCGTTTTGATCATGCACATATTCATCCAGCAGTTTTAGATCCGGGCTGATCTTATAAACCGGCCCAAACCCTCCTACCCAGAGGTTGTTAAAGCGGTCGATATAAAGCGTATTGTAGTTTTTGCCGGGTAATTTCCGGATGCGTTCGTCGTTGAACCGGTTGAGGAACGAGCGGGTTCGGGGGTCGTAAATGGTCAATTTTTCGTTTGTGCCGATAAAAATCCGGCCATCCGGAGCCTGTGTGCTGTAAAACACCTGACTACCGGCCACAAAATCGCGTCGGTTCGGATCGAAAGGCGGATAATTGGCCAGGTTGTCGGCCGTGGGCAAACAACGAATTTGCTCGAACTGGTGCGTGGCCGTATCCAGCCGACTCAAACCCGTAAAGTGACCCACCCAGATTTTGCCATCCCGGTCGGCCAACACATTGTAAGTCAGGTCATTTCCGATGCTGGTCGAATTTTTCGGGTCATGCTTGTAAATCCGGTAGGACAGTTTCTGCGGATCGATCATGACCAGCCCATCGCGCGAGGCAACCCAAAGCCGGTCGCTCCGGTCGAACGATAGCGACGTAGCGTCCAGGCCCAGGGATGAGGCCGGACTGTACCCCACATCGTCGTAGAGCGAGCGGAACTTATCAATTTTGGGGTTGAACCAACTCAGCCCGGCATCATCGGAACCAACCCAGATAATCCCGGATCGGTCTTCGAACAACGCGCGCAGGGAATTGGAAACCAGGCTTCGGGGGTTATTTTCGTCATTCTTATATCCCAGAAACCGGTTTTTGGAGACATCGTACCGGTATAACCCTTCACCGGCGACCGCAGCCCACAGATTGCCTTCCTGGGTAATCAATAGCGATGCGATACTCTGGTTGACCCCGATTGGCAGGGATCGGAACTGGCCCGTAGCCGGATTCAGGATGGCAATCTGCCCCTTTCGGGTTCCGACATACAAGGCGCCCGAACGGGGGTGCCGGGTCATCGAAGCAATATGATCATCGGGCAGGGAGGTGGCCACGGATGCGTCATGACGAAACCGGCGGAATTGTTGCGTAGCCGGGCTGTAGGCATAAAGACCGGCTTGCGTGGCGATCCAGACCGTTGGGCCATCGAGTATTAACTGGCGGATAAAGTTTGCCGTTGGTCGTTCGGTAGAGTCGGACGGCATGGTCAGCAACCGGGATTTTCCGGTTGCCGGGTCAAAGGTCACCACCCCACCGCTGGTGCCAAACCACAACAGGCCGTTGGCCGTTTGAACGGCGGTCCGAATCAGGTTGCAGCCCTCGCCCAATGATTTGAACGAATACCGCCTGAACGACTGCGTCTGGGGGTCAAGCCGGGCCAATCCTTTCTGGGTTCCTACCCAGAGAATACCGTCCCGGGCCTTAAACACACAACGGACAGTACGGTGTGGAAGTGACTGCGGATTACCGAATTGAGGGCCATAACTGGTGCAGCGCAACCCGTCGAACCGCGTCAGGCCCCTGACTGTTCCGATCCAGATAAATCCGAGATCATCCTGTGTAATGGCACTGACATAATTCGTGGCCAACCCCTGGCGCAGCGATAAGCGTTGAAACGACAGCGTGGGTGACTGGGCCAGAACCTGCGTAAACAACAACCAGAAGGTTACTAGAAACGCCGGGCGTCGTAGGGTAATCATTGAAAAAAGAAAGGGGTCGGTGGGCGAAAACGCTGGTTTGTTGTACCGGTTTTCAAATGACGCAAAAATAATACTAAAATGCATCATTTGAGCCTATTTCCCCCATCGGAAAGCTACGCAGCCAGCAGCCGGAAAACCGCCCCGTCTATCGTCTCGTCGACGCGCAACTGGCACGCCAGCCGACTGTCGGAATCCGCGTCGGGCAGCGTATCCAGCAGGTCGCCTTCCGCATCGTTGACCGGCGGCAAGTTGTCGGTACCTTCCAGGACGGCGACGTGGCAGGTGGCGCACAGAGCCATGCCCCCGCAGGTGGCCAAAATAGGATATTCGGAGGCTTTCAGCACTTCCATCAGGCTCAGGCTGATGCCTTCCGGTATTTCGATCGGCTGCTGTGCGCCGTTCTGGTCTTCAATGGTGATGTGGATCATGGTAATACTAAAAAGTTGGTAATCCGTTGACGGTGGTGTATTTGAAACTTAATTTTTGACTGGGGTACACGTATTTGAACGCGCTCTGACACATCAGGGCGGCTTCGTGAAAACCGCACAGAATCAGTTTCAGCTTGCCGGGGTAGGTATTGATGTCGCCGATGGCGTAAATCCGTTCCACGTTGGTGGCATAATCCGTGGTGTCGACCTGAATGGCTGATTTGTCGATCTGGAGTCCCCAGTCGGCGATGGGGCCGAGTTTGGGTGTCAGGCCAAAGAGCGGAATCAGGTGGTCGGTGGCGCGTGTCGTTACGGTTTTGTCTTTGCCCGTGATGGTGATCTCCTGCAAATGACCGTTGCCGGAAATACGGGTGATGTTGGATTGCAGGATCAGGTTAATCCGCCCTTCGCTGGCAAGCTCGAACACTTTTTCGGCCGAATCGGGGGCGCCCCGAAAGCTGTCGCTGCGGTGAATCAGGGTCACTTCTCTAGCGATGTTGGCCAGAAAAACCGTCCAGTCGAGGGCCGAATCGCCCCCGCCCGCCAGCACCACCCGCCGGTCGCGCAACAGTTCCGGGTTCTTGACCATGTATGAAACGCCTTTCCCTTCAAACGCTTCCAGCCCTACGATTTCGGGTTTGCGGGGTTCGAAACAGCCTAAACCGCCCGCAATCACCACCACCTGGCAATGCACCACGGTTTGCTCGTTGGTGGTAATGAAAAACGATCCGTCGGCCTGGCGTTCCAGATTTTCCACCCGTTCGCCCAGCGTGAACGTCGGGTGAAACGGATTGATCTGTTCCATCAGGTTATCCACCAGTTCCTGCGCTTTGACGTCGGGAAAGCCGGGAATGTCATAGATCGGTTTCTGGGGGTAGATTTCGGATAACTGCCCGCCTACCTGCGGCAGGGCGTCGATGAGGTGGCATCGCATTTTCAGTAAACCGGCTTCAAAAACGGCGAACAGCCCTACGGGACCCGCGCCAATGATGCAAATGTCTGTCGTGATCATGGTATTTGTTTGTGTGTTTGCTCGTCAGGATTTGAAATGGTGCTAATGCTCTGATGCTCGTCAGGATTTGCAATCCTGACGTACTCTGTCGCGGATTTGCAATCCGCAGTCCTAGAAACACGGTCATAAGAAGTTTAGCCAATTCCTAACCGTCAGATTTAACAGACTGCGGATTGCAAATCCGCGACAGAGTGGGTCGAGATTGCAAATCTCGACCAGCTTCCGCAGGGCAAAGGTAGTCGCTAAAACCGCGAAAGGTCATAACAAAAGGTATGATAAAACAGAATATGCCATAAGTACAGGGAATAACCGAAGCTCTTTTTCAGTCGATTGAGCGAGTGGTCACGGGGTGGCGTATAAAGTCTCTTTTTTGTCGGAAAATGCGACAGCCGCAATTCGATGAATGCCGCACCTTTGTAGCCGTAGTTGAACGCTACGCACAAAACAGTAAACAACATCAAATCATGAAAAAACAAATGCCTTCCGCGATTCCATTCGCGAAAAACTCCGCATGGGTCAACACCGTATTCACCCAGCGCGCCTTTGCCATCCTCCTTTCAGCCACGTTCCTCGTAACCGGTTGTAAAAAAGACGACGTCGATCCAACCCCCGCTCCCTCCAACACCGTGACAGCCAATGCCGGTGCCGATCAGGAAGTGCAGGTGGGCGAAACCGTAAAACTCGACGGCAGTGCCTCCGTCGATACCAAAGGTGCCCCGTTGACTTTTCAGTGGACGATTGCTTCCAAACCCGCCAAAAGTACGGCAGCCATTTCGGCGGCCACCACGGCCAAACCCACCTTCGTCGCCGATGAAGTGGGTGATTATGAACTCGAACTAACGGTTTCGAACGCCAACGGAACCAGCAAGGATAAAGTAAAACTGGCCGCTTCTGTCGCCCAGCCCGTTGCCATCGACAAGAGCATCACCGTGAAAACCGTGCTGACCGATCGCATCGCCAACCCCGATTACCCGGATTATATCGTCACCAAAAGCATCACGGTCTCGAACGAACTGACCATCAACCCCGGTGTCGTGATCGCCTTTGAACGGGATACGCGCATGGACATCAACGACGGCGGTGGGCTGATCATCGCGAAAGGAACGCCAGAGAAGAAAATCCGTTTCATCGGTGCTGAGAAAACCAAAGGCTACTGGGTGGGTATCATGATCTACTCGGGCAGCAACGCCAACGTATTTGAAAACATTGAAGTGATGCACGCCGGAAGCCGCGCCCTCATCAGCGGAACCAAAGCCGGAATGGCCCTCTTCGGCGGTGGGAAAGCGCAAATTGCCCTGAAAAACAGCCTTTTCTCGCAAAACGATGGCTATGGCCTGCTGGTGCAGGAAGGCGGTATTTTGCGAGAATTTGCCACCAACAGCTTTACGAAAAATACCGAAGCCGGGATTGTTCTGGACCCCGCCAACGTCGATAAACTGGATGCCGCTTCGGTTTTCACGGGTGAAAACGGCCGGAATGTGGTTGAAATCAAGGGCTATTACCTGCGGGAAGGCAGCGATATTACCTGGGGTGGTTTCAAAGACAAAACGCCATACCGCCTGGCCGGTGATTTTGCGGTCGAATCCGGCTTGACGCTGAGCCCCGGAGTAACGATCGAAGCAGCCCGCGATGTGGTCATGATGATCAATAGCAAGGGTTATCTGATTGCCAAAGGAACGGCCACCGAAAAAGTAACCTTCACGGGTGCCGACCGCACCTCCGCGTCCTGGAAAGGTCTGATGGTTTACTCGAACAACTCCCGGAATGTGATCGAAAATGCGGAGATCAGCAACGGGGGTAGTCTGGTCATCGTTTCTGGCAAGAAGGCGAATCTGGCTCTATACGGCGGGAATCTGTCGATCAAAAACACTACGATTGCCAACGGTGGCGGCTACGGAATCTTCGTGAACTACGGTTCAAAACTCAACGCAGATGCCTCGACTGTCAACACCTTTAAGGCCAATGCGCAGGACAATGTTCTGCTTGAAAAATAAATTGTAAGAATTTGAGATTAAGGGTTTAGGGATAATTCAGACAGCCCGGTACTGCTTGTGCCGGGCTGTTTTTTTGTTACAAGTGAATGTAAAATGAGGAATGAGGAATGATAAACGCTAAATGTAAAAGTTGCCGGGCGCTATTCACTTTTACATTTAGCGTTTATCATTCCTCATTTTACATTCACTTTTCCTTAACCCGGCGCAATCATATCCTGCACCACCTGTCTGTAATTTTTCCCAACCGGCAACCGCTTCCCGTTCCGGAGCACAATCGTGTTGCCTTCGATAAAATGCACATACGGTTTGTTGAGCAGGTAGGATTTATGAATGCGAATAAACGAATCCGCCGGGAGTTGACTTTCAAAACTGCTCAGGGTTCGGGGCGTCAGCAGAAAACCGGTTTCCCGCCATACTTTCACGTAATTGCCCAGACTTTCCAGGTAGTAAATCTCGTCCAGATTGACTAAAATCTGTTTTTTGTCGGACTTGATGTAGAGCTGTGCGGGAGCGGAAGAAATCAAGGGAGGTGGAATAGGCACCGGTTCCCGTCGGGAGAAATCAGCCAGCGCCCGGTTGACGGCTTTCAAAAACCGGTCGAACCGGAAGGGTTTCAGCAGGTAATCAGAAACATCGAGATCGAAGCTTTCCAGGGCGTATTCTTCGTAGGCCGACGTAATGATCACCAGCGGTTTTCGGGTCAAAGTCTTTAACAGATCCAGTCCCGTAAGCCGGGGCATCCGGATGTCCAGAAAAATCAGATCGACCGGATGCCGGCTCAGAAAGTCGAGTGCCTCCGTAACCCGGTAACACTGCCCGCAAATCGCCAGAAAAGGCACATCCTCCGCATACGTCCGAATGACCTCGTGCGCCAGGGGTTCATCGTCAATAATCAGACATCGCATCTTCATGAGAATAGCAGCGTTAATTCGGCCGTAAACCGCTGGTCCGTAGCAGTAATGATCAGCGTATGCTTTCCCGGATACAGCAACGCCAACCGCCTTTGAAGGTTTTGCAACCCAATCCCGGTCTGGCTTTTTTCCGGCTGCTCAAACGAGTTTTCACAGCGCATAAAAAGCTGCCGGGCATCGGATCGAACCAGCAGGTGCAAAAAGGCCGCGTCCTGCGCCGGTTCGATCCCGTGTTTAAAAGCATTTTCAACCAGCACAATGAGCAACAGCGGGGCTACGGGCAACCGATCGTCGGCAATTTCCTGTTCAAACCGGATGTCGGCCTGCCGTTGAAGCCGGAGTTGCTGCAAATACAAATAATCTTCAAGATAGTCGATTTCCTGCCGGATGGTTACCTGCCGTTCCTGGCCTTTGTAAATGACATACCGCATTAGCTCGGCCAGTTTCAGGATGCTTTCCGGCGCCCGCTCCGATTTCTGAAGACTCAGGGCGTAGAGGTTGTTGAGTGTATTGAAGAAAAAGTGCGGGTTGAGCTGTTGTTTCAGCAAATCGAGTTCGGCTTCGGTTTTTTCCTTCTCCAGCGACACGATCCGGCTGTTCTGGTTGAACCACTGCAACGCCAGCACCACGGGCAGGCTCACCAGCATCACCGCCAGAGCGGCAAACGCATTTTCTAACTGAAACGGATTACTCGAAAAAAAACCACCCAGCCGCTCGTTGATGGGCAACAGCAGCAACGCCTGGGCGATCAGCGGATACAGCAACGCGATGGTGGCCAGCACACTCAGGGCGTAAAACACCAGCCCCTTCTGTTTCAGAACGTGGGAAACCAGAAAGTGGCTGTTGAGGTAAAAAAACAGATAACCGCTCAGGTACATCAGCAAAAATTGCAGCGCATAGCTCAGAAAGGTACCGAAATGGTGGAATAGCTTACCCAAATCCAGCGTAAACGCAATCAGCAATTGCTCCTTCATGTCATACAACGGGTTGCCCAGGCTCGAAACGGCCATGGCCGCCAGCGTGACGGAAATCAGCGTGATGCTGATGATGAGGGCTTCTTCCAGACCGAATTTTTGCAGCCACTGAACCCGCCGGAGTTGCTTTTGCAGGTAGGCCGCACTTTCCAGCAGCAGTTCCAGCAGCAGCGCGTAGAAAGCGGCCAGAATGAACAACGAATCGGGTAAGCCAAACGGGGCGAAATAGACAAAAACCGCCGTGCTGACGGGAAGGTAAAATACGAAACAGGCCAGCCAGCGTTGCAGATACCGACGGCGGGACAGTTGCCGTTTCCAGTGTGGTTTCTTCCCCGAGAATACCAGAACCGGCAGGAGTAATAGACTGACAGTCAGCACGGATTGGCAATAGGCCAGCCAGGTGGTCGGTCGATTGGTCAGCGTATTGGCGATGCTCAATGCGCTGGCCAGTCCCAGAAAAAGCCCGGTCTCCAGGTATCGAAGCAGTCGTTCGGGTTGGTAAACTACGGTATTCGTGGTCATGGGAAGATCAAGAAAGCGGGTTACGATGGAATCCCCAAATCAAAATGACGAACGGATCGAAGCCGGTGACGAACGTCGCCGGAAGGCTAAAATCAGGCCCTACGCATCGTTCGTCACGAAACCGGCTGCGTTGCTCATATAAACCGTTCATTGATGGCAATATCCCCTACTTTTCGACTCTCTTTCGTCACGAACCCCCTTGGTATGAGTCGCTTACAAATCAACCAACTCAGCAAGCAATACGCCAACGGCGTGAAAGCACTGGACGCGGTTTCGCTCACCATTCCCAACGGTTTGTTCGGCCTGCTGGGTCCGAACGGCGCGGGAAAATCGTCCCTCATGCGAACGCTCGCAACGCTCCAGCAACCCGATAGCGGTACGGTTTTCTTCGATGGCGTCGATATTCACCAGCATCCGCAGCGCTTGCGGAGTCAGTTGGGCTACCTCCCGCAGGATTTTGGCGTGTATCCGAACGTGTCGGCGAGCGAACTCCTGCATCACCTGGCCATTTTGAAAGGATTGCTGAACCAGCGCGACCGGCGTGACCAGGTCGATGCGCTCTTGCAGCAAACCAATCTCTATACCGTTCGGAAACAGGCCGTCAGCACGTTTTCGGGCGGGATGCTGCAACGGTTCGGGATTGCACAGGCACTGCTGGGAAACCCGCAACTCATCATCGTGGACGAACCAACGGCGGGTCTCGATCCCAAAGAGCGGAACCATTTTCACGATCTGCTGAGCGAAATCGGCGAAGAGGTGGTGGTGATTCTGTCGACGCACATCGTGGAAGACGTCTACGAACTGTGTCCGCAACTGGCGATTCTAGCGTCAGGAAAAATCATTGCGCAGGGCAGTCCGGCCCACCTCACCAGCACGCTGCAAGGCCGGGTCTGGGGCAAAACCATCCCGAATGACACGCTGCCGCAGTATCAGGCGGCCTACACGGTTTTGTCGACCCGTCGGTTTTCGGGAAAACGCCAGGTGCTGGTGCTGGCCGACGAATGCCCTGAGGCTGGTTTCGAACCGGTTTTGCCCAGTCTGGAAGAAGTATATTTTTCGGTTCTCCCGGAGACCAAACAGGAAACCGTATGCTAAACAAGTTACTTCGCTTCGAAGGTTGGTATCACAGCCGCCAGCTCTCGTTCCGGGCCGCAGCCGGGTTATTCTTCCTGTTTGGACTCATCGCCGTGCGGGGCGGTTTTGGGGGCGACGCGGTATATACCAACGCCCCCTACGTCGTCACTACCCTGGTGGCGCTGCTTTCGCTGTTTTCGATCCTGGTCAGCACGTTGCTGTGCGCCAATGTGGTGTTGCGCGATACCACCTACCGGATGGACGCGCTGGTGGCGACAAGTTCTGTCCGGCGGTTTTCCTACGTTGCTGCCCGGTTTTCGGGTTTATTCCTGGCGGTTTTCGGCCTGCTGGTGCTGGCGGTTCTGGGCCTCTTCGTCGGTTCTTTTCTGAGCGATCCAGCCCGGCGGGGGCCGGTTCACCTGGCTTTTTACGCCTGGCCGTTGCTGGTGTTCGGGGTGCCGAATCTCTTCTTTTCGGTCAGCCTCATTTTTAGCACGGCCCTGCTGAGCCGGAGCTCACGGGCGGTTTACACCACCGGCGTGTTGATTTACGTGCTGTATCTGCTGGGTTCGGTTCTGGGCAATTCGCCCCTGATGGCGGGTTCGGCACTCCGCGCAGATTCGGCGGGTTTGCTACCCTTTTTGATGGACCCGTTCGGACTGGCTCCCTTTTTTCAGGAAACCCGTTTCTGGACCGTCGACCAGCGAAATCATCAGCTTTTTCCCGTCAGCGGGTTGTTCGGGATCAACCGGCTGGTGTGGACCGGACTGGCGCTGCTGGTGCTGGCGGTCAGCTATCGCGGGTTTTCGTTCGGCGAAACCAAACGGGTTCGTTCCCGAAAAACAAAACCGGAGTCGCCCGTTGGCCCACGAACGCCGTATCGCCGGTACCACCAGACGCCCGGCACGTTGCGGCATACGGCAAAGGCGTTCGGAGCGCAACTAAAAGCAGAAGCCAGGGCGGTTTTTGGAAATTTCCCGGTTTGGGTGATGCTGATTCTCTGGGTTTTCCTGACCGGAATCGACCTGAAAGACCACCTGCGCAACGGCTGGTTCGGCATCGTGACGTATCCGGATACGGGGGTGATCGTCGAATACCTCTGCTCGATCCGGCCCGCCCTGTTGCTGATCATTTTCTGGGGAGCCGAACTGGTCGGGCGGGAGCGATTGGGCCAGCGGCAGGCATTAATCGCCAGCACACCCGCGCATCCACTGGTTTTCGTCGGAGCCAAACTAGCTGCTTTAGCCCTGCTCATTGGCCTGATTGTCAGCAGCAACATCGGAATCGGGCTGTCGATTCAGGCAATGGCGGGCTATTTCGAACCGGGCGTCCTGCTTTACGGATCGCTTTACTATTACAGCGGTTTGCCCCTGCTGTGGTTTGCGGTTCTGGTCGTTTTTATCCAGACCCTCAGTCCGAACAAATACTTCGGCTTACTCCTCAGCCTGGTGGTGGCGGCCCTGCTGGTTTTCAGCCGCCGACTGGGCATCGAACATTACCTGCTCCGGTACGCCGTCGTTCCCGAACTGAATTATTCATCGATGAACGGTTTTGGTCATTATGCTCCCGCTTTCGATTGGTATATGGTTTATTGGGGCTGCTGCGCGGTTTTGCTCACGGTTTTGGCCGTCGGCTTCTGGCCCACTACGTTGCACGTCCGGGCGCGACACCGCCTGAAAACCGTCGAAAAACAGGTCGGAAAAACCGGAAGAATCCTTTTTGGCGGAGTATTTCTGCTCGGATTGCTGGTGGGCGGGTTGATTTATTACCAGACTAACGTGATTGGGAAGTACCAAAGCAAAACCACCCGGCAGAACTGGCAGATTCGCTACGAACAGACCTACAAACGGTTTGCAAACCTCCCCCAGCCGGTGATTACCGCCCTGAAAACGCAGGTGGATCTGTACCCGGAACGTCGCCAATACCGCGTAAAGGGACGTTATCAGCTTCAAAATCAATCCAAAACGCCCTTGAAGCGGATCTGGCTGGGTGTCGACCCGGAGGTTTCGGCCGTTCGACTGACACTCTCCGGCGGTCGGCAGAAAACCTACGACCCGGTTTTTCACCAATACCAGTTCGAACTGGCAAAACCGTTGCTACCGGGCGAAACCACTTCGCTGCACTTCTCGATGGAGGTTTTGCGGTCCGGTTTTATGCCGTTCAACAGTGAAAACGCGGTGGTCGAAAACGGTTCCTACATCGAGTTGGAGAAATACGTGCCGTTTTTGGGCTACAACGCCCGGCTGGAATCCGACGATGAAGCCGTTCGCCGGGCAGCGGGATTGGGTCGGCAAACCGTTGAGAACCCTTCGGACCACTACCACCTGATCGATCTGGAAACCACGATTTCAACGGCTGCCGACCAGCAGATTGCCACGGTGGGGATACTGCAAAAATCGTGGCTTCAGGGCGACCGGCGGTATTTCACCTATCAATCAGGCCACCCGGTGCCGTTCATGTTTGCGCTGAGTTCGGCCCGGTATGCCGAAAAAACCGAAGTCTATGAAGGGGTGACCTTGCGCATTCTGTATCAACCGGGGCAAACCGCTAATATTCCCGCCATGATGCAGGGCTTGAAAGATGCGCTGGCTTACGGCACCCGTCATTTTGGTCCGTATCCGTTCCGGCACCTGACGCTGGCGGAAATTCCGCAGTATGGCGGTTCGGCAACGGCCTATCCGGGAACGGTTTTCAGCCGGGAAAAACTCAATTTCCTGACAGACTTTCGGGAGCGTCAAAAGGTGAATTATGCCTACGCTACCGTCGTACACGAAGTCGCCCATCAGTGGTGGGCGCACCAGCTTCGGCCGGTTTCCGGGCCGGGCGATCAACTGCTGACGGAGTCGCTGGCGAAATACACGGAAGCGACGGTTCTCCGGAAACGGTACGGCAAAATGATTTTACGGCCTTACTTTCAGGGTGATAAGAATTTTTATTTTGCCAGTCGTAATCAGTCGGAAGCGGAATTGCCGTTGGTTGTCACGGAGAATCAGCCGTTTGCCGGGTATCAGAAAGGGGGTCTGGTGCTGTGCCGGATTCAGGAACAGATGGGTGAAGCGCGTTTCAACCGGGCGTTGCGCCAACTCCTCACCAACCATTCCTATCCCCGGAAAAAGCCAAAACCGGAGGATCTGGTGCAAGTCCTGAAACGGGAAGCAACGGAAGAACAGCATCGGCTGATCGACGAGGGTTTACGGAAGGTCGTCACCAACGCCTTGTCCATTCGGGTGCTTTCCTGCAAACCCGTCACGCAGGGTCGGTTTGCGCTCACGCTGGAAGTCAATATAGCGAAAACTGAGCATCGAAACGATGGAAAACCGGTAAGCCTGCCGCCCGACGACGCGTGGGAAATCGCGGTTTTTGATCAGCCTTCGGAGTTTTGGACCACAACAATCCGACCGATTTACAGCCGAAAATACCGCTTCACAAAACCGCGTACGATCGTTCAACTGACTGTTGGCAAAAAGCCAAAAGCCGTCGCGATCGATCCGTATGGTTACGCACTGGACGAAAATTCGCAGAACAATGTGGCGGATATGAACGGGTAATGAAAATCCTTACCCGGACCAACAGGTAGCCGTTCTCGCTACCACCCTGCAAAAAGTCCTAAAAAATTTACCGGGAGAAAAGGCCTAATGCACAAGCTTTTAAGCCGGTTTTCGTTAGAACTGTCGGGGCTATACGATAAGAATAGCGAAACAATTACAACTACTTCCCCGTCTATAGGGTCTTATAGCAAACAGTGGGATCGCATGTGGGGGTGGAGAACCGGTTTTTCAAAGACAAATCTCCCTCTAAACAACTGATTAGCAGCCTGGTCGTGTGACGTTATTGTTGCCCCAGCCTGTCCGCATGACGCAGTCCCCAATAAAAACAACGTGAATGAATAGCTTGACTGCGTACGATAAGCATTTGGCCCGGATTGTGATGTTTGCGCTTTTGCTGCCCAACCGGGTGCAGATTTTTGTTCTGATGGGAATTTTTCTATTCTGGGTCATCAGGGACATTTTTTTCAATAAAAACCGCGCTTTCCGACCCTACGGCGGAGTTTTTTTACTGGGCAGTGTTTACTTACTTTACGCCTTACACGTTCCCTTTACCGATCCCGCCAACCGTTCCGGCGTCCTTTTTGATCTTGAACAGAAAGCCAGCCTGTTTGTGGTGCCGTTTGCCCTTCTTCTTTTACAGCCCCAAACGCGCAAAATCCTTTCCGGTGAGCTGATTTACTTCGTATATGCCTGTTTTATTTCCTGTTTGGCGGGCAACCTGTTCTACCTGCTCGAATACGGCTGGCAAATCAGCGGTCCGGAGGCCCACATTCAATACCGGCTTTATTTTGCTAAAATCACGGGTTTTCACCCGACCTACATGGGCATCAACCTGTGTTTTGCCTCCGCCATTCTGCTGCTTTCACCCACGCACCGGCAGCAATTAAAAGGCTGGAAACTGGGTGCAGTACTTTTTCCGTTGTTCCTGTTTCTGATGGCCCTCATGCCCAAAGCCCCCGTCATTGCGCTGTTCGTCATCCTGCTGTACTATGGCTGGATTAACCGGAAACACACATACCGGCTTGTTCCCATTCTGGCCGTACTGCTTCTTTCGGTATCGGTAGCCTGTATTTCCATTCCGTTCAGCGGCCAGCGGATCGGGGAGTTTTCGGCTTTGATCAACGCCAAACCGACCGATAACCCCAATGCCAATTCGGTGCAGATGCGCCAGGTGATCTGGTCGGTCGATCTGGACATGCTGAAAGAACATTGGGTGGCGGGGTTAGGCCCCGGTTATGTCGATCAGGCTTTGCGGGCTCAATATGAAGTATATTCGAAGCGGTTCAACATTCCGCTGGTGGCGTATGACACCCACAACGAATACATCAACCAATGGCTCTCGTTTGGCCTGATTGGTATTGGTTTACTGCTGGCCATTCTGGGAATTCAGTTTGTCAATGCGTTTCGACGGCGCGATCACCTCTATGCTATTTTGCTGATGATTGTCAGCATTACCTTCTTCACCGAGAATGTCTGGTCGCAGCAGCATGGGGTGGTGTTTTACTCCTTCTTCACCGCTTTGTTTTTCCTGACGGGAATGAAACTGCCCCCAAATCTGGCAGAGCCGGAAGTCATCAGAACGAGAACCCGGCCGGTAAAAGTCCTGCACGAAATTGGATAAAAACCGCGGTGTCGGATGTGAATAGCCGAAAACTTCCGTATTTTGCCTCGGTTATCAAACGATCAGAATCCTATCCATGACCGTCCGCCCGGCGACTTTCAATGACATTCCGGCTTTACTCCAGTTGATCCGGCGCGTAGTTCCGCTGATGCAGGCTACCGGTAATTTTCAGTGGGACGACCAGTATCCGAACGCTGCGGTTTTCGAAAAAGACATTGCGCAGAACCAGCTTTGGGTCGCTGAACTGGACGAAAAACCGGTCGGTGTAGCCGCCATCACCACGGATCAGGAACCGGAATATGCGCAGGTAGGCTGGGATTTGAGCGAAACGGCCATTGTCGTGCATCGCCTGGCGGTCGATCCGGCCGTTCGGGGTCGGGGCATTGCCGCGCAGTTGCTGACGCAGGCCGACGAAGTAGCCCGCCAACGCGGCATCAACGTGCTCCGAATCGATACGAACACCCAAAACGAAGCCACGCAGCGGCTTTTTCCGAAGGTCGGTTACGAATTTGCCGGTGAAATCGGGCTGGGATTCCGCCCCGGTTTGCGGTTTTTCTGTTATGAAAAGCGATTGAATCTTTCCTGAAATTTGCCCCTTAAATCCCCTATTTTTACGGTAAAAAGTGAAAGATGGTACGACTTCTGTTCGCCCTGACACTGCTCTTTCTGGCCATTCTGACCGCTTTTCGGTCCACGACCCACCGGAAAGATGCCCGACCCAACATCGTTGTGATTGTCGCCGACGATCACGGACGCGAAGCCGTCGGTTGTTACGGCAATCCGGTCATCAAAACGCCCCATATCGACCGGTTAGCTGCCGAAGGCACCCGATTTACGAACGCCTTCTGCACCACGGCCAGTTGCAGCCCGAGCCGGTCGGTGTTGCTGACGGGGCTTCACAACCACGCCAACGGCATGTATGGCCTGGAGCACCGGGAACACCATTTCAGTTCCTTCGACACGGTTCGAACCCTGCCGGTGTTGCTCGAAAAAGCTGGCTATCGAACGGCCCGGATCGGCAAATTCCATGTGGCTCCCGAACGAACCTATCATTTTCAACAGGTGCTGCGGGGCGGTGGTGTCAACGATCCGGTGTCGATTGGCCGCAGCCCGGTTTCGATGGCCGATCTGTGTTATTCGCTCTTCTCCGAACCCGCCGAAAAACCGTTTTTTCTCTACTTTGCCACCGACGATCCGCACCGGAGCAATGCTGTGTCGGCGGGTGGTGCACCGGTTTTTAAAAGCGATCAAGCCAATCGGTTTGGCAACCGGCCGGGCGGTTATCCGCAGGTTCACGACGTTTTTTACCAGCCTTTTCAGGTTCAGGTGCCGCCTTACCTGCCGGATACGCGGGCGGCCCGGATGGAGTTGGCGCAATACTACGAGTCGATCAGTCGGCTGGATCAGGGTGTGGAACGGCTGGTGGCTTTGCTGAAAGAAACCGGGCAGTATGACAACACGCTGATCGTGTATTTATCGGACAATGGTGCGCCGTTTCCCGGATCAAAAACGACGTTATACGAACCGGGGATGAAATTGCCGCTTATCGTCAAACTGCCCAAACCGCAAAAACCGGGATTCGTGCAGGATGCGATGGTTTCGTGGGTCGATCTAACACCCACCCTGCTGGATTTTGCGGGCGCGTTGTCAGACACAATTTATAGCCAGGGCCGGAGTTTTAAAGCGATGGTGGAACAGGAAAAGGTAACGGGCTGGGATGAAGTTTACGCGTCGCATTCACTGCACGAGGTGACGATGTACTACCCGATGCGCGTCTTGCGCGAACGACGCTACAAGCTGATTTTCAACCTCGCCCATGCGCTACCCTTTCCGATGGCGCTCGATCTGTATCATTCTTTTACGTGGCAGGATGTGCGCAAAACCGGTCGTACTCTATACGGTAAACGGACCGTAGCCGCGTATCTGAATCGCCCGCGGTTCGAGTTGTATGACCTCCAAACCGATCCCGACGAAGTCCGCAACCTGGCCAATGACCCCAAACACCGGGCGACTTTGAAACGAATGCAGGAAAAGCTCAAACGGTTTCAACAGCAGACGAAGGATTTGTGGGTGAGTAAATGGGAGTTTGAGTGATCCTGCTTAAACCAGAAATCCATGACCAGTAGCCTTGAAGCGGGTATTCAATCGATTGCGGAACTCTCGCGGGGCGCGTCCGATCTGTTGCTCCACTCCACCCGGCAAAAACCGCTGGCAAAAGGTCAGGTTTTGCTGCCGGAAGGCCAGGCTTGCAAAACGATCTGGTACGTTGAAAAAGGGTATTTGCGAACGTTTTACAACAAAGACGGCAAAGAAATCAACACCCGGTTTTCGTTCGAAAACGAATTTGTGACGGATTTGAAAAGCCTGCGTTCGGGGGCTCCTTCGGCCTGCTGGATTCAGGCGGGTGAAGCCGCCGTCGTTTGGGAGTTTGCGAAAGAAACCCTGCTGGATTTATACCGCCAGTCGGCGGAGATCGAATCATTCGGGCGGAATTTGCTGGAACAAATGCTGGTCGTTCAGGAAGACCACGCCAATCTTTTCCGGATCCACTCCCCCACCGAACGGTATGCCTACGTGGTTCGCCATTTCCCGCAGTTGCTGCAGCGGGTTTCGCTGTCGCAGCTTTCCTCCTATTTGGGCATGGCCCGGGAAACAGTCAGCCGAATCCGCAAAAACCGGTAAGGGTTTTCATTTTGTGATTTTCGTCACAGGTCGATCGAAGAAAATAGGGCGAATTTTGCTACCGTTTCACGCTTTAACGATCAACACCACATGGACACTCCAACCAATACGCGCACGATGGTTGCTCATTTTATCGAAAACATCTGGAATAAAAACCGCTTTGATGTGCTTGATGATTATCTTCATCCGGAATTTATCGATCACTCGCTGCCGGCGTCGTTCCCGGCCAACCAGCAGGGGTTGAAACAATGGATTCTGGCCACCAGCGCGGCATTCGAGCACCAAACCGGCATTAAAGAGCAGGTAACCGAAGGCGATACCGTCATGATCAAATTCACCATGCAGGTGCGGCAGATCGGCGTCTGGCGTGGCATCGAACCTGCCGGGGCAGAAGCCTCCGTGGTAGGCTATCGGTGTTTTAAAGTAAGCGATGGAAAAATCCGGGAACATTGGGCCTTACTCGACGGAAATTCACTGGAAAATCAACTCAGAAACAGCACCCACGGCTGCAAAATCCAGGTGTGAATGCTGGAGCGAAAAAAAATAGCCTTCTGTAATAAATTAAGCGCACTTTCCAGTAAGTTTAACAACAAAATCCCCGATTTTCAGTAGTGGTTCTAAAGCCGGGCAGCGTGTTTGATTCAGTACGCTCTACCAGGCCACTGGCAGACTCCGCGCCCGCGCTGTTGACCCGTTTTGCCCAATGGAGCAAGTAGTTGATTTTTTCCGACGGCTCGCCGATACCAGCGACTGGCCGCCCCGCTGGAATTGCGGTACCTGGACCGACTTTCATGGCTGGCTGTATATTCTTTCCGACCTGACCATCTGGCTGGCCTACATGGCGATTCCGCTCATTCTGATTCGCTTCATCTTCATCAAAAAAGGGGTACCCCTGGCCGGTGTTTTCTGGCTTTTTGGTGCCTTCATTCTGTTTTGTGGCCTCACCCACCTGATTGATGCCGCCATGTTCTGGATTCCGGCCTACCGCATCAACGCCCTGATTCGTTTTCTGACGGCGGTGGTGTCAGTAGCAACGGTCGTTGCTCTGGTTCGGTATTTTAAGGAAGCCGTCGGGTTGCGCACCTCGAAAGAATATGACCGCGAACTGTCCTATCGCCAACTGGCCATGCAGGAACTGACGCGCTCCAATCAGGAATTGCAGCAGTTTGCCTACATCGCATCGCATGATCTGCAATCGCCCCTGAAAACGATCGCCAACTACCTGTCGCTGCTCGAAAACAAATACGGCGCTGACCTCGATCCGGATGCCCGGCGGCTCATTGGGGTGTCGACGGCTGCGGCTGAGCGCATGCGCAACCTGATCAACGACCTCCTTGATTTCTCGCGGGTTGGCAGTGATGTTGCGCTAAAGGAGGTCGATCTGCAGGAATTGGTCGATGAAATTCTGGAGGAACAGCAAGCCGAAATTCAGGCCACGGGGGCCGTGGTGGATCTGGACGCCCTGCCCACGATTATGGGCCATCGCACCGACCTGAAACAGTTGTTTCAAAACCTGATTTCCAACGCCCTTAAATACCGCCGACCCGACATAGCTCCCCGGGTCAGCATCCAGGTGACGGATGAGGGCCACCAGTATCGCTTTGCCATCCGTGACAACGGCATCGGCATCGACCGGCAGTATTTCGAGCGGGTATTTCAGATTTTCCAGCGGCTTCACGGACGCAATCAGTATTCCGGCACTGGCATCGGGCTCGCTACCTGCAAGAAAGTGATCGACATTTACGGAGGGCAAATCTGGATCGATAGCACCGTGGGCCAGGGATCGACGTTTTATTTTACCATTCCGAAAGTGATCAAAATGCTTCATCATTTTGTCCAGACCGATTCCCTGCAGTCGCTGAACTGACGAATTGTCTCCTACTCGTAGTGGTAATAAACCGTACTGGCCGGAAACGGCTTCGTCGTTGTCATCTGCTGGGTTTTGTGCGTCGGATAGCCTTGTTGGTTATACTGATACGTCAGGGTCAGCACCGAGATAACCGATTGGTCTTCCGACCGTTTAACGGTAATTTTTCCCGGATTGTTGACCATCGTCCGCTCCTGAGGCAGATAGGGATACTGAACGAGCGGCTGATGCGGATTTTTCCTGTCATCGTAGCCTTCATACGCAACCGTTTCCCAGGCTTTGAATGACGCACTGCCCGGTTTTCGAATGAACGATTGGGTCTGCGTCACGTTTCCCCGGCTGTCGTATTCATACCGGTATTTGATAAACGTAGCGGTTTCAAAGGTATCGTTGTCGGTATCGTGAATCTGATCGAGCAGTTCGACGAGCCGACCTTCTGCGCCAAAGAGGTAAAAATGCGAAACCACCAGCCGGTTCCGATGATCGTATTCTTCGGTTTTGTCGAGCAATTTCCCTTCGTAATAAAACTTCACCGACAGGCTTCCATTGCTGATGATGCGACTCAGGCGGTTTTCAGCGTCGTATTCCAGCTCGGCATTCAGGATCGCTACTGTGCTGTCGGCATACGCCCAGTTCGATTGAAATTTGACCAGAAGACCGGCAGAACTGTAGTGGTATTGCTGAAAGTTCTGTTCGCCCGCCGTGATTTTTTGCAGTCGAAGGGCGGTCGGTTCTGGTTCCTGCGAAAGCGTGGACTCGGGCGAACAGGCGCTCAGGTTCATCAAAATGAGGGAACCCAATAGCAAAAACCACGGGCGGTTTTTCTGCAAGGCGGAGGTGATCATGGCTGGTGGTGGAGCGTTACGATGACAGCGCGCTCCACCTGCTGACCGGCGGAGTGGCTAATAAACCGCTGCAAAACTAGCCGCAGGAGCGCGTTTCTCCAGACGGTTTTGTCATCAACGGATGATTAGGGGCATTGAAGCCGCAGAAAAAGGAACTGAATAGAACAACGAAATCCCGTGGTTAGTAGGCCTACGTCTGAATAACGCCCACATTAAACGCCTTCGTGATCGGCGCGTGGTTGGCGGCTTCGATGCCCATCGAAAGCCAGGTGCGGGTGTCGAGCGGATCAATCACGGCATCGACCCAGAGCCGCGAAGCCGCAAAATACGGCGAGAGCTGCTCGTTGTATTGGTTCGTGATTTTTTGCAGCAATTCCTGTTCCTTCTCCGGCGTGATGGTTTCGCCTTTGGCCTTAAGCGACGCCACCTGAATTTGCAACAGCGTTTTAGCCGCCGACGCTCCGCTCATCACGGCCATCTGCGCCGTGGGCCAGGCCACAATCAGCCGCGGGTCGTAGGCTTTGCCGCACATGGCGTAGTTGCCCGCGCCGTAGGAATTGCCCACAATGACCGTAAACTTCGGCACCACTGAGTTCGCCATCGCGTTGACCATCTTGGCACCGTCTTTGATAATACCGCCCTGCTCCGAGCGGCTCCCGACCATAAAACCGGTGACGTCCTGCAAAAACACCAGCGGTATCTTTTTCTGGTTGCAGTTCATGATAAACCGCGCGGCTTTGTCGGCCGAGTCGGAATAAATAACCCCGCCCATCTGCATTTCGCCCGGCCCGGAAGCGCCACCCGCCCCCGTTCGGCCTTTTGCCTTCACCACTTTCCGCTGGTTGGCCACAATGCCGACCGCCCAGCCGTTGATTCGCGCGTAGCCGCATAAGATCGTCTGGCCATACAGTTCCTTGTATTCATCAAATTCGGACTGATCCACCAGGCGGGCAATCACCTCACGCATGTCGTACGGTTTGACGCGATCGACCGGAATCAGGTCATACAGTTCCTGCGGATTTTTGGCGGGCAAAACCGGTTCCGTGTAGCTAAAACCGGCCTTTTCGGGCTCTCCTAGTTTATCAAAACTGCGCCGGATGGCGTCCAGGCAGCTTTTCTCGTCGGGGTATTTGTTATCCGTCACACCCGAAATCTCGCTGTGGGTGCTGGCTCCGCCGAGGGTCTCGGCATCGACATCCTCGCCCACCGACGCCTTGACCAGATACGGACCGGCCAGAAAAATCGATCCGGTGCCTTCCACAATCAGGGCTTCGTCCGACATGATCGGCAGATATGCTCCGCCAGCCACACAACTGCCCATAATGGCCGCAATTTGGACAATTCCCATCGCCGACATCTGGGCGTTGTTGCGAAAAATCCGGCCAAAATGTTCTTTATCGGCAAAAACTTCGTCCTGAAGCGGCAGATAAACGCCCGCACTATCGACCAGGTAAATGATGGGCAGGCGGTTTTCCATCGCAATTTCCTGCGCCCGAAGGTTCTTTTTGGCCGTAATCGGAAACCAGGCCCCGGCTTTCACCGTCGCATCATTTGCCACGATGACGCACTGCCTTCCCGACACATAACCCAGACCAACCACCACGCCCCCCGACGGACAACCGCCGTGATCGGCGTACATCCCATCCCCGACAAACAACCCGATTTCAATAAAGGAAGAATCCGTATCGATCAGATAGTCAATGCGTTCCCGGGCGGTCAGTTTACCTTTCCGGTGCTGATCCTCGATTTTCTTCGGGCCACCACCGAGTTTCGTCTGTTCCGTTTTGCGGTGAAGTTCGTCCAGAAGTGGAGTCATCGTCGTCAGGCAGGTTAGATGGTTTACGGTTTTCAGTTTACGGTTTACGGTTTACGGTTTACGCCGGGCCGTCGCTAGGGTAGCTGACACATTCACAGAAGCACGCGTCAGCTACCGTATACGGAAAACTGTAAACCGTAAACTAGTTTTTGGTCGAATCCGAAAGTGGTACCACAATGGTGGCGCTCTGGGCCGGTGTGGTAGCCGCCTTTTCCTTTTTACCGAACAGCGAAAAATGCACGTACCGCTTCGGATGTTCGCGGAAATCGGTCAGCAGTTTGTCCAGACTGGCGGTGGCGTTGTTAACGTTTTTATAGAGGGCCTCGTCGCCTTTCAGCTTGCCCAGGGTGCCTTTGCCGCTGTTGATGTCGGCCAGCATCTGTTGCAGGGTTGCGATGGATTGGTTGGCACTGGCCAGTGTCTGGCTCAGTTTCAGGGCGTTGAGCGAATCAGCAAAGGTGCTGGCTTTCGACAGCAGCGGTTTGATTTCTTTCTCGGTCTCGGCCAGCGACGCCGACAGGGTACCGAGGTTGGTCATCAGCCGCTTGATGCCTTCGCGGTTTTCGCCGATGGTGAGTTGCAGGGTTCCGGTGGTTGCTTCCACGCCTTCGAGCGTCCGGGTCAGCACCAGGCCGGTGCGGTCGAACTGCTTGACGATCCGGTTCAGGTTGATGGTCAGGGAATCGACGGTATTCAAAACCGGTAGCGTTTTCTCCTTGATCAAGGCCGTTAGTCCAGCTTCCTTCCCGCTGACCAGCGTATCGCCTTTGGCCAGTTCATCCCCTGCCTGGTTGATTTGCAGGATAATGACCTTGCCGCCCAGTACCCCGGCATCGGCCAGAATGGCTTTGGAGCCTTTGCCCACCTGAATCCGTTTGTCGATGTCCAGCGTAACCAGCAAGCGGTTGCCCTGCTGCTGGAGAATATCGATGCGATCCACCCGCCCGACATTCAGGCCGTTGAGCTGCACCGGGTTCGAAGGCGTCAGCCCATCGACATTATCATAAACGACTACATATTTATTTGATCGGGAAAAGATATCGGCACCTTTAAGGTAATTGAATCCGAAATAAAGCATCGCCAATGCGACCACTGCCAGGATGCCCACCTTTGCTTCTTTTGAAATTTTCATGCGTGTGAATGGTTGAATGACTAGAAATGGTTAAATGGTTAAAAAAGATTCGGTAGTAATTAGCCATTTAACCATTTTCAGCCATACAACCATTCCTTCATTCAATAAAAAACCGTTGCGAAGTTAACAACAACTTGCTTACTCTACTGCATCAACTTCGTCTTTATACGCCTTAAAAGCCCGGAAAATGGCATTTGCCATGGCATCCTGCCCTTCTGCGGAAGCTAAATACCGTTCTTCGTCGGGATTGGTGATGTAGCCGGTTTCAACGAGCACACTAGGCATGGTGGTTCGCCACAGCACGATAAAACCCGCCTGCTTGACGCCCCGACTGGGCCGTTCGGCATTTTTCTTAAAACTCCACTCCACCTTCTGGGCAAAATCGACACTGCTGTTCATGAACGCGTGCTGGTAATTGGCGAGCATGATGTGAGCCAGTGGTGAATCCGGATCGAAACCTTGGTAGTTTTCCTTGTAATTGCTCTCTTTCAAAATAACCGCGTTCTCGCGTTTGGCAACATCCAGATTTCCAGTGGTTTTGTGCAGCCCCATCGTGTAGGTCTCCGTTCCGTTAACGCGGCTGGACGATGGACTGGCATTGACGTGGATCGAGATAAAGAGGTCGGCTTTGTTGCGGTTGGCAATGGCCGAGCGTTCGTTCAGTTCAATGAACACATCCGTCGATCGGGTATAAATCACTTTGACGCCCGGCAGTTCTTCCTTGATCAGCCGACCCAGTTCCAGCGCAATTTTCAACACAATCCGCGACTCGCGGTTGCGCTTCGTCATGGTGCCGGGGTCTTTGCCGCCGTGACCGGGATCGAGAACGACCGTTCGTAGCCGACCGGGCCGGGCTTCCGCCTGTTCCTGTTTTGGATTATCCTGCGGTAAAACCGGAGTCATACCCGGCAAGGCCAGCAGACACAGAACGAGGATCACCAAAGAAGCAGCAGGCAACAGGGTCCGGGCAGTCGATTTCGGGGCCGTCCGGAATAGTTTAATAATTTTTAACAGGTTTAACCGTTTCAAGGCAGTATTGGAATGAAGTTAGCGACTAACTTTGTAAACCGGAGTAGGCCGGAACCCTCTTGGCCATTCGACCGGACGGGCTGACAGCGGAAGCCAGCGCTGGATTGTGAGCAAATATAATTTTTTTGATAAAACTGAAAAATCCATACTTTATTATCCGGAATCTGGTTTGCTGCCTGATCGCCCTCCTTCCACTGCTGGTTTACGGGCAGCAACAACCGGCGCGTCGTACCGTTCCGGCTTTTAACCCGCGCTCGGCAACTCCCTCCTCCGCTACCGTCACCGGCAATTCGGTAACGGTCGATACGACGCGCAGAACGGTGAGCCGCCCGGATTCGGTCGATAACGGCAGTAATTTACAAACAACCGTCAACTATTCAGCCAAAGATTCCACGCTCTTTGATGCAACGGGCCAGATTGTCGAACTTTTCGGCGATGCCAAGGTCGATTACGGCGATATCCACTTAACGGCGGCCTACATCAAACTGAACTGGACTACCAACGAGGTTTTTGCCAAAGGCCGCTACGATTCAACCGCCAAAAAAATGGTCGGTCTGCCTATTTTTCAGGATGCGAGCGGCCGGTATGATACGCAGGAAATCCGCTTTAATTTCAAGACCAAAAAAGGCTTTATCAAGGGCGTCATTACGGCCCAGGGTGAAGGCAATGTTCGGGGAAAAACCGTCAAAAAAGACGCTGAAGACAATTTATACATCCGAAATGCCATTTACACGACCTGTAACCTGACCACACCCCACTTTCACATCAACGCCAGCAAGATCAAGGTTGTTCATAATAAACAGCTCATCTCCGGGCCTTTCAACTTAGTTATTAACGACATTCCGACCCCTTTAGCGCTCCCTTTCGGCTTTTTCCCGATTCCCAAGAAAAACGAAATCGGCACTTCGGGCCTGATTTTTCCCCAATATGGTGAGGAACCCAACGGACGCGGTTTTTACCTCCGCGACGGCGGTTATTACTTCGCCATCAGCCAGTACATCAGCATGAGCCTTCGGGGGCAGATTTACTCCAACGGTAGCTGGGGGCTCGGTCTTTCGTCGGAATATCTGAAACGGTACCGCTTTGGCGGCAACTTCGCCCTTTCCTACGCCCGAAACCGGACCACCTCGCTCGTCGATACAGCCACAAAACCGCGCAACGACTTCAGCATCGTCTGGTCGCATTCGCCCCGGCCCCGCGGCAACTCGCAGTTTTCGGCCAATGTCAACGTCAGCAGCAACAGCTACAACCAGTTGAACACCTCGCTGACGTCGGGCCGGTACGTTTCCAATGCGGCCAACTCCGGCGTCAACTACAGCCACAAGTTTGGGCAGTATGTGACCAGTTCGGCCAACATCAACGTCAGCCAGAACTTCGGGAAATACAATCCGGTTACCAACCTGCGCGAGAGCGGTCAAACGAACATTTCGTCAGGTTTTAACCTCGGCGTGGCCCAGATTGCGCCCTTTGCCCTGAAAGGCGGCACCGGGCGATGGTTCGAAAGTTTCCGGCTGGGGCTGGATTTCAACGCCCAGGCAACCGTCAACAACACCCTCCGAACCGTGGATATTACCAACCTGGGCTTCCCGGTGGTGACCTCACTGACGATTCGGGGAGATACCTTGCAGCGGCTGCGGGATAGCCTGGCGGCCGTGGCGAATCAGGAGATTTATACCAATTCCAACCTGATTCCGATGACCGTCGAAAACCTGCCGACTATCCTGAAGAACGCTCAGGTGCAGAGCCGGTATTCGATACCGATTTCGTTACCCAACTTCAAACTGGCCCGCTACCTCAACTTCACACCGGGGGTGTCGCTGAGCGGTGATGTGTACACCAGAGACCTGACATACACCTACTTGCCGGATCGCAAGGCTGTAAAGGTTGATACCAACAACCGGATTTCTGCAACGTATTTCCTGTCTTTCAGTGCCTCAATGAACACCAGAGCCTACGGCACGTTCTTCGTGCGGGCGGGGCGGCTGGAAGCCATCAGGCACACCATTGCCCCCTCGATTTCGGTCAGCTACACGCCGGATTTGTCCAGTGCCTTCACGACCACCCTGTCGCAGTTCCGCGACCCGTACGACACCACAAAAGTACTCAAGATTTCGCGCTACCGGGGGTTGGGCGGTACGGCGGGGGCCGCCAGCTTTACGGGCCGGGCGGCCGCCATCAGCTACAACATTGTCAACCAGTTGGAGATGAAAGTCCGGGCGCGGAGCGATTCTGCCAAGGAGGAATTTGAGAAAGTGTCGCTCTTCGACAACATCAGTTTATCGGGTTCCTACAACCCCTACGCCCCTCAGTTCAAGTTTTCGCAGGTAAATTTCAGCGCCAATACGCAGATTCTGAAGAAAGTCAGTTTCAACTTCTCGGCGGTTTTCGACCCGTACGCGTACTCGGCTGATGTTAAAACCCCAACCGGTGTTTATTATGTACCGAACCAATCGGAGTTCTACCAGACGGGCCCTTATGTCAATACGTTCCGGATCAACAAAATCGACAAGCTGGCGATCACCCAGGGGCAGGGGCTGGCGCATTTGCAGAACCTGAACTTCTATCTCAGCACGCAATTTGCCCCTAAGGACTCCAGGAAACCGAAGGTGGCGCCCAACGCCAAGACGCCTACCGAAGCGGCTGAACTGCGGCACATGAACCGCAATCCGGAAGACTACGTCGATTTTAACATTCCCTGGACCATCAACCTCAGCTATACGTTCAGCCTCACGAAGTTTACGCCCATCGAAAGCCAGATTCTGCAAACGCTGCAGGTAACGGGCGATTTGAGCCTGACGCCCAAATGGAAGTTTTCTCTCCAGACCGGTTTCGACTTTGCGGCCAAAGCCCCTTCGCTGACCACGATCACACTGCACCGCGACCTGCATTGCTGGGACATGAACTTTAGCTACACGCCGTTTTCCGGCAACCGGTATCGGTCCAATTTCTACTCGTTCGATCTCCGCGTAAAGTCGGCGATTCTGCAGGATCTGAAACTAAGCCGTCGCCGGGGTACCTCGATCAACTACTAGGAAACCGGTTTTATGAAAGCCAAAAAAGGCATCCTGCGTTTGCAGGATGCCTTTTTTGGCAGTACCGAATGGCCTTCGTTACGTATTAGCGCGAAGTCTTCGCGCTTTTCTTCTTGCTTTTTTCGGCGGCAGGAGCGGCAGCCGGTGTCGCGGCAGCGGTCGAAGCACCTTCTTTGGCGGTTACTTCACCCGTCAGATTCAGGGGAATCGATGCCCGTTCTGCGTTGCTCACCACGGTCACGTTCTTGTTGAATGAACCCATCGAAGCCGCATTGTAGGTGGCTTTCACAAATCCTTTCTGACCGGGCAAAACGGCGCTCTTGGTCCAGTCAGGCGTTGTACAACCACAGGAAGGTTGGGCGTTCGAGATCACCACGGGGTCCGTACCGGTATTGGTAAACTCAAACGTGTAGGTAACGGGCGTACCCTGGGGAACCTTGCCGAAGTCATGCGACTCTTTGGTGAATTTAATAACGCCTTTCTGAGCGAAAGCAATGGTCGTAATGGCAAAAAATACCACGATTAGTGAAAAAGCCTTTTTCATTTCTTTTTAAAATTTAGTTACAAACAAACGGGTAAACTACGTTACAATCCTAGGTATATACTACAAAAGGTTTGCCAGATAAAGGTTTGCCAGGCAAATTACGGCATATGATCGCTTAACAAAGAAAGTCAAAAAATCGTTTTTTTGAAAGCTGCCAAACTTTATATTATTTTTACTCCGATCGCCGGAGTTACTTTGTTTGTTCAATGATCGTTCGTTTTAGGTATTCCCCTGAAAACCACCAACAAACTCTTGAACAGGCAATTAATCGAGCTAACTGGAACCTCTAAAACTGTGGCCGTTCTGTGATTGCAAACGAACAATTGAATACGACCGATACGCTGACGCAGGAAAAAATCCTGCAAGATTATCGACTGGCTTGTGAAAGCCGCCACGCCAGCCTGCTGGGCCGACGCGAGGTGATGGGTGGACGAGCCAAATTCGGCATCTTCGGCGACGGCAAGGAAATTGCCCAGCTTGCAGCCGCTCATGCCTTCAAAGCCGGTGACTTCCGATCCGGTTACTACCGGGATCAAACTTTTGTGACGGCACTCGGCGAACTCCGGTGGACTGAATTCTTCGCCCAGCTTTACGCCCACACCGACATCGAAGCCGACCCTAACTCGGCGGGCCGCCAGATGAACGGCCATTATGCCACCCGCTGGCTCGACGAAAAAGGTCTCTGGCGCAATCAAACCGAACTTTATAATTCCGTTGGTGATATTGCCCCGACGGCAGGCCAGATTCCAAGATCAATTGGGCTGGCCTACGCATCGCGGCTGTATCGTCAGAATTCCCATCTACATCTTTTGACGACGTTTTCCCGAAATGGTAACGAAATTATTTTCGGAACCATCGGGGATGCGTCAACTTCGCAGGGCATGTTCTTCGAAACGATGAATGCCGCCGGGGTTTTGCAGGTTCCCCTGCTGATGTCGGTTTGGGACGATGGCTACGGAATTTCCGTTCCGGTGGAATACCAGACCACCAAAGCCAGCATCTCCAAAGCCCTGGCCGGTTTTCAGCGAACGGATACCGAGAAAGGCATCGAAATTCTGACCGTGAAAGGCTGGGACTATCCGGCCCTGGTGGAAACCTACCAGAAAGCCGCCCGCATTTGCCGGGAAGAACATGTCCCGGTACTGGTTCATGTTCAGGAAGTTACCCAGCCACAGGGCCACTCAACGTCCGGTTCGCACGAACGCTACAAATCCGCCGAACGACTGGAATGGGAACGCCAGCACGATTGCAACCGGCAGTTTCGCCTGTGGATTCTTGAAAACGGATACGCCAGTCACGACGAACTGGATACCATCGAGCGCGAAGCCGCCCGGGTCACCAAAGCCGCCCGCCAGGAAGCCTGGAGTGCTTATTTGGCCTCCTTAAAAGGTGATTTTGACGAGGCTATGCTGCTGCTGCAACAGGCTGCCGAAACCGCCCGGCAAGGTGAGCCGATTGCCCAGATCCGCGACCAGTTGCGCACCACCCACGTGCCGGTCCGGCGGGATGCGACGACGGCTGTAAAACGGGCATTGCGGTATTTGCGAACCGACGATTCAGAAGCCAAACAGGGTCTGCTGGCCTGGCTGGAGCGCACCACCGCCGAAAACGAAGAACGCTATAGTTCGCATTTATACAGCCAGTCGCCGGATTCACCGCTGAACGTGACCCCGGTAGAAGCCCGCTATACGGATGAAAGTCCGCTGATCGACGGCTACCAGTTGATGCAACGGTATTTCGACAGCCTCTTCGGTCGCGACCCGCGTGTGGTGGCGCTGGGCGAAGATGTCGGGCTGATCGGCGATGTGAACCAGGGCTTTGCCGGTTTGCAGGAAAAATACGGCGAACTGCGCATCACCGACACCGGGATTCGCGAAACCAGCATCATCGGGCAGGGCATCGGCATGGCCATGCGGGGCCTGAAACCCATCGTCGAGATTCAGTATTTCGATTATATATTTTACGCCCTCGCCACGCTCACCGACGACCTGGCCACGCTGCATTACCGCACCAAAGGCGGTCAGAAAGCGCCATTGATCATTCGGACGCGCGGCCACCGGCTGGAAGGCATCTGGCACTCGGGCTCGCCCATGAGCGCGATGGTCAACAGTTTGCGCGGTTTGCACATTCTGGTACCCCGCAACATGACCCAGGCCGCCGGTTTTTACAATACCCTCATCAAAGGCGACGATCCGGCCCTGGTGGTCGAATGCCTGAATGGCTACCGGTTAAAAGAACGGCTGCCGGAGAACCTGGACGAGTTTTGCCTGCCGCTCGGCGTTCCCGACATCCTGCGCGAAGGCTCCGACATTACCATTGTGACCTACGGGTCGATGTGCCGGATTGTGCTGGAAGCCGCCGAGCAACTTCGCCAGTTCGACATTGAGGCCGAGGTCATCGACGTGCAGACCTTGCTGCCGTTCGACCGGTCAAATGCCATTGTGGAGTCTATCAAAAAAACCAGCCGGGTGCTGTTTGCCGACGAAGATTTTCCGGGTGGCGGTTCGGCCTACATGATGCAGCAGGTGGTTGAAAACCAAAACGCCTACCGCTACCTCGATTCTGCTCCCCGAACGCTGTCGGCCAAAGCACACCGCCCGGCCTACGGTTCCGACGGCGACTATTTCTCCAAACCCAGCGCCGAAGACGTTTTTGATGTGGTGTATGAATTGATGAACGAAGCCGAACCGGCCCGTTTTCCGAAATTATATTGATGCCCCCAATCCCCTGAAGGGGGCTTTTGCATCCATTTTTCTTAAAGCCCCCTTCAGGGGGTTGGGGGCATTTAAATCAAGAAATGAGCCAGTATTTTAAAGATATACAGGAAGGCATCCAAACGACGCTGACGGGGCTAAAGCTCACGTTCCGGCATTTGCTGGATGCCCGCCAGAGCCGAAAACCGATCAACGTCCAGCAAACGGATTATTTTGGGCAGAACACGGGCATCGTCACGCTGCAATATCCGTTTGAGACGCTACCGGTGCCTGACAATGGCCGCTACCGGCTCCACAACGAAATGGACGACTGCATCGTCTGCGACAAGTGCGTCAAAGTGTGCCCCGTAGATTGCATCACCATCGACGCCATCAAGGCCACGGAGGAAGTCGGAAAAGCGTCGGATGGCTCGCCGATTCGGTTGTATGCGGGCAAGTTTGACATCGACATGGCCAAGTGTTGCTACTGCGGCCTTTGCACGACGGTTTGCCCGACGGAATGCCTGACGATGACGAAGACCTACGACTTCAGCGAGTTTGAGCTGGGCAACATGACCTACCATTATGCCAACCTGACGCCCGAACAGGCGGATGAGAAACGGCGGTTGTACGAACAGTTTGTCCTGGAGAAAGAAGCCATGAAGGCGCAGCAAGCCGCTGCCAAAGCCGCTCCGGCCCCTTCGCCGACGTTGGACACGCCGAAAAAACCGGTCTTCCGGCCCGGTATGAAGCCCGCTCCCAAGCCAGCCGAACCACCCGTTGAGCCAGCCGTCGCACCGGAACCATCTAGTGAAGCGGCTGAAACCACGCCGGTGGCAGAACCACCAACGCCAAGACCGCGACCGGTTTTCCGGCCGACGCTGAAAACGCCCGCGCAACCGCCGAAAGAGGAAGAAAAACCGTTGACGGAACAAAATTCGGCGGGTTCGGTGGCTGAACACCCGCTCACGGATGTAACGCCGGACGAAGCGGAGAAGATTGCGATGGAAGGTCTGGAAAAACCAGTAGAAGAAGCCAAACCCGTCGCGGCCAAGCCGGTTTTTCGACCGACTTTAAAACCGAAAACCGCCCCACCAGGCGAAGAAGTCAAACCGGCGGAAGCGGTTTCGTCGGAACAACCTGTCGTTGAAGAAACGAAACCCGTTGTCGCCAAGCCGGTTTTTCGACCGACTTTAAAACCGAAACCTGCCCCAGCGGCTGCGGAATCAAAACCCGTTGAAGAACCCAAACCAACGGAACCCGCGAAGATTGACCAACCGGTTGCGGAAGAACAAAAACCCGTTGCCGCCAAACCGGCGTTCCGGCCAACCATGCGGCCAAAAACCGCGCCGACTCCGCCTTTAGAAGACCCCAAACCGGTAGAACCTGTTGCCGAACTACGACCACAACCGGAAGAGTCAGAACCGCCCGTGGACGCACAAAAACCGGACGAAGCGCCGAAGCCCCGACCGGTTTTTCGACCGACGCTGAAGCCGAAACTGCCGCCAAAAGACGAGTCCTAGTCATCAAGAAAATCAGCTAAATCAGTGGTTCAGATCATTTTCTATTTATTCGTCCTCTTCACGCTCGGATCGGCCCTGGCGGTTTTGCTGACCAAAAATGTGTTGTATGCCGCCTTTTTTCTGCTGCTGACGTTACTGGGCGTTGCGGGGCTGTTCGTCCTGGCCGGGGCCGATTTTCTGGCCGTTTCGCAAATCATGATTTACGTGGGCGGTGTGCTGGTGCTGATCATTTTCGGGGTCATGCTGACGCACAAAACCGATACCGCCAAAACTGATTATACCGAACCGAATTTCATTCTGACCAAACACCGGAGCTGGCTGTGGGCCTTGCTGGTGGCGGGTGGTATTTTCAGCGTGTTGTACCGGGCGCTGGTGCGGGGGAATTTCGTCTTGCTGAATCAGGGCGAACCTGCCTACCGATCGACGGTCGATACGATTGGGCGGCAGTTGATGACCGAATACCTCATCCCCTTCGAAATAGCGGGCGTCCTGCTACTGGTGGCCCTGATTGGTGCCACGACGATTGCGGCTTCATCCCGAACTAAATAACGAACCGATGGAAATCAATTCCGGCCTGTTTCTGCTCGTGGGAGCCGCCTTGTTCAGCATTGGACTGGCGATTGTGATCCTGAAACGCCACGCGATTATGGTTCTGATGGGCATCGAACTGATGCTGAATGCGGTAAACCTGAACCTGATTGCGTTCAGTCAGCACGACCCGGTTCGGTTGCAGGGGCAATTGTTCAGTCTGTTTGTGATGATTGTCGCAGCCGCCGAAGCCGCCATTGCCCTGGCAATTATCCTGCAGGTCTACCGCCATTTCAACACGGTTCAGCTCGATGAGATGAATGAGTTGAAGAAATAACCGGTCGTATTTCGGCACCTACGTCAACGTATCGCTTTTTTGACACCCAACAAATCCGCTTTGGTCTGAAAAAATTTGAAAAAATGCTGGTACTATCATGCATGTTTTGTTTTTTTGCACAACCATTTATACGACTATCCTCCAATTTTGATTAGGAAGCTATTCCGGTTGTATAGGGGCATTCTAATCACTGACGTTTAGCGGTTCTGTAAGTGCGGTACATTGAGACAGGACTCCGTTTAAGGGAAATGTATTCAAAAATCAGACGTTGGGAAAATAAGTACAACTACCTTAATTACTACCTAAGAAATATTTTTGAGTATTTCTCAGACATTGTATTTTAATTTCATATTATTGCATTTCATCCTATTAACACTTAATCAATTGACAATATGAGGCTTCTTAAAATTCCATGGTATGTAGTAGTGATTTTCATGCTACTTAGCAACAATACTAGTTGCAAAAAAGAACCCAAACCCGACTGTTGGGATGGCTCTTGCTGTGATCAGGATAAAAGTCGATATCAATACATTAAATATCTTGATAATGCTTCAGCAGATTTAAGCGGCCCCCCAGAATTTTCTGGATGGGGATTGGTCCTAAAAGAAGGAGTCAAGATAGGTCAAAAACCAACTGTATCTGCCATTCTCATTTGCGATAATTGTATTGAGAAGGTTAAGCAATTATCGCCAACATTTACCAAGGAAACTGCCCTCAATCCACCATATTCCTACCGAGTATGGGGTAAAATAGTCGAAGATAAACTTTCAACCTCTTTGACAGGCCTTCCTATACTTTCTATTTATATCGATCGAATCGAAAATAATTAATAACCTAAAAAACAGTTCTATGAAAATATTATTATTTGTTCAGTAATTGCTTGTCGTAGCAATTATTTTTTTTATTTCGACAATGGCTCAGGCTCAAGATCGACAAAAGCCCAAGTATTTACGAGATAATAACAAAGCATTTCTTAAAACGGTGTATTACGCTTCGGATAACGGATGGCTCGAATTTCGTGATGACACCATTAGCTTAGAGGTTGATTCTTTTTTTGAACAACAAGGAAATGCACTAGGCATTGGACCAAATTACCATTTTAAAAAAATCAAAGATGAAAGCGATGATAGAGGGCTTCGCGTTCAACGTTTTCAACTCTACTATAAAAATTTAGAAGTTGAGGGAGTTGAATATTCATTGTCAACACAAAAAGGTCGGCTTAAGACGGCTTTCGGCCGCATTGTTGAGGGAATTGATATGGATATCTCGAAGCCGATGGATGAACGAAAAGCGCTCGAGATCGCCCTTACTGATCAAAAAATAACCATAAATGATATCAAAGATGCGGCTAAAATTCCAAAAGGAAAGCTGCTGATTGCTAGAATTCAGGATAACTTTATAAAGGAAAGTTATCGACTTTCCTATCATTTTGATATAACCGGTAAAGAACCAAATGAACCCTATCGAATTTACATTGATGCCGTATCAGGTGAAATTGTAAAACGTGTACCTTTAATTCACCACTGTTTTAGTCCGCATCATTCTCACGCGCAGCCATCTACCTTGAGCAAACACTCATCGGCTGATGTAAAAATAGCACCGCTGGTAGCTTCTACGTTTATTCCCAACCGTAACCGATATCTTAATGGTCAAAGTAATCTAACTTTTGAAACAGAGCAATTCACTACACCGCAAGGACAATCTGCATATCGATTAAGTGCGTATAATAATGCACTTAATACTCGGATTGTCACTAATAATAATATTGAATGGGCAAATAATCCCGATGTACCCAACCCTACAACGTCCTGGGGTAGCAACGCTAACAATGCGACAACTGCGCACTGGTTCGTTCAACGTGTCCAACAGTACTACCAGGATAAGCACCAAAGAAATGGAATAAACGGATCAGGTGCGTTTCCAAGAGTAGTAGTCGATATGAATACTGTGGATGCCCATTGGAATCTAGTGGATCAAATTCGCTTTGGGTTCGGTCCTATTTCACAAACTGCTGTAGTTCCTGACCAAAATCGGACCTTGGTTATTGCTGATGTTGTAGCACATGAATATACTCACGCTGTTACCCAATTTACAGCGAATTTATCGTATACAGGTGGCGAATCCGGGCCGCTCAATGAATCTTTTTCCGACATTATGGGAACTGCTTTCGAACGATACTTATTTCCTAATAACTGGAATTGGGATATAGGAGAAGATTCTTATCAAATACGCGATATGGCTAATCCGAGCCGTGCATTCCCTCCCTTTGTCCCTATGGCGGGACAACCAGATACTTATTTAGGGCCACGTTGGGATCCTGGCAACGAACCTCATACCAATAGTGGGGTAATGAACAAATGGTTTCATACTCTGTATACGGGGCAGGCTCCGAATGGAGAACAATTAACCCCCATCAGTTTTGACAATGCGATCAATATTGTGTACCGTGCTTTGCGTTTTTATTTGCACAGTTCATCTGGATTTGCCGATGCCCGGGATGCAACAATGGCCGCTGCTCGTGATTTATATGGGAATTGTTCCTTAGAACATCGGCAGGTACAGGAAGCCTGGCGTACAGCCAACTTAGTGGCTCAATACCCTCCCTGTAATGCAGAATGTAATTTTACGGTTACACCGGTTGCCATCAACGTTGTTTGCGGAGCAACCCTTACTTTGACCGCAAATTGTTCCGGTTCTGGTTCCAGTTGTAATAATATTACATATGATTGGGTCGGACCTAATATTAATAATACTGTACGTGGTCAAACAGTAACAGTCACGGCACCATCGACAAATGGAACTTATTCATATCAACTATTACAAACAAAAGTGGGCTGTAATTTTATTAGTACTTCATTTACTGTAAATGTAAACTGTGGAAGCCCTGCCGCCACACTCAGCGGATGCTATACAATTAAATCGGTTCAGACTAACCAACTTCTGGAAGCAATCTCTGGAAATTTAGTTGAACAACGAGGTGCCAACAGTACAGACAGCCAGAAATGGAAAGCCGAATCGGCTGGTACCGATCAATACCGCTTTGTTAGCCAAAACGGGAGCGGTCTTGTCATGAGTGTAAATGCTCTTAACAATGGCGAGCTAATGCGTTTGAGTTCAACGGCAAATGATAATCGGCAAATTTGGACTATTCAGAACAATGGCAGTGGAGATTACCGAGTTCATGGAAGCAATTCTGCGACTTGGGATATGAAAAATTACGGTAATGACCCCCAATTGCAATTATGGGGCAATACCAGTGAGAGCTTCCAAAATCAACGATTGTTTCGTTTCGAGTCGACGGGCTGTCCAACTGGCACGAACCCGCCAACGAACCCGCCAACCGGTGGAACCTTGACAATAGTAGCCCCTACCTATAATTGTACAACAGGTAGTCTGACCATTAATACAACAGGAGGCAACGGATCTACGATTGAATATCAGGTTCCAGGTTTGGCCACCTGGACTACGAATCCCACGTTTACCGTACCATCTTGGCAATTGAATGGTACGAGCTTCACACTACAGGTGCGCCAATCGGGGGTTCAAGCCAATTCGTATACTTATGTGACTACGTGTGATGGAGGGACCCCACCTACGAATCCTCCAACGGGTGGCACCCTAACGATAATCGCCCCAACGTATAATTGTACCACGGGTAGTCTGACGATTAATACAACGGGAGGTAACGGGACTACGATTGAATATCAGGTTCCGGGCTTGGGTGTCTGGACTACTAATTCTACGTTTACCGTACCATCCTGGCAACTAAATGGTACGACCTTTACACTTCAGGTGCGCCAATCAGGGGTTCAAGCCAATTCGTATTCGTACCTAACTACGTGTGGTGGTGGTCGACTTTCTGCTATTCCAAGCTCAGAATCCACTGAGCGTTTGCGGGTTAATCCGAACCCAACCGATGGATTGGCACAAGTGCGTTTTTATTTGGGTAAGGGCAAAAAGGCTACTCTTTCCATTGCAGCAATCGATGGAAGAACGGTTTATACAAAACCGGTCGTCGGAACCGATGGCGAACAGGAGGTAAGTATCGATTTAAGACAGCAAGCCGATGGCATGTATCTGATCCGTCTATCGAACAATAAGATGAATCAGACCGTCAAGCTGCTCCTGCAGCACTAATCATATATCCATCAAGAACCGTACTGAAACATCAATTGGTGGTTTCAGTACGGTTCTTAATGGGTATTTACCCGAAACGATCCAGGTGAAAACTCATACCACGGACAAACGTTCCCGTTAATCCGTCGGTACCGTAGTCTTCTTAATCGCAGTGATTCCCCCTTCCACATTCACCAGGTTATCGAACCCTCTGGCTTTCAGGATCGAAGCCGCCACCATCGAGCGGTAACCGCCCGCGCAGTGGATGTACAACCGCTAGGTTTTGTCCACTTCGGTCAGGTGTTCATTCAACGTATCGAGCGGCCAGTTCCTGGCATCCCAAGGGCCAGGGCTGCACCGTTTGACATAGGCTGGGTGCTTTCAAAGGTGCCGGAAATAATGCCATCGACGCCCAGTATTTTGGCTAATTCTTCGGGGGTAAAGCCGCTTTGCGTTTCGTCAGTAACGCCGTTGCGTTGAAGTAGTGAATTGGTGCGGTTCGGGTCCTGCACATTAATAAACAGGTCTCTTGATTCCTGGCGTTTCAGAAAGTACGAGTGCATGGCACTCTGCACCGCCAGCCCTTCACGTTTTTCCAGCACAGCCACCCCGGTTGCGCCACCGTTTTTTTCGACTTCTTTGGGCCGCAGTTGTAGTTTCGTTTTGAAGGGCAAAATGGCCAGAACCTTATGATTCCGGGCAATATTCCCGAAATTGGCATTTGTGTAAATCTCTCGGGTCTGGGCCAGACTGGCCAGGGCCATAAGCAGGCAACCGATGGTAAATACAACTGATTTCATTGGAAATAATGAGTTTGTCTTTTTACTTGATTTGAATGGTTTTCTGAAGGCAGAAACACTTGTCTCTACCCCCAGACCAACGGTTTATTTTTTTGTAAAAACCTTCGTAATGTCCTCTTTATAAAACATCGTAGGAGATTGGCTGAAGAGGGTATAGGTGAGCGTCAGATTGCCACCCGATAGGCTGCCACCCAGATTCTGCAGATAAAATTGCCCCTGGCTGTTATCAGGGAACGTTTGCGGTATGCCAGTCGCAATATTTTTGTTATCAGCCTGAAATCCTGAACCACTAACCGTCGCAGTGAGACTGCCATTGGGCGCGAAATCGGCCAGCGTTAAGGTATTTCCTGACTTACTAATGGTAACTTTCAGACCATTACCGGCCTGCACATTGGTCTCTGTCCAGGTACCCACATACTGGTCAAGTGGGTCAGGCTCGTCTTTACTACAAGATGAAAACAGCAGGATGGTGGTGAAAACCACCAGCAGATTGCGGACTGAATGCATGGAGAACATTAGCGCGAAAATGACTTGTTTTTGCATGGGACTTGATGAGATATTAGTTGTTTCAAAAGGATATTCCGGGAATGAGGCAGGATGTAACACCTTTTCCGGATTTTTTTTTGATTTCCTTTTACTTCCCTTTTCCATTAAAAATAGAAACGGATTGCACGCCTGTGCAATCCGTTTCAACGGGTATACGATAGCCGACGATCTTACGGTTTCACCAACTCCTTCGCTTTAGCCAACACTGCCTGCACCAGCTCGGGCAGCTTGCTTTTTGCCCCTGTTACGACAAAATCTCCTACCGACACTGAACCCTTTTTTACTTTACACGATACGGATAAGGCTTTGCCCTGTAGCGTATAAAGGCCATTCAGGGTATAGGCCCCCGGATAATCTTTCGCTTCCATCGTCAGCATGGGCGCATCGCTTCCCCGTGAGGCTATGAAGTCATTTAAAGCACTTTCGACCTTGCTTTTCAGATCAAGTACATCGTCGATTTCGGTAACTTCCTGAAAATTTTTGACCAGTAACACGGGCCTGGGTTCAGCAATATGAATCCTGGCTTTCACTGATTCGGTGACTTTGCCAATGTCGAAACTCCCTTCTGTAGCTTGACCCGGAACGGAGCCTGCCAAATGGCTGCCCCTTCGATAAAACGGTTTTTGAATACCACCAACGCCTTTAGCCAGAATGGGAACCTGGTTTTCCACATGCGTAAACCAGGTGGCTACATCTAAAAACTCCTCTCCGTCACGCCGTAGCGCTGCGCCTTTGTATTTCACGGCCCGTCTCAACTTCCCATAAACGCACCGTTTTATCTTCCGATCCTGATATCGCGTATTTCCCATTTGGCGCAATGGCTACATCGTTAATGCCGCTCGTATGCCCAACCGGCACCACCAACTCCGGCTTCTGGGCATAGGCAAAAGGCCTGACAGCACGCTGGCGCTCAGGAAGACACACGCCTTGCTACAAACATCCGTCCGCTACGCGGCCCAGTCTCTTCCCGTTCGCTTCAATGGATACGACACAGAAAATTTTACGCCAACGTCCCAAACTTGAAGCACGAAGAACAATCCTTCGTACAGTACTAATTAAAAGTAAGCAATACAAGTAGTCGAAAATCAGATTAAATGATTTAAAAAACCTGGCTCCAATTAGCATAGAGCCAGACACAAATTGAATGGCATGGATGGACCGGAAAGCTTGGCCAAAGCCTGTTACAGTTGGTTATTCGCGTAGAATAAGGAATTGTAACAGCTCCATTGAAAAAAATGAGAGATTTTAGAAGGAGGCAGATCTGGGCGTGCTCGCTGAACGGCTTCACAGGTGAATGGAAGAAAACCGGAAGTTCAGCGAGCACGCCAAACTCATACCACGGACAAACGTTCCCGTTAATCCGTCGGTACCGTAGTCTTCTTAATCGCAGCGATCCCGCCTTCCACATTCATCAGGTTGTCGAACCCTCTGGCTTTCAGGATCGAAGCCGCCACCATCGAGCGATAACCGCCCGCGCAGTGGATGTATAACCGCTCGGTTTTATCCACTGCGGACAAATGCTCATTCAGCGTATCCAGTGGCCAGTTCCTGGCATCCCGAACGTGTTCAACGGCAAACTCGTCGGGTCGGCGAACATCCACGACGGTTCCTTTGCCATGCTGTCGGGCAAACGCATCGGCTGAAACCGAGTCGATGGCATCCACTTCTTTTCCGGCTTTTTGCCACGACGAAAACCCGCCTTCCAGGTAGCCAATGCTGTGATCGTAGCCCACGCGGGCCAGTCGCCGAACGGTTTCTTCTTCTTCACCAACGGCGGTGACGAGCGCAATGGGTTGCTTCAAATCCAGAATCAACGCGCCCACCCAGGGAGCAAACTGGCCGTGCAACCCAATGTTGATGGCGTTGGGAATAAAGCCTTTCGCAAAGTCCGGCGCGTCGCGGACGTCGAGCACCAGCGCACCGGTTTCGTTGACAGCCGCTTCAAAAGCCTCCGGTGACAGAGCCTGATGACCGCGCTCCATGACGTCGTCGATGGCTTCGTAGCCTTCCTTGTTCAGCCGGGCGTTTTCCGCAAAATACGCCGGTGCTTTGGTTAGCCCGTCGAGCACGGCCTTGATAAACTCCTCTTTCGTTTGCGCCCGCAGTGCGTAATTAAACCGCTTCTGGTTGCCGAGCGTATCCGTCGTTTCCTTGCTCATGTTCTTCCCGCAGGCCGATCCGGCTCCGTGCGCCGGATAAACGATGACGTCATCTTCCAGTGGCATAATCTTCGAATGCAGGCTGTCATAGAGCATTCCGGCCAGATCCTGCTCGGTCAGATTGCCTTTGATGGCCAGATCCGGACGGCCCACATCGCCGATGAACAGCGTATCACCGGTAAAAATCGCGTGGTTTTTGCCGTTTTCATCCACCAGCAGATACGTAGTCGATTCCGGCGTGTGCCCGGGTGTATGTAAGGCGATGATGGTTAGCTTTCCGAGCTTAAACACTTCGCCATCCTGCGCACGGTGGGACTCAAACCGGGTTTGTGCGGTTGGGCCGTATACAATCGTCGCGCCCGTCTTTTTGGCCAGATCAAGATGACCAGAAACAAAATCAGCGTGAAAATGCGTCTCAAACACGTATTTGATCCGGGCACCATTGTGTCCGGCTTTTTTCTGGTAAGGAGCGGTTTCGCGCAAAGGGTCGATCACGGCGGCTTCGCCCTCACTTTCGATATAATAGGCTCCCTGAGCCAGACATCCGGTATAAAGTTGTTCGATGATCATCACGATTCAGTTCAATTGTACTCATCCCCAAAATTGGGGAAACTTTGGCAAAGCCAGGGATCATTTAATAAAAACGCCTGAAACTCAGTCGAGTTTCAGGCGTTTTTATAGATCACGAAAAGGAATTATAAATGTAAAATACTGAATATCAAATGTAAAAGTGCGGTCTTGTGTTGTCCTTTTACATTTGATGTTCAGCATTTTACATTTATAATTATTTCGCCCTCAGCTTGCTATGATACCGTCCGTAGACGAAGTAGATCAACAAGCCGATGCCCATCCAGACGATCAGGCGGGTCCAGTTTTCCCAGCCCAGACTCAGGATCATGGCCAGACAGATGAGCGCGCCCAACGGACAAACAATGAGGTAAAAAGGCGTTTTGAACGGACGAACCAGATTCGGGTCGGTTTTGCGCAGAATCATGATGCCCAGACACACCAGCACGAAGGCAAACAGCGTTCCGATGCTGGTCATGTCACCCACGACGCTATCGGGAATGAAGGCGGCAAAAATGGAAACGAAAACAAAAAATACCCACTGCGAACGGTACGGCGTTTTGTATTTCGGATGCAGTTTTGAGAAAATCGCCGGCACCAGCCCATCCTTGCTCATGGTGTAGAAAACGCGGGTTTGTCCCAACAGCATCACCAGAATTACCGAAGAAAAACCGGCCAGAATCGCTACCGTTACCATCGAAGCCAGCCATTCATAACCGGGCATGTAATGCGTAATGGCGTAAACAACCGACGCTTCTCCCCCGTGGCCCATAAATTCTTTATAAGGTGCCAAACCGGTCAGAACGTGCGAAAACAGAATGTACAGGAATGTACAGATCGCCAGCGACACCAGAATACCGACGGGCATATCTTTCTGCGGATTCTTGGCTTCCTGCGCGGCTGTTGAAACCGCATCGAAACCGATGAACGCAAAGAACACGATACCAGCGCCCCGCAGCACACCCAGCCAGCCGTGGTTGAGCGGATCGGCATAGTTGTGAATCTGGCCGGTGCTCAGCGTAGCCGTTCCCGCATCGGCCGGAATCAGATACGGCACATGGTTGGCAGGGTTGATGAATTTCCAGGCGAGAGCGATGATCAACAGCACAATGCTCACTTTCACAATCACGATGATGTTGTTGAACGTCGCCGACTCCTGCGTCCCCCTGATCAATAACAGACTCAACATCAGCAAAATAAAGACCGCGGCAGGTTGATAATCCCGTGTACACCCGCTTCACCGGCATACATGCCCAGCCCGTCGCTGATTTGAAAGGGAGAGTGACACCATTGATAGGGTATGTGAAACTTGAAGAAGTCGTAAAAAAGTGCGTTGAGGTATTGCGACCAGCCAATCGAAACCGTGGCCGCACCCAACGCATATTCCAGCACCAAATCCCAGCCAATAATCCAGGCAATAAATTCGCCCATCGTGGTATAACTATAGGTGTAGGCACTACCAGCAATGGGAATCATCGACGCAAACTCCGCATAGCACAACCCGGCGAGCGCACAGGCAAAGGCCGCAATGGCAAACGAGATGGTAACCCCCGGCCCGGCATGACCGCCAGCCGCGGCTGCGGTTCGGACAAATAACCCGGCACCGATGATGGCCCCAATCCCGAGGGCAATCAGGTTCGTTGAGCTTAAGGTGCGTTTTAAAGTTCCCTCCTGACTAATTGGATCCAGACTGTTGGGCTCGGCAGTCGTCTCTTCCATGAGCTTGCTGATCGACTTCTTGGCCCAGAGTTGACTTTTAGTTTGGGTTGATGCTTTGGTAGACTCCATATAGAACCGAATAAAATTTTACGGATTAAATGTTTTGCAAAATAAGGCTTTTGTGGTTGTAGTCAATACAAGAAAACCGAAATATAAAAAAGGGATAAAGACGATCACTGTCCTTATCCCTTTTTCGTTTAGCATCCTTAAGCTTTGGCGCGGGCTGCTTTGCCGGTTGCCGGCGGTTCCGGCGTGGCGGCTACTTCGTTGAGCTGGTCGCGGCTCAGGGCATCGACCACAATCGGCGTCGCGACAAACAGCGACGAATAGGTTCCGACGATGACCCCGATCAGCATCGCGAACGAGAAACCGCGGATGGTTTCGCCACCAAAGAAGAACAGCACGATCAACACCAGCATGGTGGAAAGACCCGTTACGGCGGTGCGGCTCAGGGTGCTGTTCAAGGCGTTGTTGATAATCACCGGAATGCTTTCCTTGCGGCCTTTCGTATCGTTCAGGTATTCCCGAACGCGGTCAAAGACGACGACGGTATCGTTCATCGAATACCCCATGATCGTCAGCAAGGCCCCGATAAAGGCCTGATCGACATCCAGTGAGAACGGCAACCAGCCGTTCCCAATCGAGAAAATAGCCAGAATGATCAACACGTCGTGGAACAAGGCCACCACGGCACCATAGCCAAAAGCCAGCTTTTTAAACCGGATCAGAATGTAACAGAACACCACCGCAACGGCCATCAAAATGGACCAGAGGGCCGAATAGATCAAGTCATTGGCAATGGCCGGACCCACTTTCTGCGAACTTTCAATGCTTCCTTTATTACCCTGAATTTTAGTCAGACCGGCGAGTAATTTCGATTCCGTCTGTTTGTCGGCTTCCGGTGTGGTGGCATCGGCCAGATAGCTGGTCGTAACCCGAACCTGGTTGGCCCCGCCAACACCGGTTCCGCCGTAGGTTTTTACTTCGAGCGAACCGGGCAATTCATTTTCCAGTGCATTCCGTACGTCGTCGGTGCTGACGTTGTTTTCGAAACGAACGACATAAGACCGTCCGCCCTTGAAATCGACACCCAGACCAAAACCTTTGAAAATCACCGAAATGATCCCCAAACCGATGATGACCGACGAAATCGTGTAGTATAATTTCCGGCGCGAAACAAAGTCGAACGCCGAATCTTTGAAGAGGTTTTTCGACCAGTTCGTTCCGAAAGCCAGTGTTTTACCGTTCTTCACGTATTGTTCCAGAATAATCCGGGTGATAAAGATGGCCGCAAACAGCGACGTCAGAATACCGATGACAAGCGTGGTGGCAAAACCCAGAATCAGACCCGTTCCGAAGATAAACAGGATCACACCGGTTAAGAGCGTCGTTACGTTCGAGTCGATGATGGACGAATAGGCATTCGTAAAACCATCAGAAAGAGCCTGTTTGAACGGTTTTCCCAGGGCCAGTTCCTCCTTGATCCGCTCGAAAATCAGTACGTTGGCATCGACGGCCATACCGATCGTCAACACGATACCGGCAATACCGGGCATGGTCAAAACCGCCCCCAGCGAAGCCATAATGCCCAGCAGGAAGAACAGGTTGACAAACAGGGCAAGGTCAGCAATGAAACCGGCGCTGCCATAGTAGGCGACTACGAAAATAAGGACAATGATCAACCCCACTACCGACGAAAGAACCCCCGCCGAAACCGCTTCTGATCCCAGCGTAGCACCGACAACCGCTTCTTCCACAATGTTGGTAGGCGCAGGTAACTTACCGGCTTTCAGGATGTTCGACATATCCTTGGTTTCGTCCACGGTGAAGTTCCCTGAAATGCTGGAGCTACCGTTCGGAATTTCGTTCTGCACCGTTGGTGCGGTATACACCAGGTTATCCAGAATAATGGCAACCGGGCGGTTGATGTTGGCCGCCGTCAGCGCACGCCATTTGCGGGCACCTTCCGCGTTCATCCGCATGGTGACTTCCGGACGACCCCGGTCGTCGTAGTCGTTGGTGGCATCAACGATCACATCACCTTCCAGCGGTGCTCGGCCCGCCGGTTTCCGGATGAAATACAAAGGAAGAATCTCCTTGTTATCGTTGGTGACGATGGCTTTCCGGTCCCACATCAGAACGGCATCCGCCGGGAACAATGCTTTCACGTTGGCGCGGCCCAAAATGTCGTTGGCGCGAGCCGTATCTTTCAGGTAAACCCCCAGTTGGTTCTGCGACATCGGCACGAAGAGGCTCGTCAAAGCCGCGTTCTGGGCCGCCGTTGCCGACGTATCCGACTTGGCGCTATCGCCTTTTGCCGCCTGGTTTTTCTGCGCTAGCTGAGCCGCCAGCGAGTTATCTTTTTTCGTCGTATCCGTCGTTGCGGTCGTTGGAGCCGGTTTTTGGGTAGCCGCGATCTTCCGTTCGGCTTCCATCTGCACGAGATATGCGCCCAGTTGATCCAGTCCACCGGCCACATCGTTCAGGGTATAGACTTCGGCAAATTCCAGTTTGGCCGCCCCCGACAACAGACGACGAACACGCTCAGGATTATCGACACCCGGTAGTTCGATCAGAATCCGGCCCGAACCGGGCAACCGCTGAATGTTCGGGTTAGCCACCCCAAACTTATCGACCCGCGCCTGAATGATCTGGAACGCCCGGCTGATGGAACCGTCGACTTCGTCGTTGATCAGTTTGCGAACTTCGGCATCCGACGACTGAAAGTTGATTTTACCCCGGTTGGTGCTGTTGGCAAAAATCGTCGCCAGTTTGGTGTTGGGTGCCACCTCTTTATAGGCACTGATGAAATTATCCACAAATTTCGACTGGCCTGATTTCTGGGCTTCGGTCGCTTTTTTCAGCGCCTGTTCGAATTTGGGATCACGTGTCCCACCGGCCAGACCGCGCAGGATTTCGGAGGGAGACACTTCCAGAACGACGTGCATACCACCCTGTAAGTCAAGACCCAGACCCAATTCGCGGGTGGTTACTTCTTCTAAAGTGTTGCCCAGATAAACCGGTTCTTTCCAGAGTGAATCGATATAATGCTGTTTTTTGGTGATATCCACATCACCCTTCGCGTTGGTAGCATAGGTGGTCGCGTCATTTTTGATGCTGTTCGACACGAACGTAAACGACAGATAGTAAATGCACAATAGCGCAATCACACCCGTCAGAATGAGTATTCCGACTCGGTTTTGCATTAGAAATTAAGAATAAAGAGAAAAGATATGAGACAATAGAAAAAAAATAACTGTGTGAGAAAGAGGAAGAAATGACATGGCAACCTGGCGAAAGGCGGTTTTTGTCTTTATTCTCTGGTCTAACTTCTCACTTCTGAAAAAAATCAGGGTGCATTGATGGCGATGTGATGCCCGAAAACGTAGCGAAAAAACGAGAAATAAAAATAAGGAACCTCCGAATACCGGGGAGTAACCGTTTGTTTCAGCACAAAAAACAAGACGGGCGGTGGCAGCAGATAAACCGCCTGCGCGAAGCCAAACGTCAGCGCGGGCGTCACAACGGCATCAAACGAGGTAGCCTGAACGACAACCTGCTGGGCATCGGCGGCTTTCTTTTCCTTCTTCGGCGTTTGAACAGTTTGCTTTGCCGGCAGTTGTTCAACAGACAACCACGAAGGCCCGCCCGATGCCACCAGGAGTAGCAAGCCAGTCAGGAAGAGGCTCATCAAACGAATATAATCGTTACGCTGTTGCTTCATGGACGTTTAAAATGGTTCGCCGGAACGAGGGGAACAAATTTCGTGATAGTTCGGCAAGAAAGCAAATCGGTTTTTTTCGGGTATTTTTTCAAGAAGTCCACTAACTTTCGCCGAAATAATTAAAAATGACATTACAGGAGTTTATCAAACTGGCCCTAGCCGAAGATATCGGCGATGGCGATCATACCTCGCTCTCGACCATTCCGGCCGATGCCCAGAAGCGCGCCCGGCTTTTGGTGAAGCAGGACGGCGTGCTGGCGGGTGTTGAAGTGGCCGAAGCGGTTTTTCGGGAAGTGGACCCGGACTTGCAGGTTCACATCAATATTCAGGATGGCGCGGCCATTCATTACGGCGACATCGTGCTGACGGTCAGCGGTCGGGCGCAGTCGATTCTGCAAGCGGAGCGGCTGGTACTGAACTGCATGCAGCGCATGAGTGGCATTGCGACCCACACCCGAACGATGGTGAACATGCTGGAAGGTACCAAAACCCGGCTGCTGGATACGCGAAAAACAACGCCAAACTTCCGGATTTGCGAAAAAATGGCGGTCAAGATTGGCGGTGCCATCAACCACCGTTTCGGCCTGTTCGACATGATTCTGATTAAAGACAACCACCTCGACTACGCGGGCGGGATCGAAGCCGCCGTTACCAAAGCCGTTCAGTATCTGAAAACCACCGGCCGCACCCTGCCGATTGAAGTGGAAGTGCGGAATCAGAAGGAAGTGGAAGAAGTGCTGCGCATCGGGCAGATCGACCGGATGTTGCTGGACAACTTTGCACCGGCGGAACTGAAACGGATGGTGGAACTGATCGATGGGCGTATCGTTACGGAAGCATCGGGCGGGATCAACGAAACCAACCTGCGCGACTACGCGGATTCCGGCGTCGATTACATTTCGTCCGGTGCCCTGACGCACCAGGTCAAAAGTTTAGATATGAGTTTAAAAGCATATTAACGCTCTGATTACCTCTGATGTTCTCTGATCAACTCTGTGTAATAGTTAAATTTGTTACACAGAGTTGATCAGAGAACATCAGAGGTAATCAGAGGTAGTTTTTTATACACTATGGCAACGATCCCACTCACTTTAGATGAAGAAATTCGGCAAATCGGTTACATCAGCCGCTCCACGCCGAAAGAAAAAGACGTTTTAATGGAAGAAATCCGGCGGATGAAGAAGGAGAAAAACGCCGTGATTCTGGCTCACTACTACGTCGATAGCGACATTCAGGACCTGGCCGACTACATCGGCGACAGCCTCGGTTTGTCGCAGCAGGCAGCCGCCACCAGTGCCGACATGATTGTGTTCTGCGGGGTGCATTTCATGGGCGAAACCGCCAAAATCCTGTCGCCCCACAAGAAAGTCGTCATTCCCGACATGAACGCCGGCTGTTCACTGGCCGACTCGGCCCCGGCCGATGAGTTTGCGGCTTTCAAGGCCCAACACCCGGACCACATCGTGATCAGTTATATCAACTGCTCGGCGGAAATCAAGGCCTTGTCGGACATCATCTGTACGTCGTCGAACGCGGTGAAAATTGTCGAAAGTCTGCCGAAAGACCAGAAAATCATCTTCGCGCCGGATGCCAATCTGGGGCGGTTTGTGGCCAAGAAAACCGGTCGGGAGATGGTGCTGTGGGATGGGGCCTGTATTGTCCACATCGATATTTCGCAGGAAAAACTGACGGCGTTACGGCAGAAATACCCCCAAGCCAAATTCATCGCCCACCCCGAATGCCAGGAACACATCCTGAGTCAGGCCGACTTTGTGGGTTCGACCACAGCGCTGCTGAAATACGTGGTAGAGCAGCCCGACGAGGTGTTCATTGTGGGCACCGAAGCCGGTATTCTGCACAAGATGAAGCAGTCGGTTCCGAACAAGAAAATCATTCCGGCTCCGGCCAGTGAGAACAACACCTGCGCCTGTTCGGAGTGTCCGTATATGAAAATGAACACCCTCGAAAAGCTGTACAATACGTTGTATTACGAAAAGCCGGAGATTTTTGTGCCGGAAGACACTCGCGTGAAAGCCGAAGCATCGGTTTTGCGGATGCTGGAAATGAGTAAGGGATTGTAAGATTTATGGATTTGCAACCACTATATACAGTGGTTGCAAATAGATTTAATATGATATAACTATGGCGTCTAACGAAGAAATCCCAGCGATTTATCTTAAAAGCTTATACTTGGAAAACTTTAGGTGTTTTAAGGATGAGTATACGATTTCTTTGACTGATAAACAAGGTAAGCCAGCTCAATGGACGGTTTTCCTTGGCAATAATAACACCGGCAAAACTTCTATACTAAAAGCTATTGCAAACCTCGAAGTAAAAGAAAGAGTAGTGACAGATTCTGAAGAGAAAAAGTTGTATAATAACCATACACGTTATCAACCCAGATATTCCTCCAAAGGAGAAGTTTGGAACAAAGATTTTTTAATTGGAATTGATATATTTATCTCATCTGCTTTTAAAGGAAATATCTCAAAAAATACGTATTTCGAGCTTAAAACATATAAAAATCCTATCCATTTTATTGGAGAAAGAAAAGCATATGGGAATATAAGCATAAAAAACAACACTTATTCATTGACTGCTGCATCGATAAGTAGTAATAATGAAAAGATCGATTTCCAGAAAATATATCCATTATTTAAAATTTATGGTTATGGAACATCACGAAAATCTTCAGCAAGTAATAACATAAACTCGTCAGAATTATTTGATACTACAATCGGATTATTTTCGGACACTCAATTTTTACTTAATGTTGAAGAATGGTTATTACAATTAGATTACGCAACTAAGAATAATGCAGCAAATGCCAAAAAAGTATTTAGTAAAGTAAAATCAATTTTAACAAGTGAAATACTACCTGATATCAATGATATAAGATTCCGAACTACAAAAGATTTTCAGAATTTTCTTGAAATAAAAACTGACTATGGATGGGTAAAATTTAGAGACTTAGGATACGGATATCAAACAACCATTGCCTGGCTTGCCGATTTAGCTAAACGCATGTTTGACCGGTATCCAGAGTTAGAAAACCCTCTTCACGGCCCAGCAATCGTTCTAATAGATGAAATCGATTTACACTTACATCCGGAATGGCAGCGTAAAATCATTAAATACCTCAGTGATTTATTTCCTAATACCCAGTTTATCGTAACTGCGCATAGTCCGCTCATTGTCCAATCAGCCGAGAATGTAAATCTGGTTATGTTGGAAAAAGATGAAGCGACGGGAAGTATAAACGTTCGCCAACAATTTGGTTCTTTTCAAGGCTGGACGGTGGAAGAAATTTTGCGGGAATTGATGGATCTGGGCGAGAAAACCCGTTCAGATCGTTACTTAGAATTAATGCGAGAATTTGAAGATTCGTTACTGGAAGAAAATTACGCAGGTGCTAAAACCGCCTACGAAGAACTTGACAAAATCCTTTCTCCTTCCAGTCACCAACGAAAAGTATTGCAAATTCAAATGTCTTCGCTGATTCCCGCTTAAAATATGATTCGATTAGTACGCACGGAGCCACCGGTCGAAATGACGGCTGAATGGGTTGAGAAGCAAACCGCTAAATTCATTTTAAATAAAGAGTTACGCGTTTGGAATGAAAGCTTTCTTAAAAAAGCGTTGCTGCAAATGAGTAATTACAAATGTTGTTACTCCGAAATTCGCTTGCAGGAAGAAGGTAAAATCATGGAAGTTGAGCATTTTCTCCCTAAATCGGTTTATTCAAAACAGGTACTGGATTGGAGTAATCTTCTACCTTCCAGTCGCCACTGCAACAACGCTAAACTAGAGCGCGATCCCAATGAACACGATATTGTCCACCCAATAAATGATGAGCCAAAGGAGCATTTCTACCTAGTTGATTATATACTAAGGGGGCGGACGAAGAAAGGGAGACGTTCAGTTATTATTTTAAAGCTCAATGATGTAGAGCACCTGGTAGAGCCTCGGCGTAAAATTGGACTTGCCGTTCAAGGAGAACTATACAAACAATTTGAAAAAATCGATGAACTGTCCGCTGATGGCTTAACATCAGATGAAAAACTTAGGATCGTTTCTGCCCTTGAAAACTTAATGATTCAGGGAAGAGCTAAAGAACAGTATAGTGCTACTGTAGCTACGGTTTTACTAACCGACCCGCATTTCAGCCTCATCAAAAATTTTATAATGAGTAATGATCTCTGGTCCGATGAACTACAACTTTTGGAACAGGAACTCACTAACCTACGATTAGACACCGCCCCTTAACCATGCCCCAACACTTCGATTTCCTCGTGATCGGCTCCGGAATTGCCGGACTGAGTTACGCTACCAAACTGGCGATTCATTTTGAAGAAACCGGCCAGCCCGTCCGGATTGCCGTCATTACCAAAGTCCGGGCCGACGAAACCAACACCAAGTATGCCCAGGGCGGCATTGCTGCTGTGTGGGCTGAGGAGGACTCGTTCGAAAAACACATCGAGGATACGATGATTGCGGGCGACTTTCTGAGCAAACGCGAGGTGGTCGAAATCGTGGTGCGCGAAGCCCCCGAACGGATTCGTGAGCTGATCGACTACGGCACCCGGTTCGACAAGGAAGACGATGGCGACTACGACCTCGCCCGCGAAGGCGGCCACTCCGACCACCGGATTCTGCACTTCAAAGACATCACCGGAGCCGAAATCGAGCGGGCATTGCTGGAAAAAACCCAGTCGCTGCCAGCCATTGAGATTTTTACGCACTACTACGCCGTCGACCTCATCACGCGCCACCACCTCGGCGAAACCGTCCACCGCTACGACAACGACAACCGCTGTTTCGGGGCTTACGTGCTGAATACGCATACCGGTCAGGTCGAGATGTTTCTGGCCAAAACCACACTGCTGGCCACGGGCGGCATTGGCAACGTCTACCAAAGCACCACCAACCCGACCATTGCCACGGGCGACGGCATTGCGATGGCCTACCGCGCCAAATCGATCTGTAAAGACATGGAATTCATCCAGTTCCACCCGACGGCTTTGTATGAACCGGGCAAAAAACCGAGCTTTCTGATTTCCGAAGCTGTGCGCGGGTTTGGCGGGATTCTGAAAACGATCAAGGGCGAGACATTCATGGAAAACTATGACGATCGTCTATCGCTGGCTCCGCGCGACATTGTGGCCCGCGCCATCGACTCCGAGATGAAAAAATCCGGTGATCCGCACGTCTATCTGGACGTGACGCACTGTGATTTCGAGAAATTTGTCGAGCATTTCCCCAACATTACCGCCTATTGCCAGGATAATCTGGGCATCGACATTCGGAAGGATTACATTCCCGTCGTGCCAGCGCAGCATTACCTCTGCGGAGGCATCAAGGTGAATGAATACGGCCAGACGAATATCAACTTCCTGTATGCCGCCGGAGAATGCTCCTGTACCGGCTTGCACGGAGCCAACCGACTGGCTTCCAACTCTTTACTGGAAGCCGTCGTGTTCGGACACCGGGCCTATCTGAAAACCGTCGAAAACTTCAACGAAGCCGCGATCCCGGATAATCTGCCGGAATGGAACGATGCCGGAACGACGCACCCCGAAGAACTCGTGCTGGTGACGGAAATGCAGCGCGAACTGGAGTCGATCATGTCGAACTACGTCGGGATCGTTCGCACCAACCGGCGGATGAAACGGGCGCTCGACCGGCTGGAACTGATTTATCTGGAACACGAAGAACTCTACCGGCAGTCGAAAGTCTCGAACCGGATCTGCGAACTGCGGAATATGATCGAGGTGGCCTATCTGGTGATCAAAGCCGCCATGGCCCGACACGACAACCGGGGACTGCATTTCAATCTGGATCTGGAAAAATAAATAAAACCGCTAAACGTCTACTTCGCCGGTTTCGGCTTCCGGTTCGGCGTTGGAGGGATGACCGTGCAACACTTCGAGCAGTTCCTTGACCTGATAAATCGACTTGTTGTAGCGGTTGCCCAGCAGAATGATCACAAAATCGTCTTTCGGGCTGAACCAGAACAGGCTGTTGTAGCCTTTCCACCAGCCTGTGTGGTAAATGTATTCCGGCTGGTTCTGGTTGTTGACGTACATTCGAAAACCGTAGCCGTAATTCTTCGTGCCTTTGCGCTCAAAACTGCGGGGCAAAAAGGCTTCGGCCAGCAGGGATTTCCGCATCAGGCAGTCGCCGTTCAGCGCACGATACCACTTGAACAAATCGCCGACCGTCGAATAGATTCCCTTGTCGCCCACCACATTATCGTAATAATCCTTCGGAATCCGGCGGTTCCACTGGTAGCCTGCCGTGCGATACTGGTTGATTGAATCGTTGCGGGTGGTGGCCACCCACGTATTTTTCATACCCAGCGGTTCGAAAATATTTTTCTTGGCAAACTGATCGAACGACATGCCCGTAATTTTCTCGATGATGGCCGCCAGCACGCAGTAGTTGGTGTTGCTGTAGCTGAACGTGCGGCCCGGAATGTTGTAACGCTGGGGCGTAGGATGCACATTGGCGAACCAGTACATGATCTCGGAATTGGTTGGATACGGTTTTTCAAACTTGTAAAAATTCGTCCGCATGCTGTCTTCAAAAGCGTAGGCATAGTTGGGCAAACCGCTCCGGTGCGACAGCAGGTTTTCGACCGAAATACCGTGGTACGGAAAATTCGGAAAGAACTTTTGAATCGTGTCGTTCAGCTTCAGTTTTCCGGCTTCGATCAGTTTGAGGGTAGCGACCGCCGTGAAAGTTTTGGAAAGCGACGCCAGTTGAAATTTGGAGTTTTCGTTCAGCGAGTCACGGGAAGAGCTTTCGAAATGGGCCAGCCCAAACGTGTTTTTGTAAAGAATAACGCCTTTCTGCGCAATCAAGACGTTGCCGTTGAAACCCGCCCGCACCTTGCCGCGGATGATGGCTTCGATCTTTTCAATTTTCGCATCGGCCCCGATTTGCTGCCGGATGGCACGCTCCTCCGCCGAACTCAGGGTCTGTTCCTCGGCGCAATTATGCATCGCATTCGCCGAACGCTTCAACTTTTTCTCTTCACTCGAATCGCACCCGACGATAATACAAATGGCAACAATTCCCGCCCAAATTCCCGAAACTCTCATTCCATTACGTTGATATGCACTGACGCGCCCCTGAACTATTTTTTGCACCGAATAAAACAAAAATACATTTTTTCTCCCGACACCGCAGGGCTTTTTTATCGTACCGTCCGCGAAAGTGTGTGGATGGGAACACGGATTAACGCGAACGATGAGATAAACGATGAGATATTGGACGCATAGCGGACTGATGTTTGTAGCAAAAAAGGTTACCTGATCCCTCCCGCGTGCCTTTAGGTACGCAATTCCCTGGATCAGTTGCGTACCTAAAGGCACGCGGGAGGGATCAGGTAACCTTTTTTGCTACAAACATTTCGTACCTATGGCACGTAATTATCTCACAATCAAATAGTAAATCTCATAGTTTGCATACGGATTAGTATTTATAATCCGTCAACTCTTCTTTCTCCATCTTACCGAAGGCTTTCTGCATTTTCGTCCGGTCAAATTCTTTCTCATTATTGGCGATGAAAATCGTAGCAACCGTATTGCCGATGATGTTGGTAATGGAACGGGCTTCCGACATAAACCGATCGACGCCCAGCAGCAACGCCAGCCCTTCGACCGGGATCACCCGTACGGCTGTCAGCGTGGAAGCCAGCACGATAAAACCGCTGCCCGTTACGCCCGCGGCTCCTTTCGACGTAATCATCAAAATGCCGATGATGGTCAGTTCCTGCCCCAGCGTCAGATCCACACTGAACACCTGCGCCAGAAAAATGGTCGCCATCGACAGGTAAATGGTCGTGCCGTCGAGGTTGAACGAATATCCCGCCGGAATCACCAGCCCCACCACCGACCGCGAACAGCCCATGTTTTCGAGTTTATCCATCACCTGTGGCAAGGCCGACTCCGACGACGAGGTTCCAAAAACGATCAGCAGTTCTTCTTTAATGTATTTCAAAACGCTCCACAAACTGACGCGGTAGTAGCGCAGAATCAGGTTCAGAATCACGAAAATGAACAGGAACATGGTCAGATAAACCGTCCCCATCAGTTTAGCCAGTGGCAGCAACGTGGCTAGGCCGAATTTGCCAATGGTGTAGGCCATACCGCCCAGCGCGCCCAGCGGAGCCAGCGTCATGACCACGTTCAGGATGTTGAAAAACACCCGCGACAGTTTTTCGAAGGTCACAATCAGCGAATGCCCGCGCTCGCCCATGCGCGTCAGCCCGATGCCGAAAAACACGGAAAAAACCAGCACCTGCAAAATTTCACCCTCGGCGAAGGCTTTAATGGCGTTGTCGGGAACGATGTGCATGAAAAACTTGACCCAGTCGAGGTCTTTTCCCTGCGACGCATACGCCGAAATATCACCACCCTGCACCGAGGAAGCATCCACCCCGGCCCCCGGTTTCACCCAGTTGGCAATGACGATCCCGATCACGAGCGCGACGGTCGTCACGATTTCAAAATACAGTAGTGCTTTTCCTCCTACCCGACCCACTTTCTTCAGATCGCCCATGTTGCTGATTCCCAACACGATGGTCAGGAAGATGATGGGTGCAATCACCATCTTGATCAGATTGATGAACAGGTCACCCAGCGGTTTGAGTTTAGCCGCCGTAGTGGGGAAAAAGTGACCGATCAGAATCCCGAGCGTAATGGCGAGCAGAACGCGAAAGGTCAGGTTGTTGAGAAGTTTGCGCACAGCAGGGTAGGTTTATGAAATGGTTGGGGGAGCAGGCCTATCAGGTTTTTAAAACCTAATAGGCCTATAGGTTCATTCACTCACAAGGGCTATTTCTGAAGCACCGGCTCCAGCACTTTCCAGACATTTTCGGCCACGATTTTATGACCTTCCGCCGTGGGGTGAATGCCGTCTGCCTGGTTCAATTTGGGAACACCGCCGACATCTTCGAGCAGAAAAGGAATCAGTTCGGCTTTATTTTTCCGGGATAACGTCACAAAAAGCTTATAAAATTGACTCGAATAATCGGTTCCGAGGTTGGGCGGAATGTGCATGCCGGCAATCACGATCTGAACCTGTGGATTTTTCAATTTTACCGTATCGATAATCGCCTGTAGATTTTTACCAGAATCATCGAGCGGAATACCGCGCAGCCCGTCGTTGGCACCCAGTTCGAGCACAAACACATCGACCGGTTTTCGCAACACCCAACTGATGCGGCTTTTTCCACCCGCTGTTGTCTCACCACTCACCCCGGCGTTAATAACCTGATAGTCATAGCCTGCCGCTTTGGCTTTTTCGCCAACCAGGGCCGGAAAGGCTTCCGCCGGGTCCAGGCCGTAGCCTGCCGTCAGGCTGTTCCCGAAGAACAAAATCGTTTTCTTCGGGTTTCCTGCCGATTGAGTGCTGTCGGCCGCAGCCGGTTTTTCTTCCTGCGCCTGGCTGGTTTCCGTTTTAGAAGTACAGCCCACCACCGACGCCAGCAGCGACAAACCGGCTATCCAGACCTTATAATTTGCCATGCTTTTCAATAAATTCATTGTTTACGCAATTTTCAGGATGAAGTTTCAGCCGATTACCAACAAAAATAAGGGTATTTTATCCATTTAGACCCATTTCCTTCCCTTTATCAAATATTCCGTCCGTTGCGGTGAATAAAACGGCAACGAATTGGTTATCTAAGCATTCCGTTAAGCTACTGACTTATGAGTATTCTGCGTGCCGAGAATCTGACAAAAACCTACCAGAGCGGAGGTCGAACATTAACCGTTCTGAATTCCGTGAGTTTCGAAATCCAGCCCGGTGATACCTTTTCCATCGTTGGCCCGTCGGGCAGCGGTAAAACCACCCTCCTTGGCCTGTGTGCCGGTCTGGACCGGGCCTCTTCGGGTAGCATCTATCTGAATAACATCAAATTAGATACCCTCAGCGAAGACGAGCGCGCTGCCGTTCGCAACCAATACGTCGGTTTTATTTTCCAGAACTTTCAGTTGCTGCCCACGCTGACGGCCCTCGAAAACGTCATGGTTCCGCTCGAATTGCGGGGTGAGAAACGGGCGGGCAAAACCGCTCAGGAGCTGCTCGAACGGGTGGGTTTGGGCCAGCGCGGTCACCACTACCCCACCCAACTGTCGGGGGGCGAACAGCAACGGGTTTCGCTGGCGCGGGCCTTTGCCAACCGGCCCAAAATCCTGTTTGCCGATGAGCCAACCGGCAATCTGGATACCGACACCAGCGCCACGGTGGTCGACCTGATTTTCGAACTCAACCGCGAAGCCGGAACGACGCTGGTGCTGGTGACGCACGACCTCGAACTGGCCTCCCGCACCCAGCGCATCATCCGGATCAAAGGCGGCAATCTGGTGTCAGATACATTAACCGGAAACCGCATCGCTACCAACTGATGGATCGTGAACTTCCCAACCTAAAACCGCAGGCTGCCTCGATTTTCGATCCGTGGCTGTGGAAAATGGCCTGGCGCGACAGTCGCCGGAGCCGACAGCGGCTGTTTTTATTCATGTCGGCCATTGTGCTCGGCATTGCGGCCCTGGTCGCCATCAATTCGTTTGGCGACAACCTCTCGCGCAGCGTCGATGAGCAGGCCCGCGAACTGATCGGTGCCGATCTGGTGCTGTCGTCCAACAAGGAAATCAACAAAAGCACGGAACAGTTTCTGGCCAAAATCAGCCCGGAACGTAGCCGGGAGGTGGCGTTTCCGTCGATGGTTCTGTTTCCGCGCTCCCAGGGCGTCCGGCTGGCGCAGGTGAAAGCCATTCAGGGGAAATTTCCGTATTACGGGGCTTGGGACACTCAGCCCGCCGATGCGGTTGCGCTCTTTCGGAAAGCGAATCAAAACCGGCAGCGGGTTGCGCTGGTCGATGATGCGCTGCTCGTGCAACTGAATGCCAAACCCGGCGATTCGGTGAAAGTCGGGAAGCTGATGTTTTACGTAGCCGGTCGGGTGATGAAAATTCCGGGGCAGTCGGCGGTGACGACCACGGTGGCGCCGACGGTTTTTATTCCGTACGGTTTTCTGCCGGAAACCGGCCTGCTCCAACGCGGCAGCCGGGCCACCTACCGGTCGTATTACCAGTTTGCTCCCGGTACCGATGTTGACAAATACCTCAAAACGATTTCGTCCCGGCTCGACAAACTGGGCATCAATTCCGACACGGTGACGGAACGCAAAGAGCAAACCGGCCGGGCTTTCGCGGACTTGACCAAGTTTTTAAACCTCGTCGCCTTTGTTGCTTTGTTACTCGGTTGCGTGGGCGTGGCCAGTGCCGTGCATCTCTACGTGAAAGAGAAAGTGGCTTCGGTGGCCGTGCTGCGCTGTCTGGGGGCCACGGGTCGGCAGGCGTTTTTGATTTACCTCATTCAAACCTCGCTGATGGGCCTGCTGGGGGCCGTCGTCGGGGCCATTCTGGGTTCGGTGGTGCAACTGATGTTGCCGACGGTTTTCGGTAGTTTTCTGCCGGTCGACGTCGTCACAACAGTATCGTGGAAAGCCGTTGCCCAGGGCGTCGGTGCGGGCTTGATCATTGCCATTTTGTTTGCGCTGCTGCCGTTGCTGGTGATCCGGAAGGTGTCGCCCCTCCGCACGCTCCGCAGTTCGTACGACGACGATGTAACCGGCCGTGATCCGCTCCAGTGGGCGGTTTATTTCCTGATTGTGCTGTCGATTACCGGTTTTGCCTATTGGCAGATCCGCGACTGGAAAATGGCCGTCGGTTTTACGACCGGGCTGGCTTTTGCCTTTGGCGTGCTGACGGGCATCGGCCAACTGCTGATGGTTCTGGTACGCCGGTTTTTCCCGGTTTCGTGGAGTTACATCTGGCGGCAAAGTCTGGCGAACCTGTATCGACCCCAGAATCAGACACTTATTCTGGTAATTTCGATTGGATTAGGGGCCTTTTTGATTGCGACGCTGTACCTGACCCAGACGCTGTTGTTGAGCCGGGTGCAACTCTCGTCCAGCGGCAATCAGGCCAATATGGTGCTGTTCGATATTCAGAATGAGCAAAAAGCCGGGGTTCAGCAACTGGTCAAAAACCACCGTTTGCCGGTTCTTCAGAACGTTCCGGTGGTGACCATGCGGCTGACCGAAATCAACGGGCGGACGGTGGAAGCCATTCAGAAAGATACGAGTGCCAAAATTCCCGACTGGGCGCTGACCCGCGAATACCGCGTGACCTACCGCGATTCGCTGATCAGTTCCGAAAAACTAACCGCCGGAAAAGCACCTTACCAGACCAATAACCAGGTCTACATTTCGGTGGAAAAAGGGTATCTGGAGCGAATGAAACTGAAGCTGGGCGATAAACTGACGTTCAACGTGCAGGGTTTGATCGTGCCAACCATCGTGGGCGGAACCCGCGAGGTGGACTGGAACCGCATTCAGACCAATTTCCTGATTGTTTTTCCGAAAGGCGTGCTTGATCAGGCACCGCAGTTCCACGTGTTGATGACACGCGTTGGCGACACGCAGCAATCGGCCTCGTTTCAGCGCGATCTGGTCACTAATTTTCCGAACGTGTCGGCCATTGACCTGGGGTTGATTCTGCAAACCATCGATGAAGTGCTGGAAAAAGTCTCGTTCGTGATCCGGTTTATGGCCCTGTTCAGCATCATTACCGGTTTGCTGGTGCTGAGCAGTTCGGTCATTATCAGCAAATACCAGCGGATTCAGGAAAGCGTTCTGCTCCGAACACTGGGCGCCAACCGCCGTCAGATTCTGCTCATTACGCTGATCGAATACCTGTTTCTGGGCCTGCTGGCTGCTTTTTCGGGTATTGTGCTGTCGCTGTTTGGCACCTGGGCGCTGGCTTACTTCGTCTTCGAAGTGCCGTTCAGCCCCAATTTCGTGCCCTTGCTGGCGGTTGTGGGCATCGTCACCAGCCTGACCATCGTCATCGGTTTGCTCAACAGCCGCGGGGTGCTGGTGCGGCCGCCCCTGGAAGTGTTGCGGGCGGAAGGGTAACAACGGTTTTAATAATGAATATTGAACGCTGAATAACGAATATCGAAATGGTCGACCAGAATCAAAATCACACGGACCGACGTCGTTATTCAGTGTTCAATATTCATTATTCGATATTCCCTTAATTTTCACTCGCTTCGCAGCGTCTTCACCGGATTCATCAACGCGGCTTTGATGCTGTGGAAACTGACTGTCAGCAGGGCAATTCCGACCGCCAAAAGCCCGGCCAAAGCAAAAATCCACCAGTCGATTGTAACCTTGTAGGCAAATTCTTCCAGCCATTGGTCATGCCCCACCAGGCAACCGGAGAAGCCAGTACCAGCGCGATCAGAATGAGTTTGAGAAAGTCTTTGGAGAGTAAGGCTACCACACTGCCCACGGATGCGCCCAGCACTTTCCGAACGCCAATCTCTTTCGTACGTTGTTCGGCGTTGTAGGTTGCCAATCCGAATAGCCCTAAACAGGCGATGAAGATCGTCAGGCTGGAGAAGAGAGTTAATACTTGTTCTATTTTTTGCTCACCGACATAAACCTGTTCAAACCGGTCGTCCAGAAACGAATAGGAAAAAGGGGCTGCGGGCGAAAATACCTCCCATTGCTGCTTTAAGGAAGTGAGAAGCTGCGGAAGGTTATCTGTACGGGTTTTGACCAGAATGTTGCCGGAGTTTCTACCCAAAAACATGGCCAATGGCCCGATTTTCTGCCGCAGGGATTCGAAATGGAAATCGCTTACCACGCCAACTACCCGGTAAATTACATAGGCGCCCTTATCATCCGTGGAGCCGATCAACTCCCTTCCAATCGGATTCTTCTGCCAGCCCAATGCCTGAACAGCGGTTTCATTCAGAATAACCCCTGAAGCATCAGTAGGAAACTGTTTTGAAAAATTGCGCCCCTGGACCATATGCATTCCCAAAGTAGGAATGTACTCCGGATCAACAAAGTAGAACCGGGTCATGACGCCCTGCTCCGGATTTTCCTTAGCCCTGACGGTGGTGTTATCCAGGTTGGTTTTCCCGACAGGAACCTGCCCCGAAATACTCCCCATGACGACTTGCGGAGATCGGATGATCTGATCGCGAAATACGGCTTCGTTGCTCCGAAGCATGTTCGAATCATGAATCACCAGTACCTGTTCGCGATTAAAACCCACTTTCTGGCTTTGCATGTAGCGCAGTTGTCGATCTGCCGTAACGGTGGCAATAATCATTGAAATGGTGATGAAAAACTGAAAGACCACCAAACCGCTTCGCAGGTTGAAACTCCCTTTTCCGGCTTTAAACCGCCCTTTCAAGACCAAAACCGGCTTAAAGGAAGACAGGTAAAAAGCCGGGTAGCTACCGGCGAGCAGTCCCACCAATACCGTTCCCGCTACCAAACCAGCCGCTATGTAAGGCTCGGTCAATAAATGGATTGTCGGGGTCTTGCCAGTGAGTTGATTAAAGTAAGGAAGTGCTATACCAACAACCAGCAAACCAACCAACAGTGCCAACAGCGCCAACAGAACCGATTCGAGCAGAAACTGTTGCTGCAGTTGTCCTTTCACCGACCCCATCACCTTACGTACCCCAACCTCACGCGAACGACGGACCGCCGTGGCCGTCGACAGATTCATGAAGTTTACACAGGCAATCAGCAACATAAAGCCGGCGATGGCTGTCAGCACGTATAGGTACATGATATCCCTCCCCTTGTTCGATTCTGTCCTGGAATACAAATGGATTTCGGTGAGTGGTTGCAGGAAAACGCCGAAATCATCACCCCGCTCGCGAAACTGTTTTGGGGTCAGTTTCAGGAATTGCTGTATTTCACTCCCAATCTGTTTTTCGGCAAGTTGGGGAAGTTTGGCCTCCAGCCGTTTATAATCGTAGCGCTCGGGCAGAAGCAGATAGGTTTGATAGCTCATGTTATACAACCAGCCCGACCCATCAATGATTTCGTCACGACCGACCAGCGTCGCCAGCATATCGAACTGAAAATGAGAGTTCGTCGGTACATTTCGGACCACGCCTGTAACCCGATAGGGCGTCTTGTCGCTGCCGAATGACAGGATTTTTCCGATCGGCTCCTGATTACCGAAGTATTTCCTGGCGGTTTCTTCGGTCAATACCACCGTGTTTGGCTCTGTCAACGCCCGCTTCGGATTCCCTTTCAGGAACGGAATGGTGAATACTTCGAAAAAAGAGGAGTCGGCAAGCAGCAGGTTATCTTGTCGGAATGAGGTGGTTCCATAGCTGACGAACTCACTTCCCCCGCGGATACGCGTTGCGTTTACTACTTCGGGGAATTCCTGTTTCAAATTTCGGGCGGCATTCTGGCCTAAACCGTCTCCACCAAGGTCCTTACCGTTCAACCGCAGGTTGAGTCTGACCCGGAAAATCCGATCTGCTTTCTCATTGTACCGGTCGTAGGATAATTCATCCTGCACGTATAGCATTATTAGTAATGCGAATCAAGAGTTGAATTAGACTAAAATGGACAAACGCAGTCTGAGATGTAAGTTTGTAGAATGCTACAACTACAACTTATTGCTCTCTACGACTACGTTTGCCGGTGCTATGATAGGCACTTGTGCTTACATTTCCAACGGCAAAGTAATAATCGACAACCCGATTTTACTGACCAGGAACTGATAACGATTTATCTGTTTGGGCTGCTTAAACAACGCTACACCATGCGACAGAGTTATGATTACATCGTGGATCACTGGCTGGATTGGTTTCCTAAACTACCCTCTTATCAAGCCTTCAACTACCGACTCAATCAAGTGAGCTGGCAATTCGAGGTATTGATCGATGAGCTAGTTCATCAGTTGCAGACCCGACCTTGTCATCACCACATTAGCCTGGTCGATTCCCTGCCGATCATTGTCTCCAAACGGCCTTATCAAGCTAAAGTAGCTCGGGACTGGGCCGATAAAGGATTCTGCGCGACTAAAAAGCTGTACTACCACGGCCTTAAACTGCACTTTGTGGGCTTTGATCGCCGGGAGACGATTCCTTTGCCGGAGCATTTTTACTTTACTCCCGCATCGGCCAATGACCTGACGGTTCTCAAACAGACCACGTTGCCCTATGTAGAGCAACGGATCCTGGTCGGAGACAAAATCTATGCTTCGGCCCCTTTGCAAGCGCAGCTTTGTCAGCAGCAGGTCGAAATGGTGACGCCCATTAAACTTAAAAAGGGTCAAAAACGGCTGGATGCCGCCGACCAGCTTTATTCGAGTTATGTCAGTTCGATCCGTCAGCCGGTGGAATCGTTCTTTAATTGGCTAATTGAAAAAACTCACATCCAAACGGCTTCCAAAGTTCGTTCTCAGAAAGGGTTGCTACTGCACTGTCTGGGTAGGCTGGCCGCAGGGCTGTACATGATGGCTTTCATCTCTTGATTCGCATTAGTATGCAGGTAGCCAATCCGATGGCTAACCCAACTATGTTGATGCCGGTGGAAACTTTTTGTCGTTTCAGGTTGCGAAAGGTGATTTTTAGATAATTCCGAATCATAGAAATACGCAGGTTTGAAGGGTTACTATAGTGATGTTTACGTTGTCGTCGGCGCACAAACGGCGGCAAAACTGACAGCACATTGAGCAAATACCGTAAAACCGCCTGAGTTTCCCCCGCTCGGTTATACCAATACGTATACAATTCATCCAGATCACCCTCGACTTCTTCCAGCGTTTCCGACGGATGAAGCCAGGCCAGAAGCCGCTGCGCCCAGCGGGGCGGATGTGGGGGATTTGAGAAGTTCATAGTCAAAGTAATAATAATGAATACCGAACGCTGAATAACGAATATTGATGTAACCCCGCCGAATTTCGATATTCATTATTCAGCGTTCAATATTCGCTATTCCTTTGGTATTCATTCTGAACGAAGCGTCTTCACCGGATTCATCAAGGCCGCTTTAATGCTTTGGAAACTGACGGTCAGTAGGGCAATTCCGACGGCCAGGATGCCGGCCAGCGCGAAAATCCACCAGGACAGATCGATTTTATAGGCAAAGTCGTCCAGCCAGCTCGAAACCGCATACCAGGCGATGGGCGCGGCAATGACGATGGCGATCCCCACGAGTTTGAGGAAGTCTTTCGACAACAGGGCCACAATGCTGCCCACCGATGCGCCCAATACTTTCCGAACCCCGATTTCTTTGGCGCGTTGCGCGATGGTATACGACGACAATCCGAACAAACCCAGCGAAGCAATCAAAACCGCTAAGAAAGAAAAGAACGTGGTGATTTTACCAAACACCTGATCATCCCGGTATTGGTGATTAAATTGCTCATCCATAAAGAAGTACGAGAAATTATTACCGGGGAAAAATTCCCGGAATTTCTGTTCGATCTGGTCAATCGTCTTTTCCGGATCGGTCGATGCGATTTTGAACGAATAATAACCGCCGTTGGTGTAGAAAGGCTGGAAAACAATAGGTTCAATCGGGTGCCGCAACGACTGCTGGTGAAAATCGCTGACCACGCCGACAATTTCCCAATCCCGGCCAAAAAACGTGATTTTCTGACCAATGGCCGAAGCCGCATCGGGCAAGCCCAGCAATTTGGCCGTAGAGAGATTGATCACCGTATTTTTCACTTTTCGACCATCCGGGTTGGCGTCGGTTGTGATGAAATTTCGACCTGCCAGCACCCTGATCTGGTAGGTGTCGAAAAAGTCCAGGTCAATCGCCATTCGGCTGACGGCTACGCCCGTTTCCTGATTCGACCCAACCCGTTTCACGTTGAACGAACGCGGCAGGCGCTTTCCAAACAGGTTCATGGAAGCCGAAGCGGCTTTGATGGCGGGATACTGTTTTGCTTCCAATTTGAAGGTATTGATCCGATCGATGGCGGTCGAATCCCAGCGGGTCAGATCGGGGCCGGAAACGACCAACACCTGATCCATGTTGAAACCAAGGTTCTCTCTGCGCATAAATTCGAGCTGCCGAAATACGATAAACGTCCCGATAATCAGGACAACCGAAGCCGTGTATTGAAAAACCACCAGCGATTTCCGAACCCAGATTCCTTTGGCCGACCGCTTGAAACTGCCTTTCAGCACCTGAATGGCCTGAAAAGCCGACAAGGCAAAAGCCGGGTAAAAACCGGATAAGAACAGCCCCAGCGCAAACACGCCTACCAACGCCAATGCCATGGCACTTCCGCCATAGCCTTGACCCATCAGCAACGACAGTGACAGCGGCTTCTCAACCAGCTCATTCAAAACCGGTTGCAGCGAAACCGTTAGTAACAAAGCGAGAACCAGCGCAAACAGGTTCAGCAAAACCGATTCTGACAAAAACTGCCCGATCAGTTGCCCCGACGTGGCCCCGGCCACTTTTCGTACGCCCACTTCTTTGGCCCGCTCCAGCGACCGCGCCGTGGCCAGATTGATGTAATTGATCCAGGCAATGAGCAGGATGAAAGCCGCAATAATCAGCATCGTCCAAACCGCCTTTCCGTTGTTGACAATGCCAATTTCGTACTCGTAATCGGAGTAAAGATGCGCTTTCCGCAGGGGTTGCAGAGCGAATTTCTCCACACTTCCCGACACCTTGTCACCCTGGAAATACCGATTACTGAAGGCCGGAAATTTTTGCTCCAAAGCTGCCGCGTCGCTGCCAGGTTTTAGCTTCAGGTAATGCCACATATCCGACCCGTCCCAACTGGTTTTCACCCAGTCGCCCCAGGTCCTGACCAGGGTTTCGTACGAAATCAGCGTATTGAATTGCAGGTGCGACGTGGCCGGAATATCTTTCATGATGCCCGTGATGCGAAACGGTTCGGTGTCCAGATCGACATACAGGGATTGGCCAATCAGCCGGGCGTACTCTTTGGGCTCCACGCCGAAAATCCGCTTCGCATTGCTCTCGGTCAACACCATACTGTTTGGCGCTTTCAGGGCGGTTTTTGCGTCGCCAGCCAGCAGGGGGAAGTTGAAAAAAGTCAGGAAATGATCATCCACGTAAAAGAGCTGTTCTTCCTGAAAAATCGACTTCTCCCTCCGAATCTTCACCGTCCCGCCGTTGACCATCGTGGTGTAGGCATCCACCTCCTGGTAATCCTGCGCCATCGTTTTGCCGATGGTCGGGTACGTAATGGTACCGTGCTGAATGCGTTTTCCCTGCTGGAAACGGTCGTTCGTGACGCGGTAGATCCGGTCGATGTCGGTATGAAACTGGTCGAAACTCAGTTCAAAACTGACATACTGCAAAATCATCAGACAAGCCGTTATGCCGACCACCAATCCGGTCAGATTGACCAACGAAAAAACCTTGTTTTTCAGCAGGTTGCGAAAAGCGATTTTGAGATAATTGCGGATCATATCCGGGCGAAGCGATGAGGGTTGGGAATACTCGTTTTTAAAAGACCGTCGGCGCACAAACGGCGGCAAAACCGACACGACATTGAGCACATAGCGCACCGTGGCCTCGGTTTTGCCCGCCCGCCGATGCCAGTAGGTGTACAATTCATCCAGATCACCCTCGACTTCCTCCAGCGTTTCCGACGGATGAAGCCAGACCAAAAGCCGCTGCGCCCAGCGGGGCGGATGTGGGGGATTTGAGAAGTTCATAGTCCAAGTAGTAATAATGAATACCGAACGCTGAATAACGAATATCGAAATTCGGCGGGGTTACATCGATATTCGTTATTCAGCGTTCATGATTCGATATTCCTTTGGTATTCATTCTGAACGAAGTGATTTCACCGGATTCATCAGCGCGGCTTTGATGCTTTGGTAGCTGACCGTCAGGAGCGCAACGCCGACAGCCAGAAGGGCAGCCAAGGCGAAAATCCACCACTGCATTTCGATTCGGTAGACGAAACTCTCCAGCCAGTAGTTCATGGCGTACCAGGCCAGCGGGCTGGCAATCACCAACGCAATCACCACCAGTTTCAGGAAGTCTTTGGAAAGCAGCGCCACGATGCTGGCAACGGAGGCCCCCAGCACTTTCCGAACGCCAATTTCTTTGGTGCGCTGCTCCGCCGTAAACGCCGTCAGACCAAACAAACCGAGGCACGACACCAGAATCGTCAGGATGGCAAAGCAGAGAATAATGCGCCCGATGCGCTGCTCGGAGCGGTATTGCGCATCCAGATCCTGGTCCACAAAACCGTAGCTGATGGGATGATCGGGATCGATTTTTTTATATACGCTCGTGATGTCGCTCAGCGTTCGCGCCACCAAACCGGGTTTGGTTTTGACCAGCAGCGTAAAATAGAACTCTTTGGGCCGGAACCGAAAAATGAAGGGTTCGATACCGACGTGCAAAGGCCGGAAATGGAAATCTTTCACCACGCCAACGATGGTGCCATCCGTCCCCCAGAATTTGACCCGTTTTCCCACCGCACGCACGGGTGTCCACCCCATGCGTTTGGCGGCCGTTTCGTTGATGAGGTAGGCTCCCAGCTTTGACAAGGTGTCGCTGGTGATTTGGGCCGAGAAATTCCGGCCCGCAACCAGCGACATGCCGACGGTTTTCACAAAATCGGCATCGACATTCATGTTGGTAATCAGAAACTCATCTTTCGGCACCTGCCCCTCCCATTCAATCGTCGAGCTGTTGTTCATATTGACCAGATTGCTCGTCGCAGTCGATACCTGTTCAACCCCCGGCAACTGCTCCACTTCCCTTTTGAGTAGCTGCGACTTTCCGCGCAAATCGCCTTTGAGTCGCACGTACAACAACTGCGATTGATCGAATCCCAATTTGGTATTCTGCATGTAGGACAACTGCCGATAGATTACGATGGTACTGATTGCCAGCACGATGGACAACACAAATTGCCCGATCACCAGCGTTTGCCGAAAACCCCGCCCGGCTTTGACGTTCGAAAAATGGCCCGCAACGCCAGCTTTGAGCACCCGGATGGGCCGGAAAGAAGAGAGGAAAAAAGCCGGGTAGAGGCCCGTCAGCAAACTGACAAAAGCGGTGAATCCGGCCAGCGTGAGCCAGAAAACCGGAAGCCGATACGGAACCTCCAGGTTTTTGTTCGCCAGATCGTTGAACAGCGGCAACAGCAATTGGGCCAGTGCCAGCGATACTGCCACGGCCAATACGGTCATCAGCAGGGCTTCGCCTAGAAACTGTGTCACCAGACTCCCCCGCTGCGCCCCGACGCTTTTCCGAACGCCCACTTCTCTGGCCCGCTGCGAAGCCCGCGCCGTGGCCAGGTTGATGAAATTGATCACCGCAATGAGCAACACCATCAGCCCCACCGTGACGAAGATGCGGATGTAGGCAATATCACTGCGCCGGCCGTGGTCGGTTTCGAACGCAAATTTCGAGTATAAATAGATTTCCGACAGTGGTTGCAGCAGCAGGGGCGTTTCGTTGCCCGCATCATACCGTTTGAGCTGGTGCCGGACTTTATCCGCAAACGCGGTCGGGTCGGCAGGATCGCCCGACGGATCGGGTTTGAGCTGAACGTAGGTATGGTAGCTGTTGCTGTTCCATTTCATGCTCCATTCGTCGTTCCGTTCGAGCCATTTGAAGGGCAGCAGGACGTCAAACTCAATGTGCGACTGAACCGGCGGATTGGCCGCCACGCCCACCAGCATGAGCGTTTGCTCATTGTTGAGTTTGACCGACTGCCCGAGCACGTTCTGCTGCCGCCAGTTGGCTCCGAAAAACCGCTCGGTCATGGCCTCACTGAAAATCACTTCATGGGGCGCCCGGAAAACCGTCAGCGGATTTCCCAGCAGAAGCCGGTAACTGAACATTTTGAAAAAACCGGGGTCAACCACCAGCATCTGATTCGATTCGACTGACTGGCGGCCCTGGCTCAGCAAACCCGACCACCGCCCGACGCGGGTGACCTGCTGCACGTCCGGAAAATCTTTCGTGAGGGTGGCCGCCAACGGACCGGGCGTGGCGGCTACATCAAAAATTCCGCCCGGTTGGTGCTGCTTTTCGACCAGGCGGTAAATGTGCTCGTAGTGGGTGTTGAACCGGTCGTAGCTCAGTTCATCGTATACGTATAGGGAAATCAGCAGGCAGCAGGCCATGCCGAGGGCCAAACCGCCGATGTTGATGAACGAATACACCCGGTTTTTGATCAGATGTCTGAGCGCAATTTTGAAGTAGCTCTGAAGCATGGCAGGGTGAAGGTTTGAAGGGGTTTGGTTCGTTTCTCTACGTTGCCGTCGGCGCACGAACGGCGGCAAAACCGACACGACATTGAGCACATACCGCACCGTAGCCTCGGTTTTGCCCGTCCGCCGATGCCAGTAGGTGTATAGTTCATCCAGATCGCCCCCGACTTCCTCCAGCGTTTCCGACGGATGAAGCCAGGCCAGAAGTCGCTGCGCCCAGCGGGGCGGTTGTGGGTGGATAGGCGGTTTCATGAGCCGCCGAGTTTCAGGGTGTTGGGAGGAAGCAGTTGCCAGAGTTCGTTGCGGAGTTGCTGAATGTCCTGCAACGCCCGGCTGCCCAGTGCCGTGACCTTGAACAGCCGCTTGCGTCGGCCACCCCGTTCGGCGGTGGACCCGCCGAGCAGGGAAGTCACAAACCCTTTTTCTTCCAGGCGGATGAGCGTGTTGTGAACGGTTCCGAACGTCACCTGGCGGCCCGTATGCTGCTCAATCTCCTGGCTGACGGTTACGCCATAGGCATCGCCGTCGAGAATGGCCACCATCAACAAAACGATCTCTTCAAACTCTCCTAAATAAGTACGACGCATCGGGTTTCGGCATTAGTCTCTATTTTATCGTACAAATCCTTTGCCAAATCCGTTAATAAGCTATTTCTGTTCTATTTCAGCGTATTCTCACCGAACGGGTGTCCAAATACGGACAGTTTTCGTCCCGAAACGGACACGTTACAACCGCTGACAGCGTCGGACCGTCGCCACGGTCGAAGACCCTGTCAGCGGTTGCAAAGACGGAATGAACAGAAAATGTCGGAAACGGTCAAAGACCCAGGATACGATTGCCCAAACAAAAAAGCCGGAAACGAGGCAGTTTCCGGCTTTTTACTTCCAGGGACATTTTTAACTACTTTGCAATGATCACTTTAACGGCTTTCTGAACATTTTCGCCTTTCAGGGAACAGAAATACAACCCGGCGGCCACATCCTGCAAAGTCACTTTCAGGTGGTATTTGCCAATCGCGTGGTGTTTGCGGGCCACCAGCGTCTGAATGATTCGGCCCTGTCCATCCACCAGATCGATACCGGCATTGCCAGCCGACAGCAATTGGTACAAGACCGTTAGTTCGACCGTGGCCGGATTCGGCGTCACCATCAGTTGCTCGTTGCCCAGCAACTCATCCGTTCCGGCCACGCCCACGGTTTGCACGCCCGCCGTTGGTTTGACGGTAGCGGCCGCACTGGGATCGATCAGAACCGGTTTTGTAAACTCGATTTTTTTCTGAACGTCATTTTTGCAATACCGCTCTTCGGCCCGGACAAAGGCTTTAACGGGCGATTGAATGGCCATTTCGTTGCTGATGTTGCTGCCGAATCGGCTTAAAATATCCTTTTGAATTTTTTCTCCGGTTTCTGCAATCCGCACCACGCCCTCCTGTTCGGTTGAAACAAAGGAGAAGAGCGGCACCGGCACACCCGCCGTAACGGCCCCGACATCCGTGGCCTGTGGAGCCATGCCCACCTGATGAACCGCCACATTCTCCATCGACGCCAGGGGCGAAAGGGCTTTTGACGTAAACAGTTCATTGTCAAACACAAAATCCTGCCAGGACCCGTTTATGCTCGTGATTTCAAGCGGAGAATCCCGCCCCGAACCGGCCTCCGGAGCCGTAAATCCATTGGGGGTTATGATGCTGAACTGGGCGGTTACCAGCCGGTGCGTATTGGATATGGAAGGCACATACCAGGCCGTGAAGCGCTGGGTGGCTTTGTCATATGTCAGCCGAAAGTCAACAGTCTGATCCTTCGCGTTTTTATGGGTGCATTGCGCCACCGTCACACGGGCTCCCAACAATCCCAATCCCAGGATCAAAGAAGCATTTCGCAGAATCTTCATCAGGCGCGTAGTCGTTTTCATAAGCGGTCTTTCGGTGTGTTCATTTTTATTATTGTACAAACATTATTATTTACGTCTATGTTTTTGTTGCCCTCACATTTTGCCCCTAAATCCCCTAAAGGACGGTCGGCCGCTGCCGGACTTTTTGCATCCGGTATAAGCTGTGTCCAAGTCCCCTTTAGGGGATTTAGGAGCAACAAGCGAAAGTCGTAATACTACTTTAGAAGTTTTTTGCTCCCGAAAGTCACTATTTTGAAGAGCAAAAAAGATTGAAAGGCATTCGCTACGAGCGGGGAACGACCCAGTTGCCGTGGTAATGGGCCTGAGCCAGCAGGTTGGCCTTCGCATTGCCAACAATCTGTTTTTTCTCAGCATCCCAGACCAGCTTCTCACCGGTTCGATAAGCAATGTTGCCCAGATGCGCGTGAAGGGCCACATCCCGACCTACTTCGACCGGACAGTTGGGCTGCTGCCGGGTCCGGACGCAGGTCACAAAGTTCTGCGTATGGTTGTCCAGATCCTTGCCATTCCCGAATTTTGGCGGCATGGCCGGAACCAAATAATTCCCCGCGTCGGTTTCCGGAAAAAGCTCCCATTTGGAACGGTCGATCACGACGGTTCCCAGATTTCCGACGAAAGCCACGCCGTGTTCACGGTCGAACGGGCCGCGCCCCGTGCCGAGCGACTGTTCCCAAAGCAGCGTGAAATTGCCGTAATCATAAATCACCTGCATCGTATCAGGTGTTTCGCTGGCATGGTCCGGAAAACCGTATTTTCCGCCCAGCGCCACGACGGTTTTGGGCGAACTGACGTTCATGCCCGCCAGCCCGATGTCGATCATGTGGGCGCCCCAGTCGGTCATCAGCCCCCCTGCATAATCCCAGAAATAGCGAAAACTGCGGTGAAACCGGTTCGGATTGAAGGGGCGTTTGGGGGCTGGTCCCAGCCAGAAGTCGTAATCGACACCCGCCGGAACGGGGCCATCGGGCATGGCCGGAAAAGTCTTCCCGTACGGCATATACGCCCAGGTTTTCACCGAACGAATCCGCCCAATTTTGCCAGAGCGCACAAAATCCAGGGCCGCATTCCAGTGCAGACCGCTGCGTTGCCACTGCCCCACCTGCACAATGCGGTTGTGTTTTCGGGCCGCATCCACCATCAGGTTGCACTCTTCGATGGAATTGGCGAGCGGTTTTTCCACGTACACATCTTTACCCGCCTGGCAGGCGTAGACGGTTTGCAGACAATGCCAATGGTCGGGCGTTCCGATGATCACGGCGTCGATGTCCTTGTTTTCCAGCAGTTTCCGAAAGTCGCTGTACAGAAGCGGTTTTTTGCCCGACGATTTTTCCAGTTCAGCCGCGCGTTTGTTCAGCACGTTGCTGTCGATATCACACAAGGCGGCACACCGTACACCCGGCTGTTTGAGCATCGAGTTGAGGTCGGACCAGCCCATGCTGTTGCAACCAATCAGGGCCACCACCACCTCATCGGTCGGGGCGGTTTTTAAGGGCGCGGCAACGAGTTCGGTCAAAGCCGTCGTCAGGCCAACGCCGGTGGCGATTTGGGACGATTTCTGAAGAAATTTTCTGCGGGAAGTGGTCATCACGATTCAGGAATAGGAAAGCAGCAAATTAGTACAATACAGACTAATTTTATCATTCTTCCGGCAGGTTTTCCGAAACAGGCCCACATCCGGAGGAACTTACGATTCTCCGGTTGAAAAAGGCCAGAATCAACGTTGCCAATTTCATTGTAATTTTAGCGTTTGTTGTAACGCATACGACCCTTAAACCATGCAGATTACGATCAAAAACAAGCTGAACCAGCGCGAACTGTTCAGGATCAAACGGATGAAGGAGGTGATTAAAACCACCAACCCGCATGGTCACAAAGACTACCTCGAAATCATTTACCTGGACGCCGGTGCCGGTACGCACCAGATTGATTTCAACCGGTTTACCGTAAAACCGCATAGCCTGTATCTGGTGATGCCCGGGCAGATTCACAGTTGGGAACTGACCGAGATTCCGAAGGGATACGTGGTGATGGTGCAGAAGGATTTTTTGCTGGATCACCCTTTTTACGAAGCGCTGTTTCAGACGTTCCCACTGGCGTTTCCGAGCGGTTTTGACCTGAGCCATGTCCATCCGACCATCGTTGAACTCTTCCGGAGCATCGAGGTCGAATATGAACAGCAGAACAGTAACTACCAGGCCATCATCCAGACCTACCTCCAGTTGCTGCTCAACCTGCTGAAACGGGAAATCAAATCGGATGAAAGCCAGGTGCTTCCGGCCCTCTTAAAAGAGTTCTTCGCGCTGGTCGATGCGCAATTCAGAATCAACCGCGAAGTGGGCGAATACGCGCGACAATTGAATGTTACGTCTAAAACGCTCAACAACACCTGCCGGAAAATTGTGAACCGGACGGCGGGCGAAATCATCGACGAACGGCTGACGACCGAATCGAAAAAGCTCCTTTTGTATTCGTACCAAACCCTGAAAGAAGTGGCGTATGAGCTGGGCTTTACGGACCCCTCCCATTTTAACAAGTTCTTTAAACGCCAGACGGGCGTTTTGCCGAGCGTCTACCGGAAAGGAATTTCCTAAATGTACCAGTTTACGGCTGTAATCTACAAAACCGCCTGACATAGCGGGATATACCTTTGCCTCTGACTAACTCACAAGGCGAAGGTATACTTCCAATGAAATTTTTTGTAACCCTGCTGGCCGCATTTCTGGCGATCTCATTTGCCCAGGCCCAAAGTTCCGGATCGGTTACCGGCAAAATGGTCGATCAGGAAACCAACCGCCCCTTGCCGTTTGGCTCGGTAGCACTCTATAAAAGCCAGGATTCGACCCTGGTGAATGGAACGCTGACGGATGACGCGGGAAATTTCAAATTCGAAAACATTCCCGCTGTGCCGTATTACGTGGAAGCCCAGTACATCGGCTACCGCAAAAAACGGTTCAACTTTCCGGTTTCGGGCCAGTCAACCGTTTCTCAAACCATTGCATTACAGGCTGATACGCAGACGCTTCAGCAGGTGAATGTGCAGGGGGAACGGCAAACCGTCGACAATAAAATTGACCGGCAGGTCTACCGGGCGGATAAATTTATCAACAGCCAGGGTGGAACGGCCGTCGACGTCCTGAAAAACACGCCTTCCGTCACGGTCGACAGCGAAGGCGGCATTACGCTCCGGGGGTCGTCGGGCTTTCTGGTGCTGGTCAACGGAAAACCGGTTCAGACCGATCCGGCCCTGATCTTAAACCAGATTCCCGCCAATTCGATTGAAAACGTCGAAGTGATCACCTCCCCCTCGGCCCGGTTTGACCCGGACGGCAAGGGCGGCATCATCAACATTACGACAAAAACCGCACAGGCCGGTCAGCGGTCTTTTTCGGCCAATATCCAGGGCGGTTTGCCTTCGCTGTATACCTACGACAACCTGAACAAGCCCGTCCGGTTTGGCGCCGATGCCACGTTCAGTATGAGGTCTGCCAAATGGGATGTTACGGTGAGCGGTAATTATTTCCGCAACGACATCGCCGGTCGGCGGGTGGGGGATGTCAACACCACCATCGGAAATCGCTTTACGTCTTTCCCCTCGGTGGGCGAGCGGAGTTTTATCCGGTATAACTACACGGGCCGGGCGTCGGCGACGTACACGCCCAACGAAAACAACGCGTTTTCGGCGGGGTTCTACACTGGTTTTCGCTCCCAGTCGCGCCGGGCCGACATCGTTTACGACAACACCAAAACCGACCTTGTTACGGGGGATGTCATCGGCCGGATCTCGTATTTTAATTCGAACATTGCCCGCAAGACCAGCGCCATTACGCTCGGCAACCTGGATTATAGCCACACTTTTTCCAATAAATCCCTCCTTACGGTTTCCGGGCTCTTCGAAAAGGCCGATCTGGACGGGTTGACGACCAACGCAAACCTGCGGATGCCCGACCGGCAGACGGTTTTGCAAAACACCCGCAACCCCAGCCAGAATCCGCTGAATGCCTACCGGCTGAAGGCCGACTACGCCGTTACGGTGGGCAAGGGCAAGCTCGAAACCGGTTACCAATACCGCAACCAGGTTCAGCAAGGCAATTTTCAGTACCTCGACCAGAATCTGGAAACCGGCGCGTTTGTTGTGGTTCCCCAGTTCAGCAGCACAACGAAGGTTCTCAACGAGATTCATTCGGTGTACGGGCAGTATTCGGCCAAAACCGGGAAGCTGGAATACATCGGCGGGCTGCGGTATGAATACGCCACGCGGGCCTTTACGGCGGGGAATCAGGAAACCCGGAACCTGAATTTATCTAACCTGTTCCCGTCGCTGAATGTCCAGTACGCGATCAGCAAAACGCTGCGGGCCAAAGCCGGATACAGCAAACGGGTGCAACGCTCGACCAACAACGAACTGAATCCGTTCCCGGAGCGCGAACACTCCGAAACCCTCGAATCCGGCGATCCCAACATTCTGCCGGAGTTCATCGACCTCTCGGAAATCGGACTGATTAAGGATTTTGATAAGGGCAATCTCTTCGTAACACTTTACAATCAGCGGATTAAAAATGTGGTCAACCGCGTCAACAGCGTCTACAACGACACGATTCTGAACCGGATTTATACGAATGCCGGGCTGGCCACGTCCTGGGGACTGGAAGCCGGAACGACCCTGAATCTGACGAAAGCCTGGCAGGTGTATGCGGGCGGAAACGTGTACCGCTACCAGATCAAGGGGGCGCTGTTCAACAACGCCGTGATCGTGAATACGTCCAGTATGGTCTATTCCATCAATGCCAATACGACGGTCCGGCTGTCGCCCACGTTTCAGGTCCAGGCCACCCTGAATTACCTCTCGAAACGAATCACAGCCCAGGGTGAAGATTCCCGGTTTATCATTCCGGGTGCATCGGCCAAAAAGACCTTTTTGAAGGGCCGGATGACGGCCACCCTGCAATGGCAAAACATCGACCTGGGCATGCTGGGCACCAACCAGCAACGCATCACGACCTTTGGCCGGAATTTTTATACCACAACCAACTACATTCAGGAAACCGATATTTTCCTGTTGAACCTCAGCTACACCTTCAACCAAACGTCTAAAAAGGCCCGGCTGCCAGCCAGCGAATTTGGGGAGAAGGAGTTTTAAACAGGCGGACGGCGGGGTGAACTCCGAACGGCATACGATCAATTTGACCCAAACAGCGCGGCCCTATCTCCCCAGCAATTTCCGGAACGGTTTCAGAATCAGCCCACCGATCCGGCGCACTGCCGTCGGAATCGTGATGCGCATCGCGTAGCCTTCGTTGTCCTGTTTGATATACTCGTCGATGTATTTGTTGGCGACCTTTTCGCCGGTGATGATGTTGGTAATCTGGCGCAGATACAATTTATCCAACGGCATGTCCGACTGTAACGGCGTGTAATACACGCAATCCTGAAAGAAGTAATGCGTTACCTGGCTGTAGCGGGTCGAACCCGGGGTCAGAATCTTCTCGCCACCGTGCAGCAAATTGGCGGCCCAGATGATGGCATGGCCTTTTTTCATGTTCAGAACGGCTTTCTTCAAATCCTGGGCTTCAATCATATCGCTCAAAAAATCAGCGTATTTGGGATAGGTCTTCCCGTAGGCTTCATCCAGACTTTTGGCCGACGTGGCCCGAATCCCGATGTCTGACAAATCATAAAATGGCAGCTTGTGACTACCGGGGTAATAGTGCAGCGGACCGTTGTCGTTGCGGACATCCTCCAGCGCTACCCAGACGCCACACATGAACCGCTGCGGAATCGAATGAAAGTGCATCGAATCGCTGTGGGTCCGTTGTTGCGTACCCAGTTTGAAGTTCAGCGTCTGAAACGGAATCGGTTCCCGGCGATAGAGTGTCCGCAGCACGTCCAGCACCTTCGGAGCGATGGCAATCTGCCGCACAGCGTCGACATCCCGCCAGGCATCCTGAATCCGGTCATCCTTGACTGCCAGGTGTTTAGGTTCCAGTTTTTCCAGGGCCGTGTTCAGAATCGACTCGTCAATATCCGGGTCGAAAACCACAAAACCGCCTTCCGCATACTGCGTTACAATGCGTTCCATTTCGGGACTTAAATTCGCTTTTTTTAATTCGGAGCGAAAAAAAGGAGACTCCGTCCACGGAAGATTCATGCTGTAATTTTCGGTAGATTGTGAGGTTGCCACGGCCATCGGAATAAAGAGGATTAAGGGTGTGAACCAAATTTGTAATGCGATTGATTAGCACGTCACTAATATGCTATAAAAGTAACTAATTATTTTTATTGGTTGGTTTATTCAGGATATTTGCCCCGGCAAACGTCCGGCGTTATCTTGCGCGATGTTCGACGAAAATACCATCCATACACTTCTCTGGCTTCTCATCGTTCTGCCCTTTCTGAGCGGCACCCTGAGCCTGTTGGCGGGTCGGCGAATCAATCTTTGGGCCGGGGGTGCAGCCGCAGCTCTGACACTGGCCGGACTGGGTTTGTCGGTCTTCGTGGCCACCCAAACCGGCACCGATGTGCTGACCCTCCGCACAGACTGGCTCCTGATTCCGGGTCGGGCGGTTCCCATCACTTTCCGGCTCGATTCGCTCACCCTGCTGATGCTGGTCATCGTGCATTTCATCGCCCTGCTGGTGCAGCTTTATTCCATTTCCTATCTGCACGACGAACAAGACCGCTACCGGTATTTCGGGTTTCTGAGTCTCTTCATCGGTTCCATGCTCGGCATTGTGCTGGCGGGTAATCTGATCGTTCTGTATGCCTTCTGGGAGCTGGTCGGCCTGTCGTCGTATCTGCTCATCGGTTTCTGGTTTCAAAAACCGGCTGCGGCTGCCGCGGCCAAAAAGGCGTTTATCATGAACCGCATCGGCGATGCGGGTTTTCTCCTCGGTATTTTTCTGCTGCTTTTTCAAGCGGGAACCACCGACCTGGCCGAACTCCCGGACCTGTTTGTTTCCAACGGGCCGCTGGCGACGCTGACCGGTTTTTGCCTCTTTTGCGGCTGTATCGGCAAATCGGCCCAGTTTCCGCTCACCACCTGGCTCCCCGACGCGATGGAAGGTCCGACGCCGGTTTCGGCCCTGATCCATGCCGCCACAATGGTGGCCGCCGGTATTTTCCTGCTCGCCCGCATCCACTTTTTACTGACGCCCGACGCCCTTCTGATCATCACTGGCATTGGCACAATCACGATGCTAATGGCAGCTTATTCGGCACTCTATCAAACCGATATTAAAAAAGTGCTGGCCTATTCCACCGTCTCGCAACTCGGCCTGATGGTGATCGGGATGGGAACCAGCAATGTAAGCGGAGCGCTTTTTCACCTGACGACCCACGCCTTTTTCAAAGCCGGACTGTTTCTGGCGGCCGGGTCGGTCATTCACGGCGTTCATACGCAGGACATGCGGCAGATGGGCGGTTTACGCAAAGCGATGCCGATCACCTTTATCGGTTGGGCGGTTTGCGCGGCTGCGCTGGCCGGAATCCCCTTTTTCTCCGGTTTTCTGTCGAAAGAAACCATTCTGACCGGCGCATTCGACTGGGCTGGTGGGCAGGGCGGTTTGGCCTATATCATTCCCATCCTCGCGGTTTTATCGTCCGGCTTAACAGCCTGTTACATGGCCCGGCAAGGTCGGCTGGTGTTTTTCGGTGACGCCCGAATCCCGGAAAACCGGGCGCACGAATCGGATCGGCTGCTGACGGTTCCGGTCCTGATGCTGGCGACTTTATCCATCGGCTTTGTGTTTGCCGGAAACCCGTTTTCAGCGGAACAGGGTTGGTTTTTTCGATTATTCCCCGCCGTCGGCGATCACGGGGGCCATCTGTGGATTGCGCTGCTTTCTATTTCGGTCGTTGCGCTGGGCTTGTGGCTGGGCTGGCAAATGCCGGTTTTGACAAAATCCAGTTCCCTGAGCCGGTTGTCGGAACACAACTGGTATCTCGACGGCTTCTACAAACGGCTGATCATCCGCCCGTTTGTTCGGTTGGCGTATCTTTCGTACGGTTTCGATCGCCGGGTCATCGACAAACTGGTTGATTTCGTCGGTATTAGCACCGTTGTGCTGTCGCACATGATTGGCTGGGCCGATCGCATGATTGTCGATGGGCTGGTCAACGGAGCGTCGTGGCTGGCGCAGCGGCTGGGCAACCTGACCCGATCGGTGCAAAACGGCCGGGTACAATCCTACATTGCGAGTGCAGTGGTGGGTTTATTAGTCATTCTCTGGTTTTTGATCTAGTCGGTTGCCGCGTTGGCGGTTTCCGGCAAACTATTATGCTGTCATCACTCCTGTTCATTCCTTTGCTCGGTTCGCTGCTCGTGGTTCTTTTACCCGACAGCCGAAAAAACGTTTATAAGTGGATTACCCTGGTTGCCTGTAGCCTGGAACTGCTGGTCTGCGGAGCGATTTATGCCGCTTTCGACCCCACGCTGGCCGACTACCAACTCCTCGAACGCTTCGACTGGATCAGCCTGCCGCTGGGTTCGCTTGGCGTCGTTTCCATCGATTATCTGGTGGGCATTGACGGCATAAGCCTGCCGCTGGTTTTGCTGACGGGTGCCGTCATGCTCGTCGGTGCCCTCTCCTCCTGGACCATCGATAAGCGCTTAAAAGCCTACCACGCTCTGTATCTGCTGCTGACGGCCACGATCATTGGCTGCTTTATTGCCCTCGACTTTTTCCTGTTTTTCCTCTTCTTCGAATTCATGCTGCTGCCGATGTATTTTCTCATCGGTTTGTGGGGTGGGCCGCGCCGGGAATATGCGTCCATCAAGTTTTTCCTGTACACACTGGCGGGTTCGGTGCTTATTCTGCTGGTGATGATCAGCCTGTATTTATCGGTCATGGACCCGGTCGAAACCGCTATCAACATCGGCCTGATCGGCGACCGCTCGGAAATCACCGACGACATCATCCGCCAGGTCCAGTTTCTGCTGGCCGACTACAAAATCCAGTCTCAGCAACTGGTGCACACCTTCGACCTGCGCTACATGGCCCACGGCGGCAATTACCTGCCCGATTCGTTTCTGGGGCCAACCGGCGAAATCATCGTGTTTGGCCTTCCGTCGCGGATGCTGGCTTTCCTCTGCGTTTTTCTGGGATTTGCCATCAAACTGCCCGTTGTGCCTTTTCACACCTGGCTTCCCGACGCCCACGTGGAAGCACCAACGCCGGTTTCGGTCGTGCTGGCGGGGGTGTTGCTCAAAATCGGGGGGTACGGTTTTCTGCGAATCGGCTGGGGACTGTTTCCCGACGGAGCCGCCGAATATGCGCTGCTATTAGCCGGTTTAGGGGTTATTTCGATTGTCTACGGCGGTTTCAACGCGCTGGCGCAGAGCGATCTCAAGAAAATGATTGCCTACTCGTCCGTCTCGCACATGGGTTTTGTACTGCTCGGTATAGCTTCCCTGACCTCCGAAGGCGTTAACGGAGCCGTCTACCAAATGGCGAGCCACGGCGTGTTATCGGCTATGCTATTCTTGCACACCGGCGTTCTCTACGACCGTACCCACGACCGGCGGATCGATAGCTACCGGGGTCTGGCCAGCACCATGCCCGCTTACACCGCCCTGACCGCCATTGCGTTTTTTGCCTCGCTGGGGTTACCCGGTTTTTCCGGTTTCGTGGGTGAACTCTTTACACTGATGGGCAGTTTCCAATCGCTCTGGCTCCCCGGCTGGATGACCGCCGTCGCCACGCTGGGCATCATTCTGGCGGCCGCGTATTTCCTCTGGACGCTCCAGCGCATGTTTTTCGGAACCCTCTGGTCGCGTTCCGAACTCACCGGTCAGCTTACGGATCTCGACACCCGCGAACGGCTCATGCTGATTCCGCTGGCGGTTCTGGCGTTGCTGCTGGGTTTATTCCCCAATCTGCTGTTCAATCTGTCCAACGCCACCGTTGCCCAGTGGATTCAGCGGTTTAGTGTGGAATAGTGATGTGAACGCGGATTAAACGGATGCAACGGATTTTCACGGATCAATCATTTTTTAATCCGCTCGATCCGTTCAATCCGCGTTCCTATCAAAATCTGTGGCTAAAAGTTTGTATCATTACTAGCCGTTAGCCCCCTTCCTTTCAGGGCTTTACAGGCTGCTGTTCCAAACTCACCACGGGCCAAAGCCCATTCTACTTAAAACTATGTTTCTGCTGATTCTTGGTGTTATAGCTCTCATTATTGGGTTTGCTGTAAATACTCCTTCGCTGGCCGTTGCCCGCTTCTCACGACCACTTAAAGTCGTCGGTATTATTTTGATTGTCATTGGGTTTCTTTCCTCCTCGGTTCGCCAGATCGATGCCGGAACGGTGGGCGTTCAGAGTTTGTTTGGGAGCGTGCAGGAGCGCGTACTGGAAAGTGGTCTGAGTTTCGTTAATCCACTCGTTTCCATTACCGAATTCGACATCAAGACGCAGAATTACACCATGTCCGGTACGCAGGACGAGAGCGGACAACAGGGCGATGATGCCATCCGGGTGCTGACCGCCGACGGTCTGGAAGTGGTCATCGACCTGACGGTTTTATACCGTGTCAATCCTTCCGAAGCGCCCCAGATTTACCGCAGCATCGGTACGGATTATTCCAACAAAGTCGTTCGGCCCATTACCCGGACCCGCATTCGGGACAACGCTGTTTATTACGATGCCGTCGCACTCTATTCCACCAAACGGGATGAATTCCAAAACCGCATCTACAAAACCATCGAATCTGACCTGACGAAACGCGGGCTGATGCTGGAACAACTGCTGATCCGGAATATCAACCTGCCCGCGTCCGTAAAAACCACCATCGAGTCGAAAATCAATGCCGAGCAGGACGCCCAGAAAATGCAGTTTGTTTTGCAAAAAGAGCGGCAGGAAGCCGAGCGAAAGCGCGTCGAAGCCCAGGGTATCGCCGATTACCAGAAAATTCTGGCAACGGGCTTATCCGACAAACAGTTGGTCTATGAACAGATCAAGGCTCAGCGCGAACTGGCCGCTTCGTCCAATGCCAAAATCATCGTTCTGGGCGGACGCGGAAATGTGCCGCTGATTCTGAATGATAAGTAATCTGATAGTCCATTCTAAACCCCATGCAGTAATATAGACGGTCTATTCAACAAACTGGTATGCAATCAACTTCTACGGCTGCTTCAGAGCCTGCCCTTGCCCAACCGGCGCCCGTCCGGCGTCTGATGTCCCTGGATGCCCTGCGGGGTTTCGACATGTTCTGGATTGCCGGGGGAGAAGAAATTTTTCACGTTCTGGCCAAAACCACCGGCTGGGCCTGGGCCTTCTTCATGGCCGAACAGTTCACCCACGTCGAGTGGGACGGTTTTCGGCCCTATGACTGCATCTTTCCGCTCTTTCTTTTCATGGCGGGCGTTTCCACGCCTTTTGCCGTCGGAAGTCGGCTGGAACGGGGCGTTCCCAAAAGCGAGCTGGCCCGAAAAATCATCACCCGGGGTCTGATTCTGGTGGTGCTGGGCATCATTTACAACAACGGTTTGTTCACCAAACCCATCAGCGACATGCGGTTTCCGAGCGTGCTGGCCCGGATCGGTCTGGCCGGGATGTTTGGCCAGTTGATTTATCTCTATTTCCCGAATCCGAAAGTTCAGTATACCTGGTTTGCCGGGTTACTGCTGGGCTACTGGGCCGCCATGAAACTGATTCCGGTACCGGGCTGCGGAGCGGGCGTCTTAACGCTGGATTGCAGCCTGGCGGGTTACGTCGACCGGTCGGTGCTGCCGGGTCGTCTGTATCTCAAAGTGCATGATCCGGAGGGGCTATTTTCCACCATTCCCGCCATCGCGACGGCCTTGCTCGGTATTTTCTCCGGAAAATTGCTCCGCAGCGACGGCCCATCTGCCCACCGCGATCAGAAAACGCTGTGGCTGGTGCTGGGCGGCATCTCCTGCCTGGTGCTGGGCTATAGCTGGGGGCTGGTGTTTCCGATCAATAAAAACCTGTGGACCAGCTCGTTCACGCTCGTAGCCGGGGGCTGGAGCATCCTGATGCTGGCGTTGTTTTACTGGATCATCGACGTCAGAAAAGTAAGCGGCTGGGCGTTTTTCTTCACGGTGATCGGCATGAATTCCATCCTGATCTACATCGCCGGGGAGTTCATCGATTTCGAGTATGCCGCCAAATTCTTCTTCGAAGGCATCCTCAGTTTCTTCTCCGAACCCATCCGGGCGGTGGGTGCCGTGCTGGCGTTCCTGGCCGTGAAATGGGCGTTTCTGTATTTCCTGTACAAAAAGAAGGTATTTCTAAGAGTGTAAAAGAGTTGTTACACAGGGTTGATCAGAGAACATCAGAGGTTATCAGAGAAAAAAACTCTGTGTAACTCTGATTTCCTCTGATCAACCCTGTGTAATAATCATTTCCTCTCCAGCAACCCCATCGACTTCAGCCAGCCTTCACAGGCCGCGGGCCAGTTTTCGATGGAGCCTTTGCCCTGCACCCGGAGCGCGTAGCCGTGGCCGCCTTTCGGGTAGATGTGCATCTCGGCGGGGACGTTGGCTTTGGTCAGTGCCAGGTAGTAGTCGATGCTGTTTTCCACCGGCACGCCCTTGTCGTCCTGCGCGTGTACCAGAAATGTCGGCGGGGTTTTGCCATCCACCTGCAATTCATTCGAATAATACGCAATCTGCTCCGCGCTGGGCGTTTTCCCGATCAGTTTCTCGCGCGAACCGCCGTGCGCTTTGGCCCCAAACGTCACCACCGGATACATCAGAATCGCGAAATTTGGCTTGGCGTCTTCGCTGGCAGTATTGCCCCGGTGGTAATGGGTCGACAAGGTCGAAGCGAGGTGACCGCCCGCCGAAAAACCGATCACGCCCAGCCGGTCAGTGTTGATATTCCATTTGGCCGCATGCTGACGGATTAGCTTCATGGCCTGCATGGCGTCGGCCAGCGGCACTTCGTGTTTGTTCGTCTGTGTCCGGTCGTCGGGCAGGCGGTGTTTCAGTACAAAAGCCGCCACACCGCGTTCGTTGAACCATTTCGCCATTTCTTCGCCTTCGTGGCCGTAGGCCAGGATGCCGTAGCCTCCGCCCGGAATCACCAAAATGGCCGCTCCGGTGGCCTTGTCTTTCGGCGGCAGAAAAGCCGTTATCGTCGGCACTTTCACATCACTGATTCGTAAAATACCGTCTTTGCCCAGCTCCGATTTTTCCTGAACAGCCTCGTTCGGGATCGCATTCGGAATTTGGTTTTTGGGCCAGAGATCAACGGTTTCCGGTTTTTGAGCCATCGCAGAAGTGGTCAGTAAGAGCGTCGCTGAAAGCAGCGTTAGGGTGAAATTCATAAGGGGTTCAGGAAGTAGTGTCACCGCATCCGGCGACCGGTTTTTGTTATTTTGGTTCGAAAGTAGCGACTTTCCCTTTCAAATACCCGATCACCACCTCCAGCCCCTTCTGGTAGTGCAGGTTGTTGGGAATGACAATATCCGCCATTGCTTTATGGGGTTTGATAAATTCCTGGTAGGTTGGCTTGACGTGGTAATCCCACTGGTGTTTGATCATTTCGGGGGTCAGGGCGCGTTCGGCCTGATCGCGCACCATCCGCCGTTCGTATTTAATCTTGTTTTTGGCATCGATAAACACCTTTAAATCAAGCTGTTCCGCCACTTCGTCAAAGTGAAAAGCGAAAATTCCTTCCACCACAATGATGGGTGTTGGTTTGAAAATCAGCTTCTGGGGAACCACATTCGGGTTATTGAACGTGTACTCCATCGTTTCGACCACCTGGCCTTCGTGAAGCTGCCGGATGTGCCAGGCAAACCGCAGGTGATCAATGGTTTGCGGCAAATCGAAGTTGTGCACCCCAATGTCATCACGCGGAATCTGATCCAGTGGTTTGTAATAATTATCCTGCGAAATCAGGCAAATTTCGTCTTCCGAAAATGCGGAGATGAGTCCTTTCAAAAACGATGTCTTTCCCGATGCGCTCCCGCCCGTGATCCCGACAATGAATGGTTTGGTGGTCATCCTACAAAAATAAACGTTGAAACCACAATTACCGCACGACGGCCAATTTCCCCGCCAATCCTTCTTTGCCATCGGGCGAAACCGCAAAAACAAAATAGACCCCGGTTTCGGCGGATCGGCCCCGGTAGTCGCGCAGGTTCCAGGTGGCGGTTCCGCCCTGCGACCGGGTTTCGTAGACCAGTTGCCCCCCCGCATCCATGATTTTGACCACGGTATTTTCGACCAGCCCCCGAATGCTGACCAACCCGCCGAAATCGGGCCGGACCGGGTTCGGGAAAACCGTGATGCCTGCAAAAACCGGGGCGGGTTCGCTGGCTGTTCCACCGTACGAAACCAGGCCGTTGGGCGTAGCCATAAAAACTTCGCCACGCGTGGGTTCAACCGCAATATCGGTGATTTGGGAAGAAGGCAACGGACTGTTGTCGGCGGTAAAATTTTCAACCAAAACCGTCCCATCTTCGTTGAAAAGATAGATTCCGTTGGTGGTTCCGATCCATTTCCGGTTGCCGCCGTCGACCGCCAGCGCCGTCACCGACTCGCCACTGAGCAACCGCCGACGGTCGAAAACCGGCCGGTACGCGTTGACGGTTCCGGTAAAAACCGCGGCCGGATTATCAAAAACCGCCACGCCATTATCCGTACCCACCCAGATCAGCCCATCGCGGTCTTTCACCAGCGACCGAACGTTCCGATCCGGCAAATCGCCTTCGCCCGACTGGTTATACAAAAGCCGGGTCCGGTTCGTTTTCGGGTCAAAAACCTGCAGTCCCCCGCCGTTGGTTGCACTCAGCCGCATCCACAAAAAACCGTTGTCGTCCAGAATCAATTGGTGAATATCGCCCCGGCCCGGAATGAACGATTCGAACTGCCCGGTTTTCCGCCGGACCTGAACCGTAGCTTTTCCGAAATCCAGCGTTGGCGTTGCCAGCCAGACATCACCGTTTGGATCGACCGCCAGGCTGCTGATGTTGGCAAAAACCCGGTTCACGACTTCTGCCGAATTGGAGTTGTCGGACGACCACAATCCGCCCCCTAAACTACCCAGATACGTCCGCTGATCGGTCGGGTTGTAAGCCGCCGTGACGAAATCGGTGGGAAGTGACGACGCCAGAAAGTTCTGCCAGCGGCCATCGCTGAACCGATCGAAGCCCCGACGGCGACGGAGCGGTTTCAGATCATCCGTAAAACCACCCGGCAACGCCAGCACCTGACCCGACGGGTCGGCAGCCAGCCGCTGAAACACATCCGAAGCCGGGCCGTCAGGACTAACGGACTGAACGGCGGTGCCGGTTAGGCGCAGCAATCCCGACAACGAATCGGCCACCCAGAAACTACCGGCGGCTTCGGTCATTTCCTTCGGTTCGCCCAGCAACGCATTTTGCAGCAGAACGCCCGATGCGCGCTCAAGTTGATCCGGCGCAGTGGCAACCCACTCGGTCGCCGTTGCCAGCAAACCGGTGATCGTCACTAGCGGTTTGACTACCGTCCAGCGCCCGCCCTGCCGCTCGGCTATGCCCTGCCGCGGCCAGGCCACATACAAGTGATTGTTGACGCCCACCACTGATTGAACGGAAGCGCCAGACGGCAGGGAGACGGTTTTCCAGTTGCCAAAAAATGCCAGATTGACCGTTGGCGCAAACCGGGCCGCCAGCAGCCCACGCGAGGTGGATGCGTAGATGGAATCATTGGCCAGGGCCGTGGCAAACACCACCACCGGCGTTCCGTTGGGGCCAATGTTCCGGTAGGTATCGCGGATTTCGGATTTGACGACATCCAGCACCACAATCCCGAAATCGCAGGCCAAATAGGCGTCGTTGCCCGTGCGGGACACGTGGTTGATGCGTTTGCTGCCGGGTATCTGCGTGGCGTCGCGTATAAGGGTAATCGTAGTCAGGGTTCCGGGCTCGCCGGAGTCACTGACGGATAGCAGGTCGATGGTGCCGCTGCGGTACCCAATTAGCAACAGTTTCTGGTCCGTTACATAAAATAACTGGCTGATGCCGGTTTCGCTAAAACCGTCGTCGCGACCCAGCCGCGTGGCTTCATTCGCCACCGGATCGTAGTAGAAAAAACCGTTCTCCGACGCGCAGTAGATTTTGTTCTGAACAGTCGCCAGCGTTTGGGCAGAAAGAAAACTGGGGTGGGAATGCCAGATGCCAGGCTGTGCCTTTGCGCAGGGAGCCGTGAATAATAAACAATGAATAAACAGTATTAAATATCGAACCTTGAATAACGAATAACGAATAACGAATGCCTTTCCTAAGCGGTTTTCCACTCCCACCACGCTCCCACCCTTCGCTATTCGATATTCAAGATTCAATATTCGATATTCATTGATCATTATTCATTCGGAATCGTCCGCGCTATTCATTATTACTATCTTCATACACCCACTCCTTGCTAACCACCTGACTGCCCAGATTATAACACCGGCGGCAGCGGGCTTCGTAGCTGTCGGTTTCGCCCAATAGCACCTTTTCTTTGGAATGATTCAGGCGATAGGAATAGCTGGCGATGTCGCCACAGACGACGCAGATGGCGTGGACTTTCGTGACGTATTCGGCAATGGCCATCAACTGCGGCATACAGCCGAACGGGTTGCCTTCAAAGTCCATGTCCAGCCCGGCCAGAATGACGCGCTTTCCACTGTCGGCCAGGTAGTTACACACCTCGATCAGCTCTTTATCGTCAAAAAACTGGGCTTCGTCGATGCCCACGACTTCACTATCACCGGCCAGCGACCGAATTTCGTGGGCCGTCTGAACGGGCTGCGACCGAACGGCATTGGCGTTGTGCGAAACGATGTTTTCTTCGTGATACCGGGTGTCGACCAACGGCTTGAAAATCACCACCTTCATCCGGGCAATCACGGCCCGATTGATGCGCCGGATCAGTTCTTCGGTTTTTCCGGAAAACATGGAGCCGCAAATCACTTCAATCCAACCCGTGCGCAGGTGGGGCGGTTCACGCCGGCGGTTCGGTTCAATAAACATACGTTCGTAGCGTTGAATAGATTACTAATCTGGCACCTTTCTTGTAGTGGCCAAACTGGCTTTAACGAGAATTTCACCAATGTCTGATCGGAATATTCTAAGCGAAAACCATATCTTTACAAAGCAAAGATATTTTGATATGTCGAACAAGTTCAATGCCTCCTCCCTTACTGAATATTGCAAATCATACGCCCGAAAAGTGGCGGGTGATTTTTTTGCCCATCACACCGTCATCAGCGGGCAGGAACTCCTAAAGCTAAGCCCCGTCAGTCAGGTTAATCTGTTCGTGATCAGCAGCCTGTCCGACAAATGGCGGAGCGATGCGGAGCGTTTTCGCAGTCCTTTTTTTGATTTTGAACACCCGGACGTGCGGCAGGCGATGCAGGTATTTATGAATACCGTGTCGCAACACATTTCGGTGCGCCGGGAACATCTGGAGCCGTTGCTGACCGAAGCCACCCGCCGGACGCTGATTCTGCTGTTCGACCCGCGCCACTATTTCGATGAAGCCCTGCGCAACCAGCCTGACTTCTCCCTGACGGCCGAAGCCGCCCACCAACTGACCCGCTATACCCAGATCAACAAGTTTGTTCCGGCGGCTATTGAAGACCGCATGAAAGGCAAAAGTGTCGTTTATGTCAACCAGGCGCTGAACTGGCTCGATGAAATTTTGATGCAACGGGGCCGTGAGCTGGAAAAACCGGAGAAATACATTCCGTTGTTTTCCGAGAAACTGCTCCTCGATCCGGTGATTTTACTCCGTAAATCCTCCTACGAGTTTTCGCCCCCGCAACCCGTATCAACGGCGAACAAGTCCTTTTTTGATACCGAAGTGGAGAATACCGCCGTTTCGGCAACGTCCGCTGTTCCACCACCCGTCAACGGTTCGGGCCTGACCGTCAATGGCACCCCGGTGGATGACGATGCGCCGGTAAAACCGCTTTTTCTGTCGGATTCGGGTTCCTCGGTCGAACCGCCCGCACCGTCGATGCAGCCCAGCCAGGCCACCGCCCATCTGAACGAAACGTCGACGCTCGAAGAAAGCCTGAAAGTGGATACGGAATCGACCGGACCGTCAACGATTGGCGAAACGTTTTACCGTGCGCCCATCGAAAGCATCAGCAAAAGCATTTCGCTGAATCAGAAGTTCATGTTTATCAATCAGTTGTTCAACGGCAACGCGGCTTCATACAACGAAGCGATTGAAGAACTGAACCGCGCAACGAGCTACGATCAGGCCCGCGACCTGGTTTCATACCGATATGCCGCCCAGTATCTGTGGGACATGAGCAGCGACGAAGTGGCGATGCTGGTCGATATTATAAAACGCCGGTTTGCGGTGTAATTACTGCGGTTCTACCTGGTAGCCTTCTTTTTTCAGCAACTCGATCAGTCCCTGCGGACCGGGCAAATGCAGTGCGCCCACGGCGACGAAGGTGGGCCGTGAAGCCATCAGGCCCGGTAAACGCTTCATCCAGTTGTGGTTGCGTTCATCGAGCAGGTAGGTCATGTTGCCGAAGCTATTCCCGGATTTTTCGTTCATTTTCCACATACCCTGCAAATCCTGTTTCAGATAGAGCTCCGTCACGGATTTGCTCATGTCGTGCATATCGTCCTTTTCCTTCACCATTTCCACCAGGTTCTGCGCCTGTTTTTCCACCGGATCGTGGTCGAACAAAAAAGCCATCTGCTCCTCCATCGTTTCGAGCGCACTGACGGTTTTCTGGCGTTTGCGACCGTCGCTGGCAAAATACAGATCGAGCGGCAAGCCCGTGAAGCTGTTGAGCGTATCGGACTCTTTCTGAACGTAAGCCAGACTGAGCATGGTGGCCGTTACGATGGGTTTCATCTGGTTGAAAAGGGCCAGATCGTAGCCCGTCCCCTTCTTGAATTCGTCGGCCACCAGTTGGTAATCCGTTTGCGACAGCAGTTTGTCCAGGCTTTTGTCGAGCATCAGCCCCCGCATGGCCATCGACAGCATGGCCGACGAATCGACTTCGGTTTCGACCACCACGCCCTCCGCCCCTTCGTAGGCCGATTTGATCTTTGGGTTCTGTTTCAGGTAGCTATCCTTCATAATGTGGTAGGTACCAAAGAGATAGGACGGTTTTTTCAGCCCGTTCCCCGATACCTTCCACAGCAGGGACTGCGAGAAAGTGGTCGTGGAAACCAGGACGAGTAAAAAAGAAAGCGTTTTCATCGGTGTAAACATAGCGTGTCAATAAATGGTCTGCTGTTTCATGGATCGAACGCCAAGGTACAGTAGCAAACCGACCGGGCCCAGTAGAAAACAGAACAGCAGGCACGGAATCATCCAGCCGTGCGGCACTTTCCGGCGTTTGCTGTCGCGCAACATCCAGCTTCCCACGGTCAGATCGAACGCCAGGTAGTGAATCCAGCCAGCCAGCAAGGCGGCATCCTGGCTAAATAACGATTTTATTCCCGCCAGCGTGCTAAACGATTGCCAATCCAGGCCACTATTTCCGGAAAAAAGATAATAAATGTAAAAAACCGCCAGCAGAGCCGGAATCGGCAGCATTTTGGTGAGGAAATCGGTCGGTTTCCAACGGGGCGCAACCAGCATCAGCAGCCATTGCGGCAGCACGAGCGCATTGAGGATCTGAAAAGCAGTTTCGGTAGACATCGGTTTGGTGTTGGACAGGACAAATTATAGAAAGTAATCGATAGCGGCACAAAAACCGCCCCAATCTGCCGCGCCGTTTCAAAAAATGATCGTACGTCGCGAACCGATTCAAAAGCACCTTCCATTCGTCACAGACGTCTTTTTTCTTTCCTGAAAAATCCATTACTTACTCAATGGACGATCAGTCCTCGTCTTATTTACAGGTTTTTTATCAACATTCTATGAAATCAAAACTATTTCATGTGAAAAGTGGCTTTCGTGGGCTACTCTTTGTCCTTTTTCTGCTGGTCGGTTGGGAAATTAAAGCCCAAACGACAACGTATACGTTTCAAGGGAAAGTAACGACAAAAAACGACGGCAAGCCGATGCCCGGCGCTGCGGTAGGTATTATTGGCACCACCACCGGCGGGATTTCCGATCAAAATGGTGCCTATCGTTTTACGGCTAGTTTAGCACCCGGCACCTACACGCTCCAGTTCAGTTCCATTGGTTATCAGACCCAGCGGCAGACCGTTACCTTGTCGCAGACTACCACCGTTTCGACCGACGGAACGTTGGCTGATGATGCCCTGGGTCTCGACGAAGTGGTCGTTACCGGAACGTCCGGCGCGACCAGCCGGAAGCAACTCGGCAATACCATTGCGACAGTGCAGGCCAAAGACCTGCAACTCTCGGCCGCCACCTCGATCGATCAGGCGCTGGCAGGGAAAGTGTCCGGTGCGCAGATTACCCAGAACTCCGGTAACCCGGCCGGTGGTATCAGCGTCCGGCTGCGGGGTCCCAGCACCATCGTCGGCTCGTCCGATCCGCTCTACATTGTCGATGGCGTGATTGTCAATAACGACTCTCGGGAACTGATCGATTTGGGGGGCTACTCGCAAAACCGCCTGGTCGACATCAACCCGAACGATATTGAGCGCATCGAAATCATCAAAGGCGCAGCCGCAGCGGCCATTTACGGGTCGCGGGCCAACAACGGGGTCGTGCAGATTTTCACCAAACGGGGTCAGGAAGGCCGCCCGACGATTACGTTTTCTACCCAGTTTCGGTTGAGTGACATTCGGAAAACGCTGCCCTACAATGAATACCCAGCGACGTTTGCCAACGCGACCGTAACGGACAAAACACAGACGCCGGTTACGCGCTACGATCTCCAGAAAGATATTTTCCGAACCGCCACCGGTCATGAGCAATATCTGTCGGTTTCGGGCGGAACACCCACAACCCAGTACTTTTTCTCCGGCTCGCTCTTTGCCAACCAGGGCATCGTTCAGGGGTCGGAATTTAGCCGGGCTTCCAGCCGGATGCGCATTCAGCAGACGCTGACCAAGTGGGCCACGCTGAGCATTGGTTCGGCTTATACCTACAGCAACAGCCAGGAAATTCCGAACGGCGGGATCAACGAAGCGTATGGCGCACTGACCGGTTTTATTTTCAGCAACAACTTCATCAATCCGCAACCCGATCCGGCCACGGGCGTTTATCCCTCGACGGCCCCGGTTTCGGTGGTGCGTCGCACCAACCCGCTGGAAGCCATTGCCCGCTTCGATTTTCGCCAGCGGACCAGCCGTTACATTGGTGATGCCCAGCTAAACCTGACGCCTTTGCCCGGTTTAGGCATCGACTTTACGTTCGGTCTGGATACGTATTCGCAACTGGCCACGGGCTACATTCCGCCCAACAACACGACGCCCTCGTACAACGCCGGGTATTCACGCAAAAGCGAAGCGTCGATTTTGCAGTTGAACAACGACCTGAACATCCGCTACCAGGCCAGCCCCACCGAATGGCTGAAATCCACGACGGGTATTGGAGCCACGCTTCAATACGACCGCAGTTTCACGACGGGTATCACCGCCCAGCAGTTGGGCGTTTTCGGCCAGACCATCAACAACGGGGCCAACATCCTCGCAGCCGAAAGCCGTACCGAACGGAGTTTCTTTGGTGTATTTGCGCAGCAAACCTTCGGTCTGTTCAACCGGTTTTTCGTGACGGCCGCCGGTCGGGTGGATGCGGCTTCGGTCTACGGGATCGACAACCGCTGGCAGTTTTACCCCAAAGTCAGTGGCTCGTACGTGGTATCGGAAGAACCGTTCTGGAAAAACTCGTCACTGGCGAATGCCTTACCGGATTTCAAAATCCGGGCAGCCTGGGGACAGGCGGGTAACCTGACCGCCATCGGTCCCTACGACCGGTTTACCAACTATTCACCGGTTTCGGTGGGTGGACAGGTGGGTTATGCCGCTCCCGCACAGTTGGGCAACTTCAGCGTGAAACCCGAACGACAAACCGAGCTTGAAATCGGAACGGATTTCAGTCTGGTCAAAAACCGCATCGGTGTGGAGTTTACCTATTACCACAAGGAAGTGAAAGACCTGATTCTGAACCGCACACTGTCGCCCAGCACTGGGTACAACAACCGGTTTGTGAACATTGGTACGATGACCAACCGTGGTTTTGAAGTGCTGGTGCGGGCCATTCCGGTCGAGACGAAAAACGTTCGCTGGAACATTACCGCAACCTACACGCAGAACAAAAACGTCACCGACGGCGTCGAAGGCAACGGCGTTCTGCCCTTCGCGGGCGGTTTTGGACAGGTGGCTGCGGTCAACGGCTATCCGCTGGGGGCTTTTTACGCCACGTTTTTTGCCCGCAATCCCGACGGAAGCCTGTTGCTAACGCCCGGCGGTTTGCCCCAGCGCGAGCGGGGGATTCAGGGTGCCAACGGCACGTACACCGTTCAACGGGCCGCCGACGGCCAGCCGAGCGGTACGATTCTAAGCAAAGTGATCGGCAACCCGAACCCGACCGCTATCTACTCGCTGATCAACGAAGTGTCGCTGGGATCGCGCTGGTCGTTCCGGATGCAGTGGGATGCGATGCAGAATTTCGATGTGTTCAACTTCACCAAGCGCGTGGGCGACCGGGATCTGTACGGCGGTTTGAAAGGCTACGAGCCCGAATTGCGCGGAGAAGTTCCGAAAGGCACGAGTGCCGCCCTATTCAGTATTTTTGAAAACTGGATCGAAGACGGTTCGTTCGTTAAACTCCGGGAGTTGTCGGCGGCTTATACGGTGACGCCTAAATTCTGGGGCTTCCGCAACGTGCGGTTTAGCGTAGCGGGTCGCAACCTGCTGTCGATCGACAACTACAGCGGTTATGATCCGGAGACGAACGCGGCTGGTCAATCCAATGCCGTTCGGGGCTTCGATTTTGTGGAGGTTCCCATTCCGCGCACGCTGACGGTAGGCATCAACGCAACGTTTTAACGATTTTATCTGGTAAACCGGGAGCGGTTTCGGCCCTCGCCCGTTCTTTCCAATCCATTTGATATGAAGCCAACACGATTAATCATTTTCTTCGTTTTTCTGCTGCTGGCGGGCTGTAAGCTCGACATCACCAACCCCAACGGCCCCACCGACGCGCAGGTACTGAGCACCCGCGACGGCATGATTACGCTCAGCATCGGGATGCGGCAGTTTTACTCAACTTCCGCGCTCGAATCGCTGCTGCTGGCTCCCGGCACCACCACCCGCGAAATCAAGGGCATTACGACCTTTACGAACATTCTGGAACTGGAAGCGGGCGGTACGGGCCTGCCCACGTTCAACGGGAACGTGCTGGGCCTCTGGCTGCGGATGTTGCGGGTGATGGGCATGGCCGAGGATCTGATCGCCAATGCGCCCACGGTTTTGGCCAACGAACCGGCTCTGCGCGCTGGCATTGTCGCCCACGCCAATCTGTTCAAGGCGATGGCCCTCGGCGGACTCGCCACGGCCTTTGAGCAAGTGCCGCTGCAAACCAACAAAACCGGGTCTGTGACGTTCTCCGACCGCAAAGCCGCCCTGACCGAAGCCATCCGGCTGCTGGACGAAGCCGCTTCGCTCGTGGCAACCAACCCGCCAACGGCGACGTTCACCACGCAGGTGACAGGTGCCGATTTCGATCTGGTCAACACAATCCAGGCCTACCGGGCGCGGTATAATCTGGCGGCAGGCAATTACCCGGCGGCACTGGCCGCGGCCAATGCGGTGAATCTGACGGCTCGTTCGCAGTTTGTGTACAATACGCAAAGCCCGAATCCGATTTACCAGCAGGTGCAGATTTCGGCGAACTACGCGCCCCGGGCTACATTGGGCTTACCGGCCACGCTGCTCGAAGCGGGCGACGGTCGGCTGGCGTTCTATTTGTCAACGCCCGATAAAACCGTCAATGGCGAAGCGCTGAAAACACTCAAAGGCTTTTTTGACGCCATCGACCGGCCCATTCCGGTGTATATGCCGGACGAGGTGCGGCTGATTCGGGCAGAGGCCCTGGTGCGCAGCAATGGCGACCTGACGGCGGCCGTGGCCGACATCAACGCCGTTCGGACGCAGCGAACCGGAGATCCGTTCGGGGTGTATCCCGGACTGGCCGCTTACGCCGGAGCCATTACCGCCGATGCGTTGTTGACGGAGATTTACAAGCAACGCGGAACCGAACTGTTCCTGACCGGGCTGCGACTCGAAGACAGCCGCCGGTTCGGACGCCCGGCCCCGCCGACCAGCCTGACGGAACGGAACCGGAATTTCTACCCCTATCCCGACCAGGAGCGGTTAACGAATCCCAACACCCCGGCTGATCCGGCGATTTGATGCGAAGCGGTTTTACTCCTGCCGGTATTAAGATTAACGCGAACTATGGGATTTATTAATTGATTATGAGCTAATTAAGTGCCATAGGCACGACATGTTTGTAGCAAAACGGATCACCCGGTTCCTCAGGCGTGCCCTTGGGTACGCAACAAGTGCATCAGATTACGTACCCAAAGGTACGCCGGAGGAACCGGGTGATCCGTTTTGCTACAAACATCAGTCCGCTACGCGGCCAACAATCCCATAGTTCGCGTTAAGTTTAAATACCGGCAGGAATAACCGATTGATCATTTCGTAGATTACCAGCCCAAACCGATGACGGCATTGACGCGGAGAGCAAGGCTGGGCTGATACGTATTTTTATAAAAGTCCCCGAGTGCACGACCCGGCCCGTAAAGATGTTTTTTCTCCCGTTTTGGAACAGTAACTTCTGGCCCAACATTGAGGTCGACAAAACCCCGTCGCCCGATCCGGCGTTGAAATCCCCACATAGCTGAAAGCAGTGGTGCACCATACGCCCCCCCTATATCATAATTATTCGTCCCTTCGGATGATCCAGTTTTTGTATCATAGCGGTGCTCGATGACTCGAACCGAAAGCGCCCGAGTATATTGAATACCAATGTAGTTTCCCGAGAAATTATTGGCCGCTTTTCCTTCCCGAATGCGTTTTGCCATATCGTAATAAAACCGAGTTCCTACTTTGGCATAAACAAATCCTCTGAACATTCTATCGGTATCAATATAAGTTCCATTATTATAATAAGGCACCGCAAATTGATCATACTTATTGTACCGAAGCATAAAATCAAACCCAGCCATCACCGAAAAAGAAGGCGTCAATTTCCGTTCCACCGAAACATCCGCATTCAGTCCAATCCGAAAGGAAGGTCTTCCCGTAAAATCCCGATCCCCGGCGTTAGGCCAGAATCCCAGTTTGAACAGCGTTTTTTCTTCCACATTGGCCCGTGTGATGTAGCGATAAAACCGCTTGAGTTCGCTGGTGGTAATGGTGCTGTCTTCCTGGGAATAGGTGGTTTGCTGGGCGTGGAGCGGTGCGAAACCGGTCAGTAAAAAGAGAATGGTAGTGGATATAGTTTTCATAAGAATCATATTCCAGTAAGGTGTTGACAATTACCAGCCTATACCAATCAACGCATTGAATTGAAAAGAGAACGTGGTGTATTTTCCGATATTCACGGGTGAGGAACTGTCGCTGATAAAAGTAATTCTGGGACCAGCACTCACGTCCACATACCCCAATCGCCATAACCGTCGCTGTAAACCCCAATTGAGTTCGAAGGATGGCTGATCTAATCTGAAGAAAGGAGTTGTATGTTTAGAGGTGGTAGGCGCTCCTGTTTGAGAATCGTAGTCGTGACGAGTAAATTGATAAAGAACCGGGCGACTAATCTGTAATCCGACATAGTTTCCTGAAAAATTGTTAGCCGTTTTTCCCTCACGAATACGCCTGGCCATTGCGTAATAGTAACGAGTGCCAAAGCGAGCTTTTACGTTATGGCTGATAGACCGAAAGATCAGTTTTGAACCCGATTGAGGAGAGGTTGCACGCCTTTTGATTGAATTATAGAGAGGAACATAATCTATCCCAACCAGGATGGAAAACGAGGGATGTATTTTATGCTCTACGGCCATTTCTAAATTAAGACCGAAATGCGAGTTTATATCATCGCTCGAAAAAGGCGAGAAAGAATTCGGTCGAATCCCAATCTTCAGCAAAGTTCTCTCCTCTATATTGGCCCGCGTGATGTAGCGGTAAAACCGCTTGAGTTCGCTGGTGGTAATGGTGCTGTCTTCCTGGGAATAGGTGGTTTGCTGAGCAAAAACGGAAGAAATCGTTAGCAACACCAGACCAATTATGGTAGCGGTTTTCATATATTTCATATTAAAAAAGCTTATTACCATCCCAAGCCCAGATTAAAATTGATTTTAATGGGCGTTACAAAATCAGGCACTCTCTGTTGGGTTAATACCGGTAAAGCGGCAAAAGAAAGGTTAAAATCCATGTACCCCTTTGAACCAAGTCGTCGCTGAATTCCCCATTGCAGGGAGACCGCACTCAGCATAGCGAATTGGCGGTTTACATTTTTTTCAGACAGAATAGTTGTCTGGTTACCACTGGTTGAAGTCGAATAATACCGTCCGGTTCCGTAGAGAATGTTTTCAAGCTGAATACTGACGTAATCATTTGAAAAGTTGTTAGCACTCAGTCCCTTCCGCATTCGCTTTTTGATCGAATAATAATACCGCCCCGCAATGGGCATTTCCAGGACCTTCGTATTGATAATTGTGCCGGTGCGGTAATACCGTCCAATTACAACTCCCTGCACGGAAAAAGCGGGCGATATTTTTTGTTCCACGCCAATACCAACGCCATACCTGTACGTTGCATAATATCTTCCTACCAATGGAAGGGGAACAACGGCTCCGGCTTTGATCAGCGTTTTTTCCTCCACCGTGGCGCGGGTAACATACCGAAACGTTTCGCGGATGTTCCGGTGGGCAGTGTCCACGTGTTCAACCGAATAGTCTACCCGTACGGAATCACGCCCCTGAGCTTGCGCACCATACGAACAGATCCATAAAAAACCGAAAAAGTACAGACGTTTCATACCGATTTCTTTGTGAATTAGGAATATCTCTTCGTTGCAAAAACCGTTTACTTCGCCAGCGTCACCCCGCCTACGCTTGGCTGAATGATCACCGGGCTGTATGAATTCGTTACGGAAATGGTGCCTTTACTGCCGCTGGATGCGTATCGAAAGCGTCGCTTGTTGGCACTCAGGTATCCGCTGTATAGTTCCGGTACCTGAACCGTTGCATACGTCGTTTCGATCTCATACTGAAAATCGTCCAGCCGTTTGGGATACAGAAAAACCTCGGTGCGGGCGGCCTGAACGGTCAGAGCCGTCAGGCTGGCGACGGGCTGAATGGAGAGTTTGCCATACCGGCTTTGAATGGTACCGTTTCCGCTCAGGTCACGGAGGGTGATTTCAGCTTTTTCGGCTTTGATGGTGAAAAAACCGCCCAACTCCGTGGCGTCAATGTCGCCATAATCGGAAACCACCGTGGTTTTTCCGTTCAGGTTGGAAATAGAGAGTTTACCAAATTCCACCTTCAAACTCGTGTCGCCGGCCAGATCGCTGAGGCTTACATCGCCGAACGTATTCTGGAGGCTTATGGTGCAGCGCGTCGGCACCCAGATTTCATAAACCGCCTTCAGATTGCCCTTGATCGCGCCCGCCCGCTGCGGAATCGTGAAGCGGTTGGAAAGGTCGATCACGTGGTTGCGGGTTTGAATGTCGTAGTTCAGGTACCCCAGTTCGCGTTCGGCCACTTCGCGCTCCAGGTGTTTGGCAATCAGTTTCAGCCGCACCAGAACCGTCGCTTTGCTCCAGCCTTTGATCGTAATGTCGGCTTTCTGGGCCGTCAGATTCACGCGCTGGCCGACGCTGTAGGCCAGTTCTTTTTCCACGGTTTTCGTCACCACCTGCAACCGGGTTTGCGCAACGGCAAAGACGGAAATGGTTACAAAAGCCAGTAGAAAAAGCAGCGTTTTCATATCGTTAAAATCCGGACGAGTTCTTTGGTCACCTCGGCGCGTTCGTTTTCAATTTTGATTTGCGCCTGTACCAGCGCCGGGTCGTTGCCAAACACCAGCAATTCCTGCTCGACGGCTTCTTTCCGACTGCTTAGGTCGTTCAGGTGCTGCTTCAATTCCTTCACCTCCGGTTTCTGACAGACAAGGGTTTGCTGCGCACACTGCTCGTTAATAAAGCGTTCAACTTTCTGGTCAACAGCCGATTGCAGCGGCTGCGACGCCACCGTCAATTCCGTTTCAACGGTTTCAGTCGCATACGCAATTGTGACTTTTTCGTCCGAAGCCGGTTGCAGCACCAGCCAGATTCCCATCACCACCGCAGCGACGGCGGCTGCGGCTGTCCAACGCAACACAGGCTTCCAGAGCGGCCGAACGACCGGTTTTTCCAGTTTTCCGGCAATGTGTTCCCAGGCGTCAGCTTTCGGCTCAAAAACCGGCAAGTCGTCCAGCGCCCGGTCGATGGTTTCATCCGCCCGCAAATCCGCGTCGATCCGATCCCACAGATCGGGCCGGGGTTCGTGTTCGGGCAGTTGTTGCAGTGCTTTCTTCCAGTTCATGTCAACTGAATTCGGATAACTTTTTTCGTAATAATTTCCGGGCATAGCTGACCTGCGATTTGGAGGTACCTTCCGAAATGTTCAGCATCGCGGCAATTTCTTGGTGCTTATACCCTTCGACTTCGGCCAGCACAAAAACCGCCCTGGCGCCGTCTGGCAAGGATCGAATGGCCGCATCCAAATCCGCCCCGGTGATCGTGTCCGGCACCTCAACGGGCTGATCGTGACACTGTTCGTCGAGGGTTTCAAACCGCCATTCGAGTTGCTGCTTTCGCAGCGCCTGCCGAACCACAATCGTCTTGATCCAGGCTCCCAGCGTCGACTGGAACCGGAACGAGGCCAGATGCCGGAACACCTCCACAAACGCATCCTGCAAGGCATCGTTGGCGTGGTCAGAATCGTTCAAAATCCGCAGCGCCACCGAAAACATCGCCCGTTTATACCGCTCGAACAACAGCCGCTGCGCCATCCGCTGCTCCACAGGCCGATCCCGTCGCAGACAGAAGTCAACGAGTTCACTTTCCGATATATCGGGCGTCAGCGTCAAAGGAGCCAGGCTTGGGTTGAACATTCAACCTAAAGGGCAGAAAAGAAGGGGAAAGGTTGGAATGGGAGGGGGAAATAATATCGAATGTTGAATAGCGAACACTGAATAATGAACACTAAATAACGAATATTGAATAATGAACACTGAATAACAAACACTGAATAACGAAGTAGGTGCCAGGCGAAGTTGCTTCGTTATTCGGTGTTCGTTATTCAATATTCGTTATTTAGTTTACACTTTTTACATCTCTATCCGAATCACCTGCCCTTTTTCACTTTCTGTCACTACCAGCCCCAGTCGCCCGGTGGGATCGAAGGCGCAGTTGGTGGGATTGGGGCCGGGGAGCGGGAGCGTATCCACGAAAGCGCCGGTGGGCTTGTATATTTTCAGGCAGCTACCGCCGTAAATGGCCGCGTAGAGCAGATTATCCGGCCCCAGTGTCAATCCGTCGGGGCCAAAACCGTCGGGTCCGGTCTCGGCCCAAACCGTCGGATTGATCCAGTTCAGACCGACGGCATCCCAGCGGCCGGCCCAGATGCGCTGGCGGTGGGTTTCGGCCACGAGCAAGGTTCGGCCATTTGGCAAAAAGGCCAAACCATTGGGGTAGAAGAGGTGATCGGAGATTTTTTTCACCTCGCCCACGGGCGAACACACGCAGACAGAACCCGGTTCGTCGTCGTCGGGCGAACCGGGACAGGTGAAAAGCAAGTTGCCTTCCGGGTCGAAAATCAGGTCATTGGGCCAGTTGAGCGGTTCTTCATCAATCTGATCGACAATCGTTTCGGGTTCCTGACCGGGGTAATTGATGCACCGGATGGCGTGCAGCCCCGAATCGCAAAACCACAGCCGGTCGCGGTCGTCGATATACAGGCCGTTCGGGCGGCTCCCAATGCCTACGTGAACCCGACCACTCGTTCCATCCGGTTTGAGCCAGAACAGGCTGGCTCCCTCCTGTTCGACGCACCAGAGCGTTCCGTCGGAGGTGAAAGCCGGACCTTCCGGAAATTGCAGGCCGGTAGCAATAACATCCCTGTTTTTCATAGTAGGAGCCGTGTTGATGAAATGGTGTAGGAGCTAAACACGAAAACCGCTCATCTGGTTAGAGGTCAAGCAGTCGGCGACCCGATCCTTTACCGATACGTTTACAGTAAAATACCCGACAGCAAAATTTTCAGTAACCACAAAAGTGCTTCATGATCTGACTATTCTATCGTTAGACAGCTATCTTACTGAGTAAGATATGGCAAAATCAGTCCAATAAAGTTGACTGATCCTCTACATGATTTTTGCCGGTGCTACTATTATTCAATCCGTAAACTGATCCTGTATACAACTCAAAATTTATATAAATAACCAAAGAATATTGGCTACTATAATTTTGTCTGAAAATAATTATGAATCAATCTAGATTATTTCTAAAAAAAACATGATTATTTTAACATAAATGCAATAATATATAAATAATAACAATAAAATATTGAACTATAACAATACAAATAATGGATTAAATCAAAGAGATTCTAATATTTATGTCTAATTATTAGTGCATAGAGAAGGATTTATGCTTAGCTATATCTCCTATCGCTAAGCATAAATCCTGAACCAATATATACTTATTGAAGTGCTATAATAAGCCTAACCCCATCCCATCGTATGCTCGAATTAATTCCACCGTTTTTCTGGAATGAAAAAGATATTAAAATCTTTGACGAATTCACTCAACAGCATGATGTAATCCTGCTCCATGCAATCCATGCCCGCAATCGATTGGCAAAAAAAGTACGGGATCGTCCGTATGACACTGGTCAAAAATCTGGCCCGGCAAGCACATACCCTTTTCAAACCCGCTGCAAACTTCAATGGATTATGGAAACAACCATTTGCGCCTATTTACTGTCTCCTGTGTGGGGTTATCAACAAATCAGTTTCACACGACCGGATCTGGGATCAGCGCTGGAAGTGCTTAATCAGTATGTCCGGGGAGGGGCTTTGCTGTTATCGGCCTCTCTATCCGACCCCGTCAGTTGTATTCACTTACCGGTCGAAGCATTTGACGGATCGCCCATTCGCTGCCATCTGTGGCAATTGGAGCAGGAATGGCAGCAATTGATAAACGTATAATGTACACCGTTCAATAGCCACCACTTATTTATCTTTTTAGCTCTTCTGATTCTCTGTCTAAAAACACCGTAAAAAGCCGAAAAGGCATTTACGTTTCATCCCATTTGATCAAACCGTATTGAGTGAAAAAGACGGCCTGGTTCAGGGCCAAAGCACGGATTTATCAAACTATTCAATGAATTATTTTTAGACTGTAGTTTCTATGTATATCAATAAAGAAGATCTTCAGCAACTCCGTCAAATCGTGCGCGTTGGCACCGAAAAACCCTTTGAAAAGCGATGCCAATGTGTTCTTTATCATTATTATGGGATGAATGTTTCGGAGCTTTCCAAGATTTTTAACGTAGATCAGCGGAGTATTTATAACTGGTTAAACCGGTGGAAAAAAAGGGGAATGGCCGGATTGTATGACAAGACGGGGCGGGGATTAAAGCCCAAATTAAACCCGGCCAATCCCCGCCATGTAGAAGCCGTTCAGAAAGCCCTGTCCAAATACCCTCACGATTCGCGACAGGCTTTGGCAGAACTCAACCGGCAACTTCCGCAACCCGTCAGTCAGAGTACCTTTCTGCGTTTTAAGAATAGAAAATGGGTATCGACAGGTGCAAAAAAAGAATAAAACCGCCTTCGTACGGATCGGTTCTACCAGGGAAATCTGCCAGATCGATCTTCATTATAAACTCGCCACCGGTTTTTTCCGGAAATTTTTGATTCGGTGAAACGTCAGGAAGTTGGCATCGTGGTTGTTGTGTGCCCCGCCCAAACCGTCGTCGTAGGCCGTCCGGGATAACAAAATGATATTTTTCCCTTCAAACAGCCAGTCGACGTACTGAAAACCGTGTTTGGCAACGTCGGAATGCTGCAACACGACTTGTCGCAATTCCCAGGTCTTCAAGTCTTTCGAGCTGCACAATGCCTGCGTATTCCGCAAACTGGCCGGATTTTTTCCGGCATTGGCCTGCCTGAACTCCTGCGGAATGTAATTCGTCAGTGTCCAGTAGAGTTTTGATTTCGGATCGTAGCGAATCGTGAACTTCTTGCTGCCGCCGGGGAACGGCACAAAACCGGTGGTCACATCGAAGCTGGCGGTTTTGCCATCCGGGCTGATGCGGACAAAAGCGGCCTTTTCGTCGAGCGAGGCTTTGTGATCGACACGCAGAATATCCAGCATTTCACCATCCGGACTCAAAACTGCATTGCCTTCGATCCAGCCGCCGAAACCGTTGTTCAGATACGTCGAATCATACCGCAGCACGTTGCTGCTGGTCCAGTTGGCGGCTTTCATCGGGTCGGCCTCCAGCGGCATCGACAGCATGAAAGCACCGTAGCGTTTGCCCCACTTTTTGATCGGCCCCATGGCGTCTTCCATCGCCCGCCAGAGCCGCCCGTCGTGCTCGATAAACGGCACCGGGGCGCAGTGGTATTCACCCGCCAGCAACAGGCCGTTGTCGCCGTCGGTCGGGTTGGTCCAGGTCACGCCGTTGTCGCCGGATTTCCGGATGATGGTGTTGCCGTGGTGTTTGTCGGTGCCAAAGAAATACAAACCGTTGCGGTGAACGTAGAGTTTCGACCAGAACTGCCCGTTGATTTCCGCGATCTGCGTCCAGGTTTTGCCCTTGTCGGTCGAGCGGTAAATGCGCGAATTGGGTTTCACGAACTCGTTGGATTGCGGACCAAATAGGTCGTGGGACGCCAGATAATCGCCGTTGGGCAACACGCACAGGCTGGGCGAACCGATGTATAGCCCGGAAGAAGCGGGACTATGGGCAACAATCGCTCCCGGCACCCGGGAGAAGTCGGGCGTTTGCCCAACTCCGTTCCCGGGCCACGAAAGGAAAAGAATAGCGTATAAAAGGAGGGGTTTGATCCTGCTGGTAGTCATATGACAGGAAGAAAAAACCGCCTGTTATTTACTCAACAATTGGGTGGTTTTCGGAATGTCGCGCATCCCGTCCCAAACCTGGTGGTCCAGATTAATGATCATGCCCCGTTTGACCAGCGCGTCCTGCAAGTTTTTGACGTTAATTTTCTGAACCGGAAGCCCCTGTTTACCGGCCATTACGGCCGCCAGACCCGCGCTTTCGCCGAGTTGCATCCAGGTACATTCCAGCCGGATGGAACAAAACCCGACGTGTGAAGTCGAGGCACAAACCGGCACCAGCAGATTCGTACATTGCTCTTCTTTGGGCGTAATGATCCGGTACGAAATCTGGTACGGTTTTGCAATCGGTTCCCAAATCCGGCCTTCGTTGACAAACTGGGTTTTCGATATGGCGACCCGCTGAACGTGGTGACTATCAATCCAGTGTGACCCCAAACAAATCACATCCGGTTTTGTGCGATCCACCAGAATATCCTTCTGGGTATGGACAAAAGCGCCCACCATCCGCCGGGCTTCCCGCACGTAGAGGTAATACGGAAAATTGACGTTGTCGGTAAATTCGTCAGCCGCCAAACCGTATTCGTTCGTTTCGGCGCGGAGTTTTGCAGGAACCGCCGGGTCGTTGGCCAGGTAATACATCAGGCCCATCGTCCAGTCTTTGTGATCCTGATAAATCACTTTTCGCTGGGCATAATCGCCATCCGGATAGTCGACATTTCCGCCAAAGTGACCCAGCGAAATGACGGATTTCTGTTTGTTATTGGTCTCAAACGTTCCGCTCCAGCTCCGCCATTTATACAGGTCGATAATGTCTTCCAATTTGGTTTCAGGCTTGTTTTTGAGTAAGCGTGTCAGCAAAATATAGCGATCAGGCCTGTAATTGACCGGTTTGGCGAAGGGCGTCCGATCCGGCTTTTTCGTAAAATTTAGCCGGAAATTATAGTTGATCACCCGTTTGTCGGCCTGACCTTCCGTCAGCGTACTGCGTTCGACAAAACCGGGCAGCAACTTGCCGTTGTCGTCATACGGCGACGCGTCGATCGGTTCGTCGATAAACCGCACCCCGGCCAGCGACTCGCCATACTGATCCTTGCTTTCGCGCCCATAGGTGTAGGACACTCCGGATTTTGCCATCAAGTCTCCTTCGTACGAAGCATCAATGAACGCTTTTCCGGCCACGGTCCGGCCATCGTCCAATTTGATCGACTGAATCGCCGGGCCATTTTTGGTCACTTCCGACACAAACCGCTCGTACCAGACTTCCACCTTCGCTTCCTTCAGCATGTCCAGATACGTTTTTTCGGCTTGTTTCGATTCGAAAAAGGCCACCGGGCGGTTTTCACCGTAAATTTTGCTCGTTGGCCGAAACGGCGATGGATATTCTTCCGGTTTCGGCAGGGTTTTCAGGTAATACCGGCCCAACCGCTGGTAGAATTCCAATGCCAGCCCCGAGAACGTTTCTTCAATCATGTGCTCGGTTTCGGCGGTTCCAATTCCGCTCGTACTCAGTCCGCCCACGTGTTTAGTCTGCTCGATCAGCAACACCTTTGCCCCTTCCCGGGCTGCGGAAACGGCCGCGATGATGCCGCCGGGTGTACCGCCATAAACCACCACGTCATACGGCGCATCCGAAGCGTTCTGGCATTGGCTTAAAAAAGGAGCGATTAGTACAAAAAGAAGCGCTAAGTACCTCATAGACAATTGCTTTATCATTCTATTAAGTAGTAAATCGGTTTGAAATACAGTGTTTAGAAATCTATAAGTTCAGAGACCTTCCTACACCTGTCAGGTTTTAAAACCTGACAGGTGTAGGAAGGTCTCTGAACTTATTTCCGTTTGCCTTTCGGCTTGTTAATCGAAGTCGGTGCTGGTGTTTCCATTTTGGGTTTCGGGTTCAAAATCTGATCGACATAGTTCACGGCCGAGGCCCGGGTCAGGCTCTCCGGCGCAGGAGGCAGCGCGTTTGAAGCTGATGCCACCAGCTCGCCCGACGGCAAAACCGTCGGGTTTCCGGCTTTCAGCACCTGAATCAATTGCTGGAACTCCGTCGCCGAAATGGGCGCGTTGGGCCGGAATGCACCGAAGTTGCTGCGCTGACCAAATCCCATGTGTTTCTGCGCATTATACCCACCCGCCTGGGGCCAGCGCGGTTCGACGCCCAACACCTTGAGCGCCCCCCGATCGAACAACGTCTCCACATCGCGAAAAGCCGGGTGACTGAACGGTACATCGGTAAAATGGGAATTACTCACACTGGGCCAGAGTTGGAGCGCGCGGGTTAGCAGGGCGGCCGCTTCGGCGCGGGTTAGCAGGGAATCGGGGCGAAAATCGCGGGTGTCGCTCCCCGAAATCCAACCTTTCAGACTCGCTTTCTGAATGACGTCGAAATGCGGATGATCGCTCTGCACATCCCAGTAGAACACCAGCTTGCATTTCTGTTTCAGCAATTCTTCCTGAATATGTGTCACATTAACCTGACGTACCGGAACACCCGTTCGCGCACTGATGCTGGCAGCCACCCCGGCAGCCTGACCCAAAACCACCCAGGTGGGGTCCATCCGAATGGACGAGAAAGCCACGTGCGTCGCCGAAAGGGCCACCGGAACCAGCAAACCGTCGATGTTTTTGGGAACGATGGAACCGTACGGAACCTGAAAAGCCGTCATGGCATTGGCCAGAAAGAAATCACCTTCGCCTTTGTCCGGTCTCGAAACATCGGTTTTGGGATGTACCGGTTTGGAATCCATCGGGTAATGACCAATCGCGATGCTCGTGGGCTGAAACGGCGGAACAAAGGAATTGCCGAGAATAAACGGGTTGATGTCGGCTTCGGTCATCGTGACCTCGCCTTCGATGCGCCGGGCTTCCCGGATAAAAACCCGGTAAGGAACATTGCCGTTGTCCCTGAATTCATCGGGGGCCAGCCCGAGGTGTTTTTCGCCACGCACGGTTTGCAGGTAATACAGAAATCCCAATGCGTGATTTTTATACACTTCGTACAGCCGCTGGCGTTCCGTCCGGTTGGCGTCCGGCCAGGGCCAGTTGGCTTCCTGAAGCTCGTTGCCAATCGGGTTGACGTTCATTTCCGACTTCTGCTTCGGCACCGACGGATTTTTGCCGCTTCCGTAATGCGAATGTTCATACTTGGCCGGATCGTAGCCCGGCGGGGGCGTGTTCAGTAAATGAGCGGTTCCCTCCTCCGGTTTGAAGAATTTGACGCAAAACCGCACGCCCGACGACACAATGCCCGCATCCTGACGGCCCGTGGTTCCCGGCAGTATTTCGCCCGAGTCGTTGAAGTAGTAAATCTCGCCCGCGTGCGGTTCCAGCGGAGAACGCGGTTCGCGGCCCACGCGGTAGGGAACGCCCGCCCAGGCGGCAATATCGGCTTCGTGCGTCGCGTCGATGATCGTTTTTCCGAGAAACGTAATGGGCTGCTTGTCGTCCGTATCGGTCGTCACGCCCGTCACCCGGTTTTGCTCTTTCAGAACGCCCGTGGCAAACCGGCGGTAGTAAATCTTTAAATTCGGATAGCTGGCGGCCATTTTTTTGAAGATTTCATCGGCCACGTGCGGCTCCCAGCGCCCACCGGCTGCGGCTTCGTTCGACTGCACCGCCCGCCCGTCGATGTGATTCGACTTTTTCCGGGCTTTGAAAAGTGGCGTTTCCATTTCGGCTTTATCGGCCAGATAATGAGCTTTCACCGCGTAACGAAACTCGTCAAAAACCCCGCTGAGCGATTCGTAAGAGAAGCAATCGGCGTTGGAAATCCCGTTGCTGATCATCCCGCCCAACACGGGTGTATCCTCAATCAGTACGACCGAAACGCCGGATCGGGCGGCACCGATGGCAGCCCCAATCCCGCCCGAACTACCGCCCACGACCACCACATCGTAGGATTCAACGGGTGGAGCTACGGTGGACGGGATGGTGCTGCTGGTCAGTACGATGATGACTCCGGTGAGGCTCAGAAACCCGAGCAGCCGGAATCTAATTTGCCGGTAAGAATATAGGGTTTTATTCATTTCAAGACGGAATAAAGGGTAAAACTGCGTTTATGGTCCTTCGCGAAGTGCGAAGAGTGCGAATTGCAAATTCGCGACAGAGAGAGTCCAGATTTCAACGGCGTCGGCCGCCCGGTCTGGACCAGCAATTCCTCAATACCCCGGATTTTGAACGAGGGCCGGATTGACGTCGATCTCGTTTTGTGGAATGGGATACAGCAAATGCTTTTCCTCGGCCTGAATACCGGATTTTCGGATTACGTCCAGGTACTTGCCGGTGCGGAGCAAATCCCACCGACGGTGGCCTTCGAAGCAAAGCTCCCAGCTCCGTTCCTGCAAAACCACGTCCCGAAACTGTTCTTTGGTCAGACCGGCCAGGTCCCGGGGGACAGCCGTTGCAACACCGTTCCGGGCGCGCGCCCGAACCTGGTTGATGGCGGCAAAAGCGTCGGCAGTCGGGCCGTTAAGTTCGTTCAGGGCTTCGGCATACATCAGCAGCACATCCGCATAGCGAATCACCATGAAGTTGTTGCGCGCCTGGCTATTGCCACAGGGCGTCCAATCCCAGTATTTATCGGCGAATGCGCCCGTCCGGGATTGCACCACGGTTCCGTTAGCGAGTTTCTTTTCACGAATAATGGTCACCTGCTTGCGGTAATCGCCCGGCAGATACGAGGCTTCGTGGGCGTCGGTTGCCTGATACGATCCGCCACCCAGATCGGTCGGATAGGTGAAATGGATCGAAAAGTTTTTGGCAAAGGCACTGCCGTAGATTTGCTGAACGCAACTGAACTGAACCGAGAAAATATGCTCGGGTCCGTTTTTGTTTTCGGGCAGAAAGATGTTTTTGTAATCCGGAAACAGCGTGTAGGCTTTCGAGTCTATCACTTCTTTGGCTTTGGCCGCGGCATTGGTCCAGTCTTTTCGGGTGAGATAGACTTTGGCCAGAATCGACTTCACGGCTCCGGACGTGGCCCGGCCAATTTCGCTCACGACGGTGTATTTAACCGGCACCACTTTTTCGGCATCCAGCAAATCCTGCGTAATCTGCTGGTAGATTTTATCGACCGGATCGCGCGGAATTTTGACATTGACCACATCATTGGAAACCGTCGTGACCAGCGGCACATCGCCGAAGGCCCGAACCAGGTCGAAATAGGCCAAAGCGCGCAGAAACTTGGCTTCGCCCACAATCTGATCGCGCAGCTTCGTGTCCATCGTAATACCCGGCACCTTGTCGATCACCCGGTTGGCCCGGTTGATCAGTTGGTAAACCGCTGTGTAAAAATTGTCGAAATTGGAGTTGGCGGAGGTATACCGGCACTGGTCGATTTCGATGCCTTCGGCACTGCCGCCGTCGGCCCGAATGAAGCATTCTTCACCACTGACATCGGACAACGTGATGATGTTCATGCCGTAATAATTGCCGCTGCGCAGGGCATGATAAACCCCGTTGATCGCGGCTGTTGCGTCTTTATCGGTATTGAACGAATTGGATTCTTCAAAAAAGCTCAGCGGCTTTTCTTCCAGGTTATTTTCGCAGCCGACCAACAGGAGCAAACTGAACGAAAGAAGGGATAAAAGTCTTGTTTTCATAGCTTTACGAACAGATTAAACCGTTTAGAAAGTGAGGTTTGCACCAACCGTGATGGTTCGCGCGGCCGGATACGCAAAGCGGTCGAAACCGTAGAGCGTGTTGCTGTTGCCGTCAGAATTGACTTCCGGATCGTAGCCGAGGTATTTCGTGAAGGTCAACAGATTCTGGCCGCTCACGTAAACTCTGGCCCGTTTGATGAAGGTGGGCAGCACGGGCAGTTGATACCCCAGCGAAACGTTTTTAAGCCGCAGGAACGAGCCGTCTTCAATGAAGTCCGAGGTGGTTCCTTTCGACCACTGGCGCATGGCCGGAATCCGGTTGGAGGGCCGGTCGGGACGCCACGAACCTTCAATCACGGTGCGAAGCTGATTCTGCGCCGGATCGGTCGATTCGATGGTTTGCCGGGTGGCGTTATACAACTTATTGCCGTAAACACCCTGGAAAAAGACCAGCAGGTCAAAACCTTTGAACGACAGGTTGTTGGTTAGACCGTAAATCAATTTGGGCAAACCGTTGCCTATGATGGCGCGGTCGGTACTCTCGTTGAAAACTCCATCGCCGTTTACGTCTTTGAAACGGGGCGCACCGGGTAAATCACTGGTTCTGGCCCGAAGTCCGGCCTGTTTGATCTCCTCGGCATTCTGCCAGATTCCGTCGAACACTGTAGTGTAAAATGACCCAATGGACTCGCCGACTTTTACAATGGTGGCCCCGGAAAAAAACTGTTCGGCATCGGCCAGTTTCAACACTTTGTTGCGGTTAAAGGCCACATTGCCGCTGGTGGTCCACTGCAATTTCCCATCAATGTTGATGGTGTTGATCGCCAGTTCGAAGCCCCGGTTTTCGAGACTTCCCACGTTCCGCGTAACCGTCGTAAAACCGGTCGTTGCCGGCAGTTCAACGCTCAGCAACAGATCAGTGGTAGTTTTGATGTAATAATCGGCCGTCAACTGCAAGCGGTTATTGAGCAGACTGACATCGAATCCGGCGTCAAACTGGGCGGTTTTCTCCCAGCGCAAATCCGGGTTGGCAATCCGGTCGGCCCGCGTCATTAGCACTTCCGTGTTGTTGAGAACCGTGCGTTCGGTCGCATACTGCGAGAGGGAATTGTATAACCCGATGCCGTCGTTGCCCGTAATGCCATAACTCAGCCGGAACTTCAGGTCAGAAAACGCCTTCACATCTTTCAGGAATGGCTCGTCCGAAACCCGCCAGGCAAACGCTCCCGACGGAAAGAAACCGTATTTGTGATTGGCTCCAAACCGTGAGGAACCATCTACCCGACCCGTAAACGTCAGCAGGTATCGGTCTTTAAACCGGTAGTTGGCGCGCGCCAGGTACGAGTTCAGTCCCCAGCGGCTAGCCGATCCAACAGGCGGACGCGGGTTATTGGCTAACCCCAGGTTGTTGGCACCCAGTGCATAATTCGGAAAATCCTGCGCTTCCTGGTAGGTACTAACACCCTTAGCCGACTGGAAAGTTAACCCGGCCAGCAAGTCGAAGCTGTGCAACGCATTGATCGTGCGGTTATACGATAACGTATTCTCGTTCAGCAGGTTGGTATTGGTGCTGGTAGCGTTGCTTCCGTAGCCATTCAGCGTGTTCGCCATCACGGTTTGGGGTGAATAAAAGACATCCCGCCGGGCATTCAGAATGTCGGCCCCAACGCTGACGCGGGCGGTCAGGCCCGGTGCCAGGAGCAGTTCGCCGAACAGGTTGCCCAGCACGCGGTCGCTGGTCAGCAGATTGGTCGAAGTTTTCGCCAGCGCCACCGGATTCGGGTACGCACTAAAACCGGAGCTTGGTCCCACGTTCAGCAACTGGTAATTGCCAGTCGCGTCGAAAATGGGATTCGCCGGTGAAAACACGAGCGCGGCCCCCACCGGTGCGTTGGTCCCCTGTTCGTTGATGGCGTTGGTCAGGCTCCGGCTGATGGTAAAGGTGGAACCAATTTTCAGCCGGGAACTGATGCGGGCATCCAGGTTGATCCGGGACGAATACCGCTTGAAATCGGAGTTGATCACAATACCGTCCTGGCCAAAATAGTTGCCATTGACAAAGTAGCGCAGCTTGTCATTTCCACCCGAAAACGAAAGCTGGTAGTTCTGCACCGCAGCCGGGCGGTAGATTTCTTTCTGCCAGTTGGTGCCGACGCCGTATTCGGCCGGTTTTTTCGGGTACTGTGTCGTATAGCCGTAGCGTTCGGCAAAGCCCAGGTTTCGCAACTGCTCATTTTTCAGTTCCGTATGTTCTGCCGCCGTTCCCATGTCCATCATTTTCGTGATTTGCTGAACGCCGTAATACGCTTCGAAGTCGATCTTCGATTGCCCTTCTTTTCCGCGTCGCGTCGTAATCAGCACCACGCCATTCGCGCCCCGCGAACCGTAAATGGCCGTGGCCGAAGCGTCTTTCAGGATTTCGATGGATTCAATATCGTTGGGGTTGATCGTCGCCAGCACGTTCTGGTTCGTTCCGGTATTACTCGGACCGCCGGGAAACGAAGTGGAACTCGAAACCGGAAAACCGTCGATGACATACAGCGGTTCGTTGTTGGCCGAAATTGAGTTTCCTCCGCGCACGCGGATGGTGACGCCCCCGCCCGGCGAGTTCGACGACTGGGTGACCTGCACCCCGGCAGCGCGGCCCTGCAACGCCTGATCGAGGGCCGAAATGGGCTGTGATTTTACTTCCGTCGTACTGATGGATGACACCGCTCCCGTCAAATCGCGTTTCTTCACGGCACCGTAGCCAACCACCACGACTTCGTTGAGTGATTTTTCGTCCGCTTCCAGCCGAACTGTCCATGTCGTTTGTGAACCGACCGTAATCTCCTGGTTTCGGTAACCCACAAAACTGAAGACCAGAACCGCCGAATTATCCGGCACCGCCAGCCGGAATTCGCCTTTGTTGTTGGTCGACGTGCCGCGCTGGGTTCCTTTCAGCAACACGCTGACGCCCGGAAGTCCTTCGCCTTTTTCGTCTGTAACCATGCCCGTAATCGGTATCTCAGCCAGTAGCATGGGCGCTTCCAGCGAAGTTTCTTCGGGCAAAACCGCGCTGGTCGGTTCTTTTTTCAGTACAATGTAGTTTCCCGAAACCTGGTAGGTGATGTTCAGCGGTTTCAGCAGGCGGTTCAGCACCACTTCCAGCCGGTCGTTTTCGGCCCGGAGTGTCACTTTATTGCCGACCGAAATGAGTTGCGGAACGTACGTAAATTTCACGTTCGCGGCTTTCTCCAACCGGTTCAGAATGGTCCGTAAGTCCTTGTTTTCCAATTGAACAGAGATCGATCGATTGAGCAGCTCCTGCGCCATTCCATTTCGGGCCAGGGTCAGCCCGGCAAAGACTACGGCCAGCACCAACTGTACGCAAGTAATCTTCATAATCTGGCAAAGAGTTGGGGAATAATCCCGCAGTTTTTTCATACTTTTAGCAGTGTTTTTGTTCGACAAAATCAGAAGTGGAGGCAAAAACAATCCCCGTCCCCGTTTTTCAGGGTAGTCGCAATACCGGTAAAGCAAGGGAGGGCACTGAGTCGCCGGGGTGATGGAGCCGTACTGGTCGCAACAGTACGGTTCTGTTCCGGCTTTTTTAGTAGACTGGTTGGCGTTTCGTCATGCAATCAGGGTTTAGGAAATGGAATTATGAATTATGAATTATGAATTATGAATTATGAATTATGAATTATGAATTATTTTAATCATAATTATTTATAAATCAAAAGATTACCTTACACCTAAGCCTTATTCCGTTGGCTGGCAGCCTTTTCCGGTTACTACAATTTTCGCATCCCAGACTTCGTAGGTGGCGTCGATGGTTTGGCAGATGATGTCGAGTTTTCGGAACAGGGGCTCATCGCCCAGCGGAGCGGTCAGGTTACAGCTTTTCAGCGTCTTCGCATCGTAGACAATCGACACGCCATACGAAGTTTCCAGCGTTCTGAACACGTCCGCAACCGGCGTATCTTCAAAAACAAAGTTCTGGTTGTTTTCGGGGGTTTTGATCAGAACCGGAGCCTCCACGAGTTTGCGGGTCAGCCGGTCGCTGTCGGTATCAAAAAAGGCCTGCTGGTTGGGGGTTAGCAAGAGCGCTCCCGCCGGTTGCCCGGTTTCGGGCTGGTTTCGATCAAGCGATTTGATCGAAAAAACCGCTACTTTTCCGGTTCGCACAATGACCGTTACGCCCCTGGCTTCTTCCAGCGCCCGGACCATAAAACTGGTTCCGAGCACTTTGGTAACCAACCCATTGGCATACACCATGAAGGGTTTCTCAGGATTTTTGGAGACCTCAAAAAAACCTTCGCCCGACAAATATACTTCCCGTTTTTCGCCCGTAAACGTGGCCGTGTAACTCACCCGGCTGCCGGGTTGCAAAACCACCGTGCTGCCTTCTTCAAACCGGACGGTCAGCGGCTGCGGGGTGTTGTTTATTTTTTCGACCAGATCAATCGTCGACTGAGCCACCAGTTCGGAATAGGTTCCCGGCTGTTCCGCCAGTTTGGACCGCAGCATATACCACCAGCCAATTCCCACCAGCAATGTTACGGCAGCCGCCAACTGCAACCAGTCCGGGCGTCTGATTTTGGGCCATACCCAACGGTTTTCATCGTCAGCATCCGGCTGTTCCTCCAGCCCCGGAAGCCCGGCGGTGCGGTGCTCGATGGCGGCCCACATCCGTTGACCTTGCGTTTCCGTGGGCATGGTCTGCACTTGCACGATGGCTTGCAAGAGCGAACGGGCCGTCAGAATAACCGTGTTTTTTTCCGGATGCTCAGCCAGAAAATCCTGCCAGAACGAATCAGTTTCGGCATCGGGTGCCAGCACCCAACGCCGGAAGAAATCATCTTCGGCAAAGTCTTCAGTGGTATAATCCGTATAGGCATTCATTGCATCCGGGCAATAAAATAGATGAATATTCCGCTCTCTTCTACCAAGAGCCGGGAAACGGCGAAGTGTCCCCTCCTTTTCTCATTTTTTTATTTGACGCTGGATTTACGGGCTGCATTATGGCCGACGCCCGTAGCCCACGATTTGAATCGTGGGATCAGCGACCAAATTTGAACGAAATGATGAACCGTTTTAACGGTTTTGTGCCAGAAACCGTTAAAACGGTTGGTATGGCGTTCGGAATTATTCCAACCTGACCCACGGTTAAAACCGTGGGCTGGAAAAAATCCTATAGAGATTAAATGGTACGGTGTGATGTTATGACAAAAGAAGAAGCAACAGCCCCAGAAACGGAGCCAGATAACGGGTATTTTCGCGGAGGTGGGTCATGGCTTTGTGCAGCGTGTTCCGGACGGACTTGTCTGTGATGCCCATAATGGCCGCAATCTCGCTGGTTTTAAAGTTTTCGTAAAACCGCAGCGTAACCACTTCCAACTGACGATCAGGCAGTTGCTTCAAGGCATGAGCCAGTTGACGGGTCAATTGCTGCTCCTGCTCTCCGTCGGAAAAGGAGTGCTCGGGCGTGGTGTCAGTCTGAAACGGGAAAGCCGTCGGATCGACGGACAAAAACCGGTTTTCTTTCTCACTCAAGCGGTGAATTTTTCGACGCAGGGAGCGAAACAAATAGAACTTGACCGAGTCGGCTTCGGCCAGATTCTGCTGAATCCGCCAGAGATCCACGAACAAATCCTGAATGGCATCTTCCACCAGAGCCGCGTCGGGCAGTAGTTTGTATCCGTAGTTGTATAGAATGCGGTAATACCGCTCGTAGAGTTCGGCAAAAGCCCGCCGGTCGCCTTGTTTCAGGGCGTTCCAGAGAATTGGGTCGGGTTGCCGTTCGGTGGTCAAGGTCTTAATCCGGTTTTGAAAAATCCACCCGAATTAAGTAGAAATTTTTATAATTCTAATGGCATTAATGCTAAAAAGGAGAGAAAAGACGAGAGCGTAGAGAATAAAGAAAAACCTTTCCTGCGATTGTCTTTATTCTCTACGCTCTCGTCTTCTCTCTCCATTAAAAAAACGACACCCGAATCACCCACGGGCTGCCGCCGTAAACAAACGACGAAAACGTCGGATCGGCGTTGTAACTCAGGTTGTATAGAGCCGTTAAATTCACACCAAACCGTCGGCTAATGGGTTGTGAATACGTCAACCCGACCAACCCGGCACTCACCCAGCGTCGCTGCGTTTCGTAGGGGATGATGTTGTAGTTCGTGTAGCCAACATTCGTATTTTCGAATTCCCCGTGAACGTAGAGGTTTTTCACAATATTGGGAACGATCTCATACATCCCGAACACCCGCCCGCCGTACTGATTGGCCCGGTAGATTTCGGTGGCTCCACCCTGGTAGTATAATTTGGCCCGGTAATAGACATAATTGATGCCGACGCCCAGAATGGCCCGCTCGGAAGCCTGGTAGGCGATGACAGGAGAGACCCCAATGCTGAAGGGATTCCCAATGGAAACGTTGCTAATGCCGCCCCCAAACCGCAACCGCTGCGAAAAAGGTAGCGGATCTCCTTCCGGCGTTTTGGTTTTCAACGGATCTCTCCCTTCTTCACGTCGTTCTTCGGGATCTTCGGTAATTTGCCCGAAGGCTGCACTGCTGCTTATCAGCATAATTGCCAATAAGCCTTTCTGTATGAGGTTCATAGAGTTGATTAATGAACAAAAATGGACACTTGAATTATAAACGAAAAAATAGTGGTTTTTAGTAAGTAATGCCTTCACTCAAAACCCAAACTCTTTTACTTCCGGATCATTCAGCAACTGCTGGATGCAGCGCTCGTGGGCTTTTTCGGACCCCGTAACCCGCCAGATCCCAATAATTTCGTTGCCGATGCGCTGCTGGCTCTGCAACCGGGGATGCAGGCCACATTCCTCAAACAGCGTTTCGTACGCCAGCATTGTTTGGTGTTTAAAGGTAGTAACAATTCGGAATTGTCGGGCCTGGTTGTTGCGGGCAATGCGGGCCGCCAGCGCCGGTAACACCAGCAAGGTAGCCCCAATGATGATAAAACCGCCCACGGCAAGATCGTAAAAACCGCCCCCGACCGCCATCCCGATGGCCGCTACCGCCCAGATCGTGGCCGCTGTAGTCAGGCCTTTGACGCTGGTCTCCTGGCGGAAAATGATGCCTGCCCCCAGAAAACCGATGCCGTTGACGATGTTGGCCGCAATCCGGTCGTCGTCGCTGAAACGGCGCGAAACGATGGTGAACAGCGCCGATCCGACACAGATCAGAATCGTGGTCCGGAGCCCCGCCGATTTGCTGCGGTATTCGCGTTCCGCGCCAATCAAACCGCCCAGCACCATCGCCAGCAGGAGTTTCAGAATGTCTTCCTGAACAATTGAATCCATGTCGTTTAGCTATCTGTGCCCCCACCCCCCTGAAGGCCGGTGCCGGGCTTTAAGCATTCAGTAATTTTTAGCCCCCTCCAGGGGGTTGGGTGCAATCGTTATTGAAAAAGAAACCATCCTTTCAAAAAAACCGTTAGTCCAAAGATAGAGTTTTGCTAAATTTATAGGATGAATTTATCGGTTAGTCTGCCGCCTGACGGCTCCTTTCAGCAACCCAACGTTGAACATCTTGATCCCAAACACTATATCATCATTAAGGGTGCCCGGGTTCACAACCTGAAAAGCATCGACGTCGCCATTCCGCGCAACAAACTGGTGGTGATCACCGGTCTTTCGGGCTCCGGCAAATCGTCCCTGGCATTCGATACGTTATTTGCTGAAGGTCAGCGCATGTACGTCGAGAGCCTGAGCAGCTACGCCCGGCAGTTTCTGGGCCGGATGGAAAAACCCGAGGTCGATTACATCAAAGGCGTGTCGCCGGCCATTGCCATCGAACAGAAGGTAACGACCCGCAACCCCCGCTCAACGGTTGGAACGACCACCGAAATTTACGACTACCTGAAATTGCTTTTTGCCCGCGTGGGCATCACCTACTCGCCCGTTTCGGGGCAGGAAGTGCGCAAAGATACGGTAACGGACGTCGTCAAATACCTGTATTCCTATGAACAGGGGCAGCGCGTGCTGGTTATGGCCCCGCTGCACATCCGCCCCGACCGGACGCTGGCCGACGAGCTGAAAGTGTTGCTCCAGAAAGGCTACACCCGGATTGTGGCCGATGGCGAAGTGCTGTTTATCGAGGAAATTCTGGATAAAACCGTGGACGAACCGAAACCGGGTGCTGATCTCGAAATCCTGATCGACCGGAGTACAGTACAGTTCGACGCGGAAGGGCAGCCCGATGAAGACAGTCAATACCGGTTTTCGGACTCGATCCAGACGGCATTCAACGAAGGCGAGGGCGTTTGCCGGGTCGATGTCGTGGGCAAAGAGTCGCGCGTTTTCTCGGATAAATTTGAACTGGACGGGCTGGTTTTTGAAGAACCGAGCGTTAACCTGTTCACCTTCAACAACCCGTATGGTGCCTGCCGCCGGTGCGACGGTTTTGGCAAAGTGCTGGGCATCGACCCGGATCTGGTCATTCCCGACAAAAATCTGTCGGTCTTTGAAGGCGCGCTGGCACCCTGGCGGAGCGAGAAAATGAACGAGGAATTTCTGAAACCGCTGCTCAAAAATGGCATTCGGTTCGACTTTCCGATTCACCGCCCGTATAAAGATCTGGCCCCGGAACAGAAGGAAGTGCTCTGGACGGGCAACAAATACTTTCAGGGCCTGAACGCGTTTTTCGATTTCGTCGAAAGCCAGACGTTCAAGGTCCAATACCGCGTGATGCTGTCGCGCTACCGGGGAAAAACCACCTGCCCCGAATGCCGGGGTTCGCGGTTGCGGAAGGACGCCAGCTACGTAAAAATTGCCGGTGGAAAATCCATTACCGACATTGTTCTGATGCCGATCGGCGAAGCCGCCGGTTTTTTCCGGAGTCTGGAACTCCCCCCGCACCAGCAGGAAGTGGGCAAACGGCTGCTCACCGAAATCCGCAACCGCCTGGACTACATGGAGCGCGTCGGGTTGACCTATTTAACGCTAAACCGCCTGACCAACACGCTGTCCGGTGGTGAATATCAGCGTATTAAACTGGCGACCTCGCTCGGTAGCGCGCTGGTTGGGTCCATGTATATTCTGGATGAACCCAGCATTGGCCTCCACCCGCGCGACACCAGGCAACTGGTAAGTGTGCTGGAAACCCTCCGCGATCTGGGCAATACCGTCATTGTGGTCGAACACGAAGAAGAGGTGATGCGGGCCGCCGACCAACTCATCGACATCGGCCCGGATGCGGGCGTCAACGGCGGTCACCTGGTGTTTCAGGGCACCTGGGAGGAAGTGAAGAGTGAAACGTTAAACAGCAAAGATTCTCACACTCTCGCTTTTCTGACGGGGAAAGAAACCGTGCCGGTGCCGAAATTCCGGCGGAAAGCCACGCACTGGCTGGAGGTGAACGGCGCGCGGGAGAATAATTTGAAGGATCTGGATGTGCGGCTGCCGCTGAACACGCTGACCGTGGTGACGGGCGTGAGTGGCTCGGGCAAATCGACGCTGATTCGCAAGGTGTTGTATCCGGCCTTGACGCGTTTGAAGGGCGACGGTTCGGAAGAAGCGGGCAAGCACGACAGCCTGGGTGGCAGTCTGGACCGCGTCAACTCCATCGAGATGATCGACCAGAACCCGATTGGTAAATCGTCGCGCTCGAACCCGGTGACGTACATCAAAGCCTACGATTATCTGCGGCAGGTGATGGCGGAACAGCCCGTGTCGAAGGCGCGGGGTTATAAACCGTCGCACTTTTCGTTCAACGTGGATGGCGGGCGCTGCGAGGTGTGTCAGGGCGAAGGTGAGGTCAAGATCGAGATGCAGTTTATGGCCGATATTTTCCTGAAATGCGAAGGCTGCAACGGCAAGCGGTTTAAGCAGGAAATTCTGGAAGTGACGCTCAACGACAAAAACGTGGCGGATATTCTGGAAATGACCGTTGATGAAGCCATTGATTATTTCCGGAAAGCCGAACCGAAGATGGTCGAAAAACTGCTGCCCCTGCAGGAGGTCGGTTTGGGGTATATTACGCTCGGGCAATCATCCAATACGCTGTCGGGTGGTGAAGCCCAGCGCGTTAAGCTGGCGTCGTTTCTGGGAAAAGGCAACACCAGCAAAGGCGGAACCCTGTTCATTTTTGACGAACCGACCACCGGTTTGCACTTCCACGACATCCGCAAACTGCTGAAAGCCATCAACGCGCTGGTCGATCAGGGCGACAGTGTGATCATCATCGAACACAATACCGAGATCATCAAATCGGCCGACTACCTCATTGACCTCGGTCCCGAAGGTGGGGATACGGGCGGTTACGTCACCTTTGCCGGCACCCCGGAAGAGCTGGTGAAACTGCCGGAGGGCGAGAATTATACGGCGGATTTTTTGCGGGGGAAGGTGTAAGGGTCGTCGGAGATTGATTCTATTGCGATAGCCGGGCTTAATTGTCCGGCTATTGTTGTGTTCGGTCTGTATGCCGCAGCCTGGGAGAAAGAGAAGATTAAAATCAAACTCATAAAACAATCTGCATGTCGACAACAACTCAAATATATGCATTTAATACAGCACAATTTTCGCATATTTCAGAGCTATACATCATATTTAAAACAACAGAATGATACTCAAAAAATATACTTCAACTTGGATTAATAATTTTGCGGATATAAAACGTGAGATAGAAATTTACCTTGACGAGATTGACTATTGTATTGAACATGTAGGAAGCACTTCTGTGCCATATTTGGATTCAAAACCAATTATAGACATTGATATTATCTATTCCGACACCTCAGATTTCGAAAAAATAAAAATAAGACTCGAACAATTGGGATATTACCATAATGGCAATCAGGGAATCCAGGACCGGGACGTGTTTAAAAGAAATGGCAATTTGACTCATAAAGTATTGGACACAATAAAGCACCATCTCTATGTTTGCCCAGTTGGTAGTAAAGCCCTGGAACGACACATTCTATCCAGAAATTTTTTAAGGAAAAATGAATGGGCAAGGTTAAAATACCAGCAAATGAAATACGATTTAGCCGAGAAGGCTAATCAAGATAGAAAGACCTATGCTATATTGAAAGAACTTTATAGTAATGATTTTATCGACTCAATTATAGAAGCAGAAAAAATGCACCATGTTTAGACACCAGGGGAAGACCCGAACGTTAAGCCATAATTTAAAAATTGCTTCGTTGTTATCTCTTGTCGCCGGTGTTGTAAACGTAGCCGGTTTTTTTGCCGTTCAGAGATTGACAACGAACGTAACCGGACATTTTGCTTTTTTTGTAGAAGAAGTTTTTAAGCTCAACTTTTGGCAAGGCTTTGTTTATTTCCTGTATATATTTTTCTTTTTCCTGGGCTCCTTTGTTTCCAGTTTTCTCATTGAAGTTATTTCACGAAAAGACGACCATTATGTTTACGTAGTTCCTGCTTCGATAGAATGTTTAATACTGTTCTTTATTGGCTTTTTCGGACAGGATTTACTAATGAGAAACCCAAACACCATTGCCTGTAGTCTGCTCTTTGCGATGGGTTTACAAAACTCCCTGGTTACTACTATCTCAAATTCAAGCGTCAGGACAACCCATTTAACGGGGCTTTTTACCGACCTGGGCATTGAATTATCGCAATTGTTCTTTTACAAAGAGCAGGAACAAAAGCATAAACTCCTATCATCAATAAAACTTCGGTTGACCATCATCAGTTTCTTTTTTATCGGCGGCATCATCGGTGGTATTTTATATTCAAAAGTGGGACTTCACGCCTTAATTTTTGCTGCGGTGGCCTTGGTTCTAGGCTTAATTTATGACAATATAAAATTCAGACTCATTCAATTGAGACGAAAACTCAAAAGTAGCTGACGAAAAAAGCATGGCCTCTTTTGCGAGCTTACTAAGCGCGCCATGAGTAAAAACGGAGATTGGTATTAGGACTTACGTCTGATAATTCATTGTAATTTCGCTTTTTGCCCCTAAATCCCCTAAAGGGGACTTGGACACAGCTTAATCCGGATGCTAAAAGTCCGGCAGCGGCCGACCGTCCTTTAGGGGATTTAGGGGCAAAAAGCGCAAGTCCTAAGTATATGATTTGAAATGCGTATCATTAAAAATGATAGCCAAGTGATAAGGTTTTGCGATCAGACGAGCCGATAGAGATTTCCTACAACTTCACCACATACAGCAGATCCTGGTAGTCGATGGTGCCGGTGCGGCCAACCCAACTCCCGTAATTGATCGTGCGAATCGTCAGGCCCGCTTTCTGAAAAGCTTCTTTGGCATACACTTCGTCAAAGGCAATCATACTTTCGGGCAGGTCCTGAATATGAACCATGGTTCGTTCCGTAAACGGCGTCAACTGACGGCCATACAGGCTTTTCCCTTCCGCGTTGGCTTTGCGCGACTCGCTGTTGAGCAAAAACATGGTTATATAGGCTCTACCCCCTTTTTTCATGACCCGCGAAATTTCGGCCAGATACTGCTCGAAATCGTTCTCGAGCATGTGGGTAAACACCGAATTCAGAATTACCAGACTGAACGTCGACGACTCAAACGGAAACCGCAGTTCATGGCCCTGCATGGTTCCGAGTGGGTTATACATCTTGTTGTAGACATTCAGGTGGTGAAAACGGAAATGCGGAAACCGCTTCGTTACTTCTTTCGTACACCAATCCACACCGCTTTTAACGATCTCGATCCCGTCGTAACTGCCCGGGGCGGAGATGTAGTCCGTTAAGGGGATGGCAACCCGGCCAATTCCACTGCCAACATCCAGAACATTATCCGTTGAATGTAATCCAACCAGTTCCTTGATATGATCAACCGACTTCACCCCAACAGCCTTGAAATCACCGTCGCCGATGAAGATCATGCGGGAGGGTGGCGTCAACGCGTCGCGTTCACCGGTCAGCAACTCCAGCCGGTCGATCATTTCGATTGGAATGACCTTTTTTAAGGAGGTTTTGAGCGAATTAGGCAGCAAACTTTTTAATCCCATCGTGGTGATTTCTACTGGTAAGCTTGCAATATAGGGAAAATGTCGGGATTGCCTTCATCCCCGTTTTGAACTATCCTTATTGGTAGACTTAAAATCCGGGCAAAATTTGTAACTTTTTTAATAAATAGAGTTACATACTACCCCCTCAATCTGTAACCTCTGGTGCGAAGTACCGGATTTCTCCCTTTCCGGCTCTTACACTACTCCTTCAATCCGCATCCCAACGGGCGTAATTGAATCGGGCGAAACTTCGTTTGCAGACCACCTTCGCTGGCAAATTCGGCATTTGTTCGCTAAGTTAGTGTCTGGCATCACAAAAGGGCAACCTGTTATGACCTTCACCTACCTCGATCAACCGGAGCTTTTTGTGGGCGTCAGCAACGAAAATTCGCGCTGCGATCTGTGCCACCAGCAAAAACCGTGTTTCGACGCGGCTGGATTTTTCGGCGAAGACGAACTTGCTTTTGTTTGCCCGGAATGTTTATCGAACGGCCGGCTTTACGAACGGGATAGCTATACCTGCCAGGGCGATGTGGCGGAATTAAAACGGCAGCTCAACGAAGCCAATCCGGCGCTGAGTAAAGCTGACATCGACGATCTGGCCGACCAGAAAACGCTTGAACTGGAGAAAACCACCCCGCAACTCATTACCTGGCAGGATTGGGAATGGCCCTGCGCCGACGGTGACTATGCCCGGTTTATCGGTTATGGTTCAAAACCGCTCTATAAGCAACTGGCCGACGGTTCTGAGGCTCAATCCTTGTTCGAAAAATCACTCTATTACACGCTGGCCGAAGAAACCGATGCGGAGGAATTATGGGAAGATGTGCCGCGAAAACGCATTCGAGATTACGCCGACAGCAGCAATTACAGTACGCTTTTTTACGTGTTAAAAAGTCTTCATTCCGGCCAGATCATCACCCTTTGGGACTCTGATTAACTCATGAAACACCTGCTTTACGTCCTCTTCATCAGCACGTTCTCCTATGGCCAGTCGTTCGATTTGGTCATCAAAAACGGCCGCGTGGTCGACGGAACCGGCAATCCGTGGTACTACGCCGATGTGGCCATCCAGAACGGGAAAGTTGCCAGAATCGGCAGCATCCCGGCCACGGAGGGCAAAACCGTGATCGACGCCAGAAACCAGATCGTGGCCCCCGGTTTTATCGACGTTCACACCCACGTGGAAGGCAGTTTGCAGGATCGTCCCGGTGCCGAGAATTTTCTCTACGACGGCGTTACGACCCTCGTCACCGGCAACTGCGGGGCTTCAGCCACCAACCTGCGCACCTTCTTCGATTCGCTGCGCATCGGCGGTTTTTCGCCCAACCTGGCGTCGATGATCGGACACAATACCGTGCGGCTGAAAGTGATGAAAATGGCGTTCCGTGAACCGACCGCCAAAGAACAGACCGAGATGGAAGCGCTCGTGGAACAGGCCATGAAAGAGGGTGCTGTCGGGATTTCGACCGGTTTGATCTACACACCCGGCACCTACGCCCGCACGCCCGAAATCGTCAATCTGGCCAAAATGGCGTCGCGCTACGGGGGCGTCTACGCGTCGCACATGCGCAACGAAGGGCAGGACGTCAAAAAAGCCATCGAAGAAGCCATTCAGATTGGCCGGGAAGCCGGGATTCCGGTCGAGATTTCGCACTTTAAAGTGGCCAGTAAACCGATCTGGGGTTCCAGCGTCGAAACCGTGGCGATGGTGGAGGCCGCCCGGCGCGAGGGGCTTGATGTAACCGTCGATCAATATCCGTATACCGCTTCAAGTACCTCGCTCGCCAGCATCGTTCCCGCCTGGGCGCTCGCCGACGGCGACTCGGCCACGCTCCTCCGTTTCCGCGACCCCAACACCCGCGCCAAGATCCGGAAGGAAATGCTCGCCGGTTTGAAGAAAAACGACCGCAAAAATTACGATTACGCCGTGGTGGCGTATTACCCGGCCGACACCACCTTCAACGGCCTGAGCATCACCAGAATCAACCAGAAACTGGGCCGAAAAAACAACGCCGAAACCGAGGCTGATCTGGTGCTGGAACTGATGGACAAAACCGCCATGAAACGCATTCAGATGGTCTACCACACGATGTCGGAAGACGATGTGGCCACGATCATGCGCTACCCCAACACCATGATTGCCTCGGATGCGGGCGTGGCACGTTACCAATCCGGCATGCCGCACCCACGCGGCTACGGCACCAACGCCCGGGTGCTGGGCCGCTATGTGCGCGACAAAAAAGTGATTCCGGTGGAGGAAGCCGTCCGGCGGATGTCGTCGCTCCCCGCCCAGCGGTTTAAACTGGACGATCGCGGCATTCTGAAACCCGGTTATGCCGCCGACCTCGTCATTTTTGACGAAAAAACCGTCGCCGATCAATCGACCTACGATGTTCCCCACGCCTATTCGACCGGTTTTTCCTACGTGCTGGTCAACGGAGTTCCGGTGATCGAGCGCGGCAAACACAACGGGAAACGGCCGGGTCAGGTGTTGATGGGGAAAGGATATACGGGAAAATCGGAGTGAGTCGTTCGCTGTTCCCTTACTCTTTTGCCAGCCCGTTTCGCCAGGCCACTAGTTTGGGTCGCATTTCATCCACCACCTTGGGATGCTGAGCGGCTACATCCTTCTGTTCAGCAGGGTCAGTGGCCAGATCATAGAGTTCAGTTCCGGAACCGTCGGCATTGACCAGCAGTTTCCAGTGGCCCTGCCGCATGGCCAGATTCGGGCTTTTGTCCCGGCCAGCCGGATAACGGAACGATTCGGTATTGCGACCATATTCCCAGAAAAGGGGTGTCTTGCGAGCGGTCGGTTTGCCCAGGAGAACCCCGGCCCGGTTTTCGCCGTCAGCGCCGGTGCTTCGCCCTTTTTTGCCCGCCAGACTCACGAACGTGGGCAACAGATCGACCGCACTCACTACCGACTGATTATCAACCCGGCCTTTGGGCGTCCGGGCCGGATAGCGAACGATAAACGGCATCCGAATGCCCCCTTCGTACAGCGAGAGCTTGCTGCCCCGGAACAGCCCCGACCGACTCCCCTGAAAAGTGGGCAAGGCCCCATTGTCGCTCGTAAACACCACGAGCGTATTTTCATCCATGCCCAGGTCCTTCAAACCGGCCATCAGCCGGCCAATCTGGACGTCGAGTTCGGCCAGAACGGTCTTGAATTCGCGCGGTTTTTCGGTTCCCTTCGGAAACTCGTTGAGGGTCGTTTCGTCGGGTACCCAGGGCGTATGCACGTCATCGGGCCAGAGGTTGATGTAGCAGGGCTTGTCGGGGTTCCGCTTCAAAAAATTGAGCGTTTTGTCAACGAAGTACGCCGTTCGGTTCCAGCGTTTCACACTATCGGATTTGGCCCAGATCCAGTCCGTAGATGTCAATAGCGGGTCAGGGTCGGGGCTTTCCCAAGTGCTGGCGTACGCATCAAAACCGTATTGCCGGATGCCGGGCGCATTGTCGACATCGCGCCCCCCGCCCATGTGCCATTTGCCAAAGTGTGCCGTGGCATACCCCGCGGCTTTGAGTTCCCGGGCGACCGATGGCGCCGAAGCATCCAGAAAATCAGCCTGTTCACAGGTGCGGTTGTGTTTCCGGTCCGCGAGAAACGACGTAATTCGCCACTTGCCGGGGACGTTTCCGGTCATCAGGCCGACGCGGGAAGGTGAGCAAATGGGGGCCGCGCTGTAGTAGTTCGTAAACTGAATGCCCTCGGCGGCCAGCCGGTCGATGTGGGGCGTAGGCGGTAAGGAACTGGCCGAAGAGCGGGGTCGGTAGCAGCCCACATCGGCCGCCCCCATGTCATCGATCAGAATCAGAATGATGTTGGGAGGCCGGTTGACTGGCTTCTGCTCAGAAGCTGGCAGGGAAGTCCCAAAGCTGCTGCACAGCACGAATATCAATGCCGGAAGGGCCAGTTTGCTCTTCATACTCAGATGGTTTACGGGTCGAATTCAGGAAAACGGTTTTCTTCGTTCCTAAAAGTACGCATTTTAGCCACCCGTTTGAGGTTAGCCGGTTTTTCCTACGTGCTGATCAACGGTTTTTGGCGGTTTTGCCCGCCTGCGCCCGCCAGTTGATTCCCAGAAACGCAAAGGCCGGATGCTGACCACCCACCGTCTGGCGGACAATCTCGTCAGCGAAATCCAGGCCGTTCGACCCATTCGTAAAATAGACCACCGCGTCTTTGCGCGTGCGGTTCGCCATGACAAAACATTTGAAGGCCCCATTATCGCCCCAGTGCCAGAAATAGGTTGCAGCGGGCGTTTGTTCGAGGCCAATCCCTAACCCCCAATGTGAACCGGACGCCAGCGTATCGGAGCCGGAAAAACGGGTGGTCAACTGGCTTTGCGGACTGAGCATCTGATCGACCGTGGCGGGTTGCAGCCCTGTTGCATTGAAAAGCGCCAGCACAAACCGGGCATAATCCGAAGCCGTAGTGTGCAGGGAATAGGCCATATTGGCCTGTGCCGGTTTGCCTTTTTGCTGGACTTCTCCCGACTCGTCGTGCGGCTGGGCGTAGTTAGCGGCAAAGGCCGGTTGCCAGACAAAGCTGCTGTGCGCCATCCCCAGCGGTTTCAGGACCCGATTTTCCATGAACGCGTTGATCGGTTGGCCCGTAATTTTTTCAACCACTTTTTGCAGATAGACGAATCCTTCCCCGGAGTAGCCAAACCGTTCGCCGGGTGCACGAACCATCGCCAGTTGGGAGGAGCGACGGTTTTTACGCCAGTTTGGCAAGCCCGAGCGGTGGCTCAACACCAGCCGGGCCGTGATTTTCGTATACCGCTCATCGTCGGCCACGTCGGGATACGGCAGGTAGTCAACCAGCGGTTTGTCCAGATCCAGACGCCCTTCTTCCACCAATTGCAAAACCGCATAGGCGAAGAGCGGCTTGGTCAGTGAAGCGGCTTCGAAGACGGTATTGGAATCCACGCGTTGGGTTGAGTCGGATTTGGTGAAACCGTAGGCTTTTTGATAGGCAAGCCGCCCCTTCTGAATCCACACCAGCGACAAACCGGGTACGTTCGCGCTATCCATGAGATGCCCAACGGCCCGGTCAAGCCGGTGAAAAGCCGGATCAGCCGGTTTGTTCTGGGCCTGGCTGGAAGCCGCCAGCAGGCTGAATAAGGTCACGAACGCCATGCGGGCGCAGGAAAGTAGAGAGGTCGCGGTCATGCTATTTGTCCGATTAATGGACGAAAGATGACGAATTGGGTTGGATGGTTGCAGAGGGGAGTAGGGTTGGGGGAAATTTTGGGTTGGAGGGGATTGGGATTGGCTAATACTAGGGTTGGTGCCGTACCGTTCAGTAAAACGGCTATTGGTTTGCGAATGGTTGTGCGGTTTTTACACACGTGCTGGACAACGGGATTGCGGTCATTGAAAGTGGAAAATACAACGGCAAACGTCCAAGATAGATGTTTAAGGGGAAGGGTTATAAGGGAAGATCCAGTAATTGGTTTCATGTTCATAAGGAGTTATCGGAATTTATGTAACTCACAAAAATTAAATCGCAGAAAATTACTTAATTACATAATTTATGACATATCTTAACACCTCCATAAAAATATCGAAGAATCAGAAAAAGATTATCATCCGGTACGGATCCTTCAGATAATGGTCATTCGCTGACTAATGATCATAATTCAGAAACGGACGAATTACATAAAACAAGAATTACAAGGAAGAATTTAACAAATAGCAGCTAATTAAGTAGAAAATATATGGTTTATTTGTCAATATTTCCAAAGAACCAATATGATGATTTTTATATTGTTAAATTATTCTCTCCTTTTGGTCATCAAATAGAAAGAGAGGTTATCGGGAAAATTTGGTTTTTTTTAAAGCTCACATCATTTATCGCCCAAATAATTTTCAAGTTAAATACTTAATACCTACATAACGAATCAAATATTTTATGAAAATTTTAGCTAAAGCACTCATTTTTAGTTTAGTAACTTCAACCATTTGCCTTTCTCAGGACATTGATTTTAAAAACTACAAAGGTGTCAATGTTGTTATACCTAATATTTCAAATATGCTTAAAATGGTGGATATGCCTACTCCTGTTTGGGAAGAACAAGTTAAGAACGCGGGTTATCCAACAAGGCAGCTCAAAAATGGAGCTATTGAATTTATGTATATGAGCTCACTTTCAAACCCTTATGGAATGTTATCGATCTCAAAAGGCCCCAGACAAATAACAATTGCAGCAATGCACTCTAAAATCCCATCCTCCACTTATTTAGATGATCTATACAATGAACTTGAAAAATATTACGTAAGAGAAGAGAACAACTCGCAAGTATATGGCTTTAAAAAAGATGGCTTTAACTATAAATTTAATATATCTAGAAATGATAATATAGAAATAGTTGTGTTAACTAAACAATATTAGTTTATATAAACTAATATTGTTTGAATATTTGATCATTATTTCCAGATCACGGCAAATCGAAAATATTATCCCAACTTTACTCTCAGTCAACAATATTCAGATTTTTCAAAATGACAAACAGCCAGGAGATATATCATGGAAAATATCGAGAGCTTTTAGTTTAGATTTCTAATTCAATCCGATTTCTATGCCCGTATAGTTCTTCATTCTTGGTTACGACACATGAAAACATAGGCCTCGAATTAGTAAATTATAATATTTTGCAATATAATTGTTGTACATGAAAATAGTATATTGTTTTTTCAAAAAAATTTATAATTTTACAAACCAACAATACAACAACTCGCTAAACACTTAAAATTATTCAATAGACAAAAATGGCTTCCCTGAATTATACAACCAGATTAGCAAACCTGCAGAATAGAAAATTTGACAGAGAATTAAAGGAATCTGTAACTTCCAGATCTTTTGGTACTGGTCAGGTTCCAGAAGACGTAAAATATTTACTTGAATCAATGCATCCCATTGATAAGAAATACAACGATAAAACACTTCTTGCTGCTTCTAGAGTGCAAACCCACTTGGAAAGCGGGCTTAAACTTCATTTCGATAGAGTCTACAGGACGCAGGGCTCTGTAAAAACAGATACAAACATTAGAGCTCACAGTGATTTCGATCTACTTACTATTATTGATAAATACTTCTATCCTCAAATATATCCAAGCAACCCCTATACGCAATCCGATCCAAATGTAGACATAAAAGAATTGAGGATTCAAGCAACAAATATTTTAAAAAAAATATACGATAAAGTTGATGATAGTCACGAAAAATGCATATCTATAATAAATAAATCTCTTGATAGAAAAGTAGATATTGTATTTGGGTATTGGTACAATTCAGAAAAGTATGAAGAAACTAAACATGAAAGGAATGATGAGTATTATAGAGGAATATATTTTTACAAATTCCCTAATGGCCCTAAATATTCTAAAGCAGATTTCCCCTTTGCACACATATACCAAGTTAATGAAAAAGGAGATTCCACCAAAGATGGTTTAAGACGTGCTATTAGATTACTAAAGAACTTAAAAGCTGATAGTGAAGTTGAAATAAAAAACCTTAAAAGTTTTCAAATAACTTCAATTGCATATCCAATCGATGAAAAAGATCTAACATACAAACCTGGTAATGAATTACATATTGCTAAATCAGTATCTAATCAAATGCAAAAAATTATTGAAAATCCTGCATATAGAAAATCGATTAAAAGCCCAAACGGCACAGAATACTCTTTAGCTAATGACGATTTAGTTCCTGACATTATTAATTTAAAAAGAGATTTAGATACCCTAATTGAAGACGCAACAAAAGACATTGTTGGTAGCTATGCTATCGAAAGAGCAATACTATCTTATTAAGAGGAATAATTATGACTGATTTAAAACCAAAAATATTTATTGGTTCCTCTAAGGCAGGGTACCAAATTGCTGAAAAAGTAAAATCTTACCTTGTTGACATAGGAGATTGCTTTTTATGGAATGATCGTGGTGTTTGGGAACCAAATAAAAGCACTTTCGATAACCTTCTTCGTATGGCCAGTTACTTTGACTTTGGTATTTTTGTCGCTACAGCCGATGATTTAACTTTAACGAATAACAATCTAGTCATAGAACCTAGAGACAACGTTATATTAGAAATGGCTCTTTTTTTGGGAGCAATGGGTCGCGAAAAATCCTTTCTACTAGTTGAGAGTGATATAAAATTACCTACTGATTTTAACGGTATTTATATGCCCCGATTTGATAAATCAAATGATGCTAGTATTGAAGCGGCCTGTCAGGAATATGCTAATGTAATAGATGAGCATTACAGATTGGGACACTTGAGTTTATATCCAACAACGGCATTAGCAATTGGATATTATAAAAATTTTGTATCAGGCTTAGTAGAAAGTATGCAGGATGCTGATGAACTTGTATTTGATGGCGTAAAATTTACTGATTTTAGTCTAAAGGTAGTTATGCCTAATGACCTTAAGGGCATGATAAGAGAAAAAGCTTCTCAGTTTTATAGACGTCATGGATTTTTAGAAAATGCAATGAAAACTAAGTTTCGTAGACATCCGGCTTGGTTTCAACTAGACCCCAAAAATGCTCCACATGCTATTATGTACGATATGCCAAGCACATTAACCGGCATTGATGATGCAATTGAAATGATTTTACAAAAGGGATATCAGGGAAGAACTAAGCTTCAAGAAATTATTGAACAAAGAGAACTTAATAATTTCAGAAGAGTTCTTCAATTACAACTTGATAAAAGCCCATATGCGCAAGCAACCGTGCAAATAGTTGATGAATTTTAAAAAAATAAGGGATGGTTGTAGAATGATAGGATAGTTAGCATTTCGGAATTGTGATCGAAGTCATCATAAACTGCGACTAGTCACCAGAATGGTTTTTCACGCCAAAATCCCCTTCACCAACTTACCCTCCACATCCGTCAACCGAAACCGGCGACCCTGAAATTCGTAGGTCAGTTTTTCGTGATCGACGCCCAGCAGGTGGAGCAGCGTCGCCTGAAAATCGTGGACATGGACCGGGTTTTTGATGATGTTGTAGCCAAACTCATCGGTTTCGCCGTAGGTGATGCCGCGTTTGACACCGCCCCCCGCCATCCACATCGTGAAGCAGCGCGGGTGGTGATCGCGGCCGTAGTTGTCTTTCGTCAGTTTGCCCTGCGAGTAGTTCGTGCGGCCAAATTCACCGCCCCACACCACGAGCGTGTCGTCCAGCAAACCGCGTTGTTTCAGATCCTGCACCAATGCCGCCGACGCCTGATCGGTCGCTTTGCACTGCTTGGTGATGCTCTTGGGCAAGTTCCCGTGCTGATCCCAGCCCTGGTGATACAACTGCACAAACTTCACATCCCGTTCCAGTAACCGGCGGGCCATCAGGCAGTTGGCCGCATACGTCCCCGGATTTCGGGCTGATTCACCGTACAGATCGAACACCCAATCCGGCTCGTCGGACAAATCGTTCACTTCCGGCACCGACGTTTGCATCCGAAACGCCATTTCATACTGCGCAATGTGATTCGACACTTCCGGATCGCCGTAAATCTCTTCCTGCACCTGGTTCAGATCCTTCAGCGCGTCGAGCATCGACCGCCGATCCGACGAACTGTAGCCGTTGGGATTGCTCAGATACAACACCGGGTCGTTGCCGGAGCGAAACTGCACGCCCTGGTGTTTCGACGGCAGAAAACCGTTGCCCCACAACCGGGCATACAACGGCTGATCCTGCGGGGCGTCTTTCGATACCATGACGATGAACGCGGGCAGATTTTCGTTGGCCGATCCCAGCCCGTAGCTCACCCACGAACCAATGCTGGGCCGCCCGGCCAGTTGATTGCCCGTCTGGAAAAACGTCAGCGCCGGGTCGTGGTTGATCTGCTCGGTATACATCGATTTGATGAAACACAGGTCGTCGGCCACTTTCCCGGTATACGGCATCAGTTCACTCGCCCACGCGCCACTTTTGCCGTACTGGGCAAACTTGTAGGGCGAACTCACCAGCGGCAGTGCCGACTGCTGGGCGCTCATGCTCGTCAGCCGCTGGCCTTTCCGCACCGACGCGGGCAGGTCTTTGCCATGCATTTTTTCCAGATACGGTTTGTAATCGAACGTCTCCAGTTGCGACGGTCCCCCGCTTTGGAAGAGATACACGACCCGCTTGGCTTTCGGCGCGCGGTTCGGCACGGTTTCAATGCGTTCGGCGGGGTTGGAGAAAAGCTGGGAAGGCAACAACGATCCCAACGCCAGCGAGCCAAGGCCCCAGGAAGCTTTGTTCAGAAAAGACCGCCGGTTAAAGGTATCCGCCAGACTCTGCGCGAGTTTCTCTTTCATAAGTTTACCGGTATACGGTTTACAGTATACGGTTTTCGGTGGCTGACGCATTTGGGCTGCGGCTGAACAAAAACGCGTCAGCAAGCACGCGTCAGCCACCGAAAACCGTATACTGTAAACCGTAAACTATTTAATGTTTCGTAATAAACGCTTCCGAGTTCATCACCGCACTGGCGACGACGGCACCGGCCGCAAGGGCGGGTTTCTCGGTTGTTTGGGTCAGTTTGTATTCACCAGCGTTAATCCATCCCTGCATTTTGGCGGGACTTTTTCGGAATTTCTGGTATTCCTGCTGGTATAGTTTCGTCAGAATCGTCAACTCTTTTTCGACCGGTTTTCGGCTGGTCAGCAGCCGGAAAAGCTGGGTCAACTGGTCGGGCAACGGTTTGCCGGGCGCAATCGACCGGGCGGCCACCACTTTGGCGGCTTCAACAAACTGCGGATCGTTGAGCAACACCAGCGCCTGCAAGGGCGTGCTGGTTTTCTGCCGCTGCACCACGCAATAACTCCGCGACGGCGCGTCAAACGTGTTCATCGATGGGGGCGGATTGGTCCGGCGCCAGAACGTGTACAGACTCCGGCGATACAGTTTTTCGCCGGTATCCTGCTCATACGTCGTGTTGTTCACCGCCCAAAGTCCTTCCGGCTGGTACGGTTTTACGCTTTCTCCGCCCAACCGGCCCGACAACAAACCGCTCGATGCCAGTGCATTATCCCGAATCATTTCGGCGGTTAACCGGAACATCGGGCCACGGGCCAGCCACGTATTTTCGGGGTCTTTCTGCTGTAAGTCCGGTCGTCCGCGCGACGATTGCCGGTAGGTCGCCGACATCACCAGCAGTTTCTGCATAGCTTTCACGTTCCAGCCGTGCGACGGACCGCCTGATTCTCTAAACTGAACCGCCAGCCAGTCGAGCAATTCGGGATGCGTGGGCAGATTGCCCTGATTGCCGAAGTTATTGGCCGATTTCACCAGACCGGTTCCGAAGTACGTTTGCCAGTAGCGGTTCACGGTCACCCGGGCCGTCAGCGGGTTGTCGGGATGCAACAGCCACTTGGCGAGACCGAGCCGGTTTCGCGGGTATTCCTTCGGAAACGGCAACACGCTGGCCGGCACGTCGGGCTGAACCGGGTCGCCGGGCGCATCGTACACACCCCGTTTGAGAATGTGCGTTGGCCGGGGCGTTTTCATGTCTTCCATCACCATAATTTCCGGAATTTCCTCCGCAATCCGGTTTCGCTCCGCCCGCAGTTTCTGCAATTCGTCGCGCTGCTGCTGGTAGGTCGTCGAAACCGTGCTGAGATAATACGCCTTCAGCGGCTCGCCCTGGACGGTGGGCAGGGTCTGGGCCGATTGAACCAGTGCCTGCACTTCCGGAGCCGACAAGGCACGGTTATACACCACGAGCTCATCAACCAGTCCTTTCTTGAAACCGGGTCCGCGCATGTCGGCACCCACCATCAACCCGCTTTGCTTGCCTTTGAACAGAATGTCTTTGTAGAGATTGTCCTTCTCGGTCACCAAAGCGGTTTCTTTCCCATCCACAAACAGCCGCAGGCCGTTCGCTTTGCTCGAACCGTCGTAGGTCATCGTCAACTGAATCCATTTTTCTTTCGGCAACACCTGTTTGCCAAGCCGGATGATGCTGTTGTAAGGCCAGGTATGCGCCATGAGCAGTTCCGGTTTGCCGTCGCGCAGGTTCAGGAAATACCCCCGAAAATTGTACAGAATATCGCCGTTGCCTTTGTGAACGAGAGCCGCCTTAGAAACGTCTTTGGGAATGTTGACCCAGACGCCAATGGAAAACGGCTGCGAGCGGTTGAAAATACCGACATCGCCCAGCGTCAGAATATCGTCGCCGTTGGACTGAAACGCGTTGCCGCGTTTGCCCGGCACCAACACCGGATCGAGCACTTTGCCGCTGTCTTTTTGGCTAACGGCATTCAGGAATTTGCCATTAGCCAGTTTGTCGAACGTGAAATGGGCCTGCAATCCGTTCCGGTAATCGAACGGAATAGCCGCGCCGTTTTTAGTCTGCCACTGAGCGAAAGCCGCTTGCTCTTTCTGAACGGTCTGATGAAGAGCGGTTTCTGTCGCCTTGATTTTGGTATCCAGGAAGGTCAGCAGGCTGTCGTGTTTCGGCTGGCTCAGGAGCATCGTCGGCACCGGCATGGCGTCGTCCCAGGAGATTTGCCCGGCTTCGTCCACATTGTTGAAAAACGCGAAGAGGCTGTAATAGTCTTTCTGCGAAAACGGATCGAACTTGTGGTCGTGGCAGCGGGCGCATTCCACCGTCAGGCCCATCAGGGCGGTTCCGACGGTGTTGGCGCGGTCGGCAACGTATTCCACCCGAAATTCTTCGTTGATAATCCCGCCTTCCATGTTCTGGGAGTGGTTGCGGTTGAAGGCCGTCGCCAGCCGCTGTTCGCGCGAGGCACGGGGCAACAAATCGCCCGCCAACTGCCAGGTCACGAACTGATCAAATGGCTGGTTCTGATTAAACGACTTGATCACCCAATCGCGCCAGGGCCACATCGGCCGGTAGCGGTCGACGGTGTAGCCGTGGGTGTCGGCATAGCGGGACAAATCGAGCCAATCGACGGCCATTTTCTCGCCGTAATGCGGTGATTTCAGCAACCGGTCCACCACCTTTTCGTAGGCATTCGGCGAACGGTCGGCCAGAAAAGCCTGCTGCTCTTCCACCGTGGGCGGCAAACCGGTCAGATCCAGCGTAACCCGGCGCAGCAGATTTTCCCGGTCGGCTTCAGGAGACGGTTTCAGTCCCTTTTCTTCCATTTTACTCAGCGTAAAATAGTCGATCGGATTTTTGGGCCAACTGGCGTCTTTCACGGTCGGCAGTTTCGCCTTTTCCGGTTTGATCAGCGCCCAGTGCGGTTTGTACTCCGCACCATCTTCGATCCATTTGAGGAGAACGGCTTTTTCATACGGGGTCAGAACGCGGTTGGACGACTTGGGAGGCATCATCTCGTCTTCGTCCGTCGTCACCAGCCGGTAATACACTTCGCTTTCCGACAGATCGCCGGGGACAATGGCGTGTTTTTTATTCTTCGCTTTTTTCAAAGCCGCCATGGCTCCCTCCCGCGTGGCCAGTTCCAAACCGCCTTTCTGACTGGCCTTGTCGGGACCGTGGCAGAAAAAGCATTTGTCGGACAGAATCGGCTTCACGTGCAGGTTGTAATCCACCTTCTCGGGAAGCTGATCTGCCACCGCTTCAATTTCAGCCGGTTTTTCCACGCCACCACAGCTTTGAATCAGCACACTTCCGGAGAAGCACGCCAATCCCGCCATCCACATCCCAATACGGCTCGTCATTTTTAGCTTCATTCTAATCATTGACTCCGAACAGAACCAGTAAGACCATTTTCACCGCAAGTTCGGATTTTTTATTTTGTGCTATTCCAGTATTATACAAGAATTTACCCACTTTTAGTTCGGATACCCCGGATTCTGCGGTTTCAGATTCGGGTTGTTCAGCATCTCCTGCTTGCCCAGCGGCAACAGCAAATGCTTCTCCTGCAACGCCTGGTTCGAACTCGGGTTCACGTGGCCCACGAAGTTGTCGAAGCCGTTCGTCTTGTCGTTGTACACTTTCCGCAAACGAACCATGTCGAACCACGTGATCTGCTCGTAAGCCAGTTCGTGCCACCGCTCCCGCCAAACCGCTTCCCGGAAAGTCGCCTGCGTGTACGTCCCCAGCGCCGGGGTCGTCAGCTTTGCCCGGTCCCGAATCCGCTTGAAGGCATCGTAAGCCGCCTGCGTGGGTGCCCCCAGTTCGTTCTGCGCTTCGGCATAGATCAGCAGCGTTTCGGCAAACCGGATCTGCGGAACGTTCAGGTTGTTCTGACGCGTGCCCGGAACCCCCGACGTCCCGTTGGCCGTCCGGTTGAAATGCTTGAAAATGTAGTTGGCCCCCAATGCGAAACGGGCACCGTCTCCATTCGTAAAATAAGTCGAGTAGAAGTAGCCTTCCTGATCTTTCGCCCGCAGGTCACCCGCTTCATACGACGCGTAGAACGACGGCACCGGCACCGTACTGCCCGTGCCCGACGGCCCGTTGAAGGTCACCGGTTTGAAGTTGGGGTACATGTTGTCCATCGGGTTACCCGCAACCAGCGTGTTGTATTGCAGCATGAACAGGTGCTCCAGCCGGTTTTCGGTACTTTCCCGGTGGACGTCTTCATACGTCGTGAACAGGTTGATCACCGTTGGGTTGGCATTGGCGTAGGTGATTACTTCCAGGGCTTTGTCGGCCGCCAGTTTGTAGTGCGTCGCCCCTTTGCTCAGCGGGAAACCCGCCATCGTCAGGTACACCTTCGCCAGTTGGGTTTTGACAGCCGCCAGGTTGGCCCGGCCACTGACATCCATCCACGCCAGGCCAGCCGCTTCGGCCGCCACCAGGTCTTCCACGATCAGTTTGTAAACTTCTTCCTGCGTTGCGCGACCCGGCTGAAAATCTTCCGAAGTGGCCGTTTGGGGTTTGGTAATCAGGGGAATATCACCCCACAACCGAACCGCCGTAAAGTAGGCCGAAGCGCGCAGAAACCGGGCTTCACCCAGGATCTTGGCCTTTTGGGCATCGGGCATGGGCGTGATGGCCGGTACGCGGTCGAGCACCTGGTTGGCCTGAGCGATGACCTTGTAGAGTCCGTTCCAGTAGTTGACCACGTGGGCGGTGTTGCCATCGTGAACCAGCCCGTAGAGGTTGTTCAAATCCGAGTTCTGGGCGGTTTCGGTGGTCGAGGTGCCGGTGAGGGCTTCGAGCAACTGCCAGTTGGAAGAGAAGATCCCGGCGCCGTCGCCCATGAACCGCAGGTCGGCGTAGACCGAAGCCAGGGCGGCTTCGGCGTGGTCGGGAATGGTGTAAAAATTGTCGGGGGTCAGGTTGGAAGGCGCCTGCTCATCGAGGAAATCGGAACAACCCACCGGACCCAGCAGCACCGCCCCCAGCAGAGCGATTTTGCTCACTTTATAAAGGATATGTTTCATTTTTTGAAAGTGCTTTTGAATTATTGAAATCTGGTATTCGGTACACGGTTTTCCGTTTTCGCCGGGCCGTCGATACGGTAGCTGACGCATGTTCATACCGAATACCGAATACCGTAAACCGAATACCGTAAACTTACAGCCCAATCTGCAACCCGAACATGAACGTCGTCGGTTTGGGGTAATTGTGCCAGATCATCCCTTGTGAAAATGCACTGTTGCTGTCGCCCTGGTTGGTCGGCGTTACCTCCGGGTCGCCAATGATTTTGTCTTTCACCAGCAGGAAGAAATTCTGCACCGTGGCATACGCCCGCAAACGGTTCAGTTTGAGTTTGTTGGTGACAACACCCGGAAACGTATACCCAAACAGCAGGTTACGCCCCCGCAGAAACGAACCGTCCTTGATCCAGTAACTGTCTACGTTTAGCACATAACCGGCCCGCGTATCGCGGATTTCGGCAATCTGGCTGTTTTGATTCGTCGGCGTCCAGGCATTCAACACCGAAGTGTAGCTGTTGGCCAAGGCCTGGCGGTCTTCACTGGTCGAGATGTTCAGATCCATGACGTCGTTGCCGTAGGAAAACTGCAATTCCAGCGTCAGATCGAAGTTTTTGTAGCGAAAGGTATTGGAAAAAGCACCCCAGGCTTTCGGGCTCCCGTTTCCGATGATGCTCCGGTCGGCATCCGTAATGGCGCGGTCGCCGTTCACATCCAGGTACTTGATGTCACCCGGCAACATGGTCAACCCGTTCCGGTAGCTCACAAACCGGGCCGCTTCTTCGCGTTCCGCTTCACTCCAGATGCCCACCCGGGTCAGTCCCCAGAACGATCCGACCGGTTCGCCCACGCGGATCACGTTGGTTGGATTCGTAAAGTTCGGCCCACCCACGTTGAAGATGTCCGACGGCGTTGCCAGCGACAAGACTTTGTTACGGTTGAACGAGACGTTGAACGTCGAGTTCCACTGAAAACCGCCCGCGTCGATGTTGACCGTGTTCAGACCCAACTCAAAGCCTTTGTTCTGCATCGACCCCACGTTCCGGCGAATCGTGCCGTAGCCGCTCGTGCGGGGAACCGGCGCATCCAGCAGCATGTCCGTCGTTTTGCGGTAGTAGTAATCGGCCTCCAGATTGATCCGGCCTTTCAGCAGACCCAGTTCCACGCCAATATCAGTCTGGGCGGTTTTTTCCCAGCGCAGATCCGGGTTCGCCAACCGGCTGATTCCCGTACCCGACACCCGGGCATCGCCGTAAATGGTTGCGTAGTTCGAACTAAGCAGCGACAACGACGAGTAAGGCGGTATTTCGGAGTTCCCCGTCAAACCAAAGCTCGTCCGCACTTTCAGGTTCGAGATGATCGCATTGCCTTTCAGGAACTCCTCTTCCGATGCCCGCCAGGCCAGAGCCGCCGAGGGGAAGAACGCGAATTTGTGGTTGTTCCCGAACTTCGAAGAGCCATCGGCCCGGCCGGTAAAGGTCAGTAAGTACTTCTCCATCAGGCTGTAATTGATCCGACCGAAATAGGAATTGAACGAAAACCGGGAGGCTCCCGAAGTGACCGCCGGGTTGGTGGCACCCGCACCCAGGTTGTTGAAACCAAAATAATCCGTTGCAAAGTTGCGGACACTGGCCCCAATCGAAAAGAAATTTGATTCCTGCCACGACACCCCCAAAAGCGCGTTGATGGCGTGTTTATCGTTGATCTGTTTGTTATACGTCAGGTAGTTTTCCAGCGACCAGAACGAGTCTCTGAAATTGTTGGCCGATGCCGTCCCGTTTGCGCCAATTTCCAGCGTCCGGGTGCTGGACTGGTTCACTTCCTGGGTCTGCACATTGGCTCCCAAAACCGTCCGCATTTCCAGTCCTTTGGCGAGGCTGATGTTGGAATACAGGCTTCCGGTGGTAGTTTGCGTGTTCAGAATGTATTTCCGACCCATCAGGCGGTGGTACGAACTCATGGTTCCTTCCGCAAACGGGAAATCCCGGTTGTTGGCGAAGGAACCGTCTTCGTACTGAACCGGCAGGAAAGGAAAATCTTCCACAATCTGGCGGGCCACGGCATCATTGACGTCCACCAGGTTCTCCGTCTGGTTGTTGTAGCTCAGCGTACCGCCCACTTTCAGCCACGATTTCACCTGATCGTCGATCGTAAACCGGCCCGAATACCGTTTCATGTAGGAAGTCTTGAGCAAGCCCTGGTCGTCGCGGTAGCCCAGTGAGATCGAATACTGCGTGCGGTCGTTGCCTCCGCTGAAACCCAACTGGTGGTTTTGCGACAGCTTATTCTGGGTGGTTTCCTTGAACCAGTCGGTATCGTATTTCGGACTGCCGTCGGAATTCCAGACGCGGGGGTCGATCCGGCGCAGTTTGGGATTCAGATACGCCCATTTGCCAGCCGCCCAGCCCGCCGGATCGTATTTTTCCATATTGGCCCAGGCCAGATCTTCTACGGCCATATACTGCCGGGAATTCAGCACCCGGGGGCGATTGGGTCCGATGGTGTTCACGCTGAAATCGACGTTGTAAGTCACCTGACCTTCTCCCGATTTCCCTTTTTTGGTCGTCACCAGCACCACGCCGTTGGCGCCCCGCGCCCCGTAAATGGCGGTCGAGGAGGCATCTTTCAACACTTCCACCGAAACGATGTCGTTCGGGTTGATGTAGTCGATGGCCGAACTGAACTGGTTTTGGGTTCCCTGCGGCAACATCACGCCGTCGACCACATAGAGCGGGTTATTCGAGGAGTTGATGGAGCTAAATCCGCGAACACGGATGGTGGTTCGACCGCCGGGCCGACCCGAGTTGGTGTTGACCTGCACCCCCGGCATCCGGCCCGACAACGCCTGCGTCAGCGAAGCCGCCGGGCGTTCTTTCAATTCTGCTTCTTTCACGGAACCGACGGCCCCGGTCAAGTCACTTTTTCGGGCCGTACCGTATCCAATGACCACGATTTCTTCCAGAACCTTGTCGTCCGGTTTCAGCGAAACGTTCACGGTTGTCGATGCCTTCACGGTCAGTTCCTGAGACAAATACCCCACGAAGCTAAAAACCAGTGTGGCCCCATTGGCGGCTTCCGGAACAGAAAGCGTGTAGTTGCCCTCTGCATTGGTCACGGTTCCACGCTGGGTTCCTTTGATCACGACGCTAACGCCGGGCAGTCCTTCGCCGTTTTCACTGGAAACTTTCCCGCTCACCGTAAAGTCGGCGATGGTGACCGATGGCGCATTCGGCGAAAAAACCGGGTTCCCTGCCGTGGTAGGCTCCTTCAGTGGAACGGGTGTATTCAACGACTCCAGCACCTGGGTGGCCGGAGCGCTGGTTTTGGCCGGATTTTTAATGATGTAGTAGGCCTGATTGCCCACTTTTTTAAACATCAGGTCATACGGTTTCAGCAGGGTTTCCAACTGCTTTTCCAGCTTTCCGGAACGGAGCCGGACGTTGGCCGGAACGACAATACCGTTCACCGTCGTTTCTTCAAACAGAATACTGACCTGATGCTGGCGGCTTAATTCCGTCAACACTTCTTTCATTTTCTGGCCTGCCGCCGGAACGGTCTGAATCACCTCCGTCGATCGGCTTTGTTGCCGGGCCAGGGCAATCGGTTGCGCCTGCGTCAGTTGGTGACTGAGCACTGCCAGCGAAACCAGGGCCGTTTTCTGTAAAAATGAGATTACCATCTTCAGTAGGATTTAGAAATAGGAATGGTTAAGGGTGTTTAGGGGTAGTCAATTCAATATAACGGCGTTTTTTCACCACGTTGATATTCAGCAATTCGGCTAAAATCTGGAACAGATCGTCGGCCTGCTCGGCCCGGAAATTACCGGCAATCCGCCGTTGGGCCAGCTTGGGTTCGGGCACTACGACTTTGATTCCAAACTGCTCCTGAATCTGATCGGCGACTTCGGTCAGGGAGGTGTTGTCGAAATAAAACCAGTGGTCTTTCCAGGCAACATAGGGGCGGGCGGTTTTGGTCTGGGTGAGCTGGTACCGGCCGGAATTGGCCACCGTCACCACGTTGCCGGGGCGCATATAAAGCTGCTGACCCTGAGGTAGATCCAGTTTCACCTTGCCTTTGCTGAGAAATACGCGCTTGCCTTTGGCCCGGGCATACACCACGAACTCGGTTCCCAGCACTTCGACCTGAAAACGATCCGCCGTCCGGACAATAAACCGCTGGTTGTTAACGGTATGGGTCACTTTGAATTCACCTTCGCCTTCCAGATATACTTCCCGGGTTTTGTTCCCAAACCCAAACCGGGGAACGCGCAGGCTGGAATTGGCATTCAGCGTCACCTCCGTTCCATCCGCCAGTTGGTGGACGCTGGTTTGTCCGAAAGCCGTCCGGTGGGTTTCATACAGGATTTGTGCCCGGTAAACGTAGGCACCCAGCAGGCCCAGCAAGGTAATGGAAGCCGCCACGCCCCAGGGGAGCCATTTTTGAAATAGACCCGACCGGGAAACCGGCAGCACTTTCGATGGGGTGATGGTCGGCTGGTCGTCCGCCAGCACCCGCTGGTAGGCGGTCAGTGCTTTGTCGGCGTCGACCGAAAACTGGGGTCGCTGGCTTTCCCATTCGTCCAGGTATTGGTAATAGGCTTCGGAGTTACTTTCGTCCGTCAGCCATTCTTCGAGGTATTTTCGCTGGATCGCCGTCGCTTTTCCATCAAAAAAGTCGAATACAATGCGTTTTATGAGTAAGGGTTCCATAGCAGATTCAAATTTTGCCGGTTAGTCAACTGGAGAAAGAAAGGTGTCATCGGCCCATTAGAAAGCATAGGTAACCAGCCCCAGCAGCAGACTGATAAACCATTCTCCTTTCAATTCCTGACGTAACTGGTTAAGTGCCCTGATCATCAGTTTCTCGACGGCACTGTTGCTGATCTGCATCTCCTGCGCAATTTCCAGGTACTTCTTCCCTTCAATCCGGCTCAGCAGAAACGCCCGCTTGCACTGCGGAGTCAGGCTCTGGATGGCGTCTTCAATTTTCTGGTGCAGTTCGCTGTAATGCAGCACCTCATCGGGTTGCAGGGCCGGTGAAATGCCCTGGGTGTATAGCGCATCCAGCGAATCGGACGGATGCAACTCCCACCGCAGATAGTTGTAGGACCGATGGCGAACCGTCTGGTAGAGATACGCCCGGTAGGACGTCGTAATCCGTTCAAAGACACGGTCCTGCCAGAAAGCCGTGTAGACTTCGGCCACCAGATCTTCGGCCACTTCCTTGGAGTAGACAAACCGAACGGCGTGGTTGACCAGATTGGTATAATACCGCCGGAACAGCAGTTCGCAACCGCGCTTCGGATCCTGAGCGAAGAGTTGTCGAAAGATCAATTCATCGTCCGTCACTTTGCCGGGTTGAAGCGGCTGGTGACTTCCCAAAAAATGCGGCAAAGAATCTCCGCTATTTTCGGTATCGTCTAAGGGTACTTGTTGCATGCAGCGTGTTGCTAAACCAGGTGGTATTTAACGTAGACAAGTTTGCACTTTATTACCTCACATGGCGGATGAAAAATAAATTTTTAGTGTTTTTTTCACCATTCCCCGCGATTTTCCGCCAATAAAAAAGATACCTTTACACGTACAGAAGCGGTTTCGGACGCGGTAAATTTGCGGTTGAAAGCGTCTCCTGTCTGATATGAACCATACATCAATGGAGGAAAACTGGCAGCAGCAAACCCTTGACAATCTGGAGAAAACAAGTGGAGAAGAGCCGGATTTTGGCGACAACCGGAGTCAGAAGATCTACGCCCTGCGGCAGACGCCCCTGAACCAGTTTAGCACGGAAGACATCCGGTTGCTGATTGCCGAAGGAATTTCGCTGCCGTATCTGATTCCGCTGGCGCTGGAAAGGCTCACAAAAAACCCGTTTGTCGAAGGAGAATATTACCCCGGCGACCTTTTTCAGAGCGTTCTGAACGTCGATTTGAATTTTTGGTTGACAAATCGCCCGTTTTGGCAGTATATTCACCAACTTATTATAAACAATTCGTTCGAGCTGGAAGACCGGGGCATCAATCCGGAGCGGTTTCTCGAATTGTCCTGAACTATTTTTTTAGGCTACTATTTGGTAGCGATCCACACCGTAACCAATAGAATGAATTTTGATCCGTATGGCTATTTGGCTCCGTACAAAGCCACAAAAATGGATTTGGTACCATTTCAGGAGTTATTTGTCGAAGCATTCACGACCTCGTCAACCCGACAACGGTTATTTGAACGGTATCTGGAATACAATGAAATGTTAAAGGAATTAATACCGGATGGCTTTATCCAATGGGTAAATGGCAGTTTTGTAACAAAAAAGCAGAATCCAGCGGATATTGATTTAGTAACTTTTGTAAATTATGATTTGCTTCAGGAAAAAGATGAGCATTTTCGTAGACTACGAGAGCTTCGCTTTAAGCGACGAGCAGAAATAGATTGTTATTTTATAACGGTTTATCCTGAAAACCACCGCTTATTTCCGCTTTATCAATACGACCGGGCAGAGTGGTTATTTAATTTTACCCGTACATTTCCAAAACCTGGAACACCAAAACGGAACAAAGGCTTTGTTGAATTAACGTACTAAATCAATGGATAAGCCAGCGAACGCAGAAGAACGGAATTTACTTATAGTGAGCACCTTGGAATTGATCGAACGGACAAATAAGGCGATAGCGGTGCACCAATCCTATGGTACGCCGGATAAATTTTCTATTGATCAATACCGTACAATCCTTGAAAATCATTTGGCGTTCTTAACCGAATTGATGCAGGACCTGGGCGTTGAAGCTCATCTTTCCATTCGGCAGGCCGCTTAAATTTCTTTGTAACTAAAAACCCAATTCCCTAAACCTTTTGTAATTGACCTTATGAATTCACAACCTGTAAACCGACGCACGTTTCTTACGAAGGCCACAGCCGCCACTGCTGTCGGATTAACGATTCCCCATATTAATTTCGGTGCCCAACCCAAAGCCGATGAAAAAACCGTCGGACACGGCTCGCACCGCTACCGGGTCGTGCCAAACTGGGGCGTTCTGGATGCGGGCAAAAACCCGGTCAACGACTGCCACGAAATGGTAGAAGACGCCAAAGGCCGCCTGATTCTGCTGACCAACGAGACAAAAAACAACGTTATCATCTATGATAAATCGGGCAAACTGCTCGAAACCTGGGGGACAACGTACCCCGGTGCCCACGGCCTGACGCTGGCGAATGAAGGCGGAGAGCAATTCCTGTTTATTTGCGACAACAACCGGCATCAGGTCATCAAAACCGACCTGAAAGGCAAAGAACTGCTGAAAATCGATTACCCGAAAGAAACCGGCAAATACGATTACCCGACGCAGTTTACGCCGACCGAAACCGCCATCAACCCCGCCAACGGCGATATTTACATCGCCGACGGCTACGGCCTGAATTACATCACGCAGTATGACGCCAAGGGCAAATACATCCGGCACTGGGGCGGCAAAGGCTCCGAAAACGGTCAGTTCGATTGTTGTCACGGCATTCTGGTCGATACCCGCAACAAGGCCAACCCAACCCTGCTCATTACCGACCGCCGTCACAACTGCCTGAAGCGGTTTACGCTCGACGGCAAATACCTTTCGACCATCGCCTTACCCGGTTCGTACATCTGCCGCCCGGTTTTGCACGGCGACATGATTTACGGTGCGGTGTTCCGCAGTACGTCCGATGCCTACCCGAACTCGGGCTACATCCAGATTCTGGACAAAAACGACAAGGTGGTTTCCACGCCGGGCGGTTCGGCACCGGTTTACAAAGACGGCAAACTGGAAGAACAGCGGAAAGACACAAGCTTTACGGCCTTTATGCACCCGCATGACGTTCTGGTCGATGGCGACGAAAATGTGTATGTACCGCAATGGGCTTCTCAAAAAACCTATCCGGTGAAACTGCAGCGCGTTAGCTGATAAAACCGGCCGTCGTTGCAAGTCCAAACGTCCGCAATGACGGCCTGCTTACTGAACTCAACCATACCGTTTGCCGGGCCGGAACTCATTCCGGCCCGACTTGAAATCATACGCGTACCAGTCAGGCTCTGCTCAGGCCGACGTTCCTCCCAAAATTGAACATTCGATTGATTCAATGACTCCTTTTATTCTCTTACAGGCTACCGCACCGCAACCCTCCGAGTGGGCTTTGTTCTTCGGACATTTCCACCCGCTCATCGTCCATTTGCCGATTGGTTTTCTGCTGATTGCGGGTCTGCTCGAACTGGACCGGCTGACGCGTCGCCAAACCGTTAGCTCGCACACAATTACGTTGATTCTGTTCTGGTCGGCCGTCAGTGCCACGATGGCTTGCGTTTTCGGTTATCTGCTTTCGCTGGGCGGTGGCTACGAAGAAGAAACGCTGAACAACCACATGTGGGAAGGCATCGGGGTGGCGGTTTTTGCCTGGGTGGCCTGGGCCATCAAACACGAACGGATTGGCCCCAAAATCCGCTTTGGTCCCCTGCTGTATTACCCCGCGCTGGGCGTGGCGGTTTTGTTGCTGCTGGCGGCTGGTCACGAAGGCGGTTCGCTCACCCACGGTTCCGACTTCCTGACTCAACACACCCCGGAACCCTTCCGGTCGCTGGCGGGCATTCCGCCCCGCGAGGAAGCAGAAGAAGCCGCGAAACCCATCGAAGACGTCAATCAGGCGATGGTGTATCAGCAAATTGTGCATCCGATTCTGAAAAGCCGCTGCATTCAGTGTCATAATCCCGAAAAATCGAAGGCCGATCTGCGGCTGGATTCGCCCGAAATGATCAAAAAAGGCAGCGAAGACGGGGCGGTTCTGGTTGCTGGGAAAGCGGACCAGAGCAAACTGGTTAAAGTGTGTCTGTTACCGGAAGAAGATGACCACCACATGCCGCCCAAAGGCAAAACCCAGCTCACCGAAAATCAAATTGCGCTGCTCACCTGGTGGATTAACGAGGGTGCACCGTTCGACAAAAAAGTGGCCGAATTGAAAGTCTCCGACACCATCAAACCGGCCCTGGCCGCACTCGGAACGGGTGGCGGAAACGTGGGCGGTGAGCAGGTTGCCACCGGTCCGGCACCCGAGTCGCCGGTGTTGACGATGAAACTGCCAGCCGCTGACCCGAAGGCCATCGAGGAGTTGAAGAAAGCCGGGTTGCTGGTTTTGCCGTTGTCGAAAGAACAGAATCAACTGGAAGTCAGCGCGGTCAACGCCCGGACTTTCAGCGATGCGCAGGCGGTTTCGCTGCCGAAACTGAGCCAGCAAATTGTCTGGCTGAAATTGGGGGATACGGAGGCTTCGGACGCGACACTGGCGCAGGTGGCCCAGTTGAAAAACCTGCAAAAACTGCACCTGGAACAAACGAAAGTGACCGACGCCGGTTTGAAAAACCTGAAAAACCTGCCGTATCTCGAATACCTGAATCTGTACGGAACCGCCGTAACCGACGCCGGGCTGGCCGAACTGGCCGGTATCAAAAACCTCAAAACCGTTTACCTCTGGCAAACCAAAGTGACGGATGCAGGCGTAGCGGAATTGAAAAAAGCATTGCCGGGGCTGGAAATCAACATGGGACTGGGCGAGAATTCCATTGCGGCCTTTGCCAAAGCGGATTCGGTCAAAGCCAAGTAACGTACCCACAGACTTATTGATTTAACGAAATGATGTTTATCAGCCCACTGCTTTAGCTGTGGGTAAAGCGGACCAAACCGAATCATTACTGAACCGTTTCAACGGTTTGCCGGATGATGAAACCGTTAAAACGGTTTTGTTAGTATGAGGTTGCTTTTCGTTTTACCCACAGCTAAACGGGGCCGCCCGAGCGGCTGTGGGCTGATAAGCCAAAATATCAATCCGGCGGTTATTTAGTTTAAATCAATAAGTCCGTGGAAACGTTGCACTTTTTTAAACCTGAATTGGTTTATTTCTTTACAAACCCGGTTGATTTTCGTAAATTCATTGTGTTTTTCCCTTAACCCCCTCTGTTCGTATGCGTCATTTAACCGACATACGAGTTCAATCCCTCCTGCTCAGCACCGCCATCGGCCTGTTTTCGATGGCCGTTGGAAGCTCATGTGAAACGAGCGTCGAGAAGCCGGCCGAACTGCTGGCGATTGAAAGCAAATTGCCCGAAAAAGTCGATTACAACCTCCATATCAAACCCATTTTATCCGACCGTTGCTTTGCCTGCCACGGCCCGGATAAGGCCAAGCAAAAAGCCGGTTTGCGGCTGGACATTGCCGAAAGTGCCTACGAAGCCTTAGCCGAAAGTGGTAAAAAAGCGATTGTTCCCGGTAATCTGGCCAAAAGTGAAGCCTACCACCGCATCATTTCTGATGACCCCGAATACCGGATGCCAACGCCGGAGTCCAACCTCGTTCTGACGACGGAAGAAAAGGCGCTGCTCGTTCGCTGGATTGAGCAAGGGGCCGAATACAAACCGCACTGGTCACTGATTGCGCCCCAACTGGCGGAGGTGCCGAAGGTTAAAAATGAGAAGTGGGCCAAAAACGAGATTGATTATTTTGTCCTTAAAAAGCTCGAAGAGAAAGGCTTATCGCCGAATGCTGAAGCGGATAAAGCGACCTTGCTGCGCCGGGTTTCGCTCGACCTGACCGGTTTACCGCCGACGGTGGCCGAAGTGGATGCGTTTCTGGCCGATCAATCGCCGGATGCCTACGAGAAGGTGGTCAACCGCTTGTTCAGCAGTCCGCATTATGGTGAACGCCAGGCCGTTGAGTGGCTGGATGCAGCCCGGTATGCCGACACGCACGGCTACCAGGACGACGGTTTACGCACGATGTGGCCTTACCGTGACTGGGTGATTCGGGCGTACAACAAAAATCTGCGGTTTGACAAGTTCATCACCTGGCAATTGGCGGGCGATATGCTGCCAAATCCGACGAAAAACATGCTCTTGGCCACGGCGTTCAACCGCAACCACCAACAGAGCCAGGAAGGCGGTATTGTGGACGAAGAGTACCGGGTGGAATACGTCGCCGACCGCGTTAATACGTTTGGGAAAGCGATGCTGGGTATGACCGTCGAGTGCGCCCGCTGCCACGACCACAAATACGATCCGATCAGCCAGAAAGATTATTATTCGCTGTTTGCGTTTTTCAATAACAACAACGAGCGCGGCCAGATTCCGTACAACGGCGAACCCGCCCCCACAATCACGCTCACCTCGTCGGATGTCGATGCCAAATTGAAATTCATTCACCAGAAAATCAAACCGTTACAACAGCGACTAAATCCTAATCGACCCGAATACCAGCAGGCTTTTGGCCAGTGGCTGAGCCAGGCGGAACGAAATCCTGCTTCGTCGGCCAACGTCGGTTTGGTGGCGCATTATACGTTTGACGAAGCCGATCGGCGGGATTTTAAAGCCTACGAAAGTTCGGAGGAAAAGAAATTGAAGGACGCTGAACGGAAAAAAGAAGACGAACTTAAAAAGAAAGAAGAAGAACGGCGCAAGAAACTGGGATTGCCGGAAGTGAAGAAACCCGCCGTTCCGAAAACCCGTGAAGAACTGGAAAAAGATCCCCGCAATGCCTTCTGGAATCAGGTGAACGACACGCTACCCGCGCGTTTGGCTGGCGACCCGGAAAGTTTCCCCTACCAAATCAAAGGGAAAGTGGGGATGGCGCGGTATCTGAAGGGCGACAGCAACATTGAATTGCCCCGAAAAGTCGGTTTTTTTGAACAAAACGAGCCGTTTTCGGTAAGTGCATGGTTCAATGTGGCCAAACCGGTACTGGAAGGGATGTTGATGGGCAAATCGAACGGGCCGTTTGACGGAAACCGGGGCTACGAAATTGGTCTGCTGGAAGACGGCCGGTTTAAACTCACGATCAACCACGTCTGGCCCGACAACAGCCTCGATGTGGAAACCGTCGCCAAAATCCGCTACAAACAGTGGTTTCACCTGACCATGACCTACGACGGCTCGGGCCGGGCGGGCGGCATTAAACTCTACCTGAACGGACAACAGACTCAACTTCAAATCGTTACCGACCACCTGGTTCACAGCATCGACCGCGGGAAGAATGGCAAAAACTGGTCTGGTTCGCCGTTCCTGATTGGCCGGATTCACGATCATTACATCAAAGATTACGCGATTGACGAATTACGGATTTATAACCGCGCCCTGACCCCGCTGGAAATTCCGAAACTGGCGGGTCAGCCGGATGCACTGACGACGGCTTTGTTTACGCCAGCCGCCAAACGGACGGCGGCACAACGCGCCGGGTTGTACACCTATTACGTTACCGCTCACGACTCGACCTACCGAAAAGCGTTTGCGGAATTTCAGAAAAACCGGGCAGAAGAAGTGATGCTGTACAACAATTCTGACCAGGTGATGGTGATGAAGGAGCGGAAATTCCCCCGCAAAACCTTCCTGCTGAAACGGGGAGCCTACGACGCCCCCGACGAAGAGGTGACACCCGCAACACCCGAGCAATTCATGCCCTTTCCGGACGACTATCCGAAAAACCGCCTGGGGTTGGCGATGTGGCTATTGCATCCGGACCATTCGCTGTTCAGCCGCGTAATGGTCAATCGGTTCTGGCAGCAGTATTTTGGTCAGGGCCTGGTGAAAAGCAGCGATGATTTCGGGAATCAGGGCAACCTTCCCTCCCACCTCGAACTGCTGGATTTCCTGGCCGTTCGCTTCCGGGATGGCACCAATCGGTCGGGAATCTGGAATACCAAAGCCTTGCAGAAAATGATTGTAATGTCGGCTACGTATCGCCAGTCGTCGGTGGCGGATGCCAAAAAGCTGGAAGCCGATCTGGATAATTCGTTGCTTTCGCGTGGCCCCAGCTACCGGATGTCGGCGGAGCAGGTTCGCGACAATGCTTTGGCTGCCAGCGGTTTGTTATCCCAGAAAATTGGCGGCACCAGCGTATTACCGTATCAACCCTCCGGTATCTGGGAAGCCCTGGCCACCCGGAATGCCATCAGTTACGAACAAAGTCACGGCGACAGCCTCTACCGCCGGAGCCTGTATACGATATGGAAGCGGTCGTCACCGCCCCCAATGATGCTCAATTTCGATGCCGCCGAACGCCATACCTGCATCGTGAAACGGCAGAAAACCTCGACGCCCCTGCAGGCTCTGGTGACGCTGAACGACCCGCAGTTTGTGGAAGCCGCGCGGGTGTTGGGGCAAAAGGCGTTGGAGAAAGGATTGCGGGATGAGCCATTGATCAGTTACGTGTTTAAAGCCGTGACCAGTCGCCCGGTTCGGCCCGCTGAAGTGGCGCTGATGAAGCAGTTGTATACCGAAGAGCTCGCTGATTTCAGGAAAAACCCCAAACGGGCGGCCGAATTGTTAAGTGTTGGTGAATATCCGGTCGATAAAACCCTGCCGACTGCCGAACTGGCTGCCTGGACGGTGGTGACCAGCACGATTATGAACGTTGACGAAGCGATTATCAAACGATAAAACTCTGATCAACTCTGATTTCCCCTGATTAGCTCTGAGAAATAACTTTTGTTACACAGAGGTTATCAGGGAGCATCAGAGGTTATCAGAGAAAAATGAGAAGGCTATGAACAACCTGGAAGACGAACTGCACGATCAACTCAGCCGCCGGACCTTTCTGGGCAAAACCAGCGCCGGTTTGGGAGCCATTGCCCTGGCATCCTTGCTCAACCCCACGAAAGGGGTGGCGGGGAGCGAAGAAAACCGCGCGCCGGGCAAACCGCATTTTTCACCAAAGGTGAAGCGGGTCATCTATTTGTTTCAGAGTGGAGCGCCCTCGCAGTTGGATTTGTTCGATTACAAACCCAAACTGGAAACGATGTGGGGCCAGGATTTGCCCGAATCCATTCGCAAAGGCCAGCGCCTGACGGGAATGACCGCCGGACAAAGCCGGTTTCCGCTGGCGGCTTCCAGGTTCAAGTTTGCCAAACACGGCCACAGTCAGATGTGGGTCAGTGAGTTGTTGCCTTATACTTCCCGCATTACAGATGATTTGTGCTTCATTCGTTCAATGAACACCGAAGCCATCAACCACGACCCAGCGGTGACGTTTTTCCAAACTGGTTCGCAGCAGGCCGGGCGGCCTTCATTTGGTTCCTGGGCCAGTTACGGTTTGGGTTCCGATAACCAGAATCTACCCGCCTTTGTCGTGCTGCTCTCGAAAGGGCGCGACGGCGATCAGCCGTTGTATGCCAAGCTGTGGAGCAACGGTTTTCTGCCTTCGGTGCATCAGGGCGTGGTTTTTCGCTCCGGCCCCGACCCGGTTTACTACCTCAACAACCCGCCGGGCATCGACAAAACCAGTCGTCGGCGGATGCTGGATTATTTAGGAAAACTGCATCAGGAACAATACAAGCAGGTGCTGGACCCGGAGATCAACAACCGGATGGCGCAGTACGAAATGGCGTACCGGATGCAGACGTCAGTGCCCGAAACCCTCGATATTTCGAAAGAACCGGATTACATTTTCGACCTGTATGGCCCCGATTCGCGCAAACCGGGAACGTTTGCCGCCAACTGTCTGCTGGCCCGGAAGCTGATAGAGAAGGACGTCAAATTCGTGCAGTTGTATCACCAGGGCTGGGATCAGCACGGGAATTTGCCGAACGACATCAAGATTCAGACGAAAAGCGTCGATCAGCCGTCGGCGGCTTTGATCATGGATTTGAAACAACGCGGACTGCTCGATGATACGCTCGTGATCTGGGGCGGTGAGTTTGGCCGCACCAATTATTCGCAGGGCAAACTGTCGAAAGAGAATTACGGTCGCGATCACCACCCGCGTTGCTTCACGGTCTGGATGGCCGGTGCGGGGGTTCAAAAAGGCATGGTTTACGGCGAAACTGACGAATTTGGGTACAATATTGTCAAAGATCCCGTCCACGTTCACGACTTTCAGGCCACGATTCTGCACCTGATGGGTGTCGATCACGAGAAGCTGATTTTCAAACACCAGGGACGGCGGTATCGGTTGACGGATGTGCACGGAAAAGTAGTGAAGCCGGTTTTGGCGTGAGAAATCATTCCATTAATAGCCCACGGTTTTAACCGTGGGAATACGAAAACAAACGAATATACCCCAACCGTTTTAACGGTTTAAGACTTCAAAACCGTTAAAACGGTTGCGAGTCATGAATTCTCCGCACGTGCCCACGATTGAAATCGTGGGCTATTTTTGTGGATTTGCTGGAATCCATTCTCGTTAGATGTCTGCCGGAACTGCATTATCCTTCCTATATTTGCGAGGCTACTTCTCTCCACAAAAAACTATTTGAATCAATGACCGCTCTCGACGTTGTCAAAAATTATTACGATTGCTTTAACCGCCAGGATTGGAACGGGATGCTGGCGTTGGTACACCCCGACATCCGGCACGAACCCAATCAGGGCGAAGCGCGCATTGGCCTGGAAAAATTTACTGCGTTTCTGCAACACATGGACGAATCGTACGCAGAAACGCTGACCGACCTGGTTTTCTTTACCGAACCAACCGGTAACCGCGTCGCTGTTGAATTCGTGGTAAATGGCGTTTATAAAAAAGCCGAAGACGGTTTACCACCAGCGAATAACCAGACCTACGTCGTTCCGGCAGCGGCTTTTCTGGAAGTGTCTGACGAAAAAATAGCCCGTGTAACGACTTATTACAACCTGCCTCAGTGGATTCAAGCGGTTTCAAACTAAAAACCGCATTCCATGCAATCGCTTTCTTTTCTGACAAAAAAGGGCCCGGAAATCGAATCGGTCTTTGATGATCTGGCGGCTCTGCGGATTGCGGTTTTTCGTGACTATCCGTATCTCTACGAAGGCACAATCGACTACGAAAAAGACTACCTGAAAACTTACGCGCGGTCGGAACGATCCTTTTTGTTCGCCGTATACGACGGATCAAAAATGGTCGGAGCCACCACCTGCATTCCGTTGCGGGACGAAACCGCCGACATCCGGCTTCCCTTCGAACAGGCTGGTTTTGAACTGGATACGATCTTTTATTTCGGTGAAAGTATTTTGCTTCCGGCCTATCGGGGGCGGGGTTTGGGCCACCGGTTTTTCGACGAACGGGAGGCCCACGCCCGCCGGTTTGGCACGTTCAAACTCACCTGCTTCTGCTCGGTTGAACGCGAGGAAAACCACCCCGCCAAACCGTTCGATTACCGACCCAACGATGCGTTCTGGCTCAAAAGAGGGTATCACAAAGAACCGTCTTTGCGGAGCAGCTTCGCCTGGCCCGATCTTGGCGAGGTGATTTCGACGCCCAAACCGATGGTCTACTGGATGCGGGCGTTGTAAATGCCGCTAAAGGCGCATTGCTGAAAAATCTTTCCGGAAACCGGGCAACAATTTCCGTCTTCATCGCCTTTTATAGCTAACTTCTCTCTTCGTATACCATGAACTGGACGGATTTTTGGGATAATTTCAGCCAGATCGGCTCGGAGATCGATCGCTGGCTGCGGCACAACCGGAAAATTTCGGGTTGGCTGCTGTTGACCGTGGCCGTTGGAGCCGGGTTGCTGGTCAATATGATTGTGGCGCAAACAATCCGGATGATTCTTCGCCGTCGCCATGTCGAAGCGTTGGGTTTTCTGCGTCAGTACGTCCGCAATGCCTTTTATTTCTTCGTGCCTTCCCTGTTCTTTCTGATTATTACCAACATTCAGGAGCGTTCTTTTCAGCGGTTTCCGTATGCTTCCAAAGCCGCTGAAGTTGTCTTTGTCATCACCACGACCTGGTTGGTGGTTCAACTCCTGAAAGTGCTGGAACGACTCATCATTCGCCGGTATGACACGGCCAGCGATGTGAATCTGCACCTGCGGAAGTTTGTGACCCAGATTGTTTTTGTCCGGCAACTTGTCTCCATCCTGGTCATTGTCGTCGGGTTTTCCGTGTTGCTGCTGTCGTTTAATGGCGGGCGAAAAATCGGGTTGAGCTTCCTGACTTCTGCCGGGATCGCGTCGGTGGTCATCGGTTTTGCCGCCCAGCGCACCATCGCCAACCTGCTGGCCGGCATTCAGATTGCCTTCACGCAACAGATTCGGGTCGAAGACGCCGTGGTGGTGGAAAATGAATGGGGCCGGATTGAAGAAATCAACCTGACCAATGTCGTCGTGCGGGTGTGGGACCGCCGTCGGCTCATTCTGCCCATTACCTATTTCATCGAAAAACCGTTCCAGAACTGGACCCGGTCGAACGCATCGGTTCTGGGAACGGTCATGCTCTACCTGGATTACAACGTGCCGGTCGACCGCATCCGCGAAAAAGCGAAAGAACTGGTGGAAAACAATCCCCTATGGGACCGGGAAGTGTGCGTGGTTCAGGTGACCGATACCCAGCCGACCTGCGTCGTCATTCGCATCCTGACCTCCTCCCGCAATGCCCCGGAAAGTTTCGATCTGCGGTGTTTTCTGCGGGAAAATATCGTCGCTTTTCTGCGGGATGAATACCCCGAAAGCCTGCCCAAAACCCGCTTTCAGTTTACCGAAACAACCCAATCCGTCTAATTGTCCCCTCAATTTCATAAAGGGCTGTATTTAGTCTCTTTCAAATTTAATACCTGCAAACGGCGCTTATCTAGACTGAATCTTATTAATTTGCAATCCGTTCGGTTTTTTACAAGAACCTGAGCGTGTTGTACCCGCTTTATTATCTCCAGTATATTCGTATGAAAAAATTAGTCATCGCTCTTCTGTTCGGCACGGTTCTTTCCGCCCAGGCCCAGAAAAACGTGCTATTGGAACCGTCGTTCTGGCAAGGGAAGCCGGATGTGAGTCAGGTGAAAGCCGAAATTGAGAAAGGAAATAGCCCATCGCAGTTCAATTCCAACAGTTTTGATCCCGTCGTGATGGCGATCAATGCCCAGGCTCCCAACGAGACCATCAAATATCTGTTGTCGCAACCTGGCAACGAGGTCAGCAAAATCACCCACGATAGCCGGATTTATCTGCACTGGGCCGCCAGTCGGGGTAATGTGGAACTGATGGAGTACCTGCTGGCGAAAGGGTCCAAAACCAACGTGGAAGACAGCCACGGCATGACGGTGTTGAATTTTGCTGCCGGTAACGGGCAGACAAACACGCGGGTGTATGACCTGTGTCTCCAGAACGGTGCCGATTTAAAAAAAGACCTGAATCACGACGGTGCGAATGCCTTACTGATTGCGGTTGCCAACGACAAGGACCTCAAGCTCACCGATTATTTCGTTTCGAAAGGGCTGAACCTGAAAAGTACGGACGCGATTGGCAACAATGCGTTCAGTTATGCGGCCCGGGGTGGTAACATCAACCTCCTGAAAGCGCTGTTGCAACGGGGCGTTCCGGCCACGGACAATGCCATCATCATGGCCAGCCAGGGCGGACGTCAAGGTGGAAATTCGATGGAGGTGTTTCAGTACCTGGAAAGCCTGAACCTCAAACCGACGGCGACCAACAAGGCGGGTGAAAACGCCCTGCACGCGCTGGTTCGCCGACCCAAACAGAACGAAATCATCCAGTATTTTCTGGCCAAAGGTGTCGATGTCAACCAGGCCGACGACGAAGGCAACACGGTTTTTATGTACGCGGCTGCCGCGAACCGGGATCTGAGCGTGTTCGAAATGTTGCAACCGAAAGTAAAAAACATCAACCAAAGCAATGAGAAAGGCGCAACGGCATTGACGCTGGCCGTTCGGAGTAATTCGCCCGAAGTGGTGGGTTATCTACTGAGCAAAGGCGCCGATGTAAAGGTTGCCGACAAAACCGGCGATAACCTGGTCGCTTATCTGGTGCAGTCTTATAATCCGACACGAGCTGAGGAATTTGATGCGAAGCTGAAACTGCTTCAGGACAAAGGACTGGACATCAAGGCAGCTCAGAAAAACGGTAATACGCTTTATCATTTGGCTGTGGCCAAAAATGACCTTTCGCTGGTGAAAAAGCTGGAGCCGCTCCAGATTGATATAAACAGCAAAAACAAGGAAGGCATCACCGCCCTGCACAAAGCCGCGATGGTATCGAAAGATGACGCCATGCTGAAATACCTGTTGTCCATCGGCGCCAAAAAGGATATTGCGACTAACTTTAAAGAAACCGCTTTCGATCTGGCGAGCGAAAATGAATCGCTCGCGAAAAGCAACGTATCCGTTAACTTCCTGAAATAGTATGACTTGTTTGCATAAAATCGGCTTGCTGGTTCTGGCCCTGACTGTTGCCGGATCATCGGTTTCGGTAGCTCAGTCCGGCACCACCCAGTATAAGTGCATGATCCAGATGACCAATTACATGGGCGAAAAAGCGTATATCGCCGTTTCGCTGATGAATGGACAAGGTGCCTACGAGAAAACCCTGTATGTGCTCGGTGCCGATAAAAAATGGTACAAGGATGTTAAAGCCTGGTACAAGGCATTGGGCAAAAAAACGCCCAACATCAGCGCCATTTCCGGAGCGTCGGTGGCCGGTGGCGATCGCAGCGTGATCGTGCTGGAAATCGACAATTCGAAACTCAATAAGAATTACAAACTGCGGTTTGAAAGTGCCGTGGAAGATAAGGAGGACCACGCCAAAGACGTCGAAATACCGCTCACGACGGAAGGGCTTTCGGCCAAGAGTGAAGGCACGGGTTTTATTCGTTACGTACGGTTTAGCCCCAATTAACAGCGGCCGGATTTATGACCATTTCTGTGTGGAGATACAGCCACTTAGCGTTGGCGGTATCTTCTTTTCTTTTATTACTATTAGCTTCCGCAACGGGCGTTATACTGGCTTTCGAACCCGTGTCGCAGAAAATGCAGCCGTACCGCGTCGATGCCATCAGCGAATTGACGCTGGCGCAGACGCTGACGGTTCTCAAAAAAAACTATGCTGAAATTACTGAGCTGAGCGTCGACGCCAACCAGTTTGTGCAGATCAAAGGCAGCGATGCCGATGGTAAAAGTGTTACTGCTTACGTGGATCCGCAGACGGGCAAAGCTCTGGGGACTCCCACCCCACAAAGTGAGTTTTTCCAGTGGGTTACGGCCCTCCACCGCTCGCTGTTTCTGCACGAAGCCGGGCGGTTTTTCATCGGGCTGACCGCGTTTCTGCTGCTGCTGATTACGGTTTCCGGCACCATGCTTATCATTCAGCGTCAACGGGGTGTCAGGCGGTTTTTTACCCGGATTGTCCGGGACAATTTTGCCCAGTATTACCACGTCGTTTTGGGGCGGCTGTCGCTAATCCCGATCTTCGTTATTGCGCTTTCGGGAACCTACCTTTCCCTCGCCCGGTTTGGTCGGGTCGGAACGGAGAAAGTTTCTCCCCAAATCGACTTCGACGCCATACAAGCAAAGCCCGAAAGAAAGTTGGCCGACTTTGCGGTTTTTCAGAACACCCGACTGGCGGACGTACAGACCCTCGAATTTCCGTTTTCAGAAGACGTCGAAGATTATTACACGCTGAAACTCAAGGACCGCGAGCTAACGGTCAATCAGATTACCGGCGACATTCTGAGCGAAAACCGGTACCCCACCGCCGTTCTGCTCACCAACCTCAGCCTGGATTTACACACCGGCCGCACGAGCGCCATCTGGGCCGTCATTCTGGCCGTGGCCTCAGGAAATATCCTTTTTTTCATCTATTCCGGTTTTGCCATCACCTGGAAACGACGGGCCAATCGCGTCAAAAGGAATACGTATTCCGCCGACGAGAGCCGGTTTATTATTCTGGTCGGCTCGGAGAACGGCAGCACCTTCCGGTTTGCGCAACTCATTCACCAGCAATTGCTTCAACTTGGACAGAAATCGTTTTTGACCGAGTTCAACAACTACACGGTTTTTCCAAAAGCCGACTACCTGATCGCATTGACAGCCACCTACGGGCTGGGCGACGCGCCGACCAATGCTACCCGGTTTATGAAACGGGTTGAAAAGTACCCACAACCGCATCCCATCCGCTATTCCGTCCTCGGTTTTGGGTCGCACGCTTACCCCGATTTCTGTCAGTTTGCCTTCGAGGTGAATCAGGTGCTGGCCCGACAATCGTGGGCCGTTCCGCTGGTCGATATTCATACTGTCAATGACAAGTCACCGGCCGAGTTTGGCTTGTGGGCCGAAGCCTGGTCGCAGCAAACCAATCTGCCGATGCCGGTTTCGGCGGAATTGCTACAGGCTCCGGCACACCAACTTGAAACGCTGACCGTCACCAGCAATACCCGAACCGCCCAATCCGACGGCACGTTTTTAATCCGTTTACAGCGCAAGCAAAGGCTGGGTGTTACTTCGGGCGATCTGCTGGCCCTTTATCCCGCCAACGACCACCGCGAACGGCTCTATTCGATTGGTGTCCTGGACGATGAGCTGCAATTGAGTGTCCGGCTGCACCCGGGCGGGCTGGGTTCCGGCTTTTTACACGCCCTGACGCCCGGCGAAACCGTTCGCGCCCGGATTGTCAACAACGGCCATTTCCATTTCCCCAAAAAATCCCCGGTCGTGGTCATGATCGCCAACGGCACCGGCATTGCGCCGTTTCTGGGGATGATCGGCCAGAATACACAGAAAACGCCCTGCCATTTGTACGGCGGTTTTCGTCAACGTGCCTCGTTCGACCTTTACCGGGATTTTCTGGAAGAAAGCCGGTCGGCGCAAAAACTCACGAATCTCCACCTGGCGTATTCGCGCGAAGGCGAAAAACAATATGTTAGCAACCTGATCGCGCGGGATGCCGATTTTATTGGCAATGTGCTGGCTAGTAATGGGGTGATTATGATTTGCGGTTCTCTGGCAATGCAAAAAGACGTCATCGAGCTGCTGGAAACCATCTGCCAAACGAAAACGGGCCAAAGCGTCAGCTTCTATCAGTCGCACGGCCAGATTCTGATGGACTGTTACTGAGGCAATTGATTTTTGAAGTGACCACACGGCTCGAAAAACGGACTTTGTTGAGCCGTTTATTTTGCCAAGGAAGTGTGTTGTGCGCTTAGAAGGATCAATCTGTTATCCTTGATTTCATAGACATACGTGACCAAATAATCGGTCGTGTAATCCGGTGTGCCATCGTTGTAATGCCTCACCGAGTGCTCTTTGCCCGTAGCAATTAGGATAGGGCCGAATTGGCGAAGTTTTAAATTTTCAAGGCTGGCTTCTACGTTTTTTACATTCTTGAAAATCGCCAGCGTTTTGGCCTTATCAATCAGATAACCGCTCCCCGAAATCAGCACAAAGTCTTCGGACGCATTTTTCTGTAATTCTGCCAGCGGATTTGCCTGGTATTTTTCAGTCATTGTCTGAAAAAGTTTCTCGGTCTGGGTTTGAGCAAAGGCCGTCCCGTAAATGATCAACAGGCCGAGAGCTGTAAACAGGAATCTTTTCATGGGAGTGATTGGTTTGAGGGAATAAGTGTTGCGAAGATTTGTCCTTATTTAACGGAAATACGATTCAGCGTTTACCTTCCTGTTTCAACACCCGCCCTGTCCAGAGCGCACCGAGTAAATCGATGAAACCGAATGCAATAAAAACCGGTGGAGCAATGGAAAAAAACACGAATCCCACCGCAGCCACGAAGTAGATCGAACGGCCCAGAACCGTAACTTTTAAAAGGGGTGTGAGGTCGTTTTTGGCAGCCTGATAATAATATAAGCCCAGGATGAAGGCCAGAACGCCCACCACCCGGATATACGGTTCATGGGCGTCGGGTAATTGGGCGATTTTGGTGAAAAGGTTGGGAATGAAGGTCAGCTCTAATCCAATGATAAAAAGGTAGTAGCTGAAATAGAGAACGGTTTTGGCCGATTTAGACATAGCGATGAACGAATGGGAGTGATCAGAAATTTACCCCAAAGTATTCGACCGAATTTCCTCCGGACAACTCTACTTTCTAAACGGCGACATCTAGTTTCTAAACGGCGGGCTGCGTGAGCGACAGGCGTTGCAGTAATTCGTTTTTAAGCCTTCTCGATACCGGTAGTTCCGTTTTGTCTTTCATTTCGATCCAGCCGCCTTCCCCCCGAATATACCGAACCACATTATTGAGATTGATGATATGCGACTTATGGATTCGCATGAATTGCTTGCTATCCACCAGTTGTTCAAAGTGCGACATGGGCTTGGACGTCGTAATCTTTTTATGATCGGTCAGGTGAATCGTGCAGTAGCTACCCATGGCTTCCAGGCGGTTGATGTCCTGTTCAGGAAACATAATTACCCCTTCTACGGTTGGAATCGATATTTTCTTGATAAGCGGGTTGGCGGACGGTGCTTGCCGCAGCAGGGTAAGCAGGCCTTCATTTAACTTGATGTGATTCATTTCCTGCTCCATTTGCAGCTTTTCGGTCAGCAGTTGGTTGTTTTTAATCCAAAGTTCTTCCTGCTCCTGCGCTCGTTTAAGGACAAGCTCTTTGGCGTCCCGGGCTTCTTTGCGGTATGTGTTAAAACGATGAGCGACTGCAAACGAAAAAAATAAGGCTTCCAGGACCGAGCAAATGTGATAGGTATAAGCGGATAATAACGTATTCATGGGCGTTATGCCCAGAAAACCAAGCAGGATAAATACCACACCGAATGTGTAAAACCCGAAGGCCAGGATGAAGAAACGAGCGGGTTTAAATCCCAAAAAATAAATGTAAATACTGGTGACGAACAGCACGAGCATAAAGAACATGTAGAGTAACTGGTACACATCACTCACCCAGGCTCGGTACGGTAGCCAGTCACTGGGCAGAAGCAGCAATCCGACCGACCAAAGACCGGCCAACAACCAGAAAAGTTTGGGTGCTAATTCCCGGATTCGCAAATAACTGTTGGAAAAAACCAGGACGAAAAATATAGTGATTGTCGAAATAAAATTAATATCAAAACTAAAATTTGAAATCTGCTTAAATATGAATTCATGATGATGGTTATCAGCTTTGAAAATAATCAGGGAAGAAAAGAAAATGTATAGAAAATAATACAGAAAAAGAGTATCCCGCACCACCCAATAAACAAAAAGATTATAAAGAATGAGGGCAATTAAAATACCGCAGATAAATCCGTAAAAAAGGTCATAGTGGTGGAAATAAGTTGCCATTGCCTGAATATTTCCAATTTTCAAAGGAATGTACATGGCGGTATTGACCACACGCATATACACTCTCTTCGGCGATTTTCCCAAGTCAAATACGGTTTGATTCCGCTTGAGAAAATTAGTACCAAAAGGCCTCATGGCCCCTGTGAACCAAGACTTTAAGACATTGTTGGTGTCAAAAGCATATACATCCAGCATCCTTACATCATGAAGTTGCTGGAGGAGATACAATTCCTCATTAGATTGATTTTTCAGATCGATCCGTAACCAAACCGGATAGTCAGTATTGCCAAAATTGAGAAAACGCCTGGTATTTAATTGAAAAACTGAATCGGGTAATTGGCGAATTTGCGAAAACGTCAGATTTTTTATTGAGTCAACGTAATAATAAGCCGCCGATTCGACAGACTGTAATTCCTCACTGGGTTTATAACTAAAAAACGTTTGCCCAACAGCAGAATAGCCAACGAGCAGGCATAAGAAAACATGAAAAAACCGCATGAAAGCTCGGGAGGATTTGTGCAAAGCAAAATAGAAAACTTTGACACAAAAACAGATAGTACGCCAATAAAATCAAGCCAGGAATCTACAAACTGTATGCCTTCACATCCAGATTTCGGGAAGAAAAAATCCGGCCTTCGTCGGTGATCAGGATGCAGCGGTAGTCGGGATACTGATTGATCAGTTTCAGGCCCGCGTCTTTTCCCAGCACCATCAGCGACGTACTGAACCCGTTGGCGGTTTCGGCACTGGGGCCAAAAACCGTCACGCTGCAAACGCCCGTAGCCGGATAACCCGTAACGGGGTTGATGATGTGGGCATACCGCTTGCTGTTGAACACCACGAATTTCTCGTAACTTCCGGAGGTCACCACGGCACTCTGCCGCAGCGGCACGATGGCGAAAACCGTGTCTTTCCGGATCGGGTTGGTGATGCCGATGGCCCAGTCGCTGCCGTCCGGCTGTTTTCCCCAGGTGCTCATGTCCCCGGAACCGTTGACAATCCCGGCTTTGATGCCTTTGGCCAGCATCAGGTCGCGACAGCGGTCGGCGGCATAGCCCTCGCCCAGCGCACCGAAGCCAATTTTCATGCCTTTTCTCTTCAGGAAAATAGTAGAATGCTTACGGTCTAACACAATGTTTTCATAGCCGACCTTCTCCACCGATTTCTTAACCGCTTCCGGGCTGGGCATTTCCGTCATCGAGCCGTCAAACTTCCAGATTCGGTCCATTGCGGCAAAACTAATGTCGAAAGCGCCTTTCGTGATTTTCGAAAACCGGAGCGCCCGCTCGGTCAGGGCAAACACTTCAGCATCCACTCGCACCGGGCCGATCCCGGCATTTTGGTTCACCTGCGAAATCTGGGAATCGGACTTCCAGTCCGAAATCAGATTTTCGATCCGCGTCACTTCGGCAATTACGGCATCAATGTTTTGTTCCGCCGAGAGGGAATCCCGGGCAACAATCGTGATGTCGAACCGGCTGCCCATTAATTTGACGGTTCGTTTTCGCAACACCTGCGCTGTAGCGCAGAATCCTGATAAAATGAAGACGAGGAATAGGACTTGTTTCATATTGCAAAAATCGAAACTTACGTACCCCGGACTTATTGATTTAAATTTAACGCCATCTATGAGATGATGGCTTTGCCTAACAGTTGTTTGAGTGCCAGCGGCACGTAATGTTAATAGCAAATGAGTATGCTGAGCACTCCCGGCGTGCCGGAGGTACGCACCTAAGCCTGTATCGCGTACCTCCGGCACGCCGGGAACTCTTGAAATACCGATTTGCTATTAACATCGGACCGCTCCGGGGTCAATAATCTCACAGTTTGTGTTAAATTTAATAACCGCCGAAATGAATGTTTATCAGCCCACAGCTAAAGCTGTGGGCTGATAAGCCAAACGAGTAGTCCAGCGGTTATTTTTTTCAATCAATTAGTCCGTGTGATCCCGCTAAAAAACACGTATTGAAGCGGCAGGTTCGACCATGGGTACGAAAAAAAGGGAGCCGTCGGCTCCCTTTTTGGATTCAAAATCAGTTGTTGAGCGATTAAACCGCCACGGTTTTGCCCGGAACGGCAATCGGATAAAAACCGTCTGCGTTTGGTAACAGTTTCGGATTCGCATCCCACGCCAGTTTGTCGGGAAACAGGTTGATGTTTGAGTTCAGAGCTTCATCCCACTTCACCACTTTGCCCGAATACGTCGCCATCCGGCCCATGATGGCCGTCAGCGTGCTTTTTGCGCCGTTTTCGGCATCCCAGAATTTGTATTCGTTTTTGGCAATGGCCGCAAACAGTTCGTCGTGTTCGATCTGGTACGGATCGCCGTCGCCTTTGCCGTTGTGGGTATAAATCGAACCGCCTTTGTGGTCTTTCAGGATGCTTTGTCGCCCGAAGGAATCAACGCGGCCTTTGGTGCCCAGGAAAGCTTCGTCCACTTTGCTAAACGTGCCTTCGTAGTGGCGACACTGGCTGTTGATCAGCGTTCCGTCTTCGTAAACGTAATCGACAATGTGGTGGTCAAAAATTTCGCCGTACTCTTTTCCGGTACGCACCTGACGGCCACCCGTTCCCTGCGCGGACACGGGATAGCCTCTTTTCACCCAGTTGGCGACGTCGATGTTGTGAATGTGCTGCTCGTTGATGTGATCCCCGCAGAGCCAGTTGAAATAATACCAGTTCCGCATCTGGTGTTCCATTTCGGTCTGGTTCGGCTTGCGCGGATTTACCCAAACGCCCCCGCTCACCCAATAGACCGAGCCTCCGATGATGTCGCCCAGTGCACCGTCGTGAATCCGCTTAACCATCTCGCGGTAATTGGGTTGATAATGGCGTTGCAAACCCACCACCACGTTCAGTTTTTTCTTCTTGGCTTCTTCCGCAGCCGCCAGCACCCGGCGAACCCCCGGCGCATCGGTGGCCACCGGTTTTTCCATGAAGATGTGTTTGTTTTGCTTCACGGCTTCTTCAAACATCATCGGCCGGAAACCCGGAGGAGTTGCCAGAATCACGACATCAGCCAGGGGAATGGCTTTTTGATACGCGTCGAATCCGACAAACTTGCGTTCTTCCGGAATATCGACCCGCTTCGCCAGTTCTGGATTTTGATTTAAAGTTTTATACGCGTCGTCCAGGCGATCGCGGAACGCATCGGCAATCGCTACGATCTTCACATTCTGCTTGGACTTCAGGGCCTGAAGCGCAGCACCTTTTCCCCGGCCACCGCAGCCAATGAGTGCTACTTTGATGGTATCATCAGCCGAGTTGTTGAAACCATAAGAAGATGCAAAAGAAGGCAGAGTCGTCAACAGGGCTCCGCCCGTGAGCAGGCCGGATTGTTTCAGAAACTCCCGGCGGTTTGATTCGTTTGACATAGGAAACAAGGTTTAGAAATAAGATAAATAGCGTCTACTAACAGGCATTCTAAAAGCAACTGGTAATCAATACTCCTCAATCAACGGCGGATTATAATACGCCTTAATTTCTTCTTCCGACGGTTTTTTAGCCGGACGAACCACCCGAAAACCAACAAACGACGCACTCGTCAGCCACCACTCGCTTTTGGGAGCCTGCGGGTCGAGCATTTTCCAGGCCGGAGCCGACGGCGTCCGGGCCGCTGATCGCAACACGGGCGCATCATCGTCCCACGAGCCACCCCGCACGGCGTTTGGATAAAGCTCCTTCACTTTGGCATACGGCTCCTTCACTTCGCCTTTCGCTTTCTTGGCGTAATAATCCGGGTAATACTGGTCGAGCGTCCACTCCATCACGTTACCGTGCATGTCGTGCAAGCCCCAGGGATTGGGTTTTTTCTTGCCAACCTGCTTATACGAACCGTCGCTGTTGCCGGTAAACCAGGCATATTCGCCCAATTGTTTGGCATCAGCGCCGAATGAATACGGTGTCTTGGTTCCGGCGCGGCAGGCATATTCCCACTCGGCTTCGGTGGGCAGACGGTAGAAAATACCGGTTTTGGCGTACAGCCAGGCACAGAAATGAATGGCCGAATATTGCGTCATGTTAATGGCCGGATACCCCTCCCGACCCATCCCAAACGACATATCCACGTACGGTGGACTTGGTCGCGTGGCGGCATCGGTTTTGGCTAAATCGAAACCGGGCGTCCGGTTTGCCATCTCTTTTTCCATGTTCTTGAAGGCAAACAGATCGAACAGGTCCCAGGTCACCTCCATCTTTCCCATCCAGAACGGCTCGATGGTCACTTTGTGCTGCGGCCCTTCATCGGGTTTGCGGCCTTTTTCAGCCGCCGGACTCCCCATCATGTATTCCCCGCCCGGAATCGCCACCAGATCATAGACCTGGGTGCTGCCCGGAATGGGTTGGGTATAGGATTTGGTTACATCGTCGGTTACCTGGGCCAGACTGCTCGCTGAGATCACACACGCGGCACCGAACAGAGCAATGAATTTTTGCATGAATTAGGTACTGAATTAAGCTCTAAAATCTATAAAGAAAACCAGAGCGGAAATTTACCACATTTAGACCGGAAATTCTATTGTAGAGCCGCTTGTCTGGTGGAGATGGGAACGCGGATTGAACGGATTGGGACGGATTTGCACTGATAAAATCCGTTTCAATCCGTTCAATCCGCGTTCCCATCCCATAGTTTACTTCGGCGATCCGGTTCAGGATGCGTATCTTTGCGGACAATGAATTATCTATCAGCAGAAAATCTCTCCAAATCCTTCGGCGACAAATGGTTATTCCGCAACGTAACGTTCGGAATGAGCCGGGGGGATAAAGTCGCCATCGTTGGTGCCAACGGTACGGGCAAGTCTACCTTATTATCCATTCTGGCCGGGTTGATGCCTTCCGACGAAGGATTGGTCAGCATCCGCAAAGACATTACCGTCGGCTTTCTGGAACAGCAACCGCAACTGGACGACAATCTGACGGTGATGGAAGTCGTTTTGACCGGCGACAATCCAGCTTTGCTCGCCATTGAGCAGTATGAAAAAGCCCTGCTGTCCGAAAATCACGACGCGCTCGACCGGGCCATGCAGCAGATGGACACGCTTCAGGCCTGGGACTATGAAACGCAGTTGAAGCAGATTCTGGGGCAATTGGGCATTCACGACGTCACGCAACGGGTTTCGACCCTTTCGGGTGGCCAACGCAAACGGGTGGCCATGGCGCAGGTGCTGATCGAAGCACCGGATCTGCTGATCATGGATGAACCGACCAACCACCTCGATCTGGAAACCATCGAGTGGCTGGAAAACTTTTTGTCGACCAACAATTCTACCCTCCTGCTGGTGTCGCACGACCGGTATTTTCTGGACCGGGTTTGCAATCAGATTGTCGAACTCGACCAGCAAACGCTGTTCAGTTACAAAGGCAATTATGCCTACTACCTGGAAAAGAAAGCCGAGCGGCAGGCCATTCTGGCGGCTGAGGTCGACAAGGCAAAAAATCTTTTCCGGCGCGAACTGGACTGGATGCGTCGGCAACCCAAAGCCCGCGGCACCAAAGCGCAATACCGGGTCGATGCGTTCGATGAGGTGAACGCCAAAGCGCACACCAAACTGGGCAACGACCAACTGGAATTGAACATCCGGACGACGCGGCTGGGCAGCAAAATCATCGAAATGGAAAATGTCAGCAAACGCTTTGGCGAAAAGGTGCTGCTCGACCATTTTACGTATACCTTCCGCCGGAACGACCGCATCGGCATCATCGGGAAAAACGGGATGGGCAAAACCACCCTGCTCAACATGATTACGGGCGAACTGCGCCCCGACTCCGGCATCATCAGCACCGGCGGAACCGTCAAAATTGGCTATTACACCCAATCGGATCTGGTGCTGCCCGACAACCAGCGGGTGATCGACGTGGTGCAGGATGTGGCTGAAGTGATGAAACTCGGAACGGGCGAAACCGTGACGGCATCGCAGTTTTTGCAGCATTTCCTGTTCGACCGCAACAAGCAGTACGATTACGTCCACAAACTGTCGGGTGGTGAAAAACGGCGGTTGCAGTTGTTGCTGGTGCTGGTGCAAAATCCCAACTTCCTGATTCTGGATGAACCGACCAACGACCTGGACATTACGACGCTCAACGTACTGGAAGAATTTCTGCTGAATTTTCCCGGTTGCATACTGCTCGTATCCCACGACCGTTATTTTATGGATCGGCTGATCGATCACGCCTTTATTTTTGAAGGCAACGGTAAAATCAGCGACTTTCCGGGCAATTACACCGATTACCGGGAGCGGAAAGCCAGTCAACCCGCCGATCGCAAAACCGCCGACAAACCAAAGGCAACGCCAACCGTCTCATTTCCAGAAAGTAAACCCGTTGCTCCGGTGACGGAAAGCAAGCGCAAACTGTCTTTCAAAGAGCAGCGGGAATATGAAACGTTAGAAAAAGAAATTGAGGAACTGGAACAACGAAAAAGCGGTTTATTGGATCAACTGAATACCGGTTCCGAAAGTCACGAAGAACTGACATCCTGGGCCCGGCAAATTGAGCAAATCGAACAGGAAATTTCCCTAAAATCCGACCGCTGGCTTGAACTGGCGGACTATATTTAATTGTGAATGAGCGAATGAGTGATTTAGTGAATAGCTGACGCAGTGCCATTGGTTCAAAGCGTGATCTTCGATTTATTCACTCATTCGCTCATTCACTCATTCACTCATTGCAAAGATGAACCAGATCGCCGAATTTTTCCAATACTTACTCAATTCCGAGGAAATCATTCGGACGGGCGGGCTGGTATTGATTACCCTCATTATTTTCATCGAAAACGGTGTTTTTTTCGGCTTTTTCCTGCCGGGCGATTACCTGCTGTTTCTGTCGGGCGTTTTTGCCGGCACCAAAATTCTGGCTGTTCCCCTGTGGCTGTTGCTGCTCTGCATTTTCGGGGCCGCGGTGGTGGGGTCGCTGGTGGGGTATCTGACGGGGCGGTATTTCGGTGAACGGCTGCAAAACCGCCCGGATTCACTGTTTTTCAAGAAAAAATACATCGAAACCACCCGCGAATATTTCCTGAAATACGGCAGCCGAACGCTGATCGTAGCCCGGTTTCTGCCCATTGTCCGCACGTTTGCGCCCATTCTTTCGGGTTTAATCCGAATGGACATGCGGTATTTTATGCTCTACAACGTTCTGGGTGGAGCCATCTGGGTGGTCTCGCTGGTGGGGGGCGGTTATTATTTTGGCGAAAAATTCCCCTGGATCGTCGATTACGTCCACTACATCATCATCTTCTTCCTGGCCGTTACTACTTTCACGGTCATTCGGGGCTACATCAACGCCCGGAAAGAAATGAAACAGGAAAAAGAAACCGTCAGCGAATAATCCAACAATGCGTTTCTGCTAGTGTACGCTGGCATTGGCCGCAGCGGCTTTCGTCCGGGCCACGCAAACTTCGTCCGCACATTCGCCGTAAAAAACCAGTGAATGCGATTCGACGTGGAATTGCAGCATATTGCCAACCGTGGTTTTGATCAGTTGCAAACGCGGATCACAAAACTCCATAACGCGGTGGCAGTTGACACAAATCAAATGCGCATGTTGCTGCCGACCGAGTGATTTTTCAAACCGGCTTTTCGTATTATCCTCATCACCAAACTGGTGTCGGCTCACCAGACCGCAATCGACCAGCACATCCAGGGTGTTGTATACCGTGGCCCGGCTAACGGCAAACGACCGGTCCTTCATGGCCTGATACAATTCTTCGGCGTCGAAATGGTCATTGCGCGAATACACCTCTTCCAGAATGGCAAACCGTTCCGACGACCGGCGCAGCCCTTTCATGAGTAAATATTCTTCCAGTTTCGTTCGGGCTGTCGTAATCAATGGAGTTAGGTTCGCCATAAGAATAAGGCCGTGACGGCTTCTACATCACCACGCAGAGCGCGTGGAAACCGGCCGCTGACCAACAAAAAAATAATCCTAAAATTATTTAGACTAATTTCAAACAAATATACGACCGCAATAAATGCGATGCAATACTTGTTTAAAAGGACTTTTATTGGTTACCCCTAAATCCCCTGAAGTGGAATTTTAGCATCTGGTGGAATTTCGCGTCCAAGTCCCCTTCAGGGGATTTAGGGGCAATTTCATTACTCATACCACTTGGCATACATGACATAATTGTTGGCCGTCCGCATAAAAACCTCGCCCAGTTCGGGCGTTACGGCTTTCAAAAACCGGGCGGGATTACCGGCATAAATGGTTCCCGGCGGCACGACGGTGTTTTGGGTCACAATGGCCCCGGCAGCAACGATGGAACCGGTTCCAATCACGGCCCCATCCATCACAATGGCACCCATGCCGATCAAAACCTGGTCTTCGATGGTGCAGCCGTGGACAATGGCGTTGTGGGCAATCGAGACATAACTGCCGATGGTCGTCCTGAATTTCTGGTAGGTGCAGTGGATAACGGCTCCATCCTGAACGTTGCAATAATCCCCCATCGTAATCGAGTTCACATCGCCCCGCACCACGGCGTTGAACCAGACGGTGCAATTTCGCCCCATCACGACTTCCCCAACGATCGTTGCGTTATCGGCAAACCAGCATTCGTCACCCATTTTCGGATGAATCCCGCGAACGGATTTTATCAAAGCCATCTTGGATATATTCTATTTGTTCGGTTATTATTTCGGAAAACAGTTCGGCTAAATAGCGGTTTTTTCAAATAAAAAGCCACTTTTGGACCATTGACTATAAAAAGCGGCAGAGAATCAATCAATTCGTAACTTTGTGGGTCAGATTTTTCTCACTGCATGAACCGTAGCAGAACACAATCATACTGGTTTACACTTTGTGACTCCCCGTTTTTGTTGTTTCGACAACTGCCCGTGCTGTCTTTATTCTTCCTGCTGGTAGCTGTCACCGCCGGTTTTGCCCAGCAACCTTCGCGGGCCGATCAGTTGAACGACGAACAGATTATTGAATTTTATCAGCGGGCGCAAAGCAGCGGGCTCACCGAAATGCAAATCGAGCAGGCGGCTATGTCTCAGGGATATACGCTGACCGATATTGCCAAAATGCGGCAGCGCATGGCAAAAATTCGCCAGCAATCGAACCGCACCGGGCAGATTTCCGGCGATACCCTCATCAACCGAAGCCAGCAGGGAACACTGTCGCAAAGGTCGTATGCGCCGGGCGACAGCCTGAATATGCTGCGACGTGATACCATCCGGCGACCCTATATTTTTGGCGCAGCTTTGTTTCAGGGAACATCCCTCACCTTTGAGCCGAATCTCCGCATTGCCACGCCCCGGAATTACGTGGTGGGACCAGACGATGAACTGGTGGTGGAAATTTACGGAAATTCCACCGAAAGTTTCCGGCTGCGTGTCAGCCCCGAAGGCTCGGTCCGGATGCTGAACCTGGCACCCATTTTTGTAAGTGGTCTGACCATCGAACAGGCCGAACAGCGGATTGTCGGACGGCTACGGCAGGCTTTTCAGGGTCTGAACCGCCCCAACAGCGGCACCTATGCCTCCGTGACCCTGGGCAACATCCGCAGCATCCGCGTCACGATGGTGGGCGAAGTCGTGATGCCCGGCACCTACACGCTTTCGTCGCTGTCGACGGCTTTCAACGCCTTGTATCTGGCGGGCGGCCCAAACCCCGAAACCGGCTCTTTCCGCGATATTCAGGTAATCCGCAACAACCGCGTCATTCGCACCATCGACCTGTACGACTACCTTTTGCGGGCCGACAAAAAAGACGACATCCGGCTGCTGGATCAGGATGTGATTCGGGTCAACGATTACGGGGTTCGCGTTGAAATGGTCGGGCAGGTCAAACGGCCAGCCATTTATGAAGTGAAACCCGGCGAAACGCTCAAGAATGTTCTGAGTTTTGCGGGCGGTTTTACGGACCGGGCCTACACGTTTTCGATCACCCTGCGCCGTAACACGCCCCGCGAGTTGCGAATTTCAACCATCACGCAGGAGCAGATTGCGACCTTCATTCCGCAGTCTGGCGACAGATACACGACTGGTGAAATCCTGAACCGGTATGAAAACCGGATTCAGATATCCGGTGCCGTGATGCGGCCCGGCGATTATGCGCTGGGGGACGAAATCACGTCCGTTCGTTCGCTCATCAACCGGGCCGAAGGACTGCGGAAAGACGCTTTTCTGAACCGGGCGGTTTTGTACCGTGAACGCGAAAACACCGATCTGGAAGCCATTCCGTTCGATGTGGGGCGGCTGATGCGGAACGAAACGGAAGACATTCCGCTGGCGCGGCAGGACAGTGTGCATATTTATTCGGTCCGCGATTTGCGCGAGCCGTATTACGTCAGCATCGAGGGAGCCGTGAACCGGCCGGACACCATTCCGTACGTAACCAATCTGACCGTTACTGATTTGATTGCGCTGTCGGGCGGTTTTCAGGAAGGTGCCACACCCACCCGGATTGAAGTGGCCCGGCGGATTCGGGAAGATAGCACCCAAATGACCGGTGGCGAAACCGTTCAGGTTTTTCAGTTTTCGATCGATCGCTCCCTGAATCTTCAACCCGCCGATGCGCGGTTTCCGCTCAAGCCGTTCGATGTGGTGTATGTCCGAACGTCGCCCCGCTACGAACTTCAGCAGAATGTGGCGGTATTGGGCGAAGTGATGCACCCCGGCAACTACGCCATCGAGTCGCGCTCCGAACGGATTTCCGATGTGCTTCGGCGCGTGGGTGGCCTGAAATCGGGGGCTTTTCTGCCGGGAGCCCGGTTTTCCCGGCGCGGCATTCCCATTGCGACCGATCTGGGAGCCATTCTGGAAGATCCGGGCGTATCGGGAAACCTGTTGCTGGAAGTCGGTGATTCGCTGATCATTCCGAAACGCCCCGAAACCGTCAGCATTCAGGGTGCCGTTCTGAATCCGTCGACCGTTAGTTTTACGGAAGGCTTTCATTTTAAGGATTATGTGACGCAGGCCGGGGGCTATACCGACAATGCCCGGCAGAAAAGAGCGTATGTGATCTACGCCAACGGACTGAAAGACCGAACCAAGCGGTTTTTGTTTTTCAGGAAATACCCCAAAATCGAACCCGGCTCACGCGTTATCGTGCCATTTGGGCCATTGACCGACGACCGACGGCTGACGGCGGGGGAACGAATTGGACTTATTTCGGTCATTGGCACAATGACCGTGACTCTGACCACCGTTATTATCAATCTGGCTCGCTTGTTTTAAGTAAAGCGCCCCATTTAGTACGTGCTTCATGTCAGTAACAACGCACAAACCATCAGCAGGGTCAGAAATGGACGATGATGATCTCATCCGGATCCGCCCCGGTGACCTCTGGAAATTTCTACAGCGCAGCCGTCTGGCCGTGCTGGCTTTTGCCGTGCTGGGCGCGCTGGCAGGGCTGTACTACGGTTTTTCCAAACCAGACGACTACAAGGCTGAGGTTACCGTCATGCCTGAAGTGTCGGCAGGCAGCCCCGGCGGCATGGGCAATCTTGGATCGCTGGCCGGGCTGGCTGGCATCAGCATGGACAATGCCGCCGGTGATGGCATCCGGCCCGATCTCTACCCGGAGGTTCTCCAAAGCATTCCGTTTGCCCTGCAGATTCTGAAGCAACCGGTTTATTCCAAAACCTACAAAACCGTGCTGCCGCTGCAGGCTTACCTGAAACGGCAGAGGGAGGAAACGGCTTTCCAACGACTAACCGGAAACACGGAACAAACCACCGCCGACGACTCAAAACCGGTTCCGGTGGTGTTGCCCGATCCTAAAAACTACAGCAAAGCCTTGCAGGTTACGCCCGAACAGGAAGGTCTGGCGGCTCTGTTAACCAGCCGCATTACGACCACCTACGAACGGCGGACCGGCGTTGTAACCATTGAAGTAATCATGCCCGACCCGGTGGTAGCGGCCACTGTCGCCCGGTTTTCACTTGAATACCTGACCAACTACATCACCAGCTACCGGACGCAGAAAGTCAAGAATCAGGAGCGGTTTCTGACCCAGCAGGTCGAGCAATCCCGGCGCCGGTACCAGACGGCGGAGTATGACCTGGAAAGCTACCGCGACCGGAACCGGAGCCTTTACAGCGGTTTGGCCCGGATCAGCGAGCAACGGCTGCAAGCCGAATTTCTGCTGGCGCAAACCGTGTACAACGATCTGTCCCGGCAGTTGGAACAGGCCAAAATTCGGGTGCAGGAAGAAACGCCGGTTTTCAAAATGCTGGAACCTCCGCGCATACCACTACGGCCCAACGGCCCCCGACGCACGCTGATTGTGGTGGCCGGTTTAGTGGCCGGTGCGGTTGTCGGCCTGGGCTGGACGTTGGGAAAAACCGTTTTGGGGAATATGAATCGCCTGGAATAACCGGTTTTCAGTTTTCAGTTTACTGACGCGTCCTGTAGCTCGTATGCGTCAGCAACCGTAAACTGAAAACCGTAAACCGTAAACTGAATATTCGTATGAAAAAAGCATTGATTTGTGGGGTTTCAGGACAGGATGGAGCCTATCTGGCGCATCTGCTGCTGACCAAAGGATACGAAGTTTACGGCGGTTCGCGCGATGCCCAGATGTCGTCGTTCAACAACCTGACCCGACTCAACATCCGGTCGCAGGTGTCGGTGGTGTCGGTCAACATCAACGACTTCCGCAGTGTTTTGCAGACGTTACTGAAAGTCCGGCCCGACGAAGTCTATAATCTGGCGGGGCAAAGTTCGGTGGGATTGTCGTTCGAACAACCCGTCGAAACGCTGGAAAGCATCAGCATCGGAACGCTGAATTTGCTGGAAGCCATCCGGTTTAGTGAACTTCCGATCCGGTTATACAACGCCGGATCAAGCGAGTCGTTCGGCGATACGGGCCGCCTGGCCGCCGACGAAGAGACGCCTTTCCGCCCGCGCAGCCCCTACGGCGTGGCCAAAGCCGCGGCTTTCTGGCAGGTGGCTAATTACCGCGAAGCCTACCAGTTGTATGCCAGCACCGGGATTCTGTTCAACCACGAGTCGCCCCTGCGCCCCGAGCGGTTTGTCACCCGGAAAATCGTGGCAGCCGCCTGCCGGATTGCGCAGGGCAGCAACGAGAAACTGACGCTGGGAAACATCGACATTGCCCGCGACTGGGGCTGGGCGCCCGATTATGTGGAAGCCATGTGGATGATGCTGCAACAACCCCAGCCCGACGACTACGTGATTGCGACCGGACACACCCGGAAACTGAAAGATTTCATCCGAATCGTTTTCGAACAGGTGAATCTGGATTGGGAAGAGCATGTTCAGATCGACTCCTCGTTTTTCCGCCCTACTGATCTGGCCGAAGGCAATGCGAACCCCGCCAAAGCCTTCTGGCATTTTGGCTGGAAGGCCCAACACAAGATGGAGGACGTGGCCCGGTTGATGGTCGAAGCCCAGCTCACCGGAGTCCTTCATCCGACCGTCTCCTGATTGTCGAACCGGTATGATTGAACTAAGCCCCCAAAAGCTGAGTGCAACCGCCCGCAAAGCGTTTGCCAATGCCGGCTGGGTTTTCTTCGACCGCATTTTTCGGATGGCTACCGCTTTGCTGGTTGGCGTTTGGTCGGCGCGGTATCTGGGGCCTTCCCAGTTTGGTCTGCTCAACTTTGCCAATGTTTTTCCAACGGTGCTGATGTCGCTGGCGGGGCTGGGTTTGGCAAACATCCTGATTACGGAAATTGTCCGGAAAGGTGAGTACGCCGAAAATCAACTGCTCGGCACGGCTTTCATTCTCCGGCTCATTGCCGGGGCGGTTTCCCTGTTTGTAATTGCAGTTACCATTCGGCTTCTCTACAGCGATCAGCCGGTTTTGCAGGCCATGGTTCTGTTCACCAGTTCGGTGCTGATCTGCCAGAGCGTGGACGTCATCGATCTGCATTTCCAGTCGCGCGTCAAATCCCGGCTGTCGGTCGTTGCCAAATCCGTTGCCTTTGCCCTATCGACGCTGCTGCGGGTTTATTTTCTGGCCAATAACTTCAGTTTACTAGCGTTCTCCTCGGTTGTTTTCGTGGAAGCCACCCTCTCGGCCCTGATTCTGATTTTCATTTATAACCGGGAAGAAGGGCAGCACATTTTGCAATGGCGGTTCAACCGGGCACTGGCGATCCGCTTGCTCCGGTTGTCCTGGCCGCTCATGATCTCGGAGTTTTTCATTTTTATATACATGCGCTCCGACCAGTTTATGCTGAAAGAACTGGCTACAGACCTGGAGTTAGGCAAGTTTAGTGCCGCCCTGCGTTTGTCGGAAGTATGGTATTTTATCGCTACGGCCATCACCTCCTCGTTTTACCCAACCATTGTTGCCCTGAAAACCCAGAATGAGGAAGCCTTTCAGCGGGCTTTTCGAAAACTGCTGAGCCTGTTGGCTGCCATCAGCATCCTGATCGCGGTTTTCATTACCTTTTCGTCTTCTTTTCTCGTTAATCTGCTCTATGGGCAGCAGTATACCGGCGTAGACAACATTCTGGTTATTCACATTTGGTCGGCCGTATTTGTTTTTATTGGCGTTGGCAGCAGCTATTGGTTCATTCTGCACGATCGGCAGCGCCTGCTGCTGTTGAAAACCATCGCCGGAGCGACGGTAAATATTCTGTTAAATCTGATTCTGATTCCTCACTATGGTGCCATCGGCACCTCCATTGCCACCCTGCTCGCCCAGATGATGTCGGCCTACTTCATGAACTACTTCATCGAGGAAGCCCGCCCGGTTTTTTTCGCTCAGTCTGCGGCACTCATTGACGTGATAAAGCTGACTTTCCTGAAGGATCTTTTACGGCGCTCCCGGTAATCCTACCCGTTTTTCCAGGCCCCTGCGGTACGCAAAAAGCGGTTTTGAAGTCAGCCCTGACAACGCTTTTACGCCAGATGTTGTCTTCTGAAGTATGAATTCGATGGATGGCCCTGAACTTCATTTCGCCAAAAATGCCCCAATTCCATACCGAATTCTTTACCCTTGGCGTTGTTTTTAACGGGGAGAAGCATCGCACCCCTCCAGTAACCACCCTAAACGTAGTGAAAAGATGCCGTTAGACGTTCCCATCCTGTTCCTCCTGTTCAATCGACCTGACCTGGCCCGTCAGGTACTCGAACGCATTCGTCAGGTTCAACCCCGGGAATTGTTTATTTCCATCGACGGCCCCCGCCCCAACCACCCCACCGATGCGGAGCGGGTTGCCGAATGCCTGGATTTGGTTAACAACATTGACTGGCCCTGCTCAGTACACCGGCTCATCCAGGATCAGAATTTAGGTTGCAAAAAAGCCGTTAGCACCGCGATTAGCTGGTTTTTTCAGCAGGTTGAAATGGGAATCATCCTGGAAGATGACTGCCTGCCCGACCCCAGTTTTTTTACCTTTTGCCGCGAAAACCTGCATTACCACCGCAACAATGCCTCGATCCTGCACATTGGGGGAACCAACCTCCAGAATGGCCAATGGCACGGGGATGGCTCCTATTTTTATTCCAAAATTTGCCATGTCTGGGGGTGGGCGAGTTGGCGAAGGGCCTGGGAAAAATACGACGGAAGCATGTCGACCTATCCGGGATTTAGAAAGCAAAACCGCATCGCCGACCTTTTTTCCGATCCCAAAGTTCAGGAGTACTGGACGGAAGCGTTCGACGGCGTATATGCGGGCCAGGTCAACAGTTGGGCCTATCCCTGGTGTTATTCCATCTGGATCAACAATGGCCTCTGCATTTCGCCCAACCAGAATCTGGTTTCCAACATCGGGTTTGGCACTGCCGCCACCCATACGCTGGACGACGGTGGCTCACTGGCAAACGTGCCTCTGGAACCGCTGAACGAGATCCGACATCCCAGTTTCCTGATTGAAAACCTTCCGGCAACGGAATATTCCAATAACCAATATTTTAAGAAACCAACCTGGGTAAGCCTGAAAACCGAAGGCTTGAAAAGACGGCTTGGCCTGAAACTGTAGCCCCGAATACCGTTGCTGTCTTACGCGAAATTCTACACTTTTGAGCCGGGTCAATGCGGATCATGGTTTGGGAAATTTACGGCTTGTTCAGAAATTGCCGCTCAATAACCTTTTTGATCAGTTTATCGTTTATTTTGTACCTTATATCGTCAAAATAAACAAAATACAGTGACAACGCTTCAGGCCTCTCTGTTCGACGCGCCCCTTCAATTTGATATTCCAGTTCTCTTTATTTTGTTTAACCGGCCTTATCATGCCCGACGGGTTTTTGAACGCATTCGTCAGGTCCAACCCCGGGAATTGTTTGTATCGATCGATGGCCCCCGCCCCAACCACCCCACCGATGCGGAACAAGTGGCCCAATGCCAGGCCCTGCTGGACGAAATCGACTGGCCCTGTCAGGTTCAGCAATTGATTCAGGAGCAGAATCTGGGCTGCAAACATGCCGTCAGTACGGCCATCACCTGGTTTTTCCGGCAGGTAGAAATGGGCATTATTCTGGAGGATGATTGTTTGCCCGACCCAACCTTTTTTACCTTTTGCCGCGAAAATCTCTGGTACCACCTGAATAATACCGCTATTATGCACATTGGGGGTATTAATTTGCAAAATGGGCGGCAATATGGCGACGGTTCCTATTTTTATTCCAAAATTTGCCACGTCTGGGGGTGGGCAAGCTGGCGCCGGGCCTGGGAAAAGTATGACGTGACAATGTCGACTTATCCGGAATTTAGAAACCAGAAGCTGATTTCGGATATCTTCACCGATCCCCAGGTTCAGGAATTTTGGAACGATTCCTTTGATGGTACCTACAATGGGCTGATCAACACCTGGGATTTCCAGTGGTGTTATGCCATCTGGACTAATAATGGAATGTGTGTCAACCCCAATCAGAATCTTATTTCCAACATCGGTTTTGGCGGTGAGGCCACGCATACCAAAGACAACAATGAGACGTTTGCGAATAAACCGGTCTACCCGCTAAACGAAATCATTCATCCCCGGTTTATCATCGAGAATCGTCAGGCCACCGAATACTCGCTGCATCACTATTTTCGGAAACTAACCCGCATTAAACAGCGCGTGGAGGATATTAAAAAGCGAACTGGGTTAACGAACATGAAAACCACTTTCAAAAAGCACCTGCTTCCCTGAAAGCATCCCTGCATGAAGATTTTCTTTGATCATCAAACCTTTTCCCAGCAAAATTACGGCGGAATTTCCCGGTATTTCTGCGAATTGATTGCCGGCATCAACCAATTCCGAAACAAACATCAGGCTCATTTGTCACTATTGGTTTCCAACAATGTTTATTTGAAAGAAAAAAGTCTCCCCACGCTGCCTTTTTTCCCTGGCCAGCCTTTTGCCAGAACCCAGCCTTACCTCTACCACATTAACAAAGCCTTCAATCAGGTAGAAATGAGAACCCGGTCGTACGACATTTTTCATGCCACCTATTACGAACCTTACTTCTTAAAATTCATCCGCAAGCGGCCGGTTGTCATCACTGTCCATGACCTTATTCACGAAAAATATCACACAGTTTTTCCTGAATTGGCCGCTGATCATCAGGTTATGGCTTGGAAGAAGGAAATTATTTACCACGCGACGGCAATTATTGCCATTTCAGAAAATACCAAACGCGACTTGCTGGCATATTATGACATTCCACCCGAACGCGTTCGGGTCATTCACCACGGTTCGTCGGTTTCTCTGGATGAAACCCAGTCAGAACCCGCGTCCAAAGTGCCGTATCTGCTCTTTGTTGGAAACCGGGGTATGTATAAGAATTTCCTGCCCTTTATTCAGGCCGTTGCGCCCCTGCTGCTTTCCCATCAAATTCGGGTCATTTGTGCTGGTGGCGGCCCTTTTTCTCCCGAAGAAGAAACCGTCATCCAACAATTGAACATCCATGATCTCGTTGAACAACAACCCATTGATGATGCTTCGCTGCGCCGGTTATACCGCCAGGCCCTGGGTTTTGTGTTTCCTTCACTCTACGAAGGATTCGGCATTCCGGTGCTGGAAGCGTTTGCCTGTGGATGTCCCTGCCTGCTCAGCAACCGCAGTTCACTACCCGAAGTGGCGGGTGAAGCCGCGCTGTACTTCGACCCCGAGAACCGGGATTCCCTCCACCACGCCATCGAACTTTTCCTGAATAATCCGGCTTTAAGGCTTCAACTCGCCCGGCAGGGACGTCTCCAGTTGCAACAGTTCTCGTGGGATAGAACCGTTCGGGAAACACTTGATTTATACCAGTCTCTACAATAATATTTTTCCCTTTCAAGAGGAGTCCGGACCGATCCGCCCGGTAGTCAAACCGCAATTCCCTATCTTTGCGGCTTCGACGGAATGAACTACACACCGGAAAAGAAGGGCACCGTTCGCGGAGCCTTCCCTTTTTTAGCGGCTTCTATCTTACGCTCTGTTATGATCCTTGGGAAAATACTAAAGAAATTTCAGTTTTTTTCGGCGATGCTTCGGGAAACGCGGCACGAAGTATACGAAAACCGCGTCCTGATGGGAAAACTCCTTTCGATGCAGGCCCGGGAAATCAATTCCATTCAGGATGCTGAATTTAAAGTATTCTCCCAATACGGAGACGATGGCATCATCCAGTACCTGATCAAAGCGGCTACCATCCGTTCCCACAGCTTCGTGGAATTCGGCGTGGAGACCTACGTGGAATCGAACACCCGCTTTTTGTTGATCAATAACAACTGGAGCGGGCTGGTATTGGACGGCAGCGACCAAAATATTGCCTACATTCGGTCAGACCCCTTTTTCTGGCAACACCATCTCATTGCCAACCAGGCTTTTATCACCGCCGAAAATATCAATTCATTGCTAACCGACGCGGGGTTTAAAGGACCTTTGGGCTTGCTCAGCATCGACATCGACGGCAATGACTACTGGGTCTGGAAAGCCATCGATGCGGTGGATGCGGACATTGTCGTGGTGGAATACAATAGCCTTTTCGGTCCCGAAAGGCCCATTACGGTTCCTTACCAGCCGGATTTTGTACGCAGTAAGGCTCATTATAGCTACCTGTATTTCGGCGCATCGCTGGCGGCCCTTTGCGATCTGGCCACCGAGAAGGGCTATTCGTTTGTGGGGTGTAACAGCACCGGGGTGAATGCTTATTTTGTAAAAAATACTCAACTGGGATCTTTAAAACCGCTCACAGCCGCTGAGGGTTATGTGTATTCCAAGTTTCGCGAAGGGCGTGACCCGGACGGTAATCTGACCTATGCGACGGGTGATGATCGCATCGCCGTGATTCGCGGGTTGCCGGTTTTCAACACCCGAACCCAGTCGGTAGAACCGTTTTAAATCGCTTTTCTGGAGTGTTTCTTTCACGTCCTTCACCGGAGCTGTCTATGCCGCCATTGGTTTCCGTCATTACGGTTTGTTACAATAGCCAAAAACACATCGAACAAACCATTCAATCGGTTGTCAATCAAACCTATGCGCCCATTGAATACATTTTGATCGACGGAAAATCGACCGACCGGACGGTGGCGATCATCGAGCAATATGCCCGGCATTTTCCGGACCGAATCAAGTTTGTGTCTGAACCTGACAGCGGTATTTACAACGCCATGAACAAGGGCATCCGGCGGGCCACCGGCGAACTGATCGGCATCATCAACAGCGATGACTGGTACGAAACCGACGCTGTCGAACGGGTCGTGCAGGCTTACCAACAGTTCGGCCCCGCCGTTTACCACGGCATTCAGCGGACGTTCCTCGACGAGCAGGAAGCCTTTCTGATCCAGACGCACGCCAGCCAGCTTCCCAAAGGCAACATCGAACACCCCACCTGCTTTGTACCGGCGGCCTTTTACCAAACCGACGGGCTGTTCAGCGAACAATACCGCTATGTGAGCGATTATGAACTGATGCTGCGTTTGGCCGCGAACCAGCGCCCGTTTATTCCCCTCAACGCTGTTCTCAGTAACTTCCGGCAGGGCGGGGCGTCGCACCGGGCCGAAGCCGTTTGGGAAAACCTGCACCTCTGGCACAAAAAAGGCCTGCTGAGCCGCCGTCAATACCTGACCTGGCTCTACAAAGACAAACTGAAAGTATTCACCAAACGGCTCACCAGCCGAACCCCATGAAAATCAGGACGTTATTCTATATCGCCCTGCTGATCGGCCTGTTCGGAACCGTCACCAACCTGATCTTCATCAGCCCGTTGCCGTCGATTCTGGCGCTGGCGGTTTTGCCCTATCTGTTTTTCAGGCATTCGGTTTTCGTGATTCCCCGGTTCATTTATTACCTGTACATCTACTTTCTGTTTTCGCTGGCGGGTATTTTGATCTACTATCCGCCGTCTCTGCTCGCTTTCGGTTTTTACCGGTACGATGGCAACTTCATCATATCGTATCTGCCGCTGCTGCTGATCGCCTTTTTTTCGTACAATGTCGCCGTCGATTCCCTTTTTAAACGGTTTCTGGTCTTTGCTACCCTGGTCAATGGCGTTGCATTCGGCCTGAATCTGGTGCTGACCAATTTTGCGGCCATTACCGACTGGGGCAATCCGGAAACGTACTTCCACGGTTTTTTCAAAAGCACCAACGGCGCAGGCGGTTTCATCAGCATCGTACTGTCGCTCAACATCGTCCTGTTTTTGCAGGAACGCAAGCGGAAATGGCTGCTGATGATCTTCATCAATTTCGTCTTTCTGATCGCCACGACCTCCCGCGGTTCGCTGCTGGGTTTGATTGCCGGTTTTGCCTTTTACTTCTTCGACCGCACCAACCGGGCCTACCTGATTCGGCTGGCGCTTTTCGCCATTGTCGCCGTCCAGTGTGCGGTTTTGACGTATACTTACCCGCTTTATACGATGTATGTCCGCGACGCCGACCTGAGCGAAGCGGGGGCCAGCACCTACATTTCGCCCCTGTTTGGCGAAGTCAGCACCAAATCGGCCAACATCGCCATCCGCGCCGTCGAAACCTGGCCCCGCGCCGTCGACTGTTTTCTGCATTCGCCCCTGATCGGAACCGGTTTTGGCTCGGTCAACGACGTTCCGTTGCGTTACAAGGGTCTTCCGTATGTGGTCAGTCTCAACGACCAACCTAAAAAGGTCTTCAACGATGCGCATGCTCACCACTCATATCTGCACATTCTGGGGGAACAGGGCCTGGTCGGGCTGGCGATCTTCCTGCTGTTCTGGCACGCGCTGTATCGGTATCTGAAAAAAGGGGCAGACAGCATCGTGCAGAAATTTCTGCTGGTTTCGTATTTCAACCTGTCGGTCATGAGCTTTACCGAACACCGCATTACCTCTCCGTCCAACGCCTTGCCGCTGGTGATTGCGTTGTGTTTATACATGCTGAAACGAAATTTCGATACTAAAAAGAGAAACTCTGTGGTTAGTACTAGTAGTATGGAAAGCCCAATCTAATTTTACGACCGATCATTTACGCCTTCTATGAACCATAAATCAGTTGTTGTCAACGCCCGGTTTCTCACGCAACCCGTTACGGGAACGCAGCGGGTTGGCATTGAACTCGGAATGCGGTTGAAAAACTTGCTGCCGGACATTACGTTTTTAACGCCTTATAACATACTTCAGGAAGACATTGCAAAGGATTTAGGCGCTACGGTGTATGGCCGCAGCAAAGGGTATCTCTGGGAGCAGATCGAAATGCCGCTCTACCTCAAGAGTCAGGGTAGTCCGCTCTTGCTGAACCTCTGCAATACTGCCCCCATCGTTTACGACAACAAGATTGTCACGGTTCTGGATTTATCCTTTCACCGTCACCCGGAATGGTTTTCGAAAAAATTCTCGCTACTCTATAATTTTACCGTTCCCCGCATTGTCAAGTCGGCCCACAAAGTTTTGACGATCAGCGAATATTCTCTGAATGATCTGAATCAATTTTATCAGGTTCCGCGTTCGTCGCTGGACATTATTTACCCCAGCATTTCGGATATTTTCCTCTATCCGCCTGCGGTGAAAGGCGAAAATCCCTACGGAAAATACATTCTGGCGGTTTCGTCGCTCGATCCGCGCAAGAACTTCAAAGGGCTGATTCAGGCGTTTCAGGAAGCGAATTTGTCGGACACGAAGCTGGTGATTGTCGGAGCGGCCCACAAGGTATTCGCCGACAACGGGTTGAAAGAAATGATTCAGAACGACCCGTCCATTATTTTTACGGGTTACCTCAGCGATGCGCAACTGGTCAATCTGTATCAGAACGCGCTGTTTTTTGCCTACCCGTCCTTTTTTGAAGGCTTTGGCATACCGCCACTCGAAGCCATGTCGTGTGGCTGTCCCACGCTGGTGTCCGACACCACGAGCCTGCCCGAAGTGTGTGGCGACGCCAGCGTCTACGTCGACCCCTACGACATTGGCAGCATCCGCGACGGGCTAACGAAGCTGTACCGTGATGAATCGCTCCGCAAAACGCTGGTGGAGAAAGGGCGCGCGCGGGTCGAACGGTTCAGTTGGCAACAATCCGCGGAGAAACTGGCCGGAATTATTGCGGAAGTAGACAAGAGAGGTTAGAGAAAAGACAAGAGATTCATTTCCAGAAGTCTTTCATCTCTTGTCTCATTTCTTTTATCACAAAAAAAATCATGCTTGACAAAAAAGTCGCCCTGGTTCATGAATGGCTGGTTACGTTTGCCGGTTCCGAAAGCGTGGTCGAACAAATCCTGCAGCTTTATCCGCACAGCGATCTGTTCACGCTGGTCGACTTTCTGCCCGACTCGCAACGGCCCCTGATTTTGAATAAAACCGCTACGACGAGTTTTATCCAGAAACTGCCGTGGGCGAAAAAAAAATACCGGACCTACCTGCCCTTCATGCCGATGGCCGTCGAGCAGTTCGATCTGAGCGCCTACGACGTGGTGGTGTCGAGCAGCCATGCCGTGGCGAAGGGCGTGTTGACCGGCCCCAACCAGCTCCACATTTGCTATTGCCACTCGCCCATGCGGTATGCCTGGGATTTGTATCACCAATACCTAAGCGAAAGCGGCCTTAAAACCGGGGTGAGCGGAGCCGTCGCCAAACTGATTTTGCACTACATCCGGCTGTGGGATTATCAATCGGCCCAAAGGGTTGATTATTTTGTCGCCAACTCCCGCTATATTGCCCGCCGAATCCGGAAAGTGTACGGTCGCGATGCGGATGTGATCTATCCGCCCGTCGATACCAGGAAATTTGCGCTCTGTGCGCAGAAAGAAAACTACTACCTGACGGCTTCGCGGATGGTTCCCTACAAAAAAATAAATTTGATTGTAGAAGCATTTGCGACCATGCCCGACAAACGCCTGGTGGTGGTGGGCGATGGCCCGGACTTTGAAAAAATTAAACGGCTGGCAACGCCCAACATTGAGTTGGTTGGCTACCAATCCGACGCTGTGCTGATTTCGTATATGCAGAAAGCGAAAGCATTTCTGTTTGCTGCCGAAGAAGATTTCGGGATCACGCCCGTAGAAGCGCAGGCCTGCGGAACGCCGGTGCTGGCCTACGGGAAAGGCGGGGTTCTGGAGTCGGTGGTGGATCAGAAAACCGGCCTGTTTTTCGACCGGCAACAGGTCGATTCACTCGCCGAATGCGTGCAGCGGTTTGAACGAAGCGCCGACCTGTTCGACCCGGTTGCCATTCACCGGCACGCGCAACGGTTTAGCCGGGAAACCTTTCGTCAGGAATTTGATCGTTATGTGGCCCGCAAAACGACCGAATGGTTTTCGGCGAATCAGTAACCTGTAACGATCTGATTATTAAATAGAATAATCGCAAGAATAAATAAAATAACGGGTCCTTAGGATAAATAATAGCGCATTTTTCAATAAATTTTTGCCGAAAATCGTACAAATAACATGAACTTGGAGTTAATAAACAGTTAGGGTTTATACGCTCTGTTTATACTAAGTGTCTTTCATTTGTCACGAATTCAAGCGAGGGAGCGGTCTGGCAGTATAGTAATCTGCATGTGCAGCGGCTGTTCCAAACGAATTGCTTATGAAACACCGGTTTTCTTTTTTACTGCGTCCCTTTAGTGCAACGATGGATATCATCTCTCTGGATATCTGTTTTGCCCTTGCTTACCGGCTTAAATTTGGTTCAACAGCGGCTCTCTTCGATGCTCCCTACGTGACGCTGTTCTGGTTTATGAATGCCGCCTGGTTTTTGATTTTACTACTGAATAAGCCCTATAACTTTTCCCGGTTAACGTTTACGATCCAGAATCTGCTGGTGGGTCTTGCCAAGCTGGTTGGGCTTCACATCGCCCTGGTGTCGGTTTTTTGGGTGTTTACGAAGGGTGGCTTTGATTATTCCCGCGAGCAGCTTGCCCTGACGTATGTCCTGTTTCTTTGTGCCGGTTCGCTCTGGCGCTCGGTGGTGCTTATTCTGCTGAAAGTCTACCGCGCGATGGGCTACAACACCCGGCGGTTTGTGGTGGTTGGCTACGGGCCGCTTTCCCGGAGCATTCAGACGTTCTACCAGATGTATCCGGAAATTGGGTTCAAATTTTACGGGTATTTCGATAAAATGAATGCCGAAAATGCCACCGCCCTGCGGGGAGATTACAGTTATCTGAAAGAATTCATTACCCGCAACGAAATCGACTGCGTTTATTGCTGCTTGCCCTACATCGAGACAGAACAGTTGCGTGACGTCATGAATTTTTCGGAGGAAGCCAGCTACCAGGTGAAGCTGATTGTCGACTTCAAAGGGTTTCTCACGAAAGGCGTGACGGTTGAATACCACGACGTGCAGCCGGTGATTAGCCTGTCGACCCATTATCTGGACGATTTGCAGGTAAACGTATTCAAACGGGCTTTCGATATCGCTTTCTCGGCGAGTGTGCTCGCGGCTGGTGCGCCATTTTTTCTTATTATTGCACTCATTACCAAACTCAGTTCGAAAGGCCCCGCTTTTTATTCGCAGGAGCGGATTGGGAAGTGGGGAAAACCGTTCCGGATTTACAAATTTCGCAGCATGTATCCCGACGCCGAACGGGGCGGACCCGCTCTTTCGTCGGGCGACAACGACGACCGCATTACCCCCTGGGGGCAATTTATGCGAAAAACGCGTCTCGACGAATTTCCCCAGTTTTACAATGTGCTGAAGGGGGATATGTCGGTGGTGGGGCCTCGGCCGGAGCGGCAGTATTTCATTAATCAAATCGTCGAGAAATCGCCGGAATACAAGTATTTGCTGATGGTCAAACCCGGTATTACCTCCATCGGACAAATCAAATTCGGCTATGCCGAAAATGTTGAGCAGATGGTGCAGCGGCTGTGGTACGACCTTGAATATCTGCAAAATGTTTCTCTCTCGACCGACGTGTGGCTCATTGTCCAAACCGTCCGCGTCATGGTGCAGGGTAGAGGAAAGTAAACGTGTAGAGGTCACTTATTATATCTATGAACGTAAAAGCCGGGCTGGTGTTTCTCCTGTCCTGCTGCTGCTTATACCCGGTTTGGGGTCAGCGGGCTTACTTCCCGAAGACCACGCGGTATGATCTGCAGGCAGGCGCTTATCTCTCTTCGGGCGACCGCACGCCGTTCTGGTTGCGGGCCAACCAATTCGGTATCGTTCCCACGACCACACCCGCGGCCACCTTTCGGCTCGGCATTTCGTCTGATTATGGAAAACCGGTCATCGACAGCGGCATCATTCGCCAGAAAAAAGTCGACTGGGGTTATGGCGTCGATCTGGTTGCCAATGTAGCCGGTAACACAAAAATCCTGCTCCCGGAAGCCTACGTAAAAGCGCGTTACGGGCGCATCGAGTTCTACGCCGGTCGCCGTCGGAACGTTATCGGTCTGATGGATACGACGCTGACCTCCGGCTCGTTTGCCTGGTCGGGCAATGCGCTGCCCATTCCGGTGATTCAGATCGGAACCCAGGGGTTTGTTCCCGTTCCGCTGACCAAAAATTTTCTCGCCATTTATGCTTTCTACAACCACGGCTGGTTCGACAACAACCGGATTGTCCGCAACACATACCTGCATCAGAAGGTGCTGTATGGGCGCATGGGAAGACCGGGCTCCAAACTGAAACTATACGCCGGAATCAACCACCAGGTGCAGTGGGCGGGCTATTCGGATCAGATCTCACCGGATTTTACGAACAACGGGTATCTGCCCCGCAGTTTGAAAAACTACTGGTTTGTGGTTACCTCCCACCGCAATCCGAACAAAATCGATACGACCCTACCCAGTTTCGAAGAAAACCGGGTCGGCAATCACCTGGGTACGGTTGATGTGGCGCTGGAAGCCGATCTGGGCTCGTTGAATCTTTTCATGTACCGCCAGAGCATCTACGACGACGGCTCCCTGTTTTATCTGACCAACATCCGCGACGGTTTGAATGGAATCCGGCTGAGGAATACCCGACCCGAAAAAGCGTTTGTTTCGATCCATGAAGCCTTGTTCGAGTTTCTGTATACCAAGCATCAGGGGGGTGCCACGTTTCTGATCAACAATCCCGCCAAACGGGGACGCGATAATTACTTCAACCACTCCCAGTATGTCGATGGCTGGCTGTATGGAAACCGCACCATTGGCTCACCGTTTATGACCCCGGGCCGCGATGTTCGGGCGGGGCTACCCAACGGCGCCATTGGCAACAACCGGGTGAGCTTGCTACATTTTGGCCTGTCCGGCACCATTGGCCGGGTCGAGTGGCTGGGCAAATTGTCGTATAGCAGCAACATCGGAACCTACAATGAACCCTATACCAACAATCCCCGGCAGTGGTCAACGCTGTTCAGCCTGATGGCTCCGGTCAGTCTGGGTGGTTTGGGCGACTTTCAGATCAACGCGTCTTTTGCAAACGATTACGGCGGACTGCTCTACGACTCGGCGGGCGGTTACCTCGGGATTCGGAAAATCATCTCATCGCGGTAATCTGTTTCCTGCCGTCTTATTGCGGGATCTGCGTTGTTTCGCTGCCCGATTTCGCAGATGCGGAAGGGTTTTGTAGCAGGGTTTCTTTCATGGTTATCCAGACCATGATCCCGGCAGCCGCACAAAGCAGTGGAAAAACGCCCCATGACATGCCATCGTTCAGGTTGTTGATCAGACCCGCCTGAGAAACTGAAAACAGTGCGGTAGATCCAAAAAAAACAGGTTGTACTGCTTCCAGTACAACCTGTCCAATCTTTTCACACGAATCCCGGTCTAGAAGTGCCGGTCGCCCGGTTCACGTTTTCCCAGCATTACGGCCCCCACCATGGCGACCAGCAGCAGTACCGACGCCAGTTCGAACGGCAGCAAATAGTCGCGGTATAACACAAGGCCCAGGTTCTCGACCAGCCCCACTTTCGCACTGTAGGTCGATGGGTTGTAGGTAGCCATCGAAGCCGCCCGAAACACCGCCACCATTACGACGAGTAATACGCCACCGACGACCACGGCCGCCAGTTTGGTGATGGTGGTTTTGGCTTCTTCGTCCTCCGTTTTCATGTTCAGAAACATGATCACGAACAGAAACAAGACCATGATGGCACCGGCATAGACGATGATGTTGACGGCCGCCAGAAACTGGGCGTTCAGCAGGATGTAATGTCCCGACAGACAGAAGAACGTCAGAATCAGTGCCAGAACGCTGTGAATGGGGTTTCGGGCCGTCACCACGAACGATGCGCTCAGGAGGGTGATGGCGGTTAAGGCGTAAAATAAAATTTCAGTAGGTTTCATTTTTTCAATTTTACGAGACGGATCGCGAAAACGACGGTTCGGTGGGAGTTGCCTGCGCATCCGGGTTGGTGCGGATATACCGGTCGCTCATCTTCTCAACCAGTTCTTCTTTGCCATAAACGACCTGATCGCGTTCGGTGAAAATCGGCACCAGTTTGTCGTGGCGCAGATAAACCGCCTGTTTCGGGCAGGCTTCTTCGCACAATCCGCAGAAGATGCAACGCAGCATGTTGATCTCATAAACCGCTGCGTACTTTTCTTCCCGGTACAGGTTTTCTTCGCCTTTTTTACGCTCGGCAGCCACCATTGAGATGGCTTCGGCCGGACAGGCCACGGCGCACAGCCCACAGGCCGTACAACGCTCCCGCCCCTCTTCGTCGCGTTTCAGAATGTGGTGTCCGCGAAAAACCGGCCCTAAGTACCGTTTCACTTCCGGATACGGAATGGTCACTTTCTTGGCAAAGAAGTGTTTTATCGTGATGGCCAGTCCCTGAACGATCGCCGGAAGATACATCTTCTCCGCCATCGTCATTTCCTTGTTGCTGACCTCTTTGGATCGATTGGTTAGTTGCATAACTATCAGTGCGTTATCAGGTTCGTTGCGGTTGAACGACGGGTTTCGGGGCGCGGGCCGACGATACCATCGCCATGATCACCATCACGATGACAATGGCCCAACTGGCGTATTTAACATCGAATAACAGGCCGAAACCGGTTACGACAACATTCAGAATAGAGAGCGGAATGAAGGTTTTCCAGCCCAGGTTCATCAACTGATCATAGCGGAAACGCGGCAACGTCCAGCGCACCCACATGAAGAAGAAAATGAAGAAGAAAATCTTGCCGAACAGCACGATGGTTCCGACAAGCGTTGCCAGGTTGTGGCCGGTTGCCGCCCCCAACGACCCCGTCAGGGTTTCGCGTACCCAGTCCATACCGGGATAATTGTAGCCGCCAAAATACAGCGATGCAATAATGGCCGACGAAACGAACATGTTGATGTATTCGGCGAACAGGTAGAAACCCAGTTTCATGGAACTGTACTCGGTGTGATAACCGCCCACCAGCTCTGTTTCGCACTCCGGCAAATCGAAGGGTGTCCGGTTACACTCAGCAAACGCACAGGTCAGGAAAATAATGAATCCCAGTGGCTGGTTAAAGAGGTTCCAGGCAAAACCGTGCTGCTGTTCCACAATGGCCCGAATTGACAGCGACCCCGTCATCATCAGGATGGCAATGATGGACAGACCAAACCCGATTTCGTAGCTGATGTTCTGCGAAGCCGCCCGAATGGCACCCAATAACGAAAACTTGTTATTCGAGGCCCATCCGCCCACCATCAACCCGTAGACGCCCAATGACACGACGCCGAACACGTACAGAATGCCGATGTTGATTTCGACGCCCTGAACCGGGATCAGCAAGTCTTCATAGCGGATGCTTTCGCCAAACGGAATAACCGCACTCGACATCAAAGCCGTCAGAATAGCCAGACAGGGACCCAGAATAAAAAGCCACTTGTTGGCCTGTGACGGAATAAAATCTTCCTTAAAAAACATTTTCCCGGCATCGGCCAGCGGTTGAAAAATACCACCCGGTCCCGCCCGGTGAGGTCCAAAACGATCCTGAATAAAACCGGCTACCTTCCGTTCTGCCCAGGTCGAATACATGGCAATCAGCAAGGTCACTCCGAAGAGAACCACGATGAGAATACCTTTGATAATGAGTTCAGTCAGTTCCATATGTTTAAGAAATGAGACGATTGGCCATTGACGATTGACGATGGTCAATTAACCTTTTCAAGGTTCAGGGTCGTTGGCGTGGGGCAAAACCGGGGCAAACCGCTCCGGCGGCAATTGCTGAATGCCCAACTGCGAGGTATCCCGTTCGTCGTCGACGTGGGTGTACGTAGCCGCGGCCAGTTTCCGCTGGAAATCCGGCTTGATCACATCGCCCCGGTATTTGTTGGCCGAAATGACCGAACTGCGCGATATTTTTGTCGGCCCTTCGATGACCCAGTCGCTGGTTTTCTTTTTCTCGAAACGGCAGGTGTTGCAGATGAATTCAGTGACCTCGTTCCACTCGTTTTTGCGGGCCGTTACCCGGATCACCTCATCGCCCCGGTACCAAACCGTGGTTTTGCCGGAACAGGTCGGGCAATCGCGGTGGGCATCGACCGGTTTGGTAAACCAGACCCGGTTTTTGAAGCGGTAGGTTTTATCCGTCAACGCGCCCACCGGGCAAACATCGATAACGTTTCCCGAGAAATCATTATCGACCGCTTTCTCGATGTACGTACTGATTTCGGAGGCATCGCCCCGGCCTAACACGCCATGCACGCGTTTCTGCGTGATCTGGTCGGCGGTGTATACACAGCGGTAGCACAAAATGCAACGCGTCATGTGCAACTGGATGTAGGGCCCAATGTCCTGCTTTTCAAACGTCCGGCGTTCTTCCTCGTAGCGGGTGGTTGCCATGCCGTGGTTGAAAGCGAAGTTCTGCAGATCGCACTCACCGGCCTGGTCACAAACCGGGCAATCGAGCGGGTGGTTGATGAGCAGAAACTCAACGATGGCTTTCCGGGTGGTCAGCACCTGCTCGTTGGTCGAGTTTTCAACGATCATGCCGTCCTGTACGGGCGTGATGCACGACGCGACCAGTTTGGGCATCGGACGCGGATCTTTCGCCGAGCCAGCCGCTACCCGCACCAGACACGCCCGGCACTTGCCGCCACTGCCTTTCAGGGGCTGATAGTAACACATGGCCGGCGGGGCCACATTGCCACCGATTTTCCGGGCCGCCTGCAAAATCGTCGTTCCCGGTTCTACCTCGACTTCGATTCCGTCGATGGTAACTTTGACTAACTGCGGTTTTATATCTTCCATGAATTACGGTAACTCGTAATTTAAAATTTTATTCAGGACTTCAGCCTTGATCTGCTCAGAATTAATCATGTCGAGAAGCTGTTTAGGAGAAAATGCTCCGCCAAAAGCTTCTCCTGCGGCTTCTTTTAAAGCATAAGAGAATACTTCATCAATAGCCGCCTGCAACTCTTCAGGTTTCAAATAATACCCACCTGCACTGCGCCGTTTATTTGATTTGATAACACTAAATAAGGCATGGTCAATCGAACGCTCCCAAGAGCTTGTCGTTCTTTTTTCAGCTTGCTGTTTGATGATATGCACTAAAAGTACGACCAGAAAACTTTCTATTTTAACTATTTTGTCGTCCTTAGCTATTTCATCCATTTCGTCGATGAGAGCCAGCGCGCTCGAATAGTCGTGCTCCTCAATCATCTTCCGGAGTGCTTCTAACTCTTCCATCTTCTTATTAATTACACCAGCGCCATTTCGCCCTTGAACACCGCACCCGGTTGCGTGGCTTCAGTGGGGTGCGTGATGTGCCACTCGAACTCGTCGCGGAAATGGCGAATGGCGCTCGCGACCGGCCAGGCCGCTGCGTCGCCCAACGGACAAATGGTATTTCCTTCAATTTTTTTAGCCACATCGACCAGCAAATCGATGTCGTGCATGCTGCCGTGACCGTGTTCGATCCGGTGCAGCACTTTTTCCATCCAACCGGTTCCTTCGCGGCAGGGACTACATTGCCCGCAGGACTCGTGGTGGTAGAACCGGGAAAAATTCCACGTATTGCGAACGACACAGGCCGTTTCGTCAAACACGATGAAACCGCCCGAACCCAGCATCGTACCCGTCTGAAAACCGCCGTCCGACAACGATTCGTAGGTCATCAGACGTGGTTCGCCGTTGGCCAGTTTCGTAATCAGGTTAGCGGGCAGGATCGGTACCGACGAACCACCGGCCACGAGCGCTTTCAGATGATGGCCGTCGCGAATGCCGCCACACCATTCGTCAGAATAGAGAAACTCTTCGACCGGAACGCCCAGTTCGATTTCGTAAACCCCCGGTTTTTTGATGTGTCCGGAAGCCGAGATCAGTTTGGTTCCGGAGCTGCGGCCAATGCCAATGGCTGCGTAAGCATCCCCGCCATTGTTGATGATCCAGGCTGCTGTCGCAATGGATTCGACGTTGTTGACCACCGTCGGACACTGATACAAGCCTTTGACGGCCGGAAAAGGCGGTTTGTTGCGCGGGTTGCCCCGTTTACCTTCCAGCGACTCCAGCAGGGCGGTTTCTTCGCCACAAATATAGGCTCCTCCTCCCGGGTGAACGACCAGTTCGAGATCATAGCCCGAACCCAGAATATTTTTACCCAGAAAACCGGCTGCTTTTGCTTCGGCAATCGCTTTTTCAAGAATGCGAATCACGTACATCAGCTCGCCCCGCACATAAATGAACGACTTGTTCGCGCCCAGTGCGTAACTGGAAACGATCATGCCTTCGATGAGCAGGTGCGGAATGTTCTTCATCAGGTAGTGGTCCTTGAACGTACCCGGCTCCGATTCATCGGCGTTGCACACCAGGTAGCGGGGTACGCCTTCCGGCTTGGCCAGAAAACTCCATTTCATCCCCATCGGGAAACCCGCACCACCCCGACCGCGAATACCGGCTTTCTTCACTTCTTCCACGACGCCCTCCGGGCTCATGGTTTTGATGGCTTTTTCAACCGCCGTATAGCCGCCCTGTTTCCGGTATACATCGTAGGTTTCGATGCCGGGAACGTCAATATGTTCGAGCAGAATCTTTTTGCCCATAGCTTTATCTCAATAACGGGTTAAAATATAACCGTGAATCTCCAGACACTTAGTTCCATTCTTTTCCGGCCGTCATCACATCCTCTTCGGCCAGATTGGTTGGGTTTGCATAAATTGTAATACCGTTGTGAAGTTGGGCGATGGATTTCTCCCCTTCTTCAAAACGGTGTTTCGGATACGAACGCAGGGTCGAATAGTGACAAACAAACGATTTCCGCGTCAGTTCCGGTTTATTAATCCGGCTGCCACCGTGCGCCAGGGCACCGTGCCAGAGCAGGACGTCTCCCTTTTTCAAGAGCAATATGGTACCTTTAATGCCGTTTTTCGCACACGTCTTATTGAGGTAGTTCGTGAATTCGTCGGGCGTGTAGAAGGAGTCCTGTTCACTAAACAGAATTCCGGTGCCGAAATCGAATTTGGGCAGGCGGTGCGAACCCGGGTAATATACCAGCGGACCCGAGTCGGGGCTGACGTCTTCGAGCGGAATCCAGGCGGCTGCCAGGTGGCTGGCGATCTTCGAGCGCACCCAGGGATAATCCTGGTGCGTCCCCTGCTGACTCCCGTATTTAAAAATCAGACTCTGAAAAACCGTCGTTTTTTCGTTAAAAACAGCTTCCAGAAACGTGGCCAGATGGGGGTGCGTCATCACTTTCTTGGCCCCAATCGAACTGTTGTGGTATTCCAGCAAGCGCGACCCGATGCCTCTCAGTTTTTCTTTGGGAACTTCCTTCACGGGCGTTTCCTTTCCATCGTTGAACTGGTACACCAACGATTTGACGGAATACTTTTCGTTGTTTTCAACCACCTCTTCCACTTCCTGCCACAGATTGTCGAGCCACTGGGGCGGTATGGCCTTTTCCAGAATGACGTAGCCGTTATCACGCCAGTCGCGCAGTAGTTTGGCTAAATCGTAGGGAAAATCTTTCGGCGTTTTAAAAGTCTTGACAAAAGCGTCGATGTTGGCATCGGATCGATCAATCCAGGGCAGTGTATCTTCCTCAAAATCAAGCGGTGAATTTTTCATCCGGAACTTAACCATCCGGTACAACCGACGAAGCTTATCTTTCAACTTGCTTTCCATGCGTAATTGTTCTTCGTTGAATTTAAGGTTGATGTGTGTACTGGTATTTTATCGGCTCAATTCGGCAATGATTTCATCGACTTTATCCCGCGTCAGGTTCATGTAGTATTGTTCCCGAATTTGAAAAACCGGTCCCATCCCACAAGCGGCCAGACATTCGACTTCTTTCAGGGTAAACTTTTGATCGGCGGTGGTTTCGCCCGCCTGAATACCGAGCTTCTGTTTCAGATAATCGTAGATTTCTTCCCCGCCCATCAGGCAGCAAGGCCCCGTCCGGCAGTATTCAATGACGTGTTTTCCAACCGGGTCCAGGTGGAACATGGTGTAGAACGTAGCGACTTCATACACTTCAATCGCCTGAATGGACAGCATCCGGCCGACGTAATCCATCACTTCCGGACTCAGCCAGCCCCATTGTTCCTGCGCCAGGTGCAAGAGCGGCAACAGTGCCGATTTCTGGCGTTCAGCCGGGTAACGGTCAATCATTTCCTGCGCTATTTTCAGACGCTCAGGGGTAAATTCTACGGTATTTTGCGTTTCCGTCATATCGGTTTACAGCAGGTATTCATCTTCAAAAACTTCCTGCCACGTTAATGGAGCAGGTTCAAATTTATCTTTACGCGACAGGTTCATTTCGGCCTTGGCTTCTTCAGTTGCGTCCTTAAAATTTTCCTGCCAACTATTCTCAATAAACTGCGCGTTCAAAGACGGCATGTATTTCTGGAGTTTTTGAATTTCTCTCCGGGCATTGACAATCGTTCGTACCCAACTGGTTGACCGTTTTTGGGGTTGATAACGCCATTTTAAGATATGAACCATCAGCCGAACAAGCTGACTTTCCAAGGCCCGTTTGTCAGCATTCGACATATTTTCGTACAGTTCATCCAACCCTTCCATGGCTTCTTCATACTCCTTATCTTCGATAAGTTTCCGAATGGTTTCAACTGTATCCAGGTGAGACGTTATGACTAAATCCTGCCAGTCGGGTTTCATAATCCCTCCTTTCCCCTTTAACCGGGTTTTACGAATCCAATTCGCCCGCAATAACGTTCAGGCTACTCATAATCACAATGGCATCCGACAAGGTCGTTCCCACACACATTTCCGGATAGGCCTGGTAGTAAATGAACGAGGGCCGACGGAAGTGCAAACGATAGGGCGCCCGGCCTCCGTCGCTGATCAGGTAAAAACCGAGTTCTCCATTGCCGCCTTCAACGGCATGATAAACCTCGCCCACCGGCGCATCGATTTCACCCATCACAATTTTGAAGTGATAAATGAGGGCTTCCATGTTGCGGTATACTTCTTTCTTCGGCGGCAGGTAATACTCCGGCGCATCGGCGAAATACGGTCCTTCGGGCAGGTTTTCAAGCGCCTGCTCCACAATCCGCAGACTCTGCCAGATTTCCTCGTTCCGCACCATAAACCGGTCGTAGGTGTCGCCACTCTTGCCAACCGGAATATCAAATTCAAAATCCTGGTAGGATGAATACGGATTCATGACCCGAACGTCGTAATCGACCCCGGCAGCCCGCAGGTTGGGTCCGGTAAAACCGTAGTTCAGCGCGCGTTCGGCCGTAATCCCGCCCACGTCGATGATACGATCCATGAAAATCCGGTTGCGGTTGAACAGTTTCTCAAACTCGCGCATGATCGGCGGAAACCGCTTGATAAACGCCCGGATTTTACGAATGGCTTCCGGCGACAGATCGCGTTCCATGCCGCCAATCCGGCCCATGTTGGTGGTCAGACGTGCTCCGCAGACTTCTTCGTAGATTTCGTAGATGTTTTCGCGTTCTTCGAACAGATACAGAAAACCGGTAAAAGCGCCCGTATCCACGCCCAGAATCCCGTTACAGATCAGGTGATCGGCAATTCGGGCCAGTTCCATCATGATCACGCGAATGTATTCCGCCCGCTTCGGCACCGTCACGCCCAGCAACTTTTCGACCGTCATGTGCCAGCCAAAATTGTTGATCGGCGACGAACAGTAGTTCATCCGGTCGGTCAGCGTGGTAATCTGGTAGAATGGCCGCCGTTCGGCAATTTTTTCGAACGCCCGGTGAATGTAGCCAATCGTCTGCTCGCCCGACACGATCTTTTCGCCATCCATTTGCAGGATGTTCTGGAAAATACCGTGCGTGGCCGGGTGCGTCGGACCAAGGTTCAGAGTCGTTAATTCGTTGACGTACTGAACCGATTCTTCGGGTTTAGCCGGTAAATCACTCCCCGCTGCGTTTTTATTCGATATATCAAGTACAGTGCTCATGAAACTTTGAATTAGGGCTGGATGGCTTTGATGGTTCAAAAGGGTTAGATGGTTAAACGATCACGATTTCAGTCAACCCTTTAACCATTAAAACCATTCAACCATTGAAGCCACCTTATCTTCCAAAAAGTGCATCAATCTTGTCTTCGCGCGTCGGATCTTCGAGCGGGTATTGTTTCCGCATCGGAAAGTAATCCATGTCTTCCATGTTCAGAATCCGGGTCAGTTTCGGATGACCGTCGAAAATGACGCCGAAGAAATCGTAGGTTTCGCGTTCCATCCAGTTGGCACTCAGGTAAACCGTCGTGGCCGTCGGAATGTGCAAATCGGCTTCGGCCAGAAAAACCTTGATGCGAATCCGGAAGTTATTGACCAGGCTGTGAAGTTGATAGACGACACAAAACTCGCGCTCCGGATTCGGATCGTCCGGGTAATGAATACCGCACAAGGTGGTCAGAAAACTAATCTGATAAATCGGATGAGCATTCAGGTATTGAAGCATCGGAATGATCTGCTCCCGCGTGGTCGACAACGTGAGCATGCCGTACGGATCATCAAAATCGTAAACGTCTTCTCCAAACTGGCGGATCAGGTCTTTAGCAACTTCTTCGTTAGTCATGAAAATTGATCATCAAATTGCTGAATGGTTCTGATGGTTGACTGGTTAAATTGCTAAATGGTTAAAATGGTTACAAATTTTCAGATAACCATTTAACCATTAAAAACCATTTAGCCATTAAAACCGTATACCCATTCAATCATTGAATATTATACGATTCCAGCAGATGCTGATACTCCGGTGAATTTCGCCGGCGCAGGGATTCGTTGATCGATAACTGTTGCACTTGCATCAACCCATCCAGAATCTGTTCCGGGCGGGGCGGACAGCCCGGCACATACACATCGACCGGAATGATGCGGTCAATGCCCTGCAAAACGCTATAAGTGTCAAAAATACCGCCACTCGACGCACAAGCGCCGATGGCGATCACCCAGCGGGGTTCAGCCATTTGCAGATACACCTGCTTCAGAACCGGAGCCATCTTTTTGGCAATTGTTCCGGCCACCAGCAGGACATCGGCCTGACGGGGCGAAAAGCTCGGGCGTTCGGCTCCAAACCGGGCAATGTCATAACGCGATGCCATGGTCGACATAAACTCGATGCCACAACAGGAGGTTGCAAACGGCAAAGGCCACAGCGAATTCGCGCGGGCCAGACCAATTATTTTATCAAATGAAGTTGCCTGAAAACCGGGGCCTTCGTAACTGGCGGGGGCTTCGGCTATCTTGATGTCACTTGCCATGCTGTGTTGGTTGTTTGTTGATAACAACAAATTAACATTTTATACTGCATTTCAGTTTACTCCCACTTCAATACGCCTTTTTTCAGGATGTAATAGAAGCCGGACAGCAGCAATCCCATAAAGAGAATCATTTCCAGAAATCCCGCCATGCCCAGGCTTTTGAAATTGACGGCCCAGGGATACATAAAGATCACTTCCACATCAAAAAGTACAAAAAGGATGGCAATCAGGAAGTACTTGATGGAGATCGGGGTCCGGGCGTCACCTTCGGAGGGGATTCCGCACTCAAATGCAGCGTCTTTTTTCTGGCTGTTCCGCTTGGGTCCGATGTTGTGCGTGACAAACATCGTGGTAACAATAAATCCCAGCGCCAATCCCAATTGGATAAAAATCGGCAGGTAATCTGAAGGCAAATAGGTTGTGTCCATACGAGGTTGCAGAAAGCACCGCAAGTTAGCGATATTTCAAACACGAAATTATCTTTCAAATTTACCACATAAGCGCGGATTTATCAACACAAAGCGGGTCTTCCACCGGAATGAAAGACCCGCTTTGTTTCGGTTTCGTTGGTTACTTGATCCAAACCCGCCGGGTGGCCTTATAGCCGTCGGCTTTCACCCGAATGATGTAATTCCCCGGCGAATACGTTGACAGATTGATGGCCAGTTGGTTATCAAAAACCGGCACCAGCGTTGTATAAATCACCTGACCGCTTAGGGTTGAGACCGTTACGTTGGCATTGGTGATGTTTTCCTTGATTTCCAGCCGGACAATACCGTCGGCCGACGGGTTGGGAAATGCAATGATCCCGGTACTGGCATTATCGTTACCGATGTAGCTGACGTTGTTTGAATACAGGGAATAACACACCAGCGAACTGCTGCCGACGGTAAATGTGGTTTTGGAGCGGGCCGAATATTCTCCGTTTTGCGTAACTTTTATAATATCGGAATTACCACCGACCACGTTCCCGCCGGTTCTCCAGTCATATTGCCGCCGGGCTGCGGCAGCCCCCGCGGGCGGAAAAGCCTGCAATGAGAACGGCCCCCGCTGTGCAATGGTGGGCGGGGCCTGCTTCGGCTGAATGATCAGGCTGGCAGGCGCAGAAACCGCTGAGGTGCAGCCATAGAGATTAACGGCCCGGGCCGTGTAGGAACCCGCCGTTCCGACGGTCAGTTGCCGGGTTGTGGCATTGGTGCTCCAGACGATGCTGTTGGCAACGGGGCTATCGGTTGAAAACGTGAATGTTGAATCGGCGCAAGCCTGCTGTGTTCCCGACTGGGTGATGGTTGGAGCGACCGGCACCAACGGAGCGGCTATGGTCACCGAGGGAGAAATAAAGGTGGTTCCACCGTCGTCTTTGGCAATGGCATAATAGGTTCCGGGGGCTGTGACGGCCAAGGTGCTTCCTTTCTGTCCGTTGCTCCAGGTTACATTCGTGAGTTTGAATGGGGTATTGTCCCGGTCCCGGACTTCCGACTGCAGGCTCAGATTAATCCCCTGATTGGTGGAGGCACAGGCAACGGTCAGTTCCGGAGTCGGCAACGGCAGCAAGGGAATGGCTCCGGTAAAAAACCGCTCGTCCATGCTGGCAAACCAGGCTTCGGCATACTGGCGAAGGCCGTCGCCACCGAAGTGCGTCCCACCGTCGTTGTTGACGGCATCAAAACGCGGAATCTGAATGCGGTCGGTTTCCGGTCCGGCAAAAACATTGTTATTGAAGGTACCAATTACCTGATTCTGAGCGGCAATGATTCCGGGGTCAACACGGCCGAGGTTGTAGGACGACCGAGCCAGCATCCAGGAGGGATAGCGCCGGGTGTCGGCCCGGGTTTTATTGATTAGCAACTGCATCCAAAGCCGGTATTGTTCCTGCTGGAGTCGCAGGTGATTATCAGTCTCGCCCTGCTGCCACAAAACGGCCCGAAGGCCCTGGAGTGAACTGAAATACCGCAACGAAATCAATAAATTTCCGTAGGGCATTCCGGCCGGAAAATTCTGGTCGATATACACATTTTTCGACGTTCCGCCGTCGAAGCTTTCAATCCAGTTCTGAATGGCGGTTCCGGCCCAGGCGGTGTTGATGAACAAAACCGGGACGTTGTATTTTCGGGAAATCAGATCGCCTAGCTGACCCCAGCACCAGGCACTCTGGCCCCGCGGCCCCACGAGGGCGTCGGCACCCAATTGCCGGAAGCTGGGCGAAGGCGGATTTTCGAGGGAGCTGGCAACTGAGTTATCGTAGGTGATGCAGTTGACCCGGTCGTCGGTGGCCCCTTCGGCTCCCCGCTGCTGAAAGCCCTGGGCGTTCGACTGCCCGGTAATGATGAAGACTTCGCCAATTCCGATCCGAACGACATTATCCTGCCCCACCAGCGTATTTCCCTGCCAGGCGCGGGCTTCCAGCCGGTACCAGCCGCCCCTTCCTTTGAGCGGGCCCTGAAAGATACCGCCTTTCGGATCGGTCTGAATGGTTTGCCATTCGGTGTCGATGCCTTGCCCGTCGTTCATTTTTACCAGCCGGGCTTCCACTTTCGTAATCGGCTGGGCGTAGGTGCCTGCCACGTAAATCGTACTGTTATCACTCTGATCACGCTGAAAAACCGCGCGACTCGAAGGATAGGTTATTTTCAGCTGGGCAACGGCAGGGTACCAAAAAAGCAAAAATCCCGCCATGCCAAGCACTCGGGTAAATACGGTGGATTTCATTCGTCAACAAGTAATCGTTCTCAATGCAGTCGCGCTTAATCGTCAGTTATCGGATTCTTGTGTAGTTAACCTGGCAAAACGAAAGAGAACGGCGTTATTTTCCGTTGTCTGCTAACAAAGATTCGGCTTTTTTCCGGGAAAACAAAACCGCCCCGCGAAACGCATTTCACGGGGCGGTTTTCTGAATTAACTTCTTATAAACCAATCAACAGGCGTTTCGACACGTTGAAAGTGGCCGAACGAACCACCAGAACATAATGTCCCGCAGGAACGGTTGACAGATTCCAGGTCTTACGTTCGTTAAAGCTGGCTACGGTTCCCTGCCATACGACCTGTCCACTCAGGGTCGCTAAGGTAACCGTTGCGTTGGTAATATCTTCCAGCGTTTCAATGGTAATTTCCTTGTTGGGGCTGGGGTTCGGATAAATGCTCAATCCATCATTGTCGATAATAAGCGTAAAGGCAATGGGTGCCGAAAAATCGGATGCGCAGACCAGCCCATTGTCGTAGGCCAGAAAAGCCCGGGCGCGGTAGGAACCGGTCTGGTTGGCCTTGATGATGGCGGTCCGGGGTTCCACCACGGCATTGTCCCGCTCCCACCGGTAATAATCGCCCTGCCGGGTTCCGGCGGCTTCCAGTGTATAGGTTCCGATTTGCTTCAGAATCGGGACTGTCGGTACGGGTTTCACATCGACAAGCAGACCCGCCGACGGCGGAGAGAAGCAACCATTCGCGTCGCGGACGCGGGCGGTATACGTATTGGATTGGGTAGCCACGATGCTCTGGGTCGAATCGCCAACGTTCCAGAAGGCTTTCAGTACTCCGCTGGCCGTCAGGGTCACGCGCTCGCCATCGCAGAACGTAGTGGAGCCGCTGGCCGTCAGCGTCGGTGGTGCTGGCAGCGGGTTAACCCGAATCGAAATCGTGTTGGATGGATCCGAAAGACACCCGTAGATGTTACGGGTTCTGACCAGGTAATTACCCGCCAGATTGATGGTGACACTCCGTGCGGTCTGGTTCGCCACACCTTCCCAGACATACCCCGCTTCGGCAGTCGATGTCAGGGTTACGTTCTGATCCGCACAAAACGTTGTCGGGCCACCGGCCGATACCGTGGGACGGCTGGGCAGGGGATCGACAATAATGGCAATCTGGTTCGATTCCCGGGAAGTACAGCCGTTTTGGTCAGTAACGGTCAGGGAATAGTTGCCTCCTCTCCGGATTTCGATCTGTTTCGTTTTCTCACCGGTACTCCAGTTGTACACCAGTGCGTCAGTAGATTGGAGGGTGGTGGACAAACGATCGCAAAAACGAGCCTGTCCCAGGTTTGTGGCCGTTGGCGCAGCGGGTAGCGGATTCACTTTCACGGCGACTTCATCCGACGTGAATTCGCAATTGCCAACATCCCGGTAAACCGCCCGGTAGTTGCCCGCCGTCGAAACCGTAATGTTTTTCCCGGTAGTGTTGTTACTCCAGGCCGTGTTGTCGTAGCTTGATGTCAGGGTCAGGTTGCCCCCTTCGCAGAACGTCGTTGGCCCGCTGGTTGTGATGGTGGGGCGGTTTGGAACCTGGTAAGGGGCCGAAAAAAGCGTATTGCCCAGTCCATCTTTGACGGTTGCCATATACTGACCGCTGCCAACGGTTATGCTTTGGGAACTTCCACCGGAACTCCAGTTAATCGAGCTAAATCCCCCTTCTACCCGCAGTGCTAACGTATTGGCCGCTCCACACGCCACCGAAATACTCACCCCGGCGGCCGGTGACTGGGGTTTGGAATTTTGGAAGAAGTTATCGTTCATGCTGGCATCCCAGGCTTCGGCAAATTGAATCAACCCGTTGTCGAAGAAGTGTACACCCACGTCATCACGACGCGCACCGGCTCCGCGCGGAATCTGGATGCCATCGGTATTCGGCCCCGCAAACACATTACCGGCGCTCTGAATCGTTTTATCCTGCCCCGCCAGAATGCTTCCGTCGATGCCATTGGCATCAGAATAGGAAGCCCGGCAAACCAGCCAGGAAATATCCTTCCCACTGTGTTCCCGGCTGCGCTGAATGACTTTCGTCAGGTTCGCGGCATAGTCATCGGACGAACGATTGAATTGATTATCGGCTTCGCCCTGGTGCCACAGGATGGCCCGGACGCCCAGCGTCTGAACGTAATAATTCAGGGCTGTCCGGAGGTTTCCGTACGGTTGTCCTACGGGGTATTTTTCGGTGTTGGTATATTCTTCCGTGGTCTGAATGCCATCGGCGCTCTCGCGCCAGTTTTTGGAAGAAGATCCGGTCCAGCCCGCATTGAAGAATAAAACCGGTACGCCCAAACGCGCCACCAGCCGGTCGCCCAGACGTCCCCAGCACCAGGCGGAATACCCGCGCGGAAAAATTCGGTTGCCCGCATCCAGGTGCGAAAAGTCGGGAAAATTCGGATCAAACGGAACCTGATCCGTACCGGAGCCAAAATTGACACAGTTCACCCGGTCATTGCTCGCTCCCGGACCTCCGTAGTTATCAATACCCTGGGCGTTTGATTGTCCGGCAATGACAAACACTTCCCCTACGCCAATGCGTTCAACACCTCCTCCTTCAATGTATTGTTCGCCCTGCAAACCCCGGACTTTCAAACGATACCAGCCGCCTTTTACCGTTACAGAACCGGAGAATGCTCCTCCTTTCGGGTTTTCCTGAATCGTAGTCCAGTCGACCAGGGTGCCGCCATCCATCGGTTCGACCCGAACCTGAATGCGGGTAAAGGGCTGGGAATAATAACCGCCAATCCAGAGACTCGCTTCGTTACCGCCATTCCGCTGAAAAACCATTCTGGATTTCGGAAACGTAATTTGAATCTGCGCCAGAGCCAGCGCAGGAAGCAAGAAGAAAAGGAAGTTCAATAACGTTGTAAAAATCCGGATTTTATTCATAGCTGAGCGTCCGATTGTGTCAATCGCGATGGTCGCTTGTCGGGTTGGTTACACTTAATTTTCAGTTTGCGTCAACGCTTTCCAGATCAGATCCTTTAGTTCAGTCAATCCCTGCTGACGGACGGACGAAATAAACACCGCCGGGATATCGGCCGGTAAACGATCCAAAATCGCATTCTGATCGGCATCCTCGATTAAATCTAATTTTGATATTGCCAACAGGCGCTGTTTATCAAGCAATTCAGGATTATACTGCCGTAATTCATTCAACAAGGTCTCATATTCAGCCCCGCAGTCCTCACTCGTGGCCGGTACCAGGAACAACAGAATGGAGTTCCGTTCAATATGCCGCAGGAAACGCAATCCCAGGCCTTTTCCCTGTGATGCGCCTTCAATGATTCCCGGCACATCAGCCATGACAAACGATTTGTAATCCCGGTAAGCAACGACCCCTAACTGGGGGACAAGGGTTGTAAAGGGATAGTCTGCAATTTCGGGTTTAGCCGCCGACAGGACGGACAGCAACGTTGATTTACCCGCATTTGGAAACCCAACCAACCCAACGTCAGCGAGCAGTTTCAATTCTAAAATGACCCATTCTTCCAGCCCCGGTTCGCCCGGTTGGGCATAATCAGGGGCCTGTTTGGTCGCAGATTTAAAATGGGTATTTCCCATACCGCCCCGGCCGCCGGGTAAAAGAATGATTTGTTGACCATCCTCCGTAATTTCGGCCATTTGATCGCCGGTTTCAGCATGACGGGCTATGGTTCCCAGCGGAACCTCAATGATAACGTCTTCGCCTTCGGCTCCGGTTCGCCGACCTCCTTCGCCCCCTTTTCCGGGTTTTGCCTTGATGTGTTTCTGGTATTTCAGATGCAGCAGGGTCCAGAGCTGCGAACTTCCTTTCAGGATAATGTGACCACCCCGACCGCCATCGCCCCCATCGGGCCCGCCTTTATCGACGTGTTTTTCCCGCCGAAAATGCATGGAACCCGCACCACCTGCACCGGATCGAATGTTTATTTTTACGTAATCTATAAAATTTGATGAAGCCATGCTACTGTTTTAGGCCTATCGCTTGTATTTTACTGGCGAACATTCGCAGTGACCGTTTCAATTTCGGCACAGATGGACTGAAATATTTCTTCAATATTTCCGATTCCATCAATGGCCTTGAACTTCCCTTGCGACTCGTAGTAACTGGCGACAGGTGCCGTTTTATCATTGTACTCTTTAATCCTGCGATGGATCAATGCTTCGTTCTGATCGTCAGGACGTCCCGACGACTGCCCCCGAATCAGCAGTCGTTTGGTCAGTTCGTCTTCATCCACCACCAGAGCCACCATGACCTTGATCTGGGTATTGTGCTGGGCCAACAATTCATCAAGCGCTTCCGCCTGGGGAACTGTTCTGGGAAATCCATCAAAAATGAAGCCAGCCGCCGACTGATTCTCTTTCAACTTATTCTCAATCATTCCGATCACGACCTCATCAGGCACCAGAATGCCCTGGTCCATGAGCATCTTGGCTCGCAGGCCCAGTTCCGTGCCCCCCCGTATTTCGGAGCGCAGCAGGTCGCCGGTTGACAAATGCACCAATTGATATTGGGCAATTAATTTTTCACTTTGTGTGCCTTTTCCGGCACCCGGCGGGCCAAATAGTACAAGGTTAAGCATAGAGTGATAGCAAGATACACGCAGGTTTACGCACAAAATTACAATTGTTGGCAGGAAAACAGCATTTTCCGGCCGAAGTATTTATCAATAGGTGTCTACGCACAAAAAGAGGAACCTTTTCGGGGGTTCCTCTTTTCGTCAATAATTCGTTATTACCGGTTATTTCGTAGCCTTCACCGGCTTTTTAGCGGCTGGCTTGGCGGCCGGTTTGGCAGCGGGCTGGGGTGCCGGCGGATTCAGTGCATTTTGCACATCCTTATCGTTCGGATCAAGCTCAGCAGCTTTCGTCAAGTATTCCTTCGATTTAACGGCATCGTTTTTGTTAGCGTAGTACGACGACAGAAACTTATAGGCGGTCATCATATACCGTTTGTTGGCTTCTTTCTTAGCCGCATCGGCAGCGATTTCCTTGTCGGAAACCTCCAGATATTTTTCATACAGCGGTACGGGCTCACCGGTCGCCATTGCCCCTTTGGTATCGCTGAAATAATTAGCAGAAGCGCGGAAATAATAACCGGGTGACCAATCAGGGGTAATCTGATTTACTTTCAGGAACGCCGAGTCAGCAGCAGCGTAGAATTTCTCCTTTGCCTGACGAATGGCTGCCGTATCACCACCCATCATCATGGTACTGTCTCTTCCTACACGGCTTCCGAGCAGATAGTTTGCCATCCCCAATTGGAAATAGTCGTTCGTTGTTGCTTTCCCGGTGTCCAGCGCGATAGCCTTCTGGTAAGCTGTAATGGCGCGGTCATACCGTTTAGCACCATACAGATTTTTTCCGATTTCCCGGTACAGGTTTTCCGTTGAATCCAGTGGAGCTGCCTTTTCCAGATTCACAATAGACAATGAATCGCCTTCCGGTGTTCCCAACTGCCCATAAGCCCGACCCAAGTACTTATAGTCATCGTAGATCACCTTGTCAGGAGCAGTGCTGATGAAGTTATTCAATGACTCAATAGCCTCATTATATTTGCCGGATCCTGAATAGGCCCAACCATAAATCCGTTGAATAACCGGGTTGTTTACTTTCCCTTTCAACTGATCCAGTTTTTGAATGGCTTTCAGGTTATCACCCGCCAGGAAGTCGAACTGAGCGGAACGCAACAGTTTGTCAACATCCGTAGTCTGGCTCTTCTGAATGTACAGGTCCATGTTTTTGGACGCATTTTTGTAGGCCCTTGACCCAAAAAAAGCTTCCGCTAAATCCTCGTATGTAGGTGCAAATTCAGGGTCAGCTTCAATCGCCTGACCGTAGAATTTTTGCGCTTCCGCGTAGTTTTTCCCACGCAGGAAGGTGTTCCCGATTTTATATTTGGCTTCCGCATCGTTTGGACGGATCGACAGGGCGTTCTCGTACTTCGTAACCGCATTACCGCCATCATTCTTGAGTGAGTACGCATCGCCTAACGCCATTTCAATATCGGCGTTTTCGTTCTTCTTGTCCCGCTCGTCCGCAATTGCCAGAATCCGGAGTGCTTCGGCCGGATCATTCATACCGGCATCTTTGAACATCGTGTAGGCTTCACCAGCGCGCAGCAACACATCGATATTCTTATTTTTGGTTTCTTTCAGCGCATTGTCAATCAGGGTTTTCGCCGTAGCGCGATCCTTCTTGGCCAGGGCAACAGCACCCAATCCCACATTGTTGAGTTGGTTTTTAGGATCGGCAGCCGCGCCTTTTTCAAAGGCTTGTTTGGCCGCGTCCGGATTACCGGATTTCAACTGAGCATATCCCAGATAGAAAAAGTTTTCGGCAGAAGGAGCACTGGTTGCCAAACTTTGAAACGTTTGGAGAGCCTTGGTATAACGGCCTGCTTCCAGATCCTTCACTCCCGATTGTGCGTCTTGGGCAACCGCTTGCAATGAGCCAAACAAACCGGCGGCTACCACTGTCAACAGAGCTTTCTTTTGGAAATTCATGCCAATTTCAGGTTGAGAAATAGGTGAAAAAATAGTTTATTATAGTAAAAAACAAAATGCAAAATTATACAATTGCGCCAGAAACAGAAAATTTTTCATTTCTTTTCCAAATATACCTCCCGAATATACGGTTTGGCAGGCCAAAGACCACTTTTTTCGATTAGTAAGCTTCCCACATCCCGAACAATGTAATTGACCAGTCCACCACCTAAACCCGCATGGGCTTCACGGCTGATCACGTATACGTTTCGACGCAGGGGATATAACTTTAAACCTAAATTCTTTTGAAATGGTTGGAAAAAATCGTCGATTGAATTTGGATTTGCCTTCTCCGACACGCCCATCACCCGCAGATTTTTTGACAACTCGGCCGCTAAAGGAGAATCGCCGTCGCTAATCCAGTTGACGCCGATAAATCCCAATGCCGTCGGATTCTTACGAACGTAATCAATAACCTGTTTGTTTGATTTTACCGTAAAAATTTTGATGCGGCTTAGATCAGAAACGTTAAACTGCTTCAGGGCAAAGTTCAGATTGCTGGAATTATTGTTATCAAATACCAGCACAATTTGTCCTTTCTGGCTCCCGGTTTTCAGTTGTTCCCAGCGCGTAATCTTTCCCTGGAAAATAGCATTCAACTCCGGCATCGTAATCAGGCTGTCCTGATTTTCCCGGCCAACGATCAGCGCGATACCGTCTGTGGCAATAAACTCCGATTTGTATTTGATTTTTTCCTTCGTAAAAACGGACTTCTCGTTGTCATTCAGTTCCCGCGTCGAAAACACCAGCCGGGCACTGTCCCGCAACATCGTCGTTATAGCTTCCTGCTCGGGCTTGAATGCGACGTTGAATTTTGCCCCCGGATAAACGCCTTCATAGGCCTTATAGATCGACTCGACCATCGGCTCCAGCGATTCATCAGCCGTGACATTGATCGTTCCGTGGCTCGGGTTATCCGGCGGAGGTTTTGAGCAGGAAATCAGGCCGGTCAATGCAAGCCCTATTCCAATCGTAATCAGATTCTTCATCACTAAAGCCAACGTTGTATGCCCCGGTATGCTCTAAACAGCCCATAAATGATTAGCAAGCCTGCCAACAGATATCGAAAAATCCCGGTGGGCAACAGTCCAAAAGACTGGGAGGAGGCAATCAGGTAGATGCCCCCTCCCAGGTATAACAATCCCATCAGCACCGTAACAGTCAGGCTGAAAAGATCGGCAGATGGTTTTTCTTTCATTCGCAATCTTACTCCAACTGGAAGTTGATCGGCAAGTTGTATTTTACCCGTACCGGACGACCAGATTGTTTACCGGGTCTCCATTTTGGCATGGCCTTCACAACGCGCATTGCTTCTTCATCCGTACCAAACCCGAGTCCTTTCAGAACCGTGACATCCTGGATACTTCCGTCGGTATTAACGACGAAGCTCACGAACACCCGGCCTGAAATGTTAGCCCGGGAGGCTGCGGGTGGGTAGCGAATGTTCTTGCCCAGAAACTGGCCAAGCGCAGCCATACCACCCGGAAATTCCGGATTTTGTTCAACAACGGTAAAGATTTGGTCTTCTTTGGGAGCCGCTTCAACGGCAGCTTCCACTTTGGTAGGACCGGCGGTTTCTTCCGGAGCCACAATCACCTCTTCGGCGTTGGGGTCACCTTCCTGCGTTTTTTCGGCCGCAACGGCTTCTTTCAACTCTTCCACGGTCGGCGGAGGAGTTTCTTCAGGAACTTCCTCATCCGGTTTTACTTCCGGAGGAAGAAACTTCACCGTGTTCACCTTCGGCAATTCAACCGGTGGTGGCGGTGGTGGTGGTGGCTCATTGGGGTCAATCGGCGGAGGTGGTAACTTCATCAGGTCCACTTCAACCATTGCCTGCTCATCTTCTTTCGGAGTCAGAACAGAAATAATTGAAGGAGTAGCCATTGCCAGAAGAAACAGTACCGACCCGATAATGAGAGCCCGGTAAACCGTCCTGGAATAGTCTTTCCGTAATGCATACGCACCATACGCCTTGTTACGATCTGCGAACACGATATCATCGAGTGTTGCAGGATTAGTCGTTACTTCTGCCATGGCGATTAAATAATTATTGGGTTGGCTTCACAGCCGTTCATTACTTCATTTTGTCGGCAATAAGCTTATTCTCATCCGGAGTCAACTGATCTACTAATGCGTAGCGTTTCGTCTTCGTAATGGCCATTTCGTCCAGCATGTCCACCAGATTTTTGTAGGTAGATTCTGTGGTTGGCTTGATCACCACGACGAAGTCTTTCTCTCCGATTTTTTGCTTGTTTTCCTGAAGTGCATTCCGAATTTCGGGACCAAACTGAACCGTTTTTAATTCCGGGTTTTCGTTAGCCGCTTTTCCGAAAATGTAATGGATCTGGTTTTCTTTCCCCAGGAAAATCGTCATTACCTTGGATGCCTTGATGGGCTCCGTTTCAACTTTCTCGGTCTTGTCAGGCACGTTTAGTGTCATCGAAGACGGTTTACTTAAGGTGGAAGCAAGAATGAAAAACGTAATGAGAAGAAAGCCCAAGTCAACCATCGGGGTCATATCGACCCGGGTAGACCCTTTTTTACTGCGGACTTTCCCACCTTTATGTTTACCACCACCACCCCCACCAGCGTCGATATCTGCCATTGTATTATGAATCTAAGGCGATGAATCGCGTGAGTTTGTGGTTAATAATTAATCATTTGTCCAGCCAGCCGGCGGAGCTTCAGTCCCGGTAATCAGGTTAAACTTGTTAATGTTTTGCGATTGCAGGGAACTTAACACGTTTTTGAAGTTCGGAAATTTCGCCAGGTTATCACCTTTCACAGCGATACGCAGTTTGTTATTCGCTTTCCGGGCATTGAATACCCATTGCGACAACTGGTTCGTTTGCAGGCTGGCCGTTGAATCGACCGGAACGCCCGGTTGTTTCACCTGTGCCTGCTGATCTGATTTCAGCGATAAAAACGACTTCAATTGGTTGACCGGAATCCCGAAGTTTGGCAGCAGAGAAAACGCTTTCTTTTCCCGATCGGAGAACGAAATCCCGTAGGTTTCTCCAATGTTTTCGAGCATGGCAATCCGATTGGGTTGCCCATCGATACCAAAGAACACTTTCCCCTCTTTATCCAGACTGATCGTCATGATATCCGTATCGGGAACTTTTATACCGGAAATCGAGGTCGGCGGATTGATTTCAGCAGCCTCCTGTACGCGGATCTGAGCCGTCAAAATAAAGAAGGTCAGAAGAAGGAATGCTACATCACACATCGCCGTCATGTCCATGTGAGGTCTCGACCGTTTAGGCTTAACGATAGGCATAGTTTATTGTTTTTTGTGATGTAAAAACGGTACCGAACCCCAATTAATTGTGTGCGGCAAAGTTTTGCTGAATGCTCAAACCGATTTCATCGATGTTGTAAGTCAATTCATCAATGCGGCTCGTAAAGTAGCTGTACATGATCGTTGCGATAGCGGCCGTACCGATACCCAAAGCCGTGTTGACAAGGGCTTCTGAAATACCCGTTGACAAAGCGGCCGTATCCGGCTGACCCGTCGATCCCAATTCGCTAAAGGCGCGGATCATACCCAATACCGTACCCAACAGGGCGACCAGCGTCGATACCGAAGCCAGCGTAGCAATGATGGTCAGGTTTTTCTCCAGCATCGGCAATTCAAGCGTTGTTGCTTCTTCAACTTCTTTCTGAAGCGCAACCAGTTTTTGCTCTTTCGTCAGTTCTGTGTCGGTTCTCAGTTGCTGGTATTTTACCAGTGCTGTTTTCACAACGTTTCCAACAGAGCCTTTCTGACGGTCACACTCTTTGATAGCGGCTTCAACTTCATTGCGGTCAAGCTGACCCTTCACTTTCCGAACAAACTCGTCGATTGAACCGGAACCATTGGCACGACCGATCGTAATAAAACGCTCAATTGAGAAAACCAGCACAATTAAGAAACAGGTAAACAGAATAGGTACAATTGAACCACCTTTGTAGATGATCCCAAAATAATCGCCGTCGATCGGTAGGTTTTCGTTATTTCCACCTTGAAAGTGACTGGCATCGCCAAATACAAACATGTACGTGCTCAAAGCGATGGCAAACAAAATGGGAATGACAAACACCGGGTTCAGACCGCTCGACTTTTTCTTGGGAGCTGCTGCTTTAGCTGGTGCTGGAGTTGGAGATTGTGTTTTCATTAGACTAACTGTAGGGTTAAATTGAAACTGGTTTTTTGTGTAAAGAAAACGAAAATTTCAAATTGAAACGTTTTGGTAGAATAAAATTTCGGAAGACTTTTCGCGAAGCCTACTACAAAAGTATCAATTTTCTATCTGAATTTATACAAATGGGTGGGTCATTTTTTTGTTAATTCGGGAATTTATTCCACGATTTTTAGATTTTTCCAAGTTTTTACCATTATATTAAATTTATAAAAAAATTAGTAACTATTTCTTTTTCACGCCATTATACGAAATATTATTTGTTTGCATATAAAAGCCAGTTTGGACGCTTGTGAATGAAAGATTTGTACGAGTAAATCTGCCCGAGTGGCGAAGATTTCTCTGCTTTTAGGATTTCTACCTACTAATCAGGATGTTATTCCCCTAAACCGCTTACAAATATACAACTAAAAATATCGTTCAGAAAAATTATGTTTGGGTGATCAACAGCTTAAAACCCGTTTTTTAGCCCTTGATTCTGCCTTTTTTGCAAAAATCATAGTCACAAGCCCTCAAAAATTGTTTATTTTTTTTTCGGTTTCCCCAAAAGAAATAGAAAGGAAACTGATGAAAAGACGGCAATGCTGAAGAAAGCCAGCGGGAACCGATCGGTTTTGTTGTCATAAAGAAAAGCCGCAAGATAAGCGCCCAGCCCGATTCCGGCCTCCAGCGCAATGTACATGGTTGCCAGCGCACGCCCCCTATTTTCCGAATGGCTGAGATCAACGGTCCAGGCCTGCGCCGTTGGCGAATACATCCCCATCGAAATGCCAAATACCACGCCTGCGAGCAAAAATGACGTGGTAGAGGTGCTAAGGGCCAGTAAAACCATAGCCGCCGTGATGATCAGGGAAGCCAGGCACAATACTGGACGACGCCCGTATTCGTCGGATATCTTACCCGCCAGAAAGCGAATCGCCAGGGAGGAAATGGTGAAAACCGTAAAAAATAACCCCTTGTTGCCCACATTCAACGCCTGGCTGAAGTCGGGAGCCAGCGTGATGACCGCACCAAAGCTGAAGGAGTTGAGAAAAGTGACCAGCGATGGCGCAAAAACCGCAGGTTCGAATACATCCCGACGGGAAATCCGCAACAAACGCCAGCGAAACGGCACGCGATTGGTCAGCGTCTCCTTCATGTTCACCAAAATGATGATGGAAAGCAGCGCCAGCGCCGAAGACGTATAAAACAGGGCATTCAGACCCAAAAGCGATGTCAGCCAACTCCCCAAAGCCGGGCCGAATGCCATCCCGATGCTGCCGCTTAAGCCTAAAACGCCCATCGCTTCGCCCCGCCGTGCATCAGGAACAATGTCGGCCACGTATGCCGAGGTGCCGGTCGGTTTGAATCCGGTCGAAAAACCGTGTACCAGCCGCAACAGCAGCAAAGCCGCCACCCCGTTGAACCAGACCAGCGGAACCAGCGGGTACAAAAAACCGCATACAAAACAGACCAGCGACCCGAAAGCCATCACCGGCACCCGGCCGATGGTATCAGTCAACCGGCCGCTGAATGGTCTTGATAACCCGGCAGTTATGGTAAATAAGCTGATGATGTAGCCTTTGTATTCGGCCCCGCCCAGGTCCGTTAGATAACCCGGTAATTCGGGAATCAGCATGTTGAAGCTGGCGAAAAAAAGAAAGGAACTCAGGCAGAGAAGAAAAAAAGCAGGAGTATAAATGGTACGCGGCTGTTGCATCCGCAAAATTAATCAGATTTACGGTTTTCGATAAACCAAAAAAAAGCTACTTCCGAATCAGAAGTAGCTTTCCTGCGCTTTCTTAACCTAAACTAATCCTACAGAATCATTTATTTCATGGAAATCATCCGGGTTGGTTCCACCACCGCGGGTTTTCCAATGTTGACCGTCTTTTTTACACTTCCCTCCGACGAGATAAACTCCAGTTCATACTGTCCGTCTGCCAAACCGCTGACGTCCAGTTTTGCCGCAAATTTGCTCTCGTTTTTGCCAATAAACCGTTTGAAGAAAACGTCATTGTCCTTGTTACGCAGGACGACCGTTACCGGTGTCGACGAGGACTTTTCAACGGCCACCCAGATTTTGTTTTGATTCGTCACAAATGTGCTCGTTTCAAACGAACGGTTTTTGGGCGTGTTCGGCGTGGCCGTTGCGAGGTTGGCGCTCAATAGCGCAGTGCAGATCAAAGTACCAAATAATGCTTTCATGGCTTGTTCGTATTTGTTGTTGTTGTTGTTGTTGTTTCTGTTTCTGTTGTTGTTACTGTTCTGCTTACTCTATGCCAATTGCCATGCCAACAAATTAACATACTGATAATCAGTGCTTATTTTTTAGAAAAATTTTAAAAGTGTACGAAGCCGGACACTATTTGTTCGGTTGCGGACATGGTGGACACGGTTTTGGCACAACCACCGCCGAATACCGTGTCCGGTAAATTCAATCCGGGCTAAAGGGTAGATGTTTTTGCCATTCGCCTTCTTTCCTTTAATTCCAAAACCAATTAGCTGTTCTTGAATTTCATGATGAAACGGGTATCTCTATTAATCGCATCGCTCGTTCTGTTCGGACTGGCGACGGTATCGTTCGGGCAACAAATCTCCCGCGAAGAACTGATCTTTCTCACCCCGGAATGGAAAGGAGAACGCTTTCCGGACGGGCGGCCCAAAGTGCCGGATGCCATTCTGAAGCGCATGAAACTGGTGACCCACGAAGAAGCCTGGGCCACCCTGAAAGGCGAAAACTACAAGTATCAATATGCCGGTGGCTGGCAAACCATCAATCCCGACAGCGTGCTGGTGGGTCGTGCGCTCACGGCCACGTTTATGCCCGGGCGACCCGATGTGCAGCGGGTTACGGATAAAAAAGGACACGAAAAAGACGGTCGCGTTAAATCCCAAAATTCCTGGCCCATCGATATGCTCGTCAAAGGCGACGTATACGTGGTCGATCAGTTCGATATGCACGAAGACGGCCCAACCATCGGCGACAACCTCGGCAATTCGATCTACGCCAAAACCGGTAACGGTATCGTTTACGAAGGGGCCGTCCGCGACATCGCCGGACTGAAGGAAATCGGCGGTTTTACGTCCTACTTCCGCAGCTATCACCCCTCCCACCACCTCAACAACGCCGACGGCGAGCTGAACACGACTTTGGTGGGCATTAACCGCCCGACCCGGATCGGCAAAGTGATGGTGATACCCGGCGACATTGTGCTGGGCCGCGACGGGGGCGTAAGTTTCATTCCCCCTCATCTGGCCGAAAAAGTGGTTAAAACCTCCGAAATTGTCCGCTTGCGGGATATGTTTGGCCACCAGCGGTTGCGGGAGCAGAAATACACGCCCGGCCAGATCGACACCCGCTGGTCGGATGTCATCGAAAAGGATTTCTCCCAATGGCTCAATGCCCACCTGAGCGAATTGCCGGTTCCGAAAGAGCAGATTCAGGAATATCTAAAAACCCGTACGTGGTAAAAGAGCCATTACACAGAGTTTATCAGAGAAAATCAGGGGTACACAGAGTTTATTAATTTTTTCTCTGATAAACTCTGATCCTCTTTGATTAACTCTGTGTAACAACCCCCATCCTAAACGCCCATGACCTCACGAAGATCTTTCCTGACGAAAAGTGCCATCGCCAGTGTGTTTGCCGCCACCGCCAGCTACGGCAACGGCCTGGAAACCGCCATTGAGCGAACCCCGATGTCCTCAGCGCCCTCCGATCTGAAAATTACCGACATTAAATGCGGTTTCATTCGCGGTGGACACAGCCTGTTTGTCAAAATTCACACCAACCAGGGTATCTGGGGTTGCGGGGAAGGCGTCGATGCCACGCCCGGAACCTACCACCTGGTGAAACTGATGGCCGAGCGCATCAAGGGCAAAAGTCCACTGAATGTAAACCGGTTATTTGAAGACATCCGCCGATCCGGTTTTTTTGAAGGTGCTCAGGCCGGGATGTTCATCGCGGTTTTATCCGCCGTCGAAACCGCCCTGTGGGATCTGGCCGGAAAAGCCCTCGGACTGCCCGTTTACCAATTGTTAGGCGGTAAATACCGGGATCGAATCCGGGTCTATTGCGACACAGGAACCTACCGGGATACGGATAAAAGCACGAACAATTTTGCGCAAAGTGCCGTCGAAGCGGTCAAGATGGGCTTTAACGCCGTAAAATACGACATCGACGAGGCCGGTGATCCTAACAAATACGACCGCTATAACTGGACCGCCAGCCCCGGCGAACTGGAGCGGATGTATAACCAGATTGCCGCCGTTCGCAAAGCCGTGGGTCCCAAGATCGACATTTGCGTCGATATGCACGGGCGGTATGACATGACAACGGGCAAACGGGTGGCCAAAATGATGGAACCGCTGAACCTGATGTTTCTGGAAGAACCAATTCCGGCCGAAAACGTCGACGCCTACAAGATCATTTCCGAATCGACCAGCACGCCCATTTGCGCGGGAGAAAACCACTATCTGGCCCACGGTTTCCGGCGGATGCTGGAAATTGGCGCGGTGGACATCATCATGCCCGATTTGCAGAAAGCCGGTGGTCTGGGCGAGGGTCAGCGCATTGCCAACCTGGCCAACCTGTATTACGTGCCGTTTGCGCCCCACATGGTGGCATCGTATCTGGGCGCAATGGCGTCCAGTCACGTTTGCGCATCAGTGCCCAATTTCATGATTCTGGAATGGCAGATTTATTTCCACGAAGATCCGATGTTCAAGGAAATCGTCACCTTCGACGGGCCAATGGTCAAAGACGGTTTTATTCCGCTGTCCGAAAAACCGGGTATCGGTGTCGAAATCAACGAAGCAGGTATGAAAAAATACGCTCCGAAAGACGTACCTTTCTTTGTATAACGCATGAAAAACCGCATCTTTTCTTGCCACCCTTTCCGCGCAAGTTTCGCGTTTCTGCTGATCTCGTTTTTAGTCAGTAGAACGGTAATCGCCCAAAGTCCGGATTTTCAGAAAATGACGCCGGAAGAACGAACGGCGTATATGGCGAAAATGCGCGCGGCCGCTCAGGAAGACTGGCAGAAAATGATGGATGCGCTCCAGTTGAAACTACCGCAACTGCCTCCACCCGCCGACGACCCAAAACGACCCCAGCACCTTAAACAACGGGCGGGGTCCACCAACTGGTACGACGAAGCAGGCAATACGCACACCCGCTCGGGTTGGGGAAACTGGACGAATTACGACGAAGCCCTTGCCAATTCGTATAAATTGCCCGATCCGCTGGTGCTGAAAAACGGCAAACCCGTCAGGAACGCAGCCGCGTGGTGGAACCAACGCCGTCCGGAAATTCTGTCCGATTATTTGACGGAGGTGGTCGGAAAAACACCCGCGAATACGCCCAAAGTGACATTTGAAGTGATAAGCACCGAAGCGAATGCCCTGAACGGGAAAGCCGTCAAAAAAACAATCGTCGGGCATATCGACAATTCCGGGTATCCGAATGCGAAACCGGGCATTACCATTACGCTTTACCTTCCGGCGAATGCTGCCGGCCCGGTGCCGCTGATGGTCGTTGCGGGAAGTAATTTTACGGGGCCGACACCTACCGGGCCGACGGCGATGGATATGGTTTTGTCGACCGGCTGGGCCTACGCCAAAGTCAATACCGGCGACATTCAGATGGACAGCGGGGCCGGTTTGCACGAAGGCATCATTGGGCTGATGAACAAAGGAAAAGACCGAAAACCGGACGACTGGGGCGTTTTGTCGGCCTGGTGCTGGGGGCTGAGTCGGGCGTTCGATTATTTTGAAACCGAGAAAGCGATCAATGCCAAACAGATTGGTATTCAGGGCCATTCGCGCTGGGGCAAAACCGCCTTGCTGGCGGGAGCGCTGGATTCGCGCTGGGCAATTGTGTTCACGACCTGTTCCGGCTCGATGGGAACTTCGCTCGAAAAACGAAATTTTGGCGAAACGATCGACAACGTAGCCAGTTCGGGTTTATACCACTGGATGGCTGGCAACTTCCTGAAATACGGTGGAAACTGGCAGGCCATGCCCGTAGATGCGCACGACCTGATCGCACTCGTGGCACCCCGCCCGGTTTTCATCACCGGCGGAACCAAGGACCAGTGGGCCGATCCACACGGCGAATTTCTGGCCTGCGTGGCCGCCAGCCCGGTGTATCACTTGCTGGGTAAAAAAGGCATCGGGACTACCGCAATGCCCAAACCGGATGTTGCGCTCGTTTCGGGCGATCTGGCTTTCCTCAACCACGAAGGAGGCCACACCGATTTGCCCGACTGGCCGGTTTTTCTGGAATTTGCCAAAAAGTATTTTAAATAGCTTTTGCCCCAGACCCCTAAAGGGGCAGGACACAGGCTTAACACGAGTTCAAAAAACTCCTCCAGTAACTATAGGGGTTAGGCTAAAATAAACACGAGTTCAAGAAATGGGAATGCAACAAACCATGCGGTGGTTCGGGCCGCACGATCCGGTTTCGCTGATGGACATTCGTCAGGCTGGTTGCAGTGGCATCGTGACGGCACTGCACCAGATTCCGGTCGGCGATGTCTGGCCGGTGGGAGAAATCGAAAAACGAAAACAGCTTATCGAAGCCGACAACGGGCGGTATTCGTCCCTGCTTTGGGCGGTGGTGGAGAGCCTGCCGGTTCACGAAGACATCAAAAAGGGCCGCCCCACCCGAACCCATTTTATCGATACCTACAAACAGTCGCTGCACAATCTGGCGGCTGTGGGCATCAAAACGGTTTGCTACAATTTTATGCCGGTTCTGGACTGGTCACGCACCAACCTGAGCTACGAAATGCCCGACGGGTCGCGGGCGTTGCGGTTTGTGTGGGAAGATTTTGCGGTTTTTGATCTGTGCATTCTGCAACGGCCGGGTGCTGAAATCGACTACGAACCGGAAGTAATTCAGGCGGCCCGGGCGAAATTTGCCCAAATGACGCCGGAACAAATTACCGAATTGAGTAACATCGTTCTGCTCGGTTTGCCCGGTTCCGAAGAAGCGTTTACGCTGGCTACGTTTCAGGGCTTGCTGGACGAATACGCTGCGATTGGTGACCGCGAACTACGGGAAAATCTCTACTACTTTATCCGGGAAGTGGCGCCGGTGGCCGAATCCATCGGCATCAACCTATGCATTCACCCCGACGATCCGCCGAGGCCGCTGCTGGGACTGCCCCGCGTCGTGAGCACCGAAGCGGATCTGGCGCAGTTGATGGCGGCTTCCGACGTGACGGCCAACGGCATTACGTTCTGTACCGGTTCATTGGGCATTCGCCCGGATAACGACCTGCCGGGCATGATCCGGCGGTTTGGCAACCGGATTCATTTTATCCATTTACGAACAACGAAGCGAGAAGAAAACCCGCGCAATTTTCACGAAGCCGACCACCTGGCGGGCGACGTTGATATGTATGCCGTGGTGAAAGAAATTGTGCTGGAGCAGCAACGGCGGGCAAAAACCGAAGTGGGCGTAACCGAGATTCCCATGCGCCCGGATCACGGCCACCAGATGCTTGACGATTTGCACAAAAAAACCTATCCGGGTTATTCGGCGATTGGCCGACTGCGCGGATTGGCTGAATTGAGGGGTCTTGAGTTAGGGATTGTGCGATCACTGGAGGATAAAAATTAAATTATTTCACAGAGTTAATCAGAGAAAATCAGAGTTAATCGGAGCCTCTGCGTACCTCTGATTTTCTCTGATTAACTCTGTGAAACAATTCTTAAACCATGAATTACAAGATCATTTTCCTCTTATTATTCTCCACGCTTTGCAGAGCCGACGATGGTTACCGGTTGTGGCTGAAATACGACCTGATCAAAGACGCCGGGCAACGAGCAGCCTACGCCCGTTCCGCGCAGTTTATCGTTCTGAACAGCACCAGTCCGGTTTTGAAAACAGCCGCCGAAGAATTGCAAACCGGTTTGCAGGGATTACTGGGAAAAACCGTACCAATCGTTCCCAGTGCCGGAGGCAAAACCGGCGGAATCGTACTGGCTTCTGACCCGAATTTACAGTTTGTCAATGACGAAGGTTATCAGATTCTAAACCGCCAGACTACCATCACCATTACCGGAAAAACTGGTTCCGGGGTTCTGTACGGCACTTTCGCCTTGCTGCGTCACCTGCAAACCCGGCAGTCCATCGCCCAACTGTCGTTGACCAGCAGTCCGAAAATCCAGCACCGGATGCTGAATCACTGGGACAATACGGATGCTTCCATCGAACGGGGCTATGCCGGGGAGTCGCTCTGGAAATGGTATGAACTGCCCGAACGCATCGACCCGCGCTACCGGGAATATGCCCGCGCCAATGCGTCGATTGGCATCAATGGAACCGTCGTCAACAACGTCAATGCCAGTTCCCGGTTTCTGACGGCTGAATATTTGCAGAAAGTGGCTGCGCTGGCCAATGTCTTCCGCCCCTATGGAATTAAGATTTATCTCTCTGTTTATTTCCCGGCCCCAAAAACCATCGGAGGCTTAAAAACCGCCGATCCGCTCGACCCCGAAGTGAACCAGTGGTGGGTCGATAAAGTGAATGAGATTTATAAATCCATCCCGGATTTTGGCGGTTTTCTGGTCAAGGCGAACTCGGAAGGACAACCCGGCCCGCAGGATTATGGTCGCAACCACGCCGATGGGGCCAACATGCTCGCCAAGGCCCTGGCTCCGCACAAGGGCACTGTGATCTGGCGGGCGTTTGTCTACAAAGCCGACGGGAAAGCCGACCGTTTCAAAGCGGCTTATGACGAATTCAAGCCGCTGGACGGCCAATTTGAGAAAAACGTGATTGTTCAGGTCAAAAACGGGCCGATTGATTTCCAGCCCCGCGAGCCGTTTTCGCCGATTTTCGGCATGATGCCCAAAACACCCCTGGGTATGGAATTTCAGCTCACGCAGGAATACCTCGGCTTTGCGACCCATCTGGTCTACGAAGCCCCAATTTTCAAGGAGTGTCTGGATTCGGATACGTATGTGAGCGGCAAAGGCTCAACCGTCGCGAAGGTCATCGATGGAAGTCTTCATGCGTATAAGATGACCGCCATTGCCGGGGTGGCCAATACGGGTTCCGACCGAAACTGGACGGGGCATCCGCTGGCGCAGGCCAACTGGTATGCCTTCGGGCGGCTGGCCTGGGATCATACGCTTTCCGCAGAAGCTCTTGCAAATGAGTGGGTAAAAATGACGTTGACGACTGAGCCGCAATCGGTAAAAACCGTTACGGATTTGCTGCTCAAGTCGCGGGAGATTTACGTCAATTACAACACGCCCCTCGGCCTTTCGCGGCCCTGGACGGGCGTTCACTTTGCGCCGGAACCCTGGCAAAACCGCAGTTCACGCCCCGACTGGACGGCGGTTTATTACCACCGCGCCGATTCCGTCGGCCTGGGCTTTGACCGCACCACAACCGGCAGCAACGCTTTGGCCCAATACCGCCCCGAAGTGCAACGCCAGTGGAGTAATCCGGAAACCTGCCCACTTCCCTATTTGCTCTGGTTTCACCACGTTGCGTGGACAAAAAAGCTAAGCACTGGCCGGACGCTCTGGGATGAACTTTGTACCCGGTTTTATACCGGCGCCGATTCTGTGGGCGCGATGCAAAAACAGTGGGCGTCGGTCAAAAAAGACATTGATCCCGAGACGTTTGCCAGTGTTGCCGGTCGGCTGGCGACCCAGCAGAAAGAAGCCGTCTGGTGGCGCGATGCCTGGGTGTTGTATCTCCAGGAATTTGCGAAACAGCCTATTACGGCCCCATTCAAAAAACCGGAGCGAACGTTGCAGGAAGTCAAAGAATTAGTGAATATTTATCAGTTACGCTGATGCCATTAGGACTTACGTCTGATAATTCATACACTTTCGCTTTTTGCCCCTAAATCCCCTAAAGGACGGTTGGCCGCTGCCGGACTTTTTGCATCCGGATTAAGCTGCGTCCAAGTCCCCTTTAGGGGATTTAGGGGCAAAAAGCGAAAGTGCTAGCCATTTAACTACGAATAATCACGTGCAAACAACAGAGAATCAACCTAATCAAAGTGTATTTTCGTTAACCGGAAAACTGGCGCTGATTACGGGCGGAGGAACCGGCATCGGCTTTGACATTGCCCGCTGCATGGTGCAGGCCGGAGCCACGGTGGTCATCACCGGACGACGGGAAGAACCGTTGCGGGAAGCCGTTGAGAAACTGGGCAAAACCGCTCATTATTTCGTCAACGACGTATCCGAACTAACCGCGCTGGATGCGTTGGTCGAACAGATTGAAGCCACGCTCGCGCCCATCGACATTCTGGTGAACAATGCGGGTATCAACCTGAAAAAACCGGCGCTGGAAGTGACGGACGAGGATTTCAACCGGATTATTCAGACTAATCTGAATGCGGTTTTTGCGCTCACCCGGGCCTGCGCCCGGCGAATGGTGCCTCGGCGCAGCGGTTCCATTCTGATGATTTCGTCGATGGCGGCCTATTACGGCATCGACCGCGTGGTGGCCTATGCGGCTTCCAAATCAGGAGTCGAGGGCATGGTGAAAGTGCTGGCGTCGGAATTTTCACCACACAACGTTCGGGTCAATGCCATCGCGCCGGGTTTTATTGAAACCGAAATGAGCAAAAAAGCGATGGGCGGTGATCCCGACCGTCGCGACCGTGCCATGCGCCGAACACCGATGGGGCATTTTGGGAAACCGGAAGACATTGGAAATGCCGCCGTCTTTCTGTCGTCCGAAGCCGCCCGGTACATTACGGGTGCCTCGTTGCCCGTCGATGGTGGTAATTCGATTGGGTTTTAAATAATGCCCCAACCCCCTGAAGTGAGCTTAAAAACCCGGATTTTTTGAGCCCACTTCAGGGGGTTGGGGGCAAATACCTAAACCACTTCTCCCATGAAAAAAATAACCCGAAAAACCTTTATTGAGGATCTTTCGCTGTTCGCTGGCGTCGCCCTGCTTCCGGGAACCGCCTTCGCTTCGCCCGACTGGAAAAAATCGAAGATGAAACTCGGGATGGTCACCTACTTGTGGGGAAAAGACTGGGACGTTCCGACCCTGATCAAAAACTGTACGACGGCTGGAATTACCGGGGCCGAATTGCGGGTGGAACACGCCCACGGTGTGATGCCAAACCTGTCGGCGGCCGAACGGCTGGAAGTGAAAAAGAAATTTGCCGACAGCCCGGTTCAGATCGTGGGATTGGGAACAAACCAGCAATACGATTATCCGGATCAAAACCAGTTGAAACAATCCATCGAGCGAACCAAGGAGTTCATTCGACTCAGTGCCGATGTGGGCGGTTCGGGCGTCAAAGTAAAACCCAACGCGCTACACAAAGACGTTCCGACCGAAAAAACGCTGGCCCAGATTGGGCAATCACTGAACGAACTGGCGAAGTATGCGGCTGATTTGGGGCAACAACTCCGGCTGGAAGTCCACGGTAACGAAACCCAGGAATTGCCGAACATCAAAACCATCATGGACCACGCGCCGAACCGCAACGCCACGGTTTGCTGGAACAGTAACAAGCAGGATTTCAACGGAAAAGGCCTGGAATACAATTTCAATCTGGTAAAACACCGATTTGGTGACACGGTCCACGTCCGCGAATTCAACGATCCGACGTATCCGTATCAGCAATTGCTGGACTGGTTCGCCAAAATGAATTACAAAGGCTGGATTCTGCTCGAATGCCACACCAATCCGGCGGATAAAGTCGCTTCCCTGATTGAGCAGCGGCAGCTTTTTGAGAAAATGACCGCATGAAGGTTTACGGTTTTCAGTTTACGGTGGCTGATGCGTTGCTCTTCGTGCGTCAGCCACCGTAAACTGAAAACCGTAAACTGTAAACCCTACTAAACTATGAATCGCCGGGAATTTGTTGAACGAACAAGCGCACTAGTGACCGCTGGACTAGCTGATTTTTCGCTGAAATCAGAAGCTTCAAAAAAACCGTTGGCAACGATCAAAATTAAGAACGTCAATTCTAATTTTGAGCGGGAACCGCTGAATCCCTACCGGTTCAAGGGAAGTGCCATTACGGATAGCTGGCAGGCGATTTCGCTGCTGGAATCGGATTCCGGTATTCGCAAAATCGGTCTCGGAACACAGGGCGTGCTCTGGTCGGATTCCAGCGTGTTTGCCGCTCACTCCGAAAGCGCCGGCAACGCCCTGATGTATGCGATGACTGAGCGGGCTTTGCAACTCATCAAGGGCACCTCGTTTACCACGCCGGTCGACTTGCTGGATACCGTTCTGCCCGACGTCCTGGCCTATGGCAAACAGATCACCCGCAACCCCGATTTGCGCAAAACCTTCGCCCTGAACGCCTTGGTCAGTGTCGACAATGCCGCCTGGCTGTTGTATGCGCAGGAGAATAAAATGGCCCGCTTCGACGACATGATTCCGGCGGCTTATAGACCGGGTTTGTCACACCGGCATACGAAGGTCGCCAGCATTCCGTCGTTCAGCGTGGGCACTACTGCCGAACGAATCAAGACAGCCGCCGACGAAGGTTATTTTATCATGAAGCTGAAAACCGGTTCGGCCGGAACGCAGTCGGAAATGATTGAAAAAGACATTGCTTTTCTGACGGCAGTTCACAAAGCCATCGGGCATTACGAAACGCCGTATACCAAAACCGGCAAAATACCGTATTACTTCGACGCCAACGGCCGTTACGAAAAGAAGGAAACGCTGCTCCGGTTTCTGGATCACGCCAAAAAAATCGGCGCTTTCGATCAGATTGCGGTGATTGAAGAGCCGTTTGAGGAGAATAATGACGTATTTGTCGGGGATCTGGGCGTGCGGGTTGCCGCCGACGAAAGTGCGCATACCGTGGAAGATGCCGCCCGCCGGATTGAGCAGGGCTACTCGGCCATTGCCGTGAAAGCGATTGCCAAAACGCTCAGCATGACGATGAAAATCACGCAGTTGGCGTATGAGAAGAAGATTCCCTGCTTCTGTGCTGACCTGACGGTTAACCCGATTCTGGTCGACTGGAACAAGTCCGTTGCGGCCCGGCTGCCGCCTTTTCCCGGCATGACGGTCGGTTTGCAGGAAACCAACGGTCACCAGTATTACAAAAACTGGAACACCATGATGGGTTATCACCCCAAAGCCAACGCTTCCTGGACCCGGACCCAAAAAGGCGTTTACCTCACCGATGCCTCATTTTATGAACAAAGCGCGGGCATTTTCGATCCTTCAGCACATTATGAAGCGGTTTTTGCCGAAAAATAAAGACTTGTAAATGAAAGAGATGATTTATCTTTCCTTTGATTCATGGTGAATTTTATAAAGCAAAATAAACTCATTCTGTTGTATGGCATTTCGCTGGCGTTGCTGCTGTTTTCTTTAAAATGGCTCGAAATGCGATTGCTAGTTATTAACCATACGTTTGAAATTTATATTGGTGCGATTGCTATTTTGTTTACAGGCCTGGGAATCTGGCTGGCTCTGAAATTAATTAATCCTAAAATAGAAACCGTCGTTGTCGAAAAATCCGTTTATGTTCAAGCTTCCGGGTTTAGTATAAATGAAGCTGAGCTGATGAAAGTCGGTTTGAGTAACCGCGAACTGGAAGTGCTGCAATTGATCGCCGAGGGACTGAGTAATCAGGAAATTGCATCGCGTCTGTTTGTTTCTTTGAATACCGTTAAAACCCACTCATCAAAAGTGCTTGAAAAACTGGACGTTAAACGCCGAACGCAGGCGATTGAAAAAGCGAAACGACTCAGCCTGATTCCCTGACCGACCTCCCCCTTAAGCATGAATGTGCTGCTCTTTCAGAAAATCACCCGAAAGGATGAGCCTGGAACGGGTGGACCTGTCCAATTTTGTACCGGACAACACTAAACGCAATCGCTATGAAAAAAATCATTCTGGTCTGTGGATTCATCGCCGGTTTGATCATCACCGCCATGATGGTAACGACCACGGCGGTATGCTACCACACACAGGCTTTCGAAAGCAACATGGTATTGGGGTATGCTTCGATGGTTCTGGCTTTCTCCCTTATTTTTGTTGGGGTTAAAAACTTTCGGGATAATTATAACGGCGGTGTTATTTCGTTCGGAAAAGCCTTCAAAATTGGCCTTTACATTACCTTGATTGCCTCAACGATATATGTCGTGGTATGGTTAATTGATTATTATGTTTTCATACCGGATTTCATGGATCGATACACCGCTCATGTTTTAAAAGAAGCCCGACTGGAAGGTGCCACATCGGCAGAATTGGCGAAGCAGGCCGACGAAATGCAATCGTATAAGGAGATGTATAAAAACCCGGTTTGGGTTGTTTTATTAACCTATTCAGAAGTGATTCCGGTTGGTTTGGTTGTCTCTTTGCTCTGTGCATTATTCCTGAAACGAAACACGTCCAAACAGGTTCAGGCCACCTGATGCTTTTCCATACCCGTCAGGTTTTCAAAACCTGACGGGTATAGAAAAGCATAAAAAAAGGGCAAATCAGAAACTCTTCTGATTTGCCCTTTGGCCAGTCGGGATGGCGGGATTCGAACCCACGACCCCTTGCACCCCATGCAAGTACACTACCTGGCTGTGCTACATCCCGAATCGGGTGCAAACTTAATGAATAATGAATACTGAACAAATGAATTGCGCCGAAAGAATCTTGATTTACCTCTAAATTCCCCGGAGCAATCGCATGGTTCCGTATTCCGCTTAGTTCTTATTGGCTCCTCCCTGCCGGGCTGGTGGTTGCGTGGTCTGCTGCTGTTGCTGCATCGGATTCGGTCCCTGTGGCGCAAATGGACTGCGTTGCTGTTTGTAAAGCTGGAAACGCGTCGGCTTCGAAACCCTCGGGAACGAATTATTCTCGCCATCGATGTCGGCAATTTCCTGAAACGGATCGAGCGTCCACTGCGTCACCTTCTTGCTGGTCGCAATCACCTTGTTGATCTGCGCATCGTTGAACCGCCAGATCTCCGCCGGAAACCGTGCCACCGAGTCCGTACCGTCCTCAAACTGCATCCGAATGATCACCGGCATCGGCAAACCGCCCTTGTTCTTCAGCGTCAGCGTATAAAAGTTGTTCTTCGATTCAAGCGTTTTGCGCTCCTCGTCGCTGAGCGACGCCAAGTAATCCTGGTATTTCTTTTTGTCGGCATCCGTCACCGCAAACGGGTCGTAGCTGTTGTAGAAATCGCGCATGGTCGAGTCCTTCGCCACCACGCTTTGGTCTTTCGTAGCCGCGTCGCGAATCTTGCTCATGGTGTTGGCTCTCGCTTCGGCTTCGGAGCGGGCCAGGGCTTTTTCAATTTCGGGATTCTGGGTGTTGAGCGTAAACCAGTCGACTTCGACCAGATCCTGATCGACGGGTTCGACGCCGTAGAACCAGCCTTTCCAGAACCAATCCAGATCGACGCCGGAAGCATCTTCCATCGTCCGGAAGAAATCCGCCGGGCTTGGGTTTTTGAAGGCCCAGCGATTGGCATACTCTTTGAAAGCATAGTCGAACAGTTCGCGGCCCATGACGGTTTCGCGCAGAATGTTCAGCGCCGTGGCCGGTTTGGCGTAGGCGTTGGGTCCCAGACTGATCACGTTTTCGGACGAGGTCATGATGGGCGACAGCACTGATTTGTCGGATTTCATGTAATCGACAATTTGCTGGGGTTCTCCGCGCCGGGTCGGGAACTTATAATCCCATTCTTTTTCAGCCAGATACTGGCAGAAGGTGTTCAGTCCTTCGTCCATCCACGCCCACTGCCGCTCGTCGGAGTTGACGATCATCGGGAAGAAATTATGACCCACTTCGTGAATAATTACCCCAATCATCCCGGCTTTCACCGCTTCGGAATACGTTCCGTCGGGTTCGGGCCGACCGCCGTTGAAGCTGATCATCGGGTATTCCATGCCCCCTCCGGCGGTTCCGTGGCACGAAATGGCGACCGGATACGGGTATTTGAAGGTACGGTTTCCGTATGATTTCAAGGTATGCTCCACGGCCCGCGTCGAATATTGTTCCCAGAGCGGATTGCCTTCTTTGGGATAAAAGGACATGCTCCAGATTTTCTTCCCATCGCCATAGACGTCGGTTTGCATGGCATCCCAGATGAATTTGCGCGACGAGGCAAAGGCGAAATCCCGGACGTTGTCGGCTTTGTAAATCCAGGTTTTCTTGCCGGTCGGTTTGGCTTTTTCAGCCGCTACGGCTTCGGTTTGTGTTACGATCACAACGGGCGTTTTGGAGTTGGCGGCTTTTTGCAACCGCTGGCTTTGGGTGGGCGTCAGCACCTGTTTGTAGTTCTGGCACTCGCCCGATGCTGCCACAACGTGGTCGTTCGGAACGGTGATGGCTACTTTGTAATTGCCGAAGATCAGGGTAAACTCGCCCTGTCCCAGAAACTGCTTGTGTTGCCAGCCGTTCACGTCGTCGTAAGCCGCCAGACGCGGAAACCAGTGGGCGATGAAGTAGTTGTAGTTACCGTCTTTCGGGAAATATTCGTAGCCGCTCCGACCGTAATATTCGGTGATGAGGTAATTCCAGTCGACAGCAAACACGAAATTCTGACCCGGTTTCAGCGGAGCTGGCAGGTCGATCCGCATCATGGTCTGATTGATGGTATATTTCAGGGGCTTACCGGCTTTGTCTTTTACGGCGGTAATTTTATAGCCATAATCCCGATTGAGCGTCTGGCCACGTCCCCGTCCAGCCGTTGATGCCAGGGTTCCCAGAGAAGCCGCTGACATTCCCGTTTCACTGACGCCACCGGTTCGCGTAATGCCCCCGATTGATCCTTTTTCGAAATAATTTTGCTCCAGTTGCAGCCAGATGTATTTCAATTCGTCGGGCGAGTGGTTGAAATACGTCACCACTTCCGATCCGATGATCTTTTGATTGGCATCATCGAGTTCAACTTTAATATCGTAGTCGGCCCGGTTCTGGAAGAAATCGCGGCCCGGTGAGCCTGAAGCCGTGCGAAAGGTGTTGGGCGTGGGTAACATCGAGCCCATTTGTTCAAAACGATCGTTGGCCTTATAGGTCGGTGTAGATGGCGCCTGAGCCTCTGCACCAAATACTATTGCAGTCAATCCCGCAACCAACAGGGAGAATCTCAACTTCATAGTTAGGTATCAGAATATAATTTGTAGATGAATATGGCTATGAAGTTACTAAAAACCGCCAAACAATATCTATTGAACGGTTGCCGGGAGCCGCAATGCTACTAAAGTTTCTATTTGTCCCTGTTATTTTCCTAGTTCACATTCACGTAAAAACGCATGGAAACCAGCGCCTGGCGGATTGACGGTCCAGTTCGATCAGGCGAAATACGGGTTGTTGATGATCAGGGAGAGCGCCATTCCGGCGACGACACCGGAGACAATCAGGTTCCAGTCGTGCCGACGGACTTTGAGGATTTCGATGAGGACAAAGGCAATGGTCAACACGCCAAGCACAATAAAAATCTGGCCAAATTCCAGTCCGATATTAAACGCGAACAACGGTTTTACGATGCTGGATTGCTGCCCCAGCAAACTCCTGAGGTAATTGGAAAAACCCATTCCGTGAATCAGGCCAAACAGCAGCGCCAGTACATACCGCCCCCGGGGTTGTTTGGGCTGTTCATTAAACCGGCTTTTGGGGACTTTGAAGAAAAAATTACTGATGGCCGTAATCAGGATCGTCACCGGGATCAGCAATTCGATCAACTCCGTGCTGTAGTTGATGAGTTGCAGGGTAGCCAGCGCCAGTGTGAGGGAATGGCCAATGGTAAAAGCCGTTACGAGAATCAGGGTTTGTTTCCACTGGTTCAGGCTGTAAACAGCACACAAAGCTACGACAAACAAAATGTGGTCGTAACCACCCGGATCGGTAATGTGCGCAAAGCCCAATTGGAGATAAGCCCAGAATTCACTCATAAGATCGGTTTCTGTTGGTTAGTTGCCGGTGAGAACCGGTCGGCATTGTGCCGCAAAAATAGAAAGTTTGTTCATTCTGACCTATTATCCCGTCAGTAACTACCGAATGCATTGTACTTTTGTCGAATAAGTGATATTTCGCACACCATTGCTTTTATTGTATCCATGCAGACGGTCAATTTCTCAACCATCGGAAAACCTGCCGACACACTTCAGGTCATCGATACTTTCCTGCCCGAACCCGGTCCAGGTGAAGTCCGGATCAAAGTCATCGCCAGCCCGATCAACCCTTCGGATCTGATGTTCGTGCAGAATCTGTACGGTATTCAGCCCGAATTGCCCTCGGGCGCGGGTTTCGAAGGCGTTGGCATTGTCGATGCGCTGGGAGAAGGCGTTACGATGCGCACCGGCATTCGGGTGAGTTTTACGGCCATTGGGGCCTGGTCGGAGTATGTGCTGGCCAACCAGCGCAGTCTGATTCCGGTGCCGGACGCTCTCTCGGATGAGGTGGCCGCCCAGTTGTTTGTCAATCCGTTTTCGGCCTACGCCATGCTCGAAGAGTCGGGTCTTCAGGCGGGGCAATGGGTGTTGCTGACAGCCGCCGGATCGTCGTTTAGCAAACTCGTGATTCAGTTGTGTAAACTCAAAGGCATTCAAACCATCGGTACGGTTCGGCACAACGAGCTAAATGACGAGCTAAAAGCCTTGGGCATCACGGCCATCGTCAATACGGAAAAAGAGAAACTGACCAGCCGGGTCAAAGCCCTCACCGAAGGCAAGGGCGTGACCTGTGTTCTGGAAGCGGTGGGCGGCAACACGGCTTCCGACGCGCTGAAATGTCTGGCGAAAGGTGGCACCATGATCCTCTACGGCGTGTTGAGCATGCAAAATCCGTCTTTCAATGTGGGCCTGATGATTTTCCGGGAACTGACCATTAAAGGCTTCTGGCTTACCGACTGGATGCGTCGGGTCGATAGCCAGACGCGGCAGACCGTGGCCCGCAACGTGATTACGCTGCTCGTTGGTGGTCAGATTCAGGTGCCGGTTGAAGCGACATATCCACTTTCGGAAATTAAAAAAGCCGTTGAACACAGCGAACAGGCTGGCCGGCACGGCAAGATTTTGATTAAGGTCTAGTCAGTAACTTTTCTGACTATTCTGCTTATTGTTTCGTTATATTTGAACAATCGTCGCAAACCTTAGCAGGGTCTTCGACCGCTGACAGGGTTTTGGTTTCGTCATAGCATAATACGTACTAAACCGCTTTGGGAAAAGACTACTAAACCGCTGTCAGGGTCTCCGACCGCTGACAGGGTTTGAAGACAATAAATCCGGCGGGGAGGACGTTGAAAACGAAGACGTTTGCCCGGCTCCGGTCCATTGCAACCCGTAAAACCGATTTATCTGATTCATAGCGCACATGATTCTATTACAAGTTCCAACGGCTGGTGCTCCGGCCGTCGATTCCACGGCAGTAGCCCCGGCCCAAAGCATGCAATTATTCGATCTGGTCGCCAAAGGGGGCTGGGTCATGATTCCGATCTCTCTCCTGTTTTTTTTCGCCTTGTACATGATTATCGAACGCTGGCTGTTCATTCGCAGCAACACGAAGGTCGACGATAATTTCATCGACAATGTGAAAGACATGGTTTTGCAGGGCAATATCAAATCCGCCGAATCATTCTGCAAAAACCAGCGGAATTCCATCGGACGGATTTTTGAAAAAGCTGTTGGCCGCATTGGTTCGCCAATCCGGGAAATCGAAGGAACGCTGGAAACCGTCGGACAAATCGAGTTGTCGCGTCTGGAGAAGAACCTGGGCTATCTGGGGATTATTGCCGGTATTGCGCCGATGCTGGGTTTCATCGGTACCATTTCGGGGATTATCCGGATTTTCTACGATATTTCGTTGTCTGACAACATCAGTGTCGGTATCATCGCCGGTGGTCTATACGAAAAAATGATCACCTCCGGTGCCGGTCTGATCGTCGGGGTCATTGCCTACACGGGCTACCACCTACTGAGCATGTTCATTGAAAAATTCACGCTGAAGCTGGAAATCAACTCGTTCGAATTCATGGAAGTGTTGCAAAAACCGACCGAGGCCGCCAGAGTTAGATAAGTTTTAACCAGACAAGAGAGAATAGACAAGAGAGTAAAGACAACGTAGGGTACGGTCTTTTATCTCTTGTCTCTTGTCTTTCCTCTCCAATAATGAAATTCCGAAGAAAACATAAGTTTGCCGCCGAGGTGGCCACCTCCTCCCTGAACGACATCATGTTTTTCCTGCTGTTGTTCTTTTTGATCATCTCGACGGTAGCGAATCCCAACGTCATCAAGCTGCTGCTTCCCAAAGCGGCCTCTTCACAGCAATTGAGCAAGAAACAGGTGACGTTGTCGGTCGATGGTCAGAAGCAGTATTTCATCGATAAAACGCCTATTGCGCCCGAAAACCTGGAGATGGAACTGAAATCGGTGTTGAAGGATGTGGCAGAACCAACGATTGTGGTGCGGGTCGACAAAACCCTGGCCGTTCAGGATCTGGTTGATGTGCTGCAAACCGGGGCCAAACTGAACATCAAAATGGTGATGGCGACGTCGAAGTAACTGAACTCCATTTTTTTAGTTTCCCATTTCGTTCTTCCGACATCCAGACGGTTACGCCCGGAAACCGCTTTATCAGCCGCTTGCTTTTCCGAATTCCTGCCACACTGAAAACTTTGGTGAGCGCATCGGCCTGTGTGCCGTTGGGTGCTAAAACCGTCGTCTGGGCGTGGTAAAGCAGTCCCAGCCCCGTCCGCGGATTCATCAGGTGCGAATACCGCCTGTCATTGTGGTCGAGATACCGGTGCGTGGCGCCCGAAGTCGTGATGCCTACGTGGCGGAGCAGCAAGGTCGTCGTATCGGCAGCAGTCCCGATCAGAATCCGCCAGCCACGTTCGCCCGGTGGTGGGTCACTCAACAGAATATCGCCCCCAATATCCAGCAAAGCCGATTTGATGCCCAACTGTTGAAGCACTTTCAGCCCTTCGTCATTGGCGTAACCCTGGCCAATCCCGCCCACATCCAGCCGCATACCCGGTTTTTTCAACCGCACAAAGCCCGGTTTTTTTAATTCGATCAACCGGTAATCGACCCGTTGGTGCGCTTTTCGGAGTTCCGGTTTTGTGGGAAAGATTTTGCGTCGAACAGCCCGGCGCCAGAGTTGCGACAGCGGCCCAACTGTGGGATCGAACAATCCGTCGGAGGCTTTGGCAATGGCAACCGCCCGGCTGAGGATATCGAACAAATCCGGGGAAACCGCCACCCATTGACCCGAACCCGCCGTGGCTGACAGCCGGTTGATTTCACTCCCGTCCAGGTAATCACTCATGACGACATTGAGCGAATCCATCCGGGCATCGACCGCCCGGCGTACGTATTGCGCAACGCTGTCGTTGGACGCGTAAAAAATTTGCCGGAATTCGGTACCAAACAGTCCCCGGTCGAACGTGTACCGCTGGAGCGGCTGGGCGATGGTTGCCCAACTGGTTAGCGTAAAAAGAATTGCCCCCAACCCCCTAAAGGGGGCTAAAAACGACGAAATTTTAGCCCCCTTTAGGGGGTTGGGGGCAAATTTCAACTTCACACTTTCGCGCCTTTATTCCGCAAGTAAAAATCGGCCAGCACCAGCGCGGCCATGGCTTCTACAATCGGAACGGCGCGCGGAACCACGCAGGGGTCGTGCCGTCCTTTGCCCGAAACCACCACCGGATCGCCGTTGACGTCGACGCTGTCCTGGTCTTGCATGATGGTGGCTACGGGTTTGAAAGCAACCCGAAAATAAATATCCTCGCCGTTGGAAATACCGCCCTGAATCCCGCCGGAATGGTTCGTTTTGGTCCGAACGCGCCCGGTTTCGTCGCCCGGTTCGATGTAGAATTCATCGTTGTGTTCCGAGCCATGCAATTCGACGCCGGCAAAACCGCTACCGTATTCAAAACCTTTTACAGCATTGATGCTCAACATGGCCTTGCCCAGTTCAGCGTGCAGTTTATCGAAAACCGGCTCTCCCCAGCCCGCCGGAGCGCCGGTGATGACGCACGATACGATGCCTCCGATGGAATCGCCCTGTTTGCGGGTTTCGTCGATGTAGTCGAACATTTGCTGCGCCAGTTCCGGATCAGGACACCGAACGGCGTTCTCTTCGGCCTTCGCCAGATCGAGTTGTTGATACGGGGTTTCGAGCTTCAGCTTTCCGACCTGCGATACATACGCCTGAATGCTGACGCCCTGTTGTTTCAACAGCAATTTGGCCAGGGCTCCGGCAGCCACGCGCGCGGCTGTTTCGCGGGCAGAACTGCGTCCACCGCCCCGATAATCACGAACACCGTACTTTTCCTGGTAAGTATAATCGGCATGGGAAGGGCGGAATTGCTGGGAGATGTGCGAATAATCTTTGCTGCGCTGGTCTTCGTTCCAGATCACCAGGCTGATGGGCGTTCCTTCGGTTTTCCCTTCAAAGATGCCGGAAAGCACCTGAAATTCGTCCTTCTCGCGCCGTTGCGTCGTAATGCGCGACTGGCCCGGTTTCCGGCGATCCAACTCCGACTGAATGAAAGCCGTATCGACCTCCAACCCGGCCGGGCAACCGTCGATGATGACCCCGATCGCTGCGCCGTGCGATTCGCCAAAGGTGGCTATTTTAAAAAGCGTTCCGTATGTACTGCTCATTCTTCACGTTTAAGGTTTAAAGTTTAAGGTTTAAGGTTTAACGCTGTCAACACCGTGATTACCGTTAAACTTTAAACCTCAAACCTTAAACGACTCGTTTATTTTCTCCAAAATAAATACATCATTCCCACAATCATGCCGACCAGCAGGATATTTACCAGCAATCGGAGCATTTCCTGGAGATTAACCGGCTGTTGCGAGCTGTCTGTTTGCTCGATACCGGTATAAATCGACCCCGGTAAACTCACCCGGACGGTATCGCCTTCGGGCAAGGCCGTTCCGCCAACCCGTAACGTAATGGCCGATTGCAGGGTGTCATACCGCTGTTGTTTCAGGTCAAAGTAAATCCATTGAAAAAACGACGCCAGCGGAAAATTGCCGTTCTGGCGGGGGATAAGAGCATAGGAAAAGGTTTTGTAGCCCGAAACGATACCACCGCCCCGGTTGATGATGGTCTTTTCACCGGGAGAAAAAATATCGAACGTTGTGGAGTCGGGTACCACCGGAGCGGGCAACGACGCGATGTTGCCTTCGCCCGTGATCCGAAAATTATACTGGACACTCTGCCCAACGGCGGGGTTTTTCCGCAGGCTCGTTTCAATCAACCGGTATTGTCCGACAGCCACCTGATCGCGAAGCGGGTGGGGCGGCAAGGGCATAACATTCACCGAAAGGGGGCGAGTCGTATAGGCGACGACTTCTTTCCTGCGCTCGCCCCCCGGTTTAGCCGCCGGGCGGTATTGCAACAGGTTCAACTGAACCGATGGAATCTGAATGGATTGCTTGTTCAGCGGAAAAAAGGTAGCCTGATAGATGCGATATTCGGCGTAACGTTTGCCGTTGAAGAAAACCGTATGCCGCGACAGGTCGGTAATTCCTTCGTTTTCTTCCCAGCAATTGGCCGGGCGCACTATTTTCAGAAGTTGTTGTAACTGCTGATCAAGTTCATAAAACGTTAATTCAAACGGATAGGATTCGGCCACAAAAAAAGACAATTTTAGCGAAAATCCCTCGCCGGTATAAACCGAGCTTTTTGAGGTACTTAACGACAGAAAAACGTCATTTTTAGCGATAGTTTCCGGGGGAGCAGCAATGGCCCTGACCGTATCGCCGGGAGCAGGTTGCGGTTTAACGGTAATGATGACCTCTTCGGATTGGATCGTCGTTTCGCCCACGGTCAGTTCAAATGGAGGCAGACGGAACTGGCCGGGACGTATAGCGGCATATGATTGGGTAATCACTTGTGAAACAACGGTTTTCCCGTTCATTTCGGCGGGTGAAACGCTGGTAACCGTTCCTTTTTTAATGAAGCCTTTTATGGAAGGAAAGTTAACGGCAGGCCGGGAATCACTGTTTTTGATGACAACTGAAATGGTAAAGGGCCGTTCGATCGAAATGTCCGTTTCACCCAAATCAATGGAAATCGACGGCTCCTGGGCTAACGCTTTCATGCTCAGGAGGCCGTAAAAAAATAATGCAACTAAAAATTGGAATTTTAAAAATTTCATCTCTAAATTTGAGCAACAAAAATACGTAGAATGCGTTACAATTTTAGAGATGCCGACGGATCATTTCCGATCAGTTGAACATCTTTTGAATGTGGAGTAGCTCCTCAAAACTCTAACCAAAAAATCGTAGTATGTGGTATGGCAACAATGCTGGAGTACATCAAGACTATCCTTCAGAAAGTAAGCTTTGACAAGAAATTGTTTGAGAAGGAATTAAAAAAGGCGATCGGTCTCCTCATTCCCGAGGAGGTAAAACAGTTAAAATCGTGGTGTTATGAGAAATTTAGTAGTCTATACTTGTCTATTCTCAACCGATGTTTTTACCGACGAAGGTTAGCGTGAACAGGCGAAATACATGGTAAAAAAAGGCCGGCTGAAAAGTCGGCCTTTTTCATTATCGGACAAAATGTAACCGTTTTCCAGTTACCGTATCGTTAAACAAACCATGGTTATAAGCCAGATGCCCCGAAACGATCGTATGGGTGACGGCCGTGCCAAAAACCGTTCCCTCCAGGGGCGACCAACCACACTGGTACTGAATGTTTTCTTTAGACACTGCGGTTTTCTGTTTCGGGTCCACCAGCACCAGATCGGCCCAGTAGCCTTCCCGAATATAGCCGCGCCGGTCGATCTGAAAACAATCGGCGGGCGCGTGGCACATTTTCTCCACCACTTTTTCAATCGATAGTTTTCCCTGCTGAACGGCTTCCAGCATGATCAGCAAAGGGTGCTGCACCAGCGGCAAACCGGAGGGTGCCTGCCAATAGGGCTGCTGCTTTTCGTCCCAGGTGTGGGGTGCGTGATCGGTGGCAATGATGTCCAGCCGGTTGTCGAGCAACGCCTGCCAGAGTTGCGGTTTGTGATGGGGAGCTTTGATGGCCGGGTTGCACTTGATGAGGTTGCCCAGCCGCGCGTAATCGCCGGCATCGAACCACAGGTGGTGAACGCAGACTTCGGCCGTAATCCGCTTTTCTTTCAGTGGAACCGTGTTGTCAAACAGGGCCAGTTCGTCGGCGGTCGAAATGTGCAGGATATGCAGCCGGGTGTTGTGTTTTTTGGCCAGTTCCACCGCCAGCGACGACGATTTCAGGCAGGCTTCCTCATTCCGCACCAGCGGATGAATTTCAGCCGTGGCAGCATCGCTATACTGCTCTTTGTACCGGGCGGTATTGGCCCGGATGGTGGCTTCGTCTTCGCAGTGCGTCGCAATCAGCATCGGGCTTTGCCGGAACACCTCTTCCAGGACCGTCACGTTATCGACCAACATGTTGCCCGTCGAGGAACCCATGAAAATCTTGATCCCACAGACGGTTTTAGGGTCGGTTTTCAGCACTTCCGCCAGGTTATCGTTCGAACCGCCCATAAAAAACGAATAATTGGCGAGAGACGTCCGCGCGGCAATCTCGTATTTCTGCGTCAGCAACTCCTGCGTCAACACATTCGGGACCGTATTGGGCATTTCCATGAAACTGGTAACGCCCCCGGCCACCGCAGCCCGCGCTTCGGAATGGATGGTGGCTTTGTGGGTCAAACCGGGTTCGCGAAAATGCACCTGATCGTCGATGACACCGGGCAAGAGGTAATTGCCATCCGCATCGATGACGGTATCCGCTTGCTGGCTCAGCCCCGAACCAATTTGCTCGATAAAACCGTCTTTGCAATAGACATCGGTTTCGCGAATGGCGCCTTCGTTTACCAGCCGGGCATTCCGTATTAAAATCGTGCTCATGCTTTTTTCCGGAGTTGGGCGACTTCTTTCGCGAAATAGGTGAGAATAATTTTGGCTCCCGCCCGTTTCATGGCCGTCAGAATTTCGAGCATGGCGCGTTCACCGTCGAGCCAGCCGTTGGCAGCCGCAGCTTTCACCATCGCGTATTCCCCGCTGACGTTGTAGGCCGCAATCGGCAGGTCAAAGTTATCGCTTAATAATTTGATGATATCCAGATACACCATAGCCGGTTTTACCATCAGGAAATCAGCTCCTTCGGCGTAATCCAGTTCGGCTTCGATGAGGGCTTCGCGGCTGTTGGCGGGGTTCATCTGGTAGGTCTTCTTGTCGCCAAAACGCGGGGCGGAATCGAGCGCATCGCGGAACGGGCCGTAGAAAGCACCGGCATATTTGGCGGTGTAAGCCATAATCGACACGTTGGTAAATCCCTCTTTGTCAAGCGCTTCGCGGATGTAGCCGATGCGTCCGTCCATCATATCCGACGGCCCGATGATGTCGGCACCGGCGCGGGCCTGCGCCACCGCCATCTTCGCCAGCACCACCAGCGTTTCGTCGTTGACCACTTCAAAACCGTTCGCGCTTTCCTCCACAATCCCGTCGTGACCGTCGGAACTATACGGGTCCATCGCCACATCGGTCATCAGGGCAATCTCGGGAAACCGGGTCTTGATGGCTTTTACGGCTTGCAGATACAAGCCTGCGGGATTGTGGCTTTCCGTCGCGTACTTATCTTTTTTGCTTTCGGGCAAATTGGGAAACAGGGCAAACGTTCGCAAACCCAGGTCGACGCATTCCTGCATTTCCTCGAGCAGCAGGTCGAGCGAAAACCGGGCAACTCCCGGCATCGACGTGATTTCGGAGCGGACGCCCTGGCCTTCCATCACGAACATGGGATAAATCAGGTCGGACAGCGAAAGGAAGTTTTCCTGCACCAGTTCCCGAATAACGGGCGATTTTCTATTTCTGCGGGGTCTTCGTAGCATAACGCAATTGGTTTCCGGGTGCAAAGATACACACGGCAACGTTACGCCATGAGTTTAAATCCTTCGCCGTGCAGGTTCACAATCTGTACGGACTCATCGTCTTTCAGGTATTTGCGGAGCTTGGTGATGTAAACGTCCATGCTGCGGGCGTTGAAATACGAATCGTCACCCCAGATGAGCTTGAGGGCAAAACTCCGGCTGAGCGGCTGGTTTTTATTCTGGGCGAACAACTTGAGCAGGGCGGATTCTTTGCTGGTCAGTTTCACGTCGGTTCCGTTGCGGGTGAGAAGCTGGTGGGCAAAATCGAACGAAAAAGAGCCAATCTGGTAAGTGGCCGGTTGCTGCATCTCGTCGGTTTTGTGATACCGCCGGAGAATGGCCTGAATCCGCAGCAGCAACTCCTCCATGCTGAACGGCTTGGTCATGTAGTCGTCGGCCCCGATCCGGAATCCCTGAATGGTGTCCTCCTTCATCGACTTGGCGGTCAGGAAAATAATCGGCACATCCCGACCCGACATCCGGACTTCCTTCGCCAGTGAAAAACCGTCTTTTTTCGGGAGCATCACATCAAAGAGACACAGATCGTAGGCGTTGTCTACAAACCGCTGCCAGCCCTGATTACCGTCCGTAGCCAGGTCGGTATCGTATCCTTTCGAGCTCAGGTATTCCTGCAGCAACATTCCCAGATTCGGGTCATCTTCAACCAGTAAGAGCTTAGGCATCTTGTATTTTCCTCTGATCACCTCTGATTTCCTCTGATCCACTCTGTGTAACAATTTAAAGCTATTACACAGAGTGGATCAGAGAAAATCAGAGGTGATCAGAGCATTTAAGTGTGTTGGTATGGCAAAACTAACTCAAAAGAACTTCCTTTTCCCAACTGGCTGTCGACCCGAATGGAACCGTGGTGTTCTTCAACCATTTTCTTGACGTAACTCAGCCCCAGCCCGAAGCCTTTGACATCGTGCAGGTTCCCCGTCGGAACGCGGTAAAACTTCTCAAAAATCCGGCTGACCTGGTCTTTCGTCATGCCAATGCCGTGATCGGCGACGGTGATGCTCACGCCATTTTCCACATTTCGGGTTCGAATGGTAATATCCGGTTTTTCGGGCGAATATTTAATGGCATTGTCGAGCAGGTTATACAGAATGTTGCTCAGGTGGAGTTCATCGGCTTCCACGATCTCCTCGGCAGCTTCAAAATCCAGGTGAACTTCGCCTTCTTTTTGTTCAATCTGTAACCCAATGGTATTCAAAACGTTGCCGATGGTGTCGTGAATATTGACCGACGAGAGTTTCAGTTTTACGGCTCCTTTCCCGGCCGTAGCCCGGTCGAGGAGCGCCATTTGCAGCACTTTCTCGACGTGCGTTCCCAACCGACGGGTTTCATCGCGGATGATGCCCATGTAGCGGGTCAGGCGCGTGGCTGGTTCTTCCGACGTCTCAATCCCCTGGCTGAGTTGCTCCTGCGCCATTTCCACTGCCAGTGAGATGGTCGAAATTGGCGTTTTGAACTCATGGGTCATGTTATTGATAAAGTCATTCTTGATGTCGGCGAGTTTTTTCTGTCGCATGATGGTGTTGATGGCGATGTAAAAACAAGCCATAATGACCAGCACCAATAACGCCGAACCCGCCAGAATCGCACTCATTTTTCGCAGAATAAACTGCTGCTGGTCGGGAAAATACACATAGACATAATTGCCCTTTTCCAGAAAATTGTTGGGGAACAACACGGCTTTGTAGATCTTCTTTTTCCCCTGCATCTGGTTGTCCGAATGCGACGCAAACAGCAGTTGCGGTTTGGCCAGTCCCATGCCCACGTTCGTCCGCACGCCATATTCAAACGGAATGGTGATGCCCCGCTCGGCAATGGACTCTTTCAACAGAGAATCCAGCAAGGTCCGGTTGATGCGGCTCTCGATGGGGCGATTGGCAAAGAGCAGATCCCGCACCACGCCTTTGACCATCTCCGATTGCTGTTCCACTTTCTGCAAGCCCACGGTGGAACCGGAAGCCGCCACGACCGGAGCCGGTGGCACCGGCACTTTCCGTTTGGGGCGCAGTTTGCGGAAAATCTGTTCTTTTTTCAGCGGTTTTTGCACCACCAACACGCTGTCGGGCTGGGCATACATCAACCGCAACTGGCGTTCAAATACCTGATCGACCAGCGTATTGAAATGCCGTTGCTGTTGCAGTTGCAAATCCCAGAGTTCGTCGGGGCCCAGGGCATCCTGTTGCCGAACCAGGTCTTCAAAATGCCGCTGCTGAACTTCCGATAATTTCTGAACATCCGATTGAAAAGCGTCCGATGGCGAAACCTGCGTTTGCTGCCAGACTTTCACCGGAACCGTGCCATTCGTGCTTTCCGGTTCAGACACCACCGGTTTGGTTTCGTTTGGCTGGTTGGCCGCATACGATTCCGTGCGGTTTCTTTTTGAAAACCGGCTGGCAGCTTTGGCCAGTTGGTCGCGGTTGCTCAAGGATTGTGCCGCAACCGTGGGCCGGGAGATGGCGATGAGCTGCCGTTGCTGCTGCTGCTGGTTCATGCGCTGGCGGGCCAGATACAGAATCTCCTTCCGCTCCAAAGTCCTCACCACTTCCTGCAATCCGTCGGTCACTTTATAATCAAACTGTTCTTTTTGCAACGACAGCGCATTGTCGATCCAGTAGAGTTGCAGCGAAATCAGGCCCAGCAAACCCACGGTCATCAACACGGCAATCCAGCGTATGCGTTGTTTTGTCATTTTTTATTCCTCCTGTGCAACATTTTCGGTTTCCCTCGCATCTATTAACTGGTTAACCCACCTAAAATTACGAAACCAGTGGGCCACCGGCGAAACCGGCCCTGTTGATTTAACAAACTTTAACAGCGAAACAATTCGATTTGACCTAGGTTTGCCGTGTTTTCTGACCGTAAAAACGAATAACGTACCATGTATATTCCATCTGTTATCCGCTACCGCTTCATCCTGGCTGCTTTGCTGGTTTGCGGTTATTCGGCCTCGGTGCTGGCCCAATCCGACACGAAAACGGATGCTGATAAAAACAGCGTCAACGTAAAAATTATTGAGCGCACCAACGCCGGAGAAGTCCGCGAACTGGAGCGCACCTACCGCCTGGACGGCCTGAAAGACGATGAGCGGGATGCGCTGGTCAACCGGCTGGTCGACTCGATCCGCACCAAACGGGGCAACAACAAAGGACAGATCACGATTGTGATTGACGACAACAGCGATTCACAGCATCGTCAAAACCGCAACTCCGACCGGATTACGAACCGTGCACAGCGCGAACGCGACCTCACGGCCCGGCGGCCCAATCGCGTCACCGGCCCAAATTCGTCCCACGGACCGAGCGAATTCCGGTATTACAAAGATGGAAAACTACAAAACCGGTACCGCTTCGATTCCGACTCGCTGGTCGACCGGCTGAAACGGTTTGAATTCCGGTGGCCGGAAAATTTCGCAGAACGCATGGAAGACTCGTTCCGCAGTTGGAGCTGGTCGCTCGACGACGATGTGAAAGCACCGACCATCCGCAATTTGCAGGTGTTCCCCAACAATCCGGAAACCAACCAGTTGAACGTTCGTTTCACGGCCCCGTCGAAGGGAGACATCCGCATCCGGGTGACAACGGCCGATGGTAAAGAAGTGGCGAAGAAGGATGTGAAAGACTTTTCGGGAAGCTACTCCGGACAGATCGATGTGGACAAAAAAGCCAAAGGCGTTTTCTTTGTCAACGTCACCCAAAACGATGATGGAGCGGTGAAGCGGATTGTCATTCCCTGATTTCACTCCACGGATCAGGTGATTTGTCGGACGCCGACGAAATTTCGTCCTTTCTTTCAGGTGGTTGATCGGTTGTTTTGAGCAGTTCACCTATTTTTACTGGAAAGATGGGAAAAAGACTGTCTATCTTTGGTTACCTTTTAGGGGAACGCACGTCTCAAAGTAAATTGGTTGCACCAGGTTTGGCAAGTCAATACCGTTCATCAAGAAATAGTACCGTTTACAAATTATTTTAGAAAAACAAGGTACTATGTATTGCAAGGTACAATAGAAAACCCATATCTTTGTAAAGAACTTAACAAGGGGCAAGCCCGTGAAGAGTATGAAAACTTTGGTAATTTTTTTCCTGTTGATTGGTGCCAGCCTGAATGTTTCAGCCATGGGTCATCCGCACAACCTGTTCTCTGCTCACCGCAAGGCGAAGCAGTACAAACCGGTTGTCTGCAAAACGACAACGGTTACCGATAAGCGTACCTTTACGAATTGCGTCAAGGTGGCTGCCCCTTCCGTTCTACAAACGTGGGTTGCAATACGGAATAAATTTCTTTAGGCCAGCATAGAATACCTTCCTCAAGGGTTAGCGGTGCCACGACTTCGGGTCGTGGCACCGCTTTTTTTTGTGGCACAGGAATTGCCGGTTAAACTGGAGTCGTTAACGGACAAAATCGCTCCTCCCGACCGGGAATCGCACCATTTCCGGCAAAAATATTTTCCTAAAAACCGTCGTTTTTTGAACAAATAGGCGGGGGGTTACGCGTTTTTATTAGGCATCTTTTCGTTAATTACTTAACTTTATCGTTTGAATGGAATAAACTGTACAACCTGACGTAACTGTATTTCTTAACCAAAATGCGTACTAAAGTTGTCTCTCGGGTAGTGTTGGCTTTGTTGTTGGCCGGTTTTTTGACAGCTTTTGGATGGGACCGTTCCGGATCGACCCGGCCTGTGTGGCACGGATCAGGCTGGCGGTATGCCTTCTCATCCACGGATCTGCTGGCTTCTTTTTCGAAGAAAGCCCCGGCACGCGTCGCGAAAGCCGAAGTCTGGCATCATAAAGTCCATGCGCATCCGGTGGAGGTGTGGGGTTCTGCCCCGCAGCAGACGCGGTGGGTCGACAGTGTGTTCCGGAGCATGACCCAGGAGCAGAAAATCGGGCAATTCTTCATGGTAGCGACGTTCTCGAACCGGGACGAAGCCCATTATCAATACATCGAAACGCTGGTCCGTCACTATAACATTGGCGGGCTGATTTTCTTTCAGGGTGGTCCGTACCGCCAGGCGGTTTTAACCAATCGCTATCAGTCAGCCGCCAACATCCCGCTTCTCATCGGCATCGACGGCGAATGGGGTCTCGGCATGCGGCTCGACAGCACGATGGATTTCCCCAAACAAATGACGCTGGGGGCGATTTATGATACATCGGTGATCTACCGTATGGGCGCCGAAATTGGTCGCCAGTGCAAGCGGCTGGGCATTCACATCAACTTTGCTCCCGTTTCCGACATCAACAGCAACCCATCGAATCCGGTCATCGGCAACCGCTCGTTTGGCGAATCGCGGGAAAACGTCGCCCTGAAAGCGTCGGCATACATGAAAGGGCTGCAACATACCCACGTGATTGCTACCGCCAAGCATTTTCCCGGCCACGGCGACGCCAGCAGCGACTCTCACCTCACGCTTCCGACCATTAACCGCTCCGTTACGCAATTAAATGACATTGATCTGTATCCGTTCCGCAAACTGATTGCGGATAGTCTGATGGGCGTTGTGACGGGCCACCTGCACGTTCCGGTGGTCGATAACACCCCCCGGCTGGCGGCTACTTTATCCGAAAAAATTGTTACCGACCTCCTGAAGAAAGAGTTAGGCTTCCGGGGTCTGGTCTTCACGGATGCCCTCAACATGGGCGGTATCGGCAAACTCCCTGCCGAAGAAATCAACCTGCGGGCGTTGATGGCGGGGAATGACGTGTTACTTTACCCGGAGAATGTTCCCGATGCCGTTCACAAAATCGCGGAAGCGGTTGAAAAAGGGCGGATTTCGCAGGAATTGATTGACGAAAAGGTCAAGAAAATTCTACGCGCCAAATACTGGACGGGTTTGAACAAATACCAGCCCATCCAACTCGAAAACCTCAGCCGCGACCTGAATTCGTCGGAAGCGCAGTTGCTCAAACAGGAACTTTGCGAACAAGCCGTTACACTGGTCAAAAATACGAACAACGTCCTGCCGGTTCATTCGCTCGATACGCTGCGGATGGCGTCGATCTCGATCGGCACGGACTATGGCAACGCGTTCCAGAAAATGTTGGGACGGTATGCCCCTTTCAAGCAGATTACCTACGGCGAAAAACCGTCGGGTGACCACAACGTTGAAGAAATGCTGACGCAGGTGGGCGATGCCAATCTGGTGGTAGTCAGTTTCCACCGGATGAGTCCGTCGGCCAAGTGGAGCTACGGCGTCACCAACGCGTCCCTGAATCTGATTAGCCGGTTGAAACAAAAAGGCGTTCGGGTGGTGGTTTGCGCCTTCGGGCCAGCCTATGCCCTTCGCCCGTTTATCGGAACAGAAGCCGATGCGGTTTTGTGTGCGTATGAAGACGGCGAAGAAATGCAGCGCGTGGTTCCCCAGATTATTTTTGGGGCGGTTCCGGCCAAAGGCGTGATGCCGGTCACCATCGGCGAATGGCGCATCGGCAACGGACTGCTGACCGCACCCAGCCAACGGCTGGCCTACAGCCTGCCCGAAAGCGTCGGAATGCGCTCCGGGCAGTTGCGGCACATTGAAACCGTCGTTCAGAAAGCCATCCGCGACCGGGCCTTCCCCGGCTGCCAGGTGCTGGTGGCGCGGAAAGGCAAGGTGGTTTTTGATAAAAGCTTCGGTACGCTGGCCTACAACAATGCCGAGCGCGTAACCGACGAAACGTTATATGATCTGGCTTCGCTCACAAAGGTGCTGGCAACCCTCCAGGCGGTGATGCTGCTGAACGAACGCGGAGCCATCGACCTGAACCAGAAAGTAGCGTATTATCTGCCCGAATTTCAGAACAACAGCAAACGCAACATGACCGTCAGCGACGTGTTGCTGCACCAGACCGGTTTACCGGCGGGTTTGTCGCGGGCCATCGAACGGTCGAAAGCGCCGGGCATGTCGAGTTTCCGTTCCACCCGCGACACGCTCTATTCGTTGCAGGTGGGTCCGAATCTGTTTGCGCCCCCGGCCCTGCGCGATTCGATCTGGCAGTGGATTGTTCGGACGCCCCTGACCAACCGCGTTGATGAAGCCGGCCGGTACAATTATGTTTACAGTGATTTGAGTTTTGTGATCCTGCAAAAGCTGGTCGAGCGGGTGGCCCAACAACCGCTGGATGGGTTTTTGGATTTAAACCTATACAAACCCCTGGGCATTTCAACGCTTTGTTTCAATCCGCTCCAGTGCCACCCGAACTGCCGGATTGCACCCACCGAGCAGGATACGTATTTCCGCAACTCCCTGTTGCAAGGCACGGTTCACGACCAGTTGGCGGCTTTGCAGGGCGGTTTATCGGGCCATGCCGGTCTCTTCGGCGATGCCAACGATATTGCCAAAATCCTGCAAATGAACCTGCAACGGGGAAATTATGGAGGAAAACGGTATTTGATGCCCGGCACCGTACCGCTTTTTGTCAAAACGCAAAGCGACCGCAGCCACCGCGTGCTGGGGTGGGATAAACCCGAAGTCGACGGCAACAGTGTGTATCATGCCACGCAGGTATCGCCCCGCTCTTTCGGCCATACGGGCTTTACCGGAAATGTGGTCTGGGTAGACCCCGACTACGACCTTGTCTTCATTTTTCTATCCAATCGCGTCAACCCCAGCGCAGGTAATACCCTGATCAATACCCAAAAAATTCGCCGACAAATTCACGAGATTATTTATCAGTCGATGTAATTTGTATTTTTGGGTAAATATTCTGAATAATACGAAGTTAAAAGACTTCTCCTCTTCTTAATCTGGTTCCGTATGAATAAATCATTACGTCTGTATTGGCTTCTGCTGGTTGTGGTTTTAGGAATTTTTGGGAGGGCATCAGCCCAGACGATTACAACGGGAGCCGTGTCGGTGTCGGCGGTATGCGCCGGAGGAACCATTTCCGTTCCTTTTACGACCTCCACTGCCTCGGGGACTTTCGCTACCGGGAATCAATTTAAAGTTCAGTATGCCCCTTCAACAGGCACTACCTTTACCGACATCGGAACCGGCACCACAAGCCCCCTGACCGGTACCATTCCTGCCAGTGCCAATGGAACCGGTTACCGCGTTCGGGTGGTATCGACCAGCCCGGCGGTTAACGGAAGCGTCAGTGCCACCCCCTTAACTATTACTGCCATACCGGCTGCGCCGGGGACAGCCGACATTGCCTATTGCGTAGGCACAACACCAGCCTCTCTGACTGCTACAGCCAGCGCAGGCGCCACCCTGAGATGGTGGGGAACCAGTGCCTCCGGAGGAAGTTCTACACCAACGGCACCCACGCCTTCTGCGGCTTCCGCTGGAACGACCACCTATTATGTGAGCCAAACAATCAACGGTTGCGAGGGACCACGGGGAGATATTACCGTTACGGTTAGTGGTGTTCCAGCCGCTCCGACCACCGGAGCCGCACCGGTTTATTGCCAGAGTTCTCCCGCGTCTCCACTAAGTGCGACGGCAACCGGCGGTGCCACGCTGAATTGGTACGGCACCAGTCAAACCGGCGGAACCGCTTCTTCCATTGCTCCGACACCGTCGACGGATGCCGTTGGCACCGTTACCTATTACGTCAGCCAGTCCATCGGAACCTGCGAAGGTCCCCGAACCGGCATTGTGGTCACCGTTACGGCCAAACCGGCACCTCCAACCGTCGTCACTCCGCTTTCGGTTTGTCTCGGTACGCCGGTTCCTGCTTTATCCGCTACCCCAAGTGGCAGTAACACGCTGAGTTGGTATGGAACCAATGCAACAGGAGGAGTTGGGTCAACTACGGTTCCAACGCCTTTAACCACAGCCGCCGGTACCACCAATTATTACGTTAGCCAGAAAACCGCTGGCGGTTGCGAAAGCGACCGTGCGGTGATTGCCGTTACCATTAAAGCCGCACCAGCCGCTCCCGGTGTCAGTGCCCTCAGTTTTTGCCAGACTGCTCCTTCATCCGCATTAACGGCAACTCCATCCAATGGAGGAACGCTAAATTGGTATGGCACCAGCCAAACCGGCGGGACCGCTTCTGATACCGCACCAACACCACCCACGAGCGCAACAGGAACAACAACGTATTACGTCAGCCAAACCGTCAGCGGCTGTGAAGGACCACGAGCTGCGCTGGTTGTAACGGTCAAAAGTGTGCCAGCCGCCCCTGGAACCACTACACCTCCCGCTTATTGCCAGGACATTACGGCTGCTGGTTTGGTTGCGACACCCAGCTCTGGTGGCACGTTGAACTGGTACGGAACCAATCAAACCGGTGGGACCGCTTCGGGCGTTGCCACCATACCAACGACAACTACGGCCGGTACCACCAATTATTACGTCAGTCAAACCGTCAACGGCTGTGAAGGGCCACGAGCCGCCATTGCCGTAACCGTTACCCCCAAACCCGCTGCGCCAGCCGTTGCAACCTCCTTTAGCTATTGCCAGGGAATCGTGGCCACACAGCTATCCGCAGTGGTCAGCAGTGGAGGAACCATAAACTGGTATGGCACGAACGCAACCGGGGGAACCGCCAATGCGGTGGCACCGATTCCGTCAACGACGACGCCCGGAACAACGATGTATTACGTCAGTCAAACCGTGGGTGGCTGCGAAAGTAACCGGGCCAGTATTGCCATAACGGTTTACGCCACCCCTACCGCTCCCGGTGTTACGCCCCTGTCGGTGTGTCAAAATCAGCCGACAACGGCCCTGACGGCAACCGTAGCCGGGGTGGGTGCCTTAAAATGGTATGGTACTGCGGCTACCGGCGGAACCGCATCAGACACCGGACCAACACCACCCACGAGTGCAACCGGAACAACCACGTACTACGTCAGCCAGATCATCAATGGGTGTGAAGGGCCGCGGGCGGCATTGCCCGTAACGGTAAAACCGCAACCGGCAGCTCCTACGGCGGGTGCGAGTCTCAGCTATTGTCAGGGTTCACCGTCGGTTCCGCTGTCGGCTTCTTTCAGCACGGGCGGCATTGCAAACTGGTACGGAACCAGTGCCACGGGCGGTACGGCTTCGATGAATGCCCCTACGCCATCGACGAATACGGAAGGATCTTTTACCTACTACTTTAGCCAGACTCTGGCGGGGTGCGAAAGCGAGCGGGCTAACGTAGTCGTTACCGTCAAAGCAAAACCGGCGGTTCCAACTACGCAGGACATTCGGTATTGCCAAAGCGAACCTTCGGTTCCGTTAACAGCCGTGCCTGAAGCCGGTGGATCGTTAAAATGGTACAGTACGGCTTCGGGACCGTCTTCATTGACTGCCGCTCCGACTCCCAGTACACAATCTCCGGCGGATTTCACTTTTTATGTGAGTCAAAACGGGGCCAACGGTTGTGAAAGTGACCGGGGTTCGATCAAAGTCAAGATTTTCCCGACTCCCGCCGTTCCCGGCGTCCCCACGCTTCCTGAAGTTTGCCAGAACACGGCATCCGTCACGTTAGCCGCTAACGGCCAGGATTTAAAGTGGTATACGGCACAAACCGGCGGTTCTGCTACGGGCACAACTCCCGTCCAAACGACCAATACCCCCGGAACGTTTACGTTTTACGTCACGCAGACGGTCGATCTGTGCGAAAGCCCCCGGACTCCGGCTAAAGTCGTTGTTAAACCGCAGCCAGCCCTGCCGGGTGTAGAAAATAAAACCGTTTGCCAGGATGCGCCGGAACAATCTTTGGCGGCCACCGGCGAAGCCCTCAAGTGGTTTGATGCCACCGGAACTGTTTTGGGAGGAGCCCCAAAACCAACGACCAACGTCGAAGAACAACTGGTAATGACATTCAGCGTCACGCAAACCAGCAACGGCTGTGAAAGTCAGAAAGCACCGGTAACCTACACCGTCAACGTCACCCCCAAACCAACGGTTGTTACGCCGGTTATTTACTGCCAGAATGCCACCGCCAAACCGCTGGAAGCGACGGGTCAGAATCTGAAGTGGACCAATCCCTACGGCGGGGTAACGACTACCGTACCGGTTCCACCGACCACCAACATTTCCACCAAACCCGAAGGAGACTCGTATTTTGTGACGCAAACCGGTGCCAATGGCTGCGAAAGCCGGAAGTCCGAAATCAAACTGATTGTCAACGCCCCCCCCACGGCGAAAATTGAAGGCACGACGACGGTGAACCTGGGCAATACGGTTCCGGTGACGATCTCATTCACCAGCGTTCCGCCGTTTAGCTATACGCTGTCGGACGGCACCAGCGGCAAATCCGAGACCAATCAACAGGTAATCAATCTGTTGCCAACGAGCAAGACCACCATTTACCGGGTAACCAACATCACCAATTCCTGCGGGGCCGGAACGCCCGTTGGAACGTTTACGGTCAATGCCGTTGTTCCGACCGTTACAACCAGCCCGTTGTCGGTCACCACGATTTGTGTCGGTACGCAAATTCAGGTTCCTTTCACCGCGGTCGGGCCTTTCACCGCCGGGAATACATTCCGGGTCGAGATGGCCCCCGTTGCGGATACGGCTTTTATCAACAAAACGGAGATTCTGACCGGTGCCCTGCAAAGCCCGATTACGGCCCCCATTCCGACCACACTGGCGCAGGGATTATACCGGATACGGGTTACGGCGACCAACCCGCAGGTGCCGGTGCCGGGCAGCAGCAGTCCAACCATCCTGAACATCCGCGCACTGCCAACCGTTACGCTGACGGGTTCGAAAGACATTTATGACAACGAAGGCACCCCGCTTTCCTTTGCCCTGACGGGCGACGGTCCCTGGACATTTGCGTATTCCGACAGCCTGAAAACGACCCAAATCACAACCAGCACCAACCCGCATCTGATTACGGTAACGCCGGTTAAATCGACGACCTACAAAGCGGTTTCGGTATCGAACGGTTGTGGGAATGGTACGGCGACGGGAACGGCCATTGTACGGGTGCTGCCCGTGCTGGGTCTGGAGCCGGACCCGCTCATCACCGCCGTCAAAGTGTTCCCGGTTCCGACCGCAACCATCCTGACCATCGACATCGACCTGCCCCTGCAAAAAGACCCCGCGAAACTTCAGTTGTCGGACGAAACCGGTCGTATTTCCAAACAACTGACGACCCGGCAACGCCAAACCAAACTGGATTTGAGCCAGCAGGCTGCCGGTACCTATTTCCTGCAAATCCAGATTGGCAACCGGACCACGGTTCGGAAAATTATGAAACAGTAACTTTTGGTCGGGCTACGAAGGTAGTCTGACCAGAAACGTTCCGGCGGATGTTCAACGACGAGTACTTCATGGGAATGGCCCTTCAACAGGCGGAATATGCGTTTGAGGAGGGCGAAATTCCGGTCGGTGCTGTCGTGGTATGCCGAAACCGGGTTATTGCCAAAGGCTACAATCAAACCGAACGGCTGACCGACGTAACGGCCCACGCCGAACTGCTCGCCCTGACGTCGGCCGAACAATTTCTGGGTTCTAAATACCTGACCGATTGCATCTTGTATGTTACGCTGGAACCTTGTCCAATGTGTGCGGGCGCGTTGTTCTGGGCGCAAATTGGACGAATTGTTATTGGTGCTCCCGATCCCAAAAGAGGGTACTCGAACGTAAAACCGTCGCTGCTTCACCCCAAAACCCGGCTCACGACGGGCATTTTGGCCGACGAAAGTATGCACTTGCTGAGTAACTTTTTTCGAGGCTTACGAACATAAATGAAAAAGTCGCTGTTATCGCGTTTGACAACTTTTATGTATGTCTAACCTTATAACAAATCATAATATGGCTTTTGAATTAGCTCCCCTGCCTTATCCGAGCAATGCGCTGGAACCCAACATCGACCAACAGACGATGGAAATTCACCACGGCAAGCACCACAATGCGTATGTGACCAACCTCAACAATGCGGTGAAAGGCACCGAATTGGAAGGCAAGTCGATCGAAGAGCTGGTCGCCGACATCAGCAAATATCCGGTGGCAGTTCGGAATAATGGTGGAGGCCATTGGAATCATACGTTTTTCTGGGGCATTCTGTCGCCCGACGGCGGTGGTGAGCCCACCGGCAAACTGGCCGAAGCCATTACGCAGAAGTTTGGTTCGTTCGATGCGTTCAAAGAAGAATTTACCAAAGCCGCAACCACGCGTTTCGGTTCGGGCTGGGCGTGGCTGATCGTTACAGCCGACGGTGAACTGGCCGTGACCTCAACGCCGAATCAGGATAACCCACTGATGGACATCGCCGACGTAAAAGGTACGCCCATCCTCGGTCTGGACGTGTGGGAACATGCTTACTACCTGAAATACCAGAACAAACGCCCCGACTACATTGCCGCCTGGTGGAACCTGGTCGACTGGAAAGGTGCCGACGACCGGTATACGAAAGCGGTTTAAGAAACGATGATGAATGATGGCTGATGAACGATGGATCGCGTTTGCGAATAAATTTTCATCGCTCATCATTCATCATTCATCATTTTTTATTACTTTTGCGTCATAATACGGAGGATGTAGCTCAGTTGGTTAGAGCGCCAGATTGTGGTTCTGGAGGTCGCGGGTTCGAGACCCGTCTTTCTCCCTCCCGATGGCCCTGTTTTTGACAGGGCCTTTTTTACGCCTTTTTGCTTCGTTTTTTGATCCTTTCACCCAGCAACTCCGTCATGCCCGATCGATTTTACCGCCCCGTGCTGACGCTCCTCATTCTGGCCTATACTGCAGGTGTCATCGGGTTGCAAACGCCTTCGCTGGCTCCGCTCTTCCGCAGCCTCGTGCCGTATAACCTGCTGGGCTCCCTGCTGCTGTTGCTGGCGTTTCATACCGACTGGAAACCGTCTTTCCGGTTTTACTGCATTCTGGCCATTTTATGGGGTTTTCTGATTGAGGTGCTGGGCGTGCATACCGGTTTTGTGTTCGGCAATTACGTCTATGGTGAAACGCTCGGCTGGAAGCTCTGGGACGTTCCGGTTGTCATTGGCATCAACTGGCTGATGCTGACCTATTGCTGCGGGGTAATTTGCGATGCCTTGCCGCTCCGGGTGTACTTGAAAACGATTGTGGCGGCCTTGCTGATGGTGTTGCTCGACCTTCTGATTGAGCCGGTTGCCATCCGTCTCGATTTCTGGAACTGGTTCGAAGCCGATATCCCGATCCGAAATTACCTGGGCTGGTGGATCGTGTCGCTGATCATACTTGGCATCTGGTACGGTTTACCCTTTCGAAAAGAAAACCGTCTCGCACTGCCATTACTGATTCTCCAGTTTCTGTTTTTTGCTGCCATGAATCTGGTATTCTTCCTGACTAAACCATAAACATTTCCAGTCACCAGTGGTTATACAGAATTGAGCGGTGTTTATTCAATATCCGATTATTACAATTTTTAGTCTCCTGAGATGTTAATATATTAACAATCTTTGGTATCTTGTCCCTGGTTTTATAGGGTTTAATTTGATTGAATTGCACATAATGACGCTTATACGTCGCTTGTTTTTCAAATCAAATGGCTTAGGTCAACTATAATTTGTACAATTCCCATGAGTAATTACTCAATCAAGGATCTGGAGCAGCTTTCCGGAATCAAAGCCCACACGCTTCGGATCTGGGAACAACGTTATAATATTATTTCGCCCAAGCGGACAGACACCAACATCCGCACCTACGATGACCTGGATTTGAAACTGGTCCTCAATATTTCGCTCCTGAAAGACCACGGTTTTAAAATCTCCGAGATTTCCAAAATGTCGCTGAGCGAAATGACCAATGAGGTCATGACGATTTCGGATCGCAAGCTCAATTACCCGGATCAGATTCACGCCCTGACCATTTCGATGATCGATCTGGATGAAGATCGGTTTGAAAAAATAATCAGTACCAATATTCTGCAGTTTGGCTTCGAAAACACGATGATCTACATCATCTATCCTTTCCTCAGCCGCATCGGTACGCTCTGGGTGACGGGTTCCATCGGCCCGGCGCAGGAGCATTTCATGTCGAATCTGATTCGCCAGAAAATCATCGTTGCCATCGACGGTCAGGTGAACAAACAACACCCATTGGCTAAAAAATACCTGCTTTTTTTACCGGAAGGCGAGTTACATGAAATCGGGTTGTTGTTTGCCAATTATGTGATCCGGGCGCGGAACAACAAAGTGATTTATCTGGGCCAGAGTCTGCCGTTCAAGGAGCTGGAATTTGCCTACAAATTGCATAAACCGGACTGTATCTTCGCGTCCATTACGTCGTCGCCCAGCAACCACGAGGTGCAGCCGTATGTCGATAAATTAGCCAACGCTTTCCCGGACGCTCACCTGTTGTTTACGGGGTATCAGGTGGTTGGTCAGGATATTCGCACTTCGCCCAACACCACGATCGTCAACAACGCCGAGGATCTGATTCGCATCGCCGGTACCTGAAAAAGCAGACAGCCCTGACGTGACTGCCTGGCGGTATTTCTTCCTGCCAAACTTTTAGCGATTCATCAGCTCGTCGAACGTCAGCGAAACGTAGTACATGCCGCCCACACCTGGATTGCCCCAAGCCTGGGTATACAATTTTCCCAGCACATTCGTACCGCCCACTTTCAAAACCGACCTGATCCCCGGAATGCGTTTGCTCACCTGCGCGTCGAGCGATCCGAATGCGGGAATCTCGGTTTTCCGGAGCAGCGTCGCTTCAGGATTGGCAAAACTCGATTCCCACAAAAACGAATCCTGGTGCCGGAAAACAATGTTAAACCCAAAACCGCTGTTGCGAAGGTTGCGGTTACTCACCGACAGATTGTAGCGGTATTTGGGTGAATTAAAGAAGGTCACAAAACCGGTCGGCAATTTGTCACGATCTGCCAGCGCATTGTATGCCACATTGCCCCCTACGACGAAATTACCGGGCAGCAAATAATCGGCACTGACGGCCCAGCCGTGATTTTTCACCTGCACCGGCGCATTGACATAAAAACCGTAGGTGGTTCGTGTGGTACTGCTCAGAAGCTGCAGCAAAGAGGCCGGGTTGTCGACCGTGGCTGGTTGCGTACCCTGAATGGTAGCCTGAATCCCTTCAAAATTCAGGAAGCGGTTGTAATAATAATAGGCATCGATGAATAACTTATTTTTGATAAGCGCCTTATAACCAATCTCGTAGGTCTCCACCCGCTCCGGATCCCACTGGGCATCCTTGTAGCGTTGCAGCAATTGAGACGCCTGCGACAAGGCAGTTCCTTTTTGCAGCGCATCACCGAAGGCCCGAACCGACTCCAGTGTATAGGCCGGATTGGTTCCAAAATTATACTTGTCTCTGAACTGCTTCAACCCGCCAATCAAGTGACTCGTGGGCGTGTTTAAATCGATGTACTGCGACTGCGTTGTCGGAATCCGGAAACCGCGCTGAAACGACGCCCGAATGTTGTGGGACTTGGCCAGGGTCAAAACTGCCGACAAGCGGGGGCTGAACTGCCCCTTGAAATTGCTGTTTTTATCGTATCGAACCGAACCCGTCAGCTTCAGGATTTCGGCCACGGTTTTGGAAGCCTGCGCGTAGCCCCCGAACTCATTGATTCGATACTCGTTATTGTTTTCGTCGAGCGCAAAAATGGTTCCGCTGGAATTCAGGGCGTATTGGCGGTAGTTACCGCCCACCAGAATTTCCACCATTTTCGGATCGATCAGCTTGGTGAAATTGTACATAAACTCCCCGTGGTAGAGGTTCGTTTTGTCCATAAATTTCGCCCCGAGGTTGGGCAGCGAGCCGGGCAGCGGCCGCCCCGTCACTGTCGTCAAAGCCTGGTTGAACTGATCAGTCCCCGGCAAAAACCGCCCCTGATCGGCGGTGGTGCGGGCGGTGGTGTGCAAGGTGCCGGAAACCGCATTCACGGCACTCAATGCCGTCTGGTAGGCCGTGGCCGGATTGGTGGCCAGCGCCTGCTGAAGCGCCGTACTGAAGGTCTGCAAAGCGCCACCAGCGTAGGCGAAAGCATACTGCGGGAACCACGATCCTACTAAATTGCTCTGGTCCAGGCTGGGTTTCCAGGCTTCGTTGATGCCCTGCCCCAAAAGTCCGATGGAAAACGAATCGCCGGAACGTTCCTGGGTCGTATAGCCCCGAATGAAAAAGTTAGAGCCCTTCAATTCGACTTTGTACTGACCGATGCTGAATGCTTTGATATAAAACCGGTCCTGCCCCGTGTAGCCGGTCGTTCCCGTTCCCCAGTTGCCTTGCACAATGGCCTCCAGGTTGTCATTGATGCGGTAATGCAACGCGCCATTGAGTTTCAGGCTGCTGACTTTGTAGTTAATCAGGTCACTTTCGTTGTAGCCCGTTCGGGAAACCGTTACGTTGGGCAACAGCACATCGTTGACGATCTGCGTAGCCGGAATATTGGTAGCCGCCGAAAGTTGGTTGACGCCCCCGATGATGCGGGCCAGATCCGGCGAAATCAGGGCGATCTGAGCGACGGGAAGCGGCAAAAGCTGCGCCACCGTGCTTTGAAAAGCATTTAAATTGGCACTGGCATCACCGTAAATATTGATGCCGTCGTACCCCGGGTTGTTCTGGCGGTTGCCATTTCCCAGCGAAAAACCGTTCGCAAAACTCTGGTCACGGGTATCGGTGGCCTGCCAGTCGGTAGCACTAATGTAGGAAGCACTGAGCTTGAAAGCCAGCCGGTTGTTGAATGCTTTGGCGTAGCGAATACCCGCGTCGTAGAAAGGCGTGGTGGCCGTACTGCGGTTGCTGGCCGACATAATACCGGTTTTGGCATACGCGCTCAAACCCTGGTACTGAAACGGATTCTTGCTCGTCATCAGCAGCAAACCGTTGATCGCGTTCGGGCCGTAGAGTGCCGAAGCCGCACCGGGCAGCAGTTCGACGCTTTCGACGTCCAATTCTGAGATACCGGCAATATTGCCAACCGAAAAGTTCAGCCCCGGTGCCTGGTTGTCCATACCGTCGACCAATTGCACCACCCGCGTGTTGCCGTTGGCACTAAACCCCCGCACGTTTACCGACCGGAACATTAAACTCTGGGTGCTCATGTCGACACCTTTCAGGTTGAGCAGGGCATCGTAGAAGGTGGCAGCTGGTGCTGATTGAATGGTCCGAATGTCCATTTTTTCGACCGAAACCGGCGATTGCATCACACTTTCTTCCACCCGCGACGCCGATACGATCACCTCCTGCCCCAGCATCACCTGCTCTCTGAGTTCGATTTTCAAGTCCGACTGGTTGCCAACGGCGATCTCCCGGGTTTGAAAACCCACCGACGAAACCACTACCGTCAACGGCCCCGAAGCTGAGGTCGTTAAAGCAAATTGCCCTTTGGCATCAGTGATTGTACCCGCCACCGTTCCCTTTACGGTGATGCTCACCCCAATCAGGGGCATTTTGGTGTTACTCTCGGTTACTGTTCCTGAAATTTTTGTTTGCGCAAAACAACTTATGGTAACCAAGAGAAAAAATCCAACGAAAAGGGCAAGTTGCGTACTGCTTTTTTTCATAATCACGGCCAGTTAAACAACGGTTCATACGTTCCGGGAAAGGGAACGGGAGAAAATTACAATAAATGCTAAAAATTAGCACAAACCCGTGATTAAATTGTTAAATTATTATTCAAACCATTGAATATCAGTTTATTATAAAAAAATAAGATCCTTTTTGTGTAAACCGGCTTTACCCTGAAAACCAGATTGATCCGTATACGTTCTTCACGGGTTTTTAACCATTGCCCACCCCGCAGTGCTCATTTAACGAAATCATGACCTTCATCCAGGCGCGTTAATTTTGCGATTGCGTATATTTGTCCGATAATTCGATTTGGTGTTTCGATAAGAAAGTCCCGTCTTAACTAACTTTTTTACGCATTCCTTGTAGTTTAGGAACCCCTTCTTCAATTTAGAGGGTTAATCCCATACACAGAATTCTTCACTATGAACCATACGTATGTCGTTATCATGGCTGGCGGAGTCGGAACTCGCTTCTGGCCGTTTAGTCGTACCAACAACCCCAAGCAATTTCACGACGTTCTTGGAACCGGCAAGTCGCTCCTGCAGCAAACCGCCGACCGCTTCGAGGGAATTTGCCCGAAAGAGCATATTTATATTGTGACCAGCGCCGAGTATCAGCAACTGGTGAAAGAACAACTTCCGTATCTCAGCGACGATCAGATTCTGTGTGAACCTGTCCGCCGGAATACCGCTCCCTGCATTGCCTATGCAGCCTATAAAATTGCCCGGCAAGATCCTGAAGCCAACATGGTCGTTGCACCGGCTGATCATATCATTCTGAAAGAAGAGGAATTCCGCGACACAATCCGGATTGCGCTGGCAGCCACGGCCACCCAGGACATTCTGGTTACCCTCGGCATCCAGCCCAGCCGTCCCGATACCGGTTATGGCTACATCCAATACATCCCCGACTCGGACAATCAGGGCAGTAAAAAAGTGAAGACATTCACCGAAAAACCGCATCTGGAGTTGGCCAAACAGTTTGTAGAAAGTGGTGAATTTGTCTGGAATGCCGGAATTTTCGTCTGGAATGTGCAGGCCGTTCGTAAAGCTTTTGAAAGTTACATGCCCGAAACGGCAGAGATTTTTGCCGAGGGCGACGAGTGGTATTTCACCGAAAAGGAGCATTCGTTTATCAACAAAGCCTATTCGCTATGCAAAAATATCTCCATCGACAACGGTATTATGGAAAAAGCCGACAACGTTTATGTCGTGCTGAGTGATTTTGGCTGGTCGGATTTGGGAACGTGGAAGTCGCTGTATGAAGTATCCGAAAAAGACGAAAATGAAAACGTCACGGATGGCACGCACATGCTCTACAATACCAACAACAGCATCATCAAAACACCCAAGGGTAAGCTGGTCGTTATCAGCGGCTTAGAAGGTTACATCGTCGCCGAATTCGACGGTGTTCTGATGATCTGCCCCAAAGATGAAGAGCAAAAAGTGAAAGAATTCGTGGCCGATGCCAAGAATCATGGAATACACTTTGTGTAGTTGAAATGAATAAATATCGAATACTGAAGGTTGAATATCGAATATTGAAGTAAAGAGGCAGCGCCATTTCGACATTCGTTATTCAACATTCAATATTCGATATTCCCTTTTAAAAGTGTTTCCACCCCTGCGCCTTAATCTGCGTATATTGCCCGGCTTTGGTGGCCAGCAGAATCGATTCCGGTTTGTCGGTGAGATAGCCGATGGGCGTGATGCGGGCGTGGTTTTTTAGTTTCTCGAACTCCTGCGGACGAATCGTGAACAGCAGTTCGTAGTCTTCTCCACCATTTAGAGCCGCCGTGATGGGACTGATGTTCAGCTCGGTAGCGGCCAGATACGTCACATCGTCGATCGGCAGGTTTTCGTCGAAAATAACCGCCCCGGTTTTGGATTGCGTACAGATGTGAATCAGTTCCGAAGCCAGGCCGTCCGACACGTCGATCATGGCCGTTGGCACTACACCCAGATCCCGGAGTTCATACACAATGTCGGTGCGTGCGGAAGGCCGAAGCTGCCGTTCCAGCACATACGATTTGTCTTCGCTGATTTCGGGCTGCATGGTGGGATCGGCCAGAAAAACCTGCTTTTCCCGTTCCAATAACTGCAATCCGCAGAAGGCCGCTCCCAGATCGCCCGTCACGCAGATGACGTCGTTGGGCTGGGCGGTATTGCGGTAGGTGATTTTATCCCGTTCTACCCGGCCCGTTACGGTTACCGAAATAACCAGTCCCGAGCGCGAGGAGGTGGTGTCGCCCCCAATCAAATCGACCTGATAGGCTTCGCAGGCGGCTTTGATTCCTTCGTATAACTCCTCCACGGCTTCGACCGAAAACCGGTTGCTGAGGGCCACACTCACCGTGATTTGCAGAGGGATTCCGTTCATGGCGGCAATGTCGGATACGTTGACCGCAACGGCTTTGAATCCCAGGTGTTTCAGGGGCGTATAGGCCAGATCGAAATGAACGCCTTCCAGCAGCATGTCGGTAGAAAGGAGCCAGTAATCCGGTCCGCCGGTATCGATCACGGCCGCATCGTCGCCAATTCCGCGTACGGTTTCGGGCTGGGCGGTTTGCCCAAATGCCCGGTTGATGCGATCGATCAGGGCAATTTCGCCCAAAGAATCCAGTTCGGTTCGTGTATTCATACAGATACTAAAGCAAAAAAGCCGCTTTCGGTTCGAAAACGGCGAAATATACGGAGCAATTCCCGCTTGATACCAAGCGGGAAGGTAATGATCTATGGATTGGCCAGGGTATACTTGTTGGTGGTTCCGCCGGTTTTGCGGTCTGCCGTCGTCCGGGTCAGTTCCAGGGAGGTTTCGGTGGCCGTGCCGATGTTGAATTCAATAGTTGGGCCATCGGTTGGTGCTGGGCTCAGGCTTTTCAGAATGAGCTTGGTGTCTCCCTGCAATTCGTATTGCCCGGTCGATGTAAACCCATCGACCTGCTTGATCACCACGGTTGGCGGGTTGCTCAAATCCAGCGAATATTGCGAATAGCCCGGCTTGACATTGCTGGTTCCGCCTTTGGTATAAACCACCACGTTGTTTTCCTCCACTTTTTGCGCCGTCCAGTTTTTCTTGATCCGGTCCGAAAGCGGGGTCGTCTTGTCTTTGTTGCAGCCGGTTAAAACCGCAAACAAGGTCAACACGGCAACAAAGGCGATTGGTGTAGTTTTTTTCATAAAACGTAAAAATTTAAAGACGCGACTGTGTTCATTAGTAAGCGGTTAAAGTTAAGTGTTTTTGCGAAATCCCTGTATAAACTTCTCGGTAAAGTTGCATTTTTGCCGACTGAACTGTTTAGAAGTCCATGAATGTTGGCAAAGAGGACACGCTGAAAGAATACACCCGCTCGCAACTCGCGCTCCGAAACGGCTCCGACCGCGACGAAATCTGGTGTGCGTATCAGGGTATTATTTACGACGTATCGCCAAGTCGGCTCTGGCGAAACGGAAAACATTACGAACACTGGGCCGGTCAGGATCTTACCGACGAACTGCCCGATGCGCCCCACGGTGAATGGGTGTTTGGGCGTTTCAAACCGGTCGGAAAATTAATCAGTTAACCAGCAACTCACAGTCCGAATATGATCCTCATCGCAGACAGCGGCTCCACCAAAACCGATTGGCGAACCATCGACACCACCGGCCGGGTAGACCAGGCCCGCACCATTGGCTTTAATCCCTATTACCAGGACAGTGCCGCCATTGCTGCCGAACTGCAAACCAGTTTGTTACCAACCATTCAAGAAACGGTGACGGACGTTTTTTATTACGGAACCGGCTGCAACAGCGAAGAATCGTGCGGGGTGGTCGAGAAGGCCATTCGGGCGGTTTTTCCGGATGTGCAGAACGTGCAGGTCAGCAGCGATTTGCTGGGAGCAGCCCGCGCCCTGTGTCACCACAACGCCGGGATTGCCTGCATCCTCGGAACCGGCTCCAATGCCTGCCTCTACGACGGACGCGACATTGTGCAACTGAGCGGTTCGCTGGCGTTCTGGCTGGGCGACGAAGGCAGTGGCGGGTATCTGGGCAAAACGCTGGTGGTCCGGTATCTCCACGACCAGCTCCCGCCCGAATTAGCGGAAAAATTCCGGAAACGATACCCCAAAGTCGACCGGTTGACGGTTTTGGATCACGCGTATAAACAACCTTTTCCGAACCGGTATTTTGCGTCCTTCTCCAAATTTCTGTTCGACAACCGGAGTCATCCAGTCGCGTATCAGATGGTTTACGACGCCTTCAGCCTGTTTTTCGACACCTACATCCGCAAATTTGCCGATGCCAAAACCCTGCCCATTCATTTCGTCGGCTCGGTGGCCTTTTATTACAGCGATATTCTGCGGCAGGTGGCCAATGACAAAGGTCTGACCGTTCGGCACATTCTGGAAACACCCATCGCCGGTTTGACGCTCTATCACCAGGATGCCGCGTCGCTGTTATCCGAAAAGTAAAGTTGCTCAAAACCGCTTGCTACAAAATACAAAAGCGACTGAAAATCAGTCGCTTTTGTATTTTGTAATCTTTTCTCTCTTGTCTACCGTCTTTCTTCTCAATCTACTGCTTCAAAACCTTGATCACTTTCAACACCCCGTTGCCATCGTCGACCCGCAGGAAATACAAACCGGTCGGCAGTTGCAGCGTTTTGACGTTGAGAACGGCCTTGCGCTGAACAGTATTGATCGTATTATCCTGCAACTCCCACTGGTTTCCGGTTGTTGACGAGAGCGAAAACCGGTAAGGAGCTGGCTCGGAAGACGGCAGGGTCAGGTTGATTTCTTCCCGAACCGGGTTGGGATACACCAGCCACGCGTCACCTTCGGTTTCGGCATTGTCTGTGATGCTCTGAACGGCGATCCGGCCACCGCCCGGTACGAACGAGAAGGCGATGTTTTTGGTAATAATCGTTTCCCCGCTGCCATTGGCACCCGTGAAAGCTGCCAGCCGAAGCACGTAAGCACCAGTCTGCGGTTTAAAACCGTCGTCGTCGCCGAAGAGGCCAAACGGTGTCTGGTTATCAACGTAGTTGTTCTGCGAAGTACCCGTCAATTCGAAGGAAATACTGCCCACCGGCACGTTCGAGGTACAGAAGAAATTGACCCGATCCGGCAAGTTGGCAATCCCGATCGAGCTGTTGTTGAGCAACTCCTGAATAACCTGGCGGGATGCTGCGTTGCCGGCTTTCATCAACTGAACCGTTAACTGAGGCTCCCGAACCGTGAGTTTGAACGTAATGCTGCTGCTTTTCTGGTCGGTTCCGGTGCTTTTTACCGTTACGATAAACTCCCCGGCCGTTTGCGGTTTTCCGCTCGAAGTCCGGTTGGCCGCGTTGTAGGTAATGCCATCCGGCAAACCGGTCACCTCAAGCTGAACCCCGGCTCCCGCTTCCGGCAGCGTGAACGTGTGGAACAGCCCTTTGGTGATGATCTGGTCGCTGATGGGGCTTTTGCCGTCGGCGCAGGCCGTAGTGTAGGTGTATTTAACCACTTTCTGGCTTTGCCGGGCTTCAATATCGAACGTGCTTCCCTTCCGCATGGTGAGGTAAAGCGTGTGGGTCGAGGTCGTCGTCCAGTCGGTCACACCAACGGCCCGGTATTCGATCAGCGTGTTGTCACCCCCGCTGGTGCGGAACGTGATTCGGCCGGTTTGGCAATCGTAGTCCGGTGCCAGCACAACCAGAGCCGGGCTGGTCGGGGTGGTGGGTGTAGTCGCGGCCGGATTGACCGTCAGCGTAATCTCGATGCTGGTTTTGGCATTCTGATTATCGGTAGCCGTGTAGGTCAGTTTGTAGCTACCGGCGGTGGTCGGGGTGCCGCTCAGGCCCCGGCTGTTCACATCGAACGACAATCCAGCCGGTTGGCCGCTCAGCGCATAGGTCAGCGTGTTTCCTTCCGGATCGGTGAAAACCGGCAACTGCGTCAAATAGGCGATATTCACCGTAGCCGTCAAACTCAGCGGGGCTGGTGCCACCGGGGGTTGATTGGTAGTCGGCGTGGTTGGGGTCGTATTGCCGGTGCAGGTCAGGGTCTTGGGCGAACCTTTCAGCAGATACGTGGTTCCCTGAACCCGCGCCCAAACCGAGTAAGTCTGGTTATTTTTCAGTTCATCGGCCGTATTCCAGAGGTAGCCGTGGCTGCCGTTTCCTTTGCCATTGTCTTTCAAATCCTGACGGAACACGCTCGCTTCGGAGGTGCCTACCAGTTTGGCGGATTCCAGCGTGCTGCCCACCAGAAATTCAAGAACCAGGGGTGTGTTGGGCCGGTTGGCGTCCCAAACCCAGCCGGAAATGTTCTGACAACCCACCAGATCCAGATAGCCTTCAAAGTTTCCGCTCACCGGGCTGGTGGGCGTGGTCGGAGTCGTTGGCGTGGTGGCGGCTGGATTGACCGTCAGCGTGATCTCGATGCTGGTTTTGGCGTTCTGATTATCGGTAGCCGTGTAGGTCAATTTGTAGCTGCCGGCGGTAGTCGGGGTACCCCCTACTCCCCGGGTCTGGCGATCAAATTGCAAACCCGCTGGTATTCCCGTCAATTCATACGTCAGCGTGCTTCCCTCGGGATCGGTGAAAACCGGCAACTGCGTTACATACGCGGTATTGACGGTAGCGGTTAAACTCGACAGAGTCGGCGCAACCGGGGGCTGATTGGTAGCCGGTGTGGTGGGTGTGGTTGGCGTGGTCGGATTGCCGGCGCAGGTCAATGTCTTGGGTGACCCTTTCAGCAAATAGGTTGTTCCCTGGATCCGGCCCCAAACCGAGTAGGTCTGGTTATTTTTCAGTTCATCGGCCGTATTCCAGAGGTAGCCGTGGCTTCCGTTGCCTTTCCCTTTGTCTTTCAAATCCTGACGAAACAGGTTTGCCACGGTGGTTCCGACCAGTTTGGCCGATTCCAGCGTACTGCCCACCAGGAACTCGATCGTCAGGGGCGCATTGGGCAGGTTGGCATCCCAGACCCAGCCCGCGATGTTCGCACAGCTCACCACATCCAGAAATCCTTCGAAATTACCCGTCACCGGGTTCGTTGGTGTGGTTGGAGTCGTTGGCGTTGTAGGCGTGTTTCCACCCGAACCGGTAACCGTCAGCGTAATCTCAATGCTGGTTTTAGCACCCTGGCTATCCGTTGCCGTATACGTCAGCTTGTAAACTCCGGGAGCCGTCGGGGTTCCACCAAATCCCCGGGTCTGGCGATCAAATTGTAAACCCGCTGGTATTCCCGTCAATTCATACGTCAGTGGTCCGGCGTCGATGAATACCGGCAAAATCGTCAGGTAAGCCACGTTAGCCGCAGCGGTTAAGGTCGATAGACTCGGTGCCACCGGCGGTTGATTGGTCGTTGGATCCGTCGGCGTTGACGTACCGGTGCAGGTTAGCGTCTTGGGTGAGCCTTTTAGCAAATAGGTCGTTCCCTGAACCCGCGCCCAGATCGAATAAGTCTGGTTATTCTTCAGATCTTCCGGAACATCCCAGCGATAGCCGTGGTTGCCGTTGCCTTTGCCACTGTCTTTCAAATCCTGACGGAACAGGCTGGCAACCGTGGTTCCGACCAGTTTGGCGGATTCCAGCGTGCTGCCCACCAAAAACTCAATCGTCAGGGGCGTATTCGGCTGGTTGGCATCCCACACCCAGCCCGCGATGTTCACACAATTCACCACATCCAGGTAGCCCTCAAAACTCCCATTTGTCGGATTGGTCGGTCGGGCAATGACCAGCAGATTGAAAGCCAGCGATCCCATTTCGGTTCCTTTGTCATCCGTAGCCTTGATGGTCAGACGCGTCGCACCGGTTTTGGCAGGCGAACCCGAGATGATCCGGTTTGCCGCATTGTATGTCAACCCATCCGGTAGTCCGTTAACCACATAGCTAACACCGGCACCGGCATCGGGCAGGGCATACGAATACGCTTCTCCCACGTAAATGGTCTGGTCGGCCAACGTCGACGAACCCGGTGGTGAACAGGTCGTCGTGTAGGTATAACTCACTTCACGGTCGCCCTGGCGAGCCAGCAACCGGAGTTCCGTTCCGCTCAATTGATTAGCCGCGAGCGTAAACGTCGGATTGGTGTTCCAGTCGGCAAAACCCGGGATCGAATAGGTCAGGGCGCTCCCGTTTCCGCCTTCCGTGCGGAGCGTGATTCGTCCCGTCTGGCAGTTCAGCGTGGGCGCAATCATCACCAGGGGCTGGGAGGCATTCTCCCGAATGGTGATCACAAAAGCATCTTCAGCCTTGCCGCCCCGCTCGTCGGTAACCGTAATGGTCACGGTGGTTGCACCGGCTTTGGTTGGGGTGCCCGAAATGGCCCGGGTGTTTTTATCAAATGCCAGTCCTTCGGGTAAAGCACCGGCCGCCATCACGACGGTTGTTGAGGTCTGAAAGGTTTCCGTCGGAATTTTCAGAATCAGAAACTGGCCGATCGGATACGACTGGTCGCTGATCGGTTTGGCAACCGTTGGCGGCTCATAGCCTTTGCAGGGCGTTGTGTAGGTAAATCTCACCTCTTTGCCACTCTGACGGGCCTGAATATCGAGGGTAGAGCCATTCCGGAGCCAGGGCGCTACGGTGAAAGTGCTGTTGCCCGTCCATTCCGTAATACCGGCAGCCCGGAACTCAACCGCCGTGCCATCGCCCCCGCTCGTCCGGAATTTGATTTCGCCGGTCACGCAATCCATGGTTGGCTCCAGAATCACCAGTTGAGACGTCGAACTGCCGTTGTTGATGGTCAGCCGGAATTCGGTCGTTACACTGGCCCCCTTGTTATCGTTGGCTTTCACTTTCACCGTAACCGTACCGGCCGTAACCGGTGTCCCTTTAATGGTTCGGCTATCGGCTTCGTACGCAAAGCCGTTGGTCAGTCCCGACACTTCCAGGCTCGTAATCTGGCCATCCGGATCGGTGAAGGTTTCGTTCGGAATGGTGTAGTTAAAACTCTGGCCAACGGTGGCGGTCTGGGCCGGAATGGTTCGGCTGACCACCGGTGCTTTATTGACGTCGTCCTGTTTGGTAATGGTCAGTTTGAAACTCGTCGAAACGCTGGTTCCTTTGTCGTCGGTGGCTTTGAGCGTAATGGTCGAAACGCCTTCGTTGGTCGGTTTTCCGCTGATCGTCAGCGTTTCGGCGTTGTAGGAAAGTCCGCCCGGCAGATCCGATACATTGACACTGACAATCCGGCCATCCGGGTCCTTAAACGTTTCGTCCGGAATCCGGAACGAATAGTCCAGCCCAACGAGCGCCGTACGGTCCTGAATCGGTTGCGAAACCACCGGTGCCTGGTTGGCATTCGGCCCCTGCACGGTAATCTGGAACTGCGTCGTTACCGGCGAATTCTTATTATCAATAGCCCGAACCGTCACCGTGATCGTACCCGTGCCGTTGGGCGTTCCCGAAATCGTGACGCCGTTGGCCGACAGCCCCAGGGCGGGCAAGCCGGAGGTAACTTCTACTTTAGTGATCGAACCGTCCGGATCTTCGAAGGTGGACGGCGGAATGCTGAATTCAAACGGTTTTTCTACGTAAGCCGTCTGGTTCGGAATGGTCTGCCGAACGCGCGGATCCTGGTTGGCATTGTCTTCCAGCCAGTCTTCGTTGATGGTGATGTTAACGGCCCGGCGTCCGTTCTGAAAATATTGCCTCGACCACTGGTCACCAGCGCGGCCCTCGGGGTCGGAGACGTCGTCTCTAACCATCGATGACAGTTTGTAGCTGGTGCTGCTGGCGGGTTGTACCTGCGTAACCGGCTGCGTGAGCAATCCCCGGCTAACGACCTGCTGAATTACCTGGTTCAGTGCCGGGCGGGCGTCCCAGCCCGCAAAGTTAGCAAGCGTGACCATCCGGGCACCGTGTTCGAAACTTTCGGCCACCTGATCATAAAAACGTGAAACCGGCACACTGGCCTGGTACATTCCATCCACTTCATTACAGATCCAGGCTCCCGGCCGAACATTGCTCCGGGCCACATCAATCGAAAAGCGGTGATTGTAGTCGGGTCCATCGTTGATTTTAAGGCCATCCGAGTTCTGACCCAGATTTTTGAAAGCGAACGTCGACCGCAACCCGCTCTGGCGATCCCAGACGCAACCGTGCTGGTTAACCACCTGAATCGATCCGTTTACTTCTTTGATGGTCCGCGTCGTTTCATCCAGAAACCGCTTCAGCATGAGGTGACGGAAAACGTACCAGTCTTCCCCCCAGCGTCCGCGGCCAAATGAGATGTAGGGGTCACTCTGGTTGTAGGGCGTTGGCGTAACCGCGTCCCAGCGGCTGAAGTCACTTCCCCAGCGCCGGTTTAACGCATCGAGCGAAAACCGCCCCTGTAACCACTGCCGGAACCCCTGTTTCATGGGCTCGCTGTAGTCGAAGGGAATGGGGTAGGTCGAGTCTCCGCGTTGGTTCCGGGGCGAATATTCCGCTTCCTGAATTGGGGAAGCGGTGGCCGACATAAACAGCAGTTGATCCTGATCCTGCAGATACTGGTAATGCTGCGCCACCTGCCGAACAAAATCCTTGGCGAGTTCAAGCGTGGGCTGGTGGGCAAAACTAAACTGAACAGCCCCCCCAAAATTCATGACCGTGTTGTCGGCGGCCACCATGGCTTCAGAATTGGAATAGAATCCGCCGAGCGATTGTGGTTCGCGGGCCAGGTGAATCCGGATGGCGACCTTCATGCCCATCCGAAGTGCCGTATTGACGTGAGAATCGACAACCCGCCAGTTGGGAGCGCTGTTGCGGCTGGTATACACCTTGTCCCAGTGTACGGAAATTTCGGCGGCATTACAGCCCATCCGGCCCGCATTTTCAATTATTTCATCGTCTTTCGACGGGTCGGTTTCGTAGTTGAAAACCACAATGGCCAGGTAACGCTGGCGTTCCGGGATTTTGGGTGCTGAAGCCGGACGGGCCGACGGCTCAGTTCCGTCATTCGCCATTGCGTTCGTGTACACCAATCCGAAAAGCAACAAAAAACAAGTAAAGATTAAAGTCAAATTCCTGATCATCAGTGCGATGGGCTATGTTTCACTTAATTTTTCAGCTTGATAAGGATACAAAAAATCTTAGATACGGGGGAAATCCACGTATTCTCACGATTCGTACTCATCAATGGCTAAGTTCGGTCTGTCGATTTCAACGAGAGCAAATCTCTGTACGCATTGACCGAATGAGTTGATTTGATTACCAGACCAGCTATCGTTTAGCTGGCTGTAACTTGGTTTTGATTATTACGAAAGACAAAAATCATTCCAATGTATTTGAACGCCGGGAATGACGACGGAACCATCCTTGTCGCTGCATACGTCACAGCATGAATAAATGAATGGATGAAAGTTGGATACTTGATACACAAGAGCATGCAGATATTGAATTTGCCGTAATCTGACAAATTCTTCAAAAGGTGTAGCGAATAAGGCCCGCAAAAATTGTGCAGACCGTGCCTGAATTTATTATGCGGTAGCAAAAATGGTTACTTCAAGTTAACAGAATGTTAGTAAGTGGTAACATTTTTCGAAGTAAAACCGGTCTTTCAAAGGGCTAAAATGGCCTGTTCCCATTTTTTTACCTGAATGGACGCATCAAACTGGTGGCTTTTTTCGATCAGCAGGTCCGGCTCATACGAGTCCGGGTTGGTCATCACCGTCAGCATGGCTTTCCGGAACTGGTCGGGCGTTGGGTAGTCGATCAGTTCGCCCATGCCCGGCACAATAAACTCTCTGGCCCCTCCGGCGTTGGGCGCCACCAGCGGTTTTCCGAGCGATGCAGCTTCGGTCATGATCTTACCAAACGGTTCCTCGCGGGACGTCATCACCAGCCCGTCGGCGAGTTGCAGGTAATTATAATAATCGTCGGTCTGCACGTCGACAAAACTCATGTTGGGCAGGTTCAGCGCTTTGATCTGGCTATCGACCAGGTAATTCAAACCGGTCGGCTTCGAATTGCCCATCCAGATGAAATGGCAGGGCTGGTCGGCGAGTGCCTGGGCAATGAATGGGAAAATATCGACGCCTTTCCGGTAAATGCGCGTTCCGACCATCGTCCAGACGAAAGCCCCCGGCTGGATGTTCAGCTTTTTCCGGAGTGCTTCCACGCGTTCCATCGATATGTTCTTTTTGCTCAAATCGACAATCGGATACAGCAAAGCCGTCCGTTTGGCCCCCATCACCGTCGCCAGCTCGCAAATCTGCTGCGTGACGCCAATGACCAGATCCGAATACGTCATGGAATGGGCCATTTCGTCGTAGGAAATGGATTCAAAGGACGAATGCAGTTCGTGAATCTGTGAAATGACCTTCACGCCCAACTGCTCGGCCAGCTTCGAAAGCGGAAACATCAGCACGGTATTCAGGTACCAGTAGTCCGCTTTATACTGCTCCTGAAGACGCCGAATGTTGTTTTCGTACACTTTCACCCCCATCGCGTGGGTCACTTTCGAATACACTTTCCGGGCAAAACCGCGGTTGAATGGCGAGGTAAACAACGGAATATCAGCCGGTAATTGCGCCGTAAGGGGTCCGCGTTGTTCACTATACAAAGCCGATTGGATCTGCTGCCGGTCATAATTTTGCAGATACGTCCACAACACAACTTCTGAGCCGGTAAAAGACCCGTAGGGCGTAAAGAATAGTATTTTTTTCATGGATCGAACGGAACTTCGGCTGCGAATATCTGCCTAAATAATTATAAAAGCGATGCGAATTGAAATTTGGCGTAAAGAACGGCAAACCTGAATCAACTACAATTTGTTACCCAGACGGATTGGCAATTCAATAGTATATTGCGGCTTCGTCGGCCGACAGTGTCCGGAATGATTTCCAGTGCTGCTTACTCACCGCCACTAAATGAATGAAGAGAAATCGCCCCGGCGATATTGGAATTATGGCAAATCGTTATTTTTTGAAAGTAAAAGAGGTTGTTCGGCAAACACCGGACGCTGTTACCATCCATTTCTGGCATCCCATCAATGAAGAGGTCCGGTATCAACCCGGTCAATACCTGACATTTATTTTGCCTTTCGAAGGTCAAAAAGTGCGTCGCTCCTACTCGATGTCCAGTTCACCGCACACCGATGTGTCGCTGGCTGTTACCATCAAGCGCCTGCCGGGTGGTGCGGTTTCCAATTACCTGTGCGACAACGCCAAACCCGGCGATGTCCTCGAAACGCTCGAACCGCTGGGGACTTTCGTTCCGAAACTAGACCCCAAAAACCGCCGTCAGATCATTCTGATCGGAGCCGGAAGTGGCATCACACCCCTGATTTCGATGGCCAAATCGATTTTGCACGTCGAACCGCAGACCCAACTCTGGCTGCTCTACGGCAATCGCAACCGCCAGTCGATTATTTTCGAAAAAGAACTGAACGAACTGGCGCAGCGATCGGGCGGGCGGTTTCGAATCACTTACATACTCAGTCAGCCGGAAAGCAACTGGGCCGGTCTGGAAGGCCGCCTGAACCAGTCGGCGATTCTGAAACTGCTTGAAGAACTCCCCGCTGAGGCCAAGCGACGGGCTGAATACTATATTTGTGGCCCCGACGGCCTGATGGACGAAGCCCGCGGAGCCCTAAAACTGCTGGGCGTTCCGACCGATCAGGTTCACAAGGAGAGCTTCGCCACGGCTCCGCACGAAACCCACGGCGAGGTGGTGGAGGCCGAACCGGTCAATCCGTCGTCGTCGAAACCGGAAGTTACCGTTTTATACGAAGGCAGTGAATACAAGTTTATTGTCGAACCACACCAAACAATCCTCGAAGCCGCGCTGGAACTGGACATCGACCTGCCCTATTCGTGCCAGGCAGGCATGTGTACGGCCTGCATGGGGCGCTGCCTGTCGGGCAAAGTACACCTGGACGAAGAAGACGGTTTGGCCGAATCCGAACTGAAAGCCGGGTATATTCTGACCTGTGTGGCCCATCCGATGACCCACGATGTTGTGATTGAAATTGAATAAAAAAAAGTTTCGCGGAGATAAGCGAAGTTAAAAAAGTGAAGCAGAGTCGCTGCTTTCCTTTGCGAAACCTGTCAGTAATTGTATGAATATGGAACCGACATTAACCCTGCCAACGCGCCCGAACCGGCCGTTTATTGGTGAAGAATTTGTTCTAAAAACGTGGGACGAGGTGAAACCGCTGTATGACAACCTGGTGGAGCGCCCCCTCAACAACGCCGACGAACTGCGCCAATGGCTGGCCGATCGCAGTGAACTGGAATCGTATCTGTCCGAAAATTTTGCCTGGCGGTATATCCGGATGACCTGCGATACGTCCGACGCCGATTTGATCAACCAGTTCAATTTTTTCATTACCGAAATTCAGCCGCAGCTATCCGCCTACGAAAACACGCTGGATAAACGCACCGTCGAAAGTCCGTATCTGGTCGAGTTGCGGGAAAAAGGCTTCGACATTGCCCTGCGCGGCATGAAAAAGGCCATCGAAATTTTCCGCGACGAGAATATTCCGCTGCAAACCGAAATTCAGACCGAGCAGCGCAAATACGGCGCTCTGGTCGGAGCGATGACCATTCAGGTGAACAATGCTGAGGGTGTTTCGGAGGAAATCACGCTGCCGCAAGCTGGCACCTTACTCCAATCGCCCGATCGCGCCCTGTGTGAGGAAGTATGGCTGAAAATTCAGGAACGGCGGTATCAGGACAAAGACCAGCTCGACGAACTGTACACCCGGCTGCGCGACTTACGCCATCATGTGGCCGTCAACGCCGGTTTTGCCAATTTTCGCGACTATATGTTTGCCGCGATGGGCCGTTTCGACTACACCCCGCAGGATTGCTTCGATTTTCACGCGTCGGTTTCAAAGGCCGTGGTGCCGCTGCTCGATCAGCTCGCTCTGGAACGGAAAGAGAAGCTGGCCAAAGCCGATGCATCTTTCGAGGTGCTGCGCCCGTGGGATGCCAAAGTCGATCCCGACGGTTTACCGGCGTTGAAACCGTTTGAAACCGGTAATGAGCTACTGAACAAAACCATCACCTGTTTCAACCGGCTTGATGCCGCTGTGGGCGGTTCTTACTTCAGTGACTGCCTGCGGATTATGAAGGCCATGGGCCATCTGGATCTGGAATCGCGGAAAGGCAAGGCACCAGGCGGGTACAATTATCCGCTGGAAGAAATCGGCGTGCCGTTCATTTTTATGAATGCGACCTCGAGCCTCCGCGATCTGGTGACGATGGTACACGAAGGCGGCCACGCCGTGCATTCGTTTCTGACCCGCGATCTGCCGCTGAAACCGTTCCGCAATCCGCCGATGGAAGTGGCCGAACTGGCGTCGATGTCGATGGAATTGCTGACGATGGATTACTGGGACGTATTTTTTGAGAATCCCGAAGACCTGAAACGGGCCAAAATCCAGCACCTGGAGTCCATCGTTGAAACGCTGCCGTGGGTGGCCACCATCGACAAATTTCAGCATTGGGTGTATGAAACGGCGGCCCACCCGGCTGCGACCGTCGACGCGCGCAAAACCGCCTGGGTACGTATTTTCGAAGAGTTTTCGGATACGATCACGAGCTGGGATGGGCTGGAGAACTACGAAGCCTATAGCTGGCAAAAGCAGTTGCATCTGTACGAAGTGCCGTTTTATTACATCGAATATGGGATTGCGCAACTGGGAGCCATCGGCGTCTGGATGAATTTCCGGCAGAACCCGCAAAAGGGATTACAGGGCTACATGAACGCACTGAAATTGGGCTACACCGCGCCCATCCGCGACATTTACCGGGCGGCTGATGTGCCGTTCGACTTCTCGGAAGCGCACATCGGACGACTGATCCGGTTTGTCTGGGACGAAATTGAGCGGTTGAAGGACTGATCCTTTACCGCGTTCCCGAAGCGTCGACCCGGCCTGAAGGGGACTTTTAGATCTGGATAAGGTGCGTCCGAGTCCCCTAATTGATTTAAACTGAATAAACGCCAGATTCATATTTTGGCTTATTAGCCCACTGCCGCTCAGGCGACCCCGTTTAGCGGTGGGTAAAGCGAAAAGTACCCCCCTGCTAGCGGAACCGTTTTAACGGTTTCATGGCCCGGCAAAACCGTTAAAACGGTTTTGGAATGATTTGGTTTCACTTCAATTTACCCACCGCTAAAGCAGTGGGCTGATAAACATCAACTTCGGTGGTTATCTAGTTTAAAACAATTAGGGGAACGGGGCGAAGACCGGAATGATAAAAATTTGAAGTATTATTGGCGAATTGGCCGGTAGTCTATAATTTTGTACTGAATTTTGAAACCGTTTGTATGAAAGGTCTTTTGAATATAGGAGTATTCCTGCTGGTGGTTGGTTCGCTGACTTCCTGCGATTACCAGAAATATAATACCATTCGTCAGAAGGATTTCCGGGATGGCGATAAATACGTTTATGGCCCCGGACTGGATTCGGCCGCCGTTCAAACGACGTATAAATATGCTTCACGGCCCGAATTGGCCGACCGCACGAACAAGATTCGTCAGAAACTGTTCGCGAAGTAATCGAGTGAGGCTGCCCTAGCAAAAAGAAATAGACGAGACGATACAGGCGATGTAAAGGCTTCATGAAGTCATTGCATCGCTTTTTGTTCGCCCTCCGGTTTTATCCTGCGGTATAGACTATTATACTTTTTTTGATTTACTTTACACCCGATTTCGAGTAAAGAATAGTATTTTTTTAATGTATCCAACCTTATTTAGTCAAGAAGCGATATGAATATTGCATTAGTTACAGGTTCTGCCGGGCTCATCGGAAGTGAATCAGTTGCCTTTTTCTCAGAAAAATTCGATTTGGTAATCGGCGTCGATAACAACCTCCGACAGTATTTCTTCGGTACGGATGGTTCGACCGATTGGAACCGCGACCGTCTGAAAGATTCGTATACCAACTACCGCCATTATAAAGCCGATATCCGCAAAGTCGAAGAACTCGAGCCCATCTTTCAGGAATACGGCACGGATATCAAACTGATCGTTCACGCGGCTGCCCAACCCAGCCACGACTGGGCCGCCCGCGAGCCGTTCACCGATTTCAGCGTAAATGCCAACGGCACGCTGAACATGCTGGAAATGAACCGCCTGCACTGCCCCGATGCGGTTTTTATCTTCACGTCTACCAATAAAGTATACGGCGATAATCCGAATTACCTGCCGCTGGTGGAAACCGAAACCCGCTGGGAAATTGACGAAAACCACCCGTATTTTGCCAACGGTATCGATGAGCACATGTCCATCGACCACACCAAACACTCGCTGTTCGGCGCGTCGAAAGTGGCTGCCGACATTCTGGTGCAAGAATACGGCCGGTATTTCGGCATGAAAACCGCTGTCTTCCGGGGTGGCTGTCTGACCGGCCCGAACCACTCGGGGGCGCAGTTGCACGGCTTCCTGTCGTACCTGATGAAGTGCGCCATCACCGGCAACCACTACACCATTTTTGGCTACAAGGGCAAGCAGGTTCGCGACAACATTCACAGCCATGACCTGGTGAACATGTTTTGGCATTTTTACCAGAATCCCCGCCCGGGCGAAGTCTACAACGCCGGTGGTGGCCGTCACGCCAACTGCTCGATGCTGGAAGCACGGGTTTTGTGCGAAGAAATCTCCGGGAACAAGATGAACTTCAGCTACTCGGAAACCAACCGCATCGGCGATCACATCTGGTATGTATCCGATCTCTCCAAATTCAAGAGCCATTACCCCGACTGGAACTGGGAATATGATCTGCGTCAAACGCTGGTGCAAATGCACGACAGCATGGTGAAGCGTTTGCAGGTTCAGATCTAACGTATTCTGAAAGCAAGGCAAAGGTCAGCCACCTGCGGGCGGCTGACCTTTTTAGTTCGGAAGGTATGCTCAGTTTTGACTCAAACCCCATCGTATTTCTCGGAATTGGCTACGGTTTGCTCTGGCTGACCGGCGCTCTGGCAATTGGTCCGGCCTGGCTACGTCCGAATACGGTCTGGCAAAGCCGGACTTTGTTTTTGGTGCTGGCGCTGGGTTCTGTGGTCTTTATGCGGTTACCGGTGGTGGTTTTTAATCAGGAACTGAATCCCGACGAAAGCCAGATCATTGCCCAGGGACTGACGCTGAGTGTCGACCCGGTTTTCTGGCGCTCGGTCGACGGTACAACCGGTGGACCATTGGATAGTTATTTGCTGCTGATTCCTGGCTGGCTGGGCTTCACTTTCGACTATATTGCCGCCCGCATCACCGGCCTGATTCTGATTCTGGCCACCCTCGGGCTGCTGTTCCGGACGCTGGAACGCTGGTTTGGCAAAGACGTGGCCCGCTGGGCTCTGCTGCCTTCCCTCATTCTGCTGGCCATGACCCAGAACGCCGATCTGGTACATTACAGCAGCGAGCACCTGCCCATCTTTTTGTTGGGCCTGTTGTACTTCTGGTATGCGAGTCTACAGCAACAATCCGTTCCGTCGCAAAGCCGGATTTTTCTGGTGGGGCTGGTGGCCGGGATGGTTCCGTTCGGAAAACTCCAGGCGGTTCCGATGATGTTCTGCGTGGGTTTGTTCGTCGCCATCGACGTGCTGACGCGCCAGAATTTAACGGTTCGCCAAAAAACCGCCCGGCTTGTCGGGCTGGTGCTGGGAGGGATGACTTTTCCGTTGCTTGTTGTGGCTTTAACGTCCCTGACGGGCGTTTTTGACGACATGATCACGTTTTACATCATCGCCAATTTCAATTACGGCGGTGGCGATGGACAAGCCTGGGCGCATTTGCTGCGGTTGCCGGCTTTTTTCCAAAAAATTGAAGAATTCAACTGGTTCGTCTGGCTTTCCGTGCTTTTGGGCATCACGTTTCTGGCCTTCCTGATTCGAAAACGGTTTCGGCTCATCAATACCTGGAAAATCTGGGCTTTTTTGCTCCTGCTGATCGGTTTTACATTCATTGCCATTACCCGAACCGGTTCGGAATACACCCATTATTTGCTTTTTCTGATCGGTCCCATCGGCCTGCTGAACGGCTGGTTTCTGAGCGAAATCCGCCATTCCGTCAGCAACCGCCCGTGGGTCGCTCCCCGCATTGCCGCCGTTGTGCTGGCTGCAGCCTTGATTCCGTACGGTGTTCGCTACATAAGCTGGGCCATAAACCGAACGCCATTCAATGCCTGCGTGCAGAATAGCCGGAAAATGCCCCAGTCGGTGGTTACCCGGAAAATTCTGGATTATGCCAAACCCGGCGAAAGGCTGGCGGTTTGGGGCTGGATGTGCAAGTATTACGTCGAAGCGCAAATGCCGCAGGGCGTAAACGAAAACCACACCATCCGCTGCGTTTTCGACCATCCGATGCGCGACATCTACCGCAAACGTTACGTCGCGGATCTGCGCCGTTCCATGCCGCCGGTTTTTGTCGATGCCGTCGGGCAATCGCTCTGGCTGAACGACCGGGCGACGCAGGGTCATGAATCGTTCCCGGCCTTACGGGATTTCGTGGCCGCGCATTACCGCCTGGCCGGTGATCTGGACAAAACACGCATTTACGTCCGCGCCGATCGTTACCAACAACCGATCTCAACTACCAACACCCATGTGGATTAAAAAAGGACTGATTTACAAAACTGACGGACAGCTTCCGTTTAGCCGCACCCACGCGCAGGTTCCCTTTGCTTACCCGATCAGCGACGAACGGCTGCGGGTTTATTTTGCCACCCGCGACGAAAACCGCTCTTCGTCTACATCGTTTGTCGAACTGGACGCCAACGATCTGTCGAAGGTGTTGTATGTTCACGACAAACCGTGCCTGAGCAAAGGCGCCGTCGGCATGTTTGACGAAACCGGCGCGATGCCTTCGTGGTTTATCAAACGGGGTGACGAAATCTGGCTGTATTATACCGGCTGGAACAAAAGCGAAACCGCCTGGTATCGGCTCGGCATTGGCCTGGCCATCAGCCGCGACGGTGGCCTTACGTTTGAACGGGCCTACGACGGGCCGCTGCTCGACCGTTCGATTTACGATCAGGTCTGGATTGCGCAGCCGTGTGTGATGGTCGAAACGGAGGCCGACGGAACCGAACGCTGGCGGATGTGGTACCTGTCGTGTACCAAAATCGAAATCATCAACGGCCACCCGGAACCGTTTTACAACGTGAAATACGCCGAGTCGAAAGACGGGATTACGTGGGAACGCACCGGCATCACCTGCATCGGGTACAATGAATTTACGGACGCCATTGGTCGCCCGGCGGTGATTAAAGACGGGGATTTGTACAAAATGTATTACTCCTACCGGAGTGCCACCGACTTCCGGACCAGCGTGGAAAAGAGTTACCGCATTGGCTATGCAGAATCGAAAGACGGCATTACCTGGGACCGGAAAGACAACCAGGCTGGTATCGAGCGGTCGACGGACGACTGGGATTCGTCCATGATGGATTATTGCCACCTTTTCCAGCACCACGGCCAGTGGACGATGCTCTACAACGGCAACGGTTTTGGCGCTTCGGGCTTCGGCTACGCCGTTCAGGCAGAGGAGGAGTAAGGAATTATTCCATAACGACTAACCGGCAGGCCATTCTAATCGAAGGGTTCGTTTACTAAAATGCCGCTGATTAAGTTGACATTACCAGTGAGGTACGGTACCTTTGTCGAGATACGTCCACATCGTTTACATTAGTTTAATACTATTTTAACTCATTCATACCGTCATGGCATCACTCCGCGATTCATACAAGCAGGAAGGGTACGTTCTGCTGAAAAATTTTCTGGATAAGGACTTGATTACGGCTATCCACCGGGAAGGCCGCCAGATTTTTGCCTATCAGATTCAACGGACCCTCGGCGAATCGGTGGACATCGACGATCTGCCGTCGTTTGAACAGGCCATGTACCGGTTTTTTGCCGCCGATTTCACGGCCTTTGCCAACACTGGCAAACAGGTTCAGCACATGGTTTCGCTGCACCGGCTGGGTACGGATTCCCGCATAACGGACACCCTGAAAGAGCTCGGGCTGGAGTATCCCGTAATCGGCGTTCGGCCCGCCATGATGTTCAACAGCCGCCACCTCGCCAAACGCGACGATTACTGGCGGTTGGGTGCGCACCAGGACTGGCGCACGGGTCAGGGATCACTCGACAGTGTGGTGGTGTGGTTTCCGCTGGTGCCGGCCGGAGCGGATCTGGGCGCACTTCAGATTTTACCACAAAGCCACCGCACAGGCCTATACGACTCAACTTCAGTGGATTACATCGGAACCATTCCCGACGAACTGCTGACCGACGACTGGCAACAGTTGGAGTTTGAAGTAGGCGATGTGCTGTTTTTCTCCGCATTTCTGGTTCACCGTTCCGGACTAAACTCGACGGAATCGGTTCGCTGGTCGGTTCAGCTTCGTTACAACAACTTATTGGAAAGTACATTCATCGACCGGGGCTATCCATTAGCGTATATCTACAAACCCCAGGCCGAGCTGATTACGCCCGATTTTCCGGCGGTGAATCAGATGAATGAAATCTTCAATTAAGATGAAGGTAAGCGTCTGTATCGTTACCTACAATCACGCCAAATTTGTTCGTCAGACGTTAGACAGCGTTCTGAGTCAGCAGACGAACTTCGATTTTGAAGTGATTGTGGGCGACGATCTATCGAAAGATAACACCCGCGAAATTCTGGCCGAATACCAGACTCGCTATCCCGATAAAATCCGGTTGCTGCTGCACCCGACCAATATGGGCAACAATGGGATGCACAATGCCCTGAGTACATTTGAAGCGGCCCGGGGGGAATACATTGCGCAAATGGACGGTGATGACTACTGGATCAGCCCCCATAAATTGCAAAAGCAGGCCGATATGCTCGACCAGCACCCCGACTATTCGTGCTGCTTCACCAACGCCCGGGTGGTGTTTGAAGACGAAAAGTACGATTCCGTTTTGCTGGTTGAAGACAAAAAACCGGTGGTGACGATGGATGATCTGATTGGGGAGGATGAGATTTTTTTCATGGCCACCTCCAGCATCATGTTTCGAAAAAACGCCATCCCGGCGTATCCGGCCTGGTATTACCAGTCCCAGAGTGGCGACATTCCGCGGAATGTGCTGCTGGCCAAAGCCGGTTTGATTGGATATATTGATGAGGTGATGTCGGTGTACCGGAAAAACCTCGGCGGTGCCAGTTATGCCGACAATGAAAAGGACCGGAAGTTTCTGAACAACCGGATTCTGATGTATTCCAACATCAACCGCGAACTGGATTACAAGTACGACAAAGTACTGCGCAAAAACATCGCCCGGTATTATAAATTGATGCTGGATGCGAACCAGTACAGCGAAAGTTACTTCCGCCGGGCGGGCATCGCCCTGAAGTATCTGTACATGGGAAAGCCCAAATCGTCGATTGCCAAGGATATCATACAAAATTACATTGTGCCGGCACCGCTCATGAAAGTATACAGTGCCATCCGGTTAATGCCTTACCGTTTAATGGATCGATTATGAAATTAAGTGTAGTTATTCCAGCTTATAACGAACAGGAATCCATTCCTGAAACGCTGCGGTCGTTGTACCAAACGCTGGCCAAATACGGTATTCCGCACGAAATCTGCGTCACCAACGACAATTCCAAAGACCAGACGGCGCAGGTGCTGGAACAACTAACGCACGAAATTCCGACCCTGGTCTATTACACGAATCCGGGGCCGAACGGTTTTGGATACGCCGTCCGCTACGGCCTGGAACGGTTTACGGGCGACTGTGTGGCGGTTTTCATGGCCGACATGTCCGACGATCCGGAGGATCTGGTGAAGTTCTACAACAAAATGCTGGAAGGCGATTATGACTGTGTTTTTGGCAGCCGGTGGAGCAAAGGCGGCAAAGTGATCGATTATCCCGAACTGAAAAAAGTGATCAACCGGACGGCCAACTTCATCGTTCGGATGATGATGGGCATTCGCTACAACGACACGACCAACGCCTTCAAACTCTACAAACGCGAGACGATGGAAGGACTCAAACCGTTCCTGTCGCCCCACTTCAACCTGACCGTTGAACTGCCGCTGAAAGCGATGGTGCGCGGCTACAACTACGCCGTGGTGCCGAATAGCTGGACAAACCGGAAATACGGCGAGTCGAAGCTGAAAATCAAGGAAATGGGAAGCCGGTATTTCTTCATTCTGCTGTACTGCCTGATCGAAAAATACCTGTCTCGGGGCGATTACCGGAAAAAAACCGCCAAGCCCGTGGCACCGGTGAGCCGGTAGTTCACTCGCTGATTATGGGTACGCCGGAACAGCTTCTGGACGACAATTTCAACCGGCACATTCAGGCGCTGGCTGCCCAAACCGCGGGCATGAACGTTTGGACCAACGACGGAATCACGGTCGTCAATGCGCAGTTACCATCCGACACCTTCAATATCGTCCACATTCAGAACACCAGTCAGCCCGGTTTTGACACGCTGAAAACTGTGGTTGCCTACACGAAAGAGTCCGGGTTGCCCTTCTGTTTCTGGCTCAGCGAAGCCGCAGCCACCGAAACGACGCGGAGGCATTTGCAGGAACTGGGGGCGGTTTGCGTGGGTTCTGATCCGGGCATGATTCTGGCACTGGATGCGTACTGCCCAATCGAAAATTCGGATCACACAGCAATCAGGGTCGTCAAAAACCGGGAAAATCTGGCGGAGTTTGCCAGCATAATCGCCCGGAACTGGACCCCGCCGGATCATCAGGTGGAAATCTACTACCAACGGGTTGCCGCGACTTTGCTGAATTCTCCACAAAATGTGTTTCTGGTGTATGATTGGGAAGGCCAGCCGGTTTCCGTCCTCGAATTGTTTCCATCTGATCCTCAAACCGTTGGCATCTACAGTCTGGCTACCCTCCAGGCTTTTCGGGGCCAGGGAATTGGAACCGCACTGATGCGTCAGGCTTTAAATTACGCGAAACAGGCCGGGTATAAAACCGCACTCCTGCAGTCTTCGGAAGATGGTTTTCGGATTTATCAGAAATTCGGTTTTCGGGCTATTACTACCTATTACGAATACCAGCTTGCATGATATAGAGCCGGAATAATCTTCCGGTAACTGCCGTTACCCGTTGATGCGGGCGGTTCTTGTTTCGAATACTTACCATCGAGCACCCCATAGACCAGCAAAATTCAGAACCGAACTGCTTTGTAAAGCTCGATCCAGCCCACGCCAACCAGCGCAGCCAGCGCACACCAGCCCAACGACGATGCCGGAATGGAAACGAACCCGAACAACTCCCGGGCGGGTGGCACAAACAAGGTCACGAGCAAGAGCGCAAAAGTCAGCCCCAGCATGAGCCACAACAGGCGGTTTGGGAGTCGAATGGTCTGAAACACCGACTGCGTAAACGATCGGTTTACCAGCGTCAACAGGATGTTGCTCAAGACCAAAGTTGAAAAAACCAGCGTCCGCACCAACTCCATGCTTCCCCCGGCCTGCATGGCGACGTAATAGACGCCCAGAACGGCCAGGGTGATTCCCAACCCCTGCGCAATGCTCCGCCCCAGTTCCGGCCCGGCCAGAAAGGTGTCGGTGAGTGGTCGGGGCGGCTGGCGCATCTGCCCCGCTTCGGCGGGTTCATTTTCGAACGCAATGGAACAGGTCGGCCCCATCACCAGTTCCAGAAAAATGACGTGAATGGGCGTAAACAGATTTTCCCATTTCCAGTTCGCCAGCAGCGGCACCGCCACGGTCAGGATAATCGGGATATGAATGGAAACAATATAGGCAATGGCTTTTTTGAGGTTCTGGTAAATCCGGCGACCCTGCGCAATGGCATCGACCATGCTGCTCAGATCGTCGTTGACCAGCACGAGCGAAGCCGCCTGACGCGCCACTTCAGTGCCGCGTTTTCCCATCGCCACGCCAATGTGAGCGGCTTTCAGCGCCGGGCCGTCGTTGACCCCGTCGCCGGTCATGGCCACCACCTCGCCGTTCTGCTTGAGGGCTTCCACCACCCGCAATTTGGCTTCGGGAAACATGCGGGCAAAAACCGCCGTTTGCTTTGCCTGCTGCCGGAGCGTCGCATCGTCCATTTCCATCACCTGCTGGCCCGTCACAAACGCGTCGGCTGCAGGTAAATCCACCTGCCGGGCAATGGCCTGAGCGGTTTCGGGAAAATCGCCGGTGATCATTTTCACCTCGATACCAGCTTCGGTAAACGCCCGGATCACCGCACCGGCATTGGGTTTAGGCGGGTTTTCAAGAGCAATGAGTCCCAGAAAGGTCCACGTAAAATCATCCTGTTCCGCCGGAAAATGGGGTGGTTCGTAGGTTCCTTTGGCCACGCCCAGAACCCGAAAACCGCCTTCTGACAACTGTCTGGTTAGCTGACGAATTCGATCAGCCACCGCCGGGTTAGGTCGGCAAACCGCCAGAATGTGTTCGACGGCACCTTTCCCCGCCACCATCACCTCGCCGTGTGGTGCTTGCCGGACGTGGGTCATCATGGGGGGAATACCCGCCAGCGGATATTCCTGCACCATCGGGTACTGATTCACCGTTTTAGCCGGATCGGATTCAGAAAAAGCCGCCACAATGGCTTTTTCCATGGCGTCGAAAGGTTCGGTTTCACTCGCCCAGCGGGCGTATTCCAGCACCCGTGTCGCCGAATCGGACAACGGACCGGGCAGCGGGACCAGTACATCCGTTGCGCCATCGTACAACTGCCGGACGCTCATGCCGTCCTGCGTAATGGTGCCGGTTTTGTCGGTACAAATCACAGTAGCTGAACCCAGGCTCTCGACCGTCTGCGGTTGCTTGGTCAAAACGCCCATGCGACTCAGCCGGGCGGCTCCCAATGCCATGAAACTGCTGAATGCCACCGGAATTTCTTCGGGCAGAATCGACATAGCCAGCGTCAGGCTGAATAACAAAGCCGTCACCCAATCGCCGGAGCGGGCGAAATTAATGGCCCACACCAGCGCGAATGCTCCTCCGCCAATCCAGGCCATGCGGATGACAAACCGGTTGATCTGCCGTTGCAGGGGCGTTGTTTCGGTCAGAATGGTGCCGATGCTTCGCCCGATGCGTCCGAGTTCGGTTTGGCCACCAACCGCCGTAACGGTTAGCCACGCACTGCCCGATGCCGTGTTGGTGCCGGCAAAAACCGGGTCGCCGGGTCTTTTGGTAACCGAAACTGATTCGCCGGTCAGGATGGATTCGTCTACCGAAAAGTCATTGGTTTCGTGAATTTGGCCGTCGGCGGGGATGCTTTCGCCCTCTTCGACCAGCACCGCATCGCCCACGACGATGTCTTCCACCGAAATCGTGGTCAATGTTCCATTGCGCCGAACCTGCGCTTTGGGCTGGGTCAGGTCCCGCAAAGCCCCCAAGGCCTGGTCGCTGCGAACGGATTGGTAAACCGAAATACCGGCCACCAGAAAAAGGGCCACAATCAGCGTGATGCCTTCCTCCAGCCGACCAATCCCGAAATAAATCGTACAGGCCACGACCAGCAGGATAAACATGGGTTCGGTAGCAACTTCCCGGACTGTTGCAAAAAGGCCCGAACGGGCATCTGTGGTCAGGACATTTCGTCCCTGTTCAGCGCGTGCCTGGACAATGGCGTCGTCTGTAAGTCCCTGCAAGGGTTGGAAAGTGGTCGGCATTTTTCGGCGGGAAAGGCTACGGGAAACGAATGGTCGGAAAGATACGATCTTGTAACGGAAAACCGAGTGATGTTGAACAGACTGGTCGCTATACACGTCATGATGAATACGAAAAAATCAAACCCATTGAATTTTCGGATCATCCGCTTTTTTTATCTGTTTTAAAGATTCGGATTATTAATTTTTGACAAATCCGTTATTATTGCACCATAATCGTGGATTGCGTTAGCTGATGCCCAATCACTATACAAAATCTATATACTTAATCTATAAACACATACATATGTATGGCAGAACTAAACAAAAAACAAACCGCTCTCGGTGACGTTGCAGCCCGGCAGTTGGCCATCGCAACCCGTACCGTGCCTCAGATGTCAACCATTACTCCGCGTTGGTTGACGCATTTGCTAAACTGGATTCCGGTTGAATCGGGCGTTTATCGGCTTAACAAAGTAAAAGACGCCAATAACGTCGAAGTAGATTGCTCCGGTCGTGACGAACGCCCTCTGCCTCAGACGTTTGTCGATTACATCGAGAATCCGCGGGAATACAATCTCAGTGCCGTTAACACAGTATTGGATGTACACACACGGATATCGGATTTATACAGCAAACCGTACAACCAAATTAGCGAACAGTTGCGCCTGACGATTGAAACCATTAAAGAGCGGCAGGAAAGTGAGCTGATCAATAACAAAGAATACGGTTTATTACACAGCATTGCTCCGGCTCAGCGCATCAAAACGCGGACGGGTGCGCCCACGCCGGATGATTTGGATGAACTGATTACCAAAGTCTGGAAAGAACCAGGTTTCTTCCTGCTCCACCCACTGGCCATTGCCGCCTTTGGCCGGGAGTGTACACGCCGGGGTGTCCCCCCACCAACCGTTTCGCTTTTCGGCTCCCAATTCATTACATGGCGCGGTCTGCCGCTGATTCCTTCGGACAAAGTGCCCATTGAAGACGGCAAATCAAGTATCCTGCTGCTTCGGACCGGTGAAAGCCGTCAGGGCGTTGTGGGCCTCTATCAGCCAGGTTTACCGGGTGAACAATCGCCGGGTTTGTCGGTCCGGTTTATGGGCATCAACGAAAAAGCCATTGCGTCTTATCTGATTTCCTTGTATTGTTCTCTGGCCGTATTGGTAGACGATGCGATTGCCGTACTGGAAGAGGTCGAAATTGGCAAGTATCATGAATATAAATACTAATCCTGCCGACGGTTTTCTGGATACGGAAGCCCTTGAAAATTTAGCGAACGAATTTTTCAAAGCGCTCCCGGGCAGTTCGGTTCCGACCTTTGGAATTTCTCCGCAGCAGGCTGAGCCAAAAAACGTTGCCCCCTGGCAAAGTCAGGGAAACGCGTTTAATCTCGAAAAACCGCAGACCAGTTTGCCCGACCCGCATTTTGCCGGGGGGAAAATCCCGAAATCGGTAGCCGGAAGCGGGGTCTCACCATCGGCGATCCAGCAGAGAAATGTCTTCAACGTGGCGCCCCTGCAGACGACCCAGACCGACCCAAACTTTGCTGGCCAGGGTAAAGTGCCACAGTCGGTGGCAGGAAGCGGTATTTCACCGTCGGCCGGGCATCAGGGTAATGGCGTCGATTTGGCCAATCCGCAGACCAGTTTACCCGATCCGCATTTTGCGAGCCAGGGTAAGGTGCCGCAGTCAGTGGCTGGAAGCGGTATTTCACCGTCCGTCGCCCAAAAGAACCACGCGGGTTTTGCTTTGCCATTTGCCGATCAATCGTTCGAAACGGACTTAACCCAGGCACTCGCGTCGATCAACGTCTTTGCCGTTCAGCCACAGTTACCGGTTTCGGCTCCTTCCGGGTTGAACGAGTATTATTTTCTGGCCGGGAATCATTCGTTGCCGCACGTTCACGAAACGAATCCGTTTTCAACGGCGGCTCCGTCGAACCGCCACGGGATAAGCAGTCTGGGAAGTCCGCCGTTTGATGTCAATCTGGTCAAAAAGGATTTTCCCATTTTGCAGGAGCGCGTCAATGGCCGCCCGTTGATCTGGCTGGATAACGCGGCTACAACGCAAAAACCGAAGCAGGTCATTGACCGAATCAGCTATTTTTACGAGCATGAGAACTCCAATATCCACCGGGCTGCTCACGAACTGGCCGCCCGGGCGACGGATGCGTACGAGGAGGCCCGTGAGAAAGTCCGCCAGTTTCTGAATGCCGGTTCGACCAACGAAATTGTGTTTGTGCGGGGCGCGACGGAAGCCATCAATCTGGTGGCAAAAAGCTGGGGCGAACAGCACCTGCAGGCCGGCGACGAAATCATCGTCAGCCACCTCGAACACCACGCCAACATTGTTCCGTGGCAGCAGTTAGTCGCCAAAAAAGGCGCAAAACTTCGGGTTATTCCAGTCGACGATGACGGGCAGATCTTGCTTGATGAATACGCCAAATTGCTGAATCCCAAAACCAGGTTGGTTTCGTTTACGCAGGTATCCAACGCATTAGGCACGGTAACACCCGCCAAACAGATCATCGAACTGGCGCACCTGGCGGGGGCCAAAGTGCTGGTCGATGGCGCGCAATCGGTGTCACACATGCGGGTCGATCTCCGTTCGCTCAACCCCGACTGGTTTGTGTTCTCGGGCCATAAAGTCTTTGGTCCAACGGGCATCGGCGTCCTTTACGGCAAAGAAGATCTGCTGAACGAAACCCAGCCCTGGCAGGGTGGCGGCAACATGATCAAGGATGTTACGTTCGAGCACACGCAATACCACAACGCGCCTTCCCGCTTTGAGGCCGGTACGGGCAATATCGCCGATGCCGTCGGGTTGGGGGCAGCGCTTGATTACGTCAGCAAACTGGGTATCGATCTCATCAGTCAATACGAACACTACCTGCTGGTCTATGCGACCCGGTTGTTGAAAGAGGTTCCCGGTTTACGGCTGGTTGGAACCGCTCCCGACAAAGCCAGCGTGCTGTCGTTTACACTACAAGGCTATTCCAATGATGAAGTGGGTCAGGCGCTTAACCAGGAAGGCATCGCTGTGCGCACGGGCCACCACTGTGCACAACCTATTTTGCGACGGTTTGGATTAGAAAGTACGGTTCGACCTTCTTTAGCGTTTTACAATACGTGTTCGGATGTGGATACGCTGGTTTCTACTCTCTACCGTTTGTCGGGTAATCGTCAGAAAAAGTAAACGCTGGAAGCTGGCAGGGCTAAACCTCTTGCCAGTTTTCAGGCATTCCAACCAATCGCACGCTATGTCAACGGTCAATGCATTTATCGATGTTCTTCACCAAACTCACAAGGCGGAATGGGAAGCCACACCCAAGATTCAGGATTCCATTGCCTGGCTCGATAACCTCCTTGAGTTTTTGTTTCCCAACAATCGGCTACACAAGAAAGAAACCTACATCGGTATTTTGAAAAAGAATCAAATCGATCTGGAAAACATTCTATTGAGCTATATGGATCCGGAAAAATTTGACATTGAAGCGACGGTAGCGTCTTTTTATGAGTCGCTGGAAACCATTTACAACCACCTCCGGCGCGACGCGAACAAAATCAATGAATTCGACCCGGCGTCAACCAGTGTTCACGAAGTCATTGTCTCGTATCCCGGCTTTTATGCCATTGCCGTTTACCGAATTGCCCACCGGCTGACGGAATTGAATATTCCCGTTTTACCGCGGATTCTGAGTGAAAACGCCCACCGCAATACCGGCACGGACATTCACCCGGCGGCTCAGATCGGTGTTCCCTTCATGATCGATCACAGCACCGGCATTGTGATTGGTGCTACCGCTATCATTGGTGATAATGTATCTATTTATCAGGGCGTTACGCTGGGCGCATTGCAGGTAGCCAAAGAACTAGCCGAAACCAAACGCCACCCCACGGTCGAAGACAATGTCATCATTTATGCCCGCACAACAATCCTCGGCGGCAAAACCGTCATCGGTAAAAACAGCGTGATTGGCGGCAGTGTGTTTTTAACCAAAAGTGTGGCCCCCAATTCGCAGGTATTCAACACCCACCAGCTTCGTATTGAGGTGAAACAACCGGTTCTGGACTAAGGTAGTTTTGTGATTTTTTAACAAATGACTGCCGATTGGTTTTGGTAGGTTTGCCGCCACACCGCCAACCATGAAAAAACCATCTACGCGCACGTTACACGAACTGCAATTGCTGCCCCAGCAACCGGCTGATAAGAGCATTCTGGGCCTTTTTGGTAAAACGCGAACGTATGGAGGACGGGATGCGCTCCAACGTCTCCTGATTTCGCCCTGTAATACGCTCAAGGAGATTGAGGAGCGGCAGGCGCTTTTCCAGTTTGTAACCCGGTATCTAAAACCACTTGCCATCGACGTCGCCCACGCATATGTGCTGGCTGCCGAAAACCACCTGATCAGCAACCTGGCCTGGAGTTCGGCAACGGGCTGGCTGAAACGGCAACAGCGAGCCTGGTGGTTTTCCGGGTTTCATCCGCACGATTTCAACCGGCTGCGGGGCGGAACGGCTGCAATCCAGCTTGTTTTGCGGGCCATCGAAGAAAAAATCGACTGGCTCAGTACGGTGAAGCCGCTTCCGGCCTCGCTCCAGACGGTTTTCGCTACATTGAATACTTTCTTCGACGATCCGGCTATCCGGATCGCTCTGCGTGATTCGGATCATGCGGTCTCGGTTCTACAAGCCGACTTTATCCTCAGACGCCAGAAGAACGACGCGGTTCGGGTTGTGTTCGACGCTTTGTATCAACTGGATGCGTACTGCACCCTCGCTCGTTTTATACAAACCGCCGGTTGGGTTTACCCCCGCTTCGTCGAGACTGAACGGGCGGTTTTTCAGGTTACCGGGCTGGTACATCCCCTGCTCGATGCGGCTGTCACCAACGACTTTAGCCTGACCGCTCCCGGCTGCCTTTCTTTGGTGACCGGGGGAAATATGAGTGGAAAAACCACCTTCCTGAAAGCGTGCGGAATTGCTGTTTACCTGGCTCATCTCGGTCTGGCAGTACCGGCTCAATCACTGCAAATTAACTTTTTCGACGGTTTATTCACCAGCATTCACCTCAGCGATAACCTGGAATTGGGGCATAGTCATTTTTACAGTGAGCTGATGGGCATCAAAGCCGTGGCCGATGCGATAGCCGATCACCAGACGGTTTTCGTCATCGCCGATGAGCTGTTTCGGGGAACCAACCCGGAAGACGCGCTGGCGTGTTCGCGGCAGGTGATCGATGCGTTCATCCGGCAGCGCGGCAGTCTGTTCCTGGTTTCGTCCCACCTCCCGGAAATCAGTGCGACGTATCGAAACAACGACACAGTGCAGCTTAACTGCTTCAGAACGAAGATCGTCGATGGAAAAGTCGTGTGCAACCACCAAATTGAACCGGGCCTGGCGGCCGAGCGAACCGGTCTGGTTTTGCTGGCGCAAACGGGGATTCTGAATGGGTTATAGCGGCCTTTATCAAAAATTGGAATGACTATATTTGTGATTGCACAAGCCAATTCCAACGGTTTTCCGTCGACAGGAGTCTCATGAAAAAAGAAAACGGTCTGCTCCCTTCCTAAACACACAAAACTATGTCCCCCAAATTGCTCCACAAATTGCTGTATTACAGTCTCCTTACTGCAATCAGTGCCTGTACGAAACCGGAGGAGATTGCGCCTGAAAACATAACCCGCATTGAATATTCCTCCTACTTCGGTTTTGCTGGATGGACCTGGAACCTTGCCGTAACCCCAACGGAATATACCTTAACGCAGAGCAATCGACCTGGGGTCATCTGCCGAAATCCGGTTTCTACCGCCGACTGGCGAGACTTGATTCAGGGAATTGACTGGAAAAGTTACCTTAAAGAACGTTCCACGCCCGTGGGGGAGTGCTGCGACCGGGGTTCGGTTTCCATCAGGGTGACCGCCGGGAGAGTGGTTCATCAAGTGGAACGGTATGGTATTTTGAAAGACTCCACCGCCCTCGGAAAACTGTCGGACCGGTTATCGAAACGGCTTGCTGATCAAACAGCGGTTTGTAAGTAATTCATTGGTTCCAGCTACCAACGGAAGCCTGAAAACCACCATTTGTAGCCTCAAAGTAACTCGTTAGAAACTGGCGCTACCGACGGCTTCATTCCGAAGCTATTTTTGTAACCGCTGCTGCCAGTCGACCCGGTTTACGGGCGCGACGGGAAACAACCGCGTTACACACTACAAACAGAAAACAACACAATGAATCAGAAAACATCGGCCGCTTTTGTCGGCGCGTCATGGGTTGCACTCGGCACCGGCATGATTGGGTATCTAATCGGGCTTTGGCGCTCCGAAATGCTCCTAAACGAAAAGGGATTCTACTTTACCGTCCTGATGATGGGCCTTTTCTCCGTCGTATCGTTGCAGAAAAGCGTCCGGGACCGGCTGGAGGGCTACCCGGTGACGGATATTTATTACGGCCTCTGCTGGTTTTCAACGCTCCTCGCCATTACGCTGCTGACCATTGGCCTGTGGAACGCGACGCTGTTGCCGAGTGAAAAAGGGTTCTATGCGTTTGCCTTCATGCTCGGTTTATTCGGAGCCATCGCCGTTCAGAAAAACACGCGGGATAACCAGGAATTTGCGAAGAAAGATTGACTTGGTGGTGAATAAGCCTGGTAGGAGCGGTTTTTAGAAATCAGAAAAACCGGCTTTTCCTTTTGTCGATTCCTTTCCGGTTTGAGTACCAAACCCGATTGACCGGTTGACCAATTCAGCCGGTCGCGGGTCTTTTACGTTTCATGGCGTTTTGCAACCTTTGTGATGCAATCCGGGTCTTCACTCGAACCAACCAGGCATCCGGTTTTACGATGAAACGCTTTCTTTCACAGCCCTTGCTGCTTCTGCTGACGATCCTCCTTTCCTGCAAGGAGAAAGCCGTCGATCCGACCAAACGCGTACGCCCCGTCATGTTGCAGATTGTGGTATCAGGCGCTTTCTATGACCTGAGTTGGGAACCCAATCGGGTGGTTTGCATTACATCGCCCTGCCCCGATCTTGCCGACGTAGAAGCCCAGGAATATGCCGTTCAGATTGCCAAAAGTGAGTTAGGAACGTTTCACACGTACCGAATCCTCGACGCTGACGAAAAATCAATCCGGATTCCAGCTTCGGAGATGGGCGAGCAAATCGTGGCCCGCATTGTCTCGAAAAACGAAGGGGCGCCCCCCGTGAACTCCAATCTGGTTATGGCCAGCACCGCGTTTCTTTCGCAATCGGCTTACTATCCTGGATTTGGCTTTTTAGAAGACGTCTTCGGGGGCGATGTAACCCCGGATGGCACGAAATCAACCTATTCTACCTTTGTTCAGGAAACGCCCGGTACATATGTCACTCCGTTGTACATTGCCAATCTGCAAAATGAGCAGCCCATCACTAAAACACTCGTGAATCGCCAGGGTGCGGGAGCCGTGTTTTCGCCGGATGGCAAACAGTTGGCTTACCCTTCCGGAACGGAGAACGGAATCATGGTGTATGATCTGGTGACTGAAATGAGTCGAACGCTTCCTGTTGCGGATGCGACCCGGATTGTGTCAATAGCCTGGTCGCCCGATGGCCAGTGGCTGGCGTACACGACAGTTTCCAACGAAGAATCCCGCTTGTGGAAAATAGCGACGGCGGGTGGTACCGCCACGGCGCTTACTCCCGTCCTGCCCGTTCGCGAATCGAACTACATCCGGCGAAGCCTCGTGGACTGGTCGCCCGATGGCCAGTTTATTGCCGTATCCCGCGCCCGCAACGCCAACGTCAACGACCAGTGGCGGGCGACGGTTTCGTTATATTCGCCCGATGGACGTGGCGAACTGAGTTATTTTGAAACGCAACCCGGCTGGATCGATACCCATCCGTCGTTTTCGCCCAACGGCAAAATGCTGGCGTTCCTGAGTTCCCGAACCGACCATCTCGCGAAATCGTACAGCCTCTGGGTTCGGGATCTGACGACGGGCCAGGTTCGGCAAATCAAGCTGCTGCCGGGTCTGAACCCATCGGAGGAGTTTGCACCGCGCTGGGTTGGCAATGAGCGGTTGATTTTCAGTGCCGTTGTGCAGGGCAAGAAAGGGTATTATTCCGTGTTTTTGTGACAACTGAGCCTCACTCCCGAGATACAATCGTGTATAGTATACTGGTAAAAAGCCGTAGTTAGTTATTTTTGTGTAAAAAGAATGCTGCCATGACAAACGACGTTCACTATCAGACCGGAAAAATGGTCAAAGATCCGCGCACGATGAACCCTAAGGAACGAATTCAGTGGCAAAAGCAGTGCGCTCAAAATGCGCGGGATTATCTTTTCTCCATTAACCAGCCTTTAGTCTATAAGCGTCCAGATGGACATACGGTCGCGGAGTACAAAAATGGCCAGATTGTGGTCGTTCGATGACGATTTATTTGGTTGCGGGGCCGCCCGGCATCGGCAAAAGCACAAACGCCAGAGAGTTGATTCCTACTGGAGTATCTCTAACCTGTTACTCCTATAAAACTCCCTTCACTTCCTCAAAACCCCATTCCCACCAAATCGGTTGAACAACTCCGGTATGATATTGACGATGCTTTAAAATTTTGCTTCAAAGTCAAGCACATTACATGTTTGTGCAAACTTATTACAAATCAGTTTATGCCATCTATTCTTTTTAAGACCTGCCTTCAGTTCGCCCTAATTTTGGCTATTTCAAATTTACAAGCCCAAACAACCACCTACTGGTACAACAAATCCAACCAACCGTTTTGGTTTGATACCACAAATGTAGATAAGCCAGCGCGTAATTTTTTCAAAGCCCTGGAATTGGGATTGGTAAATCAGTTTGCCCAAAGTGCAACCCTGCTGTATCCCATCGCCACTGACACCATCAATCCACTAGCAAAACCGGCTCAATCTCAACTAGCGCTTCTCTACTTCTTCCAGAATCAATTTCAAAACTTACTTGACCTTTCTCAAAAAACGAACAGTAAGATCAACTTCTATGGTGACGCCCTATTTTTCAACTCTTTACCATCACCCATGCTCACTATTAAAGCCGCTAGTTGCACCATTCCGTTTACAATCAGACGCAAAAGCCTGATAGTAGTGGACGTATTGATTCAAGGTCGACACAAGAATTTTGTGCTAGATACCGGTTTTTCGAGAACTGCTATTAGCCGACAGCTAGCTGCCGAACTGGGACTGGTAATCCACGAAAGTAATAGCCCTGTCAGCACAGCAACTGGTTCAACTCAGCTAGCTATTTCTTCAATTAAACACCTTGAATTGGGTAATATTCTGCTCGAAAACTGGCCTGTTTACTGCTATTCCTCATTTCCATTCAGACATATAGACGGCGCAATCGGATTGGATGTACTCCGGCAGATTTCTTATACTGTTAACTTTCCGCAAACCCGGCTCACAATAGATCAATCCGTTGTTGACAGTTCGCTAACGAAAAACTTATTTGGTTTATGTATGCCAATGATGGCGATCCAAGTGGCAAACGACCAACGACTGGACGTGTTTTATGATTCGGGATCAGATGGATTCGAATTAAATAAAAAGGCGATAACGAAACTGAAGCCGTTGCCAATTGGTAGAAAACTTTTCGTTATAAGGGGAATCAACAAAGGCATTTCAATACGAATAGGTAACCGGGTGAAGCATTTAAATCTTATGCAAGACGGTTATTTACTGCCTTGTAAAAATTTACCGATTACCAACCGGGAGGATGATGTGTTTCTGATACCAACCACCGGAATAATGGGTAATCGTCCATTTATTAAAGGATTACTGAGGATTGATTTCCCAAATAACCACTACGCTTATTCTTCAAAAGTATCACCATAGCAACAAGCGTCCACTACTTTCCCTCACTTCCGCAAAAGCCCATTCCCGCCAAAGCGGCTGAACAGTTCCGGTAGCTGATAGATCGCCAGCGTAAAGACAATGCCCCAGAATACGGCACTGATCAGCATATAACTGAAAATCAGTGACCGATTTACCTTAAACGAAACCGCCAGGATCGTTCCGCCGATAGGCGTCAACAGCAGGGGCGTCAGGAAGGCAATGCCCACCATCCCGGCGCGTTTCCAGATCTTCACCGCCAGCCGCGTCCGGGAAGTGAACCGCTTGGGAGCCGAACGCCGAAACCGGGCCATCAGAAGTTGCAGGGCCGTGCCCGCATACGTCACCAGCACCACGCTGGCCATCATCCCGACCACTGTAAACAGCCAGGTTTCCAGCCACGTCAGACCCACCGCGACGCCGGTTACGGGGCCGCCAACAAACTTCAGCATGCTGGCTACTAAAACCGATAAATACTTTGCAATTTCCATAAGGGAACCAACCGGACTAAATTTCGTTAAAATTAACAGCATTAACGACTAAAAGGTTACGGCATGCCGGTTCTCCGACATTCTTCTTACCCCGGAGCGCCCCGGTATTTGATCAATGGTCATTTTGAGACCATTATTCCCAGCATCCTCCGCAAAATAGATGGCGTGGTGTATGAACGGGAACGGCTTACACTGGCCGACGGCGATTTCGTGGATCTCGACTGGATCGACCGACGACGTGATAAATTGGTCATTATGACCCACGGGCTGGAGGGCGACTCCAACCGGCATTACATCAAAGCAACGGCCAAACTTTTTGTCCGGCAGGGCTGGGATGTGCTGGCCTGGAACTGCCGCTCGTGCAGTGGCGAAATGAACCGGGCGTTCCGGCTCTACAACCACGGCGAAATTGGCGACATCGCCGAAGTGATCGACCACGTGCTGCGGACCAAACCGTACCGCGAAGTGGCGCTCGTGGGCTACAGCATGGGCGGAAATATCGTGCTCAAATACGCGGGGGTTCACGGCAGGGAGTTGCCCGACGTCATCCGGAAAGTCGTGGCGGTTTCGTCGCCGACGGACCTGGAAGCCAGTGCTAAACAGCTCGACCTGCCCCGAAACCGGTTTTACCGCAATCGGTTTATGAAGAAACTGATCATTAAAATGCAGCAGAAAGCCGACCTCTTTCCGGGAAAACTCGACATGACCAATCTGCAAAAAGTCCGGCTCTGGCGCGATTTCGACCACCATTTTTCGGCTCCGGTGAACGGCTATCGTGATGCGGATGATTTCTACACGCAAGCTTCGGCCGTTAACTACATGGCCGGGATCGCCGTTCCGACGCTGCTCATCAATGCCCAGAACGATCCGTTGCTATCGCCCGAATGTTCGCCCGCGTGGCTGGCCGAAAAACACCCGCATCTCTACCTCGAAACGCCCAAAACCGGCGGACACGTGGGTTTTGCCGTTCGCGGGGATGAATTCTCGTGGGCCGAACGCCGGGCATTGGCGTTTGTGATTGGGTCTGTTTAGGAAAAAAATAAAGAATGATAAATATCAAATGATGAATGATGAATGTAAAAGTAGTTTCCAATCCGGCACTTTTACATTCATCATTCATCATTTGATATTTATCATTCTACGAAGCCCATTTTCCCCGTATCTTTCAGCATCATTTCCCCTTTGCCCATGAACCTCGTTTACGCTGACGCCTATACCCTGAACCCCGGTGACCTCGACTGGACGCCCCTCAAATCCCTCGGCAACGTTACGCTGCATGACCGCACCGCCCCCGACCAACTGATCGAGCGATTGAAAGAGGCCGATATGGTGCTGGTCAATAAAGTAAAAATGAACCGCGAGACGCTGGAACAGCTTCCCAAACTGCGGTACATCGGCGTGACGGCCACCGGCTACGACATCATCGACGTGAAAGCCGCCCGCGAACGCGACATTGTCGTGACGAACGTGAAAGGCTACGGTTCTCCGTCGGTGGCTCAGTTGACCATTGCATTGCTGCTCGAACTCACCAACCGGGTGGGCTTACACGCCGACAGTGTGCGGGCGGGCGACTGGACCCGGAATCCGGATTTCTGCTACTGGAAAACGCCCCTGGTCGAACTGGCCGGTAAAACGCTGGGCATCGTCGGTTTTGGCGACATTGGAAAAAGCGTGGCCTCCATTGGTTTGGCTTTTGGCATGACCATTCTCGTCAACCGCCGTCACACCGACGAGGAGCCGCCAGCCGGTATTCGCTACGTCGATCAGGCAACACTTTTTGCTGAAAGTGATGTGGTGTCGCTGCACTGCCCGGTCACCGACGAAAACCGGGCCTTTGTCAACCGCGAGCTGCTGAGCCGGATGAAGCCCACGGCTTTTCTGATCAACACCAGCCGGGGAGCCCTCATCAACGAACCCGATCTGGCCGAAGCGCTGAATCAGGATCGGCTGGCGGGGGCCGGACTCGACGTCGTGACGGTAGAGCCTCCTTCGGCGGGCAATCCCCTGTTTTCGGCCCGGAATTGCATCGTTACGCCCCACCTGGCCTGGGCCACGCAGGAATCACGCCAGCGGCTTTTACACGAAACCGCCGAAAACATTCGGGCTTTTTTCGCCGGGAAACCGCGGAACGTTGTGAATTAGCCCACCAGACTCTCTCCTATTTTCTTTGCCCCGCAACGCTTTGCGGGGCTTTTCGGTCTTATACAGTATACCGTTCCGTCAATTTCGGTAACTTATAGACTCGAAACTTCGTATATTTTCGATTCATAAGAATACGCACCCTATTCCGTCAGCAAATTTTTTATGCTTCAACCTTCTACGAAACTGTATTATGACTGTGTTGTTGGGTCGGTTCACGCCAGGTGTTCCGGCATTTCGGTGGCTTTGGGTTGCCGTTTCTAGTCTATTTCTGAACCTTGCTCTGCCACAAGATGGCTTCGGGAAACACATTTATGGGGGCGATATGAGTCTGCGGGCCACGACCCGTACCAATTACTACACGCTGACGCTCACCTTGTATCTGGATCAGGCCAACTCCACGCCCGACACCTACGAACGCGAGATTATCCTCTATATTTTCCGGAAAAGCGATCACGTCCGCGTCAATACCGCAACCGTCCGGCAAACTGGTTCCCAGCGGGTTCGGTACGACAACCAGGCCTGCGCCGATCTGCGCAACCTGAGTGTTCTGGGCATGAACTACAGCACTGACGTTTACCTGAATCCGGCCACCTACAACGATCCCGGCGGTTATTACGTGGTCTGGGATCGCTGTTGCCGCAGTGCCGACATCAGCAACATCCAAAATCCCGGTGGCGAAGGCATGGTGTTTTACATGGAGTTTCCGGCCATCGTGCGCAGCGGTTCCGCCTTTCTCGACTCCAGCCCGGCGTTCAACTTTCCCAACGGTGAATACATCTGCGTTGGCAAACCGTTTAAACTGGATTTCAGCGCCACCGACGCCGATGGTGATCAACTCCGCTACTCACTGGTTACGCCACTGGCCGGTTACACCGACAATACCCCCCAGAATACCGTTGGCGACGGGCGTTCGCACACGACTTATCCGGAAGTAAACTGGTCGCCGGGCTACAGTGCTGCCAGTTCCATTCCCGGAAATCCTGCCTTGAAAATTGATCCGCAAACGGGTCAGTTGAGCGTAACCGCCAGCCAGACGGGGCTATTCATTTTTGCGGTCTTGTGCGAAGAATACCGCAACGGCGTTCGGATTGGTGCCATCCGGCGCGAATTCCAGATGCCGGTGGTCGACTGCGGCAACAACACGCCCCCCCCGCCCATCATCAGTTACCGAAACGTCGAAACGCTGGATTTGCCTTTCTGCGAAGGGGCCACTGCCCTGCTTTCGACCGAGACAAACCCGCTCTGGTCGTATCAGTGGCAACGCAACGGCTCCAACATTCCGGGGGCCACCGCCCCGACATTGACCGTCACGGAAGCTGGCGATTATGCGGTCGTGAAGAGTTTTGCCACCACCTGCGGCAACGATACCACGTCAAAAATCACCCGGGCGAGGGTCTTGCCTCCGCCCGCAGCCAAAATTACACCAGATAAAAAACCGCCCATTTGCGAAGGAGCATCACTGGTGCTGTCGGTTCCGCAGGAGAACGCGGTGACCTACCAATGGACGGCGGACGGTACGGTTTTGCCGGGCGCCACCGGCACCTCGCTCACCGTGACCAAAACCGGTTTGTACGGCGTCCGGGCCACATCCTCGTTGGAATGTACCAACCGCGACAGCCTCTCGGTTGTCGTCAATCCGAATCCCAAAGCGACGCTGACCAGTTCGGCTTCGGCGATTTGTCAGGACAAGGAAGTCCGGCTGGATGCCACAGTCGGCAGCTCGTATCAATATGAATGGTACTTCAATACGGCCTCGCTCAACACGAGTGATGCCGCCACCCGGCTGGTCGGACAAGGGGGCACCTATCAGGTTCGGATTACGGACGGCAACGGCTGTCAGGCTCTCTCGGCTCCCTTAACGTTGGCGATCATTCCGCGTCCGGCCATGCAGTTCGACAGCCTGGCTCCCGTGTGTGCGACCCGCTCCGAACCGCTGCTGCTGGTGGCCAGCCCGGCGGGTGGGACGTTTTCGGGGCCGGGGGTAACGGGCAGTCAGTTCGATCCCGGCAAAGCCGGAGCCGGTTTGCACACCATTACCTACACCTATGCCGGAACCTCGGCCTGTCCGGTTACGATCAGCCGGCAAATCCGGGTTGAACCGCCCGCCGATGTGAACCTGCCGGAGCGGGTAAGTGTGTTGATGGGCAGTACGGTTACGCTGAAGCCAACCGTCAAGGGACAAACCACTGGTTTTCTGTGGGAGCCACCTGAAAGTCTGTCGGACCCCACCAGCCTGAATCCGGAGGCCAGTCCAGAAGCTCCAACCACCTACAAACTGACGGTTTTGGCCCCCGGCGATTGCCGGACGGAGAAAAGTGTGCTGGTCGATGTGCTGAAACGGATGTTCATTGCGGACGTTTTTTCACCCAACAACGACGGCATCAACGACGCGTTTGAAATCCGCAATACCGATCAGTTTCCCGATTGCGAAATCACGATTTACAACCGCTGGGGTGAGGTCGTTTTTCATTCGAAAGGCTACGACAAACCGTGGGATGGCACCTACCGCAGCCAGAAGGTTCAGTCTGGGAGTTACCATTACCTGATCAGAACCAACCAGCCTTTGCTGCCGGAATATCGGGGAGCGGTTTTGGTAACGTATTGATTCGCTTCGCTATTCGTTCTTGTCAAATTATATTCCATCGAATCCGCTTGATCTAATGGATTGGATTTTTAGCTATTTTTTACCCCGGAGGGGTATTCTGTAAATAGAAATGCACGATCTATACCGCCGATTTAAGCCCCGGCGGGGCGTTCTACGTTTTATTAGGACGCCCCTGCCGGGGCTTGGAATACGGATTTACCGACTGTTTCTATTTACAGAATACCCCTCCGGGGTAAACAGAATGGCTAAATCCTGAGGGTGATTATCGAATGGAAAGTAGTATCTAAAAGGCTACCGGCTTTTACGGATGAATTACCCGATACCAACGCCTGAGCCATGAACCGGTACTTCCTGAAAACCAGCCTTCTGATTCTCCTACTCAATTATTTTGCCTCGAACCCGGCAACGGGACAAAACAAGGCTGCGGTATTCAATCCCCAAAAAAACGACCACATCATTCTGCTCGGCAACACCTTTGCCGACCGGATGCGGTATTACAATTATTTCGAGACCTTACTCCAGAAGAATTTCCCGGACCGGCAACTGACCCTGCGGAACATGGGCTGGAGCGCCGACGAAGTGGCGTTACAACCGCGTCCTCTCAACTTTCCGTGGTTTGGCGAAGACGCCCCCAAAACAACCGACGATCCGCAGGACCTGTCGTTCCGAAGCTGGTACGACAAACCGATCAAAATGCCGGTGGCCCTCAACATCGAAGGTTTGTATCATGATTTAACGGAACAGAAAGCCGACATCATTTTCCTGTGTTTCGGCATGAACGAATCGTTCAAGGGAAAAGCCGGATTGCCGCAGTTTGAACAGGATTTAAGCCGGTTTATTCAGCTCCTGCAAGCCCGAAAATTCAACGGAAAATCGGTCCCGCAACTAGTGCTGGTTTCGCCCATTGCCCACGAAAAACTCGGTGGACACTGGCCCGACCCGGTTTCACACAACGAGAACCTGGCGGTTTATACCGAAGCCATGCGGAAAGTTGCGGCATCGCACCAACTTGTTTTCATCGATTTGTTCAAGCCTTCGCTGGCCCGGATGACCGCAAAACCGGGTGGCTTCATCACCATCAACGGCATTCACCTGAATGACAAAGGCTATCAGGAAACGGCCCGCTGGATGGCGCGGCAACTGGGTTTCGACCCTAAAACCGTCGCGGTAAACCTCACAACGGAGCATTCGACAAAGCTACGGCAGGTGATTAAAATGAAGGACGATCATTTTTTCTACCGCTGGCGGGCCGTCAATGGCGAATACATCTATGGTCGGCGGAAAGAACCGTTCGGCGTCATCTCGTTCCCACCCGAATTGCGGAAACTGAACCGGATGGTGGCGTCGCTCGATTCAGTGGTCTGGAAACTGGGGAAAAGCTCAGGAACCGAAGCGTACAACCGGGCCTTGGCGATTGTGGACGAGCGATCCAACCCGGCGGCTCAGGCGGCTTTTCTGGTGACGCACATGACCGGCAAACAAAGCCGACCACTCGCCAAAGAAGCCCACGCCCACCACCATTCCATTGCCGAAGGTCCATTGCAACCCGCTACGACCGAGAAGTTTACGTTACCCAAAGGCTACGAAATCAATTTGTTTGCTTCCGAAAAAGACTTCCCGCTGGCCAAACCGGTGGCGATGGCGTTCGATGCCAAAGGACGATTGTGGGTGGCCACAATGCCGACCTATCCGCAACACATTCCGGGCATTCCGGTACACGACAAGATTCTGATTCTGGAAGATACCAACGGCGACGGACGCGCCGATAAGCACACGGTTTTTGCCGACAATCTGTATCTGCCACTGGGGTTTGAGTTTGGTAACGGCGGTATTTACGTGTCGCAGGAACCGGATATTGTGTTTCTGAAAGACACCGACGGCGACGATAAAGCCGATGTGCGCGAGGTGGTTCTGACGGGTTTCGGCGCGGAAGACAGCCACCATGCCACCCACGCGTTTACGTACGGACAGGACGGCGCACTTTATTTTCACGAAGGAACGTTCCTGAACACGCAGGTCGAAACACCCTACGGTCCGGTGCGTACCTACACCGGTGCCACCTACCGCTACGAGCCCCGAACGGGCAAATTGAGCCAGTATATTTCGTACGGCTACAATAATCCCTGGGGCAATGTGTTCCAGCGCTGGGGCATTCACCTGATCGCCGATGCGTCGGACGGATCGAATTATGACGCCACACCCCTGCGCGGGAAAATCGATTACCCCGATAAACACCCCCGAATCAACACGTTTACCACGACGCGGGTGCGCCCGACGGCGGGCATCGAAATCGTGTCGAGCCGTCATTTCCCGGACCATGTGCAGGGTAATTTCCTGATCAACAACGCCATCGGTTTTCAAGGAATCAAACAGCACCAGCTCATCGAAACCGGGTCGGGACTGACGAGCAAGGAAGTAGAACCGCTGCTGCAATCGTCGGACCCGAACTTTCGCCCAGTTGATTTGAAATTTGGCCCCGACGGCGCGCTTTACGTGGTGGACTGGTACAATCCACTGATTTCGCACGGCGAAAACCCACCGCGCGATCCGGCCCGCGACAAACGACACGGACGCATCTGGCGAATCACTTACAAAGCCAATCTGTTGCTAAAAACCCGAGACATTTCCGGGCAGACCATTCCGAACTTACTGAACAATCTGAAAGGGTACGAAGATCGGTTTCGGTATCGCTCGCGGATGCGGCTCCGCGAACAGCGTCCGGAAAAAGTGATACCGGAACTTCGCAAATGGGTCACCAATTTAGACAAAAACCATCCCGACTACGAGCTTCATCAACTGGAAGCATTGTGGCTTTTTCAGGATTTCGACATCGTCGATGAAAGCCTGCTGACGACCTTGTTACACGCCAAAAACTACCGGGCCAGAGCGGCTGCGACCCGCGTACTTTTTTATTGGAGAGACCGGCTGACCAATCCGCTGGAACGGTTCCGGGAGCGAATCAACGACGAATCGCCCCGGGTTCGACTTGAGGCCATCGTTGCCCTGAGCCATTTTTCCGGTGAAAAAGCCCTAACCACGGCATTGGATGTATTGAAATATCCGACGGATTATTCCCTCGACTACGCGATCAATGAGACGTTTACGTATTTAAAACCGGTCTGGCTTGCCGGTTTTAAACAAAATCCGGCGTTTCTGACCGACAACCCCCAAGCCGCTGCCTATCTGCTGGAACGCGCCACGGCCGATGAACTGCAATCGTTGCCCCAAACGAGTACGGTTTTAAACGCTTTGCTCACTAAAAAAAACGTAAAACCGGCGTTGAAAGTGCAGGCCATCCGAACGCTGGCCCAGGAACGGTCGATCAGCCCGGTGGAATTTCTAATCGGAACCCTACTTAAAAAACCGGAGCAGGAAGATGACAAAAGCGGGCAAACCGGTGGCAATGACATGGTTTCCATTTTGTTGAACTGGAACCCGACGGAGTTGAAAGCGGCTGAAAATCAAATTCTTGGCTTATTAAATATCGGTAATCATTCGACCCAATCAGCCGCTTTTGCAGCCCTGATTACCCTCGACCAGTCGGATCAGCGGGTTTGGTATACGGCTTCTCAGAATACGGCGAATCTCGTGAATTACCTGTACGGTATTTCCAGGCTGACCGATCCAAATCTGCAAACCGCGCTTCGTGAAAAAGTAAAAACACTGACCCGCGAGGTGCCCGAAGAACTCCGAAAAAAACAGTCGGATTTGGGTCTGACAGGAACGGTTTCGCCCTTTTATCCGGTTTATGCCACGGCCTACGAGGTGTTGTTTTCGATGCCGGTCCACGAGGCCGAACGCGGTGCGGTTCTGAAAAATTTTATGGCCTGGCTGGATACTACGCCCGATAATCAGCGGAATACTATGCCGTACAACCAGGCGATTACGCTCGGCAAAAAACTGGCGCAAAAATTACCGCCCCGGGAAGCCGCTGCTCCGCTGGCCATTCTCGACAACAGCGGAACGAAAGAGGTTCGGCTGGCGGCTGTTCCGGCCAAAATGCTTTTCGATCAGGACACCATCCGCATGCAGACCGGCCGGTATGTTTCGCTGGTATTTGAAAATCCGGACCTGATGCCCCATAATGTGGTCATTCTGAAACCCGATGCCGTGGAGAAAGTGGGCCAGGCCGCCGACGCCATGGCGACCCTCAAAGACGGTTTTGAGAAGAACTTTGTTCCCAACCTGCCCGAAGTCCTGTTTGCGACACCACTGGTCAATGCGGGCCAAAACTACCGGCTCGAGTTCAAAGCCCCGGATGTTCCCGGCCATTATCCGTTTATTTGTTCTTTCCCCGGCCACTGGCGGGTGATGAAAGGCATTCTGAAAGTAGTAAAACCGCCGGTCAACTGAGTAGGTGTTGGTTGGATCAGCTTATCCCTACAATTTTCATAGAAAAAGTATAGTACTGATTGACGTATTCTATTTTTTTGTACTTTTCAGGGTCAATCGGGCTAAATCACTGCCGTAATCAATCGACTCTATTGGCACGATAGACCATTGACCTTGTCATGTAAGCCCATGAATGTAGCAACATCGCGTACCTTGGCCTCCAAATTGCCGTGGGTTGGAACGACCATTTTCACGGTTATGTCGAAATTGGCGACCGACACGGGGGCCATTAATTTATCGCAGGGTTTTCCCGGTTTCGACTGCTCGCCGGAGCTGGTGGCGCTGGTGGAAAAATACCTCAGAACAGGATTTAACCAGTATGCCCCCATGACGGGCGTGCCTGCCTTGCGCGAGGCATTAGCCCGGAAAACGGAACAACTCTACGGTGTCTCCTACCATCCCGAAAGCGAAGTAACCGTTACATCTGGTGCTACGGAAGCCTTGTTTGCCGCCATTACGGCGGTGATCCGGCCCGGCGACGAAGCCATCGTTTTCGAACCGGCCTACGATAGCTACGTCCCGGCCATCGAACTGAACGGCGGCATTCCGGTTCTCGTCACGCTGACACCCCCAACGTATGGCATCGACTGGGCCGACGTTCGCGGGAAAATTACGGACAAAACCCGGCTTATCATCGTCAATACACCCCACAACCCGACGGGGCGCGTCTGGACGGCAGACGATCTGGAACAACTGGCCGCGCTGGTGCACCACCGGGACATCTGGATCGTGAGCGACGAGGTCTACGAACACATCCGATTCGATGGCCGCCCGCATCGCTCGCTGGCGACCCACCCGGTTTTGCAGGAACGGACGTTTGTCTGCGGCTCCTTCGGGAAAACGTTTCACGTTACGGGCTGGAAAATCGGGTATTGCCTGGCACCCAAAGAATTAAGCGTAGAGTTTCGTAAAATTCACCAGTACCTGACGTTCAGTACCATCACACCGGTTCAGTATGCGCTGGCTGATTATCTGAAAAATCCGGAACACTACGAAACGCTGCCGGACTTTTACGAACGCAAGCGGGATTTGTTTCTTGACAGCCTCCGCAGCTCCCGGTTTCAGTTCCAGCCCACGGAAGGAAGTTTCTTCCAAACCGTTTCTTATCAGGCCATTACGGATGAACCCGACTACGACCTGGCAATCCGGCTGACCAAAGAGATCGGCGTCGCATCGATCCCGGTTTCGGTGTTCTATCGCCAGAAAAATGACTACAACATCCTGCGTTTCTGTTTTGCCAAAGACGACGATGTGTTGCGGGAGGCCGGAGAACGCCTTTGCCGGTTATGACCGGAATTTCCATCGCGATTAGCCGGATAAAGTGCAAATTAAATCGGGTGACAAATATCATTAAAGAAAGATAACCCCTGAGCGAACTGTTTCAATGCGTATATACGTTATTCGCAGAATGAAGCGGCAACGAGTGACACAGACTCACGTATGAAAACGGTTAAAAGATAATCTTCTAATCAGTTTTTTTATAATTTTTTGTAGACAACACATATGGAATCACTGGGACTAAACTGGATGGCTTTGGCTGTTCCTTTTTTTCTGTTTTTTATGGGTTTGGAATATCTGGTTTCCAAATGGCAGAAAAAGGACTATTTTCGATTCAATAATTCCGTCGCCAACATCAACGTTGGCATTGCCGAACGGCTGCTCGACACCTTCACCGTCGGCGCTTTTTATTTCGTCTACGACTACATTCACAAACACTACGCGATTTTTGATCTGAAACCGGGTATTCTGGGCTGGGTGGCGCTGTTTCTGGCGACCGATCTGGTCTGGTACTGGTACCACCGGCTGGCCCACGAGATCAATTTGTTCTGGAGCGCCCACGTTGTTCACCACCAGAGTGAGGATTTCAACTACACGACCTCGGCCCGGATCACAGTTTTTCAAGCCGTTATCCGGACCGGTTTCTGGACGATTTTGCCCCTGATCGGATTTCCGGCCGGGATGATTTCGACCATGCTGATTCTGCACGGTTTATACCCGTTCTTCATTCATACCCGCACCATTGGCAAACTCGGCTGGCTGGAATACATCCTCGTGACGCCCTCGCACCACCGCGTTCACCACGCCAGCAACCCCGAATACCTCGACAAAAATTACGGCGATGTCCTGATCATCTGGGACAAACTGTTCGGCACGTTCATCGAAGAAAAAGAAGATGCCGAAGAACTCGTTTACGGCCTGACCAAACCGCTCGAAAGCCACAGTTTTTTGTGGCAGCAATTCCATTTTATGATGGAACTGGCCGAAACCGTTCGGCGCACACCGGGTTTTGTTCCCAAAATCAAGGTCCTCTTTGGCCGCCCGGACGACATCGACCCGGAAGTTCGGGACGTACTGGAAAAACGCTATTTATCCCGCTCGACCGTTCATGCCACCAGTCGCCGGTTCCGGGGTTACGTATTGGGACAACTGATTGGTATTCTGTCGATTCTGTTTTTTTTCCTGCTTCTGGAAAACCACATTATGGCCTACCATCAGGTGTTGATTTCCCTGTTCATCCTCATTACGCTGGTCAACTGCGGGGCCTTGCTCGAACAGCGGAACTGGGTGTTTTACCTGGAAATCAGCCGGTTTTCGCTACTGATTCTGATGGCCATTCCGTACCTACACGATCCCCTGTCGTTCAGCGCCCTGTTCATTGGATCCTTACTCCTCTGGACGTATTTTTCCAACTTGCAGAAACGGTATTTGCGGCTGGTTTACGGCCCGGTATCTTATTAAGACAAGAGAGGATAGACAAGAGAATAAAGACCATTAAACACAGCGGTTCCGTCTTTATTCTCTTGTCTATCCTCTTTCTTCTCCCTTTTTATCGAATCCGCCCCATCACCTTATCCAACTCGACCGACGCCGTCAGGAAATCATAAACCGCCTGCAAATGGTTGGATTTGGCCTGGGTGAGCGACAGTTCGGCGTCGGAAAGCTCCAGCCGCGACGCAATACCCTGTTTCCAGCGGTCGCGGGTGATGCGGTAACCCAGCTCGGCCACGGTTACGGTTTGCCGCTGGGTTTCGATGCGAAGCCGGGCCTCTTCCACGTTGGAAAGGCCAATTTTGACCTCCGCACGAACGATCTCCTTCAAATTGACCAACTGCGTTTCGCTTTGTTGCCGGGTAATAACCGCCTGCTGAATTCTGGAAACCGTGCGGAAACCGCTGAAGATTGGCACGTTCACTTGCAGACCGACGTACGAACTGAGGGGCCAGCTATAGTCCGCCAGCTTTAAATGATTGGCCTGTGCCTGCGATTGCAGCAGGCCAATCGCCGACAGTTTGGGCGCGCGTTCGGCGGTTTGCAACGCAATCTGCTCGCGGTTCAGTTTCTCCGTCAATTCCAGCCGATGCACTTCCGGGCGTGCCTGAACGGCTTCAAAAAACGCATCGGTGCCGGGTGTGACAAACCCGGTTTTATCATACCGTAACGAATCCTGCAATTCAATCGCTTCCTGCTCGTCCAGCCCCATCGTCCGTTTCAGGATCGTCTTGGTGATTTCCACCCGGTTGCTCAGGCGACTGATTTCCGGTCGCAGATTTTCGGTCGACACAAAAGCCCGCAAGGTATCGACCCGCGACGCCCGGCCCTGCGCCAGCAACGATCGGGAATCTTTCAACGCTTGCTCGTTGCGCAAAAGGCTTTGCTGCTGAAGCCGCAATTGTTCCTGCGTAATCAGCACATCCAGATAGGCTTTTTTAACCTCGGTAACTACCCCGGCCCTGACCTCGTTCAGGCCCTCGGCCGAAGCGTTTTCGTAAATCTGCGCGGCCCGAACTCCGGAACGGATACCCGCCTGAAAAAGCGGTTGCGACACGGCAACACCACCCACAAACGCATTCGATCCGCCGACCCGGAACGTTGCCAACTGGTTTTCGCCCAGACCGACGAAGCTGCCTGGCAAAAACGAAACCTGTTTCTGGGGAAAATACAGGTATTGCGCCGAAGCAGCTACCGTGGGTAAGGCGTAACTCCGGGCTTCGCGGACTTTCTGCGTCGACTTGGCGGTTTCCAGGGTCGCCACCTGCAAATCACGGTTTTTCTCCAGCGCCAGTTTCACGGCGTTTTCCATCGTCAACGGTCGCACCTGCGCGAAAGCCGGTTTTCCAGTAAGGAGGAGAATAGAGATGGTAAAAAGGAGAATTTTATAAAAAAGCGGTTTCATAAGAAAGATAAGCTATTGTTAATGTGTGATTTATCAAATCGTCAATCCATTACATCCCTACGCAATCAATCGTATACGATTTATCCCGTAGAGAGGAACAGCGCAGCGTCGGTAGAAACCGAAACCCGTCTTCGACAACCATTTCATCCCGTAGGGATGCAACAGCGCAGCGTCGGTAGGTAAAGGTGTCTTTCTGTGCCAGCGTGCCGTCAGGTACGCGACCGGTTATGTGCCTAACGGCACACGGGTTGACGAAGGCGGGTTCTGGTTGCTACCGACGCTGCGCTGTTACATCCCTACGGGATCAATCGTATACCGTTCCACAGAATTGTCATACCAGTTCCAGCACCTCTTCTTTTTTCGCCTTCGGAACCCGGGAAAAATAGGAATACACGGCGGGGATGATATAGAGCGTCAGCAAACCCGCGAAGAGCAAACCGCCGACGATGACCGTTCCCAGCGAATTACGGCTGTTTTCGGTGAGCGCAATGGGAATCGCGCCAAAAATCATGGCTAAACTGGTCATCAGAATCGGGCGGAACCGCGAGGCTGCGGCCACTTTGGCGGCTTCCAGCGTGCTCAGTCCCTGTTCCTTGCTGTGATTGGCAAACTCGACAATCAAAATACCGTTCTTCGTAATCAGACCAATCAGCGTGATGATCCCGATCTGGCTGAAAATATTCAGCGTTTGACCGAAAAGCCAGAGACTGAGCAGCGCACCGGTCAGAGCCATCGGCACCGTCAGCAGAATGATAAACGGATCGACCAGACTTTCGAACTGGGCCGCCAGAATCAAATAAATCAAGACCAGCGCGAAAATGAAGGCGTACAACAGGCTGGATGAACTCTCCGAAAAATCCCTTGATTCACCGGCCAGCGAGGTTTTGATGGTGGGCGGCAGAATTTTTTTCGCGATGCGGTTCATCTCCGCCACGCCGTCGCCAATGGTTTTCCCCGGTGCCAGACCACCCGAAACCGTCGCCGAAATCGCCTGATCGTAGCGGTAAATGGCCGCCGGACTGATGCTTTCCCGGAACGAAACGAGGTTGTCCAGCGAAACCATGTCGCCGGTTCGGGTGCGGACAAACATCGCTTTCAGGTCGTACGGCGTATCGCGTTCCTGGCGTTGCAGTTGCCCGATGACTTCGTATTGCCGGTCGTTGTAAATGAAATAGCCATAGCGTTGACCGCTCAGCGCCAGTTGCAAACCGCGGGCGATTTCGGCGACGGAAATCCCCAGTTCGGCGGCTTTGTCCCGGTCAATTTTCAGCACCAGTTCGGGTTTGTTCACTTTCAAATCCGAATCGACAAACCGCAGAACGTCGCTTTTTCGGGCTTCGGCCAGAAATTTGGGCAACACTGCGGTGATGGCCGCCAGATTCTGCGCCTGCAACACATACTGAACGGGTTGCGCCTGACCAAACCGGCTACCAATCGTTGGCGGCTGAACCGGAAAGACCAGTACGCCCCTGAAATTCTGCGCATTACGGGCGTAAATCTGGAAGACATCGGCCTGCGTTGTCGTTCGTTGATCCGCTTTTTTCAGAAAGGTATTCTGAATCGCCAGGTTGACCGGAGCCGGGGGGCCAAACGTCAACGCCAGAATGGAGTACGTTTGGAACAAACCGGGTGTGGAATCGACCGAAAATTTGGCGATTTCGCTCATGTATTTTTCGGTGTATTCATACGACGAGCCTTCGGGAGCCAAAACCGCCAGACTGATCTGGGAGCGGTCTTCCAAAGGCGCGAGTTCCGACGGGAGTTGTTTGCCAATCACGTAAATCAAAGCAAACGTGGCCGCCAGCGCGACGAAAGCCGTCCAGCGAAACCGTAGAAACCACGCCAGCGATTTTTCATAACCCCGGTTCAGCCCGACAAAATACGGCTCGGTTTTGCGGTACAGCCAGTTCGGTTTTTCCTGCCGTTTCAGCAAATACGCGCTCATCATGGGCGACAGCGTCAGCGCCACAAAAGCCGATACCAGCACCGAACCGGCCATAACGATGGCAAATTCCTGAAAGAGCTTGCCGGTAATGCCCGGTAAAAAGAGAATCGGCAGGAAAACCGCTGCCAGCGTGATCGTAGTCGAAATAACGGCAAAATAGATTTCGGACGACCCTTTGAAAGCCGCCTGAATCGGGCTCATGCCTTCTTCGACTTTGGCGTAAATGTTTTCCAGCACCACAATCGCGTCATCGACCACGAGGCCAATCGCCAGCACTAAGGCCAACAACGTCAGGATGTTGATGGAATAGCCGACCGCATACATGATGAAAAAAGCCGAGATGATAGAAACCGGAATGGCCACCACCGGAATGATGGTGGAACGCCAGTCGCGCAGGAAAATGAACAGAATCAGAATGACTAATCCGAAGGCAATGAACAGGGTTTCTTCCACTTCGGCAATGGAATCGCGGATGGGTTCGGTAAAGTCTTTGCCAATCGTTAGTTCGTAATCCGCCGGGATTTCTTTGCGTAGTTCTTTCAATCGCCGGTAAAACTCATCCGCAATGGCGACGGCATTAGCACCCCGCTGCGGTTCCACGAAAACACCGATCGTCGGTGAATTTCCTTTCAGACTGTTCTGGATGGCGGTTCGTTCGTTTTCGGCCCCCAATTCCGCAAATCCAATGTCTTTAAACCGAATGATCGTGCTGCCTTCCTGTCGGATAATCATGTTGTTAAAATCCGCTTCCTGGGTCAGTCGACCCAGCGTCCGAACCGTCAGCTCGTTTTGGTCCCCTTCCACCCGGCCCGATGGCAAATCGACGTTTTCCTTGCGCAACGCCTGTTCAATATCCGAGGGCGTTAGCTGGTAAGCCGCCAGTTTCGAGGGGTCGATGCGCAGCCGCATGGCGTATTTTTTTTCGCCGGCAATTCCCACGCGCTTCACACCGGGAATGGTTTGCATGCGTTCTTTTATCACCGTCGAAGCAATGTTGCTCACTTCCAGAATGCTCCGGGTTTTGCTTTCGACGGCCATAAAGATCACAATATCACCCGCATTGGCTTTTTCCACGATGGGCGCATCGACGTCACCGGGCAACAACCGCCGGGCTTTGGTCACTTTGTCACGAACGTCATTGGCGGCCGCTTCCAGATCGGCATCCAGGTTAAACTCGACGGTAATGACGCTGGCCGCTTCCCGCGAAACGGACGAAATGGTGCGAATGCCGTTGGCTTCCCCGATGGATTCTTCCAGCGGTTTCGTAATCTGGTAGGCAATCACGTCGGGACTGGCACCCGGATAGGTAGTCGTGACGGTGACAATGGGCGAATCCGTGACCGGATACTCCCGGATTCCGAGGTAAGAAAACCCGACAATTCCGAACAGAATAATCAACACGGAGAGTACACCGGCCAGCACGGGCCGCTGAATACTAATTCCTGATAAACTCATGGTTGGTTGTATTAATATCCCTTATTCGAAATGAACAAGCAGAATGGGATGTAACGATTGTTAGTATACGCAGAAAATAGAAGTGTTTGTTTTACCCCGGCGGGGTAGCATGTCAATAGCAAAACCATCCGCAAAATTTACCGAAGCTCCGGAGGAGCGTCCTTTTCTTACGCACTCAGGCCGCCCCGCCGGGGCTTGAATTCACTAATGGCTTGGAAAGCTATGAACAGATCGCTCCTCCGGAGCTTGCATTCGGCTAATGAACCGATTTACTAATAACATTTGGCTCCTCCAGAGCCGAATTGACGGAATTTCATGGCTTATACGCAATTATCATGGATACACTTCGTCAATTCAAACTGGCAGCTTTCACCGGCACACCCGATTCCAGGCGCAGCAGATTGGTGGTCAAAACCGTATCACCCAGCGACAGGCCTTCCAGAATCTGAACGGTTCCTTTGGTCCGGTTACCGGTTTTCAGTTCCCGCTGGTCGGCTTTCCCGTTTTTGAGTGCAAACAGCGAATAGCCTTTGGCACTGGGAATCAGAGCCTGCGTCGGAATCAGAATACCGTCGTTGGTCGTGTGCAGCGTGAAGGCGATTTTCGCCGACGAACCCGGGATGAGCTTGCCGCCCCGGTTGGCACTAATGGCTTTTACCAGCAAACTCCGCGTGTTCAGATCCGTTTTGGGTTCGGTGGCCACCACTTTTCCGTGAAAAGGCTGGCTGCTGTTTTCGGTCGTAAACTGAATCGGTTGGCCAATCCGAACGGCAGAAGCGTATTTTTCGGGAATGGTGAACGCCACTTCGACCTGACTCACATCATCGAGTGACGTCAAAACCGTCGAGGGCGTCACGTAGGCCCCGACATCGACTTTGTTCAGACCCAATTTGCCGGAAAAGGGCGCGCGGATTTCGGTTTTTGCCAGATCGACGTCCACCATCGCCAGTTCGGCCTGCAAAACGTTCAGGTTCGTCAAAATCTGGTCGTATTCCTGCTGATTGACGGCTTCGGTGGACAGTAACTCGCGGAACCGTTTTTCGTCGATGCGGGCCAGTTTTTCCTGAAGCGCGATTTTTTTCTTTTTTGCCAGCAAATCGGCATCGTCCAGTTTAAAAAGGAGGGCACCCTGATTCACATAGCTTCCTTCACGAACATAAATTCGCGTCAATTTGCGGGCTACTTCACTCACCAGATCGACTTCCTGATTGGCAGCAATGGTGCCGGTGGTTTGCAACTCGTCCGTCACGAGTTCCGGTTTTACCACGAAAATATCTGCCAATATCCGTGGATCGTTGGCGAGTGCCGAACTAACGGCCTGTTTTTTGATCGGTTCCGTTTTATTCGAAAATAGTTTTGGTGTGAATACGAAAAAGGCCACCGTCAGGACGATGATCCCGATCATGAGTGACGTTGTACGGATGGTTGATTGTTGCGATTCCATAGAGGTTTTGCTTATCGTTCTAATGTTTTATAACTATCGAACTTTATTGTTTTATGGATGTCGAACAATGTGGTCGATAAAATCGGTTCCATGATTCTAAAAAAGAATTGAATTTTTTATCCGTTCTTCATCGTTGTAGTATCAATTCATGTAGCTACTCCATTTTTGCAGCAGCTACCGGCACGAAATGGAAAGACTCAAATGAAACCGTATCAGCACCCTACCTTCGACCAGATTACGCTAACCGGTCTGTTACACGCACTCAGCGACCCTGTCCGGCTAAACTTTGTGCAGTGTTTGGCAACCAAAATGTGCGAGCAACCCTGCGGGGCGATTCCGACGCCGGTGGCCAAATCCACCATGTCGCACCACCTGCGCGTTCTGCGCGAAGCGGGCATCGTTCGCATTCGAACGGAAGGTACCCAAAGCCTTACTTCGCTGCGGCTGACGGAAATTGAAGCTAAATTTCCGGGGGTTTTGGAAGCGGTTTTGAAAGCCGCCGATGCTGAAAAACCGCTGGAACAGCATTCATAAAAAAACCGGTCTGTTGGCAGACCGGTTTTTTTATGCCATCAACTCCCCTTTCTTACCGGCTCATCAACAGGCGTTTGGTCAGGTTTTGCTGGTCCGTTTTCAACTGAATCAGATACAGTGCCGTTCCTGATGAACGTAGATCGACGGCTTCGCGCTCGATTTGACCCGTTCCCGTCACCGATTTCTGCCAGACGGTTCGACCCATCGGATCGACGATCTGCAAATCAGCCCGCTGGTCGGGAATAACCCGGTACCGGATTTCGACCAGGCCAGGACTGGGGTTGGGGCTCACGCTCAGGTCCAGACTCGTTTCGGCACTCTCGACCCCTTGCCGGCTTCCGTTGGGACAGGTGAGCGTTTTGGGCGACCACTTCAACGTAAAATTGCTTCCCGGTACCCGGCCGCTGATGGCGTGGGATTGACCATCTTTCAGCGAAACCGGTACATCGAAGCTGTAGCCATGTACTCCGTTGCCCTTGCCGGCATTCAGCAAATCCTGGCGGAAAATGTTGGCGTCGGTGCGACCGATCACCGTTGTGCCATCCAGGAACTCCACGGTAATGGGCATGTTGGGGCGGTTGCGGTCCCAGATCCAGCCCCGAATGCCGGTACAACTGACCACATCCAGGTAGCCTTCGTAGTTACCCGCACCACTGCCTCCGCTGGTCGGCGGAGGATCGACCGGGCCGCTCCCACCGGCGTTGACCGTCAACAGGACTGTAGTCGCCACGGCGTCACTTTTGCTGTCGGTCGCCGAATATGTCAGGCTGAACGTCCCCTGGCTGGTTGTTGTGCCACTGATTATCCGCGAGCCACCGTTAAAACCCAGTCCGGCTGGCAAGCCCGTCAGCGCATACGTCAGCGGGTCCTGATTGGCATCGGTAAAAGCGGGTAAGGCTGCGGAGGTATAGGCCGCGTTGGCCGTGGCAGTCAGCGCCGAAACCACCGGAGCCACCGGAGGCTGATTGGCGGGGGGAACGCCGGTTCCGGGACAGTTGATGGTTTTGGGAGCCCACTTCAATACAAACGTTGACCCCTGCACCCGCGCCCAGATGCGGTGATTTTGTCCATCTTTTAGTCCGGCAGGAATGGGAAAATCATACCAGTGTTCCCCGTTGCCCTTGCCCGCATCTTTCAAATGCTGCCGGAAGTCGCTGGCCAGGATGGAACCGATCGGGGTGCCCTCGGCAATGGAGGGGCCGTCGAAGAACTCCACCGTAAAAGCGGCATTTGGTTTGTTGCGGTCATACACCCAGCCCGAAAGCGTACTGCAACTCGCTTCCTGCGTCAGATACCCCTCAAAAACGCCCGAAACAACGGGCGTTTCACCACCTACTGTCAACGTAATCGTCAGGCGGGTTTGCCCGTTTCCGTCGCTGGCTTGATAAACCAGCGGAAAGCTGCCCGGCTGCGTCGGTGTTCCGGAAATGGTCCGATTGCCCGCATCGAAGGACAGACCCGACGGCAATCCCGTCAATGTGTATGTCAGCGGATTGTTCTCCGGATCCGTGAAAACGGGCAAAGCCGCCGGAGCATATACCACATTGACCGTTGCGGTCAACGCAAAAACCGGGGGCGCCACCGGCGGCTGATTGGTGGGTTGGGCCGCAGGATTGACTACCAGCGAAAAAACCGTACTGCTTTTCCCTCCCGCCTGATCGGTGGCCGAATAGGTCAGCTCAAACGTGCCGGTTGTGGTTGGTGTCCCGGATATAACCCGCGTGCCGCTGTCAAAACCCAGTCCGGCGGGCAGTCCCGTCAGCGCATACGTCAGGGGCGTGTTTTCCGGGTCGGTGAACACCGCCAGCGGATTCGTGATGAACCCGGCATCGACGGTTGCCGCCAGGGCCGAAACCGAAGGCGGAACCGGGAGCTGATTCGCAGGGGGAACGCTGGTTCCGGGACAGTTGATGGTTTTGGGAGCCCACTTCAATACAAACGTTGACCCCTGCACCCGCGCCCAGATGCGGTGATTTTGTCCATCTTTTAGTCCGGCAGGAATGGGAAAATCATACCAGTGTTCCCCGTTGCCCTTGCCCGCATCTTTCAAATGCTGCCGGAAGTCGCTGGCCAGGATGGAACCGATCGGGGTGCCCTCGGCAATGGAGGGGCCGTCGAAGAACTCCACCGTAAAAGCGGCATTTGGTTTGTTACGGTCATACACCCAGCCCGAAAGCGTGCTGCAACTGACTTCCTGTGTCAGATACCCGTCGAAGTTGCCCGTCACGGGCGGGTTTTCCGTTGGAATTTCCTCAACCGGTTGTGCCGTAGAAAGAGCGGGCAACACATACGGAGTCGAATTCGAGAAGAAGGCATCATTCAGGGCATTCGACCAATATTGGGCGGCTTTTGCAGCTCCCGCTAACGTCAGGTGAATCCCATCAGCCCGGTCGTTGGACGTCAGCAGATCATAGTCAGGCCCGGGGAAACAATTTGGCGTTTTAATCATTCGTTCCTGCGCACGTCGGATCACAGGACGTGTTTTGTAGGGCGTTTGCCGATTGACCACCACGGCCAGCGACGGAAAACCCAGATCAGTACGGGTTTGATTGACCCAGGTCTGGTAGTATTGCAAAACCAGATCTTCATTGGTATTATTCCAGTCATTTTGTCCCTGGTCGGAGAGAATGCCGCGAATACCGGTTTGGCTACAATAGACCTGCAGCGTATTCTTGACATTGATATACGGCATTCGGATGGACGAATTAATAAAAGGATGCTCAAAGGACTGCCCGAGGGCAGATTTAGCCCAGTGTTCCAGGCTGGTTCCCCCATAGGCCGCATTGAAAAGCAGAACGGGGACATTCAGACGCTGCGTCAGATACTGCCCCATTTTGGCCCAGAAATAGGTGCCATGCGCGAATGGAGCGGGCGTTACCCCTGATTCGTAGTGTCCAAAACTGCGGGGCAGGTAGACTGGATTGGCAGTGCTTTCATAAGACGAATAAGCGGGGGTTTCCGGGAAAACCGGTACCGTATTGACCCGATCGTCGTCGCTGCCAGCCAGGTTGTTCTCCTGACCCTGGGCAACGGAATGACCGGCCACCACGAACACCTCACCGACACCCACCCGTTCGATGCTGGCGGTGCCGACCGGCGTGCTGCCCGCCATGGCGCGCACCTCCAGGGTATACCACCCCCCGGAGGCTGGCAAACTCCCCTGAAACTGCCCGTCCTGGGCGCTCGTCGCAATGGTAAACCAGCCCGTCGTCTGGCCCTGTCCATTCCGGGCGACGGCTCGGGCATCAATCCGCGTGGTGTTGGCGGGCCAGTTGCCCCGGATCGGAATAGCCGCCTTGTTGCTCTGATTGCGTTGGTAAACGATTCGGTTGAGGGGAGAAGTCAGGCTGAGCTGAGCCCAGGCATGCAGATGAAAAAGCAAGAGTGCCGACACGAAAGCCAGCCTTTTCAGGTGGTAAAATGTTGAATGCATAAAAATTACGTTGAGTAGATAAGAACCGGATTCACAAGGGGCCTTTTCAGCCCCTGATGCACGACCAATTACCGGTAGTCGGAGGCAATAATTGAGCCATTCCTTTTTTTACTTGTATTAAAAAAAGCAGGGAAGCTTTCCAAATGGGTAGTATACCCCTAAAACGCAGAAAGAGAGGCTGATACGGCGGAGAACAGACTCCACCTTTGGTTTTGGAGAAAAGGGGATTCGTGAACTTGCAACCGGATTATCCCGTTTAACAGTTCGAATCCGGAGTAACAACAACTAAAAATTTCCTTTACAGAATTTCGATCTTTTTACCATGATGAAACCCCTGCTTCTGCTGTTTTCAGGCCTTGTATTTTGTTCCGCCATGCTGCCTGATCCGGAAAATGAGCTGGAAAAAAGTATGGCGCGGGGCAAAACGCTCTATGCCGGGAATTGTATCAATTGCCACATGGCCAAAGGTGAGGGCGTGGTTGAGACGTTTCCGCCCCTGGCAAAATCCGACTATCTGCTCAAAACACCACTGAAAGCCATTCAGGCCATCAAATTTGGCTTGCAGGGGCCAATTCAGGTGAACGGGGTTACGTACGACAATATGATGCCGGAACCTGGTCTGAATGAGCAGGAAGTGGCCGATGTGATGAATTACATCCTGAATTCGTGGGGGAATGCGTCCGACAAAAAACTGATTACGGCACAGATGGTGAAAGAGGTAAAACCGGCGGAATAAGCGGTTCAGAAGCTGATGCCAAACTGAAAACCGATGGTGACGTTGGTGGGATGGTTGTTGCCAAACCGCACCGGCACAGCCACGAAATACCCGCTGTTTTTGTTCTTTTTGACAATCTTGTTCAACACCGGCGTAAAACCGTAGCGCCCGGCGGTTTCGAAAGCCGCCCGCCCTGCCAGCGTAAAACCTTGTCCCAGGCTCACCAAAACGCCGGGATGGAACAACAGATTCGCGACTTTGCTGGTCCCGTTTTCAGCCCGGATCAATCGACGGGCATCCTACTGCAATGCTAGAAAGTCTTGCGGTGGCAAAATAGAACAGAATTAACCTTTGGAATCGGATTTACGTTTGGCGAGATTTTTTCGAAACTCAGAAGGACTTTTTCCGGTGTGCTGCCGGAAAATGCGGGTAAAATGGCTCTGGTCCGAAAAACCGGTCAGGTACCCGATTTCAGACAGGGAATGGGTGGAAGTTTCGAGCAGTTGAATCGCTTTTTCGATCCGGCGTTTTCGGATGTATTCACCGAATGAGAGGTCATCGAAATACCGGGAAAACTCCCGTGACAAATACGTCGGATTGATGTTCAAATCTTCGGAAACCGTCTTCAGATTCAAACTCAGATTGGTATCGATGTGATTCTGAATCATACCCCGCAGTTCGGCGGTCCAGGCAGGAGCTTTCGTTTTTTTTTCGCCTTTTTGGGTCAGGTAGGTGCGGTAAATTTGCAACAACAGGTGTTCTGCCGGGCTCTGGACGTGTTTCACCTGCGGCAGATAGGTGGCCCAACTGTAGAGCGAATCATAGATAAACATCCCTTTTTCCAGCAATTCATAGTCATCCCGGATCAGAAACGCCATGCCCGCCGAAATGGCCCACAAACCGGCCGACTGACTGGCGACGGCATGATCGTCGGTATCCGCTCCCCGAATGATGGGCGCCATGACGTGCAGGGCCGGGTCTTTCAAGTCGTATTTTTTCAGAAAATAGTCGAATGTGCACTGGTTTTCGTAGTGCGTAAATTCGACGCCGGGAATGTCGAACGGGATGGCCTGAAGCGTTTCTGCCTGCAATTTCACCTGTGAATCAGGCACAAAAATAATCTCGGCTTCGGGGTCGATAAACCGCCTGATGAGCCAGGGACAGGCAATGCGGTCAATTTTCGGCCGTTCGCGGGTGATCCATTTCATCGGAAAACAGGAAAAAGAGAACCGGTTTCACTACTGATCCCGCACACACCGAAAGCCCAGGTTGTCGCTCCCGCTGCTCACTTCGCCCTTGCCCCGGCTCCCGGCTTTGTAGCGGATGCAATACTGATCGCTGCACAGAAAAGAACCGCCCCGCTGCACGTATTTGACCGCGCCGGGTTCGTCGGGGTCATAGCTATCGGTTGGCCCCTTGGGATTTTCTTTCGGACTATTCCGGTAATAATCAGGCCGGTATAAATCCTGGCACCATTCCCAGACGTTACCATCCATGTCATACAAGCCGTACGGATTGGCCGGAAATGTCTGAACCGGCGCAATCCCGGCAAAACCGTCTTCCGTCGTGTTCTGGTTCGGAAAATTGCCCTGATAAATATTGGCCACCCATTTGCCCGCTGGTTTCAGTTCTTCGCCCCAGTAGTATTTCCGGTTGCCTTTGCCGCCCTGCGCGGCAAACTCCCACTCGGCTTCGGTTGGCAGTCGCTTTCCGGCCCATTTGGCGTAGGCAGCCGCATCTTCGTAGCAAACGTGTACCACCGGCTGGTTTTCGCGTCCTTTCAGATCACTCCGTGGCCCCGCCGGATGTTTCCAACTGGCTCCGGCGACATACTGCCACCAAACCAGCGGATTTTCGAGTGACACCTGCTGATTCGGGGGCGTAAAAACCGCCGAACCCGGCACCAGTTTATCCGCCGGAACACCGGGGTAATCTTTCGGATTTAACGGTCGTTCGGCTACGGTTACGTACTTGGTCGCTTCCACAAACCGGGCGAATTCGGCATTGGTCACCTCGTGTTTGTCCATCCAGAACCCGTTTACTTTGACGGTGTGCAACGGGCGGGAATCGGGAAACTCATCGGAACCCATCTGAAATGATCCGCCGGGAATCAACACCATGTCGTCCGTGCCGCTTTCGCCCGACGCCGTTACGGAAGCCGCCTGCCGAACAGCCGCCGACCGCGATGGCATTCCCTTCGCCACGCAGTGCGCAGCACTGTCAAGTTTTGCGGCCTCTTCTGCTGATTGATTCTGCGAATTACAACCCACCAGTCCGGCCAGAAAAATGCCAAAAAACAGGGTCGTCAGAGAACACCCATATCTCCTGTCAGATCCCACTTTCCACAATTTTGAGTGCTTCATCATCCTTGTATTTCCGGATTTGATCCTTCAGTTTTGTTTTCAGGTCAGCGGTAATCGCTTCATACCCTTTAACGCCGTAGAGGTTCCGAAGTTCCTGCGGATCTTTTTTCAGATCAAACAGTTCCCAGTAGTCTTTCGGCCCGTAAAACCGCACCAGTTTGTATTGTTCCCCCCGCAATCCAATGTGCGGATACACATGGTGCGGCTGCGGATATTCGTAGTAATGGTAATACGCATCCTTGCGCCAGGCCACTTTTTTACCCGTCAACAACGGCAGAAACGATTCTCCCTGGATTTCTTTCGGGATGGCGGTTCCTGTCAGGTTCAGCACGGTTGGAGCCCAGTCGATGTTGGAAACGAGCTGGTTGACCTGCGTACCCGGTTTGATCACGCCCGGATACCGGATCACAAACGGCGTTTTCAGCGATTGTTCGTAAATAAACCGCTTGTCGAACCAGCCGTGTTCGCCCAGGTAAAAACCCTGATCGGAAGCATAAATGACGACGGTATTTTTGGCCAGACCCGATTGATCCAGGTAATCCAGCAGTTCACCGATGTTGCGGTCCAGCGAGTTGGCCGTGGACAGATAATCCTTTAAATACCGCTGGAATTTCCACTCGGCCAGGGCTTTCCCGCTCAGCTTTTTTTCGTCAAACTCCTTGCTGATCTTGTTCTCGTAATAGTCATAAAACGCTTTTTTCTCGGCGGGCGAAAACCGGTTATAGATTCCACTCTTCTCGTAATCGGCGTGTATTTTCAGATCTTCCTTCAAGCGCATCGTTTTGTCGATGGTCATGTCCTGATTTTTGGCCGCTTCTCTACCTTCGTAGTTGTCATAAAATGTCGCGGGCAGCGGAAAATTGACCTGGTCATAGGCTCCCAGATCCTGCAAATCGGGCAACCATTCGCGGTGCGTTGCCTTGTGTCCTACCACCATAAAAAACGGTTTCGACTTGTCCCGCTGATTAAGCCAATCCAGCGAAAGTTTCGTCACGACGTTGGTTACATAGCCCGGATACCGGGTGGTATCGCCCTTGGAATTGATAAACGTTGGGCCGTAATAATGCCCCTGCCCCGGCAGCACGTTCAGGTAATTAAAACCGTGGGGCAAACTGCCCAGGTGCATTTTTCCGATCCAGGCGGTTTGATAGCCGTTTTTCTGCAATTCTTCCGGAAAAACCGGCTGGTTGATTTCGAACTTCCGTTCGTTGACTTTGTAGCCGTTGAGGTGGCTGTATTTCCCGGTCAGAAGCGTGGCCCGGCTGGGTCCGCAAATGGAATTGGTGACGACGTTGTTGTGCAGAATCGCTCCTTCTTTCGCAATCCGGTCGATGTTGGGCGTTTTGGCGAGTTTGCTGCCGTAGGCGCTGATGGCCTGGTAGGCGTGATCGTCGGAAAAAATAAAAATCACATTAGGTCGGGTTGCCTGAACGGTTTCCGGTTCCTTCGGCGAATACCCAGGAATCACTACCAACACGGCCGCCAGCGCCGAAATTATTACAAGGACTCCTACTCCAATTTTTAGATTCATTACCGTTCAGGATTTACGTCTGAAAATTCTGTTGCACTTACGAATTGCCCCGTTCCCCTAAAGGACAGTCATTACTATAAACCGAAAACCGTTCACTGAATTACCTCTTCCGGCCACGCCACCACTTTACCGGTTTTTTTGAACGTCGGCATCTGCGCGTTCCAGCCTTTCAACTGCTTAGTAAGCAATAAAGCGAGCTGTTTTACTTTATCGGGATGCGCCGTTGCGAGATTTTGTTGTTCGCCAATATCGCTTTTCAGGTTATACAATTCCAGGGCCGCAGTGCGATGGTCATACACCAGTTTCCAGTCGCCCTGCCGAATCCCGCTCGCCCAGTGCAGCATCGGGCCTTCCGCCGGAATCCAGCGGTTGGGGTGGTGCCAGACGAGCACCCGCGTTGTGTCTTTCAGGGTCGGATTTCTCAGCAACGGCAGAAACGACCGGCCATCGACCTGCTGGGCCACCGCCGGTTTTTTCACCCCGGCTATCTCCAGAAGGGTCGGGAAGAAGTCTTCAACAATGACATACTGCTGCATCACACCACCCGGTTTGACCACACCCGGCCAGCGCACCAGCATCGGCTCGCGAATCCCGCCTTCATAGACCGACCCTTTTCCGGCCCGCAGCGGCAAGTTGTGCGTGTGTTCTTTTCCGCCCCGCAACGGCGTGGTACTCAACCCGCCATTGTCGGACATAAAAATCACCACGGTATTGTCCGTAAGCTTGCGTTCGTCCAGAAAATTCAGCAGATCGCCCAGGCTCTTGTCCATGCCTTCCACCAGCGATGCGTATTTCGCTTCGGTGCTGTCCAAACCGGCTTTCAGGTATTTATCGACAAACCGCTTGTCGGCCATAATCGGCGTATGAACGGCGTAATGACTGAAATAGAGAAAGAACGGCTGTTTTTTCTGAATCGGTACCTCCACGGCTTTGATGGCTTCGCGGGTGAGTGCTTCGCTCAGAAAAACGTCTTTGCCGTGGTAGGCTTCCAGGCCCGGAACGGCATTTCGGCTGGGTTTCCCATTGGTTGGACGGTCGTAGTTATCGGTCCCCAAGTAGCTGGCCGGATGCCCGATTTCATTCCCGGCAATGTTCACCTGAAACCCCAGGTTTTTCGGATCGGAACCTGGCGTTCCCGCCGAGCCGAAGTGCGCTTTTCCGGTGTGAATCGTGTAATAGCCGTTCTGACTCAGCAACGTTGGCAAGGGCGTCGCGTGAAACGTGTGTTCAATTCCGGCGACGGGGCTCAAGCCGTTGTAATTCCAGTCGACCGGATTCAATGTGGTGTCCGGGTAATCGGTGTTTTTGTCTTTATTGGGTGATGTCCAGTGCGTAATCCGGCTGTGGGCCGCGTTGACGCCACTCAGCAGACTCGTGCGGGTGGGCGTACAAACCGGCATGGCGTAGGCATTTGTAAACTTCAGGCCTTCCCGCGCCAGCCGTTCCATGTTGGGCGTCCGATACCGCCGGTTCAGCTCCGTCACCTGCTTCCAGAACGGCACCGACGTGTCCTGCCAACCCATGTCATCGACCAGAAAAACCACGATGTTGGGCGGTGTCGGTGCTGGTTTTTGGGCGAACGTACCGCCGGTTGCCAGCGCTAAAAAGCCGATGATCAACCCGGTTTTTTTCAAAAATTTGTCCATCTCTACAAGGTTTTGAGCCTCTATTTACCACGTCCAAAAAGCCCAACGGGCTGACATCATTAGCCCCGGGTAACACCCGGGGTTTGCGAGGAGTGCCCGGATGAATATCGCCATCCCCGGATGAATATCGCCATCCCCGGATGAACATCGCCCCCCCCCCGGATGAACATCGCGCCCCCCGGGTGAACATCGCCATTCCCGGTTGAACCCCGCCATCCCCGGATGAACATCGCGCCCCCCGGATGAATATCGCCATTCCCGGATTAACATCGCGCCCCCCGGTTGAACCCCGCCATTCCCGGCAATCCCCGGGTGTTACCCGGGGCTAATGATGTCAGCCCTTTGGGCTTTTTTTGGGAGTGTGAGTTCGTTTATTTATAGCCTTCATTCTGTTTTAGGCTCGGGTTCCGGTCGATTTCGCTTTGTGGCAATGGAAATAACACCTGGTAATCGAAAGCGACTTTTCCGCGTGCTTTGGCGTATTCGATGAACTTGCCATGCCGGATCAAATCTTGGCGACGGAGCTCTTCCGAGAAAAATTCCCAGCCGCGTTCCTTCAGCAAATGCGCCCGCAACGCGTCTTTGGACGTAAAATCGCCAAGTTTTAGTAAGGAAACACCCGCTTTCGTCCGCACCTGGTTGACCAGGTCAATGGATTCCTGTGTTGGGCCGCTCAGTTCGTTGAGGGCTTCGGCGCGGCTGAGCAGGATGTCGGCGTAGCGATACACTGGAAAATCGTTGCCCATCACTTCGCCGGTCGCGCTCAGGTCCTCCTTGAACTTAAAACTACGAACATCATCGGTTCCGAGCTTGATAATTTTTCCGTTGACATCCTCGTACTCCGTAATGATAGCCTGCCGCCGTTGATCAGCCGGGTCGAAGGTATTGTAAAAAGCCGTCAATGTCTTCAGTTGCGTCGCATAATTGGTTTTGGGGGCGGTTTTGAACTTGTAATTCGGCGGGGCCGCGTGCGGCATGTAATTATCGCCTAAACCCGGCTGAGCCAGATTCGGACGAATGTAAATAAACTCACTGTTTTTTTCGTTGGGAATGTCAAACAGATTGGTCCGATTCGTTGTGCTAAACAACTGATACACATTCAGATCGATTACTTTCTTCGCCGTTTCGGCCGTTTCCTGCCATTTCTTGTTGTTCAGGTAAAACCGGGTTAGCAACGACAGAGCGGCCCCTTTGGTAGCCCGTCCGTATTGGGTCGAGACGGCTGGTAAGATGTCAGCAACGGCTTTGAATTCGGTTTCGACAAAAGCAATAAACTCTTCCTTGGTGGCGCGGCTGGGCCGGTCGTCGCTGCTGATGGTGCTGCTGGTGATCAGCGGAACCGGCCCGAACAATTCATACAAGGTCTGGTAGGCGCTGGCGCGTAAAAACCGGGCTTCGGCCAGAATCTGGGCTTTCCGCGTTTCGTTCATGGGAATGGCGGGCACCTGATCCAGAATCAGATTCGTCCGGTAAATGGTCCGGTAGTGCAGGGTCCAGGCGGTTTCGAAAAATTCGTGCGATGCGTTCCAGGTAAAATCTTCCAGCGGTTGCGCCAGACTCCGCAAACCGCCTTCCCGGTCGATCAGCAGGTCGGTATTGACCTCGGCCATCAGCAGATAATTCCGAAAACCCCGGCGTTGTTCCACCGCATACGCCGAGTTTAACAAGCCTTCGGCATCGTCGGCTTTCTGGAAAAAGTTGTTGGGTCCGAACGCGGAATAGACTTCTTCCTGTAGCGGGTCGGCGCAACTGGACAACAAACTGATAACGAGTAAATAGAATATCTTTTTCATGCGATTTTTACTATCTTGAATGACTTTTAGTTCTTTCGTTTTGCCCCTAAATCCCCTGAAGGACGGTCGGCCGCTGCCGGACTTTAAATCTGGAATGTCATCGTCCAAGTCCCCTTCAGGGGATTTAGGGGCAAAACGGATTAAAAATTAAGATTCAGACCCACGGTATACGTTCGCGTTAGCGGATACGAATTGTAATCCGCCCGGACATTCGACGTACCGAACGCGCTCACTTCGGGATCAGAACCGGTGTAGTTTGTGATCGTAAGCAGGTTCTGACCGGTCACATAAAGCTGGGCACTCCGGATGAAATTCAGTTTTGCCAGCGGCAGATTATACGCCAACTGAATGGTTTTCAGACGAATGAACGAAGCATCTTCCACGGCCCGGCTGTTGATGTTGGTCGCATACGCCACCTTCGGCGCAATCCCGGACGGGTTGGCGTTGGTTGGGTTCGTGGGCGTCCAGCGGTCGGTGTAGGATTCGGCCAGGCGGTTGCGCCGGAACGAAATCGGATTTTCGGATTCGGTGCGGTTCAGGTTGAAAACGCTGCTGCCCTGCACGCCCTGCAAAAAGAACGAGAACGTCAACGGACCGTAGGCGAAATCGTTGTTGATCCCAAAGGTGTAGTTCGGGAACGGCGAGCCCAGAATCGTGCGGTCGGCGGTCGTAATCTGTCCGTCGCCGTTGACGTCCCGGTAGCGGTAATCGCCGGGGCTGGCCAGCGGCTGCGGAGACGATTTGATGTTGTCGCCCAGTTGATAAACGCCGTCGATGACGTAGCCGAAAAAGGAATTCAGTGGTTCGCCTTTGCGGATGATGCTGAAGTCTTTGGAGAAACCGGCTTCGCCTTGCAGAATGTAGGGAAGCCCCGCCAGATCAGTCACTTCGTTGCGAATCAGCGAGAAGTTGACCGACGACCGCCAGGTGAACGGTTTTTGAATATTGACGGTATTCAGCGTGATTTCCAGCCCCTGGTTTTTCATACCGCCCACGTTTTTGAAGGTGGTCGAAAAACCGGTCGTGCGCGGAACGGGAAGCTGCAAAAGCAGGTCTTTCGTGTTTTTATTGAAATAATCGATCGAACCCGTCAGACGGTTTCCGAACAGACCGAAATCAAGACCAATGTCGAGCTGACCGGTAGTTTCCCACTTCAAATTGGCGTTGGGCAATTGGGTCGTCGAGACGCCGACGTACGAAACGCCGTCGAAAATGGCGTTCCCCTGCGGCCCCAGCAACACAAGGGATTTGTAACTCCCGATGTCCTGATTTCCCGTTAATCCGTAGCTCCCGCGCAGTTTCAGATCCGACAAAACCGTCACGCTTTTCAGGAAATCCTCTTCCTTAATCCGCCAGCCGAGCGCCACAGAGGGAAAAAAACCGAACTTGTTGTTCTCGCCAAACCGCGACGAACCGTCGGCCCGGAACGAAGCCGTCAGCAAATATTTATCCAGCAAATTGTAATTAACCCGACCCAGATACGACTGCAACTGGTTCTGATTCCGGCCCGAAGCCACATCGAAGGTTGAGCGGGCACCGGCCGCTAAATTATTGAACAACAATGCATCCGACGAGAAATTCTGCGAACCGGCTCCGATATAATTGTTCTCAAACTGCTGGTAGGTATAACCGCCCAACACTTCGACTTTGTGAATGTCGCTGAACGTTTTGCTATACCGGGCGGTCAATTCGAGCAGGTAATTGCTGGCGTTGCTGGATTGCGCGTCGGCAATCCCGTTGGTGGCCTGGCCGCGACGGGTCTGGCGGGAAAGGTAGCTATCCCGACGGGCACTCTGACGATCTGTTCCGGCATTGACTTTCACCGATAGTTCGGGCAAAATGAAGTATTCGGCAAAAATATTCCCGAACGTGCGGTTCGTTTCGGCCACATCCGTCACTTCGTTGGCCAGTGCCACCGGGTTTTCGAGGTTCACGATCAGCGTCTGGGCATAATTGCCATTCGCGTCTCTGATCGGCAGGGTCGGGTCCTGAAAAATAGCGGTATTGACCACCCCGGCTCCTTCGTTGATGCTGACGCCGTTCGGTACAAAATCGTCTTTTACCAGACTCGAATTCAGATTCAGCCCAAACTTGAACCGATCGTCGTTGTAGGTCAGATTGGCCCGGCCAATGTATTTTTTAATCCCCGAACTGATGATGACGCCCTTCTGATCGTAATAATTGACCGACGCGTAGTAGTTGAATTTATCCTGCCCGCCCGAAAAGGCCAACTGGTGGTTGCGCGTGTAGCCCGGCCGGTAAATTTCCTTCTGCCAGTTGGTTCCGTTACCAATGGCCGCGATTTGTTCACTCGTAAATTCCGGCGCCAGTCCCTGGTCCTTTTTCAGATCGTTCAGCAAACTGATGTACTGCTGCGTGCTCAGCATCGGAATCGTTTTGGTCATGTTCTGAAAAGCGGTGTAGGCATTGTAATTGACCTTCAGCTTGCCTTTTGTCCCTTTTTTGGTCGTCACCAGAATGACGCCGTTGGCACCCCGCGATCCGTAAATGGCCGTGGCCGACGCATCTTTCAGAATCTCGATCGACTCGATGTCAGCGGGATTGAGCGCATTGAGCGGGTTGCGAACCGCTCCGTCCGTAATAACCGGCGAGTTAGGTACCACCGGCGAGTTGTCGATGGGCAACCCGTCGATCACATACAGCGGCTCGTTGTTGGCGTTGATGGAGTTGGCCCCCCGGATGCGGATGGTGACGCCCCCACCGGGTTCGGCGCTGGCCTGCGTAATCTGCACCCCGGCGGCCCGCCCGGCAATCAACTGATCCACTGACGTTTGCACTCCTTTGTTGAATTCTTTTGAATCCAGCGAACTCACCGCGCCAGTCAAATCGCTCTTTTTCTGCGTGCCGTAGCCAACGACGACCACCTCATTCAGTTGCCGGTTATCCACCACCAGTTTCACGTCCAACTGGCTCTTGCCGTTGACCGGCACTTCCTGGCGAATAAAACCGACACCCGAAAAAACCAGCACGGCATTCGGAGACGCCTGAATCTGGAAGTTTCCAGCCGCGTCGGTGACGGTGCCCTGGGTCGTGTTTTTGACGAGTACATTGATCCCCGGAATACCCTGGCGGTCGTCCTCAGAAATAACCTGCCCTTTAACCGGACCTTGCGAATACCCAACCAATGTGGTCAAAAGTAGAAAAACCGAAAAGACCCACCGGAGCAGAATCCTCTCATAATCAAACACATAAAAATGTCTCATGGTGACTAATTGGTAACCTTGTAAAACAAAAATTTAACTAGTAATCCTATAGAAATACTATAATAATAGAATCAATTCAGAACACACCGGGTGAACCAGGAGCATGCTGACTTATGATGAAAACAATGAAATGAACGAGAGAAGATTACAGACAGCAACAACAGCAGGAAGAAAAGGCTGTTGGCAAACAGGACAAGCAACACCCTTTAGACAGTGTGCGTGTCAAGTGGGAATGTTTGTTCAGGTGAGTAAACGTTTTCATGGTGACAGTCCAATGAAAGGAGTCGAATTATTTTCTTCTTGCTCTATTTATTTAATAGAGTAGCAAAGAAAGGATTTATCAGCGTCAAAATCAAAGCTAAACCGTCGACAAATTCGATAAATTAAAGATATTGTTCAATTCATGCAATTGTATTCCCTACAGATAGCGGTTATCAATTGAACCCTATCACGGCCTGGGAAGTTAAACCCAACGGGCAGGTGCTGTTCCGGCCGGAAAGTTTAAATGGTTACGCAGAGTTAATCAGAGAAAAAAGAAAGAAAAAACTCTGATTAACTCTGGTTTCCTCCGATTGACTCTGCGTAACAATCCTTTTTTCACGTCATGCATAAAACTGATTTTGACGCCGTCGTTGTGGGTTCAGGTCCGAATGGGCTGGCAGCCGCCATCACCTTGCAGCAGGCCGGGCTTTCGGTGCTGGTGCTGGAAGGCAAACCCGAAATCGGGGGCGGACTGCGGTCGGCAGAACTGACGCTGCCCGGTTTTATGCACGACACCTGTTCGGCCATTCACCCGCTGGCAATCAACTCGCCGTTTTTCCGGACGCTACCCCTCGACACATATGGTCTGGAATACATCGAGCCGCCAGTGGCCGCAGCCCATCCGTTCGACGATGGCACAGCGGCTATTTTGACCCGATCGGTGGAAGAAACCGCCCGTTCGCTGGGGCCGGACGAAAAAGCGTATCGCAATCTGTTCAAACCGCTGATCGAACAATGGCCGCGCATCGACTTCGACGTATTGGGTCCTTTGACCTTTCCTAAACACCCGCTCGATTTTGCCCAATTCGGCCTGAAAGCCCTGCCACCGGTGACCTGGCTGGCGAAATTATTCGAGACGCAACAGGCCAAAGGCTTGCTGGCGGGCATGGCCGCCCATTCGATTCAACCATTGTCCAATTTTACGACCTCGGCCATTGCCGTCGTGCTGATGACGGCGGCCCACGTGCGGGGCTGGCCATTGCCCAAAGGCGGTTCGCAGCAGATTGCCCGGGCGTTAGCCGCTTACTTTACCGCGCTGGGCGGCAAAATCGAAACGAATTTTTACGTTTCTTCGCTGGCGCAACTGCCCTCTTCGAAAGCGGTTCTGTTCGACATCACCCCCAAACAGCTCCTCCAAATTGCCGGACACCGGTTTTCACCGCTGTATCGCTGGCAACTGAACCGATACCGCTACGGCATGGGCGTTTTCAAGGTCGATTGGGCGCTGGACGGCCCGATTCCGTTCACCGCAGAAAGCTGTCGGCAGGCCGGTACGGTTCACCTGGGCAATACGCTGGAAGAAATTGCCGACTCGGAATTACGGGCTTCGAAAGGCCAGCATCCCGAAAAACCGTATGTTCTGCTCGCCCAGCAAAGCCTGTTTGATGCGACGCGGGCACCAGCGGGGAAGCACACCGCCTGGGCCTATTGCCACATTCCCAACGGGTCGACGGTGGACATGACCAACGCCATCGAAGACCAGATCGAACGGTTTGCACCCGGTTTCCGCGACCGGATTCTGGCCCGGCACACGATGAATCCCGCCCAGATGGAAGCGCACAATCCCAACTACATCGGGGGCGACATCAACGGCGGCATCATCGACATCGGTCAGCTTTTCACCCGGCCCGCGCTGCGCTGGTCGCCCTACCGGACTTCTGCAAAAGGACTGTACATCTGCTCATCGTCGACCCCACCGGGGGGCGGTGTGCACGGCATGTGCGGGCATCATGCCGCGCTAAGAGCCTTAAAGGATGTTTTTACCCGGTAATTTTTGCGACTAATCAACCATTCCATTCTGCGGCTTATAATTCCGGTTTACCAAAGCCGGTTTTGAAGGGATCGCAATGGCCGTATCGCCCAAACCACCCCGGCGTTGGTGTTCCCGGTAGCCGGTAATTTCCTGCGCCTTGCGGTTCCGTATGCGAAATTCGACCCCCGATTCCGGCTCCCATTGGCGGGCAGCGGTTATTTTATTCGGATGTTTATAGGCAGCCGTCGAATACGTCAGATCATTTTTCAATCGATTCTGCGCAGCCACCTCGGTCACCTCTTTGGGAGCGACGGATTTGTAGAGGTCAGCCTGGGCAGAAGGAACGCTCACCAGCGTCAGGGAAGAAGCAACGAACAGGGAGTGGAGGATCGTTTTCATGGCGTAGGAAGTTTGGTTTGTTGTCCGTTTTGGATGAATTAAAGGTCCGCTTTTGGACGCGAAAACGCTGTCACAAATGAGTCAATCCCTGCCACTTTTGAGAAACGGCAGGAATACCCCGGTAAACCCCGGCGGGTTGCAGGATGTCTTCGCCCAAATGCCGTTCTGCCTGAAAGAAAGTATCAGAATTGCACCTAAAAGTAAGAGAATAGCCAACCGGCAGAAGTTACTTTTGTACAATATCGGTGACCCCACTGGTGTAAATCACCCCACTTTCCCTTAACGCGTTGTCATGAAATCTGAAAAAATGAAAACCCGGCGAGACTTCCTGCGGGCGGGTTTGATCAGTGCCACGGCCGTTCCGGTCTTGCCAAATCTGCTGGAAGATTCATCAGACAATGGATCGACTTCGGAAACGGATGAGCAACGGGCGACACCGCCCAAAAAACCGGCTTTGGACAAACACCGCAACCTGTTCAACGGTGATACCTGTGTGTATTTTTACAATCCGGAACTCTGGCAACCCGAAGACTATTCGCTGAAAACCGTGGCCAATCCCCGCACCGGGAAAATGGGTACCAAACCCGTAGCGGTGGGCGGGCCATTCAAAGCCAAAGCGATTCATCGTTACGTAGATTTATTGGCCGACAACGGGATTGATACCTTCGTGATCAACGCCAATGCCAACCGGGCCTGGTATCCCAGTAAGAAGATTCCGAGCATTCTCGATGGTTATAAACGCGGTGACCGCGACTATTTCCGGGGTCACGCCGTCTGTCAGGGCATTACGGAGCCGGAAGCGGTGGAAGAATTCCTCGACAATTTCACCCGCTTCATGAACCGCTACCAGGATCTGATCGATGCGGGCGTGGACTGGCTGGCCGAAACCTCGAAAGCGTGCCGACGCCGGAAAATATCGCCCTGGGTCAGCATCCGGATGAACGACATGCACGGCAGCCGGAACCCGGAAGGCAGCTTTTTCAACCTACCGCTCTTCAAAAAGGAAGAAATGCGGCTTAAACACGCTTCATACGGGCTGCAGAATGCGCAGGACCGGATTGGTTTGAATTACGAAAAACCGGAAGTGCGCGCCCTGATGTTCGAGCAGATTCGGGAAGTGGTGGAAGATTACGATTATGAAGGTCTGGAACTGGACTGGTGGCGGCAACCGCTCTGCTGCGAACCCGGTGCCTCGCCCGAAACCATCGCGATGATGAACGACTGGTTTCGCCAGATTCGCGCGCTCACGCAGCGTCAGGCGAAGAAAACCGGAAAACCGTATCCGTTCGGAATGCGCATTCCGGGGGCACTCGATCAACTGAAAGCCATTGGCGTGGATGTGGTCACGTTGTGTCAGGAAGGCACCCTCGATTTCGTCATTCCGGCGGGTTTCTGGGCCACGACCTGGGACATGCCGCACGACGAATTCCGGAAACGCCTGGGCGACCGCGTGACCATCTACGGTTCTGTGGACGACGGTGCCAACAGCCTGCCTACGCAGAACGAGTCGGGAACGGTCAAAGAGCGGATGCGGTACATTAGCGCCAGTCCGGAAATTGTGCGGGCCAATGCGGCCGGGAAACTGGCGATGGGCGCGCAGGGCATCGAATGGTTCAACTTTTTCTGTACCGATCAACCGCTAATTCCGGGCATTCGGTCCGATTACACGGCCTTGCGCGACATCGACAAGCGTGATTTCCTGCGGGGAAAACCCAAACACTATTGTTTCAGCACTGCCGGGGCATTTTTCAATCCAACCCCGTTTGAGCTTCCCGCCCAGTTGCCCGCCAGCATCGGCCCTTTTGCACAACGTTCGTTCCAACTGGCGATGAGCGCCGAACCCGCCGACCAGAATCTGGAACTGGTGGTGCAGGTGGTGCTGAAAGCCGGTGAAAAACCGATGTATATGCCGGTTTCGGTCAACGGTTGCTGGCCGAATCTCCAGAACGAATCGACCGACAAACTGCTCCGCCCCTGCGGCTCGCTGACGCATTTGACCAAAGATCACGTGGGCTACACCTACCGGTTTCCGGTTTCGCTCATCACCGACGGCTGGAACAAAATTGTCGTTGAAAACCAAAGCAAAGAACCCATTACGGTGGCGGCTCTTGAAATCGCCGTTCAATCCAAAGCGGTTTGAAAGTTGCCCCAACCGAAGCATCGGCCCGGTCCCGAAAGGCTACTATTGCACGGAATTATATGTAATGAAAATGATTGGTAAAAAGTAACTCCAGAGGAGTTCACGGTTAATAGGACCACAATAATTGCAATTCGTCCAGCCCCGGCAGGGGCGTCCTAAAGTGTGACTTTGATTGAGGACGCCCCTGCCGGGGCTGGAACAACGTGTTGGAACACTTGACTATTAACAGAAGACCCCTCCGGGGTAAATTTGCAAGATCCCTGCAAGATTAGCTCTGAAGGGGCTAAAAGTACTCGAATTGTTAAAAACCGCCTTTAGTGGCCGACCCGACGCTTTGGGGCAACTAATTAAGCGGTTTCTTAAAGAAGTCACCGAAGCAACTAATGAAAATTACCAACGTCGAAACCATCCTGCTGACGGGTCCCTGCACGAACGACCCCTATCTTTCCGAAGCGCGTCAACTGCGCAGTGCGGCTTTTATTCGCATCGAAACCGACGCTGGGCTGACCGGTTTGGGCGAAACCTACGCCGGGTATTTTTTCCCGGAAGGCGTCCCTGCCATCGTGGAATTTTTTAAACCGGTTTTGATCGGCAATACCGTCGAGGATATTCCGGAATTGTGGCAACGGATGTACCAGTGCGGTAATTTCTGGTGCCGCGTCGGCCTGGGCGCCATTGTGCTGGCCGGAATCGAAGCCGCTTTGTGGGATTTGAAAGGGAAATTGATGGGCGTTCCGGTTTACAAACTACTGGGCGAAGCCTGGAAGGGCGGTTTTCCACAAACCGCAGAAAACCCATTTGCCGCCCGGGATCAACTTCCCTGCTATGCGACGGGTGGCCCGAGTAACTATCCACTGGAAAAACTGGGCGATAAAGTGGCCTTTTACCAATCGCTGGGATTTCGGGGCGTTAAAATCGGAGCCGGGGCGTATTGGAAAGAGGGCGGTTTTCAAATTTCCATCGACCCCACGGAAGCGGCTGATCTGGAAGCGACGAAAGCCGCGTATGTCCGTCAGCAGTTTGGCAACGACCTCTGGCTATTGTTTGATGCCCACATGGGCAACAGCCCGACGCTGACCTGGGGACTCGAAACCGCCACGGCGGTCGCCCGGGCGCTGGAACCGTACAGTCTTTTCTGTCTGGAAGAACCGCTGCACTATACCCGCCCCGACCTCTACGCCGAACTGCGCCGAAACACCCAAACGATCATTGCCGGGGGCGAATGCCTGACAGCAGTTTGCGAATGGCAGACGTTTATCGAGCAGGACAGCTTCGGAATCGGCCAGCCGGATGCCTCCTTTACCGCCGGTCTGGATCAGTTCATGCAGGTGGCCTCCCGTCTGGCCCAGCGCGGACAGAAAATTGCGCCCCATGCCTGGGGTGCGGGCGGTTCGCAGATGCAGAATATTCATTGCGGTTTTGCCTGCCCGAACACGGTGATTCTGGAAGTCGCCCCGGCCTACGGCCCGCTGCACAGCGAAGTCATCGGCGACAGTTTACAAATGAAAAATGGCTACGTAGTTCGTCCCGAAAAACCGGGTTTGGGTATTGAACTGAGTGAAGCGACGATTCGCCGGTTTCCGTTTATTCCCGGCAGCGGTGAATTCAACAGCGTTCCCGGCAAAATCCTGACGACCTGAAAACCATGCTGAAAGTCTTGATTGATATGCCGGTGTATGAACCGGTTCTCCGTTCGTTGCAGCACCTTCCGGACGTTTCGGTCGCGGTTGTAGAACAGCCGGAAGAAAAAGCGCGCCCGTTGCCGATCGACCAGATTCAGGATTGCGATGTCCTGTTCTGCACGTTTCTGCCAGAGAATCACGAAGAAATGAAACGCCTGAAACTGGTGCAGATCAGTTCGGCGGGGTACAGTCAGTTGTTTGGCAAAAATCTGGTGGAACGGGGCGTCCGGGCCTGTAACTCATTGGGCGTTTTCGACGTGCCGATTGCGGAATGGAACATCGCCATGATGATCAATCTGGCCCGCGACCTGCGCGGTCTGGTTCGGAATCAGGAGGGTCAGATCTGGAATCGGTCGGCCCGGTTTCAGAACGAAATTCGCGGTTCGGTGGTCGGCATCTGGGGTTACGGCGGGATTGGCCGCGAAACCGCCCGGCTGGCCAAAGCGCTGGGCATGACGGTTCATGTGCTGGTTCGGCAACCGATCCAGCCGCGGGATGCGGTTTACAACGTCCCCGGAACCGGTGATCCCGAAGGCAATTTGCCCGACCGCGTGTTTTACAGTTCCGAAAAAGAAGCGTTTTTACAGAGTCTGGATTTTCTGGTGATGGCGATTCCGCAAACGGGAACCACCACGGGAATCCTGGGCGAATCCGAATTGCGGCAGCTAAAACCCACGGCTTTTTTGCTGAACCCGGCGCGGGGTCCGTTGATTCAGGAAGCCGCCTTGATCAAAGCCCTGGCGGAAGGCTGGATTGCGGGGGCGGCCCTCGACACGCACTACCACTATCCGATGCCACCGGAACATCCGCTCTGGCACTTCCCGAAAGTCATCCTGACGCCCCACATTTCGGGTTCCAGCCTGAGCCCCCGGTTTCTGGAGCGGGTTTCGTCGATTTTTCTGCAAAATGTCGAGCGGTTTCAACAGGGCAAACCGTTGCTGAATGAGTTGACAGTTTCGCAATTGGCGGGGAATTGACCGAACGGACGAAGCCGAAAAGGCCGCAGAACCGGATCAAGAAAAAACCAGCCCACGGTTTCAACCGTGGGCTGTTAAACAATGCGATGACTGGCCGCGTAACGGACTCCTATTGGTAAAATATATATGGTTATGATAAAAACCGCAGCGTTCATCGCCTTTCTGTGGGTTGGGAATTGGTCGGTTTTTGCGCAGGAAATCCACTGGGATAGCACCGTTCGGCCCGACATTTATAAGGCCCGGGTCGATCTGTTCCGGTCGCTGCCGCATTCCCGCAAAGACGTGGTTTTTCTGGGCAACAGCCTGACATTCTGGGCCGACTGGAGCGATTTGCTGGGCGATACGCGTTACAAAAACCGGGGTATTCCGGGCGACATCACCTTCGGCGTGCTGGAACGACTCGATGAAGTGATTCAGGGAAAACCGGCAAAGGTTTTTATCCTGATTGGCATCAACGATCTGGCGCGAAACATCCCCGACGCCGTCATTCTGCAAAACTACCGGCGAATGGCCCGACGGTTGAAAACCGGTACGCCGAACACCCGGATTTACTTTCAGACGCTGCTGCCGACCAACGATTCGTTTCAGAAACTCAAGAGCCACTATAACAAAGAGGGCCACATCCAGACGTTGAATGCGGCCCTGAAAGAGATGGCCCGAACAGAAGGCTTTGAAGTGATCGACCTCCACCCGCATTTTGTGGACGAAACCGGGAAGCTCAAAAAAGAATATTCCTGGGACGGCGTCCACCTGACGCTGGCGGGTTACCATCGGTGGGCGGAGGTACTGAGCAAGGGGAAATACGTCAAATGGCGGCATTAGGCGTTCAAACCGCCGTCCATCAGAATGTTTTCGCCGTTGATGTAGGCCCCCGCCTGGGAAGCCAGCAGCACGATCAGGCCCTTGATGTCGTCCTGGTTCGCCATGCGTCGCAGGGGGACTTTTTTGGTGTAATTCTCCAGAAACCGTTCGGGTTGGTGATTGAACAAACCACCCGGACTGACGCAGTTGACGCGCACGTTTTTCCCCGCCAGAATCTGCGCCATGTATTTCGTCAGGTTGAGTAAACCCGCATTGTGGAAGAAATAATCAGGGGGCGGATTGCCCATCGTGGTACCTTCGTAATTGGATAAATCCGGGCCGAACATGCCCATCATTGAGCCGATGTTGATGATGCTGCCACCACCCGCCTGCACGATCAGGTCAGCCATTTCGCGCAGAATGTCCATCGAACCGGTGGCATTGACCCGCATCGATTCCGCAAAATCCGAGAGGGGCGCATCGTAGCCCTTCATGGGCCGCGAAACCGCATTGTTGACGAACACATCCAGCTTGCCAAACTGCAATTGAATTTGGGTTTTCAGGTTTTGAACCGAATCCGGATCGCCCTGATCGACCGGCAGGGCAAACACGTGCAGCCCACGGGCCTGAAACTGGTTGGCCACGTCCTGCCCGGCGGCCAGGTTTCGGGAAGCCGTGATCACCGTTGAGCCCGCTTCCGCCAGCCCTTCCACGATGCACTTTCCGTAGTTGCCCGCGCCACCCGTTACCAGACTCACTTTGCCGGTTAAATTGAATAAATCGTTGATATGCATGAGGTTGTTGCCGTTAGTTTAACCAGCCCATCCGGTCCCAGTGGGGCAGGTTGAGAAAAGTGGGGTCGGGATAAGCCAGATCTTTCGCCCGAACCAGATTTTCAGTATCCAGATAAGAACCGTTCACAGCCGCCAGCGACTGGTGCAGATAGTCCGATTTGTCGATGCCTACCAACAGGGAAGATACTTCGGGGAAAGTCGCCACGAACCGAACGGCCAGGGTCGACAAATCCGGAAAACCGGTAGCCACCAGCTCATCAAACCGGCGAAGGTGGTTTTCGACATCGGCCAGAGCCGGGTGCAGGTGCTGGCCTTTGCTGGTCAGCAAGCCTTTCATCAAAACCGACCGAACGACGATACCGACGCCCTTCTCAGCCGCAGCCGGAAACAAAGCCGCCTGTCGCTGGTCCATCAGGTTGAACGGCAGTTGAATGACGTTCCACACGCCGGTTTCGATGGCTTTCTGCGTTTCTTCAACGGAATAAGTCGAGACGCCCGTGCTCCGAATCATACCCTCTGCTCTTAACTCGGCAAAAATTTGCGGAATTTCGTCATTCTCCAAAATGCCCAGATCGGCCTGGTGGAGCATGAAAATGTCCACGTAATCCGTCTGCAAAGCCGTCAGGCTCTCCAGCAGTGAGGTTTTGATGAGCTTTTTTAAATCAGAACCGTTCGGTAACGCACCGTTTCCATCGCGCAACTGGCGGCATTTGGTTCCGATGATAACCTGTTCGCGTCGATCCCGAAAGGCTTTGCCCATGATGGTTTCACTCGCGCCGTACAGCCGGGCCGTATCGAAAAAATTGACGCCCGATTCCGTGGCTTCGTGCAGCAGACGAATCGATTCATCTTCCGACAGCATATCGGCCGCGCTTTTGACGCCAATGCCGTAGGGCAATCCGATTTCAACCCCACCGAAAGCCAGCTCCGAAACCGCAATACCGGTTTTTCCCAGTTCCCTTTTTTTCATTATTTATACCCTCCCTGAGCCGATTGAGCCGGTGCTGTTTCTTTGTTGAAGCGATTGACCAGACCGTGACAATAGTTACTGACGCCCACGACATCGGCACCCACGCTGACGAACTTGTAGCCCATCGCCACGAACTCTTCCAGCCGGTCGATAGGCCCGGTGGTGGCGGCAAATTTTCCGTGTTTGATACACACTTCGGCGACGCGTTTGCGGGCCGCTACGAGTCGGGGGTGGTTCCACTCGCCGGGCGCACCAATGGCCTGACTGAAATCGCCGGGGCCGAAAAAGAGCATGTCCACGCCGTCGAGGGCGGCAATTTCCTCCAGTTCGTCGAGCGGTTCGGGGTCTTCGATCTGGAGCGCCACAAACCGCTGCTGGTTGGCCTGCCGGAGGTATTCGTGAAAATCGAGGTTGGTGTAGGCACCGTCGGCATTGCCGCCGTCGATGGCCCGCAGGCCCAGGGGATGAAACCGGGTCATCTGAACTACTTTCTTCGCGTCTTCCAGTCCCATGCAGTGCGGCACCAGAATACCGGTGGCGTCCAGTTCCAGCGGTTTGACGTAATCGCTGTAGCTGCCGCGCGGCACCCGAACCATGATGTCGGCATCTTGCGATTTGGTCGCCCAGATGTGCGAACTCACCACCGACCAATCCTGTCCCTGGTGTTCGCGGTCGATCCAGATGCAGTCAAAACCGGTTAAGGCCACCAGTTCGGACGCCTGACCATCGCCAAAATTCACTTTAAAACAACTGACCACTTCGCCAGCTCGTAACTTCTTCAATACCCGGCTTTCGCGCATTTTCATGGTAAAATCTGTTTTTCCGGTTTTTAGAGTTTACCCCCAACCCCCTAAAGGGGGCTTAAACATCCGGATTTTTTGAGCCCCCTTCAGGGGGTTGGGGGTATTTTTATACCCGCTTTAATTGCATGGGATATACGTTGTTGGCATTCCACTGGCAAACGTACACATTCTCGTCCGCGTCGATGCAAACGTCGTGCGGATGCACAAAAACCGGACTGTGTTGCGATTGCGTTTGTAAGATACCGCTTTCATAGATCGGTTCGGTGCCGCCCGGCGTCGAGATCACCCGATCGTTTTCATCCAGAATCGTGATGTAACCAGAGCCAATAGTCCGGTTGGTGGTAGACCGAAAAACAGCCGCAAAAACATACTGATTGTGCAGTACCGGCCGGCACACAAACGAGCCGGGCAGCGGAATCGTGCTGACGTAGTGCCCATCCAGTGCGAATCTTTTCAGAACATTGTGATTCCGGGATGTAATCAGCAGGCTCGGCTCATCCGGTTTTCGGGTGTCGAGCGCAATTCCGTGTACGCAGTCGAACTGCCCGTTTTCGTCGCCCCGCCCGCCCCAGTGCCGGACGTATTCGCCCCGGCTGGTGTACTGAATGACGTATTGCAACCCGTAGCCATCGGTTACATACAGATCGCCGGTCGGACCAACGGCGGTTTGGGTCGGCAGAAACTGGTCGGCGGAGGTGTAGGCACTGATTTCCCGGGGATAATCCAGCGTCATCACAACCTGACCTGTTAGCGTCGTTTTAATGACCTGATGGCGATCAATGTCCGTAATCAACAAAAACTCTTCGCCGTTTTCGTTAACTAATGTCAAACCGTGGCCGCCCGGATAGTCCGTTCCCCACGAATCCAGCAATTTTCCCGACCGGTCATAGATCAGGATGTTGTTGCGGGTTTCATTGGTCAGCATAAAAATCCGGCCTTTGGCGTCAATCACCATTTCGTGGCAATCCTTCACCGGATGCGTCGCCGGATTCAGCTTGCCCCAGTCCGGGAAAACCTGATACTGGTGGGAGCCGTGACCAATAAGCGTGTCCGGATCGCTCATCTCAGAGGGTTTCAGCGTGCAATTTTTTCTGGTAAGCCGCTTTCGCTTCCGCATCTTCCTTCGCCGATTCGGCCCAATAAATCAGCCCAATGGCTTTGCGGGTGCGGTTTTCGGTGCGGTTGGCTTCGGCCCAGTGAATCGTCATGGAATGGTGAATCAGCAGATCACCCGGTTTGGCGGGAAAAGCGACGGCTTTGGCCTGATCGTCTTCGGTCCAGAAATCCGTGATGCCCTGCGAAAATCCGAGCGTCTGGGTCCGTCCGTGCGGTCGAATGCCGTTTCGGTGCGAACCGGTCACGTAGCGAACGCAACCGTTCTCCGCGTCGACGTCCTCCAGCGCCAGCCACATGGTCACCGCTTCGGTCGGTTTCAGCATGAAATAGTAGTTGTCCTGGTGCGGGGGCGTCGGCTTGCCGATTTTGGGCGGTTTATTGAAATATTCAAGGGTTTTAGGAATAGCCGCATCGTCGAGCAGAAACTCGGCAATTTGCTTGAATTTACTGTTATTCAGCATCACATCGAAATAGGCATTGTACTTCTGCATATCGATGAGCTGCTTCAAGGTCGCCGGATCGTTCCTGTCTTCGTAAAAGACGAGTTCTTTGGGCATAACGGGAACCTCCCCGCTGATAAATTTTTTAACCTGTTCGTTGAGTTCACCCACCTCGGCGGGGGATAAAAAACCGGGTAGAAAAACGTATCCGTCCCGGCGAAAGGCTTCTTTCAGGTCTTGCGCGTTTCCTGTTTCCATGCGAATTAAACCGTTAGTTGATCGTTATACTTCGTAGTTTACTGCCTCTAACTCCTTTTTATCCAGCAAGTCAACCAGTTTGGTCCGAATGCGCTCCTCGGCGCTCAACTCCAGAAAACTGGTCCGGCACCGCCAGGTTTCGTAACCACCCCGCTGAATTTCATGAGCGGGTGGCACGTAGCCCACGTAGCCATTGGCCATTGTGATGGTGAAATAAGGGCTGCCCGACCGGTTTTGCTTGAGCCGTAAACCGGTTTCGGCAAAAAACTCTCCGCCCAAAGCCCCGATCTGCCCGGTACCGATTTGGATGGCCTGTACCGGAAACAGAATCGTGTCCGGATAGTCATTCAGCAACACCTGTTCGCGGGCATAAATCCGGTGCAATGCATCGGCATCGACCTGTTGAATGGCTTCATACTGCGATACGGCCACCACACTGCGGGCGGTTTCCAGTTCAACGGCCGACGGCTTACGAACGCCCGTCGGAACCTCGGCGTAGTGGGCAAAAATGGTTGGATTCGTCTGCCAGTCAACGGTTTGCAATGCTTCGCCAACCCGGGCGGCAATGTCTTTGCCGATCAGATTACTTTTAGCGAAATGGTCTTTCGGATAGCGGTCGGGGTCCAGAAAATCCCAGATGTTGGCTTCTCCGCTCGTGCCGTTGCTCATCATGCCGACAAACGCCGAACCCGCTCCCAGTTGACGGCGCAGTTCATCGGAAAACACCCCGAAATAGTCAGCGGTGATGGTGCCGTTTTCCCAATCGCCGACGTAATGCAGCGAGTAATTCGCCAGGACGCTGATCCATTGGTCGTCCAGCCCTTTCACGGCCAGAAAACCCACTTGCGGATCGATGGGAACCACGCGCCGGTCGATCTGCTGCTCATCGCCAAACGGATTGGTTTTCACGCCATCAAGTCCACCCGTGACGGGATTTTTAGCGGCATAGCCTTCCTTCATGAAAAACCGGCGGCAAACCACATGTTCCGGCACTTCCACCGCCCCGAATCCGACTTTGGCCGGAAGGAGTTGCTGCGTCGCTTCCACGACGGCTTCTACAAGGAAACCGGGTAATTTTTGCCGATAGGGCAAATCGGCCGCTCCCAGCAACAGACTCGCGACGGAGCCAGCCGCGTGGGTATGCGTACTGGCAATCAGAACGTTTTGGGGGGCAATACCGGTTTGATTCTGAATGAGTTGTTTGACCTCGTCCAACAAATCCTTCGGCATGGCGCAGATGTCGACCATCACCAGAGCCACCAGCGTGTTGTTCTGTTGCAGTACCAACGCCTTGGCATACAAGGGGTCGTGGATATAGCGGGCGTAATGGGTGATAAAATCACCGTTGATCAATGTTCCCAACGGGGGCGTAATATCTACCTGAGCCGCTCCGGCCTGAAAGTTCATCGTTTCGTTCGGTTTTGCCCCCAACCCCCTGAAGGGGGCTTAGCTCTGCCATTTTTAAGCCCCCTTCAGGGGGTTGGGGGTAGAGGTAGTTTATTTCCAGGCTTTGCGTAAAAACCGCAGCCAGTTTCCGTGAAAAATATTGTCGATATCGGCGGGTTGGTAACCCCGACGGGCCAAAATGTCCTCGTATTTCCGCAGATCGGCAATCGAGTTCATGTCCCAGGGCGACTGTTCGGTTCCGAAAATACCGTCCAGATCGCTCCCGATGGCCACGTGACGGCTGTTGCCGGCCATCTGACAGATGTGATCCCAGTGATCGACGAGGTTTTCGAGCCGGATGTCCAGTTGCCAGGGGTCCGAAACCGTATCGATAAACCGGATGTCCATCGCCCAGCAATCGAGCATTCCGCCAATCACCGCGTCCCGTTCAATGAGTTGTTTAATCTGCTCGTCCGTCAGTTGGCGCTGGTTCGGAACAATCTTCCGAACGTTGTGGTGACTGGCCCAAACCGGCCCCTGATAGCGATCCATCACCTGCCGGAACCCCTCGTCGGTGAGGTGGGTGACGTCCAGAATCAGGTTGAGTTTATCCATTTCGGCCAGTAATTCCAGCCCCAACGGCGTTAGCGGCCCTTCCATTTTGGTACCCGGCGCGTAGCGGCCCGGCCCGAAATGCGACAGTCCCACCGCCCGCAACCCGTAGTCATAAGCCCGGTGCAAATACGACACATCCACCAGCGAATCAGCCCCTTCCAGACTCAGAATATACCCGATCGGTTTTTCTTCGTCCGGTTGTTCCGTATTATTCCACAACGCCAGATGGGCTTCCAGTTCCGCCAGGTTGGTGATCTGGACCATCTCGCCGAGGGCTTCCATCTCGCGATACCAGACCAGTTGTGCCTGCGTCATGGCCCAGGCTTGCTGTGGCGAGTGCCAGCCGGGCAGCGAACTGCCGTAGGGCGTCACCCGCGACAATTGCGTGGCCACCACCAGACCGATACCACCTTTCCGGAGTTCGGGCAAACAGACGGTGCCTTTACCCCGGTCGGGTTTGTCCTTCATCCCCATTTCGCGCTGCCGGATTTCGACCAGCGGGCGCGACAGATCCCGGTTCCATTCGAGGGCGTTCATCGCCAGGTCGAGGTGGGCATCAAAAATCAGACGCTTCGTCATACCACCACGGTCTGTTTGCTGGCCTGCTGCGGAACTTCGGCATAATTGAACGGGTATTTGCTGATCAACTCCTGAATCTGGAGACTAAACTCCCGAAACGATTCGTCCCATTGTTCCACCTCTCCGGGTTCGTACGCGTAGAGTCCTTTTTCGGTACTCATGCCCAAACCGCCCTGCTCCACGGTTTCGGTAAAAAACCGGGGAATGTGACGGGCCTTCGACAATTCGGGAAACAAATCCTGCATGACGACGCCGTAAATGAACGTGCCCATGAGGTCCATATACCGAAAATTGCCCGAAAAGGGTAAATAATAACCCGGATCATTCCGGCAGGCGCGGTCGACATCCTCGATGGAAACGTAGCCGTTTTCCACCAGATAAAACGCTTCCCGAATCATGGCGCACAGCATCCGGGTTCGAATACCGGTGTCATTCTGAATCACATAAGGGTCTTTTTGCCAGAACAATTTCGCCGTCGTATGAAAAGCATCGACCCGCTTGGAGTCGTTTTTTTCGTTGGTAATGATTTCCAGAAAATACGTCGTATCGGCGGGTTCGGTCCAGTTCACGCCGATGATCCGTTCCGGATGACGGGCGTCCTGCTGGAGACTGCTGAGCGGAATGCTTTCGGTATTGATGGCAATCAGGGCATCCGGCGAAAGAACCGCTTCCAGTTGCCGGATCAGTGCTTTTTTCTGAGCCTCATGCTCATCCGTATCGGCAATGACCAGATGGACCGGCAACGGACTATCCAGGTGCCGGATTTCCTTCACCTGCCGGTCCGACGCATCGATTTCCACCCGCGCCGGCGAAACCGGGCCACAGTCGGTCGTTTCAATCGGGCGGGTGCTATATACCGTAACCGGGTGGCCGGCCTGGCGCAAACAGGCGATGATCCCCGTTGTCCGTTTGCCCCAGCCCGTCACCAGGATCTCTTCTTTTTCAGGTGATGTGTTACCCATAATTCGTTGGTGTTAAAACGCAGGAAATAAGCGCAGCAGCTCTCTTTTTTTCGGATTGCTACCAGCCCAGTTCCTCACTTCCCAGCACTTCCCGGGCGGTCTTTATGGCGTGATCAATATCCTCTTCGGTATGGGCCGCACTGATGTACCACAGCCCCCGGCCAATGACCCGGACGCCCCGATCGTGCATACCCGCAATGAATTTAGCAAGTTTAACCCGGTTATACGCCAGCGTACCCCGGTAATCGGTTGCGGATGGCTGGTCGGTAAAACCGGCGTGGAACATCGGCCCGAGCCCCTGCACACGCAGGTTCTGACCCGTTTCGGCTGCGGCCTGTTCCAGGCCCGTCATCAGCTTTTGACCAAACCGGTACATGCGTTCATACGGCTGGTCTCTTTCCAGCACCTGAATCGTGGCCAGAGCAGCCGCAATGGTCGGGTTGCTGGCGTTCATTGTGCCCGCGTGGATCACTTTCGCTTCCTCGATCAACTGCATCCACTCACGTTTGCCAACGATGGCGCTGATGGGATAACCGCTGGCGATGGCCTTGGCAAAAATGGACAGATCAGGCGTGATGCCGAAATAATCCTGGGCGCCTTTGAGCGAAACCCGAAAACCGGTAATGACTTCATCGAAAATCAGGGCAATTCCGTACTGATCGCAGAGGTCGCGGAGGCCTTGCAGAAAACCGTCCTGCGGCAAAATGCAGCCGTTGTTGCACATAATCGGCTCGGTAATGATGGCGGCCAGTTCGTGGTGGTGCTCCGCGACGGTTTTCCGAACCAGTTCCAGATCGTTCCAGGGCAGGATGATGAATTCATCGCGGGAATTTGGGGCCAGACCGGCGCTCCAGGGATACACGTTCGGGTCTTCCCGGTCGCCCAGTGCATCAACCGAAGGTGCGGAAAGTCCCCAGGCGACATTGTCGAGCCAGCCGTGGTAATGCCCTTCAAAACGCAGAAATTTGGTTTTGCCGGTTTTGGCGCGGGCCACCCGAAAGGCGGTTTGCACGGCCTCGGAACCGTCCAGGCAAAACCGCATGAGGTCGGCGGACGGAATCAGGTCGGCCAGTTTTTCGGCCAGTTCAATTTCTTTGTGGTGCTGGCCGGCAAAAAGCTGGCCCTGTTCGGAATAGTCGTGGATGGCCTGCAACACCTCCGGGTGCGAATGCCCGAGCAGCAGCGGCCCCTGGCTCAGCGTAAAATCCAGGTATTCATTGCCGTCTACGTCGTAGATCCGGCTTCCTTTTCCGTGCGTATAAAAAATGGCGTGGGGGTGATTGTACTTGCGAAACTCGGACGAAACGCCCCCGGCCAGCACTTTTTTTGCCCGTTCGAGCAAGGCTGCCGATTCGGTGTAGTGTGTCATTACGTTGGTTTAACCGATTCGTTGGTCGGTCCGGAACGGATACCGGGCGGCCAATTGATAGATGTCTTTATTAAAAACCGCAAAGGCTTTGTCCCACTCCTTCGCTTCTTCTTCGGTATAGTCATACAGGCCCTGCGCGCTCTGCGTCCCCCGCAACTGCCGGTCGACGAGTTGCTGCATCAGCGCCGGAACCTCTTCGGAATTGCTCAGTTGGGGGAAAATGCGCCGGAAAATTTCGGGGTAATCCTGCAAACCGGTGTAATCCATCCGCCGGAAAATGCCCATCATCGTAATCCAGGAACCGGCATCGTAGCGAAATGCCTTGTCGACATCGTCCAGGCTGGCGGCCCCGGTTTCCACCAGGTGCAGGCCTTCCCGGTAAATGGCGTACATCAGGCGGTTGGTCACAAAACCGCGAATGTCCTTTCGTAACAGGGTAGGCTCTTTTTTCCAGTGGTGGGCCAATCGAAACACCCAGTCGGCCAGATCCACCGAGGTGTGGGTGCCGCAGGTGATTTCCATAAACCGGGTCATGTAGGCCGGTTCGGCCCAGTGAACGCCCATAAACCGCTCCGGATTGGGCACATACTGTTGCAGCATGCTGATCGGAATGGCCGATGTATTGCTGGCCAGCACGGTATCGGTGCTCACCACGGCGGCTATTTTCCCGTAAACGGATTGTTTGATCGGTATTTTTTCGGTGACACACTCCAGCACCAGCCGACAGTCGCGCAGTTCGTCATAATCCGCCGAAAGGGTCAGCAAGGCTACGGTTTTTTCCAGCGGTTGCGTGAGCAGTTCGGCTTCTTCGCCGTGTTGCAGTTGACTGGTAATGCGCTGGAGGGCGTCGGCCAGCTCATTGGGCAGGGGGGCGATGGCTTTAACCGGATGACCAGCCATCAACAGGGCGGCCACGATACTGCTGCCCATCAACCCAAGCCCCACAACGCCTACGCTGATCTCACTCGTTTGTATAGTCTCATCCATTCGCCGAACAGGTTTTCAGGCCGGGAGTTTAACAATGCAATCAATTTCTACTTTCAACCCCTCTGCCAACACCGATTGCACGGTGGTTCGGGCCGGTTTGATCCCCGGAAAATACTGGGCATACACCGTATTATAGCGGTCGAACTCGGCGATGTCAGCCAGGTGAACAGTGCATTTGACCACATCCGCCAGCGTGGCTCCCACTGCTTCCACAATCGTTTTGATATTCTGTAAGGTACGGTGGGTTTCGTCTTCAATGGTACCCAGCACAAATTGAGACGTTTTAAAGTCGACGGCCGCCTGTCCGCTGACAAATAGAAAGCCGCCGGCAATCACCCCGTCTGAATAGGCTCCGGTCGCAAAGGCAGGGTCACGGTCGGGGTGAATCACTTTTGTTTTACTCATGCGTGAAAAAGCAGATAGAAAGGTTGTATTCATCAGGGCCGACTGGTCGACCCTGTACGTATCAACAAAAGTAGTTGTGAGAGTTTGCTATTTCTGTTACTTTTATCCATATTTCTGATACTATTCTTCATAAGTTTCTGACGAATTCAACAATTATACTATACTTACTGAGCGGTTTTACTTTATACGTCCGATTCGCCATGAAAACTATCGAATTTCGGTTACCACAGGAATACGACAAATCTTTTATTGTGTTTCAGGAGATTGGCCAATTTTTCCCCTGTCCGTGGCACTACCATCCTGAGTTTGAACTGGTGCTGGTGCTAAAAAGTACCGGTCGCCGGATGGTGGGCGATCATATCGGGTATTTCGACGCGGGCGATCTGGTGTTCATGGGGCCTTCGCTGCCCCACGTCTGGGTGAACGACCCCGAATTTTTCAAAGGAGAAGCCGACTACCAGGCCAACGCCATCGTCGTCCAGTTTGTCGATTCTTTTCTGGGCAAAACGTTCATGGAAATCCCCGAGATGGAAGCCTTCCGGAGTTTCCTGATGCGGTCGAACCGGGGTATGGTGATCAAGGGTGAGACGCGGGAAAAGATCGCCGACACGATGACCCGGATGCTGACGATGAACGGTTTACAACGCCTGTCGTCGCTGTTATCCATTTTTGATCTTCTCGCACAAACCACTGAGTATGAATCACTGGCCAGTCCCGGTTATGTTCAGAATACCCACCTTAAATCCTCCGACCATTTGCGAAAAATCAACCAGTATATTATGCAGAATTTCCAGGAAGAAATCTCGCTGCCCGAAATTGCGAGCGTTGCCAACATGGCCCTGACGACCTTCTGCTGTTTTTTCAAAGAACACTACCGCGTCTCCTTTGTCGAATACCTGAATACCGTTCGCATTGGCTACGCCTGCAAGCTAATATCCGAGAAAGATTTGAACATTGTCGAAGCCGCCGGTGAAAGCGGTTTCAACAACCTGGCGAACTTCAACCGGCAGTTCAAAAAGATCAAGAACATGACGCCCAGCGAGTACCGAAAGACGCTGAATCTCGTCTAATCCGCTTTTCTTCCGAAAAAAAGTACCTTTCCGGCTTTTCCGAAAAATAGTATTACAAATACAGATAAAAGTAGCAGGATGCGATAGAACCGAAACTTAATTTTGCTATCGTCAAATTTGGTATGACTTTCTATCTAAGATACTATGGAAAAGAAAACTTTACCTGCTCTTTCTTTCGGAAAGCGCTATTTTTTGTTGGTTACGCTACTCTTCAGTAGCCTCGCTGTTTTCGCCCAACAAGCGCGCTCGGTCAAAGGCAAAATTACCGATGAACGGAACGAAGGTTTACCCGGCGTCAGCATCGTTGTGAAAGGAACAACCAGCGGGGCCACCACGGATGCCAACGGCCAGTACACCATCAACGTACCCAGCGACCAGTCGATTCTGGTCTTCAGTTTTCTGGGGTATGAGTCGCAGGAAATCACGGTCGGAAACCAGGCCCTGCTGGACATTACGCTGAAAGGCGACAGCAAAACACTGAACGAAGTGGTGGTGGTCGGTTACGGCACCCAGTCGCGGGAAGTGCTGACGACCTCTGTTTCCAAGCTCGACACCAAAGTGCTGGAGAACACGCCGTATGCCAACGCAGCCTCGGCCCTGCAGGGAAACATCCCGGGCGTTCGGGTGCAGGCTCCCGCCAACGGCGGTCAGCCGGGCGCAGCTCCCCGGATCATTGTTCGCGGGGGAACGTCCATCAACAATCCCAACGGCGCGGCTCCGCTCTACATCATCGACGGGATCATTCGGACCAACATGAATGACATCAACCCCGACGACATTGAATCATTGCAAGTATTAAAAGATGCCGCTTCGACGGCTATTTACGGCGCCAGGGGGTCAAATGGCGTCGTAATCATCACCACCAAAACCGGGAAAAGCGGCAAAACCAAAGTAACCTATTCCTACGACCTGGTTTTCTCCAAACCGGGTAAAATGTATGAAATGGCGAATGCCCGCGACTACATTTACCTGCAACGACTTGGGGCGGTTCGCTCGGCTAAAAAAGACCCGACGGCTACGCGCCAACTGACACTGGCCACCGGGGCCGGAACTGGTAACGACCTGACCAACAACACGATTTACACGACCCAGTATCTGTCGGAAGCCAACAAACACAAGCTGAACGAAGGCTGGGAAAGTATGCCGGACCCGCTGGATTCATCCAAAACCATCATTTTTCAAAATACCGACTTCCAGAAACTGATTTATCAGGACGGCGTTTCGCACAATCACTATGTAGCACTGACGGGTGGTACCGAAAAAGCGACTTTCAATGCGGGTGTGGGGTATCTGAATAATCAGGGAACGGTTATTACGACCAAGTATGACCGGTTGACGTTTAACCTGAACGGTGAGCTTAAAGTGCGGGACAACCTGACGTTCTTCGGGCGGACGATGTTCACCCGATCGAGCAACAACGAAGTGTATAACATTTCGCAGATTTTCTACCGCTCTGCCGCCAACGTGCCGACCTCGAAGCTGTATTATGAAGACGGAACGATGGCACCGGGTGCCAACCGGGGTAACGGAAATGCCGCGTACTTCCTGAACAAAGACAAACGGGGGAATTCCATCGAAAACATGACGCTGTCGGTCGGTGGTCGCTGGGATATTTTGCCGGGTCTTTCGTTCGAGCCACAGATTTCGATGTATAAACTGGCTACGGATGGCTATTCGTTCCTGCCATCGTATTTCAACGGAACCACGGCGGTAACCACCCGGGCAGCCTCGGCGAGTTATACGAAATTAACCCAGTATCAGGCCGATGCGGTTTTATCGTACGACAAAACATTTGCCACCTCCCATAATCTGTCGGTAAAGGCCGGTTTTTCTTACTTTGGACGGAATAGCTACGCCATGACGGCCAGCGGCCAGGGAGCGGCTACGGACCTGATTCCGACGCTGAATGCGGCAACCACGCCGGTTTCGGTGGGCGGTTCGGTGAGTGATCAGGTGATTCTGGGGTATTTTGGCCGGGTCAATTACGATTACAAACAGAAATACCTATTCTCTCTGAATGCCCGCTACGACGGTGCTTCCAACCTGGGAGCCAATCACAAATGGGGCTTTTTCCCCGGGGTATCGGTCGGCTGGAACCTGCACCATGAAGAATTCTGGAATGCCCTGCCCGCCGATTTGATTCAGCTCAAACTACGCGGAAGCTACGGGGTCAACGGGAACATCAGCGGACTCTCCGACTTCCAGTCGCAGGGAGAATACGGCGTCGGTGCCCGCTATCTGGGCATTTCAGCCGTGCAGAATACCGTGATTCCGAACCCGTCGCTGAAATGGGAGCAGTCCAAAACCTTTAACGTGGGGGCCGACCTCGGTTTGTTCAAAAGCCGGGTGAATGTGATTGTCGATGTGTACCGGCGTGTGACCGACAACCTGCTGACCAGCCTGACGCTACCGCCATCGACTGGTTTCTCCAGCATCTTTACGAACCTGGGTAGCCTCGAAAACAAAGGCGTTGAACTCGAACTTAGCGCGCAGATACTACCCCCTTCTTCCCCACTGCAATGGCAGGTTGGCCTGAATGCGGCCAAAACCAGGCATAAAATCCTGACCTTGCCCTACAACGGCACGCCCAATAACCGGATCGGCGGGTACAATGTGTATGACCCCGCCACCGCATCGTATGTCTGGGGGGGTGGTTTGCGCGAAGGAGGACGGATTGGCGATCACTATGCCTGGAACCAGATTGGAGTCTATGCCACCGACGAAGCCGCCAAATCGGCACCGGTGGATCAGATGATTACCTACGCCGATAAAACCAAATACGGTGGCGACGCCATCTTCCAGGATGTGGATGGCAATAACATCATCGACGAACGGGACCGCGTTTACATGGGCAATCCGTTCCCGGTCTGGACGGGCGGTTTTTCCAGCAGCCTGTCGTACAAGAACTTTAATTTTGTCGTTCGAATGGACTATGCAACCGGCCACACCATTTACAATTACGCCCGGGCGTTCATGGACGGTCAGTGGGCCGGGGTGAGCATGACGAAGGAAATGGTCGAAAAATCCTGGAAAAAACAGGGTGATGTTGCCAGCATGGTACAGTATCAACCGGGTATCGGAAACTACAGCAACTGGCGTGGAACGGCCTGGCATGAGTTAACGACCAATTCCACCTATTATGAAAAAGGCGATTACCTGTGTCTGCGGGAAGTTACGCTCAGCTACAGTGTACCGTCGGCGGTTTTGCAGAAATTTAAAATCAGCAACCTCCGCTTCAACCTGACGGGCAACAACCTGCATTACTTTACGGCCTACGAAGGACTGAATCCGGAAGATGGCGACCGGGACAACGGACGGTATCCGATTCCGAAAAACATCGCGTTTGGCGCTTCTCTTACCTTCTAATCACGCACTGAACCATGAAATCACCCTATAAACTTCTTTCGGGATTAGTACTGGGTCTGCTGATCAGTACCACCTCCTGCACGGACCAATTGATGCTCGACCCGACGAGCGTGATCACCAATGCATCGTTCTGGAAAACGGAAGACGACGCCAAAGGCGGTTTGAACGGGATGTACGTCAAACTGCGGAACGAAGCCCTGCTCAACCTGTATATTTACGGTGAGGGCCGTAGTGAAGTCATGCAGAAGTCGCTGGCCGGCACCCTGGATTATGACCGCTTTTATCTGAACACCCTCAACCAGGCCGGTGCCGGTCCCGACTGGATCGGCTTGTATTCGGCGGTCAATGCCGCCAACCTGATTCTGAAATACGCGCCGACGATTACCTTTAGTTCGGAAAACGTAAAGAACAGCACGTTGGCGCAGGCTTACGCCATGCGGGCGTTTCTCTACTTCGTCATGGTCAGAACCTGGGGCGACTTGCCACTGCGGACCCTGCCCACCGAAGGCTATGACCCGGAAACGACCTTTCTGGAACGATCGCCCGCTGCGGATGTTTTTAAGCTGATCAAAGAAGATATTGAAAAAGCGCTCCAACTTTTCCCGGACAACAATTTTACCAATGGCCGGAGCATGTGGTCAAAACCGTCGGTCAATGCACTGAAAGCCGATGTGTATTTGTGGACGGGCAAACGCACCAACGGTGGACAGGCGGATTTCACGACGGCCCTGGCGGCCTGCGACGAAGTGGCCAAAGCCGACGTTTCGCTGCTGACCGACTATGCCAGTCTGTTCAAATATACCAACAAAGGCAGCAAGGAAATCCTGATGTCGGTGGGCTTCCGGTATCTGGAAGTCGGCGACAACTACTTCAATAACATCTACATGGCCGTTGGAGCCTTACCGGCCAACGCCGAGGCTGCCTCCAAAGCCATCGTCGGGGTGTCGGGTGGAAACAACGTCTGGGAACCCAGCGCGCTCGTCCGCAATCAGTTTTCGGTCGATGATCAACGCCGGGCCGGTACTTTTCACGAGGTCTATACGACCGGTACCAATGGCGCCCGTAACTATTTCATCTCGGTGCAGACAAAAGGACAGGGAACCGTTGAAGGGGGCGTCCGGTTTTTCGTCGACGACATCATTCTGTATCGGTATGCGGATGTTCTGTTGATGAAAGCTGAAGCCAAAAACGCCCTGGGTCAGGACCCGAGTACGGAAATGAACCTGGTGCGTCAACGGGCCTACGGGGCGAAATTCGATGCCTACAAATTTGTCAACGGAACCAAAGAGACCAACGATGCGGCCATTTTGAAAGAACGGCTGCTGGAACTGATGCTGGAAGGCAAACGCTGGTGGGATCTGGTCCGGTTTGGCAAAGCGTTCGACATCGTTCCGTCGCTGCAAACCCAGAAAGGTAAGGATCACCTGCTGCTGTTCCCGATTTCGAGCAACGTACTGAGCCTGGAACCGAAGATCAAGCAGAATCCCGGTTATTAAGTATCCACCCGGGCAACCAGCGCACATTTAAAAACGTGCGCTGGTTGCCCGTTTTTTCTGATCGCTCCCCTCCTCTGGCTGAACTCCTGACCCCCATGAATAAATCTCTTGTCATTCTGCTTTGCACCCTTTCGCTGGTTGGCAAAAGCCAACAACCGGGTGCTCCTTCCCTGAGCTGGGAGGAAAAGAAAAACCAATCCTTTTCCGTCATCACGCCCGGCATTCCGGCCTATGGCAAAACGGAGGTCGCTTACAAACAGAATGGCAAGGAAAAATACCGGGTAACGCTGGGACAGCCTGTTGTCGTGGCAGTAGCGGATAAAGCAGTAGGCTGGGGCTATTTCCAGTTTCCAACCATTTACCGCAATGTCGACGGCACGCTGGTGGCATCGTGGGCCATGCACACCGATCATGCCGAAAGCTATGGCAAGGATAGCAATGGCTACGCTGTTTCGACCGATGGCGGCAAAACCTGGACCCCTCACCCGGGTTCACGACCGCTGGGCGATGGTTTGGTGCTGCCCAATGGCGACCGGATCAAAAACTATACGCCAGCCGCACTCGACACCAGCACCCTGAAGCTCCCCAAAAAAGTGGGAACAACGCCGGAAACGTACGGCCGGAGTTTTTCCTATTACAAAGTGGATGAATTACCGGAAAAGCTACAGGGCGTTTATATCAACCGCCTGAAAAAAGGCCAGAAAGAGTGGACGCTGGAACACAATCAACTCATTGATCCAACGGCGGTTCGCTACACTGACGACAAGCTCTTTCCACTGGTATGGTGGGGCGACATGCGAATCGAGCCGACGAAGGCAATCATGACGGGAACCTACCCCGGTTTTTCGCTTCAAAACGGAAAAGTGGCCGCATCCGGGGTGCATTTTTACCGATCCGCCGACCAGGGCAGAACCTGGAAAATCGTTGGTCGGATTCCTTATGCGCCGGATTTGACCCATGACCCCAACGGAAACAAACGGCTCGCCCTGGGTTTTACGGAACCCGCGTTCGAAATTCTGAAAGACGGTTCGTACCTGTGCGTCCTGCGAACCACCGACGGACTAGGCAACAGCCCCATGTACGTCAGCCGGTCGACCGATCGAGGAGCGACCTGGAGCCAGCCAAAGGTGTTTACCCCTTCCGGCGTGTTGCCCAAATTGCTGCAGTTAAGCAACGGCGTCACGGCCTTGGCCTCGGGCCGACCCGGAATGCAGCTCCGTTTTTCAACGACGTCGAACGGACTGCAATGGACCGACGCCTTCGAAATGCTGCCCTTCGGTGACCCAAAAGACCAGGTTTCCTGCGGGTATCCTGAACTGCTGGCAACGGGTCCAGACAAATTTTTACTGATTTACTCGGATTTCAAATATAAGAACGAAAAAGGCGAAATCCGCAAAGCCATCAAGGTTCGGGAGATCACGGTCTCTCCCCGCTAATCACCTCTTTTCTTTGCTCAACACCCTCACTTTCAATGACAAAACCCTACCTCCTGCTTCTTTTCGGGCTTTTGCTGGGCGGCTGCAAAACCGGCCAAAAAGCAGCGCCCCTCACCCTGGAATGGACCGAACGAAATGAGCCCCTTTCCGTCATCAGGCACGGGATTCCGGCGTATGGCAAAACCGATGTTCTGTATAAACAGAATGGCCGGGAAAAATACCGCGTAACGCTGGGTGAACCGGCGGTGGTGAGTGTCGCCGATAAAGTGGAAGAATGGGGCTTTTTTCAGTTTCCAACCATCGCCGGCACCGCCGATGGCTCCGTTCTGGCCAAATGGCACATGGCCAAAGACGCGATGGAATCCTACGGAAATACTTTGTCGCCCTCGTCCATTTCCAACGATGGCGGCAAAACCTGGAAACAAAACCCGAAAAGCTGGGAAGAAACCGGCGCTGATGAAGGATTGTTGCTGCCCAATGGCGACCGCATTAAAATCCTGACCCCAACGCCCCTCAAAGAATCCGAGCTGGCGATGCCCCAATCGGTGGGCTCGATGACCCGGCGAAAATACGAACACAAGTTTTTTAAGCTGTCGGAAATGCCGGCGAGTCGGCAGGGGGTTTTTCTGGCCCGGCGAAAGAAAGGAGAAACCGCCTGGCAGGAAGAGCACGCCCCACTCGATGATCCGCAGGCCCTGCGCTACAGCCTGCGCGGCATGGTGCCGGTGGTGTGGTGGGGCGATATGAAAGTAGCCGCCGATGGTGCGGTCGTGGCCTGTATTTATCCGGGATTCCACATTCGGGAAGACGGCAGTGTGGACATCAAGGGTGGGGTTTTCTTCTATCGTTCCACAGATTCGGGAAAATCCTGGAAAATCCTGAGCCGCATTCCGTACCAGCCCGACACCAAAATCGACACCAACGGCGTGAACAAGTACTGGTTTACCGAACCGGCTTTTGAAATTCTGGCCGACGGCACCTACCTCAGCGTCATCCGTTCGCACGACATTTACAGCGGTCCCATGTACGCCAGCCGTTCCACCGATCAGGGGAAAACCTGGACCAAACCGACCGTCATTACGCCCAATGGCGTGCTGCCCCGCTTGTTGCAGTTGTCAAACGGCGTCACGGTGGTTTCGGCGGGTCGGCCCGGCGTTCAGCTCCGGTTTTCGAACGACGGCAAAGGCGAGAAATGGACCAACGGTTTCGAGATGCTGTCCTTCGGCCAATCCGATTCGGAACCGTACATCGAAAACGATCGGGGCAAAAACGAACCGGTTTCCTGCGGCTACACGGGTTTGCTGGCCACCGGGCCGGACAAATTTCTGGTGATTTATTCCGACTTTATGCACAAAAACGCGCAGGGCCAAACCCGCAAAGCCATCAAAGTCCGGGAGGTTACGGTTTCTCCGCTTTGAAAAGAGACCACTGTCTTCGGGGTAGTGGCTGGTCGCGTAGCGATCAAATGTTTGTAGCCGGATTGCCTTTGTTGTGGTCGTGATCGCGTAGCGATCGAACCTGTTCTGGCGGGTATGTTCGGTCGCTACGCGACCAGGTTTCATTCCCGGCACGGATTTTCCTACAAACATTTTGTCGCTACGCGACAGGGATGAATAAGACGGTTTTAGAATTCTCAATTTCATATATCATGACCCACCGTAATTGTCTTTTTATATTATTTTATCTTGGCTATACGGTTTCCGCCGGAGCAACGGATTGGAAGCCGAATCGGGCGTACGAAAACCCGGTGGTCGCTGATTCCAATCAGACGGCGAAAGCGAAAAAAAAGCCAAAGAAAGAAGCTATCCCTTTTTTATACAGTCCGCCAGCGGCTCCGACCCCAACGTTGCTGTTTGATTATTACCACCGCAAAGGACCGAGCACCAAAGTCGGCAACTACATGGTGACGGGTTCCTGGACCACGATCAACGGTCGCTACGGCTGGGACGATTTTGTACACACCAACACGTTCGACCCGGTTTTTGTGGCCCTGGAAAAAGAATTTGCCATTTCGATGGCGCAGGAACCGTATTCTGAAACCCTGCTGGCGACGAAAGACGCCGTTGTCATTGTCAATCCCGACAATCCGAAACTGGACCCCACGGCCAACCTCATCACCGATGCTGAGATCGCAATGCTCCGGCGGTATGTCGAGAAAGGCGGCAGTTTGATGGTGATGATCAACAGCGGGGGCGACGACCGGGCTGCTGAAGATTTTGAAGGTGTCCAGTTGCGCAAACTGGTGCGCAGTTTCGGCCTCGACTGGAACAGCGACGATACGCATTATTCCGACGTGGTCATTGGCGAAAACCACCCGTATTTCTACGACGTACCCATTTTTCACTACGGTTCGGGTTGCACGCTTAAGATTTTGCCGGAAGCCAAAAATCCGACGGTTCTGATGCAGGTCGCATCCGACGCGGGCTACCCCGACCGCAACGTCAAAGGCCCCGGCATCGTGATGACGCGACCGGGAAAAGGGAAATTCATTCTGGTGGGCGACAACGGTTCGTGGACCGGCAACATGTCGCGCCCCTGGGCCGAAAACGAACGGATTCTAAAGCAGTTGTTCCGGTATTTAAAACCCGACCAGGGCGTTAAAGGCCCCCAGTTGCCAGCGGGCAAAACCTTCACGTACGAAGTTACCGTGGCCGAATTGCAGGGCATTCCGGTGACGAACACGCTGACGAAAGTCGAACATCCTCATTTCAAGCTATTTTCACCCCGACCGGCTACGAACATGCCGTATCTGGAAGCGACAGCCAGCCTGGCACTGAAAGTGGGAAAACACGGTGCCGAAGAAGCCGCTCCGCTGACCGCCGAGGTGAACGGTTTTCGGTGGTTCGAGGAAGGACCGCAGGAAAAGCAGCAGATTAACTTCGTGGCCAGTCGGCAGGGAAAAGTGAGTCAGATCGACGCGAAGGGCCAGGCGGCTCAGTGGCTGGCTCCGGATATTCCGGTGTTGGTGCCGCTGCTGCCGGTGGATGGCATTCGTCCGGGCGATCACTGGGAAAGCCTTGAAACCGTGCGGGTTCCGATGCTGAACGGCACGGATTTGCCGCCGGTTAAACCAATTACCATGAGCATGACTTACATCAGCGACACCGAACTGGCAGGCCGGGCGTGTCGATTGATTCGGGCCACCGGCGAAGTCTGGCTCAGTGACCTGGGCGTTCGGGTGGAGGATTTGTTACCCGACGAAGAAGCCCGGCAGGTGGGCGGTTCCCGCTACCGGTTTTTCAACGAGCACGGTGGGAAGATTCTGTATAAACGCGAACAGTGGGTGGATCGGGAAACCGGGACGGTGATCAAGGGCCGGGTGCAGACGCGCATTGTTGCCTGGATTCAGGACAAAACCGTACCCGTCGGCAGCAGCAACGCCGTCAAAGACCAGCAAATGATCGTGTCGATGGCCCACAGCACCACGTTTAATCTGAAGGAAGCAAAATGAGAGGTCGATTAGCCGAAAACATAGTTTCTGTTGTTCTGATCGCAGAAACGCTATTTTCTTCGCTCACGATGGCGCAGGAAAACCGGGCTTCCAAAGTGCCGTTTTACACCTTTGGAACGACGCTGGCGGAGCAGGAAAAGCAGTTGAAAGTCAATCCGATGCTAAAGCGGTTTGATGCTTCCCGCAAAGAACTCGCCGAAGATCACCACCGGCCCACGTACCATTACGTGAGTCCGGAAGGAATCATGAACGATCCGAACGGGTTGTGCTTCTGGCAGGGCCGCTGGCACCTGTTTTACCAGGGTTTTCCGCCGGAAGATCCGCGCGTTCATTGGGGCCATGCCGTTAGTACCGACCTGATTCACTGGCGCGATTTGCCGTACGCCATTTACCCCAACCCCGAAGACCGGGTGTATTCGGGTTCGACCTTCGTGGAAAAAGACCGGGTGATCGCGATGTACCACGGCGTGGGTTCCGGCTCGATGGTGGCCACGTCCACCGACCCGCTGTTGCTAAACTGGACCAAAGTAACTGGAAAACCGGTCATCCCGATTCCAAAACCGGGCGAAAAATTGCCGTACAACGTCTTCGATCCGTTCATCTGGAAGAAAGGCGATCACTATTACAGCGTGCTGGCGGGTCAGCGCCCGGTTGGGCCGGGTGGCAAACTGGTTCGGGCGCTGTTTCTGTTTCGCTCCCCGGATCTGGCCAACTGGCAGTATCTTCATCCGTTCATCGAAAACGATGGCTACGGGATGGTCGGGGACGACGGTGCCTGCCCGTATTTCTGGCCGATCGGCGACAAAGGAAAGTATATCCTCCTGCATTTCAGTCACATGAGTGGCGGCAAGTACATGATTGGCGATTACGATCAGGTCAATGACAAATTCATTGTCACCGACGGCGGCAATTTCAACCACGGGCCGATGCTGCCCAACGGTGTGCACGCGCCCGCGGGCTATCCCGACGGTAAGGGCGGTATTGTCACCATTTTTAACATCAACGAAGGCAAGTCCGACAAAACCTGGGGGCGGATCATGACCCTGCCCCGGCTGCTGACGCTGGATGAAAACGGAAAGCTCCTGCAGGAACCCATCGGCGACCTGGCGTCTTTACGGTCGAAAAGAGTAACCGTGGCCGAAACGGCCTTGCCCGCCAATCAGGAAATTGTGTTGCCGACGGTTTCCGGGAATGCGCTGGAGATGCACGCGGTTATTGATCCAAAAAATTCGACCACAATTGAACTGAACGTGTTGCGGTCACCGGGAAAAGAGGAATACACCCGGATATTATTTTACAAAAACGGCGGTTTCTGGGATCGGTCCGAACCCAAAGCCGTGCAATACAGTGCCATTTCCATCGACAACTCGAACGCTTCGACGCTGGAAGGCATCCGGTCGCGGGTGCCGGAAACTGCTTCGGTACTCCTGAAAGAAGGCGAACTCGTGGACCTGCGGATTTTTGTCGACAAGAGCATCGTCGAAGTGTTTGTGAACGGTCGTCAGTGCGTGGCGGTGCGGATGTATCCGGGTCGCAACGACAGCCAGGGCGTTTCCATTCAGGCGCACGGCAGCCCGGCCACACTCAAATCGCTGGAAGTATGGCAACTGGAAAACCTGTTCGCCAAACCCTGAGATTGATACAATCATTCAAAAACCGTCCGACCAATCGGTAATCCTGTCGGTAATTTTGAAAAATAGTACAACAAATCGAAACAAAAGTAGCAGGATGACGAGTTGACAAAACTTAATTTTGCATACGTTCCAACGTAAAGAATAAAATAGCGCCCAATTTCAAATCGATAAACGAAATCCGATAACCCTAACCCGCCCTCATGACCGTGAATCTGAAAAGTACCTGTTCGTTTTTCCTGCTTTCGGGCGTTGTTGCCCTCGGCCTGATGTCATTTGTTTCGGAGAACGCCCCTACCCCTCAGACCACCGATGTTCCGCCTGCCCGGAAAGTGAAGGATTTCGTAATTTATAAGGATGAGCGGTTTTATTCTTCGTTTCCGTCGATTGTCAAAAAACCAAACGGCGAGTTGCTGGTGGCTTTTCGGCGGGCTCCCGACCGGAAGGGTTTCGGTGAAAAAGGGACCAACCACGTAGACCCGAACAGCTACCTGGTGGCGCTCCGGTCGAAAGACGGCGAAAACTGGACGAAAGAGCCGGAACTGATCTACTCGCACGCCTTTGGCGGTTCGCAGGACCCGTGTCTGATCCAACTAAAAAACGGGGATATTCTGTGTGCCAGCTACGGCTGGGCTTTTCTCCGTCCCGACGGCATGGCGAATCTGAAAAAACCGTACTTCGAAGCGAGCGGGGCCATTTTCCTGGGCGGTTACCTGGTGCGCTCAACCGACGGGGCCAAAACCTGGCAGGGGCCAATTTACCCAACTCACATTACGCCCGAAATCAACTTTAGTCCGCTGGGTGGCGAACCCATTCCGGCCTACAACCGGGGAGCGTTATACGAAGGCAAAAGCGGTCGCATCTATTGGGTGGTGGCAGCCAGCGATTCCCAGTCACCGAAGAAAACGTCAAACCACCTGATCGTTTCGGACGACAAAGGACTGACCTGGAAATACCAAAGTGTCGTAGCCATCGACGATAAAATAGCCTTCAACGAAGCTTCTGCCTACGAAACGCCCAAAGGCGATATCATCGGTTTCTTGCGTACCGCGAATATGGACGATCAGGCGTGCATTGCCCGCTCGACCGACGGCGGAAAGAGTTTTAAATGGGAATCGATGGGCTTTCAGGGCCATCCGATGCAGGCCACGCGACTGGCCGACAACCGGGTGTTGCTGGTCTACGGCTATCGCCACAAACCGTTTGGCATCCGCGCCCGCATTCTGAACGCGGAATGCACCGATTTTAAAACCGCCCCCGAAATCATCCTGCGGGAAGATGGTGGCAACGGCGACATTGGCTATCCGTGGTCGGTGCAACTCGACAAGAAAAGGGTGCTGGTGGTTTATTACTTTAATTTGGATAACGGCACCCGCCAGATTGCCGGATCGATTCTGGAACTGAAATAAATACCCCCAACCCCCTAAAGGGGGCTTCCAATCCGGAGTTTTAAGCCCCCTTTAGGGGGTTGGGGGCAACAGCTAACTCGTTATGAAAACCGACACACTCCTTGATTCTCCGAAAACCGCCGTCCTGCCCGCACGGGCCTGGTTCGTGGTTGCCCTGCTCTGCGTGGTCGGCTGCCTGAATTACCTGGATCGGATCATGATCACCACGATGCGCGATTCGATCAAGGCGGCCATTCCGATGACCGACGCGCAGTTCGGATTACTCACCGCGGTTTTTCTTTGGGTATACGGTTTTCTGAGTCCTTATGCCGGTTTTCTGGCCGATCGCTTCAACCGGAGCCGGGTGATTATCGGCAGTCTGTTTGTCTGGTCGCTGGTCACGTGGCTGACGTCGCACGCGACGACCTTTGAAGAGTTGCTGGCGACCCGGGCATTGATGGGCGTCAGCGAAGCGTGTTACATTCCGGCGGCTATGGCGTTGATTGTCGATTACCACCGGGGAGCCACGCGCTCGCTGGCGACGGGCATTCACATTGCCGGGATCATGGTCGGACAAAGTCTGGGTTTTCTGGGCGGCATGATTGCCGAAAACCGCGACTGGAGTGCCGCGTTCAGCGTCTTCGGACTCGTCGGTATTGTGTATGCCGTGGTGCTGGCGTTTTTCCTGCGCGATGCGCCCCGGCCGGTCGAACCGGAAACCGTGGTTCCGAAAACCGCCGAAACCGTGCGGTTTGGCGAAGCAGTCCGGATGTTATTCAGCAAACCGGCTTTCAGTTTGCTGCTTCTTTTCTGGGCCTTGCTGGGCGTGGTCGGCTGGCTGATTGTGGGCTGGTTACCAACATTTTACCAGGAGCAATTCAATCTGTCGCAATCACAAGCCGGTCAATACGCCACCGGCTATTTCCACACCGCAGCCCTGGTTGGCGTTCTGACCGGCGGGGCACTCACCGATCGCATCAGTCGCAACAACCCGCGCGGCCGGATTCTGGTACCAGCCATTGCACTTTGCATTGCAGCCCCGGCCATCTTCTTCGCCAGCACCACGCCCATTTTGCCGGTCGCCATCGTCGGATTCATCTTTTACGCCTTCACGCGGGTGTTCAGCGATACCAACATGATGCCGATTTTGTGTCTGATTGCCGACGAACGGTATCGGGCCACGGGCTACGGTATTCTGAATCTGGGCAGTTGCATTGTGGGCGGTTTGGGGCTGTATGCGGGTGGCGTGCTGCGGGATGCGCAGGTGAGCTTCAGCCAGTTGTTCCAGGTGGCTGCGGTTTTGCTGCTAATCTGTTCGGCCCTCCTGTTTCTGCTCAAATCCCAAACAAACCTCAAGGCCGAAGCCTAATTTACCAGACGATGAAAAAACTTTTGCTACTCCTAACCCTGACCGTTTGCCGTTCTGCGCTGATTCTGGCGCAGGACGGTACTTTTCCCGACTACGTGAAAGTTACCAAAATCTGGGACCAGCCGCCCCACAGCGCGTTTACGGACCTGGTTTTGTTCAACAATGAATTCTACTGCACCTTTCGCGAAGGACTAACCCACGTCGATACGACCAACAGCGGGAAAGTACGAATCCTGAAATCCAAAGATGGGAAAGACTGGAAAAGCGTCGCCCTGCTGGCCATTCCTACCCTGGACCTGCGCGACCCGAAACTGACCATTACGCCGGATAAAAAACTGATGGTGACGATGGCCGGGGCGGTTTTCGGACCAACGGGCGGCAAAGTGAAAGTGCAGCGGATTGCGCCGATGGTTTCGTTTTCCGACAAAAAAGGAGCCAACTTCTCGGAACCTCAAAAATCGACCCTCGACCCGGCCATTTCGCCTTCCAAAGACTGGATCTGGCGCACCACCTGGCACAACGGCGTTGGTTACGCCATCGACTACCAGGTGTTGACCGACGATAAATGGGTGATTTACCTGCTCAAAACCAAAGACGGCATTCGATACGACAAAGTCTCGGATCTCGATGTAACCGGCCGACCCAACGAATCGACCATCCGGTTCGACAAAACCGGCAGGATGGTTGTCCTGATTCGCCGGGAAGCCGAGGATCAGATGGGCCTCGTGGCGGAAAGTCCGGCTCCCTACACCAACTGGACGTACCACAAAATGGCGATCCGGCTGGGTGGACCCAACTTCCTGTTTCTGAATGATCAGAAACTGGTGGTTGGCTCCCGAAACTACGCGTCACCGAACAAAATGGCCTTGTATTTAACCGACCGGCAGGGCAACATCACCAAAACAATTCCGTTTCCGAGCAGTGGCGATGCGAGCTATCCGGGCATGGTCATTCACCAGAACAAACTCTGGGTTTCGTATTATTCGACCCACGACGGAAAATCCGCCATTTATCTGGCGCAGGTTCCTCTCGATCAACTTAACTAGTTCCCGATGCCTGTTGAACCGCCTTCCGCAACCCGCCCGCTTGAAGCCGCCGATATTCGCGGCACCTGGGCCACGCTGATGCTCCCCATCAACGCGGATGATTCCATCGACTTCAACCGGTTGGAAAAGGAAATCGATCGCGTCATCGGGTTCGGCGTCAACGGGTTGTATTCCAACGGCACGGCGGGCGAATTTTACAACCAGACTGAAAGCGAATTCCGGCGTATTCACCGTTTGCTCGCCCACCGTTGTCGCGAAGCCGGTCTTCCGTTTCAGATTGGCGTGAGCCACATGAGTCCGTGGATTTCGCTCAACCGTCTGAAATGGGCGATCCGGCAGGAACCGGGTGCAGTTCAGCTCATTCTGCCCGACTGGTTTCCGCCCACCGAAGACGAAACCATCGCGTTTTTGAAGAAAATGGCCGCTGTTTCGGCGGACGTGCGGATCGTGTTATACAATCCTCCCCACGCCAAAGTGCGACTGACGCCGGTGCAGTTCGGTCGGCTGAAAGACGCGGTGCCGCAACTCGTTGGCGTTAAAGTGGCGGGCGGAGATGCGATTTGGTATGAGCAGATGCGCGAGCATATGGCCGGGTTGTCTGTCTTTGTTCCGGGTCACCGACTGGCAACCGGTTTTCGGGAAGGCGCTCACGGTTCGTATTCGAACGTCGCCTGCCTGCATCCGCAACTGGCGCTGGACTGGTTCCACCTGATGCAAACCGACCTGCCCCGGGCCCTGGAATGGGAACAGCGCATTCAGCAATTCATGACGGACTACATCGTTCCGTACATCCTTGACCAGAAATATGCCGACCCGGCCTGCGATAAATTTCTGGCCGCCGTGGGTGGGTGGTCGTCGGGCGATTGCCGGATGCGCTGGCCGTATCGCTCCATTCCGGCGTCCGGGGTGGCAGCAGCCCGGGCCGGAGCGCGGGCCTTAATTCCGGCTTTTTCAACCCTTGTTCCCGAATGAAACAAATCCAAACCCCGCTATTTCTTTTTGTGCTTATGACTCACCTCGCCACTACGCCGGTTTCGGCCCAATCCACCTCCGACGCCTTGCGAAACCAGTGTCTTCAGGAACTCCGGACGGTTTTGAAGACGGAGCAGGAATGGATTAAAGTACACGCGGCCGAGTATTTGCTCTGGATCGGCGAACCGGCTGGCGTTCAGGAAGTGTATCTGGAAGAACTGCGGCAGTTTGAGAAAAAATCACCCTATCGCATCGGCATCTGGCGGGTGCTGGCGCAGGCTTCCACCAGCCCGGCAGAAAAGAAGAAGTGGACCGATCAAATTGCCGCAGCGTTTGCCGACCCCAACGGCACCGACCGCATCCATGCCGCCGAAACGCTGGCCAAACTCGGTATTTCACCCACCACAGTCGATGCCGAAGCCGCCCAAAAAGCGATTGTCGGAGAAAACCGGGCGTTGTCGCTCTACACCTTGTGGGGAGCAACCTTGTCGGATGCGAAATCAGCTCCGGCCAACCGGCAGAAATTTCTCAATCTGGCCCTCGCCCGGTCGGAGGAAACCGCCCCCCGAAAACTCGGTGCCTTCATCATCCGCCGTTTGGGAGGGCTCACCACCGCCGAATGGAACCGTCTGGCCGAAGCGGCCTTGTCGGAGCCGGTTTCGTCGGGCCTTCAATTGAATCTGGTGCATGCGGCTTTGGTAACGGCTTCGCCGAAGGCCAGACAGTCGGAACCGTATCGTCTGCTCCGGATCAAAATGCTGGCGGCTAAGGCCTCCCCGGCACTCGGCGACCAACTGGAACTGGCAACCGCCCTGGCCGAAAAAGGCATTGCGGCCGATCTGCCGGTTCTGGTTCCGATGCTGAAACATGAAAATGCCGATGTGCGCGCCGGGGCTGCATACGCGATTTTGAAGATTACGGCGAAAAAGGAATAAAACGCATTTGTTTGAAACCGCACGGGCGGGATATGAATACAACCCATAAAACAGTGGTAAAACTCGGAATCATTGGAATGAGTGCGGGCAATGCCCATCCGTACTCCTGGTCGGCCATCATCAACGGTTTTTTTGATGCGTCCGAAATCAATCGGGTTGGGTATCCCGGTGTAGCGGCCTACCTGACGGCCAATCGCGATCTGCTGGGCATTCCGGGGGCGCGGGTGACACACGTCTGGACGCAGGATCGGGCCATTTCGGAAAGCATCGCCAAAGCCGTCCAGGTCGACCACGTTGTCGATCAGATGACGGATTTGATCGGGCAGGTCGATGCCGTGATTCTGGGTCGCGACGACCCCGAAAACCACGTCGAAATGGCCAAACCGTTCATCGAAGCGGGCATCCCGCTCTTTATCGATAAACCGCTGGCCAGCAGCCCGGAAGATCTGGCGTATTTTTCGGAACAGGTCGCCAAAGGCAAGTTCATCATGTCCTGCTCGTCCATGCGCTACGCAACGGAATTGCGGGCGGTTAAAAACGAGTTCGGCGCGCTGGGAAAACTGCAACTTGCCACGTCCGTGGGAAAAAAAGACTGGATCAAATACGGGGTTCACATGCTCGAAGGGCTGTTTATGGTGTTGGACGATCCGACGCCCGTTTCGGTCCGGCACGTCGGGCGCGACGGCGGGGATGTGGTATACCTGGAATTTGCCGACGGTTTGCAGGCCACAGTACATCTGTTCATGGACATTGCCCTGACGTTCCAGATTTCGTTGTTTGGCAAGGACGGCTGGCGGCTGATCGAAGTCAAAAACTGGTTTGGCATGTTTCGGGATAACCTGATCGAGTTTATCTGGTCGGTCGAGGAGAATCAGCCGCGCTTGTCGTTTGCCAAAACTGAAAACATCATCAAAACCCTGCTGGCGGCCCGGGATAGCCTGTCGCAGGGCGGCAAAATTGTGTATCTGAATTCGTAGCATGGCGGATTTATTCACGAATGCCTTCGGCCTGAACGGGAAAGACATCTGGGTCATTGGCGGAGCCGGGTATCTGGGACAAGCCACGGTTCGCTTACTTCACGCTGCGGGTGCCAGCGTCCTCTGTGCCGATCTGGACGACCGCGCGGCTGCCTTTGTCACCTCTGCCCAGTTGGGTCCGCAGGTTGTCCCGGCCACCCTCGACATTCGCCAGGGTGCTGCCATTCAGGCATTTGTCAGCGAACAGATGCAGCATCGGGGTGTCCCACACGGGTTGGTCAATCTGGCGTTCGCGTCGACTGGTAAAAAAATGGAAGAGTTGACCGAGCAGGATTTTGACGACGTGAACCACGGCGGACTCACGGCCACGTTTTTGCTCGCCCGATCGGTCGGTCAGGAAATGGCCCGACTGGGTCGGGGAAGCATCGTACTGTTTTCCAGCATGTACGGCTCCGTGTCGCCCGATCCGGCGGCTTATGAAGCGCCGATGAACAAAAATCCGATTGAATACGGTGTCGGCAAAGCCGGTATTATCCAGATGACCCGCTATCTGGCCGTGCATTGGGGTCGGCAGGGCGTACGGTGTAATTGCATCTCGCCCGGCCCGTTTCCCAACCCCGCGGTGCAGCAAAACGAGTCGGCGTTTGTCGAACGGCTGGCGCAAAAAACGCCCCTGGGTCGCGTGGGTCAATCGCCCGAAATCGCAGGTTCCGTGGCTTTTCTACTCTCCGATGCCGCATCGTACGTGACGGGACAGAATTTGATTGTGGATGGCGGCTGGACTTCCTGGTAGAATTTTCTGTTATTCTATTGGGTTCTTCTTATCTTGGTTGTTTGAAAATTTGCGACCGGATATGAAAACCGCCTTAACCCTAAACTTCTTCCTCCTCAGTTTTTCCTTCGTTTCTGCTCAGGATAAGGCCAAATCCGGCATTCCGGCCGAGGCCCAAACCGCCGTTCAATCCGTAAAACCGGAAGCCATTCGCGCCCACATGCGCTTTCTGGCCGACGACGCCATGGAAGGCCGAAAACCGGGGACGCGCGGCTACCGGCTGGCGGCCAATTACGTCATTGCACAATTTGAAGCTCTCGGCCTGCAACCGGCGGGCGATAACCAGACGTATTTGCAGAAAGTCCCGCTGCGCCAGTGGCGGGTAAACGAAGACAACAGCTCGCTGACGCTGATCGGCAAAAAGGGCGAGCAAACGCTCAACTTCGGAAAGAACTACATTTTGGCCCCGGTATATGGCAGCGAAAAAAGTGAGGTCACCGCGCCCGTCGTTTTCGTCGGTTTTGGCGTCACGGCACCCGATCTGAACTACGACGATTATAAAAACATCGACGTCAAAGGCAAAATTGTGGCCTATTTCAACGGCGCACCGGCGGCATTTCCGTCCAACCAACGGGCGTATCACGGTTCGGCCAAGCTGGAAAATGCTGCGGCCCACGGTGCGGTTGGCGTGATCTCGTTCAGCCTGCCCACCGACGTCCGCAACCGCATGGAAGCCTCGGCACCCCGCGCCCGGCAGGGCACCTACCGCTGGCTGGACAAGGACGGCAAACCGCAACGGGTTTTCCCGGAACTGAAAGGCGTTGCTTCGCTGGGCGATTCAACGGCGCGGACGGTTTTTGCCGAATCCGGCCACACGTTGGCGGATGTCATCGCGGCTGCCAACAAGAGCATTCCGCAAACGTTTCCGCTGAATTTTTCGGTTCGGATGAAAACCGAAACCAAATCCGGGGGTGATATTGCCGGGTATAACGTGGTCGGTGTGCTGCCCGGGACCGACCCGGTTTTGAAAAATGAATACGTCGTGTATGTTTCGCACCTCGATCACCTCGGCATTGGCCGACCTGTCAAGGGCGACTCCATTTACAACGGCGCACACGACAACGCGTCGGGCGTTGGCATCAACCTCGAAGCGGCCCGGATGTATGCATCACTGCCAACGAAGCCCAAACGTTCGATTCTGTTTGTAGGCGTCACAGCGGAGGAAATGGGGCTGCTGGGTTCCGATTATTTCGCCAGCAACCCGACGGTTCCGAAGGAATCGATCGTTGCCAACCTGTGTCTGGATATGCCGTTTTTCTTTCACCCGCTGGTCGACATTGTGCCGTACGGCTACGAGCATTCCAGCATGGCAAAAGCTGTCAATACCGCAGCTTCGTATCTGGGCGTGAAGGTCGCTAAGGACCCCATGCCGGAGCAGGTAGTGTTCATGCGCAGCGATCATTTCAGCTTCGTCCGGCAGGGTATTCCGGCGATTTACGTCAAAAGCGGGACGGATTCGGGCAATCCACAAGTCGACGGACTGAAGCTGAACCTCAACTGGCGGGCGACCATCTACCACTCGCCCCAGGACGAAATCGACCAGCCGTTCGATTTCAACGCGGCCGCCAAACACGCCCAGCTTCAGTTTTTGATCGGTTACCTGACCGCCCAGCATCCGGAGCGGCCCACCTGGAATCCGGGTGATTTTTTCGGAAACAAATTCGGGGCAAAACCGGGGAGTAAAGTCTCGGCGGATAGTGGGAAGTAGTTGTCATCCATTCAACATTTGACGTAGTAGCATTTCAGATGGGATTTTTCAGTACCGTAAGAAGTTTAGGTCAAAACCGCATTAAAAAAACGAAAACCATAAATGGTCCAGGAAAACCAGCCCACCGTTTGAACGGTGGGTCTGGAAGAGAAGTATGATGGTCAGAAAAACCGTTTTAACGGTTTCAGGATCTCAAAACCGTTAAAACGGTTTTTCTGACCATCCATTTTCTTTTAACCCACGGTTCAAACCGTGGGCTACAGGAAACGCTAAACCGTCATCAATCGGATGCATTTGGAATCCTGCCAGAATGAAATGAGACCGAAATCACCGATCCAGATACTGCTTCAACTCCGAATTGGTCCGGATGCCCAACTGTGCCGCCTGTGCCTCGCGCATCATCAGGGCGTAGGTGTTGTTGAAACCCAGCGGTTTTAGCCAGCTTAACTGGTATTTTCGGTCAAACTCCCGGCTGACGTACTGATAAACCGCCTTGGTGCTCACTTGCAGTGTATCCGAAACCGTCAGCGGAGGTTGCAGGATGACCAGTAAACCCGTACCAGTGTATTCCGGATAGAGGTCGAGATCCCCGGCGATCAGGGCATCGAAGCAGATTTTGGTGCCGCCCAGACCGGTTTTCGTAATCACCTCCAGCGCCGTCCGGTTTTCGACCAATTGCCGCACGATTTCGGCCAGAATGTATTGCTCCGTAAAAATCATCGCCCCGATCACAATCTTCCCCTGCCGCTTCCGTCCGTCCGGTTTTTGGAGCAAACCGGCGCTGGTCAGAAACTGCCGGGCCACGGCGGCTGGCGATTGGTGCAGGTGATCGACCTGATAGTTCAATTCGGTCATGGATGAATCCGAAAGCTTCCCGGCCAGCAGATCCAGCGCGGGTTGCAGTTCCGGGTGCTGTTTTAACGTATTCTGCCGAACGACCAAAGCCGCTTCGTAGGGCGGAAATGCATGTTTATCGTCCGTCAGCGTCCGCAGATTGAAGGCTTTGATGCGCCCGTCGGTCGAATATCCGCTGATAATGTCCACCAGATTGGTGCGGACGGCTTCGTACATCAGATTCTGGTCGATCAGCCGCGACGCCAGATGCAGGTTATACGTCCGAAGCAAAGCCGGGTAGCCGTCGGCCCGCCCGTAGAATTCGTGGGCAAAACCGGCACTCAACGTCGGGCGACCCGCGCCTGGCAGCAGATAGAAAGACGACAAAACCGGCACAAGCAGAAAAAAAACCGCCATGACGCGATACCGACCCAAACCGCGCAGCTTCTGCAAACGGGCCAGCCCGGCATCCAGCAAAATCGCCAGCAGGGCCGACGGAATGGTGCCAGCCAGAATCATGTTGGTGTTATTCAGCGCAATACCGCCAAAGATAAACTCCCCCAGTCCGCCAGCCGCGAGGTAAGCCGCCAGCGTGGCCACGCCGACATTGATGACCGTGGCGGTGCGGATTCCGGCAAAAATAACCGGTAGTGCCAATGGAAATTCGAGCCGAACCAGCACTTGCCAGGGCGTGAGGCCCATGCCCCGCGCGGCTTCTTTCAGCGCCGGACTCACTTCCCGAATGCCGACGTAGGTGTTCTGAACAATGGGCAGCAGCGCATACAGGAACAGGGCGACAATGGCTGGTCCCGGACCAATCCCCAGCAGCGGAATCATGAAGCCCAGCAAGGCAATGCTCGGAATGGTTTGCAGCACACCCACCGATCCCAGAACGACGCCGACGATGCGGGGGCGGAACGTGATCAGCACCCCCAGCGGGATGCCAATGAGCAGTGCGATGCACAGCGACAGGAACGTCAGGCCGATGTGGGTCAGCGTTTGTTCGGCCAGTTTATCCGCATGTTCAACAATGAATTCGAAAAATTCCTGCACGGTCGGTACGGTTTACGATACGGATTGATGTTGGAGCAATTGCCCGAGTGCGGGCCAGATCGTGGCCGACTGAATGGTTATAAACCGTTGATTGGATTGGAAAACGATGGATTCGGGGCCGGAAAGTTCACTCATGACATCGGCCAGTTGGGTGTGGGCCGGAAAAAGCCGCGCTTCGGGTGGCGAAGTGGCTTCGTCGGGCAGATAGGGCGATAAATCCTGGAGCGAAAAGGCGTGCAACTGGAGCGACAGCCACTGATCGGCGAAAAAATTGCGGACAAATTCATTGACGGGCCGCAGAAGCAGTTCGCGGGGTGTTCCGATCTGCTGGATGCGTCCGCCGTCCATCAAGGCCACGCGGTCGCCGAGTTCGAACGCTTCCCGGATGTCGTGGGTTACCAAAACGATGGTTTTTTGGCGTATTTCTTCCAGATTCCGAAATTCCCGGCGAATGGCGCTCCGCGTAACGGGATCGAGCGCCCCCAGCGGTTCGTCCATCAGCAGAATCGACGGTTGAGCCGCCAGCGCCCGGGCCAGGCCCACCCGCTGCCGTTGTCCGCCACTGAGCTGGCCGGGATAGGCTTTCACGAAGGTTTCGGGCAAGCGGAGCATGACCATCAGTTCCCGAATGCGATCCTGAATCTTCCGTTCGTCCCATTGCAATAACCTCGGCACCAGGGCGATGTTTTCGCCGATGGTGTAATGCGGAAACAGGCCGGTTTCCTGAATCACATAGCCAATTTCGCGCCGGAGTTCGTGGAGTTTCCGCTCGCCGATCGCAACCCCATTCACCTCGATGACGCCGGACGTCGGCTCAATTAGCCGGTTGATCATCTTCAGCGTAGTGGTTTTGCCGGAACCGCTGGTTCCCAGTAACACCAGCGTTTCGCGCGCGTCCACTTCGAAGGAAACGTCATCGACAGCCAGGTGCGTCGGGTATTGTTTGGTCAGGTGGCGAACAGCAATCATAGAAACAGGGTTAAGAATCAGCTTATTCCGTAACTTCCCGAATTACCCGGCACGGATTTCCGGCGGCAAACACATTCGCCGGAATGTCCCGCGTCACGATGCTCCCGGCCCCGATCGTGGTGTTGTCGCCGATGGTTACGCCCGGACAAACGACGACATTGCCGGCCAGCCAGACGTTGTTGCCAATCGTAATGGGTTTGGCAATATCCGACCCTTTCTGAATGCGGTGACTGGCCAGTAGCGGGTGTGAAGCCGCATACAGGCTTACATTGGGGCCGATCAGCACATTGTTGCCAATGGTGACCGGGCAGTAATCCAGAATGGTGCAGTTGTAGTTGATGAAAACCGTGTCGCCCAGATGAATGTAAGCGCCATAATCGCAATAGAAAGGCGGTTGAATGTCCGGATTTTTACCAAATGATCCCAGCAGAATGCCCAGTATTTCTTCCCGGAGCGGCTGTTCACTGTTTAGGGTCTGGTTATACTGCATGAATAATTCCCGGGCGCGCCCCCGCATCGCCAGCAGTTCAGGGTCATTGGCCCAATACCATTCACCGGCCAGCATTTTTTCCCTTTCGCTCATATCGGATTTTAGGTAGAAATACCGTCATAAATCAAGCCAATATCATACGATTTGCCGCACAAAGCATCCTGTTTCTGAAAAAGATAGCGAACGGTTTTGTGTTTTCTGGTCCTAAACTGCAACCAATTCCCGTCCGCCCGGAACCGATCGCTCAATTTAACCCGCCTGAATGGAATTTTTATCATTTTTTCAGACATGGTTTCTTTATCTTGAGGAAACGAATGTTAGTATGTGGTCCGCTACCTACGTCGGCAAACTACTTCTTACGCTCATCGTCTGCCTGGCTCTGGCGGATTCGCTCCTGGCCCAGCCACTGGTCTACCCATTTGGACCAACGCAGCAGACGGACCTTCCTGCTACGCTAACCCCATCGCAGCAAACCACCGAACACCGGTTTGTTGTGATAAACCCCGGTTCGCAACCCGCGCCCGTCGTGATCGAGGTTGGGGACCTTGCCGACTCAATCCGGCTGTATCAGGAACGGGGTAACACGCTGATTTTACTTGATTATACGGGCCAGTTGACCGCGACCCGCCCCCCGCCGGATCGCGTGATGCCCTACCTGCGCGACAAAAATCTGGTTCTGTTCACCCTCGAACCGGGGCAATCGGCGGCATACCGGCTCCAGATTTTGAACAGGATGCGGGTATACGCCCGAACGTTTCCGGTCAGGCTATTCACCCCGGCGGCTTACAAGGCCAAAGAAGCGCTCTGGCTCTACGAATCCAAATACCGAAATCGCCTGGGTGAAACGTTTTTTTGGGGCATTATCCTGATGATGTTTCTCTTCACCAGCGCCCAATTCTTCCTGCTGCGCGAGCGGATGTTTCTTTATTATGCGCTCTATCTATGGCTGGTGTTAGTCCGGTTGCTGATGCTCGACGAGTTCATCGTAGTTGACACGTGGCCGGTTTTTCGGGAGATTGGCTTTACCGGACGCGTCTCACTAACCACGTTTTTCTGGTCCTTATCGGCCTATACGTTTTTTTTGCGATCCTACATGCAACTGGAAACCCGCGCCCCCCGTTTGAACCGGGTTTTTCGCTGGACGGGCTGGATTTTGTTCGGACTGGGGGTTCTCGACCTCTTCATTACCATGAAGCGATTGCTGAGTCTATTCCTGTTTGTCACCTACGAGTGCCTCGAAGTCAGCCTGATGGCTTTCGGTTTGTTTACGCTCTGGGTCTTGTGGCGGTTTTACGATGCGACGGTCAAATACCTCTTTTGGGGAATGGTCTTTTTCCTCACCGGCGCACTGATCAGTTTTATCAATCAGCAGGTGTTTTATGACGTGGCCGGTCTGGATTTTCGGGAAGTTCTGATCTGGGCCACCAGCTATAGTGCCGAGTTGCTGGCCTTCTCGCTCGGTCTGGCGAAACGGCAACAACTGGCTATGCAGGAAAAATTGCAGACGCAGACGGCGCTGGTCGAACAGTTGCAGGAAAATCAGCGCAAACAGGCGCAACTATTGCAAATCCGGGGCGACATTGCCCGCGATCTGCACGACGAACTCGGTTCCGAACTCAGCGGCATCAGCATCCTGAGCCAGGTCGCAATAGGCCGGTTGGCTCACCAACCGGCCCAGGCCCAAACCGCCCTTACCACCATCGGCGAAACCGCCCGGCACATCATGGATCGGATGCGCGACATCGTCTGGAGTTTAACCCTCCACCAGCCCCAAACCGACGCGGTTGCCAACCGTCTGCGGAGCATGGCCGGAAGCGTGTTCGAGCATACAGGTATTCGTCCGGTTCTGGAGTTTTCAGCTCAGGTGCCCGTTCCGACCCTGCCACCCGATCAGTGGCGCAACCTGTCCCTGATCTACAAAGAAGCCCTGCACAACATCGTCAAACACGCCCGGGCAACGGAGGTAACCATCCGGCTGGCGGCTGAAGATCTTCACACCCTTTGTCTGATGATTCACGACAACGGCATTGGTTTTTCGCCGGATGCGCTCCCGACTGGCCACGGTTTACGCAATCAGCACCACCGGGCGACTGCGTTGGGAGGAACGATTCACATCGATTCCAAGCCGGGGTCTGGCACCACGGTAACCCTTCGGTTTCAGGTTCAATCCGTCAGCCGCGTAGAAATGCCCTACCCTTACGCCAATCCCGCGCCAAAGCTTCCGTGACGGAATGGACGTTCCACAAAACCCATCCGTTTCCTTGTTCAAAAATCTCCCCCACGAGTAAATCCACGCCCAAATTTCCTTAATTTGGCAGATTAGAACCTGGATCCTAAACCGACCCTTCATGAAAACCAAACGCAGAGCTTTTTTACAACAGACCTCCGGCCTGCTGGGACTCGCCGGCTTGCTGAGCCTGGCCGAAAACGAAGCCCTCGCCAACCGACTGAAATCACCGGCAAAAGCCGAAAAACCGTATATCGTTTTTGTTGCGGGCGACCATGAATACAGCGGGGAACAAACCCTCCCGCTGATTGCGGCCGAATTGGAAAAAAATTATGGCTTCCGGACGAAAGTCATCAAGTCGTCGCCGAATCAGAATGCCGAAAAAAATATCCCCGGTCTGGAAGCCCTGCGGGAAGCCGATCTGGCGGTATTTTTCCTGCGCTGGCGGCAACTGCCCCCCGACCAACTTCAATACATCGACGAATACCTTAAATCCGGAAAACCGGTTATGGGTTTCCGGACGTCTACCCACGCGTTTAATTTCCCGAAAGGTGATCCTTCGGAGGAATGGAATGCTTTCGGCGAACGGGCGTTTGGCTCACCGCCCGGCTGGGGCAAGGCGGGGCACACGCACTACGGACACGAAAGCACGACCGACGTCACAATCATTCCGGAAGCGGCCAAAAACCCCATCCTGACAGGCGTAGCCCCTTCGTTTCATGCGTCTTCGTGGCTCTACCGGGTCCGTCCGGATTATCCCCCCAAGGATGCGACGCTCCTGCTAATGGGCAAATCGGTCAATCCGGACAAACCGGCCATTGATAACCCGGTTGCCTGGACGTGGAAAAATAAAGCCAATGCGAAGGTGTTCTTCACCACCCTCGGACACCCCGAAGATTTTCAGCAGGAAAGTGTTCAGCGGCTGACCATCAATGCCATCCACTGGTTGCTGGGCAAACCCGTTCCTAAAAAATGGAAGGGCACAATAGCCATCAATGTGCCCTACCGGGGTATCGTGAAATAGTCGCCCCCAAGTTCCGCCGTTTCGAATCCGTATTACCCATTAGAAGTTATAGAAATGTCTAAACCCAGGAAAAATAGCCTCATCGGACTGCTGATTGCCGTTGGATTGGGACTCGTCGCGTTCAGTGCTTTTCAATCAAACCGGGGTTTCTTTTCGGGAGCCGAACCGATTCCGCTCAAAAAAGGGTCGCGCATCATGCTGCTTGGCAACAATCTGGGGTCAAGAATGATGAATTACGACAATTTTGAGACCGAACTACAGGTTCGCTACCCCGATAGCGAACTCTTCATCCGGAACATGTGCGACGGGGGCGACACCCCCGGTTTTCGGCCCCACGCCAGCCGGAATTTGCCCTGGGCGTTTCCCGGTGCCGAAAAATTTCAGACCGAATACGCCAATCCCTCCCAAAGTGAAGGCCATTTCGAAACGCCCGACCAGTGGCTCACCCGCCTGAAAACCGACATCATCGTCGCTTTTTTCGGGTACAACGAATCGTTTCAGGGACCGGCCAAACTGGACAACTACAAAGCCGAACTGGACGCCTTCATCAAATGGACGCTAAGCCAGAAATACAACGGCACGAGCGCTCCGCAACTCGCCATCGTTTCGCCCATCGCCTTCGAGGATTTATCCGCCAAAATGGATCTGCCGAACGGCAAAAAGGAGAATGAAAACCTGCTGTTGTATACCAAAGCCATGAAGGAAGTGGCGGAGCAGAACAACGTACTCTTTGTCGATGCCTTCACCCCTTCCCAGCAGTGGTATGCCGACAGCGCCGAACCGCTGACCATCGACGGTTCGCAGTTGAACGAAGAAGGTTACAAGAAATTGGGTCTTTTGCTGGTCGATCAGGTTTTCGGCAAGGCAGCTCCCAAAGCGGAAGCCAACCGGAAGCTGATTCACGAGGCCGTGATGGAAAAAAACTGGATGTGGCACAACGATTTCAAAATTCCGAACGGCGTTCACGTCTACGGGCGTCGCTACAATCCGTTTGGTCCGGAAAACTACCCCGCCGAAATCCAGAAAATTCGCGAGTTAACCGCCATTCGGGACAGTGCCATCTGGCTGGCGGCTTCTAAAGGCGAGAAACTGGATCTGGCGGTGGCCGATAAAAACACCTCACCCCTGCCGCCGGTAAAAACCAATTACAACCCGGAGAAAAACGGCAGCTTGACCTACCTCTACGGCAAAGAAGCTCTGGAAAAACTCAAAGTGCCAACGGGTTACAAGATTGAACTATTTGCTTCCGAGGAGGAATTTCCGAACCTCGCCAAACCGATGCAGATGTCGTTCGACGGCAAGGGGCGGCTCTGGGTGGCGGTGATGCCGAGCTATCCGCACTACAAACCAGGCGATTCGAAACCCAATGACAAGATTCTGATTTTCGAAGATACCAACGGCGATGGCAAGGCCGACAAGGAGACGGTTTTTGCCGATGGATTGCACCTGCCGCTGGGTTTCGAAATTGCAAAAGAAGGCGTTTATGTCTCGCAGGGGACGAATCTGAAGCTTTTTACGGACACCAACGGGGACGACAAGGCGGACAAAAGTGAAATTCTGCTGAGTGGCTACGACGACCACGACACCCACCACAACAGCCACGCCTTTTGCGTAGACCCTTCCGGGGCCATTTATTCGGGCGAAGGCGTGTTTTTGCATACTAACGTCGAAACCTCGTATGGGCCGGTTCGGGCCACCAACGGCGGTTTTTACCGCTATACGCCACAACGCCACAAGCTGGAACGCACCGCACAACTGTCCATTCCGAATCCCTGGGGCATTGCGTTTGACGACTGGGGACAGCCGTTTTTTGCCGAAACCTCCAGCCCCGATGTTCGTTGGATGATGCCTGGAACGGTGTTGCCACGCTACGGTCAGGCTACGCATAAATCCGTTCAATTGGTGGAAGAAGCCCACCGCGTACGGCCAACGTCTGGTTTGGAGTTTGTTTCGAGCCGCCATTTTCCCGACGAGTTGCAGGGCGATTTCCTGATCAACAACACCATCGGCTTTCTGGGCATGAAAGAACATACGCTGGTCGACGACGGAACCGGCTATAAAAGCCAGCACCGGATGGATCTGGTTGTGAGCGAAGACCGCAACTTCCGGCCCGTGGACATGGAGTTTGCGCCCGACGGTTCGCTGTATCTGATCGACTGGCACAACATTCTGATCGGCCACATGCAGCACAACGCCCGCGATCCGCTGCGTGATCACTCCCACGGTCGGGTCTACCGGATTACGTATCCCTCGCGTCCGCTGGTGAAACCGGCGAAAGTGGATGGGGCCACGATCGAAGAATTGCTGGATAATCTGAAGCTACCCGAATACCGTACCCGCTACCGCACCCGGCGCGAGCTGCGGGGCCGCGATGTGAATCAGGTGTTGGCCAAGCTGAAAACCTGGGTGGCGAAACTGGACAAAAACGATCCGCGCTACGAACACCACCTGCTGGAAGGTTTGTGGGTGAGTTGGGGGATGAACAAGGTTGATCAAACGCTGCTACGGCAGGTGCTGAAGGCGAAAGATTATCACGCCCGGGCCGCAGCCGTTCAGGTGGTGCGGTATACGGGCCACCAGGTGCCCGATCAGGCGGCTTTGCTGATGCAGGCTGTGAAAGACGACAACAGCCGGGTTCGGCTGGACGCGATTGTGGCCGCGTCCTGGATCGGAAAGGAAAAAGGGCTGCCGATTCTGGCCGAAGCCAAGAAAAAACCGCTCGACGACTGGATGATTCACGCCTACGAAACCGCCGTTGCTCACCTGAACGACGTCAACGTCAAAGCCGTGAAAGAAGTGGCTGAAAAAACCACGCTGAAAGGCGCTGAACTGGCACTGTTTAATAAAGGCAAAGAGATTTATGGCAAGGAAGGCTATTGCACCACCTGCCACCAGCCCGACGGCAAAGGACTGGCGGCCTCCGGTTTTCCTCCGCTGAATGGCACGAAGTGGGTGTCCGGCAATGAGGATCGTCTCATCAAAATTGTGCTGAACGGGCTGCTGGGACCTATTGAAGTAGCGGGGAAAAATTACCCCGGACAGGTTCCGATGACCCCTTTCGGCGGTTTGCTGAAGGACGACGAAATCGCAGCGGTGTTGACCTACGTCCGGAATTCATTCGGAAACCAGGCGCCGGCCGTCCTGCCGTCCAAAGTGAAACAGGTCCGGACGGCTATTGGAAGCAAAAAGGATTTTTACGCACCGGATCAGTTGCTGAAAGAACACCCGATGGAGAAATAAGTCTGTTCCCCACGGTCAGACGACCGTGGGGAACACATAAAAAATGGTGATAAAGGAATACATTTCATGGTTTTTGTGTTATTAAACGGTAACAAACTCGGTTTTTTTCGTAGATTTGTCATTCAGGAGTTGTTACAACCCGCCGGAAATCCCTACTTTTAAGTCTCTGCGCACCTCATTGAGGTGGTTTAAGTTTAGTATTTACTCAATGTCAATCGCACCGCCGAAGCGGTAGATTTCCTGAATGAACGTGTTATTAATCGTTGCAACGACTTTATTTGCTTATCTGTTGGGTTCCATTCCGACTGCCGTTTGGTATGGAGAGGGTTTTTTTGGATTAGATATTCGTAAATACGGAAGTGGAAACGCCGGTGCGACCAACACCTTTCGCGTTCTGGGCAAACGGGCCGGCACGGTCGTGATGCTGATCGACGTGCTGAAAGGCTACACCGCCACCATCCTTTCTTCCCTGCTGTGGTATTTCGACGTGATCGGAACCCACGAAATCCTGACGTTTAAACTGGTTTTTGGCCTTGTGGCCGTTATCGGGCACGTTTTCCCGATCTGGGCCGACTTCAAAGGGGGCAAAGGCGTTGCCTCGCTCCTGGGTATGGTTCTCGCAATTCACCCCGAAGTGGCTGCTGTCTGCATCGGTATTTTTCTGGTGGTGGTCATTGCCTCGCAATACGTTTCGCTGGGTTCGATGATGGCAGCCCTGGCCTTTCCGGTGCTGTTGTTGCTGCGCGCTTTTGGGCAAAAAGAACATCCGTTGTTGATTGTTTTCGGGGTAGTCGTTTTCCTGTTTGTGGTCCTGACCCATCAGAAAAACATCACCCGACTGTTGAACGGCGAAGAAAGCCGGACACGGCTGATCAAATTCCGGAAGAAAGAAGACGAAGAATAAGTTTCAAGCTATTCCTGATTGCATGACGCCCCGAAGTGATTAACTTCGGGGCGTCATTTTTTGGTACTATTTCCTTTGTCAGTCCGACAAAAACCCGTCAACACCATGTTATCAACCTACTTTGCGGAACATAAAGAGCGGTTTCTGAACGAACTCTTCGAATTGCTGCGGATCCCGTCCGTGAGTGCCGACTCTAAATTTAAACCCGATATGCGCCGGGCGGCTGAATTTGTCCGGGATAAGCTGACTGCCGCCGGTCTCGACAATGCTGCGCTGCACGAAACACCGGGCCATCCGGTCGTTTACGCCGAAAAACTGATCGACGATGCGTTGCCGACGGTTTTGGTATACGGCCATTATGACGTCCAACCCGCCGATCCCTACGAACTCTGGAACACCCCGCCTTTCGAACCGACCATTCGCAACGAACGCATTTATGCCCGGGGTTCGTGCGACGACAAAGGCCAGTTTTACATGCACGTCAAAGCACTGGAAGCCATGCTGGCCACCGACGGTTTGCCCTGCAACGTCAAAGTAATGATTGAAGGCGAAGAAGAAATCGGCTCCGATCACCTGGGCAATTTTGTAGCCGCCAACCGCGATAAACTCAAGTGCGATGTGATCCTGATCTCGGATACGAGCATCATTGCCAACGATGTGCCGTCAATTGAAGCCGGTTTGCGGGGTCTTTCCTACGTCGAAGTGGAAGTCGTTGGGCCAAACCGCGATCTGCATTCGGGCGTGTACGGTGGCGCGGTTCACAATCCGCTCAACGTGCTGTGTCAGATGATTGCCTCATTGCACGATGAAAAAGGCCGGATTACGATCCCCGGTTTTTACGATAAAGTAGACGAATTGACACCCGAAGAACGGGCGGCCCTGGCCGAAGCCCCCTTCGATGAAGAAGAATACAAACGCGATCTGAACCTCAAGGCTGTTTTTGGCGAAGAAGGCTATTCGTCGCCCGAACGCGCTTCGATTCGCCCGACGCTGGACGTGAACGGCATCTGGGGTGGCTACATTGGAGAAGGGGCCAAAACCGTGTTGCCGGGCAAGGCGCAGGCCAAAATCAGCATGCGGCTCGTACCACGCCAGGACCCCGACGAGATTACCGAACTGTTTACGAAGCATTTTATTTCTATCGCTCCGCCGACGGTAACCGTGACCGTAACACCCCACCACGGCGGTCAACCGTACGTAACGCCCACCGACTCGGTCGAATTTGAAGCTGCCCGCCGGGCCTTCCGTGAGGCCTGGGGCAAAGAAGCCATTCCGACCCGGGGCGGTGGCAGCATTCCCATTGTGGCCCTGTTTGAACAGGAACTGGGCGTCAAGTCCATTCTGATGGGTTTTGGTCTGGACATCGACGCGCTGCATTCGCCGAACGAGAGCTACGGTTTGTTCAATTTTTACAAGGGAATCGAAACCATTCCGTATTTCTATAAACACTACGCCGAATTGAAGAAAACGGGCGTTGAGGCTTAAAAAAACTCTCTGTTGTCACCCTCCGGCCTGAAAACCGGAGGTTTTTATTGCGCGATGAAACTTTATTTACTGTCCTTTCTTCTCCTGACCGGATCGGTGGGTACGTTGGCGCAGGATCTGCCCGACACCCTCGTGATTCGCCACGCGACCCTCACCCAGCCGACGTATCCGCGCCGGGAATTTCTGCCCAAAGGCCACCTCTTCGACCCCATTCTGCTGGACCCGATTGAAGCCCAAACCAGCGTCAGCGTGTTGCCCGGCTACTGGATGGACGGCAAAAAATATGACGGAACCATCGTTCCGTTTGCGTTTGGACTTCGAAAACCGCTGATTCGCTGGTATAAATCCGCCGACCGCAGCAGCGAGCTTTCGTTCGACGTGGCCTCGTTTACGCAGTTTGAAGTGTATCACGACGACAAGCTGAACAAGCAGAAACGGCAGTTGATGAACACCGATTACCGGCTCAGTTTTCTTTACAACATCAAAGTCCGAAACCACAGTTGGCGGTTGCGGTTGTATCACCTCTCGTCGCACCTCGGCGACGATTATCTGTTTCGCAACCAGATCAATTATTACCTGCCCAACCCGGTTAATTACGAAGTGATCGACGTGACGTACAACCACGAAAAGAACGGTTTACGGAAATATGTGGGGGTTGGCATTGGTCTGCGAAAACCGGCAGAACGTGAACGGCTGAGCGCTCAGGCCGGTTTTTATTACCGCAAACCGTCGCAGGCCTTTGCCCGGTTTGTGGGTGGTGTGGACCTGAAAGTATGGCAGCAAACCGACTTTCGGCCCGGTGTTAAAGCCGGTTTGGGGCTGGAACTGGGTCGCACGGCCAACAACCTGACGTTCCTGCTGGAAAGTTACACCGGTTTCCGGCCCTATAGCGTCTACGAAAACCAGAAAACCCGCTGGCTTGGCATCGGCGTGTATTTCAATCCGATTTAGGGGCTATCTAAGCACAACCATGCAGGATTTTTTCGACTTTTTGGTTCAACAACGGGACAAACTGGCCGAACAAACCCTGACGCACATCGGCCTGACGTTTCTGTCGCTCTGCCTGGCGCTGCTGGTTGGCCTTCCGCTGGGCATCCTGATCACATACCGCCCGCGTTTGGCTTCCGTCGTTCTGGCGGTCGTGGGCATTCTTCAAACCATTCCGAGTATTGCCCTACTGGGTTTTCTGATTCCGATGCTGGGAATCGGCATCTGGCCCGCCATTACCGCCTTGTTTCTGTATGCTTTATTGCCGATTGTCCGCAACACCTACGTGGGCATTCGGGAAGTGAGTCCGATGCTGAAAGAAGCCGCGCTGGGCATGGGCATGACCACCGGCCAGATGCTGATCCGGGTGGAAATGCCACTGGCCCTGCCGGTTATTTTTGCCGGGATTCGCACCGCCACCGTCATCAACGTGGGCGTGGCAACCTTGGCGGCTTATGTGGCCGCTGGGGGCCTGGGCGAATTTGTCTTCGGCGGGATTGCCCTCAACAACAGCAACATGATTTTGGCTGGTGCTATTCCTGCGGCTTTGTTAGCGATTTTCTTCGATTTTTTGCTGGCCCGGCTGCAACAGTTGCAGGGGTTGCAGCTACGCCGGATTGCCTTCGTTTTTCTGCTGATTGCTCCCCTTCTGTCGGCTTTTTACTGGGTGCCGCTGGGGAGTCAGGCGAAGCTGACAGCCGGTTTTGCCCACGAGTTTTACGGACGCGCCGACGGGTACCCGGGCCTGGTTCGGGCCTACGGTTTGCGGATGACGCCCAAACTCATCGACCAGAATCTGATGTACGAAGCGGTTCGTCGTGGACAAGTCGATCTCATCAGCGGGTATTCGACGGACGGGCGGATCAAAGCATTTCAGTTGCGTGTTCTGGCGGATGATCGAAACGCATTTCCGCCCTATGAAGCGGTACTGGTGGTTCGGCAGGCGGTTTTGAAACAGTATCCCGATGTTCCCAAAACGCTGCGTTTGCTGGAAGGACGGCTGTCGGATTCGGTCATGACGGAGTTGAATTACCGCGCGGATTTTCGGCACGAATCGCCCGAAGCCGTGGCCCGGCGGTTTTTGCAGCAAACCGGTTTGCTGATTCCACCGGTGGAGACGAAGCGGGCGGGTAAGATCGTGATCGGCACCAAGATTTTTACGGAACAATACATTCTGGCCGAAATTCTGCGGCAGTTGCTCGAAAACCGGACGACGCTGGAAGTGGTTACAAAAACCGGTCTGGGCGGCACCAAAATCTGTTTCGACGCCCTGGCGGCTGGCGACATCGACCTTTATCCGGAATACACCGGAACGGGTTTGCTCGTGATTCTGCAACCGCCCCCGGCCCTGGCCGATTCCATCAAATCCGACCGAAAAGCGGTTTTTCAGTATGTCAGCCGTGAATTTCAAAACCGGTATAACCTCACCTGGCTGCCTCCGCTGGGTTTCAATAACACCTACGCCCTGATGATGCGCCGGGCGCAGGCCGACCAACTGGGCATCCAATCTATTTCGGATCTGAAGCGGTATCTGGACCGGTAATAGTGTTAACCAGCTAAATAACAAATAATTAAAGTGAATTATGGCTCGTGTCGTCTCGTAGAGACGGAATGTTTATAGAACAATAGCCTGATTTCCAGCCGCCTGCCGTAAGTAGGCAACCGTTGCCTACTTACGGCAGGCGGCTGGAAGGATACGAAATCCCTACTACAAACATCAGATGCCTAACGGCATCGTAACAGAACTGAACGTATCCATAATTCACGTGAATTACTGAGCAGCGGGAATCCTGCTTTTCGCAGGCCAAAGCGGAGCAATGACCTGCTGTTTCTTCTGCCGGGCTTGCCACAGATCATACTGCTGTTGAAGATCAAGCCACTGTTCCGGCGTTGATGTAGGAAATGCCTGTGCTAAAGTGAGAGCCATCTGTGGACTGATTCCCGCATGACCATTGATGATCTGAGAAAGTGTCTTTCGGCTGATGCCCAATGATGCTGCAGCTTCTGTTACCGTCAAACCAACCCCAGCAAGATACAAATCCTTTAAAATTGCACCCGGATGAGAGGGATTAAACATAGTGCTCATTTTACATTCGATTTAACCAACACGCTACGTGTTTACTTAAATAAATTCAGTGATAATCTTCGTAATTGACATCATGAGCTTCGGCTCTCTTTTTATCAAAGCGAAAAGTTATAAGATAATTACCCGTTACACTGACCGCATATTCTCCTTTCCTGTTTCCTTTTAAAGGATGAAAGTTGGAGCCGGGGAAATTTAAGCCGCTGGGGTCTCTGGCAACGTTCAGTAAAGAAAGAATATGTTTTATCCTTGGAATCTGCTTTGATGGTAAGCCCGATTCAGTGCCTTCTTCAAAGAGCTGCTTCAACCCTTTGTGCTTGAATGATACAATCATTGGTCTTTGATTTTGTCTGGAAAATTGTGCCGTTATCCCGAGATATAATCAAAGAGTAAATTACCTGTTACGTAACAGGTATCAAAAATAAAGAAACTTATTTAAATAAAAAAATTTGAAACGTTTTTTGACAGGGTAACCGTCAGAAAAAACCGTCAAAATCCCCGGCTTTCTGAATCCGGTACGACTTCAGCCACTGCTTCATCACGGCCGTATCCTGGAAGGCTTTCAGATCATTTTTCAGGTTTTTGATGCTGCGTTTCAGCTCCTGCACGTCGGTTTTGAAGCTAAATTCCAGGCTCATCGGTGACGACACTAACAGCAGGGATTTCCCACTGATGGCTGCAAGCTGCGATTGCAGGCCGTAAAGCTGCTCTTCCAGTTCCTGCGTCTGCTGTTTCAGAATTTTGTTGTAATACTTCAACTGCTCTTCGGCCAGCGTTTCGAGGTGGTCCTGATCGATTCGGTTAAACTCCAGTTGCAAACGGAGCAGGGTCAGCAAGTCGCTTTTTTCGTAGGCTTCCGTAATCCGCTTCATCACCTCTGTTTTGCGTAGTTTCTCGGCTTCGTCGGGTTCCCGGTCGGGGTGAAAGGCCTTTACCAGATCCATATAAACCGTCCGCACGGCTTTCGTGATGCTGCGTTCTTCGGTCTGTTTTTTGGCTTCCCGCTCCAGTTGTTTTTTGGTTTTGGGCCGCTGGGCGCGTCGCTCCTCGGTTTGCCGTTGTTGTTCCTCAAAGGCGGTTTGCTGTTCTTCCAGTTTTTGCCGCAGGTGTTCCGCCATTTTTTCGGGGGAGCTTACGTCCGCATCCTCGTCAAATTCAACGCCGAACATGCTGCTGTACATCGCCTTCATGGCTTCCGACGTCAGTTCATCGGCTTCGGCATTGGTGGCATCGAAACCGTCGGCATCATACTTGTCGTAGATCGGTTTCAGATCGTTCAGACCGTGTTCGGAGATGAGGTCATACGTCAGATTCAGGATGATATCGACCAGTTTTTTCCGTTCATTGGCCTTGAACGCGCCGGAATCGTGGGCGCGATCGAAAACCCGAACCAGCGCGGCCCGCTGCTGATGAAATTCCGTTTGCAACGGCAGGAGTTCGGTCTGAATCCGTTGCTGAATGCGGGTCGAAGCCTCCCGGTATTCCACCAGTTCTTTTTCCAGCGTCTCGATTTTCCGGGTCAGGCGGTTAAATTCCTTCTGGGGTTTCGACAGCATGTCCTTGTCTTTCGTACTCCCGATTCGGATAATCTGCTCGGCCTGCGGTTTCATAAGGGCGTTGACTGTGTGATTGGCAAAAGTAAGAAAACCCCGTATGGAAATTATTCCGAAGAACCGCTCATTCTAAAAAACCTTTAGTAGCTTCTGTTTGCCGGGTTCCGTCAATCGCCGGGGTTTCCTCAATCTCTTTGCAAATCAGAACACCCATTTTTACAAATTACCCAACGCTTTCCGAACCTGAACCTGCCCGAGCAACACGTCATAAACCGCCCGGAGGTAGTTGTTTTCGGCCTGTTGCAGGCTGTATTCGCTGTTGCGAAAGTCGGCCAGCAGCAACGTCCCGGCGTCGAAACGGACGCGGTCGATGGCCAGAATGTTCTGGGCCTGGGTGATGTTCTTCTGCGTTTCGGCAAGGTTCTCGCGGGCCTGATCGAGGGTGTTCCGGGCCGCCCGGAGTTCGTAGTCAAAGTCGTTTTTCAATTGCTGAAGCGTGTTCTGATTGATCTGCGCCCGCCGGACGTAGTCCTGTTTGTTCAGCCGCGTTTGCCGCCCGTCGAACACCGGGACGTTGACCCGTAGACCCACGTAATTGTACGGAAACCAGGTTCCGCTCTGGAACGGATTGAAGGCATCGGAAAATTGCTGGGCAAAGTAGGCGCCATAGGCCGTTACGACCGGTACCAGCCGGGCCTGCTCCCGGCGCTGGTTGAGTTCGTTTACCTGCCGGTTGAGTTCTTCCGTCCGCAGTTCCGGGCGATTGCCGGGAGCCAGTTCCAGCGTTTGAAACTCCGCAAACAAGGCCCGGAGCGAATCGGCGGGTTCAACGGGTTGCGGGGCGTTGATGCGGTACCGAAGATTTTCCAGACTCAGCGCATAATCGCGCTGGTCGTTGCGGTAGGTCAGTTCGGCATTGCTGAGGTCCAGCGAAAACCGGTCGAACTCGCTTTCCAGCAACGTCCCGGCCCGAAAACGGATCTGCGCCTGTTCCAGATAGCCCTGCGCCCGGCTGCGCGCGCGTTCCGACAGCCGCTGTTTCTCGCGATTGAATACCGCTTGGTAATAGGCTTCGGTCACCTGTTGCCGTACTTCAATGTTTCGCGTTTCCAGTGTGGTTTGCTGGTTTTCAGCATTCAACCGGTTGATCGAACGATCGATGCGGCTTTGGGCGTCGTAGACTTTCTGCTCGGCCTGAACGTTCAGAACGTTATTGAAAGGTGTCCCAAACCGCAACACCAGATCCTGCCCGTTGGCGAACGGCGCATTTTTGATCACGCTCCGCTGAATCTGTGTGTTCCAGCGAAAATCGGCTCCGGTATTGAGCTGCGGCTGCCATTGGGCGCGTCGCCGGGCTTCGTCACTCTCCGTAATCTGAGTTTGCAACCGCTGATTCGTCAGTTCCAGCCGGTTCGCCTGCGCCTGTTGCAACGCCTGAGCGAGCGTGATTTTAGTATTGAGCGATTGAGCGAATGCGTGATGGAATGAAAGCAGACCGACGAGCAAAAGCGCGAATCGGGCTACCACCATGAAGCTAAAGAAGAAAAAGGAACGTTGGAATACGGCCGGTTTCATAGTGTATCTTGTTGAAAATAAAGAATATTGACCAATGAAGACGAATGGCCGGGCATGACCACTCATTAGCTCACCGCGCTGGCGGCCCCGTCACACAATCGCTCAATGATACTACCCCCGGAAAACCGTGGCCGGTTCCAGCGAGTTGATGCGTCGGATGGCGAATACCGAGCCGCCCAGCGAGATGACCAGCGTGATAACGAACAGGGCGTATTCGAACCAGATCGGGAAGAAAAACAGCGTTCCCGACTGCGCAATGCCCAGCCGGAAAGCCTCGGCCAATCCCCGGCCAACCACGTAGCCCACGACGGCAAACAGGAGTGCCTGTGTCAGAATCAGGCGGCTGACGTAACCGTTGGTGGCGCCAATTGCTTTGAGTGTGCCGTAATCCTTGATGCGGTCGATGGCCGCCGAATAGAGCGTTAATCCAATGATGACCAGGCCGGAAATGACCGCAAAACCGATCAGACTACCGAACGAAGCCGCAATGCCGTTGGTCGCCAACACGGTTTTGACCGTAACCTGCGAGAGATCGTCGGCATTCCAGGCCCGGACCCCGGTGATGCTCTGGTTAATCTGCCGAATAACCGTTGCCTCCAGAACACCAGTTTTGGGTTTGACAAGGTAAAAACTCACTTTGTTGGTGGGGACGTTGGCCAGATACCGGGCGCGTTCGATGGTCGTGAACGCCAGTAATCCCCCGCCAAACGAGCGCGCACCCCGCGTCAGACCGGCGTTGTACACCTTCTTTCCGTTGACTTCGAAATAATCGCCGGGTTTGAGTCCGCCGAGGGCTTTGGCGTCGTAGAAATCCGTAATCAGTGCGCCTTCCGGAATCATGTCGGCCGGTTTGGCGGTGTAGAGCCGCCACGGGCCGCCGACAAAAGCGGGGGCTTCGGAGCCGATCAGCGAAAAACCGCTCGTGGTGCCGTTGGCGAATTTGGCCCCGGCTCCGGCGATGACCACCGGATAAACCCGCTCTACGCCCGGCAGCGAACCGATTTCGTAGCCTTTCCGAACGTCGAGCTGGCTGAGCTGGTTGGCGTTGGTCGTGGTTTCGTCCGTCACCCAGATGTAGCCCTTGTTGTTGTCGACAATGCTCCGCATGGCGTCGGTCAGGAAGATGAAAATACCGGCCTGCTGCCCCACCAGAAACACCGAAATCACGATACCAGCCAGTGCGCCGAGCGACTTGGCCACATCATACCGGATGAATTTGAACGCAATTCTAAACATGGCAAAAGGCGGTTTTTACCTTATTGAATGGAAATGAGACACTCGACCCGGGCCCCGATGATGACGTTGCCTGGCTCGTCCAGTTGTACCCGAACTTCGCGAACGCGCCGGTCTTCGAGGTTGGCGGCATTGTCGGCAAAGAGCGATTTTTTGCGGAGGTAGGGCGACGTCAGCACCACCGTTCCCGTGGTCAATCGTTCGTCGCTGCCCTGGGGTCGGATGTAGGCTTTCTGGCCCACTTTCACTTTCAGCGCAAACAGTTCGTCGATTTCGGTCAAGGCCACCAGCGGACCCGCCGGGGCAAAATCGCCGATGGACTGGTTGCTGGACAAAAACTGGCCTACTTTGGCATCCAGACTCAGCAACGTGCCATCTTCGGGTGCTTTCACGGTTTTCAGCCCGGCCACCGTCGAGGCATACTGGACGTCGGCCCGGAGTTCACTAATGCGCCCTTGAGCCTCCCGAACCTGCGCTTCCGACGCCCGGATTTGCTGTTGCAGGTTCGTCACTTCATACTTCGAATCGTCCAGATCCTTCTGCGTCAGGGCTTTCCCGGCAAACAGCGTCTGGTTGCGTTGCAGATCGGCCTCGGCTTTTTGCAGTTGTACGCGCAGCGTCTGCACGTTTTGCCGGGCGGTTTCGATGGCGTCCTGCTGGGTTTTGATTTTAACGCTGGCTTGCCGTAGTTGAGCCGATTCGACGGCGTTATCCATCGTCAGAATCACCTGTCCTTTTTTTACTTCTTCACCAATATTGACGGCAATGCTCTTGACCAGCCCACCTGTTTCGGCGGATAACTGGCTGATCCGTTTTGCCGGTTCGATCACCGCGATGCCCAGCACCTCGTCGATGCGCTTCGGCGTTTGCACCGTCCGAACAGAATCCTGCGACTCCGCAGTCTTGTCTTTGCTACCTCCACAGGACGCGAGTCCAATCAATAGACCAAATAAGTAAACCGGTTTCATAGCCTTAGTCGTTAAATTCGTTCACTTCGTTTACTACCCCGTTATCGACTTCCACGATCCGGTGGGCGTATTGTTTCAGGCGGGGATCGTGGGTTACAACGGCTACCGACTTGCCTTCGTCGGCCAGTGTGCGGAGTTCCTGCATGACAATGCCCACCGAATTTTTGTCCAGCGATGCCGTTGGCTCGTCGCACAGCACCAGCCGGGGGTTCGTGACGAGGGCGCGGGCGATGGCGATCCGCTGCTGCTGCCCGCCCGACAGCTGTTTCGGCAGATTTTTACGCCGGTCGGTCATGCCCACGGTTTTGAGGGCTTGTTCAGTGCGGGCGCGGGCTTCGGAGCTGTTCACGCCCTGTAGTTTCAGCGGCATGATCACGTTCTCTTCGGCGGTGAGAGGAGCCAGCAGGTTGAAATTCTGGAACACAAATCCGATGGTGTTGAGCCGGAGACGAGCCAATTCGCTCTGATTCAACTTATTGACATACTTTCCATCGACCCAAAGGTCGCCGTAGCTGGGATAGATGACACAACCCAACAGCGAGAGCAGGGTGGTTTTGCCCGAACCCGACGGTCCGATGATGAGCAACAGTTCCCCCTCGTTCAATTGCAGGGTGGTGGGTTGCAGGGCCACAATGGTTTGGTCGCCGGTTTGGTATTCCTTTCCAACGTTTTTCAGTTCTGCTATCATTGGTTTTGAAGGAGTATAGAAATTCAGTCGTGGCATTTTTATTTGGGGACCAAAACTATGCTTTCGTAATTATAAACTGTGTACATTTGCAATATTACTACGAAAACATAATTATTGTTTACTAAAATTGAAAAAATATTTTATTTACGTAGTTAAATAGGGGTGCTTATCCGTTATTTTGTATGAAATCATAATAATATGGACCGGGGAGAACAGCAGCTTGTTGATTTAGTGAATGCCTGGGCCAGGTATAGTGAGGCCACGCCCGATGCGGATGTGGCCGGATTTTGCCTGCATTATTTAACCGAAACCGCGCAGCCCGCGACCCTCAACCAGCACCAGCCGGTGGCTTCTCCGGATGGGTTATACGATGAAAAATGGGTGGAGAGCCTAACGGGAACCGCCAATCGGTCGCTGACCGAGATCCGGCCGTCGGCGCGGCTGGCGGCATTGATCGGGCGGTTGTCGAAGTATGGTTATTTTTATTCCAAAAAGGCCATGTTTCCGCTCAACTTCAAAAGCATCGACGAGCCGGTTTACCTGATTGTGCTGGCGCAAATGGGGACGCCCAAGAAAAGCGAGTTGATTTACGAAATGATGGTGGAGTTTGCCTCCGGAATCGACGTGGTGAACCGGCTGGTGGGCATGGGCTACATTGAAGAATTTCCGGACGAAAACGACCGGCGTTCCAAACGCCTGCGCATCACCAAAGCGGGCCTGACCATTCTTCAGCAGTGTTTTCCGGTGATGAACCGGGTGGCCGATGTTGCCTACAGTTCGTTGACCGAGAGTGAAAAAGCCCTGCTGATCCAGATTCTGGACAAGCTCGACCGCTACCATGCGGAGCATTACAAACTGAGCAAAAACGCCGGGTTCGACGAGGTGTATGACCGGATGGTTCCGTAGGTTGATCTTCTGCTAAAATCCTGGTCAAGACCAAGATTTCTGACGAAAAACGTCTGCAACTTTGCCTCGTAAACCAACAACTACGACGAACATGCAAACGCAAACGATTGTAAAACGGGCCGCTCAGGGATTCATTCTGCTCTCGGCTCTGGCCCTCCTCACGGTCAGCATCATGGCTTTTTCCAACCCCCAATCCGTCATGGATCTGGTTCATGTCCAACTTACCAACACGGATGCCTTCAGCTCGATCCGGGGCGTGTATGGGGGCGTGGGAGCAACGATTGTCATCAGCCTGCTGTATTTGATGGTGACCGATGTCAACAAAGGCCTGGCTTTTCTGTGTCTGGTATGGGGCTTTTACGCGCTGTCGCGCACCATTACGGTTTTTGCCGAAGGAGCCCTGGGCGATTTTGGCCGGCAATGGCTGGTGACCGAATCAGTATTTTTTGTCATTGCGCTGGTGTTGTTGCGGGCCAATTCCCGAACCACGGCGGTTTCGGTTCAGAGGAGCCACGAATGAAAAAAGGAATTTAAAATGTAAAATGATGAATGCTAAATGTAAAAGTGGGCTGGCGCGTTCCAAACACTTTTACATTTAGCATTCATCATTTTACATTTTAAATTCCTTTTTTACTTACCCCGCAACTACTGACGCCTTCTCCGGGTTCCATTCCAAAATTGGCCGCACCCGGTATTTCATCAACTCGATAATTTCCTGTTCGTTCTGAAACGCCCCATTGACGTTGACGACGTGGGCGGCCAGTCGATGATACTGTTTGCTCAGGAGTAAGCCAAAAACCTGTCCGTAGTCAAGTCCTTCGAAAATAATGGCTTTGTGGGCCGCATACTGATCGAGGGTTTTCAGGAAAAACTTCGGGTGTTCGCTCCAGTGCATGGCCGGGCGGCAGTGGTGGCTGATGTGGTAGCCGTCGTTCCAGCACATGCGGTTATACTTGACATTGATGCAGGTGATGCTGTTTTTGTAGGCATTCGCCGGATCGTTCCGGTCGATAAAAGCGTGTTGCGTCCAGTTGCCGATCATGCCAAAAACGCGCGTCATGACAAACGGAAGCAGAAACACCACAATCGTGGCAGGGGCATTCACCCACAGAAGAACCGCGCACATCGTCAAAAAGAGGATTTCACCGCTCATGGCTTTGAAAGCCATTTTCTGCCGGTTTTTCCGCTTCAGATAGCCAATCAGCGTGATCACGCCCAGAAAGAAAAAGTTAGCCAGGTACATCAGAAACCCCCTGACGCTGTCGCGTTTATAGGTCATCGTACTGCTCAGATCCTCGGGCATGTTGTTCTCGGGATGGTGCATGCCGATGTGGTGACTCTGGTAGGTGTCGGGCGACATTCCGAAGAAAAGTGCCAGAAACGTCGGCATGTAATAGTTCAGCACACTGTATTCCCGTTTGAATAGCGGACGGTGGGCCGCGCAATGCACCATGAGTCCAAATGGCCCTTTATAGATCGCATACGACGCAAAACAGGCAAACGCCAATACGCCCCAAACCCAGCCGGTAATGCCTGGGATGAACAACAAAATACCCAGCGGGACCAGCGTAAAGGAGATTTTTAGCGTCAGATAAAGGAACGGCAGATCACGGCTGTCCCGGATAAAACGCAGTAAAAAACGGTCGACAGCGGAGGAAGGAGGGGCTACGGAACTAGGATCCTGAAGGGCAGGCAATCTTCTCATTGGCAAACAAAGTTCGTGATTTGCTGAGTAAGGTAGGCATTTTCAGCCAAAACCAAGCCTTTATTCCGGGATAGTTATCCTGTTACCCCTGCTTTCCGTCGTCGTTCGAAATCTTTTTCTTCTCGCGGTTTTGGCCGGCGTTCATTTTTCCGAATCGCCAGTTGACCGACAGACGAATGTTCCGGATGACGTTGTAGTTGGAGCCATCCGAGATGAAAGTGGGTGTGCGGAGCAAGGTCGCGATGGTGTTGTAGCGCCGAAAGGGGTTTTCGGCACTGGCCGTAATCGTCACTTTTTGTTTCTTGAATTCCTTCCGGCCCGAAAAACCGTAGTAGTAAAAACCGGATGATTGCCCCTGCAACAGAATCCGGCGCGAATTGTAGGAACCGTTGGCCTGAAGGCTGATATCGTGGGGCAACTGGAGCGACGTATTCAGGTTAACCCGGTAACTCCAGTTTTCGTTGGTAATGTTCAAGGCGTTGCTGTTCAGAATGTTGTAGTTCAGCCCGAACGACCCGCTGATGTTCCACTGTTTCACCGGACGCGCCGACCCAAACAGATTCATTCCATAGGTCGAATTCTGGGCGATGTTCCGGTACGTGCTGCTCGAAATACCGCTCGTGTCGACCGTCGTGATGCGCTCGATGGCGTTGTTGGTCTGCCGTCCGAAAACCATCGCGTTCACCGTTGTCCCGCCTTTGGTAAACGTGCTGTACGACAATTCGACCGAATGCGCCAGTTCCGGGTCCAGATACGGGTTTCCGGTCTGGATGTTTTTCGGATCAGAGTAATTGACGTACGGGTTCAGGTAGAAAATAGACGGCCGCTGAATCCGCTGGCTATAGTTCAGTTTCAGCCGTCGTTCTTCGCCAAACCGCTTCGAAATGGTCACGTTCGGCAGAAAATTCTGGTAGCGGTCGGTAAATTTCGTGCTGGTCGAAATAAAATTGGCGTTGATGTTCGTCATCTCCATCCGCCCGCCCAGGCTGAACCCCCACATTTTGCTGGTTCGCATCCGAAACGACGCATACGACGACCAAACCCACTGCTGGTAATCGAACGTATTGGCGCGGGTGGGATCTTCCCGGTAGTTCAACGATCCGTCGGGTGCATTTTCCAGGCGGTAATCGCTGCCCACATCACGCAGAATGGCCTTGGTGCCGACTTCCAGAATCCGGCGTTTGACGGTGGAAAACGGATGGGTGTAGTCGGTCTGGATCGTGAATTCTTTCTGCTGGTTATCGTTGTTGTTGCGCTCCCGGTAGTCGATCACCTCGCTTTCGGGCAGCGGAAACTGGTTCAGCGAGTAGTTGCTGTGGTTATTGTTGCGGTTATACTGCGCCAGAAAAGTGTATTCCTGCTCCGGACTCCGCTTGAACGTTTTCGTGTAATTGAAGTTGACGTCCATGTTGCGGTTGCGGTTTTGGGTATGGTTATACCGCCGGAAATTCTGCGGATCGTCGGACGTCACCCGCGTATCGCGCGTGGAATTTGTGTTTCGTCCTTCCCCACCAAAGCTGGCATCGACGCCGATGCGGTTCAGCGAATCGAGATCGTAGTCAACGCTCACGGAGCCAAAACCCGACCGCCCTTTGTTTTTGTAGGCATTGATCTGTTCAATCGTGCTGATGACCTGACCGTCCAGCAGGTTCTGCCGCACGGTTTCGGAACCGCCGAAATAATTGTTGACATTACCGCCCCCGTACGAGGTGATACTCAGCTTGTTTTGCTTGAAGTTGAAGTTTCCGCCGAGGTTGTTCCGGCGACTCCCGACCGAGGCATTCACCCCACCCGTCAGGCCCTGCAACTGGTTTTTGGTGATGATGTTGATCACGCCGGCTGTTCCTTCCGCGTCGTATTTGGCCGAAGGAGCCGTCACCACTTCCACCGATTTGATCAGTTCCGCCGGAATCATCTGGAGGGCTTCGCTGATGCTGCGAGCCATGATGCTCGACGGTTTGTTGTTGATCAGCACTTTAATGCTGCTGCTGCCTTTCAGCGTAACCGTCCCGTCGGGATCGACCGTCAGCAAAGGCACTTTTTTCAGAACGTCGATGGCCGTGCCACCGCTGTTGGTAATGTCCTTATCGGCATTGTAAACCAGCCGGTCGTCCTTGTCTTCGACCAGCGGTTTTTCGGCTGTCACCACCACCTCGTTCAGCGTTCGTGAATCGGTTTGCATCTGCACAACGCCCAGCGCCACTTCGGCTCCTTCTGAACCGACCTGCACGGTATTGATGGTTTTATTTTCGTACCCGATAAAACTGATCACGACCCGGTACGTTCCGGCGTCGACGCCACTGATGGTAAACTTGCCGGACTCGCTGGTGGTGGTTCCGCCAACAATTTTCTCGGTTTGGGGATCCAGCAGGGCGACCGTGGCAAACTCAACGGGTTTGTTCTGAGCGGCATCCATCACGACACCCGTGATTTTTGCTTTCAGGCTGGCTTTAATGGTGGTTTGAATCGCCGGTACCGGCGGCATGAAAGCCGGATTTTGAGCCCGAGCCGAAACAACTATACATAATAAGAGCGGGAGTAGGATTTTTTTCATACTTCGGGCAACCACTTCAACCAACAACAAAGGAGATTATAAACAGACAAGAAAATTAATGAGCTAATTTACTGATCTTTTTATAAAAATAATGCCAATGTTAGTTACTGGAACTTATTGTAATAAGATTGCCCGGGTTTTGGATTTTAGAACGGTTTTAAATTCTATTGTCTGGCCCTAGATCCCCTGAAGCTTTTGCCCCCCAGCCCCCTAAAGGGGGAGCTTAGAGCGCGAGAAAACTCCCCCTTTAGGGGGCTGGGGGGCAAAAGCTTCAGGGGATTTAGGGGCGACTGTCCATCAGCCCGGTTTGAATCAGCCAGTGGCGGCACCGGCCAAACCACTCGTCGAAGGCCGGTGTTTTCAGATAACCGTGTTCGCCTTTGGTGTAGATGTGGAGATCGGAAAGCACTTTATTTTGCTGAAGGGCTTCGTAGAACAGGAGGCTATTCTTGACCGGAACCACCGTATCGTCGCTGGCGTGGGTGATAAAGGCCGGCGGAGTGGCGGAAGTAACCTGCAACTCATTAGAATACAACGCCACCTGCTCCGGTTTGGGCGTAGCACCCAACAGATTTTTGCGGGACCCGGAATGGCCGACCTGATCCGTAAAGGAGATAACAGGATACACCAGAATCATGAAATCCGGACGAACACTGACCGCTTCCGGGTTGTCGATCACCTTCTGGTTAAAGTGCGTTCCGGCGGTAGCTGCCAGGTGGCCACCCGCCGAGAAACCCATGATGCCAATTTTTTTCGGATCAACACCCCATTCCGCAGCCCGTTGACGGACGGTTTTGAGGGCCTGCTGCGCGTCCTGCAACGGCCCGACGGACGGGTCGATCATGGTTTTTTCGTTGGGCAGGCGGTATTTCAGCACGAAAGCCGTTACGCCCATTTTGTTGAAGGCTTCGGCCACGTCGTAGCCCTCGCGTTTCATTACCAGCACGCCGTAGCCCCCGCCCGGACAGATGATCACCGCCGTTCCGTTGGCCTGGCCCTTTGGCGGTTGATAAACCGTCAGCGTAGGCTGAATGACCTGGCTCACCACCTGGTCAGGTCGTTTGACTTCTTTGACGTCCGACGGTTTCGCATTTGGCACCGGGCCGGAATACAACGGCATTTCAGTCTGAGCCAGGGAAAGTAGGGCCGAAAGGCTACAAAAGCCGCTCAGCAGCAATTTTTTGATCATTACGATTAGGGGTTAGGAAACCGCTAAAGAAGACTTTCGCACGCCTTTCTCCTTCAGCATCTGACTTATTTTATTCACCAGATCAATCGAAGCCTCGATCTCTGCTTTGCGAATGGCAACACTTTCGATATTGAAACCAAACGGGATGCCGTTTTCCAGACAGATGGTGGTCAGTGCCGAGGCAATGTCGAGGCAAATCCGTACCGATTTTTCCAGCATGTCGTCCGATGCTTTCAGTTCGGCTTTCACGTCGTCCGGTATGTGGATGCCCAGCCACTCCATAAAATGCAGGGTTTTGGCCGATCCGCAGGCGGTAATCGTAAAAATGAGCGTCGGTGGGGTGATCCCTTGCCGTTGACAGCTAATGGCCAGATCTTCGATCACCTGCCGGGCATAGTCCAGATTGAAGACACATTGGGAAATAAAGTAAGAAACCCCGTGGTTCATTTTATCCAGCACCCTGACTTCTTCATCTTTCAGCACGTGATGCCTTTCCGGGATGGTAACAGCGCCCATAACGGACGTGTCCCGGTGCTTGCTCCAGAGTTGGTAGGCTTCCGGCAGGCTCGTTTTTACCGGAAAATCCGGGGCCGGAATACCGACAAAAACGGGATAGAACTGTTGTTTGTGCAGCTCTTCCAGCCAGTCGGACAACTCATCGGCAGAAAATTTACCGGCTGGCCGATAGACGATTTTGGGGATGCATAAAATGCTCAGATAATTGGCGGCAAAAACCAGCGGGTCCAGCGCATTGATAAAGGGAAAGGGCCTTTCTTCATTTGTCCGCGCCGACTCGTCCTGTACATCATAAACCACCAGTGCATCAATATCCAGAACAGAGAGTCGGTCGATTGTTTTTTGGGCAATTTCGGCTATTCGATCAGGAGCAGTACCGACTTTGGGGGGTGTAATGCCATACAGCAGCACACCTGATTCGCCGGATTTGATTTTTTCTAAAAACATATTGTAACGTAAATAAGGACTTGAGGCTTCGGGAACATTTCTTCCGATACCAAAACCGTGCGCTGGTATCGGTCAATTTATCCCTTTTTCTAAAGAAAATCCCGCCAAAATATACTTGCTATTCGATTGATGCCGGTTTGCTTTTTCCCGGTATTCCCATAGAGTTTCACTCCCACACCTCCGCCGGAAACGGTTTTTCCAGCAAATACCGGTAAATGAACCGGGCGGTTTCGGCCTGGGCGTGTTTGGCTTTACTGGTTGTGCCAAAACCGTGCCGCGCACCGGGATAAATCATGAATTCAAAATGCTTGTTGAGCGTCTCCAGTTGATCGACCAACTGGACGGAATTCTGCATGTGAACGTTGTCGTCCATCGTGCCGTGAACGATCCGCAGCGTTCCTTTCAGCCGGTCGGCATAGTGCAGCACGGAGCTTACTTTGTAGCCTTCGGGGTTTTCGGCGGGGGTGTCCATGAACCGTTCCGTGTATTCGGTGTCGTACAACTGCCAGTCCATCACCCCGAAGTTGGCAATTCCGTGTGTAAAAACGTCGGCACCCCGCGTCAGGGCCAGCGCCGTCACATAACCGCCGTAGCTCCCGCCCGTAATCGCCACTTTTTTAGAGTCCACCAATCCTTTGTCAACCAGCCACTTCACTGCCGTGCTGTAATCGTCCAGTTCCCATTTGCCCAGGTTGCGGTGCATAAAATTCTGCCCGGTTTTGCCAAAATGCCCCGAAGCCCGGTGGTCGATGGCGACCTGCAACAAGCCGTCCTGGGCGTACCATTGCGCAGCCGGGGTGTAGCTCCAGCGGTCATAGACCGACCCGGCATTGGGGCCGCCGTAGATGCTGATCAAAACCGGGTAGCGTTTGCCGGGGTCAAAATTCGTGGGGTATTTGATGGTCATCGGAAGCTGAAACCCGTCCGTCGTCGGCACACGCACCAGCTCGGTTTTGGCGACGGTAAACTTATCAAAATCAACCCCTTTCGCATCGCCCAGTTCCCGAATCAGCTTGCCGTTTTTGTCGAGCAGCGCCATTTTCGGCGGGGTCTGGAGATTGGAATAAGTCGTGATGAAATGGCTGCCGCCGGGCGACACCTGCACCTGGTGGCTGAATTCTCCGAACGTCAGCCGCTGCAATCCCTTGCCGTCGAGTTTCACTTTATAGAGATCCGTCCGGGCCGAATTTTCCTTGCGGGCGGTGAAATACACCAGACCGTTTTTCGCATCGACGAGCGAAACACCCGTCACCGTATAGTCTCCGCTGGTAACCGGATTTTTCAACTTTCCATCCATCGTATGCAGGTAAAGGTGCATCCAGCCCGACGCGTCGCTCATCCGGATAAACTGCTTGCCGTCGCTCAGAAAATGAACCGTCGTGAGCCAGTCCACCCAGGTTTTCTGGGTTTCGCTCACCAGTTCGGTTTTGCTCCCCGTTGCCGGATCAATGGCCACCAGTTTCAGGTTGTCCTGCCCCCGGTTTTTCCACTGCATCCAGAGCGCTTTCGAGTCGGGGGTCCAGAACGGCGTACCGAAATAATGATCGGCGTTGGCGTCGTAATCCGCCCAGACAATTTTTCCGGTGGCAACTTCCACCACGCCCATTTTCACCAGCGGGTTCGGATCGCCCGGTTTGGGATACCGCTGGTTTTCCAGATACCCGTGTTGGCCAGTAGCTCCGGCAATGGCAAAAACCGGCACCTTGCCCTCATCAAACCGCATGAATGCCAGGTATTTACTATCCGGCGACCACCAGAAGGCCTTGTGCTGCGTGGACCGGCCCAGCACTTCTTCCCAATACAGCCAGGCTGCGTAGCCGTTGTAAACCGTCTCCGAACCGTCGGTCGTCAGTTGTTTTTCCTGCCCGGTTTTCAAATCCCGCAGGTAAAGGTTTTTACTGTCACGCGTGTACACTAGCCACTTACCATCGCCCGAAGCGGTGAGGTTTTGGACGCCATCGGCCACCATGGCACTCGTAGGCGGATAAATGGCCCAGCCTCCCTTCAGCGTATAGGCGGTTTCCTGCCCAGTTTTGGCATCAACTGAGTAGGTTTGCTCGCCCTTCGTCAGCAGATAATGCGCATCGTCGGCCCAGCCCCTGATGGCAGGCAACGTTTGCAGGGTATTGGTTTTTTCGTTTTTAAATAACTGTGCCGCCGTAAAAGGTTGTTTTTGAGCGTAGGAAGCCCCGCTGAGCAGCAAAAACAACACACAAATCCTGAATTGCATGAAAAACTATTTCGGTTAGGTTGATGAAAGGAAGTCGGGGTGAATCCGATTGGAGAACAAAAGTTACTTTTTTCCCCCAGATAACCAACAGCGACAGACCCAGCTTGGGTATTTTCAAAAAACCGCGTATTATTGCCCCATCGTACAGGAAATGGTGTCTTCCTGCTGAAACCGCCCCGCCCGGGGATGATGGCGCCTATTAGGTTCAAAAGCTTTTTTGTATCCCTGATAGGTATTTTTATGATGGCATCGTCTCGTTTTCGTCTTTTTCGCTCGCTTACGCCACTTTTCTGGCAGCAACCGATTCTTTTTTTTCTGGTTAAATGGCTATTGCTCTCGGTCATCGTTGGCCTGTGCGTCGGCTCGGCATCGGCCCTATTTCTGGTGTCGCTCGATTGGGTCACGCACTGGCGGGAAAACCACCGCTGGATCATTGCGTTTCTTCCCCTCGGCGGTTTTCTGATCGGTTGTCTTTATCACTATTGGGGCCGGGACGTTGAAGCCGGGAATAACCTGCTTCTCGACAATATCCACCGACCGGCCCAAATCATTCCGCTGAAAATGGCGCCTTTCGTGCTGATCGGCACCCTCGCCACGCACCTGTTCGGCGGCTCGGCGGGGCGCGAAGGAACAGCCTTGCAGATCGGCGGTTCGCTGGCCGACCAGTTCACCCGCCTGCTGCGGCTGCGTCCGCGCGACCGGCGACTGCTGCTCGTGGCTGGCATCGCGGCCGGTTTCGGCTCGGTGTTCGGAACCCCGCTGGCCGGGGCGGTTTTCGGGCTGGAAGTGTTCTTCCTCGGCCGATTGAAATACGATGCTTTATTTACTGCCTTTGCGGCTTCCATTTTTGCCGATCTCACCACCCGGGCGTGGCAGGTTGGGCATACCCACTACCACATTCCGGTGGTGCCGGAACTGTCGGCCGGGGCGGTACTCTGGTCAATGGTCGCCGGGGCGGTTTTTGGAGCCTGTTCGGTGGTTTTCAGTGGTCTGACGCACGCCATCAGCGGTTTTTCCAAACGCAACGTCGCCTATCCTCCGCTGCGGCCCCTGCTTGGCGGGGCGCTGGTGGCGCTGGCCGTGTTGGCCCTCGGCACAACGAAATACATCGGGCTGGGCATTCCGACTATTCTGGACGCCTTTTTGGGTCCGCTTCCTCCCTACGATTTCGCCCTCAAAATCCTGCTGACGGCCCTCACGCTGGGAGCGGCTTTCAAGGGCGGGGAAGTAACGCCCTTGTTTTTTATCGGGGCTACCCTGGGCAATGCGCTTTCGTACGTTATTCCACTGCCCACCGGCTTGCTGGCTGGCATGGGGTTCGTGGCGGTTTTTGCCGGGGCGGCCAACACGCCCCTGGCCTGCACCCTGATGGCAGTTGAACTGTTCGGAGCCGACTGTGGTGTCTATGTGGCCCTGGCCTGTATCGTGGCTTATTTCGTCTCCGGCCACCGGGGCATCTACGGTTCTCAGGTGGTGGGCCAGTCCAAACACCTGATTTATGGCCATCATGAGGGCCGAAACCTGGCCGCGCTCCGGAGCAACCCCAAAAACCGTCTTCCCGACAAACCCTGATTCCACTTTTTACCCTTGATAGATACTGTAAATTGTGGAAAAAGTGATTTATTATGTGTCTATACAAGAATTTTTGCGTATACTAGTTGCTCGTAAAGCAATCCATTTTCAATCAAATCCTGAAATTCTATGAAAAAAGTCACCCTGTTTACCGCCTTTCTATTCGCTTCCGTAGCCACTTTTGCGCAAACCTGGACCGTGGACAAAGCACACGCCAAAGTTGGTTTTACGGTTACTCACCTCCTGGTTTCGGACGTCGATGGAAATTTCAAGACGTTCGATGCCAAAATCACCTCCTCGAAACCCGATTTTACGGATGCGGTTGTTGAACTAACGGCCGACGTAAACAGCATCGATACCGGCAACGACCGCCGTGACGCCGATTTAAAAAGTGAGAAATACTTCGATGCCGCCAAATACCCCACGCTGACTTTTAAAAGCAATTCCTTCAAGAAAGTAGAAGGAAAAAAATACAAAGTGACCGGCGATCTGACCATGCATGGTGTGACCAAACCCGTTACGCTGGACGTTACGCTCAATGGCCCCATTCCGCATCCGATGAACAAAAAAGAAATTGCCGGATTCAAGATTGCCGGTGAACTGAAACGCTCGGATTTCGGCATCGGAACCGGTACGCCGGTGGCGGTGGTGAGCGATGAAATTACCATTCGCGCTAACGCCGAATTTGGCAAGCAATAAGCCCGGCGACGCATTCTGAAAAGAAAGAAGAAGGACAGGCCCGTCAACGGCTTGTCCTTTTTGTTAGCTTTGCGATCTGATTATTCCCCCTGACGAATGAAAAAATTATTCACGGTAACCGCCCTGCTCTTTAGCCTGATGGTCAACGCGCAATCACCCAAAGAAGTCCTCTACGTCGGAACGTATTCGACCCGGGGCAGTGAAGGCATTTATGTCCTGGAATTTGACCGGGCCAACGGCTCGCTGAAACAACTCCAGACGGTTTCGAACGCCAAAAGCCCTTCTTTTCTGGCCATTCATCCAACCGGCAAATTCCTCTATTCGGTCAACGAAGCGGCTCCCAATTCCGGGGGCGTCAGTTCCTACACCATCGAGCCCAAAACCGGCAAGCTGACGATGATGAACCAGCAGTCGTCGCACGGCCGCGGCCCCTGCCACATTGCCATCGACCAAACCGGCAAGCTGGCGTTTGTGTCGAACTACGGCGGAGGCACGTTCACGGTTTTGCCCATCCAGAACGACGGCACCCTGGCCCCCGCGACCGACACGCTAAGCTATGAAGGCAAAGGCCCCAACGCCCAGCGGCAGGAAAAACCGCACATTCACTCGGCCACGGTTTCGCCCAACAACCGCTTTGTGTACGTCTGTGATCTCGGCACCGACAAGGTCTATATTTACGAATTTGACAAGGCAACCGGCAAAGTAAAACCGGCCGCAACACCCTACGCGACGGTTTCGGCGGGTTCCGGACCGCGTCACATCACGATCCACCCCAACGGAAAATACCTCTATCTGGTGGAAGAACTGACTTCCAGCGTGGCCACCTTCGCGCTCGACAGCAAAACCGGTGCGCTGACCCTGATTCAGGACAACGTGAAAACGCTTCCGGACGATTTTACCGACAAAAACACCAGCGCCGATATCCACACCGACCCGAAAGGCAAGTTTCTCTATCACTCCAACCGCGGCTATAATGCGCTGGCGATTCTGTCAATTGCCAACGACGGCAAGGTGACGCTGATCGGCCAGCAGCCCACCGAAGGCAAAACGCCCCGCAACTTTCTGGTCGATCCCAAAGGCGAATACGTGTTTGCTGCCAATCAGGATACGGACAATATCGTAGTGTATAAACTGGATTCGAAAACCGGCAAACTGACGCCGACCGGCACGCAGGTGAAAGTGCCCGCCCCGGTTTGTCTGAAGCTGTTTTCGGTGAAATGATTACAACTGATTTAAGCAAACTGGGAGTTGCTGATCAAGATTTGCAATCTTGATCGTTTCTGTAGCGGATTTATAATCCGCGGTAAGAATAATCTGTAATCAATTGACTCCAGGGTTCGTATTCTAATCATACAGGCAGGAGCGGATTGCAAATCCGCTACAGAAAGGATCAAGATTGCAAATCTTGATCAGCAACTACACTTTTTCAAACACCAGCCGGTAATGATCCATCGTTTCGCGTTCGAAGCAAACCCGGTTTGGGCTGACCCGAAAAACGGCAATTAGATCCCGCATGGCCTTGTTGGTTAGAAACCGGGGCAGCAGGGAAGCATACAGCGCGTATTTTTTCAGGTTAAACGCCCGAAACCGCTTCCGCCATTGACCGATGGTTTCGATGTAGTCGAGCCGCCCGCTGCTTTGCGAAATCAGCTTGAAATGAGGAGCCGCGTTCCGGATCACCTGCTCGGGGCCGTAGGGCAGCCAAGAACCCGGAAACTGGGCAATCATCAACGCAAGGGCATAGGAATCCGAGTCTTTGGGTGCATCCAGACTGATTTCTTCGAGCGGCAGCATGTTCTTGCTGAAAACCATCGTCTGCATGTAAAACCGCCCGCCCACGGGAAGCAGGTTGTAGAGATTTTTGAAAAAATCAGCATACACCGCGTCCTGCTGACCGGCTTTGTACTGCTCGATCGAACAGAAATGCTCCATACCCCCAATGCAACTGACGGCGTCGAAGGTGCCATAGTCGGCGGGCGTAATCAGGCGGCAGTCTTTCACTTCCACCGTCAGCCCATTCTGCACACAGGCCGCAGCCTGCGCCGACGACAGCGTTACGCCCCGGCCAATCGCTCCCTGGCCCTTGATATAGGTCAGGAAAGGCCCCCAGCCGCAGCCCATGTCGAGCACTTTCGTGCCTTTGGTAATGTTCAGACTTTCCGCAATGAAGCGGTGTTTCTGGCGTTGAGCCTCCTCCAGCGTCAGCTTAAAATTGCCATTATACATCGCCCCACTGTAGTCGCCGGTCTGGCCCACGCTGAGACGAAAAATTTGGTCAATTGTGGAATACGTAAATTCTAAATCGTTCTGGGAAGCCATCGGTGAGCAAGCGGGTGTTCGCCAATTTAGTTTTTTTATTCCGCCATTGAACGATTCGTTTGCGAAAAATTTCCGGTGTCGGGTTGAAAGAGAAACCGTTTTGCGCCTTATTTTACCGCCATCCTGACCCGTATGGCTTTCTCGTAATTGTCGCAATTCACCCCGTAGATTGCCGTTTTTACACGCTCTCCGAATCTGGATCCGGTGGTAAATTTGTCCTGTAAACAAACAACACTATGGCCATGAAAAAGACGAAGATTTTGTACTGGGTTTTTACCGGATTATTCGCATTTGTTATGCTGGGTTCTTCTATTCCCGATATTTTGGTTATTCCGCAAGCCGTCGAAGGGTTTAAACAGATCAGTCTGCCCGCCTACCTGCTTCCATTTCTGGGGTGGGCGAAATTGCTGGGCGTGATTGCCATTCTGGTTCCCGGTTTTCCCCGCATTAAGGAATGGGCGTATGCCGGACTGATTTTTGATTTACTGGGTGCCACCTATTGCGTTTACAGCGCGGGGAAAACACCGATGGACTGGGCGCCGATGCTGGTTTTTGTGGCTTTAGGGGCTGCTTCGTACGTTTTTTACCATAAAAAACAGGCGACTGCAACTTTCTCCGAATCCGGAAACCAGAATTCCCTAAGAGCGGTTTTAGGCTAGCGGACCGTTTGCCCCAGGAAACAACAGACTCATGACGAACCGATTTTACGCCCTTCTCGCCAATACGCTAACCGCTTCCGTCATCAACAATTGCGTCTGGTTTGCGCTGACGTTCTGGCTGTACCTCGAAACCAAATCGGTGGTCGCGACCTCGATTATGGCCGGTATTTACCTGGGAACCGTCGCAGTTTCCGGCTTTTTTCTGGGTTCACTGGTCGATCATAACCGCAAAAAAACCGCCATGATGCTGTCGAGCGTCGGTTCTCTGGGGTTTTATCTGGTGGATTTGCTGCTCTACGGCTGGTATCCGTCCTCCACGTTTTCCAACCCGGCAAGTCCCATCCTGTGGATATTCATCCTGTTTGGGCTGCTGGGGGCCATCGCCGGTAACATTCGCAGCATTGCCATTTCCACCCTGGTGACGATTCTGATCGACGAAGACCAGCGCGACAAAGCCAACGGGCTGGTTGGCACGGCCAACGGCGTGTCGTTTCTGGTCGCGTCGCTTTTCAGCGGCCTGGTGATCGGTTTTCTGGGCATGTTCTGGATGCTGGCGCTGGCTATTGCGCTGACGGCCCTGGTCATCGTTCACCTAATGTTCCTCGCCATTCCTGAACAGGAACTTGTTGTTGCTGAAACGAAAACCAACCACCTCGATATCCGGGGAACGCTGAAGTCCGTTCAGCAGATTCCGGGTTTACTGGGGCTCATCTTTTTCAACACCTTCAACAATTTCCTGGGTGGCGTTTTTATGTCGCTGATGGATGCCTACGGACTGTCGCTCGTTTCGGTGCAGGTCTGGGGTACATTGTGGGGCGTGTTGAGCCTGGGGTTTATTGTCGGCGGCATGGTGGTGGCCCGAAATGGGCTGGGTGCCAAACCGCTCCAAACGCTTTTTCTGGCCAACCTTGCCATGTGGACGGTTTGCATTTTCTTCACCATTCAGGCGTCCATCGTGCTGCTTGGCGTTGGAATGTTCATCTACCTCTGCCTGATTCCGGTGGTGGAAGCGGCTGAACAAACCATCATTCAAAAATTGATTTCGCCCGAACGGCAGGGCCGGGTTTTCGGATTTGCCCAGAGTGTCGAGCAGGCGGCCTCGCCCATTACCGCCTTCATCATCGGGCCGATTGCTCAACTGATTTTCATTCCGTTTATGACCACTGGTGCGGGCGTGGATTTACTGGGGCCGTGGTTTGGCACCGGAAGTGCCCGGGGGCTGGCCCTGTTGTTTACCGTGACCGGCGTCGTTGGTCTGCTCGTTACATTGATCGCCATGCGCTCCGATTCGTACGGAATCCTTGCCAAAAAATACCAGCAGACCCCCGAAACCGCTGAGCAGGGCCGGGCGGCCGGTGCTGTTGCATCCTGATTCGAGCCTTTAGGCGTGTAAAAAGCCAGACACGATGGTTCCGATCCGGTAGCTATGGACCGAATTCAAAACCTGATCGTGGTTGGCTTCCAGCCAGTGTTCTTCAAAACCGGTTTTAGCAAACAACTGCCAGCGAAAATCGGGGCGGATTTCGTACTGAAAAGCGGACGAATCACTCGCCCGAAAGAGCACAATGGGGCAGGCAACCGGAATTTTCACCTCGGCCTGCCGCGCGTATTGGTCGACCGCTGCGAAACTCGGTTCCTGCCAACTGACGGCCTGAGTCCCTCCATCCGCACGGGTCGTCCGACTCGTTAACCGGTTGCGATACCGCGCAATGGCCCGCTGCCAACTGGCGTTCCAGTCAACCGACCGCTCCGTTTTAAAACCCGCAACAACCTTGCGCCCGATCCGGTGGACATCTTTCCGCAAGGACTCCCGAAACGTGATTCGCCGGTAAAGGGGCGTATCCAGTAAAATAAGCCGGTTCAGGGGCGGTTGCTGCCTTTGCTCCAGCGCCAAAGCCACCTGATAGGCCACCAATCCCCCAAACGAAAAACCAATGAGCAGACTATCCGCCGGTTTGTCGATCGCCCGGGCTATCTGCCCGACCAGATCAGCCAGCGGAATCAGCTTTCTTTCCGCTGTATACGGCTCGTAATGAACGTAATAGAGGTTACAATGCTGATTCAGTTGGCTTTCAATCCTGCGATACATTCGCCGATCGCCCGGCAATGGCGGGATGAAATAGACGTGTTTCCGATTTCGTTCGGGTTTGTTCAACGGAATGCACTGAACCTGATGCCGGGTATAAGCCATGAGGTAATGCGCCAACGCCTTGGGCGTTGTATACGAAAAAACCGCCTGAACCGGCACGGTTTTTTCGATCCGGTTTTCCAATTCGGCCAAACAGCTCTCCGCCATCAGCGAATCGCCACCGAGGTCCTGAAAAAAGTCATCATAGTCCGACAAAGCCGTTGTCAACCCCAGTTTTTTTTGCCAAACAGACTTGATCAACGGAACAAAATCCCAGGCATCGGCTTCATGGGCCAGCGGATAATCAGACAAAACAACCTCCGGCTCTGGTAGCATGGTTAAACGAAGCCGGTCAATTTTGCCCGTTTTGGTCTGCGGCAGTGTCTCGAGCAACAGATAACGATCAGGCAGCATAACGACCGGCAACCGCTGCGCCAGGGATTGCCGCAAACCGGCCAAATCAAAATCAGGTTCGGTACACAGAAACGCTTTCAGAAAGTACCGGTTTTCGTGGGAGGTATCGTAAAGAACCGCAGCATTTTTTACGCCCTTCACGCTTTTCAATTCCTGCTCAATTTGAATCAGGTTTACTTTTTGTCCGTTAATCTTGACTACGAAATCCGTTCGGCCGCACCAGAACAAATACCCATCAGCGTCTAAAAAGCCCAGATCGCCGGTCGCATACGCGATCATGTCGTCGGGCAGGCGTTGGTAGGCCCGTTGCGAAGCGGCCAGATTATTCGGATAATCCGAGGGAATAAACGACGCCTGAACGATAATTTCACCCACCTGATTATGAGGTAACGGCGCACCCGTTTCGGACCGAATCCAAACCGTTCGTCCGGACACCGGTTTACCCACCGAAAAAAGTTGATCCGTTACCGGCGTGTCGGTTTGCAATTTGTAGTCCGAAATCGTCCGGGTTTCAGTTGTCGCATAGGCCACTTGCAGCGTTGTAGAGGCCGAAAAACGTTTCTGGAAGCCTGTAATATCGGAGGGCTGGATGGGTTCGGCACCGATGGAAAGCATTCGCAGGCCGGATAAAGTCTTAAAATCCGTAGCGGTTTTTAGCAACAGCCGAAACGTGCTGACCGACAAGCTGCTGAACGTGATTTCCTGCCGCTGCCAGAAAACCGGCAACGACAACACCCCTTCTTTTTTCAGATCGTAGAACACCAGCGTAGCGCCCGTCAGCAGAGCCGGAAAAATGCAGGCCAGTGAGGCACTGAATTCGAGCGAAAACAGCAGGTCGATCCGGTCGGCAGCCGTAATTTCGTTGTCGGTTATTTGCCGGAATGTATCGGCCAAAACACTCGCATGTGAATGGATCACCTGCTTCGGCTGGCCGGTGCTGCCCGAGGTCATGAAAAGGCAGAAAGGCATTTCCGGCGAGACAATCGGATATGTCGGTGTGGCAGAACGCGCCGTTGGCAGCGTTTCGGGAAGGAGCGTAGGCAAGCCCGGATGAGTCGGAATCACCAGCGGCAACCGACTGATCAGACCGGGGCAGCCCCGCGACTGCACGACGTCGCCCAGGGATTCGACCGATTGCGGATGCATCGAATAATAATAATTTCCGGACAACAGAATGCCAATCAAAGCAGCAACATGCTCCAGCGGGTCGTCGAGCAGAACGGGAATGCACTGCTGTCTGAAATTCCGGGCCAGCAGCGCATCAGCATACTGATGGGTCCGATGGAACAGCATTTCATAGGTTATGGTGCGGTTTCCCTCGCAAAAAGCGGCTTTGGTGGAATAACGTTGAGCGATTTCCGTCCACCGAAGCCGAAATTCATCGTTCATACACGCGGTAACATTTATAAGGCACTAACCCCACTTTTAACATGTTTCGGTAACTTGCGCCACCGTCGTAGGCCCACGAAATAATGCGCCGGGCATTTTGGGCATTGGCCCAGTTGAGACGCGTCACCAGCGCGGTCGCATGATACCCCCGGTTGCGGAAAGCGGGCAGGATGGCACCTCCCGCCAGAAAAAAAACGTTATCCATTTCGTATAAAACCGCAATTCCTACTGGCTCAACCTGATCTTTGACTCGAAATAAGGCAATGTTTTCATTGTCCAGCAATTGCCTGAAATTAGTGATCACAGGTGCCGTATTTTTCTGTTCCGACTCAAAAGCCGCCAGATAATCTTCGGTAAAATCATGCAGCGTGTCCACCTGAACCCGTTCAAGGTGAAAATTTTCCGGAATCGGCTGCGGACGGTGCTGAAGCGTCGGGTCCTCAACGGCCATAAGCCGTTCTTTCAGGCGATACCCGTTGTCCAACAAAAACTGGTACTGCCCCTCGTCACTACGGGCTTCGTCGAGCAGAAGTTTGTGATGATGAATGGACCGGGAAGCATAAAACGCATTGGCCTGTCTGACAACATCGACGATCTCCGCCGGTTTGTGGCATACGCAATAATTGAAATAGCCAACATCCGTAAAGGAAAGCAGCAAATGAGCAGGATACGATTCGATGGTGATTTTACCGGTATTTTCGACAACACCAGCGTAGCGACGGAGCCGTTCGATATCGTATTCAAAAAATAAATCCATGAATGGGTACTACAGGTTTAGAAAATGCAATAGTACCATTTTTTGGAAAAAGTAACTTTATGTATACTCAATCTTCCTATTAAGAAGTGATCCAATGTCCCTTTCAAGGTATCGGTTGTGCTGAAAAAACTGAAAAATTTGTCGCTTATTTTTCACAACGAACAACAATTTACGTTGAACCGCGTTATGTAATTGTATTTCGCTCGTAGTGAGGATAGTGACGGAAACGTGAATTATCCTTACGATCGGGTGAAACAAAAAAGCCAGGTGACTTCGGTCGTCTGGCTTTCTTTTTGTCTCATTTTGGTTTTTCCTCCTTCGGCTTGAGACTTCCCCGCGCAATGGGTTCCGGTTTTGATTTGGGGTCGTTGAAACGCAGCAGCGTGGCCGTTGGGAATACGGCTTTTGGCGCTTTCAGAATAACGAGCTGATAGGACCGGGTACCGATCACCAGATTGTAGTAAGACATATTGTTGTCGGCCGCCTGCGGCAATCCCCAATTCGCCACCGGCTCTTTCGCCAGCAACTTTACGTCCTCTTCCGACAAAGCCGCAAAAACCGTATCGGGCTGAAATTGCTTGCCGGTAACGCCTTCAATGGCCGTGACAACGACGGGTGGAGTGGATTTGGTTTGTGCCTGTGCTGGCAAGCCTGGCAGCAACAAAGGCAATACAAAAAGCAGTATTTTCATGACGTTGACGTATATCCGTGGTTTATAAACTCATTTGCGGTCTACTGGTTTATAAAACCGTGCGTATGGTCTTTTCATTTCAACCATAAAACGGAACGAATTTCTCTCATCAGGCAGGCTAGAAAGGGCAGCAAATTTGTGTTCAGGCGGGTGGAATCATCGGCATCTCCCTAAAACCGACCCTTTTCTGTGAAAAGACAAAGGATTGGTTCATTTTGGGAACTAGTTGGCGGAAATTGGATTTAGCAGGTTAAAACCCTCCGTAACATCACGCTATGAATTTTTCATCCAACGTCCTCATTCTCCCCGGTTTAGGCAACTCGGGTGAAAACCATTGGCAAAGTCTCTGGGAAAAGCAGTATCCTGCTTTTAAACGGGTTCAGCAGAACGATTGGGAAACCCCGGTTTGTGCAGACTGGGTTCGACAGATCGACCAGGCCGTAGTAGCTGAAGATCCCGCCAATGTCCTGCTCGTCGGTCACAGTTTGGCCTGCGTCACCATCGCCTATTGGGCACAGGCCTTTCAGCGATCCATCAAAGGGGCTTTACTGATTTCTCCCAGCGACACAGAGGCCGACTCGTATCCACCGGGAACGACCGGTTTCGCGCCCGTTCCGCTTTCCAAACTCCCCTTTCCTTCCATTGTCGTCGCCAGCAGCGACGATTTCTACGTCTCACTGGAACGAGCCACTTGTTTGCTCAGGCCTGGGGCAGTCAACTGGTCAATATTGGCGCAGCGGGCCATATCAATGTCCATTCGGGTTATGGAAACTGGCCAGAGGGGCTTCGTCTGCTCAAAGAATTAGAGTCGTAATCGTTGCTCAGCCCGGCAAACGTTGTTCATCTCGCCGTTGGTGTTAATTTTACAGCTTCTCTACCAAACGCATTGACCAACCTGATGATGAAACGACCGCACGGTATTCTGACACTTCTTTTTCTGGTTCTTCTTTACCAATTCGTCCTCGTTGGACAACCGGTTTGGGGACAATCCAAACCCAAAAAATACGTTCTGATCGGCTACGTCGGCGGGGGGGGCTGGACCAAAAACGACATCGAACCCCAGAAACTGACGCACATCAATTATGCCTTTGCCGTACCGGCCCAGAACGGCGAACTGGCCCCGATCAAGGCGAAAGATTCGGTCAATCTGGCGACGCTCAACACCCTGAAAGTGGTCAATAAAGACCTGCAAATCCTGATTTCCATTGGCGGCTGGGGCGGTTGCCGGTATTTTTCTGATGCCTCGCTAACGGATGCGGCCCGGAAGAAATTTGCAAAAAGTGCGGTTTCCTTCATGAAAAAACACCGGCTCGATGGCGTCGATATCGACTGGGAATATCCGGATCAGATTGGCGAAAACAACATCTTCCGGCCCGTAGACAAACAGAATTTCACGCTGTTGCTGAAAGAGTTGCGCGAACAGTTGGATGCGCAGGGCAAAAAAGACAACCGACCCGCATCCCGCCACTACCTGCTGACGGCTGCCACCGGGGGCGACACGGCTTTTGTGAACCATACCGAACTGGGGAATGCGCAGAAATATCTCGACTATGTCAACATCATGACCTACGATTTATATCACGGGAATGATAAGAAAACCGGTCACCACAGCCCGCTGTACCAATCGGCCCTGAGCGACCGTTCGCGCAACAGTTCCGACGACGCCGTCAACGGTCATATCAAAGCCGGGGTTCCGGCCCGCAAAATTGTGCTCGGTCTGCCTTTTTACGGACGGGGCTGGACGGCGGTCAATCCGGTCAACCAGGGTTTGTTTCAACCCTCGGCGGGCAAACACATGAGCCCGAATTATGATGATCTGGTGGCTAATTACGTCAACAAAAACGGGTATACGCGGTATTGGGACGACAAAGCCAAAGCGCCGTATTTATGGAATCCGGAAAGCCGTACGTTCATTTCGTATGCCGACAAGGAATCGATGAAACACAAAATTGATTATGTCAAATCCAAAGGGCTGGCCGGAGCCATGTTCTGGGAATATACCCTTGATTTAAAGAAAGATAAGCTACTGGATGTGCTGGTGAAAGAACTGGCGAAGTGAGAAAGTTTGCGTTGTATCGCGGAGTTGAGCGGAGAAAAGCAGAGTTAAGCAGAGTTTTTTTTCTTCGCTTAACTCCGCTTTTCTCCGCTCAACTCCGCGATACAATACTCTTGTCTATACTACCTGAATGCCCACTTCGTAGTAATCGATCGTCGGCGATCCGGCAAAATAATCTCCCATCTTTTTCAAAACACCCTGGAGGAACCCATTGGTTTCGGCATTTTTCCGGGCCGCTTCCGATTCCCAGAGCGTCACCATCAGGCATTGGTTGGTTTCCGGATTTGTCAGAAACCGGCTATTTTTGAAACCGTCTAGTTCTTTGAGTGCCGGGCCTACTGAATCACGGAAATAAGCAGTAGCCTCACTAATGGTATTGGGCTTTAATAGTACCTGGATAACGCGCGCGTACATATCTATGAGGGTAAGGGTGAACAATGATTCAAGGTACGCTTTAACTGATTATCTCATTGTTATCTTTTGATGAAAGACGTCTGATTTTTAGCGAATAGCCCATTCGATGCGGGGTTCTCTGTTACATTTGCGCAGTTAATCCGCTAAACCGTATGAAAACCGCTTGTTTCAATTTCGTCGCCATTATCACCCTCTTCACCAGTTTCGCGGTTCAGAGCATGGCACAAACCAAAGTCATTGCCCACCGGGGCGCCTGGAAAAACACGGGTGCCCCCCAAAATTCGATTGCGTCGCTGCAACAGGCCATCAAACTGGGCTGCTACGGCAGTGAGTTCGACGTTCACATGACCGCCGATTCGGCCCTGGTGGTCAATCACGATCATACCTTGCAGGGCGTCAACCTTGAAACCGCTCCGGCTGCTGACATTAACGCCCTCAAACTCAGCAATGGCGAATCGCTGCCGACGCTGGAAAGCTACTTAAAAGCCGGTTTGAAACAGAAGAAAACCCGGTTGATTCTGGAAATCAAGGCGTCGAAGGTGAGCAAAGAGCATTCGTTGGCGCTGGCGACCCGGTGCGTCCAGGCCGTGAAAGCGCAGAAAGGCCGGAAACGGGTCGACTACATCAGTTTCGATTACGACGTCTGCAAAAAGGTGAAAGAACTGGACCCGTCGGCCAACGTGGCTTACCTGATGGGTGACAAAGCCCCCGACCTGCTGGCTCAGGACGGTTTATACGGGCTGGATTACAACCAGGCCATCATGAAGAAAAACGAAAACTGGATTCAGGAAGCCCACCAAAAGAAATTGACCGTCAACGTCTGGACCGTTAACGACCCCGACATGATGAACTGGCTGCTGGAACGCAAAGCCGACTTTATCACGACCGACGAACCGGAGAAATTGCTGGAACTAACGAAGTAATTGACCGCAAATGTAGCTCCAGAGGAGCTTTCTGTCAATAGTTCCCGGATTCATAGAAGCATCAAAGCCCCGGAGGGGCGGCCTGGCTGATCTTAGGACGCCCCTCCGGGGCTTCATCGTTTTTACCTATCCTCTATTAACAGAAAACCCCTCCGGGGTATAACGCCTTCATTCGTGTTTCTAACCCTTACTCCGCCGTCTTCACCTTGCCCGCCATCAGGGCGACACACAGGCCCATTCCAGCAATGATGACAAAGGAAATCCGCAGGCTGGTGGCTCCGGCGACGAAACCGATTAGCGGAGGGCCGATCAGAAAGCCCAGAAAACCGATGGTCGAAACGGCGGCCAGGGCTACACCCGGCGACAGAACCGTGGACTTTCCGGCCGCACTATACACCAACGGCACCACCGACGAAACCCCGAATCCAACCAGGAAAAAGCCGACAATGGCCGTACCCAGATACGGAAACGAAACAGCGGTCAGCAAGCCGGAAGCAATCAGAACGCCACTCAATTGCAGCGTGCGTTTTAATCCGTAACGCGTGGCAAACCAGTCGGCGATGAACCGCCCGAGTGCCATCGTGCTCATGAAAGCGGTATACCCCGCGCCCACCATCGCTTTATCGGCCAGAATGACTTTCTTGAAATAAATACCGCTCCAGTCAAACATCGCGCCTTCACAAATCATCGCACAGAAGGCAATAATGCCCAGAATCAACAGGGCTTTGTCGGGTTTGGCAAAAATGGGTTGATCGGAATTCGTGTTGGCGTCTTCGGGCAAAATATACCGGGAAGCGACGGCCAGAGCCGCCAGGGCGAAGAACAGGACAGCCGCAAAATGCTGGTAGGGAACGATGCCCGCGCCAATCATAACCGCCCCCAACATGGCCCCTGCGAAACCCGCCAGACTCCACAGCCCGTGAAACGAAGCCATGATCGGCCGTTTATACAGGGCTTCAACGCCCACCGCCTGCGTATTGATTGCAATGTTGGCCATGTTACCGACCAGACCAAAGACGAACAGGCAGGCCATCAGTTGCAGCGTCGTTTGCGCAAATCCCAGACTTAGCAACGTGAGCGCGTAGAGACCAACGGCTAAGGTGGCCACTTTGCGACTCCCGATTTTAGTCGTCAGCCAGCCCGCAATCGGCAACGAAAGCATCAGACCCGCCGGAAGAGCCAGCAACACCCCACCCAGTTCCGCATCCGACAAACCCAGCGTCTGTTGAATGCTCGGAATCCGGGACGCCCAACTCGCAAAAGACAGCCCCTGTAGAAAAAACAATGCCCCGACAGCCCCACGATGAATGGTACGTGTGGAAACCCGTGGTGAAAGAAGATGAGAAACGGTAAAATTCATTATTGAAAAAATTCAAATTTCAGGTTGTATTCAGATTACTCTTAATAAGTAGAAAGCGCAAAAATACCTTTATTTTCAGCACTTAACGCAAGCTTTCCTGACCGTAAAATAGAAATCAGCAAGATTAAGTTCTTAGATTTAGTCAATTCTGAAAGAGTTCGTATAGATTGTACGGATAGTACAAAAAAGATCCGTTCACCAAAAAACCTGAAAGGCTTTCATCACTAGCCCCGGGTATCGCCCGGGGGTTGATGGACGGGACGGGAATGGGGTTGGCCGAACGCAACGGGTTGGCCGAACGCAATGGGGATCGGCGAACACAATGGGGTTTGGCGAACGCAATGGGGATCGGCGAACACAATGGGGATTGGCGAACGCAATGGGGGTTTGGCGAACGCAATGGGGGTTTGGCGAACGCGATGGGGTTTGGCGAACGCGATGGGGTTTGGCGAACGCAACGGGGTGGCGGGGATTGATGAACCGGATGGCGTCCACCAAAACCATCCCGTCCACCAACCCCATCCCGGGCGATACCCGGGGCTAGTGATGAAAGCCTTTCAGGCTTGGTTTGGCCGTGGTAAATCGTTCTATTTTAGCGGTTTTAGTCACAAAACCGCTTTTTGACTACCTGTTGCATCCTTTTATCCCATAGCTTTGCCGGATGAAATCACTGGTTTGTTTGTTGATGAGCGTCCACCTGCTGGTGTTGTCTGCCTGGCCCTGCGCCGACGGCTGCCTGGGCGTGCGCGATAATCAACAGAGCACGGCGACTGTCGCCAGTGACGACCACCAACACGACGGTGACCCGGCGGGCGCGGATTTGTGTTCGCCTTTCTGCGGCTGTGCCTGCTGCGGTACGGTGCTGGAACCGATGCCGGTTTTTACCTTCACCTTCGCGGCTTTTTCTTTTTCTTCCGTTCAGTACGCTCCCCTCCAATCCCGCTTGCCCGCTCCCCCGGTTTCCTGCTGGCAACCACCCCAAATCGGCTAATACAAGATACCTGCGCCCCATCGGTTCTGTGCAACCGGGTTGCATCTCTCGCCCTTAATCGGCGATTTCACTCCTTTTTTATCTTAAAGCCGTACCGGTATGCTGGATTCCATCATCCGTTTTTCAATTCATAACAAACTCATTATCGGCCTGTTGACGCTGGCGCTGGTGGTGTGGGGCGGGTATTCGCTCACCCATTTGCCCATCGACGCCGTTCCCGACATTACCAACAACCAGGTACAGGTCATCACCCGTTCACCCGCGCTGGCGGCCCAGGAAGTGGAGCGGCTCATCACTTTTCCCATCGAACAAACGATGGCGACCATTCCCGAAATCGACGAAATCCGGTCATTTTCCCGCTTTGGGCTGTCGGTTGTCACGATTGTTTTTCAGGAATCAACCGACCTCTACTGGGCGCGACAGCAAATCAGCGAGCGGCTTTCCAGCGCGCGAAGCCAGATTCCGGCGGGAACCGGTGAACCCGAAATGGCCCCGGTTACCACCGGTTTAGGCGAAATTTACCAGTACGTCATCTATGCCAAACCGGGTTATACGCAGAAATACGCCCCGACGGAACTCCGCTCCCTTCAGGACTGGGTCGTTCGGCGGCAGTTGCTGGGAACACCCGGTGTGGCCGACGTCAGCAGTTTCGGCGGGTTGCTCAAGCAGTACGAAATTGCGATCGACCCCGACCGGCTTCGCTCCTACGGACTCAGCATCAATGACTTATTCACCGCCCTATCCCGCAATAACCAGAATACCGGTGGAGCCTACATCGACAAAAAACCCAACGCCTATTTCATCCGTTCCGAAGGACTGGTGGGCAATCTGGCCGACATTGGCCGCATCGTTATTCGCCGGACCAAAAACGGTACGCCGGTGCTGATCCGCGATGTGGCGCAGGTAAAGTACGGTTCAGCGCTGCGGTATGGCGCACTGACGCGCAACGGACAGGGTGAAGCCGTGGGCGCACTGGTGCTGATGTTGAAAGGCGAAAACGCCAACGAGGTCATTGGTCGGGTCAAAAACCGCATGGATCAGATTCGCAAAACCTTGCCCGAAGGCGTTGACATTCACGCATTTCTGGATCGGAGCGAACTGGTAGGCCGGGCCATCAACACCGTCACCCGCAACCTGATCGAAGGGGCACTCATTGTCATTTTTGTGCTGATTTTGTTTCTGGGCAACTGGCGGGCCGGGCTGGTCGTGGCTTCGGTCATTCCGCTTTCCATGCTGTTTGCGGTGGGCATGATGCAGGTTTTCGGCGTATCCGGCAATTTGATGAGCCTGGGTGCCATTGACTTCGGCCTGATTGTCGACGGTGCCGTCATCATTGTCGAAGCCACCTTGCACCATTTGGGCGCACGAAAACTGGCCCGGCTGACTCAGGCGCAAATGGACGAGGAAATCTACCAGTCCGCCAGCCGGATTCGCACGGCGGCCGCTTTCGGCGAACTCATCATCCTGATTGTCTATTTACCGATTCTGGCGTTGTCAGGCATCGAAGGCAAGATGTTCGGCCCGATGGCGCAGGTCGTCGGCTTCGCCATTGCCGGGGCGTTTATCCTCTCGCTGACGTATGTACCCATGATGTCGGCCCTGATTCTGAGCAAAACCGTTTCCACCAAACGCACCATTTCCGACCGGATGATGGACGTTTTTCAGCGGCTGTACGAACCCATTATTCAAGCGGTTATGCGACGAAAGGCGTTGGTGCTGAGCATAGCGGTTTTGCTGCTGGCGGGTGCGGGCTGGCTGTTCACCACGCTGGGTGGTGAATTTATTCCAACCCTGGACGAAGGCGATTTTGCCGTTGAAACCCGTGTTCTGACCGGTTCGTCTCTGAGCCAGACGGTGGACAAAACCACCCAGGCTGAGCGGGTGTTGCTGCAAAAATTTCCGGAAGTAAAGGAAGTCATCAGCAAAATTGGCGCGGGCGAAATTCCAACGGACCCCATGCCCATTGAAGCCGCCGACCTGATGGTTATCCTGAAACCCCGTTCGGAATGGACTTCGGCGTCAAGCCGTGAAGAACTGGCGGAAAAAATGACGGAAGCGCTGGAAGCCATTCCGGGCGTCACCTTCGGTTTTCAGCAACCCATTCAGATGCGCTTCAATGAGTTGATTTCGGGAGCGCGGCAGGATGTGGCCGTCAAGATTTTTGGCGAAGACCTGGATGAACTCACCCGCCTGGCCAAACGCGTGAGCGGTTTGATCACGGGCATCAAAGGAGCCACGGATTTGTATATCGAACAGGTGGAAGGACTGCCCCAGATCGTCGTCAAACTGGATCGCGAAGCCCTCGCCCGCTACGGGTTATCCGTAGACGATGTCAACAGCACGATCAGCACGGCCTTTGCCGGCGAAAGCGCAGGCTTGGTCTACGAGGGCGAACGGCGGTTCGATCTGGTGGTGCGGCTGGCGGGCGAAAACCGGCAGAGCATCAACGACGTCCAGGCATTGACCATTTCCGGCACCGACGGCCCGGCCATTCCGCTCTCGGAAGTCGCCACCATCGAACTGATTCCCGGCCCCAACCAGATTCAGCGCGAAGACGCCAAACGGCGGCTTACCATCGGTTTCAACGTTCGCGGGCGTGATGTGGAGGGGATTGTGACCGAATTGCAGCAGAAAATCGGGCAGCAGGTACCGTTTCCAACCGGTTATTACGTGACCTACGGCGGCCAGTTCGAGAACCTGATCGACGCCCGAAACCGGCTGCAAGTGGCGGTTCCGGTGGCCTTGAGCCTGATTTTTCTTTTACTTTTTTTAACCTTTCATTCCTTGCGACAGGCATTACTGATCTTTTCGGCCATTCCGCTGGCGGCCATTGGCGGGATTCTGGCCTTGTGGGTGCGCGACATGCCGTTCAGCATTTCGGCGGCTGTCGGGTTCATTGCATTGTTCGGCGTGGCGGTTTTGAACGGTATTGTGCTGCTGGCCGAATTCAACGACCAGCGCCGAAACGGCATTACCGATCTTAAACAGGCGATTTTTCGGGGAACCCGCATCCGGCTGCGCCCCGTCCTGATGACGGCAACAGTAGCATCGCTCGGTTTTTTACCGATGGCGTTATCCAATACCGCCGGGGCCGAGGTGCAAAAACCGCTCGCAACCGTCGTCATTGGCGGCCTGCTAACGGCAACGCTGCTGACGCTGCTGGTATTACCGGTTTTGTATCTGCTCATTGAACAGCGGTTTGGAAAACGGGATCAATCGCTGATGCCCCAACCCAAAACCGTTGCAGCCAGTTGGTGGCCTTTCATCGGTTTGCTGACGCTCGGATTCGGCCTCGTTTCGCCGGAAAGTAAGGCGCAGACAACCGCTCTACCGACGCCACTTTCGCTGGAACAGGCGCTGAAACAAACGTTTCAGAACAATCCACAGGTAAGGGTTTCGACCCTCAACGTCGATTATCAACAGGCGTTGCGGGGCACAGCTTCTGACGTTGGCAAAACCGACCTGATGGTAACTGCCGGGCAATACAACAGCCGCTACGTCGATCAGTCGCTGCAAATCGGCCAGCGGCTTCCCGCGCCGGGTTTGATCCGAAGTCAGAAAGCCCTGGCCGACGCCCGGATTAGCGGAGCCGAAGCCGAAAGCCGCGTGACGCGTCAGGAACTGGCTTTTCAGCTTAAATCGGCGTATAACGGACTCGTTTACCTCCAGACGCTTCACCGCGAACTAACCCGACAGGACAGTCTTTTTGCGGCCGTAGCCCGGGCGGCTGGCATCCGGCGACGAACGGGCGAAGGCTCCCTGCTCGAGCAAACGACGGCCGAAGTGGAAGCACGGCAACTCCGGATGACATTGCTCCAAAACCGCGCCGACCAGCAAATCCAGTCCCGGCGACTGCAAACCCTGCTGGGAACCGATCAACTGCCCCGGATTGCGGATTCGGTTCTGATCGCCCGCGTCGTTCGCTTGCCGGATTCGGTCGCGTTAATGCAAAATCCCGAACTGGCACTGCTGCAGCAACAGATCGAGATGGCCCGGCGTGAAACCGAGGTCGAACGGTCGCGGCTCAAACCCGATTATTCGTTCAGCGTGGTGAATCAATCGTTGCGGGGCATTCAGACGATCAACGGCAACGACCGGTTTTATACGGGTGTCGATCGGTTCACGTACGGGCAGGTTGGCATCTCAATTCCGATTGTGGCCAAACCGCTGCGGGCGCGCGTTCGGGCGGCTGAACTGGGGCAGCAACGCACGGAAGCACAGCTCAACGCCCGTCGGCGCACCCTCGAAGGCGCTTTTGCGGAACTCCTGCAAACCTACCGCAAAAACCGCGAGACGCTGACGTATTACGAAGAGTCGGCGTTGCCACAAGCTACGCTGATCCGGCAGCAGGCCGACCGGTCGTACCGCGCCGGCGAAATTGGGTATATCGAACTGTTCCAGAATCTCCGAACAGCAAGCGGTATTCAGACGGGTTATCTGGCCGCCCTGAACGACCTGAATCAGACCATTATCCACCTTGAATACCTCCTGGGAAGCACTGAACCATGAAAAATACGCTAAAACCCAACTTACTTTTTTTGGTCATCGTCGGGATCGGGTTGTTTTTTTCAGCCTGCAACCGGCAAAAGGACAACGCAACCGAAGCGCCTACAGAAACGGCTGAAAAAGAAGAACACCACGATGAGCATGATGAAGGGCTGGTGGAACTGACCGACGAACAGTTCAAAACCGTCGGCATCCGGCTCGGCGGACTGGAAGAACGAACCCTCAGTAACCTTATCCGCGTGAACGGGGTTGTCAACATACCACCCCAGCAAAAGGTGTCGGTTTCGACGCCCTACGGCGGCATTCTGACCTCGACGCCCCTGCTGCCGGGGCAGGCCGTCAAACAGGGGCAACTGCTGGCCATGCTCGAAAACCCGGAGTTTATCCGGCTGCAACAGGAATACCTGGAAACCACCAGCCAACTGGAATTTCAGGAGCAGGAATACGAACGCCAGCGCGAACTGAGCCGCGAGAACGTCGGAACGCTCAAAACGTTTCAGCAGGCCACGTCGCAGGTCAAAATTCTCCGCTCGCGGGCCGAAGGGCTGCGGCAGCAACTGGCACTTCTGGGCGTATCGATGAACGCGTTATCAGCGGGAAAAATCACAAGAACCGTCGCCGTGCGTTCGCCCATCACCGGAACCGTCACGGAAGTCAATGTCAACCGGGGCCGGTTTGTCAACGCCAACGACGTGTTGTTCGAATTGATCAACACATCCGGGTTGTATGCCGAATTAACCGTTTTTGAAGGCGATATTGCGAAGGTGCAGGTCGGGCAGCGGGTTCGGCTTTCCATCATCGGCGAAAACGGCGGGGCAACGCCGGGCGAACGCATCGGGCGCGTCCGGTACATCAACCGCGAAACCGGATCGGACCGAACCGTGCGGGTGTTTGCCGCGCTGGAAAAACCGGATGCGCAACTCCGCCCCGGCACCTTTCTGAAAGCCCTGATCGAAACCAAAGCCGCTCCGGAACCGGCTTTGCCCGAGGTGGCGGTGATCAAATCGGGAACGGGTTCGCAGGTTTTTGTTTATGAAGGGAAAGAAGAACACGAAGGCACCGTCCACCACCAGTTTCGGCCGGTTGCGGTGCAAACCGGGGTCAGCCAGAACGGTTATCAGGCGGTAACGTTGCCCGCATCGATCAAAAAAGACGCGCAGATTGTAGTGGCCGGCGCGTATGACCTGCATTCCGTTTTGAACAATTCGGAAGAAGCGGGCGGCCATGTTCATTAAGAAGAAAACCCATGCTTTTAAATCTATTGCTTGGCAGCATTTTACTGGGGGCCGTCCACGCGGCCATCCCGAACCACTGGCTTCCCGTGGCCCTCATCGGCCGCAGCGAAGGCTGGACCATGCGCGAAACGCTCGGCGTAGCGGCTTTGAGCGGTTTTTTTCACACGCTCAGCACGGTTATTCTCGGGGTGTTGATTGGCGCGATTGGCGTGGAATTATCGGCCCAACTGGAGGACCAAACCCGCTGGATTGCGTCGCTGATCCTGATTTTCATGGGGCTGGTCTATTTCGCCGTTCATAACCCGCACAGTGCCCACGAACACGTTCCGAAAGGCTTGTCCGGCCGCTCCAAACGGGCCATCATCGGCACGCTGGCGCTGGCCATGCTGCTGTCGCCCTGTCTGGAAATCGAAACGTTTTTCTTCACGGCCGGCACGCTCGGCTGGTCGGCGGTGGTCACGCTCAGCATTGCCTACACTGCCGTCACGATCCTGTGCATGGTCGGGCTGACGGCGCTGTCGTTCCGGGGGCTGGCGAAAGTGCAGTGGCATTGGCTCGAACACCACGAAAAACAGATCACCGGCGGCATCCTGATTGCCCTCGGTATCCTCAACTTTTTCATTGAACTTTAAGAACTATGGCAAAGCATCACGATCATTCCCACGACGACGGGCATACGCACGATCACGATGAGCTGGATCTGGACGAAACCGAATCGTCGGAGGAAACGATTGGTTCAGAAAAATCAAAATCCATCTTCAGCCGACTGGAAGAATACATGCCGGTTATCATCAGTTTTCTGCTGCTGCTGGGCGGTATTGTACTGGATCATTACGTGCCGGACCGGTTTCGTGATCCGTGGCGGTTTTTCTGGTACTTAGCGGCTTACTGGCCTGTTGGCCGACCGGTTCTCCGCCGGGCCGGAATGCGAATTTTGAAAGGCGACGTCTTCACCGAATTCTTCCTGATGGGTGTCGCCACCATGGGTGCGTTCCTCATCCGGGAATACCCCGAAGGCGTGGCTGTGATGCTGTTTTACACCGTCGGCGAATTGTTTCAGGATGCCACCGTGATGCGGGCGCGTCGTTCCATCAAAGCCCTGCTCGATGTCCGGCCCGACACGGTGACGGTTCTGCGGGACGGAAAAACCGTACCGACCAAAGCCGCGCAGGTAAAAATCGGCGAAGTAATTCAGATCAAACCGGGCGAAAAAGTGGGGCTGGACGGTCAATTAACGTCCGAAACCGGTTCGTTCGACACAGCGGCTCTGACCGGCGAAAGCGTTCCGCGCACCATTGCCAAAGGCGAAGGCGTGCTGGCGGGCATGATCAACCGGCAAACCCTGGTGGAAATGGAAGTAACCACGCTCTATCATGATTCCAAGCTGTCGCGCATTTTGAAACTGGTGCAGGAAGCCACCGGGCGCAAGGCACAAACGCAGGAGTTCATCGCCCGGTTTGCCAAAATCTATACGCCGATGATCTGCGCGCTGGCGCTGGCCATTACGCTGCTGCCGTACTTTTTTGTGGCGGATTACCGCTTTCAGGACTGGCTCTATCGCGGCCTTGTTTTTCTGGTCATCGGCTGTCCTTGTGCGCTCGTGATCTCCATTCCGCTGGGCTATTTTGGCGGGATTGGCGCGGGCTCCCGACACGGAATTCTGTTCAAAGGCTCGGTTTTCCTGGATCTGATTACACAGGTCAAAACCGTCGTCATGGATAAAACCGGCACACTCACGCAGGGCGTTTTCAAGGTGCAGGAAGTTCGGGCACAGGGCCTGACGACGACGGAATTAGCCCATCTGACGGCGGCTCTGGAAAGCAAATCCACGCATCCGGTGGCCACGGCCATTCTTGCCTACGCCGGGCCGAACGAACCGCATTTGCCGGTAGAAAACGTGGAGGAAATTCCGGGTCATGGCTTGCACGGAACCGTTGACGGCAAAACCGTGCTGGCCGGAAACGCCAAATTGCTGCAAAAATTCAACGTAACGTTTGATGAAGCACTGACGGCGATTCCCTTTACGGTGGTGTTCGTCGCCGTCGATGGGCAGTTTGCCGGGTATTTCACGATTGCCGACGAGGAAAAACCGGATGCCACCGACACCATTCGACAATTGCACGCACTGGGTCTGAAAACCGTCATGCTCTCGGGCGACAAATCGGCGGTGGTTCAGGCGGTTTCCCAGAAAGTAGGCGTCGGGGAAGCCATCGGCGATCTGTTGCCGGAGGATAAAGTGCGGGAGGTCGAGCGATTGAAAAAGGCTCTTTCCGGCAATCCCAAGGCCAAACTGGCGTTTGTGGGCGACGGCGTCAACGACGCGCCGGTGGTGGCGCTGGCCGATGTGGGCATTGCGATGGGTGGCCTCGGCTCCGACGCGACCATTGAAACCGCCGACGTAGTGATTCAAAACGACCAGCCGTCGAAGATTGTCACGGCAGTAAAAATCGGACGGGCGACGCGGCAGATTGTCTGGCAAAACATCACGCTTTCGCTGGTTGTCAAAGCCATCGTTTTGTTGCTGGGTGCCGGTGGAATTGCCACCATGTGGGAAGCGGTTTTTGCCGATGTGGGCGTCGCGTTGCTGGCGATCCTGAACGCCGTTCGGGTGCAGAATCTGAAGTTTTAAAATCGAATATTTTTTCTTATCCTGCTCAATGAAGATTGCGTAATGCCCAAGTATGATGCTAAATAAGACAGTGGAATTTGATTGACAAGATTGGGAAATTTATCAAGAAACTGAAGATAACGTTCTGTCGCGTCTTCTGTCATCATCGGACTGATTTTGTTCACTTTTTCTGCTAATCCTTTCGCTGTGATTTTAGCAATAATAACATCCCAACCAATAATCGTCATTGATAATTCTTCCATTGCCGTTTTTGAGAAAGCAATGTATCGGCAATCTGTAATAGCTTGTATATACTCCGTTGACGGCGTGTTTTGATTGTAATTATTTATATCGGCAACAAAGTTATTTTTTTCCATAAAATACTTTGTTATGTCATCACCTTTGTTGTTGTAGTAGCTAACTCTCATAATACCGTCAGTCAAAAAGATAACCTCACGGGGTATTTTTCCGGCTTCGTGATAGTATTCATCTTTTTTTGTTTCTTTGATTACAGCCTTTCTTTTTATTAAATCTATTTGCTGTTTGTTTAGATGACCAAATTGTAGCAGATAATCGATCAGTACTTCCATAAAACAATTATTTCATTTGACTCATTATCATTCTGTCGAACAGTTTATCGGACAAAATTTTCCTAAAAAATAGCATAAGTTTTGCTCCCGAAGCACCAACATATCTTGTTTTCGGATTAGTTGCCTCAATCCCCTTTTTAATAAGTTTCGCAATAACAATTGGGTCGGCAGCGTCTTTTTCTACGGCTGCATACATGTTGCTTACGCCTTTCGCTAATGTACTGTATGTCGTATTGCCTGAAACTCTTGTCATGTATTCGGCTCCAAGTCCTATCATGTCTGATTTTGTGCCACCCGGCTCAATCACAATTACGTCTATTCCGAAGGACTTTACTTCTTTACGAAGTGCATCACTCAACCCTTCAATGGCAAATTTACTCGCGTGATACCATGCGCCCATTGGCAACGTTACTTTACCACCAACCGATGAAATATTTACGATTTTTCCGTAGTTATTTTTTCGCATAGCAGGTAATACTAATTGTATCAAGCGAGCCACGCCAAAAACGTTTACTTCCAACTGGTATTTTGCATCAGACATTGGCATATCTTCCAATGCACCATAATAACCTGAACCGGCATTGTTGATTAAAACATCGATGCTTCCCGCTTCTTTGAGAATTTGTTCTACACACGCAACAATACTTTCATCTTTTGCAACGTCCAGTACCATTGGCTTTATACCGAACGCTCTTAGTTCCTGCATTTTGTCTACTCTGCGTGCTGCACCATAAACCTTATATCCGTTTTGTGCTAAATATATTGCGGTAGCTTTGCCTATGCCCGATGAAGCCCCTGTAACTACTACGGTTTTCATTTCTTTCATTTTTTAAATTGATGGAGCAAAGATTGCCCACCTGAAAATGAAAACATTTGTCATTTGGCAAAAAGCGTTGCTGGTTGTGCAGTTCTTTAGCCTTGCGGCCAACGTTGAGTCCGCTTCGGCGTCCTTGTAAAATTGCCATCCGCCGGACCCGCAGACGGTGTATCATTTTCAACATTATAGATGAGTTTGGTTTTTGAATTAAGCCTTATAATACTTAAAATGAGCTATAGATCAGATTCATCAACCAACTCAGCCAGCGTTTTGCGGTATTTATGGAAACTTTTGCACTTCTCTTTTCCCGTATTTTTTTTCTCATCCGGTTTTTCCGAAAGCTGGCTTTCGCTGCGGCTTTCCTCGTCACCATCCCGCATGCATTCGGACAAAAAATTGACGAAAAATTAGCGTTTACGGTTTCGATGGAAGACCCAGCAACGCATCTTTACCACGTTACATTCCGTTGCGAAGGCATTCCGGGCGATACGCTGAATTTGAAGATGCCCGTCTGGACACCCGGGTATTACCAGTTGATGAATTACGCCCAACAGGTGCAGAATTTTCAGGCCACCGACGGCACCGGAAAACCGCTGCAATGGGCGAAAACCGCCAACAGCCGCTGGACAGTCCATCACAAGCAGGCTAAAACCGTTGCACTGACGTACGACGTAAAAGCCACCCGCGATTTTGTGGCCGGGAATTTCCTGGACGAAAACCGGGGCTACATTTCACCGGCGGGCGTCTTTCTCTATCCCGAAGGACGGCTTAAGCACCCGTTGACGGTTACACTAAAACCGTATGCGAAATGGAGCGGACCAATCGCCACCGGTCTGGATTCAGTTGCCGGACAGCCCCATACATTTGTGGCATCCAACTACGACCTTCTCTACGACAGCCCGATTTTGATGGGAAACCTTGAGCAATTGCCGTCGTTCACGGTGCAGGGAATTCCGCATTATTTTATTGGTTACAACCTCGGCAACTTCGACCGGCAGCAATTTATAGCCGATCTGAAGAAGATTGTCGAAGGCTCGATTGCCATGATCGGCGACATTCCCTACAAACACTACACCTTTATTGCCATTGGGCCGGGCGGGGGCGGTATCGAGCATTTGAATTCCACGTCGATCAGTTTCAGCGGGGATCAACTGAAGACGCGGAGCGGCAAAAACCAGCTCTATAACTTTCTGGCGCATGAATATTTCCACCATTATAACGTCAAGCGCATTCGTCCTGTCGAGTTGGGCCCGTTCAATTACGACCAGCAAAACCGCACCCGGATGCTCTGGGTTTCGGAAGGATTTACGGTCTATTACCCCTACCTGATCCTGAAAAAAGCCGGTTTGATGACCGAGGAAGAGGTTTTGGGGGCCATACAGAAAAACGTTGTCAGCTATGAAAACAAACCCGGCCACCGCTTCCAGTCGGCCACGCAGGCTAGTTTCGAAACCTGGGAAGACGGCCCCTTTGGCCGAACGGGCGACGAAGCTTACAAGACCATCTCGTATTACAGCAAAGGCCCGGTTTTGGGGGCGATGCTCGACTTCAAAATCCGGCACGAAACGCAGAATAAAAAGTCACTCGACGACGTGATGCGGGCGCTGTACCAGACGTATTATCAGAAACAGAGACGCGGTTTTACGGAAAATGAATTCTGGGCGGAATGCGAAAAAACCGCCGGAACGTCGTTAAAAGAACTGTTCGATTATGCATCGACCGTGAAGGAAATCGATTATCCGAAATACTTCGCCTACGCCGGTTTAGCCATCGACGCGACCCCCAAAGAAGTACCGGGTTCGTGGCTGGGCATCTCGTTCAATGAAAAGGTGGACAGCCTGCTCGTCACGGAAGCTGAATGGGAATCACCCGCCTGGAAAGCCGGACTCCGCAAGGGAACGGTTATTCTGAAGATTGACGGGCAGAAAGCGGACGTTCAGGTCCTGAGCGCCCTGGTGAAAGCCAAAAAACCGGGTGATCCGGTCAACCTGCTGGTTTTGCAGGGCAATCAGTCCAAAGAAATAAGGGCGGTTTTGGGTAAAAAATCCGAACGGAGTTTTGAAATAACCCGACTTCCCAACCCAACAGCGCTACAAGCGGCCATTTTGAAAGCGTGGTTGTGAAGGAGAGGAAAGAGGTTAGACAAGAGAGTAGAGACAGGAACTGTTTTCGGGTCTCTACTCTTTTGTCTACCCCCTCTTGTCTTTTTTTACACCGTTTCCGATTGCAGGCTCTCGACGGAAGCGCTTTCCTGGTAGCTGTCATAATCGGTGTTGATTTCCCACAAATCGTGATTCGCTCCGGAAACGATGTTGTCGGCCGCCAGGATGCCCATCAGAATGGAATGATCCTGGTTGTTGTATTTGAAGGAGCCATAGCGGCCAATGACGCTCAGGCCCTTTAAACCCGAAAGATACTCCTGAATCGGTTTCAGGATCTCTTTGTAGCCTTTTGAATAAACCGGGTAACTCCGCGCCAACCGCTTCACAAAACCGGCCGAAATGGTCGCGCCGGGAATCAGCCCGGTTTTGGTCAGTTCGTTCGAAGCCAGTTCGACCAGCTCCGCGTCCGTTTTTTTCCAGATGTCATCCTGTTCGTAACACCAGTATTCGAGTGTCAGAATGCTGGCGTTTTCACCATTGGTAATTTCGGGAACCCAGTTTCGGAAGTTGGTAATCCGCCCGGTCAGCAGTTCTTTCGAATGGATATACAGCCAGTTATCGGGAAACAAATTACTGGATTCTACTTTGAGATAGACCAGAATCGTGTTGCGAAACCGCAGACGGCTCACCTCGTTTTTAACGGCAACCGGCACGTTCGGCAGTCGGTTGACCAGCAGCGTCAGCGGCATGGTCGAAATCACGTGGTCGAATGATCTGACGGTGCCGTCTTCCAGTTTTACCCCATACCGCCCCTCGTGGTCGGTGACCACCGAATGAACCGGAGTTTTCAGGTGAACCGCTCCGCCGTGGCGTTGAACGTAGTCAGCCATCCGCTCATAAATCATCCCGTTGCCACCAACCGGGTAGGCAAACTGGTCGATGAGCGTTTTGTGCGTATTGCCTTTTCCACCTTTGAAAGCATTTTTGACGGCTTCCCCGAGTGAGAGTTTTTTGATCCGCTGGGCGGCAAAATCTTCGTCCAGATCGGTACAGGCAATCCCCCAGAGCTTTTCGGAATACGTCTTGAAAAACGTGGAATACAGTTTGTAGCCAAACCGCCGAACCACCCACGTCTCGAAGGTTTGCTGATCGGGCGTCGGGGTTATTTTCTCCCGAAAATAGCTATTCATGCTGCTAACCGACTGGCGGACACCCAGTTTACGAAGCGCATCGAAGGGTTTGAGGGGGTAATAAAAGAGTTTGGAGTTGTAATAAATCCGGGTCAGGCGGTTCACCATCCGGAAATCAGAACCGGCGACCTCGAACCAGACTTTGTTGATGCGGGCATCGCTGCTAAAAAACCGGTGCGGCCCCAGATCAACCGTTTGATTCCATAATTGAAAGGACTGTGATAATCCGCCAACATTGGGCCCTGCTTCAAACACCTCGACGGTGATTCCGGCTTTGGCGAGTTCATAAGCGGCCGTCAAACCCGCCGGGCCAGCCCCGATGATTCCAACTTTTTTTTCCAGTTTTGTGTGCATCTTTTTTTCCAGTAGCGCGGGCTACCGGGGTCTAGGCCCTGTTTGCCTTCACTACCTTCCTCACCGATTCATCGCAACAGGAGCCACTCTCTATCTTCATTGTGAACGTGAATATACTTAATTACCTTAATAATACTTTCGGTTACATAAACGTCTGCCAAATTTTGAGCAACCGGCAGCGTCAATCGGTTCCTTATTCTTTTTCTTTCCACAACCACCGCAGCGACTCCGGCAGAATAGAACCGCCGTGTTTGCCATTGTGTCCGCCCGTCCCGCCGACAAATCGGTAGTCGTACTGGCGAAATTTCAAAGCCGCATCCATCTGTAGATTTCCGAGCCACCAGTTTCCGTGAGCATTGTCGAGGTCGTTGCTGCCATCTTGCAGAAATACTTTGATGTCGCGTTTAGGGGCTTTTCGGATGAGCGACGGATAAACGTGACCGCCTTTGATGTTCGTAAAACTACCGACATGGCTCAACACTTTCTGGAAATAATCGGGCCGTTGCCAGGCCACCGTGAAGGCGCAAATACCACCGGAAGAAATCCCGCCGATGGCGCGTTTTTTCGGCGAATCGGCCAGTTTGTAGGTCTTGCTGAGTTCCGGAATCAGTTCTTCGATAAGCAGCCGGGCGTATTGGTTGGTCAGCGTATCGTATTCAAAACTCCGGTTATCGGCTCGCCAGGGATCTTTCGGCAGGTCGTTGCCATGCTGCCCGGGGTTGATAAACAGGCCAATCGTTACCGGCATGGCTTTCTGGTGAATGAGATTATCGAAAACCACCGGAACCCGAAAATCGCCGTCTTCCTTCACGTAGGCATGTCCGTCCTGAAACACCATCAGAGCCGTCGGGCTGTCGGCCTTGTACTGCGCCGGTACGTAGACAAAATACTCCCGAATGGTATTCGGAAAAACCGTGCTTTTCCAGACGAACTTCGTCACCTGACCTTTCGGAACGCCCTCATGCCGTTGCGAATCCGGGCCGTAGGTAACGGTTTCGGTCTGGGCAAAACCGGCAGTAAACGCCAGCATGGTCAGGCACAGACCGGCTGCGAATGGTAGAAAATGGTTCATGGTTTGGAAGGGGGTAGAGGTTAATTTCAAATGATAAATGTAAAATGCTGAACGCTAAATGTAAAAGTGCCGGATTAGAAAACACTTTTAAATTTGGCGCTCATCATTTATCATTTGAAATTCATTCATTGATCAGTTTCGTTTCATCGCAACCCGGTACAGAATGACCGCCAGGCCTAAAAACAGCAATGCCCCCAGCAGTTGATAGCCTTCAACCCCCAGTGCGCTCTCCAGCGCGGGTTCCAGCGTCAGTCGGGACAGAAAATTGTAGACCGATTCATTCACCGACAGCAGGGCGACGACCACCCCCGCCAGAGCACCACCGGCCACTAAACCAGTTGAGAACAAACTGCCCCGGCCCAGGTCGGCGTCTTCTTCGACGATGCCTTTCCGCTTGAAATTCCAGTCGACCAGCGCCTTGACGCAGCCCCCGGCGAAAATCGGTAATGTCGTCGCGAGTGGCAGATACAACCCGACGGCAAACGCCAGCGCACTGATGCCACAAATTTCGACCACAAACGACATGAACGCGCCCACGAGCACAAACTGCCAGTCGAGGTTGAACGACAGCAGCCCTTTGATGAGCGTGGCCATGAGCGTTCCCTGCGGAGCCGGAAAGCGGTCGCTGCCGATGGCATGGGTGATGCCCTGCGCCACAAGGTCGGGCGTGGGTATATCCAGGATCTTGATCGTTGCGCCGATGGCCAGTGACGAGACGATAACGCCCACAAACAGTGCCATTTGCTGGTATTTTGGCGTTGCGCCCACCAAATACCCGGTTTTCAGATCCTGAGAAGTGGCTCCGGCGGTGGCGGCTGCGATGCAAATCATTCCCCCCACCACCAGCACGGCGGGCTCGTAGATTCGGCCCGTCAGCCCGGCACCGATGAATACCAAAGCCGTGCCCATGATGGTAGCAATGGTCATTCCCGAAACCGGCGATGAACTGGAGCCAATCAGGCCCACGATCCGGCTGGCCACGGTAACGAAGAAAAAGCCGAATACCACTACTAAAATGGCGGTTAGAATTTTAGTCAGGACCGAGTCACCGGGAATTTGCGGTAAGATCACCATCAAAACCGCCAGAATCAGACTTCCGATGACAACGATTCGAATGGATAAATCCTGCTCTGTCCGCCGAATCTGCGTTCCTTCGGCCGCGACATCTACTTTTTTGAAGCTATCGCGAAACGACGAAACGATGGTCGGGATGGTTTTCAGGAGGGTCATAAAACCGCCCGCCGTGACGGCCCCCGCGCCAATTTGCCGGATGTAGGCCCGGTAGATGGCGGCAGCCGTGTCGCTAAAACCGTGTGTTTCGGGATTCCAGCCGCCGGGGCCACCGGCGGTTTGCAGGTTGGCGAGATACCCCAGTTTGATCAATTGCAAGGCAATCGTATCGCCCGGCACCAGCGTTGCCAGCAGTGGAATCAGGGCCAGCCACGCCAGAATACCGCCCCCCACCAACACCGCCGAAATGCGAAACCCGATGATGTAGCCAACGCCCAGGTACTCCGGGGTGATTTCGCCCGACACCTGTGCCGACGGAAAATAGCGGTTTACCTGGTTCGTTGCCCAAACCGGTGCTTCGGCAATGACGTGCAGCACTTTCTGAAGGACTGCATAGAGCAAGGCCACGCCGAGGCCCCGATAGGCCATTTTGGCAAAATCACCACCCCGCTCGCCCGCAATCAGCACCGAGCCACAGGCCGTGCCTTCGGGATAGGGCAATTTGCCATGTTCTTCCACGATGAGCGCCCGGCGCAGCGGAATCATCATGAGCGTGCCGAGCAGCCCGCCCAGAATGGCCAGGGTAAGAATGGTCCAGTAATTGAAGAAATCGTCGCCAACGCCGTCGGTCAGGAACAGAAAACCGGGCAGAGTAAACACCACACCGGACGCGATGGACTCCCCCGCTGAGCCGGTGGTCTGGATGATGTTGTTTTCGAGAATGGTGGTTTTCAGAAACCGCCGACCGAGCGAAATGGCCAGCACCGCAATGGGAATGGAAGCCGACACCGACAACCCGGCTTTCAGGGACAGATAGACGGTGGCGGCTCCGAACAACACGCCGAACAGCGCACCGGTAACCACGGCTTTGAACGTGAATTCGGCCGTGCTGGCATTGTCGGCGATATACGGTTTGAACGCGGTCGGTTTGGTTTCCATAAGAAGGGTCAGGATTTGCGCGTAAGATCAAACGATTTTGGAATAATACAAAGCCCCCGCCCCCGGAGGTGGCTGAATCCGTGCATTTACGTGCATAAATTTTTAGTTGGCGGCCCAAAAGAAGGAGCATCCGGTTGTTGCACGGGATTCACCGAAATCCCTTGACTTTTCCATTCTTTCTTTAAACATTTGCATCCCATCAGCGGGAGTAGCTCAGTTGGTAGAGCGGCAGCTTCCCAAGCTGCAGGCCGTGGGTTCGAACCCCATTTCCCGCTCGTTTTTTGTTCGCTGTAAATGAAGCACTTAACTGAGAGGTTGGGTGCTTTTTTTGATGAGTTATAGTGAAATTGACAAATAAGAGCTCCCAGCACGACGGATAGTAACTATTCCCAGCTTAGCACACTATCAAACGTAGCATGTCCAGATTCTTGCGTCCACGGTGTTTCCGGCAATGTCTACTCCGTTTCTTTCCACCATACGCATTCCTTCTTTGAAGCACTCCAGGAGGTTTCCAGTTCTTATAAGCTGAACACATTCTCCCAACCACCTCACGATTGAAAATTAATGCTATTTACCAATACGGGATCACTGTAAAATTTGTTTTGAAGCCCAAACATCATCTGCCATTTCCGCGAGCGACTGACCTGTCTCTGTTACCCAATAAATGCCGCCTTGAATAGCACCCGGATGCTGATTATTTGGATGATAAGTCAGAAAAATAAGGTGTGTCAAATAGGAAATTGAATATTCACTTCCATCGTTGAGCCAGCGGACATTATCGTTTTTACCTAGCTTGCCCGTAATTTCTGCTACATACCGCAGATCTGTTCGGCTTGCAGGCTGAAGATAGGCAGGCAAAAAACGACTCAAATAAATCTTATCTCCACTTTTCAAGCGTCCGCTTTCAATTAGCACTTTCATCGTCGTCGGTCTTTTAGAGCGACTGTTTACCTGCTGTTTAGCCTCCTCTTTCTGCTGAATTTCAATCAGGTATTGTTTAGCTTCTTGGAGCGGAATAATTTTGTTGGGTACAATAATAATCTGCTCCCCCACTTTATGAGGTTTAATACTGACACAAGAGATATCCATTCCATGCTGATTGAGCCACAATACGGTCGTTGTAAGTTCCGTTGAGAAGCCTTCTGAGCAGAGAATAATGCGAGGTTTATCTGACAACTCATCAAAGGATTCTTTCTCAGTAACAAATTCCCGTAGTTGTTCCAGGGCCGAATCCGAGTCAATATCATGGCAATTAGCCTGACGTTGGTAAGTAATGTAGTAAGGCAGGAGTATTTCTAGACGCATTGATGATACCATCGCAGCATAGCGCAGCGCTTGCAAGTCAGCAAAACCGGCATATCCATCACGCTTCAATTCAATAATAACTAAATTGCCTTTCCGGTCAAGCGCTAGAATATCCAGCCGATCATCAGAATTTTTAAATCGATTAAATTCTGTACTGACAACCAACAAGTCTTCTCCCAACACTTCAGGGGCCTGACGAATCCACTCCTGGATATGACGTCGTTCCCATATGTTTAAACTGATAAAACGATCAGACTCAACTTTGATAAAAGTAGCCGGATTCCGGTCAGGTACGACGAGTAGCATTATGATTATAATATGGTATTAAACTTGTGGTGTCCCAACGGGCGGATCAATGCCCAAATCTACACTATCTTTCAAAGCGAAGAAAGAACAGGTGTGGAGCAGGGTGGAATCGAATCGGCATCAAAAGGATAATTAATTCGGATTTAAGCTAAAACCGAACATCCGACCCGCGCCCATCCTGCTCAAGTTTCCCGGTAACTGCTAATTTTAGGCCCATGAACCGCAGAAATTTTCTGGCCCTGGCCGTCGGTGCTTCCGCTGCGACCGGGCTTCCGCCGTTGGACCGGAAGGAGGATACCGCCATCCCGGTCATTGACACCCACATTCATTTGTTCGATACGGATCGCCCGCAGGGTGTGCCCTGGCCAACCCCAAAAGACGGCATTCTGTATAAACCTGCGTTGCCGGACCGCTACCGCAAGATCGCGGTACCCCTCGGCATTGTGGGCGCGATTGTCGTGGAAGCCAGTCCCTGGGTCGAAGACAACCAGTGGGTACTCGACGTCGCTGCTACGGACAAAATCATCGTCGGAACCGTGGGCAATCTCGAGCCAGGCAAGCCGGACTTCCGCCAGCAACTCGAACGCTTCCAGCGAAATCCGCTGTTTCGGGGAATTCGCTACGGAAACCTTTGGGAACACGATCTGTCGCGCCAACTGGCCAATCCCCGGTTCGTAGCGAACCTTCGTTTCCTGGCTCAGGCCGGACTGGTGCTGGACACGGCGAATCCGAATCCGGCGCTCCTGGCGGCCATCGTGCGGGTTACAGATCTGGTGCCGGATCTGCGGGTCATCATCGATCATCTTCCCCAAATGACCATGCCGGAAGCGGCCGCGGTCCGAAAAACCGCTGAAGCCGACCTGCAGACGTTGGGCAAACGGCCCCAGGTGTATGTGAAGATTTCTGAAGTTCTGCGCCGGGTGGACGGAACAATTCCACAAACGCTGCCTTTCTACCGGGAACGGCTGGATGAGCTATTCGACCGCTTCGGCGAAGATCGGTTGCTTTATGGCAGTGATTGGCCGAATAGCGACCGGTGGCGGCCTTTTCACGTCGGATTGGGCCTCGTTAAGGAATACTTCAACGCGAAAGGTCGAACCGTAGCCGAAAAGTATTTCTGGAAGAACTCAGTTGCGGCCTATCACTGGCAAAAGCGCGACCCTTCACAGCCCGGGTAGAGCCAGCACGTTCCGCTGACGGACAAGACCCCATTTTCTGCCAAATTTATACTGAGTCAATATATGAGATGCTACGGCTAACATATATAGAAAAAGCCTGTTTTCTATATATGTTAGCCGACACATGTATAGAAAACGTACGTTTTCTATACAATTTTTGTAACTATTAATTTCCGTCATGCCATTTATTCTAGAGCCATTGCCACCAATCGCTGATCTTGAATCCCGCGCCATCCTCCGCAAGGCAGCGGCCGCTCATCGGTATCTGGCTGAGTTGAAGGGCGTCGCAGCTACGATTCCAAATGAATCAACTTTAATAAACACACTGGCTTTACAGGAAGCTAAAGATTCATCAGCAGTAGAAAATATCATTACTACACATGACGATCTGTTTCGGGCCGAGCTATTTACAGACCTTCTTACTAGCCCTGCTACGAAAGAAGTACAACGTTATGCTAGTGCCCTCAAAAAGGGCTTTGCGCTGGTGCGTGAACAAAAGCTATTAACATTGCGGCATATTATTGCCATCCAACAGGAATTAGAACAAAATAACGCCGGTTTCCGTCGATTACCGGGAACAGTACTCCGTAATGGACAAACTGGAGAGGTTGTCTATACACCACCGCAGGAAGCAGACATGGTGATAAACCTGATGAACAACTTGGAGTTGTTTATTAACGATGATACGATGCTTGATGTCGACCCTCTCGTAAAGATGGCCGTTGTGCATTACCAGTTTGAAAGCATTCATCCTTTCTATGATGGCAACGGGCGCACCGGACGGATTATCAATATTCTGTATTTAGTGCAGAAAGACCTCCTCAACCTCCCGATTCTTTATCTGAGTCGTTACATTATTCAGAACAAAGCCGGTTATTATGAACATCTTCAAGCTGTAAGGGACCAGCAAAATTGGGAAAGCTGGATACTCTATATGCTGGACGGTGTAGAGCAAACCGCCCGACAAACGATTGTGCTTATACAGGCTATTCGAGATCTGATGCAACAATACAAGCACAACCTTCGTATACAGCTACCTAAACTTTACAGTCAGGATCTACTAAATAATCTGTTTCGGCATCCTTACACCAAGATTGATTTCCTGATGGACGACCTTCGCGTAACCCGTCTGACAGCGACACGCTACCTGGAACTGCTGACGGAGCAAGGTTTTGTGAATAAGCAGAAAATTGGCCGCAGTAACTATTATGTTAATCAGCCGCTGATGAAGATCTTTATTGAAGTAGGCAATAGTTTACCTAAAACATCGGTTCCGCTGATCCGCACAATAACTAACCAGTAATCAATGAAATCATAACATCCCCCAAACAGACCTCAACCAATTGATCTGTAAACTCATACTCCTACAAAACACAAAAAGCCGCCCGATTTACCAGAATCGGGCGGCTTCATTTATAGTTAAAAGCGAGAAAATCAGGCAACTTGGGCGGCTTTGGCTTTCGGGTCGGCACCGTATTCATTGACGCCACGCGTGCCTTCGGTGCAGGCCAGAATCAGGTTATAAAAAGGAATCAGCGCATACCAGCCGCTTTTGCCGACATCGTGCATCCGCCGGATTGCTACGGCAACCGAAGGAACCAGAATCGCCAGGTTAAACAGCATCGTTATCCAGCCAATCACCGCCAGACCGTCGAAAAGGAGGATGTTGGTGAAATTGATTGCCTGCGTAACCAGCATGTTGATCAGGAAAAAATACCAGTACTCACTCCGCCGGGCGCGCCCGTTGAAATCATTGTACTTTTTCAGGACCGAAACGTAATTGTCCAGAATCGAATTGGTGGTCGAAGAAGGGATGGATGTGTTCATCGTAGTGTTTGTAAGGAATTGTTGGAAATGATGTGAGAGTCCGGGTTTTGCTGTTTTTGGCCCGTTGATGCATCAAAAGTAGCGGGTCGGCCAAGGGTCCACAACGCCGGAATGGTAACTGGTAGTAAAAATCTGGTAACTGGTGGTCTGGTGGCCGTAACGGGTTGACAACCACCGGCGACCCGGAAATTCACCCATCCTTTCGACACAAAAAAACGGCCTGCTCGGGGAGCAGGCCGTCCGGTTTATCCGATTTCGATACGTCTCGGGCCTTTTTGTTTGGCCTCTTCCCGCTTGGGAATCGTCAGATGCAGCAGACCTTTTTCGTATTTGGCCTCAATCCGGTCTTCATCCACCACATCTTTGGGAAGCACGAAGCTGCGCTGGAACGATTGGTAGCTGAATTCCCGGCGCGAATAATTTTGCGCTTCTTTTTCCTCGCTGTGTTGTTTCACCGAGGAAATCGTAAGCTGATTGCCGTCCAGTTCAACATTGAAATCCGTTTTTTCCATACCGGGCGCAGCCAGTTCTACCTCAAACGCTTCGGTCGTTTCCTTGATGTTAACCGACGGAATGGTCGTTTGCGTTGTGGAAAAATTGCTGTTGTTCCAATTAAAAAGATCCCGGCTAAAAAAGTCATCGAACAAAGCCGGAAACGCCGGGGACGAAGCCCCATTCCTTTTGATGAGTGACATATCAACCTCCTTTTTTAAAAGTTAAACAATACAGAAATGAACAGTGACGATCGGTTTTTACCGTCAAAAACCGGTTTTTCAAACCCTGTGCCAACGGGATTTCGGGCAGAAAAAATGACAGAAACAAGGCGGGTTTTCTGCCAAAAATACCGTCGAAAAAGAAATTTTGTCAGTCCGAATGCCTTGACCTATACCGCGTTTCTGCTGACGACAGACTTTGAAGCGTCTCTCCTTTTCAGTAGTTTTACCAGCGCACAAAAACCGCGGGAAGACGTGATCTGACCCGATTTAAATGGCAACAGCATGGAAATCTCCGCTTCCCTGAAAAATACCTTCCAGCAGCACGAGGTAGTCGTGCAAACCAACGGCGATGCGAAAACCGTCCAGATTGCCTCAAAACCGTCGGGCTACGGATCATCGCTCAACGGGGGCGAACTCCTCCTGCTGTCGCTGGCAACCTGCTTCTGCAATGACATCTACAGGGAAGCCGCCGAACGAAACATCAGCGTGTCGGAAGTGGAGGTTATTTGCACCGGCCGGTTCGGGGGTGTGGGCGAACCGGGGAGCGATTTTCAATACAAAGCCCGGGTCGTTTCTAACGCTACTACGGAAGAAATTGACGCGCTGATCAAACACACCGACCGCATTGCCGAAATCCACAACACCCTGCGGCAGGGACTTAGCGTTACGCTGGTTTCGTAAGCTCACGGTGCCCATCAAACGGGATTTCCGAAATTCTCTTTTTCACTCTCTATTTCCGTCCTTCCATCCGCCTTAACCAACCATCCATCACCCCCGGCTTGCGTCCTGCCAATTTGTCTTGTTCCTTGCGATTCCTGAGAGCAAAACCGGCTAGGATTGATTTTTGCAGTATTCTTAAAACATTGCCGTTGAATTTTTTCTTATCCGTTAAATAGTCTTTATCAAGTGATAACCCCTTGATTTTATGAAACATCGCTACTTGTCACGCATCCGTATGTATTGAACCCGAGAAAAAAATGGATGCCATTTAATTTTCATTTGTAATTTTATGACGACGATGCCCGAAATTATGTCAGATACGCAACTCCAAGGGTATACAGACGAACAAAAGTACCAGGTCTTCAACAAGGAGTTCATGCCCCACATCGACTCCATGTACAACTTTGCCTTCCGCCTGACGATGGACGAAGATGACGCGAACGACCTGGTGCAGGATACCTATTTAAAAGCTTTTCGATTTATCTCCTCCTTCGAACAGGGAACTAACGCGAAAGCGTGGTTGTTCCGCATTCTGAAGAACAGCTTCATCAACGATTATCGCAAGAAAAGTAAAGAGCCTGCGAAGGTTGATTATCAGGATGTAGAGACAACCTACAATTCTGACGAAGCATCGGAAACCGAACACACGACGGACCTTCGGTTCGAAACGGTGCAGGACATGATTGGTGACGAAGTGGCCTCCGCGCTCAACTCGCTGCCGGTCGATTTCCGGACGGTTATTATCCTCTGTGACATCGAAGGATTCACGTACGAGGAAATGGCCAAAATTCTGGATATTCCGATTGGAACGGTTCGCTCACGGTTACACCGTGCCCGGAATCTATTGAAAGACAAGCTGAAAGAGTATGCAGCGTCGATGGGTTACAACAAAAATGATGACTAACTGAAACTTTTTGAGATAGATACTTGGTTGTTATGTCAAGTCATATATTGTAGAACTATTTCTGGAATAAATTAAACATTTCCAATGTCAGGCACATTGCATTCGTCGACTACGGTTGGTGTAGAGGGTAGGCAGGCGACCGCCCCCATGAAGGAAAGCTGCGAACATCAGGCCGATTGCCTGAAACGGATTCAGTCGATTCTGGACGGTGGGGCTACCGAAGAAGAAAAAGAACATTTCAAGCAGCATATCGATATCTGCAAACCGTGCATCGATATGTACCACCTTGAAAAGTGTATCAAAGAAGCCTTACAGGGTAAAGTTGAAAAGAAATGCTGTCCCGACAAGATTGCGGCTGCAATTCGATCCGAAATCACTAAATAAGCGGCATTGGACGGCAAACTGATTATTTTTTCGGCACCCTCCGGTTCAGGTAAAACCACCATTGTCAGGCACTTATTGGCCACGAACCCGAATCTGGGTTTTTCGATCTCCGCCTGCACCCGTGACCGCCGGGGCCGCGCAGAACAAAACGGCAAAGACTATTACTTTCTGACTCCCGAAGATTTTAAGGAAAAAATTGACAACGACGAGTTCGTCGAGTGGGAAGAAGTGTATGTCGGTGCCTTCTACGGAACGCTCAAATCCGAGATCGAGCGCGTCTGGAGCAACGGAAAGCACGTTTTATTCGATGTCGACGTTCAGGGCGGGTTGAAACTCAAAAAATACTACGGAGACAAAGCCCTGGCCATTTTTGTGAAAGTGCCGGACGAGGAAACTCTCAAGCAACGTTTGCTGGACCGCGGAACCGAAACCGATGACAGCCTGTCAAAACGGCTGTTTAAGGTCCACTTCGAAATGAGCTTTCAGGATCAGTTCGACGCCATTCTGGTGAACGACGATCTGACAACAACCCTGGAAAAAGCACAGAAACTGACGGATAATTTCCTGAACGAGAATATTATTCCGGAAAAAGCCACTGTCGTATAATACGAACCGGATGGTAAGTCTGAACGCGGTCTGCTTATGAAAATCGGTTTGTTCTTCGGCTCTTTCAATCCCGTACACATTGGCCATCTGATTATCGCCAATACCATGGCCACCACCACCGATCTCGAACAGGTCTGGTTTGTGGTTTCTCCCCAAAATCCGTTTAAAAAGAACAAAAGCCTGCTCCACGAGTTTGATCGCATCGATCTGGTGGAGCGGGCTATTGCTGATAATTCGAAGCTCAAAGCGACGGACATCGAATTCTCCATGCCCCGCCCCAGCTTCACGATCGACACGCTGATCCGGCTGCAGGAAAAATACCCGCAACATGCGTTCAAACTGATCATCGGCGGTGATAACCTCGCGCAGTTTCCCAACTGGAAGAATCACGAACAGATTCTGGAGTATTTTGGGCTGTATGTGTATCCGCGCCCGAACAGCGAACCCAGTCCGCTGGAGCAACACCCGAATGTACGGTTTGTGCAGGCCCCCCTGCTCGACATCTCCGCCACCTTCATCCGCGACTCCCTGAAAAATAACCGCTCGATTCGGTATCTGGTGCCGGACGTGGTGGGGGAGATTATCGAACGGAAGAAGTTTTATGTGTAGGGTCGGCGGGGTAACCAGGGTAAGCCCCATAGGGGAGAATCGTATTGTAGCCCCCGGTTTTAACCGGGGAGATGATCATGGCCTCCCCCGCTGAAACGTAATCTCCGTCACCAAACCAATCGCACTGATTCGCAGCGCCACCGAGCGGCTGTCGGTTTTCACCTTCGGGTCCTGGCAGTGTACGCCTTTTTCGAGAAAGTAAATGTAGAATTTCTGATTGCGGTCGTCCAGTTGCTCACTGTCCGGGCGGCCCAGAATCCGGCCAATTTCATTCGAGGATTTCCCTTTCAATTCCTGCCGAACGGTTTTGAAATCATCGACCAGCGTGGCTCTAACGCCGTTGCAACCACCCCGATCCGTCCGCCATTTGACCAGATCCAGCTTCCCAAGCTGATCCGGCGGAGTGGAGCAGCTTGATAGAAGGAACAAAACTACTGGAAGAATGAACAGCCGAAGAAAAAACCGCCGACCCTTCCTGAAATCAAACGCGGTTAACGGTTCATTGTTCATTGTATAACGTTTGCAGCAATACCTGACCAACGGCTTTGAGTGTGCCGCGGTCGATGTTGTCCATATCGTCGTGGGCCGTGTGCCAGTCTTTGAAGAAACTACCGGATTCTACTTTCAGGTGGATAATGTCGATCATCGGAATTTTGGCGACTTTGTTCACTGGCAAGTGGTCATCCGTAATGGCGGGACCCGATTGGCCCGTGTCGACAAAATACTGGTTGTAGCCCATGCGGCTGGCGGTTTCCCACACTTTGTTGACCACCGTGGGCGCATACTGCATGGAATTGCCTTCTTTCAGGAACGTAGCCCCTTTGGCACCCACCATATCCAGCAAAACGCCGTAATAGGCCGTATACCCCGGTTTGTGTTTATTGGCCGCCCAATACTGCGATCCCAGGCAAAAACCGCCGTATTCGTCTTTGGCCAGTTCGGAATTGCCCCAGTCCTCGGCATCGAAGAAAATCAGATCGATGCCCACGTCGGGTTTAGTGCCGGATTGCTGAATGGTTCGGGCCATTTCGAGCAAAATGCCGACGCCACTGGCTCCGTCGTTGGCGCCAATCACGGGTTTGGTCCGGGCCACACTGTCCTGATCGGCAAACGGCCGGGAATCCCAGTGGGACGCCAGAACAATCCGTTTGGGCGCATTCGGGTTGATGCTGCCGATGATGTTGCGGGCGTTTAATTTGAGATTGTCGTAGGTCGTCGCCGTAAAGTTCTGCACCGTGACTTCACAGCCAAATTGCTTCAGTTGGGCAATCAGGTAGTCTCCACAACGCCGGTGCGCATCGGTATTGGGCACCCGCGGCCCGAATGCTACCTGTCTTGCAACGTAAGCGTAAGCCGAATCGGCATTGAACGCCGGGGCCGTAACCGTTTTAACTTCGGTGGCCTGGTTTTCCTGCTGATCCTGTTTTTTGCTTTTGCAGGAACTGACGGTGATCACCGCAGCCAGCCAAAAGAGAATGATTTTCCTGTTTAGGCGCATGTTTACCGATAAGGTTTGACTACTCTTCGTAAGCCCAGTCGATCCGGTGCTTCATATCTTTGATGACCAACCCCTGCGCCTTGAAATAGGAACGGACCTGATCCACTTTATCGTATTGCTTCTGGTCTTTATACTCCCGGTATAACGTCAGCATACCGTCCAGAACCACCTGACTCTCGCTTTTCTCTTCGGTCAGTCCCAAAACGCCTTCCATGAACTGGATGAACAAATCTTTCAGTTCCGTAAAGATTTGTTCTCCCAAAGCCGCCGGCTGAAGCTGGTTCGCATACAGCATATTGACGTATTTCAGCAACGCAAACAACTGGGCAATGCCGACCGCCGTGTTCAGATCATCGTTCAGGGCGCCGTAGAAATCGGCAATGGCTTTGCGAATTTCCTGCTGTTTTTTCTCATCGACCGCCACGTCATCGGCTGCGGTATAGGTCATTGTCTTCGCAATCCGCAATCCGTTTGCCAGCCGTTTGTAGCCTTTCTGGGCCGCTTTGAGGGCTTCGTTCGAAAAGTCGAGTGTGCTCCGGTAATGCGACTGCAACATGAAAAACCGCACCGTCATCGGGCTGTAGGGTTGTTCGAGCAGGTGGTGCGTGCCGGTCACCAGCTCCGACGGCAGAAAGGAGTTTCCCAGCGACTTCGACATTTTCTGGCCGTTCACCGTCAGCATGTTGGAGTGCATCCAGTACCGCGCCGGTTCTTCGCCGTAAATGCTTTGCCCCTGTGCTACTTCGCATTCGTGGTGCGGAAATTTCAAATCCATTCCGCCCCCGTGAATGTCAAACTGTTTCCCCAGGTATTTGGTACTCATGCAGGTACACTCCAAATGCCAGCCCGGAAAACCGTTGCTCCAGGGCGACGGCCACCGCATCAGGTGTTCGGGGGCGGCTTTTTTCCAGAGGGCAAAATCCAGCGGATTCCGTTTTTCCGACTGACCGTCCAGATCGCGGGTTTCGTTCAGCAGATCCTCCAGAATACGCCCGGACAATTTTCCGTAGCTGCCGCCCTGCTGGTTGTATTGCAAAATGTCGAAATACACCGAGCCATTCGATTCGTAGGCCAGCCCTTTGTCGATCAACACCCGGACGGCTTCGATCTGCTCGACCATATGGCCCGTTGCGGTGGGTTCGATGCTGGGCGACAGCAGGTTGAACAACTCGGTTACCGAATGAAAATCGTTCGTGTAGCGCTGCACGATTTCCATGGGCTCGATCTTCTCCAGCTTCGCCATCCGCCCGATCTTATCTTCGCCATCGTCGCCGTCGCCCACCAGGTGGCCCACGTCCGTAATGTTCCGCACATACCGAACTTTGTAGCCGATGTGGGTCAAATACCGAAACAGCGTATCGAAGGTCAGAAACGTGCGGACGTTACCCAAATGCACGTAGTTATAAACCGTTGGGCCACAAACGTACAAGCCCACATAAGGCGCGGCAATCGGTACAAACAGGTCTTTCCGGCGGGTGAGCGTATTGTATAACTTGAGCGGCTGTGTCGGTGTTGTCATTCTTCAATCGGTCGATCCGACCCTACGGTTTTCTTCGACCACAAATCTACACAATGTTCGTCGGAAGTCAGCACGTTGTGACGAGTGGCAAATGGCGTACTTTTCCTATCTTCGCAACATTCTGGGGCTGGCCGTCAGCCTTCTGTTCGTTCAACAAGTTAGTTTACACTGTATTTATCCAATCAGTATGAGTTTATTAACCGTTGGTTCCGTAGCTTTCGATGCGCTGGAAACGCCTTTTGGCAAAACCGATAAAATCATCGGAGGAGCCGCCACGTACATTACGCTGTCAGCATCGTATTTTACGAATGAAAATAACCTGGTAGCCGTCGTCGGCGACGATTTTCCGCAGGAGATGATCGACATCCTCGAGAGCCACGGCGTCGACACCACCGGGCTGGAAATCCGGAAAGGCGAAAAAACGTTTTTCTGGTCGGGGAAATACCACAACGACATGAATACGCGGGATACCGTCGATGTGCAGTTGAATGTGATGGAAAAGTTCGACCCGGTTATTCCCGAAGCCTACGGCAATTGCGAATTTCTGATGCTGGGCAACACCGCTCCGGCTATTCAGAAACTGGTCATCGAACGGCTTCCCAACCGCCCGAAACTGATCATGCTCGACACCATGAATTTCTGGATGAACATCGCCTGGGACGACCTGATGGAGGTGATCAAACTGGTGGATGTGCTGACGGTGAACGACGAGGAAGCCCGCCAGTTGTCCGGCGAATATTCCCTGGTGAAAGCGGCTGCCAAAATCGGTGCGATGGGACCCAAAACCGTGATTATCAAGAAAGGCGAACACGGCGCGCTGCTGTTCCACGGTGGCCACATCTTTTTTGCGCCCGCGCTGCCCCTCGAAGAAGTCTTTGATCCAACCGGTGCGGGTGATACGTTTGCGGGCGGTTTTATCGGCTACCTGGCCAGCACCGGCGATGTGTCGTTCAACAACATGAAACGCGGCATTATTTACGGTTCGGCGATGGCGTCGTTCTGCGTCGAGAAATTCGGTGCCGAACGGCTCTTCAATCTAACGACCGACGAAATCAACGAGCGTGTCGCGAAGTTTGTAGAGTTATCGGCGTTTGAAATTCAATAAGTACCCACGGACTTACTGATTCAAACAAAATAACCGCCGAAGTGAATGTTTATCAGCCCACTGTGAATCCGGCGGTTATTTTGTTTGAATCAATAAGTCCGTGGGTACTACTTCCCCCCAACGACCACCTCAATCAACGACCCGTCCGGCAAATACCGGTTGGCCATTTCCAGAACCTGATCGGCCGTGACGGCTCGAACGTGATCGATGTAAGTCGAGATATAGTCGGCGGGTAAACCGTCGAAGAGCAACGCTTTGTAGCGGTCGGCGATTTCAAACGGCGTATTGAGATTGCCTACGTAAGAGCCCGCCATGTAGTTCCGAACCGTTTCCAGTTCGTTTTCCGGCACCAGTTCCTCACGCAGCCGCCGGATTTCCTTCCCGATTTCGTCGAGTGTTTCCTGCGTATTTTCGCGCTTGACGTCGGTTCCGATCAGGAACGATCCCTCATTGGGGTGCATCGCCAGATTCGACCAGATGCCGTACGTGAATCCTTTTTCTTCCCGAATGTTTTTCATCAGCCGGGAGCCGAAATAACCGCCCAGCACTTCATTCATCACCAGCGTCGGAAAATAATCCGGGTGTTTGCGGGTAAATAACAACCGCCCCAGCCGGATCGACGATTGCAGGCTGTCGGGTTTGTCAACCAGGCCCGGCGACGGATCGCTGAGGGCGGTTTTGGCCGCATCAGCGGTTTCCGGAACGGATTCAACGACCTGATGGCCCAGGTATTGGTTGATCAACGCGATCTCGGTTTCGGTAATCTGTCCGGCCACCAACACCCGGAAAGGCCGCTGCCGGATGCGTTGCCGGTAATAGGCTTCCACCCCGTCCCGCTGAATCGCGTCCAGGGTTTCCGGTGTCTGGTTATGGCCGTAGGGATGATAGGCACCAAAAACCTTCTCCCGAATCAGACGGCTGGCGACGAAGTTGTTTTTCTCCAGATTAACCCGCAGCGTTTGCAGCGTAATGTTTTTCTGGTGATTCAGTTCTTTTTCCGGAATTACCGACTCCATCAGCATTTCCTGAATCATCGGCAACAGCGCCGGTAGGTGCTTTGCCAAACCGTAAACCGTCAGACTGGCGCGGTTGGTCCCGCTTTGTTGCTCAACAAAAGCCCCGTAACGGTCAAAGTATTCACTGATCTGGGCCGAAGTGTGAGAATGGGTCCCTTCCGTCAGCATTTTCATCGCCAGCGACGACAGGCCCGGCAGCGGTTCATACCACGCACCGGCGTCGAAGATCACTTCCAGCCGGGTAACGGGCTGCTGACCGGCGTTGATCCAATACAGCGGCTGACCATTGTCCATTGTCAGTGTCGCGATGGCTGGCACCCTGACCTCTTCAATTCGTTTATATTCGGGGGCTTCGGTTCGGTTTACAACTTCCATTGTTCAATCAAGTGCAATGCTCAGGCGGTAAAAAAAGAATGGCACGCCCGAAGGGTGCCATCGTTACAAGTGACATTAGGTTCGCTTATTCAAGATTATCATCGGCATCGTCCACTTCGGCCGATTTGGCTTTTTTATCGATGTCGATAATCAGCGAAATCCGAAAGGTTTGCGCCAGCGGGCTTCCCTGCGTAACCGGAATCAGGTACGCAAAGTCAATCCCGTATTTCTGTTGCAGCCGAATGCCTAAACCGGTCGTAAAATATTGCCGACCACCTTTCAGGCGAGGCTCGTGGTAATAGCCAACGCGGGCAGCGAACTGTTCGTTATACCAGTATTCGATCCCCGTGGCAATGTTGATTTCCTTGACCTCTTCCGAGAAACCGTCAGGTGCATCGGAAAAGGAACCGAAAATAGAACTGAGGGTTGGCCGGTTCGGATCTTTTCCCTGCGCAATAATCGGATTGACACCGTTATACTGAACCACGCCATTGACGGTTTTATACACCGGCGGAGTCGGTACCATCAACTTGTTCAGATCAAGAATAAAGTTGAATTTGTTGAATTTATCGGTATACAACGTCAGGGCCGTCCCTAATTTCAGGTTGGTTGGAATGGGTGCCGGTGTAGACGTACCGTAGGTTACTTTACCGCCAATGTTGGAAATAATCCCGCCGAAAGCCCATTTAAACCCTTTGCCGGTAATGTCGTCCCGAACTTCGTTCTGGTAGAAGGCACTGATGTCGAAAGCTGCTGTCGACGCTGGTTTCAGCGAGACACCATTGACCGAGTAATTGCCGGAAAGATTTGAGTTAATGTAGCGCAGGTTGACGCCCATCGAGAAGTTTTGAAACAACCGGCGGGAATACGAAGCCGTGACGGCATATTCTCTGGAATTGAACGAACCGGCCGGCTGACCCAGGATGGTCGTAAAGTCGATGGTTCCCATATCGAAATACATCAGCGAAAGCCCGATTACATCGTTCTTACTCACTTTTTTGTAGCCCGATAAAAACGTAAAATACATATCGTCTACCCCGATACTCCGCAGCCAGGGCGTATAGGACAACGCCAGACCCTGATTCTTCTCGGCAAAAACCAGCTTCGCCGGATTCCAGAAAACCGCATTGGCGTCGGCACCCAGCGCGGCACCGGCATCGCCCAGCCCGGCACTGCGGGCGTCGGGTGTGAAGTTCAGAAACGGCAACGACATTTGAGGAATCCGGTACGCAACCGTGTCCTGTCCCATTAACCCCCCACTAACCTGGGCGTTCGAAACAAGAGGAAGTGTCAGGCAACCAAGTAAACAAATTGACGATAAGGTACGTGTCATAAAAGAGGTTTAATTAACTCCCGAATCAGCGCGTTCGTTGGGTAACCAGGGTAAGAACGCCAAATTTACGATGTTTAAGATAGAATATAAAAGGACGATTAGAATATATTTTTATAACTATCTAACGTAGAGCAACTTGCCCGAATGCGTGGCAAACGAGCCATCCGACATCGAACGCAAAATAAGCCGATATACATATAAACCGGGTATAACGGCTGCTCCACCCGGCATGGTTCCGTTCCAGCTTAGTCCGGTAATAGACGCGTTGCAGTTGGAACATTGATCGATTCGTTCGCTCACCGTTCGGCCGCTCAAATCGGCGATCAGCAGCGTACTTTCTAACGCATCGCCGGGCCGATTGTGTTGCAAACCGAAGTTTGCCTGTTCCTGAAATGGGTTGGGTGTTACAGCAACCGACTGAATGACCAGGGGCGGTTGTGCGGAAACTACAAAAGTCAACGTTGTTTCCGCCGGATTATTGTAAACATCCCACGCTTTTACCCGAACAGTGTACGCACCCGGTGGCAGGTTCGGCCAGTCATACTGAACCGTCCCGCCCCGCGAATCATCCAGATTCGGGGTAAAATACGCATTCACCACAACCGGCGTCCCGTCGTTCAGACCAACCGTTATTTCGTGACCAATACCGTTACGCGCAATATTGATGCCATTTTCGTCATTTAGTTTGGCAATCAGTGTAGTAATCGGTCCAAAAACCGTTCCACCGTCTACAAAAGTGGTATCGTTGATAAACAGACGGATGACCGGCGGCTTCGTATCGGCCACCGGATTCGGGACGCTGCTACCGATTAATAAATTATCATAACTCCCGGCGGCTTCAACCAGACTGTCCGCCCGAACCGCGTACAGAAACAATTTCCCCAAACCGATCCGGTAATCCAGATCTTTGGGCATCACAAACTGACAGACGAACCTGCCATTCTGAACGCGCACCTGACCGGAATACAACGGGCTTCGGTATTCGGCATAGTTCATCGGCGGACTGAACTCAGTGCCGTTGGTCGTTACGGTGTCCGCTTTGTCGAACAGTGTCACTTTGACGTACCCATTAAATGGATTCAGAACCGACCGGCCCTGCTGAACTTCGCCTTCCAGCCGAACGGTTTCCAGCGCCCGGAGCGTGTCGGCCTGTGTTCCGACGGTTTTTCCATTGATGCGGGTCAGCACAGCCTGGGCCGTGGGAAAAGCCAGTTGCATGGACGGATCGCCCAGAAGCGTAAAATTGCGGTTCAGACTGCCGCTGAGGCTGCCGTTTTTGGTCAGCCGAATCAAGTCACCCAGCCGGGGCGCACCGTCGGCGGTATTTTGGGCGAGGGCGTCGTAGAAGGCATTGTTCAACAGATAATTCGTACTGGCGTAAACCGGGCGGGCGGTCGTCAGCAGGGCAATGCTGCCGCCCTGCGGGTTCAGCAAGGCCAGTTCGGCCCCGGAAGTCAGTGCCGGATCGTCGTAGCGACCAAACTGGCAGGTAGCCGTGACAAAGATCGGGAGCCGTTGGTTGGTCCAGCCCAAAATGTCCTGCAAAGTCACCACCTGTTCCTCGGCCCAGCCCGACTCACCCCCGTGGCCCGTATAATTGACAATCAATCGACCGTCGTTCAACGCTTTCGTAATGGCCTGATTCACGAGCGGAGCCTTCTGTCCGCCGGGGCTCGATTCCTGGGCAAAACTATCCAAATACAGCTTTTCGGTTCGAAACGGCGGTCGTAAAGTCGTTATTTTCTGGGCCAGCCGGTCGGCATCGGTTTGGTGAATGTTCGGAAAATCGCGGTCGCCATCGTCGGCCACAAAGGAAATTTTCGTCTGCCAGTCGCCCGGCAGTTTGCCCGTGGCCGCATAGCGGATCAGCTTATCGACCATCGTCCGGGCTTCCTCGACGGATTTCACCGGCAACCGGCCTACGCCGATGTCCAGCGAATGGTCGCCCGAGAAATCTTCCGTCCACGCGCCCTCGGCGGTTTCCAGAAACCCGAAATAGTCGTCGGAACTGTAGCTCAAAACCGGGTGGAGCGACTCGCGGCTTTCGTAGGTTGGCAGCGTGGCCGCCAATTGAGCCGGGGTCAGCAGCTTCGAGTAATTTTTGTAATCGAACGTCGCGTCGCCAAACAGCAGCAGGTACTTGAGCTTACCCGGTGTCTGGTTATTTAGCAAACGGGCAAAATCCCGCAGGGCTGTCGGATCAGGCTGGCCCGACGCAAATTCGTTGTGCACTTCCTGCGAACTAACGACCAGTACATCAAGTTGATCGTTTTTCCGGCGAAAATCGGCCAGCCGCTCGGCCTGAGTTCGCCAGCTTGCCGGGGTAACGATCAGCAGATCGGGCGTTTCGCGGCTTTGCAGGTTCTGGTTGGCAACCGCAACGGCGGTTTCGGGCGTGCTTGCCTGCTCCGGCGAAAAAACCAGGTATTCCCGCAAGCGGTTTCCCACGGCCGACAGGCTTCCCTCCTGCTTGTCATTGATGGTGACGGGCATCGAAACCGCCCCTTCCCGGTTGGTCACATCCCACACCTGCATGGTGGCATTGGCCTGTTGAATAAGGTAGCGGACGGTTGCGGAACGGGCCGATTCCAGCGATCGGAAAAGAAACGGCTCGTCATACCGGCGAAGGGTACGCCGGGTCTGAATCGCCAGCGATTGCAGATAGCCCTGTCCATTTTTATCGTATGTTAGTGTCAGTTTCACCGGACTTTCCAGCGAAGCGGGCGTCAGGGTAAACGTCTGGCGGTTTTGACGGCCTTTCCGGTCATACTGGTAATCCGTTACGCTTTCGATGGCCTGGGTTCCGACAGTTTGCGTCCCCCATTTCAACTGAAACTGGGTATTGATCAGCGCGCGTCCTACGACGTCGGAGGTTACCAGCGCACTCGAACCGGGAACAATCCCAGGCAGGTTGAACGAAACGGTTTTATCGGTTCCGATGCCGAGGTATTCCAGCCACTCCCGGCCCGACCGAACCAGGTTGGTCATTTCCCCGCCCGCTTTGTAAAACGCGTAGTCGTCAAATTCGGTGATTACCGTGCCGGTTTGCGGCAGCATAGGCTGGGTGGCGATGCGTTTGCCGGTTTTCTGGCCGAACGTCAGAAAATAATACGTCGTATCGGTGTAGGGATTGGTCTGGTGCGAGAGTCGCCGGGAAGTAGAATCGTAGGAAATGGGGTGCGGATTTTCGGCAAAAAAATAGACGGCGTCGTTGCCGTCGAAACGGCCATCGGTTTCGCCGGTTACCCAAATGGCGTTTTCGGTCAGATCGCGCGGGCGGGTTTTGTTGTTGGCCTGCGGTAAGGCGGCTCCTCCGTTGCCAAAAAGCCGGATCGTGCGCGGGTCGACGGTCGAAACCGGAATGCCCGATTTCGTCAGGAAAGCCGCATCGAGTTTGTAGATACCGGTTTTGGTAATCCCCATTTTCAGCCACGCCCCCTCTGCCAACACGGACGGTACCGGCTGTGCCTGGGTAGCCAGAGCCCATCCGATTCCAAGCAGCCAACCTGCCAAACCGCATCTAATCCGTTTTTTCCACCCAAACATGCGCCCAAATCGATACTCTTAATCCTGTAGTCTTCTCCGTACAAACGACACGGGTTCGTCGTTTCATGCCCCGGATGTATTCTTTCTGCAAAAAACGAAACGTCTCCCCTTCCGGCATTTCCACCAGCAACTGTTTTCCGGCGGGTTGTTCGTCCATTTCCCGCAATGAACGGGTGAGCGTGGGATGAGCGCCCGTCGAAGCCGCCGGATTACTCAGGTACTGTTTCAACGGAAGCAATACGGTTTTGGGGAAAACCGACTCGTGCAATACGGGCTGCATGACTTCCCGGAAGGTTTTTTTCCAGATCGGTCCGTGCGGCTGCCCAAACCGGCGGTAGCGTTGGTAGACCAGCAAATGAGCTACTTCGTGCAGGTAAGTAATCAGAAAAGCGTAGGGATTCAGGTCGCTGTTGACGGTAATGGTCAATCCTTTTCCGGGCTCGGCCCGAAAATCACCCAGCTTCGTACGCCGGGGACGCGACGCAACAAATGTGAAGGGATGGTTTTTCCACAAATCGTAGCAATAGGTGACGGCATGACCCGGCAGGTGTTTTTCAAATAGACGAAGTACTTCCATTCCCACTAAAAACAAAAAGCCCTATCATAAAGATAAGGCTTTTTCCGTCAGTTCGTTTTCAGATCGTCGGATTACTTCGTCGTATCGGCAGCCGCGCTGTCAGCCGGAGCAGCCGTTGCGCTGTCGGTCGACATCATGCTGCTGTCTGATGACATTGTAGCCGTGCTGTCTGTTGTTGTCGTTTCTTCCGTTTTAGGTTTGCTTTGGCAGGCTGCGAAGGTCAGCATGCTGCCTACGAACAGAAGTGCGAATACTTTTTTCATTGCGTCTCGGAGCGTTTAAGGTTTGAGACCCAAATTTAACATAAAATCAAAAAATACAATAACATCCTGCCTTTCAACTGGTAAAATATAGGATAGGCTTCTAAATATCACATTACATATGGTATTTATTCTGTACTGCGACGGGATCGGGCTTTGAATCGGTCATACATGCCGGTGCTGCGAAAAGTCAACAGCTTATGCCCGAAATAATTGGCCAGAAAGCTGAATCCCATTCCGACGACGTGCGAGCTTTTTTCGCGCCAGAATAACGATACCGTCGGGAAGTGCGGATTGGCCACCCATTTCAGCGTTGCGACCGCCATGCCCACCTGCACACCCCAGGCAACCAGCGCAATCACCAGAAACTTGACAACTTCACGACCCGTGTTGCCAGTTTCCCGCGCCGAAAAAGCATAGTGTTTGGTGGGGAGAAAACTGACCACCGTGGCTGTCAGATAGCCCAATAAAACGCTGGTGTCGAAATTGAAGAATTTTCGATAGAAGATCTGGGAAACGAAGTTGACCGTTGCTCCTAGAAGCGCCGTTAAAAAGAATGTAAAAAAGCTTTTCCCTTTTACTTCCTGGATTTTAGGTTGGCTGCTATTCACACTGATCACCTGGTGCAGATTTAGTTGTTTGAGAACTCAAAGGTAAAAAACTACCCGAATTACACCTGTATCGGTGAGGAGTTTATGAGCCAACGGTTGGCAGACTCTACATCATATTCTGAAATAAACCGGGTACCAGCCCCAGAATGATCGTGATGGCCGTGGCCGCAATCAACACAAACCGGTAGAACGGAGCCACCTGAATGTAGGTTGATGAACCCTCGCGGAAATACATGGCGATCACCACCCGGAAGTAATAATAAATTCCCACCGCCGACATCAAAACCGCCAGCACCAGAATCCAGACCATGCCTTTGTCGATTGCCGCCGAGAAAACCATGAATTTGCCCCAGAATCCGGCCGTCAGCGGAATACCGGCCAATGATAACATGGAAACGGCCAGAATGAACGCCAGCAAGGGATTCTGACGTGATAGTCCGTTGAAAGCCGAGTACGTATCGTCGGGGCGTCCGTCGGAAGCGCGCTGTTTGGCCACCACCAGCAGAATGCCAAAGGCCGCAATGGTAGCGACAGAGTAGGCCAATGAATAGAAGACCAGTGCCTGCTTCGATTGTTGACCCAGAGCCGCCAAACCGATCAGCAGATAACCCGCGTGGGAAATACTCGAATAGGCCATCATCCGTTTAAAGCTGTCCTGGTAAGCCGCCGTCAGGTTCCCGACCAGCAGGGTCAGCCCCGTAATGGCCGCCAGCGTGATCCACCAGAAACCGTAAATGGCGCCGAAAGCAACCGACAGCAACTGGAGCAAAGCCGCAAAACCGGCGGTTTTGACGACCGTCGACATAAAAGCCGTAAACAAAGTCGGTGCGCCTTCGTACACGTCGGGCGTCCAGAAGTGAAACGGAGCCGCCGAAACTTTGAACAGCATACCGATCAAGATCATCAACACGCCCAGGTAGAGCAACAAAGACGGACGGCCCTGCGCCAGCGCGATGTAGCCTTTGATGTCCGTCAGCGTAAAGGAACCAGACGCGCCATACAACAGCGCCATGCCGAACAGCATGATGCCGGTGGCAAAAGCGCCCATCAGAAAATACTTCAGTGCCGCTTCGTTGGAACGCAGATTCTTTTTGTCACTCCCCGTCAGGACGTACATGGAAACCGACAGAATTTCGACGCCGACGAAGAGCATAATCAGGTTCTCGTAGGCGATCATCATGATGGCCCCGACGATGGAAAACAACAGAATAGCGTAATATTCAGCGGGTTGAGCAGCTTCATCATCCAGAAAATCGCCGGAAAGGGCAACGACCATAAAGGCCGAAACCAGCACGATGCCCGTGAATAAAATCGCCGTGTTGCTAACCAGCAGCATATCGCCGAAATAGAGGTACGATTTATTCCACTCCAGAAACCCGGCTCCCAGGGCAATCAGGATAAAAAATAAAGTCGCCGGTAACAGAACCGCCCGGGACTTCAGGAAGCCCAGGTACAAGAGTACGATTCCAAATACAGACAGCAGTATAATCGAAAGCATATCTTTTATCGTTTGAAGTCAAACCGCACCAGCGGCCCGGCTTGTACTTATTTTATAAACTGTAACAGATTCGCGACGGCCGGTTCGGTCAGTTTCAAAAACGAGTTGGGAACCAGACCAATCCAGAAAACCATAATGCAAAGCGGAATGAACACCCAGCTTTCGCTTCCGGAAACGTCTTTGAAACCGGTCGTTATATCCGTGGTTTTGCCAAACATGGCCTTTTGAAACAACCGCAGCATGTAAACCGCCCCGAAAATGATGGTCAGACCGGCTATGGCACCCAGAATATTGTTGTATTCGAACACGCCGGCCAGCAGCAGAAACTCACCGACAAAACCGTTCGTCAGTGGCAGGGCTACACTGCCCAGCAGCAAAATCATGAAATACACCGTCAGTTTCGGCGTGTATCGGGTAATGCCGCCCATCTGATCGAGCAGCCGGGTGTTGGTGCGCGACGCGATGATATCAGCGACAAAGAACATGCCGACGACGTTGATTCCGTGCGCCAGCATCTGCACCAGCGCGCCCTGAATCCCGTAGGAGGTCTGCGAGAAAACCCCGGCGGCCATTAAACCGACGTGCGAAAAGGATGAATAGGCAATCAGGCGCTTAATGTCGCGCTGACGAATGGCGATGATCGCGCCGTAGACAATGCCGATCACGGAAAGAACGATGGCTGTGGTTCCCCAGAGGTTAACGCCTTCCGGAACGATGGGTAACAGCAGGCGAATAACGCCATAAACGCCCATTTTCAGCATAATACCGGCCAGCAACATGGTGGCGGGTGTCGGTGATTCGACGTAGGTATCGGGTTGCCAGGTATGAAAAGGGAACACCGGCATTTTAATGGCAAAAGCAATGAAGAAGGCCCAGAAAATCCAGGTTTGCTCGGTTGCGCTCAACGACAGGTTATACAGGTCCGTAATCGCTGAGGAATGCAGACCGGCTGCAGTCGACGTTTTGAAGTACAGATAAACCAGCGCCACCAGCATGAAGAGACTCCCGAAAATGGTGTACACGAAAAACTTGAACGTGACCGCGATCCGGTTTTCGCCCCCCCAGGAAGCGGCCAGGAAATAAATTGGAATCAGAGCCGCTTCAAAATACAGGTAGAACAAAAACGCATCCCGCGCCGTGAAAACCCCCATCAGGGCGGCTTGCATGAACAGAATCAGCGCGTAAAAAACCGCCGGACGCTCGTAGGCATGGCGAAAAGCCGATAGAATGATCAGGGGAGTCAAAAGGCCGGTCAGCACCACCAGCAACAGACTGACACCGTCGATTCCGGCACTGAAGCGAATGCTGCCCGCGGCAATCCACGGATAATCGAAGGCGAATTGCGACGTAGCATCAGGAACAAAGCTGAAAAAAGCGTAACCCGATAAACCCAGTTCGACCAGAGCGCCCAGAAAAGCGATTTGTTTGGCCTGTTTCCCCCCAACAGCCAGCACCAGCAGGGCCGCCAGAATCGGAAAGAGCAGAATAGAAAGTGTAAGCATCTACTAGTTGTATGATAAGTGACTGTTGACCAATCCGCCCATGCACTAAAACTTGATAAAAAACCGCAGCCACAGGATGGTGGCAATGCTGACGACCATCGCGAAAAGGTAGAAACCGATTGAACCGGTCTGCATTTTCCGCAACTGCCCCGACGTTTGTTTGACGCCCCAGCCGATGCCGTTCACGACGCCGTCGATGATAAACTCACCGAAACTGTAGAAGGCATCCGACAACCCACGGGTCGGCTTCACAATGATGGTTTCGTAGAGTTCGTCGATGTAATATTTGTTATACAGCACTTTTTCGACCACCGGGCGGTCGACCGTATCCGGCTCGGGCATCGTAACCCGCTGTATATACAGAACGTAAGCAACCACCAGCGACAAAATGGCGACGCCCGACGAAATACCCATCAGCATGTATTCTTCGCTGTGGGTCAGCAGGGTTTCGTTAAATGCTTCGGGCCGGACTTTGTGCGACAATTCAAAAATAGGGTTCAGGAATTCGGCCAGATGGGCACTGCCGCCCAGGGCTTCCGGCACGTTGAAAAAACCGCCGATGACCGACAAAACCGCCAGCACCAGCAACGGAACCGTCATGGTGGCGGGAGATTCATGCAAATGTTCGCGGGTGTGTTCTGTGCCGCGGAACCGTCCGAAAAACGTCAGGAACAGCAGTCGGAACATGTAGAAGGACGTCATGGCCGAGCCGATCACGCCGAGAATCCAGAGGAATTTGTTGTGCTCGTAGACGTGCATCAGAATTTCGTCTTTCGAGAAGAAACCGGCGAATGGCGGAATACCGGAAATGGCAATGGTGGCAATCAGGAAGGTCCAGTAAGTAACCGGCAGGTATTTGCGCAAACCGCCCATTTTCCGGATGTCCTGTTCATCGGCCATCGCGTGGATCACGCTACCGGCACCGAGGAACAGCAAGGCTTTGAAGAAGGCGTGGGTCATGACGTGGAACATGCCGGAGGTGTACCCCATCACGCTCAATCCCAGGAACATATAACCCAACTGACTCACTGTGGAGTAAGCCAGCACTTTCTTGATGTCGTTTTGAACCAGACCAATCGAAGCAGCCAGCAGAGCCGTGGCGATGGCAATGCCGCCCATAATTTCGAGCGTAATCGGCGATAACGTGTAAAGAACGTTGGAGCGAACGACCATGTAGATGCCCGCCGTTACCATCGTGGCTGCGTGGATCAGGGCCGAAACCGGAGTTGGCCCGGCCATAGCGTCCGGAAGCCAGGTATAGAGCGGAATCTGAGCTGATTTCCCCATCGCTCCGACAAACAGCAGCATCGTGATGGCCACAACCGTGGGATCGCTGACGGGAAAACCGGCCGCCTGTTCGAACACTTCGAGGTATTCGACGGTGCCGAACGCGCCCATAATCATGAAAATACCGAGCAGGAAACCGAGGTCACCGATGCGGTTCATGACGAAAGCTTTCCGGGCCGCGTTGTTGTAACTCGTATTCTTATTCCAGAAACCGATGAGCAGGTACGAGCAAAGCCCGACGCCTTCCCAGCCAATGAACATGACGACGTAGTTGGACCCCATCACCAGCAGGAGCATGAAAAACAAAAACAGGTTCAGGAAAGCCATAAACTTTCCGTAACCGTCGTCGTGTTTCATATAACCGATGGAATAAATGTGGATCAACGATCCGACACCGGTCACAATCAGCAGCATAATCAGCGAAAGCTGGTCGATCTGGAACGAAAACGGGATGTTGAAGTGGCCGACCGTGATCCAGTCGAACAAAACCGTTCGGATGGGGGCGGCATTCCCGAGTTCAGAAATGGTGGTAAAACCGTCGAACACCAGCAGAACACAGGCAAAAGCGGCCAGGGGACCTAAAGCGCCGATGATTCCGACCAGGCTGGTGGGCACCTTCCGAAAACCAATTCCATTAATAATGAATCCGATTAAAGGCAACAGCGGAATCAAGAGTATCAGTAAATCCGTCTGCATTTCTTAGAGCTATAGCGTTGTTGGAATTATGAATTATGAGTTATGAATGTACAGGAGTGTCCCGTAGTGATGAATAAAATTCATCGTTCATCATTCATCATTGTGGTAATTACCACTTGAGTTTATTGAGCAAGCCGACGTCAATTGAACGGGTATTGCGGTAAATCATCACGATGATGGCGAGCCCAATGGCTACTTCGGCCGCAGCAACTGCCATGATGAAAAAGACAAAAACCTGACCGGTAGGATCGGCCCGGTAGGATGAGAAAGCAATGAGCATCAGATTGACGGAGTTGAGCATCAGCTCAATCGACATAAAAATGATGATGGCATTTCGCCGGGTCAATACACCGATAATGCCGATGACAAACAGCGCCGTGCTAATGATGAGGTAGTATTTCAAGTCGATCAGTTGGATCACTTCGGGTACTTGAATCGGCACTTGGGTTGGCTGCATACGACTCTGAAGTTCGATTACTACTGGTTAAGGCCTTGTTCCGGTTCTCGGTGAGCAGCGGAGAAGACCCGGCAAAGTTAAGTAATATTCCCGCTTACTCAAATGGTTTGGGAATTTGGAATGAGTACAGGTTACCGGACGGTTTTCTGCCGCGGTCATCGTTTGTTGAACATCCGCAGTTTGATCTCCGTCAGTTTCCGTTTGGTATCGAGCGGAAATTCACTCTTCAGAATCCAGTCGTAGAAAGACGGTTCTTTCTGCAGCACATCCACCACCAGCGTGCCTTTGTGCTTGCCAAAATTGACCACTTCCTTTCCTTCTTTGTTGTAGACCATGTGCCCCCGCAAATCGACGTTGTTGTTCAGCATCAGCTTGTTAAGAACATCTACATCGTTGCCAATGATGATTTCATTGCCTTTTTCGTCGTTGACAATCGCGCCGTCGTAGCGAACCACCATCGACTCCAGCACTTCAAAAGTAGCAATGGTATCGGCTTCCGCGCTGTGGGCGTTGATCAGGTCTTTGCCACAATAAAACTTGTAGGCGGCTTTCAGCGTGCGCGGTTCCATCATGTGGAAAATCCGCTGGACGTCGATCAGACGTCGGTTTTTGAGGTCAAAATCGACATTGGCGCGCAAAAATTCTTCCACTAGCAGCGGAATATCAAAGCGGTTGCAGTTATAACCACCCAAATCGCAGCCGTCCAGAAACTGGGCCATGGAGCGGGCCACGGTTTTGAAGGTCGGTTCGTCTTTTATATCCTCGTCGTAAATACCGTGAATCAGACTGGTTTCGAGCGGGATAGGAATCGTGGGATTGATGCGTTGAGTTTTGATGACCACTTCGCCGTTGGGAAGTGCCTTGGCAATACTGATTTCAACAATCCGGTCTTTCATCGGGTCGATGCCCGTGGTTTCCAGATCGAAGAAAGCCAGTGGTTTTTTAAGAATGAGCGTATGCGTCATAGCCGGTTTACGTACGTGTACGGAGTGTACGGCTGCAAAAATACGCAGGAGTATGGTCTCCGCCCTCCTGTAGTCACCGAATTAATTCAGCGACTACAGGAAGACCGGTTAATTTTCCCAGCCAAACGAGCGTTCAACGGCTTTTTGCCAACCGCGATAAAACCGTTGCTGATCGGCTTCGTCCATCTGGGGCTCGAAGGTTCGGTCGACGCCCCAGTTCTGGCGCAGGTCGTCGAAACTGCTCCAGTAGCCCACGGCCAGACCGGCGGCATAGGCCGCGCCCAAGGCCGTGGTTTCGGTCATTTTCGGTCGAATTACCGGCACCCCAAGCATATCGGCCTGAAACTGCATCAGTAACTCATTGACCGTCATGCCCCCATCGACCCGCAACGAACTCAGTTCGATACTGGCATCTTTTTCCATCGCCTTCACCACATCGAGCGTCTGATAAGCCGTGGCTTCCAGAACCGCCCGCGCGAGGTGGGCTTTGGTAACAAACCGCGTCAAACCGGCGATGACACCCCGGGCGTCGGCCTTCCAGTACGGTGCGTACAAGCCCGAAAAAGCCGGAACGAAATACGCCCCGCCGTTGTCGGCGACGGTTCGCGCCAGCGTATCCACCTCGGCGCTGGTCGAAATCAGGCCGAGGTTATCGCGCAGCCACTGAACCAGCGCCCCGGCAATGGCTACGCTGCCTTCCAGTGCGTAGTGAACGGGCTGATCGCCAAACCGGTAGGCCACCGTCGTGAGCAAACCACAGGTAGAATGGCGCAGTTCGGTGCCGGTGTTCATGAGCAGAAAACAGCCGGTTCCGTAGGTATTTTTAGCCTGCCCGGGTTCAAAGCACGTCTGCCCGACCAAAGCCGCCTGCTGGTCGCCCAGAATCCCGGCGATGGGAACGCCCGGCAACACTTCCGAGGTTACGGTGCCGTAGACCTCGCTGCTCGACCGGATTTGCGGCAGCATCGCCCGCGGAATGTCGAAGGCTTCCAGCAAGGCATCGTCCCACTCCAGTGTTTCCAGGTTCATCAACTGGGTCCGGCTGGCGTTGGTCACGTCGGTGATGTGCTGGCCGTTGTAGATCCCGCCCGTCAGGTGCCAGATCAGGAACGTATCCATGTTGCCAAACAACGCCAGACCGCGCTCCGCATCGTCACGCACACCCGGCACATTGTCCAATATCCACTTGATTTTCAGGCTACTGAAATAGGTAGCCATCGGTAATCCGGTGGCTGCCCGAAACCGATCCTGTCCGGCTTCCTCAGCGTATTTGGCCACCAGATCGCCAGTGCGGGTGTCCTGCCAGACGAGGGCGTTGTAATACGGTTTCCCGGTTTTCCGGTTCCAGACCACGGTGGTTTCGCGTTGGTTGGTGATGCCGACGGCGGCAATGTCGCTGGCCTGAATCTGGGCATTGATGCGGGCCCGTGCGATGACCTCCTGCGTGTTGCGCCAGATTTCTTCCGGATCGTGTTCTACCCAGCCGGGTTGCGGATAAATCTGGGAATGTTCCTTCTGTCCGATGGAGACGATGTTGCCCTGGCGATCAAAAACGATGCAACGGGTGCTGGTGGTACCCTGGTCGATGGCGGCTATGTAAGTGGGCATAAGGGGCTGAAATTCGGCTGATTTTAGGAGTGATGCTGAAAAAAAGCCGTAATATAGGAATTTATCGCTATCGAATAGGATTTCGGTCCATCTCCATGAAAAGCCGAATGAAGAATAGAACTATCGGAGTTATTTATCCCGTAGGGATTGAACAGCGTAGCGTCGGTAGTAGATAGGGTATTCTATTCTTTCGCGTGCCGTCAGGCAAGCAACGATCGCAGCAATCCAAGGGTCGCGTACCTCACGGCACGCGGGAGCAGGTCGGAATTCTTGAACTACCGACGCTGCGCTGTTGAGCCCCTACCGGGGCAAAATGTAGCTCGGTTATCCAATAACTTTGAATCATTGTCTTAATTTTTGCAGACAGACCATACTATAATGACCCAGAAGCCCGAGAATTAATTTCGCGAAAAATACTGCACCAGCATGATGGTGACGGAGGTAAATACCGTACTGGCGACAATTTTCACCATAGCTGGCAGAAAAAGGAGGACGTTATTAGCTTCGATCAGGAAGAGCGCGAAGTGGTGGATGAACGTCAGCATCAGGACGTAATAAAAGAAATTGCGCGAACCCATTTCGTGAATCGAAAAGACAATCCGGCTATCAAAGCCTCGCTGGGCCGCCTGAAACCGCACTACCGCCGGTCGAACATAAGCCATCAATACGGTTGCGGCCGCGTGCATCCCCAACGTGTTGTAAAACGTATCGACGATGATTCCGACCCCAAAAGCCGTCAGCAACGTAGCCGACAGACTCATTTCGGAAGGCAGTAACAAAATGCAGGCCACGTAAACAAAGCAAAACGCCACATCGAACAGCACCAGATTCCGCACAATTAGAATCTGGAGAGCCAGGTACAACACAAACAGGAAAACGATGTTCAGGATTTCGCGTAACGTCATGGGTTTGTGTTGACTTTATCTCCGTTCCGGTTCGGTGGTTTCTTCCAGTTTTTCCTGCTCGCCCTGCAATTTGTTCTCGACAACGTAAACGAAAGACAGGTTATTAAAATCCGTCCCCACGGACAGGGTGACATCGTGGAAAGTTTGATTGGGCATTTCGCCAACCCGGATGACGCGGCCTACCAGAAGCCCCGACGGGAAAATGGCGTTGTATTCCGACGTGACCACCGAATCGCCCCGGTACATTTTTGTATTGCGCGAGATGTCCAGCATTTTCATCCGGGTCGGATTGATACCATCCCATTTAACGGTCCCGATGACGCCGGCTTTCACCAGTTTGGAAGAAACCATATAGTCCGAATGCAGGATGGAAGTCACAATTGAAAGGTGTTCGGAACAAATCTTGACTTTGCCAACGACGCCGGTGGGCGAAATCACTCCCATGCCGGGTTTGATGCCATCGGCTGAGCCTTTGTCCAGCGTAATGTAATTGTTGGGGTGCTGCGTGGTGTTGTTAATCACCCGGGCCACCCGGTACTGAAACCGGGTCGCGAAAATCGAATCCGTCTGGTAGCTGGTGGGAGCCTGCGGTTTTTGCTGCTGGAGCTGGGTGACCAGCGTATTGAGCCGCCGGTTTTCCTCGGCCAGATCGGTGTTGACCTGCCGCAGCCGGGCATATTCCTGGGCCTTGTTCGACCAGTCCAGAATTTTGGCCGCGTAATAATTGGAAGTGTTAAAAAAACGAACGCTCCAGTAGTTATTGGTATTGATAATAAAATAAAAGCTCAGCACCTCGAGCAGAACAAACAGAATGAAGTTCCGGCTTCGGACGATGAACTGGAATAACTCAAACATGAGCTAAAAATGATGAATGATGAACGATGAATGATGAACGATTATAATAGACATCCTTCATCGTTCATCATTCATCATTTCTATTAGCTAATTAGGACGGACTTGTACATGTCGAGGTTTTTGATGACCTCGCCGGTTCCTTTCACGACGGCTTTCAGCGGATCGTCGGCCACGTGGATCGGCAGCTTGGTTTTGGCACCAATCCGTTTGTCGAGGCCGTGGAGCAACGCACCACCACCCGTCAGGTGAATCCCGTTCGTATAAATATCGGCGGACAATTCCGGTGGCGAAATTTCCAGTGCCTTCATCACGGCTTCTTCGATCTTCGAAATCGATTTATCGAGGGCGTAAGCGATTTCGCTGTAGGTCACCTTGATTTCTTTTGGAATCCCGGTCATCAGGTCACGGCCCCGGATTTCGTAGTCGGCCGGTGGGTTGTCGAGTTCGGGCAGAGCCGAACCCACCTCCATCTTGATTTGTTCCGCCGAGCGTTCGCCGATCAGCAGGTTGTGTTCCCGACGCATGTAATCGACAATGTCGCGTGTAAACACGTCACCGGCAATCCGGATCGACTGTTCGCAGACGATTCCCGACAGGGCAATAACCGCAATTTCCGTGGTACCTCCGCCGATGTCGACAATCATCGTTCCGTTCGGCTGGGTAATATCGATTCCGATTCCGATGGCAGCCGCAATCGGTTCGTGAACCATGTATACTTCTTTGGCGCCGGCGTGTTCGGCAGAGTCCTTGACGGCCCGCTTTTCCACTTCTGTGATACCAGACGGAATGCAGATCACCATCCGGTGGGAAGGTGAAAACAGCCGGTTGCCCGTATCGATCATCTTAATCAACCCGCGAATCATCAGCTCAGCGGCCGTAAAGTCGGCAATGACACCATCTTTAAGCGGGCGGATTGTTTTGATATTCTCGTTCGTCTTTTCGTGCATTTGCATCGCCTTGTGACCAATCGCCAGGACTTTCCCATTAATTTTGTCCATAGCGATGATCGAAGGCTCATCCACCACAATCCGGTCTTTGTGAATAATCAGCGTATTGGCGGTACCGAGGTCAATCGCAATATCGCTTGAAAGAAAGTTAAATAGTGCCATTCGTTATTTTCGTGCAAGCACGGTGTAGCTCCTGTTTTTGGAGGTGCAAAAATATAGATAATTCGAGACAACTATCGCTAAATAATTGGATTTTTATTATTTTTTATCCATGAGGATTGTTTACTAAAAAAACAGCGGTTCGGAACGCCGGGCGGGGCGGTTCAGAATATCATTCCGCCGGGATACATTAGCGTAAAACTGTTACCTTTGCGGGGCTATGGGAATCCGATCAGTATTGAGCAAGCCACTGGCGCAGTATGTCGTACAGCGGCAACAGGAGTGGATGCACCGACCGGGCGAGACGCAGCAACGGTGGTTTCAGGCCCTGCTCGAGGGGGCCAAAAATACCGCTTTTGGCCGCGATCACCGGTTTAAAGACATTAACTCCTACCCCGAATTTCGGCAAGCCGTTCCCATCCGCGACTACGAAGACCTTAAACCGTATATCGAGCGGATTCTGGCCGGTGAGTCGGATGTGTTGTGGAAAGGGAAGCCGGTTTATATGGCCAAAACGTCCGGAACCACCTCCGGCACAAAGTACATTCCGATCACCAGAGAGTCGATTCCCAACCACATCAACTCGGCCCGCGACGCGCTGCTGAACTACATCCACGAAACCGGAAAGGCGGCTTTTCTGGACAAGAAGCTAATTTTTCTGTCGGGCAGCCCGGAGCTGGTCGTCAAAAACGGCATCAACATCGGGCGGCTTTCCGGTATTTCGAACCACCACGTCCCGGCCTATCTGCGCACCAACCAGTTGCCGTCTTTCGAAACTAATACCATCGAGGATTGGGAGACCAAACTGGAGAAGATCATCGACGAAACGCTGACGCAGCCGATGTCGCTGATTTCGGGCATTCCGCCCTGGGTGCAGATGTATTTCGACCGGATTCAGGCGCGAACCGGAAAGAAGATCAAGGACGTATTTCCCGACTTTTCGCTGTTTGTCTACGGGGGTGTCAACTTTGAACCCTACCGGGCGAAATTGTACGAATCCATTGGCAAGAAAATCGACAGCATCGAAACCTACCCGGCTTCGGAGGGCTTCATTGCCTACCAGGATACGCAGACCGAAGAAGGCCTGCTGATGATGCTGAACAGCGGTATTTTCTTCGAATTCATTCCGGCGGAAGACTATTTCTCCAAAAACCCACGCCGACTCACCATCGATCAGGTCGAACTGGGCAAGAATTACGCCGTGGTCATTCACAACAACGCCGGTTTGTGGGGCTATTCGCTGGGCGATACCGTTAAGTTTGTCTCGAACGATCCGTATCGGCTGCTGGTAACCGGGCGTATCAAGCACTTTATTTCGGCCTTTGGCGAACACGTCATCGGCGAGGAAGTCGAGAAAGCCTTGCACTACGCGATGGAGCAACACCCCGAAACGGAAGTGGTCGAGTTCACTGTGGCCCCGATGGTTTCGCCCCTCGAAGGACTGCCCTATCACGAGTGGTTTGTCGAATTTGCGACGCCCCCGAACGACCTGGATGCATTTACCCGCGACCTCGACCAGCGGTTGACCAAGCTAAATACCTATTATGACGATCTAATTTCGGGCAGCATCCTGCGTCCGCTCAAGCTGACGGTTTTGCCCCGCGAAACGTTCCGGAATTACATGAAGTCGCAGGGCAAGCTGGGCGGTCAGAACAAAGTACCCCGGTTGTCGAACGACCGGGTGATTGGGGAAGGGTTGTTACAGACGATGCAAACGGTATAGACGATGGAAACGTACACCAATACTGCTGACCGTTTGGAACATATTCCAGCTACTATTCAATCTTTACTTTATACAGTAAAGGCAAGATTGGAAGCCTGGTATAAAAACCGGCTTGACCGAATTATTTTATATGGTTCTTATGCGCGTGGCGATTACCATGAAGAATCTGACATTGATCTACTTATCATTCTGAAAGACAAAAACGTATCAAGATTACAAGAGATCAACGACCTTGTTGCCTTAAAATATGATTTGATGATCAGCAACAACATCTTGTTGTCGACCAAAGCCGTTACCGAAAGCGATTATAAAAATAGACCAAACGCGATCTATTATTTTATCAGACGTGAGGGCATTGTATTATGAAAGATGCCATCCGGTTACGAATTAAGAAAGCGGATGAAAATTTGGCCGCTACAAAATCAAATCTTGAGGATAGGTTCTTTGGAGTCGCTGTCAATCGAGCTTATTACGCTATGTTTTGCGCTACTCAAGCCTTGCTCCTGATTCATGGTTTGCACGTTAAAACTCACAAAGGAATGCATGTAAAGTTTGGAGAGCTTTATATACAATCAAATATACTTCCTAAGGAAATGGCGACGTTATTGACTGCTACCGAAGATTTGCGGATAGAAGCTGATTATGATTTTGACGAGACCATAACGCACGAAGAAGCCTCCGTTGGCTTTCAGAATGCCACTTTTTTTGTCAATAAAGTTAGAGAATATCTACGATTACAAGATTTACTGGATGACTAACCCCCAAAAACGCCATATCGCCATTCTCGGCTCTACCGGCTCCATCGGCACGCAAACGATCGACGTGATTCGCGCCCATCCCGATGCATTCGAAGTCGAAGTGCTCGTGGCCAACAACAATGCCGAACTGCTGATCGAACAGGCTGCGCTGGTGCGCCCCAATGTGGTGGTGATCTGCAACGAAGACCGCTACGATCAGGTGTTTTCGGCCCTCGATCCGCTGGGCATCAAGGTCTATGCCGGTGCGGCAGCGGTTTCGTCGGTGGTGCAGATGGAACGCATCGACATCGTGCTGACGGCCATGGTCGGCTACGCGGGTTTGCTACCCACCATCAAGGCCATCGAAGCCGGGAAGCACATCGCCCTGGCCAACAAGGAAACCCTCGTAGTAGCGGGCGAATTGATTACCAAACTCGCGCAGGAAAAAGGCGTCAACATTCTCCCCGTCGATTCGGAGCATTCGGCCATTTTTCAGTGCCTGGCCGGGGAACTGCATAATCCGATCGAGAAGATCATTCTGACGGCTTCTGGCGGACCGTTCCGGGGAAAAACGCGGGAATTTCTGAAAACCGTGACCAAAGCCCAGGCGCTGAAACACCCGAACTGGACGATGGGCGCCAAAATCACCATCGACTCGGCCACGCTCATGAACAAGGGGCTGGAGGTCATCGAAGCCCGGTGGCTGTTTGGGCTGGAACCGTCGCAGATCGAGGTAATCGTTCACCCCCAGAGCATCATCCATTCAATGGTGCAGTTTCAGGATGGCAGCATCAAGGCGCAGATGGGTTTGCCCGATATGCGACTGCCGATTCAATGCGCGCTGGCGTACCCCTACCGTTTACCTTCCGATTTTCCGCGCTTCGACTTCCTCCAGTATCCGTCCCTCACATTCGAACAGGCTGATCTTGAAACATTTCGTAACTTGCAACTCGCTTTCGACGCGCTCGGGCGGGGCGGCAACGTTCCCTGCATCGTCAACGCGGCCAATGAGGTAGCCGTGGAAGCTTTTTTGCACGACGAAATCGGGTTTCTGGAAATCTCCGAAATCATCGAAGAAGGCATGCAGAAAGTGGCTTACGTGGCCCAGCCAACCTACGAAGACTACGTTCGGACGGATGAAGAAACCCGGCGCATTGCCACCGCCCGAATTAAAAGTTTCGTTTAATTGTTTCCCGATAAAAGCGAATTAATTCGTGGCTTTTCGGGAATTTTTTAACCACGCAACGTTATCTACGTATGGATTTTTGGGTCTGGTTTATCATTGGGTTGGTGATTGGCTTCGTTCTGCTCAAGGTATTTCGAAGAGAAAACAAAGGCCGGCCTTAAAAATAAGGAAGTATGCTGCTGATCAATCAGGAATTTTGGAACGGGTTTATCGAGGCTCTTGTGGTCTGTTCCATCATTTTCGGCATCGTGTACTTCCTGAAATTCAGAAAACAGAAGCAACAATACAATAAAAACTAATCAATTAACAAGCAGGCGGTTCGCTGCAATAATCAAAGTTTGAACGAATGGAAATAGTAATCATGGCAGGACAGCTCATTTTGGGCCTGTCAATATTAGTGGGTTTGCACGAGTTGGGACACCTGCTGGCCGCCAAAGCGTTCGGGATGCGCGTGGAGCAGTATTTCATCGGTTTCCCGCCAAAAGTCTGGAGCATCAAGCGCGGAGGAACGGAGTATGGTCTCGGTGCTATCCCGCTCGGCGGTTTTGTTAAAATCACCGGGATGATCGACGAATCGCTCGATACGAAAGCGATGCAGCAGGAACCGCAACCCTGGGAATTCCGCTCCAAACCCGCCTGGCAGCGGCTGATCGTCATGTTGGGCGGCATCATCATCAACGTCATCACCGGGATTGTCATCTTTGTCGCCCTCACCTACAAAAACGGAGAAACGTATCTTTCGGCCCGCGATGCCAAATACGGTATTGTTGCCTACGAATTGGGCAAAGAAATCGGCCTGAAAACCGGTGATAAGATCGTTCGCATCAATGGTAAACCCTTCGAGGATTTCAGCGACATCCGGAGTTCGGAGGTCTTTCTGGGATCCGACAGCTACTACATCGTTGAACGGACCGGTGCTGATGGGAAAGTGGAGGAAGTGACCATCGACATTCCCAACGACTTTATCAACAAGTTATCCGACAAGAAGAATGCCGGGATGTTTGTTGAAGCCATTCAGCCCTTTCGGGTGGGTGAACTGGTACCGGGAATGCCCGCCGAAAAGTCCGGTTTGAAGAAAGGCGACGTTATCACGGCCGTCAACGGTCAGCCCACACGGTTCTACCACGAGTTTCAGGATATTGTCAAGGCGAACGTCAACAAACCGATTACGTTGACCGTACAACGTCCGAACGTACCCCAGCCGGTTTCACTCAAAACGACGGTGACCGACAAAGGTCAGATTGGTTTTGGCGCCGAAACGCTGCTGAAGAAAACCCATATCGACTACACGTTTGGCCAGGCGCTGGTGAAAGGAACGGAACAGGCTTTCGGCGTGGTTTACGACAACATCAAAGGATTCGGTAAAATTTTCCGGGGCGATGTGTCCGCTTCCAAAGCCTTGAGCGGCCCGATTGGCATTGCCCAGAATCTTTTTGGCGGTGTCTGGATGTGGGAACGTTTCTGGTTCGTAACGGGTCTGCTATCGATGGCACTCGCTTTCTTCAACATTCTGCCGATTCCGGCCCTCGACGGCGGTCACTCGACGCTGTTGCTCTACGAAATGGTGTCGGGACGGAAACCGTCGGACCGGTTTTTGGAAGGAGCCCAACGGGTTGGCATGGTGATTCTGCTGAGTTTGATGGCGTTTGCAATCTTCAATGATGTATTCAAAGCGGTTTTTTAAGTTAGTACACAGAGTTTATCAGAGAAAAACAGGGCTTATCAGAGAAAAATCTTTTTTAACTCTGATTTTCTCTGATAAACTCTGTGTAATAACTTTTTTATTACTGACCGCCAGCCGACCGGTGCATCCGGTGCATACCAGCATTACGCAAATGCAGTACAATGCGGCTGAAAAAACGTTTGAAGTCAGCCTTCGGGTGTTTACCGACGATCTGGAAGAAGCCCTGACAAAAGAGAACAACAACCAGCGCGTGCGGCTCAGCGACAAAGATGCCAACGGCCCCTTGGTGGAGCGCTACGTCCGGAAGCACTTCGGCCTGACCAGCGCCAGCCGCCAGCGCAAACCGTATCGGTATCTGGGCAAGGAACAGGAAGTGGATGCCACCTGGATTTACATCGAAATACCGTATACCGAACCGGTTCAGGGCAGTCTGCTCCAGCAATCCATGCTGACGGATGTATTCGATGACCAGATGAATCTGGTGAACGTCAGCTATCTGGCCGAGAAAAAAACCGTCCTGTTCCGAAAAAGCAATACGCAGCAGGTCCTGAGCTGGTAGGCGTACTTACCCGGAGGAAATGCATTGATTCTGCGGATGCTTTGAGTTTCATTTCCTTTTTTGTTACTTGTATCGATACAGACAATTCTGCCTGTTTTTTCACACAAAATCTTTGGCATACCCCTTGCGCTAGTTATCAATCTTTGTTTCTCAATACCTATTAAGCCTGTATGATACGCTAAGACTGTCAGTTTGGCAGGCACCTAATTATGAGTGTAAACAGTAAATACGATACCCAATTGTGGTTAGCTGAGTCGGATCTGGACAACCTCGAAATTGTTCCGTTGGGATCAGCCGATGATGCCGACGACGACTATATTGTCCCCAGTGACCTGTCGATCCTGCCCGTACGGAATACGGTGCTTTTTCCGGGCATGGTTATTCCGGTGACGGTGGGGCGGCAGAAATCGATCAAGTTAGTAAAGAAAGCGTACAAGGGAAACCGCATTATTGGCGTCGTAGCGCAGTCGAACCAGCAAAAAGACGAGCCGACCGCCGACGACCTCTACCGCCTGGGAACGGTCGCGTATATCATCAAGATGATTACGCTGCCCGATGGCAACATCACCATCATCATTCAGGGCAAAAAACGGTTTGAAATTGTCAATTACCTCCAGGAAGAACCGTATCTGACGGCCAACGTCCGCCAGATCGACGACCATTTTCCGAGTCCAAACCGGAAGGAGTCGAAAGCCCTGATTCAATCGCTGAAAGAATCAGCCTATAAAATCCTGCGTCTGAATCCGGAGATTCCGCAGGAAGCCCGGATTGCCCTCGACAACATCGAAAGCCCGATGTTTCTGATGCATTTTCTGTCGTCGAACATCGAAGGGGAAGTTGCCGATAAACAAAAATTACTGGAAACGACCGAAGGCGCGCAACAGGCCACGCTCCTGCTCGAATTCATGCTGCGGCAAATTCAGTTGCTGGAGCTCAAACGCGAAATTCAGACCAAGGCCAGTTCGGACATCGACCAACAGCAGCGCGACTATTTCTTGCGCCAACAGATCAAGGTGTTGCAGGACGAACTCGGTATGGACAGCCCCGACCGCGACCTGGAGGAAGTCCGGATGCGGGCGGCCCGCAAAAAGTGGACCCCGGCGGTTCAGGCCCATTTTGACAAGGAACTGAACAAACTGCAACGGATCAACCCGATGGCACCCGAGTATCCGGTGACGATGAATTACATCGAGTTGATGGTCGATCTGCCCTGGAACGAGTATTCAAAAGACAATTTCGACCTCCGCCGGGCGCAGAAAGTCCTCGACAGCGACCACTTCGGGCTGGAGAAAGTGAAGGAACGGATGATCGAATACCTGGCGGTTTTGAAACTAAAAAACGACCGGGCCTCCGAAGGCATGAAAGCCCCGATTCTGTGTTTATACGGCCCTCCGGGCGTCGGAAAAACCTCACTCGGCCGCTCGGTTGCCAAAGCGTTGGGCCGGAAATACATCCGGATGGCCCTGGGTGGCGTTCACGACGAAGCCGAAATCCGGGGTCACCGGAAAACGTACATCGGCGCGATGCCGGGCAAAATTATTCAGAACATTAAAAAATCCGATTCGTCGAACCCGGTTTTTATTCTGGACGAAATCGATAAAGTAAGCTCCGATTTCCGGGGTGATCCATCGTCGGCGCTGCTCGAAGTGCTCGACCCGGAACAGAACTCGACGTTTATCGACAACTACCTCGAGGTGGAATACGATTTGTCGAAAGTGTTGTTCATTGCCACCGCCAACTCGCTCGACACCATTCACCCGGCCCTGCGCGACCGGATGGAAATCATCGAGCTGACGGGCTACACGGTAGAAGAGAAAATCCAGATTGCCAAGAAATACCTGATTCCGAAGCAACGGAAAGAACACGGTTTGAAGCCGAAAGATCTGATGGTAGACGACAAAGCCATCCAGCGGATTATCGAAAGCTACACCCGCGAGTCCGGCGTTCGGAATCTGGAGCAGAAAATCGGTGCGCTGGTTCGCAAAATCGCCAAGTCGATTGCGTTGGAAGAAGACTATCCGAAAACCATCAAACCGGCCGATGTGCTGAAAATGCTGGGGGCCGAAATCTTTGACCGCGATCTGTATTCCGACGACGATATTGCCGGTATTGTGACCGGTTTGGCCTGGACGCAGGTTGGCGGTGAAATTCTGTTCATCGAATCGAGCCTGAGCCGTGGCAAAGGCAACCTGACGCTTTCGGGCCAGTTGGGCGACGTCATGAAAGAATCGGCGGTGACGGCCTTGTCCTATCTGAAAGCCCATTCTGACCAGATTGGTCTCGACTACAACGTTTTCAACCACTACGATCTGCACGTTCACGTGCCGGCCGGTGCGGTGCCGAAAGACGGCCCTTCGGCGGGGATTACGATGCTGACGTCGATGGCATCGATTTTCACCCAACGGAAAGTACGGCCTTACCTGGCGATGACGGGTGAAATTACGTTGCGCGGAAAAGTATTGCCGGTGGGCGGTATCAAAGAAAAGATTCTGGCGGCCAACCGGGCGGGTGTCCGCGAAATTCTGCTTTGCTCTAAAAACCGGAAGGATGTGGAGGAAATCAACCAGAATTACATCAAGGATCTGACCATTCACTACGTCGATACAGTCGATCAGGTGCTGGAAACGGCCCTTTTGCCCCAGCAGGTGTCCAAACCGATGAAATTTGTGTTCCCGAAGGATAAAGAAAAAGAAAGCGAACCCGCCGTTCCGGCAACCGTGACGGTTTTGTGATCGCTTTAAGTTAATGTTAAATGCAAAATGATGAATGCCAAATGTAAAAGTGTTCAGATCCGGAACTTTTACATTTGGCATTCATCATTTTGCATTTATGATTCCTAAAAAAGAAAGGTCACCGATACGATGACCTCCTTCCAATAACCTAACTGGTAAAGTTTATTTTAATCGACATCCCAGAACAGTTTGGTGCTGAAGGCATCGATGGTCCCCTGGGCAGTTACGTTGGCACCATTTGAACCCGACTCGGTATTGGGGTAATAAAACCGTACGGGACGTTTTGCATCTGCCACCTGGATACTTTGGGGCAGAACCGGCAGGTTCGTACGGCGGTATTCCGTCCAGGCTTCCAGACCACTGAAGTTCGTCAGCGCAATCCATTTCTGAATGGCGATGGCCGTCAGTTTATTCGTCGATGCATCCCAGTCGTAATTTTCAATTTTGCTTCCCTTGAAAGCCTCTGCTCCGGCGACATTCGCGCCCAGCACGCGGAATGACTGCGTGATGCCCGCTTCAAAATACGCTTTGGCAGTCAATGGCAGCGTTACATCCGAAAACCGTTGTTTAGCTTCAGCCAGCAGGAATTGGACTTCCGACGCCGTCATCAGGATGGCTGGTCGGTTGTATTCCCCTTTTACGATCAGACTGGGTCCCAGCGAAGTGGTATTGGCTGGCAGATAGCCGGAACTAACGCCAAACGGTGTTCCGGAATAGTTGGCCGAGACTTCTTTCTGAACACTGGTGCCTGGTACACTTCCGTTTTCTCCACCATTCGCATAGGCAATTCGCTTCATGCGCAAGGTGTCTCCTGCGGCTTTCAAGCCATCGATCAAAAACTTGGTAGGACGGGGAAAGTTGTTCAACGCCCGTTTGGCCCCGTTGGCATCGTAGCCCCAGCGGTCATAAACACCGTTTAGCTTGCCAGCGGTTGCCAGAAAGAAGGATGCACCACCAACGCCAACCTCTTCGCCTGTGATGAAGCCCGAGCCCTCTGCCACAATCTTATTGATCTCCGTCTTGATGTAGGTCTCTCTTCCGGCCACTTTAGACTGACGAATCAGAATTTTCATCTTCAGTGAGTTAGCAAACTGCGCCCACTTGGTAACATTACCCCGAAAGACAATATCGGAACCCGTGAAAGCGCTGGCGAATGGATTGGCCTTTAGATCGGCAATGGCCTCATCCAGGAGCGTAATCAGCGATTCATAAATGACCTTCTGGTCATCGAATTTCGGAGCCAGTACTTCGCCCCCTTTCAGGGCTTCCGTATACGGCACGTTGCCGTACATATCGACCAGTTGCTGAAACAACATGGCTTTCATCACCTTCGCCGGGCCTTTCAGGTATTTTTGGTTATTGGCATCGGCATTGTTGATCACAAACTGGTAATCCTGCAGGTTGTCGTAGTAAGCATCCCAGTAGGTGAAATCACCATTGGTAAAGTTGTAGGCAAAAATGGTCGTGTTGATAATGTACCCGTTTCCCTGCGACCACTGGCCGGCCCAATAATACCCGACTTCGTTAGGCTGGTTGCCGGTCGCGCTGTTACCGATCAGATTCGTAGCCGTAGTATTCAGTGCATTCGTCAATACAAAGCTCGGCGATGCCGTTGGCAGTACGTTCGGGTTGGTATTGATGTCCAGAAAGGATTCTTTACAGGACGTACCAAGGAAGGTCACGACGGCAACTATGAAGAGTGATTTTAATTTCATGTCGAAGTAATTTCGGTGGTTACTAAAATGTAAGGTTGATGTTTACACCATATTGACGAATCGGCGGAGTCTGGCCGGTCGTGTTGATCCCCACACTATTGGCAGTGGTCATACCCGGAATGGCCGTAGCACCCGGTGCTTGATTACCTATGTTACTGAATTCAGGATCTGTGTAATAATTGAGTTTATCCACGATCGTAAATACATTCCGTCCGTAAATGGAAATGCTTGCGCCCGACAAAAACTTCGTTTTCGTAAGCAGATCGGACGGCAGACGATACGAGAGGTTGATGTCCCGGAGTTTGATGAACCAGGCTGGTGCCACGAAGTTTTCGGAGATCAGCCGGTAGTTGTCAACCCAAAGGCCATATTCCGCTTCACGCACGTTAACCGTTGTGTTGTTCACCACGGTTTTTCCGTCCGTATCCAGATAAGCCGAATTCGGGAAGATGTGTGGAGCGCGGTTTTCAGTCCATTTACCGGTTCCGGTAAAGGTCATCTGGCGGCCCAGGTCACTGAACATAACGTTGCCACCCCGGTATTCGAAGTTAAAGGTGAAGGCAAAGTTGCCATACTCCATTTTGGAACCCAGCCCGGCAATGTGCTTGGGTAATACGCCCCCCCGGGTCGACAAAGCCGCGTTACGCAAAGGATAACCCGTGGTAGAGTTCACCAGCACCCGACCCGATCCATCCGCAGCATACTGATACCCGTCGGTTTTCAGCATCGGGAAACGTGATCCTTTGATTACGTTGGTATTGGCGTAGGCAAACGTGTTGTTAAGCTGGAATTCATTCACGCCCGGATATAGATCGTTCACCATATTATCGTTGAAGGAGTACCGAACGCTGGCATCCCAGGAGAACTTACCACCCCGCGCAATCAGGTATTTTAATTCAGCTTCGTAGCCCCAGTTTTTGGTTTCTCCTACATTGATCAGCAGGTTATTAAAACCGGTCGAATTCGGAACCTTAACCGTAATAACCTGTCCTTTAGAACGTTGTGAGTAAGCCGACAAATCCACGTTGATGCGGTTATTCAGCAACTGGAATTCACCACCGATTTCGGACGAGTAGACAATTTCGGGCTTCAGGTTGCCATCGGGCAATACGTTCCCGACCGACAGACCGACCACGTTGCCATACGGAAAGTTCGCACCATTGTTATAGGCCAGGTCAAGGCCGTATAACGGAATGTTGTCGTTGGCGTTTTTGTTGGCGTTCAACCGGAGCTTGGCGTAGTTCAGGATATTGCTTTTGAGCGAAGGAAAGGCGTCAGTCGCAATGAACGAAAGGGCGGCACCGTAGTAGGGATACGACCAGGTGTTGGCCGGACGATCGGGTTTGTAGAACCGCGACGTTGCATCGAAACGGAACGTACCGTTCAGGATCAGCCAGTTTTTATAATTCATGGTCAAATCCGCGTAGTAACCAAACCGGCGTTCCTGCGAGCTGATCTCACCGCCCGTCAATTCGCCCTGGCGGTTGGCTACGTTATACACATCGGGCACCACGATGGAGCTGGAACCAACCCCGATGGCTTTGGTCGTGCGCTGGTATACACTGTTTCCCAGAATCAGTTTGTTCGACAGCGGACCAAAATCTTTCGACAACTGAATCAGGAATTCGTTGTTGATGACATTTTCCGTACCTGCATAATCCAATACCGAGCCGAGTTGGTCCGTAATGGCCCGGTAGACGCCCGTGCCATCGCCATCCCGATAGAAGGGAGCCGGAATAAAAGCTTTGGTTTTAGCCCAGTCGGTATACAAAAACTTACCGGTGGTGTTTTTGCCGGTCCGTGAGTTATTCATAGCCCCCAACCGTTCGGTGAACATCAACCAGGAAGTCGGCTTGAAAACCAGGCTCACATTGCCATTCAGGTTAGAATCCTTGTACCGCATCCGTTGGTTGTCAGCGTTGAAATACGGGTTATTATAATAATCGTTATAAAAACCGTTCGGGTTTGCAAACTGATTCGTCTGCCAGTCGCGCAGGTCTTTCAAAGGCAGGTTGGCGGGCTGATTGAGGATGTCGTTGTAGAAGTCTGCCGAGGTTCGGTCATAAGCCGCCTGGGTATAAGCGGCATTGAAGCTGGTCGTCAGTTTGCCGTATTCTTTCGTTGCCGACAAACGGGCACCGGTCCGACTGCTTTTATCATGCGGTACAATCCCGTGTACGGTTTGGTTTTCAATCGACATATAGAACGAACTGGTTTCGTCCCCCCCCGAGAAGTTAACCTGGTTGTTCATGGAGATTCCGGTATCGAAGGCTTTCCGGCGGGCATCTTTAATAGCGGAGTAGGGCAGCATATATTGACCACCGCTTTCTGTTGTCCGGCCCTGCATCCGCATGGAGCCATCGAAGGCGTCACCATACTGCTGGTTTTCATACGAGCGCCAGTTGTCCTTCATCCGTTCCAGGTAGTCGGTTTTATAACCCGCTCCTCCAAAAGAAGTGGCATAGTGCGATCCGGAGCCATACTTGTCCTGTAGTTTGGGCATAAAGCTGATCTGTTCAAAGTTCGTACTGTTTGAATATGATACTTTCAGCTTTCCTTTGGCCCCCCGTTTGGTGGTAATGATCAGCGCACCGTTGATCCCGGCCGATCCATACAACGTAGCCGCCTGGCCCCCTTTCAGAATCGATACACTTTCAATATCGTTTGGGTTGATGATGGCCAGCACGGTCGAGGTGGTTTGCATCCCGTCCAGCACCACAAGGGCTTCGTTGTTCCCCGTTAAAGAGCGATAGCCCCGCAGGACCACCTTGACGGCTGGGTCCACGCTGTTGTTGACGTTATAAACCGCTAAACCGGTTACTTTTCCCGAAAGGGCCTGCGCCAATTGGGGTGAACGGCCCACGGTTACGTCATCGGTTGTTACATTGGAATACGCATACCCGATTTCCCGCTGGTTTTTCCGAATGCCCTGGGCCGTTACCACGATCTCCTGCAACTGGGAAACATCGGACTTCATGGCAACATCGACCCTGGTTTTCGTGTCTATCGTAACACTTTGGTTCAGAAAACCGATGAAACTGAATTGCAATACCGTTCCTTTTCCAACCGTGATCTGGTACGTACCATCGGCACTGCTCGTGGTTCCTTTCGTGGTTCCTTTCACAATCACATTCACACCGGGAAGCGGAGAACCATCTTCAACGGCCGTGATCCGGCCCGATACGGTAAGGTCCTGCGCCCACAAAGGCAGGCAGAACACCAGTGACAGCAGCAAGCTACTGAGTAAATGTTTTTTCATAATGAAATTGTAGTTTGTTTGGTTAATTCAACGAAACAGACGGTCACGGTGACAGTGTCAACACGGCCCGTTTACGTCATCCTGTTTTAGAAAAGTCTCCCGCAGGACGCGGGCAGCACAAACACTTGTTGCTACATCCAAAAACCGTATAGTCAGGGCGGATCGGGTATTGAATCGCACCGGATCTACAAGAGATCCATACATCTGACGACCTGGTTTTCAGGATTTACGCAACTACCGGTACTGTACGATACGCTGAGATAAGGGGTGTAAATTTTTAACTACGCTGCTGACCAGCACTGCTGGCAAACGGTGAGTGGAATGGCCCGATGGCAGGATCGAAACGTAGTGAACCCGCTTCTCCGGAAATCATTTCTTCCGGCCGGGATTTCTGTTGTGGAGGAGATTCGGCCACCGTACCGGAGGGATACGGCGGATCAAGTAGTAAACTTTTCTTCATGTTTTTAGCGTAGGTTAATGAATAATAACGGCCAATATACAAAATATACTATCTTCAATACTGCCACATTCCCATATTTTGTTCCTCCATATGACTTTATTGTAAAATTTAATGCGGTTTTAATCTTTACACGCTCCAGGCGTTGCCCCGCTTTCCTTTTATAAACAAAAACCTCCTCCCTGCCGTAGCAAAGAGGAGGTTTTAAGAAGGTACGAATCCGACCTACATCCGTTGGCTCAAGGCTTGTCCCACCAGATACGCGTATACGGATCGTCGGCGCCCTGGCTGGCGATCACGGCATTGTAGTTGGCCGTGTTCAGCGTTCCTTCGGTCGAAACCGGATAGGCCAGGCGACGGGGAATGGCCGTGCCGCCATTGAGGGGTGAAGCCGCCGGTTTCAGCACCGGGAAGCCCGTCCGGCGCCAGGAGTTCCAGGCCGATGTACCCTGGTTGAACAACGCAATCCAGCGCTGGGTAGCAATTTGCTCAATGCCTTTTGCGTCCGTATAAGCCACATCCGGCTGAGCGATGTAGGTCGTATAAGCAGCATCCGTATAGGCAGTGCCCATCCATTGTTGCAGCGAAGCCTTGATGGCCGATTCATAAAGGGTTTTGGCGTTGCCCGTGGTCCAGCCCAACTTGGCCGCTTCGGCCTGCGCAAACAGAACCTCAGCATAGGTCATGATGTTGGCCGGTGCGGTATTTCCAGCAACCGCCGTTCCCGCCAGTGAGAAGTTCTGTGCCGGGCCGGTAGCCGGGAAAACCGCATAGGGAACCCCTACGTATTCACCCCGCTGGTTGGGAGCCGCCAGATAAGGCAGACGCGGATCGCTCACTTTCTTCAGATAATCCACAAACGTGTTGCTCACCGCGAAATCTTTCCGGTTGCTCCGGACATAGTTGGTATACAACGGATTCTCGTTGTTAGCATCTGACAGGAACGTATACCGGACGTTATCCGCATTCGACGCCAGAACACCATCAGCCACAGCAGCCGTAAATTCGGCTTTCCCTTTCGTGGGGTCCACTTTTGACAACTGCAGCGCAGCCAGCATCCGTTGTGTCGCGGCAAACTTTTTCCAGCGGGTGGCATTTCCACTGAGCAAAATATCACCCTTTACAGTTGTTCCTGCGTCAAACTGGGCCGCAGCTTCCTTGTATTCCTTAAACAGATCGGTGTAAATATCCTGCTGCTTGTCGAAAGCCGGTGAGAAATTCTGATCGCCTTTCAACGCCTGTGAATACGGAATGTCGCCCCAGCGATCAGTCATCCACTGATAGATATACGCCTTCAGAATCCGGGCAATGGCAATCTGGTTGTTGTTCGACCCGTACGTCGCCACGCTGGCGCGGGTAGCCTCGTTGGTGTTCTGGTCGATGATGGCCTGCAGGTTGACCAGCGGCCCGGCATACAACCCGTTGTAGCTGAAGTTGATCGTCTTATACCGGGAATCCTCGATGTACGTTACATCGCCAAACTGCTGCACATACAGAGCCGGCGTGATGTTGAACCCCGCCGGCCCCACCTGGCTGTTCATCGTTCCGACGGTTCGAATGGCCCCCGTAAACAAACTGGAGGTGTTGGGCAACAGCGGACTGTTGGGGTTGACGTTCATTTCTTCGAAATCGCTGCAGGCGACTGTCGTCAGCATCAACCCGGCAAAAAGAATGGATTTATAAAGTTTCATGATGTCTGTTTTTGAAGTGTTGATTAAAGACCCAGGCGCAGGTTAACACCGAACGAGCGAACGGGCGGCAACTGACCGCCTTCATACCACAGGGTCTCCGATTCAGAAATATCGATGCCGCCACCAATCGCGCTGTAAATCAGCAAGGGATTGCGGGCAATCAGCGAAATGTTGGCCGATTTGATAAATTTACCCAGCATGCTTTTCGGGAAATTGTACCCTACGGCGACCTCGCGCAGTTTGATGTAGGATTTATCGTAAATCCAGTATTCGTTCAGCGCAAACAGCCAGTTTTCATACAGGTTCTGGGCATCGACCCGCGTTGTGTTCGGCTGACCATCTTCCGTTACACCTTCCAGCAGCACACCACCGCCATCCGCTACCGCATCACGAATGGGTTTGCCCAACTCGTTCAGACCAGCGGTTTCGGCACCCAGACCCGAATAGTTGTTGAACATTTTCGTGGTCGAGAAGAATTTACCCCCGGCAATGAAGTCGGCATTGACCCGCAACGACAGCCCTTTATACGTAAAGGTATTCAGGAATCCACCTTTGAACTTCGGCAGAACGGAACCCAGCGGCACGTTCTCTTCCTTGATGTATAAACCGGCGTTGGCACCACTGCCGTAGACCAGCTTGTTGCCGTTGGCATCCTTCTTGATCCCCTGTCCTACCAGCAGACCCCAGTCTTCGCCTTCGCGGGCGTTGAGGGTCAACGTCCGCCATTGGGGGCCGTCGATCTGGTAGTTGGTCAAACCTTCCCGCAGTTCAACGACCTTCGAGCGGTTGCGGTCCAGGTTGATGTCAAACTCCCAGGTGAACCCGGACGCCGACCGGACCGGCGTCGCGTTGATGTGCAACTCCAGACCGCTGGTTTGAATCAGACCGGCGTTGATAACGGCATTGGTATACCCGCTGGTCGGCGTAACCGGTACCGGAATAATCTGGTTTTTGTTATCGTTGCGATAAGCCGTAAATTCAAAACCCAGCCGGTTGTTCAGGAAACGCAGGTCGATACCGCCTTCATAGGACGACGACAGACCCGGTTGCAGGTTGGAATTTGGCAAAAGCGATGGCAAAAACAGGGTTGCATTACTCGAATACGGCACACCGGAATTATACGCCAGAGCCGTCTGGTAAGGCCCAACGTCCGTACCAACCTGGGCATAACCGGCCCGGATTTTACCGTACGACAGAATGCTGTTCTGCGGAAGCAACTCCGAGAACACCAAACCGGCCGACACCGACGGATACAGATACGAGTTGTTGGCTTTCGGCAGGGTCGACGACCAGTCGTTCCGGATCGAAGCTTCTACAAAAACAAAATCTTTGTAACCGATGCTCACGTTTCCAAACACACTGTTGACCTGCCGTTCGTACAGGTAGTTGTTTGACAAAGGCCGGTCGATGGAAGCGGCAATGTTGTAGAAATTCGGTGCCGAAAGCCCCCCTACCGTGGCCTGGAACTGGCCATCGATGCGGTTGTAGCGGATGTTTCCCCCGGCATTGGCGACCACCGACAGGTTGGCAAATTCCTGGTTGTAACTGGCCAGAAATTCGTAGTTGTTTTCGCGGGCACTGGCACCCAGGGTCGAGTAGGCACCCAAACCACCGGCGTTCAGCGTTCCCTGCGCCACGCGCGATTCCTGCGTAAAGTAGTTCTGGTCGCGCCGGACGGTGGCCGATGCTTTCAGGAAAGGCGTAAATTCATACGTCAACCCAATGTCTCCGAACAGCCTGTCGCTCCGGTTGGTGTTCGTATTTTCATACACCTGCGTATACGGACTATCCCAGTATTTCGGACGTGGGTCGGTGGGGCTGCCAATGTTCCAGCTCCGGAACGTACCATCCGGATTCTTGTAGTTTCTGAGGTCGTCGATGCTGAGTTGGCGCTGAAACCACTGGTTAAATGAACCGATCGTCTGGTTATACCCGTTCAGGGTAGCGTTCGAAATACCGATTGGGCTGTTCGACGGTGTCGTACCGCCCGAAGATCCATAACGGTCAGCCGGTAAGTTATTCGTTTTGAACGCCGTATAATTGACATTCAGGTTGGCCGACAGTTTGCTGCCAAATTTGATCGTGTTTTTGGCACTGACAAAATCGCGGGTTTGCGACGAATTCGGAACAATCCCGTTGTTGATGATGTGCGTGTACGAAATCCGGCTTTGGAACGCTTCCGTTCCGCGCGAAAAGGCGATGTTGGTGTTGTTGCTGATCGGTTTGGCGAAGAAATCGCGCACGTTGTTGGGGTTCGCTGAATACGGCGTCAACTGTCCGAAACCGGGTCCCTGCTGCCAGGATGCCGCCGAGCGGTGCGGAGAGTTGTCGATGCGTGGCCCCCAGCTTTCATCGGCCGAATAATCCAGGATTCTCTGCCCGTTGAACGCTGACCAGGCAGCCGGATGCAAGGCCGGATCATATTCAAACGTTTCCCAGTCCTGCGAATAACCGCCACCGTATTCGTTCTGGTATTTGGGCAGCAGACCCACCATATCGATGGTGGTGCTGTGGTTGATGTCCAGCCGGGTTTCGCCCGCTTTGGCGCGTTTGGTCGTAATGACGATAACCCCGGCCGAAGCCCGGTTTCCGTACAAAGCCGTTGCGGAAGGACCTTTCAGCACCGACAGCGTTTCGACATCGTCCATGTTGACCTGGCTCACATCGGTGGGCGTTCCATCTACCACATACAGCGGATCACCGCCCGTCAGCGAGTTGACCCCCCGAACCCGGATGCTGGGGCTGCCAAACTTAGCCGCCGACTGGCCCAACACCTGTACACCCGCAATTTTGCCGGCCAGGGCGTTGGCCACGTTCTGGTCGCGGGCAATGTTCAGTTTTTCCTGTTTCAGTTCCTGAACGGCATAATTGAGGGCTTTTTTGTCCCGCGAAATACCGAGGGCCGTCACCACAATTTCCTGGAGCGTCGACGCATCGGGTTGCAACGCCAGATCGACCGTCGAGCGATTTCCAATGGAAACGTCCGTCGTTTTAAATCCAATAAACGAAAACGTTAAGGTTCCGGCATTGTCAGGCACGCTGAGGGTGTATTCGCCGTTGGCATTGGAAGTAGCTCCGCGGGAGGTGCCTTTGACGACAATGTTTACGCCGGGAAGTGGAGAAGTGTCTTCGGCGGAGGTCACTTTGCCCGAAACCGTACGGGTTTGCGCAAAGGAGATGCCCACTGTACCCAATAGGCACAATGAGGCAATGAGTAAACGTTTCAACATGTTCTTAGTTAGGTTAATGAAGCAATGCACTAATTAGCTAATTACTAATTTCGTAAAGTGAAATTACTACAAAATTTTGTTTTGTCAACAAGTAATAAGGCACTAATCCAAGCCAAAATATTTTGCAAAATGAATTAATACCCATAGAAAAGCATACCGATCAGAAGTTAACTAATTGTTAACCAAATAATTAATATTGGTAACATTACCTTTACACCAAACTGAATTCCTATTCAATGGCCGTTCTGTTGTAATCGAACAACTCAGAAAAATTATATATTTGTCCGATGAGTGACATCCCTTTACCCGCCCAATTCCGGCACCAAATGGAGCAACAATTGGGTACCGATTACCCGGCTTTTCTGGCGTCTCTGCAACAATCGCCCCCCATCAGCATCCGGGTAAATCCACAGAAGATGGCGTTGACAACGGCCGATCTGCAACCGGTTTTGTGGTGTTCCGAAGGCTTCTACTTGCCGGAGCGACCGGTTTTTACGCTCGACCCCTTGTTTCAGGCCGGTGCGTTTTACGTCCAGGAAGCGTCGTCGATGCTGGTGGCGGAAGCCCTGCGCCAGACGGCCCGGTTGAAACGCCCGCTGCGGGTGCTGGATCTGTGTGCCGCGCCCGGTGGCAAGAGTACCCTGCTCGCATCCCTGCTAAACGCCGACAGTTTGCTGGTCTGTAATGAAGTCATTCGCAGCCGGATACCGGTTTTGAAAGAAAATCTGGAAAAGTGGGGTTTCCCGAATGTGGTCATTAGCAACCACGATCCGGAAGATTTCAAGTCGCTGAACGGTTTTTTCGATGTCGTGCTGGTCGATGCGCCCTGTTCGGGCGAAGGATTGTTTCGGAAAGACCCGGAAGCCATGCTCGAATGGTCGCCCGACAGCGTTGTGTTCTGTGCCGCCCGCCAGCAGCGGATTCTGACGGCGGCCACGCCCCTGCTGTGCGACGACGGACTGCTTCTTTATAGTACGTGTACGTATAATGACGAAGAAAACGGGCAAAATGCCGCCTGGCTCAGCCAGCACGGTTTTGAAAACATACCGCTCCAGTTGCCCGAATCCTGGGGAATTGCCGAGAAAACGCTGGACCAAACCGCCGGGTACCAATGTTATCCGCACCGGGTGACCGGCGAAGGGTTTTTCCTGAGTGTGTTTAAAAAGAAACAACGGTCCAGCCCGGAAATGAACGTTCCGCGGTCGTTTCGGTCGCTCAAACCGGTTCGCAACTGGCAGGAGAAAATTTTGAAAACCTTTCTGAAAAATCCCGACGCGTTTTCGTTTTATGTAAAACCGAATGAGGACGTTTTTGCGATCCCGGAAACCCTCTCGGCCGACCTCCGCGTGCTGGATGCGGCCCTCCACAACAAAGGATTTGGCCTGGAAATGGGCACGTTCAAAGGCGATGATTTCATTCCGTCGCACGCGCTCGCGCTCAGTACCGCCCTGGCCGAAAACCTCCCTGGAATCGAACTATCAAAGGAAGATGCACTGCGGTATTTCAAAAAAGAAAACCTGGTTCTGAGCGAACCGGTGAAGGGCTGGCTGCTGGCCCGCTACAATGGATTGAATCTGGGCTGGCTGAAAGGCGTGGGCAACCGGGTGAATAATTACCTGCCCAAAGAATGGCGCATCCGCATGGACATCAAGGAATATTGATCCGCAACCCCGGCCCGGTGCAACCGCCGGTGTTGGCATTCCAGCAAAAAAAGTAGTTACTTTGCCCCCTTCTGAATCGACACGATCACCCAACAAAGCAACTCAAATTCATGGCTTACGGATTATTGAAAGGCAAGCGAGGAATCATCACCGGAGCATTGGATGAAAAATCCATTGCCTGGAAAGTAGCACTGAAAGCGAAAGAAGAAGGCGCAACGTTCACGCTTTCCAACGCACCGATAGCCATGCGAATGGGTGCGATCAAACAATTGGCGGACCAGTGTGAAGCCGAAATCATCCCCGCCGACGCAACGTCTTTGGAGGACATTGAAAACCTGTATACCAAATCGATGGACGTGTTGGGCGGCAAAATCGACTTCGTGCTGCACTCCATCGGCATGAGCCCCAACATCCGCAAGAACAAACCGTACGGCGATCTGAACTACGACTGGTACCAGAAAAGCCTCGACGTTTCGGCCCTGTCGTTTCATAAAATGATGCAGACCGCCGAAAAACTGGACGCCATCAACGAGTGGGGTTCCTTTGTCGCCCTGAGCTACATTGCTGCCCAGCGGACGTTCCCGTTCTATACCGACATGGCCGATGCCAAAGCCGTGCTCGAATCCATTGCCCGGGGTTACGGCTACCGCTACGGTAAACTGAAAAACGTTCGGGTCAATACCGTCTCGCAATCACCGACGATGACTACAGCCGGTTCCGGTGTCGGCGGTTTCGACGTTTTCTACGAATATGCCGGGATCATGTCACCACTGGGCAACGCCACCGCCGAAGATTGTGCCAACTACGTCATCACGCTCTTCAGCGACCTGACCCGCATGGTGACCATGCAAAATCTGCTGCACGATGGCGGTTTCTCAAGCGTCGGTATCTCTGAAGATATGGCCGTGAAACTGACGCAGGTGCATCAGCAGCAACAGTAGACTTTGAAGAGTATGATTTCTAAAATCTTAGAAGTTATTTGAATTAAGGCCGGAGGCCTGTCCTGTCACTAGTCCACAGCTGATATCAACTCGTGGTAGCTCCGGAGGAGCGGTCTAAAAACATCTTCAGGCCGCTCCTCCGGGGCTACCACGAGTTGATATCAGCTGTGGACTAGTGACAGACCGCCCTTCCAGGGCTCTCCCCGGTCAACTCAAACAGTTTGTTAGGACTAGAATTTTGCCCCTAAATCTGCAAAATCATACCCTTCAAAGTTCAATCACACTGATCTTACTATTTCCATCCATTCCCTTTTCCACCTGAATCTGTACACTGATCCGCTCCTTGATCTCGTGGCGGTGGGAAATGATGCCGATGGTTTTTTGGCTGTCGTGCTGCAGTTTTTCCAGCATGGCCACCGCGGTGTCGAGCGAATCCGGGTCGAGCGTTCCGAAGCCTTCATCGATAAATAAGCTTTCAATCTGAACATTTTGGGAAGCCAGATCGGATAATCCCAACGCCAGCGCCAGACTGAGCGTGAACGTTTCACCCCCCGACAGGCTGGACACCGAACGTTCGGTGCTGCCCTGATACAGATCCACGACGTAGAGTTCGTCCTGCCCGTCGCGCGGTTTCAGCAACAAATACCGATCCGACAGCTCTTTCAAACGCCGATTTGCCAGACCGATCAGTTGCGCCAGCGTCAGACCCTGCGCAAACTTGCTGTAATCGTCGCCTTTCGCACTGCCAATCAGTCGGTCCAGCTCCCGCCAGGGCCGGGCTTCGGCTTCGAGTTTTTCGAGGTCTTTGGTCAGTTGCTTGAATTTCCGGCGTTTCTCCTTGTCTTCCTCCAGTTGCCGTTTGTAATACCCGATGTTTTCCCGCTCGCCGGATTCTTCTTTCTTCGTAGCCTGTAGTTTCGCCGTCACCTCATCCAGTGGCAAGTCGGTTTGGCAGGCTTCGGCGGCTTCCCGGCGTTTCAGGGTTTCTTCCTGTTGCTTCCGGACAATCTCGTCGGCTTCTTTTTCCAGCGCGGTTTTCAGTTCCTGCAACTGCCGGACTTTCGGCGTTTCGAGCAAACAGGCACGGGCATCGGTCAGGTCGGCAAAACCACGTTCCACCAAAACCGGCTGTAATTCCGTGGTCAGTGTCTGGTAGTTTTTATCGGAATCGGCATAAGTGGCGGTGGCTTTTTCGAGCAGACTCCGCTGCGTACTCATTTTCGTCCGAACAGTCGAATACTGATTGACAAGCTGTTCACACTGAAACCGCACATCATCGCCCACAAACAACTGTTCCTTTTGCGCTTTCAGCAATTCCGCCTGAGTTTTACTCTGCTGCACGGTTTCCAGGTCGTCTGAAAGCCGTCGCAACAGACTTTCTTCCTCCCAGAGCGTTTGAATCTGGTTCAATTCTTTCCGTTGAATCTGAATCTCCTGCTGGGCGTCTTTGATCTGTTCCGGCGACAGCGTGGGGTCCAGCGCAAGCGTAGTCAACCGGTTTGAAATGAAGTTCCGTTTTTCAGAATAGGCTTTTCGCAGTGCGTTCCGCTGTTCCGAATACAGCTCCAGTTCCGACTGTATTCTCAGCAATTTGCTCTGTAAGGCATCAAATTCCTTTTTCTTATGCTCCAGATCCTTCGTAGCCAGCCGCAATTCCAGCTCGAGTTTGCCGGTCTGGTTGATGTAATGCTGGGTGTACGGATGATCTACCGAACCGCATAACGGGCAGGGCTCGCCATCCTGCAAAGCTTTTCGAAGTTCTTCCAGATCCGCTTCTTCGGCCAGGCGTCGTTTGGTATTCTGCAACTGCTCAATTTTCTGCTGAAGCACTTCCACCTCCGCCAAAAGCTGACCCAACGGTTTTTGGTGTTCATTCAGAAAAGCGGTGTGGTCATTGATTTTGCCGTTCAGCGTCGTGCCGTCGAGCAGCCGCTCCTGTTGCTGAATGAGCAACGTCCGCAGTTCGGTCAGATTTCCGTCCTGTTCCAGCAGCCGATTTAATTCATCCTGAATCGAAGCCGGGGTGAGAGACGAATAATCCTGCTCAATCTGCACCAACTGAACGTTCAACTCATGCAATCGCCCGTTGACTAACTCTGTCATCTGATCGACATCCCGCAGATCGAGCGACTTAAACCATGTCAGTTTCGTACTTTCCAGTTCTTTTTTAATCGAATTGAACGCCGGTTTGGCTTTATCGCGTTCGGTTTGGTACCGGTTGGTCAGATCCAGCACGGTTTCCCGAAAGTCGTTCAATGCTTGTTCGAAGGTCGGTTCCGACAGCCCGGTTTTCTGCGTCAGCGTTTGCGCTTTACCCATCAAAACCGTCTGCTGTTTCTCCAGATCGTGCAGATTCGTCCGGGCCGCCTGCTGATCCTGTTCGGCGGTTTTTCGGTTTCGTTCGGCGTTGGTAATGTCGGAGAAATGAGCGGCCAGATCGGCGACCTGCTCGTGGCGTTGCAGCCGCAGGGCATCCGGCACGAAGGCCTGTTTCTTTTCTTCCGACACCTGTTGCCGCCTGGTCAAAACCGCAAGCTGCTGGTTGGCATCGGCAATCTGGCGCAGGAATTTTTCTTCGTTCGTGTAAAAGACAATCGCTTTGGCGAGGTCATCCAGCCGACTACCGATCGCTTTCTGGCGGGTTTTCAGTTCCTCGACCTGCTCGTCGTTCAGCACTTTGATCAGCTCGACTTCCTGCCGTTTGTCCCTGATTCGTTCGTCGTAGGTTCTATTGACCTGGTGTGCGCGCTGGCCCAGTTGCCGGTAAATTTCGGTGCCGGTAATCCGTTCCAGCATTTTGCTCCGTTCAGCGGCCCGCGACTTCAGAAACTGGTCGAACGCGCCCTGTGCCAGCACGATAGACCGGATAAACTGGTCGTAGGTCAGGCCAATGAGTTCTTCGTTCTTCTTCGGAAATTCACTCAAGCCTTTGATTGGCAGCAACTGACCTTCCATTTGCCCTTCGGGGAGAAAGGCAATTTCCATTTCGTAGTTGTTCCAGTTGCCGTTGCGGTTTTTCTTGATCGACCAGCGCGAACGGTAGGCTTTCCCGCCCACTTCGTACTCAATCTCCGCATAAGCCAACGTTCCGGGTTCCCGGGCCGCCTGCTGATTCACCAGAATGCCTTCGTCGATGATGCTGGTGTTGGAAATACCGCCCGAAATCCGCGGCACCCGGTTAAACAACGCCAGCGTGATGACGTCGAGCAAGGTGGATTTTCCGGCTCCGGTTGGTCCGGCAATGACGAACAAGCCGGTACTGTTCAGCAGCCCTTCGTTAAACTGAATCGGCGGGTGTTCGCCGTAAAAGGAATTGATGTTACGAAAGCGAATTTGTCGGATTTTCATGCAGGAGTACAGGATGGGCTGCTTGTTCCGTAACCAAACGATACAATTCTTTATACGCTTCCAGAAGTGCCGTCCGCTCGTCGCCCTCCACCTGCGACGCATCCAGCCGACGGCCAAACACATCGAGGTAAGAAAGGTCCTGCAACTGCGTGTCGGCCACGTAAAGCGAGTCTAACCCTTTTAATTTATTGCGAAAAATCAACCGGGATTTGGCAATCAGAAACGGCGCTTCGGCGTAATCGCGCTGCAACTGCTCGAAATGCTGCCGAACCGTCAGGCTCTCGTTTTCTTCCTCGACCAGAATCTCCACCATCGTAGCCAGCGCGTCGGTTTCTTCCAGTTTTTCCAGCGTTTCCCGAACCGCATCCAGGGCTCCGGCCACCTGCCGCAACGAGCGAAAATGCGGAACCGGAACGGATTCGATGGTTTTGATTTTGCCGTTTTCGACGGTCAATTCCAGTACCTGATGCCGGTTATCGCGTTCGGCAAAACTCAGTGGAAGCGGAGCGCCACTGTAGCGAACGGTTTCAATCCCGCCAATCTGCTGCGGAACGTGAATATGCCCCAGCGCCACGTAATCGAAACCGGGCGGGAAATGTTCGGACGAAAAAGCCGCCTGCCCGCCCACCGCATGAATCTCCCGTTCGCTTTCGGGCGAAACCGTCGCACCATTCACGTATAAATGGCCCATCGCCAGAACCGGCACATCGCGGTATTCTGTCTGGCAATGATCGACAATACGTTCGTAATGATTCCGGATGCCCATCCGCACGGCGTCGATGCGCTCTTCGTAGGTCTGCCCCGAAATGGATTGCCGCAAATCGCTGTCGCGGAGATAGGGAACGGCAGCCACGAGCAAATCCGTCGAGCCGGTTTTTAGCCGAATTACCTCTTCGATGCAATCGCCGGTCGTGCAGCCAATGACGTGAATATTGAGGTGCCGGAGCAATTCGCGCGGGGCGTTGAGTTTACTGGGAGAATCGTGGTTCCCGCCGGTGATGATGATTCGGCGTTCCAGCGGCAGCATCCGGGTCAGAAACTGGTAATACAACTGCATCGACCCGTCGTTGGGGTTCGTCGTATCGAAAATATCCCCCGAAATGATCAACACATCGATCTCGCGACTTTCGACGGTTTCGGCCAGCCAGTCCAGAAACCGGACGTGATCGTCGCGGAGTTCATGCTTATACAGTCGTTTCCCTAAGTGCCAGTCTGCGGTATGCAGAATTTTCATATGCCAGAGCTTCTAATACCGGAAGTTAGCGAAAAATACCGGATGCTGGCGAAAATCAAATGCGGAAAATGATGAATCAGGCCTGGTACAGGGCGGGTTGCGACTCGGCTTTTTCGAGTTCGGAGCTATAATACAGGAGGTTCCAGTTGCCGTCGTGATCTTCGACCAGTGCGCTCAGCGATTCCACCCAGTCGCCGGAATTCATGTAAATCAGGTCGTCGAACTGGCGGATGGCCGGTTGGTGAATGTGGCCGCAAATGACGCCGTCGCAATTTCGGGCTTTGGCTAGTTCGGTCAGTTTTTCTTCGAAATCCGAGATGTAACTCACCGCCTGTTTCACCCGGCTTTTGATCTTTTGCGACAGCGAATAATACGAAAGGCCCCGCCAGGCGCGGTAATTGTTGTAAAATTTATTGACCCAGAGCAGAAACGTGTAGCCGATGTCGCCCAGGTAGGCCAGCCATTTCATCTGCGTGGTGATGGTATCGAAAACGTCGCCGTGGGTAATGTAAAACCGTTTTTCGCCGGAATTCAGGACGTAGTCTTTCCGGATGGAAAAGAATTTGCCGAGCCGTAACGGCATGATCTGGTCCAGAAAATCGTCGTGGTTTCCGCGCAGGTAGATCACGCGGGTGTCGTGCCGGTCCATCGCCTTCAAAATGGCCCGCCAGAACGCCGTGTGTTTCTTTTTCCACTCGCCCCCCCGGCGCAGTTGCCAGCCGTCGATGATGTCGCCATTCAGAATTAATTTCTGACAACTGTAGTACTTCAAAAAGTCAGTGACTTCCTTTGCCTTCGAACCGCTCGTTCCCAAATGCACATCCGAAATGACGATCGTTCGGAAATGAGTGTTTTGTTTCATGTCCGAAAATACGGTTTGATTATGAGTCGGGTATTTCCTCAATTTTACCGGATTGCAAACTTTTTCGGACGGTTATGCGGTTTGTTAACAATACCTTAATGTAATTCGATCAACATGGAAAATCCAGTACTCATTTTGGGAGCAGGCAGTTTGGGCGTCACGGCGTTGGACATTTTTCAGCGCAACGGTGTGGTCGTCTACGGTTTGCTGGATGACGATAAAAAATTACACGGCAAAGAATTCGGGGATGTGACGGTGTTGGGCGAAACCGACGACGACGGTTTTCTGAAGCTCATTGGCCATAAATGTGAAGCGTTTGTGGCGGTAGACGACACCCGCGTCCGGAAAAAACTGGTCAAAATGCTGAACGACCGGCGGCACGTTCAACCCGTCAATGCCATTCACGATACCGCCATCATCTCGGCTACGGCCACCCTCGGCCATGGGAATCTGATTGCGGCCCGGGTCGTCATCAACCCGTTTGCTGAAATAGGGCAGCATTGCATCATTCAGTCGGGTTCGGTCATCGAGTCGCAGGCCAAACTTGGCGATTTTGTCCACATCGGAACGGGCAGTTCCATTAATTCGGCGGTCACCATTGAGGAAGGTACTTTCATTGGTACGGGTGTAACGGTTATTGCGGGCGTCACCATTGGCAAAAACGCCCGGATCGGGGCCGGTTCCGTCGTGATCGAAAACGTGGAAGCCGGGACGACGGTGTTCGGTAATCCGGCGAAGAAAGTTTAAATGATTACACAGAGTTGATCAGAGGAAAGCAGGGTTTATCAGAGAATTTTCTGATTACCTCTGATTTTCTCTGATAAACCCTGTGTAATAACCAAGTTCATTTCCGTGATTCTTACCGCTTTGTCGTTGATTTTTACCGGTCCTCTCCCGCAGAAGGAGCCGACCTTTGCCCGGAACTATCAGACAACACGTTCCCGGAATCATGACAACCTTCTTTCGCTTCTCCGCTCCTTCTTTTTCCGCATCCAGCCGGTACCGGTACTATGGAGCCCCTTGATGAACTCCTCTTTCCGGGAGTCCTCGAATCCATCGCGTTTTCACTGATCATAGTCGTTTTCATCACGATTTTGGCCATCATTATCCTGTGGCGTTTGGTAAAACTAACGCTGTCAAACGTTCCCTGCTGGGTGTGGATCTTACTGATTTTTTTGATAGCCTGGACCACCCAATACGTCATCACGTCTCTGATTCACCCCTAGCATCATTACCGGCAAAAACCGCCTGTTGCCAGTTTTTTCCGCAATTCTTACCGCTTTGTCGTCAATTCGTACCAGTAATCTCCCGGACGGTGAGCCGACCTTTGTTCCGTTCTCTTCTGAACAACCGTTTCTTAAAAACCAGACAAAAATGAAAACTTCTCACTCCAAAACCGTCGTGTTCATCACCGGCGCATTTGTCAGCCACACCTGCTGGGACGAATGGCGGACCTATTTCGAAAGCAAAGGCTACACCACCTTTGCACCGCCCTGGCCTTACAAAGACGCCCCGGCCGTTGAACTCCGGGCCCGCCAGCCCAATGACAAGCAACTGGCGCTGCTAACGCTGGGCGAACTGGTCGATCATTACGTGGACTTCATCCAGGCACTCCCCGAAAAACCCATTGTGATCGGGCATTCATACGGCGGGATGCTGACGCAGATTATGGTGAACCGGGATCTGGCTGCGGCTGGTGTCGCCATCCACTCCATTCCGCCCCTGGGTGTATTTCCCTACGAGTTTTCGTTTCTGAAAGCTGGCTGGAAATCGCTGGGCATCTTTACCGACCTGGAGGAAACGTATCTGATGTCGTTTGAAGACTGGCAGTATGCTTTTGTCAACGGCATGCCACTCGAAGAACAGCAGGCTTCGTACGAGAAATACATCATTCCGGAATCGAAAACCGTTGCCCGGGGTGCCCTGACGAATGTCTCCAAAGTGGATTATGCCAAACCACACGCGCCCCTGCTGTTTACGGCGGGCGATCTGGACCACATCGCCCCGGCTCACCTGAACATCCGCAATTTCAGAGCCTATGAATTCAATGGTTCCGTGCTTGACTACAAGTTGTTTAGTGGCCGCAATCACTACGTGCTGGGACTCCCAACCTGGCAGGAAGACGCTGATTTTATTCTGGACTGGATCGATACGAAAGTTCTGGTGAAAAAAGCCGCTTCAGTATAACCGCCAAAACCGCTGCGTATACAAAATACCGTTCTTTTTCTTCACACCATTTTTTTTGATTCAAACCACACTTTTTATCTCATAAACACGTCTGAAATCATGAAATTTCTCCTGATGCTTATTGTCTTCGCCTGTCCGTTTCTGGCAACGTCCTGCGACGACGACAAAACGGAAGCGGCCCCCAAACCGACTTTTGTCTTTGTACACGGCACGTTCGCCGATGAGTCAGCCTGGCAGTTGATCAAACCCAAGCTCGAACAGGCTGGTTATTCGGTGGTTGCGTTCAATTTACCCGCCCACGGCACCGACCAGACGCCCGTGAGCAAAGCCAATTTTGAGCTGTATGTCAGCACGGTTGTCCAGAAAATCAATGCCATTTCGGGAAAAGTGGTCCTGCTGGGTCACAGCATGGGCGGCATGGTTGTCACCCAGGTGGCGGAGCAGATTCCGGCCAAAATCGAGAAACTGGTGTATCTGTGTGCTTTTCTGCCTAAAAACGGCCAGACGCTGTACGAACTGGCCAGTTCCGATACCGAAAGTTTGCTGGGACGCAGTCTGCACCCGGAAGCAGATGGCCTGACGGCTTCGCTGCCGCCGAATGTGCTGGTTCAGGTTTTTGCCGTGGATGCGCCGGAAGCCATTCAGAAAGAAGTAGCAAAAACCCGACCGGAGCCGCTGGCGGTTTTTGCGGGCAAGGCCAGCCTGACAGACGCCAACTTCGGCAAAATCCCCAAATACTACATCAAAACGCTGAAAGATGAGGGGGTTACGCCCACGTTACAGCAACGCATGATCGACGGTTACCCGGGCAAAATCGCGAAAATTTACACGATGAATACGAGCCACAGCCCCTATTGGGCCAAACCGGACGAACTGGTGAGCATTTTGAAGGAGATTAATTAACGCATTTTCAGACAATTCTTTTTATACAAACATGGAAATACAGATACTGCCCGTGATCGAACCGCTCGATCCGGCAACGGACCCCGCCATCGAGAGCCATACCAAAGCTTTTCTGAACGCCCTGAACAGCGGTGGAGGCACACCAATGGAGCAACTCAGTCCGGCAGAGGCCCGGGCGGTGCTGGAATCGGCCCAAACCTCGGTCGAGGTCGATATGTCCGGCGTTTATGTTTCGCAACAGACCATTTCGCAGGACGGTTTAAGCGTGGATCTGGACATCGTTCGCCCGGCGGGTGTTGCCGGAATTCTTCCCGTTTTTCTGTTTTTCCACGGCGGAGGCTGGGTGCTGGGCGACTTTCCGACCCACCAGCGGCTGGTGCGCGATCTGGTGGTCGAGTCGGGGGCCGTAGCGGTTTTTGTCAATTACAGCCGCTCGCCGGAAGCCCGGTTTCCCGTAGCGCTCCACGAATCGTATGCCGCCCTTCAATGGGTGGCCGAAAACGGGTCGGAGCTGAACGTCGACGGTTCGCGGCTGGCCATCATCGGCAACAGCGCCGGGGGCGACCTGACAGCCGCTGTCGCGCTGATGGCCAAAGACAAAAACGGCCCCAAAATCCGGTTGCAGGTGTTGCTGTGGCCCGTTACCAACGCCGATTTCGACACGGTTTCTTACCATCAATATGCGACCGACCGGTTTCTGACCCGCAACATGATGATCTGGTTCTGGGACAGTTACGCCCCGAATCCGGAAGACCGCCGTTCGTATTACGCGGCCCCGCTGCAAGCCACGCTCGAGCAATTGAACGGATTGCCGCCAACGCTGGTGCAGGTGGCCGAAAACGACGTTCTGCGCGACGAAGGCGAAGCCTATGCCCGCAAGCTGGACGAAGCGGGCGTGCCGGTTACGCTGATCCGCTACCAGGGTATGATCCACGACTGGGGGTTGCTCAATCCGTTGAGTCAGGTTCCGGGTACGCGCTCGCTCATCACCCACGCAGCGGCTGAATTGAAGAAGTTTCTGCGCTGATCCAGACCTTTGTTTTTCCATCCGGTGGCCATTTTGATCCGTCATTCCGGTCGTAAACCCTGACGAAAATGAATCGCAATGAGTTGACAAATCGCGTAGCCGGTTTTCGGCCGGACGACATCGTCCCCCCGGTTTTGAACAACATGGTACTGATTTCCAGTCCGGTATCGCTCCCGGATCATCCGGCAGAGCGATGTCTGCCGGAACTGGAAGACCGGAATGCCCAAGTGATCAGAGCGTGGTTGCAACAGCCCGACATCAGTCGGATTGCGGCTCAATGTACCTGGCATCTGGCCGAAGGACATCCATTGTCGGGGGTATTACGAAACAGAAATAAAAAATCTACCAAGTTGATTTTAAGATACTTGTCGGCGTATTTTTGAAAAAAGCAGATCCACACCGTTCACAATGTTCGTAAGGCAGTCCTTTTCAGGTACTGCTTTACGTGTTGTATACCTTCCTGCTACCGAAAACCGCGTGAGACGAGCGGTATTTATTTTTGATACTGTTTTGCTGATTTCAACATGAGACAATCGCTATTTATCGGACTCTTGATGATCGCCCTGTTGGCTCAACAGACCACCGTGCAGGCTCAACCGAAGGCGCATTCCATCGATAGCCTAAAAGTTTTGCTCCGGCAAAGTCGACCCGACACCACTTGCGCCAATTTGCTGCTGGAACTGGCACTGAGTTATGTATTTAAACCAGGTGATGTAGCCTCGGATCTGGATACGGCCCTGTTGCTGGTGCGGCAAGGGTATTCCATCAGTCGGCATTTTCACTTTGTTAAAGGAGAAGGAAAGGCTTATCTGATTGGAGCACAAGCCCATCGATGGAAAGGAACTAGTCGGCTGGCCCGCCGATTCGGCCAAACCGCCATCAATCGTTTTGATAAAATCAACGACATCGCCGGATTGGCCGCAGCGCATATGGAACTCGGTAATTCCTACAGCAATGGCGTGGAGGAATTGAAGCAAAAGATTTACTACTACGAACGGGCACTCCCCCTGTTTCGTCAAGTTCGTCAGCAGGAACGCGAAGCGATAACATTACGGATGCTGGCTGAATTTTACTACATCCAACAGAACAATCTCAAAGCCATTACGATGGCCAGGCAGTCGCTGGCCATCTATCAGCAAATTAACTACCCGGATATGCAGGGGATTTATGATTTGTTGGGTAACATGAGTTTAAGCACAGGAGATTTCAAAAAGGGGCTTGAATATGGTCTGCTGGCGCTCAGAACCGCTGAAAACCGCCGGGATACTTCGACCCAATTATGCACCATCTATAACCGGCTTGGTCTTACGTACTATCATCTTTTGGATTACCCATCGGCCCTTCGATACTTCCAGACCGCCTTTCAACGCGCCAAAGTCCATAACGATATGGGACTCATTGGCCTTACAGGTCATAATACCGCGAATGCGTATAAACGATTAGGGCAATATAAGCGGTCTATTGCATTGCAAAATAATCTATTACAGACGTATCCAGCGATGGACCTGGCACTGAAAGCCATGATTACGTCGTCAATCGTCAACAATTATCAATTATTGAACAGGAAGGGTGGGATGGGCCAGGTTCAGCACTATAGTGACCAGTTGATGAACCAATTGGCTCAATTACGGAAAGTAAACCGCGAATATGAAGTAGTTGCACTCACCTACCCGGTATTAATTGACTTTTACATCACCAACCGTCAGTTTAGTCTGGCCAAATCCCTCCTCACGCGATTGGATGAGCATGTCAACCGGTCTGGCATCATCCGGGAACGGTCTACGAATCAACGACTCCAGTTTCGGCTGGATTCGGCTCAGGGTAATTACCTGTCCGCCATCAAACATTTTAACCTCTATAAAGAGCTTCAGGATTCGCTGAATAATGAACGAAAAAATAAGGAGGTGGCCCGCTTGAGTGTGGAGTTCGAAACGGAAAAAAAGGAGCAGGAGCTAAAACTAAACAAAGCCAATATCAATCTGCTAAAGAAGGAAAATCTGGTTCAGCAAACCAATTTGCAAAAGCAGCAAAACAAGCAGAACAGCCTCATTGGTGGAGCCGTTTTACTAATGCTCTTGCTGGGGCTGACGTATAACCGCTATCGCCTGAAACAGCGTACCAATCGACAACTGGAAGCCAAACAACGGCTCATCGATCGGAAAAACGAGTCGCTGCAACAACTGCTGGAAGAACGGGAGTGGATGCTCAAAGAGATTCACCACCGGGTCAAGAACAACCTGCAGGTCATCTCCAGCATGCTCAACTCCCAGTTCGATTTTCTCCACGATCCGACGGCGCTGGCGGCCATCCGCGAAAGCCAGAATCGGGTGCAGGTCATGGCGCTGATCCACCAGAAACTCTACCTATCGGAGAATCTGGGGCAAATCGGAATGCGGGATTACATTCATGCTATTGTCGATTATCTGCTGGAATCCTTCGACCGGCACAACACGGTGTATCCCCAACTCACCATCGCCGATGTGAAATTGGATGTCGCACTGGCGACGCCCCTGGGGCTGATTATCAACGAAGCGGTGACTAACTCGTTGAAATACGCGTTTCCCGAAAACCGCACCGGGACTATAAAAATCGAATTGATCGCCCTTGCTAATCAGGTGTTTCAACTCACCATGAGCGACGATGGGATTGGCTTACCCGCCGATGTTGGCATTGCCCGCGGCAAATCGCTGGGGTTAACGATGATCCAGGGTTTGAGCAAGCAGATCAAGGCTCAACTCGACATTGCCAGCCACAAGGGCGTCGTGATCAGCCTGGAATTCAGCGGGGTGAAAAACCCGGTCAAAACCGCTCCGCAAATTGTATGACGCCCTTGAAAATTTTGTAGTGACATTCATTAACCGGTTTTCGGCATGCGATACTTTTTACGTTTCGTTCTTTTTTGGGCCACTCTGCTAATTCAGGTACCCGATACATTGGCACAGCCCCCCACTCATTCCATCGACAGCCTGAAGATTGTTCTCAAGCAAAGCCGTCCCGATACCAATCGGGCAAATCTGCTGCTGGAACTGGCCCGGAGTTACATCCTCAAACCGGGCGAGCAGGCAAGCGATCTGGATACGGCCCTGCTGCTGGTGCGGCAAGCTTACCATTTGAGTCGTTCTTTGGCCTATTCAAAAGGACAAGGTACCGCTTACCTGATCGGCGGTCAGGCATACCGGGAAAAAGGAAAAAGGCAACTTGCCCGTACCTACGATCAAATGGCCATTCATATCTTTATGAAACATCATCACGCGGCTGGCCTGGCAGCCGCGTATCTGGAAATGGGCGACACGTATGGTATATCCCAGGAAGAACTGAACGAAAAAATTCAACAGTATGCAGCCGCCCTCCCTCTCTTTGAAAAAACCAGGCAATGGGAACGACTGGCAACCACTCTGAAGGTTTTAGGGGATTTAAACAATATAAGGAATGAGAATGTAGAAGCGTTGAAACAGTTGAAGCGGGCACTGGCGATATACAAACAAATTAATTATGCTGACCTACAGGGTGTGTATGACTTGCTAGGGGACGTCAGTAATAAACTGGGGGATTTTCAAAATGGTCTTAAGTATGGACTGCTGGCGTTGAAGACCGCCGTGCTGCGTAAAGACACATCGCTTCAATTATGCACCATCCATAACCGACTGGGTATGACTTACTATAAATTACAGGATTATCAATCGGCCCGTAATTCGTACGAGAACGCGCTTCGTATCGCTAAAGAGTATCATGACACACTTTCGGTTAATTATGTAGGTGTAAACTTGTTGGAAACCTATAAGTTTCTAGGGGCCAGCAAGTCAAGTCTATTTCTTTTGAAGGACTTAACAACGAATTATCCTGCGAAAGGGCTGGAAGAAAAAATCAGAATTACTGGTTATTACCTCCATTACTATCAGGAAACCTGGAATTATCCGAAGGCCCGGCGGTATTGTGATCAACTTACCGTTCAATTTTCGCAATTACCCACAAAGGCAAATTCATCATTTTTGGTTGGCTGTAAATATGCGATCCGGTTTTTCCTCCTTACCAATCAAATCAAGCGGGCTCAACAGTATATAGACGAATATCAGATTGCGGCCAATCAAACTACTCAGAAAGATCAGATTGCCTACGGTCATTTGTTAGCTTTTCAGGTTGATTCGGCCCGGGGCGATTTGCGTTCTGCAATCCATCATTTTAAGTTGTATAAAGCCACGCAGGACTCCTTATTGAATGAGCGAAAAAATAAGGAGATTGCCAATCTACAGGTAGCTTTTGAGACGGAAAAAAAAGACCAGGAAATCCTGCTCAAGGGAAAGAATATCCAACTTCTTCAAAATAAGAACCTGGCTCAACAGGTTAGCCTGGAACAAAAGGAACTTCAGCGGAACAGCATGATTGGCGGAGCGGTTTTATTAATGCTATTACTGGGATTGACCTACAACCGCTACCGGCTGAAACAGCGTACCAACCAACAACTGGAAGCCAAACAACAGCTGATTGATCAGAAAAATCGGTCGCTTCAACACCTGCTCATCGAAAAAAATACGTTGTTGAGCGAAAAAGAACAACTGCTGGAAGAACGCGAATGGATGCTGCGGGAGATTCACCACCGGGTTAAGAACAACCTACAGGTCATTTCCAGCATGCTCAACTCCCAGTTTGATTTCCTCAACGATCCGACCGCTCTGGCGGCCATCCGCGAGAGCCAGAACCGGGTGCAGGTCATGGCGCTGATTCACCAGAAACTCTATCAATCCGACAATCTGGCCCAGATCAACATGCGGGAATACATCCACGAAATTGTGGATTACCTCATCGAATCCTTCGACCGGTTCAACACCATTCACCCCCAGGTCATGAGTGTCGATGTCCAATTCGATGTAGCCCTGGCCACGCCGTTAGGCCTGATTATCAACGAAGCCGTCACAAATTCGCTCAAATATGCTTTTCCCCAAAACCGTCCCGGCACCGTTATCGTCACCCTGACGAGCGTCGAAGAGCAGACCTACCGACTGATGATCAGCGATGATGGTGTGGGATTGCCCGCCGGGTTTGATGTTGCCCGCAGCAACTCGCTGGGTCTGACAATGATTCGCGGTTTGAGTAAACAGATCAGGGGACAATTGGAGATTACACAGGAAAACGGGGTGGAAATCAGCCTGTTATTCAGCGTGGCTAAAAAACCGGTGCGGGCGGTTTTGCAGACGACTTGATGGATTAAACGGGCCGAACGGTGATGTTCAGCTTTTTCATGCGCGCTTCCAGCGTCGTCGGTTTGATGTTCAGGAGTTCGGCGGCCCCACCTTCGCCCCGGATGCGATTGCCGGATTTTGCCAGAGCCGCCAGAATCGCCGTTCGCATCGTGGCCTGCAAAGGTTCCACCTCAAACGTTGAAACAACCGACGGAACCGCCAAACCCGTCAGCAGCGGCTCGGCGAGTTCCAGCGTGTTGGTGCGCGACAGAATGGCCGCCCGCTCCAGTACATGCTCCAGTTCCCGAATGTTGCCCGGCCAGGCATACTGCCTCATCTGCTGCAACGACGAATTGGCAATTCCGGTCAGCGGTTTTCCCAGTTTTTTGCCGATTTTTTGCAGGAAATGCGTCGTCAGCGGCAGCAAATCCTCCAATCGCTCGCGCAGGGGCGGTAAACGGATCGGAAAGACATTCAGTCGGTAATACAGATCCGAGCGAAACCGGCCCGCCGTCACCTCCTGCTGCAGGTCTCGATTTGTAGCCGCAATGATTCGGACATCCACCCGGATCGGCCCCTTTCCGCCCAGTCGTTCAATCTCTTTTTCCTGAATCACCCGGAGCAGTTTGGCCTGCAACTCCAGGGGAAGCTCCCCAATTTCGTCCAGAAAAATAGTGCTCCCATTGGCCAGTTCAAACTTTCCAATCCGTTTTTCAATGGCTCCCGTGTAGCTCCCCCGTTCGTGGCCGAACAGTTCGGATTCAATGAGTTGCGAGGGAAGTGCCGCGCAGTTTACCTTCACGACCGACCGGTTTTTGCGGTTCGACTGGTTGTGTACCGCCCGGGCAATCAGCTCTTTTCCCGTACCGGTTTCGCCCGTAATCAGCACGGTAGAATCCGTTTTAGCGACCTGCTCCGCACTTTCGAACACGGTTTTCAGGGCTGAGCTGGTTCCAATAATCTCCTCAAAATTATGGCCGGTTTTAATTTCCTCCGTCAAATACGTCTTCTCCCGCTCCAGTTGCTCGCTCAGGTCCCTGATTCGCTCAAAGGATACCAGATTTTCCAAGGCCAGCGCGATCTGACTGCTGATTTCCTGCAAAACCAGTACGTCTTTTCGGGTAAATGCATAGGCGGCTTTGCTCGCCAGCAACAGTGATGCCATCGGCTCGCTGTTGTTCATGATCGGAACGTAGAGGAACGATTTCCAGTCGGCTCCTTTGCCATACACGGCCTGGGCCAAACTCCGCTGCTTTTCCGTTTCCGGCGATTGTTGGCCCGCAGGTTCCGTAAACCAGGGCGTCATTCCTGTCAGAGTCACCAGAGGGTCCGGGCCGGGCAGCAAGGTAAACGAACCGCCCGCTTTCTGTACCACGGTTGTCGTGGCGGATGATGCCGTCGTAGAGTCAATCCGAAAAATTGCCAACCCGTCGATGGGCAGGAGGTTATTGAGCGCTTTGGCCACCAGCGGAACGATCTCTGCCCGGTCTTTTCCATTCCGAAAAGCCGTCACAATGGCCAGTTCCGTCGCTTTGGTCTGTCGGTGGGCTTCGATTTCTTCGTACGCCAGCAGGTTGTTCAGAGCCAGGGCTATCTGGGGAATAATCAGACTAATGACATCATACGCTTTCCGGGAAAAACCGTCGGCAAGCGTGCTGGACAACAGGATGGTAGTAGACGATTCCTGCTTCAATTGGATCGGAAAAAACGCCAGCGAACGAACGCCAAAACGGTCCCGGCAAGAGCGAATGGCCGGGTACCTTTCGCACAGTTGATCAAAGGCGGTTTCAGTGAAAATACCGCCCTGTTTATCCGAATCGCCTACTGATTCTCGTACCATTTCATCAATCATCACGTCGCGCCGGTCACTTTGCACCAGTGAAGTAAATGGAATGCGCTCGAAGGTTCCGGGAGCAATCTTCTGGAGCATCAGCCAGTAACTGGCGGCTTCGTCGGACAATCCGATGCGAAGGTTAAAGAACGAAAACGGAACAATTTGATCGATTTGATCGGCAATAGCCAGACAAAGTTGACTGCGATCCTGAATGGTTACAATGGCATTGTTCACGGCCATTTGCAGCGCCTGTTGCTGCCTTAGCTTGGCTTCTTCACTGTGGGCGTGCCGATACCGGGCGATTTCCAGCGTCGTCAGCACATCTTTTTCGCGAAATGGCTTATTCAAAAACCCGAACGGGTGTGTTTCTTTGGCCAATTCCAGCACGCTGCTCGTCAGGTTGGCCGACAGGTAAACGAAGGGCGTATTTTCCTCACGCAGCCAGTGCGCCAGATCGATGCCGGTCTGATCGCCGTCCAGAAAAATGTCCAGCAAGACAATGTCCGGTCGCTGCTTTTCAACCACCGTAATTGCTTCCGGAACTGATCCGGCCAACCCGATAACCTGGTAGCCCGCCTTTTCCAGGATGCGCCGAAGGTCATTGGCAATCATAAATTCGTCCTCGACAATGAGCAAGGTAGGCGACGGGACCAATTCGTTCGGAGACAGCATTTTTTTCTGGATTGTGGATTCGGTTTCCGGTCCGGAGTGTTCAAAGATACGAACAAGAATACAGGGGCGTAACCTCCAAAATCCAACTCCACTATAATGGAGGCACTCCAATATGTTGGAGGACAGTTTCAGTCACAAACCGACTAGAACTAATCTGCAAAAAATTGATAATCAAAGTATTAACTATTCCATACGGTTTATTTCCATTTGTAAAAAAGGGGTGGCATTTCATTGGTATAGAGAGTTTAAAAAACGATCCCTAACAACCTGAAACGTTCTTCTGCATGAAACGCTACCTCCAACAAGAACCGCTGCTCGTTCAGCAAGTTGAAACCAGTCAATGGCTTTTGCCGGTTCATACGCACGACTTCTATGAACTCATTCTGATCGGCAAGGGCAGTGGGTACCACATTATCAATGATAACCGCTTCCCGTATACGACGGGCGACGTATATTTTCTCGGCCCTTCAGACCATCACTCCTTCAGCGTGGCAGAAAAGACCCAGTTCTGTTTTCTCACGTTCACCGATGCGTACCTGAGCGGTTTGGTCAACGTCAAAAATACCGTCTGGAAGCGAATCAAAACCTACAGCCTGCACACCACGCACGGTTTTACGGGGAGTCTGGTTACTAATGCGATGGATCAACAGCACCTGAATGCCTTGCTATCTATTCTATTGAGCGAACAAAAAAGCCCCCGCCAGCTTTCTTCACCGATCGTCGATGCCCTGATGGGCGTTATACTGAGCCTGATTGAGCGCCAGATTTCGCAACAACAACTCAAATCGATCCAGACGTCAACGCCTTCTGCCGATCTGATCCCGAAAATTATAGCCTACATCTGTCAGCACATCATGCAGCCCGAATCCCTGCGCATCGAGCAGTTGGCGAATGTTTTCCATTATTCGCCCGGTCATCTGAGTGCGCTGTTCAAGCAGCAGGTTGGCGAATCGTTGCAGCACTACATCATCCAGTATAAACTGAAGCTGGTTGAAAAACGGTTGCGGTTGAGTTCACTGACGGTTTCGCAAATCGCCGACGAGTTCGGGTTTACCGACATCTGCCACCTGAATAAACTCTTCAAACGGTATTACCGGCATACGCCGATGGTCTATCGAAGAGTGCGGGTGTGAGTGTTGTTACACAGAGTTGATCAGAGGAAATCAGAGTTAACCAGAGTTTAAATTATTTTTCTCTGATCAACCCTGATTTCCTCTGATCAACTCTGTGTAATAACCCAAATCACTCCACATACAACTCCACGTTCGCCAGGAAATCCTGGTACGTCCGTTCCACACCATCTTTCAATTCCGTGGTGTGTTTCCAGCCCATGTCGTGAAGACGTGAGACGTCCATCAGTTTGCGGGGGGTGCCATCGGGTTTGTCGGTATTCCAGCGAACTTCGCCTTCGTAGCCCACCACCTGCTGCACCTGTTCCACCAACTCCCGGATCGTGACGTCTTCGCCGGTGCCAACGTTCACAAACAGCGCTTCGTCGTAGTTCTGCAACAGGAAAAAACACGCGTCGGCCAGGTCATCGGCGTGCAGGAATTCCCGGCGCGGTGTGCCCGTCCCCCACACTTCCACAAACGGCTGGTCGTTGACCTTGGCTTCGTGAAATTTGCGAATCAGAGCTGGCAACACGTGCGAACCCTGCAAATCGTAATTGTCGTTTGGCCCGTAGAGATTGGTCGGCATGGCCGAAATGAAATTGCAACCATACTGACTGCGGTAGGCTTCACACAGCTTGATCCCGGTTATTTTGGCGATGGCGTAGGGCTCGTTGGTCGGTTCCAGAAAACCGCTCAGCAAATATTCCTCTTTCAACGGCTGGGGAGCCAGTTTTGGATAAATGCAGGACGAACCCAGAAACAGCAGTTTCTTGACGCCAGCCACGTAGGAATAATGAATGATGTTGGCTTCAATCAGCAGGTTGTCATACAGAAATTCGGCCCGATAGGTGTTATTAGCGACAATACCGCCCACTTTGGCCGCAGCCAGCACCACGTAATCCGGCTTTTCGATTTGAAAGAAATCTTCGACCGCGGCCTGATTGCGCAGATCCAGCTCCGACGAGGTGCGAACCAGCAGATTTTCAAATCCTTCCGACTGTAATTTCCGAACGATGGCCGATCCAACCATGCCCCGGTGACCAGCTACGTATATTTTAGCGTCTTTTTCCACAATTCAGTATTTTAGTACTAAAGTTAGGCACGGTTTCTGACAAAATAAAACCACATCAAAAACGTTGCATTGATAAGGTTAAACCGGCTCAGCCGCTGAGACTGATTTACGCTGCATGAAACGAATTACGATACTTGGGTTATTGCTGGGTAGCGGGCTGGTGGGAACAGCCCAGACGACTACTTCGCCCGTTCAGAACTCCTTCACCACCTCGCAGGCACCGGTTACGGAGAAGTCGGCCAAGGGCGACAAACCCGGCCTGTCGCTGGTGCCAACGGGTGTAGAGAATCTGGTGAGCGAAACACTGCCCGATCTGGGGCTAAAAGTCAAGCAATTCAAGAAAGACCAGAAGGATAAATCCGAACGCAAGAAAAAGCAAAAGCTGGCCCGGACGGAATACGAAGGCATCCCGATTGTTGAACAATACACGAAGTTTGGCAGTGGCGACCGCACCATCATCGAGAAGTTTACGGTTTTGAAGCAATACCGCCAGCCGAATGCCTACGTCCGCGAAACCTACTGGTTTGACCCCAAAGCGCAGCGGATTTCGTCGGCACTGATCAAAGACAAGGAAAAGGTCATGATCATGCACGGGCCGTATAAGCGGTATCAGAACGGAATTCTGCTCGAAGAAGGCTACTATTACGTGGGTGCCAAAGACGGCCGCTGGGAAAAATACGACGCCAATTATAAACTCCTCGATAAGCAAAAATGGGATCGCGGTTTTCCCGCCGAATCCGAGATTACGTATTACGATTCCGCGCATACGAAAGTCAAGGAAGTGTTGCCGAAGGAGTTTGGGAAAGTCAACGGGCAGTATATGGCGTTCTACGAAGGGGGCCAACTGGCGGCTGAAGGCAAGTATGACAACGGCGTGAAAGTCGGTCGCTGGATCGAATACTACCAGTTCCGGCGGCAACGCAAGAAAATCACCCAATACGGCCGCGACCGCTGGACCGAAGAATTCGAACCGTACGTCATCAGCGAGTGGGACGACAAAGGGAAGGTCACCTACGAACGTCCGAAAGAAAAAGAGGTCGCGGAAGACGATCAGTAAACTTACAGCAATTTCTTCACCACCGACAGGGCTTTTTCGGCCCACTGGCGGTATTGTTTCCCCGAAAAATGCAACCCGTCTTCGGCAATTTGCGACGAATCACCGGCCGCCATGCGCGACGTTGGTGTAATATCGACGTACACGATACCGGCTTTTTTGCATTCATCCAGCGCCACGGCATTGAAGGCGTCAATTTCTTTCGCAATCTGCATTCGGTCCCGACCCGACCCGGCGGCATAGGGCGTTACGCCCCAATCAGGAATGGATAGCACAAAAACCCGCCCCGGTTTTCCTCCGGCAAAGCGAGTAGCGGTTTGCAGCAAAGCCCGAAATTCCGTGCGGTATCGCTCGACGTCCTGCCCCCGGTATTGGTTGTTGACCCCAATCAGGAACGACACCAGTTGGTACGTTTTCTGGTTTCCGCTCTGTCTGATCGCATCGCTCAATTCGCTGGTAGTCCAGCCCGTCCGGGCGATGATGTCGGGGTCGGTGATTGTTAAACCGTCTCTTCGCAGCAAACCGGCCAGCAAGACGCTCCAGCGGTCGGCTTCCGGAACGCTCTCGCCAATGGTGTAGGAATCGCCGAGGGCGAGGTAGTTGGCGTCAGTCGACGCGCCGGGCTTGGTTGTCATAAGGTCGTCTTCGGCACCGGGTTGGGCGCAGGCCAGAAGGAGAGAAAGAAACAATAGCGTCACGCAGGAGCGTAAAACGTTAAAAGTCACCAGAATAAAACGGGCTGAAAACGTAATAACTGCTGTCGCGTTTGGCCCGTTTGGGCGCGGTTTTGATAAGAAGTGCATACCGGCTTTGGCGTTTTTCAGTCCGCATCCAGTTCGTAAAGGGCCGTTCGTGGGTATAAAGCCGGTCTACTTCGCGGACATGCACGGTTTCCACCTCTTTCGGATCAACCGGAATGCCGTTGATGAAGACGTCGATGTCGTTGATAAACTCCTCCTGAATTTTCAGGTGCTGGTTTTTCGTCCGTTTCACAAATACGTCTTTATAGCCAAAAAAGGTGGCTTCCAGCAGTTTATTCATCGTATACGTGTGCGTAACGCCCAGCGGATGATCCGACATCCCCGCAGCCTTCAGCATCGCGACCAACTGCTGCCGCTCCGGCCCCATCGGAATGGATTGCTTGCTGATTTGAATCAATATACGATACGGATTGGGATCCGGATTGTCGATGCCGTCAAACTGGTGCAGAACGAAAAGCTCCTCGACGTAGTCAATTTTCAGCTTCGCCAGCAGGGCCGCCGATACCGGTTGGCCGTTGATGTATACCAGCGCCTGGGCTTTGTAGTTTTCTGCCAGCGTCAGAACGCTGTCTTTCAGGTTGATAATAAACGGGGCGTTGAATTGGAGAACAGTTGCGGTTTTGAGCTTGTTTTTCCGTTGGTAGTATGTCAATGACCGGCCCCAGAGCGGACCGTCTTCCAGTTTGGTCACCAGAATGCGGGTCGGGTTGATCAACGGAAAATCGGGGCGATGGGTTACGCTCACTTCGCTGGTGGTCTGCTCGCTCTGACACGCCATCACCATCAGAACCGTCGCGATCCAAAGGAGCATATACCGCCACCAGGCTTCATCCGAACGGGCCTGGTTCATCATCTGAATCCGGTTTTTCAACCCGGCGTATTCAAAGTGGTTCGTGAACCGGTAGCGATAGGGGCCTTTGTGCTTCATGATCAGCTCTTTGCCAGAAAGATACGCACATTGATAAAGTTAGTCAAAATAGCCCTGAATTCCCTAATTCGGTTTCAAAAAAAAACGTTCTTTAACCTTCCCCTGGTTGATTGATTTAAACAAAATAACCGCCGGATTGAATGTTTATCAGCCCACAGCTTTAGCTGTGGGAAGTTGAAACGAAACCGAATCGTCACGGAACCGTTTTAACGGTTTGCTGGCCGATAAAACCGTTAAAACGGTTTTGGTACCAGGCAGAATTTTCGCTATACCCACAGCTAAAGCTATGGGCTGATCAGCCAAACATGAATCCGGCGTTTATTTCGTTTAAATCAATTAACCGGGGTAGATGAACAACGCGGGGTTTAATACCCGAAAATCTCCTCCAGCGACACCTTTTTTACGTTGCCATATTGTCTCAACTGATCGGCGTTTACCCGTTTTTCCGAGGCCACAATGCAATAGGTATACGGTTTGTTGGCTAAATGCTCATCACTGAATTTCTTCAGATCAGTATAGCTCAACTGGTCGAGGGCGTCGTAAATTTTCTGGCGTTCGTCATAGTCCAGACCTTTTTCTTCGGCGGCCAGATAACTGTAAATCACGGCGTCCTGCAAAACCCGCTCGGTTTCATAGCCTTTTTTCATCCCTTTCCGGGCCGCATCCAACGCCACCGGCGATTCGGGCAGGGCATTCAGCAACTCATTCATCCCCGCAACGGCTTCGGGCAGTTTGTCGGCCTGGCTACCGATGTAACCGATGAGCGTATACTGCTCGTCTTTCTTGGCGGGTGTGTCATAATACGCATACGTCGAATAGGCCAGCGCTTTCGATTCGCGGAGCGTCTGGAACACCACCGAGGCCATGCCGCCCCCAAAATAGTTGTTGAAAAACTCGACCACCGGGGTTTGGGCCGGATCATAGGCCCGGGTGTTGCGCACCCACGAGATTTCGGACTGCACCATATCGTAATCCGCAAACAAAACCTGGTTTTCATTCTGCGCAACCTGCCTAAAAGCCCGCTTCGTGGGAACGGCGGCAAACGTCGCGGGCAGTTTGTGCAGGGTTACGATCTGTTTTTCAAAAACCGCCAGCGGTTTCGGCCCGTAGTAGATGATCTGATGCGGCAAATTGACCAGATTATGCAGGAACGCAACCAAGTCCGCAGCCGTCACTTTTTGCAGTTCGTCGTTGGTCAACTGGTTGTTGAACGGATTTTGAGGGCCATACTGCGCGTATTGCATCAACCCCTGCATGATCGTCTCTTTGCTCAGTTTGGCGTCGGAGCGTTGTTTCAACACCCGTCCTTTGAGTTCTTCCAGGGCTTTTTCATTGGGTTTACAGGTTCTCAGCAGCGTTTCGAGCAGTTTCACGGCCGGCTCAAAATTTTCCTGCAAGCCACTCAACCGGATGGTGGTGTATTCGTTGCCGGGCTGAATGGAGTAGCTACAGGCCAGGCTGTAAAACTCGGTACTCACCTGTTCGGCGCTCAGCTTGTCCGTGCTCAGAAAAGCCAGGTATTGCGTCGCCAGGCCCAGCAGTTTGCTGTGGTAGGTCCCTATTTTCAGCCGGTAGCCCAGCCGGAAAATCTCGTTTTCCACATTGGCGGCATACAGCACGTCCGCCATTCCGGCTTTGCCGCGTTTCACATCTTTCTTGTAATCGAGCCACACCGGTTTGATCGGGGCCATCGGCAGGTCGTTGACGGTTTGCAGAAACGGTGATTGCTTGTCGGTATTGGTAGCAACGGGCGTAATGGCCGGTTTTTCTACTTTCTGAATGCTCTTGTCCTCGCCTTTCCGTTTGTAAACCACCACGTAATTGTCTTTAAACCACTGATTGGCAAAGGCCACCACGTCTTTTTTCGTGATTTTGCTCATCTCGTCCAGGCGACGCGTGTAGTCGACCCAGCTTTCGCCTTTGTCATTCACGAACGCATCCAGCATCGGAGCCACCCGGCTGTAGTTGTTTTCCAGACCCCGGATGGCGTTCAGTTTGTAGTTGTTGACGATGGCCCGCAGGATTTTCTCACCGAACTCGCCCCGCTTCAGTTTCTCCACCTGCCCAATCAGCAAGTCTTTTACTTCTTCCAGCGTCTGCTCTTTTTTGGGTCGGCCCGACATCGTCCAGATGGAATAATCCTTCAGTTTTTCGATGGTCGAGCCACCGCCCAGAATCTTTTGTTGTTTGTTGAGGTTGAGGTCGATCAGACCAGCCGCCGAGTTCGACATCACCTCGTCGGCCAGCGTCGCCAGCAGCGATGACCGCACGTCGAGCACACCGGGCAGCCGGTAGCCAATCCGGACGTTGTCGGGTGTGGGGCCAAACACTTCCCGGGTTTGAATCCGGGTCAGCGGGGCTTCGGGCGCCGGATTGTAAAGCGTTACCGCTTTCGGTTGCCAGTAGCTGAATTTCTCGTCAATTTTTTTGATGACCTCATCCGGGTTCAGATCCCCCGCCATGATGATGGCCATGTTGTTCGGTACGTAGTAGGTATTGAAATATTTCCGAATTTCGAGCAGCGACGGATTTTTGAGGTGTTCGACGGTTCCGATGGTGGTTTGCTGCCCGTAGTTATGAACCGGAAACAAAGCTGCCATCAGGGTTTCTTCCACTTTCCAGGGATCGTTGTCCAGACTCCGGTTTTTTTCTTCGTACACCGCTTCCAGCTCGGTGTGAAAAATGCGCAGGACCGGATTGCGGAACCGCTCGGCCTGCAACGTCAGGTAGCGGTCGATGGCGTTGGCAGGAATGTCTTCGAGGTAGCAGGTGACTTCATAACTGGTGAACGCATTGGAATTCTGCCCCCCCATGTTGGCAATCATTTTATCGTACTCATTGGCAATGGCAAACTTCGCAGCCTCACCCGATTTCTGGTCAATTTCCCGGTAAATGGCTTTCCGCTGAACGGTGTCCGTCGTTTGGTTGTAACGTTCATACAGCGCATCAATCTGATCGAGCAGCGGTTTTTCCTTCGCCCAGTCCAGACTGCCGTAGCGATCGGTGCCTTTGAACAGCATGTGTTCGAGGTAATGCGCCAGCCCGGTATTGCTGCGCGGATCGGTGTTAGAACCGGCCCGCGTCGGCATGAACGAGAAGATGCGCGGTTCTTTTTTATTGACACTCAGAATAACCGTCAGTTGGTTTTTGAGGGTATAAAACCGGGTTTGCATCGGGTCGTTGGTGACGTAGCGATACGTATAGCCGTTGCTGGTGGCGGTTTTCCATTCGGTAGCCGCGCCGGTTTTCTGGCCCATTGTTGACGGCACAATTACCAGCAACAGGCTCAGCGATAACAGAAATTGTTTCATTTTCAGGGAAGTAAACTTACGTTGTATAGATGGGAACACGAATTGGGCGGATCGAACGGATTTCACAGATTAAATTTTTGATCCGTTTCATCCGTTAAATCCGCGTTCCCATCAAACACTATTGGCTGAGGAAAAGCTGAACATACCGCTTTTTCCGGCCCGGTCCGGCGGATTCATCCCGAACATCGTTGATAATGACCGTATGAAGCTGCTTCGGATCAAACATCGCTATCTGGTCGGCACTCACCGCCTGTCCATCGATAAACACCGCAACACTTTCCGGATGATAAAGCTGAAGCTGTCCACTGGCATTGATAAAGACGCCCAGATTCTCGTTTCTTCGACCCGGATTTGCGCGTAGCCACTCCCCTTTTACGGTCGAACGGCTGCCCGCCATAAATTTCTGATTTTTCTGAATTAAATACGCCATTCGGCTTTCGGTCACCAAGCCCGCAATAGACGCTTCGTCTTCTTTCACGACCTGGGACAATACATCCGGCATTCCAGAACTGGCCATGCCCATTCCCAGCGAACCGCTCTCGGCCAGATAGCCGCCAATCGACTTGATCGGTTCGCCAGTCTCATCCCCATTGGATGTTGAACCGGAACTACCATTCGGTTTATGAACCTTGACGCCAATGGCATTGATATAGACCTGAAACGGATCGAATTTGAGGTGCGTAAAATCGAAGGTAAACTGGGATTGTTCTTCAATCGTTTGTTTCAATTCCGAAAGATCTTTGAAAGACATTTTGGGCGTAATGACCCAGTACAGCAACTTCCCTTCCCGAACAACATATCGGCTTTGTTTTTCCGTATTGACTACCGGTATTTCATCAAAAACCTGCGCTGAATCGGGAATCGCCACGGATTTTTCGACCAGTTCCTCCACCGGTTTCGGAACGATTTTCAAATCGGATTCCGTGGGCGAATCAGCCTGGTCAACCACCGCAGAAAAAACGAGTGTGGGCTTCGCTTTCACTGTCGGTTTTTTCTTTACCACCGCCAACGACGGTTTTTTCGGCTTTTCCACCGCAGCCATTGTCGTCACCAGCCCCGTAACGGTAAACAACACAAGATAAACCAGCCACGACCGACCGGATTGGGATGCCTGGTTCATCATCTGAATGCGGTTTTTCAAAAACCGGGGACCGAACTGATTGACGAAGCTGAACTGCTCCGGGTGCTGCCGAAAAATACCATTCGTTTTCATACGCGGGTTCAGAAAAACCGATTAATCCGCCAGCAACTGGCTTTTGGTTGTAACCACCACAAGGCCCTTGGTCGTGAACATCGGCTTGACCATACCCGCCGATCCTTTGTCGAAAACCGCCACCGAAATCTTGTCGTCGGCAGACAGTTCCCGAAACGCCTGGTACGAACCCCGCTTGCCGTCGATCAGAAACGTAAACTGGGTAAGTTGTTCCGGCGAGAGTGTTTTCTTGTACAGAAGCTGGCGGCCCATCGCCATCACCTCCGGATTGGCCGAAAAAACCGCATCCAGAATTTTTCCGTCGATCAGCGTGGCCCCGTAGCGCCCGGTTTTGCCAAACCGCTCCATGGCTTCCTGCGCCGTCAGCACCGTGCGTTTGTAGTCGGACACGGAGCCAAAGCCAAACGGCTGGCCCGGACGCAGGTTCAGTACCCGGCCATTGAGCACCACCACCGGTTTTTCGTGTTCCCAAATCGAAAACAAGGTGTCGGGCAACTGGATCACCCGCCGGGTGGTCTGCACCACAAACGGCTTCGACGGGTCGGGCTGAATCGCCGTGATCACAAAGGGCGGTATTTGATTGAGTGTCCGGGCGACGACCTGTTTGCCATTTTTCACTTCCACCGAGATATGATCGATCTGGCCGGAGCGATTGACATCGGCCTGATACCGCATCGTGATGCCCCGTTCCGCAAAAACCGCCTGCATCACGTCCAGATCCTGTACCGAAGTAACCGCCGTAATCAATCCGAATACGCCAAACCGGTTGTCGACCACGTACCGGGAAACGGTTTGGGGCGTGGTAAAGGCCGAACACGAGAGGACAATGCTAACGCTAAAAAGCAGGTAGGTTTGCCACCCCCGGTTCGACCGGGGCCGGTTCATCATCGAAATCCGGCTTTTGAGTTGCGGCTGATTGAACGAATTGGTCGCCGGTCGGACGGGAATCGGCGTTTCGCCCGAGAGGCTGGCTTTCAGCAGGTAATACTGGTATTTTTTCTTCTCGATGCCTTCGTCCAGCACTTCCCGGTCGACCAGGTATTCCAGATTTTCCTGCACGAGCCGCTGGTGCCACCAGGCAAAGGGATTGAACCAGAAAACAACCCGCAGCCATTCGGCCAGCAGCATATCCAGGCTGTGCCACTGCCGGCAATGCACCCGTTCGTGGAGCAGAATCTGGTCGAATTCGTCCTGTTCATACAGTTCCGGATTGAGAATCACCCAGCGAAAAAAGGAAAAAGGAGCCCCCACCTCCGCGTTGACCACCAGCCAGACATCGCCTTCCCACGACCGCTCCGAGCGCGCAATCAGCCGCGCCAGCGACACAAGTTGCACCAGCAGCCGCCCGGCCAGAAAGATTACCCCTGCCAGATACACCCACAGCGCCAGTTTTGGTCCCGTAATGGTCGGTTCTTCCGGCTGGATTTCCGGAACGACAGCCGGTACCTGAGCGGGCGGTTTTTGAAACTGGGGCGCGGGTTGGGACGGTTTAAGCCGCGACCAGTCCAGGACTCTCCAGTCCGGAACCCGCAGGTTCGGGACGGTTTGCTGCACCAGATTCCGGACGGGCGCGGGCCGGAAGTCGGGTAATTCGACCAACGGCAACACCAACGCCAGCGCCACGTTCAGCCCGAGCAAATACCGGTTGAGGCCAAACCAGGTGGCCCGGCGCAACAACAGCCGGTAGCAGAGCGTCAGCACCGCCAGAATCAGACCCGCTTGCAGGAGGTAAATCAACAGGCTCATGGCTACTGCCCCTTCTCGATCATCGTGATGATTTCTTTCAATTCGTCTACCGAAATTTTATCCTTTTTGGCAAAGTAGCTCACCAGGTTTTTGTAGGAATCATCGAAATAATCCGACACGACTTTCTTCAGCACAAAGCGGTTCTGGTAGTCTTCCTTGCTGATAATCGGGTAGTATTCGTGGGTATTGCCATACGCCTGATGGCCGACATACCCTTTTTCCTCCAGATTCCGGATAATGGTTGAAACGGTGTTGTAATGCAGGGGCGGGTCGGTGAAATAGGCCAGCATGTCTTTTACAAAGGACTGCTCGACTTTCCACAAAACCTGCATGATCTCTTCTTCTTTGGCAGTTAACTTTTCCATCGCGCTTATTTTAGGTTAACAAAGTTCTGTCCGGATCAAAAACCGGTGACCATTTAGAAGGTCCTGACTCCATAATGACGAATATAGAACGGTTTGCGTAGCTTGCAAACTATTTTCGTAGTTTTTTATTCTGATCCCCGGCCACGGCCTTAATTTGAATCTACGCGGGAGGGTCGTAGTTTTGTGTAAAGACAGCTTACGCTCCATGAAGAAATTACCGATAGGATTACTGGCCGGATTGTGGCTGCTGCTGGCGGGTTGCGACGAAAAGGCGGTTTATAAAGGAATCGATGACATCGAAGACGGCACCTGGTACATCAAAAATACGCCGGAGTTCACGTTTGAAATTGCCGATACGACGGTCACCTATTCCGTTTATTACAACATCCGGAACAGTGTTTCGTATCCGTACTACAACCTGTACATCCGTCGTTATTTGCTGGACGGAACCGGAAAAATGCTGGAGTCGAAACAGGACGAATTGACGCTGCTCGACCCAAAAACCGGAAAACCGTATGGCGACGGTCTGGGCGATCTGTTCGATCACCGGATCAGCATGATGAAAAAATACCGTTTTCCCCGGAGTGGAAAATACACGATCCGCTTGCGGCAATACATGCGCCAGAACCCCCTGCCGGAGATTTACAGCGTGGGCGTGACGGTGGAAAAAGACTTGTAGTATGGAAATTTATTTGCCTCTCTTCCCGCTGAACCTGGTTGTGTATCCCAACGAAGATCTCAACCTGCACATTTTTGAAGAACGCTACCGGCAGTTGATCGCGGAATGCCTGGAAAAAGGCCAAACCTTTGGTATTCCGGCGTTTATCAACAACAAACTGCCCGGCTACGGCACCGAAATGAGCGTTACCTCGCTGCACAAACGCTACGACGACGGCCGAATGGACATCAAATCGAAAGGACTCCGGATTTTTCGGGTTGCCAACTTCGAAAATCCGTCGCCGGGAAAACTCTACGCGGGCGGCACCGTGCAGGTGGTGGAAGTTGAACCCGAAATGGGCGACCACCTGGATGAACTGATTGTCAAACTGACCCGGCTATACCGACTGCTGCAGATCAAATCCGAAATCGACGAAGAAACACCCCTCCTATCCTTTCGGGTAGCGCACAAAATCGGTTTGTCGGTTGAGGAAGAATACGAACTGCTGACGATCGACCACGAAAACGAACGCCAGCGGTTTCTGATCCGCCACCTCGACCGGGTGTTGCCGGTGGTTTCGGAAATGGAACGCACCAAAGACCGCATTAAGATGAACGGCCATTTCAAGAATCTGGACCCGTTGAAGTTTTAATATAGCCCCTAAATCCCCTGAAGGGGACTTGGCATCCGGTTTAAGCTGTGTCCAAGTCCCCTTCAGGGGATTTAGGGATCTTAGTCCACCAAATCCTTGACCTTTTTCGGCAGCTTGTCCGTCAACTCCTTGACGTTCATTGGTTTTTTCGGGCGTTCGGCTTCACCCAACAGGAAACCGTATGGTTTGAGCGGTTCGACGGCATCGAAGACCACTTTGAGAATGGCCGTCATGGGCAGCGCCAGAATCAGGCCGGTCACGCCCCACAACTGCCCCCAGAGTAACAGGACGATAATGGCCGCCAGCGGGTTGATGCTGACTTTAGAACCCACGATGTAGGGCGTGATGAAGTTGCCTTCCAGAATCTGAACGAACGAAAACACGCCGATAACACCCAGGGCAACCAGCGGATTGTCGTGGGTGAGCAGCGTGAACAGCGCCGGCAACAACGAGCCGATCAGAATGCCGATGTATGGAATCAGGATCATGAACGCGCCCAGAAATCCGAAAAAGACGGCATAATCGATGCCTAAAATCAGCAGCCCGACGGTGTTCAGTACGCCCACAATGATGATGACAAGTACCAGTCCGACCAGGTAATCCTTGACAACGGTGTAGATGCGGCCAAAAACAACGTCGATCTTGGCTCGTTTCGTGCTTTTGAATACTTTGTAGAAAAACGACCGGAAGAAGTCGCGGTATAGCATCAGAAAGAAAATATACAACGGCACAATCGAGATGGTCGACAGCGTGTTGGTGGTAGCCAGCAAGGTGGACGTCAGAAAAGAACCGCTTTCGCGTATCAGGTTGTTGACGTAACTCCGGGCCTCGGCCACCATTCTTGAGCGTTCGATGTGAAACCGGTCTTCCCCGAACGTCTGCAGCCTGTCCAGAATCTGATTACCCCGTTCGAGCAATTTGGGCGCTTCGCTGGTGAAACTGGAAATTTGCAGGGAAATGAGGTAAAAGAGCAGGTAAAAGAAGCCGATCATGATCACCAGACAAATCAGAATGGCCGGTACGCGCGGCACCCGCCAACCTTCGAGCCGGTGGTTGATCGGATACAGGATCATGGCGAATAGTATCGAAAAAACCAGTGGTACGATCAGTTCCTGCATGGCCGACAGCCAGTAGACCAGAATCGTCAGCACAATCATGATGCAGGCAAACCGGACGTACGACGGTAGATTGACTTCAGGTAATTTGTTTTCCATATTTTTAGGTGCGGTATTCGAAATTATGACCTCTTTTCTTCTGTTTTTATTTTCGCTTAAAGTGGCCCTTTGCTCCTGCCACACGGAGAACAAACGCAGCGGTTTTCGCAGCGGGCGGGCTCAGTATGCGGTTTCGCGGGTGGGGCGGCTGGCACCGGTGGTCAACGAAAGTTCGGGGCTGTCGTATCGGGTCGGTCGCAACACGTTCTGGACGCACAACGACAGCGGGGGCCTACCCACACTCTACGAAGTGGCCCGCGACGGGTCGCTCGTCGATTCGCTGCCCCTGCCGATGCTGAAAAACCGGGATTGGGAAGCCCTGGCGAGCCAGGACACCACGGCGGTGTTCATCGGCGACATCGGCAATAATGCCAACGCCCGAACGGATCTCCGCATTTACCGGATCAATCCCAAACAACCTAACGATTTTCAGACCATTCCGTTTCATTACGCCCGGCAGAAATCCTTTCCGGCGTCGAAAGATACGCGTAATTTCGACAGTGAGGCCCTTTTTACCGCCAAAGACAGCTTGTTTCTGGTGTCAAAAAACCGGTCGCAACCCCGGCGGCTGGTCAACCTCTACGGGATGCCCGCCCAGGGCGGGGACCACGCCCTCGTTCCCACCGACAGCATTTTTCTAAAAAGCATGGTGACCGATGCCGCCCTCAGCCCCGACGGCCAGACGCTGGCGGTGTTGACCTACGGCAAGATTTTCTTGTTTGAGCAGAAAAATAACCGCATCGATTTTCAGCATCCGACGCGCTGCCTCCGGATTCCACGGGGGCAAACCGAAGGGCTGGTGTTTGTGAACAACACGGATCTGGTGATGACGAATGAACGGGGAAGGATGTATTTGATTCGGAGAAAGTAGAAATTCCTACAAATGCCCGCCTATGACTAAGGCAAATAAGGCTTCCCGACCACCAGTTTATCACCCGAAAAGTCTACTTCGAACAAATGCGGAACCCGGTGCGTACGACCGTTCGTGCTTTTATGGCTGTGAAGCGACATCAACCAGGTGCCATTCAGGGTCCGAAACAACATGCCGTGACCGTAATTGGGCGGGGTGATGGGCTCTTTTTCGTGGAGCCAGGGGCCATCCAGCGTGCCGCTTTTCGAATAGGCAATGCCCTGTGTATAGACATCCCCGATCCAACTCGTCCAGAGCATGGCCAGCCTGCCGGTTCCGGTGCGGAATACATACGGCCCGTCGGTCACTTTGTTGGGGCCATTCCCGCCATTCTCCCGACTCCAGGGGCTTTCGCTGGCCCGAAACAGCAGTTTTCCTTCGCCAATCGACCCGCTTAAATCCGGTTTCAGTTCGATTTTCTCAATCGTTCCATTCAGGTTTTGCAGCCATTCGTAACAATAAACCATATACGGTTTTCCGTCCTTCTCCACCCACAAGGTGCCATCCAGCGTTGGCTTATCGGCAGGCAGGTAGGTAGGGTCTTTCATGGGAACGTAAGGCCCTTCCGGCTGATCACTCACCAAAACATGGCTGGCCCGGCGTTCGATGATGTTTTCGCCGACTGTATCGATTTTCACCGCCCGGTTGGTGAAGGTGGCAAAATAGTAGTATTTGTCTTTGTACTGATGCAGTTCGGCCGCCCAGATCATCGGGTTTGATCCCATCCAGGACTCAGGATCAGTGTGGGTTACTTTGAAAGGGCCGGTCCATTTTTTCAGGTCTTTGCTTTTCCACAGCATGCCCCCCGTACCGGTCATGTAGTATGTTGAGGTATTTTTGTCCGCCAAAATAAACGGGTCGCTCAGGCGAATGGAATCCAGTGGCACATCCTGACGAAGCACAGGCGCCCGGTTTTGCGAAAAAACCGGGGTCAGGTAAACGGTAATCAGGGCGACGATCAATACGGCTTTTTTAAGCATGGGGTTGCGGTCTGTTCATGATCGGACAATTCAGTTTTTTTCAGCGATTTATCACGCTAAATGGATTAGAAGTTGTTTGAATGAAGGCCGGAGGCCTGTCCTGTCACTAGTCCACAGCCGATAGCAACTCGTGGTAGCTCCGGAGGAGCGGTCTAAAAACATCTTCAGGCCGCTCCTCCGGAGCTACCACGAGTTGCTGTCGGCTGTGGACTAGTGACAGACCGCCCTTCCAGGGCTCTCCCCGGTTAACTCAACCAGTTTGTTACTATTTTAGTCGTTTTAACCGAAAGTACTAAAGAATACCTTCCGGTTTACCCATCTAATCGACCCTTTTTTTGAATGGCTTCGTATTATACCGGGTAACGCCACTGCGTGTTAAGTTTTTGTTAACAATAGAGTTAACTTCGTAAAATTGCTGACACAGCGCGTACCTTCGATCCCGAATTACACCAACAAACCTGAGAATGAGTGCCACGAAGACTTCCCAACAACTCCACCGTGTGCTGGTGGTCGACGACGACCCCGATATTGTCGAGTTGTTGCAATACAATCTGGAGAAAGAAGGGTACGACGTCCGCACTGCGCCCGATGGCCGAAAAGCCCTCGACACCGCCCGCTCGTTTGTTCCCGAACTGGTGTTGCTCGATATCATGATGCCGCAACTCGACGGCATCGAAACGGGCCGCCAACTCCGCAATTTGCCTGATCTGCGCCAAACGTTTATTCTTTACCTCACCGCCCGTTCCGAGGAATATTCGGAAGTGGCCGCCTTTGAAATCGGGGCCGACGACTACATCACGAAGCCCATCAAACCGCGCGCGCTGATGAGCCGCATCAACGCCCTCTTCCGGCGAGAAGCCCAGAAAGCCGATCCGGGCGAGAAAATCGAAATCGGCGGACTGGTCATCAACCGCCTGAACTACACCGTGACCACCGGCGACAAAACCGTCGTGCTGCCCAAAAAAGAGTTCGAACTGCTGTTTTTCCTCGCGCTGTCGCCCAACAAAGTGTTTGGCCGGGAAGAATTGCTGCAAAAAATCTGGGGCGTCGATATCTACGTCCTCGAACGCACCGTCGATGTACACATCCGGAAATTGCGGGAAAAAATCGGCGAAACCTACATCAAAACCCTGAAAGGCGTCGGATACATGTTCAATGATGAAGGTTAAGCGGTTATCTTTACTTCATGTCGCTTAGCCCCCGTATTGCTGCGTTTCTGCTGGCCGGTCTGATTTCGGCCCTGACAGCCGTGTTTCTGACGTTTGTGGAAGGCGTCACGCGCAGCATGCTGTTCGTGGTGGCAATTTCGTCGTTGATCGTTTCGTTTTTCCTGATTCTGTATGCCATCGAAATTCTGGTGTACCGCGAGGTGAACAAACTTTACAAAACCATCCACAAACTGCGCATCAAGGATTTCACGATTTCCCGGACCACCATCGTTAAAAACAGCAATCCCTTCAAGAAACTGAACGACGAGATTTTTGTCTATGTGGCCCGCAAACAGAAGGAAATCGAGGAACTCCGGCGACTCGAACAGTTCCGGCGCGAGTTTCTGGCCGACGTCTCCCACGAACTGAAAACGCCAATTTTTGCCGCACAGGGCTTCGTACACACGCTCATCGACGGCGCCATCGACGACGAGAAGGTGCGGGATAAATTTCTGGCCAAAGCTGCCAAAAGCCTCGACGGGCTGGATGCGCTGGTGAAAGACCTCGTGGCCCTGTCGCAACTGGAAACTGGCGAGGTGAAGATGCATTTTGAGCCGGTGGATATTTACCAGATTACGCTGGAGGTGTTTGAGCAACTGGAAAATAACGCGCTGGCCCGCCAGGCTTCCCTAAAAATCAAATCCGATCAGCCCGGCGGTATTCTGGTCAAAGCCGACCCGCAACGCATCACGCAGGTGCTCACCAACCTGATCGAAAACGCCATTAAATACGGCAACAACGGTGGCAAGGTGGTGGTCAGTTTTGAGGAGGAAAAGAAGCAATATATCATTCAGGTGCGCGACAACGGCCCCGGCATTCCGCCCGAACACCTAAACCGCATCTTCGAGCGGTTTTACCGCGTCGACAAAAGCCGCTCGAAAGAACGGGGCGGCACCGGTCTGGGACTCGCCATTGTGAAGCACATTCTGAACGCCCACAAATCGAAAATCACGGTGATGAGCAAACCGGACAAGGGCACGGTTTTCAGTTTCAAGCTCGATAGAGCCGATTAACGCCCCGCGGTCCACAACGGTTTTTTCTCCAGCACCTTTTCAAATACCGGACAGTCGGGAGCGTGAGCGCCGGGCAAATAGCCGATGCTCATCAGGAACTCGTTCACAATTTCACCACCGGTGAAGCGAAACGTTTTTTTGAAAAGCTTCACCCATTCTTCTTTGGTTTTGGGATGGTGAAGTTCCAGCCAGTTTTCAAACGAACCGTGTTCTTTCTGCAGTTCCAGGATGGTTCTGGCGTTTTCGATGGCGGCATTGACTTTCAGCCGGTTGCGGATGATACCCGCATCGGCCAGCAGCCGTTCGCGGTCGGCGTCGGTGTAAGCCGCTACGCTGGCAATGGAGAAATTATCGTACGCTTTCCGAAAACCGGCTTCCTTTTTCAGGATTGTATCCCAACTCAAACCAGCCTGATTGATTTCCAGCACCAGCCGGCAAAACAGCTCATCGTCATCGTGGATCGGAAAACCGTAGAGATGGTCGTGGTAGGCTTTGTGGAGGGCCTTCCGGTCGGCGGTCATGAAATCGATGGCGGTGCAGTAGGACATTGGAAAACGGATTGGTCAAATTTTATATAGCCCACCGTTTTAACGGTGGGTAGTGAGGCAAAAACGGCGTCGATAAAAACCGTTTCAACGGTTTCAGGATCTCAAAACCGTTGAAACGGTTGGGCGGTTGGTCATTATGCCCGGTTTTCCTACGGTTTCAACCGTGGGCTGGATCAACACCTGATCCGGTTATCGTACAACAAAGTTATCGGATTGTGGCCGAAGAACGGTACCTACTCGCTGCAGATTGTACCCAAAATAACACTGCCAATCACCCGGTTTTTCGACAGGGAATCTTTTTGCCTTGGATAGCATTCTGTTGTTCAGGACATTTGTATTATGAAACTGAATTTTGAAGAGCTGATTGTTTTCGAGAACGACGACTATATTTTAATCAATAAACCGGCGAATATTGCTTCGCTCGACGAACGGAATGCCGATAAGTCGCAGAGTATCCTGCGCTTAGCCAAAGCCTACCATCCGGATGCCCAGCTCGGCCACCGCCTGGACAAAGGCACGTCGGGTATTCTGGCCATTGCCAAAAACCCGGCGGCCTACCGCCACCTGGCCATGCAGTTTGAACACCGGGAAGTGACCAAACGCTACCACGCCGTCGTGGACGGCATTCACGATTTCGAAGGCATTTCGGTATACCTGCCCATTTCGCCCATCAAAGACGGAACGGCGGTGAAAATTGACCGGCAAAAAGGCAAAGATGCCGAAACCATTTTCAATACGCTGAAAGTATACCGGATGCACACGCTCATGGAGTGTATTCCGATTACGGGCCGGATGCACCAGATTCGCGTTCACCTGATGTGTTTGAAAGCCCCCATTGCCAACGACCCGACGTACGGCGGAAAACCGGTTTTTCTGTCGGATCTGAAGCGGAAATTCAACCTGAAAAAAGATACCGAAGAACAGTCGCTGATTCAGCGTGTGGCCCTGCACGCCCGCTCGCTGACGTTTACGCTGCTGGATGGCGAACGAACGATTTTTGAAGCGCCCTATCCGAAAGATTTCGAAGTATTGGTGAAGCAGTTGGAGAAAAATAGTTAGTTTTCAGGCTCAATTTGGCATTAACTCCTAAAACCGTACCGGCGAACCGGTCGAAAAAACAAGCATGTTTGTTCATACCGTATATTTCTGGCTCACCAACCCCGAAAGCGACGACGACCGCCAGGCGCTCCGCGACGGCCTTGAAACGCTCAAAGGCATCACGCATTTTGAAGCGTTGTACATTGGCAAACCCGCCGACACCCGTCGGCCCGTCATCGACCATTCCTACGACTGGTCGCTGACCTATATTTTCCGCGATCAGGCGGCCCACGATGCGTATCAGGAAGATCCCATCCACCTGAAATTTGTGGAAACCTGCGCGCGGTACTGGAGCAAGGTTCTGGTGTATGATGCGGTAGAATAAAACCCATCTTGGGAAAACGAAAAAACCGGCCTTCCGACCGGTTTTTTCATATTAGGCTTTTCCGTTCTCCGGGCGTCCGTTCGAAGCCGCCGGTTCACCACCGCCGGATGACGGTTTTTTCTTCTTCCGTTTCTTCTTCCGATCGCTGCGGTCGCTGAATTTTTTGTCCAGTTTTTCCAGATCGCTGTTGAGTGAACTCAACCCTTTGGCGGTTTCTTTCCGCTCGGCCATCGGCTCCAGCAGGTCGAACGACTCGGGGATAATGCCCTTTTTGTTCAACTCCTGAATCTCCATGACGCGCGCGATGGGCAGCGGATACCAGGTGCTTTCGGTGCTGTAGCCAAACCACATGATGCGCCGGAAAATGTCGGTTTTCTGGAGCGACGCCCGGCCTTTCTGGGTTTCCAGCGGTTTTTCCACCTGCGGAATATCGCGCAGCGCATCCACGTAGGTTTCGAGTTCGTAGTTCAGACAACACTTCAAACGGCCACACTGTCCCGACAACTTACTGGGATTCAGCGACAAGTTTTGATACCGGGCCGCCGAGGTCGTGATGTTTTTGAAATCGGTCAGCCAGGTCGAGCAACAGAGTTCGCGGCCGCAGGAACCAATACCGCCCAACCGCCCGGCTTCCTGCCGCAGGCTGATCTGCCGCATTTCGACCCGGATTTTGAATTCGGCCGCCAGAATCTTGATCAGTTCCCGAAAATCGACGCGCTCGTCAGATGAATAATAGAACGTCGCCTTCGTGTTATCCGACTGATACTCCACGTCGGACAGTTTCATGTTCAGCTTCAGTTCCTTCACCACTTCGCGGGTGCGATACATCGTCGTCAGATCGCGGGCGATAGCCTGCTCGTGTTTTTCGAGGTCTTTCTGCGACGCCACGCGGTGAATCACTTTCAGATCGTCGGAAAACGGGATGTTTTTCTTCAACATCTGCAAGCGAACCAGTTCCCCCTGGAGCGACACGCAGCCGATGTGATAACCCGTTTGCATTTCACAGACGACGTAGTCGCCCGTTGTCAGATCGATCTGGTGCGGGTTGCGGTAGTATTCCTTCCGCCCACCCTTAAACTTTACTTCTACGGCTGCATCGTACCGGCGTGTGGAGGGCGTCTCCATGTTGCTCAACCAGTCGAACACATTCATTTTATTGCAACCGCCGGTGCCACAAGCCCCATTATTCTTGCATCCGCCCACGGCTCCGGTCGCGGTTTTGGTCCCACAACCGCCGGTCGTACATGATTTGCATCCCATAACTCTATCTATAGTTAAGAGTTAATAGTTAAAAATTAAGAGTTAAAAGTGAAAAGTAGGATAGAGAACCGTTTACTTTTAATTTTTAACTCTTAACTCTTAATTCATAACTCATGATCGTGCGGGCGGCCCCGCTTCTTTTTGTGCCTTCATCCGGATCACATTTTATATAGATTCCAATGGGGCGGTGAACACTGTACTCAATCGGTTCACGCCGTTCATGAACCGATCAAACTCAAAATTATACCCTAAATTAATAAAAAAAGGCATAAACGGCTGCATGAACCCAACTACCCCGGACAGGGCGGGAGAAAATCGCATCCATGATCACATGAAACCGGTTAAAATATGTTTAGGATTGACTAAAACCGGAGGTATTTGGCGATTGCAGGTCACTTACCTTTGGATAAATAGTTCAGCCATTCACTGTATCCGGCGTCGACACCGTTTCCCCGCTTTTCTTTTATGCAAGACCATTCGGCCTTTAAGCCTTCCCTGCGATTAATCGATGCCACGATGCTGGTGGCCGGCAGCATGATCGGTTCCGGTATTTTTATTGTCAGTGCCGACATTACCCGCAACACTGGCAGCGCGGGCTGGCTGATGGCGGTCTGGCTGATCACCGGTTTCATGACCCTGACAGCAGCCCTCGGTTACGGCGAATTGAGTGCCATGTATCCGAAAGCGGGCGGGCAATATGTGTATCTGAAAGAAGCCTACAATCCGCTCATCAGTTTTCTGTACGGCTGGAGTTTTTTCACCGTCATTCATACCGCCACCATTGCCGCCGTAGGCGTTGCGTTTGCCAAATTCACCGCCTACCTGTTGCCCCCATTCAGTGAAGACCACATCATCTTTGACCTGAACTTTCTGCAAATCTCGGCGGCACAGCTCCTTTCAATTCTTATTATCGTATTACTCACCTTCATCAACACCCGCGGGGTCAACAGCGGGAAACTCATTCAAACGACTTTCACCCTGGCCAAACTGCTGAGCCTGCTGGGTCTCATCGTATTCGGGTTTTATGCCATCAAATCCGATGTCTGGCAAGCCAACTGGACGAACGTCGACATCTGGAATTTGCATAAACTCAGCCCCGACGGAAGCGTTGAATCTTATACAACGCTGGCCGCTTTCGGTGCCATTGCGGCCGCGATGGTCGGATCAATTTTCAGCAGCGATTCGTGGCATACCGTCACGTTCATTGCCGGCGAAATCAAAAATCCGCAGAAAAACATCGGGCTCAGTCTGGCCCTCGGCACCATCATCGTCACGGTGATTTATCTGCTCACCAACGTCATGTATACCGGAGTGCTGTCGCTGCAGGAAATTGCCTCGGCCGACAAAGACCGGGTGGCCGTGACGGCTTCTCACGTCATTTTCGGCAACGCCGGAACCACCATCATTGCCATTATGATCATGGTTTCGACGTTTGGCTGCAACAATGGCCTAATTCTGGCCGGAGCGCGGGTGTATTATTCCATGGCCAAAGACGGTTTGTTTTTCCGGAAAGTGGGGCAACTGAACAAAAACTCCGTACCCGGTTTTGCCCTCTGGATTCAGTGCCTCGTGGCCTGCATCTGGAGCCTGAGCGGTCGCTACGGCGACTTGCTGGATATGATTTCGTTCGTGGTTGTGGTTTTTTACATGCTGACGATCGCCGGGATCTTCATCCTGCGAACCAAACGCCCCGACGCGCCAAGACCCTACAAAGCCGTTGGCTACCCGGTTTTGCCGGTTCTATACATCCTGATGGGCCTCGCGTTTTGCCTCCTGCTGATTGTCTACAAACCCACCTACACATGGCCCGGACTCATCATCACCCTCACCGGTATCCCGATTTATTTCCTGATCAGAAAAAACCGCAATACCGGTGAGAAGCTCCCGGAAACCGGCAGAGATTAGACGTAACCCGGTGACTTACTTGCTCTTGTATTCCCGAATATAATCGCTGGGCGACATGCCAGTGGTTTTTCTGAAAACCCGGTTAAAATTGGTGGCGCTGTTGAACCCCGTCGAATAGGCAATGCTGGAAATACCGTCGTTACTGCTGTTGATGATTCGTTTACAGGCTTCGTTGATCCGGATCTCATTCAAAAACGTGTTGTACGTTTTGCGGGTGTGCTTCTTGAAGTATTTGCAGAACGCGTGCGGAGTAATGTGGGCGATGTCGGCAATTTTGTCGAGCGTAATGGGTTCGGCATAATGATCGAGCGTATACTGGAAGACGTCATTCATCCGCATGCCGTCCGAATCCGAAAAAGAATAATCGGCGAACCCCGTTTGCAACGACTTCCAGCCCTTTACTTCCTTCGAAAAATATTGAAACAACTGGATAACCGCCAGCAGCCGGTCCAGATTGGTTTTGTCTTCCAGGGATTTCAGGATTTTGGCAACGTATTCGGTGTGTTCGGCCGGAAGTTGCAGGCCATTCTGGATGAGTTCGAAAAACCGGCTGATCGACTCCATTTCGGGCAAAGCCAGAAAGGCTTTCGGAATCCGTTCCAGATCGAAAAAGATGTGGATGGCATGGGCATTCCCAAGCCGTGGATTCGTAAAATGCCCCGGCTCCGATTTGAACATGTGGGGCTGGTTTGGCCCCAGAATGTACACTTCGTTGGGCCGGAAGGCCTGGCTGTAGTTCCCCACCATCAGGGTACCTTTCCCTTTGAGGATGAGCGTGATCTGAAGCTGTTTATGCCGGTGAAAATGGTTGTAAAAATGGGTCAGAAAATCCTCGTCTACAATTACGGAATCCTCTTTGGGGGCAGGCGGAGTAAATTGTAGTACTTTCATACAGTCAAATCGGGTAATTGTTTAACCATTAAACATCAAAATAGTACAAATAGAGATGGCAAGGCCTTTACAATGACCGGCAAAATGAACGGCTTTACAAGTTTACTTCATTTAACAGTTATTTTTCGAAGTATATACCAATATTATCATTATTCTATATATTTCACAAACAAACGGATAATATTTGTTGATTATTGGCTAATAGTGTTATAAAAGTTCGTTCAGGAACTGCATATCGGAATAAGATCACACTATCGCTGAGGTTTATTTTTTACTCTTAAAATGGTTACAATTTTCAAAGTTCACCAAACGGCCTGAAAACGGGAGCAAATCGCTTCGGAAAGGCGGTATTACTGACAGGGCTACGATACCGCTGACAGGGTCTTTGACCGCTGTCAGGGTATCGTAGCCCGATCGACGTTACCGAATTTTAAAACCAAACTGGTTATAACTTCCTTCTGGCCACTTCTTTCCGGATCAGAAACAATTCCCGGCTGGTTTGCCCCGCCACCGAACTATTTTCCTGCGCCCGTCGCATCAAATACGGAATAACGTCGGCAATTGGGCCATACGGAAGGTACTTGCTCACGTTGCAACCCGCCTTGGCGAGGTTGAACGTGATGTGGTCGCTCATGCCGAAAAGCTGGGAGAAATGAACGTGCGGGTGATTGAGCGGCAGGTCGGCATCGAGTAGTTTCTCGACGGTGTGCTGTACGCTGTGTTCATTGTGCGAGGCCACAATCAGCGAAATTCGGTCTAGATGATTCAGGCAGAAATCAATCGCAGCGTTGAAATCCCGGTCACTGGCGACTTTGTCGGGCTGGATCAAAACGGTTTCATTGCGCTCCAGGGCCCGTTTTCGCTCTTTCTCCATGTAGGCCCCCCGAACAATTTTGACACCCAGAACGGCTTTGCGGTTTTGGGCCAGCGCAAAGCTTCTTTTCAGAAACGCAAGCCGGTCGTGGCGGTATAGCTGGACGGTATTGAAAACGACAGCGGCCTTTTGATTGAAAACCGTCATCACCTGCATCGTCAGCGCATCGATCGTATCCTGAATCCACGATTCTTCAGCATCTATTACTATTCCAATGTGGAGATTAGCGCCCGTTTCGCAGATTTCAACCGTTCGGCTGACCACCCGCTCCCATTCCTGCTTTTCGGAAGGGGTCAGCAAACCGGTATTGATCTCGACGGTCTGATCGGTCAGCCGAACCAGCGGGTTCAGTTTTTCCAGTAACGCAAACCGCGCCAGGCCCGTAATCTTGATGCCCATCAACGGCACATTGGGGCGGGTAGCGGCAAACCGAACGACCCGAATGAACTCTTCCTTCGTCCGGTCGAAGTCGGCTTCGGTTTCCTTGCCTTCCGCGCCATAATCCAAAATGGCCTGCACCTTGAATCGATCGAGCGTTTTAATCGTATCAATCGTTTGATCAAGACTTTCTCCGCCGACAAATTGCTCGAAAATGGTGGACCGGATCAGCCCTTTGACCGGCAAATTCCACTTTACGGCCAACGACGTAAGGCCCGCTCCCAGGCTCACCAGCCAGTTTTGATTCATCAGCGTGAACATCACCTGTGCTTTCCGCAACTGCTGATCGGATTTATAGGCAAAGGCTTCGGCGGTATTATCCAGATCTATTTTCGTTTCGTTTTTCATCGTCTGTATTTTGTCCCCTAATGTATAGCGGGAATTTCGGGTATGGCGGTTTTGGCAATTTTAGATGACATTTGGACAATTTTGGATGCAAAGGAAGAACCGGGGCACAATACCTTTGAACAACTGATTTAATAAACCATTGTCTATGTCAAAAGGATTTTTCCGTGTTCCGGAACCCCGGAATGAACCGGTTTATTCGTATGCGCCGGGGACTCCCGAACGAGCCAAATTGAAGGAAGCCCTGGCAAACGCCCGGGCGCAGGAAGTCGACATTCCCCTCTACATCGGGAATCGCGAAGTCCGAACGGGTACCAAGCAAGCCATTCGTCCTCCCCACGACCATCACCATATTCTGGGCTATTACCACGAAGGTGATGCCAGCCACGTTCAGGAAGCCATCGAAGCCGCCCTCGCGGCCAAGCCCCGCTGGGAAGCCCTGCCCTGGGAAGAACGCGCGGCCATTTTCCTGAAAGCCGCCGAGCTGATCGCCGGACCATATCGCTATAAGATTAACGCGGCCACCATGCTCGGTCAGTCAAAAAACGCCTACCAGGCCGAAATAGACTCCGCGTGTGAACTGATCGACTTCCTGCGGTTTAATGTTTCGTACATGGCGACAATTTACGACATCCAGCCCAATTCGTCACCGGGCGTCTGGAACCGGCTGGAACAACGCCCCCTGGAAGGTTTCGTGTTTGCGCTGACGCCCTTCAATTTCACGGCCATTGCCGGAAACCTGCCCACCTCAGCAGCCATGATGGGCAACGTGGTAGTCTGGAAGCCGTCTGAAAACCAGGTGTATGCGGCTCAGGTGATCATGGACGTGCTGAAAGAAGCCGGTTTGCCCGGTGGCGTCATTAACCTGATCAACGTGGATGGTCCCGTTGCCGGAAACGTTATTTTTAGTCATCCTGACTTTGCCGGGATTCATTTCACGGGTTCGACGGCGGTTTTTCAAACGATCTGGAAATCCATTGGCAATTCCATCGCTACCTATAAAAGTTACCCACGCATTGTGGGCGAAACCGGCGGGAAAGATTTTGTACTCGCTCATCCCAGCGCTGACGCGGAAGCCGTTGCCACGGCTCTGGTGCGCGGTGCGTTCGAATACCAGGGACAAAAATGCTCGGCAGCTTCCCGAGCCTATTTACCCGCGTCGTTGTGGGCGGCTATCCGGGACAAAGTGGTTCAGGATCTGAGTATCATCCAAATGGGGCCAGTCGAAGATTTTGGTAATTTCGTGAATGCCGTGATTTCCGAGCGCTCGTTCGACAAGCTGGCCCGCTACATCGATCAGGCTAAAAACGACGAGGGCGTTGAGATCGTCGCCGGTGGATCGTATAACAAAACCGTAGGCTATTTTATTCAACCGACGGTTTTGCGGGTCGATGATCCGCAGTATGTGACGATGTGCGAAGAGCTGTTTGGCCCGGTTTTGACGGTCTACGTCTACGACGACGATGACTATGAAGCCATGCTGGATGTTATTGATAAAACGTCCATCTACGCACTCACCGGATCGATTCTGTCCCGCGACCGGTATGCCATCGAGCTGGCAACCAGCCGCTTGCAGAATGCTGCGGGCAATTTTTACATCAACGACAAACCCACCGGCGCGGTGGTGGGGCAACAACCTTTCGGGGGCGCGCGCGGATCGGGAACGAATGATAAAGCCGGTTCGGAGCTGAACCTGCTGCGGTGGGTGTCGGCCCGAACCATCAAAGAAACCTTTGATTCTCCCAAAAACTACCGTTATCCTTTTTTAAATCCCGATTGATCACACCCGTGAATCTTTACTTGTTGCGGTAAATGTACCGGTATGACACCCCCGTCATACTGGTATTTTTTTTAGATAAAACGGAGATTTATTTTCATCTTTTCCCGATTTAGGAGGCATTTTGAAAAATCAGAATTTACAATTTTAAAGTCAGCCACTTTTCCAAATTGACCGAATATTATTCTACAATAAAAGCAGTTGATACGTAATTCTTTGGGGGCTTAACAAAAATTATCTATTGATAAATAGATTTTAGCCGAATCCCGCCAGCCCTATTTTGAGAAGAAAAATGTTGCTTTTCTTTGTTTGAGAACACCAAACCGTGGTGTTGCGGATGCGCTGAATCAGGCAGGTTTCTGGTACCGATCAATCCGACCGATGCAGGAAAAGAAACCTGTCGACTCCGATCTGCCCGGCCTTTTAGACTACTCAGCATGCAATTAACCCCAATTATACCGTAGGTGACTATGAAGCAATCTATCCTATCAACTCGTGGCTTCCTGCCCATTCTTATCGTCTTTTTCGGCCTGCTGGCAGGAAGTAGGGCCGTCGCAGGTGGGCTTCCCGCAAAATTGGCGGACATTGAAGTCAATGGTGTCGTCACTTTCAAAGAGGATGGCAACCCGCTGCCGGGGGCGTCTATTTTAGTGAAAGGCACCACCAATACCGGCACCATCACGGATGCCAACGGTAAATTCCGGCTTTCCGTCCCCGAAAGCGCCACGCTGGTGGTGAGCTACATCGGTTTTCTGCCCGTGGAAATTCCTGTCAACGGACGGAGTACGATTTCCATTGCGCTGGAATCGGATGCGAAGCAACTGAGTGAGGTGGTCGTCACATCCTTCGGGATTGCCCGCGACCGCAAAACGCTCGGATACGGCGTGAGCGAAGTGAAAGCCGAACAACTCAGCCAGGCTCCGACTACCGACGTAACCAACTCGCTGGCCGGCAAAGTGGCCGGGGTGCAGGTTACGGGGGCGGGCGGTGGTTTTGCCGGTTCCAACGTAACCATTCGCGGTTTCTCCACCTTTACGGGCAGCAACCAGCCGCTGTATGTGGTCGACGGGATTCCGCTGGACAACTCCGGGGGGGGCAATTCCGTCAATACCGGTGTGGTGAATTCCAGCCGGATTTCGGACATCAACCCGCAGGACATCGAAAACGTCAACGTCCTGAAAGGGGCGGCTGCTACGGTTTTATACGGTTCGCGGGCAGCTTCCGGTGCCATCCTGATCACCACCAAAAAAGGCAGGAAAGGCGTTAAAAAGCAGATTTCGTTCTCAACCAATGTCGCCGTCGGAACGGTGAGCCGGTTTCCGAAATTTCAGAACGAATACGCTCAGGGCAGCAACGGAAATTACATCAACAACGTAGCCGGTTCCTGGGGTCCCCGGATTGCGGGACAAACCGTAACGAACTGGTTTGGTGAGTCGGAAACCCTGCAGGCGTATCCGGACAACATTCGGGATATTCTCCAAAGCTCCATTTCTTCGCAGAATAACCTGAGTTTTTCGGGTGGGACCGATAAGTACGATTACCGGGTTTCCTACGGTTTTTCGGCCGAAACCGGTCTGGTACCGAACAACAAACTGAACCGGAATAACCTCTCGGTGAATGCCGGTACGCAATTGACCGACAAATTCAGGATCTCGACCTCGTTCTCCTACGCCAACAACGTTTCTGACCGGACGCAATCCGGTAACCAGGGAGCCAACTCGCTCTGGCGCGGGATTTATACGCCCCGCAGCTACGACCTGACCAACAAACCGTTTCAGGATGCCGCCGGAAACCAATTGTGGTTTGCCGCCGAAGATCACCCCTACTGGTCGCTGGAACACATCAGGAACCACCAGGAAGTGAACCGGTTTTTCGGGAATGTAAACCTGAAGTATGACATTCTGGACTGGTTGCAGGCCGATCTGAAAATTGGTACGGATATTTTCAACTTCACCACCAAAGGGTTCGACGACAAGGGCGTTCGCAGCAACGCCAACACCAACTCGGCGGGGGCCGGTGGGGTGCTGGACCGTTCGCAACTGATCCGCAACCTGAACTCGTATTTCACGCTGACCGGAAACCGGAAAATTACCCCCGACATCAACCTGATCGCAACGGTTGGGAACGAAATCATTTCCAACTACAACAGCGAAATGCAGAACATCGGTCTGGGGATCGTTGTGCCGGGTTTCGACAACATCAAAAACTTCCTGACGTTCAACCCGACCTCTTCCGTTACCGAGCAACGGGCCGTGGGGGTGTTTGCTGACCTTGTTTTCGATTACAAAAGCTGGCTTTCGGTGAACGCCAAAGCGCGGAACGACTTCTCTTCAACGCTGGCTCCGGGCTATCGGTCCATCTTCTACCCGGCCGTTGCCCTCAGTTTTGTGCCAACGGAAGCGTTTCCATCACTCAAATCGAAAATTCTGTCTTCGGCCAAAATCCGGGCCAACATGGGCGAAGTGGGCAAGGGAGCCAGTCCGTATGCCATCAACACCTATTACGGCAAAGCAAGTGCGGGTGATGGTTTAGGCTCGACAGCGGTCAACTTTCCGTTTGGCGGACTAGCCGGTTATACCTACGACAACAGCACGGGAAATCCGCAGTTGACGCCGGAATTTACGCGTGAAATCGAACTGGGTGCGGAAGTAACGCTGTTCAACGGTCGTCTTTTCATCGACGGATCGGTTTACAAACGCGACAGCCGCAACCTGATCTTCTCGGTTCCGGTGCCTTCGACCTCCGGTTTCACCAGCCTGGTCACGAACGCGGGTAAGCTTTCGACCAAAGGGATCGAGTTGCTGATTTCGGGAACACCGATCCAGAAGGAAAGTTTCACCTGGGAATCGTCGCTCAACTTCACCAGTTTCCGGTCCATCGTGAAGGAACTGGCACCGGGCGTCGCCAACATCTCGATCGGTGGGTTTACATCGCCGAACATCCGGCTGGTGTCGGGCGAAGAATATGGTCAGATCTGGTCGAATGCCTATCAGCGGGATGCGCAGGGTCGCATGATCATCGGCGCCAACGGACTGCCGAAAGTAACGACGGCGGTGCAGCGGGTTGGAAATCCGAATCCACGGTTTACGGCCGGTTTTACCAACACGTTCAATTACAAGAACTTCAGCCTGTCGTTCCTGCTCGATTACAAGCACAAAGGCGATCAACTTTCCCGGACCATCGGCGATTTGCGCATCAATGGCGTAGCCGCCGAAACGGCCGAGTTCCCCCGGTTTAACGCCGATGGCACGCCCAACCGGCCCTACATTTTCGACGGCGTTCGGGAAGACGGCACGCCAAATACGATTGGCGTCACGGCGCAGCAGTATTACAGTTTGCAGGGTAAATATGTGGCCTGGGAAGGTTACGTTCTGGACGCTACGTACCTAAAACTGCGGGAAGCCAACCTGACCTACAAAATCCCGGCGTCCGTTCTGGATCATGTAAAATTCATCAAAGGGCTTCAATTGTCGGTATACGGTCGGAATCTCTTTATTCATGCCCCGAATTACCCCCACCTCGATCCGGAACAAAACCTGCTGGGTGTCAGCAATGCGCGCGGTCTGGAGTTTGGCATTCAGCCCACCGCCCGGACCATCGGGGGGAGTTTGAGAGCGACGTTTTAACGGGTGATTACGAATCGAACAAACCATTGAGATCATGAAGAAATTACTCTATACTTCCGTTCTGGCTACGGGGCTCTTTTTCAGCTCCTGCAGTTCTTACCTGGATGTCAACGACGACCCCAACAACATCCAGCGTGTTCAGGTGTCGCAGTTGCTCCCTTCCGTTACGGTCAACATCGGCTACATGGGCGCCAGTGACCTTTTCCGCTACGCCAGCCTGCTCTCGCAGCAGTTCAGTGGACAGGGCCCCAATACCGGTTTCGGGACGTTTAAAGAATACGAGCGGTATAACATCAACGACTCCGACGTCAACAGCCAGTGGGTCCGGATTTTCGGCACGACGGTGAGCGACCTGGAATTGATGATTGCACAGGCCACCCGCGAAGGCAGTCCGCATTACGCCGGGGTCGGAAAAATCCTGAAAGCCTATGTCTATCAGATCGTTGTCGATGCCTGGGGCGATGTTCCCTATACGCAGGCTGGCAAACACAGCGAGAATTTCTACCCGGCTTTTGACGATGACGAGGTAATTTACAAGGACCTGACCCGCCTGATCGACGAAGGGCTAACGGATGTCAATGCCGCCACCTCGGCGCTGTCGCCCAACCAGTTCAGCACGATTTACAGCGGAACGACCTGGGCGGTTTCCAAGGACAAATGGATCAAGTTTGCCAATACGCTGAAACTGCGGATTTTCCTGCACTATTCAGCCAAAGACCAGGCTTATGCTTCCCAGCAAATCACGGCGCTGGTGAACAGCGGAGCCAAATTCATGGAAAGCCCGGCGGATAATTTCCAGATGGCGTTTCTGGCCGAGTCACAACGGCAGAATCCGCTGTACAGCATGGAAAACGGCCAGTTCAAGAACCAGTTTTTCCCCAACCGGTTTATCGTCAACCTGATGAATGGCAAGAACGATCCCCGCCGGTCTTCGTATTTCATTCCGTTTCCGTTCAACTCCAGCCCGGCTACGTTTAAGGGAGCCAGCGTGTTGGACACCGATCCGTCGTCGGCTTATTCCCGGAACTATCAGTATATTTACGGAACGGCTTCGGCACCCAATACGGCCATGATCAATCCGGATGGTAGCCTGCGGGACGGAGCCATTACTTTCTCCGGAGCGGGTCCGGCGCGGTTGCTGACCTTCGCCGAATACAACTTTATCCGGGCCGAAGCGGCTTTGCTCTACGGCGCACCGGGCAATGCCCAGTCGTTTTTCGAAGCCGGTATTCGGGCGTCCATGACCGACGCGGGCGTGGCCGCAGCGAATGTGACGACCTATCTGGCAACTCAGGGAACGCTGACCGGAACCAACCAGCAAAAACTGGAGCAGATCATTACGGAGAAATACATAGCGAACCATGCGGTTTTGATGGAACCCTGGACGGACTACCGCCGGACGGGCTATCCGGCCCTGACTCCGCACAAAACGCCGATGGCTATTTACGACGAAGTGCCCCGGTCGTTGTTCTACGCGCAATCGGAAATCAACAACAACCCGAATGCGAAACAACGGACCACCATGCTGGATCGCGTTTTCTGGGATACCCGCAAATAAGCGGTTCCGGTTAGACCTAAACTCTTTTTTCACATGCTGAAAAAGTCTTTTCCGCTACTTTTCCTGCTCGCCATTACCACTGCGGTAATGGCGCAGCAGGTTGGTGATACACGCCAGGCGCAGACTGATCTGGAAAAAGCACGCGCGGAGTTGCTCAGCCAGGCGAACCGAACGACGGGCAAGGCTAAAACCGTCAAAAAAATGCTGGACCTCGGGTTGTGGCCGCAAGCCCTGGCCGAAATGAAAACCGGAAAAGGCTTGACGGTGGTTGAAAAGCTGTTGCTACAAGCCGAATACGACTGGTTGAACAATGACTTTAAAAAGGCCGAAAGCTCCGTCACAAAAGCCCTGTCGCTGGATAAAAACAACCGCTGGGGCCGGCAATTGAAAGCGGTTCTGGCCATTGAAGCCTGGGATTTGCAAAACGCAGTCGAGCAGTGCCGGTCCATTCTGGCCAGTCATCCGACGGATGCGGAAACGGCGATTGTGCTGGGCCGCGCGTTGCTGTTGCAGAAAAACTACACCGAGGCTATGGCCGTTGCCAAAAAGCTTCAGAAGCAGAATCCGTCGCTGGCAGCCGCCTACCAACTGGAAGCGAACGTATATTTCTGGGATCAGCACCCCGAAAAAGCCGAAGCACCCCTGGTGAAATCGCTCACGCTCGACCCGTTCAACGCCGATGCCCGTTTCAGTTACGGCTATGCCATCTGGCGCCGGATCGATGCCACGCAGCTCAACGACATGGCAGCCCAGTGGCAACTCGCCCTGAACATCAATCCCCTGCATTTTCAGACGCACTGGCACTGGGGCAACGGCCACACCAACCTGACCTATGCCGACTATGCCGACAAGGATGAGAAAGAAATTCGGGAAAAACTAAAGGAAGCCGACCGGCTGTTTCGGACGAATCAACTGGCTAGCGCCCTGGCCGTGACGCACCGGGTCGGCAAGGAATATCCGCAGTCGGTTTTGCCCGCCATGCACCGCGCATCGCTTTATTACAGTGATTTTGATAACCCAAACCGAAAAAGCAATCTGGATTCGGCCGAAACCATTTTCCGGTCTATTCTGGCTACCAAAACCCACTATGGCCCGGCCCACAACGGCTTATCGGCGGTGATCAAATCCAAGCGGATTCCGTATCTGATGACGTACGATTCGACCACGAATGTGCTGAAAACCACCCGCATCAGCGACCCGGAGAACTTCGTCAACGTGTTTCCCGACCTGAGCTATTATCCCGGCGACCGGGCCAAGGCGATGGTCTGGAATCAGATGTACACCAGCGTGGTGTATTTTCCGTTTCTGTCCAAACAGGATAACGCCTTTGTGGTGCCGCCCCTGCACATCGATCTGGCACTGGCCATGCGTGCGCCCCATTTTCGGTACAACACCACCTTTGACAACCGCCAGTGGATGGACATTCGGGGCGTGGGAAGCGGGGCTGCGGCCATTGAATACGTCGAGCGGGGAGCCTATCAGGAACGGAATGTCGTTCTGCACGAATACGTCCACCTGTTCCACGGTCGCGTGCTGACCGACGCCGAAAACCGGCAGATCCGGGCCCTGTATTACAACGCCATGAAAAACGGATTGACGCTGGATTATTACTCCCAGAACAACGAATCGGAGTATTTTGCCCAGACCTACCCGGCCTATTTTGAACCCATGAAAGTGCATCCGCTCGACTTCAAGTCGATGAACACAACCGCGGAACTGAAAAGCCGGGACCCGAAAATGTATGCTTTCCTGGACGCGCTGGTGAAAAAGGAACGGGCGTATCTCGACGGCGACAAGGCGGTGATGGCTTCCAACTGGGCGCAGGTTTACCTGAACATGAGCAACAAAGTTGTCAGAACCGATCCGGCCCGAGCCGCTGCGTTTCTGGATACGGCGTTGGTTTACGATAAAAAATACCAGCCCGCGTATCTGGCCTACGCCCGTCTGAAGCAACAACAGAAAGCCTTTGATCAGGCCTACACGTACATCAAAACCGCCGAAGAAATCGACCCGAACTACGCGCCGGTATATGCCGCCTATGCGCAGTGGGAAGAAGCCAGCCATACGCCGGACAAAAGCCACGACGAGCTGATTAAAACCCAGGCACGTTGGCTGCAAAAGGCGCTGGATCTGGAAAAAGATTACCAGACCCGGGCCACGCTATCCATTCAGTTGCGGGAAATGTATGTGCAGAATGCGCTCCTGGGACCAGCCATCAAAGCGGCTGAGGACTATGCCGCCAACGGGCCGGATGTCTCGACCTACCTGCGCGACCGGCGCGACGATGCCCGGGCTTTTGCCGCGGCCCGACGCGCCATGCTGGGTTATGCCGACCAGCTCGATGGGCTGAAAAAGCTGGTGTTGCAACGGCCCCAGAATTATGAATTACGGGGTTTGTATGCCGACGCCTTGCTGGCGAACGGCCGCTACCAGGAAGCCATTGAAACCATGAAGCAGGTGCAGCGGATTCTGGATGCGGGGAAAAACGCTCGCCCGGATTTTGATCTGCGGATTGCGGAAGGCTATGCCAAATTGCAAAAACCGGATTCCGTGTCGTACTTCCTGACAAAAACACTGGCTGACAAACAAACCCTGACGGGGCTGTATAAACAACGCCTGGTGCGGCTGCTGGCCGAATCCAACCGGTTGCCGGAAGCCGAAACGCTGTACAAAACCCTTTCGACGGAGGGCGATGCGGTTTACCAATCGGCGGCTTTGCAATCGGATGGGGTGTTACAACTTCTGAATAAAAAAACCGGGGAGGCCGTGGCTGCCTTTAAAAAGTCGCTGGCGCAAAATCCGTACAATACCGAAAGTTATGTCGCGCTGGCAAAACTGTATAAGCAAACGGGCCAACAAACCGAACTCGATGCCTTGAACACAACGATCAATCAACTGGACATCAAACCCGGAAAACTAACGGGTTTGTGAACCGGAACCATCTAAACATCAGTCCTTTTAACCCATCACATCATGAAATACCTTGCTCCCCTCTTCTGGGCGTGCTTTCTGACTACCCTTTCTTCCTTTGCCCAAAACCGCTCGCTGAAACTGGATGCGGCCGTAACGACCACCGATCAGGTTACCATTAAAGGAAAAGTGGTTCCTTACAAAGCAACCGCCGGTACACAACCGGTTTATGACGAAAACGGCAAGCCCATCGCCAGTTTGTTTTACGTCTATTACGAACGTTCCGATGTGACCGACCGGACGACGCGGCCCTTGTTCATTTCTTTCAACGGCGGTCCGGGCGCGGCTTCCTGCTGGATGCACATCGGCTATACGGGTCCCAAGCGCGTCAAAGTCGACAGCGAAGGTTACCCCGTTCAGCCGTACGGCGTCACGGACAATCCGCATTCCATTCTGGACGTGGCCGACATTGTATACGTCGAACCCGTCAACACCGGTTTTTCGCGGCCCGTCAATGATTCGATTCCGAGATCGAAGTTTTTTGGCGTCAATGCCGACATTAAGTACCTGGCCGAGTGGCTGAACATGTTTGTGAGCCGTAAAAACCGCTGGCCGTCACCCAAATACCTCATCGGCGAAAGCTACGGAACCACGCGGGTGTCGGGCCTGGCGCTGGAGTTGCAAAACGCCAACTGGATGTATCTGAACGGCGTGATTCTGGTGTCACCCACCGACCTGGGCATCGACCGGAAAGGGCCGGTGGCGGCTGCCAACATGCTGCCGTATTATGCCGCCACGGCCTGGTACCACAAAGTGCTGCCCACCGATTTGCAGCAGAAAGATCTCGATGCCATTCTACCGGAAGTGGAGCAATTTACGATCAATGAACTGACACCGGCCATCGTCAAAGGCGGTTTTCTGGAGCCGGAAAAAAGAAAGCAGATGGCGGCTAAAATCGCCCGATATTCCGGTTTGTCGGAAAAAGTCGTACTCGAACACAACCTGGCGGTTCCTTCGTCTTTTTACTGGAAAGAACTGTTGCGGGATAAAGGCTTTACGGTGGGTCGGCTCGATTCGCGCTATCTGGGGATCGACCGGCAGGGAGCGGGTGAGCGTCCTGATTATGCGGCTGAGTATGATTCCTGGAAGCATTCGTTTACGCCCGCCATCAATTATTACCTGCGCGAAAAACTGAACTACAAAACCGACCTCAAGTATTTCATTTCCGGCCAAACCGGGCAGTGGGACCGCGCCGGCCAGAACACCGACCGCACGGGCGAAAACCTCCGCCAGGCCGTGGCCCAGAATCCGTATCTCCACGTGATGATTCAATCGGGCTATTTCGACGGCGCGACTGATTATTTTAACGCCAAATACAACCTCTGGAACATGGACCCAAGCGGCAAACTGAAAAACCGCCTGCAATGGAAAGGTTACCGGGGCGGCCACATGATGTATCTGCGCGACGAAGACCTCGCCACCTCGACCGAAGACATTCGCGAATTCGTCAAAAAAACCTTGCCTAAACCGGATCAACCCGCCAAATACTAAACCGAACTACTTGATTTTATAACCCCAACAACACATGAAACGAATTGTAGTTTTACTCCTGCTGGCTGTTACCACGGGTTCCTTGTCTTTTGCGCAACGCCGACAGGGTGGCCCGCCACCGGCGGCTGCGGAAACCGCTCCGCGACCAGCGGGTGCGCCTTCGGCCAAACCCGGCCCCAACGACCTAAGGCTCCCGATGGACTCCACCATCACGACATCGCATACCGTTACGATCAAGGGCGTCAAAGTGCCTTACACGGCGATGGTGGGAACACAGCCGGTTTGGGACGAAGAGGGCAAGCCCATTGCCGGGGTGTTTTATACCTACTACGAACGGACGGACGTCAAAGACCGCACCACCCGGCCGCTGGTCATTTCATTCAACGGGGGTCCGGGAACCGCATCGGTCTGGATGCACCTGGCCTATACGGGGCCTAAACTGCTGAACATCGACAGCGAAGGTTATCCGTTACAGCCGTACACGCTCAAAGACAATCCGAATTCCATTCTGGATGTGGCCGACATCGTCTACATCGATCCGGTCAACACGGGCTATTCCCGCCCGGCCAGCAAGGACGTGCCGCGCTCGAAGTTTTTCGGGGTAAATTCCGACATCAAATATTTGGCCGAATGGCTGAACACCTTCGTGAGCCGCAAAAACCGCTGGCCGTCGCCCAAATACCTCATCGGCGAAAGCTACGGAACCACGCGGGTGTCGGGCCTGGCGCTGGAGTTGCAAAATGCCAACTGGATGTATCTGAATGGCGTGATCCTGGTGTCACCGACTGATCTGGGAATCGAACGGAGCGGGCCGGTGGCGGCTGCCAACATGCTGCCTTTTTATGCGGCCACGGCCTGGTATCACAAAGTGCTGCCCGACGACCTGCAAAAGAAAGACTTGACGGCCATGCTGCCGGAAGTGGAGCAATTCACCATCAACGAGTTTATTCCGGCGCTGACGATGGGCGGTTTTCTGGATCCGCAGAAGAAAAAGCAGATTGCCGCCAAAGTTGCCCGGTATTCCGGTTTGTCGGAAAAAGTGGTGCTGGAGCACAATATGGACATTCCGGCGTCTTTCTTCTGGAAGGAGTTACTGCGCGACAAAGGCCACACCGTCGGTCGGCTGGATTCGCGTTACCTGGGAATCGACCGGGAAGATGCGGGCGAGCGTCCGGACTATTCTCCGGAGCTGACGTCGTGGCTGCACTCGTTTGCGGCTCCCATCAACTACTATTTCCGGGAATTCCTGAATTACAAAACCGACCTGAAATACTACATGTTCGGGCCGGTGCATCCCTGGGATCGGGCGGGTCAGAACGCCGACCGCTCGGGCGAAAACCTCCGGCAGGCGATGGCCCAGAATCCGTACCTGCACCTGCTGGTCCAATCCGGCTATTACGACGGGGCCTGCGATTACTTCAATGCCCAGTATAACATGTGGCAGATGGACCCCAGCGGAAAACTCAAAACCCGGATGGACTGGAAAGGCTACCGGAGCGGCCACATGATGTATCTGCGTCAGGAAGATCTGGTGACGTCCAACGAGGATATCCGGAATTTCATCAAAAAATCAACGCCAAAGCCCAATCAGCCTGCGAAGTATTGAGGTTGATCAAGCGAGTCCATTTGCAATTAAAAACCGTGTGCCCCTACCAAATCTACATCAGCTCTTGCAGTCGGTTTTGGTTTGATAGGGGCATACGGTTTTTCAGCCGATTTCGTACTATATTTGTTATACTTCCTCCTTTTAAATGCCATTACTACTTTTTTATCATGGGCACGGAATCATTGGTAAATGCACTCCGAAGCGTGTTTGAAAATGCGCGAAAAGAGGGAACTGAAATAAATGCGTTCATGCTCGGCAAAGCCTATCCCGGTTTTGTACGGAACTCCTATATTCTGGCTGTTAGTGCCCCTTCCATGGCTGGCTGGGAACCATATGAGAAGATGGATAAAATCATTGATTTGCTGCGTGCTCATCTCGACGTTCAGGACAAAACACAGATCGATCGGGTTCGCGTTTATAATTCTATCGAAGAATTGAAAGCTCACTCCTTAGTGGGCTTTGACGATGATCCCGGAGCCATGTATGAATTGCCCATCCGGGGCGTACCCCAACTAGTGGAAATTTAAGAAAGCAGCCAATCGAAAGCCAACAAAAAAACCGCCCCAAAGTGGGGCGGTTTTTTTGTATAAACGTGTCTGATTAATCCTGATACCGGATCAAATCCAGCCCAATATCTTTCCGGTAATATTTCCCCTCGAACTGCACCGCGCGGGCCGCTTTCTGCGACTTCATCACCGCATTTTCGAGTGAGTTGGCGACGGCTGTCAACGCCAGCACGCGGCCCCCATCGGTCAGCACGTGTCCATTGAAGCCCGGTTTGGTGCCGGCATGAAAAGCCGTTACGTCGTCCAGCATCGTGAGTTCGGTGATCGACTTGCCTTTCTCGTACGCATCCGGATAGCCGCCCGACACGACGACGGTGGTCACGGCGGTTTGCGGGGAGATCTGGAGCTGAATTTTATCCAGTTCGCCATCGGCCGTTGCCACCATCAATTCCACAAAATCATTCTGAATGCGCGGCAGCACGACTTCCGTCTCCGGGTCGCCCATCCGGGCGTTGTATTCGATGACATAAGGTTCTTCCTTGACGTTGATCAGGCCGACAAAGATAAAGCCCTGATAGCGAATCGCTTCCTTTTGCAAACCCGCCAGCGTCGGCTTGACAATCTTCTCTTCGACCTTGCTCAGAAACTTGGCCGTGGCAAATTTCACGGGCGAAACCGCCCCCATGCCGCCGGTATTCGGGCCGGTATCGCCCTCGCCGATACGCTTATAATCTTTGGCTTCGGGCAGAATTTTGTAGTTAACGCCATCGGTCAACACAAAGACCGACAACTCGATGCCTTTCAGAAACTGCTCGACAACGACTTTATTTCCGGCTTCGCCAAATCGCCCGCCAGTCAGCATATCGGTCAACACCGTACGGGCTTCAGCAATCGACTCGGCAATGATAACGCCTTTTCCGGCCGCCAGACCGTCGGCTTTCAACACCACCGGCAGTTGATGCGAGTCCAGATAAGCCAGCCCTTCTTCCAGCGTTTCAGCGGTAAACGTCCGCGATGCCGCCGTTGGAATACCGTGCCGCTGCATGAATTGCTTCGAAAAATCCTTGCTGCCTTCGAGTTGGGCACCGCGCTGATCCGGTCCGACAATCCGCAGTTTTTCCAGATTTTTTCGAGTCCGCAGCGTATCGACCAGCCCTTTCACGAGCGGTTCTTCCGGGCCAATAATCAGCAAATCGATTTCGTGTTGTTGAACGGCCTCCGCGATGGCATCGGCATCGTTGAAGGCAATCGGCAAATTGGTGGCGACCAGGGCTGTTCCGGCATTACCGGGTGCGACAAACAAGGTGTTACACAGTGGACTTTGCGCTATTTTCCAGGCAAATGCGTGTTCCCTTCCGCCCGATCCAAGTATTAGTATATTCATTATAAATGATGATGGGGTCGCCCGTGCGACGATGAATGATGAACGATGAATGATGAATTCCAACCTCATCATTCATCGTTCATCATTCATCATTTAATTTGCTACTTCCGATAAAAACTTAATACGCATTAACCGCAACTCTTCTTCAGAATAATCGTCGTTGGCAAACTCCCGCATGGCCACCCCGATGTTGTCGGTTTCGGCCCGCATGAAGTAGTCATAAATATCGTCCTGCCGGTCGCTGTCCATGATCTGGTTGATGTAATAATCCAGATTCAGGCGCGTTCCGGAATAACAGATGTGTTCGATTTCTTCAATCAAATCTTCCATCGTCAGGCCTTTCGACTCCGAGATTTCCTCCAGATCCACCTTGCGGTCGATCTGCTGAATGATGAAAATCTTGACCTTCGACTTGTTGACCATCGACTTCACCACGACGTCCTTCGCCGTTTCGATGTCGTTTTCTTCGACGTATTTGGCAATCAGGTCGATGAACGGTTTGCCAAATTTCACGACTTTCCCCATGCCGACCCCGTTGATCTGGGCCATTTCCTCCCGCGTGGTCGGATAGGTCGTTGCCATTTCCTCCATCGATGGGTCCTGGAAAATGACATACGGGGGCAGGTTCTTTTCTTTGGCGATTTTCTTCCGCAGGGCTTTGAGCAGACCCAACAGGGCTTCGTCGTAGGCACTGCCCGACGACATACTGCTGTCCTTATCTTCGTCTTCAGCCTTTTCCTCGTCGATTTCGTAGTTGTGATCTTTCGATAAGGTGATGGAATACGGATCCTCGATGTAGTGTTGACCCTTCACCGACAGTTTCAAGACGCCGTAGTTATCGACATCTTTGTCCAGATACCCGTAAATCGTAATCTGCCGGATGAGCGAACACCAGAACTCAACGCTTTCGTTAAACTCTTTGCCTTTGCCGTAAACGTCGAGCTTATGGTGCTCATAGCTCGTAATGTACTGATTTTCAGTACCCGTCAGCACATCGGCGAGGTGAGCCGCATCAAAACGATGATCGGTTTGCAAAACGGCCTGAAGCGCCAGCACGATTTCGTCCTGTGCCTTAAACTTCTCGGTCGGTTTCATGCAATTGTCGCAGAATCCGCAGTCCTTGTCCTGGTATTCTCCGAAATAGCTCAACAGTTGCCGGCGACGGCAGACGCCCAGATTCGCATACGACACCATTTCCATGAGCAGGTGTTTGGCGTTGTCGCGCTCCGTAACCGACTTGTCCTTGTTGAATTTCTCCAGTTTGACAATGTCGTCGATGCTGTAGAACATGAGGCAGTTGCCTTCCAGCCCGTCGCGACCCGCCCGACCGGTTTCCTGGTAGTAGCCTTCCAGCGACTTGGGCGCATCGTAGTGAATCACAAACCGCACATCCGGTTTGTCGATCCCCATGCCGAACGCAATCGTAGCCACCACCACATCCACGTCTTCGTTCAGGAAAGCATCCTGGTTGTGCATGCGCGTCTGCGAATCCAGCCCAGCATGATACGGCAGCGCCTTGATGTCGTTGACATTCAGCAGTTCCGCAATCTCTTCCACCATCTTCCGGCTCAGGCAATAGACAATGCCGGACTTGCCTTTGTTGTTCTTGATGTAGCGGATGAGCTGCTTTTTTGCGTCGGCTTTCGGCCGAATTTCGTAGTAAAGATTTTTGCGATTGAAGGACGTTTTGTAGATGTGGGCATCCTCCATTTGCAGGTTTTTCTGGATGTCCAACTGCACTTTCGGCGTGGCTGTGGCTGTCAAAGCAATCACTGGCAGATTCCCAATGTTGTCGATAATACCCCGGATTTTGCGGTATTCAGGCCGGAAATCGTGGCCCCATTCCGAAATACAGTGCGCTTCGTCGATGGCTACGAACGAAATGTTGGCCTTTTTCAGAAAGTCCAGATTTTCTTCTTTCGTCAGCGATTCGGGGGCGATGTAAAGCAGTTTCAGCGTACCGTTCAGGGTATCTTTCTTGACTTTATTCATCTCCGCCTTGCTCAGCGTCGAATTCAGAAACTGGGCGTTGATACCAAAGGCATTCATTTGATCGACCTGGTTTTTCATCAGGGCAATCAGGGGAGAAATGACAATGGCCGTTCCCTCTGAGGAAATGGCCGGAAGCTGGTAGCACAGGGATTTGCCGGCTCCAGTAGGCATAATTACAAATGAATTGATCCCTGCCAGAATATTATGGATAATCGCTTCCTGGTCGCCCCGGAATTGGCTGAATCCGAATATATCTTTTAGCTTCTCTTTTAGAGATACCTGCACCGATGGATCTAACTGCGTCGTCGTCATCTCAAAATTGCGGAAGGTTACTACACTTTATTTGGTTGTATCTTTGCCTTTATAAAATTAGTCAAAAACCGATTGACAAAAGCAACATTGAAATTAGTTAAAAAAAATATTCAGTCTACCGCCCGAAATGTGCTGCTGGCTGAGTCGGAAGCCATTCGGCAGGCGATGGACTGCATCGACGACCAATTTGAGCAAATCGTTGAAACGATTCTGCAAACTTCCGGCCGGGTTGTGGTCACCGGAATTGGAAAGAGTGCAATAATCGGACAAAAAATTGTCGCTACCCTCAACTCCACCGGCACGCCCTCGCTTTTTATGCACGCAGCCGACGCGATTCACGGCGACCTGGGAATGATCCAGACCAACGATGTGGTACTTTGCATCTCCAAGAGTGGAAACACTCCCGAAATCAAAGTTCTCGTTCCACTGTTGAAGCGAACCGGTGCCAAATTGATCGCACTGGCTTCTCAAACCAGTTCGTATCTCTGTGTACAGGCCGATTTTGTTCTGAAAGCCTACGCCGAACACGAAGCCGATCCGCTCAATCTGGTTCCGACCACCAGCACCACTGTGGCCCTTGCCCTCGGCGATGCGCTGGCCGTTAGCCTCCTCAATGCCCGGGGATTTACCAGTCAGGACTTTGCCCGTTTCCACCCCGGCGGGTCATTGGGCAAAAAGCTGTACCTAAAAGTTAGCGATATTTATCCACATCACGAAATTCCGACCGTTCCCCTCAACGCGACGGTTCACGAAGTGATTATCGAGATGACCTCGAAACGGCTGGGAGCCACCGCCGTGGCCGATGAAAACGGTCAACTGGCGGGTATTGTCACCGACGGTGATTTGCGACGGATGCTAAACCGCTTCGATACGCTGGACCTCGGGCATCTGCGGGCCTCAGACATCATGACCCCTTCACCCCTGTCCATCGACCCCGACGAATATGCCACGCATGCCCTCAAAATCATGCAGGATCGCAGCATTACGCAGTTGATTGTCGCCGTCGATAACCAAATCAAAGGCTTCATTCACCTCCACGATCTGCTGAAAGAAGGCCTGATTTAGTTAAGAGTTAAGACGGGGTCGCCCGTGCGGTTGGCTGACGCATTCATTTTTAACTCTTCATTCTTAACTCATAACTCCTCTAGCGCAGGCGATTCGACTCCTGAACCAGTTTTTCGTCCCGGCGGATAAACCGGTTAGCCAACATGTTGAAAATCAGGGCGGCTACGATGGCGAAGAAACCGTAGCGGAAATGTCCCTGGTCATCCGGGTTGAAAAAATCCTTGCCTTTGTAGAGCGTCAGGTACAAGACAAAACCCATCAGGGCGGTCAGCACAATGGCATTGATGGCGCAAAGACCCATTTGCAGCAACCGGTTCCGGTATTTGAAAATCGTGAACAACGATACCCCGGCGACTACCAGCGCCATGAGGGCGAGGTAATAAACCGGCGTAATTTGTGAGCTAATGCCTTGGGTGTACACCAGTTGCCAGGCCGTCAGGCTGGCGGTTTCGGTGGGAGTCGCACCGGTTTTTTCCCAAATCGGGAAGCCCAGTAGCAACGCCATGGAAACGACAATGAGGAACAGAAATATGGTTTGGATGCGTTGAAGCATAGTATTGATTTTTTGAGCTTGCGAAGATACATGAGGAATCCTGAAAAGAAAACAGAAACGCGTATCGTTCTGACCCACGACGGTTCTAGTTCGGCCTACAATTCGGAATTTAAACAGCATTATCACTCCGTTTTTGGGGCCTTGCAGGAATCGCAGCGGGTTTATATCGAACTGGGTTTATATGAAGCTTTCAAACGGTTTGAAGAGATCAGCATCTTTGAAATGGGTTTTGGTACGGGTCTGAATGCCCTTTTGACGCTGTTGGAAGCCGAAAAGTCACAACGGGTTGTTACGTATACGGCTGTAGAAGCCCAGCCACTTTCGCTGGAGGAAGCCAGTCAGCTTAATTTTGACGTTTTATTGGGAAGTCACCACCTGAATTTTCTACACGAAGCGCCGTGGAACCGCCCGGTTGCAATCACGCCTTTTTTTCAGTTATTGAAATACGAGGGCCGTTTGGAGGATTTTCGAACCGAGAACCGGTTCAATCTGATCTATTTTGACGCCTTTGCGCCCGAAGCGCAACCGGAACTCTGGACGCAGGCGGTTTTTGAACAACTGGCCGCTATGCTGCATCCGGGCGGATTATTGACGACCTACTGTTCAAAAAGTTCGGTGAAGCGGAATCTGAGAGCCGCCGGTTTTCTGGTTGAGAAACACCGTGGACCCGCCCACAAGCGGGATGTGTTGCGGGCGGTTAAACTTGCCTGAACGGACGGTTTTAAACGCGGCTGATTTTTTTATAAGAACGAGCTGATGAGCGCGGCCACTTTCTCCAGTTCCCGCACGTCCACCTCGCTGAAGTCGTTCAGTTGGTCGCTGTCAACGTCCAAAACCATCGCGACAGCACCGGCTTGGTCGAACACCGGCACGACCACTTCCGACTTTGAAGCAGAGCTACACGCAATATGCCCCGGAAACAACTCGACATCCGGTACCAGAATCGTTTCTTTGCGCGAATAACTGGCCCCGCAAACGCCTTTATCAAACTGAATCCGGGTGCAGGCAATCGGTCCCTGAAACGGCCCTAATACCAATTGATTGTCTTTTTTGAGGTAAAAACCGACCCAGAAAAAACCGAAGGCTTCTTTTAAGGCCGCCGAAATATTCGCCAGATTGGCAATCAGATCCGGTTCACCGTCGGTTAGGGCGCGGAGTTGCGGCAGTAAACTTTCGTAGATTTCCTGCCGGTGGGCGGTTTTTGGAAGTACCAGCGTTTCGGCCATGATGCAATCAGACGGCTACGTTTTTGAAATACCGTTTCAGCCACGAATCAGCAGCTTTGATCTGCCAGTTGCTGAGCAATTCCACTTTGGTAGCCACGAGGTTGTTGAAAACCGTCGTGTCGGGCGTCAGGCGTCCTTCAGCAACGGCGGTTTTGATCTGCGGCAGAGCAACGGTTTCAATCGACCCATCAGCCGTTACAAAAGCCGCCGACCGGTCAAAAAAATCGGTATTGAGCTTCTGCGCAATTTCCCGCACCCAGCGAACGGACGAATCGATGGAGCAACCACTCGGCAGGTGATGACCTTCATCGACGGCAACGATCAAGAACCGGTTGTTCAGCAATTGGGCCGAACCCAGCAGCGGTGTTCCGTGAGCGGCCCAGCCATCGACGGCGGGTTGCAAATCGGTTTCAATGGCCGCCACTTCGGCGTCAGTCAGCGGGCGGGCCGACTGGTAAACCCAGACGCGGGCGGTATCAGGAAGTTGGTTGAAGGAAATCCACATGGCGTTTTCAAATCTTACTTTACAAACTCTGCGCCTGCGCAACGAGTTCCGCGAGGTCGTAGACTTTGACCGAATCCTCCCGGTCTTTGTTCTTGATGCCGTCGGTCATCATCGTCATGCAAAACGGGCAGGCCACGGCAATGGTGTCGGCACCGGTCGAAAGGGCTTCTTCGGTGCGTTCTACGTTGATGTCTTTCCGGCCGGGTTCTGGTTCTTTAAAATACTGCGCTCCTCCGGCTCCGCAACACAGCCCCTTTGTTCTGGAGCGTTTCATTTCCACCAGATCCGCATCCAGTGCCTGCAACACCTCGCGGGGCGCTTCGTAGACTTTATTGGCGCGTCCCAGGTAACACGAATCGTGGTAGGTAATCCGGCGGCCTTTAAACGTCCCTCCTCCTTTCAGCGCCACTTTGCCTTCGTTGATGAGTTGTTGCAGAAACTGCGAATGGTGGATCACTTCGTAGGTGCCGCCCAGTTCAGGGTACTCATTTTTGAGCGTATTGAAGCAATGGGGACAGGCCGTCACAATTTTTTTGATCCCGTAGCCATCCAGCACCTGAATGTTGGCCACGGCCTGCATCTGAAACAGAAATTCGTTGCCCGCCCGACGCGCCGGATCGCCCGTACAGGTTTCTTCCGTTCCCAAAACGGCGAATTTGATACCGACGTGGTTCAGGATTTTGACAAAAGCGATGGTCACTTTTTTATACCGGTCGTCGAACGAACCGGCACAGCCCACCCAGAAAAGCACTTCCGGGGTTTCGCCTTTGGCGGCCAGGTCGGCCATCGTCGGCACCTGGTAGTTGGTTTCGGTGTTCATCGTTGGTTATCGGGTTAATGGAAACTCTACCGGTGCATTGGCGTGCTGGAATTGATTGTGGCTGATCATTTGGTAAAGGTGATGCAGAAAATACACCAGGCAGCCCATGATGGTCAACTCCATGGCGTATTCGATCAGGTTCGCCATCGACGTCAGATCGCTCCATTGGGTAAAAATCGGATTGCCCATCCGCCACCAGTACGAAGGCTGGATCACGACCAGCGCATTGAACAGGATCAGCACCGCCACCTGCCGGCGGCTTCTGAGATCGACGGTATTGAGCAGCATCGGCATCAGAAAGATAAACGCGTAATTACTGAACGAATTTTTGTGGATAAACATCATAAAGCAAAAACACAGGGTCCACAAAACCGGTAAGGCTTTGGCATACGACATCCGCTGCTTCAATATCATGGCACCCAGGGTGGTGACGATCACGGTCAAGCCAATGCCCCCCCAGAGCAACAGACTGGAATAGCTCCGGAAATCGCCGGTGATCGGGCTCAACACCGTCCAGAGATTGGGCGCGAACGGCAGCTCGGCAATCGACATGGGCGTCGTGAATTTGGTTCCCACGAGCGCCACCAGAATTCCCAGCGCAGGCAAACCGGTGATGGCTAATCCGATGATGTAGCGCACCGGTTTTTCGACCAGAAACAATACCGGAATAATCAGTAAAACCGGCAGGGCTTTGGTGAATATCAGGGCCAGAGACAGCACCACGCCAATCCATAAACTGTCGCCCGTACGTTGCCAGACCAGCACAGACAACGCACCAAAGAGCCACATCCAGATGTCTTCCTGCCCCCCTAACACACACAGCACCATTGGGCCGACGAGCGTAAGATAGGTCAGCATGCGCAGAAAAAGGCCCCGGATCTCGGTTCGGTAGGCGCGCCAGGTCAGCCAGAGTGCTACGCCTTCCATGAGAATCATCAGGAGAACAATCGCGTTGGGGCTATTCCAGAAAGGCAGCAACAGTGTGGTAACATACGGAAATAGCGGGCTGTAGGGCGTCCAGAAATCGCGGTAGACCACTTCCCCCTGCATGGCATGGAGGGCAGCATCGTAGAAAACCGGGATGTCGGAACCCGATTTCTGGCCCATCAAAATGTAGACGACGACAAACGGGATGATTCGCAGCAACACAAAAACCGTCAGCAGAATCGGTCCCTGTTGCCGCAGGCTCACCTGATCAATCGTTTTCCGGAAACGCACGACCCCGATCGTCACCAACGAACCAGCCAACGCAATAGCGATCTTCAAAAAAAGTACGGACATACAAAAGTGGCAACGACCCCGGAAGTTGTTATCTCCTCCCTTCATTTAGTTAAGGAGTAAAAGTAGCCAGTTTTTTCAGGATGGCGCAGAGGCTTCCTAAAAATCCAGCCGACGGCCAGTGTACATCGTCTACTGATTGACCTGATCGGCCCAGTTGAACCGGTCGCCGGGCGAAAATTTCCACGGCGCCATGTTGTTTTCGACGTTGCTGAACATGGCGTTCCACGAAGCCGGTGCCTGAGCCTCTTCCATGATTTTATACCGGCGGAGTTGCAGAATAATGTCCAGCGGATTGATGTTGACGGGGCATTCCTGCACACAGGCCTGGCAGGTCGTACAAGCGTTGATTTCCTCGGCGGTGATGTAATCACCCAGCAACGTTTTGCCGTCGTCATGCCTGGGGCCGTTTTGCTGCCAGCCGCGCTGAATGTCTTCCAGCCGGTCGCGGGTATCCATCATGATTTTGCGCGGAGACAGTTTTTTGCCGGTGATGTTGGCCGGGCAGGCGGCTGTACAGCGTCCGCATTCCGTACAACTGTAGGCATCCATCAGGTTCTTCCACGTCAGATCCCGTACGTCTCTGGCACCAAACCGCCCCGGTTCGGCCGGGGCTTCGTTCGGATCGGCCTGAGCAATGCCTAGGGCCAGTTGCACCTCTTTCGTAATGTCGGCCATGTTCTTCATTTCGCCTTTGGGTTTCAGGTCGGAGAAGTACGTGTTCGGAAAAGCCAGCACAATGTGCAGGTGTTTGGAGTAGGTTAGATACACCGCAAAGAAGAGAATGCCCAGAATGTGGAACCACCACGTAAACCGCTCGCAAACCACCAGAGCCGCGTCGCTCCAGTTGGCAAACAACGGCATCAGAAACTGGCTGACGACAAATGTGCCGACGGTACTCAACTCGCCATAATGCCCTACTCCGCGTTCACGCAGAACGCTGTCCGACGCATTCCAGGTCAGGAAAGCCGTCATGAGCAGAATTTCAAAAATCAGGATCAAAGCCGCGTCAGTGCGGGGCCATCGGGTCATTTCGCGGTGTTGTTCCGGTTGGAAACGCGGCACTTTCGTCATAAACCGCCGGATCAGAAAAACCGCGCAGACGATCCAGACGCCCAGTGCCAGAATTTCGAAGGTGTTGATCAGGAAGGGATAAAGCGCGCCGGTGTAGGGCGCAAAAAGCCGGTGGGTGCCCAGAATCCCGTCGAGCACAATTTCCAGTACCTCGATGTTGACAATGATAAAGCCGACATAAATGACGAAGTGCATGAGCCCGACGGTGAGGTTGGTCATCATTTTTTTCTGTCCAAAAGCCACGCGCAGCATGATGGAAAACCGCTCATTGGGCCGGTTGGTGCGGTTTTCCGGCTGCCCGAGCTGGATGGCGCGCCGGATCAGTCCAGCGCGTCGGATGAGAAACCAGCCCGCCGTTGCCAGAGCCGCTACAAATAAAATCTGCTGAAGAATTGCCATACTATTTGGTATAAAAGAAAAAATCTCTACATTTGCACCCACAAAAATTACTACCGACAGTATCTGGTGATGTAGCTCAGTCGGTAGAGCAAAGGACTGAAAATCCTTGTGTCGGCGGTTCGATTCCGTCCATCACCACCTCAAAATCAGGCAGTTACGACAAAATGTTGTAGCTGCCTTTTTCTTTACTACAACAATACTACAACACGCGGTTTTTCTCATTGTTTGGGTGAAAAGTTAATGGCAATTAAAGTCAAGTAATATTCCTGTCCAAATCATGTAAAGAAAGATTTCTTTGTTGGGATAACGAATAAACGACAAACCTACCAGGATCTTCTTCTTTTCTTTTGGCGGCTTCGTTCCCGAATTTCCTTTTGCTCCAGTATCAATTTCCGCATCAATTTTTCTTCGTCCGAAGGCTCCACTATTGGTTCCTGATTGTCAAAAAACTGCTGAGCGACTGTCTGCTGTCTTTGCTGCTCTTCCTCAATCATGGGTTCAGACTTGGTAACTACATCCTTCTCAGCCTGCATAAAATCACTGAGGGTTTCTCGATACCGTTTGTTTCCAGGTTCCTGAGTTGATTCGGTTATTTCTGTTTTGGTGGCAATAAACTCGCCTGCGGTCTTTACTTGCCGCTCCCGACTGTCAGTGTCGTTACTTTCCGTATCAGCAACGATTTCTTGTTTTGAGTCGATAAAGGCAACAAACCGGTTTTTTCTCTCTGCCTCAGCGGTAACCTCTTCCACTCTTTCGGTCAGTTCATCGCCGTTAAGGAGATACGCTTCAGCCAGGTTCTTTTTCTTTTCAAGGCTGTCATTTTGTTCTGCACCCTCAGTCATCCCCTGCCCGGTCTGAATAAATGCGTCAGCCAGATTTCGCATTTTCTTCTGGCTTTCGGTTTCTGGACTTTCTATCGTTGCATCCTGTTTATTGTCCCAAAATGCTGATGCGGTGCGAATGGCTTTACCCCGATCACTATCTATTCTCTGTTCGGCTTTGCTGGAATCACTACTGCCTTCCTGCTTTTGACGCATGAGTTCGATAGCCTCTTTTTCTGGAATAAGTTTTTCATTTCGCAATCGTTGGCGCACATCTTTAATCCGTATGCCTTTCAACTGCCGCACCAGGTCAAATGACCGACCATGCTCATCGACCACCATGAACGGATGGCGCGGGACTCCTTCGGCCAACAGATAGCCATTGGCATGAACGGCTCGGACAAAGTCTTTGCCGGTTTCCGTCTGGTTCCAAAGCTCCGTCAAAGCTTCTTTCAGTTCCGGTCGGTGCTGGTTACGGTGCGGGGTCGGCTGGTGTTCAAAGACACGCTCCATTTCCTTCCGGGCGCGGTCTTGTGCCAACCGACTAAAACTATCGGAAATTACCCTGCCCGTTTTATGGTCGTAGCGTTCCCAGACCACATGCGCGTGGGTCCGGCCTTTTTTAGTATGCAGGACGATCACACGACGCTGCTCATCGAGCCCTAATTGCTGTCCTAAGATATCCGCAGCTTTGAGCCAGTCTTTGGCCGTCATGCTGCGGTCTTCGCTGTAAGCGGGATTGATCTGGGCGTGATAAAGCCCTTTGTTACTTTTGGTCAATTCGCTGGTCAGCGACATGCTTTGCAGGGTCTGATTGAGATAATCAGCTTTCGCGTTCACACGTCCGGCAACCTCCACAATCTGGACATTTTCATTGGCCTCACCGGAAATGAGGTATTGCGCTAATTGCTTGCCATTGCCCCGTGTGTTGCCCCTAATGACCATGTTCCAGTACGTTCAATACCTGAGCGGTCAATACATCCAAATTGGCAAGGGTACTGGTAATGTCTTCAGGGTTTACCCCGGCCAGTTGACCGCTAGCTTTGTAGTAATTGAGCGCATGGGCAATCTGGTTGACATTACTGCCGATCTTGCCCAATTCGGCCATCAGCTTGAGCAGCACCTCGCGGTCGGGTGTAGGAACCCGGCGCAATGGGACACTCGCGATGGTTTTGAGCCGCATGAAATCGCTGGGCGTATAGCCTGCATCGGCAGCCAGTTGCCATATCTGGCGTTTCTCGGCGGAGGTGACCCGAACGCGGATCGTCAGGTCGCGTTTGGCATCCGTGTCCTTTTGTGGTCGTGCCATGTGTGCGAATTTTCAGGAGGGTTAAGGGAGGAGTTTTCCGCCCTTACAAACAGGGTTTGTTGATACGAAACGATAGTTTTTGTAGCTACAAACCACGTCTTGCAACACGCATCCTAAGATAAGAAAACCTACTGGTTTTCAGTTGGTAATCCCTTTTATTTTTCAAGGCGATTTCTCAGCAAATACGGGAAAATTCCCATTGGAATTGCCAGACGCTTTTACTACGTTGAGACAAATTCGTACTCGAATAATTCTATCCCCGATGAACCCTGAACAAAGCGAAGAACTGACAGAGGACGTCCCTGTCAGGAATTGGTTTGGCGTCACCTCTCAGGAAATCGACTACCTATTCCGGTTCAAAACGAACTCCGGTGCATTTAACAAATTTATCCTGATCCTGATCGGCATAATTCTTTCGCCGATTACTCTGGCCGGAGCATTAATAGGCTTCACCCATGCCTATAACCGTTTTATGAGGCCTTTGGCGGAATATCCGCTGCTGCATCCCCTCCGACCTATTGTTCGGTTCGCGATGTTTGTGGGTGCTGTCCTGATTTGGGTAGCGTTATTTTTCATGATCGTCAGCCTGTTTCAATTTGCAGCACTAATGGGGATGACGGGCCCCTTCTTTCTAGGTTACGTCGCTTTCAATCTTCTATTTACGGCTATTGTCTTTGGCGTCTTTCGACGCTGGCAGATCGGCATCAACAATATGCTGGTCGAAGGCAACCGGTTTGGCTCTGCCCGTTTTGCCCGACCGGACGAACTCAACCCGTACCGGCATGGACAAGGATTGTATATTGGTGGCGGATATGTGTTCAAAGATAAAGGCCATATCTTAACGGTCGCCGGTACGCGGGGTGGCAAAGGCACTAATCTGATTATCCCAAATCTTTTGGGTTTGGGTGGTTATACCGGCTCCTGGGTCGTCATTGATCCAAAGGGCGAGAACGCAGCGATCACCGCACGGTATCAACGTGAGAGTGGCAAACAGGTTGTCATTCTCAATCCATGGGGTTTGCTGGAAGAGAATGTCGGCGAAGCAAAATCTTATAATCCGTTAGACATCCTGGCCGATACCAGCAGCATTCATTTAGTCGATGACGCGCATATGATTGCTGAAATGCTGGTTCCCGTCGAACGCGGAGATAAAAACAAGTTTTTTACCGATACGGCGCGTTCTGTTGTCACCGGCCTTCTCATGCAAATTGCCACAACTCAAGAAGGCGACGACCGGACGCTGACAACTCTCTGGAGGTGGGCCAGGCTGGCCGGAGATGATTGGGATGAATTGATTGCCCGCATGCGGCTCAACGCTGATCCGGTTAATGGTGAAATTATCCGGAATGCTGGTAATGAAATTGTCAAGCTGATGGAAGCGGGAGAAGAAACATTTGGCAGTATTTTGTCCTCCGTGCTACAGGCAACCGATTTTTTAAAATCTCCTTCTCTGCAAAAATCCCTTCGTTCCGGTTATGACCCAACAACGCTATCCGATGGTGATACTGCTCTCTACATAGTCATTCCAGTAGACAAATTACAAAGCCATGCACGTTGGTTGCGTTTGATTGCAACTACTACTTTACGGGCAGTAGTTAGAAATCCGAATAAACGAGTAACTTTTCTACTTGATGAATTTGCAGCTTTGGGTTATTTACCTGAAATTGAGACAGCTTTGAGTACTTATGCTGGTTTTGAAATCACAGTCTGGCCAATCTTACAATCTCTAATTCAATTACAAGGATTATATGGCGAGAACTGGGAAACCTTTACGGCAAATACAGCTATCCGACAGTTTTTTACGATCAATGATAATTTTACCGCCAATTATGTGAGCGCGGCCATAGGTCAAACCTCTCATGTAATCACTTCACATGGTTTATTTGGAGGTATTAATGATGCTAATGCCAATCAAAGGCCGCTTGTCACCCCTGATGAAGTACGGCGTGGCTCAGCGGAGAACATCTTCGCATTTATAGGTGGAAATCCACCCACTGTATTTACTAAAAAACCTTATTATCAAATATTTGAGTTAGTTGGCCGAGAAGATGTTAATCCTTATTATTGACCCTAATTTAATTTTAATATGATAAATTATCCTTGGCCTAAATTTGATAATCAACAAAGATTAAATGAAGTAAAAAGTTTTTTTAATAATATTTCATCAGAATATGATAAAATAGACGAACGGTCCTATTGGGCCTTTTCAAATATTGTACTTTGGGAAATTCTAAAAAAGAAAATCCTTGATACCTTTATTGATAAAAAAACGGTTACAGTATTAGAGGCGGGTGTAGGAACAGCCCGCTGGCTTATCAAAATCTTGGAATATTTGCCACAATCTAGTGGTGTTGGCATTGACATCTCTCCCGAAATGTTACAAATTGCAAATCAAAACCTTGCAGATAAAAACTTATTCAATAGAGCATCCATCATTTTAGATGATATCGAAAAATTAGAATGTATATATGCCAGACATTTTGATTTAGTCACTTGCCTTTATAATGTGATTGGATTTAATATTAATCCAGAATTAGCCATACAAAAGTTGTGTGGTAACTTACAAAGCAAAGGCACACTAGTTCTAGTTCTCCCAAATTTATATCATGCTGTTTATTTTAGTATACAAAATCATAGATTGCGTGAAGTTGAACGGATCCGTTCAACTTATTCAGTAAAATATAATGATCAAAATCCTGAAATATTACTATTTACCCCCAAATTAATAAGAAATATTTTAGAAGATAACGGATTTAATAACATTGAAATAATGGGCTTCCCAATTTCTATTTATCCAACATATAGAGGTAGCTCGATATTAAGTTTAGCTGATTCTAAATCATGGCATCAATTAATTAATTCTGAAGTACAATTTTGTTTAGAACATGAAGCAGCTGCGAGAGGAAAACATTTAATTGTAGTTGCCCGTCGTTAATTATTTGCGCTCAATTTAAACAAGAAACCCTATTATGATTTTTCCTTTACCTATTATTCAACCTTTAAGTAAAGAAATAGCGAAAATTTGGCAATCTGTTTATGAGCCATCTCGTGGAACATCTTCAGATAAAACTATTGAAGAGAGCCTATGGAGACGTAACCAAGACCTGAGAAATCAAGCTCAATCTGGATGGACATCTGAAGAAGACAAAAGAAGAAAATTGTTTTATTATCAGTACCATTATGATCTACTCCAAGACAAACATGCAGTCCCATATATAGGATTAACTTCACTTTGTATATATATATGTCTATCATTACCTGATACAGAAATAGATATTTATATTAAAACAATGCTGAATTGTGCTAAAAGAGGAGGATGGAAAATAAATGAAGAATCGCATTCTAACTGGTCTATTGTATTTGGAGATTTAATCTGTGAAGTAAATCTTTTTAGTAAATCATATTTAAATCCTCTCGATACTACTCAGTTACCCAATACTTATTCCAGCTTAGAGTTCATATTCCGATCATCTAACTTTACTATTACTCAGGAATTATTGAAAAAGCCTTGGGCTGTCCTAGAATCCGGTATGCGTAATAAATTAGTTCCTGGTAATCCAACTATTACATCTGATTTGGCAACTATACTAAAGTATTTCCCAGCTCAGCTGGAGATTGGATGTGGCCCTTCTTTCGAGGCCGGCGTTCCTGCTCTTCATGACTTACATTCTCTATATTCAATCAATGATCCATTTACAAAGCGGTTTATTTTAGATCCTGCTGAAGATAAATTTTTAATTAAGTTATTTGAGAATCCAGTTGATTGCCTTTTAGATGCCACCCATATATTCCGAAAAATGATAACCGCCCCAATAACTCCATTTTACTATGCAGTAGCAGAATTATATAAATATGGTTACCTTGTTGGCCCCATTATTACTAATAATTTTGATGGTATTCATCTCAGACTTGGATTACCCGAAATTTTTGTTAGAAGATATGAAGATAATGCCATTGTTCCTGTGATAGATTTTCATCCAGATTGTCGATCTTTGTTAGTTGTAGGTGTTCATGCAGATCGCCGAGGGATTCAAGAGCAAGCACGTAATTTAGGACTTAAAATAATCGTTATTGATCCTGAAGGCTGGTTTACTAACACCGGTGAGTTTGTTCCATATCCATTAGAGGCGCAAGCTGATGAAGATTATGTAATCCAGGGAACGGCGGGATATTGCCTCACTCAGTTAGTTGACATTATTCGCAATGATGGTACACTTTTTGCCGGGAATTAGCCAATATCAGCGTGAATCTTGCTCAATTGGTTGACATTATTTGCAAAATTTATTAAATCAGATGACCGAAATGACTGAAAATCAGAACGTTAAATCCACGCCAATTATCGGAATAATTGGAATGGGATGGGTTGGTAAGAGTTATGCCAATGCCTTTAGATCAAGGGGAGTTTCTCCCATATGTTACTCGATTGAACCTGAATACTCCAGAAATAAGGAAGCAATCAAGGATTGTGATATTGTATTAATTGCAGTTCCCACACCGACTACCCATAATGGTATTGATGACTCAATTTTGCATGATGTCATTAAGCTAGTTGGCAAAGGTCGAATAGCATTAATCAAATCTACTATTATCCCAGGGACAACCAATTCTTTGCAAGAAGCAAATCCAGAGGTAATAGTAATTCATTCACCTGAATTCCTTTCTGTAGTATCTGCTGACCATGATGCAAGTTATCCCAAAAGAAACATCATTGGACTTCCTCAGATGAATATGAAATACAATAATGCAGCATCGCTATTACTTTCTATTCTTCCTGAGGCACCCTTTACTACGGTCTGTAGTGCAATAGAGGCCGAAGTTATCAAATATGCCCACAATTGCGGCGGGTACCTACGCATCGTATTTCATAATCTTTTATACGATATATGCAAAAACATGGGTGGCGATTGGGAGAAAGTAAAGACTGCAATGGCGGCAGAGCCTAATAACTTGACTGCTTACTTGAACCCAGTACATAAGAACGGTCGAGGGGCGGGAGGGCCATGTTTTATAAAGGATTTTTCCGCTTTTTCTACTTTTTACGAAACTTTGGGCGATAGCTTAGGATCGGAAATGCTTAAGGCTATCGAAGCTAAAAATATTTCTCTACTTGAAAACAGTGGCAAGGATTTAGAAATTTTATCTTCTATATACTCTGAGGAAGTCAAGTCTATTTAGTATTGATTAGTTCAATTTTGTTGCCAAAAGGATCTTTAATATAGATGCGGTGGGTAACGTCCACCGCATCCCTTTTTTCTATATCGATGGAAAAGTGATGACAACGCTCTAAGAAACTTGGCAGGTTATTTATTCTCAAGGCAATATGAGCATATTTTGAAGGGATTAATTGCGGATCGACTCCGAAATGAATATGGATGCTTCCGCTTTTTAGCCATACTCCCCCAGTTGAACCAGGATTAAAAACTTCTTCCATACCCAGTATCGTTACATAAAAATTTCGAATATCTTCCTGTCCATTTGGAAGCATAGAGAGCTGGATATGGTCTATTGCGGTAATAAAATGATTTATTTCCATAACAAAATATACTTTTATGGATTGAATATAAAATTTTTATTACTTACAAGCCAAAACTTATATTGTGTTTTGAATTGTCTTGATTCTTATTTGTCAGTTTACCAATCAGAGAGTAAAAAATGGGCATCGGCAATAGATTGAGATTTCGAATCTCAATCTTAATCCTTCATGTGAACTCAGTTCACCGAGCTAGCCAATGCTCAATGGTAACGGGGCTGCCCTTTAGGTTTGTGAGGTGGTAAGAAACCAAGAATTGGTAGCTTGCCAACAAGTGAACAGAGCGGGTTTTCCTATGGGGCGGCAGAGTGCTAGCTCTATGCTCGGATTCAGGTCCCGCTCTGTTTTTACTTGCTTTTGGCTCGTATGGAAATTGGGGCGTCATGGCCCATTAGCAAGGGATTGAGCAGTAAAGCAAGTGACTTGTTGGAACCCTAAATTATCATTGCTCATAGACATTCGCTATTTTATTGGTGTTGTTATCACCAAAGCTACCTTGGACTGGGCTGGCTTTGTAAAACTATTGTTTTACAAAGCCAGTCGGCTAACTCGGAAGCAGGTATCAAGGCTACACTCAAACTCATCAGGGCGCTTTCTGGCTTTAAGGTTTTGGGTAAGTCAACATACCAGTGTGGACGGCAACAAACGCGTGAATGGTCGCAAGCGACATCTAGTAGTAGATATTTTGGGCTTACTAATAAGCATTTATTTATCAGGAGCCGATGTGCAAAATGGTGTTGCGAGTACCAAGTTGCTCTGGCTCAATGCCTAAGTCGGCTCTGGCGAGATTATGAGAAAACGGCGTTTGCTGCTGAGACGTTTATACGAATGCCTTTCATCGATATGATGTTGGAAAAACTTTAATTGATAAATTCAAAACATACTCTTATAATTATTTATTTTATATATAATTTTCAACCTAAATCATTAATCTATGTAATGCAAAAGATAATATATTAAGGCTGAAAATAAAACATATTATTAAAAGAGCAACTTTATTTTATGCGGACAATTCTATATATACTATCATCTTTAAATAATAATTACTTATTTTTAAATTGCATGGTGGTTTAATATTTTCATTAAAAGAGAATGAAACATAAGCTCGCTCCAATTATATTATTTGTCTATAATCGTCTTTGGCATCTACAGAAAACGATAGAGTCGCTTCAGCAATGCAAACTTGCCGAGAATAGTGATTTATATATATTTGCGGACGGCCCAAGAAACAAAAAAGATATAGGCAAAGTTTTAAAAGTCCAAGAATATATAAAACAGATAGAAGGCTTTAATATTGTACATATACATATTGAAGAGCGCAATATAGGTTTGGCTAATTCCGTTATTAAAGGTGTTTCAAAAATAATTCAAAGATATAAAAATGCGATAATATTAGAAGATGACCTAATTGTAACAAATGATTTTTTAATTGTAATGAACGATGCCTTATCTATATATAAAAATCATTCCTCTATTTTTTCAATATCAGGCTATATGATCCCAATTGAAATTCCAGAAAATTTCATGGATGATGCTATTTTATTACCTCGTGCATCTTCTTGGGGCTGGGCCACTTGGCTAGATCGTTGGAATAAAGCTGATTGGGAAATGAAAGATTACCCCATTTTTATTAAGGAAAAAATGCTCCAAAACAATTTTGCAAAAAGTGGGCGTGATTTAAACTATATGCTAATTAAGCAACATAAAGGTTTGATTGATTCTTGGGCAGTAAGATGGAATTATACTCTTTTCAAACACCAAGCTTATTGTTTATTTCTAACTAAATCGAAGGTTAGAAACATCGGTAATGATAGTTCAGGGACGCACTCTCCCAGTACAAATCGATACAATGTACAACTCAATAATGATAGTATTACTTTACCTTACTTTCCTAAAAAAAATGATATTGCTCTTAAAAAGCTACAAGTTTTTTATGAACCTAGTATCTTTCGAAAGATTATCAACTATTTCCTATTATAGAGACTCTATTGTGATTCAAAAATGAATATAAGTTGTGCTTAGGGAAGATGTCTGACACCTATTATAACAGCCTGTCTTTCAGACACTTACTTTATTATTCTAGTTTTTGTCTCATTCACTGACTTTAACAACTTCATCTTCTGCCCGTCGTAGCTCGATTTGTCCTGTATAAAATCAGGCATGATACGCATGATTCAAAGCAGTGCTGCCGGTCAAGCCCGACGTTATTTTAATTCCTCATTGCGCCAGTCGGACTATTATCTGAACGGGCAAGAACAGCCTGGCCGTTTCTATGGCCGAATTGCGGCTCGTCTGGGGATTCAAGGGCCGGTTACTAAAAACACCTTTCACGCCCTCTGCGAACACATCAATCCAATTACAGGCCAGGCACTCACTCCACGAAAAAAAGATAATCGTACGGTCGGTTACGATATAAATTTCCACTGCCCAAAATCTGTTTCCATCCTCCATGTGCTGACGGATGAGAGTCATATTCTTGATGCGTTTCAGGCCAGCGTTCAGCAAACCATGCTGGACATTGAGAGGGATGCTCAAACGCGGGTGAGAAAAAACGGCAGGGATGAAGACCGGCTGACCGGTGAACTGGTCTGGGCGGATTTTATCCACCAAACCGCACGACCTGTCGATGGAATTGTACCAGACCCGCATTTGCACTGCCATTCTTTTGTGTTCAACGTGACGTGGGACGCGGTTGAGAACCAATTCAAGGCGGGGCAGTTTCGGAATATCAAGCGAGATATGCCTTACTATCAGGCACGGTTTCACAAAATCCTGTCGGATAAATTGATTGATCTTGGCTATCGCATCCGGCGAACGCATACAGCCTTTGAAATTGCTGGTGTGCCTGAACGCATCATTGATCTGTTTTCCAAGCGCACGAATGAGATTGGCCAGATAGCTAACGAACTGGGTATTACCGATGCCTCTGAACTGGACGCTTTGGGAGCACGAACCCGCGCCAAAAAGCAAAAAGGTCTGACCATGACCCAACTCAAACAGGCATGGCGCAAGCAGATTCTGGCTATGGGGATGACCGATCAGGGGGAAGGCGATCAGCCGATCCGCTTTGCCCCTGTCAAAGAGACGCCTGCCCTTACGTCTAAGAATTGCGTTGACCATGCGCTCCATTTGCGGTTTGAACGGGCCTCCGTCATGCCCGATCGACGCATTCTTGAAACCGCTTACCGACATAGTATCGGCAACCTATCGTTAAAGGTCGATCAGATCACGGAGTCTTTTGGCCGTGACCATCGGATACTAAAAATCAAGGACGGGGCCAAAACGCTCTGCACGACGAAAGAGGTCCTGGCCGAGGAACGGCGCATGGTGCAGCTTGCCCGACAAGGACAAGGCACATTGCAGCCACTTTACCAAAATGCGCCACCGATAACATTGGACGGGGAACAGGCGGAAGCAGTCCGCCATGTGCTGACGACGACCAACCGCGTGGCGATCATTCGCGGGAAAGCAGGCACGGGTAAAACAACCCTTATGAAAGAAGCCATTCATCGGATCGAGCGGACAGGTCGAACCGTGACAGTCGTGGCCCCGACTGCACAAGCGGCACGGGGCGTGTTGCGGGAGGAAGGATTTACGGAGGCCGAAACCGTGGCACAACTCCTCTCCTCTCCCGATTTCCAAAGCCGTCTACTGGATGGCGTTTTATGGGTCGATGAAGCCGGATTGTTGAACACGAAGGATATGACCGCCCTGCTGGATATGGTCATTGAGAAAAATGCACGACTGATTTTAAGTGGAGATACACGACAACATGCCAGCGTCATACGGGGTGATGCTTTGCGAATTCTCAATACGGTCGCCGGTATCAAATCTGCCGAAGTGAGCCGGATATACCGGCAACGCGATCTTGATTACCGCAAGGCGGTGCAAGCCCTGTCAAAAGGTGATGTGAAAACAGCATTTGAAACACTGAACGACATGGGGGCGATCAAGACGGTTGATAAGGTCAGCCCGTTTACGCGACTGGCGAATGAGTATGGCGCTGCCCTGAAACGCGGCAAAATGGCGCTGGTGATTTCACCGACACATCAACAGGGCGAATTGGTAACCCAGGCTATCCGGAAACAATTGCGCCAGGCCGGAAAGATTGCGGATCAGGAAGCTCCTGCTTTGCAACTGGTTAATACCAATATGACGGAAGCTGAAAAAAGCGATTGCCGTAATTACCGCAAAGGGCAGATCGTCCAGTTCAATCAGAATGTACCCGGCTTCGAGCGCGGATCACGCTGGTCGGTTGTGTCGGTTAATGACACACAAGTCATCCTGAAAGACAGTCACGATAATCAGACCACTCTCCCGCTTGACCGGATTCAGCGATTTGACGTGTACCGGCAGAGTGAAATCAATCTGGCCAAAGGCGATACCGTCCGGATTACCCGCAACGGTTTTGATCGCAACAAAAAGCGGTTAAATAACGGCCAGATTTTGGAAGTGGTTGCTGTCGATCAAAATGGCACCATGCGGTTTCGTAACACAATCAGCAAGGTAAATTACACTTTACCGAATAGTTTTGGCCATCTGGCGTATGCCCATTGCCTGACCTCCCATGCCGCCCAAGGCAAAACGGTCGATGAGGTTTTTATCGCACAACCAGCCGCCACCTTTGCGGCCACCAACCTGAACCAGTTTTATGTTTCCGTGTCACGGGCGCGGGATCGGGTACATATCTACACCGATAATACTGCCACGTTAATAAACCGTGCCTCAGAATTGGGTGATCGCCTGTCGGCATTGGAACTGGTGAAAAGAAAAAAATCAAGCCAGCAGACGGCGGAACATCTGATCCGTACTAAACGGCCAGTGCCGACTACCGTAAAGGCCAGACGCGAACCAGAGCCGGTTCAAAAACCGATGCAGCGAAAGCAGACGCCTTATGCACCACGTCCAACACTTTAAAGCGAATTTTGATCATTCAGATAGTGAGGCAGCAACAGATACTCCGACGGGGTATGCGGCCAATGGTGCCGAATTTCATGATACGGATAGTACGGTTCGGAATGTCTCTTTTGTTTGGCCGGATGGTCGCAAGGCTTTTTTTAACTATGCCTATCTGGTAGCTGTCGATCTGGTACTTTCGGACAATCTGAACGTTATGCTGCTTTATTTCAGTGGGCAGATTGTGACATTAAAAGGCTATCATTTAGGGCTATTGTTCGATCTACTGCTCAATCATATCCCGAAAACCATCACGGCCATTGATCCCCGCTACAGGGTTGATGGACAAACGACGGAGGATTGTTTAGTTATCGAAATCATGGTCAAAAATGAGTGACTCTGGCTTTTGCGGAGATTAGAGTATATATTCTCCGCAAAATATGCGGAGAATATGCTTGACAATGCGGAGATAATCGGTTATATTCAACGCATATTGTGCGGAGATTAGACCATGTATATTTATCAAAGGCGGGATTGGCCGCATTTTCATTGGGATCAGGAGCGGTTAGCAAACCCGTTGGCCCTGCTGCGCCACAAGCAAGGACGGCTTATCGGGCGGATGGAAGGCTTGGGGTTTTCCCTCCGGTCGGAAGCTATTCTGCAAACCCTAACGCTGGATGTGCTTAAATCCAATGAAATTGAGGGCGAAAAGCTGGATCAGGATCAAGTTCGTTCGTCCATTGCTCGCAGGTTGGGAATTGAAACCTTTGGGCTGGTGCCGGTTGACCGCAACGTTGAAGGCGTGGTGGATATGTTGCTAGATGCAACCCAGCATTTCGATCAACCATTGACCAAAGACCGGCTGTTTGGCTGGCATGCGGCATTGTTTCCAACGGGACATAGCGGCATGCACAAAATCACGATTGCCGATTGGCGGGGCAATGAAGCCGGACCGATGCAGGTGGTCTCCGGCCCATTAGGACGGGAACGGGTTCATTTTCAGGCTCCCGATGCGTCGGTTCTCGATCTGGAAATGCAGCAGTTCCTGGACTGGTTTAATCGTGATATAAAACATGATCCGGTGATGAAAGCCGCCATTGCGCATTTATGGTTTGTCACGATCCACCCGTTTGACGATGGCAATGGCCGGATTGGCCGGACTATCGCCGATATGCAACTGGCCCGGGCGGATGGCAGTGCGCAACGGTTTTACAGTATGTCAGCCCAAATCCGTAAAGAGCGCAATCGGTACTATGAGATGCTGGAAAAAACGCAAAAGGGCGACCTCGATATTACCGAGTGGCTGGATTGGTTTTTAGGCTGTCTGGATCGCGCCTTAAGCGCTACCGAAGAGACCCTGGCCGGAGTCTTGAAAAAAGCCCGTTATTGGGAATGGCTGGTGACCAAAACGATCAGTGAACGGCAACGGCTCATGCTTAACAAGATGCTCGACGGGTTTGAAGGGAAATTGACCTCATCCAAATGGGCAAAGATTGCCAAATGTTCGCAGGACACGGCATTACGGGATATTCAGAACCTGATTGAACTAGGCATATTGGTTAAGGATGAATCAGGGGGCCGGAGTACCAGCTACCTGCTGAAAGAGATCGCATGACATCGCTTCCCTTATGAATGGAACTGACGGAATCTTGACTATTTCTCCGAATCTTCCTTGCAAATCGAACACATTGTATTCGATTTGCAAGGAAGATATTCAATCACAAAGCCGTTATTGTTTCATGAAATTGAAAAAAGCCGGATGGATATTGACCCATCCGGCTTTCTACTTAGTTAGCATTCGGCTTATTCTTGCGGATTTTGACCGGAATGTCCTGGCCCAGGATTTTTAGAGACAGATTTAATCCGTCTTTATCGCCGTGCTCCCAGGCAACACCCGCTTTGATCCAGTCTGGTTTGTCAGCGCCCTCTTTGGTTTTTAGAAAATAAACCGTGTGGGTCGGTTCTTTAGGATTGGTTTCGGTTTGTGTCGTCATCATCAATTCTCCTTTCTTTGTGGTTGATGATGGAAGCGGACAACGCCCCTGAAGCGGTGACAGCTTTCCGAAGGCCAAAAATCGATGCACAGTGTCTATTTTTTGCCGAAGTCTTTAGATCGTTTTTACCTATAAAAAAGAGGGATTAGCGTCATCACCAGCGATTGGGCTAAGCTGCCATCAACTATCAACCGACGGAAGAAAGAGCCTATTGAAGAGGTAGCAAAACCGCCAATGCTCCGACCTATCCGTTTTGGTAAAACCTCAGTTTCAGGGACAAGCCCGTTTATGAATGTATTCAGCCGCCTTTTGTGCGTGGGAAGCTGCCGAGAAAATAAAGCGCTTGTCATCTTTCAGAACCTTCAGCCAGGTTTCGATATAAGCCGCATGATGGGAATCCGGCATGGGTTCAAAGCCGAGGTCGGCCGCTAAGAAGCAAGCTCCCAGTTCGGCCACTAACTCTTCCTTGGCATACCCTTCATCACCATACTGTTTGCGGCCCAAATCACGGTTCAACCGGTTGGGATGTTTCGTCCAATGACAAATTTCATGGCCCAAAATTGCGTAATAGCGAGTAGCACTTTCAAAGCTTTCAAATGGTGGCATCTGTATCCGGTCAGTTGCCAACGTATAGGACGCTTGATGCCCGGTATAAATATCGGCTTTAGTCTGGGCAAAGAAATTCTCAAGTTCCTGATTGCGCTGCTCAGGATTCATCACGACAGATTCAGGCACTTTGTAAAAAGGGTCCGATAAGCCTTCGATTTGAGAAGCATTAAAGACGGTGTAACATTTCAAAAACGGGATCTGCTTAGTCTTCACATCTCCATTTTGATCTTCATCTTCTTTCGTGATTTTGTCCGCATAGACAACCTGCGTGCCTTTTTCCCCTTTACGGACATTGGCCTTCAACTCGGTTGCCTGTTTGAAAGTCATCCAATAGGGCGACGTATAGCCCTGCTCGGCAGCCGTTCCCCACAGCATGAGCGTATTGATACCACTATATGGGATGTTATTCCAACGCAGTGGACGCATGACCTGACCGGCTAAATGATCGGCATTCCAGGGTTTGCGCCAGGTCAGATTGCCGTTTTCGAGATCAGCGATGATTTTACCGGTGACGCGGGCATAAATATCAGTTGGTGTGGCGGTTTCAGGATTCAAGGTTTTCTCCTTTGCGATACGGTTTTTACGGGTAATGTTGGTCATGATGTGTTCTCCACGGTCAGGGTTGCGGGGATGACAAAACCAGGCGCTTACAGCGAGTGAACCGGCCAGAATTTTGGGTGGGCGGGGATGCGGAACGCAGGCGAAAATTGTTGTTGGTGGAATGAGCGGTATCGGGTAAATCGCCGGAATCAAACCTGACCAGTGAGAAAATCGGTGACCAATCAACCCTCGGCGAAGTGGAATTGAAACGTAATTTTAGCCAGGCATTAAACCCTGATCAGCGAAGGAATAATAATTTCGAGATGTCACAACCAGATGATCAAGAACAGCGATATCCAACAGCTTTCCGCCCTGCGACAGTTTACGGGTCAGCGTCCGGTCGGCCTCACTGGGGTGTAAATTTCCGCTGGGGTGGTTGTGAGCCAAAATGATGGCCGTCGCCTTGGCCTTTAAGGCCGTAACAAACACGATTTTGGGATCGACAATACAGGCACTCATTCCGCCAGTGGCAATGTCCGAAATCCCCAGACAATTTCTCTGATTGTCCAGGAGCAGGATTTTAAATTGCTCGACCAATTCCAGCTTGTTTTCGTCCCAGGACTGTTTCAGAATTTCGTGAGCGGTAACCGAGGTTACGATCTGGATTCGCTCGGAATACGGGATTTTGTTCCGGTAGCTAATTTCAACCTCCGAAACCTTGAACAACGATTGAAGCGTTAGTTGCTGCATCGCCTTCCCCTTAGAGTGTTAGATTTCGCTGGTGCATATGCCACGCATTGACATCTTTATGCGGGGCATAGACTTTATTCATAGGGGTATGTTTCAGATCGGCCTCAGTTTGGAAGAATTCCGTTAACGAAGCCGTTGCTTGTTCTCCGGCTTTATCATTATCCATCCAGCTATAAGCGATGCGGTAGCCATAATTCCGAATGTATGGCGTGACCTGCTTCAAGCAGGATAGAGAATTCAGGATAATGGTGTCAGCTTTGAGTCCTTTGCCGTTCAACTGGCTGATCACTGACAGATAATCCATAAAGCCCTCGAAAAGATGAATAAGGTCTGGTTTCGTTGTTCGCCCTCGAATAAATGTAATGGCTTTAGAGCCAAGGCATCCTTTGAAAAATGGATTTCTCAGCTCAAATCCGCCCTCTTCATTGGCAAAACCGAGTGCATAGAAATTTTTTCTGGTTCGCGAATTGTGAACGCGAAGCTCTTTCAACTGTTGGCAGGCAGTTTCCAGCGAAATACCCCGCTTTTCCAAATAATGGATTAAGCCGAGATGTTGAATGTTCTTTTTCGCTTTCAGAATCAAACCGAAATCATCTTTTACAATCTCATTCGTATTCGCGTAAACCGGGGTAATTTCGCAAGGTGTACCCCCCATGTTCTTGATCCAGCGTAAGGCATCGGATACGGTATGTTCTTCGCAGGTCGATTTGAGATAAGCGCACACAAAATCAACCAGATCACCACCAATGCCCTCGCCGAAATCGTGCCAGCGATTAGTTCGAGTATCGACCTGAAAACTGGCCGTTTTTTCCGCTCTCAGCGGAGACAGATACCATAATTTTGCATTTCGGGTGCGCTCGGGTTGACGATGCAGCTTGCCCAGAATTTCGAACATAGGTATCTTATTCGCATGTTCTATATTCATTGCGATCTCTCAAAAGACGGATGGAATGTGGAGCAAAGAGTCATGAACCGTTCGGCAAAAACGGTTTATGACCTGATATTTTACGCCCTAAGGCGTTGTTCGAGGAATTTGTCCAAATCCGAACGGCGATAGCGAACGGATCGTCCTACTTTGATGGGCTTTAGATCATAGCGTTTCGTGCAATCCCAAACCGCCAGCGTACCCGGAGAAACACGGAGATATCTGGCTGCGCTTTTTCGATCTAGTAACGGTTCTGGAGGGTTTTTATCGGGCATTTAAAATTCCTTTTGTATCGGAAGATCTGTAATCAGGAACTATCACTGGATGTTTCCATTACAGACCGACACCTAAAGGCTTTTGGCGAACGATGTCAATTCAATCTATGCTTGATTAATGAATGATAAATCCGGTTTATGACCTGGTTGAAAGTTATGTCTGATTGAGCGGTGAAAATTGATTTTTTAAGTTAAATTTCGTCCGCTGACGGATTGATTCTATCCCGTCTGATTGGTTTGGAATGACTGATGAATCTTACTATTTAACGCAACGGGTCATCGCTGAATATCTCGCTCCTAATTGAGCCATAGCCGCCATTGGGTTCTGATTCAATCGCGGTGATGAGTGAATTTCGAAAAAGTACCTTTCGACGTAATAATCGCACCGATGAACCGGCCAAAACCCGCCCGTCCGTGCCCCTGGCGTTTTAGCATTTTCAAGCAGACGGAGTGATTGATGGCTGCGCGTTACGTGTCCAAATAGCGTTCCACGGTATCCGGTAGGTTGGCCAAAAGATGCCAGCGATCAGCCACAGCTGCGGCTGGACAGCCTGAAACCACAAGCGTTTTGAGTTTATTGATAGCAGCCTCACGCGTAAGCTCCTTTGCAAAGAGGCTGTTTCTTTCTGTTATCCGGCCTATAATGGGCCAGCGTTAATCTGTGCATCACGAACAAAGAGATTCTCTGGTGACCAACCCGGACATCGAACGAAAAGCTGCGGCCAACATGGCCAAGATACTCACCGCGATGTGCGTCAGAAACACGACGCTGGAAGATATGCACACTGGCATCGTTCCGATTACCCACACGGGTGATTATTCTGACGTCAGGATCATCGACGCAAACGGCACGGAGCTGTCCTGGGATCAGGCCTCTAAAATCAATGATGCCGACATGAAGATCCTCATGAAGACCATTGTTGATCGGTTGTATACGTTCTTTGTGCAAGGGGAAGACCCGCGCTTTGAACAAACGGTTGACTATTATCGACGCTGTACCCTGCAATGGGATGAGCCTGAGCCGGAAATAGATCATACGTTAAAGAGGAAGACGTGACGACGCTTTAGCTGGAGGTCTGAATAATAGCTTACAGCCGTCGATACGCTATTTATGTCGGTGCAAACTCAAGCCCGTTATTCCCTTTTCTGTAGTTCTCGCTCTAAATCCTCAATCGTTGGTAAGGTTCCTTTTAAATTACTTGGAATATGGTCGGTTAGCCGGTACTCGGAAATGTCAATGGGCTTGTTAATATCCTTCAGTGCGTATTCAGCAATGACTTTATCCTTGTCCTGGCAGATCAATAGACCAATACTCGGTTGATCAAGTTCTGTTTTCAACTGATCATCCACGACCGATAAATAAAAATTGAGTTTGCCTGCGTATTCTGGTTTAAAAGCCCCTCGCTTTAATTCAATGACGACATAGGCACGCAACTTCAAATGATAAAACAAGAGGTCGAGATGATAGTCCTGATTGCTAACCTCCAGATGATATTGCTTGCCCACAAAGGCAAACCCGGCTCCCAGTTCCAGCAAGAATTTTGTGATATGATCCGTTAAGGCATTTTCAAGATCTTTTTCCTGATAATCATCCCGAAGCGTTAGGAAATCGAACAAATAAGGGTCTTTTGTCAGTTGCTGGGCCAGGTCTGATTGAGGAGAAGGCAAGCGACTTTCAAAGTTGGTAATAGCCTTACCCTGTCTTTGATTGAGGCCGCTTTTGATTTGCAAACTCAGCATATCGCGTGACCAACCGTGTTCAAGGGCTTTTGCCATGTAAAATAGGCGCTCCTCATCCCCTTTAACCTTATCCATCAAAATGACATGATGGGACCAGGACAATTGGGCAACGGATCGTTGCCCAATTGTAAAGTCTGGATAGGCAGCCGCAAATTGGCGCATATACTTGACGTTACGATGCGACAAACCTTTCATATCCGGGAATTCGCGCTGTAAGTCGGCAGCTAATTGTGCCGTTACTTTATCACCCCACTGAGCCTGCTCTTGTTGGCGTAAAATACGGTTGCCAATTTGCCAATATAGTTGTAGCAGTTCGGCATTAGCCGCAATTGTAGCTCGCAATCTTGCTTGCTGAATATTGGCTTTCAATTCATCCAGAAGCTGGAAGTAAGTATTAGGCAGGTGCTTAGACATGAGAGCAAAATACCATAGGGCTGTGAAAAGAAAAAGCCTTATCCGAATTATCCTTATTCAGTGCCTGTAGAGCAACCGCGTCAATATAATCAGCATAGTCCTGCATCATTTTTGTGCGTTGGGGCAAAAACTGTGCGCGGTCATACGCCCGGTCAACACTACTTTTTGGAACGTGTGCGAGTTGTCGATCCGCAACTTCATGAGAGTAGCCCAATTTTTCTTTTACGATTCCCAGTGCGAGGGATCGAAATCCATGACCGGTCATTTTGCCGTTATAGCCCATCCGCTTGATGGCAACCAGCATCGTGTTTTTGCACATAGGCTTTCTCGGATTATAATAGCCGGGAAAGATAAATTCCCGGTTCGCATTCAATTCTTCCAGCTCTCGAAAAATCGCCAGCGACTGTCGCGATAATGGAACGATATGAGGCAGATTCATCTTCATCCGCTCGGCAGGAATCACCCACATCGCTTTTTCAAAATTGATTTCTTCCCATCGGGCTTCCACCAGTTCACAGGTACGCACGAACGTAAGAAGCAATAAGTTGAGTGCCAGAAAAGTTTGCCGATGAACCCGGTCCTGATAATTAGTCAGGCAAGCGAGAAATTCAGGAAATTCATCGACCGAAATGGATGCGTAATGCCCTCGCTTAAATTTCTTCATAGCAGCCCCTAAACCATATGTGGGATCACTTTCGGCCCGACCGGTAGCAATGGCATATTTAAAGACATGGCTACACACCGCCTTCATCCGACGAGACAGATCAGGAGCTGTTTTTTCGATCTTTTGAAGGCAGCTTAGCATCATCAAGGGTTTTATATCCGCCAGCGGAAAGCTGCCCAGGGACGGAAATACGTATTTCTCAAAGCGGTGCTTAATGATATCGGCGTGTTTTGGCTTCCATAAAGGAATCTGCTTCCCATACCATTCCAGGGCCATCGATTTAAAATCCAGTTGTTGGTTCAAAGCTTGCATCTGAGCCGCTTGTAACCGTTTTAAGACGGGATCGATGCCAACCTTTATTTCTCTTTTGATTTCTTCTTTGGCCCTACGGGCATCCGCAATCGAAACGGTGGGGTAGGCACCAATTGAAATGCGTTTTTCCTTACCATGAAGTCGATACTTAAGCCGCCAGAATTTTGTCCCGTTCGGGGTGACTTCCAGATACAACCCTTCACCGTCTGCCATCTTATACGGTTTGATTTTGGGTTTCGCTGCCTGACAGGTCATATTTGACAAAGCCATTGCTACACCCCCTGATTCACGTTGCTAAAAATCACCGTATCCATCGGCACTTTCATGCCCCCATTCATGCCCCCACTTTTGGTTACTGTGGGTATATGATAGGAATAGATTGATAAAGCGATGATAGCCTTAACGTGCTGCGAAAATTGACTAATTTTCGCTTTGGTAATGATCAATAATGGCAGTAAAAAAAAGAGTGGTGCCGGATGTCGCATCGCCATTTTCTTCCCAAGTGCTTGAATTCATTCGTATTGAAACGGATTCTTCGTCTGAGTGCCCCCAATTATGCCCCCAGTTACAATAAATGCCCGTAACCTATCGTATCATCTGGCTATTCTTTATGCAACCAAAACGTGTGAAGAGCCGTACTATATCATTATGGGTAACCGCTTTGCGGTGTGACGAAAGGCGTTTCTTACTAAATAGTGCGAAGTTCCTGCATCATATCCACCAGAGAGATAACCGTGACATCTTTAGCAATCGGATAACGTTCTGTACCTGAATAGACCACAAACGGTCTGGTCGCGCCAATGTCTTCGCAGCTTAAATAAAACCCTTTTTCCAATTAATTGGGAGGTGTTTTACGGCTTTTTTGCCTAAATTGGACAGTGAATCGTTCGCTTGGTTCATTGGTAAAGTGCAAGAATGTGTTGAGCAAAAATCGCTCTTTATAGCTGATGCAGTTACTGCTCACAAGTTTCAACTATTTGACAACCAAGTGATGGTATTTGAGCGATTACCCGCAGCCTGTCCAGAACTAAATCCTGTCGAACGCTTTTTCAAAGAGGTGCAAAAACAGCTAAAACACCGTTTTTTTTGATTCTTTATATAAAGCTCAGGATCGTATTCAGATAATTGTCAAGCAACTCTTCGAACACTAAGAAAAGGTTGTTTTGAACTTGCTACTATAATCCCGATTAGAGGTTTCAGTGTCACTTTCTTTTGGTGACTCTTCAGATTCATCTTTATCAGATGTTTCTTCCGACAATGAATTTCCTGGTTCTACAACTGGCTCTTTCTCATTATCTGCATCTGGAGTTGAACCTTATTGCACACCATTCGGTTCCGGTCCTCTATTATTGTATTGTTCGAATGAGTTTGGATCGCTTTCTTCGGAAGAATTATCGTCGGCTGCAGCGGATTCATCTTTAGTACCCCGACTTTTAGAACTCTCATTTTGTGTATTACCCATAAACTGATCAGGGTCATCGTCAATTTTCTGGTTCAACTTATTTTCCCAAATGTCAAGTATTTTATTAGCAACTTTGATTTGTTTATCCTTCATACTATTAGCCACCGTTTCATTCACCTCTTTTGATGTTTCTTCATTAATACGTGTCTGTTCTGTAAGAATATTAAAATGTGAGTTAGCTTCGGCATGTAATTCATTAATTCTGTTTAGTTCTGGAACAAGATCTTCGTATAATTTTCTATTTTTTTTGTAGGCATTTGACAAAGCTATATCTGTTGCCAGAAATGGGTATTTGTTAATTAAATCTACGTAACGAAAATTTACACTTTTGGTATCATCTATGTAATCTTTAAGTCTTCGATTATACTCTTCTGGATTTTGCATTGATTTTAAAAGTACTGGAGATAATTCAATAAGTATGACTAAAAGCGTTATAAACCAATTAGCTTGATTAGCATTCTTTGCCTTTAAAATTGCGTTTTCCAATGAAACGTTTAGTGTTTTTAATGGGTTACTTATATTAGAATTCTCAGCCGTCTGAATTTTGGAACTATCACTTTGTAAGTTACCAGATTTATCTCTTTGGGCAGCAACATCCACTGAGGACAGTAAACCCAGAGCTACATATGCCTCTAAAATAGTGGGAGTTGTATTTGCGATTTGCTTTTTTACTGTTTCAACGGAGCATTCTGAGCCTGTATTAGCTAAATATTCTATTGTCTTTTTGCTTCTCTCTGTACGAGTTTTAATATCATCATTTAATAATTTAACCTCTTTTCTAGTATCTTGTATCTGCTTTTCTAGACCAAAATAAGCAGATGTGCTATCTTTACCAGTTCCAGCTCGTCCAGAAGTTTCATATTCATTACCACTACAAGTAAAAACTCCTCCTATGCCTGCAATTTCTCTTGCCTTAGCTCTGCCATAACAGGAAATTTTAGCATTTAAAATGTCGACGGTATGCTTATTAGCCGTAATTTGAGTTGTATCATTTCGATATTGTAATATCCTTTGCCTATTTGCTTGGTATTGCTCGTATTGGCACTCATTTATTTTAATTCTTATTCTTTCCTCTTTTATTTCTTTTTCAAAAATTTTAAACTCTAATGGCTTGGCAATCACTAAGCCTATAATTAAAGAAATCACCAATCTGAGTATAAGGGGAGCATGCTTTTTAATGTTCTGCCAAACTAGTGGCCATCCCGACAAATTTTTATCATCTTCGCTATCATCGTAGCTTTGTCCCAATGTAGCAACAATCATACTATCAATAGACAATATGAATAGTCCCCATAAAAGCCCTGCAAAAGCGGCTGAATATCCATTATGAAAGACGGTAAAAAGAGCCAGACCACCAGTAAAACAAGCAGTAATTGCAGTTAATAGTAATGTTGCTCCGACCCAACTGAATTTACTTTGATCAGAATGAGCAGTCTTTAGAATAAAAACATTGGCACCGGCCAAAAACCATAGAAATTCTTTCATCACTTTAGCTTATTTAAAATATTAGAAAAGCCTTTTTGAATGAATAAAATCCAGCGATAGAAATAAAATCTCATATATTCTAGAGAATTTATTTTATCTTCTTTTTTCAATGAGCTATTAATCCATTCAAGATTATCTTTTATTCTTTCCTTATAATCTGAGTCAAGATCACTTAAGCTGGGCCAACCCTCCCAATTCTTCATAATATTTGGCTTTATCTTAACAATTGGTATATTTACTAATGTAAGCTTAAATTGAGGAAGTTCCGAAAAAGTATTAGTAGAAAAGTTTATAGGAGAGATTTTCACTTCACTACTTATACCTACCATATCTGGCAAATGAATTACCTTAAAGATATTTTCTCTCGCTCTTGCCTTTAAAAACTCAAATTCTGCTTTTTTTAACTCAGTACGAACATCAATGTTTTTTAATCGTTCACTTGGATCCTTACTTAATAGTTTAATAACCAAGTCTAAAATTGACATGGGCAATTCTTTTTGTAAAGTTTCATTCGGGAGTATAAGAGGGGGTATAGAGCTGTTTTTAACAGTGTACATAAATGCTTCTATCTTTTTAGAACCTAATATATAAGGGGGAGCGCCTGACAAGCATTCGTATAATACAACACCTAATGAATAAAAGTCAGTAGGTTCAGATGGATCTTCATCACTATAAAAGCGCTCAGGAGAAGCATATTCAGGTGTAAATGAAAAAAGCCCCGTAGAGGGATTCTGGCCTTTAAGCCGAGATATACCAAAATCAGTTAGTAGAAATTGTATTTCGCCGTTTGGTTTATCTCGGTATAGAATGTTTTCAGGTTTTATATCATAGTGAAAAATATCTTTCCCATGAATCAGTCGGAGAGCCTCTTCCATCTGTAGCCCTAAATGGATTGTGGTAAGTATGTCTAATGTATTGTTTTTCTTCAGTAAACCTCGTATGTCACCTTTTTCTACCCACTCCATAATTATGTGGGGCAAGTGCGCTTCCAAATGGCGAGATTTTACTTTCACAATATTTTTATGAGTAAGTGACATCATTCTGTCTGCTTCTCGTTCAAAGCGTCTCAAGTCCCCCTCATCAATAGTTGTAGGAAAAAACTTGATGGCTACAATTTCTTTAGTTCTTCGGTGCTTGCCCTTGAATACTGTAGCATTGGCTTTACCAAGATTACCTAGATACTCATAGTCGGGAAAATGCTTCTCGTAATAGTCCTTATCTCGAGCGAAAGCTTCTTCTTTAAAATTAGGTGTGGGCATGGGGCTGGCGTTGGACAGTTTTATTATAAAGCGACTATTTGCTACTTGCTGAACATCAAATAGGGAAAATTCTTTAAGGACTTACTAGATGGTGTTTAGGAATGAAGTTAACGATGAAGACATCTCAGTGAGGAGAACGCTTTGTAACAGAATCTGCCTGAATGGCAAAAGTAATAATATAATTTCCCAATGTATCTTTAGCAGGCCAATCAATCTGCATTCGTTTTCCCACATTTATAAATCGCACTTTACGTAAAGATATTGTCACATTTGGCTCTGCCAACGCACCCACCTTAAAACCTTGTATCCAAATATTTTCCCAAAGTATTTTACTTCCCTTTTTGATGCGAAAGGCTACATTATTTTTTACTGTATCATACGGAATGACCAGTAATGGTTTTACCCCTTTGTGGCTCCATAGCGTATCACCTAGTATAAGAGTTTGGCCAAGCCTCAGGGTATCATTTAATTCAGTGGGCAAAATTTTTTGAGTCTTCAATATACTGATTGAATCAGAAGTAGATATTAAAATTGAAGTTTTTTTTATTTGCTGATTAGAAGAAAAAATTAGGAAGTAACTCTCTAACAGAATAGCTATGGTTAGGAAAGTAATGATGATCCAAAGTAAATTTTTAGAAATAATTATCTTGGATAGAAAAGTGTCTTTAGCCACATTTTCAACTGCTGGAGTCTCTATTTGAGTTTCCTCTACGGCATCCTTCAAGTAATCTTGCGATTGTCCTAGCACTGATAGTCTATTATGGGCCAATACTACCGTGATATTATCCTTTCCGCCTTGTTGGTTTGCGAGGTTAATCAAATCCGTAGCTTTCGTCTCCAGCGGAGTATCTCTGTTTAAGGTAGTGGTAATTTGTACGCGGTTAAGCATATCAGTTAGACCATCACTGCATAGTAGTAATATATCATTCGGCCAAAGGTCTTCTTCACCTGCGTCGAAAAAATCAATATCATTGATCTGATGAAGATCTGATCCCACATCTCGTAATATTTCATTCCGACGCGGATGATTCATTGCTTCCTCCTCGGTTAGTTCATCGGCATCCTCACGTATACCCACAAATGAATGATCTTGTGTAATTTTTTCGAGAGTTTCATTTCGATACCGATAAAGGCGAGTATCACCAACGTGTACAAAATATAACTTTTGCTTTTTGGAATCTACTATCGTAATAGTTAGTACACAGGCCATCCGAGATAATTTTAAATCTGCTTTTCGTTCTTCGAAAATTTGGTTATTAGCGAAGACTACTGCTTCCCGCAGCATGCTTGGTATTTCCCCTTTTGGCTCAGCCATATATTCTGCAATACAACGACGCGCTATAGTAGCGGCTCTGTCTCCACCCATGTATCCACCGACACCATCAATTACTGCCAATAGAGCAATATGGTTAGATCCCCATCCAGGGGAAGTTAGTAGTTCGGCAATAAATGTATCCTGATTGTCTGTGCGAAGCTGCCCCACATCGGTGACACCAGCAAGTTGAATATAAGGCATAAACTTTATTGAGGCAGATTTTTAGATTGTCTGAAGGCTAACAGAACAACAAAGAACAAGAGTGAAAATGAGAGTATTAGATCTAACATGACACTTAAATGGTACTTTCAAATTTTAATACAACTGTTGTGTTAAGTGTAATTTTAGCAGGAGTTGGTAAATTAACCCATTTAGGATTAGCGGCTTCGCTTCGAGGAATTAGTTGCTCATTTACACGAGTTTCATTTCTGCTAAACGAAGCAATTTGAAACTGGCGATTAGCCTCTTGAAAACGTATACGCGCATGTATATCTGATATCCACTTCGAATCTAGAAGTAGATAGTTGGGCTTTCCTCTATGAATACTTTTATCTTGATCCGTATCACGGGCAATTACTATCTCACTAACCTTCATCGCATAGGCTCCCTCTTTGTTCTGATCCCCTAAATACCATTCTATGTTAGCCAGTGTAGCTCCTTTGGAACGTGTTAGAGTAGATGTTTCTCCCCACTCTAATTCGGGATTGAATTTAACCGCGAATACCCCTGTCGCTCTAAAATCAATCCCCTTAAATGCATCCTGATTTAGGTCTAATCGTTCAAACTCGGTCGTTTTCTTAGATTTGATAGTTACTTTAATTTTTGCCTGGCCATTATTTTGATTCTCATTCATATTGTAACCAGTAGGCGCTCCCATGATGATTAATGAATCTACTTTTTCACCGTTAAACTCTTTACCTGGCGCAAATTGAAAGACCCAGTTGCTAGAAACTGAACCTATTTCACTGGACTTTTTAATTTTTTTCAGTCTTTTATAAAAGTCGTTTATTACAACTTTCACGACGTAAGGTAATGTTTGAAAGATTTCTTGAAAAGCTTCTGGGCTCATGATAATAATGTAGTGCATATCAAAAATAGCAATATTGCCTACCCTTTTCTTCTTAATTGAGAAGTCAAAACATTCTAATATCTCAGCTCTTAAGCGTTCATTGGTGACTTCCTGTTTTTCGGTTTTTGATAATTTGGGGAGTAATTTATCTAGAATGCCCATTTTTCAGCTCTTTTAAATTATGAGTACAATACTTTTGGTAGCTTTGGTGGAATTAGTGATCCGAGAGACTTATTAACAAATCAAAAAAGAGGTCAATTCCATTGCAACTATTTAATTATATGAAAATGATAATATATATTTATGTGTAAATTCTATCCTTAGTGTGAAATTTAGTATTATTCGTCTAAAATATTAACACTAAATATATCATTCACGAGATATCTCCAATACAGATTCTTTCTAATCATAAACGCAGTCCGTATTCCTGCATTGTCTTACTTGCTAACTTTCCGATTCAAATTTCTGTAATCTTTTCTATTTCTACTGTGGTGGCTAAGTTTAGTAGCAGATTGAGATTGAAAAATTAGAGCTACTCTATAGTCATTTAATGCTAAAGCCGAAGAACAAAGTATTTACTAGTTTAGAGGCCCTCCAGCAGATTACTACTACGAGGCCAAAGAACTGCAATAAGCAACTAAGATAATACAAGCCTTCTTTTAATGGTTTTTCCACTTCACTATTATCTATTGGCTTGAATCCTTGAACAGGACTGCAGTTTTTGGTTCTAACAATTGACAACTAGTTTACTTTTCTGATTAGCAGCTGATCGTTATTTCCTATTTATTCCCTCAGCGGAGGAATCTGAATGTGAGTTTATCTATTTGCGGGAGTGAAATCCTTCTCAATGGCCTTTTCCTGAATATATCTGGCAAACCACTGAAAGCTACGTTCCAGCGTGACTTTGTTATCGTAAATATCCCGACCCTCCACTTTTAAAGTGATAGATGCCAACTGCATTCGGGCCTGATCGATTTCGATCTCGCCTTCATGGTCTTCAAATTGCGTTTCGAAAACGACCAAATGGGCGTTGGGAAGAACCACTCGTTTTACGGTATCACTGATTGCCATCCGCATATACGACCTCGGATCAAGATCCAGGCAATTATCAATGCTGGTGTACTGCTGGTCGTCCTTGATAAACGTCAGCCGGTCAAGAATAAGCGGCCCTAAACCATTATTCCGAATATGAACCGCTACCTGCTTTTTATAATCGGGTAAATCAATTTGTCCCAACGGTTTCAGGGATTTTTCATTGTGCATCCGTTGCAGATACAATTGATAAAACGTCGCCAGCAACGCCAGGATTGAAATAATGATTGCCAAGATGACCTGCCTCTGCCTAAATAATGATACCGCAATAGTCTATAATCCTTATTGCCGGATTAAAACTAGTTTTTCGTGTTGCGTTACAATTAGTTTTTCGTGTTAAAAGTTGCCCTTTCTAATAGTCCAAGCTACTAAAGCCAGCCGGTCGTTGATCCGCCCCAACGTTTGAAACACAGCTTCATCAGTCGGTAACTCGCCAAAAACAAGATTTTTGAACGATCCGTGGTAGGTGCTCCGTAATTCCGGCCAAACACGGTCTAAATCAGAAAACAGTAATGCATCAGCCGGATGCCGATACAACCAGTCTTTATTGTTGCGAAAACTGATTTCGTCATCCTTACCCACTTTGTGCAACATCACATCCAAGTCATCGGAATCGAAGAAGGCCGAAATACCCTCTTGCTTTAGAAGTTGATGTAGATCATACACGTGACGTATTTTATTGCGTAAATCCACCAGCGGCCTCTCGGTATAGGAAAACCGGACCAGGCTCATGATCTTTTCACAAAGTGTTCGCGTGGGTGCCAAAAGTTGCACCTCGAACGGCAACAGATCATACTGAGTGGCTAATTCGTCTTGTCCCCTCGCCTGCATCATTTGATAGATAAACGAACTGACCTGGCCCGTTATCACCGGTTCTGATGAGCCTAGCCAACTGGATTCCAGAATAATTAAGTCGCGTACCTGCCCAAAGTCACCCACGAACACTTTCGAATAGGAATGGGCCGTTTTTCGGATCATGCCCTTTTTATTGGTAATGCCTGGTGTTTCCAGTTCAGGAAGGAATTCAGAGACGGCATTACTGATTCGTTTTAGGCGTTCTTTTAACTGGTTCGCTGAAAGGCCAGGCTCTTTTAGAAGCACCAGATCGATATCTTCGGAAAAGCGGTTGATAAACGAAAAGCATTTAGCTAATGCGGTTCCCCCTTTAAAAACGGACCACTCGGCGAGTGGTCCCGTAAATATGCGTTGCAACGCCAGCGTCACCCAATAATCCTTCTCGACATAAATCTGAGGCAAATTCATGTGCTGAGCGGTGATGGTGACCGCATCGGCGAAGAGTTCCTGATCTTCATGTAGCTTCATTGAATGTTCCAATCGGATGCGTCCGGCAGCAAGTTATTGTCAATTCCCAGATCAAATTTTGTCAGGGGGTTAAGGCTATCCCAAAGTTTTTTGGTCCCCTGCTGCTGATTCAAAGCCGTCAATACCGCCCCCAGCAAGGCCCTCACCCGTGGCGGATAAGCCAACGCATAATCAATCATCGCCTGACGTTGTAATGGGTTTATTTGCCCAACCCTGTCTTTGAAAATAGCAAGAGCATTGCCCATATCGACATCCGGAATTTGTTTGAGGTCTTTCATGGCATCCAGAAACCCTAATAATTGATAATTATCGTCGGTCACCTCCACGTAGCTTTTGACCGCCGTTGCTTTGACAGAGCCCGTATTGACAAAGATTCTCCGGTTTCGGCTGGCTATTTTCATCACCGCTGGTACCTGTGTTGTCAGCCCCAGTTGATTATACAGATAGTCACCCGTGATATAAGCCGTTCGTTTACCGTTTTGGTAGAGATACGGTTTTAGGAGCTGCTCTTCGCCGGGCTTCTTCTCTCCAAAAATGGTTTTCTTCGGTTTGTAGAAAATCCCCTTGGAAAGTTTTTTAATGACGCCTTTCTTTTGAAGGCGTTCCAGGGCTTTAGCAGCAGTCTGATAGTCCTGTTTAGCCAAGGCAAGCTGACCATACCCGAAGCTGGTATCTTCGGGCAGCCCCTGAATCTGTTGGTTTACCTGATCTGAAATACTGGTCATTTGACAAGTGTAGCGTAAATCGATACGAATGTCAAGTTTTTTGATCAAAAAACTTGACATTCGCAATGTACTAAACCTAGATAACCCTATGAATATGAACGAACAATAAAACAGACGGCTGATTATATACCCATTTTATCAATCAACCTTCTTTATCCAGCATGTATCGGGCAAACCAGTGAAGGCTACGCTCCAGCTTGATTTTGTTATCGTAAATATCCCGACCCTCCACTTTTAAAGTGATAGATGCCAACTGCATTCGGGCCTGATCGATTTCGATCTCGCCTTCATGGTCTTCAAATTGCGTTTCGAAAACGACCAAATGGGCGTTGGGAAGAACCACTCGTTTTACGGTATCACTGATTGCCATCCGCATATACGACCTCGGATCAAGATCCAGGCAATTATCAATGCTGGTGTACTGCTGGTCGTCCTTGATAAACGTCAGCCGGTCAAGAATAAGCGGCCCTAAACCATTATTCCGAATATGAACCGCTACCTGCTTTTTATAATCGGGTAAATCAATTTGTCCCAACGGTTTCAGGGATTTTTCATTGTGCACCCGTTGCAGATACAATTGATAAAAGGTGGCCAGCAACGCTAGCCCGGAAATGATGACTGAAACCAGGACCGACAAGCCAACTCACCCTTGCTCAAAAAGAGGAAAACAAGTCTAAAGTATGGTATAATCCCGAAGTAATTTCAATCGTTCTCGGGCTTGCAAGTCGTAAATCAGCGGAATAAACCGGTGGTACAGGCTGCACTGCGGGTCTTTCCCATTTACCCGGTACACCGGACAACCGCTGGTGCATACCGATTTATACCGGCATGACTGACAGTCTGTTGATTTCATTTCTTCATAATGACTACCCTGCTCAATCATATCCACCAAATCCAGATCGGTATTGAAAAGGCTGTGGGACAACTGAGTCTGGTCGCCAAAATGAACGTGGCAGTAGTTAACCGTACCGTCCACATAGATGGCTCCACCGGAAAATCCCGATGCACAGGTTTGGAACCCTAACGCATTGGGTTTAAGATCACAGAATTGATGCCGTTGGGAGAAGCGCCAGCCGGTTTGAATGGCGTCTTTCATGATCGAATAAGATTCCGACAAATAGGCTTCCAGCATTTCCCCATCGATGGCTTCACCTTTCACAATCGAATAACGAAACGCAACGTCCCGATCAATCAGATAGCGGGTCAGGTCAGGTAAGCCTTCCAGATTCGTATTGGTCACAACCGTATTAATGGATACCGGTATGTGATGATCCAATAAGGTGCGCAGATTTCGATCAACGATGTCGAAACTACCAGCACCCGACCGGAATTTCCGGGTCGCATCATGATCCGTTGCTAATCCGTCCAGCGAAACTCCATAGCTGATATTATGCTCTTTGGAAAACGTCAGCATCTCATCCGTTAAAATGGTCAGATTGGTAATAAAGGAAAGCTCAAGTTCGCACCCTAATTCGTTTAACGTCCTCCGGGCATGGGGAATGAAGGCTTTCCAGGACTTGAACTGGCTCAAAGGTTCACCTCCCGCCAATCTGAACTTCACGTGTTTAAGCTTTCTGTTCCTGACGGTTTCAACCAGTTTATTCAGCAATTGCTGTTTGGTGGTATCCAGCATGCCGTTGGTGGTATTCAGGGTTGATATATAGCAGTAGCCACAGCTTAGATTGCACCGGTTGGTGGTGTGAATCCAGAAATTCAGCGATTCTGAAATAACTGGTTTTTTGGGTTGGCTAAAAGAATGGTCAAACCGGATAATCTCGGTTTGGGTAAGCAATCCGAAAAACGCTTCCAAAACATCAGCCGAAATAGCGAGTTTATAGCCGATTTCGGATGTGGTGCTTTGGTTATCAATGGCTGTAATAATCTCATATTGCGCCCGATTCAGAATTCGTAGCGAATTCGGATAGGCGCAATTGACCACATAGAACTGCTGATCGTCAATGGGCCGGATCAGCAGTTGGGGCGATTTGATGGGTATTAATGTCTTCATCGTCGGGTGCTGAATAGCCTACGCAATCACAGTTGGCATTGGCGGAGGTGATGGACAGTTCCTTTTTTCCAATCAATTTTTCTAAGATGGAAAGGTCATCAAACAGGATGTCCTGGCTGTTGGTAGAGATCATAGCGGGTACCATTTTTTGTTTCAGTTTATTTTAATCGATTCAAAATGGCATACACCGTGCTGGGATGCCACTGGCTATCACCGCGAAACGTCGAGACGCCTTGTTTATTGAGTTCCTGAGCAATCGCTCGCACGGTAGTAATACCCCGGTTTTCCAGTTTCTTGAGCAGAGGAGAAAGCTGGTGAGCAAACTCTTCGGCGGCCTTTTTATTTCGTTTGGCCAACGTCTTGCCATATTTGCCCAGTACAATCCCTCGTTTTCTGGCGGCTTCCAGAGCGTCTTTCGTAGTTTCACTAATTCGCTGCCGTTGCTCTTCAGCGACCGCAGCCAAAATATGGATCGTAAACCGATTGGCGTGCGGGTTATCGGTCACCACAATTTCGACGTCGGATTTCACTAGTCTGGCAATTTTTTCAACATCGCGGCCTAATCGATCCAGCCGGGCTACCATCAACGTTGCTTTGTTCTGCCGGCATCGCTCCAGGGCGTCAAAAAGGCCATTCTGCTGTTTTCGGGTTGATTTCACCTCAACCACCTCATCAATCAGGTCATAGCCATTAAGCCGACAATAACTGGCTACCGTCAATTGCTGAGCTTCCAGCCCCAATCCACTTCGCCCCTGTCGATGTGTGGAAACGCGGTAGTAGGCAATGACTTGTTTCATAGCGGGTTAACCGTGCTGTTGTTCAGATGTAAACGATCAATTACTTTTGAACAGATTCAGCTTAAAATTCGGTTAGTCCGGCTAAAAAGAGCCTGTTGAACAAGGATTTACAAATGAGGTGATCGTAAAAAAAAGACATTGGTGTATAGGGGTTAATGATCGTTTACTTCAGTACAAATTTTTGGATGAAAAATTAGCTCATCCTCTTTTTTTCTGGGCCATTCCACTACTTATATAATTCACCTGCTATGTCATATAGTGACCTCTTAGCCCAACAGGACAAGGAGCTTGAACGGCTGAATCAGGAATATTATGCAGACCACGCAACGATTAAAAATCTGCAAAACGAGCATTACGATAAAGCCCGATTTGCTGGTCAGTTAGACCGGCTCAAAGAACTGCACGAAAAAAAGGTCAAAGATTTACAATCCCGCTTCGCTCAGGAACAACGAACGTATTTGGGAGAGCCTACCCCACCTGAGCCCCGGCCCGATATTTCCCAGAGTCAGGATAAGGCGGCTGACATGATAAAGACGTATCGACAGCAGCAAACGGAACCCAACACAACCACCCAGCAAGGATCGGGTGACCAGCAAATGAAGCCGCCACAAAATGTAAAAGGCCGTCCAGCCGATGAGGCTGAAGTTAAAAGGCTGGCGCAAGAGACCCGCGAAAAACGGGAGCAAAAGACCCAACAACGTCGGCGCGGTTTCCGACGATAAAATGCCCCGACTGGTAGCCGGAGCATTGAACCGGGGCTATTTACTCCGCTTTCAAGATAGCCTCCGCTAATTGCAAGGCGGTTGACTCCTCGGTGATAGCCTATGCCATCCGTGCAGCTTGCGCATAAACACTAATTGGATGGGTGGCCATAAACCATCGGTCACGTTCCACCGGCAATCGCAAATAGCCACCTAAAGTGGTCAATTCGAATAGATTGATGTAATCCAATTCCGGTGCGCCCAAACCGAGATCGCATAAACCAAAAGCCATATCCGGGGAGTATGGATCGATTTCAGTAAGTAACCAGGTCGCATTAGCGTCCGGTGTAAAAAGTTTGACAACCGGAAAATGATCTTTACCCCGTAGAATGGGATCACCATTTTTCAAGAGTTGTCGGTATTGGGATTGGGTAAACAGTTTCATTTTGTTCTCCGTAAAGTTAGAGTTACGGCGATGGCACAACCGGACGGTATCAGCGAATAAACCAGCAAAAATTTTGGTTGGGCGGGGAATGCGATCAGCAGGCGAAAAATATTGTTGGTAGAATGAGTGACGTCTGGTACATCACCGGTAAAACCCTGGCCTGCTTACTGGCGAATTAATAAGGTAACGGTTAAGCCCCAAACGACTACGAATAAGCGCGTATTAGCCATCGTTGACTGCGCTCATGAGTAATGCACGCTCACGGTCACTGCCAGACTAAGGGTCTTGTCTCATTTATCCACACTCGCCTGCAATTGCCGGAATATATAATAAGACGCATTTCAATACCCGAAGGTGCGATTGATACGGACATTGCTACGCATGGAACGAAGCGGCAAAATCAATTTCAATACCCGAAGGTGCGATTGATACTTTTGAAGGGGAGCCAGACCGATCAGAAGAAGTTTATATTTCAATACCCGAAGGTGCGATTGATACGAGGGGTAGGGGTCGTTACACCGCCCTGAACGCCCCATTTCAATACCCGAAGGTGCGATTGATACAACGATTGCCGCCGAATTGGGCCTGGCCTTTTACTAATTTCAATACCCGAAGGTGCGATTGATACCAAATAAGTGTAAATCATGTAAGCCAACCCCTTTGCACATTTCAATACCCGAAGGTGCGATTGATACGTTCCCCGAAGCCGTCGACAGTACCGAGGTGTTGCGCATTTCAATACCCGAAGGTGCGATTGATACGATCCGGTTGACCGTTTTCATAAACAGAGAAAAGCCAATTTCAATACCCGAAGGTGCGATTGATACTCGCAGGGCGCGAACGTGATCAAACAGGAGTTCCTCTATTTCAATACCCGAAGGTGCGATTGATACTTGCTGGTGCCTTACATCACAAACCGCTGCATCATCCACATTTCAATACCCGAAGGTGCGATTGATACAATTGGACGTCAAAGGCGGGGTCATCGCCCGGCTGTAATTTCAATACCCGAAGGTGCGATTGATACTTTTTTCAGGCGCTGGCGGAACTGTCAGCACTTTTACATTTTAATACCCGAAGGTGCGATTGATACAGGACGAAACCCACAGCCAGAACTCCCATTCTTTGTGATTTCAATACCCGAAGGTGCGATTGATACGGCTAAGCCTAAGGTAGAATTTTACGAAGCCGTTACATTTCAATACCCGAAGGTGCGATTGATACCTTCTGCCAGTCGGACAGCGTGGCCGGAATGTCGGATTTCAATACCCGAAGGTGCGATTGATACGCCCTGCTCCTTACAATCGATTCCGGCCGGGATAACCACATTTCAATACCCGAAGGTGCGATTGATACCGCCCCAGCTGGCCTCCCAATGGCTCAGCAACAACGCATTTCAATACCCAAAGGTGCGATTGATACCTTACCGGTGGTAGGTTTCCAGTCCGTCGTTGGTGCTGCATTTCAATACCCGAAGGTGCGATTGATACAAACCTCCGTAAACTTTGCCATAGACTCCGCTTTATATTTCAATACCCGAAGGTGCGATTGATACCACCCGAAATTACAGGACGTTACAAGGGAACCCGGAAGATTTCAATACCTGAAGGTGCGATTGATACAAAATATTGAATGAAGTCGTTTAGGGCTTCGTAATCATTTCAATACCCGAAGGTGCGATTGATACCAGACCCGTTCGAGCATCGCCTGCATTTGTGGGCTGTTATTTCAATACCCGAAGGTGCGATTGATACTGGAAAAGCGCCGGTCGGCCCGTTCTCAAAATCCATTTCAATACCCGAAGGTGCGATTGATACGATTGCAGAGAAGGGTTAGCTTCTCCAACTGCGTTAAATTTCAATACCCGAAGGTGCGATTGATACGGATGATCTCAACTGCCCATCCATAGGAATTGTAAACGATTTCAATACCCGAAGGTGCGATTGATACCGAACGTAAGTGATGAGAATATCGAGCAAATCCCCATTTCAATACCCGAAGGTGCGATTGATACACACAGCCACGCTCATCTGGCAACCCGGGCCGACAATATTTCAATACCCGAAGGTGCGATTGATACGTCCGGATCGGGTGTGACTTCATAAGCCGCCAGCAGATTTCAATACCCGAAGGTGCGATTGATACCTCCTGAGCAGAAGTACAAAATCATCCGGACAAAACAATTTCAATACCCGAAGGTGCGATTGATACGTCGGCGATGCTGGATGTTCCGCTCGAAAACGCAGACATTTCAATACCCGAAGGTGCGATTGATACGCGCGTCGTTCAAGGCTTTGTCGTGGCTTACACCCTATTTCAATACCCGAAGGTGCGATTGATACCTTTACGGCACAATTCCCAGCGCCCTGCTCACTATATTTCAATACCCGAAGGTGCGATTGATACCTGCTGGAAGAAATCGATAGCATGATGCAGGATTGCTAATTTCAATACCCGAAGGTGCGATTGATACTCAAAATTCATGAAGCTGTTTGGATTTCGGGGTCTTACGATTTCAATACCCGAAGGTGCGATTGATACTTTACGGTTTTGCACAAACCGCAATAGTACAGAAAATATTTCAATACCCGAAGGTGCGATTGATACAAGGCCGTCCTGTCCGTATTTTGCCAGAATAGCCTATTTCAATACCCGAAGGTGCGATTGATACGAGTGAAAATTGAGGGGGTTACGCCCGGTTTTTACGCATTTCAATACCCGAAGGTGCGATTGATACCCGGGGTTGTAAATATCCGTTGTGCCGTCACTTTATTTCAATACCCGAAGGTGCGATTGATACACGCCCAAGCGAACGCGTCAGGATCGAATACGTTTGCATATTTCAATACCCGAAGGTGCGATTGATACGTAGCTAAAGCGTTCGGGTTTTTCTGGCAGTACTTATTTCAATACCCGAAGGTGCGATTGATACCGCTGCTGCTGGAAGGCAACGACAAAGCCATGCTACGCATTTCAATACCCGAAGGTGCGATTGATACTACTTGGGTAAACAGCGCAAGTCGCTGGAAGCCATCATTTCAATACCCGAAGGTGCGATTGATACTACGCTGGTGCGTCAAAAACATGCGATTCCTCAACGCCATTTCAATACCCGAAGGTGCGATTGATACGATCAATCCTCCGCCAAACAGACCCGCAGCGTTTTAATTTCAATACCCGAAGGTGCGATTGATACGATGGCTTGACAGACCCACCCGGCGCGGGTTAGGGCTTATTTCAATACCCGAAGGTGCGATTGATACATGCGGACTATACTATATAAAACGGGTTGTTTACCAAATTTCAATACCCGAAGGTGCGATTGATACGAACGCATCCCGCAGTGTCCTCACGGCATACGGATATTTCAATACCCGAAGGTGCGATTGATACCGGACTGGGTAAAAATGCGCAAACTGACGAAGCAGAATTTCAATACCCGAAGGTGCGATTGATACCGCTCCGGGCCGTGCGTAAAGCACTGGACAATTACATTTCAATACCCGAAGGTGCGATTGATACTTCCAATGGGCGTGGGCGTCCAGTTGCCAGCGACCGATTTCAATACCCGAAGGTGCGATTGATACTGATTAATCACTTTTAAAAATATACTTGAATGAAAAATTTCAATACCCGAAGGTGCGATTGATACCGGCTTGATCGAAGTTGTCCATATCCAGCACTCGAATATTTCAATACCCGAAGGTGCGATTGATACTTAATGGCGCGTTTGAAGTCTACTAAGTTTTTCATATTTCAATACCCGAAGGTGCGATTGATACTGGCGGAGGATTGATCGCCGAGAAAGACCGTCATTTCTTATTTCAATACCCGAAGGTGCGATTGATACGCCATCAAACAAATGCCAATAATGCTTTTCCATATCAATTTCAATACCCGAAGGTGCGATTGATACTTAGGCCAGTAGGAAAGCATTTGAGCACATCCATCAAATTTCAATACCCGAAGGTGCGATTGATACGGCCTTATGGATTTCCTTGTAACAACGCTCATACAAATTTCAATACCCGAAGGTGCGATTGATACCAGCGTTAGTTCCAGTGCAATCTGCCCGCTTGCCCCTTATTTCAATACCCGAAGGTGCGATTGATACTTGAAACCATTAGTTTATTCGTATTCATTTTTTTATTTCAATACCCGAAGGTGCGATTGATACTGTTCTGGTCGCCCGTGTTCCGGTGGCCCGTGTTCATTTCAATACCCGAAGGTGCGATTGATACTAAAAGCATCTGAGCGCAAGCGCGAATTAGCATTTTAATTTCAATACCCGAAGGTGCGATTGATACGCCTTTGTCATCAAGGAACCGCATGTCTGCAAAACATTTCAATACCCGAAGGTGCGATTGATACCGCCATGACCGACCTGATCGCTGCCGTGTTCGCCGTCGCATTTCAATACCCGAAGGTGCGATTGATACTGGCTCCCCCAAATTCCGTACTACCTCGATGTACTCAAATTTCAATACCCGAAGGTGCGATTGATACCCAGACGTACAGCGGGTACACCTTGCCACTTTTCAGATTTCAATACCCGAAGGTGCGATTGATACCTGGGCGAAATAGCAGGCATTCACCAGCACATCAATTTCAATACCCGAAGGTGCGATTGATACAAATCTTTTCCATCGCTCAGTAAGATGCCAACGTTCTATTTCAATACCCGAAGGTGCGATTGATACTGACGTCATCCGTAATGCTCATGAATGACTTATACTCATTTCAATACCCGAAGGTGCGATTGATACCGGTTTGCCTGGACTGGTTCCGGCTGATTGTCTATACATTTCAATACCCGAAGGTGCGATTGATACCCCCTTACCGAGGGAGCAATTAATATTTTCTCGTCATTTCAATACCCGAAGGTGCGATTGATACGGCCAGTCGCCACAGTCCCAGTCTTTGGGACTACATTTCAATACCCGAAGGTGCGATTGATACGGGTAGTGCGTCACCTGCCAGCCTTCCCACTGGCCTCATTTCAATACCCGAAGGTGCGATTGATACCCAGCTCGTCAGGTTCCACAAAACCGACAATGACTCGCATTTCAATACCCGAAGGTGCGATTGATACCCGTGAAGCCGCAACAATCTGCATCGGTTTTCGTATTTCAATACCCGAAGGTGCGATTGATACGTCTTCCGAATAGCCGTAATCCAGCGCGTACAGAGAATTTCAATACCCGAAGGTGCGATTGATACTCTTGGTGATTTCCGCTGACGTTGCCCCCTTGTTTTATTTCAATACCCGAAGGTGCGATTGATACGCGACCCGGCAAGTGGTAAATCAACATTCGAGTATGATTTCAATACCCGAAGGTGCGATTGATACTTGTGGCTCTTTCAGGCGCAGACGCCAGTGCACAGACACATTTCAATACCCGAAGGTGCGATTGATACTTGGTGACGCTTTTCGCGTAGATCGATAGTTGCCCGGATTTCAATACCCGAAGGTGCGATTGATACGTTCGTTAGAAACTGGCTACCCCGCGCGAAGATCGAATTTCAATACCCGAAGGTGCGATTGATACTAATTTCCGGTACATTCAAGCCCCGAATGGTGTAGTAATTTCAATACCCGAAGGTGCGATTGATACAATTACCGAAATGCAATTACCAATGTAAATCTGAAATTTCAATACCCGAAGGTGCGATTGATACTCACGTCCATCATTGGCGTAGAAGACGTTCGTTTCCATTTCAATACCCGAAGGTGCGATTGATACCCGAAGGGGTTGACTACATTAACTTCCCGCAAACAGATTTCAATACCCGAAGGTGCGATTGATACACAAGGAATTCATGGAGAAGGTGATGAAGGGAATTCTAAATTTCAATACCCGAAGGTGCGATTGATACCCGGGGGCTGGCCACCGAACTGAAAGCGGCCGGGTCATTTCAATACCCGAAGGTGCGATTGATACTTCCTGCCGCTTTTTCGTTAGCCGGTTTCGGAACCTTATTTCAATACCCGAAGGTGCGATTGATACCAGCGACTGGATGCCGATGACCCTGGTATCGGGGAATACATTTCAATACCCGAAGGTGCGATTGATACGGGTTTGCGCTGGCCACGCCCTACAACAGTTCCGCAAATTTCAATACCCGAAGGTGCGATTGATACAGGAAGCCTCCAGGCGCGGCCTTCAGGTCTATCACATATTTCAATACCCGAAGGTGCGATTGATACCCTGAACAACGATGCCCGACGCCAGAAAGCCCACGTTATTTCAATACCCGAAGGTGCGATTGATACGTTTCCGTGACTTTGACCGTTGAGGTCGGAGCGGCACATTTCAATACCCGAAGGTGCGATTGATACGAGGTAAAGACCCATTCACACGATTTAATCAGTTCCATTTCAATACCCGAAGGTGCGATTGATACTGCGACTCGCTCACCTCCCGCACCTTATCGGACAGCATATTTCAATACCCGAAGGTGCGATTGATACTACCGGAATCAGTGTTTCGATGCCCAATTCGCCTTTTAATTTCAATACCCGAAGGTGCGATTGATACCGCATTTGTTGTCAGCCCGCACAAACCGGATGTACTATTTCAATACCCGAAGGTGCGATTGATACATATGCCCGGTGCGGTATATAAGCGTCAGGATGGAAATTTCAATACCCGAAGGTGCGATTGATACGCATCGACGTTGAACGGCTGGATGCGATTGAAGGTAATTTCAATACCCGAAGGTGCGATTGATACTGGAAAAGCAGTTGAAGGAGGGCTTGACCGGCGACGATTTCAATACCCGAAGGTGCGATTGATACAAAGGTTGACATCGAAGGTATTCCCAGCATGGTCGAATTTCAATACCCGAAGGTGCGATTGATACAGCTGGTACGGGTGCGGGCTATCCGTGTCGATCTGCTATTTCAATACCCGAAGGTGCGATTGATACTCATGCCCTGGCGAAATACAACCACCAACGAAACCATTTCAATACCCGAAGGTGCGATTGATACCCAAAGTCCACCCTCGGCCCTGATCTGGGGGGAGGTAATTTCAATACCCGAAGGTGCGATTGATACTAGCTTGTCTGCTTATTTATTTCCTCTCAAAACTCTTATTTCAATACCCGAAGGTGCGATTGATACCCCGAGTCCCGACCCATGCTGAACTGAATCCGAAAATTTCAATACCCGAAGGTGCGATTGATACAGGCGTGGTTCTTCCTGGAAACACTCGTTGACAAATCATTTCAATACCCGAAGGTGCGATTGATACTACTTCGACGTGCTGGTGATCGCCAAAAAGCAACTCATTTCAATACCCGAAGGTGCGATTGATACGGCGTCTGTTCTCCTCCGGTCAACTCTCGATCATCAAATTTCAATACCCGAAGGTGCGATTGATACGAGTTGGGTCTAGCACTCATCAATCAGGCCAGCACCCAATTTCAATACCCGAAGGTGCGATTGATACTTCTGTATCGTTTGGCGGACGTGAAATGTATGATATTGAATTTCAATACCCGAAGGTGCGATTGATACAGTGATTTTCTCCAAAAACTTCCACCCGGCGGTTACATTTCAATACCCGAAGGTGCGATTGATACTGGGATCACCTAAAAAACTTATTCAAGTACATCTGGAAATTTCAATACCCGAAGGTGCGATTGATACGCGTTTAAGCTGCACGTCTTCGGTGGCTACCTTCACATTTCAATACCCGAAGGTGCGATTGATACGCTGACGTTCGAGTAAATCTTAGGGTCGCCAAACACTTCAAATTTCAATACCCGAAGGTGCGATTGATACGCATCGTGACACTCATTCTGTTTCGTTCTTTTGAACCAATTTCAATACCCGAAGGTGCGATTGATACGCGGAGGAACCTACAGCGAACGGGTCGACCGCCTGCTGATTTCAATACCCGAAGGTGCGATTGATACGGCGTCTGTTCTCCTCCGGTCAACTCTCGATCATCAAATTTCAATACCCGAAGGTGCGATTGATACGAGTTGGGTCTAGCACTCATCAATCAGGCCAGCACCCAATTTCAATACCCGAAGGTGCGATTGATACTTCTGTATCGTTTGGCGGACGTGAAATGTATGATATTGAATTTCAATACCCGAAGGTGCGATTGATACAGTGATTTTCTCCAAAAACTTCCACCCGGCGGTTACATTTCAATACCCGAAGGTGCGATTGATACTGGGATCACCTAAAAAACTTATTCAAGTACATCTGGAAATTTCAATACCCGAAGGTGCGATTGATACGCGTTTAAGCTGCACGTCTTCGGTGGCTACCTTCACATTTCAATACCCGAAGGTGCGATTGATACGCTGACGTTCGAGTAAATCTTAGGGTCGCCAAACACTTCAAATTTCAATACCCGAAGGTGCGATTGATACGCATCGTGACACTCATTCTGTTTCGTTCTTTTGAACCAATTTCAATACCCGAAGGTGCGATTGATACGCGGAGGAACCTACAGCGAACGGGTCGACCGCCTGCTGATTTCAATACCCGAAGGTGCGATTGATACATCGCGCGTATTGCAAACTTTGCTACGCTGCCATCTACATTTCAATACCCGAAGGTGCGATTGATACTTGCCCAATCGGTTATCTGTGCCGCAATGGCCATTAATGATTTCAATACCCGAAGGTGCGATTGATACGTGCCATATTTTTAGAAGTTACTGCTATGGCTTTGAATTTCAATACCCGAAGGTGCGATTGATACTGAGCGAGTAACCAAAAACATTACACCGTTCCCGGTTCATTTCAATACCCGAAGGTGCGATTGATACCACCTCTGGATATTGGATAGAAGCTGTTAATACGCATTTCAATACCCGAAGGTGCGATTGATACAGAAAGTTCTGAACGACCGTTGCTGCGCTATTCCCCAATTTCAATACCCGAAGGTGCGATTGATACGATGTTCGCCACATGGGAGGGCTTCACGGCTTACGTTATTTCAATACCCGAAGGTGCGATTGATACGATGATGACATTGGTAATGCGTCCCGCGCCCAGTGATTTCAATACCCGAAGGTGCGATTGATACAATTTGGTCGAAACCGGGAGGTAACGAACCACCGATATTTCAATACCCGAAGGTGCGATTGATACCCGAAGTCGCCCGGCGGATTGCGTATGAAGTTGGGTATATTTCAATACCCGAAGGTGCGATTGATACGCACGCTGTAAAGACGCCGGGTGTCCCGCAGGTAATTGATTTCAATACCCGAAGGTGCGATTGATACCTGTCCTGCGCAACGCAGGCCCTGATTGCTCCCCTGTATTTCAATACCCGAAGGTGCGATTGATACTGCCGGAAGGGAATTTCTGGGAAGAACTCTATGACAAATTTCAATACCCGAAGGTGCGATTGATACTCGCTGGCCGGGTTTCACGGCTACCGGCTTGCAACTAATTTCAATACCCGAAGGTGCGATTGATACCAAAGAGTTCGGGGTGGAAAACATCGTAGCGGCTCGCATTTCAATACCCGAAGGTGCGATTGATACCCCAGGGGTTAGAAGTCGTCGTCTTGGAGACTACGCCATTTCAATACCCGAAGGTGCGATTGATACGGAGTTGAAGCGACAGATTGAATCCCGTCAGGATGTTATTTCAATACCCGAAGGTGCGATTGATACATCGAAATCCCGACCGCGTGGTCTGCCGTGACACTATTTCAATACCCGAAGGTGCGATTGATACCCGCGATCCTTACCAGATCAGCGCGGGAACCTTCATTTCAATACCCGAAGGTGCGATTGATACGAACATCAAGCTAACCGGCGGAGCACTGGACGGAAAATTTCAATACCCGAAGGTGCGATTGATACCTGCATCAGGCCGATGCGTTCCTGTTTGTAGACGATCGAATTTCAATACCCGAAGGTGCGATTGATACTGACTCGAATTTTCTCCCCTCAAGCCCTGACCGCCAATTTCAATACCCGAAGGTGCGATTGATACACAGTCCGAAAATTTATTGTACTTCGAAACGGAAAATTTCAATACCCGAAGGTGCGATTGATACATTCGGCGGTTGTGTTCAGCTTCTGTAATAACCTCCTTATTTCAATACCCGAAGGTGCGATTGATACCCAGTGATCCTGAAATATTTTGGCTTGCATTGCCAATTATTTCAATACCCGAAGGTGCGATTGATACCGATGCCGCGGTACTTTTTCAGGATCGCTACGCCAATATTTCAATACCCGAAGGTGCGATTGATACGTGATATAACGCAGTTCCTGCGAATCGAACGGCTTTATTTCAATACCCGAAGGTGCGATTGATACGGGCCTTGTGGGCCAACACCAGCGCCCCCGCCAATATATTTCAATACCCGAAGGTGCGATTGATACTTTTTGCGCTTTTTCAGTGCTGCCAGCCGATTAAATGATTTCAATACCCGAAGGTGCGATTGATACTTCGGGTCAGGATGGGTAAGCGGAACGCAAAGGGTAAATTTCAATACCCGAAGGTGCGATTGATACAACCGGGGCTTTGAGTGAGTTTACAATCACATCCTTACATTTCAATACCCGAAGGTGCGATTGATACACCGTTCGTTACCGGCATACAGCAATTCGCCCACCTTATTTCAATACCCGAAGGTGCGATTGATACCCGGTGAAATTGCGAAGAAAAACGCAATTTCAAGCCGATGTAGCAGGATTTTAAAAGTAAAATTATACAAAAAAGTCGTCAGCCTCCGGTCGTGTAAATACTCCCGCAGGCTGACGACTAAAAAAAAACGGCACTCTGTTAAAATTAAAAGGAATTGCTTAATGAACGATGGCCATATGACGTCAATCTTGCTAATAATCCGATAGGCCGACGACTTTAGAGAAACCGGCTCCGCTCAGCTTTGTCCATGCCAACCACAATTCGTTCCCGATAGCGTTCATCGCGAAGCTGATAAAAAACAACTCCGTCATTTTCATCCATTAAGGCTTCAGCTTCTTGCTGTAATTGCTTCACCTGAGCAGCCGTTAAATCCCCTTCGAATACTGAATTCTGTACCCAGATCAGGTAGCGTCGAAACAGTTTTAACATTTTACCAACGCGTTTCTGTCCTACGTCATATACGGCAATAATGTAAGGCATGATGTCAAAGAACGTTTAATGGTTACCACCACATATGTAATCCCTGATAGGGTTCGCTGACAGGATCGCACAGATGCCGAACTAATTTGTAACATTCGAAACGAATTAGACGCTCGTAAGACACTTTTTTATTCAACGTCCGGTGCTGTACAGTCTGACTCAGTCGTTCATCCCAGTGAGCAACCACAATTTTTCGTCCTACCTCGGTTAGATAACACCCCCCCAGGTGTTTTTCAAAATGCTTTGGATTGATTTCTCCCGTTTTTAGCAATCTAAAAATCATTCGATCTACCAGCAAAGGTTTGAATACCTCGGCGAGATCAAGCGAAAGTGAAAATCGCCGGTCACCGGGTTCGTGCAGGAAAGCGATGGTCGGGTCAAGAGCGGTTCGGTAAATTTGCCGCAGTACAGTCGTATAACAAAGCGAATTTCCGAACGAAATCAGGGCGTTTAATTCGTTCGATGGCGGCCTTCGTTCCCGTTTGGTAAATGGAAACCGGATCGTTACGTCGGAGCCTAGAAAATACGACCAAAGCCGATAGTATCGATCCCGAATACGCCCTTCAACGGCCATCAACGTTAGAATGTCAGTTGTTAAAGGTAAAGCCTCCCGGTCGCGAACCAAATCGGTCAGTGTAGCCTGTACCGCCAATTTGGCATCGCCTGTTAACCGGGGCTGATAATATTTGATAACTCGCTCGATGTTAAATAGAGCCGCTTCCACAAACGCTCGTGCCAGGACCAGCCGTCGTTTGGGGCTGAGGTAGTGACGGGCCTGCTCGATGTGCAACCGCCCGGATAGTTGGGCTTCACGAGGATAAAGCGTAGCGGTATAATAACCATAGTAGTCGAAGAAAAATGTCGGCACTCCCTGCTGGCCCAAGAATGTAATCAGTTTAGTGTTAATATCGACCTCACCGAAGATATACAAACTATCGACCGTCTCGACCGGAAACGGATGTTTACGCCCATCAGGCTCAACTGACGGTAAACCCTCATCGGTTGGGTCATCATCGGGCATACGGTCGCCGGGGGCGCGTTCAAGCGAGAGCGTATTATGCTGCCGACGTAATCGGCCATTGGAAAACAAATAGTGTGGTCGTTTCATGCAAGGAAGTGATGTAGAGAGGCAATGTGATGCGTATCAGTACGGTCATCCGTAACACAATTCTTCAAAAGCGCATTTGGCGCAAAACGTTCGTTTCGATAGTCGGGCGGGTGGCATTTCGGTGGTGCCCAGTTCCCGAATGGCCGCAACAGTCATGGCCAACATATCAATGTGTTCAGGTTCAAGCGTAACCGACTCAGTCCGACGAAGCAATGGGTAGTCTAACTGCCCCAGAAAGGGCGATCCATCCGATCTGGTAACGCCATTTCGGGCCAATAGCCAAAGGTAAAACCGAACCTGCCACAGGTGGGCATCCTCGCAGGAACGGCTTTTCTTGGTTTCATGCAATACCCCGTTTTTGAGATTAGCGCGGTCGATCTTGCCAACTAATGCTGTCCCATCCGGTGCTTCGGCATCTACCGTGAGGTGTTTTTCCGAGCGGTCATAGCTGTGCTCATCCAATAACCGCCCCAACTCGACAGTGTCATTCTCCTGCTCCATCCAGATACCCCGCATCGACAGCCACGCCTTTCGCGGACAGAGCCGATAGTAACCTACAAGCATCCCGCCAATGCGGAGTTTGGTAAGTGTTGCCATTATCAATCGTGGATTATACCTTTTGCCCGGTCTGTCTTTTCGCCTTTCCCTAATAGAGCTAAGCCTATTTTAGGAGTGTAAATGCCATCGACAAGTATTAGAATTTTATGAATGTCTTTTTTGCCTTTGTCATCGCCTACCCGAAAACAAAGAGAATAGAGTTGTTTCCGCTCGTTTCCCATTCGTTCCAGATAATCCGGGCAACTAATACCAAACTCTAACTCATATCCCCGGAACGCGTCCCAATTTTTAAAAACATAGACATTTTCATCACCTTGGTCTGCATCAGAACCGGGCGGGACAATAAACACAGTTTTTTGAGGGGGAATATCCCGGCTTTTCCATTGGCCAAATACTGTAACCTGATCTTCATCAGCATACTGGTCTGGTACGATCATCCAGTTGAGCTTCATCAGGTCTTTTAGCCGATCGCAATTCTGCTCAATCTTCGAGGTAAAATCAGGTTGTTCTTTATACAGATTGTTGACCCGCTCTACAAACTCAGTGGACGATACCGGTGTAGGTGTTTCATTAAATTCTTCCGATAACTCCTGCACCGTTTGGGTGAAGGCATCCGCCGGTATCCATCCGCTACCCCCTTTGGGTAGTTCACCATAAGGAGCCGGGTATGACACACCATCGCGGTACGGCTCAACCACGTAAAGCAAGCCACCAGTTGGGTCAAGGCCGAAGCGGTCTAAACGGCCCGCCCGCTGGGCTAACCGATCCCACGGACACGCATCTGACAACATAATTGGTGCACTGATATTGATCGACATCTCGCCAATTTGGGTCAGAATAGCAATGCCAGAAGCGTTTTCATATTCGGTCCAGGCATCTTTCCCCAGCATCTTGATTAACTGCTCTTCAATCGCTTTTTTGTCCGGCTCGGTGTAGCGACTGTGATACAGCACCGGCTTAGGGCCGCCGTTTTTATGCTTGGCAGCAAACCACTGATAATAGGCATACGCCCGGTCGACGGTATTGGCGTACACGATACCAGTGCCGCGCTTAACCATGTCGTTTAAAATATCCTCCACGTCTTCCGGGCATTCAGCGGCTCCGCGCCAGACAATCGGACATTTTGCGACTCGTTCGCCTGCCTTCACATTGATGATCTCGTCCGGGATTTTGTAGCGTACCCGTAGCGAATCCGGCACGGTAGCACTCATAATCAGCACCGGTACTTTCAATAACCGCAACGTATTGAGTAGGACAATCAAATTTCCTTGAACAAAAGGGTCGTAAAAATCTGCTTCATCAAATACAACAGCACTGTTGGCCAGGAAAAAGAAACTTGTGTGTTGATCTTCTTTGGTTCCTGTCAGGCAAAGCAGCAAGTGGTCTATGGTACAAACGGTTACGGGGGTTGCCAGCCCACGCGCCAGTTTGTGCAACTCCTTTGCGTCGTCGCGATCCTTTTCTGAAACGTCTCCGTAACGAGTATACCAGGCACTTGAATGGTACAAGCCCGTTGAACTCACATTTTTATCGACGCTAATGGCTAGCGCATTGGAGGTAAATCGGGTCGGCATCGCAATGACTAACCGATCAGCGCGATTTTGGGTAACCTGATATTTTGCCCACAATAAAGCCGCGTCGGTTTTACCTGAACCCGTTTTGGCTCGGAGAATACAAACGGGCTGATCGGCTCCGGTCAGTACGGCTTCCTGCACATCTCGCTTAGCCCAGTGGTCGGGAAAATGGTAGTGGAACGGCTCCAGATCCGGCACTTTTCCTCCGCTTTCCCTCCGACTGGCGCGAGTATCGGCTAATTGCAACAGCGAACGGAGAGCGGCTACGCGATACCGTTCAAGTACCCGTATTTTCCAGTCGTCTTTGCTGCGTAAACTTTTTCCACCACTACCAATCAGATCTGACCTGTTGTTAAAATTCTCCCACAGAGACCAATACGGCCCCACTTCGTCACCTTGGGGTACTTTCCCGTCATTTCGCCAGCGATCAACATGCCGGTGATTCAACTTACCGTGGTGAGCGGCAATAGCAACCTGTTCGGCCAGCGTAAGTGCGTTATCGCCTTTGAGTTGTTTGAGTGCCTGCGCCAGTGAGTCAAACTCATGGCGCAGGTGAGCCTGCATCAAACGTGGGCTGCTATTCTTCTTCGCTTTCCGCATGGCCGCTTCATATTTTCTAAAGTCAGCCGCATTTCGCATTGGGTCTGATTCTTGAGCGAGCATCCCTTGCTGTTGCCGCCACGACCGATACAGGTTGTAGTCGAATTGGCAAGCATCGTTCCATATAGGATGCGCTTTGCCAGCATCGTGCCACCAGGCTACACGCCGGAGCCGATAGCGCAGGTCATCACCGGTCAGGGCTTTGTATTTCTCTTCCCAGAACGGATGCGCGTCGAGCAGGGCCAGTGCTTCGTCATAAACGTGCTGACGGTGATCCCTGAGCGTAATGCCGGAGGGCTTGGCTAATGGCTCCATCGTATGCTCAGACGATGGGGGTGTACAATTCGTTCGCGTCCATTGCAGCTAATGCCTGTTGATAAGCCTCATCTACGCTGAGCGTATCCGGGTTGGTATCGTCACCAACAAAATAGAGGGCTTCCCGATTGTCGAGTTCAGCCAGAATACGCGCTTTTTCGGTGGCGTTGGTGCCAGGTGCGAAGTAGCGAACGGCTTTCCGGCTCATCTTCGTGTCCAGCACGATAAGTACCTGTTGCGGCTCGGCGGTGGTCGCATTGCGGGCTTGATTAGCATAATCGGTTATGGAGCGGGTCGCATCCAGAAACAACCGGACACGGCGGCTGTGTTCACCATTTTGACCCGCCAAGTGGTTTTTATAGGTGGTAGCGACATGGGCTTCGTTCTTGTATTCATATTGCTTGGTCACGCCAACCGCGCCAACGTCAAGGTGAAAACTCATCTGCATGAGGTCATTCTGACTGAATTCGTTCGTGGCCAATGCCTGTTTGCGCCCCGAATCTTTACTCTCGTCCATCCGAAGCCGGACTAATAAGTCCCGGCCAATCTGGCTGGTGGTCTGTGCTACTCCGGGAGTAGCGGTTGCAGGAGCAGTCCGACGACCCGAATAGTCGTCTTTATTGGTGTCGAGATAGCCACCTAAATCACTACGAAGGTCTTTGGCTACATCGGTTGAAGGTCCGTCTCCGTTAGCCACGTAGGTCCCGTTTCGGGCAGGATGATCTTCATTCAGGCGGTCAATGGCACTGAATAGCGCGTGACGTTGCATCTGACCGGAGATGTAAACCCGGCCGTCGGGTCGGCGTTTGATGGACGATGCGTTCCCCAGCAGTTTTTCGCCCCGGTTGGCGGCATGGTCAGACATGGGGGCCAGAAGCGTAACGGTAATGGATTTGATTTTCATTGGTTGTTTGTATTAAGACGTTTGAAAAGTTGTTGATTTTAAGCAGGCAGCGGGTCATTAGCCGGGTTATCTATAGAGAGTTCGTTGGCGTTTGATTCGCTCTCGGTTGAGTCTTGTCCCGGTACGTTATCGTCCGGCGCATCTTTGAGCCTGATTGAGCGTAGGCGCATAAAGGCAGTAATGAGTTCTATTGCCAATGGTAATTTCTCCTTTGGCCAACCAGCTGCTGTTTCCATAAAGAATTCAGCATCACTATACAATTCGCGGCCAGTCAGGCGGCCCACAATAATACTCATTTGTGAAAGTAAAGCCGTTGTAGATGAGGCACTTAATATTGTACTCTCGAACTGGACCAGTATACGATTCTTATATTCGCTCAACGGACGTTCTTTAAGCACTTTACCTTTTTTACGGTCTGCTTCATCCTTATTTTTTTCTGTTTCTGCTGCCTTAAAAGCTGCATAGTTGAGTGCCTGTCCGTATGCGCGGGCCGACGCAATCAATTCTGGGGAAAGGTGGTGTTCTGTTTCCATGTATTTTGTAAAGATTGGGGCTAACTCAGAAGGGTATTCGTTTCGTGCTGCCATGAAGTCCCGGAACGTGGGCCGGTCGAGTTGTTGCAGAAAGCGGTCAAAAAAACGTTTGTAAAGTTTGTATTTAGGGTCATCGATCTTCTCGACCCCAAACGGAATAGCGCGGTGGGCAGCCCTGACAATAGCCGACAGATTATCATGAATAGCCATATCGACTAAGTGATGCCCGTAGGACTCCTGTCTGACTTCTTCATAGGAAAGAATGTACAGCGGCCGTTCGGCCAAGTAATCCAATATTCGTTCTGCAAACTCAGCTTTTGGCTCGTCGTGCGGAGAACCGTCTTTTTGCGTATGCTTAAAGCGACCGCCCTCTCGCGCCCAGGCTCCAATAGCAGCCACCAGTGAAATTGCGCCTAATGACCCATCGCGGGGTGCGTTCGGATAGTTTCCCCGAAATAGTGGTGGACGACGGTATTTGCGGTCCTTCGGATCGACTTTCACCAACAACATATCGTCGTTTTTACTCTCGTAATCCTGTTTTCGGACCCGGAGATTAGCGAACAACTGCACAAAATCAATCAGGGGCGTAATCTCGTTATCGACCAAATCCACTAAGGGTAAATCGGGAATAATAGTGGTGTTAGCCATACCCTTGCCCGCCGATACCTGAGCCGCTGGTTTGAATTCTGTTAGCGTTGCTACCACTGTAAAAGCGGCTTCGATCAGACTGGCCTTTGGCTCGGCCATTGACGAACGCCCATTATTGACTTTACTGGTTAGTGGAGCAAATGACCGCTTCAACTTTTGTGTTTTTAGCAGGTCTTCTTCGGTCGCTTTTTTTAGTAAATCCCGAATAACGCGTGCTTCAGCCACTGTAGCTGCCGACGAACCGTCAGTTGTGATTACATACGGAGATAAATAATAACCTCTGGCTGCTATCTGACCACTTTTTTTACCGGGATCTAGTATCTTCTCATCTAAATAAATAAAGTTCAATACTTCGGTTGTCTCCAGAGCAGGGTCGTTCTCCGTAAAAAGTGTGTAACGCAGTAACGCTCTGTCAATGGCTTTCCAAGCTAATTCTGCTATGCTTTGCCAGGTGGTCAATTGGTCAAGATAAGCATCCTGTTCAACCAATGCCGCCGCCACGCCGTAGCGCGGGTACGGATGTAGGAAATCTAAGTCGATCATAGTTCTTCGTAGCTAACGTCCACCCAACCGTCATTAGAGCCTACGTATAAGGGAGCCGACGGGTCATTAAAAGCATCTTTCAATAGTGCCGAAACCGTTGCTGTCGTCCGCAGCCGGAACACATAGGGGCTGCGGGGAATGACGTATTCTCGAACCGTTGGGCTGACGTAATAATGCGGGAATCGGCTTCGTACCGATTTATATTGAATTTTTGCCCCTTCCGTTACTTGTCGCAACGCTGCATCATCAAGTAGTTGATGTTCGGCTCGGTCGCCAAATTCAATTTCCCCCCGTCGTTCACGGGTCATTAGATCGGATAGCGAAGCGTCGTAGCGACGGCTCCCACCAAAAAAGGACCGGCCCGTATCGCGCAACTGCTGCGACCATAAATCATCAAACGTATCAACGGCAGGAAAGACGTGTGGTCCTTCAAATACCACATGATATTGTAATAGACTTACGAAGCCAATTTCGGGCGACCCGACTGGTTTGCCGTTAACCCAGGGTGAGTCAACCCATGTCTTACTTTTTTTAGCCGCTTTTTTAGCTAATTTTTTCAAATCGTCTATTACCTGCTTACGGGGCGTAGCTGACAGGTGCCAGCCTAACGCGTTCTCTAATAAACCATATAGCATAAAGTTTGTCGGGGCGGGCTGGCCCCGGTAGTACGCTCCCGGTTGAGCTGCAACCATTGAGAGCGGGGCCAATGCGTCAATTTGTAACGTAGCCACAACAGTCAGCTCAGGTGGTTCGATAAAAAAACTCAGATCAATTTGTTCCATATTTGAGAATAGCTTCGTGTTATACCAATGCCCCAAAACCACTACCCGTTAACTCGCCTACACCCACCAACCAGGCAAAACAAATAGCTTCTGGTGTACCCTCAACAATGACCGGACAAACGCTACCCCGGTGTTTAATACCTTTTACGTCCATTAGTCGGGTACGGGCTTTACTATATTCACGGTCAAATCGAATGGTTATGGCTTGATGCGTTTCATCATAGCCTGCTGTGAGCAATTTCTTTCTCATCAGTTGGGTCATCAGGTTATCAGCTTCTAAATCTGACCAAAGTAAGTATTGTCTACTACCGTCGGGCCGCTTTGTTCGGACAAGGATTTCTCCATCTGTGGCTAACCGAACGCATTCTCCAAATGTAGGTGTCGGTATTTCGAGAGCCTGTTCAACACGCATCCCAAACGCCATATTGGCATCTTTAAGGATTCCTTTAACTAATGCCCAGGCTTGGTCACTGTCCTGAAAACTAATTGACCATGAACTGCCTTGAGGAAAATATAGATTATTGCCTATTTTCTCTCCTCCAGCCAATCGCCCGAAACTGTACATACTCATTCCATCGTGCAGAGAATTTGATTTTCCCAGCCATTTATGAAATGAGCCAACCAAATTATATAAATAAGTGAACGGCACTGGCTGGGTATTGGGTGTGAGTTGAAGTTGAAGGCGCATGGATGTATATTGGCTAAGTGTGACAAAGGTGAATAGCAGTTCCGCCAAAAGTTGGCGGAAAGAAGAATAAATACCAGAAGGTGCGATTAATTTTTCAGCGTTTTCTACTACGGATAACAAACAGCTAATTTCAATACCCGAAGGTGCGATTGGAAGACACACAACTCTTAGGGGCATAATTGAATTTCCCCTAATTTTGTTGTAAGTGGTTGTTTAGACGGGGGAGTCGAATCCCAAAATGACACGTACCAACATACATATAGCACCAATGCTTCCGTCCCCAGCTACCTTTAAAGCCCCTGTTGGAGCCGGGGCTTTACTGATTGCTTGGCACAAATGTATAAGATCAAACGTCTTTTACAAATAGCTACGGAAGTTTTTCTAATATTAATATTTAATTGCCATTCTAGTGACCCTCTTAGCTATGTCCTCCCGCAACGCCTGCGGCTCCAGCACTTCCACCAGTTCGCCAAATGCCAGAATCTCCCGCTCTAATTCATGATTCAGAATAACATTTAATTCGACATCAACGAAATCTGGCATTTCCTGCAAAATCTGCTGGCTGCCGTGTAAAGGTAGTGATCGCACATAGTTGGCTTCGCTGGCCTGAAAGCGCAATACGACTCGCTCCGGTTCAAGATCGGGTGGACAAGTAACGCCGATGACTTGTCGGCGGTCGGTGCGAAGCGTATCGTTGGCGATCTGCCGTAGGGGTTTATCCGTCAGCTTCAGATCAGAAATCCGGTCTAAGCCAAAGGTTCGGGGTTTTTGTTCAATGGCATCGAACCCATCCAAATACCAACGATTTCGGTATTCAAACAGCAACCCTGGCTCAATCAGTCGGGGCGAGTCGGGAGTTGGCTCAGGGGAAAACTTTCGATACACAAACTGAACACAACGACCACTTTGCAAGGCTTGCCACAATACCGGCAGGTGTTTGGCTCCCGTAAACTGTGAATTATGCTCAAGCTGTAAAAACCGCCCGATTCCTCGAATGCCACTTCCCGCTGCGGTTAAAAATTCCAGTCGTTCGCGTCGTTCAAGCAGTTGAACAAACTGTTCAAAGTCGGCTACGTCTTCATCAGTGGGCAGATCGAGGTAATAGCCACCCCTGCGTCGATCATTGCGGATACGGATTTGATAGGCTTCATTAATTTCCTGAATATCCCGCTCGACGGTTCTTTCCGAAACAGCATCAAAGTCTTCGCTAAGACGCTCTACCAGCGTCTTTTTAGAAGGATATATGAAAGGTTTTTCAACCAGTCGAATTAGATTTAGACGTCGGCGAAGAGTCGTTAGTTGAGTCATGAATTAAAGCGGACAGGATTGGATTAGAAAATCCCTGATAAAATGCCTTGTGCGGCTACCCAATAATTTTTTCACTAATTGCCTGGACATCTGTCAACAGATCAGGAATATTTATCAAAAACACAAACTACCGCTTCCGTCTAATTGTCTGCTTTTGCCGTTCACGCACTGCTTTCATTTCAGCAACAAGTTTTTCATGTTGATACTGACTTTTCCCCTGCGCCATAGCCCTGCTATAATCGTTGGGAGCATTCTTGCTTTGGGCTTCCAAAACCTTGTCTAGCAATTCTGGTTCGTGCTTCGCCATCTGATAGCCATGATTGTAGCCTTTCAAAAATTCTTTAGATGGCTCCTCTTCTTCAATCATGGCTAGAAAGTGCTTTTAGAATGGCGGCTCAGGTACTCATTGATTGAATCGGTATCATACAGGATAATCTTTTTTTCGGGCTGGGAAAACCGGATGCTGCCTTCATCGCGGAGTTTCTGCAAGGTTGTCTTACTTTGGATTCGCAGTTTCTGCATGGCCTCACTGCCCGAAATCCATTTGTCTTCCTTGACAGAGTGCTGTTGCTGAATACGTTCAACAACCTTATCAATCAAAGCATAAAAAGCATCATCTTGAAGGCAGATAACTTCCATTGCATTTTTTTACGGCAAAATAAAAAAATACATTGAAAAACCAACTATGAAAATGATAACCTATCCATATACGCAGACTATGGTTTGGGCTCCATATTGAGCACTTTATCCAAAGCATCGTCGGTCTGCTGGGTCGTAAAATTAGACTGATACCCCATCGTAGTCAAAATACTGCTGTGCCGATACAACTTTTGCAAGATTTGCACTGGTATTTTGTCGCTGGCAACCTGGGCAAAGGAATGACGGGCTAAATGCATTGTCAATTTCTTATCGGTACCAATTAGAGGAGCCACCTGCGTTTTGAGGTATTTATCAATGGCGCTAGTCTTGAAGGCAATCTTGCGTTGGGTGAGAAACTTATCTTTCAAGTCAACCCCCTTTAATTCAGGGAATACAAAGTCGTCTTTATTCTGCTGAAACGCTTTATAATGCTCAATGATTTTCATCGCCTTATCGGGCAATTTTAAAGAACCCCCTTTATTGTTCTTGCCCATCTCGTAGTGAAGCCGATCATTTGAAAATCGCTCCACTTCAGGCGCAAGAGATCACTGATCCGCATGCCAGCGAAATAATAAGAGAATAGCCAAAGATTACGGACGTGATTGAGAGTGCCTTCCAACTCAACTGTTTCCAGGCGGGTTATCTCCTCCTGGGTCAGACCAATCTTGCTGGATTCAGGAAACTTGATCTTCATTTTTCCCTTGCCAAATGGATAGTGCTTGGGATCAATCACTTCTTCCTTGATGGCATGGCTAAAAACCGACCGGATCATGACAATGTGATTGACAGCTGATCGCTCCGAATGATTGTGTTTCGTTATGAGGTAGGCCTTAAATCGCTCCAGCATCGCAACCGTAATATCGGCAAAAGCAATATCGTGTTTCAAAAATTCTTTAAAGTGCTTGATGCGGGGTTTATCAGCCGTGTACTGATTATACTTCCCAGCCTCTTTCAACCGTTGCTGAAATACTTCAGCTTGCGCAAAGAATGTTGAACCAGCGGACGGTTTGATCTTTTGCTTAACAGATTGTGATGATACAAAGGATTTTTGCGTCTCAAGCTCAAGCGAATGATCGTTGGCTTCAGAGAGCTTTTTAAGGAGATAGTTATTCAGACGGGCAGAATTGGGATGCGACTTTTTGACCCGCTGTTTGGCGTCGTCCCAGTCTTCTGGTTTGACACTATACTCTAAATAAATAAAGGAGGATTTTCGATTCTTGGTAACCCTCAAAGCAAGCGGAAAAGAACCGTCTTTCTTCTCTTCTTTGCGCAATACGATCTTTACAGTGGCCATTTTTACTACAACAATCCTACAACATTTGGTGGTTTTCCCTGTTACCTTGTGTTTTTATGTGATTGCTAAGTTATTAAAAATCAGCGATATAAAATCATATTGAACCATATAAAACCACATTTTTTAGAACTGAAAATCCTTGTGTCGGCGGTTCGATTCCGTCCATCACCACCTCAAAATCAGGCAGTTACGACAAAATGTTGTAACTGCCTTTTTGTTTTCATAAAATATTGTAACGTACTCATTGCAGTTTTTTCGCTTTGAAGTTAGAGGACGGCAATTTGAAAAAAAGTTATAAAAGAAAATGACCTTACAAGACCTTTTCTTTCGGACACTATTTCTGCCAGTTACATAGATTCCGTCACAGTGATGATAATCTGTGGGTTAAACATTTTCAGGGCAAGTTTATAGTATTTTTTTGCCATAAAAAGGCTTATGGAAGTTATTTGCCTTGTAGACGCGGCTTTTTACGCTTTAGTTGAGGTTGTCGCCAGGCTCAAGGAAAAAACGACGGAGAGAAAGATAAGTGGGTAAAGTTCATCTTTCAGTAAAAAATGGCACTGGCCTGACTGGTCAAAGCAACAGAAAAGCGCCTTATTTTTCGGCCAGTACCGGTACAATTACCTCGTTCCCTTTTACAATAAACGTATAAACGCCGGCTTTTTTGTCCCATTGTTTTACAACCGGCACGATGCGAGTCCTGCGCGGGCTTACTTTGTCGGATGAGTTGTGAATGTGGTATACATAATACAATTGCTTGTCTAGCCCTTCAAACAGGTCACCATGACCGGATCCGTTCTCGCCAACGATAGAGCGATGCACGATGGGGTTATGCTTATATTTTACCCACGGCCCGTAGGGCGAATCGGCTACGGCATAACCAATCGCATAATCGATGTTCTGGAAATGATTGGCAGAATAAAACAGGTAATATTTATTTTTTAATTTGATAACGGTAGGGCCCTCCATAATGGGTGCTGATTTATAATTGGGCGTTGCCTCCCAGGGCTCCGTTTGGTCCAAACATCGTTTCAGGGTTTGGGAATTTATCTTGCCGGTTTTCATATCGAACTCGGCTACATACAGGTAATTGCCTTTATCAAAACGGACACAGTAGAAGTAATACTTCCCGTCGGTATCCTTGAAAATGTAGGAATCGATATTTTTCTCAGACCCATCAATCGGCCCAACTTCTTTTTGTCTGTAGGGACCCAATAACGATGTTGACTCCGCCACTGCGGTTTGCTCATCGGCCGTGTAGGTAAGGTAATACGTGCCCTTCTCTTTGAGGATTTGTGGTGCCCAGAAGCCCCTGGTGCCGAAGGTGTGGTCGCCTTTGGTCAGGATCATACCCAGCGAATCGTTTGACTTGGCAGGTACGGTCCATGTTTTGAGATCCTTTGACTCTAAAAAGGCAAACCCCTGCGGTCCACCACTCCCACCTTTAGACCCGGTAAGATAATATTTTCCTCCCTCAACATAAATGGTTACATCGGCAAAAAAAATCTCTCGCTTTGCCTGCGCCGATGCGTGCAATGCGGAGAAAAAAAGGATTGAATAAATCAGAATTGATTTCATTTTTTCAGGTTATTATTAATTGATTATTTTATCGGTTAAACGAAGTTGTACCTTTTCTAAAAGCAATTGCCATCACTTATCTAACCGTTAGTTAATGCCTCTATTGCGGGAGCAAAAGTTCCGTTTTCAGGAATGCGCTTCTTCTTTTCAAGGCTTTTCCCCATTAGACAAAGTCGGGATTCTCCTTTAAGTACTCATCCCATTTTTTGCCGGGTTTACATCATTTTCCCATTCGGCTTCAACTCCTTTCGTATGCTTGCCGCAGGAAACGATTGCATCGTGGAATAACGTCTGAAAAGATGAAAACCGGGCATTGAATTCAATACTTATACAGCACGAAGACCCCAATTTATTAACCTTTTATCAACTGGATCATGATCGGAAGCTACCTCAAAACATCGGGACGCGGCCTAATGCGCAACAAGCTCTTCTCGTTCATCAATGTGGTTGGCCTGGCCATCAGTATGTCCGTCGGCTTGTTGCTGATCGCGTTCGTCCTCGACCTGCATTCGTACGACCGGTTTCATCAGAACGGAGAAAGAATCTATCGCATCACCAGCGTACTGACAGAAAACCGTGAACAAAGCCGTTCGCGGCCCGACCGTTCGCGGTCCGGCCAATCGCGGCCCGGAGACAAGTTTGCAACCACATCTATAAAGACCGGAAAGCTGATCCGGCAGAAAGTGACCGGCATCGACGAAGTAGCGATTGTGCGCAACGACTTTTCGCAGGATGCGAAGATTGGCTCCGATGTCGTTCCCATCAAGGGCTTCTGGTCAGAACCCTCACTATTCAAGGTGTTTACATTTCCGATGCTGGAAGGTAATCCCGAAACGGCGCTGAAAGATCCTTACTCGATCGTTCTGACGGAGACGGCAGCGAAAAAGCTATTTGGCAAACAATCGGCACTTGGCAAAGCCATCCGGTTCGATACACTCGATTACCAGGTGACCGGTGTCATGAAGGACGTTCCCTTCTTTTCGCACATCAACTTCGAAGCCTTGGTATCGCTGTCGACAGCCGAGCAGCTCAACAGGAACAACGACAGCTTTTATAAATGGACAAACATGTCGTCGAACTTTGTGTACCTCCGGCTGGCTCCAACGGCCAACCCGGCTTCCATCCAGTCGCAGCTCGACGCCCTTGCAAAGGAGGAAAACCGCGCCGAAAAAAAGACGACGATTCAACTCGAGTTGCTTCCTTTATACCAGATTGTGGTCGGAGAGTCGCTCAGCCGCTCCGAAGGAGGACCTGGCTCTCTGGGCCCCCACATGCCTCCGGTTGTGCTTTGGATACTCGGCGGGCTGGCTCTCGTAGTGATCCTGTCGGCGTGTTTCAACTACACCAACCTGTCGATGGCACGAGCCATGCGACGCTTTAAGGAAGTAGGTATTCGCAAAGCGATCGGTGCCGGAAAGAGCCAGGTATGGCAACAGTTTCTGGTAGAAGCGATCCTGATCTCTCTGTCAGCCCTTCTTTTTTCTTTCTTTATTTTTCTCGTCTTGCGGCCGCTGCTGATCAACCTGGCTCCGGAGATGCAGGCCACGGTGAAGCTTGAGCTTACTCCTTCGATGATCGTAGCTTTTATTGTCTTTTCGGTTGCCGTTGGGGTAATTGCCGGTTTCATGCCTGCCCTGTTTTTTTCGAAAGTCAGCGCCATCCATGCGCTCAGGAACGTGGCCTCGGTGAAACTATTGAAACACGCAACACTCCGGGCCGCGCTCGGTCGACGCGCTTTGGTGGTGATTCAATACACCCTCACCCTGATCTTTATCACAACAACCGCCGTCGGCTATGTGCAGTATAAAAACATACTGGCGTTCGACTTGGGATTCAACACGGAAAACATCCTGAACATTACGATGCAGGGGAATAAATCCGATGGGTTTTTGAAAGAACTGAGCGAGATGCCGGAAGTAACCGCAGTGTCCCGGTCTTTAATCATTACCAGCGTTGGGAATGCCTGGGGCGGTTTTATGAAATACAACGATTCGCGTGACTCTGCTCTGATCATGACCAACCACGTCGACGAAAACTACTTGTCGCTGCATGAATACAAGCTCATCGCCGGAGGAAATTTTAAGGCCCGACCCACGACAGCCGAAGCCGTCACGGAAGTGATCGTGAACCAGCAACTGCTAAAACGATTCAACATCGCTAACAACGACCCCAGGAAAGCAATCGGGAAGGAGGTCACATTTACCAGTTTCAAATTGCATGGACGCAGGATGACCATTGTTGGCGTGATGAAAGACTTTCACTACGGCAAGGTCGACAACCTCGTTGGACCGGTAGCCTTCATGCCCTGGACACCTGAAGACCGGGCAGTCATTAATGTTAAAATACGAAGCAATGACCTGCTGGCGACCAGAGCCGGAATTGAGGCCGCCTGGAAGAAGTTCGATCGGGTTCATCCTTTTGAGGCTGAATTCTATGACGAAGCCATAGAAGATGCCTACAGCGAATTTTCCATCCTGATCAAAATCATCGGTTTCCTTTCATTTCTGGCCATATCGATCGCATCGATGGGATTGTTCGGAATGGTGGCCTATACAACCGAAACCAGGCTGAAGGAGATCAGCATCCGCAAAGTGATGGGCGCCACTGCCGGCAACCTAATCTACTTATTGAGCCGTGGTTTTCTGATTTTGCTGTCCATATCGGCTCTTGTTGCGCTGCCCGTAACGTACTTTTTCTTTGAAAACGTTCTCCTTACCAATTTCCCGTATCACACCCCCGTGCATATCGTCGAGCTATTTGTTGGCTTAATGGCGGTTTTGCTGATTGCCTTCATCATGATCGGATCGCAAACGATGAAGGCGGCAAGACGTAATCCGGCGGAAGTCCTGAAGAACGAATAAAAGAAAACCCACGATTTTCCCCTACAAAAAAATACCCTAAAGCATCCCTTTCGGAACACTTTAGGGTACAGAAAAAGTCGCCCGATTTTTTAAAAGCGAAAACCGAGGTTAAAAGCAAACGTCCGGCGCTTGGCATCAGCATCATCGAACACATTCTGAAAACCGTGGTTATACACCGCATCCAGCGTCAAAGGACCCAGATTGATACCGGCTCCCAGCAAACCGTTCAGAATCGTACGATTCAGATCGTCTTTCTCCAATTGAAAATTGTTGTCACCAATGGCCACCAGCGAAGAAAGTTCAGCCCCAGCCTGAACCCGCAAGCCCAGTGCGCTGCCAATTCGCAGACCGACGTAGGCCGGAATTGCCAGAAAATGTTGGTCAATTTTGCCACGAACTTCACCGGAAACCGATCCCGGCGTAGTGCCCTGACCCGTGCGGATCAAATCGGTGGTTGAATTCCGGTATTCAAGGCCGATTTGCCCAAAAACCGTTCCGCCCGTACGACCGTACAAGCCAGCCTGCCAACCGACCCGGTAGGCATCAGAGGGAATGGGTTCGTTCATAAAACGGGAGAAGTTCACCCCCGCATAGATCCCGAATTTACCATCTTTTCCCGCTGGTCTGTCCGCTTTATTCCGGTTGTCGCGGCTCATCTGGTCATCCGTCGATGAAGTGGTCGTCGTGGTCGTGGTCACGGTATTGGCACTGTTCGCAGCGGGGGCAGGCGTCGTTGAGTAGGTCGTCCCGGTTGTCTGTGTTGCATTATTATCCGTCGACATGGTGCTTGGCGTCGTTGAATAAGTCGTACCGGTTGCCCGGGTCGTGTCGGTTGCCGGTGCGCTATAGGTCGATGTGCTCGTGGTAGACGTCGTGTTGGTAGTGTTCTGACCAATCGCCAGTTGCGCCCCTAAAAGGCAGCTTGCCATTAATGTGAATTGTGCTTTCATAACGGTTTGGATAACGTTGATTAATATTAGGTGCAATATTCATTGCGCCTAATTAAACCGTGTTCGCATCAACAATGTTTTTCTACCTACAATTTAACCCGCAAATCCGGCTAACCCAAACACCTCAACTTCCACATAGTCAACTACTTATAAATATTAACATTGTTTTGGTAAAAAAAATTACAGGGTAAATTTTGTCCAAGACACGCGCTTTGCCGGGCCAAACGTTCTTTTTATTGAAAAGAACACCCGGTATTGAGCCCCGAAGACAAACCCGTATCGGAAAATCCGGCGCAGTTCTGATTCCCGAAAAGGTTTAATACTTTTGTTCCATAAACCCATACTTCATGAAACGACGTACCGCCTTAAAAAGCCTGATGATGGCAACGGGGAGTCTGGTGACGCTACCCGCCTGGGCTACCGGCTGGACGCCCGAAACCGTTGGTCAGACCATTTTTGCATCCCGCGCCGAAGAAACGATGCTGGCCGAACTGGTCGAGACGTTCATTCCCGAAACCACCACGCCCGGCGCCAAATCTCTGAAAGTCCATCAGTTCGTCATGCGCATGATCAATGATTGTTATGATCAACCGGCGCAGGAACTCTTGAAAACCGGACTGGCCAAAACCGACCAGTTGGCCCAGCAGACCTACAGCAAAGCGTTTACGGCCTGCGACACCACCCAACGCACCGACCTCCTGCGGCAACTCAGCGCAGCAGCCGAACCGGAAACCCAGCAATTCACCAATCTGATCAAAGGCCTGACCATCCGGGGGTATACCAACTCGGAATATTACCTCGTCAACGTCCGGAAATACGTCATGGCGCCCGGTTTTTACCACGGCTGCGTGGATCTTATCAACAACTGACCCCTCTCCTTTCTATGTCATACATCAATATCGATTCGGTAAAAGACCGCACCTATGATGCCATTGTCATCGGCTCCGGCATCAGTGGCGGCTGGGCGGCTAAAGAACTGTGCGACAAAGGCCTGCGCACGCTGGTACTGGAACGCGGCCGCGACGTCAAACACGTGACTGACTACCCCACCACCATGATGAATCCGTGGGAGTTTGAACACGCGGGACAAATTCCGAAGGCGCTGAAAGACGCCAACCCGATTGCCAGCCGCTGTTACGCCTTTAATGAAGACGCAGCCCATTTTTTCGTCAAAGATGCCGAACATCCGTACGTCCAGGAAAAACCGTTCGACTGGATTCGGGGCTATCAGGTCGGCGGGAAGTCGCTGATGTGGGCGCGCGGCACCCAACGCTGGTCACAATATGATTTTGAAGGCCCCGCCCGCGACGGTTTTGCGGTGGAATGGCCCATCAGCTATGCCGACATTGCGCCCTGGTACAGCCACGTGGAGCGATTTATCGGGGTGGCCGGCAACAAAGACGGTCTGGCGCAATTGCCGGACGGCGAATTTCTGCCGCCCCACGAGCAGTCGTGTGTGGAAAAACACTTCACCGACCAGATGGCGACGCATTACAAAGGCGCGCGACCCATCATCATCGGTCGCTGTGCGCACCTGACCCAACCCAAAGAAATTCACCTGAAACAGGGACGCGGACAGTGTCAAAACCGGAATCTTTGCCAGCGGGGCTGTCCGTTTGGCGGGTATTTCAGCAGCAACTCGTCGACGCTGCCCTGGGCCGCCAAAACCGGCAAAATGACGCTACGTCCCGATTCAGTCGTGCATTCGATTCTGGTCGACGGCAAAAAGAATAAAGCCACGGGCGTGCGCGTGATCGATGCCAACACGAAGCAGGAGACGGAATATTTTGCCAAAATCATCTTCGTCAACGCGGCCTGTCTGAACTCCAACCTGATTCTGCTGAATTCCAAATCCAGCCGGTTTCCGAACGGCCTGGGAAATGACAACGGTTTGTTGGGAAAATACATGGCTTTCCACAATTTCCGAACAACCATTTCTGCCGAATACGAAGGTTTGCTCGACAAAACCACCGACGGTATCCGACCCAACGGCAGCTACATTCCCCGTTTCCGCAACGTCTTCAAGCAGGAAACCGACTTTCTGCGGGGCTATGCCGCCGGTTTCAGCGGAAGCCGCGTCACCAGCAATGACACCGCCGGTATTGGTGAAGAATTGAAAGCGGGTCTGTTCAACCGGAAATACGGCAACTGGCGCGTCGGTTCGCACATGATGGGCGAGACTATTCCCAAAGAAGAGAGTTTTGTGGCCCTGGATTCGGAGTTGAAAGACGCCTGGGGCATTCCGCAACTGCGGGTGTCGGTGGGCTACGACGACAACGATGAAAAGATGATCCGGGATTTCCACGAGCAAATGTCCGAAATGCTGACGCTGGCCGGTTTCACCAACATCCAGACCCACGACAAACCCGACAAAGCGCCCGGACTCGACATTCACGAAATGGGCGGTGTGCGGATGGGCAAAGACCCGAAAACCTCGCTCCTGAACAAGTGGAACCAGTTTCACACCTGCAAAAACGTTTTCGTCACCGACGGCGCCTGCATGACTTCCACCTCCACCCAAAACCCGTCGCTGACCTTCATGGCCATCACGGCGCGGGCGGCCAATCACGCGGTGAGTGAGTTGAAGAAGGGGAATTTGTAGGAAAAAGATGGTAAGCTAATCGATAGCTTATCATCTTTTTTTTGCGCATTAAATGCTTGCTCAAACACATTAATGGTACCATAAAAGCCCAAAGGATCTATAGAAAAACAGTTCAATCATCTGATCATCCTGTAGGGGTACAACAGCCGAAGACGTCGGTAAAACAAAACAACATCAATCCTATATCATCCCGTAGGGATACAACAGCCGAAGGCGTCGGTAAAAACAAACAACATCAATCCTATATCATCCCGTAGGGATACAACAACCGAAGGCGTCGGTAGAAACTACCGCCCCTGCCCTAACGGTGTCCCGTAGGGACAAAACCTTCCTTCAAAACGAATACCCTCCACCACCATGCCAAACACCTACACCCAAATTCACCTGCATCTGGTCTTTGCGGTGAAACACCGAACCGCCGTCATTTCGCCATCGTGGAAATACAAATTGTATAATTACATGACAGGCATCCTCCACAACCATACGCATAAACTCCTCGCCATCAACGGCATGCCGGATCACGTTCACCTATTGATGGGAATGCGCCCGACTCAATCACTTTCCAACCTGATGCAGCAACTCAAACAGGACTCTTCAAAATGGATCAATGAAAACCGCCTGACGGCCAACCGTTTTGCCTGGCAGGAAGGCTACGGCGCATTTTCGTACGGCAAAAGCCAGCTACCCGCCGTCATCCGATACATTGAAAACCAGGAAGAACATCACCAAACCCGAACGTTTTTAGACGAATACCGCCGTTTTTTGGATGCGTTCGAAGTCGACTATGACGAACGGTATTTGTTCAAGCCGTTGGAATGAGGTTCCATCCTGTCGTTGTTCCTAACTCTCACAAAATAGGCGTCCCATGTGTCCCAAAAGGACATAACAGCGCAGCGTCGGTAGCAACGATGGTCCTCCCAATGCTCCCGCGTGCCGTATGGCACGCAACGATTCCGCCGGTTGTGTGCCATACGGCACACGGGGAGGGCGGGAAATTGACATTTCTTGCTACCGACGCTGCGCTGTTCAGCGCCTGACGGCGCAAAAAAGCGGCACAACAGTCCCGGCTTTTCGATAGATTTGTCTTGCAATGATTTATCTCGACAATACCGCTACTATCCAATAAAATTTATAAAAATCTATTCTTGCTACTTTTCAGGTATTCCAATTATGCATGCGCTATATATTTCCATATAAATTCTGTTAGGGGCACATTATTTTTTATATCTTCTAATTTTTCTTGTGTCAAGATTGATTCAACAGAAGTCAACAGGAAAACCGGCTTGTGTGGGGCTTTACCATACCGTGTTCCGCCTTGCTTCAACTTTTGAAAGGCGCGAATGTATTTTCTAAGAATTGCCGATTCAGGAATCATAAGTTTACAATCTACAGAGTTTGGTATAGAAAAACCCAAAAACCTGTAAGGTCTTGAAGACCTTGCAGGTTTCTAAATCCGATTACTAAACTCCTCTAACCTTCCCCAAAAAAACAGGGGCCAGCTCCCAAAGAACCGCCCCTGCTTTCATCCAATAACAATTCCGAAACCTACTGCTTCGTATAATACGGATCGAGAAACAGATACCGCGCCCGGTTTTTCTCCGTCTCCAGGCGGGTGTTCACGTCGATTTGCATAAACTGCACGCTGTTGCCGCTGTTGATGGCGGGCCAGTTGGGCAAACCAGAACCGTTCGGATTCCCGGTTTTGACGAAGTTGGCGAAATACTTCTGCATCACTTCGGACACTTTATAATCGTCAGGCGTCCAGGCGTATACTTTATTTTTGGAGAGATTTCCCATCGCATACTCGATCTCGGCGGAGTGGACGGCCCCCCGCGCGGGCGGTACTTTCACGGCGTTGGCGTCCGTCGACTTCACGACGCCACCCGCCAGACCGGGAGCGGCATTGCCCATTTCGGGTACCATCGCCGGACGCGGGCGCGAATAATAATACCGGTACACCGGCTTGCCACCACCCGTTTTGCTCTGCAAATCCGCCCATTTCCAGGTGCTGTAGGCCAGAAAACGGTCGCCCGCCAGCGCCGTGGCTGATTCCATCACTTCTTCTTCCGTCGAACCCGGATACAGTTTCAACACCTCTTCGGCGCGGTCGTTGTAGAGTTTTTTTACGGCATTGGCATAGCCTTCGGGCGTTGGCGCTTCTTTTCCCAACACCGCCCGGCCATTCATCTCCTCCGAATTCCAGCCCGCCAGCAGCGGCACCTGCGCCTGCTCGCCAGCGGCAAAAATTTCCATCGGCGGTTTCGGGAAGAAATAGCCGTCCACCGTCGCGCTAAACCGGGGCGTACCGGGTTTGCCCGTGGCTTCGAGCAGTTTTTCCGCCGACATGGCCCGTAAATCCGCCAGGGAACCGGCACCTACGCCCTTCGCAAAAGCCGCTCCGGCTTCTTCGCCTTTCGCCAGCGGAACCGGTGGCAAACCGCCCAGCAACGAACCGCTTTCGCCAATGGCTCCGGCAATCAATCCTTTCGACAAGGGCGACGCCATCAGACCGCTCACCGCAATCGACCCCGCCGACTCCCCAGCAATGGTCACCCGCTTGGGATCACCACCGAAAGCCGCAATGTTTTGCTGCACCCAGCGCAAAGCCGCAGCCATGTCCAGATACGCATAATTTCCTGACGACTGATGGGCCGATTCCTTCGTCAACTCGGGATGCGCCATAAAACCAAACACATCGAGCCGGTAGTTGACCGTCAGGGCCACCATACCCTTGGTTGCCATGCTCTCGCCATCGTAACGACCTTCCGAGCCATCACCGGCGATAAAACCGCCCCCGTAGAAATACACCAGAACCGGCAGTTTCTCCTTGTCCGATTTGGCGGGTGTCCACACGTTCAGGTACAGGCAATCCTCACTCATGCCATTCGACCGGAATCCCATATCCCCAAAAACCGCGCGTTGCATGGCCCGGGGGCCAAACTGAGTGGTTTTCCGGACGCCCTGCCAGTTTTTGACGGGCTGCGGTTCTTTCCAGCGTAGCTCGCCAACGGGCGGCTGGGCAAACGGAATGCCTTTAAAAGCCCGGATTCCAGTGGGTTCGGTGATGCCCTCGACCACGCCATTGGCGGTTTTGGCTTGCGGGGGCGTCTTGTTCAATTGCGCATTCGCCATCTCGGCTACCTGAATCGTCAATACCGTCAGGATTAAAAAGGTTTTCATAGTGTTTCGTTTCGTATAAAATGAGAACTTGCAAAGCATCCACCAAAAGCACACGACTTAGGAATAAGCGAATCTTTTATTGTCTCATTTTGTGAACAATAATAGAGATTTACGCCAATCTTTACAACGGCAGGGCGTAAAGACCTTAATCAGACCAACCCTGCATGGCTTCCATCCGTTTCGAACTCACCACCCCTGCCGACGACGACCGACCGGTTTTTGTCTCCGGGTCGTTTTGCCAGTGGTATCCCGATGTGGAGCGGTTTCAGCTACAGAAAACCGGGCCGGGGAAATATTGCATTGAACTTCCCGCCGGATTGGCTCCGCTGGAATACAAATACACGCGCGGAAGCTGGGATTCGGTGGAACTGAGCGCGGCTGGCGAAGGTGTGCCGAACCGGTTTTCGCGCCGTCAAACCGGAATTCACCGGGATGTGGTTCCCCACTGGCGTTGGCATGGTCTGCCGTTCAACCCGGCTTTTCTGCCCAAAATCAGACTGGTCAGCGATGCCTTTGACGTGCCACAACTTAACACTACCCGCCGGATTCGGGTGCTGTTACCCCACGATTATGACGCATCCAACACCCAGTATCCGGTTTTGTATTTGAACGACGGACAAAATCTGTTTGGCGAAGGCTCGTCGTTTGGCAACTGGACCATCGATCAGAAACTGGCGATTCTGGCGCACCGAAATCACCATAACATCATTATTGTCGCTATCGACCACGGTGATAGCGAACGTGTTGCGGAATTTCTGCCGTACAACACCCGGCTGGCCGATGGAAAAGGGCATCATTACCTCGACTTCATCGTTCATGCCTTAAAACCGCACATCGACGCCCACTATCGTACCTTGTCCGACCGAACTCACACCGGTATGGGTGGCAGTTCGATGGGCGGTTTGATCAGTGTGTATGCCGGTTTATGGCATCCGTCCACCTTCGGAAAGCTGCTGGTTTTCTCGCCTTCGCTATGGGCCGCTCCCAAAGTCTATGCCGACGCCCTGCGGTTTTACCATCCCGAACCGACAAAAGTGTATTTGTACGGCGGGAAAAAGGAGTCGGCTTACATGATTCCGGCCCTGCAGCGTTTGCAGGAATCCTTGTTGCGGCAGAAAAACAGCTCAAACCTCAAAATTCACCTGTCCGTCGATCCGAAAGGAAAACACACCGAAAACCGCTGGGGCCGGGAATTTCCACAGGCCGTAGAATGGTTGTTTTTTTGATTGTTACCTTTGCCTCTCAATCCCCTGAAGGGACTTCAAATCTGGACATTCTGTGTCCAAATCCCCTTTAGGGGATTGAGAGGTTAAATTCTTTGATGATGCAAATTCAACTCACGACCACCCAGCCGCTGTCTGCCGACACACTCATTCTACCGATTCAGCAAACCGACGACTTACCCGAAGTGCTGAACGCGCTGGCCGACCGGTTTAACCTGACACCAGCGGCTTTGCAGCACGATTTCAAAGCCGATTTCCGGGAAATCATTCCACTCTATCAATCCGAAGGGCGAAAAACGTATCTGATGGGTTTGGGAAAAGAACTCACCGCCATGGTCTGGCTCCGGGCATTCCGGGAGTTGTTTTTCCGGCAAAAAGACCGGCTGACCGCAACCGTCGGCGTCGATCTGAGCGGTTTTGCTGCCGACGTCATCGAAAGCGTGGTGCTGGGCATTCGCTGGGGTGGTTATGATCTGAAATTGCACAGTACGGATAAACCCAAAATCACGGATTTCTATTCGGAAACAGGAATTCTGGAAATCTATATCGCTGATCAACAACAAGGTATTGCCGAAGAAGTACTCCATCGCGCGGAAGCCATTGCGGCCACGCACCGGCAGATGCTGGACCTGATGAATTCGCCGTCCAACTACAAAATTCCGCAAGTCCTGGCCGACTGGGCCCTTGCTTCCGGCCAACAACACGGTTATTCGGTGACGGTTTTCGACAAAGCCGAAATCGAACGGCAGGGACTTTTGGCCCTGTTGAGCGTGAACAAAGGCAGCGAACATCCGCCGGTTTTTATCATCGCGGAGTACAAACCCGACAATCTACCGGATACTAAAAAAGTGGGACTGGTGGGCAAAGGCGTTACCTTCGATACGGGCGGTATTTCCATCAAACCGTCGACCGGGATGCACCTGATGAAGAGCGACATGGGCGGGGCCGCAGCGGTGTTGGGAACGATGGAAGTGGCGGCCAAACTCCGGTTGCCGGTTCACCTCATCGGCATTATTCCGGCGACGGAAAACATGGTCGACGGCCAGGCTACCAAACCCGGCGACGTCATCGGCTCCTACCTCGGCAAAACCATCGAGGTGATCGACACCGACGCCGAAGGCCGCATCATTCTGGCCGACGGCCTGGGCTATATGGTGCGCAATTTCCAACCCGACGTCCTGATCGACCTCGCCACGCTGACCGGCAGTGTCATCGGCACGCTGGGCTACCATGCCGCCGGTTTGTTCAGCAACAATGACGACCTGACCAGCCAACTCCTGAAATCCGCCAGCCAAACCGGCGAACGATTGTGGCCGCTGCCGCTCTGGGATGTTTACAAGGAAGACATTCAATCGGATGTGGCCGACCTGAAAAATTTCAGTGGAAAACCGCTGGCCGGTGCCATCAGTGCCGCCAAATTTCTGGAAGTCTTCACCGAATCGCACCCCGCCTGGGCGCACCTGGACATCGCCGGAACGGCCTTTACGGACACGGAATTCGGAACGCAGAAGAACGCAACCGGTTTTGGAATTCGGTTATTGATTGATTTTTTACGGAATGGTTGAAGTAGATGGTTTGATGGTTAAATTGTTAAAAAATGGTTAAACTGATCACGGGCGTCGTGGAAAAAATAGCCTCGGATTTTAATCCGGGGAAAAGAAATCGTGAAATTGACGATGAACCGTTTCAACGGTTTAAGCGCTCCAAAACCGTTTTAACGGTTGATGAACCGGGCACTTCCATCACGCGCCCCACGGTTTTAACCGTGGGCTAATTATCAACCATTCAACCACCAAATAACCATTATAAACATTCAATCATCAACAATCATTCAATCTTCATGAGCCAGAAACTATCCTTTCTCTGCATCTCAACGTATTTTAAGGGTGAAGCTTTCCTGAAAGCCTGCAAGGAAGCGGGCAACACCGTTTATCTGCTGACCTACGAGAAACTGGCCGATCATCCGTGGCCGCGGGAAGCCGTCGACGAATTCTTTTATTTGCCGTCGCAGGACAATTCGTCGCAGAATCTGGATGTGATGATTAACGGACTGGCGCACATCATGCGGTCGCATCAAATTGATCGGGTGGTGGCGATGGATGATTTTGACGTCGAAAAAGCCGCCCTGGTGCGCGAAACGTTCCGGATTCCCGGCATGGGACAAACCACGGCCCGGTTTTTTCGGGATAAACTGGCGATGCGGATGCGGGCGGCTGCCGATGGCATCCGCGTTCCGGCGTTCAGCAGTCTGTTTCACGACGAAACCATCACCGATTTTCTCCGAAACACGGAAGCGCCCTGGCTCATCAAACCGCGTGCCGAAGCGTCGGCCACCGGGATCAAAAAGGTGCATTCGCTGGACGAAGCCTGGCAGGTGATTCATTCGCTGGGCGACCTGCGCCACACGTTTTTGATCGAGCAATTCAAACCGGGCCGCGTGTTTCACGTCGATTCACTGTCGCAAAATGGGAAAACGATTTTCACCCGCGCCAGCCAGTATCTGGCCACACCGATGGACGTGGCCCACGGCGGGGGTGTTTTCCGAACGGCTATTTTACCCTTTGATTCCGACGAAGCCCACAGTCTGTACGAACTGAATGATGCGGTTTTGAAAGCGTTTCGGATGCAGTCGAGTGCCTCCCATTCCGAATACATCCGGGGGGATCACGATGGGGAATATTATTTCCTGGAAACCTCGTCGCGCGTGGGTGGGGCCAACATTGCCGAACTGGTCGAAACCTCGTCGGGCGTCAACCTCTGGGCCGAATGGGCTAAACTCGAATCTGCCATGGCCCGGGATGAACCGTATGAATTACCCGAGGTGCAAAATCACTATGCCGGGCTGATTATTTCGCTCGCCCGCCAGCCGTGGCCCAACACCGACGGTTTTACGGACGACGAAATCCAGTGGCGTATGAACAAGGAACACCACGTCGGTTTCATCGTCCAATCGCCCGACCGCGAGCGTGTTTTGCAACTCCTCGACAACTATATGGAGCGGATTTATCAGGAATACCACGCGTCGGCGCCCGTTCCGGATAAACCGACGAATTAGATGCGGATTGATCTTGAATCGGAGCGCGACCATACGATTTCCTCATTGCTTCTACTCAACCATTCAGTGCCAGCGGCACGATTCATTTTGTAGAAACGACGATCACCCGGCTCTACATTCAGTGCCAGCGGCACGACCCACATTGTAGAAGCGACGATCACCCCGCCCCGATTCAGTGCCAGCGGCACGACGCATTTTGTAGAAACGACAATCACCCCGCCCCCCACGTGCCTTTGGGTACGCCAGTAGCACGGAATGTTGCGTGCCCAAAGGCACGCTAAAAAAACGGAAAAGGCATTTTTTGCTACAAAATGAGTCGTGCCGCTGGCACTACTGCGATGAATCGGTTCAAATCTTCCATACCCGCTCACTCCTCCTGAAACTTGTGCATTTGAATCCCAATGGATTCCATCAATTGGCTGGCGTTGAAACTGCGGCAAACGCCGTTCCGTAACTGGTAGTCGAAATGCAACTTACCGTTGATCACATCGGAATTAAAGCTGTAGTTATGGATAAACGGATGCGTGGCTGCCAAATCGCCCAGTTCGACATCGTGGGTGGACACAAAACCGGAAGCCGAGGTTTCGTGCAGTTGGAGAATCAAGGCCCGCGCGCCCCGGTGACGGTCGGCGGAGTTGGTACCTTTCAGAATTTCGTCCAGAAAATATAAAACCGGCCAGTTGGACGTCTGGCGCGTGCGATCGATGAGCGTTTTCAGGCGTTTCAGTTCGGCGTAAAACGACGAGGTATTTTCTTCCAGCGAATCCTGCGTCCGCATACTCGTAAACACCTGCACCGGCGAACAAATCAGCTTCTCTGCTGCCACCACCGAACCCGCCAGGGCCAGCACGACGTTGGTGCCAATCGTCCGCAGAAACGTACTTTTCCCCGACATATTGGAACCGGTAATCAGAATCGTTTGCCCGTTTCCGTCGATTTTCAGCGAGTTGGCGACGCCTTTGTTGGCCATCAACATCGGATGCCGGGCCTGCTGCGCATCCAGTTGCAGTGTTTCCTCTCTGAATTCCGGAACCGCGTAGTCAGGATGCGCATACGCCAGACCCGCCAGGCTGTTCAAGGCTTCGGCTTCGGCCAGCGCATCGAGCCAGTCGTTCAGGTGTGGGCCGTAGGTGCGCTGCCAGCGATCGAGGGCCTGCAAATAGTGAATATCCCAAAGGGTAACAATACCGACGAGCAGAAAAAAATACGGATTCCGGCGAAAATTGAGGTTTTCCACCAGTTGGCTCAGCTTGCCAATGGCGGCCGCTGCCGACCGGTTTTCGAGATTCGTCACAGCCTGCAACCGGTGCAGAATGGCCGACTCAAAACGCGGATTTTCGAGGTGCTTCAACAAATCGCGGTACGTTTTCAGGGCCTGCGACATCGCGAACGTCTGTTCGCTCACATTTTTCGCCCGTTCAGCCACCTGCCCCAGCAACACCCCGTGCACCAGCAACGAAGCCGTAACGGCCCAGCCCGGCAAATAACCGGTCATCCAGAGTACCAGCAAGGTCAGCGTAATGGCGGGAAACAGCCAGCGGGCGATGGCTAAATACACCGGCAGCGGGTCGGTCGGTTTGGTTGCCCAGTTTTTCAGGGCCTGCGGAGATTCGCCAACGGACGGATTAAGGTACGCCAGAGCCGCCAGTTCCTGCCGCCAATCGAGCAGAGGCCGCAATTCGGCCACGGCATCCTGACGAAGCAATACCTCGTCGACGGGAACGGGCGACCGCAGATAAGACGCCAGTTTGCGGCTCCCTTCGTAAGTATACGTCCGGTTGAGCAATCGAAAAATGGAGTGATTGCCGAAAATATCGAGATCACCGGCGTAGGGATGGTTGGCATCGGCAAACTCAAGGCCGGTTTCGGGGCGCAGGAATTTGCGTTCCAGCCGGGCAGTTTCGTCGCGGTTGATGAAGGCCAGCCAGCGGGCGCGATCGCGTCGGCGCTGAACGGCCTGGTGGCGTTTCAGCAGCACCAGAAAACCGATAATACCCAGCAAACCGACACCGATGGCGAAGCCATCTTGTCCGCGGTCGGCCAGAAAATATACCAGAAAAGCCACGCCAACAAACCAGATTACCCGGATGATGGACAGGCGGTTGTAGCCCGCGCGGGCTTTCAGTTCTTCCTGTAAAAACCGGGTTTCACGTTCCGCAAAAATCGAATGGGGCATTACAACGCGATGTTTTTATTACAAAGCGAACACACGCCCTGAATCAGTAGATTGGTTTCTTTGCGACTATATCCGGAGGGTAAGCTGACTGCCGGAATCAGGGTATTTTCCAGACAGGTCGTTTGTCCACACTGTTCACACTTGAAATGAACGTGGTCGTGGTGGTGGTGATCGTGGGCGCAGGCTTCGCGGCAAAGGGCGTATTTCAACCCGCCTTCGTCGTCCAGCACTTTGTGCAGAATGCCTTTGTCGACAAACGTTTTGAGCGTCCGGTAAATCGTCACCCGGTCGAAGTCGTCTTTCAGGCTTTCTTCAATATCGTGGTGCGCCAGGGCATAATTGGCGGTAAAAAACGTATCCAGCACTTCCTCCCGACAACTGGTATGTCGCAGGTGAAAGTCATTCAAAGTCTGTTTAATGGCAGTGTTCATACGCTTAAAAACCGGTTGATCCTGTTTACCCCCAACCCCCTAAATGGGGCTTCAAATCCGGATTTTTTAGCCCCCTTTAGGGGGTTGGGGGCAGTGAGGTGCATTTTAACTATCCGTCGTTTCAAACTGTAATTTAACCAAATTCGCGTACAAACCGTCTTCTAGCGTGCTCAGTTCGTCGTGCGTACCGGTTTCGGTGATCTGCCCTTCGCGGATCACGTAGATGGTATCCACCTTCCGAATGGTTGCCAGCCGGTGGGCGATAATGACGGTCGTGCGGTTTTGCATCAGCACATCCAGCGCTTCCTGCACCAGCCGTTCCGACTCGGCATCGAGCGAACTGGTGGCTTCGTCCAGAATCAGAATCGCCGGGTCTTTCAGAATAGCGCGGGCAATGGCAATCCGCTGCCGCTGACCACCCGACAGTTTAACGCCCCGTTCGCCCACAATCGTCTGGAATTTCTCCGGAAACGATTCGATAAAGTCCAGGGCATTGGCTTTCCGGGCGGCTTCCATCACCTCGGCATCGGTTGCATTCGGTTTTCCGTACGAGATATTTTCGAGAATCGTGCCGCCAAACAGAATCACTTCCTGCGGAACCACGGCAATATTCTGGCGCAAATACCGGATGTCGATGTCCTGAATGGGTCGGCCGTCGATGGTGATCGAACCGCCCGTCGAGGCATAATACCGCAGCAGCAACTGCACGATCGTCGATTTACCGGCCCCACTTTGGCCCACCAACGCAATTTTATGACCCGCCGGAACCTCCAGCGAAACGCCTTTCAGCACTTCGACATCGGGGCGCGACGGATACGAGAAATGAATGTTGCGGAACCGGATGTCGCCCTGCAACGGAATGCCCAGTTGAATCGGCTCCGTCTCGGGCAGTTCCACTTCCGATTGTTCTTCCAGAATGTCCAGAATCCGTTCCGAAGCCCCAATCGTCCGCTGAATCTGGGCGTATAGGTCGCCCAAACCGCCGACGGCCCCGCCGATGTACATCGTATAAATGACAAACGTCACCAGTTGTGCAAACGTCAGCTCACCCGCCAGCATCAGTTGGGCACCGTACCAAACCACGCCGACAATGCCGCCAAACAGCGCAAAAACGATGAACGACACAAAACCGCCCCGATAGTTCGCCACCCGAAGCGAGTTCTGCACCACTTTATCGAGCGCCGTCGAATACCGCCGAACTTCATACGGTTCGTTCGTGAAGGCTTTCACTACGCTGACCGATTGCAGCGTTTCTTCCGCCACGACGTTGGCCTGGGCCAGTTCGTCCTGCGCTTTCCGCGACAGTTTGCGAATGAATTTCCCGAAGAATATAGCCGCCACGATCACCACCGGCACCGTGGCCAGCATAAATCCGGTCAGTTTCAGCGACGTGAAGGAAATGAGGGCTACCCCAGCCAGCAGCGTAATGATCTGGCGGAGAAACTCGGCCAGCGTCGTCGATAACACATCCTGCAACTGGGTGACGTCCGACGAAATGCGGCTGGTCAGTTCACCAACGCGCCGTTGTTCGAAGAAGAAAATCGGCAGGGTCACAATTTTCTTGTAAACCGCCCGCCGAACATCAGCCATCGACCGCTCGCTGACCTGCGCGAACAGGTAGACCCGCGCAAACGAAAACGCCGATTGAATCACCAGCAACCCGAACAAAAGCAGCGTCAACTCATTCAATGAACCCGCCGACAGCTTGTTTTCGACTACTTTCAGAATATCGCCCAGCAGTTTCGGAAACACCAGCGTCGTGGCCGACGACAGCAACAGGAACACCAGCCCCGTGATAAAATACCCCTTATACGGTTTGATAAACCGGAACAGCCGCAACGATTTTTTCAGCGCATCCCGGTTCACCTTCACTTTTTTATCTTCTTCGTTCTCGTCAGAACCCCTTCCTCTCTTTGCCATTCTTTTTTTCCTGTAAAGTCGGCGAACCGATCATTTTATTTTACTCCTTGTCGTCTTTGAATCCTTTGTAGCCGGATTGCTCAAAAATCTGTCGGGCGTTTGCGTTGTCCATCAGCGCTTTAATACCGGGTTCTTTTTCCTCGTAATATTTCCTGACAATCCGCCAGCCCAGCCAGCGGCCAATCGCTCCGGGGCTTTTCGAGCTGATTTCCGCCGTAAAAGGCCGTTCGCTCAGGTACCGGTTTTTGATGGCGGGACTCACTTCATACAACAATTGGGCGTCGATGAAATAGGCCCAGATGTCCTCCTGAACGTTGTTGGTTTGCGTCAGTTGCTGGTCGGTGTAACCGATGATGAGGCTGTCGGGTGTGGAGGGCAGCATGGTTTTCGTGAACACATAGCTTTTTCCGTAATAAACCATGTCGGCCAGCAAGGTCTGGTCCTGCTGATTGGTCTTGTTAAACCGCTCCGACAGCGCAAAGAGGACGGTTGGCACAATGAATGCTTTCTGGTACCGCCGTAAAATGTAGGCCGGTAATCCTTTGGGGCGGTATTTGGCCTCGGGTCCCGCAAAATAATCCAATCCGATCACCACCAGCGAATCGCTGATGATCAAATCCGGACCCATGAAACCGGAGACCATCGTGGCAACCCTCGGCGGCTTAAAATCCGGGAAGTTTTCGTGCATCCGGTTGAAGGCTTCCGAGAGTTGATCCTGCACGTCGCCGAGCGTTCCAAACTCCGCATTAACCTGCTTATACAATACGTCAAGCTCCTTATCGTTAACTCGTTTGAGCAATTCGTTCACCAGTGCCGTATCCTTGCCAAAGGTGGTAGTTCCGAAATAGACTTGCGCAATCGTTTTGTGATCGTCCAGCCATTCACGGATGGCTTCCGGCTTTCGGGAGCCAAAAAGCGTCTGTTCCGGCCGTTCAATCGTTACCAGTTCCTCGGTTTTGGAACACGCATTGAAAATGAGTATACTTACTAAGCAAAAAACAACGGGTGAAATCTTCATCCTTCCTAATGAGCGTTCTCTTGGAAACATACAAATTTATGAAAAAGTTGGGTTCATACCGGTGTTCCGGGCAGATGATTGCGGTGGTCTTTCTGCTTTTGGGATTGGTGGGGAACGCCCGTAGTCAGGGCCGGGTAACGGTGCAGGAACCCAATAAATCGAATAAAACGGCCGACGACGATGGCTGGGGGCAACCGGCACCCCGGAAAAATAACCGCCGGACAAACCCGGAAAACCGCCCCAGTCGCGAAACTGAAAAGGTATTTCGCCGGATTCAGGAGGATGAAATCGACTACGCTCCCCCGCAAAAGCTGATTGAAATGAGTTTTCGGGTAGCGCCGTCGGTGACGGTCAATACCGCCGAAGGCTTCAATTCGTATGTGGGGTTCCGTGACAACGGGGCCGCCCTGCGCATGAGCATTGGTCCCAGCATCGATTATTTCTTTTTTAAAGACCGGTATTCACTCAGTTCCGGCATCTGGTATACGATTCACCGGTCGGGTTATCGGATTCCGGGGCAATTCGGGCAAACGGTGTGGGACCCCGGGGCCAAACTTCAGCAGTCTTCCTATAATTTACAGTATCTGCAATTGCCGCTGGCGGTCAAAATGTACGCCAACAACCTGTTTCCCAACGCCCGTTTCTACATTCAAACCGGTGGGTTGATCAACATCAAACTGGCCGAAAAACCGCTCGATTCTGTGCATAATGCCCTGTTTCAGAATGCCGAAGATGGTGGAAATTACAGTCGGCAGTACAGCCGGGGCAGCCTCAGCCTGTTGCTCGGAACGGGCATTCAGTACCGCCTGAACCAGAGTCAGGCGCTGATCATGGGCGTCAGCTACCAGCGCGGCTTAACGGATGTGGCCCGGGCGCGGGATCTGGTTTCAAAAAACCACGTCGTTTCGCTGGATCTGGGGCTGAAATTCTAGCGGTTCTGGTTTTCTGTCAGCAACCAGTCGATGTCCTGAATGATGCGGTCGGCTTCCACGGCCAGTGTGCCATTGTAGAGTCCACGAATGTGACCCCGTTGATCGACCAGAATCAGGTTTTCGGCGTGTAAAAACCGGGCGGAATCGGCGAGAAATCCCTGCTCCTTCTCCACAAAATAACTGAGACGCGCTACGGTATTGATCGATTTTCGCTTACCGGTTAGTAAATGCCACTGATGCCCCACGATGCCTTTCCGCTCGGCATAGTGCTTCAATACGGGAACGCTATCCCGTTCGGGCGTCACGCTGTGCGACAGGAATTGCACCGCCGGATTGCCCCGGTAGTGATCGTAGACGACGCGCACGGTTTCCATCATTTTCGGACAAATGGACGGGCAGGCTGTAAAGAAAAAGTTGCTGACGTACACCGTGTTCGCAACGGTTTGTTCCGTGATCGTATCGCCAAACTGGTCGGTCAGTCGAAAAGGGAAAACCGTATGCAGCGTGTCGATCTGGTTTTGGTCCGTTGTCCAGATGGGCGTAAAATCCGCCGTGTGGTAATAGGGAACACCCTCCGGTTTTGAACAACCCGCCAGCCACAGGCTACTCAGCAGCCCCCCGAACCGAATCATTCTGCCAAACCGACTGGCAGTTTTTCCGGCCAATGTTCCCGTAATTCCGGCCGTTTCGGGCTTCATAATTCGCGAGAAGGGTACCATCCGTATCCCAAACCCGTTGCAGCCCCTGTTCGTAGCCCGCCTGATACTGTGATTGTTTGAACAGCCGTCCGTTGGCGTGCCATTCACGCTGAACACCGCTCCATACATCCTGCTCAAACAGGTAGTCAAACCGCTTAGTCCCATTTTCCCAATAGCCGCTATGCCGGCCTTCTTTTTCTCCCTCATTAAAAAGCCGAACCTCCCGCAACCGCCCTTTTGCATACCAGGTCTTCTGAATGCCGTGTTCCAGTCCATTCCGGTAGGTGCCGAGAAAAACCGTATCGCCACATTCGTTCAGTTGGTAGAGCTGACCGGCAAACGGTTTTTCATTCAGGTAATACCGTCCGTTTTTCACGGATACGGCCACCGTATCGCGGTTTATAACCAATTGGTTCTGAATGGTCAAATCCGCGCACGAAGCCAGTCCGAGGAAGGCAAAAACCAGCAGCGTAAACCGGTTATTTGGTATATGTCCCCGGCGTCCCATAATAGTCATTGCCGTTGATGTAGGGGTCGGTGGCCGTGATGTGGTAATGGTAAATGCCTTTGGGATAATCCGCCGTCGCGTGTGAATGACCGTGGTATTTGTCCAGGTCGCTGTTTGTGACGGTTTTGCCATTTTCAACGGGACCGTAGACCGGAAACCCGTCGAGCAGAAACCCCAGCAGGGCTTCTTTGCCTTTGTTGGCGGTCAGAAAAGTCGGTTCGGCGTGGTAGTGGTAATCCCCAGCCTGGGCGGGGTGGCCATTGTATTGGTCAAAACCGTTGATTTCATCCGTAAGCGGAGCCTGCATGGCGGCATATTGGTTGAAGAACGGAACGCCGTTGAGCGAAACGCCAATGGGGCCGCCCGCCGTCGCCGATTTGGTGGTCGCTTCTTTCGGCGAAACCGGTAGCCGGAAGGTATACGTAAACGACTCGATTTTATTCGGATTCTGTTTCCAGGCAGCATTGGTCCCATTGTAGGCTTCATATTGCGCCGTGACCCAGCGGGTATTCTGAAAATACGGGCTTTTATGATCGGGAACGCCCGTTGTTTTAATCGTTACGTAGTCGCCGGAACGCGTAATGCTGGTGGCGCCGTAGATTTTTTGGTAGACCTCCGGCACGTCCGTCAAAATGATTTCAGACTCGGGATCGGGATCATTCTGGCAGGAAACGGTTATTCCGCCAGCGGTTAGCAGGGTCAGGCCGGTCAGGAAGACGACCAGGATTTTTTTTCTCATCGGTCAGTTTGCGGAAAGCTTTCCCTTTAGACGCGCGGAATTGCTAAAGGCACATTTTTCCGGCAAAAACTTTTCATCACGAATTCAGATACCCCCGGTCCTTCAAATCCTGTTCCGGCGACGCCAGCCGGATGGTGCGCCCGCCTGTATTGAGAAAGTAGACGGAATCGCTGAGATCCAGCACGGAGCGATAGAGGTGATCGGACAGAAGAATACCTTTGCGCTGGGATTCCTGCCGGATCGTTGCGTGCAACTGCTCAATCTGAACTGGCGTCAGGTGTGAGAAGGGTTCATCCAGCAAGACGAAAGCCGTATCGGATTTGAGAACCAGTAAAATCTCCGCCAGCCGCTTTTCGCCCCCCGACAAACGGCCCATCCGCTGGTTTTTGAGGTCCGCAATTTTAGGATAGTCTCCGGCGATGTCGTCCAGGTTCACGCCATACCACTCGAAAGCCGACCGGATGGTCAACGAGGGCGGAACGAACGAATGCTGGGGCAGATAGCGGATCAAGTCTGGCCGCTGATACGGTTTTTCAACGTAATGGCCATCGACCCGCACCGACCGGGTTTCGGTCGGCATCAGGCCCATGATGCTTTTCAGGAGACAGGATTTGCCGCTCCCGTTGCGGCCTAGCAAACCAGTTGTCTGACCGGTTTGCAGTTTGACGTATACACTCTGGAGAATTTTCCGACCGCCGAATTGCAGCCAGATTCCGTCGGCTTCCAACACAGTCGGCTGGCGGTTCATAGGATGCGCATGATTTGATACGCCAGACCGATCAGCAGAAAGGCAATCAGCAGATCGATTGCAAAAGCTCCGGCGAACAAGCCGGTTTCTGACAAACCCAGGTTGTGGTAAAACCAGAACCTGGGCTGGTAATTTTTCCGCACCAGATACCAGACCGCTACCTCGGAAAGCAGCTTGAACCAGAGAAAATAAACCAGAAAAAGCGGAAAGTATTCGACAATTTTTAGCAGACTAACGCCGATCAACCCCACGGTTACGAGATTGCTGAATATCCAGAACGTTCGGTAAAAGAGGAAAACGGCCTGTAATTTCAAAAGGCGCATACGAAGCTGATTTTGGGCAAAATAGCGGAATTCCATGACCGGTCGAAATGCCTTAACAAACTTTAACAGCGCCTAAAAAAAGGCCGGATGAACGGCGTTTAAATACCGTGTATGCCCTCTGTTTTTTGCCAAACCAAATGCTTAATTTGCCGAAAACCGTAAGCCTATGAAGCCGCTCCTCCATCTCCTCTCCTTTTTGATCCTGCTCGTTCTTTCCGGTTCATTCACCCTGGCCCAATCGCCCAAACTGGCGGCCCGGGCCGATTCGCTTTTCCGGGAATGGAAAAAAACCGGTAGCCCTGGAGCCGCCGTCGGGGTCGTGCATCAGGGGAAGTTGATTTATGCCAAAGGATTTGGTGAAGCTGACGTGGAAACCGGGGCGCCCATCGGACCGGAAACTATTTTCCACGTGGCTTCTTTGTCGAAACAGTTTACAGCCTTCGGGATTGTGCTGCTGGCGCAGGAAGGCAAACTGTCGCTGGACGATGACATTCACGAGTACCTGCCGGAAGTGCCCGATTTTGGCAAAAAAATAACCATCCGGCACCTCATTCACCACACCAGCGGCCTGCGCGACCAGTGGAATCTGCTGGTGATGGCAGGTTGGAAACTGGACGATGTCATTACGAAAGAAGATATTTTCAACCTCGTCAAACGGCAGCAGGAACTGAATTTTGAGCCGGGTTCGGCCTACACCTATTGCAATACGGGGTATACCTTACTGGGTGAAATTATCGCCCGGGTAACGAAACAACCGTTTCGGGAGTGGATGCAAGCACGGGTTTTCAAGCCGCTGGGCATGAAAAACACCCTGTTTTACGACGATCACGAACGGATTGTCAAAGGCCGGGCGTATTCGTTTTCGAAAGGCGACGGCCCGAATGCCTACAAAAAAAGTGTGCTGAGTTACGCCAACGCGGGTGCTACCAGTTTATTCACGACGGTAAACGATCTGGCGCGCTGGATTGGCAATTTCCGCTCGCCCGTCGTCGGCAATCAGGCCACGATGACGCAGATGCTGGAACGGGGGCGGCTTACCAAAGGCGACACCCTGCCCTATGCTTTTGCGCTCCTGCATGGCCAGTACAAAGGGTTGTCTCACATCAATCACGGTGGCAGCGACGCCGGTTTTCGGTCCTTTCTGTGCTATTTTCCGAAAGAAGACTACGGTTTCATCGTGTTGAGCAACCAGGCTGAATTTGATCCGGCCAAAAAAACCTTTGAGCTGGCCGATATTTACCTGGCTCCGCAGTTGAAAGCGGACAAGGTCGTGAAAGCCCCGACGGCTTCGACTACCGCCAACGTGCATGCCATCGACCCCGCACTTTTCGATGCCTATGCCGGCGAGTATGAACTTTCCGAAGCACCCGGTTTTATCCTGTCGTTCAGGCGGGAGGGCAACCGGTATTTCACGCAGGCCACGGGACAGCCTCAGGCCGAGTTGTTTCCGTCGTCCGACACCACGTTCTTTTTAAAAGTCGTGGACGCCAAAGTAGTTTTTCATCGCCCGCAAACCGGAAAAGTGAGCCAGATCACGCTTATCCAGAATGGCAATCATCCGGGAAAACGGGTCAAACCGTTTGAGGCTACTGCGGAGCAGAAAAAGCAACTGACCGGCAAATACTACAGCCCGGAACTGGAAACCATTTATTCCATCATCCAGAAAGACGATACGCTGAAACTAAGGCATATCCACCACGGGGAAGTAGCCATCAACGTAGTTTCCAGGGATCGTTTGCAGGTTCCCTGGTGGTATGTGCAGACCATCGATGTGGTTCGCAACCCGGCGGAGCAGATTGTGGGCATCCGGATGTCGAACGGGCGGGTTCGCAATCTGTGGCTCCAGCGACTGCCAGATGATTTTGGCACCGGAAAACCACCCATGACGGGTAAATAGATGATGAAAGGTAATTAGTAGTATTTTTTATAACTTAGATACCAAAATTTCCATATCCACCCATGAAATATTGTTTTTACGTCCTGTTTTTGCTGGTATCGTCGCTGGCAGTTCGCGCCCAGACTGCATACAAAGACTTCGAAGTCGATTCGGCGGCCCGGCCCATTGGCGGCATCGCACTGCTGGAAAAGTTTATCGAGGTCAACCGGCGCATGCCGTATTCGGCCGAAGTGAGCCGGATCAAAGGCATCGTCATTTTGTCGGGAGTTATTGAGCCCAACGGTACGGTTTCGGAGATCAAGACACTCCGCAGCCTTCGCCCGGATTGCGACCGCGAGGCCATGCGGGTTTTGAGTCTGTTCAAAGCCTGGAAACCGGCGCTGAAAGGTGGCCAGCCGGTTCGGCAACAGTTTACGTATCCGGTTCGGTTTGCGCCCAGTCTGGCAAAAAGCGAGCCCGGAGCCAGAACCGCTTACTATACAAACGACGGCGAACAAACCGGTGATGAATCCCAGGCTCTGTTTCGGCTTGTGACACCCGTCGATACGATGGGGATTCCCAATGGCAATCCGGTTTTTTCTAAACGGGAAGGTGCTAAATGGCAACAGGCGCTCGAAAATACGTTCGAAAGAAAACCGTATACCGTTACGAATGAAGACGACCCGGCTTTACCGGATTCCATTACCGGCTACCGACTGGTTATCAAAGACATACTCCTTCAACTCGATGGCACGATTTATTCATTTTACCCGGATGGAACCCTGCTGGCCCGCGAACAATATGCAACGGGCCAGCGCGTGGGTGAATCTGTTCATTATTACCCAAACGGGATGGTGAAACGGGTTACAGAATATCCGGCGAAAGATCAAACCCGTGAATGGGTATGGTATCCGAACGGGATGCTCCGACAGGTATCGGAACGAAAAATAGTAGCGATGACGGGCGAAGATAACCAGTTGTTGAGTCAGTGGGATGCAGCAGGAAACCAGGTGGTGCAGAACGGCAACGGGAAAGCCAGTTTCGTATCCAGGCAGGATGACCGGTGGATTACCGAAACCGGAGCTGTCAAAGAGACGCGGAAAGAAGGCACCTGGCAGGGGCAGTATGCTGATGGAAAACCGGCTTACCGGGAGTCGTATCAGGGCGGAAAGTGCATTTCCGGCGTGGCTTATTACGGTCAGGATTCGGTAGCCTATCAGGAACCCTTGCAACACCCCGAATTTGACGGTGGACTATCCGGTTTAAGTCGGTTTTTATCCACCAACCTGCATTACCCGGAGTATGCAGCCAGAGCCAACATCCAAGGCAAGGTTTTTGTCAGTTTTGTGGTCTGCGAAGACGGTAGTCTTTGTGATTATGATATCTTGAAAAGTGTCCATTCAACCGTCGACAAAGAAGCGTTGCGGGTCGTGAAAGCTTCCAATGGCAAATGGAAACCGGGTTCCATCCGGGGTCGGCGCGTACGGGTCAAATACAACTTGCCGCTCAATTTTGCTCTTCAATAAGACGTTAGGGGCTGGCTGAGGCCTCAACCAGCCCCTAAAAACGAAAGAATGCCATCACTCAGCGTCAGTTGCAGCGACCGCGGCTTTTTGGATTTGATCAACTGGTCATCCAGGTGCATTTCGACACCTTCCCACTGCATGCGGATGGATTTTCCTTTCAGCGCCGTTCCCCAATAGTCACCTTCGACACCCTGAAGCCGGTTCTGAACGTAGGTCAGCAGCCCCTCGCGCTGGCTTTCCGAAACCAGCACCACCTCGAATACGCCATCGCCGGGATCGGCGGCCGGAGCCAGCACCAGATTGGGGCCGATGGAGCGAATGTTCATCACCTCCACCAACAGATACTCGCCCGAATAATCGACACCATCGACTTCGATCCGGCACGACTGAACCTGGTACTTCTGAACGATATCCGAGAGAATTTCCAGTGCTATACGAAGTTTATCTTCCGGCGAATCGGACGAATTGACCGGATGATCTTTCATTTCCTTCATCAGTTGCGGAAAAACGCCGTATCCGATTCCCTCCAGAAAAAACTGCTTTTTGGGTAAGCCTTCCACCAGCCCGACATCGAACTTTTTCCGCTGGTCCATACGCCAGCTTTGGACAACCGGCTGTGGGTCGTCGGCCGGGATGTTCAGGGTTCCCGCAATGTTGTTGGCCGTTCCGCTGGGCAGCAGCGCAATTGGCAGCGGTTTTTCAATCAGCTTTCGGTTCAAAAGATGTTTGGCAACCTTCCGCACGGTGCCGTCTCCCCCCGCAACCACCAGAAAATCGACGTCGGATTTCAATTCTTTCCAATCGTTTTTTTTCGTGGAAGCATACCGGCACGTAAATCCTTCCGATTCAATGAGTGTCATGAGGTCTTTCCGGGAATGTTCCTCATCACCGGCACCAGGATTATGTAAGAGCTGAGCGATTTTCATAAAGTCCGTTCGAATGATCTATTAAACATCCCGAACGGTTTTTCTGTTGGAATAAGAAGACAAAATGGTATTGCCATGAGAATTTTAATCACCAACGATGACGGCATTTACAGCCCGGGCATTGCGGCCCTGGCCCAAATAGCCTCCCGATTCGGAGAAGTGCGGGTTGTCGCTCCCGATGTAGAACAATCGTCGATGGGCCATGCGGTCACGCATTCCCGGCCGCTTTCCTATAAAACGTCACCCATCAAGTTTGAAGGCATCGACGCCTACCGCGTCAACGGCACCCCCGCCGATTGTGTGGCCCTGGGAACGCACTTGTGGGGACATACTGATGTAGTGTTGTCGGGGATCAACATGGGGCCGAATCTGGGCAACTCCATGTGGCATTCCGGAACGCTGGCGGCTGCCAAGCAGGCTGTTTTGCTCGGCATCAAGGGAATTGCCTTCAGTACGCCGGTCGGCAAAACCGAACCGGACTTCAAGGCACTGGAACCGTTTGTGGCCAAAACACTGGAACTGTTGCTGAAAGATACGGAGCTGTCGCTCTACAACGTCAATTTCCCCCCGCAACCGACCGAAATCCGGTGGACCCGACAGTCGGTTCGGCTATACGATGGGACGATTGTGCCCGGTATGGACCCGCTGGGGCGCAAACATTACTGGTTTACCGTAACCCCGCTGGAACCGGCCGAAGAAGGAACCGATCGCTGGGCAATGGATCAGGGATACGTTTCCATCACGCCTTTGCGGCTTGATTTAACCGACGAAAAAGTGCTCCAGAAAGCGCTTGAGCAACCCGCTATTGTCTAGAAAAAGCAAGCGTAGCTTCCGGCTGACCGGAAGCTACGCACTTAGCTAATGACCTCAAAACCGCAATACGGCACCAGCACCTTCGGAATCCGAACGCCTTCCGACGTCTGGTTATTTTCCAGAATGGCCGCCAGAATCCGGGGCAATGCCAGGGCAGAACCGTTCAGCGTATGCAGCAGTTGCGTTTTTCCTTCAACGCGTGAACGGAGTTTCAATCGATTCGACTGAAAGGTTTCAAAATTGGATACCGAACTCACTTCCAGCCAGCGTTGCTGAGCCGCCGACCACACTTCCATGTCGTAGGTTAGCGCGGAGGCAAAGCCCATATCGCCCCCGCAAAGCCGCAGAACGCGGTAGGGCAGTTCCAGTTTCTGCAACAAAGACTGCACATAGTGGCTCATTTCTTCCAGTGCCTGATAGGATTCTTCCGGTTTGCGGATTTGCACAATCTCTACTTTATCAAACTGGTGCAACCGGTTCAGCCCCCGGACGTGTGCGCCCCAGGAACCGGCTTCGCGCCGGAAGCAGGGCGTATGCCCAACGTTTTTGACCGGCAATTGATCGTCCGATAAAATAACGTCGCGGTATAAATTAGTGATAGGCACTTCCGCCGTTGGAATCAGATACAGCTTGTCCTCTGTCGCGAAATACATCTGTCCTTCTTTGTCGGGCAACTGCCCCGTGCCAAAACCGGAGTCTTCGTTGATCAGAATCGGCGGTTGGATCTCGAAATAACCAGCTTTCAGGGCTTCGTCCAGAAAGAAATTGATCATCGCCCGCTGAATCCGCGCGCCTTTTCCCCGGTAGACTGGAAAACCGGCACCAGTAATTTTATTGCCCAGCTCAAAGTCGATGATCTCGTATTTCTTGATCAGTTCCCAATGAGGTTGTGCTCCTTCATGCAAAACCGGGATGTCGCCATGCTCCAAAACCACCTCGTTGTCCTCGGGCGTACGGCCTTCCGGAACGCTGCTGTGGGGCAGGTTGGGCAAGGTCACCAAAACCTCCTGCAGTTGTTGCTCGGCGGTTTTCAGGCTTTCTTCCAGTTCTTTCGAGCGCGTTTTCAGCTCGGCGGTTTCGGCTTTGGCGGCCTCCGCTTCGGCTTTTTGACCGGCTTTCATCAAAGCCCCGATTTCCTTGGCTTTGGCGTTGGAGCGGGCCAGGACGTCTTCCAGTTCTTTTTGGGCATCGCGCCGTTGCTGGTCGAACGCCAGCACCTGCTCGACGGCGGTTTCCGCATTGGCAAACCGTTTCTTTTTCAGCCCCGCGAGGGTGGCTTCTTTATTGTCGCGGATGAATGGAAGTAAAAGCATGTTATTCAGCTACTAACTGCCGGACGGCAGCAATGAATTGTTCGGTTTCGTCTAGTAATGGCAAAATCTTTTCTGACGAATGATAGATAAAATTGCCATAATCGCCACTTTGACGTGTATTAAATAGGTGACCGTAAATCTTACTAAACCGGACGTCTAGCCGACCGGTTTTCACAAATTGCAGGCCGAGCATAGGTTTTGCACCATCGCGGGAAGTAATCTTAATTTCATGTTTTACCATGAGTGCGACTACCACATAGTAAGCTGCATAATAAAGACGGTTTGCGGCACCGTTCCAGCTTTCTATAGCAATTAGGGCCTGTGCATCTTGCAAAGATTCAGTTGAGCGGGATAGTCTGTACTTAATCTCTTCCTCCTTGTAATTATTCATATTGGTTTACCATCAGTAAGAACGTTCCAATAGAAAGGAGAAAAAGGGTGTTTTATCCACTCCTGCTTTTCTTGCACCACGGGATTTATAATCTGCTCAGACGCTAATTCCAGTTCTGTAAACGTATCCCAGATCGCATATTCCAATTGCTGGTCTAATTTCTTCTCAGTTAACACCAGAAAATCCCAATCTGAATCCTTGCGATGATTACCTCTCGCCCGTGAACCGAACAGATAGACATCAGCCTGTGGATCAATCGAATGTACCGATTCTTTGACCTTTTGCAGAAATGCTTTGTTGGTTAACCGGGCCATAACGGTGACGATTGCATATAAAGTTGATCAGATCCGTACGATTTTATTGACTTAAACTAATTAACTGCCGAAATGAAAGTTTATCAGCCCACTGCTTTAGCTGTGGGTAACAAGAAAATTAACCCTATGCTAACCGAACCGTTTTAACGGTTTGCTGGAGGATGAAACCGTTAAAACGGTTCCATAATGATCCGGTTTGGTTTCGCTTTACCCACAGTTAAAGCAGTGGGCTGATAAACTTTCATTTCAGCAGTTATTAAATTTAACTCCATAAAATCGTACAGGCCTTTTGCTCTTTTCAGGCTTCTTTCAGTTCAAAAAGTCCTTCGTTCAGCGCATTCAGGGCTTCGGCTTTGTAACGGCCGTGAACGAGCAGTGAAATGTTGTGTTCGGTACCGCCGTACGAAATCATCCGGATCGGAATGCCTTCCATCGCTTTCAGAACCTGCAGGGCAATACCAGCCTGATCGGCACTGAAATTACCGACAATACAGATAATCGCCTGGTCGTAATCCGGTTCCTCCAGTTCGCAGAACGTTCGCAACTCCGCCATCAGCTCCGTCAGGTTGTCGGTTTTGTCAATCGTTACCGAAACCGATACTTCCGACGTAGCAATCAGATCGACCGGCGTTTTGTATTTTTCAAATACTTCAAAAATCCGGCGCAGAAAACCGTAGGCATTCAGCATCCGCAACGAATGGATGTAAAGCGCCGTGATGCTGTCTTTGGCCGCAATGGCTTTGAACACCTGATCGGACGTTTTGTTGGCAATCAGCGTCCCCTCCGCCGTCGGATCCATCGTGTTTTTCAACCGCACCGGAACGCCAAACATCTTCGCCGGCGTAATGGTGGAGGGGTGCAGGATTTTTGCGCCAAAATAGGCCAATTCAGCGGCTTCTTCAAACGTCAACGCCCGAATCGGGAAGGTTTTCTTGACAATCCGGGGGTCGTTGTTGTGCATGCCGTCAATGTCGGTCCAGATCTGGATTTCGTCGGCGCGAATGGCCCCGCCAATCAGCGAAGCCGTGTAGTCCGAACCGCCCCGTTTCAGGTTGTCGACTTCACCGCGCGGATTCCGGCAGATGAACCCCTGCGTCACAATGAGTTTTTTATCACCGTGCGCCCGCAGCAATTCCCGAAGTTTGCGTTCCGTATAATCCAGTTCCGGTTCGCCATCGGCGTCAATGCGCATAAACTCCAGCGCGGGCAACAGAATGGAGTCGTGCTCCAGTTCTTCCAGATACGCCTGAAAAATTTGCGTGCTCAGCAACTCACCTTCGGCCACCAGTTCTTTCTCCTGTTTCAGCGTAAATGGTTTGATGCGCGTCAGCGACCGAATGAACGAGAATTCGTTTTCGATGATCTTCTGTCCCTTCGTCAATCCCTCGCTGGTCTTGTACAAGTCGCGAACGAACGAATCGTAATGCGCCTTCAGGTGCTCGATTTTCTCGGCCGCTTCGCCCGGCTGGTCCGATTTCAGGGATTCGCCGATGGACAACAGGGCGTTGGTGGTGCCGGACAAGGCCGACAGGACGATGATTTTTTGCTGATCATCGGAGGTAATCAGGTTGCGAATCGAGTGCATCCGTTCGGGCTTGCCAACGGACGTTCCGCCAAATTTCCAGACTTGCATGGGTTTAATGAGTGAATGCGTGAATGAGCGATTGAGTGAATAGCTTCGCAGGAAGCGAATAATTGGCGAAGCTATTCACTCAATCGCTCATTCACTCATTCACAATTAATTGTGAAAACTATACACTTGTTGCTGTAATCCTAACATTTTGATGGCGGTCATGGCGGCTTCGTCGCCTTTGTTGCCGTGAACACCGCCCGCGCGGTCGAGGGCCTGCTGCTGGTTGTTCGGCGTCAACACACCGAAGATGACCGGTTTTCCGGTTTGCAGGCCAACGTTCGTCAATCCCTGCGCTACGGCGTGGTTGATGTAATCGTTATGTTTGGTTTCGCCCTGAATCACACAGCCTAAGGCAATAACCGCATCGATTTCGGTGCGTTGGGCAAACCATTGGGCGCCCAAACTCAGCTCGAAGCTCCCCGGAACGTTGCCCCGGACGATGTTTTCGGCTTTCGCGCCGTAGTTGATCAACGTCTGGTAGGCACCCGAAAACAGGGCTTCGGTTACTTCTGCATTCCACTCCGCCACCACGATGGCAAACTGGCGATGACTGATGTCGGGCAGGTGATCGGTTGAAAAAACACTTAAGTTCTTTAATTCGGATGCCATTCTGAACTCAGATTAGAGGGATTAATAGGATTAACTCGGATAAGGTGACTAAAATGATGACTCTGGATTGTTTTCGCTGATCAACAAACGAAATCATGGTTGATCATTCCAATCCCTTGAATCCTGGTTCAATCACCGGTCAAAAAAAAAGACAAAACCCGGTCGGCTTTGTCCTTTCGCAATGGTTGAATTAACGCTGCTTACGACTCACCGACCGTGCTTTCCAACACCGATTTATACTTCTTGGCGTTAGCGGCTTCCGAAGAGGTGGGGTATTTGTCGATAATCGAACTGTACGTATCAATGGCATCCTGGTTTTGCTTGTTTTGCTCGTAGGCCAGTGCCAGCTTCATCAGGTAAGCAGGTGTAAAGTATGGGTTGGGCTTGTAATCAGCCGCTTTTTTGTAATAATCGATGGCATCGCCGTAAGCCTTCTTTTCCATGTTGGCATCACCAATCAGGGCGTAGGCACGGGCTTGCACCAGCAAATCCGACGATTTGAAATTTTTCAGTTTTTCAATGGCTTGGTCGTACTGGCCTAATTTCAGAAAAGCGACTCCAGCGCGGAAACTGGTGACGTTACCGGTAGGGGTGGCACTATATTCTTCGGAAATAGCGACCAGACCTTCGTTGGCGCCGTTACCATTCAATGCTTTTTTCAGTGAATCGGCCTCCCATTCGTAAACCGATGGGAACACGGCCGTTTGCGCTTCCTGGTCCTGGCTGCTCACCCAGTAGCGATAACCGATAAAACCGGCCACCACCAGGACAATACCGCCCAGCAGACCCAGAATCAGCTTCTGGTTTTTTTCAAAAAACAACTCCGCCTTCCCTAACGAACCCGCCAGAGCAGCGGGATCTTCCAGAAACTCCAGTTTGGAGTTTGTTTGTGTCTTACTCATTTATAATTATCCAAAATTTCGGACTGCAAATTTAGTAAATCTCTGGATAATAGAAAGAACAAAGGCAAAGTTTTGCTACCAAAGCCCGAACAATCGACATGAAAAAGGGAAGAAAGCGTAGAAAGAAATAAGCCGACAGCCGTTTCCTTCCTTCTTCCTTCCCTTTCTACTGGTACGCTTCTCCTGATTATTCCATAATAAAGGGATAATCTTTCTGCATGTAAACATCCTTAAAGGCCTCTTCCGCTGGTGGATAAGGTGACTCTTCGGCAAACTTCACCGACTCATCCACGATGCCTTTGATTTTCTGATCGATGGCCGCCAGGTCCTCTTCGGTCGCCAGTTTCTCTTTCAGAATGGTCGCCCGGACGTTCTCGATCGGGTCGCGTTGCTTGTATTGCTCCAGCTCGTCTTTCGTGCGGTATTTCTGCGGATCGGACATCGAGTGCCCCCGGTACCGGTACGTCCGGAATTCCAGGAACGTCGGCCCGTCGCCTTTGCGCGCACGTTCGGCGGCCCGGCTTACGGCTTCGTGAACGGCTTCCACATCCATCGCATCGACGGGTTCCGACGGCATGTCGTAGGCTTCACCCAGCGTATAGAGATCCGTTACGTTGGACGTACGGGCCACGGACGTTCCCATCGCGTAACCGTTGTTTTCTACGACAAAAATAACCGGCAGTTTCCACGTCATGGCCATGTTCAGCGTTTCGTGGAACGAACCTTGCCGAACGGCACCGTCGCCCATGAAACACATGCACAGGTTGGTGGTTTTGTTGTACTTCTCGGCAAAAGCGATCCCGGCTCCCATCGGAATCTGGCCACCCACAATGCCGTGGCCGCCCATAAAATTCACCGATTTATCGAAAATGTGCATCGAACCACCTTTGCCTTTCGACGAGCCGGTTTGTTTGCCAAATAACTCGGCCATAATGGCTTTGGGATCAGAGCCCAACGCCAACGGAATACCGTGGTCGCGGTAGGCCGTAATCCATTTATCATCTTTGGTCAGGGCTGAATACGACCCTGAAGAGCAGGCTTCCTGCCCGATATAAAGGTGACAGAAACCCCGGATTTTCTGCTGTCCGTAGAGCTGACCGGCTTTTTCTTCAAATTTACGTTGCAGCATCATCGACTCATACCAGTACAGGTAGCGTTCTTTCGGATGCTTGGTTTTTGCAGCGGCTGGCGATGCGTTGCCCGGCGAAGCGTCGCCCGGCTTAGATTTTTCCTTTACACTTGCCATAGAGTTCGTTGGGCGTAAAAAAAGGATAACCGAATAAAACGGAAATCGTTGTGCGATACGGGTAACCGGTCCTAACGTAACAAACGACCTGTATCTTTGTTGCTTAAACACGCGGCTGTTACCACCACGATGCCGCGAAAATACGCAATTCCTGCTAACAACCATACCGATGTATTTGGAAAAACTCAACCTGACCAACTTCAAAAATTACGAGGAAGGGAGTTTTACATTTAGCGAACAGATTAATTGCATCGTTGGACCGAATGGAAGCGGAAAAACCAACCTGCTCGACGCCGTTTATTTTTTGTCCCTGAGCAAGAGTGCGTTTCACAACCAGGATGCATTGAGCATTCACCACCAGAGCGATTTTTTCATCATCGACGGTATTTTCCGACGTGATGACAAACCGACCCAGATTACCTGCAGCCTGCAACGCGGACAGCGGAAGGTGCTGTTGTCGGACAAAAAACCGTATGAGCGCATCAGCGAACACATCGGGCGGTTTCCGGTGGTGATGCTGGCACCCAACGACACCGATCTGGTGCGGGAACACAGCGAAGAACGGCGGCATTTTTTCGACGGTGTTCTGTCACAACTGGATGCCGGCTACCTTCGCGATTACCTGTTCTACCAGCAGATTCTGAAACAGCGAAACGGTACGCTGAAGCTTTTTGCCGAGCGGAATTACCTGGATGAAGAACTGCTGGAAACGTACAACGAACCGCTTTTGCAACTGGCGGGGCGGATTTACCAGCGCCGAAAACAGTTCATCGGCGACTTTCTGCCCATTGTTCAAAAGCATTACGCCTACCTGAGCGACGCCCGCGAAGCCGTCGATATCATTTACGAATCAGAAGTGGGCAACGAGGAATTTCCGAAAGATTTCCGCCGAAACCGCCAGCGCGACATTCAGTTGCAACGCACCAACAAAGGCGTTCACAAAGACGATTACGTGTTCGAAGCCAACGGCGTAGCCTTGAAGAAATTCGGCTCACAGGGCCAGCAGAAGACTTTCGTCATCGCCCTGAAAATGGCGCAATTCGAGCAGTTGCAGGCCGAGAAGGGCATAAAACCGATGCTGTTGCTGGACGATATTTTCGACAAACTCGACGACCGCCGGATCGACAAGCTCATCACCTTGATGGAACACCACACCTTCGGCCAGATTTTCATCACCGACGCCCGACCCGACCGCACCCGCGAATTGCTGACGTCGGTAAAAGCCGATGTTGCCTATTTTCGGACGGAAGGGTGAAATAGAGTCAAATCCCACAATGTTATGCTATTTTGGGATTCAACTCCCAGGATAGTATGATTTTTTGGGATTTGCGAATCACCCCGCCCAGTTCTCCCGATCCAGACTCCGGTATTGAATGGCCTCCGCCAGATGCTCGATCTCGATGTGTTCAGCCCCCGCCAGATCCGCAATCGTGCGCGATACTTTCAGAATCCGGTCGTAAGCACGAGCCGATAAACCCAATCGCTCCATGGCAGTTTTTAACAACGCCAAACCTGCCGGGCTGATGACGCAAATTTCCTTGACCATTTGCGACGGCATCATGGCGTTGGAATAAATACCGGATTGCTCGCCAAACCGCTTCGTCTGGATTTCCCGCGCCCGGATCACCCGCTCCCGAATGGTTTCACTGCCTTCCGACGGTCGGTTAGCGGTCATCTGATCGAACGAAACCGGCGTCACTTCCACGTGCAGGTCGATGCGATCCAGCAATGGGCCGCTGATTTTGTTCAAATACCGCTGCACGACGCCCGGCCCGCAAACGCACTCTTTTTCGGGATGGTTGTAATACCCGCACGGACACGGATTCATGCTGGCGATCAGCATAAAATTGGCCGGAAATTCCACCGCCCATTTGGCGCGCGAAATGCTCACTTTCCGTTCTTCGAGCGGCTGACGCATCACTTCCAGCGCCGTCCGCTTGAACTCCGGCAATTCGTCCAGAAACAAAACGCCGTTGTGCGACAACGAGATTTCGCCGGGCTGCGGAAAACTGCCGCCACCAACCAAAGCCGCATCGCTGATGGTGTGGTGCGGTGACCGAAACGGCCGGGTGGCAATCAGCGTGGCCCGGCTGCCCAACTTCCCGGCCACGGAATGAATCTTGGTGGTTTCCAGGGCTTCATGTAACGTCAGGGGTGGCAAAATACTGGGCAACCGCTTCGCCAGCATGGTTTTTCCGGCCCCCGGCGGACCAATCATGATCACATTATGACCACCGGCGGCCGCAATTTCCATCGCCCGTTTGATGTTTTCCTGCCCCTGAACGTGGGCAAAATCGGCATCATAGGCGTTTTGGGTATTGGTAAACAGTTCCCGTGTGTCGGTTACCAACGGTGTGATCTCTTTTTTTCCTTCAAAGTATTCCACCGCATCCATCATGGTTTCGACCCCAATCACGTCCAGATTATTCACGATGGCGGCTTCCGGCGCGTTCTCGGCGGGCAACACAAACCCTTTAAAACCGCGTTTGCGGGCTTCGATCGCGATGGGCAACACGCCTTTGATGGGCCGCAACTTGCCGTCGAGCGACAGTTCGCCCATGATCACGTAGTCTTCCAGGTTGCGCACCAGCGTAATTTGTTCCGACGCCTGCAGCACGCAGAGGCCAATCGGCAAATCGTAAGAAGAGCCTTCCTTGCGGATGTCGGCCGGAGCCAGATTGACAACGACCTTTTGCCGGGGCATCCGGTAGCCAAAATATTTCAGGGACGATTCGACCCGCTGTTCGCTCTCCTTAACGGCACTATCGGGCAAACCGACCATAAAAAAGTGTAATCCCTGTGCCACCGTGATTTCAATCGTAATAATGGTGGCCCCAACACCGTGAACGGCGCTTCCAAAGGTCTTTGCCAGCATAAAAGCAGGATTTGGATTGTAATTGTTACTCTGCTTAGACGCGTAACCGATCGAAAGGACACAGGAAAACCGGGACTTTCTTTGCCATCGCCGTTCGAAGGCGTAGCAAAGTTTTTTGGTCTGAATCGACAGATTTCCTGCGGGCTTGTTTGTAAACTGTAAAAAGGCAGCAAAATTTGGAACAAAATTGACAGCTCAGTCAGTAAGAAGATCCCTTAACGCTCATACCATGATTGCTCAGCATCCTTACATTCACCAGATTGAGGCTGTTTTTCGGAAGGAATTTAACCGGCAACCGGCGTTGTTGGTACGCGGGCCGGGGCGGATCAACCTGCTGGGCGAACACACGGATTACAACGGCGGCCTGGTGCTACCGGCCAGTATCGACAAGGAAATCATCTTCGCCATTTCCGGGCGGGATGACCGAACCGGGCGCATTTTTGCCGAAAATTTGAATCAATCGTTTTCCTTCTCGCTCGACGATTTTACACAGTCTCCGCTGGGCTGGCCGAATTATTTGATGGGTGTGGTCGATCAGTTGCAGAAAGCCGGGTATCAGCCGGGCGGTTTCGACCTGGTTTTTGGCGGAAACATTCCTTCCGGAGCGGGTTTGTCGTCGTCGGCTGCGCTGGAATGCGGGCTGGCGTTCGGGCTGAATGAACTGTTCGGTCTCGGCCTCTCGACCATCGACATGGTGAAACTGAGCCAACGCGCCGAAAATCAATTTGTTGGCGTCAATTGTGGCATCATGGATCAGTTTGCTTCCATGTTCGGGCGCGACCAGTCGGTGATTCAACTGGACTGCCAATCGCTGGAACACCAGTATTTCCCGTTTCAAACCACCGATTACGCCCTGATTTTGTGCGATTCGGGCGTGAAACATTCCCTCGGCGACAGCGAATACAACACCCGGCGGGAAGAATGCGAAACCGGGGTCAGTATTTTACAAAAATACCAGCCCGACATCCGCCTGCTGCGCGACGCCACCACGGAACTGGTGGACGCCCACCGCGACGAAATGCAGGGAAAAGTCTACCAACGCTGCCGGTATGTGACCGAAGAGATTCAGCGCGTCCGGGAAGCCTGCGAATTTTTACTGCAAAACGATCTGGCGGCTTTTGGAAAGAAGATGTACGAAACCCACAACGGTTTGCAGCACGACTACGAAGTCAGTTGCCCGGAACTGGATTTTCTGGTTGACCAGACCCGGCAGGACGAAGCGGTTTTGGGCGCGCGGATGATGGGGGGCGGTTTTGGCGGCTGCACCATCAACATTGTCGAACGCGAAGCCGTCGATGCGTTTATTAACCGCATGAGTACGGTTTATCAGGAAGCCTTCAACATGGCGTTGAAATGCTATCCGGTGCGAATCACGGACGGAACGTCAGCGCTGGCGTTGTCTGCAGGCCAATAACCGCTGACAGGGTCTTCGACCGCTGTCAGGGTTTCGGCGGCCCTGACAGCGGTCGAAGACCCTGTCAGCGGCAAAGAACACGCATAAAACCGTTACACCACCAAACTCCAGCCCTCCCGATACTCCCGTTTCACGTACTGATTAGCCAGATCGTAGTTCGTGATTTTCATGTTGGCGGCATCCCAAAGCAGTTTTTTCCGGCCATTATACCGATCTGCCGATCGTTTTGCCGTCGGATTGTCGCGCAGCATCCAGCTTCGCAGGGCCAGATTCCCGATCAGAATGCTTTCGGCAAACGGCGCAGCATATTCGAACGGCGAACTCGTTACGCCTTTGCCATACCCGGCGATGCAGGCATCGACCCACTGCAAATAATGGTCTTCATTCGGCACACGCGCAATGGTTTCCGGGATGTTGATCGACTCATTGGCTTTCAACGGCAGCAGTCGCGGATTCGCGCCGTAACAATCGGCCATCAGTTTCCCTTTCGACCCGATGAACAACACGCCCCCGTCCGAATTCCCGAAGGCTTCACCCGGCTGGAGTTCTTCCGGCAATTCGGGCAGAATGCCGCCGTCATACCAGCTTAGTTTGATATCGCCCTTGTTGTCTTTCCGGGGATAATTCAGGTGAATCGACGACGAGAACGGCGTCCAGTCCGGGTTGTGATCCTGTTCGCGGAGCGTAAAGGTCCAGGTTCCGGCTACGCTGCACTCCACCGAATTGGGGTAATCGAGCGGCAAAATCCGGAAAACCGGGTCCAGAATGTGGCAGGCCATATCGCCCAGCGCACCCGTTCCATACGGCCACCAGCCCCGCCAGTTCCAGGGCAAATACGACTGATTGTAAGGCACTTTCTTGGCAGGTCCCAGCCACAGATCAAAGTCCAGTTCTTTCGGAATCTCGTACGATTGATCGGTTGGAACGGCTTGTGGCCAAACCGGGCGGTTGGTCCAGGCCAGGACTTTATGCACCTCGCCAATCGTGCCCGCATCGTAGATTTCCTTCATGCGCCGGACGCCATTGCCCGAACCGCCCTGGTTGCCCATCTGGGTGATTACCTTGTATTTTTTAGCCGCCTGCCCCAGAATCCGGGATTCGTAGATATCGTGCGTCAGCGGTTTTTGGGTGTAAACATGTTTGCCCAACTGCATCGCGGCCAGCGTGGCCACGGCGTGGGTGTTGTCGGGCGTCGAAATGGAGCAGGCATCGATGTTCTTGCGTTCTTTCGACAGCATTTCCCGGAAATCCTTGTAATACGTCGCTTTCGGGTATTTGGAGCGGGAGTCAACCGCCTGACGGTCATCCACATCGCAGAGCGCGACGATGTTCACATTAGGACTTTTGGCAAAAGATGCCAGGTCGCTTTTACCCTTTCCGCCTACACCAATCCCGGCAATGTTCAGTTTATCGCTGGGGGCAATAAAGCCTTTTCCCAAGACATGCCGGGGAACGATCAGAAAAGAAGTGGCCGCCAGTGACGACGTTTTCAGGAAATTCCGGCGACCGGAATCTTCCGCAGTAGAGTGGTTGTCTTCCATAAAAAGAGGGTTTAGAAAGAAGAAAATTCAGGCTTGTACGCACGTCAATGCGCTAAGGCTGAAATCAATACGACAAAAGGACGCGATTGGGCTAGTGCAATCCCAAAATACTGCTCAAAATTTTGAGCGCGTAACCCAACTTTACCAAAGTGAACGCTGTGACGATGCCGCTAGGCATAAGCTATAGATATGCGGAAACCGGTTGCAGCCTTCATATCATTCCCGTAGGGATGATTCATTTTGTAGGAACCGCACGGACAGGGGGATGAGTCCCGTAGGGATGATTCATTTCGTACCGACCCAATTGTCATCCCTACGGAATTCTCGGGTTTTCTGCAAACATGGCTGCTACAAAATGGAGCATCCCTACGGGATTGTTTTTGATTTTCCGGGGGCGTCTCAATCTGACACGGTAAAGGCAAATTACTCCTTCCAGCGCCATTCGTTCGCGATTTGCAGGGGCGTCCTGAGGCCCTGCGCAATCAGGAAATCGCGGGTTTTGGTGTCGTCCATACGCTGCGTCGGAATCGCATCGGCGTTGGCGAGCGCATACAGCAGCATGGCCGAATAACGGACGGTATTTTTCAACTGGTCTTTGTTGACCAGATTCATGTTGTCGCAATCGGCGTGGTAACAATCCAGCACGTTCCGGTCCAGATGACCGCTCATGCCGACCACCGGTACGCCCTCCATCATAAACGGCTGATGATCACTGTGCAACCCGGCCTGATTCGATACCGTATTCTGGAAAGCCGGTTCGACCAGCTTGACGGTTTCGCCGATTTCGGTCAGAAAAGGCACCATTTCGCTCCGCCCAAAAGCATTAAAACCGCTCGGGTCGTTGGTCATGTCCAGATTCAGGATGTAGCGGACGTTGTCCAACTGTCCGCTTTTTTTCAAGTCATCCACCAGGCTGCGCGAACCAAGCAGCCCTTGTTCCTCGCCCATGAACATCACAAACTCAATGGTGCGTTTCGGCTTTATTTTCAGGGCTTTGAACGTGCGGGCAATGTCGAGAATGGAGAAAGAGCCAATGCCGTTGTCGATGGCCCCCGTGGCCAGATCCCAGGAGTCGAGGTGACCGCCGATGATGATTTTTTCGTCGGGAAACTGCGACCCTTTCAGCGTTGCGACGACATTCCGCGCCCGGATTTTCCGGCTCACGTTGGTCATGTCGATCACCGCCTGCAGGTTTTTCTGCTCCTGCATCCACTGGCGGATTTCCTGACCACTTTCCAGCGAAATGCACACCGATGGAACCGGAATGAGCTTGCCCGTTACGGAGGCCGTTCCGGTCAGCAACACATTGCCCGGCACCAGATTGACCATAATCACGCCAATGGCCCCGTGCTGAATGGCCAGAGCGGTTTTTTCGGAGCGGTGGAGGTTTCGGGCGCCCTTCGTGGGAGCCGCCAGACCGATGTTCACCAGCGCAACTTTCCCCTTGATCCGGTCTTTCAAGGCCGCAAAATCACCTTCCAGACCGTTGCCGATGTCAATGATTTCACCCTGAACATGGGCCTCTACGGGCGAATGCGCCAGGGCAACCACTTCGACATCCCGAAAATTATCGCTTTTCCGGGGTACCACCGCCAGCGTCACCGTGTCGCGCATCCACGATTCTACCTCGAAAGGGGCGTATTTCGTATCTGAATACCCGTATTGCTTCAGCAGGTTATAGGTATATTCCTCCGCGCGGCTTCCGTTGGCACTGCCCGTCAGCCGGTGACCAATTTTTTGCGTGGCATCGGTGAGGGTTTCAAAAACCCGGCTGTTTTGCAGTACTTCCTGATTGATTTTAGCAAAAACTTTTTCCAGCGTTGGGCGGGATTGTCCTTCGTCGATCCGATCACCCTTTTTTTTCAGTGTGTAGGCACTCAGCAAACAAATACCGCCAGAAAGCAGCAGATAAACGTAGACTTTTTTTCGCATAGTGAGGATAACCGTATAACTCCTCAAAATAACAAAAAAGCGAGGGAATGCCGCGTAAGTGGGGAAAAAACTTTAAGTTTCTTCCCCAAATCGAAACACCTCAACGAATCCTGAAAAAAAGGTGTTATTGGGTTTCGTATTCAGTCCCATCGAATTCTATGAAAAACGCGCAGACGACACCGGTTTTGCCCCAGGCGGCCATTAAACCGACCGAACTGACCACCCACGGCCACACCCGGATCGACAATTATTACTGGCTAAATGAACGGGAAAATCCCGAGGTGATCGACTACCTGAAAGCCGAAAATGCGCATCTGGAGGACGTGTTGGCACCTGTCAAAGAGTTTCGGCAAAAGCTGTTTGAGGAGATGAAGGGCCGTATGAAACAGCAGGACGAATCGGTTCCGTACAAAGAAGGCAACTATTACTATTATACCAAGTTCATCGAAGGAGGTGAATACCCGGTGTATTGCCGGAAGCCCGGTTCGCTGGATGCCGAAGAGGAAGTGATGCTGGATGTCAACGACATGGCAAAACCGTATTCGTATTACAACATCGGCGGCCTGGAAGTATCCGACAACGACGAACTGGTGGCTTATGGCGAAGACACCGTTAGTCGGCGCATGTATACGTTGCGGATCAAAAACCTGAAAACCGGGGAGATTTATCCGGATGCCATTCCCGACACCGAAGGCGGCAGCTACGCCTGGGCGGCTGATAATCAAACCCTTTTCTACATCCGAAAAGACCCGCAAACGCTGCTCGGCTACCAGGTATACCGGCACGTGCTGGGCACCGATCCGGCGCAGGACGTGCTGCTTTACGAGGAAACGGACAACCAGTTTTACATGGGCCTGGGCCGGATGAAGTCGAAAAAGTACATCGCCGTGGTGTCTGACCACAACGGCGTGGCGACGGAATACCGGCTTCTGGAAGCGAGCAACCCGACGGGCGAGTTTGTCGTTTTTCTGCCCCGCGAAAAAGGCCACGAATACGATATCCAGCACCTGGAAACGAGTTTCTACGTCCGGACGAACTGGAAAGCCGAAAACTTCCGGCTCATGGAAGCGAAGGAAACCAAAACCAACGACCGGTCGGCCTGGAAAGAAGTCATTCCGCACCGCCATCATGTTTATCTACAGCAACTGGATGTTTTTAAAAACCACCTGGTTTTGGGCGAACGGAAAGAAGGACTGATTCAGTTGCGGGTGATCGATCGGCGGAACAAAGAAGAGCATTACCTGGATTTCGGCGAACCGGCCTACGTTGCCGGCATTGGCTACAACCCGGATTTCAACACCACCACCCTGCGTTTTGGTTATTCGTCGTTGACAACGCCCAGCTCTACCTTCGATTACAACATGGAAACGAAGGAAAAAACGTTGATGAAACAACAGGAAGTGCTGGGCGGTTTTGATCCGGCGAATTACACATCAGAGCGGTTTTTCGTCAAATCCCGCGATGGTGCCCGGATTCCGGTTTCGATTGTGCGTCGAAAAGACACGCCCACGGACGGTTCGGCTCCGCTGCTGCAATATTCGTATGGTTCCTACGGCTATTCGACCGACCCCGGTTTTAGCTCCACGCGCCTGAGCCTGCTCGACCGCGGTTTTCTGTTCGCCATCGCCCACATCCGAGGAGGTCAGGAAATGGGCCGGAAGTGGTACGACAACGGCAAAATGCTCAAGAAAAAGAATACGTTCAACGACTTCGTGGACGTTTCGGATTATTTAATTCAGCACAACTATACGAGCGCCGACAAGCTGTTTGCGATGGGCGGCAGTGCGGGCGGTTTGCTGATGGGAGCCGTTGTGAACCAAAAACCGCAACTGTACCGGGGGGTTGTAGCGTCGGTGCCGTTTGTCGATGTGGTCACGACCATGCTCGACGAAAGCATTCCGCTGACGACCGGCGAGTTTGAAGAATGGGGCAATCCGAAGATCAAAAAATACTACGACTACATGCTATCGTATTCGCCCTACGACAATGTGAAAGAGCAGGCGTATCCGAATATGCTGGTGATGACCGGTTTACATGACTCGCAGGTGCAGTATTGGGAACCGGCCAAATGGGTTGCCAAACTCCGCACCCTGAAAACCGACACCAATCAGCTCCTGCTGCACACCAACCTGGAAGCCGGCCACGGCGGGGCATCGGGGCGGTTTGAAGCCTTGAAAGAGATTGCCCTCGAGTACGCGTTCATGCTGAACCTAGTGGGAATCAGAGAGTAACTGAAGCCCGGCTGCCCGATCGCTTGCCTAACTTCCCTGCTCTGCGTACTTTGCACCCCAGTTGTATCTGAACCTTGTGTAGAAAATGTATCTTCTTGGATTTGATGTCGGCAGTTCGTCCGTAAAAGCCTGTTTGCTCGAAGTTGAAACCGGTGCGGTGGTGGCCTCCGCGTTTTTCCCCGAATCGGAAATGCCCATCGACGCGCCCCTGCCGGGCTATGCCGAGCAAAACCCCGATGCGTGGTGGAAAAACGCCTGTCTGGCATCCAAAACCGTGTTATCGAAAACCGGCGTGAAACCGGAAGACGTGAAAGCCATCGGCATTTCGTACCAGATGCACGGTCTGGTGATCGTCGATCAGGACCTGAACGTGCTGCGTCCGTCAATCATCTGGTGCGACAGCCGGGCGGTTTCCTACGGAGAAAAAGCCTTCGAAACCGTGGGTCGCACGAAAAGTCTGCAACACCTGCTCAACTCGCCGGGCAACTTTACGGCCGCCAAACTGGCGTGGGTGAAGGAAAACGAACCGGCGATTTATAACAAAATTCATAAGTTCATGCTGCCCGGCGACTATCTGGCCGCCCGCATGACCGGCGAAATCGTCACCACGCCCTCCGGCTTGTCGGAAGGCATTCTCTGGGATTTTCAGAACGAAAAACCGGCGGATTTTCTGCTGGACTATTTTGGTTTCGACCCCTCACTCATTGCCGACATCAAGCCGACGTTTTCCGTCCAGGGCGAACTGACGTCGAAAGCCGCCAGCGATCTGGGCCTGGCCACCGGTACGCCCGTTACCTACCGCGCGGGCGACCAGCCCAACAACGCCTTTTCGCTCAACGTACTGGAACCCAACGAAATTGCCGCCACGGCGGGTACGTCGGGCGTCGTCTACGGCGTCAGCGATCAGGCCAAATACGACCCGCAATCCCGCGTCAATACGTTCCTGCACGTCAGCCACACGCCCGAAGCCCCGCGCTACGGCGTTTTGCTCTGCATCAACGGCACCGGTATTTTGAATAGCTGGCTGCGGAATCACCTGCTGCGGGGCACAGTCGGTTATGCCGAAATGAACGATCTGGCGGCTCACGCGCCGGTAGGTGCCGACGGTTTGCTGTGTCTGCCTTTTGGCAACGGTGCCGAACGCGTGCTGGAAAACCGCGATTTAGGGGCTTCATTCCACGGGTTGCAACTGACGCGCCACAGCCTCCCCCACTGGATTCGCGCTGCTCAGGAAGGCATTGTCTTCTCTTTTTATTACGGCATTCAGGTCATGGAGCAAGTGGGCGTTGGTCTGAAAACCATTCGCGCCGGGGAAGCCAACATGTTCCTCAGTCCGCTTTTCCGTGACACGCTGGCGAACCTGACCGGCGCCGAAATCCAGCTTTTCAATACCGACGGTGCGCAGGGTGCCGCCCGGGGAGCCGGATTGGGACTGGGCATTTATAAAAACCGCCAGGAAGCCTTTACCGGTTTGAAAGTGACGCGCACCATCGAACCGGATATGCGGGCGCAGGAAGCCTACCGCGATGCGTATGAAAAATGGCGGAATGTGCTAGTGGGGTGATCATAATTGGAATCTACTTATTTACCCTGGAAAGGTTTAATGTCAACAGTCGGCGTTGTTTTTTATTACCCCGGAGGGGTGTTCTGTTAATAGGAAAACGGTATCTGCGATGGATTTAAGCCCCGGCAGGGGCGTTCTACATCCTGGCGTTGTCAGGGCGCTCCTGACGGAGCTTGAACCACTATTGATACGATTTTCCTATTAACAGTACACCCCTCCGGGGTAAATTGAAAGGTTTCGGGATCGACGGTTAGACTAATCAGAAAAAGCTAAGCTCAGAAAACCGCACTCTGTTCCCGAACCACCAATTCGGGCTCCAGAATCACGTTCTGCAAATCCGTCGGGGCAATCTTTCCGTTGATCACGTTGAGCAGAATTTCGGCCGCCATAAACCCAATTTGGTACGGATGCTGTTCGACCGACGCCAGGGGCGGGTGTTCGAGGTAGGTATTGAGCGGCAGATTGGCAAAACTGACAAACGAAATATCCTGATTGACGACCAGCCCGTAACTCCGGCACACCTGCATGGCATCCAGCGCGACATAATCGTTGAACGTCAAGACCGCATCCGGCCGGGTGGGCGATGACAAAAGCTGATTCATTTTCAGGACGGTTTCCGGCGTCGTCAGGTCGCTGCGCTTGATCAGGGCGTTTTCGACAGGCAATCCTTCTTCTACCAGCGCGTTGATATACCCCCGATACCGCTCCTCGCTGGCCACCAGGGTGTGCGGCCCGTTCAGCAGCGCGATGCGTCGATGACCGCGCCGGGCCAGCCATTTGGTGGCTTCATAGGCGCCTTTTTCCATATTACACTCGACCCGATGGGCCGCAATGTGGGGCGGAATGCGGTCGAACAGCACCAGCGGAATCTGGCGATCCAGTAACTCCTGAATGTGGTGGGTCTGCTGGGTTTCTTTGGCAACCGACAGCAACACGCCATCGACCCGATTGGAGGCTAAAACCGTCAGTATCTGCTTCTCGCGATCAAACCGGTCGTGCGATTGATAAAGCGCCACCGTCACCTGGTGTTCAAACGCCAGTTCTTCCACGCCATTGATCACTTCCGAAAAGAAGTTCTCCCGAATTTCCGGCAACACCATCCCAATCACGCCCGTTCGGCCCCGCTGGAGATTGCGGGCCGTCGTGCTGGGCAGGTATTTCAACTGATCGGCCAGCGCATGAACAGCATCGCGGGTGTGTACACTGATGCGGGGGTGGTTTTGCAAAGCCCTGGACACGGTGGATGGCGACACACGCAATTGCCGGGCAATCTCCTTAATTGTAATAACATCCTTCATCGCGCGTCCTGTTCAGCCTTACAATTTACTCTTATTCCTAAAAAACGCAAAATTTCCTTCGGTTTTGCACAAACGTTTGCGCAGGTCTGAACAAACGTTTGCGCAAGCCAAACCCGTCAGAATCAGAGCTGTGAAGCCGCGGTTTCGATTGATTGATTGCCGGCTTTTCTCCAATTTCAGCATGGAATTGAACCTGAACCCTCAACCTAACGCATTCGTCCACTCAGCTAACTCCTCCTATGCCTGTTTCTTCCCGCCGAAATTTTTTGCGTACGGCCGCCCTCAGCACCGCTGCTGCGCCCTTTATTCCTTCGCTGTTTGAACCGGCCGCTGCCGCTTCGAAACCGGCGGCTTTGTCACAGGTTCGTCTCGCTTTTATCGGGGTCGGTTCGCGGGGCCGCAGCCACGTCCGCCAGGCCCTTTTCCGCGACGATGTGGTGATTACGGCCATCTGCGATCCCGATCCGGAAGCCATCAGCCGCACCAACGCCATGATCGAAAAAAGCGGCAAAAAAGTGCCGGTTGCTTTCACGAAAGGCGGTGAGGATTTTGTGAATATGCTCAAGCGCGACGACATCGACGGCGTCGTGATTGCTACGCCCTGGGAATGGCACGTGCCGATGGCCGTTGCCACCATGAAAGCCGGGAAATATGCCGGCGTGGAAGTATCGGCGACGGTCACGCTGAAAGAATCCTGGGACCTGGTCAATACATTCGAAAAAACCGGGTCGCATTGCATGATTCTGGAAAACGTCTGCTACCGGCGCGATGTGCTGGCGGTTTTGAACATGATTCGTCAGGGCATGTTCGGCGAAATGCTGTATGCCCACTGCGGGTACCAGCACGACCTGCGGAACGTCAAGTTCAATGGCGGCATGGGCAAAGAAGGTGTCGAATTTGGCGCCAAAGGCTATTCCGAAGCCCGCTGGCGGACCCAGCATTCCGTCGATCGCAACGGTGATCTGTACCCCACGCACGGTCTGGGGCCAGTCGCTCACTGGCTGGACATCAACCGGGGTAACCGGTTTTTGTCCCTGACCTCAACCGCGACCAAAGCCCGCAGCCTGCACAAATATGTGGTCGACAAGGGCGGCCCTGATCATCCCAACGCCAAAGTCAATTTCAAGCTGGGCGATGTGGTTACCACCGTGGTCAATTGCGCGAATGGCGAGAACATCGTCATCATGCACGACACCAACTCCCCCCGCCCCTATTCACTCGGTTTCCGGGCGCAGGGAACGCAGGGTATCTGGATGGATGATGGCAAAACGATTTACCTCGAAGGAACCAGCCCGAAACCGCACCAGTGGGAACCGTTCGCTGCCTACCAGGATAAATACGACCACCCGCTCTGGAAACAACACGGCCAAACGGCCCAGAGTGGCGGCCACGGCGGTATCGACTTTTTCGTGATGCGGGCCTTCATCGAATCCATCAAAGCCCAGACTGCCCCACCGATCGACGTCTACGATGCCGCCGTCTGGAGTGCCATCAGTCCGTTATCCGAACAATCCATTGCGCAGGGCAGCAAACCCATCGAAATCCCGGATTTCACGCGGGGAAAATGGAAAACCAACCGCCCTATTTTTGGTCTGAACGAAATTTATTGATCTGATTTGCTCAACTATCCCACCTGGTCAAAACCCTCCGGTTTTGACCAGGCTACCCTCCCCTTGCCTTTACCGAATGCCCTAAGCCCTTTGCCTTCTGCATCTTAATTCTCCACTTTATCAATCTTCCAACCCATGAAACAGCTTTCCGTAAGTTTACTCCTGTGGCTATCCATAACCGTTTGCGGTTATGCGCAGTCAAGCCTGCGGGGCACCATCCGCGACGATGCCGGTCAACCGCTGCCGGGCGCCACCATCATCGTCCGAGGCACCACACAGGGCACCACCACCGACGACAAAGGCAACTTCACCGTCCGCACAACGCCAACGGACGTGCTGGAAATCAGCTCTATTGGGTACCAGGGAACCACCGTAACGGTCGGAAACCGCACGACAGTCGAGATTACCCTCAAAAAAGCCGACACCATGCTCGATGAGGTGGTCGTGATGGGGTATACCACCACCAACCAGCGTAACCTGACGGGTTCGGCGCAGGTGGTGACGGCCAAAGAATTGAAAGATGTAACGGCCAACAGCGTCGGCCAGATGCTGCAGGGCAAAGCGGCCGGGGTTTTTGTCGGCAACAGTTCCGGCGACCCGCGCAGCACACCCAAAGTGCTTGTTCGGGGCGTTGGAACGCTCACGGCCAGTTCCAATCCGCTCTATGTGGTCGATGGTGTGATTGGCGGTATTCCCAACCCCAGCGACATCGAATCGATCACCGTGTTGAAAGATGCTTCGGCCACGGCTCTGTACGGAGCGCGGGCTTCCAACGGCGTTATCGTCATCACCACCCGCCGGGGCGTTTCCGGAAAAACCCGCCTGACTGCCCGACTGAATCAGGGTGTCGGCACGCTGAGCCTGGGGAATTTCGGGTTGCTGGACGGCCCGCAACTGTATGATTTGCAGAAAAAAGTATTTCAGCGCGACCGGCCCACGGGCGTTCTCAACGATTATCTGCCCACGCCCGAAGCCAATGCCAACACCAACTGGTTCGACCAGGCCTTCCGGACGGCCAGCAACACGCTCGCGGAACTGAGTGCAGCGGGTGGCAGCGACAAAACCAAGTTCTTCCTGAGCGGGAACTACTACAAGGAGCAGGGCATTTTGCAGGGAACCGGCCTCGACCGGTTTGGCGCACGGCTGAACTTCAGCCACAACATCAGCGACAAATTTCGGGTGAATGTCAACGGGGCCGGGTTGTCGACGCGCGGCTACGACAACAGCAACGGCGGTCTTTATGCCGCTTATACCTACCTGCCCTACGACGATCCGTACTACAACGGGCAACCGTATAACCCCGTTACCGGTGCGAAAAAATGGTATGGCCGCGATAACGCCAACTTCATTTACAACCGCCAGTTCAACACGTTCAAGGAAAACACGCTGTCGGGCGACCTGCTGTTCAAAGCCGAATACGACGTATTGCCCTGGCTGACGCTGACGACCACCAACCGCGCCCAAACCAGCTATTACGGCAGCCAGAGCAGTCAGGACATGCGCGGGCCGAGCGCCCTGGATGTGCAGGGACGGCTGTCCAGAACCAACACCCGCGACTATACTTTGCTGACGTCGAACCTGTTGCGCTTCCGGCATAGTTTCAACGGCGGACATACACTGGACGGTTTGGCGGGTTACGAATACCAGACCTACTACTACGAATCACTGGCGGCCACTGGAAAAGGTATTTTTTCCGGCCTGAGCATTCTGGATGCAACCTCGCAACCCGAAACCATCGGCGGAACCAAAACCGACAACGCGTTCTCGTCGTATCTGTTCCAGGCCAACTACGGCTATCAGGATAAATACCTCGTTACGACCTCGTTCCGCCGGGATGGTTCGTCCAAATTCGGGCGGGATAAGAAATACGGCAACTTCTACGCGGTCGGCCTGACCTGGAATGCCTCCAACGAAGCGTTTCTGCGCAGCAATCCGTTGTTGACCAACCTCAAATTCCGGTTGAGCTACGGAACCACCGGCAACGCCGACGGCATCAACGATTACGCTTCCCAAGGTTTGTACAACCTGACGGGCCAGTACGCCGGTATTCCGTCGGCCTACCCGACGCGCATCGAAAACCCGAATCTGTCGTGGGAAGTGTCGAACAATACCAACTTCGGGATCGACGCCAGTTTGTGGAACCGGATTTCGCTCACCGTCGACCTCTACAACCGATTGACCAACAACCTCTTGTTCAACCGCCCGCTTCAGGCCACCAGCGGTTACACGTTCATTACAGAAAACGTGGGCGCGGTTCGGAACAAAGGACTTGAAGTGGTTCTGTCGGCCGACATTTTGCAGAAAACCGCCCTGAAATGGCGCATGGACATCAACGCCGGTCTGAACCGAAACGAGGTGACGGCTCTCTATGGCGACCGCGTGCTGGTGGCCAACGGCCAACGCCCTTACGCGCTCAATCAGCCGCTCAATAGCTGGTATATGCGCCGGTGGATGGGCGTCGATCCGCAAACCGGTGGACCGCTCTGGGAAAAAGTGGGCACCGACGGCACCAGTACTACGACGAACAACTACAATGATGCCACGATCCAGTTTATCGGCAACAACGCCAACCCCAAACTGTTCGGCGGTTTTCGGCAGGTGCTGAGCTGGAAAGGGCTGGAACTGAACGCGTTCTTTACCTACAGCACCGGTTCCATTCTCTACAACGGCGACCGCAACCTGTTCGACAACGACGGCGCCTACGACCGCTATAACCTCATGGCGTTGCAGGAGGGCTGGAGCCGCTGGGAACAACCCGGCGACATTGCCACCCATCCGAAGTACGTCATCGGCGGGAACAACAACGCCCAGCGCCCGTCGTCGCGGTTTCTGGAAAATGGCAATTACCTCCGTCTGCGGAACATCAGCCTGACCTATGATTTGCCGACGGCGCTGGTCAGTAAAGCCAAACTGGACGGCGTCCGGCTGTCGGTTTCGGCGGATAACGTGTTCACGATCACGAAGTTTTCGGGTATTGACCCGGACGTAACCGAAACGGGCGAAGTAGGAACGAAATACCCGTTCAGCCGGAAACTGGTTTTTGGTCTTCAGTTTAACTTTTAATCATCAACACCCATGAACTTCTCTCTTTCGCGCTTTTTGTTGCTGGGCTGTGTGGTGGTAACCACCTCCTGTGAAATTGATACAACTCCGTATAACGGGTTATCCGAGTCAGCCATTCTGCAAGGGGCGCAGGGTCTGCGGGCGGCTACCGACGGAAATTACACCTTCCTAAAAGAATCCGACTACACCCGTAACCTGTTCATTATGAACGAATACCCGGGTGATAACCTAACCCTGAGCGGAACCACTACCGATGCACTTTTTCTGACGTATACGTACCGGCACACCTCCGACCAGGCCAACGCGCTCCAGATTTACCGCAAAGCCTACCAGGTTATTGTCGGCGCGAACAAAGTAATTGCAGCCGTTCAGGAAGGAACATCGAAGGAAATGGATCAGATTCTGGGCGAGAACATCTTTCTGCGCGCCATGGTCCATTTCGAGCTGGTCCGGCTTTTCGGACGGCCGTATGCCCAAAGTCCGGAGACGAATCTGGGCGTGATCATCAAAACCGACGCAAAAGCAGACGACAATGCCGCCCGGGCGACGGTGAAAGAGGTCTATGCGTTTGTGGTCGGCGAGTTGCAGAAAGCCGCCAAGCTGATGACGGTGACGCGCACCAGCAGTTATGCCACGGCTGCGGCCGCCAACGCGCTGCTTTCGCGGGTGTATCTGTACATGAATGACAACGCCAGCGCCATCCAATACGCCGATCTGGTGATTGCAGAAAACCGGTTTTCGCTGGCGACACCGACGCAGGTTCCTGATTTTTACACGGTGGAAAACGAGCAGAACAAGGAAGTCATTCTGGCCATTAAACACACGCTGAAAGACGACCGCGCCTGGAGTTCGCTGGGTTCGATGCTGTACACGTCGCCGGGCGGTGTTGGCTGGGGCGAGGTCTATGCCTCGCAGGATTACCAGGATCTGGTGAACAAAAACGCGAATGACAAACGGCGGACGTTTCTGGTTCGGAAACTGACGGCACAGGGCGCGCAGGAAAAGCGGAACGGCATCGACAAAGTGTACGTCACGAAGTTTTCCAACCAGGGCGGTATTGCCACGCTCAGCTCACCGATTTTACTGCGGCTTTCGGAAGTGTATCTGAACCGGGCCGAAGCCTACGCCAAAACCGGTGCCACGGACAAAGCCATCGCGGATGTCAACCTGATTCGGCAACGGGCGGGTCTGACCGGCACCGAACTGTATTCGGCATCTGATCTGAAAGGATTACCGACGGTTTTGGACGTCGTGTTGCAGGAACGTCGGCTGGAACTGGCGTTTGAGGGCCACCGGGCGTATGACCTCTACCGCAACGGCCGGAGCCTGGTTCGGAATTATCCCGGTTATCACAACACCACAACCGGCCAGCAAACCGTTCCGGCGACCGACAAACAAGTGGTTCACCTGATTCCGGAAGCGGAAATTATCTTAAATTCCAACCTGAAACAGAATCCCTTGTAGTAACCGTCTAATGACTATCCTGAATCCGATCCTTTTTTTAGTGAGTACCTGGTTTTTCACGCTGACCGGCGATTCGCACGATGCGAATCGCCGGTCGGTTCCCATCGGCGGCAACGCCTGGGTGTCGAAACCATCTCATTCGCCCGAAAAAATCACCAACGACGGCCTGACCGGCTGGACCCATCCGGAAAGTGTCGTTTCCACCTACGTCCGGTTCGACCGCGCCGGAACGCTGAAACTGTCGGCCATGATGAGCGTTCCCGAAAGCGAAAGCAAGATCCGCGTGAGTGTATTGGGGAAACCGGTCGAGTTTTCGGCCAGCGGCAGTGCGGATAAGGACTATTACGTCGGCGAATGGGCCGTTCAAAAACCGGGCTACGTCCGGATTGATCTGCAAGGACTCAGCAAATCCGGCCCGGCGTTTGGGCAGCTTCGTGAACTGGGAATAAGCGGGGATTTAGTCGATGACAAGACGGTTTTTGTCCGCAACAACCAGGGCAATTATTTCCATTGGGGTCGGCGCGGCCCGTCGGTTCATCTGAAATATACCGCACCGGAAAATTCCGATTCGGAGTGGTTTTACAACGAAATCACGGTTCCGGAAGGCAGCGACGTGCTGGGTTCCTACTTTATGGCCAACGGTTTTGCGGAGGGCTATTTCGGGATGCAGGTCAATTCGCCGACCGAACGGCGAATTTTGTTCTCGGTCTGGAGTCCGTTCAAAACCGACAATCCGAAAGACATTCCCGACGATCAGAAAATCCTGCTGGAGAAAAAAGGGGAGAGCGTAACGACCAATGATTTCGGAAACGAAGGGTCCGGCGGACAAAGTTACCTGCGCTACAACTGGAAAGCGGGCCGAACCTACCGGTTTTTGCTCCGGGGCCGACCAACGGAAAACGGGTATACCACCTACACGGCCTATTTCTCGGATGCTGAGGACAAAGACTGGCAGTTGATCGCCAGTTTCAAACGCCCGAAGACGACGACGTACCTGAAATCGCCCCACTCTTTTCTGGAGAATTTTATGCCCAATACCGGTAACCTAACGCGTCAGGTTGCTTTTGGTAATCAGTGGGTTCGGAGCAAAGAAGGCGTCTGGCAGGAATTGGTAAGCGCCAAATTTACCGGCGATGCCACCGCCCGGGCCGGTTTTCGGCAGGATTATGCGGGCGGTTTATCGCCAACCAGTCAATTTTTCCTCAGGAATTGCGGTTTTTTTGATGACAACGTACCGCTCAATACCGATTTTACCCGGAAACCGCTCAAAAAAGCCCCATTGATTGATTTTTCCCGATTACCCTAATTTGTGATTGTTTGATTATGTCTTTTCCGCTGTCTATATCCACGCCGGGTCGCATCTGTTTATTCGGAGAACACCAGGATTATCTGGGCTTGCCCGTTATTGCCGCTGCTATTTCCCAACGCATCCGGATTACCGCCGAACCCACCACCAGGCCGGAGGTTCGGCTGTTTCTGCCCGACATCGACGCTGAAGAACGGTTTTCGTTGGCAACGCTTCCGCTGACGTACCGGCAAGACCGGGATTATTTCCGCAGCGCGGTCAACATTCTGTTGCGGGAAGGTTTCCGGTTTTCGACCGGAATTCAGGGCGAAATCCGGGGCGAGATTCCCATCAATGCGGGTACGTCCAGTTCCTCGGCCCTGCTGATCACCTGGTTGGCGATTCTCACTCAATTTGCCGACAATCCGCAAACGCTGGCCCCCGAAAAGCTGGCGGAACTCGCTTATGCCGCCGAAGTGCTGGAATTTGGCGAACCCGGCGGCATGATGGACCACTATGCCACGGCGGTTGGGGGCGTAATTTACCTCGAATCCGTTCCGAAAATTCATCTTGAATCTTTTCAGCCGCAGCTCGGCGCGTTCGTGCTGGGCGATTCACGCCAGCCGAAAGACACCATCGGCGTTCTGAAACACGTCAAATTCGGGATGCTGCGGGCGATGGAAAAAATTAAGCAGCACGACCCGGCCTTTTTGCTCACGACCTACCCGCTGGAAGCCGCCGACGAATACCGGTCGATCCTGACGCCCGATGAAATGGCGTTGCTGAAGGGCAACCTCTCCGACCGCGACGTCTTGCGGGAGGCTCTGGCGATGTTCAAAACCGGAACCGTCGATCACCAGCGGCTGGGCGCCTTGCTTACCATCCACCAGACCAGTCTCCGGAATGCCAAGCGCGTTTCGACTTCAAAAATCGACCGGATGATCGATGAAGCGCTCAAGGCCGGTGCTTACGGCGGGAAAATCAACGGTTCGGGTGGCGGAGGCTGTATGTTTGCCTACGCGCCCGAAAAACCGGAAGCCGTGGCCCAAGCCATCGAGCGGGCGGGCGGAAAGGCATACATCATCCGGGTCGATCAGGGGGTTTCGGTTCTGCCGCAACCACTGCCGGTTGAAGATTAAGCCTGACACATTGAGCGTTGTTCCGATGCCGTAGGCATCTGATGTTTGTAGGAACAGCTACTGATGCTTTTAGCCGCCTGCCGTAGGTAGGCAACCCCTAATATGGCTATTACACCCATAAACATTCTGTCTCTACGAGACGCTCCACATCGCACATTTATTTATCGCACCATTACCCTACAAAAAATATAGATTTAGTTTGGAAATTAAAAATCCGTGTTTTACTTTTGTATCGTTATCTCAATTACTACTTCTGGTAACTAGTAGTTGCCGGTGCGCCGGTTCGAGATTTATACAGAAAGGGGGAGAGACAGGCTCGATGAACCCTTAGCAACTTTCCAGACGGTCGGGCGACCCGGTGGAATCAGTGCTAACCTGCCTAAATAAGTTAGGAACTATAAATTAACAACCATCATGAAAACGCAAACAACGAAGCAACGTTGTGACCCCGATCAGGACTGGCACCTTTGTCCAGTCCGGTAAGTCACACTCCACACAAGCGAATAGCCAACGATCAGCGTCGTTGGCTATTCGCATTTTCAGTCTTCCTTTTTCGTTCAATAGGCCAGCAAGCGGCCACAGGCAATGGTTCCCAGCCATAACAGGATGGAACCCAGAGCGGCCGCTTTGGCCGCTACCGGCGTTTGACCGGCCTGCCAGCCCGTTGGGGATCGAAAGGTGATTCGGTGAAAAACCGCCACGTTGATGCCAGCAACGGCCAACAGCCCCATTTTTAGCCAGAAAGTCGGGTCTTTTCCCAGCGCTTCAGCATTGGTGCTAAACAGCAGTAACCCGGACGGAATCACCAGAATCAATCCCCTCCGCGACCAGGGCAGGACGTGCGTGGCCAGATCGGCAACCGGTATCTGTTTGGAAAACCCCAGCAACCGGAAATCAAACAGAAACGCTCCGCCCACCACCAGGACAATCCCGACAATGTGCACGATTTCCAGCGCCGGATACAGCCACAGCGACTGACGGATCGCAACGGCCAGCGTACTATTTTCGATGCTTTGCAGCCACTCGACGGGAACGCCCAGCCTCATTTACGCAGTTCGTATTTCTTCCCGTCGATGAAGATTCGCTCCGCCCGCATTTCGTTTTTGACGGTTTTATGCGGATAACCGACCACCCGCAACGAACTGCCTTTTTTCAGCATGGCCGCGCTTACGCCCCGTTCGTTCATCCGGCTCGTGGGAGCCAGATAAACCAGCCAGGTTTTGTCCTTGTCTTTCACTTTGGCCGTGGCATGCGGATTTTCATACTTCGATTCCTCGATGGTGCCGGTATAATCCAGCACTTTGGTCTGGTCATAATCACCCCAGCCGTGGTGAAGGGGCGCAAAGGCGGTTCCCAAAAACAGGAGCAGCGCGAACGAGCAATTTTTCAGTAAGGTCATGGGAGTTTGGGGTTATGTTGGAATATAGATGAAAGAGTAAAGACAAGAGAGTAAAAAGAAATAGTGATCAAGTCTTTATTCTCTTGTCTATCCTCTCTTGTCTATGCTAATCGCACCGGTAAATCCCGAATCCGCTTGCCACAGGCCCGGTAAATGGCGTTGGTCAGGGCGGCCGCCGTCGGACCCTGGGCGGCTTCGCCCGCACCCAGCGGTTTTTCGGTTGGTCGGGCAATCACCACGACTTCGACTTCCGGAATGTCACTAAACCGGAAGATCGGATACGAACGCCAGTCGCGGCTGCTGACGTGCTCACGACCAAAGGTAATCTGCTCTTTCAGCGTCCAACTGGCCGACTGAATCATCCCCCCTTCGGTCTGGTTTTTCAGGCCGTCGGGGTTGATCACTTCACCGGCGTCGATCACCGACCACATTTTCCGAACCTGAACGGTACCGGTTTTAGTATCAACGAAAACCCGGGCGGCAACAGCACAGTACGTCGCCACATTTTTATACCGGGAAAACGCGAAACCGATTCCCTCGTTGGCGGCCACTTTTTCGGAGTGCGTCAATTCCTGAAGTTTTTTGATGACGGCCACCGCCCGGTCGTCATCCAGATGCGCCAGCCGGAATTCCAGTGGATCTTTCCCGGCTTTCTCGGCCAGTTCGTCCATAAACGATTCAATCGCGAACACATTGGCGTAGGCTCCCAGACTGCGCAAGGCCGAAACCCGCAGCGGTCCTTCAAAAAAATGGGCGTCGACTTTCAGATTCGGAATGGCGTAATACGGTTCCGAGTTGCGATAACCACCCCCACTATACCCGCCCGACGGCGCGGAAAACGGTTTTTCAATCGACCGGGCCGCCAGTAAATTACCCGGCTCACCGCCCGGTCGGGTGCTGTGCGAATCCGTCCAGAGGGCATACCGCCAGTGGGTTATTTTTCCGGAACGATCCAGCCGGGCTTCGGCTTCCATCTGCATGGCACTGCCGTAGGGTTCCCAACCGTGTTCGTCGTCGCGTGACCATTGCAGCCGGACGTGTTTGCCCGGATAGGCCATCGCCAGCAAAGCCGCATCAGCCGCGACATCGTCCGCGCCATTGTGACCGTAGCAGCCCGAACCGGGAACGCCCACCACATGGATGGTTTCGGCAGACAAATGCAGCATTTTTGCCAGTGCTTCCCGAAGCGGATAAACGCCCTGGCTGTGCGTCCAGATGTGCAGCTTGTTTTCCTGATAAAGCGCCACCGCGCAGGACGGGCCAATGGACCCGTGCATGTGATACGGCTTGAAATAACTCGCTTTCAACGAAATACCTTCCGACTGTTCCGGCGTTTTCAGATCACCGGATTCCTTGACGGTTCGGGTTTTAGCCGGCAGTTTTTTGATGTATTCCGCCAGCGTCTTCTCATCCGGCAACGGTTTTGCGGTTTCCCAGCGGGCCTGTTCGCGGGCAAACAACTGGGCCTGAACCGCTTCGTATTCTTCGGTTGCCAGAATGCCCACAAAGTTGCCGTTGATGACGGTTTTCAGGACACCCGGTACTGTTTTCTTCAAAGCCGCAACATTAAAGGAGCGAAGTTTGGCACCGTGCGCCAGTGGTCGTACGATCCGCGCGTGCACCATGCCCGGAAACCGCAGATCCTGAACGTAAACCGGCTCTCCGCGCGCCATTCGCTCAATATCGTTCCGGGGAATGGGTTTGCCCACCCAGCGGTAGTCGGATTTGGGTTTGAGCGCAACCGGCAACCGAACGGCGTCTTCCAGTTGCTTTCCGTTCAGCAATTGGGAAAATGTGAGCTGTTCTGCGCCGGTTTTTTGCTGTACGTTCCCGTTTACTATGCGGAGCTGGTCGATCGGTTTATTCCAGCGTTTGGCGGCCAGTTCCAACAGTTTTTGCCGGGCGGCTGCGGCTGCATACCGCACCGACATCGCACTGTTTTCAATCGAGCCACTCCCGGCGGTGTAGCCTTCGTGGGGTGTACGCCCGGTTTCGGCCAGGTGAACCTCGACCTTATTCAAATCCATATCCAGTTCCTCGGCGGCCACCTGCGCAATGGCGGTGCGAATGCCCTGCCCCAGTTCCAGTTTGCCGGTAAAGATCCGGGTCCGACCATCGTCCAGCACCTCCAGCCAGGCATTGATCTGCGGCTGTTGTCGCAGGCTCCCCGGCAGCGAATCCTGCAAAGGCGGTTTTTCGGAAGCCGACAGGGGCTGACAGGAAAAGGAAAACCCGATGGTCAGGCAACCGGCGGTTTTGAGGAAATTTCGTCGGGATTGGGTGATCGTGTCCGCAGTTTCTTTCATTCCGGGAAGAGTTAGACGTTACGGATTGGCTGCTTTAGCCGCTTGCCGAATGGCCCGGATGATGCGCGACTGCGTTCCACACCGGCACAAAACCCGCTCCATGCCCTGGCGAATGGCGGTATCGTCGGGCTGTTTATGTTCAGCCAGCAAAGCCGTTGCCGAAATCACCATGCCGTTGAGGCAATAGCCACATTGGGCGGCTTGCTGCTCCACAAAAGCCCGTTGTACCGGACTTAAGGATCCGTTCGGTTGGGTCAGTCCCTCTAAAGTGACGATGGATTGTTTCTTGATTGTTCCGACTGGTAACAGGCAACTGGGCGTCGCTTTCCCGTCGAGCAAAACCATACAGGCTCCGCACTGCTCCAGACCGCAACCGTATTTAGGGCCGTTCAATTCGAGATTATTCCGCAATACGTACAACAGGGGCGTATTTGGATCGACCTCCACCGTATGCGGTTTCCGGTTTACCTCAATAACCAGCCGGGCTTTCATCGTCTTGCTTTTGATTCACAGGTAAATAAACTTGGAGCTTTCGCCCCTAAATCCCCTAAAGGGGACTTTTAGCATCTGGAAAGTTTCGCGTCCAAGTCCCCTTTAGGGGATTTAGGGGCGAAAGCTCTAAAACTTACAACCCATAAAAAAGCAATTTGTTGATAAGAAGTACCCGCAGTTGGTCGGCGGTAGAGATGTCTACCCTTTTTCCTGCACCAGAAAATCCTTCAGACAGCCCCGAATGGCGACAATCAGGTCGTACTCAGTCGATTCCAGAACGAATTTTTCAGGCAGTTTGCAGAATTGCATAAAAGCCGTCAGCCGATCCTCTTTCAGCTCGGTGATGCGCGAAATCCAGATGGGGTCCAGCCGCGCCTGGTAGCGTTTCTTGTTTTGTTCGGCCTGTGTGAATTGCTGTAGTTTTCGCTCGTTTTTGGCCTCTTTACTAAATTTGCCGTACAGCGCAGAAACCGGCCCTTTCAGCGTCATTTTGGGAGCCAGAGTCGCGTAGTCGTAGCCCATGCGCCCTACATTTCCCATGGAAATGCCGACAAGTTCCGGCGGTGTCTTGATTTCGATGAGCGGTTTTTCGGCAATGTTCAGCTTCATGAATTCCTGCTTAAAACGGCTTTCGGTCCAGCCTTTGATGACGACTTCATTCAGCATTTTCACGTCCTGAACCAGCTCAATCACCAGTTCCTGTTCCGTGGGCGGCACGGCGAGCTGGACGGTTTTGTAGCCAATGCAGGAAATCAGCAGGGTGTCGTTGAGGAAAGCCGTGATCCGAAAATGACCAGCTTCGTTGCTGAGGGTGGCCCGGCGGAGCGACGTGTTTTGTACGGTGGCCGACACGATCGGTTTCTGGCTGCTCTTATCGACTACCGAACCGCTTCGGATGTCCTGAGCACGGCCGACCGCTGCCGTTAATACCGAAAACAGAAAGAAAAGTAGTGCTTTTTTCATACCCGCTGGAAACCTGTGCTATCATCCGAACGCAAACTAACCGTTTTTAGGGTAAGCCGAATGATTTTTAACATTTTTTAGGTTTCCGCAAAACCGCCCGAATAGAGCCAACGGCCCGGTCAATGCTCTTCTTCGGCGGTTTGAATAAACGCCCGGGCCTTGCGGATGTTGGCGTTCATGAGGTCGGTTTCGATCAGGCCATCGCGGAGCCGGACAATCCGGTGGGCGTATTCGGCAATGTCTTCTTCGTGCGTCACCATGATAACCGTGTTGCCCTTGCTGTGAATCTGGTCGAACAGATCCATGATTTCGTACGACGTCTTGCTGTCGAGGTTACCCGTCGGTTCATCCGCCAGCAGAATGCTGGGGTCGTTCACCAGTGCCCGTGCCACAGCCACGCGTTGCCGCTGACCACCGGAAAGCTCGTTGGGACGGTGCCCCGCCCGGTGTTCCAGACCGACGTTCTTTAGGGCCTGCATGGCTTTTTCCGTACGGTCGGCTTTGTTAAAACCCGCGTAAATCAGGGGCAAGGCTACATTTTCCAGCGAAGTTTGGCGGGGCAGCAGGTTGAAGGTCTGAAACACGAACCCAATTTCCTTGTTCCGGACTTCCGCCAGCGCGTTTTCGCTCATGTTGCTGACGTCCAGGCCATTCAGGATATAGGTGCCGGAGGTAGGCGTATCCAGGCAACCAACGATGTTCATGAGCGTCGATTTGCCCGAACCCGACGGCCCCATAAATGCCACATATTCGCCTTTTTTAATCGTAATCGTCACCGATTTCAACGCTTCGATGACTTCGCTGCCCATCACGTACCGCTTTGAGATTTCGTGGGTTTCAATAATATTCTTGCTCATAGATCAGTTAGAAGCGTCAACGCCATACGAAAACCGCATGACTACGGTGACTAGGTGGCAGCAATTTTGCGTTTACGCAGAAAATAATTTCGGACAAATAAGCCCGTCAGAATCAGCATTTCGGCATTCGGCAAGTCGGTCACCAACTCGATGGTCCCTTCATCGGCCAGAAACATCCGGGTGCGGTCATAATGAATAATCTCCTGAGCGGTTTTCGATTCTGGCTTTTCGGCGACGATACTCCATTCGTGCATCATGAAATTTTCACGCTTCCAGGTGTATTTTTCACCGGTTTCCAACCGAACAACTGCGCCGTTAAATCCTTCAAAATCAATCCGGCCAATGATTTGATCACCGGCCGTTTTGTCGTGGATATTGACCGAGTGAACCAGAAAACCCGCAACGTCGAAAAAGATGTGAACACCGTTCAGGTGCGCATCGACGTCCCGAACCAACAGGTCGCGGTGCATGCCCCCAACGACTTCATCACCTTTCATGATGACCACGCTCCGGCTAAACGCTGCTTTAACCCAGTGAAGTTGCTTTTCCATAGAAAGAGGGGAGTAGAAACCACCTCTTAAACTTACTGAATTTATTGAAATGCCTCCCGCTGTTTTTCAATCAACGAGCGTTTAGCCTGATAGCTTACCAGAAATGCCTGATAATCGGCAGGAGACGTGGCCGCCCGCAACCGCGCCAGACTCTCTTCGGCGTAATCGGCCAGGCCCAGATCGAGGCAAAGCAAGGCATAGAGTTTCAGCAGGGCCGGGTTCCGTTCGTTCAGGGGCAAGGCTTCGAGGACACGATTATAGGCTTTTTCGGATTGGCCATTGTCTCGCTCAAAACCGGCTGCAGCCGCCACCAGTTCGGCATTGAATGGAGCTTGCCGAAGGGCCTCTTCATACAACCGGCGAGCCTCAGCCGGTTGTTTTTTGGCCTGGTAGGCCTGTGCTAACACCAAATCTTTCTCAGCCTGAAAAGCCGCTGCAACGGCTTGCCGGGCGTCCATAATGGTCTGATCATACCGCCCTTTTGCATTTCGCAGCCGCAGGTAGGCAATGGTCATTGCGGAGCCGGCAAACGCATTCAGTTTTGCTTCCTGCGGGATTTGTTCGTACCAGCCTTGGGCAACCGGGATTTGCTCCAGGCTTAAATACCGACTGACCAGCGTGGATGCGACAATCGTTTTCAGGTTATCATCCTGCATAGAGCTATGCAACGCCCGTTGCGGCCCGGCCTGATCGATCAACGGGTCATACAGCAGCACAAAGGCTTTTTCGAGATCGGACGACGGTTGTTTTTTGCCGTATAAAACCTCCGCCAGACTCCGCACTCCGGGGTCGTTCTGCCCGGCAATTTCCCAGAGCGACCGGGCCATGAGCGGATCGCCGGATTTGGTCAGCGCCAGGGCCTGATAATATAGCGAAAGCGTATCGGCATTTTGCGCCAGGATATCGGCGGCCTTCCGGTTCAGGCCTTGTTCCATCATCCAAAGCCCCGAAATGAAATTGTAAAACTCCCCGTTTTGCTGGTTGTCGCGGGCCAGTTGCTCGGTAATTTCAAAAGCGGTGCGTTTGTTGCCGGTATAATACTGGGCCGCCGATTGAGCAAAGAGCAAATCGTCCGTAAAGTCCTGATTCGCCGGATTCCCGCCCATTTGTCTCAGAACCGTAAGCAAAGTTGTGTCGGCACGCCGGTTTTGAACGGCATAATTATACAAACCGGCAAACCGGGACACATTCAGTCCCTCTTCCGGACGCAGTTCATTGAGCCAGGCCGGACGCGGAACGGACGCGCTGTCGGCCGTATTCCGGAAAAAAGCCAAAGCGGCCCGATTGGCTTCGTAGGATTCATAGGTGCCGGGTTGTGACGCGTTTGCCAACGAATCGAGCGAAACCAGCCGTGGATTGCGCGCCCAGAACGCCAGCAGATTCGTTTGCGGAACCTCTTCTCGGGCGGTATTGCCGGTCGAAGCCGCCAGATAGTAGTAGGCGGAATCGGCCACACTGGTCCGGGCATAGAGATAACCCAGGTTGTTCTGCAATTCGCCGTTTTTCGGAAAAGTGCGAATGCCCCGTTGCAGCATTTTGATTGCTTCAAACAACAGGTTGTCGCCCAGCAATACCGAGGTCAGCCCGGCATACGCCTGGGGTGAGGGCTGTTTCAACAAGGCCTGATTGAAATAATAAGCCGCCGTGACCTTGTCGCCCTGCGTCAGAGCCAGTGACGCCAGGGCGTAATTGGATTTATGGTTCTGGAATTCGCTGCCTAACGCGAGGGTGTAATATTGCTCCGCCACCCGCAGTTCGCCCGTAGCAGCATGAAAATCACCAACGGTATTGAAATAACCGGCGGTGGCCTGCTTGAACGTGAAGAAACTTTGATAGGCTCCAATCAGAACCGTCAGCACAGCGGCAATCAAGCGGGTTTGCTGCAACGAAAGCTGCGTGGGTTTGTACAGTACCTTGTAAACCGGCAGGCCCTGGCGGTAGATCGGCAGAAAATTAAAAAACACGTAGACGACAAACAGCAATCCACCGGCCAGGTGGGTATACACGATCATGTCTTCCAGGGCTTCCACCAGCGGATCGTTGGCCGAGGCAAAGGCGTAGGTGATGGTCATGACGGTGATGAGAGCCAAACCCAGATACAGAAACGCTCCACCGTCGCGGAATGACAGGAAGGCTTCGTTCTGACGCAATTGCTGCCGAAATCCCCAGATGCCCAGCACCAGCGAAACCACAAACAAAACGAAGGGGCTGATGACCATCGGATTCCAGGCAATCACTTTGGTGTTACTCAGCCAGATCAACAGCAGGTTGACGAGATACAACAAACTGATCAACAGGAAATTGTTCATGCCCAGCGGACGTCCTGAACCGTCGCTGCGGTTGGTGCGGGTCACCGAGGTCAGGTAGACCAGAGCCGCGATACTTTCCGTCGAAATCCAGAAAATGAACCCCAGCGAAATCACCAGCAAACCCGGCAGCGCATAGCCCACAAAAGCCGATGCTGGCAACGGTTGCCCAGCCAGCCGGTCGACCACCAGCCAGCCCAACACGATCATGCCTGCGAAAACCGCCAGACGAACGGGCAGCGAAACGTACGATTTGAAGGCATGGAAATAATAGCTGACCAGACCCAGCGTCAGCACGACGAGCACAAACGGCAACCGCCCACCGAAAACGGTTCCTAAAAAACCGGGTAGTTGCAGCACTTCCAGCCGGAACGTAGCCACGAGCACAATCAACACGCCCATGGCGATGAGATACGGCCAGCGTTGCAGCCGGGTGACTGCCGCCAGAATAAACGCCAGCCCCAGACAGATGCCCAGCGTAACCAGTTTGGCCGCCACCACATTCACCTGCATGGCCGACGCAACGAACTGTTCTGTCACGACATAGGCTTTGCCTGCAACGGAGTAATCAAACAAACCGTCGGTAAAGGTGCCGACGGACGCTGGCAGTTCCGTCAGTTCGCTCAGGACATCCCAGCGAACGACGTTTTGCAGGCCCTGCATCCAGGCTCGGATCATGCCCGCGATGGCCGTAACGAAGAGCAGTAAACCCGCCCAGTAGGCAATTCGATGGGCGGTATTCCAGTTTTTCCAGAAAAAAAGCATAGGATCAAAAACGAACCGGCAAGTTTCAAAAACTTTGCCGGTTAAACTACCCATAGCAACGCTGGGGTTGGTTAGTTAGTGCGTGTTGCCGGGTTTGATCCGGCAAATCCAGTTATTTTTACCAACCCGCAACCAGGCGCATCAAATCCTCTTTACCGGTTCGAAGACGAGCCGGTTAACCTGTTTACATACAAATAAGGCCGATTCCGGCTGAAATCTTTGTTTTGTGCAAACCGCAGGATTGGGGTTATTATCAGCGAACTAACTGGAACAAAAACGATTTCGTCTTGTAAATCTTAAAAATAGATTAAAAGGCAACTTGGGTTTAAGCAAATTATCATCTAATTTTGCGGTCGCATTGAGTACGCTTTTCCTATTAAAATTTCTCAACTTCATAGCATGACAACTGCAACAGCAACGAATACGGGTAAAATCACGCAGGTGATCGGCCCGGTTGTTGACGTGAGTTTTGAGGGCGAAGGGTCGCGGCTACCGTCGATTCTGGATGCTCTGGAAGTCACAAAAGCCAATGGCCAAAAAGTTATATTGGAGACCCAGCAGCACCTTGGTGAAGACCGTGTCCGGACGATTTCGATGGACGCCACCGAAGGACTGGAGCGCGGGATGACCGTGGTCCACCTGGGCACTCAGATTACCATGCCGACTGGCGACGGAATTCGCGGACGGTTGTTCAACGTCGTCGGTACGGCCATCGATGGGATTCCCCAGCCCACCAGCACCGGCGGTTTGCCCATTCACCGGAACGCTCCGAAGTTTGAGGACCTCGCCACGTCGACCGAAGTACTTTTCACCGGGATCAAGGTTATCGACTTGCTCGAGCCGTATGCCAAAGGTGGTAAAATCGGTCTGTTCGGTGGTGCCGGGGTAGGAAAAACCGTATTGATTCAGGAATTGATCAATAACATTGCCAAAGCATACGCTGGTCTTTCGGTATTTGCCGGTGTGGGAGAACGGACCCGTGAAGGGAATGACCTGCTGCGCGAAATGATCGAAGCCGGTATCATCAAATACGGCGACAACTTCAAGCACTCCATGGAAGAAGGCGGCTGGGATTTGTCGAAAGTAGACTCGGAAGAGTTGAAAGAAAGCCAGGCTACCTTCATTTTCGGTCAGATGAACGAACCTCCCGGAGCCCGCGCCCGTGTCGCCCTGTCGGGGTTGACGATTGCGGAACACTTCCGCGATGGTGATGGTACCGGACAAGGCCGTGACATTCTGTTCTTTATCGACAACATTTTCCGGTTTACGCAGGCCGGTTCGGAAGTATCGGCCCTTTTGGGTCGGATGCCTTCGGCGGTAGGTTACCAACCCACGCTGGCGACCGAAATGGGAACCATGCAGGAGCGGATTACGTCGACCAAACGCGGTTCGATTACCTCGGTACAAGCGGTTTACGTACCAGCCGATGACTTGACTGACCCGGCACCGGCCACGACCTTTGCCCACTTGGATGCCACGACGGTATTGAGTCGGAAAATTTCCGAGTTAGGTATTTACCCGGCCGTGGATCCGCTGGATTCAACCTCCCGGATTCTGACCGCCGAAATCCTCGGCGACGAGCACTACAACACCGCTCAGCGCGTGAAAGAGATTCTTCAACGTTACAAAGAATTGCAGGATATCATCGCCATCCTCGGGATGGAAGAACTTTCGGAAGAAGATAAGCAGACGGTAAACCGCGCCCGTCGCGTGCAACGCTTCCTGTCGCAGCCGTTCTTCGTAGCCGAGCAGTTCACCGGTTTGAAAGGCGTTCTGGTTCCGATCGAAGAAACCATCCGGGGCTTCAACGAAATCATCGACGGCAAGTGGGATCACCTGCCCGAAGCAGCCTTCAACCTCGTTGGAACCATCGACGACGCAGCCGCCAAAGGCGAGCGTCTGTTGAAGGAAGCGGGAAAATAAAGATCGTTTAAGGTTTAAAGTCTAACGTTTAAGGTAAACCTTAGGCGTTAAACCTTAAACCTTAAATCTTAAACGATAAAAAAATGCATCTCGAAATCATTACACCCGATAAGAAGGTCTTTACCGGTGAGGCTACCGCCGTTACTTTTCCGGGTACGGAGGGTCAGTTTCAGGTTCTGAACGACCACGCTCCCATTGTCAGCACGCTGGCACGGGGACCGGTTACGGTGGCTACCAGCTCCGGCACCCAGACGTTTACCGTCGATGGTGGCGTGGTGGAAGTGCTGAATAATAAAGTGCTGGTGCTGGCTGAAGCGGTCATTGCTGCTTAAGCGGTTATCGTCTCTATACATTAAGGACAGGTCTTCACAGACTTGTCCTTTTTTATGGTATTTTCGTCAAGATCAATACCCCATTCAATGACCACTAAGTATAAGCTGGATCGTACTGCTTTCCACATGGGTACGCACACGGAGACCGAACAATATCATGCTTCGCAACAAGCCGAAACCTATGCTGAACGGCTAAAACAAGCTAATTACTTAATTAGCGTTGCTTTCGATTTATCGAATACTCCCCGCTTAAATAAGTCTGCCTTTTCGGCCCGTAAACACCAGTAAATACGTGGCTCATATTTTTAATGACGATTTTCGGGATTTTTTAATGATATTGAACAGTTAAAGCGACAGAAAAAGCAATAAGCCTCACCGCGCCGTCATTTTCCGCTTACCTTCCTGAATCAGTTCCAGTGCTTTTTCCATATCCCGGTCGCGCTGCTTGATGCGGTCCGTAACGGTGTAGTCAATGGGGTAGTCGGGCATCACACCGCGCCCCTGGTCGGGGGTCCGGCTGGCGGTGGCAATCCAGAAAACCGGAAATCGCACCCGGAGCCGGGTGTCGGGCAAGGTCAGGGTTTGAATAATACCGCCGTTGCAGCCCGCTTCGCCCCCACCGGTTTCCTGCCCGATGATGGTTACGGGTCGCTGAGCTTTCAGGCTCGCGGTGAAAATGGAAGCTGCCGAGAAGGTTCGCCCGCTGGTCAGAATATACACTTTTCCGCTAAACCGGTGATCCGAGGCCGGTTTGTTCCAGCCGACGTTGGATTTGCCAAACTGGTAGCGGCCGCCGTCCGATTTCATGTAGCGGAAATTCTGACGCAACAGCCGCTTCTCTTTCCGGTCGAAATACGAACACGAATTGGGTCGGCGAACGCGGCTTTCGGCCCGATCGACCTGGCGGAAATCCGATTTCATCAGATACGACATCAGATCCGAACCGATTTCTGCATTGCCACCGGTATTCTGGCGCAAATCGATCACCAGATCCTGCACTTTCAGTTTTTCCAGCGTTTCAAACACCTCCCGGTGATAGGACCCGTAGTGGTCGTAGCCAAAACTGTTGATGATGAGCATAGCCGCCGTCGAATCCCCGTTCAGGAAATGGAGCGAACGCATGAGTTGCAATTTGGCATCCTCATCGAAAAAAGAAGCCTCTGTTTTAGAACGGTTTTTCCGGCTTCGCTTGACCGTCGCCGGGCTTGGCGTCGTTGGAATGTCGCCCGTACTGACCGGACGGCGACGAACGGTGGTGATGCGCTCAGAACGCGTGGTGTCCCGCACGGTCAGCGTCCAGGGCGAATGGCCGTCGAAATGCCGCCAGTAGGTTTCTTCGAGGTGGTATAATTCCAGAAAATAATTCTTGAAGGTCTGGTTATAACCGTCTGACGGCCAGCGATCCCGGGCGGCCTGAATAATCTCCTTCACCGGATGACCACCCATTTTAAGCACTTCCGTACCACAAACCAGCAAGGAATCCGTGCTGCGGTTGCGGCCAATAAACATCCGGTCGTTTTGCAGAATGATATCGAAGGGTAACCATTCCGGCTGCGGTTTTTGCCCTTTCCGGCTGGAAGAGAGCGATTCCTGCACATCGGTGTGGCCGCAGCGTATCTGAACAATCAGCGGGCGCAGCAACTCCCGAAACTCCACTTCAGACATCGGGCGGTAGAGTTGCCGGGCCACGGCGTCGAAATTACGGTTCATTTCCTCGCGCGGGGCATACCGGTACAAGCTCGGATGGCGCTCTTCCAGCGTCTTCCGCAGTATCGCAAAGTCGCTCCGCAACTGCTCGACCGTATACATCCGGGGGCGATACGTCGCTTTTTTCGGATGGCCCGGAAACCCGTAAGCTGTGCTGATGGTCAGTGCCAGCAGCAACGCAAGGAACCGCATACTCGTTTTCTGACTAAATCAGTAAATTCGGTTCCCGAAACTACCCTTTTTTTTATGGGAAACAAAATTAGTAAAACGCATCTTCGATGTGTTTTACGTTCACCTCTTCCGGCGTCACCGTCACGGCAACAATGTCGAAACGGACGTCGTGTTGCCAGTCTTTTGCGAAAATATAATGCTCAGCTGCTTTCATGACCAGCCGTGCTTTGGCGGAGTTCACAAACTCCTCCGGGTGGCCGAAACGGGTGCTGGTCCGCGTTTTTACTTCCACAAAAATGACCATCTTGCCTTTCTGGGCGATCAAGTCGATTTCGGCGTGTTGGTGACGGTAATTGCGTTCCAGAATCTGATAACCTTTCTGTTGGAGGTAGCGAACGGCCTCGTCTTCGCCCTGTTTTCCGGTGTCATTGTGCTGTGCCATCGATCGTTTTTACTACTTAGACGGAAAACCGATTGATTGGATACGAACGAAACCGACCCGTTTTGGTGTTTTTTCTGTATTGATTACGTAAAAATGAATAGTCATTGCAATAAACAGGTACAGATTCAGGATCTGGGTCTTCTCGATTACCAGACTGGCTGGGATTACCAGGAGCGGTTATTGGCGGAAATTGTAGCGGCCAAAATCGCCAACCGCAGCCAGCCCGCCGACCAGCAAAGCCGGACGTCCAATTATTTAGTATTCTGCCAGCACCCCCATGTGTATACGCTGGGGAAAAGCGGAAAGGAAGATCATCTGCTCGCGAACGATGCCTTTCTGGAAAGCATTGGGGCCACGTATTATAAAATTAACCGGGGGGGCGACATCACCTACCACGGGCCGGGCCAGTTGGTGGGCTACCCGATTCTGGATCTGGATAATTTTTTCACGGACATTCACCGCTACATGCGCCTGCTGGAAGAAGCCATCATCCGAACGCTGGCCGATTACGGTCTGGATGCGGGCCGGATCGATGGGTTGACGGGGGTTTGGCTGGGGTATGAATCCGATGAAAACCGCCGGAATGGAACCGCCCGGAAAATTTGCGCCATGGGCGTCAAAGCGAGCCGTTGGGTAACGATGCACGGATTTGCGTTGAATGTCAATACGGATTTGCGTTATTTTAGTCATATTGTGCCCTGCGGCATTGCCGACAAGGCCGTTACGTCGATGCAGGCGGAACTGGGCCGCGAGGTTCCGGTTTCGGACGTGATGGAACGCGTCAGCCAGCATCTGGCGGATTTATTTGAAATGGAGTTAATTCGTTAGAATGAAGAGAGATATTTCGTTTTTACCCGTTGAAGGAGTACAAGTCGTTATTGCACGGAAACCGACGGAACTGGATCAGTATGACTGGCAGGTGTATTTGATCAATCAGAATGACGCGATGATCCGGAACGTGTTTGTGACGTCGAAAGGATACGGTTTTCTGGATGAAACCCAAAAAGAGCAGCAAACGACGTCGACGTTGCGGCATTATTTTGCTGAACTTCAGCCGAATGAGTACGTGGCCGTCGAAACCATCATGCCGGATGTGTTTCACCTGAACAACCAATATTGGGTTAGCTATTACATTGGCGACCAGATTTTTGACAAAAAGTTTATCTTCGTGCCCGACAGCATTACCGAACAGAACCTGATTCTGATCAGTGAATTGGGGCTGGAGGGAATTCTGCACGCCTGAACCTGGTCATTCCGCTTTTTTGCTATTCCACTGCCATGCCCGTATCCTGGAAAAAACGCCTTAAAAACCTGTTGTTTATCGACATCAAAACCGTTGCCGGAGCGCCTTCCTACGATGAACTGGACGAGCGAATCCGGCAGCAGTGGAGCCAGAAAATCAGCTATTTTCAGAACGAAGAACACTGGTCGGTTGCCAAATGGTATGACAACCGGGCTTCGTATTACGCCGAATACGGCAAAATCGTCTGCATCGGCATCGGCGGTTTATACTGGGACGAAGAAGAGAACATATTCCTGAAAGTCAAAACGCTGGCCAACGACGACGAAGAAGCCCTGCTCGGCGAATTTATCAGCATCATCGAAAAATATCCGCCCAGCGAATTGGTTCTCTGCGCCCATAATGGCAAGGAATTTGACTATCCGTACCTGTGCCGCCGGATGCTGGTTCATCAGCACCAACTGCCGGCCACGCTCCGGCTGTCGGGGCGAAAACCGTGGGACATTCCGCACCAGGATGTGCTGGAAATGTGGCGGTTTGGCGATAGTCGCCACTTCGTCCCGCTCGATCTGCTGGCAGCCGTTCTGAACCTGCCCATCAAACCGCTCGAACTGACCGGTGACCAAACCAGTTTAGTTTATTACCAGAAGCAGGGAATGGCCAAAGTGCGCGAATACGCCCGTTCGTCCATTGTGACGCTGGTGCAGGTGTATCTACGCTTACTGGGTGCCCCGTTGGTGAAAGACCAACACATCACGCGCTTGGAGTAAGGGTTACAACACAGCGTTAATCAGAGGAAATCAGGGTTATCAAAGTTTTCTCTGTGTACCTCTGATTTTCTCTGATCAACTCTGTGTAATAACTCCTTTACCTCCAACGTCTTTTAAACGAAAAACATGAGAAATAACCGAAGTAAACCCCGAGAACAACACAGCCGCAGAAGCCCGCAGAACCGCCCGGTTCCGTTGGCGGACTCATTTCTGGACGAAATGAAGAATGACATTGCGGCTTTTTTTGAAATAAATAGCAAAGATTCTTTTTCCCAGAACGATGTCCTGGACAATTTCGACATCGTCGACCGGAAAACGAAATTCATTGCCCACGGCTTGCTGGGCGAACTCGCCGACGAAGGCCAGTTGACCCGCCACCCCGACGGAACGTATCAGTTTAACGAAACCGACCGAACCACCGAAGGCACCGTCGACCACGTGAATCCCCGGTTTGCCTTTGTCAGCACCGGCAGTGGCGACCGCGACAATGACATTTACGTCAGCACCGACGACCTGAACGGGGCCATCGATGGCGACAAAGTGAAAGTGATGCGACTGAGTGGATCGTCGAATTCCGGCGGTTTTTCGCGCGGTTCCCAAACCCGGAGCCGCCGGATTGAAGGCAAGGTCGTCAGCATTGTAGAGCGCGGTCGTTCCGAGCTGGTGGGTCGGATTTCGACCTGGCCGAACTACGGGCAGGTGATTCCCGACAGCAAGAAGATTTACGAAGAAGTCTACATTCCGAAAGACAAACTGAGCGACGCGAAAGATGGCGACAAAGTCATCGTCCGTCTCACCCGTTTTCCCGACAGCCGTCACCGGCCCGAGGGCGAGGTGATCTCCGTGTTGGGGCCTGCCGGGCAGAACAATACCGAAATGCACGCGATTCTGGCCGAATTTGGCCTGCCCGTGGACTTTCCGGATGCGGTAGAAAAAGAATCGAAAGGGATTTCGGAGAAAATTCCGAAGAAAGAAATCACCAAACGGCGCGACATGCGCGGCATTACGACGTTTACGATTGACCCCGACGACGCCAAGGATTTTGATGATGCGCTCTCGATTCAGATGCTGGAAAATGGCAATTACGAAATCGGGGTTCACATTGCCGACGTCACCCACTACATTCAGCCGGGCACGGCGCTGGAAGACGAAGCCTTCAAACGTGGAACGTCGGTATATCTGGTGGACCGCGTGGTGCCGATGTTGCCCGAAAAGCTGTCGAACAACCTGTGTTCGCTACGTCCGAATGAAGATAAACTGACGTTTTCGGCGGTATTTGAACTGACGCCCGACGCCAAAATCAAAAAGGAATGGTTTGGGCGGACGGTGATTCACTCCGACCGCCGGTTTGCCTACGAGGAAGCGCAGGACATTGTCGATCGCGGTCACGGGGATTACCTGGAAGAGCTGCGGCTGTTGAATGACCTCGCCTTCAAGTTTCGCGACGACCGGTTTCGGCACGGTGCCATCAACTTCGAAACCGTTGAGGTCAAATTCAAGCTGGACGAAAATGGGGTTCCGCTGTCGGTTTATCCGAAAGTACGGAAAGATGCCCACAAGCTGATCGAAGAGTTTATGCTGCTGGCGAACAAGCGTGTTGCCGAATTCATCCACGGTTTGTCGCGTGGCGAACACCCGAACGTGATGATTTACCGGGTCCACGACTCGCCGGATTTCGAGAAGCTGAAGACGTTTGCCACGTTTGCCGGGCGGTTTGGGTACAAGCTCAAAATCGATAGCGAAAAAGAGTTGTCCAAGTCGTTCAACACGATGATGGAGAGCCTGGAAGGGCAGCCGGAGCAGAATGCGTTGCAGCAACTGGCCATTCGGACGATGGCGAAAGCCCGGTACAGCACCGAGGACATTGGACACTTTGGCCTCTCATTTCGGCGGTATTCGCACTTTACGTCGCCCATTCGTCGCTACCCCGACATGATGGCCCACCGGCTGTTGCAGCACTACCTCGACGGCGGCAAATCGGTTGACAGGGAAGAATATGAAGCCAAATGCAAGCATTCGTCGGACCGCGAGCGCGTGGCCGTTGAAGCCGAGCGGGCTTCCATCAAATACAAGCAGGTCGAGTTCATGAACCGCATGGACCGCGACCAGGAGTTCAAAGGGATCATTACGGGCGTAACGGATTTTGGTCTGTTTGTCGAAATCACCGAAACCAGCGCGGAAGGGCTGGTCCGCATGACCGATCTGGGCGATGATTTCTACGATTTTGATAAGGACAATTACCGGCTGATCGGCAAACGAAATAAGAAAATCTTCGCGTTTGGCGATGCCGTCACGGTGAAGGTGAAAGACGCCAATCTGGCCCGCCGAAGTCTGGATTTGTTCCTGGTCGATGACAAAGGTTCCTTGAAAACACCGCTCAAAAGCCGCCTGACCCGCCGGGAAAATACCGCGGGTGAAGCTCGTTCGCAACGGCGTTCGGGTTCATCCGGCAGTAGCTCGAAAACCGCAAAAGCAGGAAAAGACCGCCGTAAGCGTTAAACCTGTAGAGACCCAAAACGCTGTAGGCGTTTCATCACTAGCCCAGGGTGAATCCCTGAGAATTTTATGAACGACGAATTCATGCAGGAAGCCATCCGTCAGGCCCGCAAGAGCCTTTCGGAAGGCGGTATTCCCATCGGCTCGGCCCTGGTGAAAGACGGCAAGCTGGTGGCTTCGGGTCACAACAAGCGGGTGCAGGAAAACAACCCCATTTTGCACGGCGAAATGGATTGCCTCAACAACGCCGGGCGGGTGGGTTCCTTCCGCAATACGGTGATTTATTCGACGCTCATGCCGTGTTACATGTGTGCCGGAACCATCGTGCAGTTCAAGATTCCGAAAGTGATTGTGGCGGAATCGCGAACGTTTTCCGGAGCGCGGGAGTTCATGGAAGAACACGGCGTGGAAGTCGTCGACCTCGATCTGGCGGAGTGCGTCGACATGATGAACCAGTTTATCGCTCAGAAACCGGAGGTGTGGAACGAGGATATTGGGGAATTGTAGTCGCGCGAAGCAGCCGCGTGGAGCAGCCGCGCCGTGCGAATCCAATTGAACCAATCACCATGTACAACCTGAAAATTATTAATTCGACCGTGCGGCCCAGCCGCAAAGGCCCGCTGGTTACGGCCTGGATCACGGAAGTAGCCCGGCAACACGGCGGTTTTAATGTCGAAGTGCTGGATCTGGCCGAAATCAAGCTCCCTTTTATGGACGAACCCGCTCACCCGCGTTTGAAGCAGTACGTTCACGAGCACACGAAAAAGTGGAGTGCCAGCATCGATGAAGCCGATGCGTTTATTTTCGTGACGGCGGAATATGATCACAGTTATCCGGCACCCTTGAAAAATGCCCTGCAATACCTGGTGCAGGAATGGGCCTACAAAGCCGCCGGTATTGTCAGTTACGGTGGTATTTCGGCTGGAACCCGGGCCGCCAGTCACCTCAAATCAGACCTGATCGCGCTGAAAGTTGTTCCCCTGTTCGAAGCCGTCAACATCCCGTTTTTCGATCAGTTTATCAACGAGCAGGAAGAATTTGAGCCCAATGAATCAAGCCAGCGGGCAGCCCAGACAATGCTTACCGAGTTGGTGCGCTGGACGAAAGGCATGACGGTTATTCGCAAAAACGAGTAATCAGCCCGCTTTCACATCCAGCAGCCGACGGTGGTAATTGATCTGGCCCAGGTGGTACGTTAAATGGGTTGTCAGATGAATCAGGAAGAACTCGGTGCTGGTTTTTTCGTCAAACACCAGAAGGGGATACTCCTCCTGAAGCTGCTCTTCCCGCACCTGATCGAGGGCACCGAGAACGACCTGAATCGTCGCATCCACTTGTTGCAACAGTTCACTTCGGGGAATATTACGGAGCGAAAACTCGAGTTCACGATGCCGGATGTAGCCGGTATTTCCCAAAACCGCCCCGATGTAGGTATTCAGATTGCCCACAATATGCAGACACAGATTGCCGGCCGGGTTGGAAATGGCCCGGTCGGTAATCCACAAGTTCGCTTCATCCTGATACAGTTCGATTTCCCGTTTCAGTCGGAGAAGATCTCTGTTGAAGAGGGATTTTAGGGTTTCAATCATAGTCGTTTGGGAATTCTCTAAGGTATCTATTTCATTCCTCTGATTAATTTACTTTCAATAGTAAGCGTTCGTTGGTACTCTATGAATCATCCCTACGGGATTTTAGACCAACCGCGTTCTATACCCCGGTTCAAACCGGAGGCTACAATATGCTTCATCCCTCCGGGATTTTGGGCCTTAGGTCATCCCGGAGGGATGAAGCATATTGTAGCGTAAGTTTTTAACCTGCCTAATCACATGAAGATCGAATGTCTAAAATCCCGTAGGGATGATTCATATTGTAGCAGTGGGTTTTAACCCGCTGAGACAGGGCAGATTGAGTGAAATAAATCCCGTAGGGATGACTCATTTCTAGCAGTAGTTTGAATCCAACATCAAGGGCGATTCAGTCGCTTTACCAGCAAAAACAGTGGATAACTCAGGATGATGAACCCGACGGCGTAGGCACTGCTGTAGAGATCGCTGTAAATAACCCCCACCAGAAACGCCAGCGACGCCAGCAGCATCAGCCAGGTCGTCAGCGGATAACCCCAGGCCAGGACCGGGCGCGGAAGCTCCGGGGCGGTTTTTCGCAAACGGATCAGCGAAGCAAAAGCCGCTGCGTAACAGAGCACGAAAAAGAATGAGGCTACGTCCGACAATTTGCTGTAGGTTCCGGTCACAATCATCAGAATCGACATGGCGACGGTCAGAAACATGGCCGGAGCGGGTGTTCCACCGGCATTCACGCGGGTGAAGGCTTTGGCAAACAACCCGTCACGGCTGATGGCAAACAACACCCGCGGGTTGAACATGATCTGCGCGTTGATGATCCCCATAATCGAAATCATGAGCAGCAGCGTCACCACTTTCGCGCTGGCGGGGCCAAAAAGCACCTGAACCGCGTCGGCCGCCGGGAGTTTCGATTGGGCCAGTTGCTCGATGGGCAGCACATGAAACAACGCCAGATTGACCAGCAGATAAATTCCGATGATCAACGAAACGCCGATCATCATCGAACGCGGCAGGTTTTTGTTCGGATTGATGTCTTCTTCCGTGAAATAAGCCGCCGTGTGCCAGCCGTCGTAGGTATAAAAAACCGATTGCAAAGCCGCCAGAATACCCACCAGCAGCGACCCTTCGATGGGAATGGTGTTGTCGCCGGAAAATTGCAGCGGTTCGTCGGGCGTGTAGGCGAAGCAGATGACTACAAAAGCCAGTAAACCCAGCGCCTTGATGAAACTCATGACCTCCTGCGCCCGGCTGGCGAGCCGGACGCCGATCAGGTGAAACGCCGTGAAAGCCAGCAGAATTCCAATTGCGATCATTTTAATGTAGCCCGTCAGGGGCGGCACCAGAAGCGCAATGTACTCCCCCATCACAGCCGCGCCAAAGGCCATGGCCGCAATGCTCCCAAGCCAGCTACTGATCCCGATCACAAACCCGACGTAATCACCAAATGCCCGGCGCGCAAACACATACCACGCCCCCGCTTTCGGAATCATCGTGCCCAGTTCGATCACCTGTAGCGAGCCAATTAGCGCGTAAACCCCCACCAGCGCCCACACCAGCAACGCGAGCGACGGTTGCCCCAACTCCTGCGCAATGGTGCCGGGTCGGCGGAGAATGCCGGTGCCGATGGTGCCACCAATGGTGACGGCAACGCCGAAGCCTACGCCCAACAGGCGGAGAAGTTGGGAGGGACGGTTTGTTTCGGGGGGTGTCATGCTACAATAATAGGCTTTTTCGCCAAAAACCGGCTATTTTTAGCGTCAGATTTGACAGAAACGATCCCGAATCCGTTTCGATCGGTTTTTTTACAGAATTCACAGGATAAACGAACGACAAAGATGTTGAAATCCACTACCGCCTTTTCGATCTTTGCGTTTAATTTAGTCATAATGACCACCGCATACAGTCAGGATTTGACCTTCTCCCGGCACTTATTCGATACGTACGATACGTACCGCGATACGGCCCTCACCCACCGCCGGTTCAAGCAGGCCGATATTTTACCGCTCATCGACAAGCTAAAAACCGACAGCCGGTTTGACATTACGAAAGTGGGCGAATCCGTCGAGAAACGGCCGATTCAGATGATTAAAATTGGCACCGGGCCACGGAAAGTGCTGCTGTGGTCGCAGATGCACGGCGACGAACCCTCGGCAACGATGGCGATTTTCGACATCTTCAACCTGCTTCGGGCCGATGGAGAATTTGAGGAGTTCAAAACCAAACTGCTGGCCGAAACGACGCTCTATTTTGTACCCATGCTGAACCCCGACGGTGCCGAACGGTACCAGCGCCGGAACGCCCTGGATATTGATCTGAACCGGGATGCGTTGCGGCTGCAATCGCCGGAATCGGTGATTTTGAAAGGCTTACAGCAATCACTGAAACCGGAGGTGGGCTTCAACCTCCACGACCAAAGCACCCGCTACAGCGTTGGCCATACGCCCAAACAAGCCACCATTTCGTTTCTGGCGACGGCTTATGACGAAGCCCGGAACATCAATCCCGTGCGCGAACGGTCGATGCAGTTGATCGTGGGCATGAACCGGGTTTTGCAGCAATTTATTCCGGGGGGTGTCGGACGGTATTCCGACGAATTTGAGCCGCGCGCCTTCGGCGACAACATCCAGAAATGGGGAACGACGCTGATTCTGATCGAATCGGGCGGTTATCCGAACGACCCCGAGAAGCAATTCATCCGCAAACTGAATTACGTGTCCATTCTGACGGCTTTACAGGCCATTGCGACGGATTCGTACAAGACCGAATCGCGTTCGGAATACAACACCATTCCCGAAAACGAGCGGTATTTGTTCGACGTGCTGATTCGGAAAGCGCAGATCATGCGGGGCGGAAAACCGGTCACGGTCGATATCGGTATCAACCGGTATGAAGTGAACGTCGGCAATGCCGCCACGTTTGGCTACCGCAGTTCCATCGACGATTTTGGCGATTTGTCCACCTTTTTCGGAATTGAAGAAATCGACGCGACCGGTTTAACGGTTTCGCCGGGGCAGATTCACCCGGACACGCTGCGTTCGATGGCGGATTTGAAAAAATACAAACTGGATTCACTCGTACAGAAAGGCGTGACGACGTTCCGGCTGGCCACACCGTCGCGGGCGACCACGCACCTGGCGCCGGTTCATGTGCTCCAACCCACGACCTCGGCCGCCCGACCCATTCAGACCGGCCGGATTCCGACCTTTGTGCTGCGCCGGGGCAATCAGTTGCGGTATGTTTTCGTCAACGGATTCTGGCTGGATGTCAGCAACAATTCCAATCAACTAGGCACCGGCGTGGTGGAATAATCATCCTGCCGCTTTACCCAACCGAACCCTTTCATGAATTTTCCCGCGCAATACTGGATCGACGCCTACCGGATGCAAGCCCATCCCGAAGGCGGTTATTTTGCCGAAACCTACCGCTCCGCCGAAAAAATACCGCATGATGCCCTCCCCCCCCGGTTTTCCGGAGAGCGTAGTTTCAGCACCGGTATTTTCTTTTTGCTGGAAAGCCACAACCTGTCGGCGCTGCACCGCATTCAGGCCGACGAAATGTGGCATTTCTACGCCGGTGGCCCGCTGCTGGTCTACGTCATTCATCCGTCGGGCGAACTGGAAATCATTCGGTTGGGGAATAATCCGGAACGCGGTGAAGTTTTTCAGGCCGTTGTGCCAGCCGGGTGCTGGTTTGGCTCGAAACCAGCACCGGAAACCGCCTATTCGCTGGTGGGCTGCACCGTGGCGCCGGGATTTGACTTTGCCGATTTTGAGCTGGCCAACCGGACGGAGTTGTTAAACGACTATCCGCAGTGCCGGGAAGTGATTGAATTGCTTACGCCCTATTGAAATTTCACGTCGCCGAAGGTTGACACCACGCGGACTTTGGTGGCGGTTCCTTTTCCCACTTTACCGCTGTACTGCTTCTTCAGTTTCACTCCCCGATCGTCGTCGTTGGGCTGGGCGTTGATCATGATCCGGCCATCGGAAGGATATTTGAACCCGCCATAGCTCACGGTCACGTCAAAATTGTAGTCGTTGGTCTGCGCCATCGGCAAAACGACCGACGAATAATTGGCCTGGATGTCGATGTTATCAACCGATTTGTTCAGTTGGTCGATTTTGAAACCGCCTGAGAAATCCAGTTTGATGTTGCACGACTGTTTGATCGTTCCGATTTTGGCACCCGAATAGCCGATTTTGCCATCGAGTCGGCTTACTTCACCAATCCAAAGTCCGCCAAACTGGTTGTTCAGGTTGATGTTGTTGGCCTTCTCCAGTTGCAGTTTTGAATATTGAATGTTCAGTTTCCCATTGCCCATTTCCTGAATATCGGCTTTCCCGAACCGTACGTCCACATCGACCTGGTTGCCATTCAGCTCCGTAGTCGAGAAATTACCGTACTGCTGATTGATGGTCAAGGGAGCGCTGAACGTCGGAATGGTCGTGTTTCCGAAGGAGTTTTTCACCGTCAACGCGTTGGTTTTCGGCATGGACACCTGGTAATCGATCTGAACAAAGTTCTTCTCGCCGTCTTTGTTGCGGTTCATGATCCAGTTTCCGCCAAAACCGCTTTTATCGATGGTGGTTTTCAGACTAATCTGGTCGCCGTTGCGTTTTTCGCTGATGTCGACCGCATCGAGGTATTTCTGAACACGGTCTTCGGAACTTGAACTCGCTTTGATGGTAATGTCTACCCGGATTTCATCCCGGTTCCACAAGTTGATATTCACATTACCAAACTGATTTTCAACCATTAAGTGATCTTTGGACGTCACGTCGTATACTTTTACGATCGTCTTTTTCCGCTCGCCCAGTTCCGTGTTTTCGGCCATAACCAGACCGACAGACAAGGTGCTGACCAGCAGAAAATTACACAGGAAGTTTATTCGTTTCATTGTTTTGTTGCTTAATACGCTGAATAATCATCAACTGCTGGTTTAGCAAGTCGATTTGGGTTTTCAGGTTTTGTACCATCGCCTGAATCATCATTTCCTGATTAGGCGTTTTTGGAAGCTCCTGCTTTAAGTTCTGGTAGGTTTTCTCCAGCCGGTCCAAATCAGACGCAAACTGTTGGTAGAGAGCCGGATTGCTTTCCAGAACCGTTTTCAATTCGCCCCGTTTGCCTTCAATCAGACGGGTATACTGTTGCACGGTTCGGGCATAGGTCGGATTGAGCGCCATCATATCGGGCTGCTCCGTCACACCATACTTCTGGTTGACATACCAGAAACCGCCCAGACCGAGAACCAGCAGAACAGTGGCTGCCATCTGCCAGACCCTCCGGCGGGACGCGTTCAAGCCTGACCATCCCAATGGACGTTGCCACAACGGCCGTTCTTTGTGCCCGAGCCCTTTCTCCAGATCTTTCCATAAATCTGCGCGGGGCTCAAATACATCGAAATCTTCCCGGTTATCCCGGACAAATCGTTCTAATTTGTCTTTCATCATGTTCAATGAGCGAATGAGTGATTGAGTGAATGAGCGAATAGCTCCGCAGAGAGTAAAAAATTGGCAAAACTATTCGCTCATTCGCTCAATCACTCATTCACAATTTATTTTAACAGTTCCAAAAGCCGTTTTTTAGCCCGCATGTACTGCGTTCGGGAGGTGGTTTCGCTGATGCCCAGTACGGCTCCGATTTCCTCATGATCATAGCCTTCGAACAAATACAACGATAAAACCACCCGATAGCCTTCCGGCAGTCCCTGCATGGTCTGGCGCACCCGATCGACTTCCAGTTGAATCCCGTCCTCGTCAAACGGTTCGGTGTCGGCCACATCCAGGCCATCATCTTCCCCCAGACGCTGCGAGTCGAGATCGACCCATTGGAGACCGGCGCGGCTTTTTCGGCTCCGCAGGTGGTTAATAGCCCGGTTGACGACAATTTGCTTCAACCACGCTCCAAACGTCGATTGATTCCGGAACGAGTGGAGATTATTGAAAGCATCCAGAAAGGCTTCCTGCAACACATCCTCGGCCTCCCCAACGTGGTTCAGGATGCGCATACAGACGTTGAACATGGCTTTCGAATAGTGCTTATACAATTCGTATTGAGCACGTCTTTCACCTTGTTTACACCTTTCTACGAGTTCGACATGTCGGTCTATATACAACTTTGTTTCCAAGCGGCCTGAGGAATCGGATGCGGCTGAATTTCTTCTCAATGACACGGCATGATGGGTCAACGTTGCACAAGGTATTATTTTTTTTCAACGCACTGTACTAAAACCGCTTACCGACCGTTTTTGAAAAATTTCATATGAAGAAAAAAAAGGATTACCCAATCGGGTTAGCCCTGACATAGATCGTTATCAGGGGACCAAAACCGGGATCGAACCGGCGGTTTGACAACCGTTTAGCGTAGCGGTAAACTGGTAGGTAAAATTGCCTGAAGGCAGCGACTGGGTAATGGTGACCTGATTGATGCCGCTGCCCGCATCGGGCAAGGGATTTCCGCCCGGCGTTCGGGTCCAGGTGATGGTTGCTCCGACGGGAGTCGCCCTGGCTACAACCGTCGAGGTATTGCAATTACAACCCGTCAGCGACACAGAACCGGGCAGAAGCGTGAGTTGCGGTTTTGGGGAAACAAGTACCTCAACAACGGCAGTACCGGAACATTTCCCGGCATCACTGACAATAACGGTGTAACTGCCGCTGGCGGCCGTTGTCGCATTCGGAATCGACGGATTGGCACTGGTGCTGGTAAACGCATTCGGCCCGCTCCAGGTGTAGGCCGGACTGGTTCCGCAGGTAACCGACGCACTCAACGCCACCGTACTGCCTTCACAAACGGTTTGGCTATCAGCAGGTGAAACATTGACGCATGTATTGCTTGAGCACACAATATTTTGTTTTAAAAAAAGGCTTCCCTGCTGGTCGATTTGAGCAAGAACAGCCGCATTGGCATAAATGGCATTGTGGTCTCCACCAGCAACCGTATACAATTGATTGGGTACACCGGCGGCCGTAGCCTGGGTGGCCAGAACAGAACTTCCAAATACCGGTGTAATATTGACCACCACGGGAACCTGGGGCGGTGAGGTCAGAAAACCGGCGCCGTAGGGAACCACCGCATCCTGGTCGCCGTGGGTCATAAACAAGGGAGGATCACAGGCATCGATGTAGTTTTGGGCATCGATCGCACCCGACAAACTCCAGACACCCTGTACGTCGGACGAATAACCGGCCGCCGAACTAACGGGGTGATCGGTATTGCCATTGATGCCGCCATTGGCAGCAAAAACCGGGGCCAGATAAGCCGGTATTTCGGCAGCATCGACATAACCGGCATGAAGGGCCGTTATGGCTCCGGCCGAATAACCGCCTATGATGATGTAATTGGGTTCAATGCCGTAGGTGTTGACGGTAGAAGCATCCTTCCGGAAAAACCGTACGGCCGCTTTCATATCCGACACAGCTTTTACCACTTCATCCATAAATACCGACTGATTTATATACGCAAACAGACTTCCATCGTATAATCGGTAATCAATGGTGGCGACCACGTAGCCTTTTTGGGCAAATTTACGGGCATAACTATCCATATCCGTACGTTGTCCGCCCAGAAAGGAGCCGCCAAAGGCCAGAATAATCAGCGGACGCCGGGTCGACACATCGCCAGCAGGCTGATACACATCCGCCAGCAGCGTTTTTGTAACCCCACCGACAGTAACATTCTGTCCGTAAGTGACACTGGTGGTGACGGTTACCGCCGGAAAAATATCCGTAGAATACCGCTGGGCGTCGCAGTCGGGAAGTTGGGCAACCGCCTTGGTTGTAAAACCGAATACGGCAAAAATGACGAATAAACGGGCATAGAGTTGGCTCATGGCGCTGACTTTTAACGTGGAGAAATTATGTATGGCGTCAACGTTGAGCAACCCGCCTGATTTTAGGGTTCTAATTCCAGAATTGTCTGTTCAATCAGATCGCACGCTTCGTGCATCTGTTCGTTGGTAATGACCAAAGGCGGAGCAAACCGGATTTTGTCGCCGTGGGTCGGTTTGCACAGTAAGCCCTTGTCTTTCAGCCGCAGGCAAATTTCCCAGGACGTTTTTTCGCCGTAAGCCGGATGTTCGCCAATAACGATGGCATTCAACAAGCCTTTTCCGCGCACCAGTTTCACCATTTCCGTTTTGTCAACCAGCACATTCATGCGGCTCCGAAAAACCTCACCCATAGTTGCAGCATTCTCGGCCAGCTTCTCATCTTCAACAACGCGCAACGCTTCCATCGTCACGGCGCAGGCCAAGGGGTTTCCGCCGTAAGTCGAACCGTGTTCCCCCGGTTTGATGGTCAACATCACTTCGTCGCTTCCCAAAACCGCCGAAACCGGCATGGTTCCGCCAGACAGGGCTTTGCCCAGCACCAATAAATCCGGTTTTACATTTTCGTGATCGCAGGCCAGCCGTTTGCCGGTTCGTCCGATGCCGGTTTGCACCTCGTCGGCAATGAATAGCACATTATATCTTGTACACAATTCCCGAACGCCTTTCAAATACCCTTCGTCTGGCACCACCACCCCGGCTTCGCCCTGAATCGGCTCCACCATAAACCCGGCAATGTGGGGTTCTTTCCGAAAAATAGCCTCCAGTGCATTCAGATCATTGTACGGAATCAACAGATACCCCGGCAACAGCGGTCCGTAATCATTGGTGCTTTCAGGATCGGTCGACGACGAAATGGCCGCCAGCGTCCGGCCCCAGAAGTTGCCGGTTGCATACACCGTTTTCGCCTGGTTCTGCGGAATCCCTTTCACTTTGTAGGCCCACTTCCGCGTCAGCTTCAGGGCGGTTTCGCCACCCTCCGCGCCCGAGTTCATCATTAAGACTTTATCATAGCCAAAATAGTCACATAGGTATTTTTCACACACGCCCAATTGATCCGTATGAAAAGCCCGGGAGGTCAGCGTCAGCCGCTGGGCCTGTTCAACCAGCGCATTGATGATACGGGGGTGGCAATGCCCCTGACTAACCGCGCTGTAGGCCGACAGAAAATCGAAGTATTTTCGCCCTTCCACATCCCAGAGAAAAATGCCTTCTCCGCGATTCAGCACAACCGGAACCGGTTTATAATTGTGCGCGCCGTATTTCCATTCCAGGTCAATGGCCTGTTGGGTCGCCGATATCGTTGGTAGAGTTTCCATAGTGCTATGTGGGAGGTGAGTGGGTAAATTGTTGGCAGATGCGTAATTTTAGGGCCAGGCCGATGGGCAATCAATGGTTTCAAAATTACACTTCCTTGCTCAGTCAGACAAACAATGCCGACTACTAACCCCAAAAAGCCCAAAATTGACGGGCTGGATGATGAAGATTACTACTACAACGAACAGGGCTACGTCGTTTTCACAACGGTTTATCACCTCAAACGCGGCTACTGCTGCAAAAATGGCTGCAAACACTGTCCCTGGCGGGGGGGAGTTAAGGGTTGAGAGTGCTGAGTTAAAAATGAAGGGTTGGCTGACGCATGATTTATTTACGCCGGTCTTGTTATAACTCTTAATTCTTAACTTTTAACTCATTACGGTTGTATTTAAATAAAATATTCCCCAATTTTGCAGGCTCATTCAGAAACAGGTATTGTCATGGCACGAGTTTGTCAAATTACAGGAAAGCGGACGCGGGTTGGTAACAACGTATCACACGCTAACAATAGAACAAAACGGAAGTTTTATCCCAACTTGCAGAAGAAACGTTTCTTCCTTGAGTCTCAGGGAGCATGGATTACGTTAAAGGTCGCTACTTCGGCCATGCGTACCATCAACAAGAAAGGCCTTGAAGCCGTGTTGAAAGACGCACACAGCAAAGGAACGCTGTCTGTTTAAGTAAATCACGGTAGTTGACGGTTTTCCGGGTGGCTGGCTCCTGCGAGATCAGGTCACTTTTTAGGTAAAACGCAAAATACAGGCGAATAAATGGAAAGATCATTCTTTCACATTCATTCGCCTGTATTTTGCGTTTTACTGGTTTTTAGCGTTCTAAATCATTCGCTTCAACGCAAATTGTGCAAAAACGATATTGCCATTGCGCCGAACAAGGATGCTGACTTCCTTGCCTTCGCCTTTTTGCAGCATCTTGTAGATCTCGCTCACGTTCAAGTCGCCCGCTGGCAGGTTGTTGATAAACAGAACTTCATCTCCGTCCCTCAACCCGGATCGGCTGGCCGGTGAGTCGTCCATTACCTTCTCAATGTAATAATTGCGGAAATTATCCCCGCGCGCTTTTAGTTCGAGTCCGCTCATGTCGTGTTCGAACGATTGCTTCAGGATGCGTTTGATGGGCTTCAGAACCATGTATTTATCCTGATAATTGAACGTAACCCGGAACCGGCGCAGAATTTCGCAACCCAAATTGCCATTTCGTTCGGCGGCATGTTCGGCAATTTTCAGGCCAAACGACGTACTATCGGGGAAAGACGCTACGACATTGTCCATTTCGAAATTTCCCAAACGGATTTTTTCAATCCGGCCCAGGTTCCCGTTGATAACGCCACTTAACCCCCGGCCCAGTTGCGCCCGCATTACCTTGTCGGGCAGCCGAATGTCGTCGCCATTGCTGCGATTGATGAGCAGCGCGTGGCCCGCACCCGTATCGATCACCACCCGAATGGGCAGTGTCTTGCCACCTTCGAGCAATGCCATCACATCAGTATACGGTTTTGTATCCTGAATCGCGATGGGATAACGCGAACCGTGCGACCGGCGATAGCGGTAGTTTTTGGGCGTATTCAACACCAATTCCCGACGCTGAAAATCAATGGTTACTACAAAATTATTGAACACTTCGTAGCCAAAAATGCCGTGAATGGGAACGCCGACGTATTCCGACAAGCGGAGAATGTCGTCATCCAGCACGACGATATTTTGATGCGTTGCCCGCATGTGCCCCATCATCAGCAAATTGTCGATGGCTACTGACGCCATCAGTTGACCGCCCTCGCCGGCACCGGTTAGTTTTACTTTTCGGGTAAAACGCAGGGGTTGCCGCCGGATGGCCGTGGGATCGGTGATAATTACCGAACTAACGCCGGTATCCAGAATAAAGTGGAGTGTGTCCGAATTATTAATCTGAATCGGAACGATGATCAGATTGGAATGCAGTTGGAACGGAATCCGGGTTTGCTTCCGGTTATTGGCAATGAAATACCCATATCGCTCACTCAGCTCGTCATTGCCTGCTAGCCCCCCCTGCCAGCAAAGCAGTAATCCGAAGAAAATGACAAACAGCTTCATGGCTTTTTTTGTGAATACGTAAGAAAGGTACAACTATTTTGTCTAATAACACAATTTTTTAAAAATCGTTGCTTAACAATTTTTATACTTTTTATTTGAATGGCAAATGCTGTTGAAAAACCGCTAATTTCGTCCTGCGAGTGGCTGAACAAGAAACCGTAAAATTAAGTTTAGAGGCACCCTGTTTTTTGTATTCGATTCGTAATCAGGGCTTAAACCATCCAATAACCAATGCGTAAAAAAATTGTTGCCGGAAACTGGAAAATGAACAAGACGCTCGACGAAGCTGTCGCGTTGGTGTCGGAAGTGGTCAATATGATCAAAGATGAGGTGACGGGAGAGGTTAATGTCGTGCTGTGTCCCCCGGCTCTTTACCTCACCACGCTCAAACCCTATCTGGAAGGCCAGACGCGGGTGGCACTGGGCGCTCAGAACTGCCACGAAAAGGCTTCCGGAGCATATACAGGTGAAATTTCGGCTCCCATGCTGAAGTCACTCGGGGTTCGGTATGTGATTCTGGGCCACAGCGAACGGCGGCAGTATTTCGGCGAAACGAACGCTCAACTGGCTGAAAAAGTGAACATTGCGCTAGCCAATGGTCTCACCCCTATTTTCTGCTGCGGTGAGTCGCTGGAACAACGCCAAACCGAAGTCCACCTGGATTTTGTACGCGCTCAACTGACCGAAAGCCTGTTCCACCTTTCCCCGGAGCAGTTTGCCAGCATCGTCATTGCTTACGAACCCATCTGGGCCATCGGCACGGGCCTAACGGCCACCTCGGACCAGGCGCAGGAAATGCACGCCATGCTGCGGCAACACATCGCCAGCCAATACGGCCAGGAAGTGGCCGACAACACCTCGATTCTATACGGAGGAAGTGCTAACGAAAAAAATGCGGCCGAACTCTTCGCCCAACCGGATGTTGACGGCGGGCTGATTGGCGGTGCTTCCCTGAAATCCCGCGAATTCACCCTCGTCGTGAAGGGAGTTAAGAATTAAGAGTGAAGAGTTGGCCGCCCGTGCGGTTGGCTGACGCAAGCTTAAAACAAATGCGTCAGCCAACCGCATGGGCGGCCAACTCTTCACTCTTAATTCTTTTGCCGCCATTTCCAGACGGAGAAGCCGATCCAGGCGATGGAACTTCGGTTCTCCCCCTTCTTGCTGAAAAGCCGTCCCATGTCGCTGAAACCGAGCGTGATGGGGCCTAAGCGGGTTGACATGCCGACGGCAACCCGGCTGTCAGCACCGATAATGGAAATCGGCAGGCCAAATTCAACGTCCTCATCTTCAAATCGGGGCGTGATAATCAGCATGTTTGGCATCTGAGTCGCTGAAGCCGCCGACAGGTTTTTCATCAACAAGCCGTTGACGAAAAAGGAAGGCATCAGCCGCATATCCGCTTCAAAATGCACCATGCGGGGCAATGCAACCTTTCCAGGATCATACGACTGCGGAATGTTGTCGGATTTAGTCGTCAGATAATCTGTCGGCGCGTTGCCGAATTTTTCCAGCTCTTCCTGCTGGAACGTCAACCGACCGCTGCCGGTTACCGACTGACCCGCCGGGTATCTAATACTTCCGCCATTCATCAAAGCCGCCGATAACCGAAGCCAGTAGGCCGGGCGCGGGTCTTTCGTCGATGCATACGATTCATAGCTCTTTCCGGTGGTTCGGCGGCCGATTTCATAGGTAGCCCCAAGATCATATCCCCAACCACTGCCGTAGGCGCTGGAAAAAACCGACGAAAGACCAAAATCCTTGCGGGGTGTCGTTTGGCCGAGTTCATATTGCAGATTGGTGATGTCCAGCGTTTTCTCCACATCGCCGTTGTTTTGAAGAATCGCGTAATTGCCCCGGGCGTTCAGGTAACTGAGCTGCGCCCCCACAATCCGCCGAACCGTAGCCCCCACATTCAACCGGTGCCAATGCCCGTCGAAAACCTGCAACCCGTAGGTCAGGCCAATTTCACCGTAGCTGTTGTGCGCCAGGTTAAAATCCATACTCCCCGCCGACGGCTGTAAATTCCTGTAAAAAAGCCGGTTGCGATAGGCCTCGGTCAAGTTTTCAGGCAAAGTGGAACCATACAGGTAACTTTTCATCCGGGTGTGCAGCGCAATCGTCTGGTTGCCGTCGACATTGAGTAAAATGGACGGCCCCATAATCTCGGAATACGACGTGGTTCGGGGCGCATCCGTGATGGAGCCAATCGTTCGAAGGGGCAAACTAAGTCCCTGGCTATAGGGCAATTGAATTGTCTGAAATAGACCCTTTGACACATATTTCGTGTATAACGAATTAACGGAAGATGTGCCGGTGAAGGCGATGATTTGAAATTTGTACCGCGAACCGGCAATGGAAGACGGATTCTGAAGCATCCGGTGAATTCCACCGTAGTTGCTGCTGACCAAACCCGGCTGGTATTGTGCCCGGACCATCAAGGAAGTAGAACCCACCAGAACGGTCAGGAGCAAGCGTAAAACAGAGTTTTTCATTTACTTATCGTTGATTCATTGTGTTCATTCTGTGCAAATTACCGGCAGCATCAATACGCAACTGTTCGTCGGCCAGCATCTGCCGGAGAACGGCGGAAAGCCGGTCGGTGGTCAGATTCAACTGATCGGCCAACAGACGGGGCGCAAGCCCCTGCCCGCCCGCAGCATCGAGGTGCTGCAAAATCCGTTGCCGGAGTTCACCGGAATCCGGCGGGTTCTGGCTTTGACTTAAACAGTGGTCGCAAATTCCGCAGGCGTCGCCGGGCGTTTCGCCAAAATAAGCCTGCAACAAGCGCGTACGGCACTGAATCGGGTTCTGGACGTAATCCATCATCGCCCGCACTTTGGCCAGATCCCGCTGCTTTCGCTGCTCCAGTTGCATGACGTTGACCGGCAAATTCCGGGCGTCGAAACGCGGGGTCAGGAACGTCAGTTGCGGTTTGTCTTTCTGTTTTTCATACACCACAATCGACCGTTGCGACAGTTGTTCCAGATACGAAAGGACCTCGGTTTCCGGCATTCGCGTGGTTTTGGCCAGCGAACTTTCCGAAATGCTGACAAAATTGGTAAACAACTCGCCCCCGTAAATCCGCAGCAGCAGTTTCAGAAACGAATCATAGTGCGGATTCATGACCTGAAACTCATACAACGCCCGGTTATCTACCGCAATCATCACTTTCGACGGGCTGAAATACGCTTCACTTAGTTCAATGAAACCTTCCAACTGCAACTGTTTCAGCGCATAATGCGTATCCGTTACCGGCAATTGAAACGCCTGACAAAACGCCGTCAGATCGAAATCAATGTCGGAGAATTCGCCCCCGCCAATGGCCAGATTGGCGTAGTTCGCCAGGGCCTGATACACCCGCCGAAGCATCTCAACCGGCTGGTATTGCTGAATAACCCGCTGTTCGATGTCGCTTAGGTCCTTGTGGCTATACAGCAAAACCGCATACGCCTTTTTCTCATCGCGACCCGCCCGCCCGGCTTCCTGGTAATAGGCTTCCAGGCTATCCGGCACATCCAGGTGAACCACCGTCCGGACATCCGGTTTGTCGATTCCCATGCCGAAGGCATTCGTAGCCACGATCACCCGTATACGGTTGTGAACCCAGGCATCCTGTTTATCAGACCGTTGCTTCGCCGTCAACCCCGCGTGGTAATAATCGGCGCGGATGCCCTGGTGGTGCAGCCACTCGGCCACGTCCTGCGTTTGCCGCCGACTGCGCACGTAAACAATGGCCGAACCCGGAACGCCCTGCAACACTTTCAGCAGGCGGGCTTCTTTATTCTCTTCGTAGAACGCAGAATACGATAAATTCTTGCGGGCGAACGTTTGACGGAACACCTGCGGCTGTCGCATTTCGAGCCTTTCAACAATATCCGACTGCACATCCGGCGTAGCCGAAGCCGTCAGAGCCACCACCGGAACGCCCGGCAGCAGGTCACGAAAAGCCGCAATCTGGAGATAGGGAGGGCGAAAATCGTAGCCCCAGGCCGAAATGCAGTGCGCTTCGTCGACGGCCAGCAAACTAATTTTCATCTGCTTGACCCGTTCAATCAGAATTTCGGTCTGGAGTCGTTCGGGCGAAACGTACAGAAACCGGACGTTGCCGTAGATGCAATTGTCGAGCGCCCGGTCGATTTCCCGCCAGTGCATGCCCGAATAAATCGCCACCGCCGAAATGCCGCGTTTCCGCAATTGCTCGACCTGGTCTTTCATCAAGGCAATCAGCGGGGTTACAACAAGGCAAACACCGCCCATGGCCAGGGCCGGAACCTGGAAACAAACGGATTTGCCCCCGCCGGTGGGCAGCAGCACGAGCGTGTCACGCCGGTCGAGCACGGAGCGAATGATGTCCTCCTGCAAAGGCCGGAACGACTCGTACCCCCAGAACTGTTTTAGAATTTGGTGGATGGTCATAACCAACCGTAAAGATAAATCAATCCAAAATTAGTTTATGTTCGTAACGGAACTTTCGCTGGACGACTACAAAAGTTATCGGCTGAAAAAAGTGGCGTACAACCAAATAAAAATCATGATCACAAAAGTCATTAAAACCGATGAAGAATGGCGCCAGCAACTGACGCCTGAACAATACCGGGTTGCACGCCAAAAGGGGACCGAACGGGCCTTTACGGGCGAATACTGCGAAAGCCACGACCCCGGCGTTTACCAATGCGTTTGCTGCGGCACCGATCTGTTCGAATCCAGACAGAAATTTGATTCCGGCACGGGCTGGCCCAGTTTCACCGAACCCATGGATCCGGAATTGATTCACCTCGAAAACGACTACACCTACGGGATGTCGCGGGTCGAAGTGCTGTGTGCGGTTTGCGACGCCCACCTCGGCCACGTTTTTAACGATGGCCCTCCGCCAGCGGGCCTGCGGTATTGCCTGAATTCGGTATCGCTGAAGTTGAAAACCATATGATTTTCAGAAAAACCGCCGGTTTTTAGTAGTCTGGGAGTTTTTTTACCCCGGAGGGGTTGACTGTTAATAGAGAAAAGTCGCTAAAAATTCAAAAGCTCCGGAGGAGCGCCCTAAGTAAAACAAGAGCGCTCCTCCGGAGCTTTTGGCGACCCGAAAAAGCATGGCCTAGTAACATTCAGCCCCTCTGGGGCTATAATTCGGCCTGGTTCGCTATACTAAATCCAAAAAACCGTATTTTGGGGTATGCGATTCCCAGTATACCTCCTCTGCCTTTGGCTGGTGCTGACCGGCTGCTCGACCTACCGCCCGATTCAGCGTCAGCTTCGCCAGAATCCCCAACTCACCGATCACGCTACCGGATTTGCCTTGTATGACTGGGAAAAGCAGAAAATGGTCGTGCAGCACCAGGCCCATCTGTATTTTACCCCGGCGTCCAACACCAAGCTGTTCAGTTTTTACGCCGGTTTAGTCACCCTCGGCGATTCCATCCCGGCTTTGCGTTACGTCACGCGCTCCGATTCCCTGATTTTCTGGGGCACCGGCGACCCCTCCCTTTTAAACCAGAATCTGCCCGACACCACGGTGTTGCGGTTTTTGCGAAACCGCCCCGAACGGCTGGTCTTTTCAACGGCCAACTACAGCGGCCCGCGTTTCGGACCCGGCTGGGCCTGGGATGATTTCAATGATGACTATTCGGCGGAATTGGCTCCGTTGCCGCTATACGGCAATTTTGTTCGCTTCATTTCGCCAGATCGCATAGCCCGTCTGGACGTAGAACCCCGGTTTTTCCAGGACAGCGTGTCGGCGGTTTCGGTGCGAAAATTTTCGAGAAGTGTTCAGCGCGACGAGCATCGCAACCGTTTCGACCGACCGGCTGCCGTGCGTCCGTTCCATCAGGACATTCCCTTTCGCTGGTCTCCACAACTCGCGGTACAATTGCTCGCCGATACCCTGCACCGCGACGTTGCCACGGCTTCCATCCCTTTCGACCACTCGGCCAAAACGCTGTATAGCCAACCCGCCGACTCTCTTTACAAACGGATGTTGCAGGTCAGCGACAACACCCTGGCCGAACACCTGATGCTGCTGTGTTCGTCGGTGCAGGATACCGTCAACCTGTCGATGGGTATTCAAACCGTCCTGAAAAACCATCTGGCGGATTTGCCGGACAAACCCAACTGGGTCGACGGTTCGGGTCTGTCGCGGTATAATCTGTTCACCCCGCGTTCGATTATCGCGTTGTTACAGAAGATTTACAAAACCGTGCCGCAGGAACGCCTGTTTCAGTTGCTGGCGATTGGCGGCTCGACGGGAACCATTCAGCGGGTCTACAAAACGGACCGTCCGTTCGTCTTCGCCAAATCCGGGTCGATGACGGGCGTTTATAACCTGAGTGGTTATTTGATTACGAAGAAGGGGAAGTTGTTGCTGTTCAGCATGATGCACAACAATTTTGCCGGATCAGTGGCCGATATGCGGAACCGGACGGCGGCTTTTCTGACGGAAATTCACCAGAACTATTGAATGGATACCGTAAATTTCTCTAAAAAAACGGGCGATTTCCGTTGAAAGCCACGGTTTCACCCGCTAATTTTGATCCTGCACAATGCCCCACCGAATCAGACCATACACACCATGCAGGAGGACTATAACCTTGATCAGTTGCGCCAGAAAATCGCGACCATCTCCGGACTTGAGCTGATCCGGTTGCAGTCGTTTCTGGAAAGCGAAATCCGACGGCGAAAACAGATCCTCAGCGAAATTCCCGCCATCACCCTCGAACAAATCCCGCTGCGGGTGCAAACCCGAATGACGTTTTACTCCATCGTCCGACGCCGGAAGGTTTGCAATCTGGCGGAAGTGGGGCGACTGACGCTCATCGAGACCCTGGCCCTGCTGAAACCGGCGGATTTGCAAAGCCTGAAAAGCCTCAACCAACGGGCCTATAACGAATTAGTCAACGAGCTGGCAAAACTAAACGTCCCCCACGATTCCATCGCGCTCTGGGACCAGAAAATGCTGGATACGAAGCCCGCTAGCCCACTTCCTTCCCGAACCATCAACCCCGCCGAGCCCGCTGCCAACCGGGGCCATGCTGATAAATTATAAGCTTCTCAACCCGGCTAATCCACGAAAAGCAAAAGCCATAAAACCGCATCAGTAGTTGCTGCGGTTTTACGGCTTTTTGGGGTAACTCCTTATCCTATAGCCTTGTTCAATGGATCTTTTTCAACTCAAAAAAGCCCCGACGGTTTACGACGCCATCGTCGTCGGATCGGGTGCCGGGGGCGGCATGGCGGCTTATATGCTGACCAAAGCCGGGGCCAAAGTGCTGCTCCTCGAAGCTGGCGGGTATTTCGACCCGGCCGATCCAAAATACATGACCCAGCTCAAATGGCCGTATGAATCGCCCCGGCGCGGAGCCAGCACCACGCGGGCGGGCGGTGATTTCGATGCTGCCTGGGGTGGCTGGGAAATCGAAGGCGAACCGTATTCGTCAAAACCCGGTGCCGATTTTCACTGGTTCCGCTCCCGGATGCTGGGCGGTCGCACCAACCACTGGGGCCGGATTTCGATGCGCTTCGGCCCCGACGATTTCCGGCGTGGCTCCCTCACGGGAATCGGCGACGACTGGCCCATCACCTACGACGACATGAAACCGTTCTACGACCGGGTGGACAAACTCATCGGCGTTTTCGGGTCGGTCGAAAACATGCACAACGAACCGGATGGCCATTTTCTGCCACCTCCCAAACCACGTTTGCACGAGCTGATGCTCAAAAAAGCCGCTACCGGCATCGGCATTCCCGTCATCCCATCGCGCTTGTCCATTCTGACGCAGCCGATTAACAAAGAGCGCGGGCAGTGTTTCTACTGTCGCCAGTGCAACCGGGGCTGCTCCGCTTATGCCGATTTCTCGTCGTCGTCGGTGCTGTGTATACCGGCCATGAAAACCGGTAATTTAACGCTGCAAAACAACGCGATGGTGCGGGAAGTGCTGACCGACGCGAAAACCGGTCTGGCTACGGGTGTTTCCTACGTCGATACGATCAGCATGCAGGAAGTATCGGTCTACGGGAAAACCGTCATTCTTGGGGCCAGCACCTGCGAATCGGCGCGGTTGCTGCTCAATTCCAAATCCTCCCGTTTTCCGAATGGACTTGCCAATTCGAGTGGCGTGGTCGGTAAATACCTGAATGATTCCACCGGTGCCTCCCGATCCGGGTTTGTCCCGGCTTTGATGGATCGTAAACGCTACAACGAAGACGGCGTGGGCGGGATGCACGTCTTTACGCCCTGGTGGCTCGATAACAAAAAACTGGATTTTCCGCGCGGCTACCACATCGAATACGGGGGCGGCATGGGCATGCCCGGCTACGGTTTTGGAGGTGGCATTGAAGCCCTGAACGGCAAAATTCCCGGACGCGATGGCAAGATGAAACCCGCAGGCGGCTACGGTGCCGGATTGAAAGACGACGTTCGCCGGTTTTATGGCGCCTACGTGAGCATGTCGGGCCGGGGCGAACCGATTCCGCTGGAGAGCAATTACTGCGAAATTGATCCGAATACCGTGGATAAATACGGAATTCCAACGCTGCGGTTTCACTACAAATGGTCGGACAACGAGGTCAAGCAGGCCAAACACATGCAGGACACGTTCGAGCAGATCATCGAAGCGATGGGCGGCATGCCGATGGGCAACAAACCCGGCAAAGAGCAGAACTACGGACTGGCGGCTCCCGGCCGGATTATCCACGAAGTCGGAACGGTGCGGATGGGGAACGACCCCGCCAAGTCGGCACTGAACAAGTTTCAGCAGGCCCACGACGTCAAGAACCTGTTCGTCGTCGATGCCGCCCCGTTTGTTACCCAGGGCGACAAAAACGTCACCTGGACCATTCTGGCCGCATCCATGCGCACGAGTGAGTATTTGATCGATGAAGTCAAGCGGAAGAATATTTAGAAGACGTTTGAATAAAGTGACTAGTCGGTTGCCAGGCGACCCATTGAATTGTTTGAAAGAGAAGGCTAAAAATGGTTGTCATGAGATCGCGTATCAAGCTGACGGGTTGGTCATTTGTTGCGTTTTATTCAACAAAAAAAAGCGATCTTCTGCCCCGTTAGGGGTTCAACAGCGTAGCGTCGGTAGCAAGCAATGTCCATTTCCCAGGCTCCCGCGTGCCTTTAGGTACGCGACCTCCCTGTGGTACAGCGTACCTAAAGGCACGCGGGAAAGGCCGTCTTCTTTTAGCTACCGACGCTGCGCTGTTAGATCCCTCCGGGATGGGTAACCCTATAACCAGCTCACAGATGGTAAGCACCGTAGAACTAAAAAACATAAGGTGTTGTGCGACATTCGATCTAATTCAGCTATTTTTTAATCCTTAAAAACATGAAACGCAGAGATACCCTTAAAGCAATATCGGTCGCGTCTCTCGGTATGGCGGTTGGGCCAGTGGAGGGCGCCGTGCCGGAACCACCCGAACCCAAACCCGCCGTCAAGCTGCTGCCGGGGCGGCAGAAATTCGAGGCTGAACGCGATCTGAAACTCCTCGCGGCTGAGAAATTCTTTACCCCGGCGGAGTTGCAAACCGTCACGATCCTGAGCGACATCATCATTCCCGCCGATGCCAAATCGGGCAGCGCGTCGCAGGCCGGCGTACCGGCTTTCATCGAGTTCATGATGCGCGACCAACCCCGCAATCAGACGCCGATGCGCGGAGGGCTGCGCTGGCTGGATGCCAAGTGCGTCAGCCGCTACGGCAATCCGTTTGCGAAATGCACCAAAGAACAGCAAATCGATATGGTCGAGCAGATTGCATATCCGGCCAAAAAAGTACCGGCTGACCTGACGCAGGGTGTCGCGTTTTTTACGATGATGCGCAACTTTGTCATGGGCGGTTTTTACACCAGCAAAATGGGGATCGAAGACCTGGGCTACGTCGGTAATACGCCCAACAAATGGGACGGCGTTCCGGACGATGTGCTGAAACAGTACGGATTGAGCTACGACGAAGCGAAGAAATGAATTACGACAAACGACCGGGTCAGTATTGATTCCGGTCGTTTGTCATTACGGAAGGTATGCCTCTGGAGGAGGTATATCTTGTAGTTCTACCAAGATATAAAGTAAATGCAGTACCATAACCTATTATCAAAAATATAGAGCCATCTGCTGAAGGTAAAATTTTCACCTACCCCCTTAACCATTTACAGCCTTGCTGCTCTCTGACTTTGTGTCCATCATCGCCAATGATTTCTGCAGGTGTTCAGTGAAATTATAAATATCATTCAAGGACTGAATCTCATGTTTTACTTCTTTCCGGGCTTCATCTAAAAAGGCAATGTACTTCTTCTGCCCATTCATATACAAGCGGCAAAGCGGTTTTCGATTGTTATCATCCAGCAAAATTGCGAAGTACGTTTGCGCATCCCGATGATAGATACGTTCGCCATTAACAGTTGACCGGAGGATGGCGCGTACGATATAAAATGCTTCCAACTCTTCAGCCGTAGTCACAATAGCTGAATCCTTTTTCACTTCGACGGCTGGATCTGCAACTACCGAACCAGGAATTTCCTGCTGCTCTTCTTTTGTTAGAGCTGATTTTAAACGGTCGGTAATTTGATCACTAACTATTTGTTGAAACCCCTTTCTTAATAGGACTTGTGGAACTTTTTCAACTCTTCAAAGTGGACTTCCTTCATATCCGTTAAATTAATTTCCAAAAATGGCTTTTGATCCATTTTGTTCGGCTCTACTAAATCGGTATAAAACCGATAGTTAACACCATTGGTTAATACGCCAAACCGGGCTTTTGTCACATGAAAATACCGAAGTAATTGATTATCATGAAGGGTCAGACTTTGGTTATGGTGCTTGCATTCGATAAGAATAATAGGCTGGCCATTTTTCAAAATAGCGTAGTCAACCTTCTCTCCCTTCTTAGTACCAATATCGCTGATAAATTCAGGTGATACTTCATGTGGGTCAAACACATCATAGCCCAATGTGTTGAGAAACGGGAGAATAAGTGCGGTTTTAGTCGCTTCTTCAGTCTGAATAGAGTCTTTCAATCGGACGATGCGGTCGCCCAATTGCTTAATTTGATCTTTAAAGTCCATTAGGTAAAAGGTTTTAGAATATACAAACGTAAGTGGTTGTCAGACGAAAGTAAATAGGTACCAAACGTACTTATCGAAATAAGTAGAAAAACTTTATTTCTACCCAAAATTCATTTTAAAATAAACACGAACTATGAGATTTATTGATTTATTATGAGCTAATTAAGTGATAGAAGTACGACATGTTTCCGCGTCGCCGGTGCGATAGCAAAATAAATCACCCGATTTCTCCGCGTGCCTTTGAGTACGCAATCTGCTGAACTTGTTGCGTACCCAAAGGCACGCGGAGAAATCGGGTGATTTATTTTGTTGCTACAAACATCAGTCCGCTACGCGGCCATTAATCCTAGTTCGAGTTAAAATAAGATCAGTTTATACCCCGGCAACGCATTAATTTTCGTCAAACCCGCTTCTTTCTCAATTTCTTTTGCGTACTTACTGCTCCTTTTTTTTCAATTTACAGGCGTAATCGTTACCCAGCATGTCCATCGTACCGGCGATTCGAAGCAAATACGGGCTCTATCGGAAATTGCTGCGGGAGCATAAATATGTGCTGCGGGATACGGTCGATGTCGTCAAAATTCCCGGCAATTCAACCTTTCTGGAAGGAAAAACCGCCGTTTCGCACAGTGATCTCGACGCGGAAATCACGCTGACCGTCCGCGTCAAATGCAACGATCACGACTTTTTCCGGTTCGAGCTGCGGTGCCTCGAACTGAGCGAAGAACCGTTTTTTGAGTTTCACAGCGACGGCTGCACCCACCGGAATGCTGACGAGTCGATTCCGCTTGCCCGGCAACGCGTCACGACGCCCCATTTCAGCCAGTATAACCAGCAGGGGGCCAACGTGACCTATTCCGGGCCGGAAACAATGGAGGATACAGATATTACCAGCCGGATGGCGTATTTTTGTCAGGAAGCGAAGCTGAATCTGCGCGACGACGAGTTTCCCCTGATCCGGGTGTTGCCCAACGCACTGCCGCTGCACGTAACCCAAAAAGACCCCAACTCAACGGTTTTATTTCTGTAATGGTATTCGAGGAGATTTACAACGACATCAAAACCGCCTTCGGCCAGCTCTGGACGTTCAAAGAGCGGGGAAAATCACTGGAAATTATTACGCCGTATACCACGACGACGCAGAAATTCATCTCCGTCTTCCTGTCGTTTAAAGACGAGGAATACATCGTTTCCGACGGGGGCTGGCTCGACAACGGGTTCTACGAAAACTCCTTCAATCTGGAAGACGACACCTTTCGAAAAATCGCGCACCATTACTTCAATGCCTTCGGCATCAAGGAAATCAAAGGCCCTAGCCAGAAGACCTATTTTTACAAAAAAACCATCACGCCCATTGCCGTTCCGTCGCTGGTTTTCGATATGGCCAATTTCATTGCGGCCATGGTCAGCACATCCGAAATCGAATTTGTAGAACGCGAGGAGCGGGAAACCAAGGAGCAATTCCGGCGGTCGGCCAACGAATACCTGCAAACCGTCATTCCCAAAGAAAAAATCGATCTGGGCGTTTACCTGGACGACAAGAAGCAAATCCGGCTGCACGCCGTCGTCAAACAGTCGTCGTCGCGGCTGGTTTTGATCAACTACATCACCGGCAGCAATCCGTATTTTTTCAACAACAGCATCACCAAAACCAATTTCCTGTTCGAACTGGCGGAGAAATCCGCGGTGGGCCGGTTTGTGAAGCGCAAGATTTCACTGATCGATACCACGGCGGCCGGTTATGTGCCCACCCGGATTGCAACGTTCATCAACCACCTGCTGGAAAATACCGGCTCCGAAAAAATCGACTGGTCGGAGCGCGAAAAGCTCCAAAACATGATCTGATTACTTGATCATTTTCGTGACCTCAAACGTTCCCTGCCGACTGCCCGCCCGGCCGTCGGCCGTTATGCCGTTGATCATAAACCGGTACGTGCCTTCTTCGTCCGACGTATAAAATTCCAGTTGCCCTTTGCCCTGTCCGTCGGTTTTCAGCGTGGGAACCCAGTGCAGCAGGTTGCGCAAATCCGGCATCCGGCTCCCCGACCGCTGGGGCGTATCGTAGCGGGGCGTGTAGAAATCACGCGGAATCTGCAAGCCTTCGTAGTCGGCCAGCAAAGCTTTGGCATCCGGCCGATAGCCTGCCAGATCACCTTTGTAGGTCGTAAAACTGATGATGCCGTCGAAAACCAGCGGCCCAACGATGTAGCGCCGGGTCATGACGTCCAGCCGCTGCACTTTCCGGGGATCAATTTCCATCACTTTGTTCATGTTGAAAATCGGAACACCGTCCAGCAACGCCAGCGGGCTTCCTTCAAAGAACTGCTTGTGGGGCGTATCAAGCAGGCTGATTACGTAACCGTCCCGGCGTTTTCGCGCCATCACCCCCGGTACGTATTCGCGAAAAACTTCTTCCATCACCGGAAACCGGGTGAAATCGTCAAGCCGGTATTTTTCGTCCGGAACGCCATAAAACGCCACGCTATCGACCTGGGGCAAGCGGTAGCGGCTCAGGTTTTCGCGGTAATAGGCATTCTGCACCTGCATTGGAATGCTGCGGGCCAGCAGCGGCTCTTTCAAGGCCGTCGGAAAATCGAAAACCGGTAGGCGGGATGCCGAAAACCGGTCGTGGAAAGGGCTCTGCAACTCGATTCGGAACAGGCTGTCTTTCGGATTGAGCTGCACGACGAGGTCTTTGGGGCCAAAAAACTCCTTCATTTCGAAGTGAATCCGCCCCTCTTTGTCCGACCGGGAACCGTATAACAGAATGTGTTTGCCCGGCACCGACAGGTACGAACTGATGTTGTATCCCGGCTGGCCCGTTCCCGGATGAATCACTTTTCCACGGATGAAATGTCCGTTTACCTCCGGCAAATGCGCTTCGGCCAGTCGGTCGGTTTGCAAAACCGTCTCCCACCGAAACCGGCGCCAGCCCTGCGTCAGCATCAGGTTGTCCGTCACTTCGTTCACCTCGGCTCCCGTGGGCCGGAAATAATAGTCCGGCGATTCGACCCCACCCCGCAGATCGGACGTCAGAAGCAAATAACTCAGAATGTCCCCGGATTCCGCTGGTTGGAGCGAATCGAGCCGGTAGACCGCTACGGACAGATCCGTGAGCGCGGATTTCCCGGTTTCATCCTGCGTCGTTACATCAAAAACCGCTTTCTCGCGGGTCGATAACGCTCCGCTCGTCAGTTTAGCGTCGATCGTTAGCCGCCGTTCCGGTCGTTTGAAATACAGCCGTTCGCACACCGGTTTTCGGCTGGCATCGAAAACCGTCAGGTGTGAAATGCCTTCGCCCAGCGTTTTTTTATCGATCAGAAACGATACCGAATTGTCACGCAGGCCTTGCTCATCGGCGCGGATGGCGGCCATTCGCGTGTGTATCAGCAAATACACCAGCGAGGCCGATGGCACCGTGGTTTTCACCGTAACCCGAAGCTGATCCTGCCCCTGCTCCTCTACCTGCATCGTGTAGCCCTGCTCCTGAACGGCGGGCAACGGACGCGTGAACGTCTTCCCAACGGCATCGGTCAGCACCGCCCGATATTGCTTTCCTTCGGCGGGGGTCAACGCAAACCGCCCCATGCCGAACTTCAGTGGTTTGAACCGGACGACGGTGTCGTTGTTTTGATCCAGAACAACACCTTGTAAATCAACCCCTTTTCCGGCTATCCCAACCATTTTGAAGGCCAATACACCAGGCAGGTTCCGAACCAGATTACCGCCTTCCGCGAAAAACTGAACATCATACGCCAGCGAATCTTTCAAAACCGGCAATTCCAGTTTCCGAAACGTGTTAACAATCGTGACCGGTTTTTCGAAGAAATAGTCGGGGTCGGTATTTTTCATCCAGTTGGTATACGCCCGAACGAGGTAATTCCCCGAACCCAGCGTGGTGGGCAGAAACAGGGAGCCGTTGCCCGAACCGTCGGCGAGGGCGACTTTCGTTTGCAGAACCGGGCGGTTTTCTTTGTCGAACACCTCCAGATAGGCCACTTTACTCAGCGACAAGGGCTGGTGAAATGTTCCATCGACGTAATTGATCTTGAACCACATCAACTCCCCGGCTACATAAAACGAGCGGTCGACATGAACAAACAGTTTTTCCTGCAACGACTGGTTTCGGTAGGTATCGAGCTGCTTCCGGATCAGATTTTCCGTCTGTCCCCAAACCGGTACTTTGGCGAAGAGAGTCAGAAGGAGAAAAGCGGCCTGAGCGGTTTTTTTGAGTGGGTTCATGGGTTGCGGGATCATCACCAGAAAGTCGGTTTAACGTTGGTACCCGATGTCCGGCAATCGACGCAATAGGCCGAGCTCATCCGGTAAGCGATTATTTGCCCCAGGGGGGAGAGAATTTCATCAATGGGAATGGCCCCCGACTCCGCCTGATCGGCCGCCGACGGTTTTTCCGGCGTTCTGAAGAGGGGAGCCGTATCCGGCAGACAGGCTTCATACATACTCGGAATCCGCCAGGGCGGCAGTTCGGAGGCATTGACAAAAATGCGCTTTTCTTCCACCGAATAACCGCTCAGATAGCCCACTACGGGTTCGTTCGGATCGGTTACGCCGTGGATATTGCCGATGACCTGAAACGGCTGCGGATCGAAAATCGACCCCAGGCTCTCGGTGTTTTTGCGCAGATTCTGCCAGTATTCAAACGATTCTGCGGTTTGGGCATACTGCTTGACCAGCAGGCTGTACCGAATCTTCAGGCGATTGGAAGAGGTATTGGAGACGAACACCAGCGGAAATTGATCGATCACGTCCTGCGTCAGTTTCTCCGACGAGCCGACGAAAATACCGGTCGATTTTCCGTTGCTCCAGCAGTGATTGACGTCGTCCATCCGGGAAACGAACTTTTTGTTCAGGTATTCGACCCGGGAGTAAAATGCGGAATAAAACTCCCAAGTTTCTTCGTACTCCCAGCGGTAATATTTTGTGTTGTTCGTTGGATCGCGGGTCGTTACATAAAACTGCACGCCCTGATCCTGCGCCTTCCAGCTTACGTTCTCAATTTTGGGTGTCTGTTTAATGGTTACGTAGTCGGACTGATAGCTGCGCCCGGCGGCTGTTTTGATGTTCAGGCGGTATTTCTGATTAAACTGTAACCAGCCAGCGGCCAGCGTATACGTCCCATCGCCTTTGCCGACAAAGGTCTGGCTGCCACCTTTTTCGCCCTCCACCGTCACCGTCGCTTTGGTTTCCACCGTGGGTTTGCTGCCGTCCGTCAGGTTCTGCGTGCGCGTCAGCCGGATGCTGCTGACACCCGATCCGTTCAGAAAACCGTCGACCACCAGATAGGTATTGGGGGCCGAAACCGCCGGTGGGCGGTACGGATCGACGCAACTATCGATGAGGATGGTTGCGATCAGGAGAAGACTAAGCCAACTAAAGTTGATCCGATTCATGAGCTAATTGAAAATCAATCGATAACACTATACATCAATCAATGCTTTTCACCAGAAACCGGGTTTAACGTTCACGCCCGCGGTTCGGCAATCGATGCAGGTGGGCGACCCCATCAGGTACGCAATTAAAATGCCCTGCGGGGAGAGGTAGCCCTCGATCGGAACCCAGCCCGCTCCCGCCATCTCTGCGGCCGATAAGTCGGGCGGAGGGGGCGCAAGCAAAACCGTATCCGGCACACAGGATTCGTAGCCACTCGGAATTCGCCAGGTGGGCGGCAGTTGCGTCGGGCTAACAAAAATGCGTTGCTCCTCCACCGAATAACCGCTCAGATACCCCACTACGGGTTCGTTCGGGTCGGTCACGCCGTAGAGATTACCGACGACCTGAAACGGTTGCGGATCGAAAATCGACCCCAGGCTCTCGGTATTTTTCCGCAGATTCTGCCAGTATTCAAACGCTTCCGCCGTCAAAGCCGACTGCCTGACCAGCAGACTGTAGCGGGTCTTCAGGCGATTGGACGACGAATTGGAGACAAAGACCAGTGGAAATTGATTGATCACATCCTCCGTTAGTTTTACCGACGAAGCCACAAAAATGCCGGTCGATTTTTCGGTCCGCCAGCAATGGTTGATATTTTCGGCCCGACTTACAAACTGCTTGTTCAGAAAGTCGACGCTCGAATAATAGGCCGAGTAAAACTCCCAGGTTTCTTCGTATTCCCAGCGGTAATATTTTGTGTTGTTGGCTGGGTCATGCGTGGTTACCTGAAATTGCACGCCCTGATCCTGCGCCTTCCAGCTCACGTTGTCAATTTTGGGCGTCTGCTTCACGGTTACGTAGTCTGACGCATAGCTGCGCCCGGCGGCTGTTTTGATGCTCAGGCGGTATTTCTGATTAAACTGCAACCCGCCAGCGGCCAGCGTATACGTCCCATCGCCTTTGTCGACAAAGGTCTGGCTGCCACCTTTTTCGCCTTCCACCTTCACTGTCGCTTTGGTCTCGATGGCCGGTTTTTTGCTCTCCGACAGGTTCTGCGTCCGCGACAGGCGGATGGTGCTCACTCCCGCAGCATTCAGAAAACCGTCGACCACGAGATAGGTGTTGGGAGCCGAAACTTCCGGCGGCCGGTACGGATCGACGCAACTCCCGATCAGTAGTGCAATCCCTATCGTCACGTATTTTCTCATGCTCAGAATTTGAAATTGTACGTGAGCGTCGGAATCGCCTGCCCAAAAATGGAAAGTTTGTAGCCTCGTACCACTCCTCCCAGGGAGGTGAAATACACTGAATAGGCATTCCGTCGGCCTGTCAGGTTGTAAACGGCCACCGTCCAGGAGCTGTGGGCCAGCTTTTTAACCTTGTGGTTGCCCTCGATGTTGAGCGATAAGTCGGCGCGGTAATAGTCCGGAATCCGGTACTGGTTCCGCTCCGAATAATAGACCCGGGGCGAACCCGCCAGCTCGTACTTTGCCAGCGGCAGCGTAATGGGCCGACCCGTGCTGTATGTAAAATTGAGCGAAACGCTAAACCGGCGGTTGATGCGGTAATTCCCCACCCAGGTCACGTCGTGCGGTTTATCGAAATTGCTGGGGTAATACTCGCCCTGGTTGATGTTTTCCTGCGGCACGCTCTGATCCACGCGCAAAAATGTGCGGGAATACGTGTAACTCAGCCAGCCGTTGAAACGACCGGTGATCTTTTTGACCAAAAATTCAACGCCATACGCCATTCCTTCCGCCCGAACCACCTCCGTTTCGGGGTGATGATTCATGATGAGCGTGGCGCCACTGCGGAAATCCAGCACGTTGTCCATCGTTTTGTAATAGCCCTCGACCGAGGTTTCGATGGTGTTGTTTTTGAAGTTTTTGTAGAGACCGACCGAAAACTGGTCGCCCACCTGCGGCAGGATATTCGGATCGCTCAGCTTCCAGATGTCGGTGGGAGCCATTGCCGTGGTGTTCGACAGCATGTGCAGGTATTGCCGCATCCGGTTGAAACTGACCTTGATCGATGCGTCGGGCGTGAACGCATACCGCGCCGAAATCCGGTATTCGGGGCCGTGATACGTTTTGATATTTTTTCCGGCTCCGTACGAAAGTGTGTCCAGGATATTGGCTTCCGTTTTGGGCGACCCATTCGGATACACATTGATGTCTTTCGGACCGAGGTAATTGAACAGCGAATACCGCAACCCAAAGTTGATCGAAAACCGGGGCGAAATGTCAAACCGGTCGCCCACATACAGCGCACTTTCCAGCGCCTGCTCCGTCGGCACCACATCCGGCCGAACCAGCGATTCGCCCCCCAGCGGCTGGAATTGACCCGGACGCAGTTTGTATAAATTCGAACTGACGCCAAAATCGATGGTGTGTTTGGCCGTCGGGTAATAGTTAAAATCGGTCTTGAACGTTGTCTGATCGATCTGAAACGTAAGCTTGTAGGCATTGACCGGATTCTGGTCGCTGGAAACGGAATACTTGTACTGGCTGGTGGTTCCCGTAAAAACGCTGTAGAGTTTGGTGTTGAAGATGTGTTTCCACTTCAGCGTCGCGTTCATGTTGTTGTAGTTGTAAACCGTATCGCTGTTGAGCCGAAACTCATCCTGGCTGTAATAGCCGGTGAGGTAAATCGTATTTTTCTCGTTGAATTCGTGGGTAATGTGGGCGTTCAGATCGTAGAAATTCGCCCGGCTGTTTTTGAATGCCGGATTTTTCAGGCTGCTGAGCAACCAGTCGGAATAGGTCGATCGAGCGCCGATCAGAAACGAGGATTTTTCTTTGACAATCGGTCCTTCCAGCGTCAGCCGCCCCGTCAGAACGCCAATTCCACCGGAACCCGACAGTTTTTTCTTGTTTCCGTCACGCGTGGTCACTTCCAGCACCGACGACAGCCGCCCGCCATACCGCGACGGAATACCGCTTTTGTAGAGTTCAACGCTTTTGATCATGTCCGGATTGAAGGCCGAGAAAAAACCGAACAGGTGCGACGGATTGTAAATCGTGGCGTCGTTGTACAAAATCAGGTTCTGGTCGGTCGAGCCGCCCCGCACGTTCAGCCCCACGCTGCTCTCCCCCACCGACTTGACGCCCGGCAAGGTCAGCACCACTTTCAGCAGATCGGCTTCGCCAAAAGCCGTCGGCACCTGCCGGAGCGTGCGGATGTCCAGCCGTTCGAGGCCCATTTGCAGCCCCGACACGTTCACGTCCTTCTCGGCTTCGATCACCACTTCTTTCAGGGCAATCACGTCGTCCTCCATCTCAATTTCCAGCTTCCCGTCCGAATAGAGCATAATTTGCCGCTTCGTATCCTTCATGCCGATGCTGCGCACCCGGAGTTCGTGCCGACCGCGCGGGAGCGTAATGGAGTAATAACCAAACTGATCGGTGACGACGCCGATGCGCGGTTTTTCGATGTAAACAGCCACGCCAATCACCGGTTCGCCCGAAGCAGCATTCCGGATGTGACCCGCGAGGTTGGCGTTGCCGGGCCGAACGGGATTGGTGGCCCGGCCAATGTTGAACAAGCGGGTTTCGAGCGTGATCCGGCGTTTTTCTTTTTCCGCCAGGTAATCGACCACATTCGTATCGCCCTCGCCCGTGCTATTGCCCCGGTCAAAAAAGCCAATGGGTAACTCCGTCCGAATGGCGCGTTCCGGCGTGATGAAAACCTGTTTTTTGGCGTCGATGGCGTAATACAGGCTCGTGCCTTGCAGCACCTCCTGCAAAACCGCCGGTAATCTCTGGCCGCTTTTTTCGTAGTTGACCCGGATGCTGTCGACATCGCGGAGGTTGTAGAAAAACCGGTAATCGGTCTGGGTTTCCACCTCCCGGACAAACTGCTCGAAGGATAGGTTGGTGAATGGCCCGCGGATGGTTTTCTCAGCCGCCTGCTGCCCGAAACCGGCGGTGAGCGAGCCCGCAAAACAGCACAACAGGAATAAGGTGCGGTAGAATTTCGTCATAACGATCGGGTTGCTGCGTCGTATTGCTGGGTGAGTTTTACAATGGCGGCTTCGCGGTTCTTCGCAAATTTGATGCGGTTTTCGCGGAGGTATTTGCGGAGGGTTTTCTTTTGATCGGCAAACAGATTCAGGACCGATCGTTTGGTTTTAACGGGGTAAAAGAGGCCGTTTTTGCCGATGTAAAAACTATTTTCCGATAGGAACTCCTCCTTGACGGCGTTCTGCACCAGTTCGGTTCGGATGGTTTTGACCCGTCTTGCCAGCACTTTCGACCGCCCATCGTACAATTGGTCGTAAAAGCCCGTTCGCAGGCCAATGTTGTGGGCCGTATCCCGCACGATCCGAATGAAGTGGTGGTCGGCAATCGAAAACCGGCTTACTTTGATGTTTTGTAACTGCATCCGGTATACGCTGTCGATGTGAGGCACCACCACGACGTCATCCACCAGATCGTAGAGCAGGCGAATATTCTGGTAGGTGATGCCATCGTAGGTGACGGAGCCGGTGCGCCAGAGCGAGTCGAGGTACGGATAGCCTTTGATGGTTGGAAGGTGACCGACGTATTCGGCGCCGTTGTATAACCGCGCCTGATCGGCGGTGGAACGAACGTAGCGGGCGTGGGCATACCGAATGGCCTGTTCCCGGAATGAACTGTCTACCGAAGCACGCTGTCCGAAAACCGTGCAGGGCAGAAGGAGGGCAATTAAAATAACCCAGATAACACGATGATTCATTGGTAAGGGGAGTCGGTCAGGGAACTTAGGTTGTAATTAAACTAGATTAACTTAGCAATTATACTGTAATTTCCGGTTTTTTCGGTTACTTCCTGCGTTATAGTAGCCGTATAGACAACTTTTTGCGTCAATCCGTTGGAAAACAATTCAATTAAATTTCCTCCTGCTTTTCAGGAGCTTCTTTCGGCCCAACTGACGCTAACGCCGTTCGAAACAACCGCCTATACGCCGTTTTCCCTGTTCCGCGTTGCAGACACTTCGCTGGTTCTGCATTGCATCGACTTAGTGACCTATGCCCAACTCAGGCAGCAAACGGATGTACGGTATTTTTTCCAGCAGCTTTCCAACCGGTTTTCGTCCGAAAACTGGCGCTTGATTCATCTTTGGGAAGATGTCTGGCGGCAGCGTCCGACCATCGTCCTTTCACGACTTCGGGCACTGGTGGGCCTTTCCGAGCGGATTCCGGCCCGGCTCACGCAGGTTCGGCGCATTGACAAACCCACGGCCGGGCGGTTTTTGCAGGAAAACCATTTGCAGGTCGTAACGAACGCCAAATACAAGTATGGTTTGTTTCTGCCCGCGCGGTATTATCGGGTTCTGTCGGCGGATTTCCCCCTACAACCCGCCAACGCGACGGAACTGCTGGTGGCCGTTGCGACTTTTAGTCATCCGCGTTCGATCACCCGCAACGGGATCGCACATCGGTCGGTCGAACTCGTGCGGTTTGCCAATCACCTGAACTGCACGGTCGTCGGCGGGCTGGACAAACTCCTGAAAGCCTTCGTAACCGACGTTCGGCCCGACGACATCATGACCTACGCCGACCGCGACTGGTCGAATGGCCGGAGTTACGAAAAGCTGGGTTTCAGCCGATTGGAGTTAACGGAACCCAACCACTTCTGGGTTAGTCCGGGTGAGTGTATCCGGCATTATCCCAGTCAGTTGCCCGGCGGTTTAACGGAAAACGAGATGGCTGATAGCGGGTATATTCCGGTTTATAATGCGGGGAGTATTAAGTTTGTGAAAATTCTTTAACGGTTTACGGTTTTGGGTTTACGGTATTCGGTGGGCTGACGCAAGCGGCTATGGATGCGTCAGTCCACCGAATACCGTAAACCCAAAACCGTAAACTAATCCGCTACTTGAAAACCACCGTCATCCTCGGTCCGACCGCAAGTGGAAAAACCCGGCTGGCGGTACACGTTGCCCGGCGGGTGAAGGGTGAAATCATCAGCGTGGATTCCCGGCAGGTTTACCGGGACATGGACATCGGAACCGGCAAGGATCTGGACGAATACCAAATTGATAATCAATCGATTCCGTATCACCTCATCAACATCGTCGACGCGGGTAGTGATTACAATCTGTTTCAGTATCAGCAGGATTTCAGCCGCGTACTGCCTGAAATCCTGGCGCGTGGTCACGTTCCGATCCTTTGTGGCGGAACCGGTTTATACCTCGAAGCGGTTTTGAAAGGGCACCGGTATACGGCCATTCCCGTTAATCAGACTTTGCGCACGGAGCTGGAAATGAAAAGCGACGATGAGTTGCTCGAACGGTTTCGGCACGTTCCTTCCGAGTATACCCATCTGGCCGATACGTCCACCCGCAAACGGTTGATTCGGGCGATTGAAATTGCCACCTATTTAACCGAAAATCCGGCAACCGATTTCTCCGGCCCGGTTTCTCAACCCGATGCGGTGGTTTTCGGAATCGATTTACCCGTTGAAGTTCGGCGGCAGCGAATCACGGAGCGGTTGCACCAACGGCTGCAAAACGGCTTGATCGACGAAGTTCAGCGGTTGCTGGAAAATGGGATTCCGGCCGAAAAACTGATTTTTTACGGACTGGAGTATAAATTCATCACGCAGTATCTACACGGCGAACTGGAGTATGCGACCATGACCGCCCGGCTGGAAACCGCCATTCACCAGTTTGCCAAGCGCCAGATGACGTTTTTCCGCAAAATGGAACGCGACGGTTTGCGCATTCACTGGCTCGATGGCCAACTACCAACCGCTCACTTAGTTGATATAATAGTGACTGATTTTCAATCATTTACTTTTTGAAAATTCAACTCTTAATTCATAACTCCTAACTCTCAACTCCTATTCCGGCAGTTTTCCGTATTTTTGAGCCATGACCCAAACCACCAACCCGCTTGTATTCCTAGAAGCGTTACATCAGGAGATTCAACAAACGAAATACGGCCAGCAACCCGCAGAATTATACGACCCGATTGGTTACATTATGAACCTGGGCGGCAAGCGGATGCGGCCGCTGCTGACGCTCATGGCCGCTTACCTCTTTGGTGACGACTGGCAAAAAGCCCTCAAACCCGCCGTGGCCGTTGAAGTTTTCCACAATTTCACGCTCATGCACGACGACATCATGGACCAGGCTCCCCTGCGCCGGGGTCAGCCAACGGTGCATGAAAAGTGGAATCACAACATCGCCATTTTGTCGGGCGACGTCATGCTGGTCAATGCCTACGAATTGCTGCTGGATGTTGAAACCCCGTATCTGAAAAAGGTGCTGGCCCGCTTCAACCGCACAGCCGCCGAAGTTTGCGAAGGACAACAACTCGACATGAATTTTGAAACCCGCTGGGATGTTTCGGAAGACGAGTACATCGAGATGATCAAGCTCAAAACGTCGGTTTTGCTCGGTTTTGCGCTCGAACTGGGCAGCATCATTGCCGGGGCCCACGATGTGGAGAGCCAGCGGCTGCGCGAAGGTGGTATTAACATCGGCCTGGGTTTCCAGTTGAAAGACGATTTGCTGGATGTCTACGGAGATCCGGCGAAATTCGGGAAACAGGTTGGAGGTGATATTATTGCCAACAAAAAAACGTTTTTACTCATCGAAGCCCTGCAACAGTCGAGTGGCGCGTTGAAAAATGAACTCATCGGCTGGCTCAGTGCGACCGAGTTTGACAAGCAGGAAAAGGTTCAGGCCGTCACCGCCATCTACGACCAGCTTGGCATTCGGCAACTGACGGAAGCCCGAATCAATGACTTTTTTACGCGGGGCTTTGCTAATTTCGAACAACTTTCGGTCGATCCGGCCCGGAAGGCCCTGTTGCTGGATTTTACCAAACAGCTTATCGAACGGGAAAGCTAGGCTGACAAAACCGCCCGTACCAACTCACGTCTCACACCACAACACGTTATGACCGTTACGCTTGCCATTATCGTCATTACCGGACTCGTTAGCTTTTACGCCTGGCGAAACGAGTCTTTTCTGGACAGTATGATTCTGAACCCGCAAAAAGTGCTCAAACGGGGCCAATGGTACCGGCTTTTGACTTCGGGATTCATTCATGCCGACCTCAGCCACTTGCTGTTCAACATGTTCACGCTGTTTTTTTTCGGAACGCTGATCGAACAAGTTTTCGGTTCCCTATTTGGCCCTTCCGGCCCGCTTTATCTCCTGATTTTCTATCTCGTTGCGATTGTGGTGTCCGATATTCCTACGCTGATTCGGCAGCGCAATAAATCCAATTACAATTCACTGGGGGCGTCGGGGGGCGTCTCGGCACTGCTGTTTGGCGCAATTATGTTCCAGCCCACCGAAAAGATTTACCTCATGGGCATCATCGGCATTCCCGGTTTTATTTTCGGCGCCCTCTACATGGGTTATTCCTTCTACGAATCCCGGCGCGGACGCGGCACCATCAACCACGATGCCCACTTATACGGTGCTATTTTCGGTATATTCGTCGTTATCCTGCTCTATCCACCCGTTGTTCCCTATTTTATGCAGCAGATTTCGAACTGGAAGGTGTTTTGAAAATTGACGATAGACCGTTGACGATGGTCAATCGTCCATCGTCCTTAAACCATGTGGCAGCTACTGAATCAACCGTATCCGTGTGAAGACCCGGTTCGCCGGCGGTGGGCCAAGGCGTTCTGGATTGGGGTTTTTGTGGGATTGTTTCTGCTGATTTTCCAACCCTTCGGGCTGAATAGCTGGGTAACGCCTTACAAAACCCTCAAAATCCTGGGGTTTGGCCTGATTTCGTTTCTGGTGACGGCCGGTCTTAGCCTGCTTCTGCCGGTTTTTCTCCCGAAGCATTTCACCAACGAACGCTGGACGGTGGGGCGCGAAATTCTCTGGATCACGGCCCACATCACGCTGATCGGGCTGGTCAACTATTTTTACATCAATGCCCTGATCGCCAATCCCATTCACGCCATTGAGCTGTTCGGTATGATCGTCGTCACGTTTCTGATTGGCATCTTTCCTTCGGCGGGGTCCGTTCTGGTCAATTACATCCTCAAACTCAAAAAATACCAGCAGGCCGCCCGGGAAATACCGGTTCGTGAACACCACGCAGAAAGTCTTAGCGCGGAGCCGACCCAGCCGGTTTTGGTCACGCTCACGGCCGAAAACGAAAAGGATATCCTCAGCTTCCCGCCTTCCGACCTGCTCTACATCGAATCCAGTGACAATTACTCGACGGTGGTGTATTTGAAAAGCAACCAGCCCGTCAAAACCTTGCTTCGCAGCAGCCTCAGCCGACTGGAAACGCAGCTTACCGGCAACGCCGTCCTGGTGCGGTGCCACCGGTCGTTCATCGTCAATCTGGAGAACGTGGAAAAGGTGACGGGCAACGCGCAAGGCTACAAGCTCCATCTGCACGACGGCGATTTCCAAATACCGGTGGCCCGGAAATACAATGATACGCTGGTGGCCCAACTCAAATCGATGGCCTGAGCCTTTGCCAAACGTCCCAGCGGCTTTACCAAAGACCCCGAAGCTTGCCAAACGCCCCAAAAAACCGCTATACACCCCGCTGATTTGCCCCGTTTGACGGCTCCGCGTAGGTTTGTTTCAACGAATTGAACACAACTAAACGCTTTCGGAGTCATGAATCTCGTATTAAAACTCATGTTGATTGTCCACATCGCTTCGGGTTTTCTGGCCTTGCTGGTAGGCCTTGTTCCTATGGTATCGAAAAAAGGCGGTCGCCTGCACAAACTCACCGGGCGGGTGTTTTACGGGTGCATGGCTGCGGTTTGTCTGACGGCTGTATACCTGGTTTTCTTCAAACCCAGCACCCTGTTTCTGCTGTTTATTGCGATCCTGAGTTTCTACTTCTGTTTTTCCGGTCGGCGCATTCTCCGGCTTAAAAATTCGCAAAACCGGTTGACCCGAACGGATCAGCTTGCCGCGTATGGGGCTTTGGGTGCCTCGCTGGTGATGTTCGGACTGGGTGTACAGGCGGTTGTGGGCTGGTTTTCAACGGGCAGTATTTCCACGTTCGGCATCCTGTATTTCTTCTTTGCCGGTCTTTTATTTTCCAATGCCTTCTACGATGTCAGGTTATTCCACAATCCGGAAAAAGCCCGATACGGCAAAATGGAGTGGTTTTTTGGGCATATCAGCCGCATGTGCGGTTCGTACATTGCCACGCTGACGGCTTTTGCGGTGGTCAATACCCGGTATTTGCCCGACCATCATTTCATGATCGACATTGCAGCCTGGGTATTGCCGGGGGTTATTGGGGGGATTCTGATTGGTCGGACGATCCGGTATTACATTCAGAAATTCAATGTACTTACCCCCGCTGGGGCTAATTGATTTTCAATAACGAAGCGTTATTTGACCTTCTATCGGTCATCCCTACGGGATTTTAGACCCACTTGGTTCCTCTCCCCCCGGTTTTACCGGGGGCTACAAGATGAATCATCCCTACGGGATTTATCGGATTCGACAAATCCCGTAGGGATGATTCATCTTGTAGCAATGGTTTTAACCCGGCGAAAAAGGGAAAATCAAATCCGGCAAATCCCATAGGGATGATTCATCTTGTAGCAATGGGTTTTAACCCGGCGAAAAAGGGGGAAATCAAATCCGACAAATCCTGTAGGGATGGTCCATTTTGTAGAAACCACGTCCGCATTATAGAGAAATGAATCCCGTAGGGATGAAGCATCTTGTAGCCCTCAAAAATCGTTAATTTTTGAAACCCGAAAGACCCTAAAATCTGTGGATATTTATTTAAAAAAGCCTTTGGGGTCGGGCATTTTCTCACGGAGTTCCTGGAGATACACGAAGTCAACGGCACCGAGATCCAGCGCGCGGCCTTTGTGCAGATTCTCCCAGGCTGCGGAATAATCGCCCTTGGAAAAATTAGCCCACGACAACCGCATGAACGTATTGGCGTTCGTTACGTCGTATTGAAGTGCTTTGTTAAGTACAGAAATGGCATCTTCGAGCAGTTCGGCATCTTTATTTTCCTTGTACTGCTTGAGTTCCACTGTGGCGAGGTCGGTCATCAGAACGGCATTGCTGTCGGCGACGGCCAGCCCTTTTTTCAGGAGCCGAATCGACTCGGGCATTTTGTTTTGCTGGTAGCTGATGACGCCCAGCCCCCAATACGTATCGGAATTTTTGTCGTCCAGCAGCCAGGCGAGATTAAAGCGGTAGGTAGCCGTATCCAGTTGCCCTTCCGTCAGGTATTCCCAGGCACGGGTCGAGAAAAACTGGCTCGCTTCCTTCCGGTTGGCAAAACTCTGGTCGCATTCGTTCAAAAACCGCACTTCCCAGTCGATATGCTTGGCCGATTTTGCCTGTTCTCCAAACAAAGGCGTCACCATGGGGTTAGCTACTGTGCGGCTGGGCTCTTTGGAAACCTCAACAACCGTATCACTCTTACCGGCTTCGACCTTCCGGGCAGAACTTACCAGTGATCCGGTCTGTGCAAAAACGCCCAGGGGCAGGCAAAGCAAAAGACCGAAAAACCGTATTCCTTTTGTCCGATTATTCATGTGACGTTCAACGTACTAACCCCTATAAAACGTAGGGGGATTCAATTTAGTACAAAATATTGAAAAACGGTTACGTCTTCCGGCGACGGGGTGGGCCGGTTTTGGGTTTGCCACTGCGGGCAGCCGCACTTTTGGGCGCTTTTCCGCGCGCCGACGTGCTGCGGCTGGGCGCGGTTTTGGCAGATGTGCTACGCCCTTTGACGGGAATCCCTTTTTTCTCGTGAAAAGCCCCTTTGAACGTCGGATCTTCCTTTTTCCGCTGGTCGTCGATCTCCCGCAAATAATCCTGCTGTTCGTCAAACGGCGTTTCCGTAATGGGTACGGCCTCCGGGATGGGTTCGCGTGGAATCTGCATCCGGATAATCTTCTCAATCTGCCGGATGTGATACTCCTCCGCCATCGTTACAAACGTAATGGCTTCGCCGGTGTGGTTGGCGCGGCCCGTTCGCCCAATCCGGTGGACGTAATCTTCGTAAATCAGCGGCACATCGAAATTGATGACGTGACTGACCTGGTTGACGTCGATGCCCCGCGCCGTTACGTCGGTGGTCACCAGCACGCGGATGTTGCCTTCCTTGAAGGCTTCCATCGAATTGATCCGCGTATTCTGGCCTTTGTTGGCGTGCAGAACGCGAATCCGGTCGTCGGCAATGACTTTCCGGGCCAGGAATTTATAGATGTTGTTGGCGGTTTCTTTGGAGCGCGCAAACACAATGACCCGGCTGGCGGCTTCAAAACTCATGAGATACGCCAGCAGATCGATCTTGGTTCTGAAATTAGGAACGGCGTAGATTTTCTGCGTCACCATATCCGCCGTCGATGCCTGGGGCGTCACCTCCACCCGCATCGGAAACTCCAGAAATTCGTAGGACAGTTCCTCTACTTTGGGCGGGAAGGTGGCCGAAAACAGCATGTTCTGCCGTTTTACCGGAATCACTTCCAGAATTTTCCGAATCTGCGGCATGAACCCCATGTCCATGATTTTGTCGGCTTCGTCCATCACCATCGTCGCCAGTTGCTTCACCACGATTTCGCCCCGTGAATAAAGGTCCGAAAACCGCCCCGGTGTGGCCACCAGAATATCGACACCTTTCTGAACGGCTTCAATCTGCGCTTTCGGGCCGATTCCACCGTAGAGCGCCAGGTGCCGGATGTCGGTGTATTTGGCCAGTTCCGTAATGGCCGCGTCAATTTGCATGGCCAGTTCGCGCGTGGGCGCCAGAATCAAGGCCCGGGGATGTTGCCCCTGCGCATACTTGATTTTCATCAGCAGCGGCAGCAGGTAAGCCGCCGTTTTGCCGGTGCCGGTCTGCGCAATGCCCAGCACATCGTGCCCCGCCATTGCCAGCGGAATCGCCTGTTGCTGGATGGGAGTGGGTTGCTCGTAGCCCGCTTCCGCGACTGCCGTCAGCAACTGTTTATTGAGCTTAAAATCTTCGAAGGAAGTGATTTCCATATAGTATGTATCTTGAACCTGGATTACGCAGATTAAAAGGATTTAAGACCGCGTCGGCAATCCTGGTTAATCCGTTCATCTGCGTAATCCGAGTTCAGGACTGATTCAAAACCGATTCAACACCCGCTCAATGCCACTGAGATAACCCGTTCCAAACAGGTTGAGGTGAACCAGCAGGGGATACAAATTGTAAATCGGGATCCGCTCCTGAAAACCGTCTTCCATCGGAAACGCTTCATCGTAGGCATCGTAAAACCGTTCATCAAAACCGCCGAATAAGGTCGTAAACGCCAGCTCGGCTTCGCGCAAACCGTAATAAACCGCCGGATCGATGAGGGCGGCATCACCCTGTTCGTTCACCATCACATTGCCCGACCACAAATCGCCGTGTAATAAGGCCGGGCGTTCAACCGGTAATAAATCAGGAAGCCGTTGGTATAATTTCTGAAACTTAGCGTATAACTCTTTCGAAATAAGTCCTTTGTAAAGAGCCATACCGGCCTGCGGCTGAAGACGCTGTTCGATGTAAAACGTGATTCCGTTGTCTGTTAATGTGTTGCTTTGCGGCAGCGAACCGATGTAATTATCAAAGTGTAATCCGAATTTGGACTGCGTGTGTGAATGTAACAACGCCAGCGACTGCCCGAATGATTCCCAGTAATTGGATTTAGGTACCACCGGATCAATGTATTCGAGCACCAGATAGGTCTTGTCGCGGTATTTTCCGTAGCCGATGACTTCGGGAATGTAGATGGCTTCCGTCGACCGGAGCAGGTCCAGCCCGCGCGCTTCCCACTCGAACATGTCGACATTCGCTTCGGGGTTCCATTTCACGAAAAACAGACCTTCCGACGAAAAAACCTGCGCAGCCGTGTTGACATTACCACCCACCAAAAACCGGGCTTCCAGCACCTCGACCGATCGGCCCAGAGTCTGGAAAAATACCCCCTCAAAAAAATCAAACTGTTCTTCTCCCAGCCACATCACTAATTACTGTTTCGGTTGTCGTGGTTCACTGTTTCGATTTACAGTTTCAAGTTGGTACTTTTGCCAACTTGTCCCGCGCTATGAACATCCAGATACAACACCTTTATGAATTGGCCCAACGCCCGGAACGCCGGATCGTCGGGCTGATGTCGGGCACTTCGATGGACGGTCTGGACGTGGCTCTTTGCCATATTAAAGGCTTTGGCCCCCAAACCGACGTGTCGCTCACCCATTTCGAGACCGTTCCGTATTCCGACGACCTGAAGGCGGAAATACGGAAAGTTTTCGCCAAAAAAGAAATTGATTTTCAACATCTGTGTCTGCTCAACGCCTGGATCGGGCAATTGCACGGCCAAATGGTGACCGACTGCCTCCGCCACTGGAACCTGTCGGCCAGTGACGTCGATCTGGTGGCCAGCCACGGCCAAACGGTTTTTCACGCGCCCAAAAGCCAGCATAAACTCGATCAATTCCCGAATGCAACACTCCAAATCGGTGATGGTGACCACGTTGCCGTCACCACGGGCATCATAACCCTCAGTGATTTTCGTCAGAAACACATTGCCAAAGGGGGCGAAGGCGCTCCGCTGGCCGTGTATGGCGATTATTTTATCTTTTCAAAGAAAGACGAAAACCGCCTGATGCTCAACATGGGCGGGATTGCCAATTTTACCTACCTGCCGGGAAACCTGGATGCCAACGAAGTCTTTACGACCGATACCGGCCCCGGCAACACGCTCATCGACGCCTTTACCCGGCAGCTTTTCAACAAACCGTACGACGCCGATGGCCGGATTGCCGCCAGCGGAACCGTGAATCAGGATTTAGTACAAATGTTGAAAAAAGATTCGTTTTTCAAGGCTCCCTTCCCAAAAACTACGGGACCGGAAGTATTTAACCCCGATTACGTCGACCAGGCGTTGCAACGCAGTCAGACCGGCAAAGACCTGACGCCCGAAGATCTGATTGCGACCCTGACCAGGTTCAGTGCGGAAACCATTGCCGAAGCGGTTCAAACCGTCATCAAACCGGGGGAATCGTATGTCGTTTACCGCAGCGGTGGCGGCATGCACAACCCGGTTCTGACCGGTTCTATTCAGGAATTATTGCCCGACTGCCGCTTCGCCAATACCGACGAACTGGGTATTTCCGGCGATGCCAAAGAGGCCATTCTGTTTGCGGTTTTGGCGAACGAAGCCGTCGCGGGCGGCTTCACATCCTTCGGAAATCGCCAGGGCGTTCCGACGGTGTCGATGGGCAAGGTTTCATTTCCGAATTAAACTTTGCCCCCAACCCCCTAAAGGGGGCTTCTCACATCTGGATTTTTTAGTCCCCTTTAGGGGGTTGGGGGTGAATAACAAGCATAACAAACATGAATGATATCATCATCATTGGGGGCGGTATTGTCGGGCTGGCAACGGCGCTGCAAATCAAGCGGCAGCGGCCCGGCCTTTCGGTCACCGTCATCGAGAAAGAAAACCGGTTGGCGGCCCACCAGACCGGCCACAACAGTGGCGTTATTCATTCGGGGCTGTATTACAAGCCGGGGAGTCTGAAAGCGACCAACTGCATTCGGGGCTACTGGATGCTGCTCGAATTCTGCGAACAGGAAAATGTTCCGTATGAACTCTGCGGCAAAATCGTGGTGGCTACCAAACCGGAAGAAGTACCGCTTCTGGATAATTTATACCAGCGCGGGCAGCAGAACGGTCTGGAAGGCTTGAAAAAGCTGACGCTGTCTGAAATGCACGAAATCGAACCGCACGTTCGGGGTGTCGAGGGCATGTGGGTGCCGCAAACCGGTATTATCGACTACGTGCAGGTGTGCGAGAAATACGCCGAAAAGCTGCGAGAACTGGGCGGAGAAATTCGGCTGGGCGAGAAAGTGACCCAGATCACACCGGGCAACACGCTCTCGGTGGTGGTGACCGACCGCGCCACCTACGAAACGAAACTGGTCATCAACTGCGCCGGGCTGTATTCCGACAAAATCGCGCAACTCACCCAACGACAAGAGATTGACGTCCGGATCATTCCCTTCCGGGGCGAATACTTCAAGATCCGGCCCGAAAAGGAATACCTCGTTCGAAACCTGATTTACCCGGTTCCGGACCCTAATTTTCCTTTTCTCGGCGTTCATTTTACGCGCATGGTGCATGGCGGTGTCGAAGCCGGGCCGAATGCAGTTCTGGCGTTTCAGCGGGAAGGCTACCGGAAGTCGGACATCAATTTGAAAGAGATGTACGAAACCCTGAGCTGGCCCGGTTTTCAGAAAGTAGCGGCCAAATACTGGGAAACGGGGCTGGGCGAAATGTACCGGTCTTTCTCGAAATCGGCCTTTACAAAAGCCTTGCAGGAATTGATTCCCGAAATCCAGGAAAACGACCTTATGGAAGGCGGTTCGGGCGTCCGTGCTCAGGCCTGCGACCGAACCGGCGGCTTGCTCGACGACTTTGCGATTCTGGAAACCGACCGGGCGATTCACGTTTGCAACGCGCCCTCTCCGGCGGCAACCTCTTCGTTGTCCATCGGTCTGACGGTCTCGGAAAAAGCCCTGGCGCGGTTTTAAAAGACCGAATAATTAGAAAAAGCTTAAAAAGGGAAATAATGCAAAAATCCATTTGTTACCTTCCCTATTTGCTTCGTAACTTGCAGAGCGTAAGCGTTAACCCTAAATAATTTTATTTTCCCTAACAAAAAATATGAAAAATTTTCTGTTTGCCATTGCCCTCTTAACCGTAATTACTTCCTGCAAAAGCAAAAAGCGATTAGCTGAATTGCAAACCGTTCATGACAAAGTAAAAATGGAATTGGAAGATTGCGCCAAAAAAACGGCCAGTCTGCAAAGCACCATCGGAACCAAAGACGCTGAACTGCTCACCAAAAACGGTCAGATTACTGATTTACAGAGTCAGTTGGACTACCTGAAAAAAACCAACACAAACCTGTTGGACCGGATGGCGGATCTGTCGATTGTTAGCAAAGCGGGTGCCGAAAGCATTCGCCGTTCACTGGAAACGCTCTCGAATGTATCTTCTTCCGCCCAAAGAAGAGATTCCATCAACCTGTTGCTGGTGAAAAATCTGAAACGGTCTCTGTCCGACATCAACGACAGCGATGTACAGGTGGAAGTGAAAAAAGGCGTTGTATACGTTTCTATCTCGGACAAAATGTTGTTCCCTTCGGCGAGTTACGTGCTGAACAAACAGGCGGAATCAGTATTGGGTAAAGTAGCACAGGTGATCAACGACCACCGCAACCTGGATGTGCTGGTTGAAGGCCACACGGATGTTTATCCGATCTCGACGCAATTCCTGAAAGACAACTGGGATTTGAGTGTAATGCGGGCTACTTCGGTGGTTCGGACGCTGCAAACTCAGTTTGGCGTAGCGCCGTCCCGCTTAACGGCTGGCGGTCGTTCAGAATTCATCCCGAAAGAAGACAACACCACGGAAGCGGGTCGTCAGGCCAATCGCCGGACCGAAATCGTTCTGTTGCCGAAACTGGACGAATTCTTCAACCTGCTGACGGAGCAGAAATAAGTTAAAAGAATGCTGATTCACCCCAAAATTCGGGGTGAATCAGCATTCATGCGAAAAGCTCCTGTTGTGTGGCCGTAAAACCACACAACAGGAGCTTTTCGCATGAATGCTGAAACCCACAATTCTGATATTATTTTCTTTTCGACTCCAACCTATTGGCCTGCCAATCGGGTCTTTCAATAGCAGAAGATTCATTCGTAAAAACCATTCGTTTCGGGTAGTAAAATGAAGGTTTTGCATTCATTTACGACTTAAACGCAATTGTGAGATTATTGACCCCGGAGGGGTCGAATGTTTGTAGCAAACCGGTGCGTTGAACCCTCCAGGCGTGCCGGAGGTACGCGAATGGTTGCGTACCTCCGGCACGCCTGGAGGGTTCAACGCACCGGTTTGCTACAAACATTACGTGCCGCTGGCACTTAAACAACTGTTAGGAAAGGGCATCATCTCATAGTTCGCGTTACTTAAAACCTGGCAACTTCATGAAGACTTTACTTTTCCTCTTTGTGGCCTGTACCCTTCTGTTTTCGTGTGCAGAAATAAAACCGGCCATTCGGGTTAAATTTGTCAATTTGACCGGCAAGACCCTGACTCGCGTTCAGACCACAAAAGGATCAATAGGGACGCTTAGGCCCCAGGCTACCAGCAAAGAGGTTCGATTCCAGGAATTGAAATCAATGACCTATCCTCAACTGGAAATTAAATTTTCGGCTGAAGTAGATGGCCAGAAATACATCCAACTACCAGAGTATTTATTATTTGACCCCATGTCCGCTTCTCAATCACCAGGTAAGTATTCATGTGAAATACGGCTTTCAACAACCAATAATAAAATTGACGGCTTTTTTATAAAGTGGGTAAAACAATCTTGACGAAGGCTAATGGGTCAAGATTGTTCTACCCCTTAGTAATTGGCAAGCCTATTCAAGCAGGATTATACCCCAATCGTATACCCGGTTTCAAACAATCCGTTCGGTTCAACGTGTTGAATGGCTTCTTTTTCTTCGAACGGAACGGGCGTTCCCTCGCGGTCGGCACAGCCCAGCCAGGGTTCGATGCAGACAAACTTCCCGCCCGGCTTGGCCCAGATGCCCAGATACGGAAACGCCGGAAAACTGACTGTTACGGCCTGATCGTGGTTGCGGCTCCGGATCGTTACACTCCGGGAAGCCAGGTTTTTGAACACCAGCGCGTCGTCATTGAATAAGTCGGCGGTCAGCGGCAACTGTTTGTCGACGGTCAAAACCGGCTCGGTTTCTCCCGTAAAATAGCCTTTGGTCGACAGCATATGGCGTTCCAGCGGTTCTTCGTTCTGAAACTCCAGGTAATAATCTTCGTAGTTTTCGTTCGGGAAAAATGGCACCGCAAACGCCGGGTGCGAGCCCACGGAGAAATACATCCGCTTGTCTTCCCGATTGATCACGCGGTAAATGAGGGTCAGCACCTGGTTGTCGATCTGGTATTCGATCTGAAAATCAAATTCATAGGGATAAACCGCCCGCGTTTTTTCATTGGATTTGAGGGAGAAACAGGCTTTCGTCGGTGTGGCTTCAATCACTGTAAATTCGGACTGTCGCGTAAAACCGTGCCGCTCCATCGGATACGGTTTTCCATCGACAATAATCTGGTTGTCGAGGCAGCCGCCCACCACCGGAAACAGATTCGGCGCGTGCCAGCCCCAAACCGCCGGATCGGCCTGCCAGAGGTGTTCGATACCGGTTTGTTTGTTATAAATGGACGTCAGTTCAGCCCCCTGGGAACGGATACTCACTTTGATAAAGTCGTTTTCGAGTGTTGTCATCGTCGGAATGAATGGTTTCGGCAAGTTCGTGACAAAAATGGGCAGAAAGCCGTAACTTCGGGCAAAATTTTACCGCATGGCTCCACAACGCAACCGGGCGCTGACGTTCATCTTCATTACCATTCTGATTGACTGCACCGGGATTGGGGTTATTGCTCCCATTGTTCCCCGATTGATTGAAGAACTGACCGGCGGAGATCTCAGTGAAGCTTCACAATACGGCGGCTGGCTTACGTTCTCGTACGCCATCATGCAATTTGTGTTTTCCCCAATTCTGGGCGGTTTGAGCGATCGCTTTGGCCGGCGACCGGTTTTGCTGATTTCGCTCTTTGGCCTGGGCCTCGATTACGTCTTTTGCGCCTTCGCGCCCACCATTGCCTGGCTGTTTGTGGCCCGGTTTATTGCCGGTATCTGCGGAGCCAGTTTCACGACGGCATCGGCCTACATTGCCGACGTCAGCCCACCGGAAAAACGGGCGCAGAACTTCGGTTTGGTCGGTGCGGCTTTTGGGTTGGGTTTCATCGTGGGGCCCATCATCGGCGGGGTTTTCAGTCAATACGGCAGCCGGGTTCCCTTCATGATTTCGGCGGGGCTGTCGCTTCTGAATTTTATCTACGGGTATTTTATTCTTCCGGAATCGTTGCCCCAGGAACACCGCCGGACTTTTGAGTGGAAACGGGCCAATCCAATCGGTTCGCTGGCCCGGTTGAAGCGGTATCCTGCCATCCTGGGTCTGGTCAGCACAATGGTGTTGCTGTACATTGCCGGTCAGGCCCCCCAATCGACCTGGACGTATTATGTCATCGAAAAATTTCGCTGGAACGAAACGTGGGTGGGCTATTCGCTCGGCTTCATCGGGCTAACGGTAGCCATCGTTCAGGGCGGTTTAATTCGGGTCGCGATTCCGAAACTGGGGCAGCGGAAGGCGGTTTTTACCGGAATGAGCTTCTCCATCATCGGGTTCACCCTGTTTGCGTTTGCCACCCAGGGCTGGATGATGTTTGCGTTTATGATTCCGTATGCACTGGGTGGTTTGGCAGGCCCGGCCGTTCAGGGGCTCATTTCGTCGCAGGTGCCGCCCAACGAACAGGGCGAACTGCAGGGTGCGCTGACGAGTCTGGCGAGCATGACTTCCATCATTGGCCCCTTGTTAATGACGCATTTGTTTGCGTATTTTACCAAACCCGAAGCGCCGGTGTATTTTCCGGGAGCGCCCTTTCTGATGGGCGCGGTGTTGACGCTCGTCAGCGTCTTTTTAGTGGCAAAGGCCTTGGGATCTGATCCAGTACCGGTACCCAAAACGGAAGAAGCATCTTCCCGCCTTTAACCACAATATGCAATACCGTACGATTTATGACATCGCAGCCCAAGGCTACGAAGAGTGGTTCTGGGCGTATATTTCCGCCGGATTCGTTGCCGCCACACTGATCGTTTTTATTTTTTTCCGCTCCTGGAAACACCGGAAGGTACTCCTTTTTGTCACCTGCGGCCTCTCTGTGGTAACTTTTGGAATACCTTTTTTTGACTACAATCACCTGAAGAGCAAATTGGAAGACCCGAACTGCCTGAAAGCCGAGGGAATCGTAACCGGCTATTGGGAGAAAATCTGGCGCGATAAAGATGCCAGTAATAAGTGGCAGAATTATCATTATGAAAGCTTTATGGTCGACACCGTCAAATTCGGCTATTACATCCGGGGTGGGGGCAGTGCGGCCGGTTTTCAAAACAATGATTCGATTCGGATTCCGATTCGCGACGGGATGTATATGCGGGTTCATTACTACGACGAACCCGTTATCACCAACGGAACGGTCAACAACCGGATTTTGAAGCTGGAAGTCGCCCCGTGAAATAGCGACCTCCTGAGTTTGTGTCTCACAAGCCTGAAAGGCTTGCCTGTGGACTGCCTGTGACAGCGATTTTGTTCCCCATCGCTTTCGGTACGTAGAAGTACCTGTTTTCAAGAATCCGTACATTCCCTCTAAAAAAAAGCCGCGCCATCCGCCACCTTTGTAGCGTCGAAAGACACAGCAACAACAACTACTGAACAACAAAGAACAACAACACGTACTAATGGAAAAGCAAGCCTGGGCAGAATCGTGGGAAGATTCGAACACCCGCTTCCACCGTCCGGACGTTCACCCGTACGTACTGAAACACCTGACGCCGTTTGCGTTGATGGAAAAGTCGATTTTTGTGCCGCTCTGCGGCCGGTCGCTCGACCTGGTGTACTTCAGTCAATTTGCGGAACGCGTCGTGGGTGTGGAAAAGGTCGAGAAGGTGATCCTGCAGTTTTTTGCGGAAAACCAGCTTGCGTATGAAAAAGTCGGGGAGCGGTATATCTCGAACAATCTGACCATTTTTTGCAAAGATCTGTTCGCCTTAACGCCCGAAGAAGTCGGTGAGATTGACCTCGTTTACGACCGGGCTTCGTTGGTGGCGTTACCGCTTCCCCTGCGGGTGGAGTACCTGCAAAAAATGGAAACACTGACCGCTCCGGGAACGGAGTATTTTCTGAACACGCTGGAATATGCACCCGCCATGAACACGGCCCCGTTCAGCATTGCTCCCGAAGAGGTCTACGGGTATTTTCCGAATTACGTCGTTAAGCACGTCGAAAGCCCGGAAGCGTCCCACCACCGCCTGATGCGGAAATTTAATCTGCATTTTCTGCGGGAACACGGTTTTATGATGCGGAAGCTCCACGACGCGTCGTATGCGTCACTACGCGAGTCGGCCAACCGCAGTTTCTACGAATTTTCGTAACGGATTGTCTTACTTTTTTCTGACCGGTTTTTGGGCTGTATAGCCCTTTTTTCCGTGAAACCAGTGGGTGGCCTGACCGGTCAGCCACAGGTAATAATCAGAATCCAGATCGGGTTCGATGCCGACAAATTTACCGTCGCCGTTCAGTGGTAATTCGCCTTCTTTTCTGGTTTTGAAAATCGCCGTTCCTTCGTCCACTTCGTCGAACATCGCGACGTATAAGCTTTGCGCTCCGGCCTGCTTCGCTCCGGCAACCTGACTCCACAGGAAATCACCTTTCAGCCGCGGAATCTGGTTATAAACACTCGGGCTATTTTTTAGATTTCCCCAGCTAAAACCGGGAAACACCAGCGGCACGTAATCTACGTTGTTGGTTTTGCACCAGGCCACATCACCCGCCAGTGTATTGCCCGAAACCGTCGCGTAAGTTTCGGCATTATACCGCCCCACCGCCCACGGCATGATGACGTCCACACTTTTGATCAGCGGATGAAGCAGTTCCGACGGTTCGGTGTCTTTCGTCATCGTTCGCCAGTAATACGGTACGCCCAGCAAAACCGACGTTTTTTTGGTGGGACCTTTTACCTTTTCCACCAGACTCTGAATATCGGCGACGGTATACCGCCGGTTATCATTAAACCCAACGCCCCAGATGGCCAGCAGCGGTTTGCCATTGTGTCGCAGATACGTCGGATTTTCCTTATTATTGAACAGCTCAAAAAGTTGCTGCAACTCGTTCCAGTCATTCACCAAAATGTCCATGTCCGCCGACGTAGAACCGCTCAGATCGTACATGATGGAAATAGCCCGTTTGTGCTTTTTAGCCGCTTTCAGCGCATTCGCCAGCACTTTGTTGAAATGCCGCTTCCCTTTTTCGGACTTGATTTCGGACAAAAACCGCTGCATGAACACGCCGTCGATGCCGTAGTCCTTCATCCATTTGAAATGGAGCTCGACACTGGTTTCGTCGTAGGGACTGTAAACCGCTGCGTTTTCTCCGTTGGCATACTGAAAAGCGGTTTTGTAGGTATTGGGGTACTCTTTTACGTCCGGCCAAAAATCAATCGACGCATACCCCGGCTCGAATTTCTCCCTTTTCTGATAATGATGCCAGCCCCGGTCGGACGCATCGCCCTGGGCAGCAAACCAGCCCTGGTAACCCGCCATCACCAGGCCATTGTAGCTGGTGTATAAACAGCCGGTTTCGTCGTATTTGGCTTCAGCAGGCTGGCTTTTTGCATCAAAACCAAACAGAATGGCCATAAAAATCCCGGCCAGGAAAAAGCGTTTTTTCATGGTATCCAAGTAAAATCGAGTGTTAGTTTAATTCGTCAGCGCGTGATTCAGAACGTTATTGGGGCGAGTTTTAGAAGAGAAATACACTGATTCTTATTTTTGAGTTGGTTCCACCAGTTCGTCCAGGGTCCAGGGTTTCTCGCGTCCGGCGGTTCGTTGCCGAACCGTTTTTACGTCGGCGGGGCGTATGCCGGGGTTCTGGTTGTTCCCAAATTCGTACCGGATGTAACTCAGCACAGACGCCAGCCACTCGTCATCATTGGCACCCATCGCGGGCATCACATCCGGGTAGGTTTGCCCGTCGATCGGACCGGAAAGACCGTGCAGCAAAATCCGAATGGCGATCTCCTTGTTGCGGTTGCGAACACGTTGCGAACCCATCAACGGCGGGGCGGCTTTGCTTTCCAGCCCTTTGCCATCCGAGCCGTGGCAGGTCGTACACAGCGACTTATAAATCGTTGAGCCATTCAAAACCAGCTTCCGGTCGGTTTCGTCCAGACTGCCCAGCCGCCGTCCGAACTTCTTGACATCCTCATTCTTGTCCAGGCTTTTCTGCGCGCGGGCCACCATCTCATTGCCGGACGCCAGGGCAATAATTTCCTGCGCCAGAGATTTGGCTTTTGGCAACGAACTATACGACAGCGAAAGCACCAGTTGCGTGCGAACATCAAAACTCGGATCGGTTTTCAAATCTCCCAATCGCGCCAGCAGCGACTCGTCATTCTGTTTCAAATACGGTTCACCCAGCAGAATTCCCGCTCTTCTCACCTGCGCATCCTCATCCGTCAATGCTTTCAGAATGACGGTTTTGTCAATGGCGTTTAATCCTTCCAGCGTCCACAAAGCATGAAGCCGACCCAAAGCAGAAACCGGTTTTTGTCCGGTAGCCATCGCATTCAAGGCCGGAACTACGGATTGATCATTCCGCACAATCAGTTCTTTCTGGGCATTATCGCGCCACCAGCCATTGGCGTGTTCAAGATAGGTGACTAGTTTATTGCTGGATTCGTCCAACATCTGTGGCTTTGGTCCGGGTTTAAGTCCATCGTGTACCAACCGGTAAATCCGGCCGTGCTGAATGTTTTTATCCAGCCCCAACCGCGTGATCTGGGGCCGCAGGTAACTATCTTCCCGCGTCCAGTTACCTTCCTGAATGATGCCCCGGTTCATATCGACGATATACAGACAACCATCCGGCCCGGTATACATGTTGACCGCCCGGAAATTCATATCCGTCGACGCAATGAATTCTTCTTTCTGGTAGGCATTTTCCAGCATCGTTTTGCCCGCTTTGTTGCTCACTTTCGCCCGGCGAATCAGCCGCCCGACCGGTTCGCTGATCAACAAATCGCCCGACAAATCCAACGGCAACCGATCTCCCCGGAAAATTACCTGCCCGCAACTGGCCGTAAAATGGTTCAGCGTCGTATCCGTTGTCCGGATGCGCTGCACCCCGCCCTGGACATCCGGTGTTTTGATGATCGGCCAGACGGCGTTGAATTCCTCACTATATTGATCCCTGAATTCCAGCCGCCCGTACATCGGATTGATCTGAAAACCCAGAGCCGGAACCTCGCCACCCGCCGACGAGAAATACAGCCGCCCGTAATTGTCGTGTGTCAACCCCCACTGACCACCGGAACCGCTGGGAATCGAGTCTGCTTTCAACATCCCGTTGGTATAGCGAAACCGCACCGGATCAACGGTGACGTAAATCCAGTTGTCCAGATTCCAGTCCAAACCGCTGCGCTGGTGTTCCAGGTTGCCGGGTGCTTTTTTCCCCGGATTAAAAACCGGTTTTTTCTGATCGGCCACGCCATCGCCGTTGGTGTCCTTGTAACTGTAAATGTCGTAGGTGTCGGTTTCGTTGACCAGCAGTTCATGACCGACGCACAGCAACATGCGGGGCAACACCAGTTTGTCGATAAAAACGGAGCTTTTGTCCATCTTTCCGTCGTTGTCGGTGTCTTCCAGCAGCATCACCCGGCTGACCGGATCGTGCTCGTGCGAACCGTCCACATCCTGCATGTAGGTATTCATCTCCACGACGTACATTCTGGCGTTCCCATCCCAGGCCACGGCCACCGGCTCGTGAATCATCGGCTCACTGGCGACCAGTTCGAGGTGATAGCCTTTGGGCAGCCGGAATGATTTCAGACTTTGCTCGGGCGTTAAATGAGCCGGTGACGGATTGGCCGTAAATGCCGGAACCGTTTCAACGGTTTGACTCGCCGGGGTTTGCGTCGTGCCCTGGGAATTTTGCCGGGACACCTGACACGTTACGGCCAGCATGGAAGCGGCCAGCATACCGCTGATCCAGATTGGTTTTTTCATGGGTTTAGACTGCGAATTTCGAAATTGCTATAACGTTAGGGTGTAGGTTTTTCCCTTTTGCGTCGGTAAATCGTAAACGAGTGTTTCCTTCAGCGGCAACGGATTCTGCGTGGCCTGGCTTGAAATAAACGCTTTGGCCGTTTCTTCCGGTTGGTAAAAAGAATTGGGATTTACGCCCTGGGCGGTTTTCAACACTAATCCGCTTGATTTCAAGGCGTTCGGTACGCGAATCCGGCAGTTTCCGCCCAGATTCGACCTGATCGTTACCTTCGCTACTTTACCCTCTTTCCATTCCACTGTCACCAATTCAAAACCGCCCCGCGCCCGTAAACCGCTGATTTTTCCCGATTTCCAGACATCCGGCAAAGCGGGAAGCAGGTGAATGGTGCCGTCGTGACTTTGCAACAGCATTTCGGCCACACCCGCCGTACAGCCAAAGTTGCCATCGATCTGGAACGGCGGATGTGCGTCGAAAAGGTTGGTATACGTGCCGCCACCACCTTTTTTGCCGGGCGCATTGACCGGCGAAAGCTGATCGGTGATGAGTTTATAGGCGCGGTTTCCGTCCAGCAACCGCGCCCACCAGTTCACCTTCCAGCCCATCGACCAGCCCGTCGAAACATCACCCCGGTGTTCGAGCGACGTCCGGGCCGCGCTGAACAACTCGGGCGTGCGATAGGCTGATAATTGAGCCGACGGATACAGTCCATACAAGTGCGAAATGTGCCGGTGGTTGTCTTTCGGATTGTCCAGATCTTCCAGCCATTCCTGCAACTGTCCGTGCTGACCGACCTGCATGGGTGCCAGACGCGCGCGTTTTTCTTTCAAAATTTTGACAAATTCCGCATCGGTATTCAAGGCTTCCGCCGACCGCATGGCCGCCGTCAGAATATCGAAAACCAGTTGATTATCCATTGTATGACCCGCGCCAATCGTCACATTCTGGCGGCTCGTCGGCGCGTTTTCGGGCGACATGCTCGGGCTAACCACCAGCCAGTGGTGCGTGGGTTCTTCGATCAGAAAATCGACGAAAAATTGAGCTGCTCCCTTAATCGCCGGATAGACCGTTTTCAGGTACGTTTTGTCGCCCGAATAGCGGTATTTTTCCCAGGCATGCTGACTGAGCCAGGCACCGCTCATTGGCCACATGGCGTAGAAAATCGGATCGACTGGTCCGGTAATACGCCACAAATCGGTGTTGTGGTGGGCCACCCAGCCACCCGCGCCATACATTTCTTTGGCGGTTTGCTGACCGGTTTGCGAAAGGTCTTTCACCATTTGAATGAGCGGCTCGTGCAGTTCGGTCAGGTTGGCGACCTCGGCGGGCCAGTAATTCATTTCGGTGTTGATGTTGATCGTGTATTTACTGTCCCAGGGCGGGCTCATTTGCTGGTTCCAGATGCCTTGCAGGTTAGCGGGTTGACCCGGCACACCGTTGCGGCCCGGTTGCGAGCAGGAAATCAGCAAATACCGTCCAAACTGAAAATACAGCGAAACAAGTTGCGGATCGTTGCCCGACGCAAACTGCCGGATGCGTTCATCAGTTGGCAACTTTGCCGCGTCGGTCGTGCCCAGATCCAGCTTGACCCGGTTAAAATACGTTTGATAAGCTGCCACGTGATCTTTCAAAACCGCATCGAAAGGCCGCGTGATGACGCGGTTCAGGGGCTGATCAGCTTGGGCTTGTGGATTGGCGGTCAGCGTTTTATAATCCACAAAATTCGTCCCAATCGACACATACAGGGTAACCGCATTCGCGCCGGTTACGACAACCGATGTATCCGTCGGACTCAATTGTCCGCCTTCCGGCAGCACTTTGACGTGCGCATTGAATCGCACCTGCCCTTTGACGCCTTCGTGGTCGCTGGTGATGCCGGTCAACACCAGCTTGTCTTTGCCCCCGGTTTTGCGTTCCGTTTTTTGAGGACTGTTCAGAAAAGCCGTGAAAGTCAGCTTGCCCGGCTGGCTGGCCGTCAGTCGAATGGCAATCACCTGATCGGGAACCGAAGCGATCACCTGCCGGGTGTAGCGCACACCCTCGACGGTATACCTGGTGGTCGAGACGGCGCGTTCCAGATCCAGTTCCCGGTAATAATCGGTAAACGAATCATGACCAACAAACGCCAGATTCAGGTTTCCGACGGGCTGGAACATCATGCCTTGTGCCTTTTTGGACTCGACTTTCTCGGCTGCCAGTTTCTGTGCTTCGGCGTGTTTGCCTTCAAAAATCAGCTTTCGGATGGTGGGCAAAGCCGCCAGCGCATTGGGATTATCGTTGCGGTTGGGACCGCCCGACCAGACGGAAGACTCGTTCAGTTTGATGATTTCCTGCTGCGGATTGCCGTAGACCATCGCGCCCAGTCGTCCGTTGCCAACAGGCAGCGCATCCGTCCAGGTTTTGCCGGCAGGTTTGTCGTACCAAAGTTTTAAAGCGTTCGGTTGCTGCGCCAGTGCCGCGATTTGGCTGAACAACACAAGACCGAGTAGTCGTATTTTTTTCATTGAGTAAAGCTACAATCGTAAAGGATGAGGAAGAAATAGAAGGCGAGTCGTTACAGGTCAAAGACTTACCGGTGAATTTCATACCGGTTCCTTCCGGACAAAGTTGACAAACGCCAATTCGACGTATTTTCAGCCCTGTTCCCCTCAGGACATTCGCTTTTACCCCTAAATCCCCTAAAGGGGACTTGGACACAGAATATCCGGATTTGAAGTCCCCTTTAGGGGATTTAGGGGTAAAAGCGTAAATCCTATCCCTACTCGAACGTAGTTATATATGGCCTATAGGACTAAACCCGGTGTGAAGTACGGCTGCGGAGCTTAAAAAAATCTTAATAAATGCTTAACTGGGTAAAAAACCGGGAAGGAACAACCCAAAAAATCGGATAAACCGTTTCCGGCCAGCTCAGACTAATCGATTATGGCCGAGAACGATTGCTCGTATTCTTCGCCGTAAATGGCTTTATAATCCCGGACAAATTTCTCGAAGGTGTTCTTTGCCAGGGTGTGTTTTCCCATCAATGACAAGGCTTTGCACTTCAGGATAATGGCGTCTTCGTTGACGGGATCATAGTCGAAAATGAAGTTCGTAATCTGGATCAGAAACTCGGGATCTTCGCTGATGTTTAATTTATCCGCGTATTGCAGAAAGGTATTGATGATTTTGTTGGAAATATCGGCTTTGAAATCGTCCAGCCAGTAATATTCGGTATTCAGCAAAAATGAACCGCGTTTGGTGATTTCACCCAATTCAAAAATCGTCTGTTTGGTCAGCGCGGCTTTGTTGTTGATAAGGACCACGTAGCGTTCATAATCGACATAGAGTTGGGTAAAATCGAACTCCACTTTCCAGTAGCCGGACTCTTTGGAGAGCGAGCAAAAACCGACTTTATCCAGAATACTCCTTAGTTTGGCGATGTTGACGGAGCGGTTATTACTCGCGTCCCGACCCGACTTGTCGGGCCAGAGAATTTCGTTGAGTTTTTCGGACGGAAGCCCACGCTGTTTGTCGATGCTATTGAGGGCCAGCAGCAGAAAAAGCTCTTTCAGCAGGGGCGTGAACGCTTTGGTAATGTCGTTTCCAGCGTGATCCAGCACCTGAAAATTACCGAAAAAGAAGACGCTTGCAGTCGGCACCGGATTAACCGCCAAAGCCCGAGGGCTACTTTCCGGGGCAGCCGCTGGCATGATGACCGGGTGTTTTTCGAAAACCGGTACGGTTTCCGTTTTCGATGCGGAACGACGTTTGGTGCGGACATACAGCAAACCCAGAGCGCCCGCACCGACGGCGAATCCGGCCAGCAGCCACGGCCAAACGGAGCCCGACGACGGTTTTACCGAAGCCGTTTGCACTTCCAATTGGTTGGGCGGAAACGAAATCGTATAGAGCTTCACATCCGTGGTGTTGTTCGGCTCATTTCGATATAGCGTAACCGCGATCAGTTTCTGGCTAATCGGGCAATAATAGAGATCCGAATACGAGTGAATGTCGTGGAAGGGGTACGGGATTGAGTGACCGACCCGTTCATACGTCGGTTCCGACAGCGAGCCCCTAATCAGTTGAAGCTGTGACTTAAACTGTTGATTCGGAAAAATGAGGCCGTAAAAAGTCTTCGATTTGGAATCGATCACCAGAGAATTAGCAAACGCAAAATCCGTTTTCGGAACCTTCAATTCATACAGTTTCCGGAACGCATTGTCTTTTACCACATACTGTAACATGTCATAATTGCTTTTCGGATTAACCATTTGTTCACCCGTCAGGCTTCCGTACCCACCGATTAAATAGGCGGTGTCGGCACGGGCGGTTGTGCCCAAAGCTGCCAAATATCGGGGGGTGAAAACATCGCCCCGGGTGGGCAGCGTTTCCCATTTTCCGGAAGCAAAGTGATAGCGAAAAATGCTGTTTTTATACGTTAACTGGCCATAACCGCCCAGAATATAGAGGGAAGAATCAAGCCCGGAAACGAATTGGTTTGCGTGCCAGTATTCGGTCACTTTCACCGGACTGGGCGTCATGGTTTCGGTAGCCCAGCTACGTGAAACGGGGTCATACACCGACACGGCTTTCTGATCAACGTAATAGTCATAAAACCGGGCGGTAAAGGGATTAAAAACCGCCTGACTACCCAGGAAAAAGCTTTTGGGAGGAGTTTTTTGCCCCTGGAGAATACCCTGCCGGTTTCGAACCGAATACTGATAAAGCGCATCCGACCCCGTAACGCATACGGTTTCAGACGCCGGATCAAACGCTACGGTGGCTCGGCCTTTCAGCGTAAACTGATCCGCCACGTTCCATTCATTGTGCAGTGCTTTAATCCAGACGGGATTTTTAATGACGGCCGGTTGCCCGGAAAGCTCATCTTTTGCCGTTGTTCCTTTGACTTCATTCAATGGCCAGTAATGAATCCGTTGGCCATTTTCAGACAAGCTGATGTCTTTGATATCCATCGGCGGCAAATCTTTCGATTTGAACTCCCGGAATTCGTTGCCGCCAAAAAAGATCCTGAAACATCCGGATTCCTTGAATGCGATCTGATCGGTAATGACCCTTTTGTCATTTACGTAAACGCTCATGGTGCGGTTTTTCAGATCCAGCTGGAGTTTAAAATGATTCCAGTGGTTGAACACATGCGCCGAATCGAGCTTGATAACGGATGGGGAAAACCGTTCGCCAATGATCATTTTGAAGTTGAGCGACTTCTGATCGTACAGCAAATCCAGGTTTTGCTTATCGTCCTGAATAATCCTGAAAATGTAGCCAAAATACGTTTTATAGCTGGCCGCCAGTGACACATCGAACGACAGTTCGACGTTGCCGTTGATACACAGCGGTTTTTCGGGCGTCAAATCCAGCGAAGTCCGGTTGTCCTGAATTTCTTCGTGACCTGCGAAGCGCAACCCGTAGGATTGAGCCGTTGCGGAAGTAGTGGCCACCAGCAGCAGGGCGACGGTGTAAAAAGATAAACGCAGCAACAGACTGGACAGCGTTTCCGGAAAGCCTTCCATCATGCTGGTTATCCAGCCTGCCAGTCGGTATTGTTGGGCTCTTTGAGCGTCGCCTTTCATGCTGCGGCTTATTCTATTCGAGACGACTGCTGCCGCCAATGCCCCTAAGTTATCCAATATTCACCTCCTGTCAAAACCCCTGAAGGGTCTCACCGCAGTCCGGGCAGAAGGCATTAAATTATAAAAAAACCATATTAATAATGATAAAACACAGAGTGAAGCCCTGCTAATTAAGCATTTATTAAGATTTTTTTAAGCCCTGCCGATGTACTTCGCCCAAAATCTAATCCAATAAAATCAGGGTTTATGCAAAAATTTTTATTTGTCTTAAAAATGATGCGCGTGTCCTATGGGCACCTCATCCGGGCATTTCTGATCATCGGACTGGTCGGCATGCTGCCCGCAGAAGCCCAGGAATTGCTGGCGCACCGATCCAATCCACCCTCGGCTTCACTGGCCCGGCCTCTGCGGTTACAACCCGCAACCACCCGCCAGACCCTACCGGACCGGACCATTACGGGGAAAGTTTCCGATGAAAAAGGGGGCGCATTACCGGGTGTCAACATCGTGATCAAGGGGACATCCCGCGGCACGACCACCAACGAAAAAGGCGTTTATACCCTGAGCATTCCGAATGAGGCCACGACGCTGGTTTTTTCGTTTGTCGGTTATCTTTCCTACGAAGCGGCTGTCGACAACCGGAGTTCGCTGGATGTTACGCTGAAAGAAGATGCGCAGGCGCTGGGCGAGGTGGTGGTGGTCGGTTATGGTACGCAGCGGAAGGTAAATGTGACGGGGGCAATCGCAACGGTTGCCAGTAAAGAGCTGGTGATCAATTCAAACAACGACGTCACCAACACACTGACCGGGCGCGCTCCCGGCGTTCGGGTGGTGCAGTTGTCGAGTCAACCCGGCAAATACGATTCCCAGATCGACATTCGGGGGTTCAGTTATACGGACCCCAATGACATCAACGGCAATCAAACCGGAGGACCGCTGATCATTGTGGACGGCGTTCAGCGCGACAAATCCGGTTTTGACCGGCTCGATCCCAACGAAATTGAGAGTGTCTCGATTCTGAAAGATGCCACGGCGGCTATTTATGGCGTGAAAGCGGCCAACGGTGTGGTGCTGGTTACGACCAAAAAAGGAAGCCAGGGCAAGGTGCAGGTGAACTACACGACGCACGTCGGGCAGCAGATCATCACCAAATACCCCCAACTATCCAATGCCTTTCAGTATGCAACCCTCTTCAATGAGCAACACGTCAACAACAACATCAGTAACCGGGCTGAATTTACACCCCCCAAGTATTCGGCGGCACAACTCGCCGATTTTCAAAGCGGAAAGGCCACCAGCACCGATTTCTTAAAGGCGGTTTTACGCGACCGCGCTTCGCAACAGCAACACAATCTGACTATTAACGGCGGAACGGAAAAACTCCGGTATTTTGCGTCTGCCGGTTTTTTTGGCGAAGGCGGGTTGTTCAAATCGGACATTCTGACTGGGAAAAAATACAACCTGCGGCTCAACATCGACGCTGAACTGACCAAAGGATTGACGATGGGCGCCAACATTGCGTTGATCAACTCGATCAGCAACGAACCGAGCCAGGGGATTTGGGCATTGCTGAAAAACACCTGGCAATGGGACCCGACCGAACCGCTTTATTCGAACAACGACCCGGCTTATCTGCGTCAGCCCCTGAGCGCGTTGAGCCATCCGATTGCCGATTTCTCCGAAGCCTACAGCGGATATAACCGGAATGATGAAAAATTCCTGACCTCTACATTTCAGTTGTCGTATGTGGTTCCGTTCGTGAAAGGACTGAGTCTCAAGGCGCAATATGCCTACGACAATAATTACAGTTTCCGCAAGCAGTTTACCAAAAAATACAACCAGTACGAGTATCTGTTCGACGCAGCCACGCAGACGTATTACCAGAAACCGTATTTGCACCTTGCCCCTTCCCGCATCAATGAAAGCTTTGGTCAGGGAAAACGGAACGATGTGCAGTTGTCGTTCAACTACCAGAACAGCTTTGGAAAACACAACGTCGGCGCGCTGGGTCTGTATGAACAGATCGACCGGGTGAACAACAGCAACAACGCGTCCACCCAGTTTATCATCGATGCGGTTGACCAATTGGCGGCCGGAAGCCGGAAAACCGACGCCATCGGTTCCGGCTACAGTTCGAGCGCCAACATGAGTTATGTGGGTCGGGTCAATTATGATTACGCCGGGAAGTATCTGGTTGAGGCCGGTTTTCGCTACGACGGTTCGTCCAGTTTCCCAAAAAACAGCCGCTGGGGCTTCTTTCCGTATGTCTCGGCGGGCTGGCGGCTTTCAGAAGAAGCCTTTATTCGAAACAATCTCCCTTTCATTTCCAACCTGAAACTACGCGGTTCATACGGTGTTCTGGGTGATGACGGCATTTCGGGCGCTTCGTTCCAGTTTCTGACCGGTTATACGTATCCGAGCAGCGGGTATCAGTTCGGGACCAACTTCGTGGGCGGTCTTGGTTTCAAAAATTCGGCCAATCCCAACATTACGTGGTATACCTCGACAACCACCAATTTTGGTCTGGAAGGTGCCTTCTGGAACAGCCTGCTCACGTTTGAAGCCGACGTGTTTCGCCGGGATCGCGACGGTTTGCTGGGCAACCGGATTTCGACCATTCCGGCCACCTACGGTGTCAATCTTCCACAAGTCAATCTGAATCAGGATCGTACGCAGGGATTCGAAATCGTTCTGGGCCATCGCAACAAAATTCGGGATGTGAATTACTCGATTTCGGCCAACATGAGTTACGCCCGGACACAATACCGGTATCGCGAAGAAACGCCCGCCAACAGCGATTATGATTACTGGCGAAACCGGAATGCCGGTCGGTTCAACGACATTGTCTGGGGCTACAAAACCGACGGACAGTTCCAAACGCTGGAGGAAATCCGAAATGCACCGATCATGGACGGCGCGGGCAACCGAACGGTTCTGCCCGGTGACATCAAATACGTGGATTTGAACGGCGACGGCATTATTTCCAATCTTGACGAAACCGTGATTGGACGCGGCCAGAGCAAACCGGCGATCTATTTCGGTACCAACATTACGGTTTCGTGGAAAGGATTCGACGTTTCGATGCTGTTGCAGGGCGCAACCATGTATCAGGTGGCCTACCAGGATCAGCTATCCAGACCGTTTTATTTTGCCACCGCCAACCCGATCAGTGCGTTTAACGACCGCTGGCATCGTTCGGACGTCGTGGATGCCGCCAGCGAATGGATTCCGGGAAAATACCCGTCGACTGGCCAGCGGCAGAACTACCGAAGCAACGAATTCTGGCGGTTCGACGCGACGTATCTGCGCGTGAAAAGCCTGGAAATCGGCTACAGCCTTCCGAAAACGCTGTTGAGCAAAGCCCACATCAAGGGATTGCGTGTCTTTGGCAACGGCTATAATCTGTTCACGTTCTCGAAAGGGCTTGACTTTGTTGACCCGGAATACACCGACGACCGGCTTTACAGCTACAATTATCCGCTGACGATGAACGTGAACCTGGGCCTCCAACTTTCTTTTTGATCACCCAACACCCATGAAAAACCTTAAAAAATACATTGCCCTGCTAGGCCTGTTTGGCTTGTCGGCCTGCAGCGATAGTTTTCTGGATAAAAAACCGGTCGATCTGCTGTCGGCCGAACAGGTCTTCAGCAGTCCAGAGGCTGTGGAAGCCTATTTTGCCACGCTGTACAAGGATTTACCCGTCGAGGATTTCAGCTATTGCAACGGTCGGTTTGGTGAGTTTCCGGGAAATGGTGACGGATATACGGCCAACTGGACCTGGGAAGCGACCAACTCGAACAATGCCTCCAACAATGACGAAAACTGGGGAAAATTATACCGGGCAATTCGGAACGTAAACACGTTTATCAAGGAAATTGCGACGGTTTCGATTCCGGAAGCGACCAAAAATGCGTACGTCGCCGAAGCTAAATTTGTCCGGGCCTATTATTACCAGGAACTGGTTAAATACTGGGGTGGTGTGCCGATTTTACTGGAACCACAAACCGCCGTCGATGGCAATACGCAGGAACTGAACCTGCCGCGCAGCAAGGAAGCCGACGTCTGGGATCTGATTAAATCGGATCTGGATTTTGCGGCTACTAACTTACCGATCACCAGTGTGTATGGACGGGCCAACAAATTTGTGGCCCTGGCGCTGCTTTCGCGGTCGATGCTGCACGCGGGTTCGATCGCCAAATTTGGAACCGTTGAGTTGGAAGGTCTGGTGGGCGTTGACCCGGCCAAGGCAACGCCTTATCTGCAAGCCGCTTACGATGCGTCCAAAGCCATTATCGATGGTGGGAAATACAGCCTGTTCAACAAGTATCCGACCGACAAAGCGCAGAATTTCCAGATGCTTTTTTATGAACTGCAAGGCAATCCGGAAGCTATTTTCTGCAAAGGCTGGGATTATGAATCGACGCGACGGACGCACTCGCAGGATCTGATGGCGTTGCCGGAAGCCATTCGTTCGCCAATCGGGTATGCCAACCGCCTGACCCCGCCCCTGGACATGATCGAGCGGTTTGAATACGTAGACGGTTCGGAAGGAACGCTGAACATCGGAACGCCCGGCGCGTATGTCCACTACAAAAACCCGCAGGACGTTTTCAAAAACAAAGATCCGCGCTTTTTCGGCTCCGTCATTTCAACCGGCAGCTCGTTCAAGGGCGTCGAAATTACCGGTCAGCGCGGGGTCATTTTCAACGGGATACGATACAACGGAACGGCGCTCAACCAGTATTTTGACATCGATAAAAAACAGATTGTGGCCAACCCGACGGCCAATTCAGTGCGGGCCACCGGCAATTCCAACAACGGTGCCAGTGTGTTCTGGCTAAAAAAATGGCTTGATCCGGTTCGGCCCGCCAATTTGTGCGTGGACTGGACCTCCGAAACGGACTGGCTCGATATGCGGCTGGGCGAAGTGCTGCTGAATTATGCGGAAGCAGCTTTTGAACTGGGAAAACCGGCTGCTGAAGCCCTGGACGCCGTGAATCAACTCCGCACCCGGGCGGGTATCGCCAAACTGACAATCATCGATCGGGCTAAAATCCGGAATGAACGGAATGTGGAGCTGGCTTTTGAAAACCGGACCTTCTGGGATTTGAGGAGATGGCGGACCCTGACGACCGAATTCAGCGGCTGGATTCCCAACGGACTGTATATCTATTATGATGTCAATTCGAAGGATTATGTCTTCGAAAAAACGCCCAATGGCGGTGGAAAAACGTATCAGGTCAAAGACTATTACTTCCAGATTCCAGCGTCGGAACGCAGCAAGGCTGGCTCATTATTAGGCAATGGAAACCCCGGCTATTAAAAACCGTACCCTATGAAATCGATCAAACTAATCTTTTTACTACCCGTTTTGCTCGTAGCAGTAATCAGTGGCTGCAAGAACTGGGATAATTTTGTGGCCCCGGATGCGGGCATTTACGGCAAAGTGACGGACGCCGAAAATGGTCAGCCGCTGGAAATCAGGCAGCCCGGCGGTGGGACTGTACGGTTTATTCAGTGGGATAAAATGAAATACCCCAACCCCGGCACAACCGATATTGAGCTAAAAGCCAACGGCGAATTTTCTGCTACGCAGTTTTTTGCGGGTACCTACAAAGCCCTGCCGCGCGACGGTGCTTTCCTGTATCAACCCGGTGATTCGGCAACGGTGGATCTTGGCAACGGCGACCGGAAGGAAGTCAATTTTAAGGTCACGCCCTTCTACCGGCTGACGGCGAGTGTAACCGACAGCACGTTTACGTATACGATTACGAAACCGGCGGCCAACACGACGACGAAAATTTCGCAAATCATTTTCATGATCAACGATTATGCAAAGGTCGATGAAAGCATCAGTTCCAATACCTCGGGCTATTTTATCAATCTCTGGAGACAGGACATTGCCGGGAATGTAACGGACGCCAGCCTTCTGGGCACACCCCGGACGTTTACATTCAAATGGGCCGATACGCATTTACCCAAAGGCGAGTACTATTTCCGGGTCGGTGTGCGGACTACCGCTGTCGCCAAATACAATTACAGCCCAGTGGTGAAAGCCACGGTTCGTTAAGATTCTATTCCTTCCCTTCACTTTTCACCCCTGATCTTTCGGGTCAGGGGTGTTTTTTTTGTTGGTACTTTCATTATCTCTACACCCGGATAAACAGCTTCTTCTTGTACATCCAGTACAGAATCAGCCAGAAAACCAACAGGGCCGCTCCACCACTGGCCAGCGGTTCATACGCGCCGAACTGCTCGAACACGGTTTGGCCCAGATGCGTTTTGAAGGTGTCAATGATAAAATGGTCGATGAGGTGAACCAGGCAGTAAATGGCGATGGAATTCATGCCGATCACGACCAGCGGGAACGCCCAGCCGCGCCATTGCCGCACATCTATTATATAGTAGAAAGCAGAAAGGAGCAAAAAACACCAGCCACCGCTGAACAATACCCAGCCCGGTGTCCAGATGCGTTTGATGGACGGACTGATGCCCGTGACGGTCAACAGCCAGCCCGTTGCCAGACCAACGGCTCCGGCAATCAAAAACCGCTTCAGAATTTCGCCATGCGGCAAACCGGCGCGTAGCCATCGCCCGGCCTGCAAGCCCAACACCATCGTTTCCAGGGTCGGAATAAAGCTCAGCGTTGCGTAGCCTCCCCCATTGAACAGAAAAGTTTTGGCGCGGGGAAACAGGTTTAGGAACCAGGTATCGAAAGCCCAGGCCAGGTTGCTGTTTTTATTGAAGTGATCGGCTATACCGGTTTTATGATGGGGCCAGTCGGCGGGAACACCCACGGCTTCGTACGAAAACCCGGGGCCGGGCAGCGGATACAGCACAAACGCCAGCCAATACCCAACCAGAATGGCGGCCAAGGCAATCCAAACCGTGCGCGTGGGCCGAAAACCCAACAAAAACAGAAACGGATAGCCCAGTCCAATTTGCGTCAGGGTGTCTTCAAACGTAAAATTAGTCTGTTCCCGACCAACCGATCGCAGCAAAATACCGAGCAGAATCAGGATCAGCGAGCGTCGCAGCGTTTGGACAAACATCACCCCAAAAGATTCGTTTTTGGCCGCCCGGCTGGCGATGGAATACGGCAGGGCCACACCCACCAGAAACGAAAACGAGGGTTGGATTAAATCGTGCAGCGTACAGCCAAACCATTCGACGTGGCTTTGGTGATGATCCATGAAACGCCAGAACGAACTGTCGGGCAGGGCTTCCGAGATGCGGCCGTAGTGGAGGATTTCGGCGGCCATCAAAAACATCACAAAGCCGCGGTAAGCGTCCATCGACATCAGTCGACCGGCACGAAATTCAGGAAGTACAGTAGCCAAGGTGGTTCAGGATTAGGAAATCGCAAGAACGGGATTTTTTTGATGCCTCCACCGACTCCAGTCTTTGTTTTTTCGGTTTAACACTTCCCTATTACCCAGAAAGACCGATTTTCAGGAAACAAGCTGATCGTTCGGGCAGAAATACGTCGTTCGCCCGCCGACCTCGATTTTCTCGATCCTGGTGCCGCACCGGGGGCAGAATTTGTGAGCTTCTACGTCGTCGTAAGGTGATTTGTCCCATTCCCGGACGTGAATTAGAAAACCGACCGGAAAATCCCGGTATTGGGCTTCGTGGCGAATGGCGGTGGTCAGCACCAGCCGAATGGCGTCATAAAGTTGCTGGATTTCGTCGTCGGTCAGGTTTTCGGTTCGTTTTTCGGGATGGATTTTCGCCTGAAAAAGCACTTCATCCACGATCCAGTTCCCCAATCCAGCCACGGTATTTTGATCCATCAACAGCGGTTTAATCAGGGCTTTTTTACGCCGAACCTGTCCCGTTAGCTCAGAAAAAGAGATTTCTAACCCGTCTTTACCAATCTTTTTCCGTTTTAAATATTTATCTATGTCGCTGATTAGACCAATCCGTTCAAATTTTCGCGGACAAATAAAGCCTAAATTGAAGCCGTTCCGGAAGTGAAATACAATCCGGGCATACTTCGGCCGATCCAGTGAGGAGTGGTAATACGCCAGATCGCCCGTCATGCCAAAATGAAAGTGAACGATCACCGGTTCGCTGATTTCGCCGGGGCCGTCGGTTGTCACGAAAAGATTTTTACCCACCCGATGGGTGCCGGAGAACCAACGCCCCACCAGTGCTTCGTGCAGGGTGGCAAAATCGGTCGTCAGCAGTTTGGGATCTTCAACCTCAATGGCTTCGATGGGTTGGTTGAGGGACGACGCTTCGAGATAACGCCGGTAAATCTCGACTTCGGGTAACTCAGGCATAGTCGGGAACTAATTGACATTTTAGCAATGTTTTACTGACTCCTATAACATTTTCCACTTTGACAGTGTTATATCTAACAGTCCGGTTGGTAACGAATGTGCTCTGAGTCAGGAGATAGTGTTTTACTAAAATTTAATTCCGTAATACACTAACTTTACAGAGGCTCCCGTTATGGTTACAATGTAATCGTCTTTTTAACCCTAACATGATTGAATGACAATAATTTACTCAAGTTTTTTTGTTTAATTCTGTCTAATTCAAATCAAACCGCACAAAGTAGTTATGGAAAACAATAAGCCAAAAGCAAACGGAGCGCTCGTAGCAGCCTTAGTTATTATGACCATTCTGGCCGGTGTGTCCAGTTATCTGTTGTATGAACAGAAAGAAGTGGGTAAAAATCAGGAAGCAACGATTGCCACCCGCGTAGAGGAATTAGCAACCACCCGAACGAGACTGGACTCCATCTCAACGGCTCTGGACGCTAAAATTGCTGAAGTAAAAAAACTGGGTGGTGATATTACGGACCTGGAGCGTGTAAAAGCGGATCTGGAACGTGACAAAGCGAGTCTTCGGAAAGGCCAACGTATTTCGATCGCCAAGTATGAAGCTAAAATCAAGCAATATGAAGCCTATCTGGTAGAAAAAGATACGCTGATTGCTCAACTGAAAACCGAAAACCAGGTCTTGGTTACCAATAACCAAACGTTGGCTGATGCCAATACGACGCTGCAAACAGAGAAGCAGTCCCTGCAGGATTCTGTGACCAACATTTCGACAGTCAACAAGGATCTGGCGGAGAAAGTAACCCGCGCATCCGCACTGAAAGCCCAGAATGTTCGGGTATTTGCGCTGAATTCGCGCGGCAAACAACGCGACGCGACGGAAGATCAGGTAAAATCAAAGCGTGTTGACAAGCTCAAAGTAGTCTATATGCTGCCTGAGAACCCGCTCACCAAGCAGGAGGAGAAAGAGGTATTTGTCCGGGTACTGGATCCGACGGGTGCCGTTGTTTCCGACATGGCGAATGGTTCAGGCACTTTTCAGGTTAATGGACAGGAGCAGATTTATACAGTGAAGCAAACCGTTCCGTTTACCAACAACAACCAGAACGTAGAGCTTACTTATAATCGGGGTACGGTGCCTTATAAAGCGGGCAAATACACGATTGAGTTTTACTCGGAAGGTTTCCGGATTGGCGAAGGTTCTTTTGCCATCAAGTAAACGATTCGACACACCATAAAAAAGGCGCGGTACCCAACGGTATCGCGCCTTTTTTATGCTCTATAGTTTACAACTTTAATCAGGAAATTAGCGATTGCTGAACCCGGTTCCATTTTTGCAAAATCGTCTTGGTTTTCTGGCGGCTCACCGCCAGTACGCGGCCGGAAATAAGCTCGACCAGGGGCAGCGGAAAGTGGGGCATCTCGGCCGGGTAAAACCGGTATATAATGCCGGGATTGATCAGATAGCTTTCATTGATCCGCCAGAAATCGGGCAATTGCTTTTCCCATTCATTAAGCGAATCGGCAATAGACACACACTGCTGAACGGCATTGTCAAAATAGATAATCCAGGTCTGTTGTCCTTCGCTGTGAAGGTAAAAAATGTTTAACAAGTCGATCTGGTGCTTAAAGTTGGGGTCATTGATTGACAGCATAGTGCTCTATTTACGATTCTGACAGAGAAATAGATTTTACTTCTAATCTTTGACCTTTTCAGGATCAAATACGCATTTATGGACGCTTCATGCGTTGCATAACAATTCAGAAATGACTTCCCACCGACGCCGTGACACCGGCACCACGGTTCCATTGAGCAAATGAATCGCGCCTAGACCGGTTTTCAAACGCTCTATCCTTTCAATATACTCACAATTGACAATGCTATTGCGATGTACCCGAACAAAACCATCGGCCGGCAACATTCCCGCCAGTTGCTTTAGGGTCTTGGGCATAATGATGGACGGGCGATTTCTCCAATGCAACCAGGTATAATTACCGTCTCCCTGCAAACAAACCAAATCGGATGCCTGAAAAACATGTTGCCGGGAACCCCGAAAATACAATTGTAAAACAGAATCAGAAGCAACTGACGCTGAAGAAGTAGAAGCGGGAATTAACATACTTTAAATTTCTGGGTAAAGGGTGCAAATACAGGAAGTTATTGAATAATTGTGCAAATATACTTTCTCAAGAATAAGATGTAGGCAAATGGTTACTAACGACTGTTATTGGTACCTGAACGGTCGATTTTGGTAAGGGAATAAAAAGAATCCGTTTCCCTTATACTATCAGTAATAATCAGTAATTTACCCCTTTACCCGGTTGAGGCATGGAGAAGGAGCAGATCCACATATTAGTAATTGAAGACGAGGCCGTTCTGGCCATGGATTTATCCGATACACTGGAAGAAGAAGGCTATTATGTAGTTGGTATTGCCAACAATGGCCGGAAAGCACTGGAATTGTTTAAAACGCAGCGGGTCGACCTCGTGGTGTGCGACATTCAACTGAAAGGTGACTGGGACGGCATCGAAACCATCGGTCAAATCCAGACCGTGCGACCGGTACCGGTGATCTACACAACGGCATTGTCTGATAAAAGCACCCTGGAACGGGCTAAACAAACCCTCCCGGCCGCCTACTTGACGAAGCCCGTTATCATTAGCAGCCTTCGCATTGCGATGGAGTTAGCCCTTCATAATTTTAGCCATAAACAGGAACTGGCGGTTCCGGATGAAGCCGTTGAGCTAAACGGTATTCTGGAAAAAGATTCGCCCTCCCGGGAAACCATTCTCCGCATCGACAACCTGATCTTTATCAAACACAACTACCAGTTTGTTAAAATCCTGCTGGAAGATATTTTGATTCTGGAAGCCGACGGCCCCTACACTACCATTGTTACCAACGACCGGAAATATGCCATCCGATTGACGCTTACCACCCTGCTGGAACGGCTAAGCGAAATGCAATTGGCTCGCGTTCACCGGTCTTTTGCAGTTCATATCAAAAAAGTTGAAGGATTTTCGGATCGCGAAATAACGATTGGAAAACACATTATCCCGCTGGGCCGACAATATAAACAGGCGTTTATCCAGCAATTCCAGATTTGGTAAAGAAGTTGAGTTTGTTGCTTGATGTTATTTCCTGTATCCATGAAAGGGTTTTTATTTCTCTGTGCGGTTTTCCTTTTTCTACAACAGATTTACGCTCAGCCCACTTTACCCACCGCTTACGACAGCCTGAAAGCCAAACTAGCGTCTAAACCCGACACGGTTCAGATTGCCAACTACCAGAATTTTGCCGAAGAGATGCTCCGGAAAGGCCGGGTGGGCGACTCCCAAACCGCGCTGACAGAAGCCCTGTCCATCGCCGAAAAACGACAGGATGAACGCCAGATCAGCAAGGTGTATGAATCATTCGGCCGTCTGGAAATTGACCAGGGAAACTTTGCTCAGGCCCTGAATCATTTTCAGAAGGCACTCGATTATCTCAAAGACTCTCCGGCGCTCAACCAGCGAATTTTGATCTTGCTGCGCATCGGGCAGACCTATTTTTTGGCTAACGACCTGAAACAGGCCGAAAACTATTACCGCCAGGCTTGGCAGTTAGCCCGACAAAACAATCGGGCGGTTTTGATGGCAGATGCCTATTCTGAACTGGCCAACCTGGAAGATACCCGGAAAAATTCCCGGCAAGCCCTCGCCTATAATGCCAAAGCCATTGCCATCTACCGCGCCAATGGCGAAGATCACACGGCGGCTCTCTTTAACCGCGCCATCGAATACAAGAACGCCGGACTCTATGCCGAATCGGAGCGCATTTACCGGCAATGCCTGAAACACGCCGAAGAACAGAAAGACGAATACCTGAAAGGGTATGTGTACGTCAACCTTCCCAACACCCTTTTGCTGCTCAACCGGCCGGACGAGGCCGAAAAATACGCTCAGTTGGCTCTAAAATGGAGCGAGAACGGCCCGGAACGGCTGAAATTGCGGGAGGAGATTTTCGACATTCTCACCCGCATCTACGAAAAACGGGGGCAGGACCGGCAGGCACTAGCCTATTACCGCCAAAAAACCATGTACCGCGACAGCGTTCTGAATGCCGACAAAGCACGTCAACTGATCATGGCCGAAAGCCGCTACCAGGCCCGGGAAAAAGAAAGCCAAATCCAAAAACTCGATGAGGAAAATACCCAGAAAGCCCAACAATTGGGCTGGCTAAGTGCCGGTTTGGTGGTTCTGGTAGGGTTAACGGGGCTCTTGTTTTGGCAATACCGCACCATTCGGCGCACCAACGCCCGACTCACGGAGAGTAACCGGGTGATTTCGGAAAGCCACCAGAAAATTTCGGAACAGTCGAAGCAGTTGAAAACGTTGTTGCGGGAATTGAACCACCGGGTTAAGAATAATTTGGCCATTGTTTCCAGCCTGCTCCGGCTGCAATCGAAACGACTGGAAGACGAGGGGGCGGTTCAGGCGGTTCGGGCCGGACAACAGCGGGTGGAAGCCATGGCGCTGATTCACCAACGGCTCTACATGACCGACAATGTATCGGCCATCAACATCAAAGAATACATTACCGACCTCTTCGATGGCTTGCTGCTGGCCTATGGTTTCGATAAAGCGAATTTCGACCGGGAACTGATCATTGAGCAGGAAGAACTGGATGTCGACCTGTCGGTTTTGCTCGGCCTCATTCTGAATGAAATCCTAACCAACGCCTTCAAATATGCCTACGAACACGTTTCCAGGCCCTTTCTCCGCATCCGGCTGGCCGCCGACTATTCCAACGAACCGAACGTGGTGCGCCCCCGGCTCACCCTGGAAGTGCAGGACAATGGCCGGGGTCTGGACCTCCGGCGGTGGGAGCGCCCCAACAGTTCGTTCGGCAAACGGTTGATTACGTCGCTGAGCGAACAAGCCGGTGGCCAACTGGAAGTCAGCAACCGGAATGGGACGTATTACCGGTTGGTGATTCCGCCTTTGTACCGAACCGGATCGGAGGCTGCCTAAAACGAGTACAAAAAACCGATGGCCAGCCCCTGGCTATACTGAATGGCATTGTCCTGATCTTTGTCATACAGGACAATGCCGGTCAGGTTCACATTAACGTACTTGTTGACTTTGGCGGTCAGGGAGAGGTCCAGCCGGTGATCGATGGCGTTCAGGGTTGCATAATTGGCAAAAAGCTGATACCGGGCTTTCAGGTTCAGATTTTCCATCAGATTGCGGTCAAAATTGGCAATGAGCTGGAAGGCAAATTCATTTCGAACATTTTTGCCGGGAGCAACACCGTAGCGCGATGGTTCGCCAATCGTAATGGCATCATCGGTTACGAAGGTTTGCCGGATGGTTCCCAACCCGAATTGCAGATTGAAATAGGTTGTGGGTTTATATTCCAGCCCCACAGATTCGGTCAGATAAGCCGGAGCAAAAAAATTGGAGATCAGCACATTCCGCTCACCACCACCGGGCAGTTGCTCATAGCGGTATCCCGTGGCAAACTGCGACAGGAAGTTGAGGTTACCGAATGCCAGCCAAACCGGGCTTAAGCGATGACCCACTTTGGTATCCAGAAAAATACGGTCGACATTTTTGCGGGAATCCTGGTTCTGGTTTTTGACGATACCATACTGCAACTGCACTTCGCTCGTCCAGTTGAAGCGTCGCTGCATGTAGTCGGATTTGGCATTGAAAAAGGCTCCCAATGCGATCGAATTGACGCCCCCCCCCTTCCAGTTGCTGCTAAACGATCCCTGGTTCAAATTGATCCCGGCCTGCGCCGATCGTTTCCAGTATACCGTATCGATCGGAACGACCTTGATGGAGTCCAGCCGGGTCGGTTTTTGGGCCATAGCTTCGGCACTCCAGCCCAGTAAAAAGAGGAGAAAAAACGAGGTTTTCATTACGCAAACAAGTTGGTGGATAACAAGCGACTAAATTAATCAAATACCTCAACGTTTTGTGATTGAAGGCTTTGCAGGGGAATAACCGTAACGGTGTCGCCGGTTTGGAGCGTCAATGACGTATTATCCATGCGGATAATTTGCCCTTTCGTATCACCAACCCGGATAATTTGCCCTTCGTAGAAGCGGTTTTTACTGTAGAAAGACGACAGGATGTTGGCCATGACGTCGCGCGAGGCCATGCCGTAGCCAATAGCGAAAGCAAAAATAACGCCCCCAATGAGCAGATTGAAGCTCGATTCCAGCAGTTCGGTGTTGATGCCGGCCTGCCCCAAAGCACTGATGAGCGTAATGATGAGGAAGAAAAAGAACACGATCATGCCCAGCAGCTTTCCCGACGCAATGCTAAACGACTGACAAAGCGTGACGACGGCCCCTTTCAGTGCATCCGCCACCAGCACACCCACCTGCAACATGATGGCTGCGGCAATCAGGCGGGGAATGAAGTCGACCAGCGATTTGACCATCTCCGTAATGGCCGAAACCCCGAGCGTTTCGGTGGCAGCCATCAGGAAGATCAGCAAGACGAAATAATACAGAATTTTGGCAACGATTTCGCTCAGCTTGATTTCCGTTTTAAGCCGTTTGATGAAATCGATTTCCGTGAGCCGGTCCCCAATGCGGTTGAAGCCCACGCGCGCCAGGAGTTTCGACACCAGGATTGACAGTGCTTTTGCTACCCCAAATCCTACCGCAATGATAAAAGCCGCGCCGATGATGCGGGGAACAAAATCGATAAACTGGGTAATGAGGGTGGTAAAGGTATTGATTAATATATCAATGAAAGCGGGAATCCGATCCATGGCACAGTCTGCTTTGTTACGGTTGTGAAGTTCTGCTGGGAAGCTTAATGACGGATACGAGGGCTGATGCTACGTTAAATAAATCATCGACGTAAACTTCCACAATGGAGAGTGAATTACGAATCAGATCAATCTCCGAAATCAGTTCTTCTTTTACATTAGGCGGACAGGTATCCGGGAGTTCTATTTCTTTGAAAACATTGTAAATCGATTCCATCGGGTTCCTTTATCGTCCTATTTATCGAACTTCGCCCACGCCACGAATTTGGCAACCAACAGCGTCAGGAAGATCAATGTTTCCAGATACCGTTTTTTCAGTTTTTCCTTCGCCCGTTTCAGCCGCATTTTTACGGCACTCTCGCTCAGGTTGTGAATGTCGGCAATCTCTTTGATGCTCACCTCATCCTGGTATTTCATTAACAACAGGCTTTGCTCTTCCATTGTCAGATAGGCCAGCGCCGACTTCAGTCGGCCCGCTTCCATTTCTATCAAATCTTCATCGGCATCGTCGTCCAGCCAATCCATGTCGTCATCCACCGGCACCTCGGCTTTTTTCCGATTGTTGCGCATCTGGTCGGTGCAATAATTGTAGGTGATCGAAAACAACCAGGTTGAGAAGCGGGACTGTTCCTTGAAACTGCTCAGCCGCATGATCAACCGCAGGAAAATATCATGCGTGAAATCTTCCGCCTTTACGGGATCTTTCGTAAACATCAGACACTTTCGGTAGACCTTGTCACTGTACCGACTGTAGAGGTGTTCAAAGTAGCGGTTACTTTGATTATCAACATACAGACGAACCAGTTCTTCGTCTGTCATCCGCTTTACTTCCAACGACGCAATCATTCTGTAAGACGCTTAAAAGTGATAAAGTAATGCTTCCCGGTTATCTCTGTGGCAAAAGGCACCCTATTTGTTACTGAATCAGCCTATAAATGACTTGAATGTACAAATAAAATCAAAAAACAGTATATATCATAAAAAAAAAGTCCGATCGAATAGACCGGACTTTCTGTACTAAAAAAAATTTGATACGACACCCCAATCTTAGCCGATTGCGATACGCTTGAAAGCCGCAATGGCTAACCCTTTGCTGGTCTTTTCAAGCAACTGAGCAATCGTCACGGATGAATCTTTGACAAATTCCTGGTTCAGCAGCGTGTTATCCTTGTAGAATTTCTGCAGTTTACCCATGGCAATTTTTTCCAGCATAGCTTCCGGTTTGCCTTCCGCCCGTGCCTGATCCTTACCGATTTCGATTTCGCGTTCAACGATGCTCGAGTCAACACCGTCTTTGTCGATGGCAACGGGTTTCATAGCCGCGATCTGCATGGCGATGTCTTTTCCAACTTCCGATACATCCGTCGTACCGGCGTTATTCAGACCCACCAGCACGCCCAATTTACCGTTGGAGTGGTTGTAAGCGACCACCTGCTCGGCCGTTACAACTTCATAGGCCGTCACGTCCAATTTTTCGCCGAGTTTACCGATCAGATCGGTAATATGCTCCTGCAACGAACGCCCGTCGCCCTGGGGCAACGCCAGCAGTTCTTCCTTGGTTGCCGGTTTAGCAGCCACGGCGTTATCCATCAGGGCCATCGCCAGGTTCTGGAAGTCAGCCACTTTCGAGACGGGTTCGGTTTCGCAGGCAAAGCCAACGACACGACCGGTTGTGCCATCCGGGCTCACGTGCGTCAGAACGATTCCTTCGGAAGTAGTATTGTCGGCCCGCTTGTTGGCAATTTTCTGACCCTGTTTGCGCAGAATGTCTTTTGCTTTTTCAAAGTCGCCATCGGCTTCGGTAAGCGCTTTTTTACAGTCCATCATACCGGCGCCAGTTTCCTGCCGGAGTCTGTTAACGTCTTGTGCGGTAATAGCCATTGTTTTTTTATTAATTGTCTGTTATCGAGTTCGTTACTGTTACTTGGAAGGTACTTGTCTCAGGCTGCGGCTCCCTGCGCCCAATCACCTGAAACGGAATAGCCCATAGCGAGGCTACGGGCTATCCGAATATATTAGCATGGCAACATGGTTGCTCCCAGATAGTCTTAATCCTCCTGCTCTTCTGCTTCTTCAGCGACAACCGGGCTGATTTCTTCTTCCGCATCAACAGTTGTTTCGCCTTCGGCCTTCGCTGCTTTTACGTCTTCAGCCCGTTTTGCTTCTTCTTCTTCCTGCAAACGCTGATCGTCTTTATCCTGTTTACGCTCCAGAAGGCCCTCTTCGATGGCTTTTCCAATCGCCAGGGTAATCAAACGGATCGACTTGTACGCATCGTCGTTTGCCGGGATTGGATAATCAACATCGCTCGGGTTTGAGTTGGTATCGCACATGGCGAAAACCGGGATACCCAGGCGTTTTGCTTCAGCAACGGCAATATGCTCGCGCTTTACATCCACAATAAACAAAGCTGCCGGCAAACGCGTCAGGTCGGCAATACCGCCCAACACACGCTCCAGTTTCTCTTTCTCACGGTATACTGTCAACCGTTCGCGTTTCGCGAGACTTTTGTATGTTGCCTCGTCCTTCATCATTTTTTCGATGCCCTGCATCTTCTTCAATGACTTGCGGATCGTGGCAAAGTTGGTCAGCATACCACCCAGCCAACGGTCGGTTACGTACGGCATTTTCAACCGACGAGCCTCTTCCGTGACAATTTCCTGCGCTTGTTTCTTGGTGGCAACAAACATTACCTTGCGACCAGAACGAACGATGCCTTTCATCGCAGCCGCGGCTTCGTCGATCGACGCCAGCGTCTTGTTCAGGTCAATAATATGGATACCGTTTTTCTCCATGAAGATATACGGTGCCATACGGGGGTCCCATTTCCGGGTAAGGTGGCCAAAATGCACACCTGCATCCAGAAGATCTTTGTACTCTACTTGTGCCATTTTAAAATAAGAATGAATAATAAAAATTGTGATTACGCAGCACCACACATCGGCATCAGGCAAGTGTGGTCTGGACGAAAACTATTAACGTTTCGAGAACTGGAACCGCCGACGAGCCTTGGCGCGACCGTATTTTTTCCGTTCTACCATGCGCGAGTCACGAGTCAGGAAGCCTTCTTTTTTCAGAGCCGGCCGAAACTCGGGGTTGATCTCACACAACGCACGGGCAATCCCCATCCGGGTTGCTTCTGCCTGACCGGAAATACCACCACCGCGAACGTTTACTTTCACGTCGTAGCCTTCCGGAGCATTGATGGTTGCCAGCGGCTGCTTCAGAACGATTTGCAGAACTTCCGTAGGGAAATAGTTTTTGTAATCTCTGCCGTTGATAACGATGCTGCCCGTACCTATCGACAGGTATACGCGCGACACGGCTGTTTTCCGGCGACCTAATGCGTTGATTCGTTCCATTGTTTAAGATGTGAGACGGAAGACGAGAGAGAAGAGATTAACGCTTGTATTCTTTTATCTCTTGTCTACTGTCTATTCTCTAGTTATTAATATTCCAGTTTAACTTCTTTCGGTTGCTGCGACGCGTGGGGGTGTTTTTCACCGGCATAGACATACAGGTTGGTGAACAACCGGCTGCCCAGGCGGTTTTTTGGCAACATCCCTTTGATGGCGTGCTCCAGAATGAAAGCCGGATTTTTCGACATCATTTCGCGGGGTGTCCGGAAACGCTGACCACCGGGATAGCCCGTGTGACGAACGTATACCTTATCGGTCATTTTCTTACCGGTAAGTTTGATTTTTTCGGCATTGATGATGATGACATTGTCACCGCAATCAACGTTGGGCGTAAAATTGGCCTTGTTCTTGCCACGGATGATTTTTGCCGCCTGGCTAGCCAGCCGACCTAACACCTGGTTTTCCGCGTCAATGACCACCCAGTCTTTCTGCGCCGTCGCTTTGTTGGCCGAAATGGTCTTGTAGCTTAACGTATCCACTTGTTTATGGGAGATTATATATTGATAGACAAATACTTGCGCTATACATGAAAAGCCCCGTCCAAAAACGGGAGTGCAAATATAGAGTCTATATTTCTGAATTACAACAGAATATTAAGAAAAAGCAGAAGGAACGAGCGTCGGGAGGGAAGACATCTATACTACCCTACCCATTCGACGCTCGTTCCTTCCGCTCTTACGTTTTTCTGCTTACTTCAGGTGCTCTTTCAGCAGCATTAAAATCAAACCCTGCGTTTGATCCATTTTCTCCATCTGGGTTTCTAGTTTATCAAACCGCTGATCAATCTTATCAAACCGCTGGTCAATCTTATCAAATCGCTGGTCAACCTGGTCGAGACGGTTTCGTATTTCCTGCCGCGTTTCATTAAGGTCAATAGTCACATTGGCCAGCCCGCTGGCCAATGTGTCAATTTTCTTTTCGGTACTGGTGACCCGTCGGGTCAGATCGTCCAGCCGCACGGTATGCAGGGAAACCTGGTCTACGATCATACCGATCTGCCCCAGCATGCGGTCCTGCTTGAGGGCGATTTCGGCTACCAAAGGTTCCAGTTGATCAAGGCGTTCTTTCTCGGTCATGGTTCAATTTCGTCAGATGGTGGAAGATTTACAACTACTCTGACGTTAACGGAGCTTCAAAGTCACCAAACTGATAACCGCTAAAATGATGGCAACGATCCAGAACCGGGTCACAATTTTGGCTTCGTGATAGCCTTTTTTCTGAAAATGGTGGTGCAACGGCGACATCAGGAAGATCCGGCGCCCCTCGCCATACCTCCGCTTGGTGTACCGGAAATAACTGACCTGCATGATCACCGACACGAGTTCAACCAGAAAAATGCCGCAAACAATCGGAATCAGCAGTTCTTTCCGGGTCGCCAGTGCCAGCACGGCGATGATACTGCCCAGCATCAAACTCCCCGTGTCGCCCATGAACACCTGGGCCGGGTAGGAATTGTACCACAAAAAACCGATGCAGGCCCCCACAAAAGCCGCGCAGAAAATAACCATCTCCCCCGAATTCGGGATGTACATAATGCTCAGGTATTGCGAAAACGGTTTGTTGTTCGACAGATACGCAAAGACACCCAGCGTCAGGCCGATGATCACCGAGGTGCCAGCCGCCAGACCATCGATGCCGTCGGTAATGTTGGCCCCGTTGGAAACCGCCGTGACAATAAAGATCACGATGGCGACATACAGAATCCAGGTGTATTCGTCCGGAATGAAATCGGGCAGTAAAGACGTGTAATTGAAGTCGTTATTCTTCAAAAACGGAACCGTTGTCGACATGGATTTGATGTCCTGATAGGCTCCGTATTCCACCTGACCAATCGACGTGCTGATCAGACCTGGTTTGTAGACCCGGATTTTCACATGCTCGTTAAAATAGAGCGTTAGCCCAACGATTAGCCCCAGCCCAACCTGCCCGACGACCTTGAACTTCCCCTGTAAACCTTCTTTATTTTTTTTGAATACTTTGATGTAATCGTCAATAAACCCGATCAGACCGGTCCAGACGGTGGAAACCAGCAGCAAAACGATGTAGACATTCGTCAGTTTGGCAAACAGCAGGGTTGGAAAAACCAGCGATGCCAAAATGATAAAACCGCCCATCGTTGGCGTCCCGCGTTTCTGCATTTGCCCCTCCAGCCCCAAATCCCGGATTTCTTCGCCAATTTGCAGTTTCCGGAGCCGATCGATAATCTGCCGCCCATACACGGCGGCAATCATCAGCGACAGCGTAATGGCAGCCCCCGCCCGAAACGATAGGTATTGAAAAACTCCGGCACCGGGGAAATTGAATTGCTGATCGAGGTACGTGAAAAGGTAATAAAGCATACAGTCTGAATGGTTGAATAGCGGAATGGAATTGATGGTCAGATGGTTAGATGGTTATTAATGGTTGGATGGTTTCGCGCGAGTAATAACCATCTAACCATTAAAGCCACTCAGCCATCAAAACCATGTAACCCATTCAATCATGATTGTTGAAACGCTTCACGCAAAATCTTGCGGTCGTCGAAATCGTATTTAACGCCCTTTATTTCCTGGTACGTTTCATGGCCTTTTCCGGCAATTAAAATCACATCGTTGGGCTGCGCCAGTTCAACCGCCCGGTAAATGGCTTCGCGACGATCCACAATGGTTTGGGTTTTCTTGAAATGAAGCGGTGGCACGCCAGCCTGCATCTGTTCCAGAATGGCCATCGGGTCTTCGTTGCGTGGATTGTCGGACGTCAGAATGACCCGATCACTGAATTTACAGGCAATTTCGGCCATAATCGGACGCTTGGCGGCATCGCGGTTTCCACCACAGCCTACCACAGTAATCACCTGTTCGTTGCCCTGCCGCAAGCCCGCAATGGTTTCCAGCACATTTTGCAGCGCATCCGGCGTGTGGGCGTAATCGACAATACCGACGATTTTTGCATTGGAAATCACCATCTCAAACCGGCCCGGCGGGCTGGGCAGATCTGAAAGCTGCGTTAGCGATTCCTCAGGGTCTTCGCCCAGCAAAACAGCCGCTCCATACACCGCCAGCAGGTTATAGGCATTGAAACGCCCCGTCAGTTTAAACCATACCTCCCGGCCATCGACCTCCATTTGCATCCCGAACAAACCTTCCGACAGAATCCGGCCTTTGAACGACCCCAGCGTTTGCAGTGAATAGCTTTCCTTCCGGGCGCGGGTATTCTGAAGCATCACCAGCCCCCGTTTGTCGTCCAGATTGGTGAGTGCAAAAGCCGACGCGGGCAATTGGTCGAAGAAGCTTTTTTTGGCCTTGATATAATTATCGAACGTCTCGTGAAAATCGAGGTGATCGTGGGTAATGTTCGTAAAAATACCCCCGGCAAAATGCAAACCCGCCACCCGCTGCTGTACCATCGCGTGCGAACTCACTTCCATGAAACAGTGCGTACAACCGCGCTGGGTCATTTGCACCAGCAGTTCGTTTAAAGCAATGGTATCGGGCGTGGTGTGCGTTGCCGGAATAACCGTCTCGTCGATCTGATTTTGAACCGTCGAGAGCAGGCCCGACCGGTAGCCGCGTCGCTGGAAAAGCCGGAACAACAGCGTCGCCGTCGAGGTTTTGCCGTTGGTCCCTGTCACCCCAACGAGTTTCATCTTTTTAGACGGATGATCGTAGAAATTAGCCGCAATCAGCCCCAATGCATAATTACTATCCTGAACCTGGACGTAGGCTACCTGCTCGGACCGGTTTTCGGGCATCTCTTCGCAAAGGATGACCGAAACGCCCTGTTCCGCGGCATTTTCGATAAACCGGTGGCCGTCGGTCTGCGTCCCGCGAATGGCGGCAAATAAACCGCCGGGAGCTGCCTGCCGCGAATCCATCGTCAATTTACTGACCTCGACGTTCATATTCCCGGACGTCGATTGCAAAGGTACTTTATATAATAGGGTGGTTAACTGCATAAGAACGTGGCGAAGACAGTTCGCCGGGCGGTTATCTTCCGGATTGATTTTTTTTGTTAACGGCCACCACCAGCGTATCCGGTCGCGCACTCTGCCGCAGGGTCAGCGAGATTTTTCGCGGATTCGGCAGCGGATCGCCCGGTGGCACCGATTGGTCGATCACTTTGCCGTAGCCTTCAAAACGCACCCGAAAGCCCCGGTTTTCGAGCAAATGTAAGGCATCCCGCAGCGTCATGCCACGCAAATCAGGAACCTTATTTTGAGTAGTCTGGCTCACCCACTGTGTTCTTGAACCCTGTGTTTCGGTGGTCACCCAACCGTCAGCGTCGGGTTTGGCATCCATATTCAATTCCGTACTGATGGTCCGAATATCGTCGGCAAAACCGGCCTTAATGCCTTTTCCGGACTGACGAATAGTTTTGGAAGCAATGGCGACAGGTCGGTGCATCTGGACATCGTACGCATAAATCCGGTCAGCAATTTCGCGAAAAACTGGTGCTGACACACTACCCCCATATAGCAGGTCGATGTTGGCACCGTGGGGCGTATCGATGATGACAGCAATGCTGTATTTCGGTTTTTCGGCCGGGAAATACCCGATGAATGAGGTCAGGTATTTCCCCACCTGATACCGTCCGTTGATGAGCTTCTGGGCCGTACCGGTTTTGCCCGCAAAGCGGTAATACGGACTCTGGCTCTTCTTGGCCGTCCCGCGTTCCACAACGCCTTCGAGCATCTTTTTCACCTGCCGGATGGTCGTTTGAGAGCAAATCGGTTCCTGAGCCACATACGGTTCATAATCTTTCACCACTTCATTGGCCCGGCGAACCTGCTTGACCAGCATCGGCTGTACCCACTTGCCGTCGTTGGCAATGGCGTTGTAAAACGTCAGCATTTGCAAGGGCGTCAGTTTCAGTTCATAGCCAATCGCCATCGAGTTCAGCGACAGTTTGCTCCAGCCCGGCGACTGCGGATTGGGAATCACCGGCATGGTTTCGCCAATCAGCCGAAGTCCACTGGGTTTGTCCAGTTTGAAACGGCGCATGTAGCGGCAATACGTGTCCGGATGATTATACATGTTGCTGCTGCTCATCAGCAGGTGGACGCCGACGTTCGACGACTTTTCGAAAACCTGAGCAGCCGTAATGCTCCCGTGGCCGCTCCGTTTGGCATCCGAAATCCGACGACCCCGGTAGGTGATGACGCCACCGCCCGTGTGGACCATCTGTTCGGGCCGGATCAGTTTTTCTTCCAGCAGTGCCACGAAGGTTGGAAGTTTGAAGGTAGAACCGGGATCACCCCCACCCGCCAGCGCATGATTAAAGTTTTCGACATACTTACCATCTTTCAGCGTCAGGTTCGCCATCGCCCGGATTTCGCCGGTTTCCACTTCCATCACAATCAAACAGCCCCGTTCGGCCTCGTATTTTTCCAGTCCGTGCAGCAATGCGGTTTCGGCCATGTCCTGAAAATTGACATCCAAGGTCGTATACACGTCCATACCCGGTTCCGGCTTGATGTCCGACCCGTCTTCAATCGGCATGCGCACCCCACCCGACAGAGATTCGACCAGGCCAACGCCGTCTTTCCCCGCCAGCTCTTTCTGAAAACTGGTTTCCAGCCCAACCAATCCTTTGGCGGTTTCCGGATTCAGGTAACCAACCGTCCGCAGGGCCATTCGCCCATAGGGGTGATATCGCTGGTAAACCGGGTCAAATTTGCCGCCACCCAAACCACTTTTCGAGCGATCACGACGGAAAAAGGGCCATTTCTGCATGGCCAGCCGCTCCTGGTAAGTGATTTTTTTTCGACTGAGCAACAGGTATTGCCGTTCATTTTCCCGGGCTTTCCGGATCATGTAGGCGTATTCATTCCGCGAACGCTCCCCGAATTTCTGCGACAACAGCATGGCGAGCGAGTCGACTTTCTTGTCAAACGAGTCGGCTTTGGCAACGCGGGGGTCGATCCCGACGTAATAATAGGGCAGTGAGATCGCCAGCGGGTCTTCGTTGCGCGAATAAATATTGCCCCGCGTGGCCCGCAGGGTGTCTTTTTTGATGTGGAATTGCGTAATGCGATCTTTCCACATTCGCCCGTCCAGTTTCTGGAAAAACTGAACATAAATCAGTTGCCCGATGATCGCCAGGGCAAACAGACAAATGGCCACAGAGGCCAGGGTAGCCCGGCGGAGAATGGCTTTTTTAACGTTCATGGCTGCGGCTCTTCCGGTTTAACAACGATTTTTAATGGCGGGGTGACGGGTTCCGTCAGTCCGGTAGCAATCACCTGTTTGCTGATTTCGGATTGCTTGCTGCTTTTCTTGAAGTCGGCTTGCAGGGTCATGTATTTCGCCCGTTTCTCATCGACCACGGCTTTCACCCGCTGAATATTCCGCACCAGCCGCTCGGCGTTGTGGTTGAAGCCGATGTACAGAATCAGCAGGAACGAAATCCACATGATGCGGTCGAAATGCTTGATCGGCCAGGCATTATCTTCTCCGAAAAGCCGCTCAAAACCGATGGTATTGTTCAGGTAGTTTAAAAGCCGGTTTTCTCGTTTTTTCTTCACGATCGGTGCTTTTGGCGGATGTTTGTAGGTATTCTGTGCCATTATCGTTGAGCAACTTGTTATCGTACCGGTTTCTCGTTTATCGCCCCTAAATCCCCTAAAGGGGACTTGGACGCAGATTAATCTAGATGCAAAAATTCCCCTTTAGGGGATTTAGGGGCGTTTCTCCGCAATCCGCAACTTCGCACTCCTCGCCCGCGGATTCCGGGCCACTTCCTCCGCCGACGCTTCAATCGGTTTGCGCGTGACGGACTGGAGCGGTTTGATCTCGTTGCCGTATAAATCCTTCTCAATATCACCCCGGAAATTGCCCGACTTAATGAAGTTTTTCACCAGCCGGTCTTCCAGCGAATGATATGCCATCACCACCAGCCGTCCGCCCGGTGCCAGTACCTCCGGCACCTGCATCAGAAACTCTTCCAGCGTCACCAGTTCCTGATTCACTTCAATGCGCAGCGCCTGAAAAGCCTGAGCGAAATACTTGTACTCCCGCCCCCGTGGCGCATACCGCTGCAAGACGGTTTTCAGGTCGTTGATCGTTTCCAGCGGCCGGTTCACCCGGTTGGCGGCAATAACGCCGGCCAGGGTTTTGGCGTTGGTCACTTCGCCATACATGCCGAAAATTTTATGCAACTGGTCCTCCGGATACTCATTGATCACTTTACGGGCCGTCAGCTCGCCCGACTGGCTCATCCGCATGTCCAGATCCGCATCGAAACGGGTAGAAAAACCGCGTTCGGGCGTGTCGATCTGGTGCGACGAAATGCCTAAATCCGCCAGAATACCGTCGACCTGATCGATTTTATAAAGTCGTAAATACCGCTTCAAATGCCGAAAATTGGCCGCCACAAAGGTCAGCCGCGGGTCGTCGATGGCGTCCGCATTGGCGCGCGCATCGGGGTCCTGATCAAAAACGATCAGGCGGCCCGGCGAATCCGGCCCGGACGGTAATTGTCGTAAAATTTCGCGGGAATGGCCTCCGCCCCCAAACGTCACGTCGACGTACGTGCCGCCGGGTTTCAGATTTAACCCTTCTACGCAAGCCTGAAGCAATACCGGTTCGTGGTAATTAGTCGCTGTCATTGTCCTTGTAAAACTTCCTATAAACCAGCATGAACGTGCAATCCGCAGAAGATTTCTGGTCCATTTTGTAGGAATTCCGACTTACCGGTCGTTTCAAAAAACCTTTTCGGAACTAAAACAAAATCTTCATCCGTTACAAACTTAACAAAACCGCCCCTATTTCTACCCCGAAGAGAACTGGATCTGCTATTTTTTATTCTATGAAAAAAAACGTTGCGTTGCTGCTGGCAACTCTCTTCTGGATTCCTTTCTCCGGCGTATCTCAATCGGATTCAAAACTAAAAACCGGTATCTGGCGGGCGGTTTTACAGAGCAAGGGTGGTGAACTCCCGTTCGGGCTGGAAGTCAATCAAACCGGAGCAACCTATACGGCTTTTGTCCGCAATGGAGCGGAACGTCTTGCCTTCGATAACGTGACGGTCAAAGGCGATTCGGTACGGTTGACCCTTGCTATTTTTGAAGCCGAAATCCGGGCGAAAGTGGACGGCAATACCTTGCGTGGTCTCTGGCGTCGCCGACGGACGGGGCAAAATTACACCTCGCTGCCGTTTAGCGCCCGGCACGGTTTGACCTACCGGTTTACCCCGGGTACGCAGACGCCCAAAATTAACGTAACCGGCACCTGGGCAACAACCTTCCGGTCCGGGACGGATTCGACGGTTTCGGTTGGTATTTTCGACCAGAAAGGCAGCAAGCTGACGGGTACTTTTTTGACGACGACGGGCGATTACCGCTTCCTGGAAGGCAATGTGGTGGGCGACAGCCTGCTGCTTTCTACCTTCGACGGAACGCATTTGTACCTGTTCAAGGCCCGGCGCAAGCCCGATAATACGCTGGAAGGCGGTTTCTGGTCGGGCGAAAGCGGGTATGAAAGCTGGACGGCGCGATTCGATCCGAAAGCCAAACTGCCGGATGCCACCACGCTGACGTATCTGAAACCGGGCTATAAAACCATTGCCTTCACGTTTCCGGATGTGAATGGCAAGCCGGTTTCGCTGACGGACGCCCGGTTTAAAAACAAAGTTGTAGTGGTTCAGATTCTGGGTTCCTGGTGTCCGAACTGCATGGACGAAACCAATTTTCTGAGTCCGTGGTACAAAAAGAACAAAAACCGGGGCGTCGAGATTGTGGGGCTGGCCTACGAAAAATCGGCGGATCTGACGGAATCGGCACCGATGCTGAAACGCATGATTGCCCGCTTCAAGATTGATTATCCGGTGGTTTTGGCCGGAACAAGCGTCAAAGCCGAAGCGTCGAAAACCCTGCCGATGCTGAATCAGGTGGTGGGTTTCCCGACCATGATTGTCATTGATAAAAAAGGAACCGTCCGCCAGATCCACACCGGTTTTACCGGACCGGGAACCGGCAAATACTATGACGAGTTCGTCGAAGACTTTAACCGATTGATTGACAAGTTAGTAACTGAGTAAAAGTAAACAACAAATCCACATCATAGAGTAGAGAAATGAGAGCAAAGACAAGAGACCATACGGTTTTTTGTTCTTTTATCTCTTGTCTATCTTCTCACATCTTGAACACACATGTCCCGTCAGGAAAAATTACTGCTTTTTGTTCTTGCGTGCATCAACTTCACGCACATTGTCGACTTCATCATCATGATGCCGATGGGCCCGCATTTGATGCGGCATTTCGGCCTGAATCCGCAGGAGTTCAGCTTCATCGTCTCCGCTTATAGCCTTAGTGCCGGTATTTCCGGTTTTCTGGCCGCGTTTTTCGTCGATCGTTTCGATCGGAAAAAAGTGGTGTTAACGGCCTACATCGGCTTTGTAATCGGCACCATCGCCTGCGGACTCGCCCCAACATTCGGTTTATTGATTGTAGCCCGCACAACCGCCGGTTTATTCGGGGGCGTGCTGGGCGCACAGGTGTTTTCGATTGTGGCCGATGTGGTTCCCTACGAGCGACGGGCGCAGGCAATGTCCGTCATCATGACGGCGTTTTCGGTGGCCTCTGTCGCGGGGGTTCCAATCGGGTTGTATCTGGCAACGAAAATTAGCTGGCACGCACCGTTTCTGGCCATTGGCGGTTTGGGCGTCATCGTGATCGGCCTGATTATCAAGTTCATTCCCCGTCTCGATGGGCATTTACAACGGAATGGCAACCGGTTTAATCCGCTGGAGGTGATCACTACCATTGTGCGCAATCCGAACCAGATGCGGGCGTTGTGGCTAACAACCACCATCATGCTGGGACACTTCAGCATCATTCCGCTGCTGTCGCCGTTTCTGGTCGCCAACGTCGGGTTGGGCGAAGACCATTTATACCTGATCTATTTCGTGGGCGGTCTGGTCACCATTTTTACAGCTCCCATCGTCGGGCGTCTGGCCGACCGACGCGGTAAATACCCGGTTTTCGTCACGTTTGCGCTGTTGTCGATGATCCCGATGTTTCTGCTGACGTCCATGCAGCCGTCCAGTCTGACTTATATTCTGTCCGTCAACGCGCTGTTTTTCATTTTTTCCAATGGCCGGTTTATCCCGACTCAGGCGATGGTTTCGTCGGTCGTGTTGCCGCAGCAACGGGGCGGTTTCATGAGCATGAACTCGTCAGTGCAACTGCTGGCGCAGGCGCTGGCCACCTACGGGGCCGGGTTGATCGTTACCAAAACAGCGGGCGGTCAGTTGATTCACTATTCGTGGGTCGGCTATCTGGCAATGGCGGCTATTTTCGCGAGTGTGTTTATCGCCCGCAAGCTTCGGCCGGTCGACGAAAAACCGGCACCCCCGAATCTGCATCCTGTTGAACCTGAACAACCTTCGCCTAACCGCCCGGATATGAACCGGCCCGTTGAAGTTCTGTAACCGTTTCCTAAAAATTTAACCGGAAAATTTGGAGGGAATGAATTCTGTTGCTTACATTTGCATATAATCTATTGACAAAGTATACTAATGTCTGCTTCTGCACAAAAAACCGCCACCCGCCCGTTTGAACGGGTTCTCCCACTGCAAAAAGTCAGGGTGTGTTGTTGTTGTCAGCGATTCCGAATGTGCTGCTAGCACCTAGCACTCATCTCCCTCCCCCGTATTCAATTCTTACCCGACAAAGCAGTCAACTTGACAACCGGTCACCCATCGGTTCAACCAACTTGCCACGTCGATTTTTTAGTCGATCCAAAAATCTAGATAGTCTATAAACTTACTAACAAAATGGTAGCTTTTTTTGATTCTATCCTCGAAGACTCTGACTTGTATTCCATTCCACAAGTATTTCGGAAATTAACGCCCATTTCTCCCTTGAAAACGGGTGAAAAAGCCCCGCTGTTTGGCGTTCATCGCCAGCAGGCCATTGGGCAATACATCACCTGGCAAACGGACTATTCCAAAACCGTTCATTTACACGACTGGCTGCAAACCGGCCCGCTGGTCATTGCTTTTTACAGTGCCGGATGGAATGGCTACGGCAACCGGTATCTGCAAAAACTAACCCGACTTTACGCCCATATTCAGGAGAACGGCGGTACGTTGCTGGTGCTGTCGCCGGATTCTCTCGAATCCCTGCAAACGCTGGTCGAGCAACACGATCTGCCGTTCACGATTGCGCAGGATGTTGATAATCAGATTGCTGCCAAATTCGGCGTTTATTCAACCGAAGATCAGGTCTGGAACCTGATTGCCGGAATTACCGAAGACGTCCCCTACCCGGCCTTGTTTGTGGTGGCACCCAACCGGCAGATTCAATTCAGCTATGCCGACCGGAATTTTACGGAAACCTTCCCCGCCGGTGAATTGCTGCATCACATCAACGGGCAGCAAACGGCGTTGTTGAGTCTGGCCGCTTAACGTACCACGGACGTACCTCCGGACTTTAGTCCGGGCGTACATCCGGTCATCCGCAACTTTTTTAGTAGTTTTGATTGTTATTTCAAGACGATTAAACCTGAAGCGGAGCGCAGTTGATGACGGATTATATTTCAACCTTAAATGAACCTCAGCGGCAGGCCGTGCTGCATGGCGATGGCCCGCTGATTATTATAGCTGGTGCGGGATCGGGGAAAACCCGCGTGCTGACCTACCGGATTTCGCATCTGATTGAAAAAGGCGTCGATCCGTTCCGGATTTTGTCGCTGACCTTTACCAACAAAGCCGCCGGTGAAATGCGTCACCGGATCGAGAGTGTGGTCGGTACGGAAGCCCGCAACATCTGGATGGGGACTTTTCACTCCGTTTTTGCCAAAATTCTGCGGATCGAAGCGAAGGCTCTGGGTTTTACCAGCAACTTTTCCATTTACGATACCGACGATTCTAAATCGTTGCTGCGAAGCATCATCAAGGAATTTGGGCTGGACGATAAAATTTATCGCGCCAATGTCGTCTTTTCGCGGATTTCGGGGGCCAAAAACCGGCTCGTCGGTCCGGCGGATTACCTGGCCAATCCGCTGATTCAGACGGACGATGCAGCCGCCCGGATGCCCGAAATCGGCCGGATCTACAAAGCCTACACCATGCGTTGTTTTCAGGCCAACGCCATGGATTTCGACGATCTGCTGTTCAACACGAACGTGCTGTTCCGCGATCACCTCGACATTCTGAACAAATACCAGCATAAATTCAAACACGTTCTGGTCGATGAGTTTCAGGATACGAACGTGTCGCAGTACCTCATCACCCGGAAATTATCGGCGGTTAACCAGAATATCTGCGTCGTTGGCGACGATGCGCAGAGCATTTACGCGTTCCGGGGTGCCAACATTGAGAATATTCTGAATTTTGAGAAAGATTTCCCCGACGTTCGCACGATCAAGCTGGAGCAGAATTACCGCTCGACCAAAACCATCGTCAACGCGGCCAATTCGATCATCGCCCGAAACCGGGCGCAGTTGCGCAAAAGCGTTTTTACCGACAACGAAGACGGCACGCTGATCGACGTCATCAAAGCCGCTTCCGACAACGAGGAAGGCCGCCTGATTGCTACGTCGCTCTTCGAAGCCAAGATGCAGGACGGCCTGCACAACACGGATTTTGCCATTCTCTACCGCACCAACGCACAGTCGCGGGCGTTTGAAGAAGCTCTCCGTCGCCTGAACATCAAATACCGGATCATCGGCGGCCTGTCGTTCTACCAGCGGAAAGAAATCAAGGACTTGCTGGCATACCTGCGTTTTACGGTCAACCAGAGCGACGAAGAAGCGTTTAAGCGGATCATCAACCTGCCCAAACGCGGGATTGGCGACACCACCGTAGCAAAAATTGCGGTGGTTGCTTCGGAAAACCAGGTGCCGATCTGGGAAGTGGTGAGCAATGTCAACAAATACGTTGCCGGACGGGCCGGGATTGCGATCGAAGCCTTCGCCGATCTGATCAAGAGCTACCAATTGCTGCTCGACAAGAAGGATGCGTATGATGTGGCCGCGCACGTGGCCAAAACGTCCGGGATTCTGAAAGAGTTATACGACGACAAAACCGTCGAAGGGTTGTCGCGCTACGAAAACGTACAGGCGTTGTTGAACTCGATCAAGGAATTTGTCGACAATCCGGACAACGACGACAAGAGCCTGAGCGCCTTTTTGCAGGTGGTTTCGTTGCTGACCAGCGCCGACGAAAAAGACGACGACGGCGACAACGACAAGGTGACCCTGATGACCATCCACGGTGCCAAAGGACTGGAGTTTCGGAATGTGTATATCGTGGGATTGGAGGAAGACCTGTTTCCCTCGCAGATGATGCTCGAAAGCCGGGCGGATCTGGAAGAAGAACGACGGCTGTTTTACGTGGCCATCACACGCGCCGAGAAAAAACTGACGGTTTCCTACGCCGAATCCCGGTATCATTATGGGCGGCTGAAAGTCTGCGAACCCAGCCGGTTTTTGATGGAAATCGACCCTGCCTTCCTGAAAGTGGCCAAAACCCGCAAAGCGGAACGCGAAGAAAGCCAGGAATCCAAACGGGAAACACCGGCTGGCGGTTCGATGAGTTTTGTGCGGAGCCTGGCCCAGAAAACCGCTAAGCAACAAGCTCCGCAACCGGCGGTAGCCCACGTTCCATCCACCGATTTCACGCCCAGCGATACGTCGAAACTGGCGGAAGGCATGCGCGTCGAACACCTCAAATTCGGCTTCGGGCTGGTTCAGAAAATCGATCAGAACGGCAACGACCGGAAAGCGATCATCAAATTTGAAACCGCCGGCGAAAAGACGTTGCTGCTGAGTTTTGCTAAATTGAAGATTGTGTGAGACTGAAAACCTGTAAGGTCTTAAAGACCTTGCAGGTTTGTGTTCAATTTGAAAGACTTTTGCTAAAATGGGATTGAAAACCTGTAAGGTCTTTGAGACCTTGCAGGTTTATGCTCAATTTGAAAGACTGGGTTTCTTTGTGGCTTGTTTGATCGAATAGGCGAAATAGCTTCTGATTCTCTCCTTCCAATCAGTATACCAGCCCCCTTATCTCCTTTTGAATCAAACGATTCCCTACCCGTATGGTCTCCGATGTCAATGCCGGTTCTGTGCCCCTGCAGACCCAGGAAGTGGTGGCTGTTAAAGCCAAACGATTGCTCTCCATCGATGCCCTCCGCGGGTTCGATATGCTGCTGATTGCGGGTGGGGGCGCGTTCATCGAACGGCTCAATGGAAAAACCGGCTTAGGCTGGGTCGACTGGATGGGCGACCAACTGACGCATCCAGCCTGGAACGGGTTTACGTTTTACGACTTTATCTTCCCGCTGTTCCTGTTTCTCTCCGGGGTTTCGCTTTCTTTTTCTTTGCAAACGGCCGTAGCCAAAGGCATCGAAAAGCCCGTTTTATACCGAAAGGCGTTTCGCCGGTTCGTCATTCTTTACCTGCTGGGTATTCTCGACAAAAACATTCCGCTGGATATTTTCGATCCGGCGCACATCCGGTACGGGACGGTTTTGGGCCGCATTGGTCTGGCCACGCTGGTTGCCACGGTTTTGTTCCTGAACTTTTCCTGGAAACAACGGCTCTATGCCGTGGCCGGTATTCTGCTGGCTTACTATGCCGCCTTGTTTTTGATCCCGGTTCCCGGCTTCGGCAGTGGGGATCTTTCGTTTGAGGGCAATCTGGTCGGCTGGTTCGACCGGACGTTTATGCCGGGTCGGTTACTCCAGAAAACCTACGACGAACTGGCCCTGCTGACACAGTTCCCGGCACTTTGTCTGGCGGTATTGGGAACCGTAGCCGGGGAGTGGCTGCAATCGGATCGATCCGACCGGACGAAACTGACCTACCTCGTGGCGCCCGGCCTGTACACCATCGGAGCCGGTCTGCTCTGGGGCATTCATTTCCCGATCAACAAGCACTTGTGGACCAGCTCTTTTATTCTGGTTACGGCCGGGATGGGCGCGCTGTTTCTGGCACTTTTCTACGGCATTATCGACGTGCTGGGCTTCCGGAAATGGTCCTTTTTCTTCAAGGTGATTGGGATGAATTCGCTGGTCGTTTACCTGGCATACCGGTTTATAGATTTTAACCACACCTCTAAACTCTTATTTGAAGGGTTTTACCGGCATACGCCCGAACCGTTTCACGAATCGCTGAACGCGCTGGGTGCGCTCGCACTGGTCTGGACGTTCCTGTACATTCTCTACCGACATAAAATTTTCGTCAAAATATAGACCCGCGACTGGCTATCTTTGCGGTATGATTCGATTCTTTACGGAAGACATTCCCTTTACGCTTTCCCGGAAAATACCGACCCGGCAGTGGCTCACCAAGCTGGCGTTGAAAGAAGGGTTCAGCGTTGGTGAGTTGAATTACATTTTTTGCTCCGACGAGTATCTGCTCCAGGTGAACCGCGAGTATCTGGAGCACGATTACTACACCGACATCATCACCTTTGACAATTCAGAAGAAGAAAACCGGCTGGAAGGTGACATTTTCGTCAGCATCGACCGCGTCCGCGACAACGCCCGGCAACTGACGATTCCGGAGGAACAGGAACTTCGGCGGGTGCTGGCGCACGGTTTGCTGCACCTCTGCGGCTACGGTGACAAAACCGACGAGGAAGGGAAACGAATGCGGGAGAAAGAAGAAGAGAGTCTGGCGAGTTGGGGAATCTAAATTAAACCGGTACAGAATGGTTATAAAGAACATCAGGACAGAAATCAGCTCCGTTATCCCAGGTCAACGTTCCATAGCTGTCCAGCGAAACTTTCTGGAAGTAGCTCGTATTCCAGAGCTGTTGAATCTCAGGTGTTTTATCCAACTGTTCCAGCAATGGTTTTAGCGCAATCTGACGGTTTTCTCCGCTATTGAAACGGCAGACAACGGTGTAGTCATCCGCTATGCTGACTATATTCGTTATGTAATGTAACATATCAATCGAGCGGTTTTATTTTCTGCCATGTAGCCGGATTGGACCGCAGGTTCTCAAAATTAGCCAATAGTTCCTCTTCATGCAAAATAGCCCAGGCCTGGATTAATCCGGTGAATAGTAACGCATCAACCCATTTGCAAACCGTCTGATCTTTTACTTTTTTACGCCTTGATTGAAACCCACAAATTCCCGTATTTGCCATTCGTACAACAACCGCATCTCTATACCGAATTATTCTATGCAATTCACTGAAGTAGATCAGCATCAGATTCTGGCGCAGGGCGCTACGCTCGAGCAGGTTGAAGAACAGATCCAGCATTTCGTCGATAACTTCCCGTATCTGCCCGTCATCAAAGCGGCCACGGTGGGCGATGGTCTGATCCGCGTCGATGAGCAGGCACTGCCCGGCATCGTGGCGGGCTTCGACCAGAAAGCCCCGGCACTGTCGCTGCTGAAATTTGTGCCGGCATCGGGAGCAGCCACGCGGATGTTCAAGTCGCTGTTTGCCGGGCTGGAAGGCAAAACCGATAAATCGGTAGAGGAATTCTTCGCCCGTCTGTCCGATTTTGCCTTTTACGACGCCTTGAAAGGCGTTTCGGGCGAGCCTAATCACCACGTTCTGTCGGCTTTGCTCACCGAAGAGGGACTGGATTACGGCAGTTTACCCAAAGGGCTGCTGCTGTTTCACCGGTATCCCGAAGGGCCGCGCACGCCCGTCGAAGAGCACCTGATCGAAGGGGCGGCCTACGCCAATTCGAATGGCCGTGTCCGGATTCACTTCACGGTTTCGCCCGAACACCGCAGCCGGTTTGAAGACCTGATCGAACGCGTGCAGCCGGAGTATGAAGCCAAACTGGGCGTTACGTTTGAAATTACGTTTTCGGAACAGAAAAAATCGACGGATACCATCTCGGTCAACCCCGACAACACGCCGTTCCGCAACGCCGACGGTTCGCTGCTGTTCCGCCCGGCGGGCCACGGCGCGCTGATCGAAAACCTGAACGACATCGATGCCGACGTGGTGTTTATCAAAAACATCGACAACGTGGTGCCGGATGCTTTGAAAGAGCCGACCATCACCTACAAAAAAGTATTGGGTGCCATTCTGCTCGACATTCAGCAGCAGATTTTCCGGTTTCAGGAAATCCTCGGCGACGATATGATCAGCGAAGGCTACCTGGCCGAACTCGATGAATTTCTGCGGACGACGCTCTGCATTCTCCCACCCGACGGTTTCGACACCTGGTTGCAGGACGAGAAAGTGGAGTATTTCCGGAAAAAACTCGACCGGCCACTGCGGGCCTGTGGCATGGTGCAGAACGTGGGCGAACCCGGCGGAGGACCGTTCTGGGCGAAAAACGCCGACGGTTCGGTTTCGCTGCAAATCGTGGAATCGGCGCAGATTGACCTCACCAATGCCGGGCAGAAGCAGATTTTCGATCAGGCGACGCACTTCAATCCGGTCGATCTGGTGTGTGCGCTGAAAAACCGGGATGGAGACAAGTACAACCTGCCCGCTTACCGCGATCCGCAAACGGGTTTCAATACCGTGAAATCGAAAGATGGCAAGGAACTGAAAGCGCAGGAATTGCCGGGATTGTGGAATGGCGCGATGGCCGACTGGAATACGGTTTTTGTGGAAGTGCCGCTGATCACGTTCAATCCAGTGAAAACCGTCAATGATCTGCTGCGGAAGGAGCATCAGCCGGCTTAATGAAACTTGCCCCTAAATCCCCTGAAGGGGACTTGGACACCGTAATATCCAGATGCGTAAAGTCCCCTTCAGGGGATTTAGGGGCTTAAACCGTAACCTATTTATTTTCCGTATCGACCAGATTCACCACCACTTCCTGGTGTTCGGCTTCCCGGCGGGCAAAGGCCGACAGGGTGGTTTGTTCGTAGACCGCCAGGTTCGCGTCCCGGACGCGCTCCATAATCGGGCGAATGGCACAGGTCACTTCGTCGTTGCAATCGTCGCAGCGGACGTAAAAATTGAGGGAAACGCAGGGCGTTGGCGCAATGGGGCCGTCGATAACGCGCAGAACCTGAGCCAGATTGACCCGTTCGGGATCGACGCGCAGCAAATAACCGCCCCCTTTGCCTTTCTGACTTTGCAAAATACCGTGGTTCCGCAACTCAAGTAAAATCGCTTCCAGAAATTTCTTAGGAATATTTTCTTTCGCCGAAATATACGAAATCAGGATCGGCCCCTTGCCAAATTCTTCGGTAAGTACTTTCAGGGCCTTGATGGCATACTTGGCTTTCTTTGAAATCATTGCGTTACAGGTATGAAACGGTTTCAGGTGTCGGTTTTAGCTCACTACCAGACAAGATATTAACTTATTAGTCTATAGACAAGTTCCTCAATAGATTTGATAGTGAAAACTCATTCCGCAGGAGGTGGTAAAAATAAGAAAAAAGCCGGAGCAAAGCCCCGGCCTTTTCGTGCGACACCAAATATAAAGAATTGAGAGAGTTACTTCAAGGTATAATCCGTATTCTGCGGATCGAAGTTGGTCCAGGTTTCGGTCCAGTCCGTCGTTCCAAAAGCACCAATGTAGGTCGTGGCTTCCAGACCGGTTGGCAACGTGGCACCGCCCGTCAGCAAAGGCGACCCGGTTTGCAGCAGAATACCCGGTTTTCCGGTCAGCACGTTGAAGTTGGCGGGCAATTTCAGATCGGCTTCTTTCGCACCCAGCATATTTTTACGATCGGCGGCTTTCAGCATAACCGTATCACCGGAAACTACCGCTTTGCTGTTGACGATAGCCAGACCACGGTAATCGCTTTTGCCGGTTTTGAAGTTGTTCTGTGAGGCATCCGATTCCAGCTCCAGACCGCCTTTCGGGAACGCACCCACCACCGTCGAGTTGTAGATGCTGATGGCTGAATTCCGGCGAATCCGGAAAGCCGAGCGGAATTTGCTGTTCACTGTACCCGTACCCATGAAAACGCTGATGTTACCAAATTTTGCTGTCGTCTGCGGCAGATCGGCCGAACCGGTTCCGTCGTTGTCCGACTCAAAACCGTTGGAGTCCGAACACGTACACTGATCGGCAACGGCCGGATCGCGCAGGATCAAACCGTACTGAACGATGCCACTGTAGCCATAATCGGTATCAAAGTCATCGTCCAAAGTCCGGTAAGCCACCAGGTGTTTCGCATTGACGGTTCCGCCAAACCATTCGATGGCGTCGTCACCACTGTAGGAAACCTGTACGTAATCGATCACCGTGCCGCTGCCCACACCGGCCAGCGTCAATCCGTTGATTTCTTTGTCAGTCTGGAACGCAATGCCACCAAACTCGATGCGGACATACCGCAGAATCCCGGAATTGTCGGCAGCATCGCCCGTCGTACCACCCGGCACGATTGAAACTTCTTCGCCTTCAATTTTGAAATCCTTCTTGTTGGCAGGGGCTTTCCCCATGATGACGACGCCACCCCAGTCGCCCGCCCGGCGCGAACCGATGGCCTGATTGGATGTGAAAACGATTGGCAACGCCTTGGTTCCGTCGGCTATGATTTTAGCACCCGGCAGAATAAACAGCGTTCCTCTCGATGGCTGATCGCCTTTGATCACCGTACCCGGTTCAATCGTCAGCGTAACCCCCGGCTGCACATAAACAAAACTTTTCAACAGATACTGGTTTTTGGCCGACCAGGTCGTATTGGCCGTAATATTTCCGCTCACCTCGGTCAATGTACCCGGTGTCGGAACCGTACCGAGATCATCGTCTTCGTCATCTTTGCTACAGGAAACCATCGTGCCCAGCGTAACCACGCTTACCAGCAGTGCCAGCATCCAGGTTGTTAACTTTTTCATACGAGTTTAAATTGGTTGTGTATATTGATTGGTTATTGACTTAAAACTTATAGGTTATCCCCACCGTCGAGTACGAGCCGCGTTTGAAACGCTGGTACACATCATCGCTGTCCGTAATTTTCTTGTCCAGGTTGGAATCCTGAATCAGGCGGAACGGCTGGTTGAGCAGATCCTGAATACCGGCCCGGATTTCAAGATGGTCGCCCACTTTTTTGGTGACCGTCAAATCGATCACGTTACGCGGCATTTCGTAAATCGTCGGCTGCACCGACCGGTCGCCCACCGCAAAAATCCGGCGGCCAATCACGTTGTAGAGCACATTGACCTGCCAGCCCTGCTTCGGATCGGTGTAATACACCCCGGCATTGACCAGATACGGCGACTGCCCCTGCAACGACCGGTTGTTTTCCTGACCGACAAAGGAGTTGATGACCGAACTTTTGATCAAAGCCGCATTCAGCAAAACCGTCATGTTGTCCAGCAAACCGGAACCGCTCACGCCCCGCAGCGATTTCCGCGCTTCGAGTTCGACGCCCATGCTGTAGGCGTTGTTGGCGTTATCGACGGTGTAGGAAACCCCGCTGCCCGAATAGTTGATTTTGGCTTCGATAGGGTTGATGAAGTATTTGTAGAAACCGGCGACCGAAATCAGCTCGCCCTCGCCCGGATAAAACTCGTAGCGAACGTCGGCGTTGTGAATTTTGGCAATTTTCAGGTTCGGATTCCCAACGCGCGACACGTCGTAGTTAAAGTCATAATAGGCAAACTGCGCCAGCTCGCGGAACTCCGGCCGGTTGACGGACATGCTATACGCCACCCGGAACAACGACTTGTCCGACAGGTTATACGACGCATTGACCGATGGCAGCGGGCTGAAAATCGGGTTGTCGACCCGGATCGGCTGCACGCCGTTTACGACGCTTTGCAATTGCTGGCGGTTGTATTCGCCCCGGAAACCGAGCGTGGCGTTAAACCGGGCCGACAGCGGAAGGTAGGCTCCCACATAGCCCGACATCATCAGGTTCTGGGCGTCGTAATGATCCTGCGTGTTCGTGCCTTCGTTGTAATATAACCCTCTGGCCGACAGATTGGACGCCTGGAAGAACTGCGACGGCGACTGTGACAGCACCTCGGCACTCACGTTGTTCGGGTTGACGATCCCGAAATACCGCGCCTTGAACACCCGGTCTTTGTATTCGCTGTAGACCCCGGCGCGCAGTTTCAGCACCTGTTTGTCGTCCGTATCGGCGGGGGCGGCCTTTTTGTATTCGTAATCGACGCGGCCCGTGGTGACGTATTCCGTCAGGTTCGAATAAAACCGGGCGGCATTCTGGAATGTCGGGCTGGGTTGCTGCGGAACGTCGATGCGAAACGGTTCGCTGCTGCCCTGCGGACGGCTCGACGTAAACCGGCGGTAATCGGGCTCCTGGCGGTTTGTATAGCCAAAACCGCCCGTCCAGCGCAACCGGCTCTGGCCGTTCAGTTCGTGCGTGCCATTCAACTGGCCGGTGTAAATGCTTTTCTGTTCGTAGCGGAACGCATAGTTGTTCAGCTCCAGGTTATTGTCATTATACCCACCGCGCAGCGTTGTTTCTTTGGTTCCCAACTGGTTGAACAGGTTCCGGAATTCGATTTTCGTCCGCGGATTCAGAATCAGCGCCCAGTTGGACAACACACCCAGGCGGGTGTTTTCGGTCAGCAACTGGTCGTTGTAAGCGTATTGAATGTCGCTTTTTCCGGTGGTTGGGTCGGCCGAAAAATACCGGTATTGCTCAACGTTGGCAAACGTGTGCGTGTTGGTATAATTGAGGTTGGTAAATGTGGTCAGTTCCTTGCTGCCCAGGTAAAACCGGCGGCTAAAGCCCAGTTGCGCCCGCAAATCCGGCGAAACCATTTTGTTGTTCAGCGCAAAATACGGCGAGAGCGACTTAAACTTGTTGATGACCGGCTCCGACGACGCGCCGAAAGCATTGATCCGGCGTTGCGACGGGAAATTGGACGGCAACCGGCGCGTGCCGTCGTCGAAACCGAGGAAGTCGGTTTTGCCACCCTGGTAGGAGCTGTGATTCTGGAAAGTTGTGTTGCCCCGGTAGGAAGTTGAAATACCGGCGTAGAAACTGTTGGCGTCCGGGATGGTTTTGGTGTAGATTTTGATGATCCCGCCCCCGAAATCGCCCGGCAGTTCGGCGGCTCCCGATTTGAAGATCAGCATCCGGTCGATGGCCGAACTCGGAATGAGATCGAACGAGAACGCCTTGATATCCACCTCCGTAGACGGTGTGATGACGTCGTTCAGCATGACGGTGTTGTAGCGTTCGTTCAGCCCGCGAACGATGATAAAGCGGTCGTCCTGAATGGAAACGCCCGGCACCCGGCGGATGACCTGCGACGCATCGCGGTCCTGGCTGCGGGAGATCTGCTGCGCCGAAATTCCGACTGCCACCTGCTCGATCTGCTTGATTTCGGTGATGACGGCGACCTCTGTGTTGGTGCCGCGCTGGCCTTTTACGATGACTTCCGCGAGGGTTTTGTTGTCTTCGGCCAGGGCGGAATTGATCAGTGTGGTTTTTCCGGCCTCCACCCGCACGTTGTCGATGATTTTGGTGGCGTAGGAAACGTAGCTAATTTGCAGTTGGTGAACGCCCGCGGGCACTTTGTTGATTTCGAAGTTCCCTTCAACGTCGGTGACCGAGCCGATGACGGGGTTGGCCCCGACGAGTTGAATGGTGGCGCCGATGATGGCTTCGTTGTTTTTGGCGTCTTTAATCGTCCCTTTGAGGGAGCCGCTCTGGGCAAGGACGCTGAACTGGAGGAAAAGTAAACAGATTCCGGTTAGAAGAAATTTCATAGTTTGGTGTCGTTTTTTGACGACCCAAAGGTAGGGTGGCTATATTACCCCAATGTTACGGGAAGGTTATGGGAGGGTTGTGATTTTGGCGGGGGGGAGGTTTTGCTTTTTGTCCCAAATTTTATTGTATTTGTATTTACAACTATGGTAATGGCTCCCTCTGTTCAATTCTTACTAGATGCGTGGTTTAAACAAAGTTACACTCATAGGCAACCTTGGGAATACGCCTGAATTTCGGCAGCTCGAGGGCGGCATCAGCGTAGCAAAGCTATCGCTGGCAACAACCGAACTATTTACAGATCGCAATGGACAACCCCATACCGATACCATTTGACACACTATTGTGCTGTGGCGTAGTTTAGCCGATCTGGCAAATAAATATTTGCATAAGGATAGCCTGATTTACATTGAAGGGAAATTAAAAAATCGGCAGTTTGAGGATAAAGAAGGAAAAGTCCGGTATGTGACCGAAATTGTAGCCGATCAACTTATTATGCTCGATAAAAAAACCGGAAATAATACAGATGTATGAATTCAAATCTTACAGGGACGCGGAAGGATCTTCTGGCACAGATAGATCCAGTAAATCAACCTGCTTTACAAAAATTAATCGAGACACTACAGCTCAAAGCATACAGTGAAAGCACATTCAAAACCTACCGAAATGAGTTTGCACAACTACTTTATATACTGAAAAGCCACTCCGTTGATTTACTGGGCGCCAATCGACTCAGGAGCTACTTTCTGTATTGTATCAATACGCTTAAGCTTTCAGAAAACACAATACACAGCCGAATGAATGCCGTCAAGTTTTACTACGAGCAAGTATTGGGCCGGGAACGAGTTTTTTTTGAAATACCCCGCCCAAAGAAAAGAATAATTTTGCCTAATGTGTTGGCAATCACTCAGATTGAAAAACTGTTTGCCCAGTTAGAAAATCTGAAACATAAAACAATGCTATTTTTAGCCTATTCGGCAGGTCTTAGAGTTAGTGAAGTGGTCAACCTCCGTATAAGAGACATCCATTCGGAACGTATGGTATGAGGGCTGCCCTTACAGTACAAGGAGTTTACAACAGGTTTTTCACAGAGCAAAAGAAGCGGCAAAAATCAAACAAGCAGTAACATTTCACAGCTTAAGACACAGCTACGCAACACACTTACACGAAAACGGTACCGACATCAAGCTTATACAGGAGTTGCTGGGTCATAACGACCTAAAAACTACACTCCGCTATACACATGTCAGTAACCGTACTCTTGAAACGATCCGAAGCCCGTTCGATCAACTGAAGCTGGATGATTAGGCTGATGATATGACCAAGTATGCTAAAATAAAACACTTAAAATACCATATATTTCGATAAAAATACAAATAAATACATAAGCTACGACAAAACTTTCGCATATTTAGGAGTTACAAGCAACCCTAAAAGGACGACACTATGTTAGAAAGAGAACTTGAAAATATATTTATCAAATTTCTTCTTGAACGTGGTTACACAAGGGACAATTTACTGTCTCAATTCGCAATCCGGTCGGAAAGCGAAAGGACAATGTTCCGTCCAGACCTAATTATTCTTGATACTATTAATAAAGAGTATATAGGACTGATTGAATTTAAAAACCGTTTTGACAGACGAGTTGAAGAAATCACAGTCGGACAGTTCTATAAGATTTTTGGTTATTTAGGGACTAAAAATATTCCAGCTTACCTAGTTGTTCCCATAGAAAACGAGGACTTTCAAATCTTTGAACTTACAAAAGATAACTCCTTTCAACCAATCTCAAAAGAGGACTTCCCGAATTTTGAAACACTTTCAGCCAAAAGAATTGCCGAAGAAAAACTTAAACAAAGAGAACTACTACAAAAGAAAATTAAGGAACTTGAAGATAAAAAAACAAGGTCAAGACAAAGTGCATATTTTACTTTACTAAGCTTAATACTTGGCGTTTCAGCTTCATTAGTTGCAATTTTCTTTCAGCAAAAAGGGTTCGACAATCCATCAAACCAACCAGTAATTTGTTGTGACAGTTTGGAAGCTAAACACCAAAAACTAGTTCAAAAAATAGGCTTACTCGAAAAAAAAGTGATTGCAATCGAAAAGACTAAGAATAAAACTGACACAATCTATTTTAACACAAATGTAGCTCAACTTGAAAAAAGAGTTAAGACCATCGAAGTAGGCATTTCAGATAATCCAGAAAAAGCTTTATCACTTTTGCAAATCCGTCAAGAAATTGAAGTGCTTAAAAAAACAGATGATTTTGCCAAAGAGTTGACACAATCAAAACTTGACGCCTTGCAAAAAGAAATGGAAGTTCAAAATGCTTGGATGTTAGGAGTTCTAATAGCTATATTCGGAACTATATTAAGCTTGGTAATTCCAAATTTACTTGCAAGACGAAATGAAAATAATCAGACGTAAAAGCGCAGCTTGTAACACGGGTTTTGCGTCAGGCGGGCTGACGTGCAAACTTGGAGTTTTGTGCTTCTAATGAACTTTAGTAATAAATTGAAAATTTGTGCTCCGAAACCCGCCCGAACGCAAAGCCCGAAAACGTTATAGGGCTTTTTAAAAGACGACACAGAAAATGGCAATATTAGGACGACCAGTAGGAGTTTTTGACCTTAACGACAGTGATAAATGTGTTGGTTCATATTTGACAAAGTCAGACATTAAAGAAATACTTCAGGTTAATGACGATGACTTAGTAATTGCAAATTTTAAACTCATAGATGGTAATGAAGTTGCTGACGAAAGACAAATTCAAAAACTATGGTATGAAAGTAAAATTCCAAATGCAATTCCCGTAGAAAAATCAAGCCTTGACGAACTTCTCTTAATTGCAATTATCAGACGAACACTCCCTGATATACATATCGAAAGACAGTTAAAAGTCAAACGTTTTTCAATGGACTTAAAGTTAACACTTAAAGACAAACCACCTGTATTTATTGAGTTTGATGGACCTTCACATTTTGCACCTTCACGTTGGGGTATGCCCAAAGACGACCCATTTAGGAAAAAGAAAATTGTCGAAGATGAAACAGGAATTGAAGTAATTAATTGGGCGTATTGGATACAAAGGTGCGACAGTAACGTAAGAGCAATTTTTGACAAGTCAGTAAAAGGTTTTGGTGTTTTATGGAGTACAGAAATTCATTTCGGAATGTTTACATCTGAAAAGTCAGCCTCGACCATTGACACGTTTACAAAAAGATTTAACGCAGTTGACGAAAACGACTATGGCTATTTTTACGGTGGACAAACAAGAGAAAGAAATAATCCTGAACATCCTGTAATCAAAAAAATAAAAAGTGGCAAGGCAAACATTGGACTAATTGTTCCAAAAGGACACAAGGACATAAATTATTGGCTACCACAGAAACTAGAACAATGACAGAAAGAAAAACGCTCTATAACACGGGTTTTGCGTCAGGCGGGGTGACGTGCAAATTTGGAGCTTTGTGCTTCGTATCAAGTGTAGTGCAAGTTGACAGTTTTGTGCTCCGAAACCCGCCCGGACGCAAAGCCCGAACCCGTTATGCCTCATTGTAGGGCGACACCGTAAACAAACAATATAATGGAAGAAATATACCGACTTATAATTGAATTCAAGACGATTCATCCTTTGAGATTTTGGACAGCTATTTTTGTGGTGACATCCTTAATCTTTTACGTTATTTGGAGACTTTCAAAGAACAGACGAAAAGCGAAAATTGAATATATAGGAAGTCAAAGAATAACATCGACAGTTGTTGCAGAGAAAGAAATCAATAAACCAAAACTTGACAGAAAGAAAGAAAATTCAAAACTTGAAACACCTCAAACTAAAGTTTATACAGACACTTCTGTTAAAGTCAATTTGGAAGTAAATGAGCCAAAACCAATATACGCAAAACCAACCGAAACCAAACAAGAAAAAGTAATTCCAAAAGTTGAGACAGTTGAAGTTAAACCAAAAGCTAAAGCAAAATCCGAAGAACTATTTCCTAAAGCCAAAGTTGAAACAACAAAATCAAAAAACGAAATTGACTTTGTTAATTATGACATCACAAAAGTTCCTACGACAAATCATATCCAGTTTTTCGGTTTCCTAAAAAAGGCACAGTAGTTAGAAGCTATAGATTAGGAAATACAAAACGTAGAGGGTTTAAAGAAGAATATTTTCAAAATTCAATTGAACGATACTTTGGAAAGGACTTTGTTGTTTTAGGAAATGTAAGACTAAATACAGGTAAAGAAATACGCCCTTTTGAGCCAGACATTGCAATAATTGATAAATCAAATTCAAACCTTAGAATAGACATTGAAATAGACGAACCATACGCAGGAATTACCCGACAGCCGACACATTGCAAAGGTGAAGATGTTAATCGAGACATCTATTTTGTAGACAGAGGTTGGATAGTCATTCGGTTTTCAGAGTATCAAGTTCATTTGCAAGAATACGACTGTTTAAAATTTATCGCAGAAGCGATAAAGTCAGCTATTCCAAATTATGACATTCCTAACCAATTAATAAATCAATCAGCATTGCGGGTTGAAAGACTTTGGGACATAGTACAAGCACAAAAGTGGGAAAAAGCAAAGTATAGAGAACAATATCTAAATCATACATTCCAATCCATTGAAGAACAAACCGAAACTATCGAAAGAGATTTTGACGAGCAAGAACTGAAAGAGGAAAAATTGGTTAAGCCAACTTTAATTGGAGAAGTTGACAACAAGCAATCTATTGCGTTTAATCGTGAAAATGCACATTCGAGAGACAGCAGAATCAAATTCTATCCCGAACCTCATATTTACACAATTGACAATACACCTGCCCCATCAGCAAGCACAATAATTGCAAAATTCTTTCCTGAATTTGACAGTTATGGCAAAGCCAGTAATTTGAGTGCAAGCAATCCTTTATTTGGATTGCCTGTTGAGGAAATTGTTGAAATATGGAATTCGAGAGGAAAAGAAGCTGCTAATCAAGGGACACATTTACACCAACAAATCGAAAGATTTTATCTTGGACAAAAATATGTGAACACTCCAGAATTTCATTTGTTTGAACAATTTTGTAATGACCACCCAAACTTAAATCCGCACAGAACAGAATGGCGAGTATTTGATGAAGAACATCATATAGCGGGAACAATAGATTTGATTACCAAAAATGGAGCAGGTTATGAATTGTATGATTGGAAAAGAAGTAAAAAAATAATAGACGTGTTCAGCGGTAATCCAATTGTAACAGACACTTGGGGTAACGTGGGAATTGGTCAACTTTCAACAATACACGACACGAGCTACAATAGATATTGCCTTCAACAAAGTTTATACAAATACATTCTTGAAAAAAACTATGGTTTAACTGTTTCTAAAATGTTTCTCATAGTGTTGTATCCCGACTACGACAGATATTATAAAGTAGAAGTACCGTACTTGAAAGACAAAGCAGAATATATATTAAAGACACTGTGAAAAAACAACGAAGGCATAACAGCGGTTTGGCAAAAGTGGCGGTTCAGTGCTCCGCAGACACATTTGTGGTAAAAATCGCCACCTTCGCCAAGCGCCAAAACGTTGGTGGCAATTGTAAAATTTAAAACCTTAACATGAAATTTATAACAATTACATTTATCATTGTCATTTTGACTTGGGGAACTTCTGCATTTTCTCAATCCTTCACCTTGGCCGGTGAAGACACCGGCCACATTCCAGAACCAAACTTTTAGCCGATGAGAAAACCATCTCAGGAGAAATAGGCCAAACCTTAAACCATTCTGAACACGTTGCTAACATTCCGACCTTACTACTTCACCATCGCCTTACCTCTCTTCATTATTGAAGTCTTCTCCGTTGTCGCTCGCGTGCCGCGAGTGACTGCTATCCAAAGGGCCTCCGGCCCGTCTTCGCAATGGCCTAAAATATAAAATCAGCTTCAGGCAGCAAGCCCTAAACGTTAGCCGGCATTGCAGGACGACTACTGAACAAACAAATTAACACTTACAATAGACTTTTACAATGGAGCAGGACGAAAACAAATCGATTAGACAAGGTGCGACACCGTTCGCACAAACTTATTTTCACGGAACTAAGGCAGACCTGAATATTAACGACCTCATAGAAGTTGGTTACAATTCAAACTACGGACAACAAAAAAATGCAAAATACATATTCTTAAGCGCAACGTTGGACGCTGCAATTTGGGGAGCAGAACTTGCATTTGGTGACGGACGAGAAAGAATTTATTTGGTAGAGCCAACAGGCAAAATAGAAGACGATCCAGATTTGACCGACAAAAAATTTCCGGGCAATCCGACCCAATCCTATCGTTCAACTCAACCGTTTAAAATTGTTGGAGAAGTGACAGTTTGGCAAGGACACCCAAGCGAACAGGTTAAGACAATGAAAGACCACCTTGAAAAACTTAAAGAACAAGGAATTAATTCATTAAATGACTAAACCGTTGCTGAATACGCTCGAAACCGCCCAAATAAAAACCACCAACTCTCAAAACATAGCGGCCAACCCATAAACCCCTTGCTGACATTCCGACCACACTACTTTATCATCGCCGTACTCCTCTTCATCATCGAAGTCCTGATTGCCCTGTTTCTCCATGATGAAATCATTCGACCGTACGTTGGGGATTTTGTCGTCGTTATTTTGATCTACTGTTTTCTTCGTGCCTTCCTGAACATAGCGGTTTTACCAACGGCCCTCTTTGTTCTGTTGTTTTCCTATACCCTTGAAGTCCTGCAATACTTTAACCTGGTTGAACGGCTGGGGCTTCAAAAGTATAAACTGGCCAGAATCGTCATTGGCACCTCGTTTGAATGGATTGATTTACTGGCGTATACGCTGGGCGTTCTTTTCATTGTATACCTTGAAAAGACAAAAACCGCCCGGCGGTGGAATCATGGCGGAAGTCAACTATCCTAAGTTGCTTCCGGATGTGGTTTTTCACGGGCCACGTTCTAAAATCCAATTTCTGGCCGGTGTCCTGACCGACCGAGGAGAAGAAGTAAAGCGCAACGACAACCCAATCCGGCCAGAAATTATTATATTTGAACTATGACAACCTATCAGATTGACATTCTGAACCCCAAAGCGACCAAGCTTCTGCAAGACCTTGCGGACCTGAACTTGATTGCGATCCGGCAAACGACAGAAGACGGTTTTATGAAAGTCGTCAATCGTCTACGGGCAAAAGCTGCTGATAATCCGCCGTCTTTGGAAGACATCACCAAAGAAGTTGAATTGGTAAGGTCCAAGCGCTATGCCAAAAAGAAAGCATAGAGTTATCATCGATACGAACCTTTGGATTAGCTTTTTGCTGACCAAAAACTTCACTAAACTGGACAAGGTGTTTGCTGACCAGACACTTACCTTGCTTTTCAGCCAGGAACTTCTGGACGAATTCATCGAAGTAGCAAGGCGACCAAAGTTCAAACGGTATTTTTCCCTCGCGGACCTGCAAGCTTTAGTAGAACAAATCAGTTTACGAGCAGAATTTGTAACCGTCACCAGCGAGATAACTATTTGTCGCGACCCTAAGGACAATTTTCTGTTAGCCTTAGCTACGGACGCGAAGGCTACTCATTTAATCACCGGCGATAAGGATTTGCTTGACCTTCAACAGTTTGAAAATACCACTATCGTGACGATCGCAACGTATTTATCCGGTAAGTAATTATGTTAAACCGGGTAGTTATCCTTTAGTTTTGCCCGATGAGAAATCCGTCAAGTTCAAGCATTGTTTTCTACGCTCCTTTCTGAATTTTCCGGTTTTGTCCACGCCCCTCTTTGTTTTAGTATTTTCCTATACTGTTAGGACTTACGTCTGATAATTCTGATACACTTGCTTTTTGCCCCTAAATCCCCTAAAGGGGACTTGGACGCGGGTTAATCCGGATGCGCATAGTCCCCTTTAGGGGATTTAGGGGCAAAAGCGAAAGTCCTAACTGTTGAAGTGCTGCAATATTTCAACAGTATAAACTGGCCAGAATCGTGATTGGCACCGCCTTCGAATGGATTGATTTACTGGCGTATACCCTCGGCGTTCTTTTTGTTGTCTATCTTGAAAAGACAAAAACCGCCCGGCGGTGGAATCGCAGCGGAGTAACCGAAACCGATTCTAGTTCAAAAGACAAGCCACACGCTACGACTTCCAACATTCCCAAATTTTGAGTTTGAAAAAAGTTGCGCAACCAGATCATTGCACGTATATTTGCAACCACATGGTAGCAGATGGATTACGATGGAAACAAGACGAGACATTTTTCAGGCGATTGCCGACCCGACACGGCGGGCCATTCTTGTGCTTATTGCCCTGCAGGCAATGACCCCGAACGCACTGGCCGAGCATTTTCACACCAGCCGACAGGCGGTATCAAAGCATCTGAAAATATTGACCGAATGCGAACTGGTAAAACCGGAGCTTTCGGGCCGGGAAATTTACTACCAGCTTGAAATCGGCAAAATGAAAGAAATCGACACCTGGCTCGAGCCATTCCGTCAACTATGGGCAGATCGATTTAACCAATTAGACGACGTATTAGCCACCCTTAAAAAACAGCAAAATGAAAAATGAATTGCCAGTTGATTTTACCGTTGACAAAGCCGCAAAAACGGTGTTTATAAGCCGGGAATTTGCAGCCGACCTTTCACTGGTGTGGGATGCGTACACCAAACCGGAAATTCTGGACCAATGGTGGGCCCCTAAACCCTGGACATCCAAAACCAAGGTCATGAATTTTGAAGTGGGCGGGCGACGGTTTTATGCGATGGTAAGCCCGGAAGGACAAGAGCGTTGGGCCATTCAGAAATACACGTCCATCAGTCCAAAAACCAATTTCAAACTGCTCAACGCCTTTGCCGACCCGGATGAAAACCCCGAATTGCCGGGTTCGGACTGGGATTTAACTTTCAGCGAACAAAACGGAGCGACAAAAGTCAGTATTACCATTTACAATGAATCCCTCGAACGCATGGAGAGAATGATTGAAATGGGCTTCAAAGAAGGATTCAGCATGACTCTGAACAACCTGGAAACCGTACTGGCAACTTTATCGCAAAAATGATTTTCGCTTGCAATTCATCGGTAAAAACGCCGTTGTCGTATTCATACTGCCATGATATTCTGTATTTTGGCGAGATTTGTATCATACTAAACCAGCCCGATGCGAAAAATAATTGTTTTGTCCATGATTACCCTGGATGGCGTCATGCAGGCACCCGGTGGACCTGAGGAAGATACGGCAGACGGTTTCGTCTATGGCGGTTGGGTGGCGCCGTATGGTGACGAAGTGAGTGGTAAGGTCGTGCAAAAAGATATGCAACCGACCGACTATCTGCTGGGCCGCAAAACCTTTGAGATTTGGGAAGAATACTGGCCAAAGCACGCGAATGTATGGCCGGGGATCAATGACGGCACCAAATATGTCCTGTCCACCACCCTAACCAGCTCCGATTGGAAAAATTCGGTATTTCTCAACAGTCTGGCCGCTATCGAAAAGCTCAAACAGTCCGATGGCGCTGACCTTCAGGTTTGGGGCAGCAGTAAGCTTATTCAGTTGTTACTACAGCACGATTTAGTGGACGAACTCCGGCTCAAAATTTACCCCCTGACGCTCGGTGAAGGAAAAAAATTGTTTGACAATGGCTCGATCCCGGTAGCCTTTGCCTTGACGGAGAGTGTGGTTACCCCAAGTGGCGTACTTATTGCCTATTATAAGCGGGCGGGAGCAGTCAAAACCGGTGCTGTTGGAGCTTAAGATCGAAAAAATACCGAACAGCCTATCTCAGTTAACTAAATTTATAGTAAAATAAACGCCAACTTTGAGGTGATGCCCTCGTCTAACAGTTGTTTACGTGCCAGCGGCACGTAATGTTAATAGCAAACCGGTATTTTAAGAGTTTTTGGCGTGCCGGAGGTACGCAACCAAGCCTATATCGCGTACCTCCGGCACGCCGGGAGTGCTCGGAATACGCATTTGCTAGTAACATTGGACCCCTCCGGGGTCAGTAATCTCACAGTTTGAGTTAAAATAACGCAAATTGTGAGATTATTGACCCTAGCGGCACGTAAACAACTGTTAGGCAAGGGAATAATCGCATAGTTTGCGTTAAAATAGAAAATATGAAAGCAACACCCGAACACGATGAGCGGATCGCAAAGCTGACTTTCGCTTCGGTTTATCCGCACTATGTTACCAAAGTGGAGAAGAAAGGCCGAACGAAAGACGAATTGCATCAGGTAATCACCTGGTTAACAGGATTCGACGAAAAAAGGCAGCAAGAACTCATCGCAGAAAAGGTGACGTTTGAAGCCTTCTTTCAAAAGGCTACGCTAAACCCCGCTGCTGAACGCATTACGGGGGCAATCTGTGGCTATCGGGTGGAAGAAATCGAGAATCCGTTAACGCAGCAGGTTCGGTATTTAGACAAGCTGGTGGATGAATTGGCGAAAGGCCGGAAAATGGAGAAGATTTTGCGGGTTGTTTAAAACAAACGGCGAATGATTGGGCAAGCGGTGCTGGTTGGCACGGCGGAAAGTTGCCCCATGACGATTTAAACTTTACCTGCAACACAAGTAACGTTTATAGACCGGCGTTATTCGATTTCGATTAGATCGCTGCGATTCAAACCGCAGGGGGCGCGGTTAGGGTACATAATCAACAAGTCAATCCACATGAAATACTTATTTGCAGCCGCATTATTGGGCATCACCATGCTGTGTGAAGCACAAGTAGCACCCCAACTATTTGAACCCTCGCTGATATCCAACGGTGGCGTTTTTGGGCTAACCATTTCGCCTGATTCTAAAATTGCGCTTTGGGTGCGCTCAAATGGGAAGAGAGACACATTAAAAATAATGGAGTCGAGGAAAAACAACGGCACCTGGTCGACGCCGGTTGTGGCGTCTTTTTCGTCCCCAACCGGCGAATGGAAAGACATCGACCCCCTGTTTAGTCCCGACGGAAAAACGGTATTATTTCAATCCAACAGGTCCACGGGGAGAAGTGCCGACCGGAAAGATTTTGACATCTGGGCGGTTACGCTGGCGAACAATCAATGGAGCAAACCGTACCATCTGGGTTCTGTCATCAATACCGAAAGCTCCGAATCCTATGCTTCGATGGCCCGGAACGGCAACATCTATTTTATGAAGGAAAATGAAGATGGCAAAGGCAAGTCCGATCTGTATGTTTCCGAATTTAAAAATGGCAACTATCAAACTCCCCGAAACCTGGGTTTACCCATCAATACGACGGAGCGGGAATCAAACCCCTTTATTTCTCCCGACGAAGATTACCTGCTCTATTTTTCGTCCGATCCGGCCGGTTTCGGCGATGTCGATTTATACATCTCTTTTCAGAAAAAAGGCAAATGGACCACCCCGAAAAATCTGGGATCACCCATCAATTCCAGCCTCGCTGAGTTTTGCCCATTTGTGCATACGAAAGAAAAGAGGCTCTACTTTTCCAGACAGGAGAAGCAAGGCGATAGAATGAAGGAAGATCTCCTTTACATCGATTTTGATGTAAAAAACTACAAGTAAAACAGGCATCAACAACCGCTGCGAACCATCGATCCATGCCCGAACGCTTCAAAGCCCATCTGCATAAATTCACAGCCGCTACAGATGACGAAGCGGTTCAGATTCTTTCGTATTTTCAGACCAGAACGGTGGGCAAAAAAGAAAACCTGCTCACGACAGGACAGGTCTGCCAATGGCTTTATTTTGTCGAACGGGGAATCCTGCGGAAGTTTTATGTCAATGAAAAAGGCGTGGAACAAACCACGGAACTGGCCATCGAAAACTGGTGGATAACCGACCATTTTGCCTACGAAAGCCAATCGATCACCGAGTCTACCATTCAGGCCGTTGAACCTACGGACGTGCTCGCCCTGCATCGGGATGCCCGGGAAAAACTGCTGGCGCAACATCCGGTGATGGAAAAATACTTTCGGTGCGTCTATCAAAAAGCGTATGCAGCCGCTCAAATGCGGATTAAGTTTATGTATGGCTTTTCGCGGGAAGAGTTATACCATCATTTCTGCAAAAAACATCCCGAGTTTCTGCAACGCATTCCGCAATACCTGCTGGCTTCCTACCTGTGTTTTACGCCCGAGTACCTGAGCGAAATTCGCCGGAAAAGCATTTCTTAAACTGGTTTAAAATTTTTAAACCATACGGTTTTCACCTTTGCGTCACAGTTAATCCGTTAAAAACGAAGCAAGATGAAACTAGTTATTATCGGCGGTACCGGCCTCATCGGCAGCCAGTTAACCCATACATTACAGGACCAGTACGACGTTCTGGCCGCATCGCCCAATACCGGCGTCAACACGATCACCAAAACCGGTTTGGCAGAAGCCCTCCAAAACGCCACGGTGGTGATCGACGTTTCCAACTCGCCCTCCTTCGCCACGGAGGACGTGATGGCCTTCTTTAAAACCTCTACGGAGAATTTGCTGGCGGCCGAAAAAAAAGCGGGTGTTCAACACCATGTTATCCTCTCGGTGGTCGGAACCCACAAACTTCAGGAAAGCGGTTATTTCCGCGCCAAGCAGGTGCAGGAAGACCTGGTCAAAGCATCCGGCATTCCGTTCTCGATTGTACGGGCGACCCAGTTTTTCGAATTTGCGGCAGGCGTTGCCCACATGAGTGCGGCCGACGGGAAAATCGTGTTGCCCCGGGGGCTTGTGCAGCCCATCGCCAGTGCCGACGTGGCCTCTTTTCTGGCCAAAACCGCCACCGGAACGCCAACCAATCGCATCGTAGACATTGCCGGACCCGAGCGGTTTGAGATGGATGCCTGGATCCGGCGCTATTTTGCGAGCATCGACAATCCGCAGGAAGTGGTAACCGATGCCAAAGCGGTTTATTCAGGGGCCGCCATTACGGCCACGACGCTGGTGCCCGATGCCGCCGGGTATGTGGGAAGTACCCACTACGAGGAATGGATTTCGAAAGCGGAAAACCAGCGCTAAACCGTAGTTGCATACCTGCAACAAAAAAGGATTGCCACGACAAGGCAATCCTTTTTTGTTGCCCGAAGTGATCTTCACAACAAACCAAAATTGGACGTTACAGCAAAGTTGCCGATCGCTCAAATCCGGAATTTTGTGCTGTTCATTAACGACCAACCAAAATGAAAAACCAAACTGTATTGGTAACCGGCGGCACCGGATTTGTGGGAATCCACACCATTCTTCAACTTTTACAAAAAGGATACCACGTAAATACCACGCTTCGCTCCCTGTCGAAAAAAGACAGCATCATCAACGCCTTGAGCGAAGCCGGAATTGACGATTTTACCCGATTGGCGTTTTTTGAGGCCGATCTGACCAGCGACACCGGTTGGGAGGAAGCCGTTGCGGGTGTGGAGTATGTGTTGCACGTCGCGTCGCCGTTTCCGGCCCAGGACCCAAAGGATGAAAACGAACTAATCATTCCGGCGCGGGATGGTGCTTTGCGGGTGCTGAAAGCCGCTCAGAAAGCCGGTGTCAAACGGGTTGTGCTAACCTCTTCATTCGCGGCCATCGGCTACAGCCGCAGTCGCAAAGATCATCTTTTTACCGAAGACGACTGGACGGACGCCACGGCCCCGATTCCGCCGTACATCAAGTCGAAAACCGTGGCCGAAAAAGCCGCCTGGGCGTATATCGCAGCCGAAGGCGGGAATCTGGAACTGACGGTCATCAATCCGGTGGGAATTTTTGGGCCGGTTCTGGGCGGAATCACCTCGGCGTCGCTGGATATGGCGGTTTCCGGAATCCTGAATGGCGTGGTCCGGGAAAGTCCGGATTTTACCATGGGCGTTGTCGATGTCCGGGATGTGGCCTCGATCCATCTCACGGCCATGACGCATCCGGAGGCTGGCGGCCAACGGTTTATTGCGGCATCGGATGGCGTGATGAGCTTTCATGATGTCGCCGAACTGTTTAAAAAAGAACGGCCCGAATTAGCGAAACACATTGCCGGGATGCAGCCGACGGCCCCGGAATTTTACATTGACATGACGAACCGGAAAGCCAAAACCGTGTTGGGCTGGCAGCCCCGCAGCAAAGAAGCGGCCTTGCTGGCCAGTGCCGATAGCTTGCAAAGAAATTTATTTTTAGATTGACGTCTAAAGACACTAAACTTGAAAGTTCACAACATCCAATCCTGCCACTTAGGGCCTGAAATTTCCCCGGAGCAATTCATATCAGACCATTTTTTTCTGTATTTATTGAAGGGGTCGATGAAGGCGTTTGACGGGCGAAACACGTATACGATGAATCCGGGCGATGTCGTAATCGCCCGGAAAAATCATTTGGTGCGGTATACGAAATACAAGGAAAACGATCGGTTTGAGAAAATTATCATTACGCTGGACGAACCATTTTTGAGAAGATTCCAGGAACGCCACCCGGTCGATGTGCCGGTTTTTGCCAACGACGACTCGTTTTTAGGGATCGAAGCGACTAAATTCATACAGAGTTTTGTCCATTCTCTGGAACCCTATTACACCGGCGATTTACAGATTGACGAAACCTTCGCCGATTTAAAAAGGGAAGAATTGCTGCTGATTTTGTTGAAAGCCAATCCGCAGTTGACCGGCGTTTTCTTTAATTTCAGCGTTCCCGAAAAGATAAATCTGAAAGAATTCATGAACCGAAATTTTCGCTTTAACATCAGTCTCGAACGTTTTGCGTATCTTACGGGACGAAGCTTGTCGTCATTCAAACGGGATTTTCAGAAACAATTCGGGACAACGCCCTACACCTGGCTCAAAAAGAAACGGCTGGATGAAGCTCATTTTCAACTGGCGAACCAGCACCTCAAACCCGCCCAGGTGTATCTGGAAGTAGGCTTTGAGGATCTGTCGCATTTTTCGTTTGCCTTCAAGAAGCAGTTTGGCAAAACACCAACAGAAGTAGTTGATAACCACCCCAAAGGCTAACGACGCGATCTAACATAACGGCAAAGTGGACGCCTGAACCGGTAATGAAACCAATCCGATCATGCCCTATACTGAAGAAACCGCCTACCGAATCCGCCGAATGTTAGTGGACAAAGGGGTCGATTTTACCGAAAAGAAAATGTTCAGCGGCTTGTGCTTTCTGGTGGACGACAAGCTGTTCTGCGCTACGCATTTCGATAAGAAACGGGACGAAGACCTGCTGCTTTGCCGGGTGGGCCTGGAAGCCTCTGAAACCGTCCTCGAAGAAAACGACTGTATTCCGATGGACTTTTCGGGAAAAACCATGAAGGGCTATGTGTATGTAACCGAAAACGGATTCAAAAGCCCGAAGGAGTTGGAACGCTGGCTTGAGCTTTGTCTGGCGTTTAACCCACTGGCTAAAAAGAGCAAAGCGACATGATGACAAAAACCTATTCATCCAAAATAGGGCTTGAGCTGGCCATTCCGCTGGGGTTAGTTCTTGGCTCGATTAGTATCCTGATGATCCTAAACCGGATCTGGCCGGGAGTTTTCATTCTACTGGCCGTGGTTGCGTTCATCGTTTATCTGTTTCTAAACACCCGTTACACGATTCGGAACGGGAAGCTGGAGGTAACAGCCGGTTTTTTATACCAGTCCACAATTGACGTCGGGGCTATCCGCCAGATCCGGGAAACCCGGAATCCATTGAGTTCACCGGCCCTCTCGTTAGACCGGCTCGAAATTGTATACAACCGGTACGACGGCGTACTTTTGTCACCAAAAGACAAACAGGGTTTTGTAAATGACCTGCTCGAACTGAATCCGGCTATCGAGGTAAAATACCGTAATCAACAAGGTGATTAGAAAAGCCCATCATCAATGGTGGTGAGAAAGGATTGCTTTTACACCCATATTGTCAAAAGACGTATTTTTCCGAAACCTTATCAATAACCAACCAAAACGTAAAACAATGGGAAAGATCACCGTAAAAGACGGAACCGAAATCTATTACAAAGACTGGGGAACCGGTCAACCGCTCGTATTCCACCACGGCTGGCCATTGTCGGGCGATGACTGGGATGCCCAAATGATGTTTTTCCTGAACCAGGGCTTTCGCGTGATTGCGCACGACCGCCGGGGACACGGCCGGTCGTCACAAACCGACATCGGGCATGACATGGATACCTACGCTGCCGATGTGGCCGAACTGGCCGCGTTTCTGGATTTAAAAGATGCGATCCACATTGGACACTCCACCGGTGGCGGTGAAGTGATTCGGTATGTGGCCAAACACGGCCAGGGCCGGGTCGCGAAAGCGGTTTTGATCAGTGCCGTTACGCCCCTCATGGTACAAACCGAATCGAATCCAGACGGGATCCCGATGTCGGTGTTCGACGAAATCCGGGAAGGAACCGCGACCCGCCGTCCTCAATACTTTCAGGATTTTACGATGCCTTTTTACGGCTTCAACCGGGAAGGGGCCAAGGTTTCGCAGGGAATTCGGGATAACTGGTGGCGGCAGGGCATGATGGGCGCCATCAAAGCGCATTACGATTGCGTTAACGTTTTCTCCGAAACCGACTTCACCGAAGACCTTAAAAGTGTCGATGTACCGGTCCTGGTTCTACATGGTGAAGATGACCAGATCGTTCCCTTTCATCTGACCGCCGTGAAGGCGGTGAAGCTTTTAAAGAACGGAAAGCTGATCTCCTACCCCGGTTTTCCGCACGGCATGCCGACGACTGAAGCCGCCACCATCAATGCTGACCTGTTAGCGTTCATCCAATCCTAGTCCTTTTCGTGGCCGGTGTTTTCACCGGCCACTTTTAAAACCCAACCTAAGTTCAGTATCCGGGTTTTGTTTTGTAGGTGCTAAAAATTTCATACGTAAAACCCCGCCGAGACCCAGTATTTTAGCGAAGGCGTTCGGGATCAGGTGCAAGCTGCCCTCACCTATTTTTCCCAAGTAAAAGTAATCAGGGCCGGACGCTGTCGACCCGACAGATTGACTTCGCCCAGACCGTGGAAAGCCAGACGTTTGTAGTTCAGCATCAACCGCCGGGTCTGTTGCTGCTGCGGGTGACGAATGGATTGAAAAGTGTGACGGTGAAAGCGCTCAGATAACCCGCTCACTTCACCCGCTGAATAATTGCCTTCACCGGTTCGGGTGACAACACCCGAACCGTGTGTTCGGTATCCAGCGGAATATCGACATAATCCCCCGCCGAAAGCCGGATTTTTTCAGTCCCGATCTGGCATTCACACTCCCCTTCCAGAATCAGAAAACTCTCGCGTTCGTCGTGGTGGTCTTCGGGCTTCACTTCTTCTTTTACCCACAGAATAAACTGCTCGATCCCATTGCCGGACCGTAGCGGGTGAACATACAGGTTCCGAAATTCGCGGGTGGGCTGAATCGACGCCACCGTTCGCTGCCACTGCTCAGCGTCGGAATAGGCGTTGATGATTGGTAGATTGCCCAAATCGAAAACCGGAGGCTCGCCGAGTTCATTTAGTGTATTCAGAATGCGGTTTTTTAATCGTTCATTCGGTGCCTCCGGTTGCGTTAACGTCCGGGTGATGCGATCAATGGCCTGTTGAACAGCAGGATACAGGCCGGCCATTCGCTCTACTTCCTGAATTTCTCCGGGCAGAAGAAGGCCACGACAATATTCTTCCAGTATTCCCGAGTTAATAAATTCCTGTACCTTACTCATGCCGTGAAAATAAATCCTGACGATTTCAGCTTTCTACCGGTTAAATCCGGTTTTAACTAAGAACGAATATACGTCGAAAATATAATAAGAAAAACCGTTCTAATCCACATGCGACTTACCGTTACACCCGAAAACCTCCTCGAATGGATTGCCCTCAAAATCAATCTGGTACCGCTACCGCTTTTGCACGCCCAGATTTTCCCGATTGTGGGCAAGGCGGTCCTCGAAGCCGCCGACAAAGGCGTTTTCGAAGCGGTTCACAACGGCAAACAGACAGTGGATGAAATTGCCGCCGAGTGTCAGTTGAATCCGAAAGCGTTGCGCGAATTGATGGGCTTGCTGCTGGTTTTGGGCTATTTCAAACAACGCGATAACCGGTATACGTTAACCCGCATCAGCCGTCGCTGGTTGCTGAAGGAACAGCAGGAGTCGGTTTTTGGCATGATGCTGTTCAACAACCGGGTCGTCTGGCCGTGGCTGGACCAGTTGGGGGATTACCTGAAAACCGGCAGAGGCATTCAGTATCATGACCACCTGACCACCGAGCAATGGGCGTATTACCAGCAGGCCATGCTGGCGGCCACCGGCACCGAAGCCAGGGAGTTTGGCCGGAAAGCCCCGGTGCCCAAAAATGCCACACGCATGCTCGACATTGGCGGCTCACACGGCCAGCATTCGGTGGCTCTCTGCCGAAAACTACCGAATCTGCAGGCGGTTATTCTGGATCTGCCACCGGCCATCGAGCAGGCGGCTCCGCTGCTGGCGCGCCTGGGCATGGGCGACCGCGTTCGGCACCAGGCAGGCAACGCGCTGACGGATGAATTTGGGGAAGCGCAATACGACATCGTGCTGATGTCCAGTCTGGCGCATCATTTTTCGGAGGAGCAAAACCGCGAAGTGGCCCGGAAAGTGGCCAAATCCCTGAAACCGGGGGGCGTTTACATTGTCAATGAATTTATCCGCCCCGAGGACGACGGCAATTCGACCGGCGTTGGCACTAATTTGGTGGGCAACAGCATGGATCTGTTCTACGGCCTGACCAGCACCGCCGGGAATTACTCCGTTCGGGAAATTCAGGACTGGCAAAAACAGGCCGGGCTGAAACCCTCGAAAGTCATCACCTACCTCTCGATTCCGGGCCGGGCGATGATCGTCTCCAAAAGGTAACCATTGATTTTTATCATTCACTCGTTACGTCGAGTCTCTCGGCGGTTTCGCCAGCTTTTGCAGCAGTTTCAACCCCTGCTCTTTCAGGTCTTCTTTGGCCTGTTTCACCACGACATCCTTCACCTGAGTGGCCGCCCGACCCGCCAGAAACTGAAGTTGCGGTTTTTTGTAGCTCCCGTTCAATGCGAAGTCGATTTTGGCGCGATCGACGTTTTCGAGCGGCTGGCCCGTCAGCGACGAAAACGCTTTGGCAAACTGAACACCCGCTTTGCCGTTGGCACATCCAGTTTCAGAAGGTATTTCAGGTCTCCTTCCAGTGAATTGGAGCCCGAAACCGTCACGATATTGTCCTTGATCCTGACATCGAACGGTTTGATGGTTACAAACCCGTTTTTGACGTCCACTTTCATCAGCAGATCTTTGAACTGCGCATTCCGGAGGTCAGACAGTTTTGTTTTTTCAACAAGACGCTCCATAATCGGGTTATTTTTCAGCGTCGCCTGCACTATCTTCACCAGCGCATTTCCCGTCAAACTGTTCAAATCCGGCATCATATCCGGCTCCAGCCGCCCATCGACCGCAAAGGTGCTCGAAAACCGCCCGATCATGTACTGCGCCAGCGGAAAAACCACTCTGGCGAGCGTCAGATGCCGGTGAGCCTGCGAAATGTCGGCGTTGGCAATGTTGACATCAAAGGCAAACCGCGGTTTTGCCAGATCCTTCGGGTCGTAGCTCCCATTGGTAACAAACTGCCCGCCCAGCGAATTAAACGTCACCTGCTTCATCCGCAGGGTTCCGTCGGCTAGTTCAAGCTGTCCTTTGACGTTGTTCAACGGCATTTTGTCGTAAACCGCCTGACCGATGGTTGCATTGACCACAAATCGGATGTTATCAGGAATTTCAACCACCGACGGCTGGGCGGTTTTTGCCTGTGGCTGCAGATCGTCACTCATCCATTCGTTGATACTCAACTGATTGGCCCGAACGTTGAGCGTTCCTTCCAGCGGCTGGTTCTCGTCCAGCAGAAACGGAATGTAGTTGCTCAAAAAACCGTCGGCCGTGAAAGTGCTGGTTCCCAGCATACCCTGCGCCTGGTCGACGTTCAGCTTTCCGGGCAGCAGCGTCAGCCGGGCAGAATTCAGGGTCAGCCCCTGCGGCAGACTTTCGCCCCGGTAGGTCAGGTTTGTAATCGCCATCGTGCCGCTGGTCGGAATCTGGTCATACCGTTTGGCTTTGGCGTCCGAAAGCCGGCCTTTGGCTTCCATGCTGGCGTCGATCAGCCCGGCCAACCGGGTCCCTTCCACTGGAAAAATGCGGGTCAAATTCGTCAAATTCAGTCGGCCTTTGGCAATTACATCGAAGGTATAATCATCGAAATTCTGCACCCAGCCTTTGGCCTGAAAAGGATCGCCAGCCAGTTGCAGTTGCAAATTGGCGATGTCCACGCGGGTATCGGCCCGTTTGCCCGTCCGGTTGGTGAGGCTCGCCCGGACATTGATCGCTTCCACCGGTTCCGGAAATTTCATCGACTTCACCGACCCGTTCTGCAACCGGATTAGCCCATCGGCCACCGGAAAGAGTTTGGCGGTTTTGTCGTAGATGCCTTTCGCTTTCAGGTTCAGATCCGCCAGCCCCCGCAGTGTCATACTGTCAATCGGAAACAACTGCGTCAACTCCTCCAGATTCAGTTTGGCGGTCAGGTCGGCATCAACGCTGGAGCGGGTGAGCCCCCGCACCAGCACCCGCCCGCGAATCGGGTTCTGCCCCAGATCTGCAACCAGTTTTTTCAGATTAATTACCGTATTATCAAAGCGATCGGTGGCATTGCTGACGGTCAGATCCAGAGCAATGTGTTCGACTGCCGACGCCAAATCCGGGTATTTGAACCGCCCGTCGTTGACGACCAGATTCAGCAGAAACGCCGGAATTTGCTTCGCATTGTAAACACCCTTCACCGTTCCGTCGAAACGCACCGTTCCGTCGGCATCGATGTCCTGAAACTGTTCGGAATACATTCCGGGCACCAGCGACAGCAGATTTTTGAAATCACTGTCGGGCGACCGATACGTCAAATCAAACCGCATGGACGTATCCGCCGGTGCCGATGTGCCGGTGGCAATCGAGCCGTTGAGTTCCAGCGGCAACTCATTCACGCGGATGCGGTTGTCGGCAAAGGTGTAGATGGATGTTTCAAGATCGGCCCGCAGTTTCATATCGGCATCCAGCTTTTTGTCGCTCAGGTATTCCATCCCGTCGTAGGTGAGCGAGATGCGTTCTGCTTTCGTCTTCAGCACCAAATCCGCCACTTCCGCCGACAAACTGCCGCTGCCGGTATGGCGGACCGCTTCCAGCCGAACCGTCATCGGCAAACTCCGGTCGTCATACCGGATCAAACCATCTTTTATTTCCCATTCGTCGATGTCGAGCGTAAAAGCCGTCTGGCTGGTGTCGGCCTTTTCCGGTTCGTCACTTTCAGCGGCTTTGTAGATGTCGTAGTTGGCCCGGCCATCGCGTAGAATTTTCACCAGCACGCGCGGCTGATCGAGATACACGCCGTTCAGTTTCAATTTATCGCCCGAAAGCACACTCAGCAGGTTGACTTTTACTTCGAAGGCGCGGGTGCTAAGCAAGGTATCACCCGCAAACGGCGTTCGTCCGACAATGCTGAGTGAATCGGTTTGCAAGGTCAGATTGGGAAAGTGGCGAAGCAGCGACAGGCTCACTTTTTCGGGCCGAAACGTGATCCGGGCATTCACCCGATTGGTCAGTTCCTGCTGGAGACGGGTTACGATTTTATCCCGAAAAAACATCGGCACAATCCAGGCGACCAGGAGCAGTACGCCCAGTAGTGATGCAAGGATGATTCCGGTTTTTTTCATGCTAATTGCTTGTGTTCTATTTGTATAGGACAAACAAAAGCCGAAAAAGTTTGAATAATTTCCGCGACCGGCTTAGGCAATCAGTCGCTTCTCGATGAGCAGAATGAACAAATGAATGACTTTGATGTGAATCTCCTGGATGCGGTCGGCATAGCCAAAGTGGGGAACGCAAATCTCAACGTCGGCGGTTCCGGCCAGTTTACCCCCGTCTTTGCCGGTTAGCAAAACTACTTTCATACCCCGCATCCGGGCAGCTTCTACGGCCCGGATGATGTTGGCCGAATTGCCGCTTGTGCTAATGCCCAGCAACACGTCGCCTTCGTTGCCCAGCCCTTCGATAAAACGCGAGAATACCGAATCGTAGCCATAGTCATTGCCCACACAGGTAAGGTGGCTGGAGTCGGAAATGGCGATAGCCGCCAGCGCCCGGCGTTCGTCGCGGTACCGGCCCGACAGTTCTTCGGCAAAGTGCATGGCGTCGCAGTGGGAGCCGCCGTTGCCGCAGGAAATAATTTTATGGCCGTTTTGCAGGGCATCAGCCATCACTTGGGCGGCTTGTCCGATGGCCGTAATCTGGTTGGCGTCGCTGAGAAACGCATCGAGAACCGAGCGGGCTTCGGTCAGTTCCTGGCGAATGATTTGGTCAAGCATTCCCGAAAGGGGTTAATCCGTTGGTACAGTTTCCGGTAAAATAACGACTGGAAACCGTACCAACCAATTCGTTTTAAAGTACCAGCGTTCGGTAGGGCAGATTCCAGCGCAGGGCCAGAGAGGTCGACGACGTGTTGTACTTCAACCGGTCGGCCTGGCTGTCGCTTTTGCGAACGAGCTGTTGGAAATCGACAAACAGGTTGTGTTTCCACATAAACGACAGCCGTACGTCAGCGTAGGTAACCAGGGTTTTACGCCCCTGCGCGATGTGGTGGCCCGATCCCACGGCCTGGCCCGGCCACTCCACCCGGCTTTCATACGGTTTCAGCAGGTTGCCGCCATAATTGTAGTTAGGCGGATCGGCCCCGTATTTCATGACACCAAACGTCCCGGTCAGATTCCAGCGGTCGCGGGGCTGATAGCGCACAATGGCCAGGCCTTCGATGAAATTGGCCCCGAGCGGATGCGCCAGTGGTTGATTATAATGGACATAATTGGTTTGGCCGGAACGGTGCGAATAGGTATAAGGCCGCGCCAGATTCATTTCAGCCTGCAAATCGAGATTCGGAACCTCGAACGCGTCGATGTATTTCAGGCCCGTTTGAAACGCGAATTTATTGACCCACGACCCATTTCTCGCCCGCAGTTCGCTAATCTTAAACTCATCTAACATTAACTGACCGTAAGCCAGAAAATGACCGGCAAAATTGGCTTTGAAATCCAGACCGACCAGCGCATTGTCGGCACTGCCCCGATATGATTCGATGAACCGGTAGAAAATGACGGGATTAAAATAATTCAATTCCAGTTGGCTCCGGCTGAACACTTCTGCTTCAAAGAGGCCAATGTTGACATGCTCGCCAATGTTGACACTCAGGTGGTGAATCGCCGTGTATTTTTGCGGATTCAGTTCTTCATACGCACCGGCCGGTTTCTGGCTGTTCTGGAACTCGGTCAGCAGGTTGGTGTATTGAAACCGCCCAAACCGGGTGCTGATCTTGAGAAAAAGATATGGAGAGCTGTTATCCGATAAAAACAGGGAACGATACCCATTGCCAAAGATATTCCGGTCGTGGCCAAACTGAATGTTGATGATTTTTAAGGCATTGAAAGTAATGTATCCCCGGGCCGACAAAAAATCCGCTCCGCCGTAGGGCGCATGGCGGTTCGCAATTAGTTTGGTAAAGCCTTCATTGGGGGCAAAGCCTTCATTGAAATTGGTTGTGTACTGACTTCCATATTCCCAGATATACCGGGGAAACAGCACTTGATTATCAGACAGGAATGTGTAAAAACTTAAGCGTTTGCGAATGCTCCCGCGAATTTCAACTCCTCTTGAATTGACGTAGGGATTAACTGACGAACCCACCGCTCCGGAATTGCTTTCGACTCCGTAGCTAAAATTGACCACCGGACTGACATGAATATCATAATCCTCGTTTTCGTAGCTGTAGAGGTCATTCTTTTTTCTGTAAAATGCGCCAAGAGCGCGTTTACTGTCGCCCGCCCGCTTCTGACCTGCGTGTAATTCAGCGGTTCGTTCTTGCAGAAGAGGAAGAGAATCCGGATAAACTTTGGGAACCCATTCCCAGCTATCGTCGCGCAGGTAGCGGACGGTGGAACGGTCTACCGGGGATAACCGAACAAAGGGATCGGCCAGAATACTGTCGGTTAATTGAACGACCGCCTGGCGACTATACGGTTTTACGGAACTATGAAAACCGCTTGTCCACCGGCCCTGTTTGATTTCAAGCCGGTCGATCAGGTGGTAATAATCACTGTTTAAAGGTATCTTTTGACTTTGACTTTGCGCCGACCCCGACGCCAGTAAAACAAAAGCTATCCCGATTGTAAAAATAGTCCTCATTGGAAGCTTCACACTGGCAACCGTGTGGACGGTGTACCCTAAATAACATCTTCTTATTTCAATGCACAAATTAGGGAAAGGGTTTGGATTATCCGACACATTCCCTTTAAATTACACTGAAAAAGCCCCTATGTTTGTTTTCGCCGATCATCCTTCTCTTGCCGACCAATTTATTGCCGAACTCCGCGATGTAACCATTCAGAAAGATCCGATGCGTTTTCGGCGGAATCTGGAACGGCTGGGCGAATTGATGGCCTACGAAATATCCAAGTCAATGTTGTTTCAGGTTGTGAACGTGCAAACGCCACTGGGCGTGTCGTCTACGCCACTGATTAAAAAACCGCCGGTTCTGGCCACCATTCTGCGGGCGAGCCTGCCGTTCCACCAGGGATTTTTGAATTATTTCGACCGGGCCGAAAACGCCTTCATTGGTGCGTATCGCGGTTATCTGCCAACGAGTGAAGATTTTGAAGTAGCAATGGATTACATTTCGAGCCCCGATCTGAGCGGCAAAACCGTCATTCTGATGGACCCGATGCTGGCAACCGGCCGGTCGCTGGAGAAGGTGTATCACGCTCTGCTGCGGTTTGGAACGCCCGCCAAAACGCACATTGCCGCCGTGTTGGCCAGCCCCGAAGGCGTCCGCTATGTGCAGGACAAAATGCCCCAGTGTCACCTCTGGCTGGGGGCTATCGATGAAAAGCTGGATGAACATTATTACATCGTTCCCGGTTTGGGCGACGCCGGCGATCTGGCTTTTGGCGAAAAAATCTGATCAGAACCCTTCCTTTTTCTCGTCAGCTTTTTCCTTTTTCTTTTCAACCACTTTTTTAGGCGCTTCTTTTGCGCCAGCCGCAGCTTTTGGTTGTGGCTTGGGCTTCTCTTTGGTTTTGTACTGATCCATGTACCGGTCCGTAAACTGTGTTTTCTCGAACACGTCCGCAGCAATGATGGAAATGGCCTTGCTTCCCGCCTTGCCGCCCGCCATGATGCGATCGTTCAGTTCCTGGTCCGACGTCAGCAACGCCAGTTGGGCTGTTGCGCCCCCCGACGATTTATAATCCCAGTAGTACCAGACATCCGGCGAGGCTTCCAGATAAATGGTCGCTTCGTCGCCCCCGTCGCTCTTCCGGATTTCGACAAAACCCTCCATTTCCGCGTTGATATCGACGTTATCGATATTGGAAACCCCAATCGGCCCGGTGCTGTAGAGGGCATTGTATTTGTCGGACCAGCGCAGATTAACGTTCGAAAGCACGAGCGAAGCCACAAATTTGGGTGCCGCCTGCGTAATGGAAACGTGCTGGTTCTGGGCTTTGGTACGGTACACATCCGTCGCTTTCTGACCGATGATGGCAGCCAGTTTGGCGGTTAACCGGTCGAGATCGTCGTCGGCAGGTTCGTCGTTTTTTTCGTCCAGATTGGCTTTCACCATCTTTTCGGCAATGGCGGCATTCACCGGCTGCGGAATCGGCAGCGCAAAGCCGACCAGCGCATTCAGCCGCAACGTCGAACTATCGACCTGCGCCCGACCCGTTCCGGCGGCAAAAACAAAGTTGTTTGGTGTTGAGCCCGTCATGCCGGTATTCATCACGTTGACCGGCCCCTGAAAATTCATCACACCCGTGGCATCGTTGAACGTAAACGCCCCTTCGACATCTTCCAACCCGGCGGCATCCTTCTTCACAATCCGAAAAACTTTGTCTTTCTGGTCATACGTCATGACACCGGTTGCCCGGTACAAATCATCATCCTTATCGCTTTCTTTCATCGACAAAAACGTCGGATACAGCCCGGCGGTGCCTCCACCCCGAAAGTGCAAACCGGCGGTCAGTGGCTGATTGCCGTCATTTTTGAGTGCTTGATCGACTTTGATGCTGAAGGTTTCGCCAATTTTCTCCTTCATTGGAATCCAGTCACTAACCAGATTGGCGCGCTTTTTCAGCGCAATTTTAATCGCCCCTTCCAGTTTCAGATCCTGCTCGGGTGCCATCATTGTGATGCTGCCTTTGAAGGCTACTTTGGGCGCCAGCGTCACGTTGTCCCGTTCGTCGACGTCGGCGCGGGCCACGGTATAATACGTCTTGGCCAGTTCATTGCTATTTTTTCCTTTTCGTCCGACACTTCGGGTGTTCGATGCCAACGCCACCGGAGCGGCTTCTTTCAGCTCAAAACTCCCCATTTTGATGTTAGCGGTGTCACCTTTGGCGGCCGCAAACTGGTAAACAGCCTCCCCGGAAAACCGCGTCCGCGACTGCACCTGAATGTTACCGCCTTTCAATTTGTGGAACAGGCTGGTCGTGTCCAGTTCCAGCCGGGCGTTTTTGAGTGGCAGCATCTCCCCGTTCCGTTTGATGGTAATCAAGCCTTTTTCCGGGTAAATCCGGGCATCGGCCGACGTCACATACGGCACTCCGCTGATGTTCAGCGTCGCTTTTTCCACATCATACACCGCCGAGGTGGCATTGAATGTCAGCCCTTCCTGTTCTTCCGCGGTGGCCGTAAACGTAGACGTTTTGGCGGCTTTCATCGTAATGGTTTTGGCCGCGATGTTCCACTGCGCCTTGCTGATCGACGTTTTATAGGCCGCGTTCGGGAACTCCAGACTCGACAGCAGGGTGTCGCTGAACGAGGTCGTCGCATTATTCGTGGCGATGGTCACGACGCCTTTCACCTGATTGAAATCCAGATCGACCTTCGTGCCCAGCAGCATGGGTTTCGTCGCGGTTCCCTGCTTATCGGCCACGACGCGGAATTGCGCATTGCCCGCCGTAAACCCTTCTTTATTAAACTTGATGTTTTCAGACTGAGCTTCCGAATCCGCCCGTTTTACCGTGCCTTTTCCAAACAAACCCGCCGACCGAACCAGCAAATCGCCCTGCAAATTCGTCGTGCCGTTGTAAAAGCTGAAATGGTCGGCTTTGGTGGAAATTTTCATACTATCGGCTTTGGGAAACCACTTCATGACGTAGTTTTTCAGGTTAACCGCCGGAAAATAGGCTTTTCCCACCAGCCCTTCTTTGATCTGCCCCGACTCGCCCGACGCCAGAACGGAATCCGGGGTCATCAGAATATCTTTGGCTGGTAAGGATGCGTTCAAGTGGGAAATAACGCCTTCGGCCCGCAGTCCCTTCCGGTCCATCACCAGTTTACCGGTAAACTTCAGGTTCCCTTTTCCGCCGTAAAGCGAATAACCGGCGGCCGGAGCCGCGTGTTCGAAGCCCAGCGAATTGTCGGGCATCGATTTCAGCGTGGTTTTGATGGGCGGGAAAATACCATCGGAGAAGAACGTCCCGTCGAACGCGATGTCGCCTTTGCCCAGGCTATCGTTATCTACTGCCGGGACTTTGAAGTAGACATTTTTGTTGTAAATCAGATTTCCCCGGTTCGGCTGGTTAAAATAAACCGTCATCCCTTCCGGCATCAGCAGCCGTTGTGTGGTCTTTTTGTCTTTCTGCCGCCCCGATTTATTGCCTTTGTCGGCCAGGAAAACCGTACCCGGTTTTTCATACTGAATGTCACCGCCAATCTCCTGATTCTTCCCTTGTGGGGTAAAGGTAATCGAGTCGATTTTGGTCATATTCATCGAAAACTGGTCGTAGTTGAAGCCCAGTTCCTTACCTGTATACCGCATGTTACCGGATTTCAGTTGCCCGGTTAAGGTGAATGCCCGGTTTTTGCCAATCCGCAGCGTTTTGTCCGTTGGAACAGCAGTAATTTTCAATGAATCGCTAATGCTAAACCGCTCAACCCCTCTGATTGTCAAAAACTTATCATTCAGATTGATCGTGGCGTTGGTCGTGCTGTCGTTAGAAGGGTAAGTCGAGCGAATCAGGAAATTGTCGTAATCCTTCCGGCGCGCATTCGCCAGAACATACAGAACGCCCTTCCGGCTCAGGCGCATTTCTTCGGATTTGGGGTCCATGTCGATATACCCCAGCGCCACCATGCGGTTCAGCACGTTGCGCATCACCGGCGGGCTAATCTTGGAATAGGTCGCCAGATCGTCGGCAAAAAACGTCTGGGTTTTCTTGACTGTCACGTAGTTAGCCGCCAGTTGGAGCGGATGAAAGCCGAAGTCGGCCGACATACCGGCATACCGCTCGGGGTAGAAGAAATCGAACGATTCAAACCGCACCGGCACTTCTTTTTTGGCTCCAAGTTGGTAGAAATCAACCTTTTGACGCGGCAAATCCCAGCGAACAATTTCGGGCTGGATGTAGAATTTGTGGTAACTATCGCTGAAATAGGTGTCGGAATACCCCGATTTTTCGGCTTTACTCAAGCGGGCAATCCCGGTTTCGCGGTCATACCGGAAGGCGACGCCGGGGTGATACAGCGTATCGACGGCGTCGATGTAGCCGGTAAACGAAACCAGTGGGCTTGAAATCAACGAGTCGGCAAACTCAAACCGTCGGCTGCTGGCTTTGAAAGCCGGTTTTCCTTTGTAACTCACTTGCAGAAGCGACGATTGTCCATTGGCTGCCGAACCGTATAGCTTCGTTCCGGCCAGCGCAATACCGCCTTTATACGTAATGCCGTTGCCCAGATTATTCAGGACCACATCATTCGACCACGACATAAACCGGGGATAGGTCGGAGCCTGCCGGGCCACCCGCTTTTTGCTGTCAAACTCAAAAGTCCCTTTGATCGGTTTGGCGAGGGGCTTGTAGGTCAGGGTCACGTCATCCGCCGTGATTTTGGGGTTGCTAACGACGAAACTGTAATCTGCCAGCGTTACGAACGTCTCCGGCTGCCCCGCCGACTCCCACGAAAACACACCACCTTTGCCAACCCAGATCCCGTCTTTCAACAACAAGGCACCATCGGTTTTCTTCAAAGCGACAGAGTCGTTTGCCGTCGTCACGATCAAATCCGCACCCTTGATTTCCAGCACCGGCCCGTTCAGCACCGGAATCGGCTTTCTCTCGGTCCAGGACAGAAGCGGGCTTGCTTTTCCGGTTGAATCGAGCGGCAAATCCCAGCCGTCGGAATCGTTCGGTTTGGCGGGTTGCGGCTTTTTGGCCGACGCAATCGTATCGGCGACCGATGTGGGTGTGCTGCCATTGGGATCGGCTAAACGAAGGGTAAACGTGCCGCCGTTGGCGTAAAGTTTGTTGTAATTATTGGTGTACAGAAACCGCTTTTCGGCAAATAACCGGACGGTTTCCAGCACTTTCGTCAAGCTCTTGGCGTCGTATTTTTCAAACGACTTTTCCGCAATCATCAGGTAATTGTCGACTTCGGCCGGGCTCACCTGCTGCGTAACGATGAGTTGGTACAACGCTTCGTAAAACGGCGCAAACTGCTGGGCCGCCTGGTAGCGTTTGGTGTTCATTTTCCGGCTCAACGCCATCACGCGCTCTTTCTGCGGAGCCGACAGCCGGTTTTCGGTGAATAGCGTTTCGAGATTTTTTTCGGCCTTTTGGGAATAGGCTCCTCCCGCATTCATCAGTTTCTGTAAATCCGTCAGAAACTGCTCGGGGTTGTCCGACAGTTTAAACGTTTGCGCCGTTGCCGCCGTTGCCAGCAGGAGAAATATCGATAAAATGCTGTATACCTGTCTCATCATTCCCGTACGGCACCCGGAACCTAAACGGGATCGACCGCCGGTCCGTGGGTACTTTTGATAAATCGTAGTGAAACCCACTTATTTTGGGACAATTGCCCGATTTTCGTCAACCCTTCGGCCAACCCCTTTTCCTCGATATCGAGCGCATCCTGTTCGTAAAAACCGCTCACCAGCAACGTACTCTCCAGTTTCATCAGCCGGACGTAAACCGGTATATCCTCCAACAACACATTCCGGTTGATGTTGGCCAGCACGATGTCGAACCGTTCCGCCGGATTAACGTCATGAATCGTGCCCTGAAAAACGTCGATTTGGGAACAACCGTTCAGCTCGGCATTTTCGCGGGCGTTTTCAATGGCCCACTCTTCAATATCAAAGGCCACGACCCGTTCGGCACCCTGCAAAGCCGACAAAATTGCCAGAATTCCGGTGCCGGAACCGACGTCCAACACGGTTTTTCCGGCCGCATCGACACTCAACTGGTGTTCGAGCATCATGGCCGTCGTCTCGTGGTGGCCGGTTCCAAACGACATTTTCGGGTTAATGACAATGTCGTACTGAAAACCGGCATCGGGTTCATGAAACGACGCCCGAACGCGAATCCGATCCTGCACCTCGATGGGCTGGTAATTCCGTTCCCACTCTTCGTTCCAGTTCTTCTTTTCTAACGAATTGATCTGATAGGCTATTGCGGTTTGATTGGCGTATTTATCGATAACCGACTGGACCGCAGTTTCATCAAAATCGGATTCGGAAATGTAGGCATTCAGGCCTTCATCGGTTTCCACGAAGGATTCAAATCCTAATGCGCCCAGTTCGGCCATGAAAATGTCGGTATAATCGGCAGAAAGCGTCAGTTGTAGTTCTGTGTAGTTCATCCGGTAAAGAAAATAAAAAAGGACAAGCTTCCGGCCTGTCCTTTGCAAAAGCTGTAAGGTCTTGAAGACTTTGCAGGTTTGATTTATTATGAATCAATTAAGCCAGTAGATTCTCTGCTAACAGAAACCAAGGGACACCTGTCAGGTCTTGAAGACCTGACAGGTGTCCCTTGGTTTCTGTTAGCAGAGAATTATCAGCGCACCAGCTCCATCAAATCCTTGTCGTTCACCTCTTTGCGGACATCGGCCATGTCGAGGAAACGCGTGTAGATGGTGTCCAGGGTTGGTTTGTCATACCGGAAACCCAGCAGTTCAAGGCGATGTTTCAGGGCGTGTCGACCACTGCGGGCCGTCAGCACGATCGACGATTCGGGAACACCGACATCGTGCGGATTCATGATTTCGTAGTTTTCGGAGTGTTTCAGAAAACCGTCCTGGTGAATGCCTGATGAGTGGGCGAAGGCATTGCGGCCCACGATGGCTTTGTTGGCCTGCACCGGCATATTCATCATTTCTGACACCAACTGACTCACCGGGAACAACCGCTTGGCGTTGATATTGGTCTCAAAACCCAGTTCTTTATGCACCTGCAACGCCATCACGACTTCCTCCAGCGAGGTGTTTCCGGCGCGTTCGCCAATGCCGTTGATGGTCACTTCCACCTGCCGCGCGCCCTGTTGAATACCAGCCAGCGTATTGGCTGTGGCCAGACCGAGGTCGTTATGGCAGTGAATGGAAATAATGGCTTTATGAACGTTCGAAACGTGTTCGTAGATGTACTTGATCTTGTTTCCGTACTCATCCGGCAAACAGTAACCGGTCGTGTCCGGGATGTTTACCACCGTTGCGCCGGCGTTGATCACCGCTTCGGTGAGTCGGGCCAGGAACGCGAGGTCGGCCCGACCGGCATCCTCGGCGTAGAACTCCACATCTTCCACATACGTACGGGCGTGTTTGACAGCCGCAATGGCCTGTTCCACAATCTGATCGCGCGTGCTGTTGAATTTGTTTCGAATGTGAATGTCTGACGAACCAATGCCGGTGTGAATCCGTCTGCGTTTGGCGTATTTCAGCGCTTCACCGGCCGCATCGATGTCTTCTTTTTTAGCCCGTGAAAGCGCGCAGATAACCGGTTCGGTCACTGCTTTCGAGATTTCAACAATGGACCGAAAATCGCCCGGGCTCGAAACCGGGAATCCCGCTTCAATAATATCGACGCCGAGACGCTCCAGTTCTTTCGCCACCACGATTTTTTCTTCGGTAGATAATTGGCTACCTGGCACTTGCTCGCCGTCGCGCAGGGTGGTGTCGAAAATATAAATCCGTTGGCTCATGGTTAATAAGAGTAAATTGGGATAGAGTGTTCTCGCTGAATCAAAGTTTGGAAAGTAGTTGCTTTCCCATCGCTTCCGTGCCTAGAATAAGGTCGGCTGGCGTGTTGGAATCCGCAATGTCGCGGGTTCGGAAACCGGCTTTCAATACCTGATCGACGGCATCGACAACGGCTTCGGCTTCGGCTTTCATACCAAACGAAATTTCCAGCATCAGGGCCGCCGACAGCACCGACGCCAATGGATTGGCAACGCCTTTGCCCGTAATGTCGTGGGCCGAACCGTGAATCGGTTCGTATAAACCGGTCGTGTCGCCGATGGACGCCGACGCCAGCATCCCCATCGAACCGGCAATCTGCGAGGCTTCGTCGGTCAGAATATCCCCGAACAGGTTGCCCGTCACCACGACGTCAAACCGGCGTGGATCTTTGATGAGCAGCATGGCAGCGGCATCGATAAACTGGTGTTCCACTTCGACTTCCGGATACCGTTTGGCCACTTCCTGTACCACTTCGCGCCACAGTCGCGACGATTCCAGCACGTTGGCTTTATCAACCGAGCAGAGCTTTTTCCGGCGGGTCATGGCCGCATCAAACGCCTTGACGGCAATCCGTTCCACTTCGTAACGGCTGTAAATCATCAGGTCATACGCGGTGTCACCGTCGTCTTTCCGTCCTTTTTCGCCAAAATACACATCGCCCGTCAACTCACGAAAGAACAGAATATCAGCACCTTGCAGAAATTCCGGTTTGATGCTCGATGCCTGCAGCAGTTCGTCGAACAATTTGATGGGCCGCAGGTTGGCATACAAACCGAGGGCTTTCCGGATGCCCAGCAAACCCTGTTCGGGACGGACTTTTGCCGACGGATCATTGTCGTATTTCGGGTGACCGACGGCACCAAACAGAATGGCGTCCGACTGCTTCGACTTGGTGATGGTTTCTTCGGGAAGCGGATTGCCCGTGGCTTCAATGGCCGCGTGACCAATCAGCGCTTCGTCGTACGTGAATTCGTGGCCGAATTTCTCCGCAATCCGGTCCAGAACCTGTTTTCCAACGGTAGTTACTTCCTGACCAATGCCGTCGCCGGCGATGACTACAATGTGTTTCTTCATTCCTCTTTCAATGAGTGAATGAGCAATTGAGCGATTGAGTGAATGAGTAAATAGCTTCGCGAGAAGCAGGTATTGGCGGAGCTATTCACTCATTCACTCATTCACTCATTCACTCATTAAATAGCCGCATGGGCTAGATCGAATTTTTTAACTTCTGAACTCAAACTCAACAGGTAATCGATGTCGTCGTAGCCGTTCATCAAACACTGTTTTTTATAGGCATTGATGGCAAATGATTCTTTCAAACCGTTTGCCAGCACAATCTCCTGGTTCACCAGGTCGACGGTAATCTGGGTTTGCGAATCGGCATCGACGGCTTTGAAGATTTCTGCCAGAAATTCGTCCGAAACCTGGGCGGGCAGCACGAAATTATTCAGGGAATTATTTCTGAAAATATCGGCGAAAAAGCTGGAGATAACCACCTTAAAACCGTAATCGTGTAACGCCCAGGCCGCGTGCTCGCGGCTGGAACCCATGCCGAAGTTTTTGCCCGCAACGAGGATTTTAGCGCCGGCGTAGATTGGGTTGTTCAGCACGAAATCGGCTTTGGGCGTATTGTCGGCCGTATACCGCCAGTCGCGGAACAGGTTATCACCGAACCCTTCGCGCGTGGTGGCTTTCAGGAACCGCGCCGGGATGATCTGATCCGTATCGATGTTCTCAATCGGCAGCGGAGCCGCCGTTGAGACGAGTTTATGCATGGTTTCTTTGCTCATTCCTTTCGTATCATTCGGATTCTGATCGATTCCTCTGTGACTGTAATAAAGTTCTTATTATTTATCACGTCCCTATTCGCTTCAAATAGTCGTGACAGCACTTCTATCTTGTTACCCGATGTTTCATTACTCAATCTCAAAAATAGTATGCCTTGATGCGGTAGCCCATTTTTGAATATCAATTCACCAAAATCCCGGTCATTGGTTATCAGTATTCGCTCCTCTTCGAATGCTTTCTGTAAAATTTGTACGTCCTTCATGCCTCTGCCCTGGTTAAAAACAGAAAAAACGTCAAACCCTTTTTTTACTAACCATTCGGCAACACGAGGCCCGGTACATTCGTCGACGATAAATTTCATTAAGCCGATTTTGCTAATGGCATAAAGATATTATCGTCTAGTACCCGGTTTGCGAATAATAAACAGGCCTGAATATCCTCCCGGTTGATGTAATCATATTCCTGCAGAATCGAATCGAAGCTTTCACCATGTCCGAGCAAATTAAGAATAAACTGGACCGATAACCGTGTCCCCCGAATGACGGGTTTTCCAACCAGAACCTCCGGGTTTGTCTCAATACGTTGCAACAATTGTTCGTCCTGCATAGCTCTATCGAATCTATGGTGTTACACCAGTTCTCTCACATCCGTCACTTTTCCGGTCACGGCTGCGGCAGCCGCCATGATCGGGCTGGCGAGGAACGTCCGTGCGCCTTGCCCCTGACGACCTTCAAAGTTACGATTGGAGGTCGAAATGCAGTATTTTCCCGCCGGAACCTTGTCCTCGTTCATCCCCAGGCAGGCCGAACAACCCGGTTCGCGCAGTTCAAAACCGGCGTCGATAAAAACCTGATCCAATCCTTCGGCTTTGGCCTGATTCGATACCTGAACGGAGCCCGGCACAATCCAGACTTCAACACCTTCGGCTTTGGTCTTGCCTTTTACGAATTCAGCCACCGTCCGCAGGTCTTCGATCCGGGCGTTGGTACACGAACCGATGAAGACGTAATCGACTGGTTTTCCAATCAATTCCATACCCGGTTCCAGGCCCATGTACGCCAGTGACTTCGTATAGGATGCCAGCTCGCTTTGTGGTATTTCGCTCAGATTCGGAACATGACTGTCCACGGCAATACCCATTCCGGGGTTCGTTCCGTAGGTAATCATTGGCCCGATATCCTCGGCTCTGTAGTTCAGTTCAACGTCAAACTCGGCACCTTCGTCGGTTTTCAGCTCCCGCCAGAGTTCAACGGCCTGGTCGAAGGCTTCGCCCTGGGGCGCAAACCGCCGGCCGCGAATGTATTCGAACGTCGTTTCGTCAGGGGCAATCAGTCCACCGCGCGCGCCCATTTCGATGCTCATGTTACAGATCGTCATCCGGGCTTCCATCGACAACCCGCGAATCGTATCGCCCGCGTATTCAACGAAATAACCGGTGGCACCGCTGGCCGAAATTTGCGCGATGACGTACAGAATGATGTCTTTCGACGTTACGCCTTTGCCCAATTGTCCGTTGATGTTGATCCGCATCCGCTTCGGCTTGTACTGCAGAATGCACTGCGTGGCCAGAACCTGCTCCACCTCGCTGGTTCCGATCCCGAACGCGATATTGCCCAACGCACCGTGCGTGCTGGTGTGGCTGTCGCCACAGACGATGGTCATACCCGGCAGGGTCAAGCCCAATTCGGGACCAATAATATGAACGATGCCCTGGTATGGATGCCCCAGATCGTATAGTTCTATGCCAAAATCGGCACAATTTTTCCGCAACGTTTCTACCTGATGGCGCGAAAGCGCTTCCTTGATGGGCAGATGCTGGTCTTTCGTCGGCACATTGTGGTCTGCCGTGGCCGTCGTCCGCGCAATGTTGAAAACCCCGATGCCGCGCTTCCGCAACCCATCGAAAGCCTGCGGACTGGTGACTTCGTGAATAAAATGGCGATCGATAAAAACCGCATCCGGTCCGTCGTTCATCGCCTTGACGACGTGGGCATCCCAGATTTTATCAAACAGTGTTGTGGGCTGATTCATAAGGTACTTTCTTCTTGCTCGATAATAAAATCTATCCAGGCTTTGTTATCTGGAATTTCGTTTTGGATAGCATCCCAGATAATTTCATAGTCAATCCACCAGTATTGATGTATAAGTCGATCTCGCAGCTTAGCAAAACCTGACCAATCGAATTCACGGTATGTATACCGTATTTCATCAGGAATATTCTTACAGGCTTCTCCGACAATTTCAAGACTTCGGACGAAAGCTCGGGTCAAATCATCGTTGCTAATAAATTCGTCATACACCAGGTTTTCAGACCGATTCAGAATATAAGTCAATTCCTGCTGAATATGTCGTAGAAATTCAACCGTTGAACGGGACATATTCGATCTCTTTTTCTACTTCATTCCTGACAAAATTGGCCATTCCTTCCCAAGTCAGTAAATCAACTTTTCGATTTAGTAACAATTCCAGATAATCAGCCAGTCTCATAAAGTTTCGAAACGTTTTCTTACCTTCCTGAAACTCAACAACAAAATCGATATCACTATCGTCTTTCTGCTGGTTACGAACAAATGATCCAAATAAGCCCAACCGAGCGGCTCCAAACTGTTTCAGGGCCGATTGATGGGACTCAATTCGTTCGATCGCTTGCTCTTTCGTCTGAACGGTAGTTTTCATCTTGAATCGATTTCAAATCAAAAACTCAAACAAATCCGGTTTGTCGTTCAAATACTCAAACTGGATTTTGGCATCCTGCATGCGTTTTCGCAAGGGTTCAAAATCTGCTTTGTTTTTCAACTCAATACCGACTAAAGCCGGACCGCGCTCGCGATTGGTTTTCTTGGAATATTCAAAAAGCGTAATGTCGTCAGTTGCGCCGAGAACACCATCCAAAAATTCGCGCATGGCACCAGCCCGCTGTGGAAACCGGATGATGAAGTAATGCTTCAGACCTTCATACAGCAACGACCGCTCCTTGATTTCTTCGGTACGCGTAATGTCATTATTACCACCACTGACCAGGCAAACGACGTTTTTACCCTTAATTTCATCTTTCAGAAAATCCAGCGCGGCAATCGTCAAGGCACCGGCGGGTTCGGCCACAATGGCATCTTCGTTGTAAAGTTGCAAAATCGTGGTGCAAACCTTGCCTTCCGGTATCAGAATAACCTGATCGAGGTTTTGACGGCATATTTCAAAAGTCGTGTTGCCAGGACGTTTGACGGCGGCTCCATCCACAAATTTATCTATTTCGTCCAGGGCGATGATATGCCCGGCGTCAATCGATACTTTCATGGAGGGTGCCCCCAGCGGCTCGACGCCAATCAGTTTGGTTCTCGGACTCAATTGTCGAAAAACCGTCGATACGCCGGACGCCAGTCCGCCCCCGCCAATGGCCATCAGCAGGTAGTCGATTTTGAAATTGGAATCTTTGAAAATCTCCAGACCAACGGTTCCCTGCCCTTCCATGACCTGCAGATCGTCGAATGGATGCACGAAAATGCTCTCGTGCGTATCGACGTATTCCATCGCGGCATGGTAGGCATCGTCGTAGGTGTCACCAATCAAAACCACTTCCACAAACTCTTTTCCGAACAGCTTGACCTGTTTTACTTTCTGATTGGGCGTGGTGGTGGGCATGAAAATAATCCCCTTGACGGCCATCTTTCGACAGGCATACGCCAGCCCCTGCGCGTGGTTACCGGCACTGGCGCAAACCACGCCTTTTGCCAGCGATTCGGCGGGCAGGCTGGCCATTTTATTATACGCTCCCCGAATCTTATAAGACCGTACGACCTGCAAATCTTCCCGTTTCAGGAAAATGGTGGCACCGTATTTATCAGACAGATTCAGATTTTCCTGCAAAGGCGTGTGCGCGATGACACCCCGCAATCGCTCAGCAGCCAGATAGATGTTGTCTACGTCCGGAAAGGTGATTGTTTTCTCCGCTTCTACCACGTTACAATAAGTTAAGACCGGTTTCCCGGTAATTTAAGCGTTTGGGTCGGGTCGCCCCTTTGCGGTTTGAAACCCGGTATTAAAGGTACGCACAAAGGGAGAATACGTCTCCTGCATGCCAACCACAAAAAAGCAGCCCGGCCCCAAAATCCTTAAATTTAGTTTCTCTCCGGACGCAGACTGCGAACGGCCGTACCAGCGCGCCACATTTCCGACTCGCGCAATTCTTTCAGTTCTTCTTCCAGTTTTTCGCGGTAATCAGACTGCGAGTTGCGGGTGATCGAGATGTTCGCCTGCTCACCGGCTTTCACAGAATTGTACAGTTGTTCGAAAACCGGCTTGGTAGCATCCCGGAACGGTTTCCACCAGTCGAGCGCACCGCGTTGGGCCGTGGTCGAGCAGTTGGCATACATCCAGTCCATGCCGTTTTCGGCAACGAGCGGCATCAGCGACTGCGTCAGTTCTTCCACCGTTTCGTTGAATGCTTCGGAAGGCGAGTGACCATTGGCGCGCAATACGTCGTACTGAGCGGCAAAAATCCCCTGAATGGCACCCATCAGTGTCCCGCGTTCGCCGGTCAGGTCAGACGTTACTTCTTTATAGAAATTCGTTTCGAACAGATACCCGGAACCCACGCCGATTCCCATCGCGATGGCCCGTTGGCGGGCTTTGCCGCTGGCATCCTGGTAAATGGCGAAGCTGGAGTTCAAGCCTTTGCCTTCAACGAACATCCGGCGCAGCGACGTTCCGGAGCCTTTCGGTGCCACCAGGAATACATCGACATCATCGGGCGGAACAATACCGGTCTGGTCTTTGTAAGTGACGCCGAAACCGTGCGAGAAATACAGGGCTTTGCCGGCAGTCAGGTATTTTTTAACAGTCGGCCAAAGCTCGATCTGAGCGGCATCCGATAGCAAAAAGCAGATAATAGTCCCTTTTTCGAGGGCTTCTTCGATTTCAAACAAGGTTTCGCCCGGCACCCAGCCATCACGAACGGCTTTGTCGTAGGTCTTACCTTTCCGTTGGCCAACGATTACATTGAAACCATTGTCGCGCATGTTCAGCGACTGACCCGGACCCTGAACACCGTAACCGATGACGGCGATGACTTCGTCTTTGAGGAATTCTCTGGCTTTTTCAAGAGGAAATTCTTCGCGGGTTACGACTTCTTCTTCAACTCCGCCGAAGTTAATTTTTGCCATTGCTTGACTGGTTTATTTTAAATTAAAATTGATTACTGCTTTATGGAAAACTAATTGAATACATCAGCGAAATCACGGCACTGCTCAGCAACACCACCCGCAACTGACTGCTTGTCAAATACCGGTGCAGAATGGCCAGCGCGAAAAAGAACGCCATGAAGCCAAACGACAGCGACCGCGTTCCGTCGGCCACCAAAACCGCTACGACCATCGTCAGCAGCCAGGCTCCTCCGAGCAACACCAGTTCCAGCCACTGTCGCCGAACGGCCAACGCCCAGAACGCCACCAGCAAAATGAGCCACATGCCTTCCAGACCCCGCGCCATCTTATCGCCCACGTAACTCATGCTCCAGGCCAGCGTGCGGGCCGACCAGGACGCATCATGGCCGATTTTCATGCCGTAGGTCAGTTCCAGCCATTTTCGAATACTACCGTAAATGACTACACTCACCACCAGCGCCACCAGTGGCGCCGGAATTTGCCGAATGTCAAACTTCCGGGTTTGAACCACGGTTTTCAATACCGGCAAAGCATACCACAACCCGATGTACGACGAGTTGATCAACGCCCGTTCGTCGCACCAGAACGCTAGCTGCGTGAACAAAATAACCAGCAGCGGATTCCGGAAATACACGGCCAGGACCATGAAACAGAACACATACCCGTCGCCGTGGCCAAAGTAATTGATAAAAAACGCGATCCCGGCATAAATCGCCGTAAAGCCCGTCAGGAAATAAAACGTCAGGACCTTATCCTGTAAAATTTTATAAACGATTCCGGTTACCGCCCACAGAAAAACCAACCCCAGCACAACCTGCAACAGATACAGCTTGGCAACACCGAGCCGGAAAAAATGCACCAGCAGCGGAATCGTCAGCCGAAAGGTCTGATTCGCTTCGTGTGTTCCCGGTTCATACGTATTGGGCTCGAACAGATGTCCGCTTTGTCGGATGATGTCGTCCCAGAAAAATCCGTCTAACAGCCCCGGACGCCGTATTTCTTCGTATAAATACCGAAACCCGCGGTCGATAAAGATGCTGTTCAGCAGTAACAGACTACCCATCGAAATCAAAAGAGCCAGGCTTACCAGTCGTAGTTTCCAAAACCGGTTGTCAAAAAAAACAGAAAGCCGTTGCTCAAGCTGATCAATGGGTGCCGCTAAAGAGGGTGGTTGCTGCTGCATGAACGTGCATTAATTCGGCCGCAAATATCGCATTTCTACAAATAATATTCCCACTCATACTCAGGCAAATACTCGACCAGCCCCTTCTCGGTTTTACCAACCGCCACCCGGCCCGACCGCACGAACTCCAGAATACCGTGGGGCTTGATGTAACTAAAAAATTCAAAAATCTGCTTTTCCGACCCGGTTTTCTCAATCACGACGTAATCCAGTTGCCAATACACCACCCAGGCATTGAAATTCTTGTTGATGTATTCAATGTCCAGCGGTTTGGACCCCAGTGGCGTGGCAATCTTGAAAAGAGCGATTTCGTTCGACACGATTTCGTCGTTCAGGTATCCGAAAACCGCCATGACTTCGATGATTTTCCGAATCTGGCGCACTAATTTTTCAACCGCTTCCCGCGAATCGTGCTTGATAACGATCGTAAAACGCGAAACGCCCATCCGTTCCGTTTCTGAAACCGTCAGGCTTTCAATATTAATCCGCCGACGGGTAAAAATGATGGTAATCCGGTTGAGGAGACCAATCGTGTTTTCGGTGAATATGCAAATGGTGTATGTATTCATATTTCGTTTAAACTTTAAACCTCAAACGATACTTCATTCCAACCGAATATCCGCAACACTCGTCCCGGCGGGAACCATCGGGAATACGTTTTCTTCCTGTTCAACAATGATTTCCAGCAAATACGGGGTTTCGGAGGCCAGCAGCGTATCGAGCGATGCTGACAGATCTTCCCGTTTGGCACACGTATGCCCCACGATGCCGAAGCCTTTCGCAATCGTGATGAAATCCGGATTTTGCAATTCCACGAAGGAATACCGGCGTTCGAAAAACAATTGCTGCCACTGACGAACCATGCCTAAATAATTGTTATTCAGGATGATAATTTTCACCGGGAGTTTATTCTGCGCAATCGTACCCAGTTCCTGAAGCGTCATCTGGAAACAACCGTCGCCGATAATGGCAATGACCTCGCGGCTCGGATCGCCCACTTTAGCACCAAAAGCCGCCGGAAGCGCAAACCCCATCGTTCCCAAACCACCGGAAGTTACCAGACTGTGCGGTTTCTTGAATTCGTAGTAAGCCGACGTCATCATCTGGTGCTGGCCCACATCGGCCACCATGACAGCTTCGCCGTTCGTCTTTTTCGAAAGCAGGTTAATGGCTTCCGCCATCTTTATTTTTTCGGTCGTCGGAGCCAGTGCGGGCTGCGTAACCTTCTCTTCTTCAATGTCGTCATACTTCCGAAACTCATTGCGCCAGGCCGTATGGTCGTTTTCGTTCACCAGCGGCATCAGGCGGTTCAGCACCTCCTTCACATCGCCAATCACCGGCGCATCGGCCTTGATCACTTTGTCGATTTCGGCCGGATCGATCTCAATATGAACCACTTTGGCCTGACGGGCAAACAGTTCGGCGTTGCCCGTTACGCGATCATCGAACCGCATGCCGATGCCGATCAGCAGATCGCACTGGTTGGTCATCACGTTGGACCCGTAGTTACCGTGCATGCCCAGCCAGCCGGTATACAAAGGATGGTCGTCCGAAAGTGCCGACTGACCCAGCAAGGTGGTAGCCACCGGAATGCCGGTTTTTTCAACAAAAGCGAGCAATTCTTTCTCGGCTTTGGAAATCAGCACCCCGTGCCCAACGAGCATATACGGTTTTTTGGCCTTATTGATCAGTTCGGCGGCTTTTTCTACCTGGTCCTGTTTCGGGATCAACCGTGGGCGGTAGCTGCTCACTTTCTCACACTTCTGGTAGTGAAAAGCCCTGGTCATCAGTTCCACCTGTGCATTCTTCGTAATATCGATTACCACCGGACCCGGACGACCCGACTGCGCGAGGTAAAAGGCTTTGGCAATAATCTCCGGAATCTCATCGGCGCTGGTGATCTGGTAATTCCACTTCGTAATCGGCATGGTAACGCCAATGACATCGGTTTCCTGAAACGCGTCGGTTCCCAACAGTTTCATCGCCACCTGACCCACCAGACAAACCATCGGTGTCGAATCGATCAGCGCATCGGCAATGCCGGTTACCAGATTCGTCGCGCCCGGTCCTGAGGTTACCAGACAAACGCCTGCCCGGCCCGTCACCCGGGCGTAGCCTTCGGCGGCATGGGCGGCCCCCTGTTCGTGGCGCACCAGAATATGGTTCAACCGGTCCTGATAATCGTACAGCGCATCATACACCGGCATAATGGCCCCACCGGGATAGCCAAAGATGGTTTCCACACCCTCTTCCACCAACGCCTGCATGAGTGCTTCGGCACCCGTCAGGGGTTTTAGCAATTTAGCAGACGGAACAGCCGGTTGCGGTTTTTCTGCCGTTAATTCAATGACCGTCGTATTCATCGTATTGTCTGTTTATATTCAGTCGGTTAGCACGACTATTTGTTGATTTCTATTCGTTGTTATTCATCCGTCACACACCCTTCACTCGCCGAACTGACCAACTTGACATATTTCCGCAGCACGCCGTGCGAAGCGGCTGCTTCCATCGGCGGAACGGTCCAGTTGGCCCGACGCTCGGCCAGTTCTTCGTCCGAAACGTGCATGTGAATCACATTATTGACGGCGTCGATCGTGATTTTGTCGCCATCGTGAACAAGTGCAATGTTGCCGCCATCCTGCGCTTCGGGCGTGATGTGGCCCACCACAAAACCGTGGGTTCCGCCCGAAAACCGTCCGTCGGTAATCAAAGCCACTTTATCGCCCAGGCCCAGCCCCATAATGGCCGAGGTTGGTTTCAACATTTCGGGCATTCCGGGACCACCTTTCGGACCTTCATAGCGAATGACCACCACGTGACCTTCTTCAATTTCCCGTTTCTGGATAAACTCCAGCAACTGCTCTTCCCGGTCGCACACTTTGGCGATGCCTTCAAACCGTTCGCCTTCTTTGCCGGTAATTTTGGCAACGGCCCCCTGCGTAGCCAGGTTTCCGTACAGAATCTGGATGTGGCCGGTTTTCTTGATCGGATTCGACAGCGGCCGAATAATTTGCTGGGTCTCGAAGTTCAGATCCGGGGCGTCTACCAGGTTTTCGGCGATGGTTTTTCCCGTCACCGTCATGCAGTCACCGTGGAGGAACCCAGCGTTATACAGATACTTCATCACCGCCGGAACCCCGCCAATCGCCAGCACATCTTCCATGTAGTATTTACCACTCGGTTTCAGGTCGCCCAGATACGGCGTCCGGTCACTGATGTCCTGAATATCTTTCAACGTCAGCGAAACCCCGACGGATTTGGCAATCGCGATATAATGCAAAACCGCATTGGTCGAACCACCGAGGGCCATCACTACCGTCATCGCGTTTTCAAACGCCTTTTTGGTCATGATTTCGCGGGGCGTGATGTTCTTTTCCAGCAGATTCATCATGGCCGCTCCGAGTCGGCGGCATTCTTCCTGCTTGCCTTCGTGCGTGGCCGGATAGGATGAACTGTTGGGCAGACTCAAACCCAGGGCTTCCATCGACGATGCCATCGTGTTGGCCGTATACATGCCCCCGCAGGCTCCCGCGCCGGGAATCGAATTCTGGATAACGCCTTTATAATCTTCGTCGCTGATGTTGTTGGCGACTTTTTTTCCGTAGGCTTCAAAAGCCGACACAATGTCCAGCTTTTGGCCTTTGTAACTTCCCGAACGGATTGTCCCGCCGTAGACCAGAATGGCGGGGCGGTTGATTCGACCAACGGCCATCAGCGCACCGGGCATATTTTTGTCGCACCCCACCACGGCAATCACGCCGTCATACCATTGCGCATGAACCACCGTTTCAATTGAATCAGCGATCAGGTCGCGGGAAGGCAACGAATAAGACATGCCATCGTTGCCGTTGGTCATGCCATCTGAAACACCAATCGTATTGAATACCAACCCGACTAAACCGCTTTCGTTGACGCCTTTTTTTACATAAGCCGCCAGACCGTTCAAATGAATATTGCACGGATTGCCGTCGTAACCCGCACTGGCAATGCCGATCTGGGGTTTTTTCATGTCATCTTCCGTCAGACCAATGCCGTAAAGCATGGCCTGCGCAGCCGGGTTACTGACTTCTTGCGTCAGGGTGGCACTATACCGGTTCAACTGGGTTTTGTCGGGGGTTGTCGTAGTCATAATTTCAATTAGCGAAAATTCGCTGAAAGCGTAATTTGATTCAAAGGAAAAAAATTGAAATGAAATACGCAAGACTTTTTAACGGATTTTTTAGCATTTTTTTTCACTATGCGTAGATACTATAGAATTGATTGTACTTTTGATAGACATAAAATAGAACTATACAATGATTACCGAAAATGCATCCCACTACGATCACCTGGAGCAAATGTCCGTGCAGGAACTGCTGACCAACATCAACGCGGAAGACAAAACCGTTCCTTTGGCCGTTGAAAAAGCCATTCCGCAAATTGAAGCCCTCGTAACGGAGATCGTCAAACGGATGAAAGAAGGCGGGCGGTTGTTCTATATTGGTGCCGGAACGAGCGGTCGGCTGGGTATTGTCGATGCGTCGGAGTGCCCACCCACCTACGGAGTTTCGCCCGATCTGGTCGTCGGTTTGATTGCCGGTGGCGACCGCGCCATTCGCAGTGCCGTCGAAAACGCCGAGGATGATTCCGAACAGGCCTGGAAAGATCTGGCACCTTATCACATCGACTCGCTCGACACCCTCATCGGCATTGCCGCATCGGGTCGGACGCCTTACGTGATCGGCGGTTTGCAGCAAGCCCGCGAAGCCGGTATTCTGACGGGTTGCGTCGTTTGTAATCCCGGATCAGCCGTCGCCCAGGCCGCCGAATTCCCGGTCGAAGTGGTGGTTGGGCCGGAATTTGTGACGGGCAGCACGCGCATGAAATCGGGAACGGCACAGAAGCTGGTCCTCAACATGATTTCGACCTCGGTGATGATTCAGTTGGGTCGGGTAAAAGGCAATAAAATGGTCGACATGCAACTGACCAATCACAAACTGAAAATCCGGGCCGCCAACATGGTGATGAGTGAAACCGGCGTGACGCGGGAACGCGCCGAGGAATTGCTGGCGAACTACGGCAGTGTTCGGAATGCGATCTTGAATTCATCTCTATGAACGCCATCATTCAAACTGCGCTTCACGAACCGGCGCAATACGTTGACGTTGAAACGCCCGTTGCCGGACCGGGTGAAGTGATCGTCCAGATCAAAGCTGCGGCCATCAATCACCGGGATGTGTTTATTCAACACGGTTTATACCCCAAAATGCAATTGCCGGTTATTCTGGGTTCCGACGGGGCCGGGATCGTCATCGAAACCGGTGAGGGTGTCGATCCGGCCTGGCAATCGCAGGAGGTCATCATCAATCCCGCCCTGAACTGGGGACCGAATCCTCATTTTTATGGCCCGGATTTCAAAATTCTGGGCATGCCCGACAACGGAACTTACGCCGAGTTTCTGAAAATTAAAGCCCACTCCCTGCACCGAAAACCGGCTCATCTCACCTTCGAACAGGCAGCCGCCCTCCCCCTGGCGGGTCTGACCGCCTGGCGTGCTTTGATGACCCGCGCTGCCCTGCAACCCAGTCACCTGGAGCGGGTTCTCATTACCGGCATCGGCGGAGGAGTCGCCCTGACGGCTTTGCAATTCGCCGTGGCCGTTGGTGCGGAAGTCTGGGTAACGTCCGGTTCGGAAGAAAAGCTGCAACGGGCGCTGGATTTGGGCGCCATCGGCGGAGTAATCTACCGCGATGCGGATTGGGCGAAAATGCTGATGGCCAAAACCGGGGGCGGCAAAGGCGGTTATTTCGACGTTATCATCGACAGTGCCGCCGGGCCGGGGTTCGCCAAACTGGTGGATGTGGCCGCGCCGGGCGGACGGATTGTGTTTTACGGCGGCACGACCGGCAATATCACGGATGTGGCCCCCTCCAAAGTCTTCTTCAAACAACTGAACATCTACGGTACAACCATGGGCACCGACGCCGAATTTGCCGACATGATCCGGTTTGTGGAAGACCATCAGTTGGTTCCCGTACTGGATGAGGTGTTTCTACTGGCCGACGCCGAAAAAGCGCTCCGGAAAATGGAAGCGGGCCAGCAATTCGGGAAGCTGGTTTTGCAGGTTTCCTGAGCAAAGCGTTAGCGCCGGGTCGATTCCCGGACGATTAGCCGGGCCGGTAAAATCACATCCTGAGCTTCGAAATTCTTCCGGGTCATGTGTCTCAGTAGCAATTCACAACTGAGTTTGCCGATCTCGAAAGCGGGTTCGGCCACAGTCGTCAGCGTTGGCGAGATGATTTGTGACATGGGGTCGTTGGTGAATCCGATAACGCCCACCGCTTTCCCAATCTGAACGTTGCGCTCTTTCAACGCCAGCATGGCACCAATTGCTTTTCGGTCGTTGACGGCGAACATGGCATCCGGTTTTTCGGCCAACTCCCACAACCGGGCTACATCCTCAAAACCGCATTCCTGCGAGAAACCGGAGTGAATAATCCAGTCGGACCGAATTGGTAATCCGTTGTTGATCAGCGCATCTTCATAACCTTTTCGGCGTTTTTGGGTAAACGTCAGTCCCTCGGGGCCGGCAAGGTGCGCAATCCGCCGATAGCCCTGATCGATCAGGTGCTGTGTGGCGTTGTAGGCCCCGTGGTAATCGTCCTGCATGACTTTGGAAGTCAAAACCGCATCGGCAACCCGGTCAAAAAACACCACCGGGATTCCGTTTCGGATCAATTCTTCAAAATGCGCATACGAATCGGCCTGAGACGATACCGACACCAGCAAACCGTCCAGACTGCTCAGGGAAAGATCCTGCACAATCGCCTGCTCGCGTTCCGCCGAATCGTTGGTAATAAACACAATCAGGTTGTAGCCGTTGGCGTTGGCCACCTGTTCGATCCCGGTAAAAACCGTCGAAAAATAATAATTGGTGATGGCGGGCATCAACACGCCAATGTGGTGCGACTGGCTTTGCACCAGCCCAATCGCGTTGAAGTTGGGCTTATAATTCAGTTCCATCGCCTTCGCCAGGACCTTTTCCCGCGTCTTCGGATTGACATCGTATGCATCCCGCAAAGCACGCGAAACCGTCGATACCGAAATGGCTAATTCCCGGGCAATGTCCTTGATGGTAATGTAATGGCGTCGCATCAGTGGTTTTCGGTAACGTTCTCGCTACTTTATCCGGCAAATTAATTGATTCAGCCAACGATTTCTACTTACTTCGATTCCTGACTGATTCCGCTAGACCCTGATACCCATGAACAAGAAACGCCGGGATTTTTTAAAACTGACCGGATTAGCCAGTGCCGGACTCACCACGGCCCCGTTTAGTTACAGTTTGCCGACCGTCTCTCAGGCACCGCGCCCGCCCAAACAGACTTTTAACATGTGTGGCTACAGCGCCCCAAAAATCGATACGGTTCGGATCGGTTACATCGGAGTTGGCAACCGGGGCGCCGGGGCATTGCAGCGCATCGTTCACCTGGACAATGTAGTGGTTCAGGCGGTGTGTGACATTCGGCCGGAGCGCGTCGAGCAGGCCCGGAAGTCGCTGGAAAAAACCGCCCACCGTCCCACTTATTACAGCGGGAAAGCGGATAGTTGGAAAGCCCTTTGCGACCGGAAAGACATTGACCTGATTTACATCTGTACCCCCTGGAATCTGCACACGCCGATGGCGTTGTATGCCATGGAGCAGGGCAAACACGTGGCCTGTGAAATTCCCATTGCCACGACGGTCGACGATTGCTGGAAACTGGTGGAAACATCTGAACGCACCAAACGGCACTGCATGATGCTGGAAAACTGCTGCTACGATTTCTTCGAACTCCTGACGCTGAACATGGCGCGGCAGGGTTTTTTCGGGGAACTGGTTCACGCAGAAGGTGCGTATATTCACGATATTTTCGACTCGTTCTTCGATAAAAGCAAACGTTACGACCTCTGGCGGCTGAAAGAAAACCAGCGCAACGGCAATCTGTATCCGACCCACGGTTTAGGCCCGATTGCGCAGGTGCTCGACATCAACCGGGGTGATCAGATGGATTATCTGGTGGCAATGTCCAGCCAGGATTTTATGATCAGCAAAAAGATCAGCGAACTGGCGGCACAGGATGCTGATTTCAAGCAATTTCAGGGCAAATCTTTTCGGGGGAATATGAACACGACCACCATTCGGACCAAAAAAGGCCGGACGATCATGTTGCAGCACGACGTCAGTTCACCCCGGCCCTATTCCCGGCTTCACCTCGTCAGCGGCACGAAGGCCACTGCCCAGAAGTATCCGCTGCCGGGCCGGATTTCGACAGGCCACGAATGGTTGTCGGAAACCGCCTATCAGGAACTGGAAAAGAAATACCAGCCGGAAATCGTCAAACGTGTGGGCGAACTGGCCAAACAGGTCGGTGGCCACGGCGGCATGGATTTTCTGATGGACTGGCGACTCATCGACTGTCTGCGCAACGGCTTGCCGCTCGATCAGGATGTCTACGATGCTGCGCTCTGGAGCAGCATTGGCCCACTCAGCGAATGGTCGGTCGCCCACCGATCCAACTCCATCGACGTGCCGGATTTCACCGGTGGTTCCTGGAAAACCAATAAACCGGTCGACATCAGCCTGACCACGGGCGGCACCACCGGCATCAAAGGGCTATAAACCGCAAATGATTACGCTATTTGAATCAATTTCTCTTAAACCGGACCCCAAAAACCGTATTCCATCATATTCATGAACATTCAGATTTCAAAAACCAGCGAAGAGCTTGGCACCCTTGCGGGAAAAAAGACCGCTGATATCATCCGACAAGCCATTGCCGACCGGGGACAGGCGAACATCATCCTGGGAACCGGCACCAGCCAGTTTGCAACGCTCGCCCAATTGATTCGGGAAGACATTGACTGGAGCTGTGTGGTGATGTTCCACCTGGATGAATACATCGGTCTGTCGATTTCCCACCCGGCCAGTTTTCGCAAATACTTGCAGGAACGGTTTCTGGCCAAGGTTTCGCCCTTGAAAGCCAGTTACCTGATCAACGGCGAAATCGATCCTCAGGAAGAAATCCGGCATCTGGGAGACTTGATCCGGTTGCATCCCATCGACGTTGCCCTGGTCGGTATTGGCGAAAACGGACATCTGGCATTCAACGACCCCCCGGCCGATTTTGAGACGGAAGAACCGTATCTGATCGTTGATCTGGACACGGCCTGCCGACGTCAGCAGTTCAACGAAGGCTGGTTTCCGGCACTGGAAGACGTTCCTGCTCAGGCCATTAGCATGTCGGTTCGGCAAATCATGAAATCGCGGCATATCATCTGCTCGGTTCCGGATGCACGAAAAGCCCAGGCGACCAAAGACACGCTGGAACAGCCCATCAGTCCGCTTTTTCCGGCCAGCATCCTGCGATCTCACCCGGCTTGCTCGCTCTATCTGGACGAATCTTCGGCCCACTTGCTGGCGGTGGAAACCGGTCAGAATGAAGCGTAAATAAGCGGAACACCGTATTTTTGCAAGACCTTCTTTTGAAAAAAACGCCATTTGTATACTCAAACATAAGTCTCTGACAATCAGGCAGTCGTACTCAAAGCAAGACCCCTTTTCTACAAAAAAGCTAAAACAGAGCGACTTATCCACATTCCCGTGTGGATAAGTCTTGATTTCATCCCATTTGTCCACATCGTTTTTCATCACCAGCTTCCTGATTACCTTTGTGAATAATCTGAGAATAAGGTGATAAGAGCGAATACTGCGGTGCTGGAATTGCTGGAAAAACGGCGGGAAGCCGGGCTGCTCCGGCATTTGAAAAAGCCCGAAAACTTACTTGATTTTTGTTCCAACGATTACCTCGGACTGGCGCGGTCGGTAGCCTTGCGAGACACCATTGCCCAGGCCGTTGCGAGCCATCCGACCTGGCTGAACGGGGCCACCGGTTCGCGCTTACTGGCCGGGAACTCGGCCCTCGCCGAAGAGTTGGAAACCGAAATTGCCGCCTTTCACGATGCCGAAGCCGCGCTGATTTTCAATTCCGGTTACGACGCCAACATTGGTCTGCTGGCCTGCTTACCCCAACGGGGCGACACCCTGCTGACCGATGAGCTAATTCACGCCAGCATGATCGACGGAGCCCGGCTGAGTGTTGCCAATCGCTTTAAATTTCGTCATAACGACCTTGAAGATCTCGAAAACCGCCTGAAACGAGCCACCGGCGCGGTTTACGTGGCCATTGAATCCGTATACTCCATGGACGGGGATCTGGCTCCTCTCGCTGAAATCGCTGGCTTGTGCGAACGCTACGAAGCCGCTTTGATGGTAGATGAAGCCCACGCAACGGGGGTTTTTGGGGTCAGCGGGACAGGGTTGGTGCAGGCACTGGGTTTGCAAAACCGGGTCTTTGCCCGGATTCATACTTTTGGTAAAGCACTGGGCGTTCATGGAGCGGCCGTGGTCGGATCGGCGGCATTGCGCGATTTTCTGATTAATTTTGCCCGCTCGTTTGTGTATTCGACGGCGTTGCCTCCGCACAGTTTGCTGGCGATTCAGAGCGTTTACCGGTTTTTGCCGCAAAACCAGCCGCTGATTGACCGCTTGCAGGTCTTGCGAACCTATTTTCAGCAGCAAATTCAGGAACGACTGCCCCACACGGAGTGGACTTCGGCCGAAAGTCCCATTTTAGGCTTGATCGTGCCGGGCAATGACGCGTGCCGGGCAGTGGCCGCACAGCTCCAGCAAGCCGGTTTCGACGTCCGGCCCATCGTGAGTCCGACGGTTCCGGCGGGGCGCGAACGATTGCGGATTTGCCTCCATGCGTTTAATTCGGAATCCGAAATCGATTCGTTGGTGCAGACGTTAAAACATAGTGGCGAATAGGAACACGGATTGAACGGATAGGGTTGATTGGCGCAGATTTTTATCCGTTTTTCATCGGTCTCATCCGTTCAATCCGTGTTCCTATCCCAAACCCTGGTAACATGCATAACCCGTTAAAACTGATCGTGGCCGGTATTGGCACTGAAATCGGCAAAACCGTGGTATCGGCCATTGTCGTGGAAGCCCTGCAGGCTGATTACTGGAAACCGGTACAATCCGGCGCGCTGGAAGATTCGGACCGCGAAACCGTCCGGCGGCTGATTTTGAACCCTTTTAGCCAGTTTCATCCGGAAACCTACCGGCTGCGGGAACCGTTGTCGCCCCACGCGGCAGCGGCTATCGACGGAATTGACATTTCGCTGGCAGCTTTTGAGCTACCCCAGACCTCCAAACATTTGGTGGTTGAACTGGCGGGCGGTTTGATGGTGCCGCTGAATGACCAGGATTTGATGATCGACCTGGTGAAACAATTGAATCTACCGGTCTTGCTGGTTTCCAAACATTATCTGGGCAGCATCAATCACACCCTCCTGTCGGTGGAAGCGTTGCAAAACCGCTCTATTCCCATTTTAGGCATCGTTTTTAACGGCCCCGAAACCCCGGCATCCGAAGATTTTATTTTGAACTACACGGGCTTGACAAGTTTTGGGCGGATTGAGTGGGAAACGGAAGTTACAAATGGGTTTGTCAGTCGGAATGCGGATAAAATAAGAACGTTATTTGAAAAATACGATGCCGGTTTATGATGAAGATAAAATAAATCTGTCTGGTCTTGAAGACCTGACAGGTTTGAATTTGGGGGAATTAGCCGAACGCGACCAAGCCGTTATCTGGCATCCGTTTACGCAGATGCAAACCGCTCCGCTGCCGATTCCGATTGTTCGCGGCAAAGGCACGCTGTTGTTTGCGGAAGACGGAACGACGTACATCGATGCGGTTTCGTCCTGGTGGGTCAACACGCACGGACACAGCCATCCCTACATTGCGGAGAAAGTAGCGAACCAGCTTCACACCCTCGAACACGTCATTTTTGCCGGTTTTACGCATCAACCAGCCGTTGAACTGGCCGAGCGGCTCTTGCCCATTTTACCGGACCATCAAAAGAAAGTTTTCTATTCTGACAATGGCTCGACGGCGGTGGAAGTGGCGCTCAAAATGGCGTTTCAATACTGGCACAACGTCGGAAAACCGCGTCGAAAGGTCATTGCGCTGGAGGACGCCTACCACGGCGATACGTTCGGAGCGATGGCCGTCAGCGGACGAAGTGCTTTCACAGCTCCCTACGTTCCGTTTTTATTTGATGTTGAATACATTCCGACGCCCCTTCCGGGACAGGAACAGGCGGCTTTGGATCGAATGCAAGCGTTGTTGAGCGACGATGTGGCGGCTTTTATCTTTGAACCGCTGATTCAGGGCGCGGGTGGTATGGTGATGTATCAACCCGAAATTCTGAGTCAACTCATCGGAATGGCCCGCAGCCACGGCGCGCTCATTATTGCCGATGAAGTGATGACCGGTTTTGGCCGGACGGGGAAATTATTTGCTTCGCATCACCTCAGCCACCAACCCGACCTCATGAGTTTATCGAAGGGGCTGACCGGCGGAACGATGGCACTGGGCGTAACGACCTGTACGAACGAAATTTACGACGCCTTCAAATCCGAAGATAAATACAAAACGCTTTTTCACGGCCACTCCTTTACGGCCAATCCGCTGGCCTGCACGGCGGCCCTCGCCAGTCTTGATCTCCTGCTTTCGGACGAAACCCAGGCATCCATTCAGCGAATCAGTAGGCGACATGCGGTTTTTGCGGAGCGACTTGGCCAAAAACAGGGCGTCAAAAACGTCCGCCAGCGGGGAACAATTTTGGCGTTCGATCTGGATGCCGATGGGCAAACCAGCTCGTATTTCAGCAACATCCGCGACGTTGCGTATCAATTTCTGCTCAAACAGGGCATTTTGATGCGGCCACTGGGGAATGTGCTGTATATGCTGCCACCCTATTGCATCACCGATGACGAGTTGACGGCGGTTTATTCGGCCATTGATAACCTGCTTCAGTATATAACCCAAAATGAACCGTCCCTACGGGACTCATCTCCCAATTAGTGAACACGTTTCCTACAAAATGGTCCTTCCCTACGGGAAGGATGGTCAAATCGGGGTTCTACACGAAAATCAAACAATCCCGGAATCATGATTCATTTTGTAGAAACCGCATCCACAAAACGCCAAAAATCCCGGAGGGATGATTCATTTTGTAGAAACCATGTCCACAGAACGCCAAGAATCCCGGAGGGATGATTCATTTTGTAGAAACCATGTCCACAGAACGCCAAAAATACCGGAGGGATGATTCATTTTGTAGAAACCATGTCCACAGAACGCCAAGAATCCCGGAGGGATGATTCATTTTGTAGAAACCATGTCCACAGAACGCCAAAAATACCGGGGGAATGATTCATCGTGTAGATACAAAAATACCGGCAGAAGGCTAGCTTTCAAGTCGGGATCAGCTTACAACGCGTACCACCGAATCAGCAAACCACCCAGAATAGCTCCGATAATCGGCCCCACAATCGGCACCCAGGCATAGCCCCAATCCGACGAGCCTTTTCCTGGAATGGGCAACAGGGTGTGCGCGATCCGGGGTCCCAGGTCACGGGCGGGGTTGATGGCGTAGCCGGTGGTACCGCCCAGCGAAAGGCCAATGCTCCAGACCAGTACGCCCACCAAATACGGACCTAAACCGATGGCGATGGTGCCGAGGGCTTTGGCGGAAATCCCGGCAATACCGATGATGAGCGCCAGCGTGCCGAGGGCTTCACTGATGACATTCCCCAGGGGATGCCGAATGGCCGGATCGGTGGAAAAAACCGCCAGCTTGGCCCCCGGATCGGGCGTGGCCGCCCAGTGGGGTAAATACTGAAGCCAAACCAGCACCGCACCCAGAAATGCGCCGATGAGCTGTGCCGGAATATAGGTCGCCATCTTGCTGAAATCACCGGTGGCCACGGCGAAAGCCACGGTAACGGCCGGATTCAGGTGCCCGTCGATGCTGCCGAATGCCTTGGCAACGAACACGCCCATCGTGACGGCAAACGCCCAGCCGGTGGTGATGACAATCCAGCCGGAGGATTCACCCTTGGTTTTCTTCAGGACAACGTTGGCAACCACACCGTCGCCCAATAAAATTAAGATCATGGTTCCAACCAGTTCACCAAGGAAGGGAGAAAGCTGCATACAAAAAAGGATGGGTTTAGGAGTAAGGTGATAAACCTTATAAGTCAATAAAATATTTGTTCTGTCATAAAGCCGCCAATATACAGGAATTTTGTATTGAAACAGGCACTAACTGACTATTCAATTTATGAAGTAATTATACAGTAACTGTATATTTCTGAGGGGGCTTCCGTTAACTTTGCGTTTTCTTTTTTTACCTATGCAACTTTCCGCGCTTACCGCAGTATCCCCCCTCGATGGCCGTTACCGCCGTCAAATTGAATCGCTGGCTCCGTATTTTTCCGAATGGGGCCTCATTCGTTACCGCATTCGGATTGAGATCGAATACTTTATCGAACTCTGCGAACTGCCGCTGCCCCAGTTGAAGGACGTCGATCATGCGGTTTTTCCAACATTACGGGCATTGTACGAGACTTTTTCGGAAGCGGATGCGCTGCGGGTGAAAGAAATTGAACGCGAAACCAACCACGACGTCAAAGCCGTCGAGTATTTCATCAAGGAAAAACTCGCCGATCTGAATATCTCCGACCACCTGGAATTCATTCACTTTGGCCTGACGTCGCAGGACATCAACAATACCGCCACGCCCCTCCTGCTGAGTGACGCGCTGGAAACCGAAATTGAGCCGCAATACCGGGAAGTGTTCATGAAGTTGCAGGAACTGGCGGAGAAATGGAAAAGCATTCCGATGCTGGCCCGCACCCACGGTCAGCCAGCCTCGCCGACCCGGCTGGGGAAGGAATTGCTGGTTTTTTGTGAGCGGATCGAAAAGCAGCTTTTCATGCTGTCGTCCATTCCGGTATCGGCCAAATTTGGAGGAGCCACCGGCAATTTCAATGCGCATTGTGTCGCCTACCCGACCATTGACTGGAAGTCGTTTGGTGATGATTTTGTGGAAAAACTGGGGCTGGAGCGCAGTCAGCACACCACCCAGATCGAGCATTACGACATGCTGGCGGCTACGCTCGACGCCTTCAAACGGCTGAATACGATTCTGATCGATCTGAACCGCGACATGTGGGCCTACATTTCGATGAACTACTTCAAGCAGCAGATCAAAGCGGGGGAAGTGGGCTCGTCGGCGATGCCGCACAAAGTTAATCCGATCGATTTTGAAAATTCGGAAGGAAATCTGGGAATTGCCAATGCGGTTTTTGAACACCTCTCGGCCAAACTGCCGATTTCACGCCTGCAACGTGACCTGACCGACTCGACGGTTTTGCGGAATCTCGGCGTTCCGTTCGCGCATTCGCTGATTGCCTTGAAATCGCTGTTGAAAGGACTGGGAAAACTGCAATTGAACGAAGCCGCCATCCACGCCGATCTGGAAGAGAACTGGGCCGTAGTGGCCGAAGGCATCCAAACCATTCTCCGGCGCGAAGGCTATCCCAAACCGTATGAAGCCCTGAAGGATTTAACCCGGACCAATGAAAAAATCACGGCGGACACCATCGCGCGGTTTATCGACGGACTAAATGTGGCAGAAAACGTAAAAACGGAATTACGGGCGATAACGCCGTATAGTTATACGGGGATTTAAACCCTGACAGCGCCGGGCCGTCGATACGGCTGAAAGCCCTGTCAGCGGTTTGTGATTGGCCCTATTCAACCGCTGACAGGGCTTTCAGCCGTATCGACGGCCCGGCGCTGTCAGGGTTTGCTCAATTCCGTGGCCCGGAACTGGGCGGCTTTGATGCCCGCGATGAGTGTATCCGACAAACCGCCTTCTTCAAATCGTTTCAGGGCTGCTTCCGTCGTGCCGCCTTTGGAGGCAACGGCTTTGATCAACTCGTCCAGGGATTTATCGGCGGTATTGATCAGATGAAAAGCGCCAAGCATGGTTTGTTTCACCAGCAGCGAAGCCACCGAATCGTCGAAGCCCATTTGTTTTCCGGCTTCAATCATGGCTTTTACGAGGTAGTAAAAATATGCCGGGCCGCTGCCGCTGAGGGCTGTAACGGCGTCGAGTAAGGCTTCATCTTCCAGAAAAATGGATCGGCCCGTGGCGTTGATCAGGTTCTCGACTTTCCGCAGGTTGCTCAGATCCACTTCTTTGGCCGCCGTAAAACCGGTAATGCCCATGCCCAGCATCGCGGGCGTGTTGGGCATGGCACGGATCACCAGCCGGTGGTTCAGTTTTTCCTGAATGGTTGCAATCGGAATGCCCGCCATAATCGACAGCACGACTTGCTGCGGCCGGATGGTCTCCCGGAGCGCTTCCTGCAAACTGTTAAAATCCTGGGGCTTGACAGATAAAATAATCAGATCGACCTCAGAAACCCGCGAACTGATGGTATCGACCACCACACCGGCCTTCTCCGCTTTTAAGGCTTCGGAACGTTCTGCGCTTTTCTCGACGAGCAGTAAATCTTCTTTTTTTACTAAATCATACTGCAAAAAAGACTTGGCAAAGGCCATGCCCATGTTGCCGCAACCGACGATCGCAATCTTCATAATTAATGAGTTTACGGTTTACGGTTTACAGTTTTCGGTGGCTGACGCATTCTTACCTGTGCGTGCGTCAGCCACCGAAAACTGTAAACCGTAAACCGTCCGTTATTTATCCAGAATACTTCCCAGCTTTTGCACCAGTGCTTCGCCCCGCAGGTTTTTGGCGATGATTTTTCCTTCTTTATCCAGCAGGTAGGTGGTGGGAATGACCTGAACCGAATACTGCTGAGCAACTGCCGAACTACCATTTTTCTTGCCCAGCACGTTGGTCCAGACCATGCCATCGGCTTCGATGGCTTTCAGCCAGGCATTCTTATTGTCATCCAGCGAGATGCTGTAGATCTCGAAGCCTTTCTCCTTGTATTTATTGTACATCCGAACCACGTTCGGATTTTCCTGACGACAGGGACCGCACCACGACGCCCAGAAATCGATCAGCACATACTTCCCGCGCAACGAGGACAGGCTCACCACCTGACCTTTGGTGTCTTCCAGGGTGATGTCCGGTGCCATCGCTCCTTCTACCACGGCGACCTGCGTGGCCTGGGCGGCCATTTCGCTTTTGGCCATCGTTACGAAGTTGATGAAGGCTTTGGCCTGCTTACCGGTCAGATTGGCTTTCTGCATCTGATCCGCCAGGGCTTCGTAGAGGGGAAAATGCTCTTTCGGATCCAGGTATTTGAGCGCAATCATGGCGACACTGGACGTTCCCATTTGCGGAATCAGCGCCTTGATGGTGTCGATGACCTGTTTGTTGGTCGCCATCACTTCCCGATCAATCGCTTCGCCTTTTTTGAGGTCATTTTTTTCGGCAGCCGCAGCCGCCTGCTTCTGCCACTCTTTGGATTTTTTCAGCATCATGGCATCAATGGCCACGATTTTGGGATAAAAATCCATGTTAACTGAGCCTTTTACCAGAAGCTTGTCTTTGTTTTTCAGATCGGCCGTCACGGTCAGGTTTTCTCCTCCTTCCACCAGCAAGCTCGTGAATTGCTCGTTAGCCAGGTTCAGCTTGTAAAAACTTCCGCCGTTTGTCTCGTTGCCTTTCAGCGAAAAGCCTCCGCTGGCGTCGATCTGGGTCGAGTCAATCCGCTTCGATACTTTTTCGTTCGTTTCCAAATAGGCTTTGCTGCCCGGTTTGGCATTTTGAACGGTACCCGTTACCGTAAATTCTTTCCCGGCAGTTTGGGCAAAAGCCGCCAGTGGCAGGGCTAAACCGACTAAAACGACGAATCCGATCCGATTTTTTTTCATTTTACCTGTACGTTATAACGGAGAAGACAACGATTTTTGAAGCAACTCATTGGTCAGTTTGGGGTCCGCGCTGCCTTTCGACTTTTTCATCACCTCACCCACAAACAAGCCCAGCAACCCTTTTTTACCCTTTTTGTATTCTTTTACTTTATCGGGCCAGGCTGCCAGTACCTCATCTACCAACGCTTGCAACGTATCGGTATTGCTGTTTTGCACCAAATTCTGCTCCTGCGCCACCTGCTCCGGCGATTTCTCCGGGTGCTCGATCAACACCGGGAAAATCCGCTGGCTGGCGGTCGAGAAACTGACTTTCCCCGAATCAACCAATGTAATCAGTTCCGCCAGTTTTTCGGCCGAAAGCGGAAACTGGCCATCCCGCAGCGATTTTTCGGACAACTGGGCTTTCACCGGCCCCATAATCCAGTTGGAAACCGCCTTGTAATTCGTCGTTAACTGACTCACGGCTTCAAAATAATCCGCCAGTTCTTTTACGTCGGCCAGCAGGGCGGCATCATATTCCGGCAAACCGTACTGATTCAGCAATTTATCATGGCGTTCTTTCGGCAAAGCAGGCATGTTGGCGCGGATTTCGGCCAGCCATTCGTCCGACACCACCACCGGACTCAGATCCGGGTCCGGAAAATACCGGTAATCGTTCATGGTTTCTTTCATCCGCATGCCGTGGGTCAGGCCGGTCGTGGCGTCGAACATGCGGGTTTCCTGAACGATGGTGCCGCCGGTTTCGATCGTTTCCACCTGCCGCCGGAACTCGGACTCGATGGCCCGCTGGACGTTGCGGATGGAGTTCATGTTTTTGATCTCGACTTTCGTGCCGAAATCCTCCTCACCCCACAGCCGCACCGAAACGTTGACGTCGCAGCGCAGCGAGCCTTCTTCCATATTACCGTCGCAAATGTCCAGATACCGCACCAGCCGCCGAACTTCCGTCAGGTAGGCTGCCGCTTCTTCTGCACTGCGAATCACGGGGTCGGTCACCATCTCAATCAGGGGCGTTCCGGCGCGGTTATAATCCAGAACCGTATGCCAGTCGCCGTCGTGAATCGACTTGCCGGCGTCTTCTTCTAAATGAATGTGATGCAGAAAAACCGTCTTTTCAACCGGCTGACCGTCGGTATCTTTGAATTTTACCGGAACGCCCCCCCCCACGCAAATCGGGGTTTTGTCCTGCGAGAGCTGGTAACCTTTCGGCAGGTCGGGATAGAAGTAGTTTTTCCGGGCAAACAGATTGTAGGACGTTATCGCCGACTGACAGGCCAATCCCATCCGAACCGCCAGTTCGACGGCTTTGCGGTTGAGTTTGGGCAAGGTGCCCGGATACCCCAGTGTAATGACGCTGATGTTGGTATTGGGGTCGCTGCCAAACTGATTGGAATCGGCGGCAAAGATTTTCGTCGCCGTCAGGAGCTGGCAGTGAACTTCCAGACCAATCACCAGCTCGTAATTGGCCAGCACCGCAGCGGATACCGTCTTTTCAGCCGTTTCAGAAACCATGAAGCTATGTTGTGGTAAGATTTATGGTTTTCAGTTTACAGTTTACGGTTTACGGTGGCTGGCGCGTCCGAATCGTGCGTCAGCCACCATAAACCGCAAACCGAATTCCGTAACCCGTTACGCTGCAAAGATACGGTTTAAATCTCATTTCACTATTCAGGGGACTACTTGTAAAAAACCGCTTTTTGTTGAACAATTCCGATACAAACGATCATTATAAAAACAACTTTTTCAATCCCTATTTGGCACTAATGTATTGTATACAAATAAGTTATAAATTTATTATCGAAATATTATGAATGCCATAAAAGCAGTTTGCCAATTATTGATTTGCACTTTGTCCATTTATCAAAACATAATACAACCATGAAAAGGAAAATTTACAAGCACATGAATCTGAAAAAGGCCTTATTGATGCTGGCACTGGCGGGCGGTTTTTGCCTGAATTCGGCACAGGCCCAAACACTGGAAAATCTGCCCCGGACGGCGAAGGAAGATCCGGCCTTGCAGTTGGCGTTTCGGGAAGTGAGTAATCTGAAGTTCCAGATTGAAGTTACCCAGCCGTTCCAGCTTCTTCACGACGCTGTCAGCGTGTTTATTCTCAGCAACGACCGGCAAATTTTATATGCCAACACGTATACTCACCACGCGCTGAAAATCACGACGTTTGATCTTTCTACCTTACAGGATGGAACGTATGGCTTTGAAGTGCGTTCGGGCAGCAAACGGGTGACGCAATTGTTTGATATCAAAACCAAATCGAAGCGGGTAATTCTGGCCCGGAATAACTAGCGTCTGGGGTGCAAAATCGGCTCAATGCAAGACAATTGGGCCGATTTTCACTGCCCGCTCCACCGAAACCGCACGTAGGTCTGGGCCAGCAACGCGATTTTCTTCATGTCCGGCACCCGAATGCGCTCCTCCTGAATCCGGGAAGCGGGAATTTGCTTGATTTTGTTGAACAGCGTCTGGTAGTAGGTATACGCCAGATGAACGCCCATTCGCGCTCCGCGCGGGAGGTTCAGAATACCGGCATAGGCCTCGTCGAAATCCTGCTGAATGTCTTTCTCGATGAGCCGTTTGGCATCTTTCGTAAACTCGCTGAAATTGACGCCCGGAAAATAGACCCGCCCCCGGTCGATGTAATCGTCTTTCAGATCGCGCAGGAAATTGACTTTCTGAAAAGCCGCTCCCAGCTTGCGCGCCGGTTCTTTCAGCCGGTCGAACATCGCCAGGTCGCCTTCGCAGAACACCCGCAGACACATCAACCCCACCACTTCGGCCGAGCCATAAATATATTCCTGATAGCTGTTGTCGGTGTACTTGTTAACATACAGATCCATTTCCATGCTTTTCAGAAAGGCATCGATCAGCTCCCGTTCAATACGGTATTCCCTGACAACCCACTGAAACGAGTGAAGAATCGGGTTCAGGCTGATGCCGTCGGCAATGGCTTCATAGGTATCTTTCTTGAATTTTTCCAGTAAGCATTTCTGGTCGTGGTTGTAAAAAGTGTCCACAATTTCGTCGGCATACCGGACAAAACCGTAAACGGCATAAATCGGAAAATGGAATTTACGGTCCAGGGTTTTAATTCCCAGCGTAAATGAGGTGCTGTAATGTTCGGTGATCAGCTTGCTGCACTCTAACGCGGTTCGGTTGAATAACTCAATCATAAGGGTTCGTTGGTGGGCTGTACCTTTTCAAACAGACGCAGGAACAGCTAGTCGTTCGTATTTTTTTAGTCAAGCTCGTTGCCCGAATTCTTTGGTGACTTCATCCGCCACCACCAATCCGGAAATCAGCGAGGGCGGGACGCCCGGCCCCGGAACAGTCAATTGTCCCGTGTAAAACAGGTTGTCAACCCGTTTGCTCTTCAATCCCGGTTTCAAAATAGCCGTCTGCCTCAGGGTGTTCGCCAGTCCGTAGGCATTGCCCCGGAAGGCATGGTAGTCGGCAATGAAATTGCTGTGGGCGTAACTGCGTTTAAAAACGACGTGATCCCGAATCGTTTCACCCACATACGCTTCCAGCCGGTCCATCACCAGGTTGTAATAGTATTCCCGCGTTTCTTCGGGGTCGTTCAAATCCGGCGCCACCGGAATCAGGATAAACAGATTCTCCATGCCTGCCGGTGCCACACCCGGGTCGGTTTTCGACGGGGCCGAAACGTAAAACAGCGGTTTCGTCGGCCACTGCGGTTTCTCGTAAATTTCGTGGGCATGTAACCCAAAATCTTCATCGAAAAACAGGTTGTGATGTTGTAAACGAGGCACCCGCCGGTCGACACCCAGGTAAAACAGCAATGACGATGGGGCCATCACCCGGCTTTTCCAATACCGGTCGTCGTAATTTCGATATTCAGGCGTCAGTAACTTGCTGTCGACATGCTGATAATCAGCGCCAGCCACCACCACATCGGCCTCGAAGGTTCCCTGGTAGGTTTCAACCTTGTTGGCACTACCATTTGTTACGCTAATTTGTTTGACCGGATGGTTCAATAAAATTTTCACACCTTTCTCCTCAGCCAGCTTCGCCATCGCCTTCACGATCTCGTGCATGCCGCCCATCGGATACCAGGTTCCCATCGAAATTTCGGCATAGTTCATCAGGCTATACATCGCGGGCGTGTTGGCTGGTGTTGCGCCCAGAAACAAAATCGGAAACTCCATCAACTGCAAAAGCCGCTCATTCGTGAAATATTTACGGATGTGGCTGGCAAACGATTGAAACACATCCAGCCGCATCACATCCTGCAACAACTTCAGGCTCATGAATTCCGACACCCGCCGGCTCGGTTTCCAGACAAACTGATTGATCCCGACATCATACTTATAAGCCGCCTGCTCCAGAAATTCGAGCAAGCGACGACTCGCACCCGGTTCCATTTGTTCAAAAACCGCCTGAATATTTTCGACACCTGCGGGCAAATCGACGGCATCATTGGCTCCAAAAACGACCGTATACGACGGATCAAGTCGCACGAGCTTGTAATAATCCGACGGTTTTTTACCAAAATGCCCAAAATACGTTTCGAACACGTCGGGCATCCAATACCAACTCGGCCCCATGTCGAACACAAAACCGTCTTGCTCAAACATCCGGGCGCGACCACCCGCCTGGCTGTTTTTTTCCAGAATCGTAACTTCAAACCCCTTATCGGCCAGACTCGTAGCTGCCGACAAACCGGCAAAACCGGCCCCTATAACAATGACGCGTTTTGACATGTGTGAAAATTTAGCTCCAACCCATCATTAAAGGTCGATGGGGGTAATAAACGCAAAAAAGACGGATTGAAAAATCCGTCTTTCGCTCTAACCAAAAAAGTTAGACGGAAACCATCTAACTTTTCGGAACCTTCCTCTTTTTTAACCAAAAACTACTCAATCAAATGTCTTTTGAGATGTTAGAAGACAGACAAGAGAGTAAAGACCTGTTCTGTTTACTTAATTCCACTAGTCTTTACTCTCTTGTCTATCCTCTTTACTCTAGCTCACGCCTGATACGCGTAAACTTTCAATTTATCTTTCAACTCTTTACGAGCGATGTGGATGCGGTTTTTAACGGTTCCGATGGGAATATCCAGACGGGCGGCAATTTCGTGGTATTTAAAGCCCCGGAAATGCATCATAAACGGTGTCCGGTAAGTATCATCCAGTGCATTGACGGCCCGGTTGATGTCGTCCTGTGCAAAAGACGAATACGCGGTGTTATCGGTGCTACTTTCCATCGAATTGATGTAGTGCAGATTGTCCGTCGTGTCGATGAACGTATTTTTCCGCACCATTCTCTGGTAGTTGGTGATGAACGTATTTTTCATGATGGTATACAACCACGCTTTCAGGTTTGTACCATCCGTATATTTATCGCGGTTCGTAAAAGCCTTCAATAGAGTGTCCTGCAATAAGTCATTTGCATCTTCAACATCCTTCGTCAAACGCAGAGCAAATGGCTTCAGCGACTTTGAAACTTTGCCGATGTTGTAGGTAAATTCAAGTGCTGTCATGATCTATAAGTCGTTTTTTGTTGAATCGTTTCTGTATATCCAGTAGACAACAATGTAACCAAATCTTACTTTTTTTTGATTGACCAGCGACCCACCAACTTAACCACCTTAAATACAGACACTTAAATATACTGAAACGAGCAACCGGGTAACCATGCCAAACGATGTCAAAGAACAGACTGTGGAAAAAATACCACAGTGTGTGGAATCGCGCACCACACTTTGTTTAATCTTTCCCAAAAATAGTTAAACAAAACTTACAAACAAGGTTTTTGTCCACTTTCTCAGCATTTCATTTGAACTAACGGCCGTGGAATTAACCAGTCTGCATGTTGCAACGAAGTTGCAAAAATTGTAGTTTTGCAACTTGAAAGAATTTGTAACATCCTGAAAGTGAACCAAAACCAGCATAGATACTTTCGCATAATACTTTCGTTTCTGTGGGTGTGCATTTTACGCCCCACTTTCGCACAGGACCCCTGCGATTGTTTTATCAAAGGCGTTGTGCTCGACCGCGAAAGCCGCCAGCCCATTCCGGGTGCGGCTGTTTTTATTAAAGAATTGCAGAAAGGAACCGTTACCGATGCCAGCGGTCAGTACCGGATCGAACCGCTGTGTCAGGGAACCTACACGCTGGTCAGCCGCATTCTGGGTTATCAGGAGGTCACCCAATCGGTTGTGCTGGTCCACACCTCGGAGCAAAATGTGCTGCTGACGGAAGACGATATTCATTTGCAGGATGTCAACGTAACCGCACAACGCGCCAACGCCCTCACCAGCCAGACCATCTCGCAACTGGAAGGCAAGGCCCTCTACCAGACCCGTGGCCAGTCGCTGGGCGATGCGCTCCGTACCATGACGGGCGTGACCACCCTCCAAACCGGTTCGTCGATCACCAAGCCCGTTATCCACGGCATGCACAGCAACCGCGTTCTGATTCTCAACAACGGCATCCGGCAGGAGGGCCAGCAGTGGGGGTCGGAACACGCGCCGGAAATCGATCCGTTTGTAGCCAATCGCCTGACCGTGATCAAGGGCGCTGCGGGTGTACGGTTTGGTTCCGACGCCATCGGGGGCGTCATTCTGGTCGAACCGGCCCCTTTACCTACTATTAAAACGGTTCACGGCGAGCTGAATCTGGTGGGCTTTACCAACGGGCGGCAAGGCGTCGCATCGCTGCAAACCGAAGGCGGTTTTGGAAAAGGCTTCGGCTGGCGGGTGCAGGGGACGTTGAAACGGGGTGGTAATGTTCGCACGCCAAATTACTTTCTGGATAATACCGGCATTTCGGAGCAAAACTTCTCCGCGTCGCTGGGATACCGGTCCACCCGGTTTCGGTCTGAGGTGTATTACAGCCGGTTTTCCACCAAACTGGGTATCTTTTCCGGTTCGCACATCGGCAGCCTGACCGACTTGCAAACGGTTCTGGAAAACGGCGAACCGCTGATCAAATCCGGCTTCAGCTACGCCATTCGCCGACCAAATCAGCAGATTTCGCATGATTTACTGAAATGGCGAACCGCCTGGAAACCGGTTTCCAGCGGTGACCTGAGCCTGACCCTGGCCCGGCAGTTTGACGACCGGATGGAATATGATTTGCACCGCCCCAGAAATGATTCCGTGGCCGCTTTGAACCGCCCCGAACTTCGGTTCCGGCTCACCACCTACACCGGCGATCTCGTTTTTGAACACAAACCCGTTGCCAATAAACTGACGGGGAGCCTGGGCGTCAGCGGTTTTTACCAGTATAACATCATGAACGGACGGCCCCTGATTCCGAACTTCCGGACTTACAACGCCGGGCTGTTCTGGATCGAAAAACTGAAAGTCAACCGCTGGGAATACGAAGCCGGGCTGCGTTACGATTACCGGCACATGCAGGTGTTCCGGTACGAAAAACAGGTGCTGGAAAAACCGCTATTTGTATTTCAGAATTTTTCGGGAACGCTGGGCGCGACGTATTCTCTGTCCGACCAGTGGACCACCCGTTTCAACGCCGGAACGTCCTGGCGCTCGCCCAATGTCAGCGAATTGTTCAGCGACGGGGTCCACCACGGCGCAGCCGCTTATGAACTGGGCGACCGCTCGCTGCGGCCCGAGGTGGCTTACAACCTGAATCTGAGCACAGAATACACCGGCAAAAAAGTACAGGCCGAGATTGGTTTTTTCTACAACACCATCCGGAATTATATTTATCTGAAACCGCAGCCCGAACCGATTCTGACCATCCGGGGTGCTTTTCCATCCTTTAAATACACCCAAACCGACGCGCTTTACGCCGGGCTGGACGCCAGTGTTCAGGCGGTTTTGTTGCCTAAACTGAGCGGAACTTCCAAGTTGTCGTTGCTGTATGTGCAGGATTTGGTGCTCGATCAGCCGATTGTAATGACACCGCCCAACCGCTGGGAAAACGGTCTGCGTTACGAAGTAGGCAAGTGGAACAAATTGCAGGAGGTTTTTGTGGGCGTCGGAAATCTATGGGTCGCGCGGCAAAACCGCGTTCCGGAAAACAGCGATTTCCTGCCTCCTCCTCCCGCTTATTCACTCTGGAACCTGACCGCCGGTTTTGCGCTCCCGGTGTTTGCCCATCATCAGATTGATGTAGGCTTCACCGTAACGAATCTGTTCAATACCGTGTACCGCGATTACCTGAACCGGTTTCGGTATTACGCCGACGATCCGGGCCGGAATGCGTCAATGCGGTTAAAATGGAAGTTTTAGAGATTCTGCCCCGTTCCCCTAATTGATTGAAACAAAATAAGGGACTTGGACCAGCTTAACCAAGATGCAAAAAGTCCGGCAGCGACCGACCGTCCTTTAGGGAATTTAGGGCCGCAAATCGTACGTCTCATGCCTTTAGGGCGCGTAATAAAACGCCAATGGGTTTTCGTACACATAGGTGTATCCAATGGTTTTTACTAACTTCTCCGAACTGATGATTTTAAACGGTTCCGGTTCCGCGGGTTCCGCAAAGGTCGGGGTTTCGTAGCCAAAATCGTCGCAGTTTTTCCGATACACCGCTTCGCGCGTCGGGTGTTCGGGCGATACGACGCTGAAGGTTTGACCAGGTTGCGGATTGGTTACCAAAGCGCGAATAACACCAATTCCATCGTCACGGTGAATGTAATTGACGGGAACCAAACCTGTTGTCAGGTTCTTTTTCCCGGCTACATACCGCCCCGGAATGCGGTTATAGCCCAACAAGCCGCCGAATCGCAAAACCGTCGCATTTTCCAACTCCAGAATAAGCTGCTCGGCTTCGACAAAAGCCGGAGCTGCGGCCTGATCGGACCTTACAACATCGTCCTCAACCACTTCACGGTTCAGATCCGGGTAAACGGAGGTCGAACTTACATAGATCGTATACGGTATTTTCGTCCCCGACTGACGCAAAGCACTGACCACCGCCTGGATCTGTTGCGGATGAAATCCATCGCCCAGTTTGCCGGCTTTGGGCGGAATGTTGATAATCAGCACATCGGCTTCCAGAAAATCAGCCAGATCGTCGCCTGCCGGTTCCGGATTGAAGTGCAGTTCGTACGGTTTGATCCCTCTTTTCCAGAAGCCCGGCAATTTGTCTTTGGACGTTGTACCGCCTTTCACGATGTAGCCTTCATCCAGAAACGACTCGGCCAGTGGAAAACCCAGCCAGCCACAGCCTAGAATACTGATGGTTTCGACGCTCATTTGGTGTTTTGTTCTGTAAGGGTGAGAAATCCGGCGGTTAGTTCTTCGATGGGTGTCTGGCTGTTGGTCAGCAGAATCACGGCGGTTTGGCGCGACGGATTGAAGGCGACGTACGTCACAAAACCACCCGTTCCGCCCTGATGCCAGAACCACGGTCGGGACGTTTCTGTTCGCCGGTGCCAGCCCAAACCGAGGGTGGTGGTCCCGTTTACAAAGGTCGTTTCCTGGGTTTGTTGCATTGCTTCCGAGATCTTTTTGGGGCCTTTGCCTAACTCTGCTTTTACATAGTGGAACAAGTCGTTGACCGACGCACGAATGCCGCCCGCGCCCACCAGTGCCTGAAACTCCCAGGAGGAGACCGGGTTGCCTTTTCCATCATAACCCTGCGCGAATACTTTTTTGTCGTCCTCACTCAAGGTAATCACGGTATGCGCCATGCCCAGCGGTTTGGCGATGCGCTCCTGAATCAACGCTTCGTATGACTTCTTGTTCACCGTTTCCAGAATTGTGCCCAGCAGCCCAACGGCCAGGTTGGAATACTCGTATTCTTTGCCCGGCTGACGCGATAAGGTAGCGGTTTTGAGGTATGTATACAGCAATTTTCGGTCGTAGTGTTTGTAGGGATTGGTCACATCCGTCGCCGTCGAAAACAAATTGGACGGCAGCCGGGGCAAACCGGAGGTGTGATTGGACAAGGTTTGGAGCGTCACCGGAACGCCATCTTTTTGCAAAGCCGGAATCGAATCGGGCAGGTATTTATTCACAGGATCATTCAATTTTACCAGTCCGCGTTGAACGGCATCGGCCAAAAGCGTTGCCGTGAAGGTTTTGCTGATCGAGCCAATTTCAAAAAGCGTGTTGGCATCCGGAATTCGACCGGTGCCTTTGGCAGTTTCGCCATAGCCGTAGGTAACCAGGCTGTCGTTTCGCAGAATGCCAAGGCTCAGGCCGACAGTATTCTGTTTTTTGATGTAGGCCCGCGCAACCGCATCGACCTGTTTATCAAAAGCCGTCCGCAGCGGATTGCTGGTTAAAACCGGCGTGGTTTTGTCGGCTACATCGGCTTCGTAGGGCTTGAAAAGGAAGGTATAAATTTTGCCGGCTTTATCCCGGCTGATGTAGAAGTCGATCAGCCCGTTGTCGAAAACCGCCTTGTACCGCGCAACGCCATCTTTCACACTTCTTCGCTCTGCGGATTGCCACCGGCCCAACTGCGCCTTCAGTCCCTGCGAAATCTGGGTAAACTGGGCCGCCGAAATCTGGATGTGAAACGCTTCCCCCATCAGGGCATACAGCGAGTCGGGTTGCTGGGCATTCAAATACCGTTTGGAACGCTCCGTGAGCGAGTCGAGGGGGGCGGTTTCGGGCGTTTGGGCCACCGCCGACCAGGTAACCAAAAAGAGAAAAAAGATACTGTATTTCATAGAAAGAGGAAGTGGAATCACCAAAAATAGCGCATCCGGGCGAAAACGCTGGAGTAGGGTTTGGAATGAATTCTTTGATCGGAAGTCAATAGTAGCCAAAATACTATTTTAACAACTCTCGGAACACACTTCCAAGCAAAAGAATTAGCTATATAAAAGCAAATAAGCGGAATAATCCTCTTTATTTTAGGAAAACTATTTGCTTTTTACAGCCCAAAAGCTATATTCACAAACAAATCTATCTGAATAGCCTATTATACTAATCTTTATAAGTTTATAAACCCACCGTAACGATTTATTAAGTATGAAAGAGGAAGTGGCGCTAATACCGGGCATTTACAACTATTGCGATTCGTGGTGTGAACGTTGCCCGTTTACAAAAAGGTGTCAGAATTTTGCGTTACAATATCCCGACGGACTGAAGCAGCCAACCATGGACGCGGAAACGCTGGTGAAACGGCTCATGGAAACGCTGGAACTGACCAAATCCTACGTCGACAAGGCCCGTCAGCAACGGCTTTTGCCCGAACACCGGGCCGTTGAACAGGAAACCAAGGCTGTTACCTTCCAAACGGAAGGAGCGGTTCGAAATCCGCTAACGGCCTTGTGCGACGACTACCTGCGCCAGACGGCCGAATGGCTGAAGCAGGAAAAGAATCTGCTCGAAAAGGCCGGTCATCAGCAGGCGTTTGAAACGAATCTGGGGCTGCGGACGGAGGCCGAAGCAACGGCGTTGCTGAGTACGCTGAAAGATGCCTGGGAAACCCTCAAATGGTACCGGACGCTGATTCCGGTTAAAGTGGTTTCGGCTTTGCAGATCAACAACGGGATGACGCCGGATGCGGTTCTGCGGGCGTATTTCAACGGAAAAGCGAAACTGGTGCTGGTCAGCATCGACTATTCGCTGAAAGCCTGGCACACGCTGCTGGAAAACTATCCCGAAAAAACCGATGATGTGCTGGACATGCTGATTCTGCTGGATCGCATCCGGCGGCAAATGGAAACTGCCTTCCCGGAAGCCCGGCATTTCCGGCGTCCGGGGCTGGATTACGCCGGTTAATCTTTCTGTCTTTACAATCCGCCGAATGTCGCACTTGTACAATACGGGCACCGGGCAGACTGTTACTTTTGACTCGTTCCATCAACTTCTGTATGACGATGAAAAAGCTGGTATTTCTGTTCTTTCTGGGTGTTCTGAGTGCTTTTGTAGCCGACGAGCCGGTTAGCAAACTCAATGGCGCGTACCGCCAAACAACGTATAAATTTGGAAAAATGACCGACTGGCGCACCCGCGACTCGGTCACGGTGATCAAGGTTTTTAAAGATGGGTACTGGTTTTCGGGCTGGTATGATGACAAACGGCACGGACGCAAAGCCTTCGATGGCGTCGGTGGAGGTACGTATGCGTTGAAAGACGGTAAATATCTGGAGAAAATCGCGTATTACTCCTGGGATTCAACCGCCGTAGGCAGTGTATTGGCTATGGATTATCAGGTTGATTCAAAGGCGTTTCAGCAAACCGGTTTTCTGAACTCTGAGAAATATAAAAACTACGAAGTCAGTGAAATCGACGAGCGAATTACGCCCAAAGAATCGCTAAAAAATAACGGGCTGGAAGGCGTATGGCTCATGCAGGAAGGAACCTGGGGCAAAACCCGCCTGGGCGAAGGACCCTACAAAGGCATTCAGGTGGTAAAAATCTTCAGTTACCCCCTGGTCGTGTATGCCTATTACAATCCGAAAACCGGCCACTTTAACGGGGCAGGCGCCGGAACGTACCAGTATGACGGGAAAGTCCTGACCGAAACCAATGAATTTTTCTCCTGGGATGTGACTCAGAAGGGTGTGAAAAACGACTTCAGGGTTACGAAGCAGGGAGACACCTATATCCAGGAAGGCTGGAAGGGTACGCTGCGGGAAGTGTTTGCCCGAGCGAAGTAACTCTATTCAAAAGCTCCTAATTCGGAGTGACATCCAACCCACCCCCAATCCGGTATCGCCCCATTGAGATTAATAAGCGGTTCAAGTGTTTCCACACCCTGTTCTTTCTACGACTATACCTGTGCAATCCTTCTTTTCACTTACACAATCAAAATCATGGAAATTGCTCTACTGGTAGTCGTTACAACCTTGGTAGTCGCTGTTGCTGGCTACGTTCTGCTGAATAATCCCACCGAAGTTCGCGTTCATGTATTTCCCCGTGAACGGATCAAAAAATTTGTAATAGACCGGCAATTCATCTGCCCCACAGCTTTCTGTAGCGTTACGATTCAATACGAGATTGACACGACTGGTGGCCGGGCGTTCAATGTACTCTTATCCGTAAAAAGGCCCGATGATTCCGAACAGATTATTGACCGCTCTCTCTCGTTCAGTCAATCCTTCGCTGGTGATAACCGTATTTTTAACGGACCCGGTGAATACATATTCACCGTAGCGGTCACCGGCGGAGGGCTTGCGGGGGAAGTTAAAGAGGAACGCACCGTTACGCTTTTGGGCCCAACTGGCGGAATCATCACCTTTCGACCCGTTTTTAGAAGTCAATCGGTCGCTTCAAACCGAACAAACCCTGTGACCATCAGCCTTTCCGATGTTCTGGATGAAAAGAAGACGGGCGCAGTCATTTGCAAAAATACCACCCTGGAAGGGATAAGATTTGCCTCAGCGGACTTGGCTCTGGATTTTAAGATCCTTAATGTGAGCGGTTTCCCGGTTGCTCAGGGTGTTCTGGCCGCTGGTACCGGAGCTACGCAGATCATACCTCTCAATAACCGTCTGGATATTGAACTGGTCCTGATCGGTCCGAATCCTTTTGCTGCCGATACCCTATTAACGCGACCTATCGAACTGCTTATTGGGTGCCCGAATGCCACACCAACCACCAATCCCGCACAATAATGGCTTTGGTGGAAACACCAGAATGTCGCATTTATACAATGCGAAACGGACGGGAAAGGACATTTTTGGGGGATCAATTCCATTTTTGTTCTAAAACTGCCCTCTTTTATGAAAACCGTCTTTACCCTTGTCGTGATATGCCTGCTTTGGTCAGAAAATGTGCTGGCCCAAAAACCCGGTGAACGCTGGTCGGAAACCGACAAAAAGGAAATCATGACCATGCTTGAGCAAAGTCGTCAGGAACTGCTCAACACCGTTAAATCACTCACCGAAAAGCAGTTTTTCTATCGGTTAGATGAAAAAAGCTGGTCGGCCAACGATATCGTCGAGCACCTCGGACTCATTGAAGAAGGGTATGTTCGGGAATTCTGGTGGGCACTTGCGCAACCCACCATGCCTGCTTCGTACCGCGACTCTACGGCGGGTGCCGATCAGCGAATACGGGATTACGCCACGTCACCAAACAAAAGCGAAGCCCGGGGTACGAACCTGCCACTGCACCGCTATGCCTCAAAGGAAACCTGCGTCCGCATCTTCAATACTGCCCGCGATCAGTCCGTCGACTTTTTCACCGAAAATGCAACGGTCGATATGCGATCCTTCTATATTTTTCGGAAAAGTGGCAGCGGAAAACGGGATATCCGGGACCTACACCAGAACGCCCTCATGATGATCGCACACACCGTTCGGCACACAAACCAGTTGAAGCGGACACTGGCCGATTCCCGTTTCCCGAAACCGGATGTAATCAAATAAGGGCTTTCTGGATCCAGAAAGCCCTTATTTGATAGGTAGGGAATAGTGTAACCTCAGCCAAATCGCCGACTTACTCCTGCGGTTTTCCACCCGACAGTTTGCCAGCTTTCGGAGCCACACCGGGCTGCGTGATTTCGAAGTTTTCTTTCGCTTTGGCATCGGCGACGATCTTTTTCACATCGTCCAGCAGTTTTTTAGCGTCGTAGACAATACCGTCTTTCACAGTGTATTTCACCCCGCCGACCCGCGTCACTTCGTTTTTGTCGTTCAGGTGAATCGCACCGGTGCCGTACAAAACCTTCAGATTGGCGAGTGGATTTTCTTCGGTAATCACAAAATCGGCCAGTTTGCCGACTTCCACAGAACCAATCTGATCGGCCATCCCGAGGGCTTCGGCGCCTTTCAGCGTGGCCGCCCGGATGACTTCGAGCGGGTGAAAACCGGCTTCGCGCAGCAGTTCCAGTTCGCGGATGTAGGCAAAACCGTAGAGCTGGTAAATGAATCCGGAATCGGACCCCGCCGTGACGCGGCCACCCCGGTTTTTATATTCGTTAATAAACGCCATCCAGAGCTGGTAATTGCGTTTCCAGGTTACCTCCTGCTCCGTTCCCCAGTTGTGCCAGTAGGAACCGTGCGAAATCCGGCTGGGGCCATAAAACCGCCAGAGGGCCGGGAGTGTATATTCGTCATGCCACTCGGCCCGGCGGGCCAGCATCAGTTCGCGGTTGGCTTCGTAGATGTTGAACGTCGGGTCGATGGTGAAATCGAGCGCAATCAGTTCGTCCATCACCTTATTCCACTTTTCCGTTCCCGGTTTGGCGGCTTGCTGCCAGAGTTTGCCGGCTTCCTCAAAGCGGTTTTGTTCGTTGTTGTAGTTGTAATCAGCGGGATAGGTCTGGATGGTCTTGTCTTCAAAAAGCGCTTCGGGCAACCCATACCAGTGTTCCATCGACGTCAGACCGGCTTTGGCCGTCGCCAGCGCGTTCATCCGGGCCACTTCCAGTTGGGCGTGGTGGCAGGCCGAACGCAGGCCCAGTTTTTTGTTTTCTTCCAGAGCCGCCTTGAATACTTCCGGTTCGGCACCAAAAAACTTGATGCCGTCGGCGCCTTTTTTAGCGTTCTCGCGCACCCAGGCGCGGGCCTGCTCCGGCGTCGAAATGACTTCTTTGGCCCCCATGCCAAATGCGGTATAGGCTTTGATGCGCGGGGCCGTAATTTCGTTGCGTTCGCTTTTTCCGCGGTGGTCGAGCACCCAGTCGAGGCCGTTGCCCGCCGATGGGTCGCGAATGGTGGTGATGCCGTGTCCCAGCCACAGTTTGAAAACGTATTCGGAGGGCGTTCCCTGCGCCTTGCCGCCAATGTGGCCGTGCATATCGACAAAACCGGGCATCAAATACATGCCTTCACAATTCAGTTCTTTATCACCCGCACCAGCCTGCGGACGTCGGGCCGCGTCGATCGGAACACCGGGAAATCCGACCTGCCGGATCTGGGTGATGCGGTTTTTTTCCACCACAATATCGACCGGGCCCATCGGGGGCGCACCGGTGCTGTTGATGAGCGTAACGCCCCGGATGATGAGTCGTTTGTGGGGGCCATCGCCTTCGTTGCGGGCGGGAGCATTGGTGACCTGAGCATGCAGGCGGGAAAGGGAAACCAGGACGACGACGAACGTGAACAGTCGGGTAAAAACGTGGTTCATATCGTAAGGAGGGGGTTGATGAATCAGCAGAGTAAGCAAGATACAGAGTTTGTTGGTACATTTGATTTTCGGAAACCCGGTTTTCGCCGTCAACCGGAAAAAGCTGTGATTCAGATAAATATTGAAAGATAAAGTACAAATTATTCCGAATCCGGCGTCCCGTAAGCAAACAACTCACCGTAGGCGACGTTTTACAAAAAACCATTTTCCGATCCTGCACCGGCCCAGCGATTTGAGTCCGGAAATCGGATGACTGTTAAGCTCTTATGAAAAATTTTCTTTCTAGCTGCCTGTTGCTCCTCACACTCGCAGCCTGCTCGTCCGACAACAGCAAGGAAGCGGACTCCACCACGGCGAAATCCGAACCGCTTTACACCCTGATTTTCCTCGACAAATCCGTCAGCGTCAATGCCAACAAAGCCTTTGTTTCCCAGAAATACCAGGGGGCGGTCAACGAGATCATCGAACAGAATATCCGCAACAAGGGCGATAAACTCGATGTGTATTTCATCCACGAAAACACCTCAAAAGCCCGCGCCTTATCGGTGACTGCCCGCTCCGAAATGGAGGACATCAGCAGTGCCAATGCTACCGACCGCGAAGCCGCCCAAACCAGCTTCGATTTGTCGCTGGGCCGCGAAAAAGCCGCCATCCGTCAACGCGTTTTGCAGCAACTGGTCGCCCCGAACGCGTCGTCGTCGAACAAAGAAACCGACATCTGGGCCAGTTTGCCGGTAATTGCCAAAGCCAATGAGAGCGGTGCCACCGTTAAAGTATATTACCTCAGCGACATGGTTGAGAGCGTGTACAGTGCCGGTCGCCGGGATTTTCACAAAACGCCCCCCAAAGACAATGCGCAGGCCGATAGCTGGGCCAAAGCCGATGCCGAACAATTGAAACGCTATACGATTGGAAGTCCGGAGGTGTCGATGATCCTGCCGTTTGCGCCAAATGCGTCGGTGAAAGAGAATAATCCGGCCGTGACGCAGTATTGGCAGACGTTGTTTCAGGAATTGGGCGCGGGCAACGTGGAAGAACAATGAACGAACCCGGTTTCGACTCAGTTGGCCCGGCTGAGCGAATTGATAAAAACCGCCATCTCTTCGACACTCAACACGTGATCGATGGGGGCATGCTGGATGGCGTGCTGGGGCATAAAAGCAGTCTGAGCGGTTTCCGGTTTTTGAGCAATAAGCACTCCTCCCCTTGCTTTAATGAGATTCAATCCGGCGGTGCCGTCGGCGTTGGCCCCCGACAGAAGAATCCCGACCAGCGAAGAACCGTAGACATCGGCGGCCGACTCAAACGTCACATCCAGCGAGGGACGGCTGTAGTTGACCTTTTCGGAGCCATCGAGCGAAAACACTTCTTCTTTTTCAATTAAAAGATGGTAATCCGCCGGTGCCAGGTAAATGGTGCCGGGCATTACCGGATCTTTGTCTTCGACTTCGTGGAGCGGAATCAGCGTTCTGGAAGACAACAGATCGGCCAGCGACGAATCCGTCGAATTTTTGCGGTGCAGAACGATAACAATAGCCAGGGACAAGGGTGAAGAAAGGGCCGGGAGGAGTTTTAACAGCACTTCGATACTTCCGGCCGAACCGCCGATAACGACGACTTTAAAAGAGGTAGTCAGCCTATTTTCCGCCATATTTTTTCTTTATTCAACTGCCGGTATTTCGCTTTAATGGATGAGAAATTCAACGTTTCTTTCGAGCCTAACGCCAGATAACCAAGTGTTCCAATGCTTTCATCGAATAAGTTTAATGTTCGTTCCTGCAACTGCTTGTCAAAATAGATCAACACGTTGCGGCAGAGAATGAGATCGAACTCATTAAAAGATCGGTCGGAGACTAAATTATGCGTCGAAAAGATCATTTTTTCGGCTAATGATTCCTCAAATTTAACCTGCCCGTATTGCGCGGTATAATAAGCCGAGAAGTCATTTTTTCCGCCCGATTCGATGTAATTTTCCGAATACTGTTTCATTTGAACCAACGGAAAAACTCCCCGGCGCGCTTTTTCAAGAACCTGCGGGTTTAAATCGGTTGCATAGAGCAGGGATTTATGAAGCAAATTGGCTTCTTTTAATACAATCGCCATCGAAAACACTTCTTCCCCGGTCGAACAACCCGCGTGCCAGATTCGGATGAACGGTTTGGCCGCCAGGGTCGGTATGATTTCCGTTCGCAGTGCCTTGTAAAACAGCGGGTCCCGGAACATTTCGGTAACCGTTACCGTCAATCCTTCGATCACCCGTTTCAGGTAACCCGGATCGGACTTCAGGCGGTATCGAAACTCGGCAAAGCTGGGGAATTTATCCAGCAGAAATAACCGGCTAATCCGGCGTTTCAATGATGCCCGCGCGTAGTTGGTGAAGTCATACCCGTATACTTCAAACAGGTCATTCAACACCAGATCAATGTCAGCCTCCTCAATCATTCTCCAGTGATTAAACACGTGACAGCAGTTCCAACAACCGATCAACATCCACCGGTTTCGAAATATAATCCGTCGCACCCGCCCGCAGGCATTTTTCCCGATCGCCCACCATGGCCTGCGCCGTCACCGAAAAAATGGGCGTTTTGGCTCTCTTTTCGATGTTTTTGATGCGCGGAATGGCCTCGTAGCCGTCCATTTCCGGCATCATCATATCGATCAGAATCACGTCCACCTCTTCGTCGGTTTTCAGGAGGTCGAGGGCATCCTGTGCATTCGTACACGAAACACAATCGAACGCTTTCGCCCGTAACGTGGCGCTCAGGGCAAAAATATTCCGTGAATCGTCGTCAATGATCAATACCCTTTTCTTACCCATGATCTCCTTTTTATTGAATTCTATTCGTGCCGTGAAAAGCCCGTTTCAGGAACGTTCGTAGAGCCAGACCCGTAGCAACGACATCAGTTGGTCGATGTCCACCGGCTTGGTAATGTAATCGGATGCCCCCGCCTGAATGCACTTTTCGCGGTCGCCGGTCATGGCTTTGGCCGTCACGGCGATAACCGGCAGGTTCTTCCACTGGTAGTTCTCCCGGATTTTTCTTGCGGTTTCATAACCATCCATTTGGGGCATCATCATATCCAGCAAAACGACATCAATTGCCGGATTTTCCTGCAATTTCTGAAACGCTTCTTTCCCATCCAGCGCCGTGATGACATTCATTTTATAATTCTCCAGGGCCTTCGAAAGCGAGAAGATATTCCGCACGTCATCGTCGGCAATCAGTACGGTTTTGTTGGCCAGGATCTGACTCAAAGCTCCCAGTTTTTTATAGTCGCTCTGTACCGAATCCGTTTTTTTCGTGTCTTCTACTAAATGCAGAAAAAGCGACACCTCATCCAGCATCCGCTGGTACGAATGGGCGGTTTTTATGATAATGGAGTCGGCGTATTTTTTGATTTTCAACTCCTCGGCCAGCGACAGGCTTTTGCCGGTAAAGATGATGATCGGCAGGTTTTCCAGACCCGGATTTTTCTTGGCTTCTTCCAGCGTTTCGTATGCTTTTACATCCGGAATGCCCATATCCAGAATTACGCAGTCAATTTCGTCGATCTGCAAGGCATTGACGCCTTCCGAAACGTTACTTCTCAGTTCCGAATGGATATTGAAGGTTTCCAGAAAATAGGCCAGGGCCTTGGCATGTCGGGGATTATCTTCAATAATCAGCACCTTTTTACTCGTCCGGTTCAATACATATTCAATCTTTTTAAATACTTCATGCATCTGCTCATATGCCACTGGTTTATCCACAAAATCGACGGCACCTTTCAGCAAACTTTCGTTTTTTAATTTGTGTGACGACATGATGTGAACCGGAATGTGCCGGGTTTGCGGATCGGCTTTCAGCGCATCCATCACCTGCCAGCCGCTCAGGATGGGCAACTGAATATCCAGCAAAATACCGAGCGGTTTGTAGATACCGGCCAGTTTCAGGCCTTCATCTCCCCGAACAGCCACGATGCCTTTATACCCTTTCCGGCGGGCATAATCGAGCAGCGATTTGGCAAAGTTCGTGTCGTCTTCCACAATCAGGATGACTTTATCCCGCTCCGTAATGGCGTTGCGGTCGTCGGGGATGCTTTCCGGAATCGTGGTACTGAGGTATTTATTCGCCGGTTCGGCTTCTTTGACCGGCGTCGGCTCCGGGCTGCGGTTGACATACGGGGCCGAACTTCCCGACCCCTCATCCAACGGTTTGCCCGTTAGGGGAATATTCACGGCAAATTCACTACCCTCGTTCACTTTGCTGGAAAGTACAATTTCGCCACCCAGCAATTTCGCCAGTTCGCGGCTGATCGACAGGCCCAAACCGGTTCCGCCGTACTTTCGTTTGGTGGAACCATCGGCTTGCTGAAACGCTTCAAAAATAAGCTGCTGTTTTTCGGGCGGGATGCCAATCCCGGTGTCTTTCACGACAAAACTGAGCGTCGAATCCGTCGGGTTCAAACGTTTCACGGTCAGTGTAATACCGCCTTTCGAAGTGAATTTTAGCGCGTTGGAAATCAGGTTTTTCAGAATCTGACCCAGTCGCATTTTATCGGTTTCAATGACCGAAGGCACCGTATTCGCGACGGTAATGGTAAAGTCCAGGCCCTTCTCTTTCGCCAGTGGGGCAAACATTGCCTGAAGCTCATCGGTTATTTCGGGAATCGAAACGTCCAGGTATTCGAGCTTCATCTGACCGGCTTCGATCTTGGAAAGGTCCAGAATTTCATCGATCAGCCCCAGCAAGCCGTTGCCGGACGACTGAATCACTTTAGCGTAATCGATCTGGTCGTCCGACAGGTTTTTCTCGTTATTCTCGGCCAATAACCGGCTCAGGAGCAGGATTGAGTTGAGGGGCGTACGGAGTTCGTGCGACATATTGGCCAGAAACTCCGACTTATACCGCGTCGTCAACTCCAGTTCTTCGGCTTTTCGCTGGATTTCTTCGTTCTTTTCTTCCAGCAGAAAGCTCCGTTCTTCGAGTTCGGCGTTAGTTTGCTGCAATTCTTCCTGCTGCACCCGCAATTCCTCTTCCGACGCCTGGAGTTTCAGCGATTGTGCTTCCAGCTCCGCGTTGACATTTTCCAGTTCATTGTGCTGGGCCTGCAATTCCTCCGACTGGGCCTGCGTTTCTTCCAGGAAGTTCTGCAATTTCGCGTAATCCAGCGCGGCATTCACCCCAATGGCGATGGTTTCCAGGTTGGCTTCCAAAAACTCGACCTCCAGCGGATCCGGTTTTTTCAACAGCCCGATCTCAATCACGCCGATACAACGGTAGGCATAGACCAGCGGAACGATGACCAGGGCAACGGGTGGCGTGTTTCCCAGCGATGAACTGACGCTGATATACTGTGGAGGCAGGTCGTGAATAATCACCGGTTTTCGGCTTTTAATCACCTCGCCGATCAGCCCTTCCCCGATCCTGACGCTAGCCGGTGCCTGCGTGGCCGCAAACGTTCCGGCCAGTTTAAAACTGGAGTCGTCATCGATAATATACACCGTACCAATGGGCGCGTTGATGTAGCTGGTCAGCGTGGCAATCAGGTTGTTCGCCAGTTTTTCCAGATCGCGCTCGCCCCGAATGGCTTCGTTTAACTGAACCGTTCCCGCTTGCAGCCAGTTTCTATTTTTTAGATCCGTGAACGTTGTTTCCAGCGACTCGGCCATCACATTGAGCGCTTTGGCAATTTGCCCCAGTTCATCGTCTTTGGTATCCTGGCTTCGGGCCGCATAATTCCCTTCGGCAATGTCGGAGGTAATGTCTTCCATGACGGAAATGCGCTCGGCGGTTTCCCGGTATTTTTCTTCAGCCCGAATCTGTTGGGCAATCCGTATATCCAGATCCCTTTTTATCCGGATATACGCGCTGGCTGTGATCAGGATAGACACCAGAGCCGCCACAACCAGTAAGTAGGGCGTATAGGTAATGTAAATTTGCTGTTGCTCCAGACGCTCGTTGAGCAGGTTGTTTTCATCCGTTTTGATCCGGTTGACCAAAGCCCGGAGATCGTCCATTATTTTTTTCCCCCGAACCATTTCCGCATGACGCGAAACCGTATCACTGACAAATGCTTTGTTCCGGCGACTTAGTTCAATAACCCGGCGCATCTGGACGAATTTAGCATCATATAACGCCTTGGTTTCCAATAAACTTTTTTGCTGCGCCGGATTATCGCGGGTCAGATCCCGTATCGTATTATAACTTATTTCGACTTTTTCGTATGCACCATTATACGGCATTAAAAACGTAGGATCACGGGTTAGCAGATAGCCCCGCTGCCCGGTTTCTGCATCTTTCACGTACGAGATAATGTTCTCGGACTCGATCAGAATCTGATTGGTGTGATTGACTAATTTGGAATTGCTGATCAATTTCTGGGTGCTGTAAAACGACGCCACCAGGCTGACCAGCAGCAAGAGGATCGAGATCGAAAAGACAATCTGTAATTGTCGGATGACGGAATTGGAAAGGGTTTGCGGCATAGGTATGCTCTTGAAAATAACTTATGGCTGACGTGTCTTCTTATTCGTTAACCTGATGGACGGGCAGAATCAGAATAAACTGGCTTCCTTCATTGACCCGGCTTCGGGCCGTGATGAGGCCATTGTGTTTATCCATATTTTTCTTGGCAATGGCCAGACCAATACCGGTTCCCTCGTAGCTGGCCCGGTCGGTTAATCGTTGAAAAATCACAAAAATACGGTCCATAAATTTCTCATCGAAACCGATGCCATTGTCACTCACCACAATGCGGCAAAAATTACCCTCAGGGGATGGTTTGCTATCAATTTCTTTTTCTTCGATCAATTCTGCCTGAATGTGAATGACCGGAGCGATTTCTTTCTTGGAAAACTTCAGCGCATTGCTGATCAGATTCTGAAAAACCTGCCGAATCCGCCCCGGAATGGTATCCAGAACCGGCAGCGGATCGACCGTAATCACGGCCTTGCTTCGGATGATGACATCCTCAAAATCGGCCAGGATTTCTGTCAGTAAACTGTTCAGATCCGTCGGTTGAAACAGGGCGGGCGTTGATAGTTGGGAATAGGCCAGCAAATCATTGATCAATGCCGACATCCGCGCCGATGAATTAATGGAGCGGTCGAGGTAAGCCGTTGCTTCAACATTCCCGGTTAAATATTTTTCTTTAATCAGATCGTTCAGAATCTGTATTTTCCGGAGCGGTTCTTTTAAATCATGCGAAACAACCCACGTAAATTGCTGCAATTCGTGGTTGCTTCTTTCCAGTTCCAGATTTTTAATCAGCAGTTCTTTCGTTCGCGCTTCTACTTTTTGTTCGAGTAAATCAGCGGCCAGTTTTTGCGGGTGGATATCCGTAAACGTGCCAACCCAACGCACCGCTATTCCCTGCTTTTTGATGGGTAATATGCGCAGCAAATGGTAACGGTAATCGTCCGTTGTCAACTCCTTCAGGCGAATTTCACGCGTAAATTCAATCCCGTTTTTAAAATAGTTTTCCCACTCCTTACAAACGTCATCGTCGGCATGAGTTTGCGGAAACGTCGTTGAATCGACGGAATAGCGAAACCAGTGCTCGTTGACGTATTCGATCCGGCCATCCGGTGCAATCGTAAAGGCCATTTGCGGCAGCGAAGCCAGAACCGATTGCAGTTCCTGCATACGCCCGGCAATTTCTTCCTGCGCCTGTTTTCGGACTTCGATTTCTTTCTGTAACGATTTGTGAGTTTCTTTTAACTCCTGCTGTTGTTTATACAGCCGATGCAGGGTTTTTACTTTTAAAACCAGAATATCCGGATCAACCGGTTTGGTTAAGTAGTCGACCCCGCCGGAGGTATAGCCTTTGGTAATGAATTTTTTCTCCGTATTGACCGCCGAAAGAAAGATAATGGAGGTATCTTTCGCTTTGCTGAAACCGGCAATGGCGTTGGCCACTTCAAACCCATCCATTCCGGGCATTTGAACATCCAGAATGATAACGGCATAGTTGGTCTTCAGCACTTTTTTCAGGGCTTCCTCACCCGATTCGGCCGAATCGACCGAAAAGCTGTGCAACTCAAGAATTTTCTTTAAGGGTAAAATATTTTCCGGCCTGTCATCAACAATCAAAATCATACACCATGCAGGTTTTCAGGCTACAAAAAGGCCGTTCACGTGTTTCCGTTTCCTCTTAAATGGAAACGTGAAGATAGGGCGTCAAGACGGGTGCATCCAAATCTGGCGGTGGGCAGTGGATAAATAAATCGGCATTTCGATTCTTTATCCATTACCCACCGCCAGTTTATGCGTTTGGTTTGCCTGCTGCTCAGAGATCGTCGGTCAAAGTGGCCCCATTCAGGTCCTCGACCTTCCCTTCGTCACCGATGCTCATAAATTCGGTATTGCCGCTGAAGAAGTTCAGCTTAAACAGCCCGAGTGCGATCACACCGGTTTTACCGCTGATGTTCAGGCCCAGTTCCTTCGTCGTTTTCATACTAAAACCGACGGAAGCACTGCCGACATTGAAGGTTTTTAACGCACTGCCTTCCGCGCCAATCGTCACTTCCGTTCCGCCTTCGACGGTCGACAGAATCAGGGGATTTTGCGCAACGAACACCTGGAATACGACTTTGAACTTGTTCCGCCAGTCGTCGGCTTTTTTGAGTTGCTTCGCAACCTGATTCACGTTTTCGATTACCGAAACCGTAATGATGGGCGCTTTGACCAGAAAGGATTTATCCTGGTGAAATTTGTAGGTAACATTCGCCTGAAGCTCACCCTGCGGATTCAGGTTGATGGCGGCTCCCGTGCTGGCATCAACCACAGTGGTGTTATCCGACACAAAACTCAGGGTGGCTTCCGGGCCGGTTCCCTCCGTGAAAGTGACATCGAAATCATCCTGGATATTGCCTAATTTCTGGAATACTCCGTCGGAAATCAGGCCATAATCACCGAGCTTATAAGGTGTCGTAATCGGCACCCACGCGGCATGCACGTTAAGCTGCCGCTCAATAATGGATTCAAATTGTGCTGCAAGTCCCATGTCTCTATTTGGTTAAGGATTTGAGTGATAAAGGCCGGTAAGTATACGGTTTTTAAAATCGTATTCACCAATCAATCAGGCGGTTTTGACTGAACGGTTAGGTCCACCAAATACTTGCCAGTGTCGGCCTTCCTGCTGCCGAACAATGTCGCAATTTTACAATATCGCGGTTTCAACGTGCCTTAGTTTTGATCCGTCAACCAAAACAGACAGTCACACCATGAAACAAATGATCTCATTCCTCTTTTTCCTGGCAACGGTTTCAGCGCAGGCGCAATCCCGACTCTGGACCGCAGCCGACCAGAAGTATACGGTCGAAAACCTGAAACGAACCCGCGATGAGCTGATCCGGGAAACGGAAAACCTGACCGATGCCCAGTGGCATTTTCACGAAACACCCGAACGCTGGTCGATTGCCGAGGTGGTGGAGCATCTGGCACTCTGGGAAATTATCTGGGCACGGGAAATCAGCATCGGAGCCCGCAGCAAACCACAGCCCGAACTCAACCAGACCAGCCGACCCGACAGCTATTACAGTAATTTCATCATGGAGGACACCCCGCACAAAACGCCGGACATGGCCAAACCAACCGGTTTTATTCGGGGAAAAGACAACCTGACCTTCTTCAAACGGCTTCGCGATCAGGCGATTGGGCATGCCGATACGACCAGAACCGACATGCGGGCTCATTTCGAATTCACGGCCGCCGGTAATTCACCCCGCAACATGCACCAGGTTTACATTTACCAGTGGGGCCACGTCGACCGCCATCTGCGGCAAATCCGAAAGGTGAAAGCACATCCGGGCTATCCGGGCAAGTTATAATGAAAAGTTATTTCTTCTTGATCACGAACTCCACGCGCCGGTTGGTTTGTCGGCCCTCGTCGGTGTCGTTGCCGGCCACGGGTTTGGCTTCGCCGTAGCCTTTGCTGGCGACGCGGTCGGGTTCGATGCCTTTGCCGATGAAGTACTCACGGACGGCATCCGCGCGGTCCTGGGAGAGTTTCAGGTTGATTTCGTTGGAACCCGTGTTGTCGGTATGCCCGCCAACTTCGATGACCATTTTCGGGTTCTCGTTGAAAGTGGCCACCATCCGATCCAGTTCCGGAAACGACTCGTCGCGCAGCACAGCTTTGCCGACGTCGAAGAAAATGTTGTTGAGCCGCACGGCGCGACCCACCTCAATCGGAATCAGAGTCAGCTCTTTGCCTTTTATTTCCTGGAAACCCTTTGTTTCCCGAAGGTCAATATTACCGCCTTCGGAAATAAAACTGGGCGCAACGGCCCTCATGCTGTACTGCTTGCCGTAGGGCAGCACGATTTTATACTCGCCCGTAACCGGGTCCGACGTCGCTTCCCCCGCTTCGAGGCCATCAGGCAGCGTCTGGTAAATTACCCGGGCTTCGATGGGTTTACCGGTTTTCTGGTCAATTATTTTTCCGCTTACCAGCGCCACCGGATCGGGGCTGGTCGCGGGTGGGGCGGTTTTATCGTTCGGGTTGGTGGTATCGATGAGTTTGATCCGGACAATGTCGCCTTTGCCCAGTGTGTTTTTGAAACTCGTCATGTAGGCATATTCGCCCGAAGCCGCCACCGAATAATAGGCATCATAGCCGTCTGTATTGATGGTCGGACCCAGATTGACTGGCTTCGACCAATGTTTCCAGGTTTTGTCGACACGCTTGGCAACGTAAATGTCGTTACTGCCCGAACCACCGGGCCGGTCGCTGGAGAAATACAGGGTAGCTCCATCGGCCGCCAGAAACGGCGTGGTTTCGGTACCGTCCGTATTGATTTCGGGGCCGAGACTCATCGGTTTGCTCCACGAACCGTCTTTCTGCCGCAAACTGACGTAAATGTCATCTTCCTTGCTGTTTTTCTTTTCACTAAACGCCATCACCAGCACTTTGCCATCGGCCGAAAGATAGCCACAATCGTACTGACCTTTACTGATTTTTTCGTAGCCGGGGATGGTCAGTTTTTGCGGAGCCGACCAGCCCGTGGCGGTTCGTTTGCTGGTCGAAAAACCGCGCGTTTCGTAGGTGCCGTTCGTATAGGCACCTTTGATCAACATCGTGTTTCCGTCGGGCGTGATGCTGTATGCGCAATTATACTCATCCTTGTTGAGGGGCGGAGCCATTCGCCTGGCTGGTCCCCACGTATTGCCCTGACCCAGTTCGGAATACCAGATGTCCTGACTGCCTTTGTTACCATGCGTATTCTGAGGGTGACTGATTCGGGCAAAAAACAACGTCCGGCCGTCGGGAGAAATGACTGGATTGACCTCATTGTATTCCGAATTGACCTGGTTCCCCAGGCTTTCCGCCTTTGTGGCTGGATTCTGCTGCGCAACAGCCATCGGTATGGTGATACCCCAAAGCCCCATCAGCGTGAGTTTCCAAAATTTCATTGATTACGGTGTAGAAGTGAATATAAGTAGAACGAAGAACCAATCAGGATTAGTTTACCGTCTGTTTAAGTCAAATCAAATGCCACATTCATTTATCGGCCTGCTTTTTGCTAGGATTATTTATAAAAATAGATTTCTAAATCCAGTTTATATTAACTATTTTTTTCACCTTTATATTCCTAGTTATATTTACCGAGATGGACCCCTTTAAAAGAAGAAAAAAGAAACTTACGCCATTCCATGCCGTGTCGTCCCCGCGTGAACTATTGCGGTTACTGATCAATGTGGTGCTGTGCGTGACGGGCCTGGTATTTGGTTTTATTTACTTAATTAAGGGACTGGTAATAGGCTGGTTACTCATCGCAGCTTTCACCTTTTTCCTACTGGTTCAATTCTCCAGGCCGACCGATTACGATATTTAAATCGTCTGTTCCCAGAATTCTTCAATCTTCATGAGCAACTCATCGATCGAATCTGATACGATAAGTAATTCCCGGTTTTCGGCTTTCAGGAAACCATCACTTACCATGCGATCCATCTGCTGCAAAAGCAGATCGTAAAAACCGTTGACATTCAGAACACCAACGGGGCCTTCGTAGAGTCGAAGCTGGCGCCAGGCCAGAATTTCGAAGAGCTCGTCGAACGTGCCGTAGCCACCGGGCAGTGCGATTACCCCTTTGGCAAATTGCACCATCTTGAACTTCCGCTCGTGCATCGTTTCAACGAAGTGTAACTCGGTCAAGGTCTCGTGAGCGACTTCCAGCGCGGCCAGAAAATTAGGAATAACGCCCGTCACCTGCCCACCATTTGTCATCACGGCATCGGCAACTGCGCCCATCAGGCCCATGTTGCCGCCACCATAGATGAGCCGGATTTCGCGTTCCGCAAATTTCTGGCCCAATTCCCGGGCGACTTCTTTATAGACAGGATTCGATCCGGGGTTCGACCCGCAGTAGACGACGATGCTTTTCATTCCACAAAAATACGATTGTGAAACGGGATTTCGCGTTACTTTTCGGGCAACTATTTGGTCAGAGTGTTGCTGAGCGCCCGCCAGTCGATTTTCTTCACAATTTCGCTGGCCACATCGAGGGGTGCTTTGATCGTAACGATCATGTTTTCGATCAGCGTACCGCCTTTTTTGTAGGAATAATGGTAGAGCTTGTCTCCGCGCGGGTTTTTCTGAAGGTTATTTTTCCAGTTTCCAAGCAACACCACGGTTTCGGGCCGGGCAGCAATACCGGCGTCGTTGGGTTTCAGGATGATCTGGAGGGCCAACGGGGCGCCGTCGACGGGAATGGTTTTGTAAGAAGCTGCAAACCGGTTGCTGATGGGTTCTTCGACCCGGTAATTTCCGGCATTCATTTCAACGTTGATATCCACCGTCGATTGCGCCAGATCGGTCGTCCGGTTCGGGTCCGATTCTTTGTAAATAGAATCCGTGCTCATCACAAAAGACCGTTGCTGTTGCGTGATGGTATCGCCGATGGCTTTGGCACTATCCGCGCGGGCCTTCTGCTGGCTGGCAGCCGACGCCTGAAGGAAGGACAGATCATAACGATCCCCGCAGATGCGGAAAATCTTGCCGTATTCGTCACTCAATTCCAGTTTGCCGAGCGAATGCCGTTCGTCGAACACCTGCCAGTTGCCCGCCGGTGGGTTTTTCCGGAACTGGTTTTGCAATTCTTTCACCACTTTTTCATAGGCGGCATTTTGCTGGGGCGTGGCCGGATCGCACTGCGCCCGGGTCTGGTGAATACTAATGACCTGAATGACAAGGAGTATTGAGAATAGTTTTTTCATGGGGCTGCAAATCTAATGATTCATCCTAACAACTGACCTGGTTCAGAAAAGTTATGCATTTGCCGGTCTCGCAACAAAAAAGTCAGACCCGAAAGCCTGACTTTTTCAGCACAGAAATGATGGATTAGCTGACAATGGAGTCGATCAGCCAGGTTACGACGGATACCAGAATACTGAACAACAACGCAGCGATGAATCCACTAACCTGAAAACCGCCCACCAGATAATCCGTCAGGTATACCATCAAGACGTTGATGACCAGATAAAACAGCCCCAGCGTGATGATCGTAATGGGAATGGTCAGAAAAACCAGAATGGGCTTCAGAAAGGCATTGAGCAAACCCAGTACAATGGCGACAATCAAAGCCGTGCCGAAACCGTCGACACCAACCCCCGGAATGACATAACTGGCGACAATAACAGCGACGGCGCTGATCAGAATACGTATGATAAGACCCATAGTGCGTTTAAAGATTAAAGTTTGACGTCTAAAGTTGTATGAAAAAATAAGCAACTCCAATCTTCAAACCGGAAACTTTAAACCATTGTTTGCCAAATTATTTGGTATGTCGCTGCTGCAATACCGCAATCACCTCATCCAGGTCAATATTTTTCTGTTCGAGCAGGATTAAATAGTGATACAGCAGGTCGGCGGCTTCGCCTTTAAACAGGTCGACGTTGTCATCTTTGGCTTCAATCACCAGCTCAACGGCCTCCTCGCCCACTTTCTGGGCGATTTTGTTAACGCCTTTCCTGAAAAGTGACGAGGTATATGATTTTTCCGTCGGATTTTCCTTGCGGTCGCGGATAATCCGCTGTAAGTAGTTGATGAATAATCCTTTCCCCTGATTTACTTCATCAAAACACGTGTCGGCACCGGTGTGGCAGGTGGGCCCGGCGGGGTGCACTTTGATGAGCAGCGTATCACCATCACAATCGACCAGCATTTCTTTGACGTGCAGGAAGTTACTGGACGTTTCACCCTTGGTCCACAAGCGTTGCTTGCTGCGGCTGTAAAACGTCACGATGTTTTCTCGTACGGTTTTTTCGTAGGCTTCCGCGTTCATGTAGCCCAGCATCAGCACTTTCCCGGTTTCGGCGTCCTGAATGACGGCCGGAATCAGGCCGTCGGTATTTTTGGAGAAGTCAATGTTCATGTTCGAGTCAGACATAATTTGTTACGGCCTCAAGAATCGTTTTCTTAACCGTTGTCCAGCCTGTTTTTTTCTGTAAAAGAACCGGTGTTTCCGTCAGTTCAGCATCATCGAAATAAGTGAGGCTTTTCAATACCATAAATAAATTGTTGGTTTGATATTTTTGCTGGTACCACTCCAGAAGTTGAGAAAGTCCGTATTGGCGCATCAGAAAGTAAATGTCGTAAAAGTCTTTTTTTGCACCACGGTTAGTAATTGCTGAAAGTTTCATCGCAGCAATATCTTTTGTTGAAAACATCCGAATCCCGTCTTCTGAAGTTGCCGGTTCTAACAAAGGATAACGGTAGGTTACGAAATCGACCTTGACATTATTCAACTGTCCACGAAGTCCAATCTTGTTTTCACTAAAAGTAATCCAGTCACCATACTCACTCAATTCGGTTTTGAACAATTCTTTATCGAAAGATTCCGGTGAGAAAAAATCAAGGTCAATCGACAATCGGTGACCCATCTGCAAAGCTAGTGCCGTACCTCCTACCAAACAGAATGACTCAAATATATCCTGAGAGGAGATATATTTCAGAATACCCAGGGTGCCGGGTTCGATAACCGCAGTGTGTAACATCGGAACTGGTCAACTGGCGTTTTAAAATAGGCACTACAAAATGACAAAGTAGTCTGATCTAACCATCTCGCCTGTAAAGCTGCTTCTTTGATTTTATCCAGGCCATAATATCGCTTGATTTCCTGCCAATCTTCAAATGTCCCCCGCTCCAGAACGCGCTCAATAACAAATCGATAATTCTTCTTCCACTGAATCTTTTCGTAGTCGACATCCCAGAATAAGGTTTGACGAAGATTAGGTTTAGAGCTCGTTTTCATCGATTTACGCTGTCGTTCGCATCGGAATTCCCTGCTGGCTCAGAAACCGTTTCAGAGCCAGTATTTCAATTTCTTTAAAGTGAAAAATACTGGCCGCCAAGCCCGCATCGGCTTTGCCGGTCGTAAACACCTCCACAAAATGCTCCATCGAGCCCGCTCCGCCCGACGCAATGATGGGAATGTTGGCTGCGCCCGAAATTTGCGCGGTCAGCTCAATGGCAAAACCGGCTTTGGTTCCGTCGGTATCCATCGACGTCAGCAAGATTTCACCCGCGCCCCGGTTTTCGATTTCCTTCGCCCAGGCCAGGGTTCGCAGTTCTGTTGGTCGGCGTCCCCCGTGCGTATGAACAATGTGCTCTCCATCCACAAACCGGGTGTCGATGGCAACCACAATACACTGACTACCAAACTCTTGCGCCAGTTCATCGACCAGATCCGGATTCCGAACCGCCGACGAATTGATTGAAATTTTATCCGCTCCGGCGTTGAGCAGGGCCGAAACGTCGGCAATAGACGAAATACCGCCCCCGACCGTAAATGGAATGTTGACGGTATGCGCCACCTTGCGAACCAGCTCGATCAGTGTTTTCCGTTCATCGACCGTGGCCGTAATGTCCAGGAAAACCAGCTCGTCGGCCCCTTCGCGGGCGTAGATCGCGCCCAGTTCCACCGGGTCGCCCGCGTCGCGCAAGTTGACGAAATTGGTTCCTTTCACCGTCCGCCCGTCTTTGATGTCGAGGCAGGGAATGATGCGTTTTGTGAGCATAATTGAGGGTTGTTACACAGGGTTGATCAGAGGAAATCAGAGTTTATCAGAGAAACACTTTGATAAACTCTGATTTCCTCTGATCAACCCTGTGTAATAAATCATTTTAAAAACATCGATAACTCCTTCAAGGTAACTCTCCCTTCGTAAATCGCTTTGCCGACGATGACGCCGAACAGATTCATGTCGGCCAGCACTTCCAGATCCTGCATACCACTGACGCCACCGCTGGCGATGATGTTCAGATCGGGAAAACGATCCTGCAAATTCCGGTAGAGGTCGAATGAAGGCCCTTCCAGCAAACCGTCCTTGGCCACGTCGGTGCTGATGATGTATTTAACGCCTTTTTCCACATACTTTTCCACAAAATCATACACCCAGACCTGCGTATCCTCTTCCCAGCCGCTGACGGCAATTTTCTCATTCTTCGCATCCGCGCCCAGAATGATCGTTTCCGGGCCAAACTGCGACAGCCACTTTTCAAAGATATCCGGTTTTTTCACGGCAATGCTTCCGCCCGTCACCTGTTTGGCACCACATTCAAAAACCATCCGCAAATCCTCGTCCGATTGCACGCCACCGCCGAAGTCGATGTGCAGGCGGGTTTTGGCGGCAATCAGCTCCAGCACTTTCCAGTTGACGACGCGTTTTTCCTTCGCGCCGTCCAGATCGACCAGATGCAAACGGGTCAAACCGGCGTCTTCAAACTGCTGCGCCACGTCGAGGGGCCGGGCATTGTATTCTTTTTTCTGGTTGTAGTCGCCCTGCGTCAGCCGGACGGCTTTGCCTTCAATCAGGTCGATGGCGGGTATAATGTGCATACGCTGACGATTGACGATTGACGATTGACCGCTGACCATTGTCAATCGTCAATCGTCCTGTTTTATAATTTCAAAAAATTCTCCAAAATTCGCTGACCAACGTTTCCACTGATTTCGGCGTGAAACTGGGCGGCATAAAAATTATCCCGGTGCAACATTGCGCTGAACGGACGAACATAGTCGCAGACCGCGATGGTTTCCGGGCAAACGTCAGCGCAATAGCTGTGGACAAAATAAACATACGGATTTTCCGTCAATCCTGCGGTCAGCGGCCCCTGCATCGTGATCAGGTTGTTCCAGCCCGTGTGCGGCACTTTAAAACCGGGTGTTGCCGGAAACCGCCGGACATCGACATCGAAAACGCCCATGCAGGTCGTGTTGCCCTCTTCGGAATACCGGCAGAGCAGTTGCATGCCCACGCAGGTTCCCAAAACCGGCTGTTTCAGCGACGGAATGACTTTATCCAAACCACGTTGCCGCAAATAAGCCATGGCGGTGCTGGCTTCCCCCACGCCGGGAAAGATCACCCTGTCGGCCGAGCGAATTTCGGCTTCGTCGTCGGTCAGCAAATAACTGGCTCCGATGCGCTCCAGGGCGTACATGACCGACTGCACGTTGCCTGCGTTGTATTTGATAATGACGGTTTTCATAACAAAAAACCCGGCTCGTGGCAGAACCGGGTTTGGTATCGGGAATTCGTTGTTTCTTGTTCAACCCCAAAAACGCATCCGTTCTGCCGTGCTAACAGACAGAATGATGAGGATTGCGAACGGTTTTTGCGGGATTCATGGGACAAATGTAAACCGGCTGATTCTAAATTCAAAATTACTGGCAGGTTGCCAAAATTTCACCAGCCAGTTTTTTCGCCAGTTCCTGATTGGCTTTTACATCCGTACCAACGGAAGAAATCACCTTGAATGTTGTTCGGCCCTTCAGAACGACCAGTTGGCTACCCGTTATATCCCAGGCTGCGGCATCACCCACGGCGGTTATGGTTTCGTAGCCCTGCGAACTCAGCACGGTATTCCCAACCGCGTTGCCCGCAGCCTGTTCGGATGTAGTTTTTCCACTCTCCTTCAGTTTTTTATCAATCGACGCTGCAATCTGTTGCTTTTCAGCTTCAGTTGCGGTGCGATAAAAGCTTTTGAAATACTTGACCGGGTCCGGATGACGCTTGGTATCTACTTCGTTGATCCAGCACAGGCCGATTCGGTTATGATCCGGAACCTCCATTTCGCGCCCTGCAACGGTCATTTTCCGGGTTCGGCCACTTTTCCAGACATATTCGTAAGTATCTCGTTTGGCATATTTAGGCTCTGATTTTCGGTATTTTAATTCCGCTTTCGACAGATCGCCTTTATAATGCTTTTGAATTGCCGCGAGCGGCAGCAACTGATCCATTTTAGTCTGATACCCCAGAATACAATCCTGGGCATAACTACGGAATCCACCGATAAAACCGGTCAAAATAATAACAAGTAGTGTTTTTTTCACGCTTTACAGTATTCGGATTGGTTTAGGAGTTGATACAATGATCCGAATTGTAAATATGTCAATTTAGGTCTAATTAACCTCCCGATCTTTACTTTTTACCCGAAGTCGTTTTTTGCCAACTGGAAACATTCATTATCAATTCATTGGCTAGAACAAACTTCCCTGTACAACCTCCGGCCGGATGGTTGGCTCCTGCAAATTCAGTCCGCAAACCGCATTGAGTTTCCGAATCCAGTAGCGAATCAGTTCGGGCGCGGTGTCATTATCACCCCCACCGTGAATGAAAAGGTAGGCGGTTTGCAGGCCGTTTTGAAACCATGTTTTCAATCGGTCCACCCAGGCGTCGGCGCGTTCGTAATCAGTCGGATGGCCTTCGTTGGCCACAAACCGCAGCACCAGCCGTGGGCTGGTCAGGCTCATGTGCATGACATCGCGCCGACCAGCTACGTCTGTAATCACCAGATCGCGGTGGAGCACGTGCAGCCGTTCGAGGGTTCGCTGCCAGATTTCGGGCCTGGCAAACCAGTCGGGATGCCGGAACTCGACGGCCACTTCCAGATCGTCGGGCAGGTTTTTCAGGTAGGTTTCCAGAACCGGCCATTTGTCCGGCCCAAACGTGGGCGGCAGTTGCAGAAACGTCGTTCCCAGAAATTCTTCCAGACTCAAAACCGCATTGACAAACGCTTCGGTCAGCGATTCAGCCGCCACCAAAGCGCGGTCGTGGCTGATGGCCTGCGGAAATTTGGGGCAATACACAAACCGGGGCCGAATCGGCGAACCGGCGGCTTCTGTTTTCCACTTTTCAATCATGCCCGGCGTCGGACTGTGGTAATGGGTGCTGTTCAGTTCGATGGTGTTAAACTGCCGGGTATAATGGTACAGGAAATCTTTCTCTTTGGTTTGAGACGGATAAATCCGGCCCACGTAGTTTTTATTCGCCCAGATCGGGCCACCGATGTACACTTCCGGAACCGCCGTCGGCTCGACCTTGTCCCAAACCGTCTGGTTGAACGGCGAATCGGGCGGCAGCGTGAAGTCGACCTGATCGACGGAGGGCAGTTTTCCAAAGTCCATGCGCGTAAAGAGAGGGTCGTTTGAACGTAAAACTAGCAAACTCGGTATTTCGTTTTCGCGCCCGTTCTGAATTGACTAATTTTGTACCGAATATAAACTCTGATTACCTCTGATGTTCTCTGATAAGCCCTGTGTAACAGCTTAAAAGTTATTTCACAGACGGGGCCGCCCGGCGGTTAAGCAGAGAACATCAGAGTTTAGCAGAGAAACAGAACATGATTTCAAAGACGTATAATCCCACAGACATTGAGGCCAAGTGGTATCAGTATTGGCTGGAAAACCGCTTTTTTCATTCCACGCCCGACGACCGCGAACCGTATACCATCGTCATTCCGCCCCCGAACGTAACGGGGGTGTTGCACATGGGTCATATGCTGAACAATACGATTCAGGATGTGCTGGTGCGGAAAGCCCGGATGGAAGGCAAAAATGCCTGCTGGGTTGCTGGTACGGACCATGCGTCGATTGCGACCGAAGCGAAAGTGGTGGCCATGCTGAAGGAACGCGGGATCGACAAGTTGTCGATTGGCCGGGAAAAGTTTCTGGAATATGCCTGGGAGTGGACTTATAAATACGGCGGTATCATCCTGTCGCAGCTCCGCAAGCTCGGCGCTTCCTGCGACTGGGACCGGACCCGGTTTACGATGGAACCGGCGCTGTACGATGCCGTAATCGAAACGTTCGTCGATTTATACAACAAAGGCCAGATTTACCGCGGCATCCGGATGGTGAACTGGGACCCACAGGGCCGAACGGCGGTTTCGGATGAGGAAGTTATTACCAAAGAAGTGCAGCAGAAGCTGTGCTACATCCGGTATGAAATTCAGGGTAGCCATTCAGACGGTGCCGGATCGACGCTCGAAAAAGACTACGTAACGATTGCGACGGTTCGCCCGGAAACGATCATGGCTGATGTGGCCATTGCCGTCAATCCCAACGATGAACGGTATACGCATCTGCACGGCAAAAAAGTGCTTATTCCGTTAATTAACCGCGCCATTCCCATCATCACGGATGAGTATGTAACGATGGATTTTGGTACGGGCTGTCTGAAAGTGACCCCCGCCCACGATCCAAATGACTACGCACTGGGCGTAAAACACAACCTCCCGGTGATCGACATTCTGAACGACGACGGCACGTTGAACGAAAAAGCGCAGATTTTCGTCGGCGTGGATCGCTTTGCCGCCCGGAAAGCGATCATCAAAGAGCTGGACGAAAAGGGTTATCTGGTCGTTGCGGAGGATTACAAATCGAACGTTGGCTTTTCGGAGCGCACCAATGCCGTGATCGAGCCGAAACTGTCGTTGCAGTGGTTCCTGAAAATGGGCGACTTGTCGAAACCGGCACTGGAAAATGTCATGAATGATACCATTCAACTGCATCCGGCCAAGTTCAAGAACATGTACCGTTCGTGGATGGAGAACGTTCACGACTGGTGCATCAGCCGCCAGTTGTGGTGGGGCCACCAGATTCCGGCATTTTACATGAAGGACGGGCGGATTATTGTGGCGAAAACCAAACAGGAAGCCCTGCGGATTGCCCGCGAAAAATACCAGTTGTTTGCGTTGAGTGAAGCGGATCTGACGCAGGATGAGGATGTGCTGGATACCTGGTTTTCGTCGTGGCTCTGGCCCATGGCGGTTTTCAAGCCTTCGTACGACCCCAACGACCCGAAAGCCGCACCGGGCGACCTCGATTATTATTACCCGACCAACGATCTGGTGACGGCCCCCGAAATTCTGTTTTTCTGGGTGGCCCGGATGATCATCGCCGGCTATGAATACCAGGGCCGTGAACCGTTCAAAAATGTGTATCTGACGGGAATCGTTCGGGATAAGCAGGGGCGAAAAATGTCGAAATCGCTCGGCAACTCGCCCGATCCGCTGGATTTGATCGATCAATTCGGAGCCGATGGCGTCCGGACGGGCATGTTGTTCAGTTCACCAGCGGGCAACGATTTGCTGTATGACGAGAAACTGGTGGAGCAGGGCCGGAATTTCTGCAACAAAATCTGGAATGCGTTTCGGTTGGTCAAAGGCTGGAAAGTGAGCGACGATACGAGCGTTGTTGAGCCGCCCTTAGCGGTTTTGTGGTTTGAATCGAAACTGAATCAGACGCTGACCGACCTGGAAGACCATTTCAGCAAATACCGCATGTCGGATGCGCTGCACACGGTTTATAAGCTGATCTGGGATGATTTTTGCTCCCAATACCTCGAAATGATCAAACCGGGCTACGCGCAACAGGATCAGGTTCGGCCAATCGACAAAGTCACGTACGACGCGACCATCGACTTTTTCGAACGGCTGATGAAGCTGGCGCATCCGTTCATGCCGTTCATTACGGAGGAAATCTGGCAGGAAATTAGCGAACGGCAGCCCGGCGAAAGCATTTGCGTATCAACGTATCCAACCGCTGGAACCGTCGACAAAGCGCTGCTCGCCGATTTTGACATGCTGTTCGAGATCATTTCTACCGTTCGGAATGTTCGCAACAGCAAGCAGATCAACCCAAAAACTGAGTTGCCCGTAGCCATCAAAACGGACGATAAAAACCGGTTTACACCTTTGGAAGGTTTGATTCGAAAGCTGGCGGTGGTTTCTGATATCAGTTACGTGACTGAAAAAGCCGACGGCCTTTCGTTCATGATCCGCAGCGTCGAGTTTTTTGTCAACATCGCGGGCGAAATTGACGTGGAGCAGGAACGGGCGAACATTGAAAAGGAGCTGGCTTATACGAAAGGGTTTCTGGAGTCGGTTCTGAAAAAGCTCTCAAACGAGAAATTCGTGGCCAATGCCAAACCGGATGTCATCGACCGCGAACGGCAGAAACTCGCCGATGCCGAAGCGAAAATCAAAACGCTGGAGGAAAATCTGGCGGTATTGTAAGGAAATTTCAAATGTTAAATGATGAACGCTAAATGTAAAAGTTAACGAGTGCTTAGCCTCCTAACTTTTACATTTAGCGTTCATCATTTAACATTTTTCATTCCCTTAATATTTTCACCTCCACCCGCCGGTTCAGCCGCTTGGTTTCCTCGCGCGAATTGTCGGCAATCGGTTTGCTGCCCCCATACGCCTGGGTTTGAATCCGCGATGGCGCAATGCCTTTGTTGGTCAGATAACTTTTAACGGCATCAACGCGTTTCTGCGACAAAGCCACGTTCAATTTCGGATCGCCTACATTGTCGGTATGACCCGCCAGTTCGATTTCCATCGTACGGTTTCGCGTCATGATGGACAGAAGGGAATCCAATTCGGGATACGATTCCGGTTCGATTTCATACGCCGACTGCTTGAACAGCAGGTTATTCAACCGGTAGGTCCGGCCCGCTTCAACCTTTGATCCAAAATTTTCCACTTTTTCGGCGGGTGCCGGCTTGGGTGTCTCTTTTTTCGGTGGTGTCTGGGCCACAACTGAATCCTTCAGAGCCGGTTTCGGGGCCGGTTTTTGAACGGGTGGCGTTGTTGCCTTGGGTTTCGGTTTTACCGGCGGTTTTCGAGCGGGTGGCGTTGCATTTCGCAGATCGTCTTTGTAGGCGATTATACGCAAATCATAAACATTGTAAGGTTGTTGTGAACGGGTTTGGCTCTTGTAAAACCGGACATCTTCCTCAACCAGATCAACCAACTGCACCCCTTTGCCCGGTCGTTCAAAATGCGCTTCACAGGATATCTTGACCGCAAAATCAAACTGGGCAGCTTCCGGTTGGTCTAAAATAGCAACTTCTTCAATTTGTCCATTTTCCAAAACCGCCTTTATATTTTTAACGTAGAGCAGGGCGTATTCACGGTTTCCCTTTTTATCGTAAAGCCGCCAGGAATTGGGATGACCCGGTCCGTATACCGTCTGAGAACTTTGTGCATACTGCAACCGGGGCCGGGGCGCCCTGATCTGATTGTCAGAGACAAAATAGACAATCATTTTATGGTTGGTATACTCCACTTTTGTCACCTGCCCACCGCCATCCACCATTCGTTGAGGAGGATTAAGATCACGCTGAATGATTTTCTGAGCCTGAGCAGGCAACAGCCAACCCAGGCTGAGCAACCACAAAATCAAAAAGCTCCGTTTTATCATGTCGTTCATCACCTCTCGCCCGTTGTAACGTATAGACCTGCTCTTACTAAACGCGGTCTTTTTCACTTTTTGTTAACAAAAAGTGAAAAATTATTCTTTTATTTCTAGTTGTTTCGCTTAAAATACTATTTATAGTGTATTATTGGCGATATTGATAGGACTACGATCGGAACCCACAATTCCACACACATGAGCAAGTGCATTTTTTTAGACCGGGATGGCGTTTTGAATGAAGACCGGACTGACTACGTTTACCGGATTGAAGATTTTATTATTCCGACGGGAGTTGTTGAAGGCCTGCAACTCCTGAAAAATGCCGGTTATTTACTAATTGTCGTTACCAATCAGGCCGGTATTGCCCGTGGTCTGTACTCGCGGAACGATGTCATGCAGTGCCATCAGTACCTCCAGGATCAATGCGGTAACCTGATCGACGACATTTATTATTGTCCGCACCACCCCGATTTCGATTCGCAGTCGCTGTTGCGGAAGCCCGATTCGTTGATGCTGGAAAAAGCCATTGCCAAATACAATATCGACGTCAGCCAATCCTGGATGATTGGCGACGCACCCCGTGACATACAGGCCGGTCAGCGGGTCGGTGTCCGGACGCTGCATATTACGCACGAAATGCCGGAGCGCCCCTTTGGCGACCAACAGGCTCCCAATCTGCTGGAAGCGTCAAAAATGGTGGTTAACGCTGCCTGCTGATTAAGCGAGTTGTTCGGTCGAAACCGGTTGCTTCTGTTGCAAATGGCTGTCATAAGCCGGACACGCTCTGCGTGCACACGAACTGAGCGATACAAGGGCCATCAGACCCAGAATCATGCTGATCTTTTTCATTGCTGGTTAATTTTTTCTGTCCACAAAAACCGGGTGGCTTTTGTGGACAGGGCAAAAACTGTGCTACTTTAATTTTCCTGTTTTTCTAATTCTTCAACCGGCTGTTCCAGTTCTTCGTCCGCTGCTTTAGCGGCTTCGATCTCAAGCGTCACCGGCGTGGCGGTTTGTTTGAAACCCAGAATTTTCAGCATTACTTCGCTATCCTGTTCGGGTGCAAAAAGCCGCGTGGTCAGATTGCCTTCACTGTCCCGGTCCACGATCACGTGCTGCGGTGCCGGAATCAGGCAATGCTGAATGCCACCGTAACCGCCCAACGACTCCTGATACGCACCCGTGTGGAAAAACCCGATGTACTGGTCTTCCGTATCCCGTTCAAAAATAGGCAGGTACAAATCGGCGCTGTGGGCTTCCGTATTGTAAAAATCGTGCGAGTCGCAGGTCAAACCGCCCAGATTGACTTTCTGATAGGGATTATCCCAGTTATTGACCGACAGCATGATGTATTTCTGTCCCAAACCCCACGAATCGGGCAATTGTGTAATGAACGAACCATCGATCATGTACCACAACTCCTTATCGTTCTGCAATTTCTGGTCGATCACTTTGTATATAACGGCGCCACTCTCTCCTACCGTATAACTGCCGAACTCCGTGAAGATGTGCGGCACGGGAACATTGCTTTTATTGCAAATCCACTGAATGCTTTCCACGATCTGATCGACCATCGCCTGGTAGTCGTACGTAAACTGAAACGAGGTCTGAATCGGCATACCCCCGCCAATATCGATGGAATCGAGATCGGGACAGATTTTGCTCAGTTCGCAGTATTTATACATAAACCGGCTGAGTTCACTCCAGTAATAGGCACTGTCCTTAATCCCGGTATTGATGAAAAAGTGCAGCATTTTTAGTTTGAACTTTCCGCTGTTTTGAATCTTCGAGCGGTAGAGTTCATTGATGTCGCTGTAGCGAATGCCGAGCCGGGAGGTATAAAAAGCAAAGTTTGGCTCTTCATCGGTGGCAATCCGGATGCCCAGATTGACCGTTTCGGCCGTCACCGCATCTTCGTAGGCTTCTATTTCTTTCAGGTTATCCAACACCGGAACAACGTTGTAACCTTCATTAATCAATTCGCTGATGTACTGCGTATACAACGGTCTTTTGTAACCGTTACAAATGATAAATGTATTCTTGTCCACCTTTCCGTCTTTGTGCAATTCCCGGATAATCGGAATATCGAAAGCCGATGAGGTTTCTAAATGGATCTTGTTTTTTAAGGCTTCTTCGAGCACAAAACGAAAATGCGACGACTTCGTGCAGTAACAGTAGGTATACGTTCCCTTGTAATTATACCGCTTCATGGCATTCTTGAACAACATGCGGGCGTGTTCAATGTGCTCGGTAATTTTGGGTAAGTAAGTCAGTTTAAGCGGTGTTCCATACTGCTTGATAATTTCCATCAAAGGAACGTTGTTGAACAGCAGATGATTGTTCTCAACTTTGAATTCGAGAGTCGGGAATTCAAAGGTCTGTTCGATCAGGTCGTTGTAGCTTTTCATCCTTTCGGCAGAAGCATAAAAGAGTTTTGTTGGTTTCGAAAAAAGACTGCGAAAATGGCATAAAAAGAGCAGCTTTGCAATGGGGCAGGAACCGGTTTACAAAAACAAAATGTAACACAGACTGCGCGCCTGATTGTCAAGCTGCTGCGTGGATGTCTACTCGCAGTACTAAAAACGAAAAAACGGGGGTTTTGATTCGGGAGTTTATGTTAAATTTTACGGCGTTGTGTCAGGGTCGCTAAAAGAACGAACGGTTTTTCAGCCATCTCGTCAACTTTTCGGTTTCAAATGAAAAGAACTTGTATTTTTAGCGCCACATATTCGACAGAATGAAGCCATTGACCATTCATTTTATTTCCATCGGCGGCAGCGTCATGCACAATCTCGCGATTGCGCTGCACAAACAGGGACACCAGATTACCGGCTCCGACGATGAAATTCACGAACCCTCCCACGCACGGCTTGATCAGTACGGTTTGCTGCCCGCGCAAATCGGCTGGAATCCCGATGCCATTCACAGCGGACTGGATGCCGTCATTCTGGGCATGCACGCCCGCGCCGACAACCCGGAATTGCAAAAAGCGCAGGAACTAAAGCTGCCGGTTTATTCGTACCCGGAATTTGTGTATCAGCAAAGCCAGAACAAGCAGCGTATCGTTATCGCGGGTAGCCACGGCAAGACCACCATTACGGCCATGATTCTGCATGTACTTCACTATCATAAGCGGAATTTTGACTATTTGGTGGGTGCACAGATCGAAGGATTCGAGACGATGGTCAAACTGACCACCGACGCGCCCGTTATTGTTATCGAAGGGGATGAATACGGCACCTCCCCGATCGACCCGCGTCCGAAGTTTTTGCATTACCACCCGCACATGGTTCTCATCAGCGGAATTGCCTGGGACCATGTCAACCTGTATCCGACGTATGAACAATATGTCCACCAGTTTGAACTCCTGGCCGATGCCATGTCGAAATCCGGTACCATCGTTTTTGATGATACGGACGATATGCTGGATGTTATTGCACTGAAAGAACGGGAAGATGTGACCCGCCAGCCGTATGACGTGCATCCGTACCGGATCGAAAACGGCAAAACCGTATTGGTCTCCAAACAACACGGCGACATCCCGGTTCTGGTTTTTGGCGAACATAATCTAAAGAACATCAGCGGTGCGCTGGCCATTTGTGACCACCTCGCCATTACGGAGGAAATGTTCTACGCGGCCATTCAGACGTTTAAAGGTGCCAGCAAGCGGCTGGAGAAAGTGAAAGACAATGGCTCAACCCTCGTCTTCCGGGATTTTGCCCACGCTCCTTCCAAAGTGGAAGCCACCACGGCGGCTGTGAAAGCGCAGTTCCCCGACCGGCGGCTGGTCGCCTGTGTCGAGTTGCACACCTTTAGCAGTTTGAACAAAACCTTCCTGAAACAATACCGGGATAAGTTGGACAAAGCCGATGTGGCCGTCATTTTTTACAGCCCGCACACGCTGGAAATCAAACACCTCGACCCGATCGACGCAGCCGAGATTGCAACCGCTTTCGACCGCCCCGATTTGCAGGTCTTTACGGATTCCGCAGAATTGGAAAACTATCTGAAAAGTCTGGCGAACGACCAACCTACGGTTTACCTGTTTATGAGTTCCGGAACGTTCGGCGGGCTGAAACTGTCTTGAACTAAGATTACGCGGATTAAAGGATGAAGAGGATATAAAAAGTAAGATTGCGGCAGCCATCCTCTTCATCCTTTAATCCGCGTAATCCCGGTTCAAGACTTTTTCAACAAATACGCCACCAAATCCGCGAGTTGCTGCTCCGAAAGCCCAAGCGAAGCCGGGTCAGGCATCAGGCTCGTGCTATACTGCTTGCGGGACGCAACCTGGGCTGTTGGCAGCGTGTGCTTCTGCCCGGCGGCATCTTTCACCACCAGGGCCTCTTGTCCGTCGCTAATCAGAAAACCATAGTAGGTCTGGCCATTTTTGGTGGTAATCAACCACGGTTCGTAGCCGAATGCCAGGCCCGCACTGGGATTCAGGATGGCATCCAGCAAACCGCTCCGATCAAACTTCTGGTGAATCTTCGTTAGCTCCGGGCCGATGTCTTTTCCCTGCTGCCCATGCCGGTGACAGGTCGCGCAGTTCGCTTTGAAAACCGTTAGTCCGGCGGTTTCATTACCAGACAATGATTCGATCTTTTTCTGCGAAAATGTCGCCGAACCGCCGGGGCGCGTAAAGTAGTCGCCCGCCATCGTCCGCACGCTTTGATCGGAATTGGTAAAAATCACCTCGCTGATCGCCGGTTTCAGATTTTCGGGCAATTTCTTTTCGGCCGCCAGCCCCACCAGTAGTTTCCCGCCTTCCGGACTAGCCGCCATTTCTTTGGCCAGTTTCACTTTATCTTCGGCACTGGTGTATTCTTCCATCAGTTTTTGCCGCATGGCCAGGGCCTTCTGTTCCGGTTCCGACAATTTCGGCGGCATCACCTCCTCCCAGTTCAGCAACGTCGCCCAGTCGTTCGACCGGCGGAAATTGGCCCAGTACTCGCCTTGCTGCGCAACGGTTTTGTCCGCCTGTTTCGACAAATCGATCATGGCCCGGGCGGCTACCGGGTCTTTCATAAATCCGAGGGCCACAATGGCCTGTTTACGGGCATCAGCCGTCAAGGTTGGCGCCATAGCCCGTTGCTTCATCAACTCCGCTGTGCTGGCCGGATGAAGCCGCCACATCAGGTTTGCGGTTTTCTGATCCCACTGGACGGGGTTCGCCGGAATGGCCGGTTTCAACGCGGCATACAAGGCTTCTTCTTTTTGATCGGCTGCCATGCCGACGGCTTCCAGATAAAACCGGTCGATGCCATCGTAGCCATTCGCCAGTTTGACCAGCAAGTCTTTACACTGCTCAAACGGCACATCGCGCAAGGCAATGGCCACTTCCCGACGCACCGCCGACGACGGATCATTGACCACCTTCCGGGCCAGCGCCACCACATCGGGTTGCGTTTGCTTCAGCGCCCGGAACGCGGTGATACGCAAGTCCACCTGATCCGATTTCAACAATTCTTCAACCTTCCGTTGCCCTTTTGGCCCCAGTTGAGAAAGCAGCCAGATGGCGCGCGCGCGGTGATACGGGTTTGGATCGGTCAACAGTTTGGAAACAGGTTTTACGGCTTTGTCGCCCTGCACCTTCAATTTCTCAAAACCCAGCAATCGAATGTTGGTGGCGGGGTTCGTCAATGCCAGAATCTGCCCTTTCGTTTTGTCGGTATTGATCACCGGCACTTTCAGGTTTTTGCCTTTGGGCGTTATGCGGTAAATCCGTCCGTACCCCTTCTTGTCTTTCATCTGGTGTCCACCCACCACCGGATCGAACCAGTCGGCAATGTACAACGCGCCATCGGTTCCGACCGTCACGTCGCTCGGGCGAAACCATTTGCGGATGTCGTCAGTGATGTCGTTCCATTTGTAGTTTTCATCCACTTTCGGAAAGGTGCTGATGAAGTCGGTCCGGGGCATCCGGTAGCCAGCGCCCTGCGGTTCGGGCTTGTAGCTAAAAATAACGTTCCGGCCGGCTTCGGCACTCAGCAGCATTCCCCGGTACTTTTCACCAAGTTGGTCGCCTTCGTAGAAAACCATGCCCGTTGGCGAACCGGCCCCACTGATGTCGCCCGCCGGAATCACGCCAGGATCTTCCTGGTGCCAGTGGGCCGTCGGAATGTCCTGACCCGGCCGCTGGTCGCCCTGCCAATACCGGGTTCCATCCTGGCTAAAATACCCCATGTTCCCGCCCTCCATGAGCCAGCTCGTCCGACACGCGACCACCTGATCGTCGTTGTCGTTCTGCCACATATTCCCGTAGGAATCGAGGGCGGTTTCGTAGTTGTTCCGAAAATTATGACCCATCACTTTCAGACCCGTTCCGTCGGGATTGACGCGGAGCGCTAAACCGCCTACCCAAACCCGGCCGTCGTCGCTGATCCGGTTGCCTTTGTTGAGTTTATTGTAGGGAGTTCCGCCGGTGTAGAGACTCCCCGACCGGAGCGTCCAGCCGGACTTATCAGTGACGATATGCGGCCCGGCATTCCCGGTATTGAAATACCATTTGCCATCTGGCCCGGCCACGAGGGCATGCAGCGAATGGTCGTGATCGAGTCCGCCAAAACCGGTCAGAAAAACCTCTTTTTTGTCGGGTTTATCATCGCCGTTTTCGTCAGTATAAATGATGAGATTCGGTGCTGCGGAGACGATGGTCTTGTTGCCAATTACCGCAATGCCCAGGGGCGACACCAGGTCTTTATCTTCGACATAGACCTTGGACTGGTCGGCTTTTCCGTCGCCATTGGTGTCTTCCAGAATCATGACGCGCTCGCCGTTCGGGTGGTCGAGCCGGGTTTCGGGTTTGTTGTTAAAGTTCCGATAGTTGACGGCTTCGGTTACCCAGATCCGGCCCCGGGCGTCGACGTCGATATTCGTCGGGTTGTAGAACATCGGCGCTTCGGCCCAAACCGTCGCTTCCAGATCGTCGGGCAGATAGAGTGTATTGGAGTCGGATCCAACGATCATTCCCCGGCGGGCAGGCTCGACCGGTTCCGAAAATAGGCTAACGGCAGGGAGTGACTGTTGCCGTAGTGGAAGGACCCAAATCAGGGTTCCCAATAGGATTGATGCGCTTAAAAACCGGGAGGGGGCAGGAATAGTAATCTTCATCTTTTAGTGTTCCACGTGGAATAATTACCTGAAAAACAACATTTAAGACCAGTCAAACTTATTATAATAAGTACTAATTGCAGAAAACCGTGGAACAGTAACATTAATCCGCTACGCCAGAATTTCTCTTACAAACTTATTATTATAAGTGTAACTTTCCAACATGTTTTTCCCCTCTGGCACAGCACCTTCGATGTGAACCCAACCACCATACTGAATGTCGTCGATGGCCTTCCGAACCTCCGGGTAATTCACCTTGCCCTGCCCGAGGAGATAGCTATTCTCCTTAAAGTGGAATTCACAGATCTGTTTTTGCTTCCCAAGCCACCGGATTTCCTTCAAAATGTCATATCCCATAACCGTGGAGTTACATACATCGTAATATACTTTCACGGCGGGCGACGCCACCGCGTCGATGATGGCCATGTGTTCTTCGGCGCTCAACCATGATTCGATTGCAAGAACAATGCCCGCTTTTTCGGCTTTGGGAGCCACGGCCTTCAACCGTTCAATCACTACCTGGGTTCCCTGCGGATCGTTCTTCAAATCGCCTTTGTTAAAGAAGGCAAGCAGGATGTTTTTGGCACCAAGGGCTTTGGCCACCCCGACGCTGTCCTGCACCCATTGCTCGGCCCGCGGATCAGATTTGTAGGGAATGTTGTTGAGTTCGCCCAGGGCCAGACCACCGATCTGAACGCCGGTTCGTTTGGCGGCTTCACGCCAGGCTTTCTGGAGGTCTTTCCGGCGTAGGTGCATGTCGTTTTTTTCGGAACCCAGATTCACCTGAATGCCGTCGAGGCCGATGGTTTTGGCCACGTCGAAGGCTTCGATTTTACTGGATTGACCGATCGACCAGTCGCAGGCCCCGACCCGAAACCGTTGGTTGTTTGGGTTTTGTAAACTACTTTTAGCGTTCAATCCGGGCAGGGAAGCCGTGGTGCTCAACCCAATGAAACCCAGAGTTTGCCGAAGAGCCGTACGTCGGTTCATGAATGTTCAGGAATAGATTTGTTCAAAAGTACAGGCTAAAAGTTATATTCACTCGTTGCCAGCGGGTTAGGCCAAAAATTATTTTAATTCCTTTCCAACCGTCAGACTTGCGTTGGGGTCAGTAGTGTTGCATTAGTATGTTGGATGAACGAGCGTTAGTTGACGGCTGTCGACATAAGGACCGAACTGCTCAGCGAAAACTCTACGAGTTATTCGCCCGGAAGCTCTTTGTGGTCAGCCAACGGTATACCAAAAACCGCGACGACGCCGAAGATGTGCTGCAGGATTCCTTCGTGAAAGCGTTCCAACATATTGATACATTTCGGTTTGAGTGCCCGCTGGAAGCATGGCTGAAACGCATTGTGATCAATACGGCACTGAAGCACATCCGCAAACAAAAGCCCTGGCAGAACCCGGCCGAGTTGGAGGATGTGCCGCCCAATACATTACCGCAGACGGAAGACAGCCTATCGGGTCTGCACTACCAGCAACTACTGAAGATGGTGCAGGAACTCCCGCCGGGATGCCAGGCCGTATTTAACCTGTACGCCATTGAAGGGTATACACACCCGGAAATTGCGGAATTATTAGATATTTCAGAAGGAACATCCAAATCGCAGTTTTCGCGTGCCCGCATGCTGCTGCAACAAAAGATTCAGAACGAGCGTCCAATTCCGAAATGAGTCTCTCTAAAGAAGAAGAATTAAATGAAGAGTGGCGAAGTATCTTCGAAGATGCTGCCGAAAGCCCATCCGATGAGCTTTGGGACAGGATTGCGCGTCGGTTAGACGAAGAAGAAACGGAACCGATCATCCCACTCTGGCCCCGGGCAAAACCCTGGTTCTACAGTGTGGCTGCTGCTATTATGGCTCTTTTGATCGGCTGGTGGGCCATACAGTCCATCGACACGACGGATACGACTCAGCCGGTGGCTGGCCAAAGCGATTCGTCATCCAGCGCAACGGCGGATCAACTCGCCAAACAAGAGAAAGCAACAACCACGTCCGACGCAGACCGCAAGCCCGAATACGCTGGTAAAACCGATGAAGCCCTGGCCGCAAACCGCCGGGCTGATGCCAAAAATACGCCGTCCGGCATCCCCGTTGTCCCCGAACTGGAACACTCGGAAACCGCCACGACGATTGATCAAATGATCAAAGACCAGTCCGTTTTGACGGGAGAACGAAAAACCGCTGCACCGGAACGTCTGTCAACCCGGCGATCACCTCTGACTGCGCGTGGGTCGCTGACCGGCGGCCGCTCCAATGCCAACCGGCTTGCTGAAAACCGCCGGGCGAATCAACCTTCGGGAGTCAGCCGGGGAACCGGAACCAATTCGCCGGACCTCACGACGGGTACATTTCAGTCGTCAGAACGAATCACGAAAACGGCAACACCAGTCCAAGCCGCCCTACCGCGCGAAACCGGCAACGGGCTTGCCGATACACAACTGGCCTACGAAGCTTCGTACATACAAAGCAAGCTGGTAACCTTGAAGAACCCGGCTCCGATTAGCCGGATCATCTGGTATCGCGCTCCGGAAACCACGATCGAACCACAGGAAAAAGGCCGATCGAAAAATGAGTACTGGGCGGCTTTAACCGCAACGCCGATGTCGTTCAATCCGATGACCAGCGTTCAGTCCAGTTTCAATCAGGCCTATGTTGCCAGTAATGCAGTTCAGCAGAGCAGTCGCCAGGCGGTTTCTCCGCTGCAAAACCAGGCGCAGATTTCAATGGCGTGGCAGGCCAGTTCTGGTCTTCAGTTTAGCAAACACTGGTCGGTCGAAGCCGGGGTTCAGTATCTGAATGGCCGGTCACAGGCCCGGAACAATGCAACGGTCACCAACGTATTTACGAACCAAACCGAAAATTTACTCGTAAACGCCATCCGAAACAGTAGCCCATCAGTTCCGCAGTTGGCGTCGTCCCCGAATAACAACTTTTTGCCCTCCTATGCCGACAAAGCGAATCTGAACAATCCGTCATCGCTGGTAGTCGTTCCAACTCCCTCTGATCAGGTGGTTTCCAACGATTTTCAGTATTTGCAGGTTCCGGTTCAGATCGGCTACCACATTTTGCCCGAGCGCAAGATCAGCTATTCCGTGCTGGGCGGTTTGATGGCCAATGTGTTTCTGAAAAATACGGTCAATGGGGCTTTGGAAGTCAACCCCGGCGACCAGGTCTATCGCCCCATGTCGCTGGCGGGTACGGCCGGTTTACGCGTCAGCTACCACCCCACCCACCACTGGTCCGGTTCGTTGACGGGGTCCTACCAGCAATCGCTGCAAAATGGTACGCAATCCGACGCGCAACTCCAGGTTCGTCCGCAGGCTGTCGGGGTTGGGTTTGGACTGAATTACCACTTCTAAAAGGTAGTTATCAGACAAATTCTCATTTTTCTTCTCTTTTTTTCAACCCCCTTCCAACCAATTCTTTTCCAATCGGGTCTTTGTATTGTGAGCGCTCCACATGGTTTAACAAAACCCGATTGTGATGAGAAGAATACCTTTTGTTTCCAGCCTGTTGATGGCAACGGTTTCGCTGTTGACAATAAGCGGTTGCCAAAACGATACGACACCGAATAATCCGGGAACCGGCGGTTTAACGTCGACTCCGGAAGCACGTGCCTTTGCTCAAAAAACCAATGATTTTTCCTTCGACTTTCTGAAGCGTGTCAACGAAGATCAGAAGAAGGACGAAAATATTTTTGTTTCACCGCTGAGTCTGCACATGGCCCTCGGCATGTTGCTGAACGGGGCCGCGGGTCAAACGGCGGATGAAATGAAAAAAGCGATGCACCTGGAAGGGGTTTCGCTGGCTGATGCAAACCAAACCTATGAGTTTTTATTGAAAGGGTTGCCCACCGCTGATCCGAAAGTAACAACAAAACTGGCCAACTCCATTTGGTACCGCAACGGTTTTTCCGTTGAACCGTCGTATCTCGACGTCACGAAGAAAACGTTCAATGCCCGGATTTCCGGTGAGGATTTCAGCAATCCGACCCCGGTTATCAACAAAATCAACCAGTGGGCCAGTGATAATACGAACGCTAAGATTAAAAAAGTCATTCAGGAGATCAAGCCCGAGCAAGTTCTGTTTCTGCTCAATGCGCTGTATTTCAAAGGCGACTGGAAATACCAGTTTGAGACGAAAAACACTTTTGATTCTCCTTTTACCCTGGTTTCCGGTTCGCAGAAACAGGTGAAGATGATGAACATGACGACCAGCCTTCGCCATGCGTTCCGCCCCACCTACGGCGCTTTTGAACTGCCGTATGGCGATGGAACGTATTCAATGACGGTTCTGGTGCCGACTGAAAGCTCCTCAGCCGATGCGATCATCAACACATTGAACGCAACCGAATGGGCCGACTTGCAGCAGAACATGCGCGAAAGCAAAGTGGCGGTGGGCTTGCCGAAGTTTACGATGGAGTATGAAGCGACCCTCAACGACGCGTTGTCGAAAATGGGAATGCCGTCGGCTTTTTCGAACGCTGCCAACTTTTCAGGCATCAGCGCCGGCCAGGGTTTGCAGGTGAGTTACGTGAAGCAAAACACCTACGTGGCCGTCGATGAAAAAGGCACCGAAGCCGCTGCTGTAACCAGCATTGGTGTTGAAGTTACGTCTGCGGGACCGTCGCTCATTTGTGATCGTCCTTTTGTCTTTTTGATTACGGAAAAAGGAACGGGCTCGGTCTTGTTTATGGGTAAAATTGTCAATCCGGAAACAACACTGCCATGAAAATCATCGCCCTTCTCGTTGCCGGTATTCTGTTCATCGCAGCTTCCTGCAACGATAAAACCAAAACCACTATTCAACCTCTGTCCACCACCGCCATTGCCGGCACCTATAAGCTGATTGAACCGGCTTCCAACTTTGCGGTAACGCTGGTGCTGGCTCCCGATTCGGCGAGTAGCGAAATCACTAACCGGGTGGCTTACAAAGTGGGGGGACGTTCATCGGTCAACCACTACTTTGCCACGCTGACGGGTTCGTCGACTTCCAGTGCCGTGCAGATGAGTGCCATTGGCGCTACTAAAATGGCTGGTCCGGCGGATGCCATGCAGTTTGAAACCGATTATTTCAAAAAACTACAGGCCGTAAAACGATACGAATTTGCCGGTAACCGGCTGCGGCTGATTGCGGAAGGAGAAGCTTCCGGCGAACTGGTTTACGAAAAAGAAAAATAATACAACCTGAAAAATATGGAACGGGGCCGGTACGTATCCACACCTACCTGCCGGTCTCCTCCAATAAAACTTTGACCTCTGATTCATTGTGCAAACCGGATTGCCCGGCGGCTCTGCCTGCCGGGCAATTTTTTTATGCTTTTATTCCAACTCTTTCAGTGTCAATAGGGTCAGTGGAGCATATCCCTAAACAACCTGTTGCTATGAGACGTACTCTTTACTTCCTGCTCGGAGTTCTGCTGGTGGGGCTGAACGGCTGCACCGACAAATGCAAAGAAACCCGCACTTTCCGACAATTCACACCCCGAACGTTCACTGTAGCCCAAATCCGCCAGGGCGTACAGGCCGAACAACCCCGGACGCTGGTCAATCCGGGTAAAATTTATACCAAAGACGGTTTTCTGCTGATTAACGAAATCAAGGAAGGCATCCATGTGATCGACAACCGGAATCCGTCGGCCCCGAAAACCGTCGCGTTTTTGCGCATTCCGGGCAACGGCGACATGGCCATCCGCAACAACATTCTGTATGCCGACAGTTTCATGGACCTGGTGGCGTTCGACATCCGCGACCCGCAGAACATCCGCGAACTCAACCGGGTTACCGATGTCTTTCAAAATGGGCAGTTCGACGGCGGCTACTGGAGCCTGAACGCTCAGCAGGCAATCATCAACGATCAGAAAGTGGAGTACGTTACGCAAACGGTCAATACAGATTGCGAAAGCAGTGTCAATAACGGCGGTTGCACCAACTGCCTTTGGGCGACCGATATGCGGGGCGGTATTCAGAATTTCAACAGTGCGACCGGTTCACCTGCTCCCAGCACGAACGGAACCGGCGGTTCGATGGCCCGGTTTACGCTCTATGACAACTACCTGTATACCGTTAGCCAGTCGGAAATGCAGTTGTTCGACATCAAAACCCCTTCGGACCCAAAGAAAGGCAATAAAATCAGCATGGGCTGGGGTATTGAAACGATTTTCCCCTACAAAGATAAACTCTTCATCGGCGCCCAGTCGGGTATGCACATTTACGACAACAGCAACCCCGAAAAACCGGTACGGATGTCGACCTTCGCGCACGCCACCGTCTGCGATCCGGTGGTGGTTCATGAAGACAAAGCCTATGTAACCCTGCGTTCAGGAACTACCTGTCAGGGCTTCACCAATCAACTCGATGTGGTGGATGTGTCGAATCTGTATAGCCCCCGTCTGCTGAAAAGTTATGCGATGAAAAATCCGCACGGTTTGGGCATCGATTTTCCAAACTTGTTCATCTGCGAAGGAGCCTATGGTCTGAAAACGTTCAATGCTGCCGACCCGCTGAAAATCGATCAACTGGAGCATCTGGAAGGATTTCAGGCTTACGATGTAATCCCGCTCGGGAAATCACTGCTGCTGATCGGCCGGGATGGTTTTTACCAGTATGACTACAGCAATCCGCGCAAACTGAAACTGTTGAGCAAAATTCCCGTACAACGCCCTTATCCGGCCAGCTAACCAACTCATCCATGAAAAAGATTGGTAGCAAAACCGTTTGGCTGCTGTGCCTGTTCGCGCTTCCGCTTTACGCACAAAAAAGCCCGTTTAAGCCTGTTTTTACGAACATGACCGAATTCGGTGTCTTGTTTGGACAAGTCCGTTATAACGTCAATACGGCCTCTGAAAACGTCAGCAAAAGACACAACATCACCGCACAGACGTTTAACGGCGTTCAACTCCGCCCCAAACTGGCCGTAGGCGGAACGGTGGGCGTCGATTGGTACAATGCGGCCCTGCTGATGCCGGTTTGCGCGGGAGTACGGTACGATTTGGCCCAGCCGGGCCAGAAGAATCTGCGGGTATTCACCAGCCTGGATACCGGCTACGGTTTTGCGTGGCTGAACGAAGACCCGACAGGCTATGAAACCCGGGGAGGATGGGTGATTGCTCCCGGCATTGGCTTCCGGATCGGGCGTCCGCAGAATACGAATTTCATTCTGTCACTCAATTACAAACGGCAGGAAGCCACTGCCGACAAACCGCTGGGGTGGAATGAAATTCATAAATACGAGAGCCGGGTTTATAACCGGATTGCTTTTCGACTGGGACTCAGTTTCTGAAAACTCTTCTCCGTATGAAATTTCGCTCTTTACTTATCGTGAGTGCGTACAAAAAAACGCAGCGATCAAAAAGTGTATAGTCCTGCTGTCGAAACCGGATCGGCCATTGGTTTACAAGTCGTAAAGCAGCTTTAATCACCCGTTCCTGACGCAAATCACCTGCAATGTGTCGCATTCGCACCGCATTCGTATGCTTTCGGGAGGGTACATTTGGGGGTTGCTAACAAACCCGGATATGAAAGGAAAAGCTGAAAGTCACCCGTTCGATCAACTGGCAAAACCGGCCCAACGCGCTCTGGCGAATGCCGGAATTACAACACTGGAACAACTGGTCAACCTAAGTGAAACGGAATTCATGGCACTGCACGGCATTGGAAAAAATGCACTACAAACCCTGAAAACCGCCTTAACGAACCGAAATCTTTCATTCGCGCAGGGCGGGAGAAAGTAAAATCAAGAAAGTCGGTAAATAAAAAGCCCCGGTGTGTGTTCCGGGGCTTTCTATTTTAGGCCATTTCAAATTTATTCTGATTCCGTTTCCGCTCGTTTTCATCGAGGAAAATTTTACGAATCCGCATCGACTTCGGCGTCACCTCCAGGTATTCATCTTTCTGGATGTATTCCATCGACTCTTCCAGCGAGAACGACACTTTCGGCGCAATCCGAACGTTGGTATCGGAGCCGGAAGCCCGCATGTTGGTCAACTGCTTGGCGGTCTGCACGTTTACGACAATGTCATTCTGGCGGTTGTGTTCACCAATTACCTGACCGGTGTAGATTTCGTCGCCCGGTTCGATGAAGAAAATACCGCGATCCTGCAATTTGTCGATCGAATAGGCCGTAGCCGCTCCGCTCGTCATCGAGATCAGTGAACCGTTGATCCGCTCCGGAATGGCTCCTTTATACGGCTCAAAGCTCTTGAACCGGTGGGTCATAACGGCCTCACCGAATGTAGCGGTCAGGACGTTGGAACGCAACCCGATCAGCCCACGCGACGGAATTTCAAATTCTAAGTGCTGTAAATCGCCTTTCGGTTCCATAATCAGCAACTCGCCTTTCCGCTGGGTTGCGAGTTCGATCACTTTTCCGGCGGTTTCTTCCGGAACATCCACGACCAGGGTTTCGACTGGTTCCAGACGGTTTCCGTGATCATCATACTTGTATAACACCCGGGGCTGACCAACCTGCAATTCGTAGCCTTCCCGACGCATGGTCTCGATCAAAACTGACAAGTGAAGAATCCCGCGTCCATAAACCAGGAACCGGTCTTCGCTGTCGGTATTTTCAACCCGCAGGGCGAGGTTTTTCTCAATTTCCTTGTATAACCGCTCCCGCAGGTGGCGCGAGGTTACAAACTTGCCTTCTTTGCCAAAAAACGGTGAGTTGTTGATCGTAAACAACATGTTCATCGTTGGCTCATCGACGGCAATCCGTTCGATGGCTTCCGGGTTTTCCAGATCGGTCAGTGTATCGCCAATCTCGAAATCTTCCAGACCGGTTACGGCACAGATATCACCACACTGCACTTCCGCTACCTTTTGTTTACCAAGGCCCTCGAACGTTTGCAGTTCTTTGATTTTCACTTTCTTAATCACATCGCCAACTTTCACCAGCGCCATGTTGGCACCTTCTTTCAGCGTTCCGCGAACCACCCGCCCGATGGCAATCCGACCTACAAAGGCCGAGTAATCGAGCGACGTGATCTGCATTTGCGGGGTTCCTTCAATAACGGGCGCGGGTTGGATGTGCTCAACAATCGTATCCAGCAGGTAGGTGATGTTGTCGGTCGGTGTTTTCCAGTCCGGACCCATCCAGCCTTGTTTCGATGATCCGTAAACCGTCGGAAAATCCAATTGTTCTTCCGTTGCTCCCAGGTTGAACATCAGATCGAACACCTCTTCGTGAACTTCTTCCGGGCGGCAGTTTTCTTTATCGACTTTGTTAACAACCAGAATGGGTTTCAAGCCCAATTGCAGGGCTTTGCCCAATACAAACCGGGTCTGCGGCATAGCGCCTTCAAACGCATCGACCAGCAGGCAAACGCCATCGGCCATTTTCAGCACGCGCTCTACTTCTCCGCCAAAATCGGAGTGACCCGGTGTATCGATGATGTTGATTTTAACATCATTGTACCGGACTGAAACGTTTTTGGAGACAATGGTGATGCCCCGCTCCCGTTCCAGATCGTTATTATCTAATATCAGGTCACCAAACTCCTGGTTGTCCCGGAAGAGCTTGGAAGCATGAATAATTTTGTCAACCAACGTAGTCTTACCGTGGTCAACGTGCGCTATAATAGCTATGTTGCGAATGGATTGCATACTTTTTTGAGACAATAGCACTTAGACAAGAGAGCACAGAAACCAGCAAACTCATCAGTCGTTTCGCTATTCTCTTTTGTCTTTTCAATTAAAGTGCAAAGATACGGATTTTTTAGCTGAATAGTAGTATTTTACAATTTATTAACCTACTGAAAAACAAAAAGCCGGGTTGCCCCGGCTATAAGTACAATTTACGATCCGTACGAATTAAAACTTTGGGCAACCGCACGAGTTTTTCTTGCGAAACAATCCCCACATGAAGCCTTTTTTCTTCTTGTAACCGCGTGCTTTCTTCCGTTTATAGACTAACTCACTTTTTAGTTCGCTCTGGGCTGATTTTACAACGGCTGCTTCAACCGGTGCTTCCAGTGGCAGCAGCATAGACAGGGTAACTCCCAGCAACAATAGCTTTTTCATACGTTTTATCGGCCTTTCTATCTCTATAAACGCAAAGACTTACGAAAAGTACGTAAAAAAGAGCAAGTTTTTTCTATTCCTCCCGGCTGCATTTGTCCTTTCTACCGGACCGATCCGGTTTAAAACTAAAAACCGCCCCTTTCGAGACGGTTTTTGAAGTTCTTACCGGGGTCCGCGACTCCGTTGTGAACGATAGCCATATTGCTGCGGAGCTCCGCGACGGTTGTTATTTCGATAGCTATTGCGGTATTGCGGTTCGCGATACCGGCGGGGATGCGACTTGTAAACGACCCTCGGCGGAGGGGTTACGATAATCGGCGGACGACGGTAACCATACCGGTAAGGGCTATATCCATACCCGTAACTGGGTCCATAGCCATAATCGGTCCTGACGCCGACACCCACGGAGGGCGCACAACTGGTCAGAACAGAACCGATCAGGACAATCGCCAGCATTGAAATCAGATGATGCGTTTTCATGATGATAACAGTCTACAGGTTCACTTTATCAATGTCTGTTAGACTCGTTTGGTACACATAGGTTTAACGCATAAACTGAAAAAGTTGTTCGTTTTTCGGAGTCGACCCCAAATCCGCAGCTAGACTTTTAGCTTGGTTTTCAGATAATTCAAGGTAATCTGGTACGCATCCGCCGTGGCTTCCTTGTTGAAACCCGGATTGCTCGGGTTGGCAAAAGCATGGGGCGCATCATACATCTGGATGGTCGTTTGCTTGCCGGCCTCCTTCATGTTTTTCTCAAACTCGGCTACGGTTGCGGGCGGAATCCCGGAGTCTTTGGCACCAAAAATACCCAATACGTCGGTATTCAGCATTTTCAACCGCTCCACGTTCTTTTCCGGTTGTCCATAATACATCACACAACCGACGGTTTGCTTCCCGCCCAGAATGGCCGATTGCAGCGACATGCCTCCACCGAAACACCAGCCGACGCTGGCAATCTGCGCCTGTGGCCCTACGTAGGCAATAGCACCCTGCATGATCGCGCCCAACCGTTCGCGCGGCACCTGCACCAGCTTGGAGGCTTCTTCGCGCGTGGTGGCTACTTTGCCATCGTACATGTCGACGGCCAGCACGTTCACGTCTTTCAGGTCATTGTAGAGTTTTTCGGCTTCCTGCTTGATGTAGTCATTCAGCCCCCACCACTCCTGATAAACAAGCAGCCATTTGTTGGACGGATTAGCGGCTTTGAGCAGAAATCCGTTGGCTTCGGTGCCATCCGCCGTTTTGAATTTCACCATTTCACCGGCCGCACTCTGGTAGGTGAACGGAAGCGGTTCTTCGTGCAGCATCACAAACGATTGGTTGCTGGCCAGCAAAGCCATGTCATTGGATACCTGAGCAACAGGCTGGTCACAGCAGGACGGAGCCTGGGCATACAAGGTCAGCGAGCCAAAAAGCCCGCAGGCCAGTAGAAAAATCTTTTTCATCATCAAGAAGGTTTATGCTTTTTTCAATTCAAAAATGGTGATTTCCGGTAAGATCCCAACCCGGCCCGGATAGCCCAGATACCCGTATCCACGATTCACATAAAGATATTGTTCACCTTCCTGATACAAACCTGCCCATTGTTTATAGACGTATTGCGACGGGCTCCAGCGGACATTGCCAATTTCGACCCCAAACTGCATTCCGTGGGTATGACCCGCGAACATAACGTCGATATCCGAAAACTGCGGTTTTACCTGGGCATCCCAATGGCTGGGATCGTGGGAGAGCAACAGCTTCACCGGGGCGTCTTCCGTTCCCTGGCGGGCCTTCTCTAAATTCCCGTATTTGGGCCAACGTCCCGAACCCCAGTTCTGAATACCTACTAAAGCGATTTTGTCGCCATTTTGTTCTAAAATGCGGTTCTCGTCCATCAACAGATCCCAACCGAGCAGTTTGTGAGCCGCTTTCAGGTTGTTCAGATTTTGGGTTTTCGCCTGTGCATTTGGCCAGTTTACGTAGTCGCCGTAGTCGTGGTTGCCCAAAGTCGAATAAACCCCCAGCGGGGCCTTCACTTTATTGAAGATGTCGATGTAATTTTCCACCTCATCTGCCGTGTTGTTGACCAGATCACCGGTAAAGAAAACAACATCCGGTTTTTCGCGCAGCAGCATGTCAACGCCCCCCTTCACGGCCACTTTGTTGAAAAAACTGCCGGAATGAATATCCGAAAGCTGGGCAATTTTCATACCGTCGAAGCCAGAAGGCAGGTTTTTGAGTGATAACCGGATGCGCCGGATGCGGTAATCGTGTGCGCCGGAAACAATTCCGTAGGTAAACGCCACCAGCGGAACAGCCCCCGCAATGAGGGCGGTTTTCATCAAAAATTCGGAACGTGGAATTACATCAGTGGCTGGAATGTTCGGTTGCCTCGTATCATTGACCGCTGCGCGAACATCGTGACTGTAAAACAGGGAAGCCACCCACCGCACAAAACGGCCCAGATCATCTATGAAAATGAACAGAACAGCAAAGACTTTCGAAAAATAGGGAACCAGGATCGCCGTATAGATAAAACCGCGCGCCACCCTGCCAACGGCATCGGGCGGTAATAACTGCATGGTCAGATACGTAAGGATGGTTACGCCCGTAAAACCCCAATAGAGCATCGAGACAATCCGCTGGGTGTTTTCGGTGGCCGAACGGGTGACGGTTTTGATGGCTTGAAATACGTACCAGTCAATGAGCAACAGGATGGCGGATACGACAAAAAAAAGAACGATGCGATTCATAATGGTGCATAAAGAAAACCCACAGCGTTAACAGACACTGTGGGTTTTTGGTTTACAGTTAGTACTTTACTTATTCGTTTACCAATTCCGGCTCACGTTCCTTCTTCGCTATTCTTTCCTTGAATTTATCCCGGATTCGTTCGTTCACCCAGTACATACAGGGCACGATGACCAGCGTCAACACCGTTGAGAAAGTCAAGCCGTAGATGATTGTCCAGGCCAGAATGTTCCAGAACACCGCACTGTCTCCCCCAATGATGATGTGCGGGTCCAAATCACGGAACAACCCTACAAAATCGACGGTCAGACCCACCGCCAGCGGAATCAGACCCAAGACAGCCGCCGATGCCGTCAGCAATACTGGTGTCAACCGAATACCGCCCGCATCGATAATCGCCTGACGCAACGGAATCCCACGTCCGCGCAACTCTTCGATGAACTCGATCAGCAGAATACCGTTTTTCACCACAATCCCCGCCAGAGCGATGATACCAACCCCGGACATAACCACCGAGAATGTTTTGCCCGTTACCATAAAGCCCAGCAACACCCCGATCAACGAAAGAATAATCGTGAAGAAGATAATCAGCGGTTTTACGGCGGAGTTGAACTGCGTGGCCAGAATCAGGTAAATCAGCAACATGGCTAATCCGAAAGCCGACACCAGGAAGTTCATCGACTCCTGTTGATCCTCCTGCTCGCCACCCATCCGGACGGTGTAGCCATTCGGCACTTCGGTATCGGTTACTAATTGCTGAATTTCCTGAACAATCTCATTGGCATTATACCCCGGCACCACATCCGAACTGAGCGTAATGACCCGCTCCTGATTGATCCGGTTAATCTGGCTAAAGGTCGTCGAATAGGCAATGTTGGCCACCGACTGAATCGGTACCTGACGAAGTTGCCCCCCCGCATTCATGTCGCGGTAAACGATGTTCAGGCTCAACAGCCTTTCAATCTGGCTGCGATCATCCTGCTTCAGCCGAACCATAATCGGGTATTCGTCTTTCGCATCCCGGAATTTCGACACTTCCGTACCAAACAAGGCTGTCCGAACCGCCAGCGCAATCTGCGACGACGAAATACCTTCGCGTTCGGCTTTATCGCGGTCGATGTTGATGACGATTTCCGGTTTGTTGGTAATCAAATCCGACTTCAACTGGTCGATGCCTTTGATGCCCGATGCAGTAATCCGTTGCCGAAGCTGTTTTTCCAGTTTTTGCAGGGTTGCAAATTCTTCACCGGCAATTTCAATGGCAATCGGTTTACCCGTCGGTGGGCCGCTGTTTTCGCGTTCAACCGAAATCTCGGTACCCGGAATGCCCTGCATGGCGGCTCGCACTTTATTCAAAATTGTTTCGGACGAGAGGCCATGCCGGTTTGAACTTTTTACAAACGCAATCGTCACTTTCGATTTATGCGGAGTGTCCGAGCGGTCGGGGTTAAAAGGATCCCCGGCGTTTTTACCTACGTTGGCAATTACCGAGTTCACTATATCCGTTGCTTTATTTTCATCGAGTACTTTGAACACCCGTTTCTCAATGATTTTTGTAACTGAATCCGTCACACGCGAATCCGTCCCAATCGGCATCACATTATAGACGTACACGTAATCCGGATCACCGCTGGGGAAGAAAATGACTTTCGGCGGAAAAACACCCATCAGGAAAAACGTCCCGACCAATAGCATAAATACCGCAACGATGGTCCAGATTGGCCGCCAACCCGTTAAGATCCATGAGATGAGTTTCCGGTATCCATTCTTCAACGCTGGCAACAAGCGTTCCTGAAAGGGTACGATGATTCGGGGCGTCAGCACATAGTGATTGAAGGCATACAGAATCAGCACAAACAGGAACAAATTCCCGATGCCCCGGTCGATCACGTAGCCCAGGCCGGCCAAAACCGCCAGAATCATCAACGGCCGACGAATTGTGGCAAATCCCTGGTTATCTTCATGATTGTCCTCGTCGTGCCGTTTCATGAAGGTTACGGCAAAAACCGGGTTCATGACATAAGCGACAAAAAGCGAAGCGAACAAGGTTAGAATGAGCGTTAAAGGCAGGAACTTCATGAACTCACCCACAATGCCCGGCCAGAACAACAGCGGGAAGAATGGAGCAATGGTCGTCAGCGTTCCGGAAAATACCGGGATGAACACTTCGCCCGCAGCCGCTTTCACCGCCTTCTTGATGTCCCAGTCTTTGTGCTCATTGAATAACCGGTGTGTGTTTTCGATGACCACAATGGCGTCGTCCACTACCAGACCCAGGCCCAGCAGAAAGCCAAACAAAACGATGGTGTTCAGCGTAAACAGGGTGCCGACGGCCGGCCCGACGATGGGCATACAGACAAAGGCTACCAAAGCCGACAAGGGCACTGACAAACCAACGAAAATAGCGTCGCGAACGCCCATGAAGAACATCAAAACCAGCACCACAAAAATGAACCCCAGCACAACGGTGTTGATCAAATCGTGAATATCGGCCCGTGTCCGTTCCGATTGATCCGCCGTCACCCGAATGTCGAGTCCGGCCGGAAACCGGTTTGCCTTGTATTCCTTGATGGTTTCTTCGATCTGGTCAGCGGCCGCAATCAGGTTAGCCCCCGATCGCTTGATGACGTTCAATGTTACGACGGATTTGTTATCCAGCCGGGCAAAATCCTGCTGTTCCTCAAAGCTATCCTGCACATCGGCCACATCGCCCAGACGAACGGTAGCACCCGTTGCGGTTCGGATCTGGAGATTTTGCAACTGCTTCATCTCGCTAAACTCGCCTTTCACCCGCAACGTCCGGCGCACACCCGCCACATTTAGCTCACCACCCGATACGTTTATGTTTTCGCCCTGAACCGCCTGCTGAATGTCGAAAAAGGCTAAACCGGCCGATTGCATCCGGGCCAAATCCACATTGATCTGAATTTCGCGTTCCAGTGCGCCCACAATATCCACCCGACTGATCTGCGGCATGGCTTCAATGGCGTCCTGCATGTCCTCCGCGTATTCTTTCAGGCGCTTGAGCGAAAAGTTACCGGCCAGGTTGATGTTCATGATCGGAAACTCCGAGAAATTCACGTCCTGCGCCGTCGGTCCTGCATCCATCTTCTGGGGTAGATCCTGCTTGGCTTTGTCGATGGCATCCCGCACCCGTTGCAAGGCTTCCGGCACCTGAACATCCGGATTAAATTCGACCAGAATCACCGACACGTCCTGCAGCGCGTTCGACTTGATCTTTTTAACGCCCGAAATTGACTTTAACTGCTTCTCAATCGGCTTGTTAATCGTGTTTTCAACGTCGGCCGGGGCCGTTCCCAGGTAAATGGTATTGACATAAATCTGCGGTATTTTAATATCCGGAAACTGCTCTTTCGGCAAGTTATTGTACACAAACAACCCGCCCAGTGTAATGATGAACGTGAAGATGTAAATAGCCGTCCGGTTTTCAACGCACCAGTTGGTAAAACCGAGGGTTTTGTATTGTTCAAATTTCATGGCCTTGGTTAGATGGGATCAGCACCCGGATTGCGGTTCAATCCGGGTGCTGATCTGTTTTTAGAAATTGATCGGTTGTCCATCAACTAACTCCTGATAGCCTTGCGTAATGAGCTGATCGCCGGAATTCAGCCCGGTGATAATTTCAACTTGTCCGCCGTAGCTCAACCCGGTTTTTACCTGACGGGCTTTGGCCAGTTTTTTGTTTCCTTCCAAAACCGCCACGTAAACCAGTTGGCCATTTTCCGTGTTTTGAACCAGGTTTTGATCAATGACAATCGTTTTTGTTTTCGAAATATCGTTGATCTTTACCTGCGCCAGCATGTTCGGTTTCAGGCTGTTATCTGATGGCAGCGGGGCCTCGATGCTGAACGTCCGGGACAAGGGATCGACGGTTGTTGAAACGAAGCTGATGCGGGTGGTCAGTTCTTTGTTGATGTCCGGGAAACGCACAACGACAGCGTCCCCTTTCCGAACGCTACCAGCATACGAATCGGCCACTTTAGCGACCACTTTCAGTTGCGACAGGTTCACCACCCGCACAATGCCCATTCCCGGCATGGCCGTTTCTCCGGTTTTCACGTTCACCTGATCCACGATGCCCGAAATCGGCGAGGTCACGCTTGATTGCGACAATTGAACGTTCAACGTAGCCAGACGTTTTTCCAGCCCTTCTTTGTTATTTTTGGCTTGTAAATACTGAATTTCCGTACCGATCTGCTGTTTCCAGAGACTGGCCTGCTTTTCAAAAACCGTGTTGGCTAACGACAATTGATTCCGGACTTCTTCAACGGATTCGCGCAGAATCTGATCGTCGATTTTAGCCAAAACCGTACCGGCTTTTACCGCATCCCCTTCCCTGACGTAAACCGCCGTGACGGCCCCGCCCGATTTGGGCGTTACCTGAACGTTGTTTTTGGCATCGATCGTACCCTGTAACTCCACAAAATGCTTGAATGTGGTTGCCGACAAGGGTGCCACTACTACGTCTTTTACTTTTACCTGCTCGGCCTGGGTCGGGTCCAGTTTGGCCACTTCCGACTCCAGTGCCTTGATTTTGGTGGTCAATTCGGTCTGCTGCGTTTTCAGATCGGCTAATTCCTGCTTTTTAGAAGCCAAATCCGACTTCTTTTCCGATGAGCAGGAAAGAAGTAAGGTGGTTGCCAATCCGATGATGTAGTATGCTTTCATAGGGGTTATCAATAAAACTGTTTTGAACAGTGTGAATGTGAAGGGAGATTACTGACCGGTGTACAATTTTCCTAAGGCTTTATCAAGATCGACTTTCGTGATCATGTAGTCCAGTAGCGAAGCGAAGTAATTGGTTTGCGATTCCCGGAAAGAGGTTTCGGCGTTCAATACTTCAATGTTGGAACCAACACCTTCTTTGTATTTGATTCGGGTCACCCGCACGATTTCCTGCGCCAGATCCAGATTCCTTTTCTGGTTTTGAAGTGTTTGCAGGTTATTCGACAGCATAACGGTAGCCTGCCGGATTTGCAAATCGATGGAATTCTTGAGCAGTTCGCCACTTTGTCGGGCCTTATCGACGGTTATTTTCCGTTGCTGGGCCGCATACCGCTTCTGAAAGCCGTCAAAAACCGGGATATTCAGGTTTACCGAAATAGCTGCTGAATTGAACCACTGCGTGGTCCAGAAATCGCCAAAATTGTTCCGGCCGTTGTTATGCCCGTAGGTTGCGGCCGCCGTTAGTCGTGGATAATATTGCTTTGCAATGCTTTGCAGGTCCAGATCGGCCAGATTGATCTGCGTCTGCAGGGTCGAAAATTCGATGCGCTGGCCATAATCGAAAGCCGAATCCAAAACCGCTGCCCGATCCAGATCCCTTTGGCTGTAAGTTTCAATCCGATCCGTCAACTGAATGGGCGCGTTAATGGGCAATCCCATCTGAAATTTCAGCAGATAATAGCTCAGATCGACCAGATTCTTCACATTTTGCCGTTCCGTTTTCAAGTTGTTCAACTGAACTTCCAGCCGGTCTACATCAATTTTTTCAACAAATCCCTGGGTGTTCATCGCCCGGGTTTCGCGCAACAGCGTGTCGACCCGGGAAATATTCAAATCGAGCAGTTTCATTCGTTCTTCGCTGACCAGAACACCATAATAAGCCTTGGCGACCTGTTCGGCTACGTTGATTTTTGAAGCCGTAATGTTCTTTTGAGCCAGTTCCCGGTAGGTCGAAGCAGCTTTCAAACCAATTTTATACGCAGCATCAAAAAGCAACTGATTCACGTTGGCTGATACGTTTCCCTGAAGTTTTACACCGAATGGAATAGCCGTTACATCATCTCCGCTGCTGCCACTACCACCCGTTGAATCGGCCGGAGCACCAAAACCGCCCGCAGGAAAGATAAATTTCTGAATAATGGCATTATACGTAACCGTACCGCCCACGTTGACCTGCGGCAAAGCGAGTCCTTTAACTTCTTTAATACGGGCTTCGGCACTCAACGCATCCAACTGCGTATTTTTGACATTCAGATTCTGTTGCGTTGCAAAATTGATCGCATCATTCAATGAGAAATCGCGTGGGGTCTGCGCTACCGCCGAGCCGAAAAAACCGAGTGTCAACGCTAAACTATAGAGGGGTTTACAAAGTCGTAGAAGCGGGGTCATTCTGGTGTTCTTTAACATATTGGTTGTAGATAAGGATTCCTTTTTCGGTAAGTATGCCGCGAACAAAATGATGCAGTAGTTGAATCTGAACTTCTATCATGGCCGTTACGCCCCGGGGAAACACATCGGTGTCAAATGCCATGCGTATCAATTCCATTCGCAAACGGGCCATAATCTCTACATCGATTTCAGGTCTGTACAACGCCTGCTCAATACCCCTTTTCAAATTGTTCCGAATCGATTCGAGCAAGAATTTCTCTTTGAATTCCGTACAAACTTCCCACGCTCTTGGATAATGGCGCTGCACATCGATCCACAAGGCCGGATTCATTTCGGCTAAATGTTGCCGCATCATCTCCGACGCCAGCAGGATTTCTTCAATCGGGTCATGAGCCGTTGCCATGTAGCAACTTACATTTTCGCGATTTTTCTCCAGCCGATACAGCATGACCTGGTACACAATGTCATCTTTATCGGTAAAATGCTGATAGAGTGTTTTTTTAGAGATACCAACATCCCGGGAGATGTCGTCCATGGTAATACTACGGGTACCGAATTTCCAAAACAAAGCTTCAGCCTTTAACAGAATTCGTTCTTTGATCTCCAACGCTATAGGACTATTTTAAGCCATAAACTGAGGAAACTATTTTAAAGTTCATAGTTTCCTCAGTTTCTTATAGGCACTGGTAGTAGACAGACATGACAAAGGTCAGTTTCTTACCGATTTTTATCAATAATTAAGGCGTGAAGCGGCTAATTTCCCGGATGAACCACGGGTTTTTCAGAGACGAAAGGTAAATACCCGGTTTTCATTGGATTGATCCTGGAGACTTATAATAATTGCGCAGAGTAACCAAGGCATGTATTAAATTACAATTTAACTAATAAATATGATTTTTTATATATTTCTGTAGATATTGGTCACAAAAAAAGCTCCCCGCCGTAGCGGGGAGCGTGGTAATCTGTGGTGGCGGCAACCTACTCTCCCGGAAGTGACTCCAGTACCATCGGCGTAACGGGGCTTAACGGCTCTGTTCGGTATGGGAAGAGGTGTTCCCCCGCACCCTTGCCACCATCCCAGCTCTTGGGTTGACTTAGCTTCCCGGCTTGGATTCGGGTTGATCTGTCAACGCTGGTGTCTTGGTGTGTATCTTTAAGAAAAAAGGAAATCACAAACCTGCTGCAAGCACTCTCAAGTCGTCGTATCCTGCGACCTTCAGGTCATTAGTACGGCTCGGCTCTAGCGCTCTCACGCCCTGCACCTGCCGCCTATCAACGTCATCGTCTCTAACGTCCTTCATAGAAGAC